>CAVRJV010000014.1:0-1490450 GCA_963721485.1 uncultured delta proteobacterium | reverse complement strand
CGGAGAGGTGGCCGAGTGGTCGAAGGCACCAGATTGCTAATCTGGCGTACTGGGTAACCGGTACCGAGGGTTCGAATCCCTCCCTCTCCGCCAGTTTTATTGGGTTTTTCCCGATCTGAATCATTGTTTTACGAGCCTGCCTGAGTGCCGTTTTCGGGCCGGGTGGGTACAGGGTGGGCATGATTTGAGGCCGACGGCGCCGCTGCGCTCTCCAAGGAAGACATTTCTTCCGCTGAAAGATCGTCCGTTGGTATCCAGCGCCAGTAATGTTTCAACAACATCTGCAGCGTGCGATGACCCATCTGCCGCTGAATCCAGTTGAGCGGTTTGTGCTGCTTCAGAGCCAGGACCGCGAAGCTGTGACGGCACTGCCCGATCGGTCTGTGCGGAACTTCCGCTCTCTCGAGAATTCGACGCCAGACCACGTCGGTTGCCCAGCGCACATTGGGCGCAGAGCCGGTCTCATTTGGGAAGACATACTTGCTGCGTAACTGGACTCTTTCCCGCTGCTTCGCCAGCTCAGCGCGAACCCTTGGGCCGAACTGGATCATGCGCCGGCTGCTCTTTGTCTTCGGCGTTGTGATGCCGTAGCGGACACTGAGGCTGCGGTTGATCAGCGCCCGGTCACGATCGAGATAGACCCTGTCCCAAGTCAGAGCGAGCGCTTCGCCTCGTCGGATTCCGGTAAAGAAATAGAGCGTGACAAGGGCGCGTTCCCAGCCCTCAGCCGCGGCGATGATCGCCTCAATCTGATCCGCGTTATACGGCATCACTTCGGTATCTTCGGGCTCGTCCGAGATTTCGGAATCGTCGTCGTTTGCCTGGCCCGAATCCTTGAATGGCTTCATCCCGAGCAGGAGGTCTTCGTTGAGCAGCTTCCTGACGCGAGCGAACTCCAGGATCTGATTGAGTACATCCCACGCCATGTTCTTTCGTCGCGTGCTCAGTGGTTCCTTGGCCTTGGTCTGCTTCTCGTCAACGCGGACGCGCCAGCGGTCGATGTCTTCCTGACGTAGTTCCGAGATCGTTTTCGTCCCGATTGCATCGCGCTGAATGAAGATCCCCGCGACTTCTTTGTAGTAGCCGTGGGTGGATTTCTTGACCTCGCCTTGCTTGCTGAGCAGCCAACTGTCGGCGACCTCAGTGACGCTCATCGATTGGATTTTCTCCGGCGTCTCGATCCCGCGCTGCTTTATCCGGTCGCTGTCCGGGAATCGCTTGGCATAGTCGAAAGTTCGCGCCTTGAGCTCCAGCTGTATCGTCGCGCAAAGCCTCCTGGCCTCGGCGATGGTTTGCTTGTTCGCCGACACCCCGAGCGGCTCCCGACATTTCAGGCCGTCGTAATACTTAAAGCCGATTCTCAGGCGGCCGTGTCTGTCCGTTTCCAGCCATGCCATTTTGCGATTCCTCCGAGTATTCCGGCAGTTGACCGCGTAGCTTAACGCGTGGTTTGAACTGCCTTGTTCGGAACGTCGGCCAATGGATCAAGTAACGTCCCTGCACGACGAAAAGGCCGTCCACTTCCCCAATTCCCCCGGATTCGATCCAGCCATACACGGTCTTCCGGTTGCGTCGAAGAATTTTCGCGATCTCAGGGACAGTCAGGTACTCGCTCTCTGGCGGTCCAACTTCTGCTGCTTGCCTGCTCATGATCGCCCTGCTTGTTTGTTCGGCTTTATGTTTCACCGGTGGAGAATTTTCTGAACGGAGCGGAGAGCGTTACCGCAATCTGGATGCCAGACTAAAAACCTGCCGAGGTGTAGGATTCTCTCGTATTCCCGACTCCAAAAAGTGAGCAATGTGCAGATTTGGCACGCGCACTTTATGAGCGGAGTGTTTCAGCGACGGTGTTCGGGTCTGCTATCTGAGATCTTCGATGCTCCCCAATAAAATAAAGTCTGGTCTGATTCACTGCACTTCTGATCCGCGTGCTCACAAGTGTGCAGATTTGGCACATGTGCAGATTCTGCACACATTGCGCCGTTCAGTCTCTGCTCGGCCTGTAGTGCACGCTGGTCAGGACGTAATTATTCAGGTCAGGGCTCCATCTGAACGTCATGACCTCCTCGCCCGATGCAACGCAGCTGCGGTCGCCTGGTGCGTCTGCAGGGTCGATATAGGTCAGCTGATCTGATTTCGAGTCTTCCCAACTCGCACAGTTATAGCCCGAGGTCGGCGATGCGAGTGGTGGTTGATGGCCGGACTCGGACGGCGCCTGCTCGTCGCAAGCAGACCTCACTATGCGTTGGTCCTCGCCTACGCCGCAGGCCCCTTCGCCTAACAGCGACGCTACGCCGAAGACCAATCGAACTTGCCCGGCGACGCATCCGAAGACGTATGAGTACCCCCATACCCCTTGACCCGTTAGATGCTCGGAGCCGAGCAAAATCTCGCGGCGGTTCGCGCTTATCATGAGGTCTTGGTCCAAAGTCACCTTCCAATCATCATTGTCGTAACATCCCACCCCGTGCGTGAATGGAAAGCCGCCGAACCCGCCATCGAATTCGTGATTAGCGAGAATTATTAGGTCGTTTGCCTTCGTCGCTTTCAGTTCGCCGCAGGGCAGCGTGTTGGACAAAGGCGGCGGGTTGTCAGGTTCAGATGCATACTGCGATACATATCCCTGTCTCTTCCCGTCCCAATCATAGGTATCTCTTCCGTCGGGGGGACCGACCAATCCTGGAGGCGCAGGCGGTCCTGTAAAGGTTATTTCGTTCGAATCGGCGTGCTCGATTTTCATCTCGCCGCCGCTTACGCTGGCTCTCGTATCGAGCATTCGAACCACCCTGCCAAAAGCGCAGCCGAATACAAAGAGATCATCGTCAACATGCGATTTCCCGATGTAAGTGGTGCGCCTGACGATCAAGCGCCGTCCTTGCCCGAGCATTTCGTCTTGTACGATCTCGGTCTTGTTGTCGCAGTAATAGGAGGCCGGACTCAGACCCTCGACGCTGCATTTGACGCTCGGAGAATTCGCAGAAACCAAAGATGATCCCAGCGGAGCGAGGGCGAGCAAATCGTCCGCGTTCGCCTTTGAAACATCGCAGGCACTTTCATTCGGGATCACCGCGATGTGTCCCGGCGTTGAAGTGGCTGTCGGTGTGTTCGTCGGTGTCGGAATCGACGCGCCCACTTTGAAGACCGTGCCGTAGCCTTTCGCGAACTCGGAGTCATAGCCATTCGCGCCGCCTACAGAAGTAGTGCCATAGAAGTTGCCGTCGCTGCCCTGGATCAGGCCGTTGGGCCCGTCGCCGTCGGGGCATGTGCATGTGCCCCTTTGACTGCAGAACGAGTAAGGGGTGGTAAGCCGGCCGGAGGGCGTGAGCTTGAACACCCTGCTGACTTCGTTTCCGGCCGCTCCTACGGTGGTGCCGTAGAGGTTGCCGTCGCTGCCTTGGAACACGCCGGCGTTAGGCACGGCGCCGTCGAAGCAATTGCCGGTGCCAGAATCGAACAGGCTGCAGAACGAGTAAAGAGTGGTCAGCGTGCCCGAAGGCGTGAGCTTGAACACTGTGCCGGCGTAGGACAAATTCGCGCCGCCGCTTTCAGTGGTGCCATAGAAGTTGCCGTCTCTGCCTTGGATCAGGCCGTTGGGACCCGTGCCGTCGAGGCAATCGCGATTGCCACCGCCGACCACGCTGCAGAACGAGTAAAGGGTGGTAAGCCGGCCGGCGGGCGTCAGCTTGAACACCGTGCCCTGCTTTTTTACGCCGCCCGATCCAGTGGTGCCATAGAAGTTGCCATCGCTGGCTTGGATCAGGCTGTTAGGCGTGTCGCCGTCGGTGCAATTGGCCTGGCTGAAAAACGAGTAAAGGGTGGTAAGCCGGCCGGAAGGCGTGAGCTTGAACACCGTGCCGGGACCGGTCGGAATACCGAAGCCGTTCTTGACACCATTCGGATGTGCGCCGCCTGCGGAAGTGGTGCCATAGAAGTTGCCGTCGATCCCTTGGATCAGGCCAGCGTGAGGCTGCGCGCCGTCGGTGCAAAGGTTGTTAACCCGGTCGACCACCCTGCAGAACGAGTAAAGGGTGGTAAGCCGGCCAGAAGGCGTGAGCTTGAACACCGTCCCGCCGGGATTCATTCCGCCGGGATTGGTCGAGCAGGGAATCCTGAGATCCACCATGCCACCCGGATTGACCAGGCCGTGGGCAGCTGCGCCGCCGCACTGAGTAGTGCCATAGAAGTTGCCGTCGATCCCTTGGAGCAGGCGGGCTTCAGGATCCGCACCGTCGGTGCAATTGGCCTGGCTGCAGAACGAGTAAAGGTTGGTCAGCGTGCCGGATGGTGTGATCTTGAACACTGTCCCGTGGCTATTCGCCGAGCCGAGATCTCCGCCGACGCCGCCCGCAGTGGTGCCATAAAAGTTGCCGTCGATCCCCTGGATCAGGCCGGCTTCAGGATCCGCACCGTCGGTATCAGCGAAGGAATGCAGCACTACCTCGCCCCACGACTGCGCGCGAGCGGATGACGCGCAGATGGCGATCGATCCCAGAAGTACAGCGACGAAGACGAAGCCTGCCGAAGCGGCCCGGCTTTTCCTCCCCAAAGATACCATCGCGACCACCGTCGTCTTCGCTACTAACTCAATTGTCGCTTCGATTCCGAGCGTAAAATTTCGCAACCCTCATCCGATTTCCGCATTCGGTGCCGATACACCATCGCCGCATTCGGTTCTTGCTCGTGTCGTAGAAGAAAGCGGCACAGTTCGAATTCTCGCAACGCTTCAGACGAGAAAAATCTCCGCGGCAAAGCAAATCGGCTGCGGATTCAGCGAGCGGAACGAGAAGTTGTCTCGGTTGATTCAGTTCAGATTCGAATCGCCGTTCGAACTTCCGCGTTGTCTTGACTACCTTCGTGACGCCCGAAGACTCGCCGATCAAGGCATTGATCGCTTTAATGCTGGCGCGCGGAATCGGCCGGCCTGCGACAATCGCCTCGACCATTCGGCGCATTAGCGCACGCAGCGCAAGCGCGTCCTTCCAAACGCGCACGCCAGTTTTCTGTTGCCGCCATCGTTTTAATGCTACTTTCAGTTTATTCCGCTCAAACAACTTGGCTAAAACGAGCCACGCCACGAAATCCTGATCGCTAGTTAACAGATCTGCACGTCCATCGGCTTCGCTCGCCTCGGTATTTATGAAATCGAGAAAGGAATAGCGGCCAACAAACCTGAACGGCTTGCCTGGATTCGCAAAGGTTGACCCAAAAATCGTGCGAACCATTTCTTAATGATCTAAAATCTCTTGACGCATTATGGCCAGATGAATTACTTGTCAAGGGCTGGCGGGGTGGAGGAGGTGTCAGGAATCCACAGGTCTGTTGGGGTTCGTCATGATTGGCCATTCGGTTTCGATGCGCCGAATCATGGAAGTGATCGAGCGCGTTGCTCCCGCAAGAGTCTCCGTTTTCATCACTGGTGAAACCGGCACCGGAAAAGAAGTAGCAGCCAGAGCCATCCACGACCGATCCGGTCGGACGGGTCCGTTCGTGCCGGTCAATTGCGCCGCCATCATCGAGACTCTGATCGAGAGCGAGCTGTTCGGACATCAGAAAGGCTCTTTCACCGGAGCTGACCGACGACACCCAGGGCTCATCGAGCGAGCGAACGGCGGGACACTTTTCCTAATCTGGCGCGATGCTTCGGTTAAGGAGGCAGACAGATCTCTCCGCGTGACGCTTCGAGGCGACGACCCGGCCCGCCACGCGTTTCGCGGCGAAATCAAAGCTGTCAACGTATCATCAACTGATGGTTGAAAACTCATCTGAAGGATGGCATTCCCGCGTGATTTTCGATGTTTGAAGCGGGGGAAAAGCATTTACAGGAGTCAATCCTGAGTTCCAGAAGCGACGAGATAGACCTCACCATCAGGCAGCCTATATACGTGGGTGTAGGGAGGCCATCCTTCGATGCGTTCGATCAATTGGGGTTCTCCTTCGATTGCGTCGAGAAGTTCCTCCCAGTCTTCGACCTCAGCGTCTGGAATTCTGTGGTAGCTGCCATCTCGCTCATAGACCATGAGACATTGGATCATCGATAGGACCTCTCTTCATCATTGGTGCGCCTTTCTATTTTTTCTGTATTGTCTCGACGTAACGAACGATCTCGGTAATTCTCTCTTTTACCGCCGCCTCACTCTCAGGGGTGCCATGCTTCAGAAGATATGCCTCCCAGAACGGCATCGCGAACCGTTTGTGCGAAGCCGCAGCCTCCCGGCCGTCGACTATCCGATACACCTTGTCGAACGGGAATTTACCACCATTCCTCAAGCTGATGGCAGTGAGGTCCGGTGGATTCGCCTCCGTAAGATCTCTTCCCTTTCCAGTGCCGTCAATTCCATGACAGGGAGCACAAAGCTCTTCGAAGTCATGTCTGCCGGACTGGCTGACGGCGTTTGTTGCGGTACCGAGTATCACAAGAAGACAAGCCAGCGCGGCGGAAGAAAGGACTCGCTGGATCAACTTTCTTGGCATATTCACCTCAGTTCGTCGGCTCATTCGTGAGGCCGGCGGCACAGCTTCCAGCATCAGACGTGCCAACATCGATCTCCTGCTGCGCATGTCTTCTCAGTTCCGTGCGGTGCTACCGTTCCATTCGTACCGTTCGCATATCCGACAGGAGTTTCCGACGCAAGTTCGTGAAGTGGTGTGCAGAATAGAACCATCGAGTCAGGATAGTGACGCGATCGGCATCCGCTGCGCTCTGCAGGATCGAAGGCGATCCGGTTGTGATTGGCACCAAGGTAGCTGGGCGGCTGGCGAGCCTCACGGTCAACGAAGGCGAATAAGTGAGCGTAGGCCAGCAGGTCGCGGAGATCGGCTCTGAGCAAATCGTGGCCGGAGTCGATCAGGCCGCCGCGCAGAAGGCCTCGACACGTTGCAAGCTTGCTGGTACGATGGACGCGGCCGCGGCGATGCGCAAGGAGTTGAGCCGCGCGATGGCCAGCCGCGAAACGCTGCTGTCGCGCAATCGGTGAAAGCCCAACGCGCCGCTATCCGCGCGAAGAAACTCTACGCCGAACAGATCATCCCGGATTCGCAGATGGACGACGCAGTCATGGCGCGCGACGTTGCGATGGCCGACGAGCAAGACTGACGGCACCGGGCTGGGCTTATGGCTGAGCCGACGCGAGCACAATGGAAGGATCGACGTTCAGTCGGAGGCCGGACGCGGGCACCACCTTCACCGTCCGACTTCCCGCCAGCGATTCGCCGGGTCAACAAAAGATTGCCGCGGAATGCATCCTAATCGTCGATGACAAGGCTGATGTGACGGACAGCCGGTACCTATATCAAACTGCCGCAGCGACGAAGCCGGTGGTCAAGGTTCGTATGGTATTCACTAGGGACACGTGCGTGAACGCCTGTGGGAAATTGCCCAGCAGCCGGCGCGCCGCCGGATCGTATTCTTCCGCGATCAGTCCGACATCGGTGGAAAGCGACACGAGCCGTTGAAACAATTCTTCAGCCTCTCCACGACGCCCTGCTAACGTCAGGTTATCGACGAGCCAGAACGAGCATGGCAGAAATACGCCCTCTCCCGGCGGCAGCCCGTCGACTCCCTCCTCGCTCCGGTAGCGAAGCACGAGGCCATCAGAAATCAATTCCCGCTGAATCGCTTGGATAGTCCCGAGCACGCGCGGATCGTTCGCGGGCAGAAATCCAACCATAGGAATCATCAAAACTGCGGCGTCCAGGGTGTCGCTTCCGTAGTACTGCACGAACGCGTTGCGACGCCGATTGAAACCATTTTCGCAAACGTCACGATGGATTAGATCACGCAGTTTGCGCGATCGCTCCAGCGGACCCTGATGAATTCCTGCCTCGACCGCTTTCACCGCGCGATCCATTGCCAGCCAGGCCATCACCTTGGAATGCGTGAATTTGCGCCGGGGGCCGCGAACTTCCCATATTCCCTCGTCGGGTTCACTCCAAACCTGCTCGAGGTGTTCTAGAAGCGCAGTGACCAAACGCCCTAATTCGGGCGTCGAAGGCGCGCCGAGACGCCGACCGAGATCGAAAGCGCCCAGGACCTCGCCGTACACGTCGAGCTGGAACTGCTCGTGCGCCGCGTTTCCAATCCGCACCGGCCTGCTGTTTTCATAACCCGTAAGCCACGGAAGCTCCATCTCGATAAGCCTGCGCTCGCCGGCAACGCCATAAAGGATCTGGAGATCGTTCGGGCTTCCGGCCACTGTTCGTAACAACCAGTCACGCCATGCCACTGCTTCTTCGAGGTAGCCTGAGATCATCAAGGCGTACAACGTTAGGGTCGCATCACGAAGCCAGCAATAGCGGTAGTCCCAATTGCGTGGACCACCTATCCATTCAGGCAGCGAGGCGGTGGGCGCGGCCACGATGCCGCCGGTCGGCGCATAGGTTAGCGCCTTGAGCGTGATCAGCGATCGCAGCCCCAGTTCCCGCCAGGGGCCAGAAAGCGTGCATCGCGAGGACCATTTCTGCCACCATACTTCGGTCTCTTCCAGCATCTGCGCCGGGTCGGTTTCGGCGGATGCGATTTCGTGCGATGGATACCACTCCAGCGTAAATGGAATAGTCTGTCCTTCTGCGATGTTGAAGTCGCTGACGATAGTCTGATCCGCCTCCTGGACCGTCGCGGCCGTTCTGAGCCCCATAGCGTCGGGGCCGGCGATGGCTTGCGCTCCGTGGTCGAGGTGGGTCACCCACGGCACCACTCGCCCGTAGTCGAAACGGATGGCTAGTTCCATCCCCATCGGCATTGAGCCCCTGATTCCGCGTACGACACGAACGATACGCGTGCGTTGGTCCCGCTCAGCGATAGGCATGAAGTCGATCACTACGGCCGTGCCGCCGTCGGCCTCGAATTCATTTTCGAGAATCAGTGTAGGGCCGATGTAGCGGCGCCGCGTCTTACGCGTCGGCACGGCAGGAGCGATCTTCCAATGTCCATTGGCCGGACTTCCGAGGAGCCCGGCGAAGCAGGCGCCGGAGTCAAAGCGCGGAACACACAGCCAATCGATCGAGCCATTGTTGCCTACCAAGGCCGCCGTGCGCGTGTTTCCGATGAGGGCGTAGTCTTCGATTCTCAGACCCATCGATAGTCGAGCATAGGCGTTCCGCGCTGTCAGGGGAATTCCGGTTTTACGGCGACCGTCGTACTTGCCTGTGTTTTCCGGGGGCTGCTGGGCTTGTCCCGATCGCACCGCGATGTGCCGCCCTTGCCTAGATTTTAGCGTAGGTATCCTCCGAAACCAGAGGCTGCGCGTTCCGCGCAGCAGGAATAAAATCCACTTGTCGGGGCCGAGCACGGCGCGTATCCGTGTCATTGTTGTCTCTATCAAACCGTCATTGTCAGGCAGACTGACTCACGGGACGATCACTGTAATGCCCTCAGACACGCCGCAACATGCAATCGCCCTATGCAACGTCACGAAGTAGGCGCTCCTCCGCCTATCTATGCGGGCAGGTCAATCCCCAAATGGGATCCGGAAGCCGCCGCTGAAGATAAACCTCAGCAAACCGTGAGGTTAAAAGACACCTCTTTCATCGAATCAAGAGCAAGTCACGGCGCCGAGCTGAGATCGCTCGAGCGGTAGCACTGTTGGATCTCCTGGCCGCGAGCCCGCGACTTCAGAAGAGTTCGCGCGGAGCACCGGCGGCAAGCGCTTGAATCACGCACCCTGACTTGCTTCGCTTGTTTTGGGGGAGTCCGCCCCCGACGTTAACGATTCGAGAATGTTTCTTTGTCAGCAGGAGCAACGATGATCAAGCCGTGGATTTTTGAATTCTTTGGCGCGCCGCATGAGCTGACAGTTCATTTTGACCCCCAAGCTTCGCGCGGCTATTTCGACTCGTATCTAGACCTCTGGGCAAGCGCCGAGCCCGCCGGCTTCGAAGGCATCTTTTTTAGCGAGCATCATTTCGGGCTGACCTACTCCCCGGCGCCCCACCTGCTGATCGCAAACGTGGCGCTGCGCACCAAGAAGATCCGGCTCGGCGTGATGGGCGTGGTGCCGCCGTACCATGCGCCCTGGCAGTTGGTCGAGGAGATCGGCATGCTCGACCATCTTACCGGCGGCCGGTTGGAGATCGGCACCGCGGCTGGTATCCCGCAGGAGATGGCGCAGGTCGGACTCGGCGTGGACGAGGCGCGTGCCCGCAACGACGAGGCGATCGAGATCCTCGATAGGGCGCTACAGAGCCCCACGATTTCGCATCATGGTAAATTCTGGAATTTCGACAACCTGCGCCTGACCCCGCGCCCGCTGCAGCAGCCCTGCCCGCCGCGCTGGGTAACAGTGGTCAGCGAGTCGTCGGCGCGCAAGGCGGCGCGCCGCGGCGCGAAGATCTGCACCGGCTTCCATCCGTTGACCAAGGTAATCGAGATTTTCGACGCTTATCGCGACGAGGCGGACAAGGCCGGGCGCGAGGCCCGACCGGACGATCTATGCTTACGCCGGGTGGTGACCATGCTCGAGGACGATCGTCACGCTCAATCGACCATGGCCCGGCAGGTACAGGAGTTCCGCAAGTTCCTTGTGGTGGATCCACGCCTCGACACGCCCGAGCGTCCGGCGCTACTGGATACGTCCACCGCGCACGCATTTTCGATTGGCGACGAGGAGTTTATCGCCGGCACGCCCTCCACGGTGGCGGAGAATATCATCGCGCAATGCCGGAGCGCCGGGGCTGGCAATTTCGCTGCGATCTTCGGCCGCGGGATACCGCCGGAGCAACAGAAGAGCTGGTATCACGACTTCGGTGCGGGAACGATCCCGCATCTGCGTGCGGTGGCAGTCTGAAAGTTTCGAAGCGGAAGCTCACCCACTGCGCGGGCTTGTCAGCAACGATGATCGAGAAAAGGGTCAAAAGGCGAATCGCGACTCTAATCTGATTGCTATCTTGAGGGCGGTCCTCCAGGTGGTGCTAGTGAGCTTGCAAAACGCCCCGACACCAGGGTGAACGAAACTGGACAAGCCGCACAAGCAGGAAAAGCGGCGCATCATCGCGGTCCAATATCAACAAAGGTGAAACCTACGTCAGAACAAGGTGTAGCGGGCGGGCAAAATGATCGATCAGTAACTAGCAAAATGATCTGAACCGGGACGAGCAAAATGATCTTTTCCTGTAATTTTTAATATTCGGCGCTGGCTGCAGGGCCATTGTAGAGGGCCGAACCAGGTGATTGCGCGCATGGACAGCCGAATAATAGATTCCATAACACTTGAACATCCGGTGATTCGTAATCAGCAAGTGTGACACGTAATCAGACTCCCAGGCGGAGTCGAATCCGCTTATGTGCGGACATCCGCCTGATGCGCTATTTCGGTTGCTTCGCTGCCGGCCTACTTCTGGCCGCCTGCCTCTCTGTCCTCATGGATGTAAGCCTCATCGGCCTCTACTTAGGATTTCCCGGAACACTGATTTGCCCATGCGTGCATACCGGGCGACTGCCTAAATCGTTCTGAAGAGCTTTGCGCCAAAGGAATGCAACGATTGCGGACAGCGCTCTACGCTGGACTCCAAAGCCAAGCTGTCACCAATGGCACCAGCCAATGAATTTGGAGATGACGCATTTGGATACATCTCGAATAATCCGGCGTTCCGCAGATTCATGTCTTCCTCAAGCAGTCACATCTTTATAGGCAATTCGTGTGCTCCACAGCCCACCCGACTGAGGGCATGGATAATGCACAGGGTATTGCAGCGGCAAACATCAAAAGTCCTGCGCCACGGTTGCGGGCATGAAGATCGGAGGTTGGCGAAATGTCGATCCGCGTTGCAATCAATGGTTTCGGCCGAACGGGCCGAATGTTTTATCGGGCAGCGCTCGAGAAAAACACTTCGTTCGAGGTCGTGGCAGTCAACGATGTGACCAGCGCCGAGAGTCTTGCCCATTTGCTCAAGTACGACTCCGTACATGGAAGGCTTTCGAAGCAGATCAAGGTCGAAGGCGCGCACATCATGGCAGACGGGCATGCATTCGAGGTGCTCTCGGAGCATGATCCTGCGAAGCTGCCGTGGTCAAAGCTCGGCGTTCAAATCGTCGTTGAAGCGAGCGGACATTTTACCTCGCGCGACAAGGCGGCAGCACATCTTGCCTCCGGTGCGAAAAAGGTCGTGATCAGCGCACCTGGCGAAGGCGCCGACGCAACCTTGTGCATGGGCGTGAATGAGCGCGACTACGATTCGAAGAAGCACCATATTGTCTCGAATGCCTCGTGCACGACCAATTGCCTGGCTCCGATCGCGAAGGTCCTGCACGAGAATTTTGGAATCGTGCAAGGTCTGATGACTACCGTGCATTCCTATACAAACGACCAGAAATTGCTCGACGCCCCGCACAAGGATCCGCGCCGGGCGCGAGCTGCCGCGGTGTCGATGGTGCCAACTTCGACCGGTGCGGCACGAGCGATTGGCTTCGTCATCCCGGCTCTGAAAGGGAAGCTCGACGGCATCGCCATAAGGGTACCGACGCCGAATGTTTCCCTGGTCGATCTGACCGTGATGCTTGATCGCGATGCGGATAGCAAGGCTATCAATCTCGCGATGAAGAAAGCGTCCGAAGGCGAGTTGAAAGGAATTCTCGAGTATTGCGAAGAGCCGCTGGTGTCAACTGACTTCAACGGTGACCCATGCTCTTCGATCCTCGACGCGCCCTTGACGAAAGTGATCGGTAGCCGCCTCGCCAAGGTGTTCGCCTGGTATGACAACGAGTGGGGCTATTCGAATCGTCTTGTCGATGTCGCCAGCTACATCGCGAACAAGCTCTAAATTTCTCTTTGGATGAATGCGGGAGTCAGTTATGCCAATCCGCGCGGTTTCCTCGCTCGATTTCAGCGGCAAGAAAGTCCTTGTACGATGCGATTTCAACGTGCCGCTGAAAAAGGGGAAGATCGTTGACGCGCACCGGATCGATGCGAGCCTCCCCACAATTCGCTACATTCTTGATCACGGCGGCAGTGCGGTTCTCTGCTCCCATCTTGGGCGTCCCAAGGGCCGCACGCCGGAGCTTAGCCTTAAGCCCATCGCCGAATATCTGTCGCACGCGTTGAATATGGAGGTACCGCTGGCACCAGATTGTGTGGGTAACGCCACGGATCAGATGGTCGCTTCGTTACGCGCGGGCCAGGCACTTATGCTGGAGAACTTGCGTTTCCATCCCGAGGAGGAAGTCAACGATGCCGGCTTTGCTCAGGCACTGGCGCGAGGAAAGAGCGTTTATGTGAATGACGCTTTCGGCACGGCGCATCGCGCGCATGCCTCGACCGCTGGCGTCGCCGGCTTTGTAGCCGAGAAAGCCGCCGGCATGCTTATGATGCGCGAACTCGAAGCCTTGCGCGCCGTTACCGAAAATGCGTCGCGGCCTTACGTGTTAATCATGGGCGGCGCAAAAGTGTCGGACAAGATAGGCGTACTCAGAAACATGATACCTAAAGTCGACGCGATTTTGATTGGTGGCGCTATGGCATACACGTTCCTCAAGGCGCAGGGGATCGAAACGGGGAAGTCTCGCGTCGAACCCGAAAAGATTGAGATGGCACGCGAACTTGAAGTGGAAGCAGAGCGCAATAAAGTGGCTTTAGTTCTGCCAATCGACCATGCGGTTGCCGATGTGCCAATCGAGGGCGCGACAGGAATGGTTGTCAGGGAAATTCCAGCCGGCAAGATGGCACTGGACATCGGTCCGCGCACGGTCGCAGAGTTCATCGCTCATCTCAAAGGCGCAAAGACGATCGTTTGGAACGGTCCACTTGGCTACTTCGAGTTGCCCGCCTTCGCGCAAGGCACTCTCAAAGTAGGCGAGGCGGTAGCGCTGAGCGGCGCCATGAGCCTTCTGGGCGGAGGAGATACCGAAGCCGCGGTCGCCAACGCGGCTTGGGCCTCCCGCTTCACGCACATTTCGACCGGCGGTGGTGCGACGCTTGAGTACCTCGAGGGGCGCGAACTGCCGGGTGTGCAGGCGCTCGAACAATAGTCAGGTGTTTTTTCGTGACGGTAGAGAAAGACGAACAAAGTGAGATGACGAAATGAACGAAAACTATATCGTATGGTTCTCCGATGAAGGCTCTTCTGAAATTGCGCAACTAGGTGGCAAGAACGCATCGTTGGGCGAGATGACGCGGAATATGTCCGCCAAGGGCATTCCGGTACCCGACGGATTCGCGATTACCGCCAAAGCCTATTGGGCATTTATTGCTGCCAATCAAATCAAGGACCGGATTTCGACTTGTCTAGGCGACATAAAGGGGAAAAAGCTCTCACTGGAGGCGGGCGCCAAGCAAATCCGTGAGCTGATCGCTCGCGCGGAGTTTCCTGCGGCGATGGCTGACGCGATTACTCGTGCATACCGCAAGCTTTGTGAGCGCTCAGGTCAATCCGAACTCGATGTCGCCGTCAGAAGCAGTGCCACGGCTGAGGATTTGCCCGACGCGAGCTTCGCTGGCCAGCAGGAGACGTTTCTCAATATTCGCGGCGAGAAAAATCTGCTCGACGCGGTCCGGCGGTGCCTCGCCTCGTTGTTTACCGACCGCGCGATCGTGTACCGCGAAAACCATGGCTTCGATCACATGAAGGTGGCGCTTTCGGTGGGCGTACAGAGGATGGTCCATTCGGATCGAGGCGGCGCCGGAGTGATGTTTTCCCTCGATACGGAAACCGGATTTCCCGACACAGTACTCATCAACGCATCGTGGGGACTGGGCGAAGTCGTAGTTCAAGGCATGGTTGAGCCCGATGAATACGTGGTCTTCAAGCCGCTCCTCCACGAGAAAAATCTGGCGCCAATCCTGGAGAAGAAGCTGGGCGCGAAAGCGAAGAAGATCGTTTACGGCGGTAGCGGCCGTAAGACGATCAAGACCATCGACACCTCAAAAGAAGAGCGGGAGAGTTTCGTTCTGAGCGATCAGGATATCCTGATGCTTTCAAGGTGGGCCGTCGCGATAGCGGAGCACTACCGGCGCCCGATGGACATGGAATGGGCCAAGGATGGTGAAACCGGTGAGCCTCTTCATCGTTCAGGCGCGCCCTGAGACCGTCCAGTCGCGCAGAGAAGCCGATTCGCTCAAGACTTTTACTCTAAAGCAAAAGGGCGAGCGACTGCTAATCGGTCTCGCCATCGGCGATGCGATCGCAACTGGCGCGGTGTGCAAGCTCGACAGCCCTACCGAGATTGCCAAATTCAAAGACGGCGCCATCCTCGTCACCAGGATTACGGACCCCGACTGGATGCCGATCATGAAGCGGGCCATCGCCATCATTACCGACCACGGTGGACGCACCTCGCACGCGGCGATTGTGAGTCGCGAGATGGGTTTGCCTGCGATCGTCGGCACCGGCAACGCCACCACTGTGCTCGAAACTGGGCGACACATTACGGTCTCATGCGCCGAGGGTGACGATGGCTATGTATACGACGGAATTGCCGAGTTCGAGGTGCGCGATCTTGCGCTCGATCGCATCGCCAAAACCAAAACCAGGGTGATGCTCAACATGGCCAATCCCGCTGCGGCGATGCGCTGGTGGCGGCTGCCGGCGGATGGGATTGGTCTCGCACGCATGGAGTTTATCGTCGCCAACATTATCAAGGTTCATCCGATGGCGCTGGTGAAGTTCGAGGAGGTTAAAGATAAAAGCGCACGCAGGCAAATTCTCGAACTGACCCGCGGATTCGAAGACAAGACCAGATATTTCGTAGATATGCTCGCCTCCGGCATCGCCCGCATAGCGGCGACACGCTATCCGCATCCGGTGATCGTTCGCACGAGCGACTTCAGGACCAACGAGTACGCCGAGCTGATCGGCGGACGGCAGTTTGAGCCGCATGAAGAAAATCCCATGATCGGGTGGCGCGGCGCGAGCCGCTACTACAGCGAGGGTTACCGCGCGGGTTTCGCGCTCGAATGCCGGGCGATCCGCAAGGTGCGTGACGAAATCGGGCTCAAGAATGTTGTGGTGATGATCCCCTTCTGCCGAACGCTTCAAGAAGCGGACAAAACTTTGCAGGCGATGGCGGATAATGGGCTGCGCCGCGGCAGCAACGGCCTCGAGGTTTATGTGATGTGCGAGATCCCGTCGAATGTGATTTTGGCGGAGAAGTTCGCTGAACGCTTCGATGGCTTTTCGATAGGGAGCAACGATTTGACCCAGCTCACGCTGGGGGTCGATCGCGATTCCGAACAACTGGCGCCACTTTTCAATGAACGGGACGAAGCGGTTACCACGCTCATCGCGAGCGTTATAGGGTCAGCGCACAAGTCCAATCGTAAGGTTGGTTTGTGCGGTCAGGCACCGAGCGACCATCCCGAGTTCGCCCAGTTCCTCGTGAGTGCGGGGATCGACTCTATTTCGGTCAGCCCTGACAGCTTCATACGCGTCAAGAGTAATGTTGCGGAAGCCGAGTCGAATGGAAATGTTACGGGCTATCAGCCTCTCGCGGGTGACTTTCGCATAGGTGCCCAGAAGTGAACGCCGTAATTTCAGAGTGATGCTCGCGCTCGGCAAGGTGAGTTCAAGCCTGCCCTGAGAAGGTATCCATAGGATCACCGCGGGGATGCTTGACTAGGATTGATCTGGAGAGCGCAAAGCATGGGTTTCAAGCCGAGTGATATGACCCCGGTCGTTGATCTAACACACGACAAGGGTACAGGACCGATCCGGTTCCGACGCCCGATCTACGTTGACCTATTGCCGCCTTGCAACAATGCGTGTCCAGCCGGAGAGAACATTCAGGCGTGGCTCGAGCTGGCCCAAGCCGGCAAGTACCGGCAGGCCTGGGAAACGCTGGTGCGCGACAACCCGATGCCGGCGATCCATGGCCGGGTCTGCTATCACCCCTGCGAAACTGCCTGCAATCGCGGCGACCTCGACGCCCCGGTAAGCGTCCATGCCGTCGAGCGCTTTTTGGGTGACCTCGCTATCAACGAGGGTTGGACATTCAAGGTCGGGGCGGTAGAAGATGGCAAGCGAGTCCTTGTGATTGGCGGCGGGCCCAGCGGACTGTCGGCGGCCTATCACCTCACCCGGATGGGTCATTCGGTTGAAATCCACGAGGCGGGCCCCGCGCCCGGCGGCATGATGCAATTCGGCATTCCCGCCTATCGGCTGCCACGTCAGGATCTGATGCGCGAGATCGATCGTATCGAAGAGATGGGCGTCAAAATCGTCACCAGCCATCGCGTCAACGATGTGCTCGTCGAAAAAGAAGCCGGAGGCTTTGATGCGGTCTACATCGCTATTGGCGCGAATGTCGGCAAGCACATCGACATCCCTGCGCGCGACGCTGTGCGGGTGCTCGATGCCGTCTCGCTTTTGCATGACGTTCAACTCGGTGAGGCCCCGCGTCTCGGGCGGCGGGTCGTAGTCTACGGCGGCGGCGATACGGCTATGGATGCCGCGCGCACAGCCAGGCGGCTGGGCGCGGATGAGGCGCTCGTCGTATACCGGCGTGATCGGGAACACATGTCCGCCCACGCTTTCGAGACGAATGAGGCGATCGAGGAAGGCGTCAGTTTCAAGTGGCTGACTACTATCAAGGAGATCGTCGGTCCCGACCTCACTGTCGAAATTATGGAGCTCGATGCTAATGGGCGGCCGCAGCCGACCGGACGGTTCGAGACCCTCAAGACCGATGCGATCGTATTGGCAATCGGCCAGGAGACGGATAGCGGTTTTCTTCACCAGGTCCCCGGTATCGAGTTCGTCGAAGATGGTGTCGTGAAGGTGGGGCCGGACATGATGACCGGGCACGCAGGCATCTTCGCCGGCGGCGATATGGTGGTAGGTGAGCGGACAGTTACGGCGTCAGTCGGACACGGCAAACTCGCCGCCCGCTATATTGACGCGTGGCTGCGGGGCGATCGCTATCAACGCCCAATAAGGCACCCGCTTGCCACCTTCGAAATGCTTCATCTGCCGGTTTACAGTGACGCCGATCCGACACCTCAAACTATCCTGCCTGCGGCCCAGCGGGTAAGCGGTTTCGAAGAGGTCGTCGCGGCCATCACGGAAGAGCAGGCGCGCTACGAAGCGCAGCGATGTCTTTCCTGTGGCAATTGTTTCGAGTGTGACAACTGTTACGCAGCCTGCCCCGAGAACGCGATCATCAAGCTCGGTCCGGAACGGCGCTATCGCTACGATTACGCGAAGTGTACGGGTTGCGCGGTCTGCTTCGAGCAATGTCCCTGCCACGCCATTGAGATGATACCCGAGCCCCAGGGAAACCACTGAGATGGCAGATCAAGTTGCGACTATGGATGGCAATACGGCGGTCGCTCATGTGGCCTATCGGGTCAACGAGGTCTGCGCGATTTATCCGATCACCCCATCCTCGACCATGGCCGAACTCGCCGATGAGTGGGCCTCCACGGGCATCAGAAACATCTGGGGCAATATTCCCGTCGTTCAGGAGATGCAAAGCGAGGGCGGTGCGGCAGGAGCTGTGCACGGCGCCCTTCAGGCTGGCGCGCTTACGACAACTTTCACGGCCTCACAGGGCCTTCTGCTCATGATCCCGAACATGTTCAAGATAGCAGGCGAGCTGACCCCGACGGTCTTCCATGTTGCCGCGCGCTCGGTCGCAACCCAGGCGTTGTCGATCTTTGGCGACCATTCCGACGTGATGGCGACGCGAACCACCGGCTTTGCCATGTTGTCATCGGGCTCCGTCCAGGAAGCTCATGATTTGGCACTGATCGCCCAGGCTGCGACGCTCCAGTCGAGACTGCCGTTTATCCATTTCTTCGATGGCTTCCGTACGTCTCATGAGCTCAACACTCTAGCATTGCTGAGCGACGTTCGAGATTCGGGCGATGATCGATGACGAACTGGTGCGCGCTCATCGGGATCGCGCACTCAACCCGGAGCATCCCTTTATCCGGGGTACGGCGCATAACCCGGACACCTTCTTTCAGGCGCGCGAGACTGTGAACCAATTCTATGCCTGGGCGCCGGGCATCGTGCAGTCGACGATGGACGCCTTCGCCAAGTTGACCGGTCGGCAATATCGTCTCTTCCGCTATGATGGCCATCCTGAGGCGGAGCGTGTCGTGGTCGCGATGGGATCGTCAGCGGAAACGCTGCGCGCGACCGTTGAGCGGCTGACGGCGCGGGGCGAGCGCGTGGGTGTACTGCAGGTTGTCCTCTACCGCCCTTGGTCGGCCCAGGATTTTCTAGCGGCGCTGCCGGCGACTGTGCGCCGCGTTGCTGTTCTCGACCGCACTAAGGAGCCCGGCGCGCCGGCCGAGCCATTGTGCCTCGATGTCGCGCAGACCCTGGCCGATGCCGCCGCGCGGGGCTCACGCCAAAATCTGGCACTCGTGGTCGGCGGCCGCTACGGTTTGTCCTCAAAGGATTTCACGCCGGCAATGGCAAAAGCCGTCTTTGATGCACCTCAAGGACAACAATCCAAGCACCGGTTTCACCGTCGGCATCACCGATGACGTCTGCGCAACGAGCCTCCCCGTCGACGACTAGCTTCGACATCGAGCCGCCCTGCGTCAGCCGCGCATTGTTCTTTGGCCTTGGTTCCGACGGCACGGTGGGCGCCAACAAGAACAGCGTGAAAATCATTGCCGAGGAAGCCGGCCTTTATGCCCAAGGGTACTTCGTCTATGATTCGCATAAATCGGGTGCGCAGACGGTTTCGCATCTGCGCTTTGGGCCGCAGC
Organism: uncultured delta proteobacterium; assembly: GCA_963721485.1. GTDB lineage: Bacteria > Desulfobacterota > Binatia > Binatales > Binataceae > Binatus. The sequence goes on along the minus strand of CAVRJV010000014.1, from coordinate 1,470,804 downwards.
CGATCCGCTCGCCGTATCTCATCAGCTCGGCGAATTTCGTCGGCTGCCACCAGTTCCATTTCCTGCAGCGCCAGGACGTATTGAGACTCGCGGCCACCGGCGCCACCTTTCTGCTTAACAGCCCCTATGGCCCCGATGAGGTATGGAATCATCTGCCGCATTCGGTCCAGAAAGAGATTATTCGCAAGCAGCATAAAGTTTTTCGTGATCGACGCGACCAAGGTCGCGCAAGAGGTGGGACTCAAGAACCGCACGAATACGGTGCTCCAAACCTGCTTCTTGGTAATCTCGGGTGTCCTGCCGCGCGATGAGGCGATCGCGCAAATTAAGCACTCGATCCGCAAGGCCTATGGATCTAAGGGCGAGGAGGTAGTGCAGCAGAACCTGAGAGCCGTGGACGAGACCATTTCCCGCTTGCACGAGGTGATGGTTCCTCCTACAGCGACCAGCCAATTTGACCGACCGCCCAGTGTTCCTGCGACGTGCTCCGGAATTCGTGCGCCAAGTGACCGCCAGGATGTTCGAGGGCTTGGGCGACCAGATTCCGGTGAGCTTGATGCCGGTGGACGGCACGTTTCCTTCAGGTACGGCTGCTTGGGAGAAGCGGAACATCGCCGACGAAGTGCCAGTATGGCGGCCGGACCTCTGCATCCAGTGCGGCCAATGCAGCTTCGTTTGCCCGCATAGCGTTATCCGCGGCAAATACTATGACCAATCCCGGCTCGATGGTGCACCGCAGAGCTTCAAATCGGCGCCGGTTAACGCGCGCGGATATCCCAGAGTCCGCTTCAGCCTGCAGTTCTATGTCGAGGATTGCACAGGATGCGGCTTGTGCGTGGAAAGCTGCCCGGCCCACAGTCCGGTGGAGCCCGGCATCAAAGCGATCAATCTGGAGCCCAAGGCGCCACTGCTCGAGGCTGAGCGCACAAATGTCGAATTCTTCGAGCGTTTGCCGATCAACGACCGCGCCAGAGTCGACTTTGCAAATGTGCGGGGCGTGCAGTTTTTGGAGCCCCTGTTTGAGTTTTCGGGCGCTTGTGCCGGTTGCGGCGAGACCCCCTATCTCAAGCTGCTCTCGCAGTTGTTTGGGGACCGGATGATGGTCGCGAATGCCACCGGCTGCTCGTCGATTTACGGCGGCAATCTCCCTGTCACGCCGTGGACTAAGAACCAGCGAAGGCCGCGGCCCTGCATGGTCAAACTCGCTGTTCGAAGATGACGCCGAGTTCGGACTCGGCTTCCGTCTGGCTGCCGATAAGCACCTTGACCTGGCAATCAGCTCTGCCTCAAGTCCCTCTCCTCCGAGCTCGGCGAGGGCTTAGTCACCGAAATCTTGACCGCACCGCAGGTTCAGGAGTCCGAGATCCGTGCCCAACGGATCCGCGTCGCGGAACTCAAGACCAAGCTCTTGAGACTAACCGATCATTACGAAACCGCCCGTGACCTCCTCTCCGTGGTTGACCATCTGGTCCGCCGAAGCATCTGGATCGTGGGCGGCGACGGCTGGGCGTACGACATTGGCTATGGCGGCCTCGATCACGTTCTTGCGACCGGTCGTGACGTGAACGTCCTGGTGCTCGACACCGAGGTGTATTCGAACACTGGAGGGCAAGCCTCGAAGGCGACGCCTCTGGGCGCGATCGCCAAGTTCGCCGCCGCCGGCAAACGCGTCCCGCGTAAGGACCTGGCGCTGCAAGCCATAGCCTATGGCAACGTCTATGTGGCGCAGGTCGCCATGGGCGCCAATCCGCAACAGACCCTGCAGGCATTTCGTGAAGCGGAGGCCTACAAAGGCACATCCTTGATTCTTGCCTATTGCCATTGTATCGCGCACGGCTTCGACCTGAGATACGGCATGAAGCAACAGGAATTGGCGGTGGCCAGCGGCTACTGGCCGCTGTTTCGCTACAATCCGGCCATGCGCGAGGTCGGAGAAAACCCATTTCGGCTCGATTCTCCGAGGCCGACAGTTCCGTTCAAGGACTACGCCTATAATGAGATGCGCTACCAAGCCCTCGCGCTAACTCGCCCGGCCGAGGCACATGATCTACTCCGCCAGGCACAAGTCGATGTCGAGGAGAAGTACCAGACTTATGAAGAGCTCGCGAGCATCCGGCGGCCGACTCCTGCGCAAGTGACGACGGCCGCTGCGAAAACCTGAGACTCCGGCAACGCGGCATTAAGTTGGCAACGACACTATGGACCTGACAACGCGCTATCTGGGGCTGGATTTAAAGAGCCCGCTCATCGCCGGAGCCAGCCCGCTCACGGGTGAAGTGGACAATATCCGACGCCTCGAGGATCTCGGCGCTGGTGCGGTTGTGCTGCCTTCGATCTTTGAGGAGCAGATCGAGCATGAGGAAGAGCTGATCGAGCGCCTGGCCGCGATAGGCGCGGACAGCTATCCCGAGGCGCTAACTTATTTTCCCGCGCCCGAGTCTTACCGTGTCGATCCCCGACGTTACCTGAAAGTGCTTCATCACGCCGCCACGGCCGTCGATATCCCGATTGTGGCCAGCCTCAATGGGACTACCGCTCGTGGCTGGGTCAGCTATGCCAGAGAAATGGAAGAGGCTGGTGCCGCTGCGCATTGAGCTAAACATTTATTTTATTCCGGCCGGCTCCGAAATGTCGGGACGCGAGGTCGAGTCGCGCTATATCGACATCCTGAAAGCCGTGAAGAGGAGCCGTAAAAATTCCCGTCGCGATCAAGCTAAGCCCGTATTTCAGTTCCATGCATCATATGGCGACGCAGCTACGTCGATGCCGGCGCCGATGGCTTGGTGCTGTTCAACCGATTTTACCAGCCGGACATCGATCTCGCGCGACTTGCTTTGTTGCCAAGTGTCGATCTCAGCACATCCGCCGAAATCCGTCTCCCGCTGCTTTGGATTGGCGTTCTGTCGGGGCGGGTCCGGGCGTCGCTTGCGGCCAGCACCGGCGTGGAGACTGCCGACGAGGTCATAAAGTACCTGCTCGCCGGTGCGGATGTCGTGATGACCAGCTCTGCGCTTCTGCGGCATGGAGTCAACTATATGAAAGCGCTGCTCGACGGCCTCAAGAGCTGGCTTGAAGCGCGAGACCTCGAGACGCTCGATGATGTTCGCGGTCGCATGAGTCAACGTAACCTTACGGATCCGACGCTCTTCGAGCGGGCGAACTATATTCGGGTTCTGCAGGGCTACCGGCCACGCTGATTCAGAGCGTTAGCCAAGGAACCACGATCGATGTCGACCCTCAATCTTGAGGCGATCTTCAAGCCAAAGTCCGTAGCCTTGATCGGAGCTTCGGCAAAACGCGGCTCCGTCGGTGCTCTGGCAACCAAAATCTGCGACAGGGCGGATTTCCGGGTCAGATTATGTTCGTCAATCCGCACCTGGAATCGCTCGATGGCGGAGCTGTTTATCGCGATGTTGCGAGCCTGCCTGAGGGGCCGGACCTCGCCGTTATCGCAACGCCGTCGGACAGCGTGCCCGGACTGATTACCGAACTGGGTACTCGCGGAACCAAGGCTGCCATCATCATTACTGCGGGATTCGGCGAGCTCGGACAGCGCGGCAAGGCGTTACAGCGGGCAACGCTTGAAGCCGCGCGGCCCTATGGCCTCCGGCTGGTCGGACCAAATTGTGTCGGGGTGATAGTTCCGCAATCAGGCCTTAATGCCGGATTTTCGCACCTTTCGCCGCCGCAAGGCGATCTTGCATTCGTCAGCCAGTCAGGGGCGATGGTCACTGCGGTGCTCGACTGGGCGGTACCGCAACAGATTGGCTTCTCACATGTTGTCTCGCTCGGCGACATGGCGGATGTCGATTTCGGCGATATGCTGGAGTACTTGGCGGACGATTCGAACACGCGAGGAATATTGCTTTATATCGAAGGCATCCAGCAGGCACGCAAATTCATGTCCGCCGCGCGCGCCGCCGCCCGCACCAAACCCGTCCTGGCTGTCAAAGTCGGGCGCCATTCCGAGAGTGCACGCGCCGCTGCGTCGCATACAGGGGCGCTCGCTGGATCGGACGCGGTATATGACGCAGCGTTCCGCCGGGCCGGCATACTGCGCGTGCTTGATACTGAACAACTCTTCGACGCGGTTGAGACCTGGCGCGGACCGGGCCGCAGCAAGGAGAGCGTATTGCCATCCTGACCAATGGCGGTGGTCCAGGCGTTCTAGCGACCGATGCTCTTATCGATCTGGCGGCCGTCTCGCAGAGTCTCTCGCAGGAAACGTTGGCACGTCTGGACGCTGTGCTGCCGAAGACCTGGAGCCGAGCAAACCCCGTGGACATCATCGGTGATGCGCCGGGTACACGCTACACGGTCGCGCTGGAAGCTTTGCTCGACGATGCCGCTGTCGATGCCGTTGTGGTGCTCAACTGTCCGACGGCTGTGGGCGACCCAATGGAAGCGGCGCGCGCTGTTATCTCTACGGTCGAGGCTGCGCGCACGAAGGGTCTGGCCGGGCGCAATATCTTTACCAGCTGGCTCGGGCAGCATTCGGCCGAGCCGGCGCGCCATCTCTTTGCAGCGGCAGGCATACCAACCTACGAGACGCCGGACGAGGCGATTCAGGGCTTCATGCATCGCGTTCATTACCGGAAGAATCAGGAACTTGCTATGCAAGCACCCGCCCCCGGACCTGAGCCAGAGCGACACTCTCACGATATTGAAGCCGCTGGTCGGGCCATCCAGAGCGCTCTCGCTGCCGGGCGCACCTGGCTCGACAGCGAAGAGGTGATCGCTCTGCTCTCTGCCTACCACATCCCGACCCCAGCGCTGCGCGTTGCCCACGACGCGACCGAAGCAGCACAGGCAGCGGGTGACATCGGTTTTCCGGTGGCGCTCAAGATTCGCTCCCCGGATATCACACACAAGACCGACGTTGGCGGAGTCGCGCTCAACCTCACCGGTCCAGAGCAAGTTCATCGAGAAGCGATGGCAATGCTGCAGCGTGTGCAAGCGGCGAGCCCGACGGCCGTGCTCTCCGGTTTCACCGTTCAGCAGATGGTTCTCAGATCCGGCGCGATCGAGCTAATCGTGGGCGTTACGGATGATAGCACTTTCGGTCCGGTCGTGCTGTTCGGGCACGGCGGCATCGCGGTCGAAGCGCTCAACGATAACACACTTGAGCTCCCACCGTTGAACCAAACGCTGGCGCGCGCCCAAATCGCGCGCACACGCGTATGGAAGCTATTGCAAGGTATTCGCAATCAGCCGCCGGCTGACATCAGGGCGATTGCCGAAACGCTGGTTTGCGTGTCGCTGCTAGCCACGGATCATGCTGAGATCTGTGAGCTCGACATTAATCCCGTCCTGGCGGATGCACATGGCGTATTGGCGCTCGACGCCAGGGTACGAGTTCGGCAGGCGACGATGCCCGCCGCTTCTCGACTGGCCATCTCTCCGCCGACGACTCGTAGGAATTGATAGAATTCATCCGAGCAGTACGATAGCGCCGGCTCTCCGAGCACCAACGCGGTTCAACACGATGCTGCAACTAGTGATCACGAAACGTGCTGACCGAGAACCGGAAAGAGCTCAATAAGTCCCTTGGCAACGAATTCCACGGCGACCGCCAGAAGGATCAAACCAAGCACTCGCGTCACAACGTTGATGCCTGTTGTACCCAGGAGTCGTTTGGTCGGCTCCGCCAAGCGTAATGCAATCCATAGGCACATCACGACGAACGCGATGATTACGAGCAGGACGCCGACTTCCGTCCAATTCCTTGCGCGTTCGCCGCAGATGAGGGCTGCGCTGATCGCGCCGGGCCCTGCTGCGACCGGGACTCCCAGTGGAACAATCGCAACGGCAGCTGCGCGCGCCGCTTCATCGACCTCTTCATCAGCGCGGCGAACCTTGCTCGGTCGTGCTTGCAACATCGCGATGGCAATCATCATCAGTACAATTCCGCCGCTCACCATGAACGAGGCTGCGCTGATTCCAAGGATCTGGAGTAATCGATCGCCTGCGAGAGCCGTGACAATTAGCACCAGGAACGCGGTGGCGGAGGCCAGATTGATGATGCGGCTTCGTTCCTGCTGTGTTTGGTTTGCGGTTAGGGTCACAAAAATGGGCACCGCTCCGATGGGGTCAAGCAGTACGAGTAAGGCTACGGCAACTTCAGCGTACGATTTCCCATGCTGCACGGTGTTTTATACCTCTTTAGCGGAATATGCTCGGTAGCGATCGCTTACGGGTCGATTCTATGGAGTTACGAAATAAAGCAAGAAATGTAGCGGCGCACGAGAGCGAATGATCGAGGGAGTGGTTTCGTTGCCGTTGGGCTGTCGCCTAACGGATTTTCGCTGTCTCCAAAAGGCACAAACTCTACGCACCGAGCTGTGTAGTCCGCAGCTTTCAAATGGCACGGAGTGTGCTGTTCCCACGGCCCATTCGCGATACTTAAAAGCCATGGAGAGTCCGCAAATGCTTACTCAAAGACCCTCTTTCTCGACTCTGCCTCTGCCGAGTCGGTTAGCTCTGGTGGGATTTATTGTCTTGCTGGCAGCCTTCAACTGCAACGCGCAGCCGGTCGCCAGCAATTCCGATCAGAAGTACGAGTATAAGGAGACGCGCGAACTCGTTGCCTTGGCGAATGACGCGGCGGACTTGGTTCGGACAAAAGGGGAAGCAGCCTTCGCTGACTTTCGTGTCAATGGCAGCCGCTGGCGGGAGGCAAACACGTACATATTTGTGGTGGATGCTCAAGGGAACGTGCTCGTCCATCCCGATCGGGCGATGGAAGGTAAGAACGAGCTTGATCAGAACGACATCAATGGAAAGCCTGTGATTAAAGGCCTCATCGATGCTGTCACGGCGCTGGCCGGCAAACCTGAAGGTTGGTACCACTACGAATGGCCGGTTCCTGGCTGGCTTTTTCTCCGATGGAAAAGCACCTACGGACGGTTGGTGATGGCTCCTTCCGGAAAGCGCTATATTATCGCGAGCGGCATGTATGACGACCGTATGGAAAAGCCGTTTGTCGTGGATCTCGTAAAAGACGCGGTGGGACAGATGGAGAAGAACGGTGCTGCGACTTTTCCTCTCTTCCGTGATCCGGCATCTCGATTCATCGCCAAGGATGCCTACATCTTCGTCGTTGCGCCCAATGGGGTTGTCCTCGTCGACCCTGGATTTCCCAACCTTGAAGGGCGCAACCTTACAGACGTGACGGATACCCAAGGCAAGCAGCCGATCCGGGAGATGCTCAAAATCGTGCAAACCACTGGTTCGGGCTGGATCTACTATATGCAGAAATCTACTTATGTGACCAAGGCGAAGATGGGGAATGGATGGGTACTCGTGGGTTGCGGTGTCTACCTTGGCTAATCTCCTTGGGATTACCAAACGATCCTAATCTATTGGATTATGGAGGTTCCCTGGGACATCTAGGATTATGGAGGTCCCCTGAGACACGACTCGAAAAGGGGGACGAGTGGGAGGACCCGATGGGCTTCGAAGATCGCGAGGGCCTGAGCAGGCATAGGAAGTCATTCTGGATCGCAGTGGCTACGCTCCTCATTGGGCTCCCGGTTATGGCTCGGACATCCGCGGCTCGATCGGGCCATGAGGACTACGACGCGTATTGCGCCGAATGCCATGGAGCGGACGGCAAGGGCAACGGTCCCGGCACCAGAGTCCTTTCTATGGATCCGCCCCCGCCGGATTTAACGAAGATCGCCAGAAATAACGGCGGGAAATTCCCATTTGATGAGGTTGTGGCGATAATCGATGGACGCAAGGATGTTCCGTCGCACGAGCGCATACAGATGCCGTTCCTGGGGGTTACGCTTCAGCAGCCCGGCAAGGAGTATACTCCTGAGAGCGATGTGGAAGTGAAGCGCAGGATCGAAGCGATGGCACGATACGTCGAGAGCCTCCAGCAGAAATAAGCATGACGGTTAAGTATCTCGCACCCGGAGATTTTCTCCATGCGCTTTTCGTCAACTGGCAGGCGGCGAGATTATCAGGCGTCGGGGACCGCTCCACAATAGGCGTGCTGGTAGGACGAAATTCTGATCATGGCACCACGAGTATAAGAACGGGCGCCAGTGACACCAGCTTCTGAGATACGCTCCCTAACAGCAATCCCGCTAGTTGCCCTCGTCCTCTCCGTCCGACTACGATGATGTCTGTCCGTTCCCGTCGAGCCATGTCCGTAATGGCTTCCGTCACGTCGCCAGAACCGGAAGATGTCCGCACCTTTGCTACTCCGATACTCTCCGCCCGTTGTTTAGCTTCGAACAAAATGCGGGCTTCCAGCAATTCCAACCCTTCAGCAACTCCTCCCTCGGCTCGCGCCAATTCGCCCAATTTTGCTGGAGGAGTGTTCTCAGGAATTGTGGCAATCAGCAAGTCGCAATCCAAAGCCTTTGCCATTTCAGCACCAGCGGTCACAGCACGACTACCGCCGGAGGACCCATCTGTCGCCACCAACATTCGTGATATTGGCATTTGTTTCCTCCATGGACCTGCGAGCTTCTGGCAAAGGCCTATGCCATGAAGGTTATTGTCCTGCGGAAGCGCGCCAGTGCGATACCGAACAAGACCGAACCAATCACGGCGAGGGCAGCAAATGGTTTCCAAACCAGGGAGAACCCGGCACCGCGGAACAGGACCGCTTCTGCCAGCGCGACCAGGTGAGTCGTAGGCGCGGCGAGCATCACGATTTGTACCGGCTCGGGCATGCTCTCATACGGAGTGAAGCCTCCTGACAGCAACACCAGAGGAATCAGCACCAGGATCATCAGCAAGCCGAATTGTGGCATCGAGCGAGCGAACGTCGCCAAAAACATCCCGAGAGACGTGGTGGCAAAGAGTTCAACTGTGGCACCGGCCAGAAAAAGCGCGACGGACCCTTGGATCGGAACTGACATTACTCCCCGTACTAAAAACACGAGCGAAAATGCGGAGGCCGCCAGCACGACCAGCGCCATCGACCAGATTTTGCTCGTCATAATCTCAAAAGGGGTTACTGGCATCACGAGCAGATGCTCTACCGTGCCGTGCTCGCGCTCACGAATCAGAGCCGCGCCGGTAAGGACAATCGAGAGCATCGTAATCTCGTTCACGATTTCAACCACCGCGCCAAACCACGATCTATCGAGGTTCGGGTTGAAGCGCGTATTGAGGGCAAGATCCGGCACTTCGATCCCTCGCTCCGGCCAATCCTCTGACTCGGTCGACCGTCCCGCAAATGCGCCCGCGGCGATTCCTCGACCATATCGCGGATAGCCTGCCGCCGGCTGTGTCCCAGCGGCCTGATAGCGCTTTACAAAAGCGTCAATCTCCCCGGCAAGGATGTTCTGAATGTACGCACCCCCAGTGAACGCCTGGTGCATGCGTGTCGCATCAACATTGAGTTGGATCTTGGGGTTTCGGCCCGCCATGACATCGCGCTCGAAGTCTGGTGGGATGTCCACGGCGAAGGTGTCAGTCCCCGCGTCCATCCTTGCATCCATTTCGTTCCGGCTGATGTTCGCGGGCGGCATAAACTGAGGCGGGAAAAAAGCATCAATGATCCGTGCGGAAAGCTGCGACTGATCCTCGTCAACAATCGCGATCGGAACGTCGCTCAGCGTCTCCGGAATCGCCTTGGCCACCGAGTAAACCGAAAGGCTAAACGCGTAGATAATCAAGACGATCATGACCACGTCATGCGCCAGGCTGCGAAGCTCTTTTATGCCGAGATTCCCGATGTTCGCCAGGCGCATCGCTTAAGTCTCCTGCTTCTTCAAAAGCGATGTGCTCAACGTGGTCAATACTAGCCCAATCAACAGCAGCGGGACGTAGAACACTCGCAGATCCCAGAAACCCAGTGCCTTTGAAAACGTGCCCCGTGCAACGATGAGGTAATAAGTAGTGGGATAGATTTCGCCGACGAGCTTTCCCACTCCTTGCAGGGAAGCTACCGGGTCGAGAACCCCACAGAACTGCATGGCCGGAACAACTGTTAGTATCGCAGTCCCGAAGATCGCTGCAATCTGACTGCGAGTGAAGCTGGATATCAGCAGCCCAAACGCGGTGGCTGCGTTTACATACAACAGGCTCGCCACTGCCAAAGCCAAGAAACTGCCCTTGAGAGGCACCTGAAAGACCGTGATTCCCATCAACACCAGCAGCACAAAATTCAGCATTGCGATGGCTACATACGGAAGCTGTTTGCCAAGAAGGAACTCCAGCCGCGTCACCGGCGTGACGTAGAGATTGACGATCGAGCCAAGTTCCTTTTCGCGGACCACGCTGAGAGAAGCGAGCATCGCGGGAATCATCATGAGCAGCAGCGGGATTACCGCAGGCACCATGGCCGGCAAGCTCCTTACGTCAGGGTTGTAGCGATACCGAAGTTCGACCGTGGCGAGAGCGCTCTCGGGCGATAACCCAGGTGTTTTCTCGTGCGAAACCCCTGCTATGTGTTGTTCACGAGCTGCCACCATTGCCAGCCATTGCGAATGTATGATCTGAACATAGCTGCGGACGGTCTCGCCGCGGGTTGGATTCGCACCGTCGATCCATGCTCCTATCTGAGATGTTCGACCACGTGCCAGATCGCGTCCGAAATGGGGCGGAATTTCGATCGCGAGACTCAGCTCGCCTGAACGCATACGCCGATCGAGCTCTGCATAGTCATGGATCGGAGTGTGCTCGATGAAATAACGCGGTGCGCCGATGAATTGAAGCGCATAGTTATTGCTAGTCTCGGTTTGATCCCGATCCAGAACGGCGAAAGATAAGTGTTCCACGTCCAAGGAGATGCCATATCCAATAACGAGCATGAGGATCAGGCTGCCGGCCATTGCCAGCGCCGCGCGCATGGGATCGCGCCGCAGCTCGAGCGACTCCCGGCGCGTGTAACTGAACATCCGCTTAAAGTCGAAATCAAAACGCTTTGCTGGTTCGCTTTCGGGCGGTCTAGCTTCAGTTGGTGGAGTACTGGCCGATACCGTTTGGTTGGGTGATACCGCAGGCTTGGATGAGGACGGCTTCTGCTCGCTTACGCCAGTTGCTTCTTCGAGATAGGCGATAAAGGCATCCTCCAGTGTTGCTACTCCGCGTTTCTTGACCAACGCGGCCGGAACATCGCTGACCAGCACCTTCCCCGCATTCATCAATGATATGCGATCGCAGCGCTCGGCCTCGTTCATGAAATGCGTCGAGACGAAGATGGTGACCTGGTCGCGGCGCGAAAGCTCGAGCAGAATTTGCCAGAACCCGTCACGCGCGACCGGATCGACACCGGAAGTAGGCTCGTCGAGGATCAGCATCTCCGGGTGATGAATCATCGCCACTGCCAGCGACATACGCTGGCGTTGCCCCATCGGCAGAGCGGACGGAAGCGCATCTATCACTGATGCCAAATCGAACCGTTGCACCGCCTCCTCAACGCGTGCTGGAATCATCTCCGCGGGCACCTGGAAAAGCTGTGCATGAAGCTCCAGGTTCTGCCGAACCGTCAGCTCGGTATAGAGCGAGAAGCTCTGCGACATGTAACCGACCCGGCGGCGGGTACCGAGGTCCTCCGGATTTAACAGCTGGCCGAATAACCAGGCTTGCCCCTCCGTCGGCGGCAGCAGCCCGGTCATCATCTTCATCGTGGTCGTCTTGCCGCAGCCGTTGGAACCGAGGAAGCCAAAAATCTCGCCGCGTTCGATGTGGAAGCTGACATGATCGACGGCAACAAAGTTGCCAAACCGCATTGTCAGATTCTTGGCTTCGATGGCGACGGCGGCGCCCTCCGCCACGGCTCGTGGCTTGATCTCAATCGCCCGGTGGCCCCGCCGCTTTTCTTCGGGTAGCAGCGCAATAAATGCGGCCTCAAGCGAGGTCGTGCCGGTGCGCGAAAGCAGTTCTTGCAGTGAACCGGTTGCGAGCACGTGACCGGCGTCCATTGCCATTAGCCAGTCAAACCGCGAGGCTTCCTCCATGTAGGCGGTAGCCACCATGACGCTCATGCCGGGCCGCTCTGCCCGGATGCGCGCGATCAGTTCCCAGAATTGGCGGCGCGAAAGGGGATCCACGCCCGTGGTCGGTTCATCGAGGATCAGAAAATCCGGGTCGTGGATCAGAGCGCAGCACAAGCCAAGCTTCTGCTTCATGCCGCCGGAGAGTTTGCCGGCAGGGCGGTCAGCAAACGGAGCCAAACCGGTACTCTCCAGGAGCTGGGCGATGCGTCGTTCGCGCTTCTCCTTTGAATGACCGAACAGACGACCAAAGAAGTCGATGTTCTCGAACACCGACAGCGTTGCGTAGAGGTTCCCACCCAAGCCCTGCGGCATATAGGCAATGCGCGGACACACCGCGCGGCGATGGTCCGCCGAGGCCATGTCTCCGCCCAGCACAATGATCTGCCCGGTCTGGATCGCGCGTGCACCGGAGAGCAGCGAAAGCAGGCTCGACTTGCCAACGCCGTCCGGACCGATCACGCCCACCATGCAATCCGCCGGCACATTCAAAGTAATGCCATCGAGTGCCAGCTTCGCGCCGTAACGCAGGCTTACGTCGCGAAGCTGGGCGACGGGAGGTTCATTCGCCAAGTTGCTCATTGTGTTTGACGAATTGGCGGCGGCAGCTTGATCTGCAGATCGCTGGGCCACTGGGCATTTGGGTCGAGCTGCACGTAAGCCATACCGGGCAAGCCCGTCTTGACCTGGCTCAGGTATTGGCGAAGTAACTCTGGTGCGATCTGGCCTTTGATCCGAAACGTAAGCTTCTGGCGCTCTTCCGCTGTCTCCACAGTCTTGGGAGTGAACTGAGCGACGTTAGAAACAAAAGATACCTTGGCCGGGATGACGAACTGCGGGAACGCGTCGAGTATGATCCGCACGTCGGCGTCAACTGCTATTTGGCCAGCCAGTTTATCGGGCAGGAAGAAGGTCATATATACGTCGTCAAGATTGATCATGTTCAGCACACGGCCACCGGATGGCAGCACCTCGCCCGGCTCCGCGACGCGGTACTGCACGCGTCCGTTGACCGGCGAACATAGAGCGCTGTCCTTGATATCACTCTGAATGCGCTGGATAGTCGCTCGGTATTCGTCCACCTTCGCGCCTGCATCGATCACCTCGGAGGTGGCCGAATGCACCGCAGCGTCTGCTGCTGCGACTTGTGCCTCGGCCGTGCTGACGGCAGCCTCCTTGCTCTTAAAATCCGCGCGAGCGTTATCGAGAGCCTGCACCGTGACAAAGTCCTTCGGCGCCAGTGCCTGGGTTCGCATGAAGTATTTCTGAGCGGCATCGAGCTCCCGCTCTTCGTTGCTCTACAATCGCAATATCAGCGATCTTCTCGGCGCGCCGTTGCGCCAGCTCGCTCTCAGCGGTTGCGACGCCGGCAACCGCGCTCGCCAACTGGGCTTCCGCCTCTTTTTTCCTTGCCGTGAGCACGTCGGTGTCCATTTGGACCAGAAGCTGCCCCGGGCGGACGAGATCGCCTTCGTGCACAAAGACGTCCCGGATACGTTCAGCAATTTTGGCGTCTACGTCGATCTCGGTCGACTCGATCCGGCCATTCCCGCTTGCAAAGCCTGCCGGCAAACCTCTCGGTTTAAGAAACAGCCATGCCAAAAAAGCAATTGCACCAGCGGCTGCTATGAGCAGGGCCCTCAACCACCACACGCGTTTCTTTAGAAATCCAACGGATGCCACGTTAATTCACCTCACATCCGCAGTCGACCGATATGTTTGCAATCGAGGTTCATGGTATCGACCCGCTCGACCGAGACGATGCGCCGGTTGCGTGAAGTAAGTTACAGGATGAAATCAGAAGATCTGCCTTGCTCTGGATGAGCGTGTATCGGGCCGACATTAGGTCCCGCTCGGCCGTGATAAGGTCGGTAATCGTGGCGAGGCCGTACCGATGGCTTTCGTAGTTGGAGTCGAAGGATTCTTGTGACGAATTTAGCAAAGCCTCGGCGGCATCGCGTTTCTTTTCCGCGGAGAGGAAATCATAATAGGCCGTCCAGGTTGCGGCGATGACGTTAAGTTGAGCCGACCTGAGATTGGAGACCGCCGCGCCCTTCTCCGCAGTGGCCTTTTGCACGGCGTAGTACCGATCGAAGCCGGTGAAGATATCCCAGCGCATGGTTAACAGTGCCCCATAAAAAGGCTGGTTCAGGTTCTGAGTATGCCCGTCGTTTACCGTGTAGTTCCAAATCGCCTGGCCGTAATTTCCACCCACGCTTACCTCGGGATAAAAGTCTGCTCTTGCGCGGTCGGCCGCGGCGTCACCGGCCCGCACTGCAGCGATTTGCGCGGCAAGATCGGGCCGCCGCTTGATCGCCTCAGCAATGAGCGCCTCAACATCCTCGCTCAGATTTTTGGGCAGCCGGTCTAACTGACCGGCGTCGATGTTGATGTCGGTGTCGGCCGGAACACCGACGGTTTGACGGAGGCTGGCTTCGCCATCGTGCACCGCCGACCTTGCATTCTCGAGATCGTAGACCGCCTGTGCCTGGACCTGCTTTGCCAGCAAGACTTGCGGCTTGGTTGCGAGACCGATCTGGTGACGCGCCTCGACGGAAGCCATACTAATATTCGCGAGCTTGAGGTTGGACTCCGCAGCACTTACGTCGGCAAGCGCAGCCGCAAGAATGTAGAAGGATTTCTCTACATTGAAGACTACATCTTGGATCGCCTGATTGAAGTTGAAGTTGGCGGCGATTAGCTCTTCACGAGCTTTTCTCTCATCGGCGCGAGTGCGGCCGAAGTCGAGTAAATCGTAGCTGACTTTAAATTGTGGCAGAAAGGCACTATTGCGGACATCCAGAGTTTGCCCGGGAAACTCGATCGGTATCTTTTCGTAGCCGCCTTCGGCCTCTGTTTGGGCCATCGGATAATTGTTGGCTTGCGATCGGCCGAGTTGGGCTTCATTTTGCAGCGACACATACCATGCGTATCGGGTCGCGGGACTCAGCTTTAAAGCAATTTCCACGAGCGAGGGCAGGTCATAGGTGTGGCCGCCCGATGTTTGAATCGCGCCTTTTTCCTCGAAGACCCGCAGTTCATCGATACTCGCCACAGGACGATTGAAGGCCACCGCGTTAGAGGCGGGCGGCGTCCAAGCGTTCTCCGCTTTCTCGGACGGCGCGAGCTCCGAGTCGGGCTTGAGGTGAATGAAACCGCAAGCGACGATCGAGACAGCAAACACGAACATCACGAAGAACCTGAGGTAAGAGCGCACGAATTCGCGCGCTCCTCTCCACGAAACTGCGATTGCATATCCGCCAGCGAATTCTCGAAAATATCTTCGATGTAGGCATGCGACCAATTTCCCTGGATTCATTGTTTTCTCTCGATCTGACTCGTTTTGAGTCGTTGCTACATGTGCAATCAGTGCGCCATCGAATTTTGGTCGAAACGTCGAGTCCGGTTCGATTTCTGTATCCTTTCGCACCACCTGCAGCCAGTCTTTGCCACCATTAGCATCATCAAGCGACGGATCAATCGTTCGGCACTCCAGAGAGGGACCAAAAACTCTGTTTTGTACAGCACCCTTCCATGGACAGCGCCTTGAGTCTCGCGGTCGTTGAGTCGCGTTTGAAGCCGCTCAACACTGGCAAGCGCTGCGGAGATCGCGCTGGTGTCGGCGATAACCTTCGAGCTGGCCGCAGCAAGGGTGGAGCCTTCCGCTTCCATTTTGGTGCGATATTGATCGAGTTGCTGGGATGATGACGTTCGCTACGTTCAGTTGAGAGTATCGCTTGTAATCTCTTGCAGCGAATTGAAACTCTTGCCTCGAACGCGGAACTTGAAGAATTGCATCGATATCATTCCTCGCGCGTCGTCAGTACTGGGCAGGTAGCTTTCCTTACCAGGCTCTCCGCTACACTTCCCAGAAAAAATCGCGAAACTCCGCGCCGGCTATGGGTACCCATCACGATGAGATCGACGCCCAATGCCGACTGGGCCTTTGTGATTCTTTCGGCTGCGTCGCCAGTCGTGACCAGAAGCTCATAGGGCACGCCAGCAAGCTCTTTGGTAGCAATTTTCTGGAGACGTTCGCGAGCATCCCGCTCTGCCGCGGAGGTGCTGGTAGACGTTCCGAGCGGAATGGCTACAGTGGGACAAACATGGATAACGAGCAGCGCGGCGTCGTTTTCAAACGCAATCTGCTTCGCGAGAATCAGCACCTTGAGCGAATTACGCCGGAAATCGATCGGGCAGAGAATCCGGTTGAAAGCCCTGGGCTGGCGCCCCTTCTTGCGGTCTTTCGCGACTCGTTCCTCCACTTCGCGACGCAACTTCGCGAGCAGAACGCGGTCTCTCCTCGCTGCCCACTGGTTAACAGCGGCGCTGCTGGCAGCAGCGAGTTTTTCGCCCAGTCGATCTTTTTCGTCCGCCATGCTTCCTCTCTAGATCCAGCGGGTAAAGCGGATGGACCCGCCTCCTATCTATCCCCTCGATGGTTGCGCAATAAGCGTTATCGCTGGTCGTGACGACGTTAACAACGTAAGGTGCTAATAGCTAATCCAGCGATCGGAAGAATCGCGGACAAGTACGCTGCGTCCATAGTCTTGTCCTTGTCTCCTATAGTCGCGTTCAGTGTTCTCTGAGAGTTCAGTATTTTCTATCCCTCGTCTCGTCCGGAGTTTCTAAGCTACTAGTGTGCCAAGCCGACACGAAAACCAGCGATTCAGCGTGCAACAAAATGCAGTCCATGCCTCAACCGGATTTGTTCAATGGGTCCGTACGCATCAGTGGTCATGAGGGTGATGATGCGATCGGATACATCAACGCATACACATTCATGCGCATCAGTCGAATCAGCATGGCGCGTTGCTTGCTGTTAAGCAGGAGGACCGCGAAACGCCTGAGAAAGAAAGCAGGCGAGAAGAGGCACAAAGACGCGAAAACCGACTTTCGGAGGATGGGAAAATGAATGGCGAATTAACAACCCATCGAACGCGGACTCTCCGGGAACTGCTATCCCGGCTGCAGGACGAAGCCCGGCAAAGCACCGCGATGGAGGAAGAGGAACTCAGGTGCGCGGACGAAGCTCTCGCGCGGCTCGACGCGGGCAAATATGGCCAATGTCAGAACTGCGGAGACGCAATTTCGATCGAGCGGCTGACGGCGATTCCGTTTGCTTCGTACTGCGTTGATTGCCAGAGAACGCTTAATCGCGTGAGAGGCGGATGGGGTCATGCGCCGTACGATGATCAATGGACTAGCGGCCTGGGCAGTGGATGTTTGAGTGCGGTTGGCAACCCGAACCACTAAACGAGCAGTCGAAAAGCGACCTGAACCATAAAAAGAAATGGACCGCTGGTGCGGTTGGCTGACCAAGATAAGCAGATCGTCTGGTTCTTCGAAGAAGGTCCGTCTGATGTGCGCTGACTCGG
Organism: uncultured delta proteobacterium; assembly: GCA_963721485.1. Taxonomy (GTDB): domain Bacteria; phylum Desulfobacterota; class Binatia; order Binatales; family Binataceae; genus Binatus. Next base: position 1,453,466 of record CAVRJV010000014.1, on the reverse strand, counting down.
TGGCAAGAACGCATCGCTGGGCGAAAAACCCGAACGACGCGGGCCCGGGTATCTCGGCATACTCGATTTCGCGTGTACTGAATTAGAGAGGATTTGATCATGAGTCTCAGCACCAAAAATGTCGCAGAGATCACAGGAAATTCAAAAAATTTCGGCGTATGGTCCGGCTCGATCGACGATTAAAGGAACGCCGCTCAGCTCGGACGAGTTGCGCAAGATTGACGCTTACTGGCGCGCCAGCCTCTATCTATGCCTCGGAATGTTGTACCTCAAGGAGAACCCGTTGCTGCGTGAGCCACTTGCGGTGGAGCAGACGAAGCCAAGGTTGCTCGGCCATTGGGGCTCGGACGCGGGCCAGAGTTTTACCTACATTCATTTCAACCGCTTGATTAACAAATACGATCTCAACGCGATCTTCATCTCGGGTCCGGGGCATGGCGCGCCGGCAGTTCTGTCTAACGCGTACCTCGAGGGAACGTACTCCGAAGTATATCCGGACAAGAGTCAGAACCTCGTCGGGATGCAGCATTTCTTCAAGCAGTTCAGTTTTCCGGGCGGTATCGGCAGCCATTGCACCCCCGAAACCCCGGGAAGTATCCACGAGGGCGGCGAGCTCGGATACAGCATTTCGCACGCATACGGGACAGTTTACGACCGCCCGGACCTGATCACTCTCGTGATGGTGGGTGACGGCGAGTCCGAGACCGGCCCCCTTGCGACAAGCTGGCACAGCAACAAATTCCTCAATCCGATCACAGACGGCGCCGTGCTGCCGGTACTGCACCTCAACGGCTACAAGATCAACAACCCAACGCTGCTCGCCCGCATCAGTCACGAAGAGCTCGAGGCCCTCTTCGTCGGTTACGGCTATACACCCTACTTCGTCGAAGGCAGCGACCCGCAGAGCATGCACCAGGCGATGGCCGCCACGCTGGAACACTGCGTGCTTGAGATTCGCAAGGTCCAGGAGGAGGCACGCGCTACCGGGAGGGCCTTCCGGCCGCGCTGGCCCATGATCATTTTACGCAGCCCCAAGGGTTGGACTGCTCCCCGGGAGATTGACGGCCATTACCTGGAAGGCTTCTGGCGAGCGCACCAGATCCCAATCACGGATATCGCGACCAACCCGGGCCATCTCAAAGTCCTAGAGACGTGGATGCGCAGCTATAGACCTGAAGAGCTGTTCGACCAAGGCGGTAGGTTGATTCCCGAGCTGCAGGCTCTGGCCCCGAAGGGACCGCGACGTATGAGCGCCAATCCGGTCGCTAACGGCGGTCTGCTGCGGAAGCCGCTCGACATGCCTGACTTCCGGAGTTCGGGAGTCGAGGTCGAGAAGCCCGGTGCCACCTTGGCAGGGAACGTTCCGACCTTGGGTAACTTCCTGCGCGAAGTGATGCGCCTGAATATGGAGCGCTTCCGGATTTTTGGCCCTGACGAAACACAGTCCAATCGTCTCGAAGCGATCTATGAGGTGGGAAAAAAAGTTTGGCTGGGAGAATATTTTCCGGAAGACGAAGACGGCGGCGAGCTAGCTGCTAATGGGCGCGTGATGGAGATGCTGAGCGAGCATACCGTCGAAGGATGGCTGGAGGGTTATATCCTCAGTGGCCGCCACGGTTTGCTCAACAGTTACGAGCCGTTCATCCACGTCATCGATTCGATGTTTAACCAGCACGCCAAGTGGCTCGAGAAGTGTAACGATCTGCCATGGCGCGCAGATGTGTCGTCACTGAATCTGCTCATTACGGCGCTGGTCTGGCGGCAGGACCACAACGGGTTCACCCACCAAGATCCAGGTTTCCTCGATGTTGTCGCCAATAAGAGCCCCGGCGTTGTTCGCATCTACCTGCCACCCGATGCGAACTGCCTGCTCTCGGTCGCTGACCATTGCCTGCGAAGCGTCAACTACGTGAACGTCATCGTCGCGGACAAACAGGTCCACCTCCAGTACTTGGACATGGAAGCGGCAATCGAGCACTGCACGAAGGGAGTTAGCATCTGGAACTGGGCTAGCAACGATCAGGGTTCCGAACCCGACGTGGTCATGGCAAGTTGCGGCGACGTCCCGACGATGGAGTCGCTGGCCGCCGCAGCTCTGCTCCGACAGCACTTGCCGGACATCAAAGTCAGGTTTGTAAACGTGGTCGACCTGTTCAAGCTCGTGCCCAGCAGCGAGCACCCGCACGGACTGACGGATCGCGAGTTCGAAGCACTATTTACGCCGGATAAGCCGGTAATCTTCAACTTTCATTCTTATCCTTGGCTTATTCACAAGCTCACCTATCGCCGGCCCGGACAGCACAACATTCACGTACGCGGCTACAAGGAAATGGGGAATATCAACACCCCGTTGGAGCTGGCGATCCAAAACCAGACCGATCGCTTCAGCCTGGCGATCGACGCGATCGACCGAATCCCGCGATTTCACGTTAGAGGAGCCGATGTTCGGGAGCTTTTGCTCAACCAACAGATAAAAAGTAAAAACCACGCGCACCAGTTCGGTATCGATCCCAAGGACATCACGGACTGGCAGTGGCCGTTCTGAAGCTGCCGAAGGAAACGACCGATGAATGAAGTGCTCCCTACGTATTACCTCGCCAGGCACGGCGAGACGGCGTGGAGCCTCTCTGGCCAGCACACCGGGCTTACCGATCTGCCACTGACTGAGCGCGGACAAAGTAACGCCCGCCACCTAGGCAACCAGCTTCGAGGACGGTCTTTCGCCAAGGTATTTACCAGTCCGTTACAACGAGCGCGCCGCACATGTGAGCTAGCTGGATTCGACGCTCAAGCCGAGGTCGATCCGGACTTGGTCGAATGGAATTACGGTGAATACGAGGGACTTCGCACTCAGGAGATCCGTGCCAAGCGCCCTGGATGGAAGCTATTTCGCGACGGCTGCCCCGGGGGCGAATCGGTCAGCGAGGTTGGAGCAAGAGCTGATCGTGTGCTTGGCCGCGTGCGATCCATTCAGCAGGACGTTATGATTTTTTCGAGCGGGCACTTTCTCCGCGTACTAGCGGCACGCTGGCTTGGGTTCGAACCGCAGGCTGGGGAACATTTTCTACTGAGCACGGCGAGCCTGAGCGCGCTTGGCTATGAAGATGATCTGACACGGCCGGTAATCAAGTTTTGGAATGATTTGCACCATCTCATGCATCACTAAGAGCGAACTGCGGACTGCCGTAACAAAACTCGACGATCAATCACCAGGAAAAAGAAGTGGCAACTATTCTTAGAGCGACGCGCCCCGACTCCAAGCTCCTGGAGCAATATGGGTGCGGTCCAATAAAATTTACTGGAACTGACGAAGCTCTATATGAGCGCCATCTTCTTTTCGACAATGTCACGGACATAAGGGTTGCCGACGCGCGCGATCGTTTTGAAGCCATCGCGCGATCTGTCCGCGATGTACTTTCCCAACGTTGGATCCAGACCGAGCAAGCTTACGAGCGAGAAAACCCCAAACGCGTCTACTACCTGTCGATTGAATTTCTTCTCGGTCGCTCGCTCGCGAATAACGTTCAGAACCTTCTGCTCGATCCCGTCGCCAAGCAACTGATCCAGGAAAAGAACATCGACTGGGTGGAGGTGTTGGAGCAGGAACCTGACGCCGGTCTCGGCAATGGAGGGCTTGGCCGGCTCGCTGCTTGCTTCCTCGACTCGATGGCGTCGATGCAACTCCCCGGAATGGGCTATGGGCTGCGCTACGAATACGGGATGTTCAAGCAATCAATACGAGATGGCTGGCAGCAGGAACGCTCCGACAATTGGCTGCGTCGCCCGGACCCTTGGGAAGTGGCTCGCCCACATGAGAAAGTCGAACTGCAGCTCAACTGCTCGATTGAGGTCAGCGGTGGGGCGCTACATCCGGTCAGCGATCGGCCCTCAACGCTGATCGGGATTCCCTTTGATCGCCCGGTGGTTGGATACGGCGGCAAGACTATAAACACGCTTAGACTGTGGGCCGCTGCTGCTCCAGATGAGTTCAACTTTCAGGCGTTCAGCCACGGCGACTTCGTCGCCGCCGTCGCAGAGAGGTTGGGGGCTGAATCCCTTACCCGAGTCCTCTATCCCGACGACTCTACCAGTTTGGGACAGGGCTTACGCTTCGTACAGGAGTACTTTTTGGTCGCCTGCGCGCTCGCCGATATTGTGCGCCGGTTCCGGCACGACAATCCCGATTGGAGCGCCCTTCCTGAGAAAGTAGCGATACAGCTCAACGACACACATCCGGCGATGGCGGTTGCGGAGTTGATGCGGATTCTGCTCGACCAGGCGAACCTCGCCTGGGACGAGGCCTGGGACCTGACGCGAAGAACGCTCGCATACACCAATCATACACTCTTACCCGAGGCTCTCGAGAAATGGCCTGTCGAGTGGTTTCGGATACTTATACCGCGCAATCTGGAGATCATATTCGAAATCAATCGGCGGTTGCTCGATCACGTTCGCAGCCGCTTTCCGGGTGACGACGGCCGTGTCGCTCGGATCAGCCTGATCGAGGAAGGCCCGAACAAGCACGTTCGGATGGCCAACCTGGCGATCATCGGCTCGCACAGCACCAACGGTGTAGCCGAGATTCACTCTCAATTGCTGCGCACGACGACGGTCAAGGATCTGGCGGAATTGTTTCCCGAACGCTTTAACAACAAGACCAACGGAGTCACGCCCCGGCGTTGGTTGCTGCTGGCGAATCCGGCCTTGGCTCGCACGATCACGGATGCGATCGGCGACGGCTGGATCACCGACCTGAGTCAGTTGAGCAAACTAAAACCGCTCGCCGCGAACGGAGCCTTTCGCGACAACTTCCGTCAAGCCACTCGTGAGACGAAAGTTCGGTTTGCTGAACGGCTCAAATCGAAGTTCGGGGTAACGGTCGATCCGGATTCAATTTTCGATAGCCAGGTTAAACGCATCCACGAATATAAGCGGCAACTCCTGAACGCACTTCGCATCGTTGTGCTCTACAACCGACTGCTGGAAAGCCCCAATGCGCAGATACAACCGCGGACCTTCTTCTTCGCGGGGAAAGCGGCGCCAGGCTACCACCTCGCCAAGCTCATCATAAAGTTCATTAACAATGTGGCCGATAAGATCGACAACGATCCTAGGATGCGAGGTCGAATCAAAGTTTTGTTTATCCCCGAGTACGACGTTTCTCTGGCGGAACGGCTGATTCCCGCCAGCGACGTTTCCAATCAGATTTCAACCGCCGGTTACGAAGCCAGCGGCACCAGCAATATGAAGTTCATGATGAACGGGGCTCTGACTATCGGCACCCGCGATGGAGCTACGATCGAGATGGCGCAGGAGGCGGGCGAGGAAAACTTCTTACTGTTCGGGCTCACAGCCAGGCAGGTGGCCGATAGCCGAGGCTGGTACAACCCGCGGTGGCACTATGACAATGAACCCGAGACGCGTGCCGCGTTGGATCTGATCTTTTCCGGCCACTTCAGTCCTAGCGAGCGTGGCGTATTCGAGCCCTTGCGGGACACTCTCCTTACGCGTGGCGATTATTACATGCATCTGGCGGACCTGAGATCGTATCTGGAGGCCGATCGAAGCCTCGTTGAACTATACGCGAGCCCGGAAGAATGGGCGCGAAAAGCCATTTTGAATGTAGCCGGCTCCGGCAAGTTCTCCAGCGACCGTACCATCGCCGAGTATGCGAGAGGGATCTGGAAAGCAAAACCGTGCCCGTTGAGTAGTTGAGGTTGCCTGTCCTTGGGAATGCCGATATGGAAGTTAGTCTGATGATCGCCCGCCACACTTACTGATTTTCTTCTCGATATAAAAGCGAGCATGCCTAGCTGGTCGCAAATCGAGGGTTCTCCCCAACCACTTGGCGTCACATGGCTGGCGAAGGAGCAATGTTTCAACTTCGCGTTGTTCTCGAGACATGCGACGAGCGTCACCCTCTTACTCTTCCCCCCGCACGACCTGATTAATCCTGCGCGACGTATCGCCCTCGATCATCTGAAACACAAATCAGGACGTATCTGGCATTGCCGCGTGGGAATCGATGAGATTGGTAGTGCCTGCTACTACGCGTATTCGATTGACGGTCCGAATGACCCAGCTGCCGAGTTTCACGCCTTTGACCCTGACAAGGCCCTTCTGGACCCGTACGCTACCTTAATTTTCTTTCCTCCCGACTTTCGGCGCAGCGCGTCGATTGGCCGCGGTCCGAACGCGGGCAGAGCTCCGCTCGGCATACTTCCTCGTAGCTCGGCACTATTCAATTGGGCCCCGGAACTAAAGCCCCGTGACGCTTCGGACACAATTATCATTTTCGAAATGCATGTCAGAGGATTTACCAAGCGAGACAACTCTGGCGTGAGCCCGGAGAAACGCGGCACTTTCGCCGGTGTCATCGAAAAAATTCCCTATCTGAAGGAGCTGGGAATCACCGCGGTCGAGTTGATGCCGGTTTTTCAGTATGATCCGGACGAAGGTAATTACTGGGGCTACATGCCGCTGAGCTTTTTCTCGCCTCACCAGGGTTACGCGGTAACTTCAAACTCTGCAACTGCCATAGCCGAATTCAGAGCATTGGTGAAAGCGCTTCATACCGCCGGAATCGAAGTGATTCTGGACGTGGTTTACAACCATACCAGCGAGGCAGGCGCGGACGGACCTACGTATAACTATCGAGGTATCTGCAATAGCACTTACTACCTGCTTAACGCCGATACGACGCATTACCGGAACGATACCGGGACCGGCAACGTCTTGCGTTCAGCGCATCCCGCAGTGCGCAGGATGATAATGGATAGTCTCCATTTCTGGGTCGACGAAATGGATGTGGACGGCGTCAGATTCGATCTGGCGTCTATTTTCAGCCGCAATGATGACGGGTCGATTAACCTCGACGATCCGCCGTTAATTTCAGAGATCACCGGTGGCGCTGAAATCTTCGGCGTTCGAGTCATAGCTGAGGCTTGGGACCCCGCCACCTATGAACTGGGCCGCAGCTTCCCCGGCCAGACCTGGAGTCAGTGGAACGGCAGATTTCGCGACGATGTTCGAGCGTTCATCAAAGGCGATCCTGGAAAGGTCGGAGACCTCATGACCCGGCTCTATGGGAGCAGCGACCTGTTCCCTGACGATCTCGACAACGCCTGCCACGCGTCGCAAAGCGTCAATTACATCACTTCTCACGACGGCTTCTGCCTTTATGATCTGGTCGCATACAACAACAAGCACAACCTTGCCAATGGCCAAAGCAACAGCGACGGAAGCGACAATAACTTGAGCTGGAACTGCGGCTGGGAAGGCGATCAGGGTGTGCCAGCAGAAGTAATGTGGTTGCGAAAGCAGCAGATCAAGAATTTCTTCACGATACTGATGGTGTCGAATGGAACTCCGATGTTCTGTGCGGGCGACGAGTTCATGCACACGCAGCGCGGCAACAACAACCCATGGAACCAGGATAACGAAACCACCTGGCTCAACTGGGACTTACTGAACCGGAACCGCGACATCTTCCGCTTCTTCAAGGGTATGATAGCATTCCGCAAGGCGCATCCGTCACTCGCCCGCAGCCGGTTCTGGCGAGAAGACGTGAGCTGGTACGGTGTCAGCGGCCAGGTAGATTTGAGCTACTGGTCACACAGCTTGGCACTTTGCCTGCGCGGTGAGTCGCAACAGGACCGGGACATCTATGTGATGATAAACGCATACTGGGAGGATCTGATTTTCAACATACAAGAGGGAAAAGCCGGGGACTGGCAATGCGTCGCGGATACAGGCATGCCGAGCCCGTCGGATTTTTTCGAGGCCGGACAAGAAAGGACCCTTACCTCGTTGACTTATGAGGTCAAAGCCAGATCGGTTGTAGTTCTTCTGCGCAGGACGAGACTTAAACGGCAGAATGCCGACTAAGTATTATGGTATCGTGATGTCGGCGTGCGCATTTGCGCTCTTGCGGCCGGCTGGCGAGACGACACCGGCATCCCGTGATCGGGGTCGAGGATTACTCGCTGGGCGTCGAACGCCATTGGTTTTGTCGGCGACACGGATCGTGATTCGATACGCGGCTTGATGTAGTATCATGCTTTCGCATAATCGCGGAGATCAGCTTGAATAAAAGGGCACAGAAATCGCTGTTGTTGGCGTGCGCGGCACAATGTCTGTCGGGCATCGCTTTTGCCGGCTCGTCGGCATTTACTTGCAACGATGCGTTGTTGCGCAAGATTCCATCGAGCGTACCAACGGCTCCAAGCGGGAGCGAGTTCGCCCGCCGAATAGAGGCTCTGAGCGGGTCAGACCGCGAAGAGGAGATTCAGGCGGAATTGCTGAGCGGCGATATTCCGCAGTTTCTCAGGAGAGCGGATCCGGTCGTCATGCGCGGCGCGCTTGTGGACGGCCAGAACGTACAAATAACCGTATGTGTCTTGCCCGACTACTTGGCCATCGGCTCCGACCACGACTTCCTCACTGTTCCGATGAGGCTGGCAACCGCTCTCACAGTAGCAAACCATTTTGGGTTCACCTTGCCTACGAGCAAAATGGTCGACGCAATCTATGATCAGGCCGAAGTGCATTTACACCCTCAGCCGTTGCCGGCCGGAGATCAGATGCGCTCGACGGACTACTATTGCCATCACAACGAACTGATCGCAGAGCAACGCACTGCCCTTGGCGTCTTGCCGGGCGTGTTGACTGCCGGCCACAAGAAAGATTTGGTCATCACCAATCGCCTGTGGTTACACCCGGATCGTGTGGCGATCTATGGATGGCATCGGGCGATTGACAGCCCGATCCAGCCGCTCAGCACGGTTCACGGTTGGCGATACGCGGACTACAGCCACGGGGTGCGGTTGGTCAGTACAACTATCTGCGTAAACGGCGAACCGATGTCGATCTTCGAGGCGTTGGCCGACCCTGGACTTTCGCGAGTGCTCAGCGGGGAGGGACCTCTCCTGCGCATAAGTGATCTGATAAGCAAGCTGGCCGCACTCAGGCTGGATGTGCTTCCGGCGTATCCAACAATGGAGTTCGTGGGGTCCAGCAATGCTCTTGGCGGTGTAGAGAATATGCCCCATTGAAGGGTAACGAGACTCCTTTCTTGCTAGGGCGGCGCCTGGTGTCCCGCCGGGTTTACTTCAGACTTCTCGAGGCTTTTGCAGCATCTGAATCCCAAGTGATAGTTTTCGTGGCTGTGTGGGTCCATCACACGTGAACCGTGCCAAAACGGTGCGCGCCAGCGGCACCAGTCCTCGTGGGCGCGGTAGGTATCGAAGATAAACCAACTGCCTTTCATCTCGGTGTAGCCCAAGGTTTGGCTCCCCCGGCTGGCCATCTGTGAAGGATCCAGAGGCAGATTCATATGCTCGGCGGCATTGCCATTGAGATCATAGACGCCCAGTGAACTGTGGCAAGCCGGGAAATCACCGGCTGGATAGGTGTTGGAGCCGCATCCCGACCATGAGCCGCCGTTGCAACCCGGAGTTTTGTGGCTGCCGGTGGCGCAGATACCTGCCTGGTAGGAGGGACCGTAACTCCAGGATTTATTGGCCTCGTCAGCGCGATTATGTACCGCTCGCATTCGACTTACCGCGGCGTTCGGTCTGACGCCTTCAGCCAGGTCGAAGCGATAGTCGGGTTTCTCAAGACTGCCCGCGCAAGCCCCTTCCCATTCGTGAGCATCACAGATCCGCTTTCCCTCCGCCTCGCAAAGTTCAGCGGCCTCACGGGCACGGACCCATACAACCGGATACGTACAGGGAATGTCCGGATATTCGAATTGGTCGATGCACGCCTTCGACTCTTCCGGCTTCTCAGTGCCGCGATTGTAAAGCGGCGCCATGTATTTCGCGCCGCATATGCGCTCGAACTCTGAATTAGCGTATTTCACCGATTGCCGATCGAGCTTTGCCTGGCACTGCTCAGGCGTGTCAGGGTGCTGAGCGATGGCGGGATTGCCTTGTCCGATGAAGCCGGAATCAGCGAAGATTGCTCTGATGGCCTCCATCTGGTCGTCACTAAGCCCGCGAACCGACTGCATCTGACGGAACATCTGTTCGTTCTGCTGCTGCAGGGCCGTTCCGCCGCCGGCCGAAGCAGAGACCGCGGACAACATCGAAAGTACGATCAATAATGGCAGGAACTGAATCACTGATTCCCCTCGCGTCGCATGAGGTAAAAGAAGTCCCGGTTGTCGGGATAAGTGAGAAACCTCAAAAGCGGTCCGCTCTCCGTTTGCTTGTCGCTCTCGGCCATGCCTCGGACCAGATACTCAACCTGCAGTTGATTTCCCCGATGAAGGTACAACGCGAGATAAGTGAGTTCGAGCGCGTTCATGTCGAGGTGCATTGCATAGCGGCAGTTGTACGCCTGGAATACTCGCGCCATCGCCGAAGGTGTCGCGGTCGAGAAGTAGCCATAGATCAGAAAGCGCCGGGTAGGCGTTTCCTGAAGGCATGCGCCGGCGCGAAGGGAGCGCAACTCCTCTTCCGCCGAGCCCGACCAGTTGCCCGGGCCCCATCGAGCGACCAGTGAACCCGGTGCCGAAGAGCCGGTTGTCGAATCGCGCTCGATCAGCGGCACCCCGTTTTGCCGGGCAAACTTGATGTGAGGAAGCAGAGCGTTGTCGGCCGCAGTCCAGGTTTTCATCGCGACCGTGCCGTCTTCGAGTACATAGAGCGTTGCGAGGCCTGGGATGAGCTTGCTGAATACGACCCCTTGCTCCACGAAGCCATAATGACTGCCATGGCTTTGCTTCGAGAATGGTCCGTACCGGAAAGCACCGTGTTCACGCTTGAAGCCGCCGGCAAAGGTGGCGATCGTGCGGTCGGCGAGGGCTGGGCTGATCATTCCGTTACTAACCAATGGTGCCGCGGTGTTGATACCGTCAGGGCCTGGAAAATTGTCGCGCACATCTCTAGGCGGACGAGGGGACCAACCCACACGCGGGTGATCAGTGCCCAACGCAAAACCGACATTGAAGTCTGCCAAATCGAAGGCCACCAGATAGTCCAGCGCGCTTCCTTCCACCGAGTCGAGTTTGTTGACGACGCCGGGATAGCTGTCGAGGATTTCCGACGTGATCATTTGCGGCTGAACAAAGCTCACAGACACCCCGGTCAAGCCTCTTGTGGGATACCATCCCCCGGGCGTGAGAGTATCTAATGGCTGGCCAACATCGATGCCGAGGTTTTGTGGTGCGACCTGACTGAAGGACTTACTGGTATCCATCGAGGCGGCCCGAGGCAACCTCGACTGCATTGAACTGCCAAGGGTGGGCACGGCGGGTGCTGCTACCGTTCCCTTCTCTACAAAGCGATCGCTAAAGAACTCCTTGCGAACTAGTCCTACGATCTCCTCACCGCCCCACACATGGCTTCGCAGAAACTCGCTTGTCCACTCTAGCGCTGTATAGCGCCCGGCCGCACTATTGCGCAGATAGAGGCGACCATCGCAAAGCGGCGCGTAAGGCAGCGACGAACGGCGTGCTTCGTCCAAGGAGCCGGCAGCAGTGCCGGACCAAAGATCGCAACTGATGCTGTTATCTCCAGATGTGATCCGAATGCCAGTTGGGTCTACGGCACTTAGGTGAATGGTTTGTTCACCAGGTCTTGGATTTTCGAGATGATAGGTCAAATGTTCATCCGGAATCCCCCAATCAAGAGTGAGCAGGAACCAAGTGTTGATCTGAGGACTGAGATTGATGAGCGTGGCTCTGCCACGTAGGTTGCTGGGTCCTTCGGCGATTATGCTTTCGGTTCTTCGGAACTGCTGCAGTTCGATGATCGTCTTGGACCTCTCTTCCTTGTATTCAGCGGCCTGACGGGCGAGAACCGCGGCCTCGGACTCTTCAACGGCCAGCGCGCCCGGCGCTTGGACAATAAGAGCAACAATGAGAACCGCCCCCACCCACGCGGTTCCTGACACTCCTGATCGAAGCAGAGCTTGGTGTTGCTGCCCCGACAAATCGCGCGCAGTAGCATTCATGCCGCGACCAGTATGCTCGTGGCCATCAATACAGCCAGGATACGGCTTAACGGATCGTTAAGGGCGAAACTCACAGGATCGCTCCGTATCTCTCCGCGCTCAGCTATCCGCCAGACGCGCGCCGTCCAATACGCTAGCAGCAAATAGGAAAGCCACATGAGCTCATATCTCGCGTATCGATGAGTGTCTGTGGCGAGATAAAAGCCCAGCACGAGCAATGCCAAGCAGTTGCTGATGCAACCGTAAACTGCGATTCGTCCTCTATCGTCGATTGTGTACCCACGAATGCGACCGTTGGTTTGCTCAGCCACACCATCGCCGATCAGTTCAGTGTAACGCTTGAGCAAAGCGAAGCCGAAGAACAAGAGAAATACGGAACCGAGGAGCCAATAAGAAACGCCAATATTTGTGGCGACCGAGCCCGCGACGACTCGCAAACTGTACCCTGCCGCCAGTGTCATAGCATCCCATAAGGCCAGGGACCTGAGCTTCAGGCAGTAGGCTAACATGAGAACCCAATAGGTACCGATGACCAACAGAAATAGCGTTGGCTGAGTCAGGCTAAGTGCTAGCGCACCAAAGATAAGGATCGGTATCATTGTGAGGGCATGTGTGACAGGAAGATGGCCAGAAGCTAACATCCGCCGTCTCTTGTAAGTGTGACGACGGTCTTCGTCCAGATCGACCAGATCATTCAACAAATAAACGCTCGAGGCGCATAGACTAAGAACGATGAAAGCAAGCAGTGCATGGACGAGCAGCGCGACACCGTAGAACTGATGAGCGGCGATCAGCGGCAGGAACACGAGTGCATTCTTCAACCAGTGGGACGGACGCAACGCTTGCAAGTAGATCTTCCAGCCCGTCGGTTCGCACTGAAAGACGCGATCGAATTCAACTTCTTTTTTCGCTAAACCCCGTGGTCTTGACTTCGGATGAACGAGGATTGTCTTGCGCGCCGCCTTCCACACATTGCGATCTCGAGAGCTATTACCCACATAGTCGAATCCTTTAAGGCCGAACTCCTTTACCAGCCGGTCTCTTTTCCGATCGCCGCTCAGATTCGTGACGCCATCGCTTGCAAAAACCGCATCGAAGAGTCCGACCTGTTCTGCCACCCGCAGTGCCATGGTTTCGTCTGCAGCGGTCGCGAGTACCAGCCTTCTGCCACGCTCCTTCTCGGCCCTGAGATGGTCGAGAAGTTCGCGCCGGTAAGGAAGCGTACGAACATCGGGCATCGCCTCGCGGGCCACGCATCGTTTCAAGCGAGTCGGTTGTGCGCCAGCCACAACGGCAGTCGAAAAAGTTGGAACGGGCTCTTTTTTGCGAAGATGAAGCACGACTCGATCAGTACATCAGTCGAGACGAGTGTGCCGTCAAGATCGACAACGAGCGGCAGGCTGGATTCACCGAGAGCTTCGCTTTTCTCAGAACTTTCAATAACCGCTAGTGCGTTCGCCATGTGTTGGTACTCAGCTTTGGCCTACATGCGGGCCCCAAGGTTGCTTGATCGTTAATGAGACGGTAGTGCGCAACCCACCTCCTGGTGGATGGGCTATGGTATGGCCTTAGAACGCCCATTTAGCTAAGCGCAAAGCTCCTTTCCTCCACGTGACTCGATGAGAGGTTCCCGACGTGCGGTGGATCTTATCGCGTTGAGCCACGTACCAGTCGTAATTTCGAATCAGGGCATTTCTGTTTGAGTATCTGGGAACGAACCCGAGTTTCCTCTCTATGCGTTCGGTCGATACGAAGCTTTGCCGAGCGGCAGTTTGATAGATCCACTTGTAGAACGGCGAAAGATGCAGCAGCTCCAGAATCCTCAGCACCCAGATCGATGGTTGAGCGGGTACCGAGATGACTCTTTTGCCGTGACCCGCACGGTCAAGCACGGCCTGGAAATTGTCCCGCATACTGCCGAATTCCTTGGCTGCGACGTTGAACGTATCGTTGACCAGGTTCCGTTCGCTCGTCGAGCACAGGTGAATAGCTTCGCAGAGGTCCTCAACGTCCAGAAGCTGGTAAAGATTATCTCCCGATCCGAGAACGGGAAAATTCCTTCCTTCGTAGGCCCAGTTGTAGAGCAATTCGAATGCGCCGAGCCGCTCAGGGCCAACGAAGCTCTTCGGACGAAGTATCGGCACGCACAGACCCTTGAGCCGAAACTCCTCGCAGAGTTTTTCGGCAGCTATCTTCGATTCGCCGTACGGGCCTACACCTTGAACGCGATCCTCCTCGTATATCGGATGGTGGTCGGGAATGCCGTACACCGCGGCAGAGGAAATATAAATGAAGCGTGGCACAGCATTGCGTAGGGAGCTCTGGAGCAGGACGCGAGTGCCCGCTACGTTCGTCGAGATAATTTCCTCTCTTGGGCATAGTGGTAATGCTGCTGCGCAGTGTACGACGATATCGACGCCCCGCATGGCGAGTTCGACCACGTTGGGATCACGGATGTCGCCCCGGATCGCCTCAATCGCGTTTCGTTCCGGATAATCGAAGGGCGCGATATCAAGAGAGCGAATCTGATGTTCACGCGACGAGAGGAAGCGGCAAAGATTTATACCGAGGAATCCAGCACCGCCAGTTATGAGATACGACGTTTCCATGCGAAGGGTCTCGAACCCGCTTCCTTACGACTCCGATGAACGCCGGGAGCCGAGTTCGCTACTCGGTCAGGTTGTCTCCCTTGCCCATCAAAACCTGAATCTGGTTTCGACGACCTTTGCGAATCACAGAGAGATAGAGGATTGGACCCTCTCGGCCTCTGGCAACCGCGTCCTCCAACTCTTGAACATCACGCGTGCGCTCAGAATCCACTGCGATGATAGTGTCGTGCGATACCCCAATGCTGCTTTGGCCGATAGCGATCGCTCCGAAAAGCGCTGGAGGAAAAAATAGACCACCGACGGCAAGCGCGCCCACCAGAATCGTTTTGCCGATTTCCCGCTCCTTCTTGAGACCGGCCCGCGCTGCTGGTCCGTCGGGAATCAATCCGATTACATCCAGGCCGCGCAACGAACCTCCTGTCGCAAGTGTCGCCGTGCCTTCACTGACTTCGATTCCGAGCTCAGATACTTCCTGGACATCGGCGGGTTCCTCATTGCCCATGTAGTCGTCGACCGATCCAATGTCCGATGGGTCGTATTCCTGAGCCCTCACTCCAGTAGTCGCCGTCGCTTGAAGAGCCAATGAGAGGAGGACAGACATCGCGACATGCCAGACGATGCGCGGCATCCTTGTCCGGTCTGCAGATCTCACTTTTTCCAGAACGGGCTCCATTTTTCTCATAAGAATGCGATGCGCTCTTGACTGTCCAGAACCACGACGCAAGATGTGGGCCATAGGTTCTTTGTCTCAACTTTGGGCATCCTGGAACGGACTATGTTTCTGAATGTCTTTATGTCGTTTCTCGACTGCTCCCTTCCGATACGCAGCCACAACGACATGTTGATGCGGCGAAGGCCTAAATTCCGGTCCTGACCTCAGATCGCGCTGACTGAGGTAGCGCTGATCCCGCCTACAGGGAACTTCAAATCTAGTTCCGTCAGCCAGCCGGTCATGTGTTGTTCCCACGCCTTGGGAGAAGCTTGTCAGGAACAGTGTGTCGGTGATGCGGTCGGTTTTCGGACGCCGTCCTGGATTCGGTTTCAAGTGTATCCGTTCGCGCCGTCGGCTGGAGCGAATGGCGTCATGGCGATCGAGCGGGCAGGTGCCGCAGGTTGCCGGTTTAGCTGAAAAGCACGGATAGCGTTAGCCGACGAGCGTTTGGCGCGCGAGTTGCTCACTATCGCGCTTAAGGGGTGAATATGACTTTTGCCTTGCTCCCGCTGGCCGGTCTGAATCTTTGGCGGCGTAACCGCCAGCGCACACTCTTGACCGTGCTCGCAGTCATGGCAGTTACAGTAGTCTTTTCGGCCGTCATGGTCATTCCATATGCAATGACCGCGATCGTCGATCATGCCGACGCGGTCCCCCGTCTTCCTGTCACGAACCGAGCGGAGGTAAGGCGAGGGCTGCCGGAGTCGTACTATGTTAAGATCGAGAAAGAATTCCATGATAATCGGACCTAATCCGCGCAGGCAGTTCGTTCTTGGCAATTGGAAAATGAATGTGACCGTGCACAAGGCACGAGATCTTGCCGCGGCGCTTCGCGCCACGATAAATCGAGATGCCACTATTTTGGAGCGGTGCGATGCCGTCATCGCACCACCACTGTTGGCGATACCAGCCGTCGCTCAGGAGATTGCGGGGTCGCGCATCGGCCTCGCCGGACAGAACATGTTCTGCGAAGATAAGGGGCCGTTCACGGGGGAGGTTTCTGCACCAACGCTTAGAGAACATAGAGTCTCTTACGTGCTCCTTGGTCATTCCGAGCGCCGCGATTTGTTCCATGAGGATGACGAGCTTATAAACCGCAAAGTCAGGGCTGCTCTGCGGCACGGGCTGACGCCAGTCCTCTGCGTGGGCGAGCATGCAGTCGAACGCGACGCTGGCCGCACGCTCGAGGTGGTGCTTGGTCAGCTCCAGCGCGCACTCGACGAGATCGATGGAAGTGAACTCGCGGGAACGGTGGTTGCATACGAACCGGTATGGGCGATAGGAACAGGGCGGACTGCGCAGCCGCAGGCGGCCGAGTTGGTTCACGGTTCGATAAGGAGCGCTCTTGGCGACCGCCTCGGCCGCAGAGCTGCGGAAACGGTGCGGATCGTTTATGGCGGCAGCGTTACTCCTCACAACGCGGTGGCGTTCTTGTCGCAACCAGAAATCGACGGGTTGTTGGTCGGCGCGGCGAGCCTTGACCCTGATTCATTCATCCAAGTTGTGAAGGCCGGAGCTGTGCGCACTTGAATTCGAAGGACTTCAAAGGGAGAGCAACGACCGCGGGATATCGTGATATCCGTATCGACCGGGTTTCCTTTGGTCGATTCGGATCGAGTACTTTTCTCGACTTACGCGCGGGCGTAACGAAAGGGAACTTCCTGGGGCGCTCGCGCCACGGTACTTAAACGGATGTCATCCAGCAAAACGTCGACGCGCATCGTTACGTTAACCCTCAACCCGGCAATCGATCTGGCGTGCATGGCTCATTCGGTCGTTCCGGTTCATAAGATACGGACGACGGCGGAGAAATTCGATGCGGGTGGTGGCGGTATCAATGTCGCCCGAGTGTTGCGCACGCTGGGTATGGATGCACTCGCCATACTAATGGCCGGGGGTGCTACGGGCCAATTCTTGCGAGAGTTGCTTGACGAGAAAGGCGTAGAATACCTCGTTATTCCGATCCTGGGCCGCACTCGAATTAGTCTCGCGGTCCATGAGTCTTCAACAGGTCGCGAATTCCGCTTTGTTCCAGCAGGGCCGGTGGTTGCCGAAGCAGAATGTCATGCACTACTTGAGGCACTGGAAGGAATCGATAGCGAATGGCTCGTTGCCAGTGGTAGCTTGCCGGAAGGCGTGCCGGATGACTTCTATGCTACATTGGCCCGGCTGGCTGTCCGGCGTGGTATGCACTTCGTCTTAGACACTACCGGTGTCGCGCTGAAGCATGCGCTCGGCCAAGGGCTAACACTTATCAAGCCGAGTCTGGGCGAACTGGAAGGCCTGCTGGGACGTACGATCAGAGATAGACGCGAGCAAGAGGCAGCAGCGCTGGAGCTGGTCCGCGCCGGCGCAGCCCGGTTTGTGGTTTTGTCACTCGGAGCCGAGGGTGCGATACTAGCTCGGGATAAAGGTGTGCTGAGACTTCCTGCTCCAAATGTGATAGTGCGAAGCTCAGTCGGAGCCGGTGACAGCTTTACAGCGGGTATGATCCTTGGCTTGTCGCGCGGTGATGCACCTGAGGACGCCTTCGCCCGTGGGATCGCGACTGGAGCGGCGGCAGTCATGAATTATGGAACGGCCCACCCTTTGCCTGCGGATGTCGAAGCGCTTTACCGACAAATTGTTCTGCCCACCCCCTGACGCATCCTCTGTGCACAGCCGTGCGATCCTCTTTCAAGGGCTGAGAGGAAGCGCGTCCTCGTTGGCCATCCAAATTAGATAGTGGCCCAGACGCTTCACCGACACAATCAGCTCCTCCTGTTGAACAATGGAGCACAACCGCAGGAATCGCTTCACATAGTGATCGTACTCGAGATCCGCAGCTCGAGACGCGTTGAATACGTTAAGTGCGTCGTCCCACGGCACTAGACTCTTCAAGCTCCATTCGGCATAGCTGTCATAGATAGGGACCGCCGGATTGTGAAAGTGCAGGTACTGTGAGACGAAAGAACGAGGCGATTTCAATTTTCGAGCAATCGGTTTTAGTAAGTTCAGTATGCGCCCATGCACTTCAACAATCGCACGTAGGTCTGCAGATTCGATTTCACCCGAAAGAGACCCAATCCACTCGTCCACTTTTTTGCCGTGTCTAAGAAGACATTCCGCTATTTGAGATATCGAGCTTCCTTTGGTACGCCGAGTCCTTACCTGGTGCTCTCTTCCAGTCTCGTAAGACCGCCCAATGAGAAAAACTTTGGCGAACACAGAAGGCCGTGATGAATTGTCGGGATTCTCTCGACAAAGTCGGTAAAGAGTCTCGTCTAGTAAGCTCCACTCGGCATCGTATCGCGAACCGGCCGAGAGATATTCTTTCTTAATGAACGAGATCCTTGGATTTCTGGGCAAATAACTTCCTCCCGTCAGATCAGAGAACTTAGAGCGCGTCGCGCAGGTTTTCAAGCGCCTCGGTACAGACGGTTTTTCGTTCGACATTCGAACCACTAAGGTTGTACGATCACGCGTCGGAACGGAAACCCCTTAATTTAACGAGAATGTGGCGGACCTCAAATGCATGAGCTGTCGCTTGCTCGCGACCTGCTGTGCGCGACTGAACGAAACTTTGGAGCGCGCAAGGGACTGGTCGCGCGTCAATGTGGGCGTCGGGTCGGCGGCCGGAATCGATGTCGGACTCGTTACGCCTTGCGTTCCGAGTTCTCGTCCGAGGGAACGCGATTAGACGGCGCCGAGCTTTCGATCACTACTATCGCCCGCTCGCAGCCGTTGCGTCGATTGCGGGCTACTTTTTGAGTTCGAAGGTATGATTGGACATTGCCCCGGCTGCGGACGGCTCGGCGGGGAGCTACTGTGCGGCGACGAAATGATGCTGCGCGCGATCGAGGTGGCCGATGTGTGACACTTGTGGCTGCGGCGTTCCATTGGTCCGCACGATCGACGTTAACGAGCGGCTGCTCGCCTCGAACACCGCCGATGCGGAACACAACCGCACTCACTTCGAGCAACGCGGAATCTTTGCGGTCAATATGATGGGGACGCCAGGCGCGGGAAAGACCGCGCTGTTGGAACCACGATCGGAAGTGGCGCGAGACTCGGGCGCATCGCGGTAATCGAAGGCGATCAAGCCACCGACCGCGATAGCGCGCGCATCCGCTCCGCAGGCGCGACCGCTTATCAGATGGAGACCGGACTCGGATGCCATCTCGATGCCGCCCAGATCCATCGCGCCGTTCACCATCTCGAACTCATCGCAGCGGTGACGTGCTGTTCATTGAAAATGTAGGCAACCTGGTCTGTCCGGCGCTGTTCGATTTGGGCGAGCAGCTTCGCGCGGTCGTGACGAGCCCCACCGAAGGCGCCGACAAGCCGCTCAAATATCCGCCGATGTTTCGCGCCGCCCAGGTCGTGGTGCTGAACAAGTGCGACCTGCTGCCGCACTTGCCTTTCAGACCTCGAAGAGTGGACCGACTGCGTTCATGCAGTCAATCCGCACGCACAAATTATCAAAACCTCGCCACTGAGCGGAGAAGGTATCGGCGAATGGCTGTCGCTGATCGACAGTCTGCGGACTACATTTGTCCGCGGCAGTAAAGCCCGCATGAGGAAGTTCCGCATGAACGAATCCCTGAAGCATGCCCAAAGCCGCGCTTGACGATCTCATCGCGCTGCTGTGGAGCGAAGGATTCAAAGTTCTCGGCCCGGTCGCGCGTGACAGTGGCGTATCTTTCGAGGAAGTGCGCAAGATCTCCGACCTGCCGGTCGGAAATGCGCGAATCGCAGGAGCCCGGCCGCTACCGGCTAGGGCGCAGGCGTCGCCGGAGAAATTTTCGGCGTGGTGAATGGCGCCGGCTCGCTCAAGCCGTTTTTTTTCGCGCCGGAAGAAACGCTGCTCGAGATCCAGCGAGAGCGCCGCGGCTTCAAGGTCAGCGAGGCAACCCCGGCGGCGCCGCGCCTCGCGTTCATCGGCGTGCGCGCATGCGATCTGGCGGCGCTTAGCCGTCCAGGATCGCATTTTCCTGCACGACCGCTTTCACGACACGCACTACGCGGCGCGGCGCAGGACGCTTTTCTGGTCGCGGTCAACTGCACCCGCTCCGCGCCGACCTGCTTCTGCGTCTCGATGAAAACCGGGCCCGAGGCGACCGCCGGTTTCGATCTCTCCTTGACCGAGATGGAGTGAAGGCTTCGTGGTGCGCAGCGGCTCTCCCGCCGGCGACGCGATCGTCGCCAAGCTCAGGTCTGAGCTCCGCGCGCGATGAGGAACGTCGCCGGCTGCGAGCGCACGCATCGGCGCGTGCGCGGCCGCCATGCAGCGCCGCCTGGATACCTCAGATCTGCCGCGCCTGCTCTACGACGAGGCGGAGAATCCCGCGCTGGAACGAAGTCGCGACGCGGTGCCTGTCATGTACCAACTGCACGATGGTGTGCCCGACCTGCTTCTGCCACACCGTCATCGACGAGCGAGGAACTCGAGGGCAACATGAGCCGCCGCGTGCGCAAGTGGGACTCCTGCTTCTCGCTCGAGCACGCGCATATCCACGGCATCAACTTCCGCCCGAAAATCCACGACCGCTATCGCCAGTGGCTTACGCACAAGCTCGCTTCGTGGATCGATCAGTTCGGCACGTCGGGCTGTGTCGGCTGCGGCCGCTGTATCACGTGGTGCCCGGTTGGAATCGACCTCACCGAGGAGGTTGCAGCGATCCGCGCTCAGCGCGGCAACTGGTGAGGCAATGACTCCGTACAACATACTATCCGGCGCGCATCACCGCCCGCAGGACCGAGACCATCGGCATCTACACGTTCACCATGCGTTTCCTCGATGCTGACGTGCGGCGCGCGTATCGCTTCAAGCTCCGGGCAGTTCAACATGATTTACGCGTTTGGCGTCGGCGAGGTGCCGATTTCGATCGTGTCCGATCCCGCAGAACCGCAAATCCTCGAACACACTATCCGGATCGCGGGCCGCGTGACCGGTGTGATGGCTTCGGTGGAAGGTCGGCGACGTTGTCGGCGTGCGCGGTCCCTATGGCAATGGATGGCCGGTCGAGGCGGCGCGGGGCCGCGACGTTGTCATCATCACCGGCGGCCTCGGATGCGCACCGGTGGTCGGATTGATCAACTATATCTTTCACCGCCGCGAGCGACTATGGCGAACTGCATATTCTGCACGGCGTCAAGACGCCGAACGATCTCCTGTACCGCGAGCGATTCGACGAATGGCGGCGCGCGCCGCGCACTAAGGTCTACCTGACGACGGATCAGCCCGACAAAAGCTGGCACTACCGAATCGGCGTGGTCACGGAACTGTTTGACGAGCTGACGGTGCCTGCGTCATCGATCGTGATGATGTGCGGTCCGGAGGTGATGATGCGATTCGCGGCGCACTCGCTGCGGCAGAAGGGTATCGGCGACGATGCGATTTACCTTTCGATGGAACGGCGGATGGAGTGCGCGGTCGGGCTTTGCGGCCATTGCCAGTATCGCGAACACTTCGTCTGCAAGGATGGCCCGATCTTCTCGTATCGCACGGTGAAAGAGCTGTTCGGACAATCGGGCATATGAAACCCCGAGTCGCAGTTTTCAAATTCGCTTCGTGCGACGGCTGCCAGTTGCAGTTCCTGAACGCCGAGGACGAGCTGCTGAAGCTCGCCGGACAAGTCGATTTCGTCTATTTCCCGGAAGCGCGAAGCCGCCAACTCGACGGACCGTACGATATCGCCTTCGTCGAGGGCAGCATCACCACCCCTGACGACGCGCGCCGGATCGTCAAGGTGCGCGAAGACAGCCGCTATCCTCGTGACGATTGGCGCGTGCGCGACCGCCGGCGGAATCCAGGCGCTGCGCAATTGGGCCGACGTCGAGCAATATCGGCGCGCCGTCTATCCGAGCCCGGAGTTCATCTCGACGCTTTCGACTTCGACCCCGATTTCGGAGCACGTGCGCGTCGACTTCGAGATTTGGGGCTGCCCCGTCGACAAGCACAACTGCTGAGCGTCGTGCGCTCGCTGTTGTCCAAAGCGAAGCCGGTTCTGCCCGGCCACAGCGTGTGCATGGAATGCAAACGGCGCGGCAACGTATGCGTGGTCGTTGCGCGCGGCGAACCGTGCCTCGGGCCAGTGACGCGCACGGGCTGCGGCGCGCTATGTCCGGCGTTCAATCGCGGATGCTATGGATGCTTTCGGGCCGGCCGACGATCAGAACATGGAGTCGTTCGCGCGCGCTGCTTGCCAGCCAAGGCATCACCGGCGACGATGCGATGCGCCGGCTGCGCGGTATCAACGGCTACGTGCGGCCATGGCGGGAGACGGCGGATGCCCTCGCAGCGAAGAAAAAACTAGAACGATAAAGGTCAACTATCTGACCCGCGCCGAGGGCGAGAGCGCCCTGCATATCAAGCTTGCGCGACGGAGAAGTTGGACGATCTGCGCCTGGAGATCTTCGAGCCGCCGCGCTTCTTCGAGTCTTTCCTGCGCGGCCGCGACTCGCGCGAAGCCCCGGACCTCACCGCGCGCATCTGCGGCATCTGTCCGGTCGCCTACCAGATGAGCACGGTTCACGCTTTTGAAAGGACGTACGACATCGCGATCGACCCGCCGTCCGCGCCTTGCGCCGGCTCTACTACTGCGGCGAATGGATCGAAAGCCACGCCCTGCACATCCACATGCTGGCGGCGCCGGACTTTCTCGGATGCGACAGCGTCATCACGCTGGCCGAGAAGAATCGCGAGGCAGTGGAGCGCGGCCTCAGAATCAAGAAAGCCGGCAACGCTATCGTCGCGATGCTCGGCGGCCGGTCGGTCCATCCGGTGGGCGCATGCATCGGCGGCTTCACTCGCGTCCCGCGGCGCGGCGAGCTCGCGGATCTGCGCGAGCAACTCTTTCGCGTGCGCGACGACGCGGTCGAGTGCATCCGGCTGGGTTTCGCACTTTGATTTGCCCGCCGTCAGCCGCGACATCGAGTTTGTGTCGCTCCGGCATCCGGACGAATATCCGATGAATGAAGGAAGGATAGTTTCCAGCAAGGGCATCGATGCGCGCCCGGACGACTTCGACGACTTCTTCGAAGAGCATCAGGTGCCGTACTCGAACGCGCTTCACTGCAAGGTCAAAGGCCGCGGTCCCTACTTCCTGGGGCCGCTGGCGCGCGTGAACCTGAATTTCGATCGGCTGGGGCCCGACGTCGTCTGCCGTCGCGCGCGACACCGGCATCCCCTGGCCGAACTCGAATCCCTACACCAGCATCGTCGCTCGCGCGCTGGAGATCCTTTATGCGATCGATGAGGCGCTGCAGAGTCATCGACGGTTACGAGCCGCCGTCCGCGTCCGCCGCATCGTTCGAGCCGCGTGCCGGCGTCGGCCGTGCGATCACCGAAGCGCCGCGCGGCTCGCTCTATCACGCTTACGAAACCGATGAGCGGGGATTGATCCGATCGGCGCGGATCGTGCCGCCGACCTCGCAAAACCAGGCGCGCATCGAGGCCGACTTGCGCGAGCTCGTTCCCGAAATAATTCAAAGAACTCAGGCGGAGGCAACGCTCGCTGTGCGAAATGGCGATTCGCAACTACGACCCGTGCATCTCCTGCTCCACGCACTTTCTTAAACTCGAGATCGAACGGCGTTGATTCGGATCATCGGAATCGGCAGTCCTTTCGGCGACGATGCCGCCGGGCTGGAGGTCGCGCGAATTCTCGCGCAGGCGCCGCCGCCGAATTGCGAAGTGATCGTCGCCGATCGCCCGGGTGCGAATCTTCTCGAACTGCTGGAAGGCGCCGACTCCGCGATTCTTATCGACGCCGTGCGATCCGGGGCGCCCCCCGGCTCTCTCCATGAACTAAGCTTCGACGAACTCGACCGATGTGCGGCTCACTTTGTTTCTTCGCACGATTTGGGCGTTGCGGCGGCAGTTCAACTCGCGCACAAATTGGGATGCGCACCTGCCGCGCGGGAAGATGCTCGGAATCGAAATCGCGCGCACGCGATCGCACGGCCGGATGCTCTCGGCCGAAGCGCGTCGCAAGCAGTCAAGCCACGCCGTGGCGCAGGTGCGGTTGTGGGTGGACGAGCTGAGCGGATCGGTCTAACGATTTGAACGACCGCGCGCGCGAGCGTCTGATCGTCAGTGGCACCGTACAAGGCGTCGGCTTCAGGCCGTTGGTCTGGCGGCTGGCGAACTCGTTGAGTTCGCCGGCTTCGTGCGCAATCTTTCCTGCGGGGTCGAGATCGAGATCGAAGGAAGACGCGACGGCTTTACGCGAATTTCGCCAGCGTCTTATGTCGGAAGCGCCGCCCGCGGCCGCGATCGAAACGCATCGAGGCCGAGCGCCGGCCGCCCCGTGGCGAAACGCAGGTTTCGTGCTATGCCGAGTCGAGCGCGGCCGCGCGGCGACGACCATTCCGCCCGACCTCGCTGTCTGCGCCGAATGCTTGCGCGAAATCTTCGATCCCGCCGCCCGCCGTTACCGCTATCCGTTTACCAACTGCACTTTGTGCGGACCGCGATTCACCGTCGTTCAAGCGCTGCCATACGACCGCGACACCACGACGCTGCGCGGATTTCCTCTCTGCGCCCAATGCGAGCGCGAATATCTCGATCCGTCGGATCGGCGCTTCAGGGCCGAGCCGATCGCGTGCCCGCAATGTGGTCCCGAAGCGTGGCTCGAGGTCTGCCGCCCGCAATCGTAAGCCGCGAGTCGCTCGCTCCTGCGACTGTATCGCCGAGCGCCGCCGCTATCCTTCGCAACGGCGGCGTCAGTCGCCGTTCAAGGCGATTGGCGGCGTTCATCTCTCATGCGATGCGACCGATGAAGCGGCCGTCTTACGTCTGCGGGCAATCAAACGAGCGCCCGCAAAAACCGCTGGCGATGATGGTCGATTCGTTGCGATCCGCGAAGCACCTTGCAGTCGTCTCTGATGCATGAAGCCGCGCTGCTCGACCTCGTCGCAAGCGCCGATCGTGCTCGTGCGCAAACGCGAAGGCGCCGCACTCGCGCACTCTGATCGCTCCGGGTAACGACCACGTCGGAGTGATGATCGCCTACTCGCCGCTGCATCAGTTGCTTTGCATGATGCGGCACGCCCGCTTGATCATGACGAGCGCGAACTTGCCTGGCGAGCCGCTGGCGCGGACCGGCGAAGAGGCGCGAGCCGCGTTTCGCGGTGTGGTCGACGCGCTCCTGCTGCATGATCGCCCGATTCATCAGCGCTGCGACGACAGTGTCTGGACGACCGGGCCGCATGGCGCTCAGCCAATCCGGCTTGGCCGCGGCGCCACGCCTCGCTCATTGACGCGCTCCGATCGAAGCGCCAGTTCCGATTCTCGGCAGTCGGCGGCGATATCAAGAACAGCTTCTGTCTCCTGTCGGACCGGCAGGCATTCATGAGCCAGTACATCGGCACGCTCGAAAACTTTGCGACCCAGGATCACTTTCGCTACTCGCTAGAAAAATGGCTTGCGCTGACCGGCATCGAACCTCGCGTCGCCGCCCACGATCTCCATCCAGATTCGGTAGCCCGCGAACTTGCCGCGCGCCTGGGCGTGAAAACCATTGGCGTGCAGCATCATCACGCTCACATCGCGCGTGCATGGCCGAACACGGCCATCAAGGGCCGGCGATTGGTGTCGCCTTCGACGGCACAGGCTACGGCGCCGACGGCGCAATCTGGGGCGGCGAGGCGATGGTCGCTGACTTCTGCGGCTTTCGCCGGCTCTCGCATCTGCAGTACCTGCCGCTTGCCGGCGGCGACGCGGCGATTCGCCACCCGGCACGAATCGCCGCGACTTTTTTGCTGGCGCTCTTCGGAGAAATCCCCGACCTGCGCCTGCGCGAAATTCTGGGCGAAGAACGCTCGCGCATTCTGACCCGATGGTCGAGCGTGGACATCAACACCGTTCGGACTTCGAGCTGTGGGCGGCTGTTCGATGTGGCTGCCGCGCTCCTCAGTGTGCGTGATGAAGTGAGCTACGAAGCGCAGGCCGCGATCGAACTCGAAACGCTCGCGCGCCGCGCCTCTCCGAGCAATCGGACTCTATCCCTTCTCATTGAAAGACGGTGTGGTGCGAATCGCAGACATGCTCGCTGCGATCCTCGACGAAATTGCACGCGATACGCCGAAAGCCGATATCGCTCGAGCGTTTCACGACTCGATTGGCGAAGTGGTGAGGCGAATGGCGGTGGATGCGCGCGAGAAAACCGGTATCGGTACCGTGGCCCTGAGCGGCGGATGTTTTCAGAATCGCCTTTTGTTGGCGGCATCGGTCGAACGTCTGGAACGAGACGGATTTACCGTGCTGGTGCACCATCGCGTGCCCGCCAATGACGGCGGATTGGCGCTCGGCCAGGCCGTGATTGCGGCGGCGCAACTAAGCGCTGATCAGTCTGGAGATTCGTCATGTGTCTTGCGGTTCCCGGGCGAATAGTTCGAATCGTCGACGAACAGCGGCCTGCGCATGGGCGACGTCGATTTCGGCGGCGTCACTCGCCGCGTCTGCCTGGCCTACGTGCCCGAGGCTAGTGCAGGCGACTATGCAATCGTTCATGCGGGCTTCGCGATTTGCATGCTCGACCAGCAAGTGGCTGCGCGCACGCTCGAACTCATGCGCCACCGAGATCGAAACATCGCCTGCACGGAAGGAGGAGCATCGGAAGACGGCCATGAAGTTCGTTGATGAATTTCGCGACGCCGGCGCGGCCCGCTGCTCTCCTCGACCGCATCCACGCAATGGTCACCAGGCCGTGGACGATCATGGAGGTGTGTGGCGGCCAAACGCATACCATCCTGCGCTACGGACTCGACCAGTTGCTGCCGCGCGAGATCACCCTCGTTCATGGCCCCGGATGTCCCGTGTGCGTGACGCCGATCGAAATGATCGACCTCGCCATCGCTCTGGCCAAACGCCCCGGAATTACGCTCTGCTCGTTCGGCGACATGCTGCGTGTGCCCGGCTCCGCCTGCGACCTGTTCGACGCGCGTGCCGAAGGCGCCGACGTCCGCGTGGTTTACTCTCCGCTCGACGCGCTCGAACTCGCGCAGTGCGAGCCTTCGCGGCAAGTGGTGTTTCTTCGCCGTCGGTTTTGAAACCACCGCGCCGACGACCGCGATGGCGATCTTCCACGCCTCGCGTCTGAACCTGCTCAACTTCTCGGTGATCGCCGCGCACGTACGCGTGCCGCCCGCGATCGAGGCAATCTTTCTTCGCCGGAAACATCGCGTCCGAGGCTTTCTGGCCGCCGGCCACGTTTGCACGGTGATGGGTATTGAGGAGTACCGGCCGCTCGTCGACAAATTCAACGTGCCGATCGTCGTCACCGGCTTCGAGCCGCTCGACCTGTTGCAGGGTGTTGCGATGTGCGTCAGCGCAGCTCGAGGCGGGCCGCGCCGAACTCGAGAACCAGTACGTCCGCTCTGTGCGGCCAGCGGGCAATGTCCCGGCGCAATCGCTGATGGCGGAAATCTTCACGCCCGTTGATCGGCGATGGCGCGGACTCGATGTGCTGCCGAAAAGCGCCCTCGCCCTGAGCGATCGCTACGCTGCCTACGATGCGATGCGCCGCTTCGACCTGGTCAACGAAGCCGCGATCGAGCCTGCCGAATGCCGCGCGGGAGAGGTCTTGCGCGGTCTGCTCAAACCTCCGCAATGTCCGGCGTTCGGTCGGTCGTGCTCGCCCGATCATCCGCTCGGCGCACCGATGGTTTCCGCCGAAGGCGCTTGCGCCGCATATTTTCGCGCCGGCCGACTCTCGGCCGCGGCAACGGAGGCGAAATGAGCGATCCGTCGCCGCGCGTCTTCCCATCCGGCTGCGCTGCAATGCCCACCGCCGTCGCGCAAGGATGATCTCGATCGTCCTCGGCCATGGCAGCGGCGGACGGCTCACCGCCGACTTGGTGCGCAAAGTCTTCCTGCCCGCGCTTTCGAATCCCATTCTCAACCGTCTCAACGACAGCGCCGAACTAAGCGTCGGTGCGAACCGACTCGTCTTCACCACCGATTCGTTCGTAGTGAACCCGCTCCGATTCCCGGGCGGCGACATCGGCTCGCTCGCCGTCAACGGCACGGTCAACGACCTCGCGGTCTCGGGCGCCCGACCGCTCGGCCTCTCCGCCGCGTTCATTCTCGAAGAAGGATTCCCGATCGCGGAACTCCGTCAACTCATGGATTCGATGCGCGACGGCCGCGCGCGCAGCCGGCGTTTCCGTGATAGCGGCGGACACGAAAGTAGTCGAGCACGGCAAGGCCGACGGCCTGTTTATCACGACCAGTGGAATCGGTGTCGTCGAAACCGATCTGACACTGGGACCAGAGCGAGCGCAGGCGGGAGATGCGTTTTGGTCAGCGGTCCGATCGGAGATCACGGAATCGCAGTGATGTCGGCGCGCGAGGGACTCCGATTCGATACCAGTTAGTCAGTGACTGCGCTCCGCTTCACGGACTGGTTTCGCTCATGCTCGCCTGCGGCGGCGCCATCCGATGCATGCGCGATGCGACCCGCGGTGGCGTCGCGACGGTTATCAACGAATTGGCAAAATCTCTGACGTCGAAATAGTAGTCGACGAAACGGCGGTGCCGGTGCGCGACGCCGTCCGCGCCGCGTGCGAAATACTTGGGCTCGATCCTTTGTATGTCGCGTGCGAGGGCCGGCTCGTCGCCATCGTCGAGGAGGCCGACGCCAACAAGGTACACGACGCGATGCGGCGTCATCCGCTTGGTGCCGGCGCATGCCGAATCGGCAGCGTCACCGCGAGCGGCAAACCGCGCGTATTGCTTCGAACTGCATTCGGCCCGACCCGGCTACTTGACGTTCTCACCGGCGAGCAACTCCCACGAATCTGCTGAAGCTTTGTCCTCCTGACTGGTTTGAGTGTAGCGATGTATCGATCGGATCAGACGCTCAACGTGGCTGTTCTGCTACGGCAAGGGTGATGCCCTTGCGATGCACTCGGTGCCTGGTGAGAGCAGCAGGATAACCGCTGCAAATGCGATTCTATTCCGAATGCTCATATGCTTGTTCCGACGGCCGTTGGCCATCCTTCAAAAAGTGACAGGTCGGATTGGAACATCCTAATTGCGTCCTCGAGAACGTTCCAAAGAATTTTGTCTGCATAGACGCACGGAATGTGCCGTTAGTCGGAAGTGCGCTGAAGTCATTTCCCGTGCGCGCAGAGCCAGAATTCGTGCCGATGACTGACGCGTATGGATACATGCCGGTGTTACCAATGGAGCCACCGCATCGAATCATCCGCGCCGGGTCCCATTGACCTCCGTCCTTCCAGGAAGATCAAATGCATTGGGTCTTGACGGCAGCCAGAGCGACGCAAACGAGAAGCGGGCCCGCTCCAACGACGCTCACTATTACGTTTCGAAACCGTTATCGCCCGAGATCGATTCTGCGAGCACGACCGAGGAGATCGAAACTCACGCGGGACTGATCGCGCGGGCGGAAGAGAAACTCAGGTACCTCGATGAAGCGTTCGCACTTCTTGATGCGGGTAAGTACGGCCGGTGCCTGAAATGCGCCGGTGCAATTCCGATCGAGCGTCTGATGGCTATTCCCTTCGCATCGTACTGCATCGACTGCCAGCAACAACTCCATCGCGCGAGAGGCGGGTGG
Organism: uncultured delta proteobacterium; assembly: GCA_963721485.1. Classification (GTDB taxonomy): domain Bacteria; phylum Desulfobacterota; class Binatia; order Binatales; family Binataceae; genus Binatus. The sequence continues at coordinate 1,423,620 of CAVRJV010000014.1, read as the reverse complement.
AGCGAAGGAACGACCATTGCGCCGTACGATCATCAATGGACCATCCCCGAAGAGATGGAGGAGCCGACCGAGCGCGAATCTCGCCGCACCGATCCCGAGGAGCAGTTGACCATTTCGCGAAGATGTCCAAGCCGTATCTATCCATCCAGGCAATAGAAATGCGCGGACGGGCTCGCCGAGAAAACGGATCAGCGGACGGAAGAAAGGTCCGAAGCCTTAGCGGAGATTTTCCGATGAAAGTCGAGAACTTGATGACTCGCGAGATTGAAGTATGCAAGATGGACGAAACGCTCAATCGTGCAGCTCAATTGATGTGGGAACGTGATTGCGGCTTCATCCCAGTGATTGGATCTAATGGCGATGGCGCCTTGGCAGGTGTCGTCACAGACCGCGACATCGCGATAGCCACTTATATTCAAGGCAAACCGCCGTTTGCGATCCCTTTATCCAGCGTGATGACTCGCAAACCCATCTGTTGTCATGTCGAGGACGATATCGCACAGGCCGAAGCCTTGATGAGAACCAATCAGGTGCGTCGCCTTCCGGTGATCGACGAGAGTGGACACCTGGTTGGAATCCTGTCGCTTAACGATACCGCTCGAGAAGTCCAGCGCGAGAAAGGAGCCGGCCGGAAGAGCGAGACCAGCGGTGAAGTTCTCGCGACGACCCTCGCCGCAATCTCCCAGCCTCGCCTCATGTGCGAGAGCAGCTCGACCGTAGATTTAGAGTATGTAGAGTGAAAGTCCCCCGAGTGCTGAGAACGCTCGAAAGAGGACGCCTCACAACCCAATTGTTACGAGCGCCAAGCAGGCCACTAAGAACCCGGCGGCTAGAAGAAACCTACGATCCCGATTCGGACTGACGTAATACTGTGAAGATATGAAATCCGGTCTCGCCGCATAGGTTGAATCGACGTACGAACCCACTATCCGCTGTCGTGTGTGTGGCGAATTGCGGATTCTAGGAAAATTAGTAATTCGCCACACACACGGATAACGGAAGTATTGCTCGGCACAACGCGATCCTGGCGAGCCTCGTAGTTCCAGCCTATCAACCTGCATCCTTGATGCGATGTTTGCCGAGCTTGTATGAAGAGATCGCTCCGCGACATTCCAAGCCGACGCGCGACCTCTGCCTGAGCGCCGTCGGTTATTTTCAGCGCGCGCTGAATCACCGCTTTTTCCAACGACGCCAGGAAGTCTCGAAGGTTGTGCGTGTCCGGGATCATCTCGGCGAGTTGGTCGGCTGTTAGCTCCGCGGAAGTGCGGGCAGCGAGCGCCGTTTGAAAATGCGTGCGCTGAGACGGGAAAGTTCGCCGAAGTGATTTCCTCTGCCGCTGAGAGAATGCAGGCGCGCTCGATCAGGTTGCGAAGTTCGCGAATATTGCCCGGAAAATCGTAGCTGCAGAGGGTTTGAATTGCCTCGGCGCTGATTCTGCGCGGCGGCGTCTTGAGCTCGCGAACAGCTTGCGACAGGAAGTGGGCGCAAAGCTCGGGGATATCCTCGCGATGATCGCGCAATGCAGGAACCGTGAGCGGAACTACCGCGAGCCGGTAGTACAGATCCTCGCGAAAACGGCCTTCCTGCACGCGACGCTTCAAATCTCGGTTAGTCGCGACCAGCAATCGCACATCGGTGTGACGGGGCTTGGTCGATCCGAGCCGCGTGACCAGGCCGTCGGTCAACACCCGCAGTAGCTTGGCCTGTGCGGGCAGCGACATTTCGGCGGCCTCGTCGAGAAAGAGAGTGCCTTCGTGAGCTGCTTCGAAGACGCCCTCGCGCGCGCGATCGGCGCCGGTGAACGCGCCTCGTTCATGTCCGAACAGCTCGCTTTCGAGCAGAGTTTCGGTGAACGCCGCACAATTGACGGCGACGAGCGGCTTCCCGGCACGCAAACTGTTGCGATGAATTGCGCGGGCGACAAGTTCCTTGCCGGTTCCGGTTTCTCCCGTGATGAGGACGGTAGCGTTGGTTGGCGCAACGCGCGCGATTTTCTCGCGAAGCTGGCGAATCGCCACGCTGTGCCCAGTGATCTCGGACGATCCTTCGAGGCGCACCACCGTGTCGCGAAGCCTGCTGTTTTCACGCACGAGCCGCGTATGCTCCATCGCGCGCGTGGCCGATGCCAGCAGCACTTCAGGAACGAAGGGCTTGGTGATGAAATCGAATGCGCCGCGGCGCATGCTCTCGACCGCGAGTTCGATCGTCGCAAACGCCGTAAGAAAAACGACGGACAGGGTCGGATCGGCCTCGCGCACCGCTGCCAGTACGTCCAATCCTTCGCCGTCGCCCATCTTCTGGTCGGTGATGACGGCGTCGAATGTATGCTCGGCAAGGGCGCTCCGCGCGTCGTTGACGCCGGCCGCCTCGACTACCTCGTGATGTTCCTGCTTCAGATTGGAGATCAGGATCCGCCGCAAGTGCGGCTCGTCATCCGCGATCAGTATTTTCCCCATAGTCGGTCCCCTAGCTGCGAGATTGGCTCCCCGAGTGGGCTGGTATCTCAACGGAAAAGCACACCTGCTGCGGCTCGTTGATTCTCAATGTGATATCGCTGCCGTGAGCGCGTGCGATATTGCGCGCGATCGCCAGCCCAAGTCCGTTGCCGCCCTGCTTGGTAGTAAACAACGGTTCGAAGATCCGCTCGACGGTTTCGGGCGGAATCGGTCCAGCCGGATCAACTACGTCGATTCGTATCTTGCCGTTACCGTTCTTCTGAGCATTCAGCTTCACCTTTTCGCCGCGATGACAGGCGTCGATCGCGTTCAGCACCAAGTTCAGCAGTGCCTGATGCATCTGGTTTGCATCGAACTCCCCCTCGAGATTGCTTTCGACGGCGACGTTGATCGTTATACCTTCATTCGCAGCGTGCGCGCGGGCGACCGTTGCGACGTAGTTCAGCGTATCGGCAAGGTTCACCCGCGCGATCTGTACGGGACGCGGGCGCGCGTAGACCAGGAAATCGGTAGTCAGCCGCTCGAGACGTTCGGCTTCTTTCGCCGCGATCGAGAACATTTCTTCACGTTCGGCTTCGTCCTGACCCGGCCGGTTGGCGGTCGCCAATGAACTGGAGATCATCGCGACAGGATTGCGGATCTCGTGCGCGATCGCCCGAGACAGCCTGCCGACAGCGGCGAGCTTCTCTTCGGATAGCAATTGCTGACGGGTACGCTCCAGTTCCTCGAGGTTGCGCGCAAACTTTGCCTCGCGCTTGCGGAGATTATTGACGAGAAGCCACACCAGCACTCCCATCACGCTGTAAATCACCGCCATCGCGCCCGCTTCGATGTATTCGCCAAATTTCAGGCCGTACGCGCCGACGAAGCAGATGAAGTCCGCCAGCGCAATCACGGCGACCGTCACGCCAAGGCCGAGCCGGAACGACGCTTCAAGTATGGGAAGAAGCATCAGCGCGTAATACGCGGTATCTCCCCTGAGGGTTAGTGTGGTGAGCACTAACGCGAGAATCGAGTTGAAGCCGAGAGACCAGTAGGTGAGGAACCGGCGGGTGCCTTTGGAAATTTTCGCGTTTCTCGCGCGAAGCCAGATGAGGTGGGCCGCCTGGATTACAAAACCCGCAGCCAGGACGATTATGACGGATTCGGCCGGCCGGCCGCGGACGAACCTCGAGATCGCTTGGAGGGCAAACAGTGAGCCAATCAGCAGGAGATTGAGAGTGGCAAAGACGAATTCCTGCCGTCGAAAAGAATCGTGATCTTCGACGGCGAAGTCGCCAGCGCCGATTGTGCTCGCGAGCGAGCTAAGCGCCCACAGATTCTTGCTCGAGTCGTTTTCGATCATGTTGCGGAGGGATGGCAAATCGCTGCGTGGTTAATTGAGCAAACGTGATGCCGCCATCGAACATTAAAATTATTAACAATCGCTCAAGTTCTCAAGAGACCTCGAATCTCCTCGTTCAAAAGTTTGTACGTTCGATCTTTCCCGCGTTCAAATTTTTGAACTAATCGAGGTCATTGTCGAGGCCCGGAGATGAGAAGCCGCGCGATTGCCCAAACGTGCTCGCGTAAAGTAATGGCAGGCCGTTTGCTAAGTACGAGCACCTGTCGCTGTTGCCTTGCTTCATATTAACAACATCGCCTCCAAGCGCGGACGACATGAATCGTGCCTTGAAGGTCCGTCGGGACCTCCGGTTCGGAATGTCGAACGAGCGCGCTGAAATTAGCGTATGAGTCGCCCGGAACCGCGGTTCGATCAATCTTCGGAAAGCCTACCTCTATCGGGGAGCGTGTCCAACGAAATAGTCGCTCGGGCACCAAGGAGAATCGTTCCGAGAATTAGACGGAAATCGAACAACATGGTTAGCCTTGTGGGGTATCAATCGGGTGATCTCAGTCGGCGGGTCTCTCCGCGTGAGTTCCCGGAGCTTATGGATGGTGAATGTAGTTATGAGGATTTCCGTGACTGCCTCCGCAGTCTGGAAAAAGCGAATCGATGGCTGCTGGGCTATCGGCCGACGCTGACGTGGTTGGAGCGGCTACCGCGCGGCTTGCGTGAGCCGATTCACATCGTCGACCTCGGTAGTGGCGGCGGAGATCTACTGCGGCAGATTGCAGGCTGGGCACGGAGACGGGACATCGCTGTGCAGTTGACGGGAATCGACTTGAATCCTTATGCGGCGCGCGCCGCAGCGGAGTCCACGCCGAAGGAGCTCGGAATTACATGGGTGACCGGCGATGCCAGGGTGTATCGGCCGGAGAAGCCGATGGATATCGTCGTTAGTTCGCTGCTGGCACATCATCTGGAGGATGAAGAGATCGTCGCGCTGCTGCGGCGGATGGAAGCGACCGTGCGGCTGGGTTGGTTTATCAACGATTTGGAGCGGGCGCAGTGGAGTTACCGGATGTTTGGGTTGGTGCCGTGGCACCCGATCGTGAGGCATGATGGGCCGGTGTCGTTCCGGCGAGCCTTCCGGAAGGAGGATTGGGTACGCCTGTTGGCTGCGGCTGATGTTCCTCGTGAGGCGGTGAGGGTAGAACGTTGGCGGCCCGGAAGGTTGTGCGTGGGCCGATGGAAGTGAGGTCGGTGATTCTGAAGCGTCTCGCTATACTAAGAGGCGAATAGTGGCATCTTTCACCCTGCCTACACCCAGTGCCAAAGCCGTTCTCTGGATCTTTCTGGGCGTCACGACGCTCTTTGTCTTCATCACGTCAGAGGTCCTTCTCGTCACCGATTACCCTATGTACCATGCCTACCGCCTGCAGGTCATAGCTGACCGCGGACTCCTCATCCCGCACACGCTCTGCGGAACCTTCGCGCTGCTGGCCGGCCCTCTGCAGTTCTCGTCGCGCTTTCGGCAGCGTCACCTGAAGCTCCATCGCGTCCTGGGCCGCATGTACTTCGGCGCCGTCATCTTCGGCGCCTTTACGGGGATCGCCCTCGCCACCGGACGTCCCGGGCTGCCTGGGACCGCCATGCAAGGCGCTGCATGGATCGTCTGCACTGCCGCTGCCGTTATCGCCGCGCGTAACAGACAGATCGCCGTGCATCGCCAGTGGATGGCCCGCTCTTATGCGGTCACGTTTACCTTTGTCTCCACGCGTGTGCTCAACCTTGTGCCGGCCTACTGGAGCCATCTTGGCGATGTACTGTCGGCGGTTGGCGTCATCGCCTTCACCCTGGCCTCCATCGTTCTGGTCGACCTCGGGCTCAACTGGAAGGAACTCACGACGAGCCGCAGACTGACGGCAGCGGATTGTCCATCTCCCGAAGCTGGCTCACTACAGATCCGAACTGACTACAGGCCCGCAGCTATCCAGACTGTCCAACGATCCAACACCGATAGAAATGCGGAATCCAGCTACACATTGATGCGTGAATCAGGAGCAATGCCTTGCAAGATGAAGTTCTCGTCCTTGGTGGTGGAGTGGCAGGCTGTGCCGCTGCGATCGCGCTCGCCCGAAAGGGACGAAGCGTCACGTTGATCGAACGCGAGCCCACGCCGCGCCATAAGGTCTGCGGAGAATTCCTAAGCGGTGAGGCCCTTGAAGACCTGCACGCTCTTGGCATCGACGTGGCCTCCCTTGGCGCAGTGCCCATCGATTACGTTCGCCTTGCCGCAGCCAGACGCGCCGCGGAGGCTCCGCTGCCTTTTCGCGCAGCCTCGCTCACGCGCAAGGCGCTCGATACAGCGCTCATTGCCGAGGCTGTCATCAATGGAGTCCGCGTCGAGCGCGGTCGCAGTGTGCAGTCGCTCAGCCGCGCGACCGCCAACCTCTGGCAGGCTACGCTCGACGACGGCACCACATACGAAGCTCCAACCGCCTTTCTCGCCACGGGCAAGCACGATCTGCGCGGCCACCGTCGCCCGAAAGACCCTCACCAATGGATCGCCTTCAAGATGTATTATCGGTTGTCTGCCGCCCAGATCGCTGACCTGGGGGACGCCTCCGAGTTGATGCTCTATTCAGGAGGCTACGGTGGTATCCAACCGGTGGAAGACGGCATTGCGAATTTCTGCCTGGTTGTAAAACGGTGGTATTTTGCACGTGCGGGTCTTAGCTGGGAGGGCCTCCTTGCGAAGATGCAGCAGGATTGTCCCCACCTCGCAATGCGGCTTGATGGTGCCGAGCCGCTGCTCGACAAACCAATCGTCGTCACTCATATCCCTTACGGTTTCATCCGTCGCACGACGGAGGATGGGCTCTACTGCATTGGCGATCAGGCCGCTGTCATCCCCTCGTTCACCGGTGACGGCATATCTATCGCGCTGCATACTGCCCGCCATGCCGCAGCCGCCTATCTTGCAGCGGAGCCGGCGCAGGTCTTTCAGCCAAAACTGCGCTCCGCAATGCTGCTCCAGATGCGTTTTGCTCAGGCCGCCGATCGCGGCTTGAACAACGCACTCGCGCGCGCTGTGCTGCCGTTCTGCCTCAGGGTCTGGCCCGGCGCGATGCGCGTAACGGCTATGCTCACGCGGGTCAGTCAGCCCGTCGCGGTTGCTCCACAGGCGTTCGCCAACTGAAATCGAGCGACGCCAAAACCACTCTTGTAGTCAATGAGTCCGGCAAAGGCACCGCTTCTCGAGGCAATCGAGATTTCGAAGAGTTACGGCGCGCGGCTTGCGCTTGACAATGTCAGCCTCGCAGTAAGGCCAGGTGAGATTGTGGCCTTGCTCGGACCCAACGGCGCGGGCAAGACCACAACGCTGTCGATTCTGGCTACCCTACTTAAACCCGATAGCGGTCATGTTCTTATCAGTGGTAAGCCGCGAAAGAGCGACCCGACTGGACTCGGACGGATGCTTGGGCTGGTGCCGCAATCGCTCGCGCTGTATCCGACGCTTAGCGCGGCGCAGAACGTATGGCATTTCGCGCGCATGCAGGGACTCTCCCACAACGACGCAATAGAGCATTGCGAGCGCGCGCTCGACGAGGTGGGCCTCGGCGATCGGGCGAGCGATCCTATGCATGCGTTCTCCGGTGGGATGAAGCGGCTGCTCAACCTGGCTTGCGGAATTGTTCATCGGCCGCCGGTGCTCCTGTTGGACGAACCTACGGTTGGCGTCGATCTTCAGTCGCGCGAACAGTTACTAGCGCTGATTCGGCACTATGCCGATGCGGGCGCGGGCGTGATTTACAGCACCCACTACATGGAAGAGGCAGAGCGCATTTGCGATCGCGTGCTGCTGATCGATCGCGGCAAACTGATCGCCGAGGGCGATCTCGAAAAAGTGATCTCGCTCGGAGGCAGCCGGCCGCGCATCGAGCTGACCTATCGAGGGCAGTTGCCGGATGGCCGCTTCGGCAGCCTTGCCGGGGTGCGTGAAATAGGCACCACCGTCAGCGAGGGCAAGGCGATCCTCGAGATGAACAGTTTCACGCAGGTCGCGGAGGTGCTGCACGGACTTCGGACCCTGGAAGTGAACGTCGTCGATTTCAACCTGCACAGCCCGAATCTGTCGGACGCATTCATCGCGCTGACGGGCCGCACGCTGCGCGACCAGGTCCTCTGAGCGTACCGCTATGCTTCGAGCAATCTGGCTCACCGCTCAAAATGAAGCGCGCCTCCTGGTCAAGGACCCGATCGTGCTCTTCATGCTGTTGTTCGCGCCCGTCGTAATTATCACCGTCGCGGGATACTCGCTCGGCAGTCTGTACGGTGGCTCGGCGAATTCTTTTCGGCTACCGCTGGTCGACCTCGATCACGGGGAAATAGCGCAGGGAATAATTGAGGCTTTGCGCAGGGAGCACGGCATAGCGTTGGAGATGCTCGACGACCCCGACGAAGCGCGACGCCTTGTAAGCCGGCGCGATCGGACTCCTATAGCGATGTTAATTCCTGCGGGAACCAGCAGCCAGGTCGCCGCGGGCGGCGAGCCTCGGCTGATTCTATTCGTCGATCCCGTCAGGCGAGTCGAGGTCAACGCGTTCGAGCTTCGTATCGACGAGTTATGCCGAAGGATCACCGAACAGGCGAGAACGGCGGCCCAGTCGCAAATCGAGTCCTTCGGCGAGGCGCAGGCGATCATGCTCCCGGGAGATATCGGATTCGTCGAGAAACCTGCGATCGAGGGCGAAGCGGTGACTGTGAACGCCTTCGATCAGTACGTCCCCGGATTCGGCATCACGTTTCTCCTCATAGGTATGATGCTGGGAATTGCGCTGACGCTCTTCGATGAGCGCGATTGGGGGACCTTGAAGCGCCTCCAGGTCAGTGGCGCGCCGCTCACAGGTCTGCTGCTGGGGAAATTATTCGCGCGGTTCATCGCCGGGATCGCACAGATGATCGTGCTGTTCGCCGTTGGATGGGCGCTGTTCGGAATCTCGCTTGGGCGCAATCCTCTAGCCTTGATCATACCGACGGTCGGGATCTCTTTCGCGGCTGCAGCGCTGGCAGTGGTGGTCGCCTCTATTGCAACCGCGCACGACTCGGTGCCGTCGTTGGGCGTGACCATCAGCATTTCGATGGCGGCGATCGGCGGATGCTGGTGGCCGCTGGACTTCGAGCCTGGATGGATGCGCGAACTCGCTCGATGGCTACCGACGACATGGACGATGCAGGCGTTCAACGATTTGATGATTCGCAACCAGCCGGCGTCCGCTGAGTTGCTGCCCTTGGCGGCAACGATAGGCATAGGGATGATCTTCCTATGCGCCGGACTCGCCCGCTTCGTAAGCCTCGACAACTAGAAGGAGTGACGATGCTGAAACCTCTCCTACCGATAGCATCACTTATAACTCTAACTGTCCTGATTGTGGGCTGTTCCAGCTCTCAGCAGGCGGCCACACCTGAAGCGACCGTTCCGAGTTCTACCAATACAGTTAGTACCGACTCACAAGTGAACACAATCCTTGAGAAGTCGTGTTACCAGTGCCATTCGACCGGCGGTACTGCGCCGTGGTATGCGGCCGTTTCTCCGACGTACCTCGCTGCCAACTCCGCGCGCGGAGTGCTGAATTTCTCCGATTGGCAAACTTACGATGCGCAGAAAAAATCTGACGCGTTGAAGAGCATAGAAGCCTCCGTTAGCGGCGGTTCTATGCCGCCCGGAGACTACACGGCCCTCGATCACTCTGCGCACCTCTCCGACGACCAGAAGCAGGCGCTCTTGAAGTGGGCTTCGCAGCCTGCGGTGGCTGCGCATTGAAAGGATTTAGTATTCGCGTCGTGGCGTTCGTAAGCGCCCTGGCCGCCTCCGCACAAAACGGGGCGGCACTGGATTTACGATCAGGAGCTTTGGAACTTGATCCATCGAAAACGCTCGTCGAGTTCCGCTTGCCGGGTTCGCTCCATACGACACATGGAACTTTCAAACTTGAACGAGGAACCATCATCGCGGACCCCGCTACTGGCAAAGCTGGCGGTTCCATTGTCGTCGACGCCAGGAGCGGCGACACGGGCATCGGCGCGCGTGACAATGATATGCGAGAGAATGTTCTCGAGGCTCAACGGTACCCAGAGATAACTTTCGACCCTCAGCACTTTACTTATGAACTGAAGAGCGGAGGTCAGTTTCAAGCGACGATGCAAGGGGTGCTGACGCTCCACGGGGGGCGACACGATGTCGCTCTCACGGCACAAGGCCAGCTCATCGGAGACAACCTGACTGCTACAACACACTTTTCAATTCCATACGTCGAATGGGGCATGAAAGATCCGAGTGTCCTATTCCTTACGGTTGCGAAGAAAGTCGACATCGATATCGCGACTACGGGCCATGTGGTCTGGACACCTCAGCCGTCGCGAAGTTCCGACAAGTAAGACCGGCTCGAGCTTCTTGTGTCCCGATTCATTCCTAAAACCGGCTTGGTTCTATCGCTCGTCGGTGGATTCGCCTCTGATCGGTGCGCCAAATAGCCCGAGGGGGAAACACCCTGAGGCGAATCTAAAGCGATGATCCGCGGACCTAGGCGTGGTGTTTCAGTAGGTTGTCCTTCCGGAAAGACGCTGGGAAGGTGAAAGGTGCGAACTCAACACCGACTCAGGAGGTCTCTCCAGATGGACATTCATCAGAATATCGCCGGTTTCGTCACGTGGCATGGAACCACTCGGCCATTTGACCTGATCACTGCCTTTTCGTGGCCGGAATCCGAAATATCGAGATGATCCCTGCTCGTCGTGTCCTGTTTCAGATTGAAACCAAATGGATGGTTCACGTCCTAGCGGGTTCAGGAAGCCGCCCTTGCCAGTGTATGAGGACCATAGAGTTGGCCCACATTCAGAAATTGCGATTGCGCACGAGCTTTCGCGGGTGAGGCACTAGTCTTACGGTTTCGAACACCGATTGAATTCTCGATCTTATCCATGCGCACGATCATCTGCCGACCTTGACGAATAAGCAGATGTTCACGCTCGAAGTCGGCTAGGTGTTCAGTGACTCTCGGCCGAGTCGCGCCTGCCAGGCCAGCCAAATCGTTGTGGCTGAGGCAGATTCGCAAGAGCGTACCACGCGACTCTTTGACTCCGAAAATCGAACACAATTGAAGAAGCGTCAGCAAAAGGCGCTCGCGAAGGTCGAGGCTCCGACTGAAGAACCGATACCATTGCTTCAGATTGGTTTCATGAAATTTTCTTAAGTCAGATCTAGGTGCATCGCTTGTGATCGAATCGAATTGTTCCCAGCTCACACCGCCGACCCTGCAATTGCTTTGGGCCTCGCAGCGAAAATCCCACTGGTGGGCTGGGTGAGAAACAAAAACAGGGATTGGACCTGGCGCGAGTAGATTTATGGTTACACGCTGGCTAGCGGGGTTGAGGGAAGTAATCTTCGCCGCACCCCTAAGCAGGATATGGAAGCCAGCCGCGAGCTCCTCTTCGGGCAGGATGACCTCCCGCTTTTTGAAGCTTCTCGAATTGAGTCTGCTCTCGAGACTCGCGTAATGCGCTGTGTGACAGAAACAACAGGGGTTTCAATTGACTCAACAAATCGAAGTCGGTGCAAACCACGGTTTCCCGTCGGTCCATTTTCGTCTGCTTTTTTTCTGCCAGTAACATGCGCTCACAAACGCAAGGGCCATACCAATAATTTGCTTCTACGGAATGACCTCTTTTGCGAAGATTGGGGACGCGGATTGGTGTAGGTAAACGGCTTTTGTGGCGCGCAAGTGTATCCGAAGGAACCAGTGATGAGTTCATTTCCGCAGACCGCCGGTTTTCGTCGCGGACAAGCTTCAACTCCTTTTAATCCAGCTTGCGCTTGCCGTAATAGGGCAGCGTAGTTTCGCGTTCGCTGCCGGAGTCGGTCTTGGATTTTTCCTTTGCGGGGCCGGATAGGCCGGCGCTGTACATCGCGAGAGTGCCCGGCTCGATCACATCGCGGTCGGTAATGATGTTGAGGCAGGCGGGTCGTCCCGAAGCAAGGGCCCGCTTGAGTGCTGGGGCAATATCGACTGCGCGCTCGACGAGTTCGCCCTGTGCGCCAGACCCTCGGCCGCGCGTTCGTAATGAACCATCCCGAGTTCGGTAGCCATAGTATGTCCCTTTCCCCACATCAGTTCCTGCCCATGCTTGGACATCCCCCATTGCTGGTCGTTGTTGATTACGACGGTGATTGGCAAGTTGTTTTTCGCGGCAGTGTGAAACTCTGAGAAATTGAGTCCGGCCGAGCCGTCGCCCACGATGCAGAAGACCTGTTTGTCTGGATGCGCCGCCTTGGCGGCGAGCGCGAACGGGAGTCCGGTTCCCAAGCATCCGAGATAACCATGGGAGAGGAATCGTCCTGGCTGGCGCGCGGTCCATGCATTTCGACATCCAGCTGGCGGTCTCGCCGCCGTCGGCGACGACAATCGCGTCGGGACTCAGGGTCTTCGCAATCTCGTGCACCATCCGCGCCGGATGAATCGGGCCGGGCCCATCTTTGAGCGCATCGTCGAAGCGATGGCGCATCGAACTGCGGACCGCATTCAGCCGCTCGATCCATTCTTCGTGGCGATCGAATTTCTCTTCCTTCGCCGCTTCGAGGGCTTGGCGGAGGAATTCGCCGCAGTCGGAAACGATACCGAGCTCAATATTCCGGTTGCGCCCAATCTCCTCGGGCTCGATATCGACCTGAATTACGCGTGCATCGGCTGGGATCACCGAATTGCGTCCGCCAGTGAACATCCCAATCCGCGTGCCCAGTAGGATTACGAGATCGGCGCTGCCGCCGCTTTTCGCATGAATCGCTGGATGAATCGCGCCGAAGCTTCCGAAGCATAGTGGATGCTCCTCGGAGATCGAGCCACGTGCCTTGGCGTTCGTCATCACTGGCGTGTTGGTAAGCTCGGCAAAGCGCGTCAGCTGCTCCGAGGCCTGCGCGAACCACACTCCGCCGCCGGCGAGGATCGCAGGGCGTTTAGCCTCGCGAAGCCACTTGAGTGCCTGTGTGAGCGCGGCTCTGCCCGGACCCGCAGGCTCTTTGGGCCGATAACTTTTGGGAAACTCGACGTGATCCTCGTCAACGCGTGCGAAGAGCACGTCGATTGGCAGCTCGAGGAACACCGGCCCGGGGCGACCCGAAATCGCATGGCGGAAAGCGGCCGCCAGGTATTCCGGAATCCGCTCTGTGTGCGTGACGCTGCGCGCCCACTTGGTGATTGGCCGCAGGATTCCCATCTGATCGACCGCTTGCAGCGGCAGCTGGTCATCGTCAGCCAGCGGGCTTCGGCCGCCGATCAATATCATCGGGATCGAGTCCATAAACGCATTGGCGACTCCGGTGACCGCGTCGGTGACTCCCGGCCCCGCCGTCACGATCGCGACGCCCGGACGCCCCGTCGTGCGCGCCCATCCGTCAGCCATGTGCGCCGCTGCCTGCTCGTGACGAGTGTCGATCACGCGAAAGCCGTGCGCGCCGCACGCGGCATAAATCGCATCGAGATGGCCGCCGTGGAGCGTGAAGATTTCGCGGACGCCTTCTTGCTCGAGCGTCCTCACCAGCATTTCACCGCCGTCGATTTTTGCCATTGGAACCTCTCGGTAGTCGGCGCAACCTGACGCAAGTACCGTGCGCGATCATCTCTTAGCTTATAGACCCGCCACACGACTTCGCCCAAGCGCGCGAGGCCACCGAAGTGTCCCGAAAGGAATCATTGAGGCGATCGGCTACACCGTTAGGAGCGAAAACTCCTCACTGAACGATCGTTCATTCCAGGCATGACGTATGCAGCGCGTTTTGCGACCTGTTCAGCACCACAATCGGGGGTAGCCAAGAATGCACATCTACCGCGAGCTAAATCTCGAATTCCCTAAAGATATCGAGTCCGTCAAAGAGACCGTTCATCGCTACGCCAAGGATGTCCTTCGTCCAGCGGCGGTGGCGCTCGATCAAATGACCGATCCACGGGACGTGATCGCGCTCGATTCGCCGCTAAGGAAGGTTTTCAAACAGGCCTACCAGTTGGGTTACCACGTTGCCGGTCTTCCCGCTGAAATCGGCGGGATGGGACTACGTGGGCTTGGGATGCACGTGCTGATCGAGGAGATGTCGTGGGGCGCGGTCGATCTTGCGCTGAGTCTGTTATGCGCAAGCTTCCCATTTACCGCCGCAGCGGCGAGCGGCAATCCGCAGCTCTACGAAGATTTCGTGAAGCCCTTCATCGCCGATCGCGAGGGCAGTTTCATCGGCTGCTGGGCGATCACCGAGCCACAGCACGGCTCTGATGAGCTAGTGCCGGGTACGCCTCAGTTCCACAACCCGCGCGTTACGGGCCAGGTCGTCGCGAGCGCCGATGGCGACTCGTACGTGATCAACGGTCAGAAAGCGGCGTGGGTATCGAACGGCACGATCGCGACCCATGCGGCACTGTACCTGACGACAGAACGAAAGGCCGGCATGGCGGGTGGCGGCATCGCGTTCGTCCCGCTCAACCTGCCGGGCGTGTCAAAGGGCAAACCGCTCAACAAGCTCGGCCAACGCGCGCTCAACCAGGGCGAAATTTATTTCGACAATGTGAAAATCCCGCGCAGCTGGATGCTGACAAAGAGCGAAGGCTACGAACTCGAGCTCGAACGGACTCTCACCTTTGCCAACACCGCGATGGCGACTGCATTTACGGGCGTGGCGCGCGCTGCCTATGAGGAAGCGCTCGAATACTCGAAGCAGCGCGTGCAGGGCGGGCAGGCGATTTGCGAGCATCAGCTCGTCCAGAAGCATCTGTTCGAGATGTTCACCAAGGTCGAAGCATGCAGGGCGCTGTCGCGCGCCGTGATGATCTACAACCAAACCTCAATGGCTCCTTCACTGGAGCACGCGATTGCGGCCAAGACCTTCTGCACGGAGACGGCGTTCCAGGTCACCAGCGACGCATTGCAGATATTCGGCGGCAATGGCCTCAGCAAGGAGTACGGAATCGAAAAGCTTTTCCGCGACGCGCGCGCATCGTTGATTGAGGACGGCACCACCAACGTCCTTAGCCTCGCCGGTGCGCGGCATATTCTGCGCAACGGCGGGATGGAGCGTGCTACAGCGCATTAGGCGCGAGGAGTCAGCCATGGCGCGTCTTCAAGGACCGATCGAGCAACTGATCAGGCATCGAGTCACGCAGCACCCGGGCGAGGTCTGGCTCAAATTCAAGGACGAACGCTTCACTTGGCAACAGGTGCTCGACAACATCCAACGCGCCGCGAATGGACTGCTCGACCTGGGTATCAAGCCTGGAGAGCGCGTCGCGATCATGATGGGCAACCGGCCGGAATTTATCTGGCTTCACTTTGCGATCGGATTCATCGGCGCCGTCAGCGTTCCCGTGAACACATCGCAACGCGGCGCCACGTTGCATCACATTCTCGCGGATTCGGATTCAACCGCGGTTATTTTCGAAGAGCCGCTTAAGGAAGCGGTGATGGCGGTCAAGGCCACCGTGCCAAGTCTCAGGCGCGCGGTGGTCGCGGACGGTAAGGCAGGATTCGGAGTCGATTGGACGCTGGAGCGATTGCTCAACCATTCCGCTCGCGAGCCGCAGGTGGAGGTCGGCGAACACGCGGGCGGCGGCGGCATGATGTACACCTCCGGTACAACCGGACCGCCGAAGGGCGTCGTTGCCAGTGGATCCGACGGCTACTCACTTGCCGCCGTCCTTGCCGCCACGGGAGTCAAGCCGGGCGAGACGATGTACACCGCACTACCGCTCTTCCACGGCAACGCGCTGATGATCTCGGGGTTCGGCTCGATGACCCTCGACGCGAAGTTCGCGCTAGGCGAGCGCTTCAGCGCTTCGCGGTTCTGGGACGACTGCCGCAAATTCGACGCGGTTGAATTCAACACACTTGGAGGGATGCTCTCGATCCTGCTCAAACAAGCGGCGCGGCCCGATGATCGAGAGCACAAGGTGCGCGTAGTGCTTTCGGCCGCATGCCCTCCGAGCGCGTGGAAGGAATTCGAACAGCGCTTCGGCGTAAAGCTGGTCGAGTTCTACGGAATGGTGGACTCACCTGGACTCCTGCTCAACAACGTCGGTCGGGTCGGGTCGATGGGCAGGCCGGTGGGTGGAGTGGATTTCAAGGTCGTCGATGACGCCGACAATCCGCTCCCCGCCGGCAAGGTGGGCGAGTTGGTCTTCCGTCATCCCAAGGGCCAGCTCAGCCAATATCACAAGCTGCCCGACGCGACCGCCGAGAGCCTATCGAGGCGGATGGTTTCATTCGGGCAATCTCGCGAAGACTGACGACGACGGCTTCTTTTATTTCAGCGGCCGCAAAAAGGCGTCAATTCGGCGGCGCGGCGAGAATATTTCCGCCTGGGAAATCGAAACGGTCGTCAATGAACATCCGACGGTGCTCGAGTCGGCTGCTTACGCGGTACCGTCCGAGCTCGGAGAGGATGAAGTCAAAGTCGCGGTCGTCGTGAGAGATGGCGCGCTCTTCGCTCCCCAAGATCTGATCGAGTTCTGTCGCGGGCGAATGGCCTACTACGCCGTCCCTCGATACGTCGAGGTCGTCGACGAGCTGCCCAAGACCGGTACGCAACGAATCCAATACGCAGCGCTAAAGCAGCGCGGAATCGGCAACGCCTGGGATCGGGAGAAAGTGGGAATCAACGTCGCCCGTGTCTGACGGAGAGAATCGCTATGTCCAACAGGGAACGTGTGACAGTGGCCGGCGTCGGGATGACGCGCTTCGGCAAATATTCCGACCGCGGCGTTCGCTCGCTGGCTGAAGAAGCGGTGGGCGACGCCCTCAAGGACGCCGGCATTGCGCCGAAGGATGTCGAAGCGGTTTTCTTTTCCAATGCGATCGCAGGATTGATCACTGGCCAGGAAATGATCCGCGGACAGGTCGCGCTGCGAAACACCGGAATCCTCGGCGTCCCGCTGTTCAATGTCGAGAACGCGTGCGCGTCCGCTTCGTCCGCGTTTCATCTCGCGTGGATGGCGATTCAATCGGGACTCTACAACGTCACGCTGGCCGTCGGCGCGGAGAAGATGACCCACCCGGATAAAGCTGTGACGTTCAGGGCGATTGGCACCGCCGTCGATCTCGAGCAACTTCGCGAACTCAAGGAGCGGATGGAGTCCGGAGACAAGAAACCGGGAATCGAGGGCGGCGGCGAAAAGAAGTCATTTTTCATGGACATCTATGCGGCTTCCACGCGCGAATACATGAAGATCAGCGGTGCGACCGCAGAGACCTTCGCCGATATCGCGGTGAAGAGTCACAACTTCGGTGCCTTGAATCCCAAGGCGCAGTTTCATGAACGGGTCACGCGCGAACAGGTCCTTGCCGCGCGCGAGGTTTCTCATCCACTGACCGTCCTGATGTGCTCGCCGATCGGCGACGGCGCAGCCGCGGCAGTGCTTATGTCCGAGAAGTACGCGCGGAAATTGGGTATTGCGACGCCGGTCGAGGTGCGCGCGTCAGTAATCTTTTCGGGCCGCGATCTCGCCGCCGACGAACCCACCGCGCTCGAACGTGTGGCCAGGCGCGCGTACGAAATCGCCGGCGTCGGGCCGTGGGACATAAACGTGCTCGAGGTCCACGACGCTGCTGCGCCGGCAGAACTCATCGCATGCGAGGAGCTCGGAATCAGTCCTCGCGGCGAGGGCCCCGCTTTTCTCGCCAGCGGAGCGATGGATCTCGGCGGAGCCCACGTCGTCAACCCCAGCGGCGGACTCCTCTCAAAAGGCCATCCAATTGGCGCCACGGGGATCGCCCAGATCGTGGAAATCGTCGATCAGCTGCGCGGGCGATGCGGTGCGCGCCAGGTGGAACGCGCGCGGGTAGGACTCACCGAAAACGGCGGCGGCTTTCTGGGACGCGACGCCGCAGCGATGTCGGTTCATATTTTCTCGACCTAGGAGAAGCGCAATGGAATACCAGGAGTTGATTGGTTCACGGCGTTCGATTCGTTTCTTCGATCCCAAGCGGCCCGTCGAGCAGGAAAAGATTCAGAAGATTCTCGAGGCGTGCCTGATCGCGTCGTGCGCAGTGAACGCCCATTGGCTGCGGGCGATCGTTGTCAACCGCGATGACATCCCCAAGGCCGAGCTGCAAAAGATGAAGAGCCCCACCCAAGCGCTGATCATCGAGCTCGCGCCGGTTCACATCTACTTCTACTCCGACCTGTCGGTCGTGAACCGAAAGAAGGGCGCGCGTCTGAAGGAACTGGTCGACGCCGGTGCATTAAATTCGACCCACGGATGGAGTCACAAGTTCGTCGACGAACTTGTATATCCCCAACTTCTCAAGCCGCTTACTGAGTCACCTTACTATCCAGTGCTGGCAGCATTCGATTGCGGTGTCGCGGCGTGCCAGGGATTGCTGATGGCGTTCGAACTGGGACTCGGCGCATGCCTGGGCGCATTCGTCGCGCCGATCGTCGCCGAACACGTCAAACCGCCCGCCGAATGGATGCCGCTATACGCGATGAACGTAGGCTATCCGCTCGAATCGCGCGAGGCCGGAGGTCAACGACCGCGTCCGCCGTTCGAGGAACAATACTTTCTCGGCCAATATGGAAAGCCCTTTCCGCGCGATCCGAGAGTGGTCGAAGAGCTTCGACGATCGAAGATGTTCCAGGCGCCAGCCCCGCTGCCCGGACGCAGGGAAGAAGTTCGTAAGATCGCCCGGGACCTGAACCTACCGGAGTAGAGATCATGACCGAGCAAACGATCGAGGGGTACGAGTCAGTCAGAACCTGGCGGCGCGATCTAAGCGATCAGTGGGGTGGCGATCCAATTGCCGAAGAGCCGGACAAGCTGCAGGCGCTCGCGCGGTTCTGTGAATTCGTCGGCGAGGATCCCGATACGATTGTCGCGCGATGCTTTCGGCTCCGGAAGTCAGACGGCGAGCATGTAATCAGCGCGAAGTGGCGCGCCCACTACGCAGAAAAGATTCGCGAGTTTCGGGAACTCAATCAGGACGCGGAGTCGCGTCGCTTGGACGCAAACGTGCTCAGCTTTCTAATCCACAATGGTGTGCTCATCCAGGTCTAGGAGCACTTATGGGGCGCGGAGTGAAGGCGGTACCGAAAATGCGTTGTTCTGTTTACAGCAAATAGCCAAAGACGGAGGCCTGCGTATGAAGTTCGGCATGCTCCATTTTTTTGAACATCCTACCGGAGGCAAGAGCGAGCGCCAAATAGTTAGAGAACAGCTCGAGTGCATGCGCGCGGCCGAGGAGATGGGTTTCGACTCCATCTGGGCGCCTGAACACCACTCAACCGAATATGGCTTCAGTGCGTCACCCATGGTGACGCTGGCCGCCGTCGCATCGGTCACCAAACGAATCCGACTCGGCAGTGGAGTTGTGGTTTTGCCGTTTAACGACCCGATCCGTGTGGCCGAGGAAGGAGCAATGGTTGATCTGATGAGCGACGGCCGGCTCGACCTCGGGGTTGGGAGAGGCTTCCAGCCAATCGAGTATCGGGGTTTCACAGTTGATCAGTCCAAGTCACGCGAGATTTTCGATGAGGCTCTCGACGTAATTGTGCGTGCCTGGACAGAAGAACCGATGAGCTTCAAAGGGGGACACTTCGACATTCCAGAGCAGTTCGTGCGTCCCAAGCCCTTGCAGAAACCCCACCCGCCCATATGGATTGCCGCGATCGGTGATCCTTCCTTCGAATTGGCTGGTAGTCGAGGATTCAACTTGCTTTGTTCAATGGTTTACGGCTTCAAGTCCGAGCGCCTGCAACAGCTTCTTGCGAGCTATCGTAGTGCCTTACTCGACAATGGACATAATCCGGATGAGCGCGAGATCGGTGCCCTGTGCATGGTCTATTGTTCCGAGTCGACGGAACAGGCTCGGCAGGACTTCGGTGCTGCCGTCTTATGGTACTACCGAAACGTTGCGAACCTTGTTGCTCCCCCGCTCAACCAGCCTGTGCAGGAGGGATACGAGACCTACTCGAGCATTCGTAAGGCTATGAAAAGTGTGCAGTGGGATGAGCTTCTTGGCAGCGAGACCCTGATATGTGGAAATCCTGAGTCGTGCATCCGGCAGATTGAGGACCTTCAGACGAAGTACGGTTTCACCCAGATCCTATGCTGGACACGGTTGTCGGGTCTTGAGAACCGAAAGGTTCTGAGGAGCATGGAGCTTATGCAAACGCATGTTATTCCGCACTTCAGACGTGAGTCTCAAGCGAGAGGCGCTCTACGCGCCGGCTTGCGATCTCAATAGTTATGGATGACCAAGCTTCGAGTCCTCCGGTCGACCGATGTGAACGAAGCGTGCAGGGCGCATGCAAGTAGGATGAACGAGCGCCGAATCTCGAAGCTCCAGACTTTTCGGCGCTAAAGACTATCTGGCGTCACTCGGCATGATTGTTCCGCGTGGCGCAATGCATTCTCCTTGCGGATAGCGCGCGCACCCAGGAATGGCACCTCGCGGCCGCGCAGCATCAGGTTCCAATACAGCCACGGCAGCCCGTAACGCTTCAAAAGCCAGGTGTCGTAGCGCTCTGCCGCGGTGTTGATGAATGGGATGGTCGGCGTCGGCTTGCCGCTGTAGTCGAATTCGCAGAGCAGCAGTTTTCCGTAGGCTGTCGTGATTGGACACGCGACATAGCCATTATATTTCGCCATTGGCAACGCCCCGCGCATCACCGCGAGGATATTGCTGACGACCACCGGAGCCTGCTTGAGGGCGGCCGCGCCGGTCTTGGCGTTGGGCGAACTTGCCACGTCGCCCAAGGCAAACACGTCGGGATAGCGCTTGTGCTGAAGCGTATATTGATCGACCTCGACCCAACCGAGGCCGGGCTCTCCTTGCGCGGGTAGCCTGCTTTTGCGGATAAATTCCGGCGCGATCTGCGGCGGCGCAACATGCATCATGTCGTAGCCGATCGTGGTCCGTGATTTCGCTGGATCGTTCTTCAGGACGAATACCGCTTCCTTTTTGTCCGGGCGAATTTCCACGAGTTCATGACTGAACCGTGCGTCGATCTCATAGCGCCGAACTACAGTATCGAGAACGGCGGCATACTCCTTGACTCCATAAATTGTGGGAGTCGCGGAGCCATAGATGATGTTGGCGGAGATTTTGTTCCGCCGAAAATGATCTGCCGCGAGGTACATGATCTTCTGCGGCGCGCCAGGGCATTTGATAGGCGTCCCGGGCATGTGAAACAGCGCGGTCCCACCCTTGAAGTTCCGAATCAGGTCCCAGGTCTGAGGCGCGCTTTCGTAGGTATAGTTGGTCGATACCGAGCCGTTTCCCACCGCCTCGCGAAGGCCCGCGATGGCATCCCAATTCGAGCTCGAGACCCGGCGCGACGATCAGGAAATCGTACGAGATATGCGCGCCCGAGCGGGTCGCTACATATTTGGATTCGGGTGAGATTTCGCACGCCCAGTCTTTGATCCACGTCACGCCCGCCGGGATGTAATCGCTCTCGGAGCGCTTGGTAACCTCTCTGCCGACCGCACCCGCGCCGACGAGCGTCCATAGTGGCTGGTAGAAGTGTCTCTCCGACGGCTCGATTATCGCCACGTCGGATTCACCCGCGCGTCTGAGGCGCGCGGCGACAGTGAGACCGGCGGTTCCACCACCGATGATCAGGACTTTATGACGGCTGGTTTGATTCATGCTGACACTTCTGAAGGAGGATTGTTTCGGAGCAAAATCATATGTAGTCGACCTAGGGGCATCGAGCGTGATTGAGATGCATAAGTCCTGCCAGTCCTAGCTAGCTGATTCTCGATCCTCAGGCAGTTCTCGTCGCGTCATTTTTCGAATCCAGCCTGATAACTATCGCCTCCAACGGATGCAGGTGATGCGATCGGCAACACCGTCAGGCTGCGTGATCATCTGCGCATCGCTGCGGGGCTCACACCCCCCGTCGACGCAATGAGGCGGATGGCGGCGCGGGTCAGGGGCACCAGGCTCTGGCGGTGAATCTTGTCGAGCGTGTCTATCGCGTCGAAGAGGTAGAAAGGAGCGGTTAGAAAGTTGACCAACGGCACGCCCGCAAGATGAAACGGGCCGCCGTCGCTGGTTGGCATTGGGCCAAAGACATCTGGCGGAAGGATCATTGATCGCTCGAGTTGCTCGGCGACAATCGCCTCGCGCACGATATCCTCGAGACGTGCGAGCCTGCTGGTGAACCACCATCGCGGCTCGGGATGACCGGTGGCGATGAGCTCACCGTCACGTTCGAGGATTTCGTTTGCGGCATGCTCGAGGTGGACCTCGAGCACCACGCGCGCCAGCTCAGCGCTATGCCGATCAATGAAGGCATGCACGCCCGCGCCTCCAGCCGTGTGTCCCGCGTTGAGCAGAAAGACCAGTCGATGCGGGCGCTCCGACGGCGGGATGCGCGACCAGTACGTAGCCTGCGCCAGGACCAGCGAGACGCCTGAGGCGTCCTCGACGGCCGACGACCACGGGCCGTCGTGATGAGAGCCGACGATGACGATGTCGTCGTCAGGTCCCGGCAGTTCACCAACGACGTTGTAACTCATGATGTCGTGGCGGATCGCGCGGTTCACCAGCGTGCAATGCGCCGGGCCAGCGCCGCACAATTGCCGCAGCCGTGCGCCGTCGGTGCCGCTGATCCAGACTCCTGGGATCGAGCGGGTCACGCCATCGTAGGGGACGTAGTAGCTGTGTGAGTTGCCCGGGTAATCGCTCAACACTCCGACAAATCCGACCGCGCCTGCCGCCAGCGGCTTATCCATGACTGTCATGAAGTGTTGGCTAAACGGCAGCAGTTGGTTGGCCCCGGTTAGGGTGTGGACCGGATCGTAGCGGCGCCAATTCGTATCCACTTCACCGGTGATCGCGGAGGCGAGCATTAAGGGAAAATCTGCTGGAGTACGCATCAGCGACACGTCGACCAGAGCAATCGCGCCGCGGACGGCGCTTGGTGTTTCGTCACGCCACGGGACAAGCGGTCTCTCCAGACCGTCACCGTCGGTCGTCGCCGAATGGGGCAACGAGAAACAGCGAAGACGCCACTCGCGGCCATTCGCGCGCACGATCAAAGCTGACTCAAGCGGCTCCCAGTACGGCAGCGTCACAGGTTCGAGACGGACCTGCTCGAGCCCGAGCTGGCGGAATCGCTCGAGGCAGAAGTCCTCGGTCCACTGATCGGCGGCATAGCCAGGTCGCCGCACGCCGCGGGCAAAGATGGTCTCGATCCAGTTGAAGATGGTGAGCCCGTCGGGGACGAGCGCGTTTTGCACAACGTTCAATCCCAAACCGGAGGCTTGCGGCCGATCCACGGCTGCGCCTGCTCGAGCTGGCCTGCGAGCTGGATCAGAGTCGCCTCGTCGCCGTACCGCCCACCGAACATCACCCCGATCGGCAAGCCCTCGCGACTCCAATGGAGTGGCATCGAGATCGCCGGTTGTCCAGTGATGTTGTAAACGGGACACGCGACCGCAAAGTTGGTCATAGTTTCGTCGAGCAGCGTCGTGGCCGGACTCATGAAGTCGATAGCGCCGATCCGGAGCGGCGGCTGACCGAGGGTGGGCGTGAGAAACAGATCATACGACTCGAAAAATGCCGCAAACTGGCGCGAGGCTTGTTGGAGCAGGGCCTGCGCAATCAGATATTGCGGCGCAGATACGTTCCTTCCGCGCTCGTACATGTTCCAGGTGAAGGTCTGGAACTTGTCGGGCGTCGGTTCGGCGCCGGTCAACATTCGCGTCGCCTCAATCGAGAGGGCCACCCCGGCCGCGTAGACAGTTTCGAAAAGCTGCGCGAGCATCTGGTAGTTGAGTTGCGGCGCCGCCTCTTCAATCTCGTGCCCGAGTTCCGCGCATAGTTTCGCCGCTCGCTGCGTCGCGTCGATGCAGTCGGGATGAATGGTGCCCCCCAGAGGATTCGTCGTCGAGAAGGCGATTCGGAGCGGCTTCGGCGGGGTCGACGTTTCCTGCAAATAGGACCTGACAGGTGGCATCGGAAAGTACGGATCTCCTGGCATCGGACCCGCGGTCGAGTCGAGTGCGGCCGCGCTATCGCGGACGGTTCTGGTCAACACGTGCTCGACGATGAAGCCGCCGAGAATGTCGCCGAGGTTCGGCGCGAGCGAGATACGTCCACGCGTCGGCTTAAGTCCAACCAATCCGCAGCACGCAGCAGGGATTCGAATGGAGCCGCCGCCGTCGTTGCCGTGAGCGACCGGCACGATTCCCGCCGCGACCGCGGCGGCTGAGCCGCCGCTGGATCCGCCCGGCGTACGCTCGAGGTTCCATGGGTTGTGCGCCGGCCCGTAAAGACGCGACTCCGTCACGGGGGGAATTCCCAATTCGGGCGCGTTGGTCTTGGCGAACGGGATGAAGCCGGCGCGCTTGTAGCGGGCCACCACCTCCGAGTCCGCCGGCATCGGCGTCGCTGGAAGGAAAGCGCAAGCCGAGCGCGTCGGCATCCCCGCGCAGTCGCCCATGATGTCCTTGAGCAACAGCGGCACACCCGCGAACGGGGCGCCGCCGGCCTTGTGCGCGAGGGCCGCGGCGCGTGCGCGATCGTAATCCTTGAAAACGATCGCATTCAGCTTCGGGTTGTGTTTTTCCGCGCGCGCAATTGCGGCGTCCATCAACTCAGCCGGTGTTATCTTGCGCTCGCGGATCATGCGGCCCAAAGCTAGTCCGTCGAAGGAAGCGTATTCGTTGAATGCCATAAGCGGTCAATGCGCGCCGGGCGCATCCACATGCGGAACGCTCGCCGGCTTGCCCTTGGGCCAAGTCGTTTCGATCTCGCGCGCGTAAACGTCGTAGATCACATTCACCAATTCGGCATGCTTGATCAGGACTCTCATATCGCCGGTGATCTTGATACTGCCCTTGAGTCCGGCATCGATCAGATCGATCAGTCCTGCGGCGACTCCCTCGAATACTGTCGCAGGTAGCTCGAAAATGAAATCGAAATCCTTGCGCGGCGGCGAGATCTCTACTTGCCGGTATTCGATGCACTTGCCGTCGGACAAGACGACTACGAAATTGCGGACGTCGCCGGGGGGAAGATATGGCGAGCGCGCATCGCCGACGATCTTCGCCAACACGTTGATAGTGCCGCGCGGCGCGTTGCGATCGACTTCGGGATTTTCGTTGAGAAGCTTCTTCAGAGCGTCGTACCATTCAGTGGTGTAGATCGCGGGCATGATTGGTCCTCCGTTAGTAGAGCCGTCCTTCCTGCTGCCAGATTTTGGGCAGCCCAAGGTCGTGCGCGATCACCTTGTACGCGTTGTAACCTCCGGCCGCGCTGATTCCGCCGCCGCCGGCCGACGCGCCGCACATGTAGAGCCCTTCGATTTCACTGCGGTAGATGTGCTCGCGCGGCAGCTCGGGATTCATATGGCCGATCCGGCCGTGTGAGAAATCGCCTTCGGGCATCGCGATCCGCCGCTCCATGTCGAGTGAGACGTAGAGCTTGTCCGCGACTACATTCTCGCGCGTCATGTTGGGGGCATAACTCTTCCAGAGATCCAGAAATTTTCCGTTGTAGTCGCGCCGGACGTTGTCCCATTCCTCCGGGCTCAGGCACGATGCGCGCGGAAAGAAGAACCATCCGTTCATCGAATGCATACCTGGTGGCGCCTGGCTCGGATCCCACAACGAGTTGACCCACGTGCCCGCGCCGGGACGGTCTGGAATCTGCCCGCCGTAGGCCTGCAGGATGTAATCGGACACCTGGTGATCGTCCTCGAATCCGACAATCGTATAGAAGCACTTGTTGATGTCGGGGTTGTGCCGCGCGGATTTGTAATCGGGCGGATTGCGCAATGCGAACGACGGCGTCCCCAGCACATGCTCGGGACCGAAACGCCAACTTGCCATCCGCTCCTTGCGGAAATCGCTCAGCTTGTCCCATCCAATCAGATCGATAAAGGTGGTTTTCGGGTCCGCATTGGAGGCGACTAGTTTGCGCGCCTCGACGGTGCGGCCGTCCTTGAGCCGCACGCCGGTTGCGCGTCCGCCTGAATTGAGAATTTCGACGACCGGGCTGTTGTAGCGGAGATCCGCGCCTGCCACGAGCGCCGCACTTGCCATCGCATGCGCCAGGGTATGAGTGCCGCCAATCGACAGGTAGTGGTTGCCGCACAACCAGATTACCGCCATCACGAATCCCATACCGTCGCCGGAGTGCAGGTTTGCGCCCCATTCGACGCATTGGCGATACATCGTCGCTCGCATTTCGGCCGACTCGAACACTTCGTCGATCAGCACCTTTGGGCTCTTGTTCAGTTCTTGTGGTTTGAAGCCGATATCGAGCCACAACTGCATCATACGGCCCAGTATCGTTTCGTTGCGCCCGTCGGACGGGACCTCGTTCGCCGGCGGGCTGTAGAGCATCGCCGCTATATAGTTGTTGGCGTCGAGTACTTTGCGCCGGATCGCGTCGAAAGTGTCGGCGTCGCGGCGCGAGTAGTGCGCGATGCTCTTGCGCGTCTTGTCCGCAAACTCGGGACGGTAGATCACGAGCGGCGGCCTGCCGTCGGCAAACGTGATCCCGACCTGCGCATCGGGCTTGATCATCCGCGCGCCAAAGCTCGGCAGGTCGAAGTCGCGGTAGAAGGGCATGGTCTCGATGAACTCCATGTACTGCGCATGGAGGTTGTGCCAGAAGCCGGGCACGGTAGCCTCGTCGGTATGCGCGCCGCCGCCTTCGTCATGACGCCGCTCGAACATCCCGACTTTCAAGCCTGCGCGCGCGAGATATGCAGCAAGGCAAAGGCCGTTGTGGCCGGCCCCAACTATCACCGCGTCGTAAGATGCGTCTGCCATATAAGCCTCCTCTAACGCGCTCCGTCGCGGGCGAGCTTCATCAGCCGGTGGACTCGTAAAGGAAGAAATAGATTACGAAGTCGCGAGGTCACCTTGAGAACGTCCGCGAAGATGCTCGACGAGCGGATTGCTGCGGCCCTGAAGCAACTCGGTCAGCGATCGGTACGGGCCTGCAATACTCGCATCGAGCGGCTCGTCGCTGCCGTCGCGCACATCGATCTGATCGCCGCGAAAATCAACGGTGACGGACGCGCGATAATCGGTTGCCGTCAGTCCCAGTCGTCCGCGCAAACGCCCCGCGCGACGCCGCCGCGATGCCGAATCCGCCAACTGCTGTTCGAGGAACTGCTGGACAATCGAAGCGAGCCCGCTGGTCGAGCCGTCGGCGAGCCGAACCTCTGGTTTTGAGTCCGCCGAAATCATTGCCACCAGCGTTCGAGATGCTGATCGTGCGCGATAATCTCGAGTGCGTTGTAAGCCGGGGCGAAGGTCACGAACCCGTGCGGATGCTGCGTGGCGCCGCACATGTACAGATTCCCAATCGGAGTCCGATACTCAGAGAGAATCGGACCGGGCCGATGATCCAGCATGTTGCCGAGATCGATCAGCCCGCCGATCCAGTCGGCCTGAACCATGTTCGGCATCCGGCGGGCGATGTCGAGCGGGGAGTAGGTCGCCCAGTCGAGGAAGGTGCCGTCGCTCAGGTTGGGGGCGGCCTCCTTCCAAACGTTGATGCATCGCTGGCCGTATTCGCGCGACACCTTCTCCCACGCGCGCGGACCGCCGCTGGCGAGATTGTAAGGCGCCATCTGGCGGAGCAATCCCGTGTAGCAGCCGTCGGGCGCGTCGGTCGGATCGTAGAGCGAATTGACGGCCGCGTTGGGCCGCGGATTCACGAGTTTGCCGACGCGGACATCGCGCCAATCGTCATTGAACTGCTTCTGATTTTCGTAACCAAGATTGACTACCCAGGCGCGGTTGACGTTGGATCGAACGCGGATGCACGGTAATCCGGTTTCGCTGTCATCGCGAGATGAACGCTGAAGAACGACCAATCCATGTGCGGAAAGTGTTCGACCTCAGCCGCGAGCGGCGGGGGAAGATTCTCGCGGCCGACCAGCCGGAAGAAAGTCTGCTCGAGGCTGATGGAGCTCGCGACCAGGTGCCGCGCACGCACCTCGCTGCCATCTTCGAGGCGGACCCCGACTGCGTTGCCGCCCTCGACCAGAACCTTCTCGACCCCATGATTCAGAAAAACGCGCCCACCGGCTTGCGCCAGCGCTTCCCACAGTGAATGGGCAAGCGCGTGTGAACCGCCAATGCAGATATGCCAGTTGTCGATCTTGCTCAGCAGCAGCGGGAA
This sequence comes from uncultured delta proteobacterium, assembly GCA_963721485.1. GTDB lineage: Bacteria > Desulfobacterota > Binatia > Binatales > Binataceae > Binatus. The sequence goes on along the minus strand of CAVRJV010000014.1, from coordinate 1,395,651 downwards.
CGAAACCGCGAGTCCCCTGCGATCAGTCGCGTAGCCGGCGAGCGCCGCGTGAAATGAGAGATGAGCCTTGACGCGATCGTTCTCGAAATGGTGGTCGAGGAATTCATTGATTGTCTGATGGCGCAGATGAACGCTCAGGTACTTGCTCTTTTCCTCGACGCCCCACGTGACCAGCGCCTTGGTGATGTCCTTGATCGAGGTCGGCGGCGAATACATCAGCGTGCGCAGGATCAGGTCGCGGTAGCCGCGCGCTTCTTCGTAAACGCCACGAAATGTGTCGGCGTCCTTGCGCGAAAAGCGCGCGATCGATTCGCAGGTCTTGTCCAGATCGGTATGCACCACCAGCGCGGAGCCGTCCTTGAACACGCTCGCCATCTGCACCGGAGGCTGCACGTAGCGCAATCCGTGCCGCGTGGTGAGTTCGAGATCGTCGTACACGGGGCAGATTCCGACCAGGGTGTGATAGTTCGCGTGAACGTTGTGCAGGAAGCCGGGCCGCGTCAGTTCCTCGGTGCAGAGGCCGCCGCCTTCTTCTGTGCGCTTCTCGAAGACCCCCACGCTCCATCCCGCCTTGGCGAGGTAGGCGGCGAGCGCCATCCCGTTGTGACCCGCACCGATGATAATCGCGTCAAACGTTGCGTCGGGCATCGAACGATACCTCTGGGGTTGCTGAACACTTCATTGGCTGACGGGCATTACCGACCAAATGGTTGATTTGCATAAGTTGTGCCCGGGAAATCGAAACGAACCCATTAGCGCTTTCTTGTGGAACTCATCGCAAACCATCGAGGCCTTCGACCTAACGACCGTTAGTTTCCTGTATCCGTTCGGGCCCGCGACTGTCGCGATCGGCGACACTCCTCGTGCGCAGGCCGCCATTCCGCTCGGAAAAATGCTAGCGACATTGCCTACCAGCGTTGGCGCGCGAGTTGCTCGTTAAACTCGAGCAGCTGAATGTGATTTTCAAATTGCTACCGCTCGCCGGCCTCAATCTTTGGCGTCGCAACCGCCAACGCACGCTCTTGACTGTGCTTGCAGTCATGACGGCCTCGATGGTGTTTTCGGCCGTAATGGTCATCCCGTTTGCGATGACCGCGATCGTCAACCGGGCGGACGCGGTTCCCCGGCTCGCGATCACCAACCGTGCGTCGGTCGGGAGGGGACTACCCGAATCGTACTACGGAAGGATCGCAGCGTTGCCTGGCGTCGTGGCGGTGAACCGGATGACATGGTTCGGCGGCATATATGATGATGTGACGCATCAGTTCCCCAGTATGGGAATTGACGCGGACAATCCTGACGTGGTCTGGCCGGAGTATGCGCTCAACCATGACATGGTGAATCAGTTCAAAAGCACCAAGAACGGCGCAATGGTCGGCATCGCAACGATGCAGCGTTTTCGATGGCGCATTGGCGATGAAGTCGCGCTCCATCAACCTTCGATACCGCTGACCTTGACCTTCCGGATCCTCGGCACCATCAACAGCGGTCCCGACCTGACCATCTTCCTGTTCCGCCGCGACTACCTCGAGGACGCGCTGCGCAATCCCGGAATAACCAGCATGCTGTGGGTCCGTACCGCGAGCATGGGCGATGCGTCGCGTCTGGCGGCCACGATTGACGAGATGTTCCACAACTCTTCGGCCGAGACGCGCACGGAAACCGAGAAGGAGTTCATGTCGCAGATGGTCGCAAAATTCGCGCCGATTGCGCACATCGTGCAGGGGATCGGCTTGAGCGCAGTGCTGGCGATCGCCTTGGTAGTGCTCAATGCCGCTTCGATGACGGTGCGGGAACGGACGCGCGAGATCGCTGTACTCAAGAGCCTTGGATTCACGTCGGGCCAAATTCTTTGGGAAACGGCAGTAGAGAACGGAATGATGGCGCTGCTGGGAGGAACCGTCGGCGTCATGGTGGCTGCCACGGCGCTAGATAAGGCTCGTGGATTTGTCCCGAGCTTCGGTCCGCTGCTGTCATTTGGATTGCCAGCGCCGGTGATGGCCGCTGGTCTTGTGGTCGCGGTCGCCGTAGGACTGGCCGCGGGAATTTTGCTGGCCATCCGCGCGACTCATTCGACCGTGCTGGACGGATTACGCCGCGTGGCGTGATGTTTGTCGCAAGTGCGCGTTTTTCTGGGACGTTGTAAGCAGGCCGCACAAGAGGATTGCCATGGAAAGCAGTAGATCGCTCCAGCAGTCGTCGCCGATGCCGCGCAAATGGTTCATAGCCGTCGCGCTTGTGGTGGCAACGACGCTTGGTTTTCAGCCGAGCGGGTTTGCAGCCACCCGCGAAGGTCTGGCAGGTGTTGTTCGCGACCAGAACGGACGACCGGTTGAAGGCGCGATAGTCACGATTACGAATCGTGAGGCTCGGCCGCAGTACCAGCGTGTTCGCGGCGAAGGACGGCAATTTCCGAATGCCAACGCTCGAACGCGGCACCTACGATCTGCGCGTGCGAAGAGTCGGATACGAGGATTTGTCGAAGCAGGGAATTTCCTTGCAAAGCCAGCCGGGCGACCTAAACCTGACGATGATCGCCGAAACCGATCCCAACGAGTCTCGCATGGCAACTGCCGGCGAATCGATGGACGCCGCTGGTGCTCGAGAGGCTCTCCAGTGATACGCGGCGCGAAGAGTTCGTCCGCCAGTGCGCGTACTGCCATCAGCAGGGCAGTTGGGCCACTCGCGTGCAAAGAAGCGACGAGGACTGGCATGCAATCTTCATCAAGATGGGACGGATGGGCGGGACCATCTCGCCCGAGCTTCAAAAGGAACTTCCCGCCGCGCTCAACGCCGCCTACGACGACAAGAATTATCTCAACAAACTGACCGAGCCCGAGTTCGTTGCGCCGCCGGCGCCCGAGGGTCGCGCCGCGACCGCAGTCATAACTGAATGGCAGGTCGGCACTCCAGCCTCGATGCTGCACGACATCGCAGCTCATCCCGATGGCGCGGTCTGGGCGGTTGATACGGGAGGAGACCGCCTTTACAGACTTGATCCGCGCACCAACCGACGCGAGGAGTTTCCGATCCCAACGGGCAATTCGCCAATCGGAGGGGTGTTCCACGGATCGGGACTTCTCGAGTCGCCGGGTGCGACGGCGCGTGTCGCGCCGCATAGTTTGCAAGTCGCCGCCGACGGAACGATTTGGGTGACGCTTTGCCTCGGCAACAAGGTGGCGCATCTCAATCCACGCACGAAAGGGTGGACGATCTACGAGCAGAAGGAAGGGCTGTATCCGCACACGATGCGAATCGATCGCAAGGGCAGGGTCTGGTACACGCTGGCGGTCAGCAACGGCGTCGGGATGATCGATCCCTCTAACGGCGAGCAGCGGGTTTACCGCTTGCCGGCGCCGACCTATTCGCAGGCGCTAGCGCTGCGCGCGATGCCGCTTGTGATGTGGGGTTCGGAGCATCTCGGCTTCGCTCTGCCGTCGGCCGGCGAAGGCGCGACGCTGCCGGTGCCATACGGGATCGATATCGGCCCCGACGGCGGCGTATGGTTCAGCCAGCTCAACGCGCGCCGAATCGGACGGATAGATCCCGACACCGGCGAAATCCGGATGGTGGAGACGCCGTTCAGCGGCCCGCGGCGCATGCGATTCGATTCGAAGGGCAATCTCTGGATTCCGGGATTCAGTTCCGGTCTGATCGCGCGCTACAATCCGCAAACTGGGCGGTTCAAAACCTGGAAGATGCCTACGGGCGGTGTCGAAACTCCGTACGCGCTCAATGTGGATCGACGCACTGATACTGTCTGGATATGCGGAACCGCCTCCGACACACTGATGAGCTTCGATCCCGTGACCGAGCGCTTCACTGTGTATCCGCTTCCCACCCGCGTCACTTTCACGCGCGAAATCGATTTCGACAAGAGCGGAGCAATCTGGACCTCGAACTCAAGTTTTCCGGCCTGGCATATCGAGGCGCCAGCGCCGTCGATTATCCGGATTCAGCCCGGACCCGCGTCATAAGCTGCAAGGAGTCGTCAGAGTGAAAACACCGATTTGCAAAATGCTCGGCATCGATTTCCCGCTGCTGGCCTTCAGCCACTGCCGCGACGTGGTGGCTGCCGTCAGCCGAGCCGGAGGCTTCGGAGTGCTTGGCGCGACCGCTTTCACGCTCGATCAGCTGGAGCTGGAGCTGAAATGGATCGACGATCACATCGACGGCAAGCCCTACGGCGTCGACGTGCTTATTCCTGAGAACCTCGCGGTCAAGTACGACAAGGGTGTCACGACGCAATCACTCGTCGAACACATCCCGCAGCAGCACAAGGATTTCGTGCGCGATCTTCTTTCCCGGCACGGCATCGAGCCATCGCAAGCGATTGAAGAAGGGCGGGTTCGGTCACCCGATGCGCCGGTACCGTTTCAGCCCGAATATGCGCTGAAGCTGCTCGAAGTTGCGTTTAACCATCCGATCAAATTGATCGCCAACGCACTCGGCGTGCCGCCGCAGGCCATGATCGATATGGGTCATCAGCACCGAGTGCCGGTCGCGGCGCTGGTCGGTGCGCCCGAACACGCGGTGCGCCAGGTGAATGCGGGAGTCGACATAATTGTCGCGCAAGGCGGCGAGGCCGGAGGCCATTGCGGCGAGGTCTCGACGCTCGTGCTGATCCCCGAGGTGCTACGCGCCATCAAACCGATCCGCGATGTGCCCGTATTGGCTGCCGGCGGCATCATGACCGGCCGCCAGATGGCTGCGTGCATGGCAATGGGCGCGGCCGGCGCGTGGACCGGTTCGGTATGGCTGGCGACGTCAGAATCCGAGACCTCGGAAATTTTTCGCCAGAAAATGATCGAAGCGCGCTCGCGCGATACCGTCCGATCCAAGGGCCGAACGGGAAAACCGTCGCGCCAGTTGCGTTCGACATGGACCGAAGCGTGGGAGGGACCGGGCAGCCCCGGCGCGCTGCCGATGCCGCTGCAAAGCCTCATCAGCGAACCTGCTCTTCACGCCGCCGATCTCTCGGCCGAGCGGGGCAACGCGAAGGCTCGCGAAATGGTCACATATTTTGTGGGCCAGGGTGTCGGCCTGGTGGACAGCGTGAAATCGACTCGCGCGCTGGTAAAAGAATTCATGGAAGATTTCGTCGAGGCGATCTCCGACCTGAATGCACTGACGGAAGAGTAGCCGCGTAATCATCAACCGCGAGCGGAAACCACCGATGCCGTCCTTCACTCCGCCGAAATACGTGCTCGCCATCGATATGGGATCCGGCAGCACCAAGGCTGCCGTCGTTTCGAGCGCCGGCGAAGTCGTCGCGTCGGCAATCCGTCATACGACCACGAAGTTCATGGCGGGCGGCGCAGTCGAGCAGGATCCCGAGGAATGGTGGCGGTCCGTGTGCGGCGCAGCGAAGGAGGCTGTCGCGGCCTCGCGCGTGCCGGCTGATCAAATCATCGCCGTCGCGTGCACTACGCTGTGGGCGGTTACGGTGCCGGTTGACGAGAGCGGGGCGGCAATCGGCAATGCTATCTCGTGGATGGACACGCGCGGCGCGAAATTCAATCGCGCGGTCTCCGGTGGATGGCCGCGAGTCCAGGGCTACGGCTTGTTCAAGGTGATCAAATGGCTGCGCTATACGGGCGGCGCGCCGGTTCAATCAGGGGTCGACGGCCTCGGCCATATACTTTTCATCAAGAATGAGCGCCCCGAGACTTATGCGCGGACCTTCAAGTTTCTCGAGCCGATGGACTACCTCAACCTGCGGCTCACCGGACAATTCGCCGCTTCGTATGCGACGATGTTCACTTACTGGCTTACTGACATTCGCGATCCCAACCGGATTGACTACGTGTCCGAGTTGCTCTCGATGGCCGGCGTCGATCGCGCGAAGTTGCCTGACTTGCGGCCGGTCAACTCCGTGCTCGGCACAATCAAACCCGAAGTCGCAGCGGACTTGGGCTTGACGCCATCGACTCGCGTCGTGATGGGATCGGCCGACGGCCATGCGGCTACCCTGGGTGCTGGCACAGTGCGCGACTACGAGGGCTACTTCTATATCGGGACCTCGTCGTGGATGAGCTGCCACGTGCCGGCAAAGAAAACCGATCCGCTGCACATGCTGACAACGATGCCGGCCGCGCTGCCGGGTCGGTACGTGGTCGGCGCGGAACAGGGCGCGGCGGGACGCAGTCTCGAGTTCCTGAAGGACATCCTGTATCCGGCAGGCGGTGCGAATTCTCCTGTCGACGCTTATGCGGACATGAACCGGCTGGCCGCAGAGGTCGCGCCGGGGAGCGATGGTTTAATCTTCACGCCATGGATTAACGGCGTGCTCGCGCCGCAAGAGGACGCATCGACGCGCAGCGCCTTCTTCAATCAGACCGCCCGCACCAGCCGCGGCCACTACGTGCGCGCGGTGATGGAAGGCGTCGCGTACAACCTGCGATGGCTCAAGGGTCACGTCGAGAAGTTCATCGGGCGGCCATTCGAGCAGCTCAATTTCATTGGCGGTGGAGCGAGTTCCGATCTGTGGTGCCAAATCCACGCCGATATCCTTGGATGCACGGTGCGCCAGGTCGCCGATCCGCGCAATGCCAACGCCGTCGGCGCTGCGATGGCGGCGTTTGCCGCGCTGGGCGAGATTACGATCGAGGAAATTTCCGGGCGCGTGAAGATCGCCGCCGAGTATCGGCCCTTCGAGATCAACCGGCGCGTGTACGACCGCCAGTTCCGCGAGTTCCTGGAATTTTATAAACGCAACCGCGCCATCTACCGCCGGCTCAACCCCGTCGGCGGTGCGTCGGATTGAACCTGGCGATGGACTAGTATTCGGATCGACAAGAGATCCCCAAGGAGTTGTTCCATGTCAAAGGCAGCAAAGAAGCAGCAAGCGCCCTCCGGGCCTTTCGGAGATATGTTCCCCTATCGCGAAACCTTCGAGACCTATCGCGAGCTGCCTACCAAGAGCCGCAAGCCCGAGGATGTCATGCGCGAGCTGCGCAGTATCGCGCGCGAAGAGAACGCACGCTGGCAGACCGGCCAGATATCGGGCACCTACTACCACGGCGGGATGGAGCATTACGCTTACCTCAACCGCGTGTTCTCGCTTTTCTCGCATGTCAACCTGCTGCAGCGCGACATGTGCCCAAGCGGCACCAAGTTCGAGGGCGAGGTGATCGCGATGACTGCGCGGATGCTCGGCTCGGAGCTGGCGCGCGAGAAAGATCCGCAGGCCGACGTATGCGGGGCTGTTACTTCAGGCGGTACCGAGAGCATCATCCTGCCGATGCTGGCGTATCGCGAGAAAGCGAAGGCCGAGCGCGCAATCACCGCACCCGAGATGGTGGTGCCGGATACGATTCATCCTGCATTTTCCAAGGGCGCGCACTTTTTCGGGATCAAACTGATTCGCGTGCCGGTCGGCCCCGATTATCTCGCCGATGTGGACGCGATGCGGCGGGCTATCGGGCCCAACACCATCGCGATCGCGGGCTCGGCGGCTAATTATCCGCACGGCCTTATAGATCCGATCGAAAAGCTATCCGACCTCGCGCTTGAAGCCGGGATTGGTCTGCATGTCGATAGCTGCTTCGGCGGATTTATACTCCCGTGGATCGCAAAGCTCGGCTACGACATTCCCGCGTTCGACTTCCGTTTGCCGGGCGTAACGTCGATGTCCTGCGATACCCACAAGTGGGGCTATGGGCTGAAGGGCGCGTCGGTGGTGCTTTATCGCAACCGCGCGCTGCGCCGGCGGATGTACTTTTCGATCACCGACTGGCAGGGCGGCTTGTATGCGTCGCCAACCGTTGCCGGAAGCCGATCGGAGGGAATCAGCGCATCGACCTGGGCCGCGATGGTCACACTCGGCGAGGAGGGTTACCTGAAAGCGACTCGCCGCATTATGAAAGCGGCGGACACGATCAAGTCAGGCGTCGCAAAAATTCCGGCACTCAAGATTATCGGCAAACCGACCTACTGCATCGCGTTCACATCCGACAAGGTGGACATTTACCACGTCAACGATTTTCTCGCGGAGCGCGGATGGCGCCTCAACGGGCTTCAGAAGCCTGCGGGCTTTCATCTGTGCATTACATTGCCGCAGACACTTCCGGGCGTGGCGACGCGTTTCGTTAGAGACATCGCGGCCGGTGTGGAATACGCGAAGAATCCACCCGCGACGCCCGCGCGCAGCGGCGCGGTGTACGGCGGCGGTGCAGCCTCGCTCGATCCATCCATGGTGAATGAACTGATGCTCGCGTGGCTCGACGCGAGCACGGAAGTCCCGTAGCAGATCGCAGTGAACAGCCTAGGGTAATGTTGGACGATCGCTCGATTGACGAGTACACCGCCATCGCGCCCTGTCCCTACCAAAAACTCCGAAAGCGTTGAAAAGTCTGGCGATTTATTTCGGTCGGCCGTAGTGTCGCCGGCATGCACTCACTCTTCTCAGAACTCTTCTCATGGCTCAACTGTCGGTTTCGCGGCCGCGTAGAATTGGAGCCCGAGGTCATAGCGCTCCGCCATCGACTCGCCGTCCTGCGCCGCCAGCGGCCCGGACGCACCCAGCTTTTCGCGATTGATCGCCTAATTTGGATCTGGTTCTACCTGTGTGTGGCGAATTATCGATTTCCCTGATCTATCCTGTAAATTCCCTGATCTGCGGAAATAAATCCCTGTTACTCAAAATAAATTCCCTGTTCCGTTCAGTAGGGAATTCGCTCAAAAAACCCAAGCCGATCCTAAACTTTTCGGGCCTCTATCGCTTGGATCGCGCCTGAGATCGTGCTTCATCCGCCACCGAGTCTCGGGCTCTTTTCGACGCTTCCATCGTGGCTCTTGATGCGAACTCGATGCTCCTGAAGCTGCCGCTGGGTTCGGTCCTAAACCGCTCAATCCACGATCGCTTGATGCTGCCCGGGATGGCGGAGCTTCTTGTGCCTGATCTCACCTACGCAAATCGGATTGGAGAGGAGCGCGTAAAGTGCCCCTCGCGAAAACGAGTGCCCGCCAGACTCGACTCCGGTCTTTAACGTCCGCCGTTGGAAAGCACACCGCGGCGGTCCAGATCTTCTTTGAGCAGCCGAACGCAGCCGAGCTCCTGGTATCGCCGGAAAATATATCGGACGGTCTCCGCTTCTCGTTCGTCGATCACAATGCGACGGTCGCAAACGTCATACCCCGGAGGAACGCAACCTCCCATCCACATCCCTTTGCGTTTGGAGGCCGCAATTTTGTCGCGGATCCGTTCCCCCGTCACCTCCCGTTCGAACTGGGCGCAGGAAGGCAGGACGTTCAGCGTCAAACGTCCCATCGAAGTCGTTGTGTTGAACTGCTGGGTGACAGCTACGAAGGAAACTCCATGTGCGTCGAACACCTCGACCATCTTGGCGAAGTCGGCAAGAGAGCGGGTCAACCGGTCAACTTTGTAGACCACCACTACATCGATCAGCCCCTGACTAATGTCAGCCAGCAGACACTTTAGCGCGGGTCGTTCCATCGTCCCGCCCGACAGGCCGCCATCGTCATAGGCCGTCCTAACCAGGCGCCATCCTTCACCTGTTTGGCTCTTGATGAACGCTTCACACGCCTCGCGCTGCGCCATCGATGCGCGCCAATCGTCGGCTTCTTCCCTCCCGCGCGTTTGAAAACTGCTGAAACCACTCGCTTCACGCACCGACCAGAGCAAACATCTCGACGAGGCCTTACGGCTCAAGGAGATCTAGAGCGAAATGGAAACCGCGAAACTGGCTAAGGTAAGCGAGCGCAAGCGTATCGGACACTTTTCAATATCTGCCCCGAAGAGCGCCGCTCGGAAAAAGGCTGAATCTGCAAGAGCGCTCCGGAAGGAGACGGGCAGTAAGTCGAAATCAGAGAAACTAGTTTGCCGCTACTGCGGGAGCAATGACTTGGCACCGAGCTTCATCAAGCGGCGGGATCGCCGATGCTGCAAGTGCTTTAATAAACGCTATGGTTCGATGGCAGGGGTGCGGAAGGCGAATTTCGCGAAATAGGTAGGCCACAAACGTCGGAAAGGACTGGGCCCGAAAGGGCTCGGTCCTTTCCGTTTAAGGTTTCGCCCCCAGGCCTCGATATTTTCGTAAGGTCAGAGCTAGGGGTCCTTCTTGCCCTTAGAGGACAAATTCGGGCTGCGACGTACCCAACAGATATCCGCCCACCGCCTTTGCGAGCGGATCCGGAGACAGATACGCGTGCGCCATCGCCGCCTCGATGTCTTGAAAGCGCTGTTGTAGCGGGTGATCGACGAACACCGCGCGTCCAGTTGACGCCCGAAACAGATCGTTGATCGCCTGCGCGACCAAGTCGCATCCGCGGTTCATGTTCCAGCGCACCTGCGCCTTGAGTTGCATCGGAACCGGCGCGCGGTCCTGCGCCATCTGCCACAATTCCGCGATGTCGGTTCGCAGTTGCGTGATCGTGACGTCGATAAGCCAGATCGCCTCGGCGAGCCGCCGCTGCATGAGAGCATCGTCGGCCGCCCTTCCGCCCAAGCTCAACTTGCGCTCGCGCGTCTGCGAAATCCACGCATCGACGAACCCGCGCGAAGCGCCCAGCACCGAAGCAACCAGCGCCGTGTTAAAGACTACCGACCAAGGTAATCGATAAAGCGGGCCGCCGTTGCGCTCTTGCCCCGGCAGCGGCGCATTCATCGCGTAGTCGATGTAGTGACTGGGATCGATACTCAGGTACGAAAGCGTTTTCGACAATGATGTCTTTGCTGCCGGTGCCCTTCAGTCCGGCAACTTGCCAGTTGTCGTCGATGCGATATTGGTCGCCCAAGCAAGAGAAAAGACCTGAAGTCCGGTACCGGTCTGCCCAGCACCTCGCGGGTGCCGCAAATCGCTCCCAGCATCACACCGTGACAATGATCGCATCCAGACGAGAACGACCATCGCCCTGAAAGCTTATAGCCGCCGGCCACCTTCTCGGCCTTGCCAGTAGGGTTGTAAGACGAGGAGTGCATCAGGGCGGGGTCCTTACCCCACATCTCCTGCTGCGCTCTTTCATCAAAGAGAGCGAGCTGCCACGGATGTAATCCGATCACGCCGGCGATCCATGCAGCGGAAGGCGAAACGCGCGCGAGCTCGATCGTGGCGTCGACAAATTCCATCAGCGATATTTCGCCGCCGCCCCATCGCGCTGGCTGTAGCGATCGCAAAAAACCGTTGTCCATCAGGATATTCCAGCTGCGATCGCTGAGCCTCCGGAGTGCGTTGTCCTCGGCGGCGGTCTCCCCAAGCTCCGGCGCAATCCGTCTCGCGGTCTCTACGAGTTCGTTCGTCATTGCCATTACCTCCAGGATGAAGCGGCTTGGCTTGCACGCTCAAGCTGCATTTCAGCCTCGATGGATCCGATGCGATCTATCTCGACGCGCACCTTGTCGCCTGCCTTGAGAAACTGCGGCGGCCGTATCGCGCGCCCGACTCCTCCTGGAGTCCCGGTAAAGATTATGTCTCCCGGCTCAAGCGTCATCGCTCGACTAAGATGCGCAATCTGATCGTAAACATTGAACACCAGGTTCTGGTATTCGAGTTCTGTCGTCTCTCACCATTGACGAAACAACGGATGCCCATCGTGTGGGGATCCCCAATTTCGTCCGCGGTTATGATCCAGGGCCCGATCGGAGCGTGAGTGTCGAAGGATTTGCCGAGCATCCATTGCGGCGTTCTGAGCTGCCAATCACGCACCGACACGTCATTACCGACGCAGTAGCCGAAGACGACTTCGGCGGCGCGCTCCTTGGCAACATGGCGACAGCGTTTGCCGATTACGACTACCAGCTCAGCTTCGTAATCAACCAACGCCGACGCGCGCGGAATCTCGATTGGGATCGGACGGTCCGTTGATCGCCGTGACCGCCTTGGTGAACCAGACCTGATGGCGCGGGGTCTCCTGCGCGGACTCTTTGATGTGGTCCGCGTAGTTGAGGCCGATCGCCATGATCTTGCCGGGTCGCGCTATCGGGGCGAGCAGCCGCACGTTTGCCAGAGCTGCATCCGGCGCACTGTCTGAAACGATCTTCTCCATTTGAGGCTTCGCTTCGCTCCATTCTTGGATGAGCTCGATTGAGTTGTCGGACAGAGAAGGGAGTCGGCGGGTTAGATCGATGACGCCGTCGCCTTTAACTGCTCCGAGTTTGACCCCGGTTTCATCCTTGTACCTGACTATCTTCATGATAGCTCCTTAAGATCCCATGGTGCTGGGCAGCCATCGGCCCCCATTGGGTGCCGACCAGGTCTTTGATTGAGGAAATTCGCGAACCCCACGCCGCGTCGAGCAGATCGCCATCGGTCCAATGCTCCACCGTGTGTCCCCAAGGATCACGCCAATAGTCGAAGATTTGGCTCCCAAGCAGATGGCGCCCGACGCCCCATTCATGGCGGCGACCTTTCTCTTTCAGCCAATCATGACCGCACATCAGATCGTCGAAATCCGCTACTTCAAAAGCGGCATGATTGAATCCGGGCTTGCCGGTTCCCAGCAGAAACATTGTGTGATGGTCGCTCGGGATCGAGCCGCGATCGCATCGCAGGAATGCGCCGAGTGCCTGCTCGGGAGAGCCGACGTTGATCTCGTCTGAAGTAATCAGCCCGAAGCGCGACTTGTACCAGGCTTCCGACTCGCGGAAGTTTTTCACATTGAGCACGCAATGGCCGAGACGCTTCACATGCGCGGGCCCCTTTGCGAGGCGCTTGGGCGCGTTGAGCCGTGGCGTTGTATAGGCGTCGTTGAGGGGATCTCGCGCAGGCGGCTCGATTCGCGCAGCCGGTGCACGTGCCGCGACTACTTCCATTTGGAAGCCGTTGGGATCCGTCAGCTTCAGAACCGATCCGCCGCAGGGGCCATCCAGACGATCGAGCGACGCTCTTCTCCTCTCGAGCGAGCGCTTCGAGGTCCTGCATCGATGCAGCTTCGAATCCGGCTGCCACAAATCGCGGCTCGCCCTTGTGAGTCACATGAAGAAACGCATCGCCGTCGAGGCCGCGCATGTAAAGCGCGTCGCCGGTTCGATCTGCACGGACCATCCCGAACTCGGTCAAAAACGTTTCCATCTGGTCCAGGTCCGGTGCGCTGAATCTGACGTAGGCAACATCCTGAATCTTGATTCCCATGAGGTCCTCCTTACTGCCGTGGGAGAATTGCTTCGATCGCGTCACGCATGATGCGCTCTGCCTCCGCGCTTTTGAGGCCAAGCCCATGAAGCAGAATCGTGCCAAGTCCCTGTGCGAATTCGCGTACACGGCCCGCTGGTAAGTCGAGCGCGCGGTTCACTCCGGCCGTGAAAACACCCATTACGCACGCGACCACGGCATCCTCGGAGGTCGTGACGATCCGGCCTTGAGTCATGCCTTGCGCGGCATCGCGACGTACCCCGGAGTTGATGGGCGCCGCAGGATCGGTCGCGCGCGGGAAGAGCCTCATCATCGCGTTCGCCTGCTGCGGTGCGCTGATGCCGAGGTGCAGCACGCTCAGGAATGCACGTGCGATTCGCTCGGCCGGATCGGTGACTCCCTCGTTCACGCGCGCAATCTCACCTTCGAACCGCGTCACGTGACTGTGATGTGAGTTCGCGTTCCAGGGCGTCCTTGTCGGCGAAGTAGTTGTAGAAGGTTCCACGGGCCACGTCCGCGCGCTCCACGATCTCGTCGACGCTCAGTGCGTCCATGCTGCGTGACACGAGCAGCGACCGCGCTGCGTCCAACAGGGCGTCGCGAGTTGCAAGCTTGCGCCGCTCGCGCCGGCCCGGAATCCGCCGCGGTGTCTGCTCAGTTTTGCGAGTGGCGGCTGGCTTCATCCGCCCTCCGAATGACGTATTTGTCATACTTGACATAATCGTCATTTTTAGACATATTCGTCGTAGTTGTCAAGATGGTGAACTTAATTTATTGGAATACTTCGATGGGAAACCGATTGATCATCGCAAGCTTCTCTATCATCGCGGCTGCGATGGCCGTTGTTCCTTCGGGCTGCAAAAGAGCTGCGGCGCCTGTCGCACCGCCTCTTCCGGAAGTTGTGGTCGCTGACGTTGTCCAGAGGGACGTGCCGGTTTACTCGGAGTGGGTGGGGACCACTGAAGGATTCGTCAACGCGGATATCTATCCGAAAATATCCGGCTACCTGCTGAAGCAGAACTACAGGGACGGCGACCAGGTGCGCGCCGGCCAGTTGCTGTTCCAGATCGACGATCGCGAGTACAAGGCGGCGCTTGACCAGGCGCTCGGCGACCTTGGCGCAGAAGCAGGCCGACTACAAGCAGAATCAAGCAGGACCTCGACGCGATACACGCCGCTCTACAGCAACAAGTGATCGCGCAAGCAGGAGTTCGATCACTCAACCCAGACGACCCGCGCCAGTGCGGCGGCGGTCGCAGGCGGCGCAGGCGGCGGTCGAGACGGCGAAGCTCAACCTGAACAGTGGACGCAGGTGACTTCGCCGATTGACGGCATCGCCGGGATCGCAAAGACGCAGGTCGGCGATCTGGTTTCACCGACTACGCTGCTGACGACCGTCTCCCAACTCGATCCGATCAAGGTCGGATTCCCGATCAGCGAGCAAGATCTATCTGCACTTCGCCGATCAAATTAACCAGGACCCGGACGGAATCGAAGTGCGCCAAAGCTCGAAATGATTCTTGCCGACGGGAGCACCTACAAATATCCGGGTCACTTTTATGATCGCGAATCGGCAGGTCGACGATCCAGACCGGCACGATCAAGTTCAAGGGATTTTTCCGAATCCTGATCACATTTTGCGCCCCGGCTTGTATGCGAAAATCCGCGCCGCCGCCGAGGTCCGGCACAATGCGCTGCTCGTTCCGCAGGACGCCGTGCTCGAGACCCAGGGACAATACCAAGTCGCCGTCGTGGGCCCGGACAACAAGGTGACGATGCGCACCGTCGAGGTCGGCCAGCAGGCCGGTGGCCTTCAAATCATCGAGAAGGGAGTCTCGCCCGGCGAACGCGTCATCACCGAGGGATTGCAGAAGGTCCCCGACGGGATGGAAGTGAAGCCGCAGTCGGTACGCCGAGCCCGACCCGCGCCCGATCGGCGGCAGCCAACCGGCGACCAGCGCCTCGCGCACCGGCCGCGACGCTCCAGGCAGTCAGAGCTAGCACGATGTCGAGGTTCTTCATCAACCGGCCCATCGTCGCGATGGTTATCGCGATTTTTTTCGTGATCGCCGGCGCCGTGATGGTCTTTCGGCTCCCGGTCGCGCAGTTCCCCGATATCGTTCCGCCGCAAATTCAGACGACGGCTACATATACCGGCGCGGACGCACTCACCGTCGAACAATCGGTCGCCACTCCGATCGAGGAGCAGGTCAACGGCGCGAAGAACATGCTCTACATGCAGTCGATCAACGGCAACGACGGCACGATGACGCTGCAAGTCAGCTTCGAAGTCGGCACCGACGTTGATCTCGATCAGGTGCAGGTGCAGAACCGCCTCTCGCAAGCGACCTCGAGCCTGCCGACCGCGGTGAGCAACTACGGCCTCACGACCCAGCAGACCGTCGGAATTCCGCTGCTGGTGTTCTCGATCACCTCGCCGAACCGGACCTGGGATCAGACTTTCCTCGCCAACTACGTCGCGATCAATATCGAGGACGAGCTCGCCCGCATTCCCGGCATCGGCCAGGTCAAGGTATTCGGCGCCGCGAACTATGCGATGCGGATTTGGGTCGCGCCCGATATCCTCGCCAAGCTTCAATTGACGGTGGCCGACCTCGAGAATGCGATCGCGGCCCAGAACGTGGTCAATCCCGCCGGGCAAATCGGGGGCGCGCCGGCGCCGCCGGGCCAGCAACTCACCTACACCGTGCGCGCGCAGGGCCGCCTGCTGAACGCCGACGAGTTCGGCAACATTATCGTTCGCGCCAACCCGGACGGCTCGCTGGTGCGGCTCAAGGATGTCGCGCGGATTCGAGCTCGGCGCGGAAACCTACACCCAGCAGGCCTACACCAACGGCGCGCCCTCAGCCATCGTCGGCCTGTATCAGAACCCGGGTTCCAACGCGCTCGAGGCCGCCAACCTGGCCAAGGCCAGGATGGCCGAGCTCGCGCGTCATTTTCCTTCCGATATGAACGTGACGCTGACGCTTGACACGACCGTGCCGGTGACCGAGGGTGCCCGGGAAATCGTCAAGACGCTGCTCGAAGCGATCGCCCTGGTGATCCTGGTCGTGTTCATCTTTCTGCAGAGCTGGCGGGCGACGCTGATCCCGATGCTCACTATTCCGGTCTCGCTGGTGGGCGCTTTCATGTTCTTCCCGGCGGTCGGATTCTCGATCAACACGCTTGCGCTGTTGGGGCTGGTGCTGGCGGTCGGCCTGGTGGTCGACGACGCAATCGTCGTGGTCGAGGCGATCGAGGCAAAGATCGAGCAGGGGCGCTCGCCGCGCGACGCGGCGCTCGAAGCGATGGACGAAGTCGGCGGCGCGCTGGTCGGGATCGCACTGGTGCTGTCCGCGGTCTTCATCCCGGCCGGATTCATGGCGGGCATCACGGGCTCGCTTTATCGCCAGTTCGCGCTGACGATCGCCTTTTCAGTCCTGCTCTCGGCCTTCAACGCTCTCACGCTGAGCCCGGCGCTCGGCGCGCTGCTGCTGCGTCCGAGAAGCACGTGCACCCAGTCGCGGGCCGCTGGCGCGGGTCTTCGCGCTGTTCAACGCGGGTTTCGCGCGGGCGCAGAATGGCTACGTCCGGACCTGCGATCTGCTCATCCGCAAGGTCGCGGTAGCGATCCTTTTGCTGGTGGGCTTTGCCGTACTCGCCGGCGGGCTTGGAAGAATTCTGCCGCAATCGTTCCTGCCCGACGAAGATCAAGGCTACTTTTTTATGAACGTGCGAGCTCCCGCCCGCCGCTTCGCTTGAGCGCACTGACGCGGTGATGAGGCGAGATCGACGCGATCCTGAAGAACGAGCCGGGTATCCGCTATTACAATGGAATCTCCGGCTACAGCATCCTCTCGCAGACGACCAGCAGCCGCAACGGAGTATATTTCTGCCAACTGCGGCCCTACGCCGATCGCAGCTTCGCTGCGCTGCAATCCGATGCGATCGTGGCCGATGTAAACCGCAAGATGGCGGCGCTGCCCGATGCCCAGGTGTTTGCGTTCTTGCCGCCCGCTATTCCCGGAATCGGCCAGGCCAGCGGCATCGATTTCTTCGTTCAGGATCGCGCCGGCAAAACGGTCGACTACCTTTGGCAGAACACGCAGAAGTTCCTCGCCGCGGCGAAAAAACGGCCCGAGCTCGGGCCATGGCCTTCCTCTTCAACCCGGCGACTCCGCAGATGTTCGCCGCGGTCGACAAGGACAAGGTGTTCAAGCTCGGCATTTCGATCGACGACGTTTACAGCGCGCTGCAGACGCTGCTTGGCGGCTACTACGTCAATCAGTTCAACCGCTTCGGGCGCGTGTGGAAGGTGTTCGTCGAAGCGGAGCCGCAGTATCGCGCCAAGGCTACCGACGTCGGCCAATTCTACGTTCGCAACAAGCAGGGCGCGATGGTGCCGCTGTCGACGCTGGTCGACATGCAGCGCGTGTTCGGTCCCGAATTTACCACGCGCTTCAACGAGTACCGCGGCATCGAGATTTTCGCACTCCCTGCACCCGGCTACAGCACCGGCCAGGCGATGAATGCGGTGAGCCAAGTCGCAAATGAGGTCCTGCCGCGACGACATGGGCTACGCCTGGAACGGCATCTCGTACCAGCAATCGGTCGCGGGCGGCGGCGCGGCCGTCTTCGCGCTGTCGCTAGTGCTGGTATTTCTGATCCTGGCCGCTCTGTATGAAAGCTGGTCGCTGCCCTTCAGCGTGCTGCTCAGCGTGCCGGTCGCCGTATGCGGCGCGTTCTTTGGCCTGTGGTCGCGCAATCTCGACAATGACGTCTACGCGCAGATCGGTCTCATCATGCTGATCGGTCTCTCCGCCAAGAATGCGATCCTGATCGTCGAGTTCGCCAAAGCCGAGCTGGAGAAGGGCGCCTCATTGGTCGATGCGGCGCTCAACGGTGCGCGTGTGCGTCTGCGGCCGATTCTGATGACCTCGTTCGCGTTCATCTTCGGCCTGTTTCCGTTGTGGTATGCGCTTGGCGCCGGCGGAAAGTCGCGCCAGCTCATCGGCACGGTCACGATCACCGGCATGATTTTCTCGAGCGCCTTCGCCATCTTTCTGGTTCCCGTCGCTCTTTGTAATTGTCGAGCGGATGTCGCATCGCATTAAGGGCAGGCCGCTTGAGCCGTCGGCAACCCAGCGGCAGGCTTCCGCGCAGGTGGGTCTACTTCGCGAGCCGGATAAAGGGTCGCTGCGCGGGCCGGGCGCTTAAAGATGGAGGCTCCGCAGATTACGCTTTCGCGGGCCATGTCTGGGAAAGCTCGCATAGTGCCCGTTCACCGATTTCGCTATCGTCGATTGTTAAATGGAACTTTGTACTGATATTGCAATTCAGTTTGGGAGGATGCCACATGGCAACTGACAACGAGACCTACCTGGAGTTATTCGACGTTTCCAAAAAGACGCAAGTAGGCAAAGCGCCCCTCGCCTCGATTAGATTTATGCCGCGAATAGGTGAGCGCATTTTCCTTCCGCTCAAGCGAACCGGGACATTGGGATTCCTATACTGTGGTGTCGGTTGAGTACTTTCTCGGTGGCCAGTCTCCGTCAGAAAGTATGGACCGGGTGACTCTCTACGTCGAGGAGGTCAAATAGCATTGCGAGTCTGAGGTCGAGGAGATTCTTGACCGTCGAGGAGACGCAATAGTCTGGACTCTTCAAGCGCAAATGATGTTGCAATTGGCCTGCCGCTGGTCGTTTCGGTGATCACGATCTTGGTCACGATCCTGATTCACGCACTCGCGCTGGTGGGCATCTTCTATTTCGTTCGCCGCGAGCATCTGCTCCGCCGCACCGGCGTCCGCTTCTGGAGAGACGTGGCAATTGTATCCGGCGCAACCCTGCTGGCGGGTGTGGCCCACCTCGCAGAAGTGATCATCTGGGCGTTCGTGTTCGTGTTATGTGGTGAATTCAGCCGGTTTGCACCGGCCGTTTACAATTCCGCTTCCCTCTACACAACCCTGGGCTACGGTGACGCAGTCTTGTCGTCGTCATGGAAAATGTTGGGGCCGTTCGAGACAGCCGATGGGATGCTAATGTTCGGCCTGTCGACTGCTATCGCTATTTCGGTGATACAGTTGATACTTCGGACCAGGTTCCACGACCTTCCTAACCTCTAGTCGTCATGCGCCTTCGTGATAAGCGTGCGCATACAGGGGCAGGATCAAAGTCGGTCGCGACCGGACGATAATTGCGGTTGATCGGAGAGGACGTTTTTATTTCATGTTTCGTTAAAAGTGATTCGCCCTCGTCGCGGCTCAACGTGCGGTTTCGTTCCACATGGTCGCTTCGATCGCGCCGATGCCATGGATTTCGGCCCGGACCCGATCGCCTTTATTCAGTAATTGGGGCGGGTTCATCCCCAGAGTAAAGACTAAATCACCGAGTGAAGGCTGAGCCGCTGAGTTCTCATTGTGCGTAGTGCCGTCGGTGTCAATTTCCAATTAATAACTCATAAGTTAATACCTCCGTAACTTTAAAAGGGCTTTGCCGAGGTCCCGCAGATGTTCCGCTATGCTATAGCGCAATGGTAAATCACAGGAATTGTAACCTTCGTACTGTCGATCCAGTGTTTCCCACACGTCGATGACTCAAGTGGCAAGCTCGCTTCTGCCGAAAACGTTCAAGCATGCCAACGGCGGCATCGAAGTATCGCCCCGGCTGACACGAATCGCAGCGGCCGCTCAGTGCGACCTGTTCGCAGAACTAAAGACGGCAGAAAACGGTCTCAGTGAAGCGGAAGCCCAGCGACGACTAGACGAGTATGGTCCAAACGCGGTGGGCGATGAGCAGCGGTTCCCCCGCCTCAGGCTGTTTATCAAAGCGTGCCTGAACCCGTTGGTGATCCTGCTGTCAGCGCTGGCAACTATTACGTTCGCGACGGCGCAGAGCAGATCCGACAACGCTGGCGGCGTGCTGATGCTGATTATGGTGGTGCTCGGCGTATCGCTTCGATTCTTCCAGGAAGCGCGCGCCGACGCGGCAGCCGCCAAGCTGAAGGCGATGATTCACGTAACCGCGACTGTCATCCGGGAGGGTAAAGAGCGCGAAATTCCGCTGGCCGAACTGGTACCGGGTGACGTAGTCCGGCTTGCGGCAGGGGACATGATACCTGCGGACATTCGCTTGCTTGGTTGCAGGGACTTGTTTCTGACGCAGGCGAGCCTGACTGGGGAGCCGTTTCCGGTAGAGAAATTTGAAGCTCCTGACGATGTTGCCGGGAAAACACCGCTGGAGCTGAGAAATGTCTGCTTTCTCGGCACCAGTGTCGAGAGCGGTTCTGCCAGTGCCGTGATCGTCGAGACTGGCCGCAAGAGCTACCTCGGCAGCATGGCCAGCGCCATCACGCAGGGACCGCCGCCTACCAGGTTCGATCGCGGCGTGACGAACTTCACCTGGCTGATGCTCTATTTCATGGGCGTGATGGTGCCGCTGGTCTTTCTGATCAACGGATTTGCAAAGCACAACTGGGGAGAAGCGTTTCTGTTTGCCCTGGCGGTAGCCGTAGGCCTTACACCCGAAATGCTTCCGATGATTGTGAGTGTATGTCTGTCCAAGGGCGCGCTCCTGATGTCGCGCAAGAAAGTGATCGTCAAGCGGCTCAACTCGATTCAGAATCTCGGTGCGATGGACGTCTTGTGCACTGACAAAACCGGAACGCTGACGATGGATCGCGTTATTTTGGAGCGGCATTGCGACGTTGCACTAAAAGACGACGACAGCGTATTGGAATTGGCATTCCTGAACAGCCATTTCCAAACCGGGCTCAAAAACATTCTCGATCGCGCAGTCCTCAAGTACGAGGAACTGCATCAGACGCTCGCGACTGCGGACTATGTCAAAATAGACGAGATTCCTTTCGACTTCAGTCGCAAAATGATGTCCGTCATCGTTGGCAAGATCAGCGGGACGCATCGGCTCATTTGCAAAGGAGCGCCCGAGTCGGTGTTCACCAAGTGCACGCACTTTGAGTTGGACGGAAAAATCTTGCCGATGGATCCGCTCCTGCTTGAGGAACTCAAATCGGAATACGACCAGTTGTCGACCGACGGCTTTCGTGTCATCGCAATGGCGTATCGCGATTTGGAACCGAAACCCGCCTATCACAAGGAAGATGAGAACGATTTGATCCTGAAGGGCTACATCGCATTTCTCGATCCACCCAAGGAAACCGCGGGACCTGCGATCGCCGCTCTGCAGAAAAACGGAATCGCGGTCAAAGTACTAACCGGAGACAACGAGCTGGTCTCCCGCAAGATCGGCAAGGAGGTCGGCCTTTCGCTGGAGGCCGTCCTGACTGGCGATAAGGTAGCAGCGCTGAGCGACACCCAGCTGGCTGACGCCGCGGAAAAAACGACGTTGTTCGTCCGGCTTTCACCGGCTGACAAGCAACGCATCATCAAGGTCCTCCAAGGCAAGGGGCACGTAGTCGGCTACATGGGCGACGGGATCAACGATGCGCCGGCCCTCCGTATAGCGGACGTCGGGATCTCGGTGGACACCGCAGTGGATATCGCCAAGGAGGCCGCCGACATTATTTTGCTGGAAAAGAGCCTGATGGTGCTGGAGGAAGGAGTGATCGAAGGCCGTAAAGTCTTCGCCAATATAGTCAAGTACGTGCGAATGGGTGCGAGCTCAAACTTCGGCAATATGTTCAGCGTACTCGGCGCCAGCCTTTGGCTGCCTTACCTGCCGATGTCGCCGATAAAGATCCTGACCAACAATCTCCTCTACGACTTTTCGCAAGTGCCGATTCCTACCGATGAGGTGGATCCTGAACAGGTGTCCAAGCCGCGCCCATGGGATATGGACGAGATCGCGCGGTTCATTCTTTTCATTGGCCCGGTCAGCTCGGTATTTGATTACACGACATATTCAATCATGTGGTTTTTGTTCAAGTGCAACCACCTCGGCCTGGTGCCGCCGCCGGAACTCGCCGCACGTTTTGCACATGCCACAGCCGTGAATCCCGATTCTACGTACGCAGCGGCCTTGTTCCAGACCGGCTGGTTCGTCGAATCGTTACTGACACAGACACTGATCATTCACGTCATCCGCACCAACAAGATTCCGTTCCTGCAGAGCCGCGCGAGTTGGCCGCTGATCCTGACCTCGGCCGCGATCATGCTAGTCGGGGCATGGCTGCCTGTTTCGCCGATCGGATCATGGCTAGGGTTCGTTCCGCTGCCCGCCCTCTACTGGCCACTACTACTGGTCACGCTCGTACTCTACGTAGCTCTGACACAATTGGTGAAGATGTTTCTTGTTCGTAAGGGATGGATTTGAAGGCCGGACGCCGCCGGGCCGTGACATTGCAAGCAGCGAACACTTCTTGCAGAGCTTGCGATTAGCAGCCACTAAACAAGAGAGCGGTTTGGTTATCTGAAGAACAAATATTGCCTATGGAACGCCGAGCCAAACATTAGATCTTGCTACGCTTGGTATCGCAACCGTTCCGTACCAGCACCGTGACTGACTGAGTTCCAAGACATATCGGCTCAGGCGGCGTACGGTCCACAACTTCAGCTTTGAAGGAGACTAGTCATGGCACTCAAGATGAACGCCGCAGTAGTCGAGCAGTTTGGAAAGCCCCTGGTGCTTCGGGAATGGGACATCCCGTCTCCCGGGGCCGGGCCAGATCCTGATCAAAACCGAGGCCTGCGGCGTATGCCACACCGATCTCCATGCCGCGCATGGCGACTGGCCGGTGAAGCCCACGCTCCCCTTCATTCCTGGCCATGAGGCCATCGGGCTGGTCGCCGCCGTTGGATCGGGCGTGACGATCGTGAAGGAGGGCGACCGGGTTGGGGTGCCCTGGCTCTACTCGGCGTGCGGTCATTGCGAGTATTGCTTGACGGCATGGGAGACGGTGTGCGCCCGAGGCGCAGTTCGGCGGCTATACCAGGAACGGCGGCTTTGCCGAGTACCTCCTCGCAGACCCGAACTACGTCGCGCATATGCCTGCCGGCCTCACCCCTGTGGATGCCGCCCCGCTGATCTGCGCCGGCATCACGACCTATAAGGGGATCAAGGAGACCGAGGCGAAGCCCGGCGAATGGATCGCCATCTCCGGCGCGGCGGACTCGGGCATCTGGCGATCCAATATGCCAAGGCCATGGGACTACTCGTCTGCGCGATCGACATCGACGATGGCAAACTGGCCCATGCCAAGCGGCTTGGCGCCGACCTCGTGATCAATGCCAAGGCCGGCGACCCGGCAGCCGCTGTAAAGAAGGAGACCGGCGGCGGAGCTCATGGCGTTCTGATTACTGCGCCTTCGCTCGATCGCATTCAAGCAGGGTGTTGGCATGACCCGGAAGCGTGGCACTTGCGTCCTGGTCGGGCTGCCGCCGGGCGAATTCCCGGTTCCTCTGTTCGATGTGGTGGCGAACTGCATCACGATCCGCGGTTCGTTCGTCGGCACGCGCCAGGATATGGCCGAAGCGCTCGCCTTCGCCGTCGAAGGCAAGGTCAAGGCCGATATCGAGCTGCAACCTCTGTCTGTCGATCAATCAAATCTTCGACCGGCTCGAGCATGGCGATGTGGCGTCACGCGTAGTCCTCGACTTCGCGCAGGACTGAGGCGCCGACATACCGGACAGAAAAACTCCAAGCGGTACACGGCTTTTTCGTGTCCCAATAGGTCAGATCGAACGGAGAGCATTTCGCATCAGACTGCCTCATCCACCATCCAGTCTCTCGGTTTTCGGACATGTCGGAGAATCGATCGAAATTCGCGCGTGTGCGCGCGATTCGTAATCGCGGGCGACCCGGAGAATCTCTCGGGTCGCGCAAATGATGGGAATCCGGCGAAACCTATCCCGGCGCGATTTGTCTGGGTCCGCGAATCATCGCCACACATTCGCCTGCGATTCTTGGGCGGCAGATCTGCAGAATCATCGCCATGCATTCGCCTAGAGATCGCCGCTTTTTGCCGGCTACGCGACCAAGTGCCCAGCTGCAACGTTCTTCGCTCACGACCCCTGCTCCAGCTCAGCCGGCCGCCGACACTACGGCGGCCGAGATCCCCATCCCATGTTGCTATTCGCTCCAAAGAAAAGGGACTTCAATCCTTGCGGTGAGGGCTATTGCGGTAAGCTGCGGCATTGCAACGGCTTATTTCAGACCCGTCCCGGATGCGCAGAACTATGCGACCCGATTTATCAGCGTCCCGATTTGATCGATGGTTATCGACACCACGTCGTTGCGTTTTAGAAAACGCGGCGGCTTGAATCCGGCCCCCACGCCGGCCGGGGTGCCGGTAGCGATAATGTCGGCAGGTCGGAGCGTAATACCTCTCGAGATCACTTCGATCAGCGTGGTCACGTCGAAGATCATGTCGCCGGTGCTGGCGTGCTGGCGGAGTTCCTCGTTCACCTTGCATGATATGTCGAGGCGCTGGGGGTCGATTTCATCCGCAGTAACAATCCACGGCCCCATGGGACAGAAGGTGTCGAGCGATTTCCCGATAAACCATTGCTGATGGCTTCGCTGGAGATCACGCGCGGTTACGTCGTTGATGATGGTATAGCCCCAGACGTGGCTGAGCGCGGCTTCACGACTGATAGCGCGGCCGCCGCGTCCGATGACCACGCCGAGCTCGGCTTCGTAGTCCAGACCCTGCGTCAACTCGGAATGACTGCAAATGTCTGCCCCGGGTCCGATGACGCTGCCCGAGGATTTCGTGAAGATGATCGGCACTTCGGGTATTTCTGTCGCGCTCCCGTCGAAGCCGCTTCGGCTGAACTCTTTTGCGTGTTCCTTGTAGTTCTTGCCGACGCAGAAGACGTTGCGTCGCGGCGTCAGTATGGGAGCGAGCAGCCGCACCTCGGAGAGCTTCAGCGCGGGTCCGCGCGTGATTCGATCGACGGGGAACTCGTCATAACTTTCGGCCAGATTCGAAATGTCGCCGCTGAAAGCGAGCGGTCCGTCGCGAAGCGGCCGTATCATTCCTTCGGGTGGCCAAACCGCGCCAACTTCCGGAGCACCACCGCGGCTGAAGGTAGCAAATCGCATCGCCTATACCGTCACTGACTAGTTCCAGCTCCGCTTGACCGCCGGCCGATCCGGATTGATCAGATCGCTCGAGGTCCATCCGTTGAGGTCGTACTCAGACAGACACTTGTCGACGAACGCCTTCATTTCGTCGATTCGCCCGGATGCCGTGGACATCGGAATGTTTTCGACCCTGACCGCTTCGTAGCTGCCCGCGTAGTTGCGCTCGTTATAGCTCGTGACGGGCGCCGAATTCGGTGCCGATCGAGTCCCACATCAATTTAAGCAGCTTAACCCTTTGTTCAGCGGTGGTGCCGTGCGAACCACGAATATATTTATCAATCAGCGGCCGCATTTCGGGATTGAAGAAATCCGCCGAGCTCGAATTCAGATAGATGAGCCCACTCCCCATCGCTTGCTGCAGAATTTCCCTGATGCGCGGGTAGGCGGTCGGCGCCATGACGCGATACGCGGAGCCCGCTTCCAGGTTTGGTAACATGGTCCCGTTGACCCATGGTTCCGGCTTTCGCGCCATCGCCTCGGTCAACGACCAGAACAGATGCCGCCATGCGAGCATTTCGCCGACCAGCACTTGCACGTGCTTGAGGTCTTTCGATCCCGTCATTTCGACGCCGTGCAGCAGAAGTCCAGTCAGAAAGTCGAGCTTCACCGCGAGACGCGTGCATCCATGCAGCATGAAGCGATGCGAAAATCCGGAGCCGGCGTAGAAATTGTTCGCCGCTTCGACGTTGCGGTAGACAAACAGATCTTCCCAGGGGATCAGTACCTTGTCGAAGATCAAAATTGCGTCGTTCTCGTCCATCCGGCTTGACAACGGATAGTCGAACGGCGAACCGACGACCGTCGAGGTAAGTTCGTAAGAAGTGCGGCAGATCAGCTTCATGCCCGGACTGCCCATCGGGATCATCGCGAAGATAGCCATGTCGGGCGAGTTTAACGGAGTCGGCCCATAGAACCCGATGAAATTGGCGTGAGTCAGTGCCGAATTGGTGGCGACGACTTTGGCGCCGCTGACGATCACGCCCTTGTCGGTTTCCTTTTCCGCGCGCACGTAGACATCGCGCACCGACTCTGCCGGCGAACCCTTATCGACCGGAGGATTGACGATCGCATGGTTCAGGAACATGACCTGTTCCTGCGTGCGCTTGTACCACTTCTTCGCGTTCTCCTCGTAAGGTTTGTAGAACTCGGAATTCGCGCCGAGGGTACCGGTGAAGCTGGCCTTGTAGTCAAGCGACCGGCCCATCCATCCGTATGAAATCCGCGCCCATTGCGCGATAGCGTCTCGATCGCCAAGGACTTCCTCAGCCGTGCGCGGGACTCGGTAAAAGCGGTGTGTGAAGCCGCCGTTGCCGGTGTCGGTCGGACAGGTGATTACATCCTTGGTCGCAGGATCGTGCAGCGCGTCGTACATCCTGGCGACCATGCGAGCGGTGTTGCGGAACGCAGGATGCACCGTGACGTCTTTGACGCGTTCACCGTAGATATACACTTCGCGATCGTCTTTCTGCTCATAATTCCGTGTGCCCCGAAAACATTTGGCATCCGCGCCCTTTTGACCTCCCAGGTCGCCAGTGAAGGTGGCCAACGTCACGAACGCCTTGTTGAAGATCGGGGGTTTATGGTGCCGTTTTCCCGCAAGCTCGACCAACTGAGGACTGACGAGGTGCTGCCGCGACGGCAGCATCATATCCCACAAGCCCTGCCGCGGTGGCGAGCATCGCGACCAGGACCGATACAGTGCGAAGGGTGGGACTCGATGTTAACGTGAGTGATCCTCCCGCGTCTCCCGCGACGCTCCGGCCAGTGCGTCGCTATCAGCCGGGTTTTCGATTTTGAAATGCTCCCAATTAGACCACGAGTTTGCAAGCACAGAGCCTGCTACTCGAACAGGCGGCTATGGCCGCAAGTACGCTTGTAGGGTTTGGGCCCGCCGCTCGCTCCGCCCCGATGACTAGTAATTGTTCCCGCGCCGCTTGCTTTCAACTTCCACAAGGTTTTGTACAGGGAGCGTTTTATTCGTTTCTACTCATTGGATGCCGCGAATCGAACCTAATGCCGTCGCAAAAGTTCTGTGTAGGATTTCTGGCAAAGCCACGACGCGATCCCAATAATCGGCAGACACACGAACAACAGATAAGGAACCTGCGCTTTCTCGGTACTCGGAAACCAAAAGATCTGCATCCAATGATAGAGGGGACGATGCAGAAGGTACATGAAGAAGCTTGCCTCGCTGAGTTGCGTGAGAATCGCGGGCGCCTTTAGATTCCGACCAGCGCGCATGACGACAACAAAGACTGCGATAGAGCCGAAAAATGCCCAAGGCGCCGCCCATGGGTCATTCTCGAGCATGCCGGACGGACGTGCCAGCGTCAGCAGGAGAGACATTGCGGCGAGAAATTGGAGGCCAATGAGGCTTAGCGCCGACGACGGCAGCGACCCGCCGGCCAGAAACATTCCGGCAGCAAAGCAAGGGAAATAGAGGATAAGGCGCATATCTATGCTTCCCGTCTCCGCCTGATACAGAATCATGGCTCCTACGATCACGGCGCATAAGGCGATGTAAGCCACCTTGTTTCCACGCAAGCCGATGAGCAGCGGGGCAATCAGATAGAAGAGAACGATCATGTTTACGAACCACAGCGTAAACGGCGGTGGTGCGAGTAGCATGGCGACGAGTGTGACGCCCTTGGCGAGCGCAACGATATTGCCCGTGCCTGCGGCCAGGAACAGGCCCGAGGCGATCACGAAGGGGAGATAGATGCGCCAGAACCTCGTCTCATAGAATCTCCAGATTTCGCCTTGGGCCAGACCACCGTCCATGCGCCCTGTCAGAAAGCCGGAGATCAGAACGAAAAGGGAAAGCGCTCCAACCGTGAGGCGATAGGTGACAGGGTTATAATGCCATGTCACAACGTTCGTATAATCGAGCAAGTGCCAAAATCCGACGATGTAGAGCATGCTCACCGCGCGCATGACGTTGATCGGTACCTTGCGCATCGGTAAGGCGGCATGTGTTCCGGCTCCCGCGACACTCACTCTCATCAAGAGACCCTAAGGCTGCTTATTCCCGGGAATTGCCATGCCGTTCCCGGAGCCCGATAACTTTTGATCGGCGAGCATCGTCGCGTTCGGTGCGCCAGGCGGGCCGAGCGGCCCCTCGAACTTGAGCAAGCGATGGCTCGAATCGGCATCGAAGTAGGCGTCGAATGTCGGTACGAAGAAGTACGCAAGCGGTCGCAGCAGTAGCGGAATATCGACTATAGGGTTTAGCTTCGCGTGAATCGCGCTCGTGTCGTCGCCGCCCAGAGCAATCGTTGTCATCCCGTCGCGCTGAATCGTCAGCTCGCTCAGCTGACCTGAAAAATCCATCATATGAAAACTCGCCTCGTCATCACTTCCTACGGGCAGCAAACGTGGCAGGAGCGCGCCGAGCGTCATGTCCGCTCCGTACAGATCAGCGGGTAGTTCTTTCTTCGGATCTTCAGGGAAGGCGGCCTTGCGAAAGTAGATGAGATGCTTGCGCACGATCGCGCCGCTCGCGGCGAAACTGCGATCGTCCAGGTAAACCGTGGCCAGCGATGCGTGGTGATCGACTAGCGTGCGGCTCTCGGTCGCCAGCCCGTTGCTGAATGCGACACGAGCTATCAGCAGCTCGCCGGCGGGTGACGTTGCGCCGGAGAAGGTCACGTGACCGCTGCGATCTCCCTGGGTGAAGCTGGCGGAGTTGACCAGATGGAGAGTCGGCAGTTCGCCGATGGAGTCGGCCTCCGCGAGTTCATCAGGTATTTTCGAGTCACTCGCGGTCAGGTCGCTAATCGCGACGAGCTCGACCACGGTGTTCTTGTGCAGCTTGCTGTTTGTTGCGCCAAATCCCTCCATCTTGAGTATGTAGTAAGGTTCGCTGCGCGTAATCCAGATCGTGAAATGCGGCTTGACCAGCTTGAGGAACAAGTCCGGCACATGCGGAAAGAGCTTGCTCAGATCGAGATCGATGCGCACCCGCAAACTGTCGAAGCTGCCGGCCGGAACCGTCAGCTTTTCGTTCTCTTCGGGGCTAAGCATCGCCCCGACCGATCCGGCGTCGCCCCAGATCCAGGTCTCGTTTTGGCCGCCGCGGATCAGCGTTGGCAAATCGAGCGCGCTCTTCGATATGCACCAGCTCGGTTGCGCGTCGGGGGCGATAGGCTTGGGGACAAACGGATAGTAGGCGGGATCGAAGGTGTCGAAATCCGATCGCTCGAGCTCGCCGGTCTTGCTGACCATGATCGATCGGAAGGTCGTGGCCGGCCGCGCGAATCCTTTTGAGAAAGTGCATTGGTTGAAGACCTGGGTTCCGACCGGGTATGAGGTCGCCGTCAGCTCAAAGACGCCGCGCGCATCGGATACCTGCCAGCTCCGCGAACGTTGCAGCTCTTCTCCCGAATCAAGGTCGAGGGTTCGGTAGGTCATCACCTTGCCCGGAATCGAGAGCTGCGCAAGGGCTCGCGAAGGGAGTACGAACCCGAGTGCGGAGACGAGAAGAAATGCGACCGAGGAAAATCTCAACATCATTGCGCGTGGGTTGCTCTCAGGTTTTCCGCAACGGGAGGTTCCCCAAATCGCGGGCGGAAAGACCGGTTGTATCTACTCAAATCTAAAGCCGGACGCGGATTCGACGTATTACATCATGCGGGATGAAAATCAAAAGGGGAAATTTGGGTGAGAGGCCACTAATGTCCCCTGGTTTGATCAAACTTTGGTCTTTCGGTACTGGGCGCATTTTCGCCCTGTGGGTTGCAGACTAGTTGTTGATATGCCTCCGGCAACAGTTGCGCAAACAGATCCGCCCACCGACGCTGACCAGCTTCGTCAGCGATAAGGTCTTGCCGAATTTCGATTAACACATGATGCAAATCGCGCTGCTCACCGTGAATCGGGATCGTATAATCCGTCGCGTCAGTCATGCTGTAGGGCTCGTTATCGCCGACCGCGAGACCTTGCCGGCGGCGCAGGAGGTCCATCAATACTTTGGCCAAACGCTGATCACGATTGTAAAGTACGCCGACATGCCAGGGCCGCGCAGCCGCCTTGAATACGGGCGTAAAGCTGTGCATTGAGATCAGCGCCGTCGGCCGGCCGGCTTGTCGCCGCCAATCCAATTCGCACGCAATCCTTTCGTGATAGGGCTGAAATATCTCTCGAACACGGGCCTCGATTTGAGCCTTGCTGAGACCGATATTTCCCGGAACGGCCGTGAGTTCGCTCAGTTCGACGATCGACGTTGCCGAGCCAGGCGCCCGGTTGCAGTCGATGGCAAGGCGGGAATAATTTTGCCGTATGACGGTAGCATCGAGCGCGTCTCCGATGAGGCAGCAGACCGCGCCCGCGCCGATATCCCAGGCAATGTGACGCTCGCGCTCTGCTTCCTGAAGGCCGAGCATTTGGAGACGCCGCGGCAAACATTTCCCGGCGTGGTCGCCGACAATGACGAACGGCGATATCCCACTTTCGTTGGTCACCGTGACGGGCCGCGGTTCGTCGGCCTCTAAAAGCATGGTCGGCGCGTCGTCCATTCCGGTTCGCTCCTTCGCTCAAGCCATCGACATTGATTAGGGGGTTACGTGACCGCCGCAAAAGTTGGATAATTAAGCAAATGGGAGTTGCGATGCCCACGCTGACCATAAAACACACCACGATCTATCGATACAGACAGCCAGTTGCTTTCGGCGAGCACTGCATGATGTTGCGTCCGCTTCAAAGCCATGACCAGAGGCTGATAGCCGCGCAGCTGGTGATTACCCCGACACCCACGCATGTTCGCCGGACTCGGGACGCGTTCGGCAACCACGTCGATATCGCGCGCTTCGCCGGCTGTGCCAAGGAGCTTCGCTTCGACAGCACCATTCGTCTTGAACAATCTTACACGGACATTCACGACCTCGATATTGAGGGGTCCGCACGGACCTATCCGTTCACCTACGGGTTGGAAGAGATGCCGGACTTGGTCCGTTTCATTGCGAGACATTCTCTCGACCCGGATCGTTGTGTCGAGCAGTGGGCGCGAAGGTTTCTACGAAAGGATCGGCCAACCGAGACCCGCGAGTTTCTCATCAACCTCACCAATGGCATCCAACGGAACTTCAAGCACGTACGCAGAGACGAGAAGGGTATTCAGACCCCGCTCCAGACTCTCGAACTCGGAAGCGGGAGTTGTCGTGACCTTGCCATGCTGATGATCGAGGCGGTGCGCTCGCTCGGGATTGCCGCACGCTTTGTCTCGGGATATCTGCACATCCCCGATGACGACGACGAAAGTAATGTAGGCGGCGGCAACACACATGCTTGGGCTCAGGTTTATCTGCCGGGACCCGGCTGGGTCGATTTCGATCCAGCCAATGGCATTGTCGGCAACCGCGGCCTCATTCGTGTAGCGGTGGTGCGTGATCCGCGCCAGGCAATACCGCTCCACGGTACCTGGACGGGGTTTCCGTCCGATTACCTGGGAATGAACGTCGAGGTCGCGGTTACGTCCGAAGCGTCCGAAGCCACCCAATAGGATAGGCGAACGCCAATTTCGCGCCGCCAATAAAGTCGGCAAATAGTGCCACGGATTAGAGGTCCAGCGTTCATACGCCCAGAATTCCTGGGCCGGGCGAGGTTTTACGCGATGGAAGACTGGGTCCGATCACTTACGACCCGAGGAGATCCGTTTTGGAAATTAGAGTGGGCTACGAGTTGATCTACGATTGTCCTCGGCCGACGCCGATGATGCTGGTGCTAAACATCCACTATTCGCGCGCATCCGACGTCGTGGTTCCGGATCATGTAACGACGGTCCCATCGATTCCCCTTTCGGCGTACCGAGATGTTTTCGGCAACTGGTGCACACGCCTCGTCGCCCCCGCCGGGCGGCTCCGGATAGCGAGCGCGGGTTTGGTCAGAGACTCCGGCGAGCTCGATGTTGTTGCAACCTCCGCGCGGCAGCATTCCATCGAGGAATTGCCCGAAGAAGCGCTGGTCTTTCTCTTGGGGAGCCGATACTGCGACACAGAGAAATTTTCCGAGGTAGCTTGGAACTTGTTTGGTCAAACTCCACCAGGTTGGGGCAGGGTCCAGGCAATCTGTGATTTCGTTCACAACCATATCTCGTTTGGCTATGAGCATGCCCGCAACACAAGGACGGCCTGGGAAGCGTTCAACGAGAGGAGAGGCGTCTGCCGCGATTTCGCGCATCTCGCAATTGCATTGTGCCGCAGCATGAACATCCCAGCGCGTTATTGCACGGGTTACCTTGGCGACGTTGGAGTGCCTCCACCGTACGGTCCGATGGACTTTGCCGCGTGGTTAGAGGCTTATCTTGGAGGACGTTGGTATACGTTTGACCCGCGCAACAACGTGCCACGGATTGGACGGGTACTGATCGCCAGGGGTCGCGACGCGATCGATGTAGCCATCGCTACGACGTTTGGGCCCAATCAGCTCGTGAGCTTCAAGGTTTGGACCGATGAGGTAGCGACCGTCTGACGTGACCCGCCTGTCTCAGCCGTTGTGGAAAATAAAATGAGCAGTCAGCATATACTCAATTAATTAGTTCTTTTGAGCACCGCATTCACGTTACCTGGACTCTCCATTTTGACATTCCGTTCGGAACATCTGATCATTCGTTGAGGGAGTTTAGAGCCGGAGGAAAAAATGAAGCCCATGGTAATGGTCGGTGCAATTCTCGCGTTGCTTGGTCTCATTGCGATTGCGTCGCCGGTGTTCACCACCAATGAGACGAAGAACGTTGTTTCGGTTGGCGATCTTAAGATTCAAGCGAACGAGCCGACCTCGCACACGATACCACCCATTCTCAGTGGGGCGTTACTAATCGTGGGGCTAGTGCTAGTCGCCGGCGGTCTGTACCAGAAAAGGTAATTCTGCAAGCGCTCAGAAATTGTCAGAAGCGTCAGAAGCGATAGACTGTGAGAGTGAGTATGTATTTCGTTCTTAAGAGCACATCCTAAGTGTTTCTTCGATTACCAATCAGCAACTACTAGTATAGTATCTATTTGTCGGAATCGAGATATGGTTCGAGTCCGGCTCTGATCCAGCCCAACGGTGGTCTTTCCACTCGCCTTCGACCACGTTTCGCTAGACCATCGTCAAATCGACATCGCCAAGGCTTGAGGAGGTCCGCGCGAGACGACCCGGTCTCACGGCATTGCTGCTTATGAAAATAGAATTGATCAAGAACAAGTTCAAAAAGACGATCGCGCTGTCGGGCACTATCCTGGCCCTCGCGATCGCAGCCCCGTCTTTCGCGCAATACGGTCCCGGGCCTGGCCCCGGCTACGGCCCGCAGGGCTACGAGGGTCCCGGCTACTATGGGGGACCCGGACAAGAGGGCTGGGGCGCTTACGACAATAATCACAATTGGCACGGCGCAAGATGGTGGCATCAGCACGACATCATGTGGTTCTACCGGAATCATCCGGAATGGGCTGTGATGGACGCGCTGTGGCTCAACCAGGACGGCGACTACGAGAGCAACGGCACCTGGCAGGATGCCTATTGGTGGCATCAGAACGATCCCGACTTCTTCTACGCCAATCATCCTAACTGGATTTCATGGTATCCGGAGTGGCGTAACACCGACGGCGCCTACGACGCGCAGCATAACTGGCACTATGGCGAATGGTGGTACAACCAGAATCCGAGCTGGGTTTCCGCCAACCATCCAAACTGGATCAGCCAGCACAGCAACTGGGCGAATCACGCGGAGCCAAATGACCATCGAGCCATGATGCGGACCGAGAACGAGGGTAGCGCGCAGACTCGCCAACAGGCCTCGAATCAGCAGAACCGCATGAACGAGCAGGCCGCAGTCAGTCAGCGCAACGAGACTAATCGCAACGAGCAGGCGTCGCGCGAACAGCAGACGAAGGTGAATGAGCGAGCGGCAACCGTTCAGCGCAACGAGGCGGATCGCAATGAGCAGGCGTCGCGCGAGCAGCAAACGCGAGTGAACGAGAAGGCCGCAAGCAATCAGCGCAACGAGGCGAGCCGCGAACAGCGGGCGTCGCACGAACAGCAGCCGCAGCAGAAAGATCGCGAGCCTCAAGCGAGTCGCCAGCAAGCGACCCATCAGCAACAGGCTGCGCATCAGGAGCAGGAGCGTCCGCAGCAGGCTGCGCATCAGAATGCGAGCCACGAGCAGCACTCGTCCCGCGAGCGCCCTCAACAGAACAAGCAAGCGAGTGCGAGTCACGAGGGTGGTGGTCATGAAGGCGCCGGTCACGAAGACGGAGTACGCGAAGCGAAGAAATAACTGTCGGCGCGATACCGCCTGAGAGGGTTATCGCGCCAAAGCTGGAAACCTATAAACCGAAGTCTAATGGAGAACTAAAGAAATGAATTCAATTCAACGATTAGCTATCAGTGCACTGAGTATTGCGGTCCTAACTTGCGTTGTCGGATGCGGCAGCAGCACCAAGGAAGTCGACTCCACCACTTATGTCCCCGCCGCTGCGCCGGCTCAAGTCGTTGTGCAGGCTCCACCGGTACAGGTAATTCCTCCCACTACGACAACCAGTACGTCGGTGGACAAGTCAAATAATTCGAGCGAGTCGAGCACTGGTGGCACTGTCGATAGCTCAAGTTCTCACCACAGCGAATCCACCAGCGTAACTCCAAGTAACTGATTCCCGGCTTGGGGAGAATTCCGCGATGCAGAATAGACACAATCGAACCAGGACAGCCGCTGCGACATTTGCGCTTGCGCTATTGATTGGCGGTGGGCTGCTGGCCGCCGATGCTCGCGCCGAACCAGGCACGACGGATTCGAACTCGGCGACCCGCGAGAACGACAGCGTAAACGTCACGGCGGAGCATCATTACAACTCTCCCGCTGAACGCGCGAACGACGACCTGCTGATCACCGAGGTCAAGAGCGCCCTGGCCAAGGACGGCGTTGCCGACGGTTATCTCGTCGCCGTCGATTGCGATCACGGCAAGATCCTGCTGAGCGGTGTGGTTAAGTCGGCCCGGGACGCAAAGCATGCCGGCGATATCGCCGCTGCTGCCCCCGGCGTTACCGGGGTAACCGATCAGCTAAAGTGGCATTAGCAATTGTCGATTGAGTTAGAGGGATAAATCACGATGTTATTGATTCTCATCATCTTGCTGATTCTATTCGCAGGCGGCGGCGGATACAGAACCTATCATCACGGCGCCCGAGATCCGGGCGGCTTGTTGATGCTGGTGCTCATGATCGTGTTGGTCGTCTGGCTCGTCAATGGCGGTCTTAACATCTGACGGTTCGCTCAAGGCATAGCTGCGAGCGGACTTTAGATGCCGGCGGGCATCCGGGAGACTCCCCCCTTCCGCGGTGCCCGCCAAATATTCGGCGTTTAACCGGAACAGACTAACAACCGTACAAGGCAACCCGAGAACCTGGAGGCAAACAGAAATGACATTCGAAGACGCAGCAAATTCTACCGTCCGAAGCGCAATGGATCAGGGCCGTCAAGCCGCCGACAAAGCGAGCGAGGCTATCAAGGACGGCTACGACGCGGCGCAGCAGTTCGTCAAGGACAAGGGAATCGACCTGAACCTGCGCGAGTTCGTCGGCCGTGAACCGTGGCTCGCAATTGCAGTCGCGTTCGGGGTCGGCTACATCGCCGCGCAGATAGTTCGGCGCGTTTCTTGACCGAGAGGGCAAGCACCGTGAATAGCTCAGCCAAGGACATCTCCGATGCGGATGAGAGGCGGCGCCGGCGCGATCGGGACATCGTCGAATATATAAGAGAAGAGCCGTTGACTTCGCTCGCGATCGCCGGGGCGGTCGGCTTCATCCTCGGCGGCGGCGCCCGCAGCCGCATCGGGCTTGCGCTTCTAACGATAGCGGGACGAATCGCGATGCGCGGAGTCGCCACCAGTTTCATCGTTGGCATGGTCACCGGCAATCGCGACAACCAAAATCCGGACCGTACAAAAGCTCGCGGAGAAGGCCATCGCAATGGATACCATGACAGCGCAAGAACAGATTTCAGCGATTCAGATTGAACGTGACGACGCGCGACAGAATCTCCGCGACACGTTGACCGAGGTCAATGACAAAGTTGGACGCGCCGAAGACGAGCTGCGTCCCGACCATGTCATCGAGAGCCATCCGGTCGGAGCCTCATTGATAGCCGGAGCCTTGGGCTTTCTGTTCGGCTCGATCGTCAACAGCCGCGGAGCGGGTCCGGTCGTAATAGCGGCGATGCTCGGATTCGCAGTCTCAAAATACGGTTCAAACGGCGAGCGTCAAACCCCGAGAACACAAGAGCCACGGCTGATCCTATGACAGAAAAACAGTCGCATACCGCTAACGGCGCGCCGGAGGCTCTGCAGGATTGGCCGACGTTGATGGGCAGGGCAGTAGACGACATCACGCGCATCCTGCAGTCCGAGGCCCACATGTTGGAAACCAGCATGGGCGCGGCGCTCGAGATACGACTAGCTAGTGCAATAACTACTCTAACTGTAGTTGCAGTGATGATCTGCGGCGGGGTATGCATGCTATGCGCAGGGATACTGCTGCTGCATCAATGGCTGCCGCTGTGGCAGGCGTTCGGAATTGCGGGGGTCGGCATCATGCTGGTCGGGATCGCGAAGTACCTCAGCGGTAGGCATGCCTGACAACTTTCCCGTGAGACAGGGCGCGCGGCACGCGTTCGCGCGCGACAGCGATCCGAGTCTCCCATAGCAAGTCGACGCAATCGCAGTTATGTCCTCGTGCTTTCAGGTTGGAAGCTTCACTCGCCCCGAATCGATCAGAGCTCGCCGGGTGACCCACTATAGCCCTGGTGTGCGCGGCGTGCGCCGACTGGAACGCCGGCGGCACGCCCACGATCAAATCCGGCTAAGATGGCCACCCGCATGTCTTATCCTCGACTAGCTTTGAGGAACCGAAGGGTCCACTTGCAGTTCGTTGATAACGGTGTGTACGCCGCTTGCGTCTTTAGCGATCGCTACGGCACGCGCCGCGACGTTCGAATCATGTACGCGGCCTTCCAGCGTCACGACACCGGCGGTTGTAGTGACGTGAATCTGGCCGGATCGCATGTTCTCGGCCGCAGCCAGATTTGTTTTCACCGCCGCTGTAATCGTCGTGTCATCGACCGCGGTAACCGCACCCTGATATGCATTCTGCGCCGCGCTTTTTGTGTTTTCGCCTGCCTGATGCATCGAAGTGCTGGCGGGAACGCCGGAGCCGGCACTCGTCTCCTGTGCGATGGCCGGAATCACCAGTCCAAATCCCAGAACCATCGCTGGTACCAAAGCCAGTATCTTGTTCTTTCTACTCATAGTCCTCATCTCCTCGTTAAGGTTTAGTGGATCGAAATTCCAGACGATTGTTTCGCGGGACCTTCGTCAAACTACGCCGAACAGCATGAGCACGATAATGACCACAACAATGCCGTCCAGAGAAAAAGGTAGATACACATTCACTCCTCGGGCCTTGCTTTTAGGAAATATGGATGGTCTAGCGGAACGCGGTCAAAGGCTGGTGGAAGAACCGCTGTTTGGGCTGGAACACATCGGGCTCGATACTTATGTCGATCCCGACTCTCTCGAGCGTATATAGGATGGCGAGCAAGAGCCATAGCAAGGCTCTTACGCTAGTTCTTAGAGGAACTGATTGTTACGGTTCGCGGAATAGCTATGCTGCGAAGGTCGAGGATCTTACCGCAGGGATGGTCACAAGCGGTCCAAGTAAACTCTGCGAGGTGCGGCCGCTGTCCTTGAAATTCCACTTCTTGAGCAGGACGTACTGCCTTCGTCGGCGCGCAAGCAGCCCGGATTCGACCATCTCGCCGATCATCCGGCTAACCATAGGCCTTGAGCAACCGATCATCTCGGCTAAATCCTGATGACCGATTTCGGGGATGAGTATTATTCCGTCGGAGTCTTTCGCGCCCGCGCGCTTCGCCAGATCGCTCATCACGCTGATGAGCCGGTCCCATAGGGGAAGGCCGAGCAGCATAGTAAAGCGCAGGAGGTTGTCCGACCAGAAGGTATTCAGGGACGCGAGGATTGAGATCAGAGCGTGCACCGGAAGACCGGCCAGCAGTTTCACCAGGTGGTCGCGGCTGAACAGGGCCAACCTGCAACTACTAGCGACTTGAGCTTCAAACAGGCGTGCCGGGCGGCCTTTTTCGTCGATGTAGTCGGGATAGCCAATGACCTCGCCGGGTCCAGCCATTCGGATCATCGTGCGATTCCCATCACCTACCGCGCAATAGACGTTTACGTACCCGCTCAGGATACAGGCAAGCATGCCGTCGGTTTTGCCCTCACCTAACGCCAACGCGCCCTTCTGAAAGGTAACCGCGATGTGCCGCGCGATTAACTCGTCCACTAAATCGATCGGCAGATTCAAACGGCTCAGGCTGGCCTGAAGTATCGTGAATGCTGCTTCATTTTGATGGGTCAAATTCGTCTTCATCTATGTTGTTGTATTCCTGATCGATGAACCTTAATGACTCGCTTCAAGTGTTTGAACGAAACGGGGCCGCGCGCTCACCCCATTCGGCTGTTCACGCGCTTCGGTGCATTTAAGTGCGCACGACCTTGGGTGGGTAGTCGCCAATAGTAGTCAGCCGTGGAGTTTTATTGACAGCGGAGAAGAGTTCCCCACGATACAAACGAGCTTGAAATGTTGCGAGCCAGGTTTGCTTCCGACAAGTTATGATTTGGGCATCGAAGTCGAAGATAAACCCGCAGGGGTGCTGGGAGATTCTCTCTTCGCCGGTTCGGAATCGACCCGCTTGATTTTGAGTCGCGCGACGCCCTTCTCGGTCATGCCGAGTTCTTCCGCCGCATGCTTGGATAAATCGAGACTCCGGCCGTGACCTTTGGGCTCGCGATCGTTTACCCGCAGTTTCACCGAATGCCCCGTCGTGGGGTCAGTCACTATTAGCGTGGAACCGATTGGCAAAGTGGTGGAAGCTGCCGTCAATGCATTGGGATCGTAGCGCTCGCCGTTGGCGGTCCGATGCCCAGCGTACGCTTCTCCCTGGTAGGACGCCCTGACGGTATTCGCATGCCTCGCGCTGGCTTGGTGGGCTGCCGGCATTGAGCGAGCGGGCGCAGGCGCCGCCGCAGCAGACGCGGCCAGCGACGGTTGCGGTGCCTCGGATTGCGTAGTGCATGAGACTGCAAGCAGCAGGCTCATCAGCGCCAGCGCCGCGCGCACGTTGATACTGGAATTAAAAATACTCACTGGCTATCCGGCTCTTCGAGACTACATTTGGTACGGGCCGAATGACCATCGCCAGACGCTGCGTTTGGTTACTTGAATAACGAAGACAGGCGACCTGAACCGGAACGCCTGGCGATTAACTGATATTGTCGATGATTCGCCAGTCTACTAACCAAGCTTCGCACCGGCGTGAAATAAGTGACTTCGGAAATCGTACAGCTCGATCTGGAAGAACCGCGCGAAGGCCGCGTCGTATCCAAGATCGTCGACCTGCTGTACTTCTACAAAGTCGGAGTAGGCAGGCCACGGGACATCGCCACCAAAATGCGATCCGTGATCGAGACCTACTGCACCTCTCAAAATTCCGGGCGCTTCGACTTGGAGGACTCGTTGTCGAGCATCGTTGATAAATTCCTCGATACTGGCGAGCAAACTCCGGCGTGCGCATTTCTCGATGAATTGGACCAGAGCCAAGGTTATTTAGCGGAGCAGTGCCGCGAAGATGGATGCCGCCGGCGACGACACCGACGTGCTCGATGTTATCAAGCTGACCGGCTTCGTTCGGCGTGCCTTGAAGATCGTCCATGCGATACCGAACCTGCCCTGAGTAGAGGCCGCAATCGGCCGGACGTTAATGTCTCCGGATTCGCGTTTATTCCGTTCCCCAGAGAACGTAAGTTTTGAACCTTACCTTGACCACGACAATGGACTCGCCCAGACTTGAAGAGTCAGGACCGACGTATGAATCTGGTCCGACTTTGATCCGGTGACCGTGGGCCTTTCTCTCGCCTTCGACCACTCTCAGCCAGGCCAACTTGACCTCAGAAAGGAAGGCCCGCAGAGGCTCGCATGAGTTCGCTTCATTTCCGGCGCAGGCGGAACTTGGTCAGCACTATCGCGAGAGCTGAAGGTAACGATAGCGCAATTCCACGAAATGCGTGGTGCCGTTCCAGTACGCAAGTGTCAGCGCAGGTGAATCGAACTACCGCCAAAGTTTCCAGCCTCGTCGAACTCCTTCGCTGGCGCGCATCCGTGCAGCCGGATCAACGCATCTACACTTATCTGACCGACGGCGAAACCGAAGGGCCGCATCTCACCTACGAGGCGTTGGACCTGCAAGCCCGCGCGATTGGCGCGCTGCTCCAGAACTACAGAGCAAGCGGGGAGCGGGCATTGTTGCTCTATCCGGCCGGGCTCGAGTTCATCTCCGCTTTTTTCGGTTGCCTATATGCCGGGGTTATTGCAGTCCCTCTGCCACCCCCGAACATGGCTCAGCCGCAGCGAACTCTGCCGCGGTTTCGCAACATCGTGAACGATGCTGAGCCGACTCTCGTACTGACTACATCATCGATTCTGGCCAAGGTTGAGAGCCTGTTCACGCAAGCGCCGGGACTGCGGAACCTGCGTTGGTTGGCCACCGACAGGCCTATCGACGGCGCAGAAGAGGAATGGCGTGACCCCGGGGCAACCGTCAAGACTCTGGCGTTGCTCCAATACACATCGGGCTCGACCGCTAATCCCAAGGGGGTAGTGGTTACTCACGAGAACCTGCTCGAGAACTCGGCGCATATCGCCAGGGCCTTCGAGATTTCGTCCGACGCCATTTCGGTCATGTGGTTGCCGGTTTTCCATGACATGGGACTGACCAACGGAATTATCCAACCCATCTTTGGAGGCGGTCTGTGCGTCCTCATGCCTCCGCAGTCCTTTCTTCAGCGGCCGGCGCGATGGCTTCAGGCTATCTCGAAATACCGGGGCACAATCAGTGGCGGACCCAATTTTGCCTACGAAATGTGCGCTCGCAAGGTTACTCCGGAACAGCGCGAGGGGCTCGACCTCAGTAGTTGGCAATTGGCCTACAATGGCGCCGAGCCGGTCCGTCCGGACACCCTGAAACGGTTTGTTGCGACTTTTGCCTCGTGTGGTTTCCGCTCAAGCTCTTTCTATCCCTGCTATGGACTCGCCGAAGCAACGCTCCTTGTTTCAGGTGGCCTTGTAAAAGACGAGCCAATACTGCGCACCACCCAGGTCGCTGCCCTCGAACACAACCATAACGGCGTCGCACAGGCTTCCGACCGGAGCGTGAACGTCCGCACTCTGGTGGGATGCGGTCATGCAGTGGCGGACACCAGAATTGTAATTGTTAATCCTGAGTCGTTGACGGCTTGTGCCTCCGATGAGGTCGGCGAAATCTGGGTCTCTGCTCCGAGTGTGGCCGAAGGCTACTGGAACCGGCCCGAGGAAACGGCGCTCACCTTCCGTGCCTACCTCGCAGATACGAAGGAGGGACCGTTTCTCCGAACCGGAGATTTAGGATTCCTCGGAGATGGAGAGCTGTTCGTCACCGGACGCTTAAAAGATCTGATTATCATCGGCGGGCGCAATCTCTATCCGCAGGAGATTGAACTGACTGTGCAGCAGAGCCATCCAGCCGTGCGGCCGGCTTGTTGCGCGGCGTTCTCGGTAGAGGTCGCGGACGAAGAACGCCTGATCGTCGCAGCCGAACTGGAACCTCGCTACGCATCGAAGCGGCATTTGGCCAACGGCAACGGGAATGGAAACGGGAACGGGAACGGAAATTCGCATCCGCATAGCAACGGACATCTGCCGCTCGATGTCGATGCGATGGTTCGCGCTATTCGACGAGCGGTAGCTGAAGAGCATGACGTGAGAGTGCACGCCGTTCTGCTGCTGCGAGCAGGCACCCTCCCTATGACTTCCAGCGGCAAGCTTCAGCGCAGTGCATGTCAGGCCGGCTTTCTGGACGGTACGCTCGCCAGCTTATGAGGCACCAGCGATGGCCGGAAATCTCATCGGTGGCGATTTGGCCAAGCCGTCAGTGACAGCTGGAAATTCTCAACTGGAAACTTATAGCGCAGAGGCCATCGAAAAATGGCTGGTCGAGAAGCTCTCGAACCTGCTTGGAGTCGATCCTCGTGAGATAGACGTCCGGGAACCATTCGCCAGCTACGGAATGGGTTCGACGGAGGCGGTCAGCCTTTCAGGCGAACTCGCAGACTGGCTTGGACGAAAAGTACCCGCCGATTTGGCCTACGAGTATCCGACTATCAAGACCCTCGCCCGGTACTTGAGCGGCA
The DNA here is from genome assembly GCA_963721485.1 of uncultured delta proteobacterium. Classification (GTDB taxonomy): domain Bacteria; phylum Desulfobacterota; class Binatia; order Binatales; family Binataceae; genus Binatus. Next base: position 1,353,230 of record CAVRJV010000014.1, on the reverse strand, counting down.
CGACGGATGAGTCGCCGTCAGGATCTGATGCTCATCGTGAGATGGAAACCGAGCCGATCGCGATCATCGGAATCGGCTGCCGGTTCCCCGGGAGCAGTGGTCCGCAAGCGTTCTGGCAGTCGATTCGCGACGGCATTGACGCAATCACCGAAGTCCCAGCGGACCGCTTCGATCTAAACAAGGTTTACGATCCGGATCCAACCGTTGCGGGTAAAATAAATACGCGATGGGGTGGCTTTGTCGAGCAGGTGGACCAGTTCGATCCCCAGTTCTTCGGCATCTCGCCGCGCGAGGCGGCGCGCATGGATCCGCAGCAACGCCTTTTGCTCGAAGTAACCTGGGAAGCGTTGGAAGATGCGGGTCAAGTGCCCGAGAAGATTACCGGCAGCCAGATCGGCGTATTCGTGGGAATCTCGAACAACGACTACGGCCGGACTCAGTTCAGCGATCTGAGTCGTATCGATGCGTACGCCGGCACCGGCAACGCACTCAGCATCGCCGCCAACCGGATCTCGTACCTGTTTGACTTTCGCGGACCGAGCATCGCGATTGACACTGCCTGTTCCTCGTCGCTGGTCGCCGTCCATCTCGCCTGCACCAGTCTGCGCAGCGGGGAATCCACCCTGGCGTTGGCCGGCGGCGTCAACCTTATCCTGTCGCCCGCTATCACGATGAATTTCACCAAGGCCGGCGTTATGGCTCCCGACGGGCGCTGCAAGACCTTCGACGCCGGCGCCAACGGTTACGTTCGCAGCGAAGGCGCCGGGGTCGTCGTGCTGAAGCCGCTAAGCCGCGCACTTGCCGACGGCGATCCCATCTATGCCGTCATCCGTGGGAGCGCGGTGAATCAGGACGGACGCAGCAACGGGCTGATGGCGCCGAACTCGCTCGCGCAGGAAGCCGTATTGCGGGAAGCATATCGACGGGCGAACGTTTCGCCCGGCGACGTTCAGTACGTCGAGGCGCATGGCACCGGCACTCTGCTGGGCGATCCGATCGAAGCAAGAGCGCTGGGCAAGGTGCTGGCCGACGGTCGCCCACCGGGGCGGCTCTGCGCGATCGGTTCGGTCAAGACGAATATCGGACATTGCGAAGCGGCGGCAGGTGTCGCGGGGCTGATAAAAGTAGCGCTCGCGCTCAAGCACGCGGAGGTTCCGGCGAACCTGCACTTCCAGGAGCCCAATCCTCATATACCTTTTGACGAGCTCCCGATCCGCGTACAGACCAGGCCGGGTCCATGGTCTGCGGAGGACGGTCCAGCATTGGCTGGCGTCAGCTCGTTCGGTTTTGGCGGCACCAACGCTCACGTGGTTCTTCAGCAGGCGCCGAATTCGCGCCCTGAGATTCGCGACGCCGCTGCCCTCAAGTCTTGTTATCTTCTGCCCCTCTCCGCGCGCGGTCCCGAGGCTCTGCAAGCCGTGGCGCGCACTTGGCAACAATTTTTGACGAACCCCGGACTCTCGCTGCACGATATCTGTTACAGCGCGAGCGTGCGTCGCGGTCATAACGACTATCGCCTGTCGGTGACCGGCGATTCATCGGATCAACTTATCGAAGGTCTGGCTGCTTTCCTCAAGGGGGAGACTCGCGCCGGTCTCTCGTCCGGTCACCAACTGCTAACCGGCGGCAGAAAGCTGGCTTTTGTTTTTTCCGGGCAAGGCTCCCAATGGTTCGGCATGGGACGGATGCTTCTGCTCCACGAACCGGTCTTTCGCGAGGTCATCGAACGGTGCGCGCTGGCGCTTAGGCCGCATACCGATTGGTCTTTGATCGCCGAGCTCGCCGGTACCGACGCAGACAAATCGCGGCTGAGCGAAGTCGATGTAATCCAGCCTGCACTGTTCGCGGTTCAGGTCGCGCTCGCAGCTCTGTGGCGTTCATGGGGTGTCGAACCCGATGCGGTCGTGGGCCACAGCATGGGCGAGGTCGCGGCTGCGTACGTGGCCGGCGCGCTCAGCCTCGAAGATGCGGCCCTGATCATTTGTACCCGCAGCAAGTTGGTCAAGCGGACTATCGGGCAGGGTGCGATGGCGTCGGTGGAGCTATCCGTCGATGACGCCCGGCGCGCCATCGCCGGTTACGAAGATCGCGTTTCCATCGCCGTCAGCACCAGCCCCACATCGACTGTGCTGTCGGGCGATCCCGTGGCATTGACGGAGATCCTCGAACAGCTTCAAGGTCGCGACGTCTTCTGCCGGATGGTCAAGGTGGATTTCGCCTCGCACAGCCCGCAGATGGATCCGCTGCGCGGCGAGCTGTTACAGGCGTTGGAAGAGGTGCGGCCTCAGCTCGCATCCGTGCCGATCTATTCGACAGTGCTGGACGCTGTCGCCGACGGCTCGCAGTTCGACGCGCTCTATTGGGCACGCAATCTCAGGGAGCCGGTGCTTTTTTCAAGCTCGATCCAGCGCCTGTTGCAAGATGGCTGTGACACTTTCCTCGAGATAAGCGCACATCCCATCCTCTTGAGCGGGATTCAACAAGGAATTCATCACTGCGGCAAAGAAGGTTCAGTGCTCGCCTCTATTCGCCGTGAGGAAGATGAGCACACGGTCATGCTTCGATCGCTGGGTCTCCTTTACACTTCGGGTTATTCGGTGGACTGGAGCCTGCTCTATCCCGAACGCGGTGAGTACGTCAGCCTTCCCTCTTACCCATGGCAACGACAACGCTGCTGGCTTGAGCCCGGAACGGATCGCGACCAGCCGATTGGCATCGCCACAAAACATTCTCTACCAGGCCGCCATTTCAAATCGGCTGAGTCTGCCGGAGCCGACTATTGGGAAATCCAATTGGACAAGAAGGCGCTGCCTTTTCTCGATGACCATCGAATCGAGGGAGTCGCGGCGTTGCCCGCATCGGTCTACGTCGAGATGGCATCAGCCGCCGCGCGGGAGGTGCTCGGACCGCAATCGATCACCCTGACCGACGTTGAATTTCACCGGGTGCTTTTTCTGCATGATGGCGCGAGTGCCGTGATTCAAGTGATCGTTGCGCCCGGCGTCAACGGACCCTCCTCGTTTCAAATCTACAGTTCTTCCGCCGGTCCTGAGTCCGCTAAGTCATGGACTCTGCATGCGTCGGGGAAAGTCTCAGCTCAAAAGGACTCCAGCCCACTTCCTATCGCAAGAGAAGAGTCGCTCGCGGAGTTCCAGCTTCGATGCTCCGAGAAAGTCTCGGGCTCCGACTACTATCGACAGCTCAGCGAAAACGCGATCCAGTACGGTCCTTTTTTCCAGAGCATCAGTCAGTTGTGGTTGGACAACAAGAGCGTCCTGGGTGAGTTGCTGATTTCGAGCGATCCGGAAGGTGACTTCAATACCCATCAGCTTCATCCGGCTGTTCTCGATGGCGCGTTGCAGGTTCTAGGAGCAGCGGTAGCTACTGAAGCAAGGAGAATCGGCAAAAAGGCCATATACATACCAACCCGCATAGGCGAGATTCGCATCCTTAGGCGTCCCGGCGAACATCTATGGTGTCGCGCAAATGTGATCGACGAGGACGCTGGTGGGTTCGAAGGAGAGCTAAGACTCTTAGACGAAGCCGGACAACCGGTCGTCGAGATCCGAGGAGTGCGTTTCGAATCGCTGGGCGAAGCGCTCAAAGAAAATCTCGACGACTGGCTCTATGAGCTCGAGTGGAAACCCAAAGAGCGAGTCTTAGGAAACACATCAGCATCGAGTCCGGGGACCTGGCTAATCTTTGGCGACAGCAGCGGCGTCGGAGAGTCGTTGCAACAAATCCTGGAAGGGCACGGAGAAAAGAGCATCCTCGTCTCGCACGGTAAAGCCTACGAGTGCATCGACCCCAGGCACGTTTGCATTCGCGCTGACCAGCCCAACGACCTCAGGCGGCTTTTCGAGAGCGCGCTCGGGACCGATCAACCGGTATGCCGTGGAATTGTCCATCTGTGGAGTCTCGATGCTTCCCTTCCCGAAACTGCCACGGCAGCCTCGATGGAAGCGGCTCAGACTCTTGGTTGCATCAATGCTTTGCAGGTGGTGCAGGAGGTGGCGCGAATTCAATGGCCCGAGCCGCCTCGTCTATGGCTAATAACTCGGGGAGCGCAAGCCGCGGGCGAGGACTCGATCCCAGTCGAAGTGGTTCAAGCTCCTCTGTGGGGATTGGGTCGAGTCATCGCTCAGGAGCATCCCGCATTATGGGGAGGGCTAGTGGACCTGGAACCCCAGGACTCTTCCACCGACGGCGCTGCTCATCAGTTGTGGGAGGAAATTTTCACTCCCGACGGCGAAAATCAAATTGCATACCGCAGCGGGCAACGGCTGGTGGCGCGATTGGTTCGAAAGCGTCAGTCCAGCGTCCGCGCAACTGCGCTGCGATGGCGCACTGACGGCAGTTATCTGATAACCGGAGGCCTCGGAGACCTCGGCCTGATAGTCGCGCGCTGGATGGTGGCGAATGGCGCGCGGCGGCTGATCCTGTTGGGACGCACGAAGCTCCCGCCACGCTCGAGCTGGAGCGCGCTGGATATCGACAGTCACTTGGCCCGACAAATTGCCGCCATCCGGGGCCTCGAAGATTCCGGAGCCAGTGTCCATCTGGTGTCTGCCGATGTGGCCGACGAAAAACAGATGCGTGCTTTCGTCGAAGAATTTCAGGCTGAAGGATGGCCTCCGATTCGTGGAGTCGTGCACGCGGCGGGAGTGCTCCAGGACGGGTTGCTGCTACAACTGGATCCGGACGCGATGAACACGGTTTTGCGGCCGAAGATGGTCGGCGGCTGGCTGCTTCATCGTCTTCTTCGAGACGCTCCACTCGATTTCTTCGTCGTCTTCTCCTCCGCGGGTTCGCTGATCGGCCAGCCGGGCCAGGGCAACTATGCCGCCGCGAACAGTTTTATCGACGCTCTCGCGCATCATCGTAGATCGCAAGGCCTCCCAGCCTTGAGCATCAACTGGGGAGCGTGGGCCGAGTTGGGATTTGCGGAGACGGAAGGCGGCCGGAACCTGACCAGGCGCCTCGCGCTGCTCGGAATCAGGAGCATGGCGCCCAAGCGAGCGCTAGAAGTGATGGACCGGCTGATTCGCGAAGACGCAACCCAGGTCGTGGCGCTTCCAGTGAACTGGAGCAAGTACCACGAGTTCTATCCGGCGGGCACCGAGCCGCCGCTGCTCTCTGACCTTGCTAATGAACAGCCCGCTGGCCGACCGCAAGCCGCGCAGCCGGGCGAAAAGCGCAGCGCGATCCTCGATGCGGATCCGGCTGAACGCCCGCAACTACTACAGACTTATGTGAACGAACAAGTGGCGCGTGTGCTGGGCCTTTCACCTTCGCAACTGGATATACAGCAGCCGCTGACCAACATGGGACTGGATTCCTTGATGGCGGTCGAGCTGAAGAACCGCATCGCGGCGGACTTGGGCGTCAACGTGCCGATGGTGAAATTTCTCCAGGGCTTCAGCGTCGCTCAGGCGGCGACGCTGCTGCTTGATCAAATGGCGGCGGATGCGGCCAACCCGTCAGCGAATCGTCCCATGGCCCGCACGCGAGGAACCACTGCTGCCGATGAAGATTTGTTGGCCAACATCGACGGGCTTTCGGACGAGCAAGTCAATTCGAGGCTTGCCGAGATGCTGACAAAAGACGCGGTTACCTAGTGCCTGATGTATCTCATCGAATTGCCGATCTTTCATCTGCCGAAAGACGTGCGATGCTCGCCGATCTCCTTCGCAAGAAACTAAGTGGGCCGGAGTCGATCTGTCCACTGTCCTACAATCAGCAGGGGATATGGTTTCTCTCTCAGTTGGCGCCTGAGAGCATGGTCTACAATGTCAGCTTCGCCGCGCGAATCGCGTCCGAGCTGAATGTCCCGGCGTTGCGGCGATCGTTTCAGGCGCTAGTCGATCGCCATCCTTGTCTGAGGACCAGCCTATCGGTGCGCGGCGGCAAGCCGGCGCAGCGGATACATCATGGTGCGAAGGTTCATTTCGAAGAGATCGATGCTTCCGCCTGGCCGCGAGAGCAGGTCGAGACTCGGCTGACTGACGAGGCGCATCGACCCTTCGACTTGGAGCAGGGTCCCTTGCTGCGCGTAAGTGTCTTCAAGCGATCCGCGAATGAACACTACCTGTTGCTCGTAGTACATCACATCGTGATCGATTTCTGGTCGCTCTCAATCCTTTTGAATGAGCTTGGCACGATTTACCCGGCCGAAGTCGCCGGTCGGCCGGCGACGTTGCCATCGCTCGACTTGCAATACAGCGACTACGTTCGCTGGCAATCTGAAATGCTCGCAGGCGCCGAAGGCGAGCGCCTATGGACCTACTGGCAGAAACAGCTGTCTGGGCAGTTACCGGTGTTGGATCTGCCGACGGATCGTCCGCGCCAGCCGGTACAGACGCATCGCGGCGGGTCGCATGATTTCGTATTGAACGACGAATTGAGCTCGCGGCTTAAGGCGCTCGCGAAGGCCCAGGGTGCGACGCTCTATGTAGTCATGCTGGCGGCGTTCCAGGCGACGCTTCATTACCTGTCGGGTCAGACAGACCTTATAGTGGGCTCGCCGGTAGTGGGCAGGAGTCGCGCCGAGTTCGAAGAGATAGTCGGGCTCTTCACCAATCCGGTTTTCTTGCGAGTGAATCTCGCCGGGAATCCGACTTTCCAGGAGTTTGTAAGCCAGGTGCGCCTGACGGTGCTGGAGGCGCTTGAGCATCAGGACTATCCCACGCTGCTGTTGGTTGAACGACTGAAGCCTGCGCGCGACCTCAGCCGTCCGCCTATATGCCAGGCGATGTTCGTGCTCGACAAGCCCCATGGGCTTGCGGAGGATGGCGCGCCCACATTCGTACACGGAGAAGCAGGACCCACGATGAACTCCGGCGGCCTGGTGCTCGAATCTTTCCCGCTTGAACACCGGTCTGCATCGCTGGACCTGGTGTTGCTGGTAGTCGAATCGACCCAGTCGCTCTCGATTTCCATAAGATACAATGCCGAACTGTTCGATCACTCCAGCATCGTTCGGTTTGGGAAATACTTCGAAACTCTTCTTGGGCATGTCGTCATGCATCCGGACGTGCGGCTAAGCGGCCTCGCGGAGCTACTCGCCGCCACCGGCCGAGATAATCAGCGGCTGCTAGTCGACTTCAACCAGAGCGAGACTCCTTATCCCGATGAGGTTTGCATCCAGCGCTTGTTTGAAGACCAGGTGGAACGCACGCCGGACCGGATCGCGCTCACCTTTGAGAACCAGCAACTGACTTATGCGGAGCTCAACGCGCGCGCGAATCAAGTTGCACACTACCTGCGCTCACGCGGAGTGGGGCCGGAAGTGCCGGTGGCGATTTGCATGGAGCGGTGTTTCGAGATGCTCGTCGCGCTGGTTGGCATCCTGAAGGCCGGCGGCGTTTATGTGCCGATAGACCCCGCCTACCCAAAGGAACGTCTGGCATTCGTCCTTGAAAATGCCGGAGCGCGCGCGCTGTTGACGATGGCACCGCTGCGCGATCGCATGCCGGAGAAAGGAGTGCACCTGATATGTCTTGACTCCGATCGGAGATCAATCTCTGGCGAGAGTTGTGACAATCCGCCGAGCCTCGCCGCGGCTGGTAACCTCGCGTACATCATTTATACCTCGGGCTCGACCGGGCAGCCCAAGGGGGTGATGGTCGAGCATCGCGGCCTTAGCAATACCATTCAGTGGCTATCGCAAACGCTGGCGCTCACCGCGGACGACAGCACCCTTCTTAAGACTCCGATCACCTTTGACGCGGCCGGGCGCGAAATTTTTCCGACGTTGTTGGCGGGCGCGCGCCTGTTAATTGCGGAGCCGAATGCTCACCGCGATTGCCGCTACATAGCGGAAAAGATCCGGGACGACAGTGTCTCGATTCTTCATTGTGTTCCGTCGTTTCTGCGTCTTCTGGTAGCGGAGCCCGCTTTCGCGGACGCCGTCGCGCTGCGCGCGGTGATGTGCGGCGGGGAAGCTCTGACGCCCGATATAGTCGCGGAGTTCGGCCGGCGCTCCGGGGCCAAGCTCTACAACGTCTACGGACCGACCGAGACGATTATCGATTCAGCATATTGGCTATGCGACGGAAGCAACAGCGATTCGACAGTTCCGATAGGACGGCCCATTCCTAACGCGCGCATCCATATTCTGGATGGCAATCTTCGCCCAGTGCCGATTGGAGTAGCCGGAGAGCTATATATAGGCGGCGTGAGTCTGGCGCGCGGTTATGTGAACCTTCCAGGTCTGACGGCCGAAAAGTTCATTCCTGATCCCCTCAGCAAAGAGCCTGGTAAGCGGTTGTACAAGACTGGCGACCTCGCCCGCTATCTGCCTGATGGAAATATCCAGTATCTCGGTCGGGGAGACTATCAGGTCAAGATCCGCGGCTTCAGGATTGAACTAGGAGAGATCGAAGCAGCCCTGGCTCTGCATCCGTCGGTAAGTCAAGCAATTGTTGCAGTGCATGAAGGCGCGCGGGGCGAAAGGCGATTAGTCTCGTACGTGGTCAGTCAGCCCCAATGCGCTCCCACGGCCATCGAGTTGCGCAGTTTCCTGAAGGACAAGTTACCCGAGCACATGGTGCCCGCGGTTTTCATGATGCTCGATAGCTTTCCGCTGACGCCCAACGGGAAGGTGGATCGGCGCGCGCTGCCGTTTCCCGGCGATGCGCGGCCCGAATTAGGAAAAGCATTCGTTGAGTTCCGAACCCCCACCGAAGAATTGCTCGCGGATATTTGGGCGCAAGTCCTCGGTGTAGAGCGCGTGGGAATCTACGATGATTTCTTCGACCTGGGAGGCCATTCGCTGCTAGCCACTCAGGTGGTGTCTAGGATCCGTGAAACCTTTCAGGTGGAGGTGCCGTTGCGCCGCCTATTCGAAACTCCGACGGTGGCGGGCCTGGCTGAGAGTCTCGACCTATCGCATCGCGATGAACAGAACCTTCAACAGCCACCGATCCAGCCTGTTCCTCGAGACGGCGACCTACCGCTCTCCTTTGCTCAACAGCGGCTATGGTTTATCGACCAGCTTGATCCGGGAAACTCAGTCTATAATTTCCCAGTAGCAGTTCGCCTCAAAGGATCGCTCAATCCGGCGGCCCTCAATAGGAGTCTCAACGAAATAGTAAGGCGTCACGAAGCTCTGCGGACGACTTTCTCGACGCTCGATGGACAGCCAGTTCAAGTAATCGCGCCGAGACTCAATATCACGCTGCCGATCGTAGATCTGACAAAGATCCCTGAGCTTGAAAGAGAGAACGAAGTTCAGAGGCTGGTCGTTGAAGAGGCCCGGCGTCCGTTCGACCTGGCTCACGGTCCGCTCCTGCGGGCGAAAGTAATTCAGCTTGCCGAAGACGAACAGGTGGGTCTTCTCACCATGCATCATATCGTCTCCGACGGCTGGTCGGCTGGAATCCTGATTCGCGAGATGGCGGCACTCTACGAAGCCTACTGCGCTGGAAGCCCGTCGCCCCTGCGTGAGCTGCCCATCCAATACGCCGACTTTGCCTACTGGCAACGAGAATGGTTACAAGGCGCGGTGCTTCAGCGGCAGCTCGACTATTGGAAGAAGCAGCTCGACGGCGCTCCGCCATTGCTGGAATTACCCGAGGATCATCCCAGGCCGGCGGTGCAGACATTTCGCGGTGGTCACCAATCATTGCTGCTGCCTAAAGCCGTCGGCTGGGCTCTCAAAGCACTAGGCCGAGAGGAAGCGGCCACTTTCTTCATGACGCTGTTGGCGGCGTACAAAGTCCTGCTGAACTGCTACACCGGGCAGGACGATCTGGTCGTCGGTACCCCGGTCGCGAACCGCAATCGATTCGAGATCGAAGGGCTAATCGGCTTTTTCGTCAACGCGCTCGTGTTGCGCACCGATCTTTCAGGCAATCCAACTTTTCGAGAACTTTTACGGCGTGTGCGAAAAGTCTGTGTGGACGCCTACGCTCATCAGGATCTACCGTTCGAAAGACTGGTCGAAGAATTACACATCGAGCGCGATCTCTCCCGCAATCCAATGTTCCAGGTGATGTTCGTTCTTCAGAATTCTCCCTTGAGTGCCGTGAAACTGTCGGGCCTGAGCTTGAATCCCGTGATTGCGGACGGAGGAACAACTCACTTCGACTTGACCCTTCATATTGCCGATACCGAGCAAGGTCTGGTCGAGACCGTCGCATACAACAGCGACCTGTTCGACGCCGAGACGATAACTCGCATGCTGGCCCACTTTCAAACCTTGCTCGAAGCGATAGTTAAAGATCCCGACCGACACCTTGCGGATTTGTCTCTCTTGACCGATACCCAACGCCAACAAGTGCTGTTGAGCTCAAGTGATATCCATTGCGATTATATTCAGGGTCTGAATATTCATGAGCTATTTGAAGCTCAGGTGGAGCGAACACCCGATGCGATTGCAATAGTTTCCGAAGATATTCAGCTGACCTATCGCGAGCTGAACGGCCACGCCAACCAACTCGCTCACCGCCTGCGAAGGTTAAACGTGGGGCCGGAAATCCCGGTCGGAGTTTGCCTCGATCGCTCGGCGCAAATGGTGGTCAGTTTGTTAGGCATCCTGAAGGCAGGGGGCGTTTATCTGCCGTTGGATCCCGCGTACCCGAAGCAACGCATTGGCTTCATGTTGGAAGATTCGAACGCTTCGGTGATTTTGACGCAAAGGCACCTGCTTCAAGGACTGCCCGAACATCGCGCCCGAGTGATCTGTTTGGATGCAGATAGCGAAGGAATCGGCGGGGAAAGTGCTGAGAATCTCGAGGTTTTAATCGAGCCTGATAATCTCGCCTACATAATCTATACCTCGGGATCTACCGGTCAGCCGAAAGGCGTTCTCGTTTCGCATGGCTCGATCGCGGAACATTGCCGCGATGCCGAAAAGTACTACGAGCTACAGCCCACCGATCGAGTATTGCAGTTCGCATCAATGAGTTTTGATCTATCACTGGAACAGATACTTCCCACCCTCATCGTGGGGGCGCGCCTGGTTATGGTGGGAAGAGAAGTATGGCGTGCATCAGAATTTCATAGTAAAGCGGCCGAATTCGGATTGACCGTAGTGGACCTGCCAACCGGGTACTGGCAGGAACTTGTCCAGGAATGGGCCGCCGGGCCGGAGCCAGTCTTGAACACGCACTACAGGCTCTTCCTGGTCGGTGGCGACACCATGTTGCCGGAAGTTCTCAATTTGTGGCAGCAAACTCCGCTAAGGTCGGTTCGTCTGATCAATGCCTACGGACCCACCGAAGCGACAATTACCGCAACCGCGTTCGAGACCACCTCACGACTCGGCAACAACGCGCGGCTCCATCGAGTTCCCATAGGACGTCCGCTGGCAAATCGAGAGATTTACATAATGGACAGACACGGCAATCCAGTTCCTGTAGGAATTCCGGGCGAGCTTCATATCGGGGGCAGGAGCCTGGCGCGAGGATATCTGAACCGACCGGATCTAACCGCTGACAGGTTTATTCCGGATCCGTTCAGCAACACCACCGGAGCACGAATGTACAAGACGGGTGACCTGGCGCGTCACTTGCCCGATGGAAACATCGAGTATATAGGGCGGACCGATCATCAGGTAAAGATCCGGGGATTCAGAATCGAGCTCGGAGAAATTGAGGCGGCCCTGGCGCAACATCCTGCCGTGCGTCAAGCGATCGTGTCGGCTCATCAGGACGTTGCAGGAGAAAAACGCCTGATAGCCCACGTGGTCGGCGATCGCGAGCATGCGCCTACGGCCAATGACCTGCGCAGTTTTCTGAAGGACAGGGTGCCTGAATACATGGTGCCCTCGGTCTTTATGTCGCTCGAGTCCGTTCCGACGATGCCGAATGGAAAAATAGACCGCAGCGCGCTGCCCAAGCCGGACCAGGCTCGACCCGAAATGGGAAAGGTATTTGTGGCGCCGCGCGATGTCCTGGAAATCCAGCTAGCCGATCTCTGGGAAGAGGTTCTGAATGTTAGACCGATCGGAGTGACGGACAATTTCTTTGAGCTGGGAGGGCACTCTCTCCTGGCGGTGCGTCTGTTCGCCCTGATCGAAAAGCGGCTGGGCAGAAAACTTCCGTTGACGGCTCTTTTCCGAGGAGCAACCGTCGAAGGTCTGGCCGATATCGTCCGCCGGAACTCCTTGTCTGAGACGCCATCGTCGTTGGTACCTATCCAGCCTGGCGGCAACAAACGTCCTCTCTTCCTTGTACACCCGGCTGGAGGGCACGTTTTTCCCTTTGTCAGCCTGGCGCAATGTCTAGGTCCCGATCAGCCTTGCTATGGTTTGCAAGCCAGGGGCGTGGAACAAGGGCAAGATCCGCACGCGAGGATCGAGGACATGGCCGCTTGTTACATTGAAGCTATTCAATCCGTGCAGACTGAAGGTCCCTATCTATTAGGCGGCTGGTCGATGGGTGGCGAGATAGCCTTCGAGATGGCTCAACAGCTTCACGCGCGCGGACAGAGGGTGGCGTTGTTGGCTTTACTCGATGCTCGTATTCCATCGACCAATGAGCTCATTTCAGACGAAGAGTTCGAAGCGACGTTGATGGCGGATGTTGTGCGTTATTTCGGACTTTCAACAGAGTTCAGCAAATCGCTTGCGCTCATTCCGCACGATGAGCTCCTTGCGCGAGTCCTCGAGGAGGGAAAGAAAGGCGGCTTAATACCCGCGGATGTTGAAGCTTCGCAGGCGCATCGCTTGATCGAGCTCTGCAAATCAGACTTTCGAGCTAGTCGCAATTACGTACTGCATCGCTATCCCGGTCGAGTGACCCTGTTCAGGGCTGTCGACGATCCTTCCGGAAAGTCTGTCGATCCAACTCTCGGGTGGAGTGATTGGGCTGAGGAAGGCGTAGAGGTACAGATTGTTCCAGGCAATCACGCGACTATGGTCTATAAACCGAATGTCGAAACTCTGGCGGAGAAGCTGGCGGAGTGCATTGGCCGTGCAGTGCCAAAGCCTGAATGCCTAACCAAGAGGATCGAGCAGTACAACGAATCTATAAAGGACCCTCGATGAACAAGAACGATGCGGAAGAGACGAAATACAGGGTCGTCGTGAATGACGAGGGGCAGTACTCGATTTGGGACGCCGGCCGTCCGAATCCCGGCGGTTGGCGCGACGCAGCCAAGAGCGGATCCAAGTCGGAATGCCTCGCGTACATAAAAGAAGTGTGGACCGATATGAGGCCGCTAAGTCTGCGGGACAAGATGGACAATCCGGCAAGCGTCACTAAGCTGTCAGGTGCTCATTTGAATGGAAATCACCAGAAAGCAAACGAGGGTAAATCTTGACCGCTGCTGCTACGGCTGGATCGTGGATTGTCGGCGGTCAGCCCAAGTCGCACGCCCGCCTGCGTCTGTTCTGCTTTCCCTATGCGGGCGGTGCAGCATCGGCATTTCGCAACTGGTCAGATGGTCTCCCTGCCGATGTTGAAGTATGTCCGGTCCAGTTTCCAGGGCGCGGAACTCGATTGATGGAGCCTCCGTTCAGCCAGCTACCGCCCTTGGTCGACGCGTTGGTTGAAGCCCTGCTTCCGCTGCTCGACAGACCATTCGCCTTGTTTGGTCATAGTCTTGGATCGCTGGTGAGCTTTGAACTTGCCCGTAGTCTTGAGGCGAAGCACAAGGCGCGTCCGGTCCGCTTGATTGTGTCGGCGGGACCCGCTCCCCAGATTCCTCATCGAGGTCGGCCGATCCACAGACTGCCTGATGAAGAATTTTCAGTAGAACTGCGCCGCTTGAGCGGAACCCCGGAAGATCTGCTGAATCACAAGGAACTGATGGACATCGTGCTGCCATCGCTGCGCGCGGATTTCGCGCTGTACGAAGACTATCAATATTCGTGGGGGCCTCCGCTGAATTGCCCGATCTCCACTTATGGCGGTCTGAGCGACCATAGAGTGCGTCACTGCGATCTCGAAGCATGGCGCGATCAGACTCTTGCTTCCTTCTCCATCAGGATGTTTCCCGGCGACCACTTCTATTTGAAGACGACCGAGACGTTGCTTCTTCAAGCTCTCTCACGGGAACTACGATGAAGAGTGACAGCCGCGCTCTCGCTCGTTAACCAGAGGGTTTGCTTCGGCGCTTGGTAAGGGAATAGGCTCAGATCACCTCCCGAGAGTTTGCTTGCCTCTTCATTCTCTGCCCGAGGAAGAACTTTCACGCGGTATGCGTGCGGATCGTCCGCTGCCGGCAGGGTCCGTTGCGTTTGAACCAGTGCGCCGACGCGTATCGTCGTTTTTGTCCTAGGAGCCGGACATTTTCAAAACAAGCAGCTCGTCAGTCCGAGTCTGGATTCCGATCACTTCGCTGATGGTGTTTGCCGCGGTTCTAACTCTACGGCCTGTTATGGGACGCGCGGACGTAGTTCTTGCGCCGGGTACAGAGTCCAGCCCAGGGGGCGCGATGGATGCCTGGCTGGTGGCGCGTGGGCTGATTGGTAACGCGATGGTCAGCGAACAAGTGGGCGGTGACCTAATGACGCCGCCGCCCGGCACCGAGGTGGATGAAACCCGGCAGACCGCGAACGTTACGGGCGAGGTCTTGAATCAGGTCCGGTCGTGGAACGAGATGAAGGATGACGACACGATCCATATCGAGGTGACCACACTGTCGGCTTCGCAGTTCGAAGTCGCATTCTGGCTGTTCCCCAATCATCGCAAGGGTTGCACCATGTACAGATGGACTCTTTACGATCATGGCCGCGCGTTGCAGAGCGCGTTCTGGCGTAATGATGCAGCAGTGCTGCGATTGGCCGGCGCCGCGGATTTGCCGCAAGATTTATATCCGGACGCGGTTCCGTGGATTGCATTTCTGCGCGTCCTCGACGCACCTCGCGACGGTGGCGAAGGCATGATTCATCAGCAGATTACGCCGTACAGTTATGTCGGTCAGGAGGTTTGGGCAGCGGGCCCCGAACAGATCAGCGTGCCGGCGGGCACTTTCTCGGCGCTAAAGGTAACCGCGAAAGTCGACATCACGACGATCATGCCGAACTGGCCACACTTCGTCCTCCAAGTCATCAAGCCAGTTATTCCCAAAAACACACTCTACTTCGAGGCAGCGCCGCCCTATCGGTTGCTCAAGCAGGAAGGCACAACGTTTGTCGGGGGCCCCGAAGTCACGACGGTGCTTGTCCGCTTCTACACTGCTGGAGCTCAGCCAGCTTCAACTGTTGCCGCTGTACCAGCCGTCTCACTGATCGCGAAACCCTAGTTTCCCGTTTCACGCTCGATTGAGCTTTCCACGGACCCGGCCGAAAAAATAATCGCGATCTCAAGCTCGCTTAAAATCTGCGCTTCAGCCGGTTTAGTTGGCCAGATCGCTCAGCAATTACCGTCTAACTCGACTTTGCGGTGCGGGGCCGATTGCTCCATCGAGCGACGCGCGGTCTGCATCAGATCGCTGGGCCTGTCAATACGATGGAAGATCATTCGCACCCAGCAGCACGCAAAACGATAAAAAATGTTCTTGGGGGGAACCGATTTGACCCCGAGGAGAATTCGATGTCCGAAGAGTTCGTTGTTCCTGAGGAGGAGCGCGCAGAGAAGGCGGTCCATCCCGATCCCGATGCCTACGCTGTGCTGATTCGTCGGCTTAGCCATCAATCGGTGGTGAAGCACTTCGACGCTTACGCCGATATTGCGTGGGACAGTCCTGAGTTCCGCATCGATCATCACGACCCGCGATGGGAACTCGAGCTGGACGACGTGCTTGGCGCGACCGACTGGTATCGCGCGCAACCGGCGGAAATCAGGTCGCGGATCGGTCTTCGGATGTTGGCCAACTTCATGAAGATTGGTGTGATCTTCGAGTACGTGCTCAAGCGCGGCTTGCTGGACTTCGCGAACCGGCTGCCGACCGGGGCGCCGGAGTTCCGCTACTGCTACCACGAGACGATAGAAGAGGCGCAGCACTCGCTGATGTTTCAGGAGTTCATCAACCGGACGGGATTCAAACTTCCCGGCCTGGGTGCGATCGAAAGCAGGTGTGCGGATTTCGTGGCCAAGTATGCGCGCAAGTTCCCGGAATTATTTTTCGTCTTCGTGCTTGCTGGAGAAGATCCGATCGACTACGTGCAACGCGAGAGTTTGCGCAAGAACCGGGAGACCATTCATCCCCTGTTTCGACGAATCATGCAGATCCACGTGACTGAAGAGGCTCGCCATACGAGTTTCGCACGTCATGCCTTGCGCAAGCGCGTTCCGCAGCTGAGTCGAGGCCGGCGCGCTCGGCTTGGACTTTGCGTGCCCATCATCCTGGGCATCATGGGCAGAATGATGATGGAAGCGTCGCCGCAAGTAGCGCGCGAGTTTAATATTCCGCGCGAGGTCGTCGATGCTGCGTATCGCAAGAATCCGGTTCATCGCGCGCGCACGCACGAAGCTTCAACCAAACTGTTTGGCCTTTGCAAGGAGTTGGGTTTGGTGGGTCGATGGTCAGTTCGATTGTGGAGAGCGATGCGAATCCTGCCGGAAGCAGGAGCGCTCATCCCCACCGCTGCGTAAACCGTGCGTCTCATCGCTCACCACCTGGCCGTCACGCAAACGGATCAGCCGATGAGCCCGCTCCATGACTTGCGGATCATGTGTGGAAAAGAGAAAGGTCGTGCCCGTCGTACGATTGAGCTGCTCCATCACATCGAGGAGCGCGATCGCAGAGGCGGAGTCCAGATTTGCAGTGGGCTCGTCCGCCAGAATGAGCGCAGGTTCGGTGACCATCGCGCGAGCGACGGCGACTCGTTGCTGCTGGCCGCCGGACAACTCCGCGGGGCGGCGATCTTCAAGACCGGCGAGGCCGATTTCTGAAAATAGTTTTTCGACCTTCTCCCTACGCTGGCGTGCAGGCATCCTCTGGAGAAGCAAAGTAAATTCCGCGTTTTCCAAAGCAGTAAGGACAGGCAGCAGGTTGTAGGTCTGGAAGACAAAGCCGATGCGCTGCAAGCGCAGATGCGCAAGCTGACCTGCAGACAACAATTGAAGGTTCTGCCCCGCTACCCAGATCTCGCCGGCGTCGGCCCGATCGAGTCCGCCGATGATATTGAGCAGGGTGGTCTTGCCTGAACCGGAGGGACCCGCGGTAGCCGCGAATTCCCCGGCGCCGATAGTCAGAGAGATACCGCGTAGAGCATGGACCTCGATCGGACCCGTGCGATAGGTTCTTCGCACATCTTTCAGTTTAATCGCGAATTCTTCCATACGTCCTCTTTATTAAAGCACCTTGAGAGCATCGGGCAGATCCGTTCGAGCGGCCTTGAGGGCGGGATAAAAAGAAATGATCGTAGCCATCGCAAATACGATGCTGACGGACCAAACAATTCGGTCTACACTCAGGCGTGAGTAGAGAATAGGATCGAAAACGAGGGCAGGTGGAAGACCCGCCTTGAATACCAGGCGCAGATCCAATCCGGCGGTGGCGAAATAATGCTGAACGCTCAAGCCTAATACCAACCCCAAGGTGAGGCTAATAGCAGTTAATGCCAACGACTCGCCGACAACCATCATTGCAAGCTGTCGAGGCCGTAGACCTAGCGCCTTACTAACGCCAAATTCATACCGGCGCTCGAGCACCCGCATAAGAATCGTGTTAAGTATTCCCAACCCTACCATCGCCAAAATTACGCCGTTCATGATGTAGTTGAAGGCGTGGTCCAGCCCGAGAATCTGAGCGAGCATCGGTAGAGATTCCCGCCACGTCAGAACTTCAACCGGAGATCCTGTCAACTGCGTTCGCAAAGCTTGTGCTACCAGCGGCGAATCACCCTCCTGTACAAGCAGGAGTGCTACTTGAGTTACCTGGCCGTCAGGTACGCCGAGCAAGGTCTGGGCCGCTGACAAGGGAACGAAAATCATGTTGGCGTCGATAGCCTGGAGCCCCGTCCGGAAGATGCCGCTCACTCGCAAAAGCGTGCTTTGCATCTCATCGCCAGTGTCTGCCGCGGCTTTTGTGTCTGGCGATCGCAGCGCTTGAGTCATCAGCACCGCTTTGGAACCTATCTTCAGCTCGAGCTTGCGGGCCAACTCGTCGCCTATAACGACGCCGATCACGGCGCCCGTGAGCTTGTCATTGCTAGTGAGCCAGGTTCCTTCGACCATCCGCTGCGGGATCAACGATACCGCGCGATCGTCCTTCGGTATTACCCCTACCAGTCTGACGCCGGCAGAACTTGCGGATGAACTCAAAAGGCCGGTAGCCAGGAGCCGGGGACTGACCCCTCTCACAACGTCTTTGATTTTTCCGGTTTGCAAAAATCCTTCGACGTTGGACACTACCTGAGCCGGGAGCAGGAGCTCGTCGGAGCTGGAGTCCTGGTAGCCCTTAGCCTGGACGACAACGTGCCCCGGCCCAAACCGGACTCCATCGGCAATCGTTTGTTCATGGCCCCCATCAAGCAGGCCCAAGGAGATCAGCAATAAGGCCAGGCCCAGACCGAGAGCCAGTGCGGTCAGAAGCGTACCTCGGGGATTGCGCCAAAGGTTGCGCCAGCTGATCTTCGCTAGAAGGTATAGATTTGTCACCGTCAGACCTTACGCATCGCTTCCGTCGGCCGGAGTTGAGCCGCTCGCCACGCGGGATAGAGCGCGGACACCAGAGCGGTCGCGGCGAGGCCGAGCGCTGCCTCGCCGTAGGCGGAGAAATCCTGCCGGCCGTACCACAGATGGCCCACCACCACTCCTGCGACGGAGACCACCTCGCCGGTGGCGCCACCCAAATCCAGCCCGTGCACCTGCAAATACCAGAGCAATGGAACTCCAAGCGCCGCTCCCACGACAAGGCTCGCGACGCCCAAACCGGCAGCTTCCGTCAAGATAAGCCTAATCACCTGGACGGGGCGCATACCCACGGCCATGAGCATGCCAAATTCGCGGGTGCGCTCGTATACAGCCATGAGCATCGTGTTCATGACACCGATGACCGCCACCAGAAAAAAAATAAAGAACAGAACGACCGTGACACCGTGATTGAATTGAACGTAGTTGGCTAGTTCAGGCGCCAGTTCGGGCCATGCCATCGCTCGCACGGGGAGAGTCTTGCCCAGTTGGACCTCAAGTGCGGCGGCCACTTTGGTAGCTGCGTTAATGTTATTGAGCTTGATCCCGACTTCATGGATTCTGGCGGGCGCAAGGTGCAGAAGGTCTTGTAGCGAGGATAGAGTCATCAGAACCAGACCCCGGTCTACCGAATCAAGACCCGTGTGAAGGATCCCGACGACGGTGTAAACATCATTGCCCATCGAACCGTCGGCCGCCTGAGTCAGCAGAACGATTTCCGAGTGCAGGTTGATACCAATCGTGCTGGCGAGCTTGTCTCCTATCACCACTCCTTTTGGAAGCTGTACGGTCAGGTAACTACCTTTTGCAATCTGGGTGTTAAGCGTGGTGATCTTAGGTTCCTGATCGGGGACGACGCCCATCAACTCCACACCAGCGGAGCGATGGGCCGCACTTAGCAGGGCGTATCCGTAGACCCGCGGAGCCACGGCCGAAACACGGCGATCTGCAGAGATGGAGGCCAGCAATGCCTTGACGTTTGTCCCTTTCCTGCCGCCAAGAGTTTTCTGAAGCGAACGATTCGGGTAATAGCCGGGGGCATGTATCTGGATCTGGGACATGACGAGACAGGTGCCGTTCTGGATCATTTGCCATCGCAGACCCGCCATAAGGCACGCGACAAAAAGCAGCATCGCGTAGCCGAACGCGATGGCCGCCATCGTGATAAATGTGCGCCGACGATTGCGCCAAAGATTGCGCCACGCAAGCTGTAGAAGTCCTCCGCTCATTGCTTCTGGTTGGGCAGCGAAAACGTCCCTGGGTTTATCGGTACGTCAAAAGCGATATCCTGGTAGTCAATCGTCGTGTGAGCGTCAGCTTTGTCCGCCGATTGCATGACGAGGCGCGTCGGGATGACCTTGCCGCTTTTTGTCTTATATTCAGAAAACGTCAGCTCCCGGGCCAGCGTACCGTCCTCGTTATAGTAGCCTTGCCATGTGGGAACAGAATCCGCCTGGCGAAACTGCAGAACGATCTTGCCCCAAACGACCGCCGCATCCGGCTTTGGAGTCAAGGTGTATTCATCCACTGCTACGCCGCCACGCAAACCTTCGAAAGAGGTGGCGATGGTGTAGTCGCGCGTGAGAAAAGGTTCTTTGACGAGATCATCGATGGTAAAGTCGCTGCCCATCCACGAAGTCATCGCCATCGACGCGGGAATCTTGACCGTTCGATTCGATTTCGGCAGGTAGTACCTGATGTCGCTGCCTTCTTTCAGGATAGCGGTGCCTGCTTCATCTTGAGGGCTGGTGATAACCACGAGGACCTTGTCGCCCAGCGACCAGATCTTCATCGATAAATCACGTTGGCCATCTTCATTAGAGATTTGCATCTTAACGCTCGCGATGCTGGACTTACTGCTGAAAAGACCCGCTACCCGGTCCACGGTCGCCTGCGCCTTTTGATTGTCTGCGGCGCTGGACACGTACGCAAAGCTGAACCATAACAGACCCAGGACCAATGCTGCACTTATGTTTCTGCTATACTTGAAAATCATAGCTCCTACCCAACCCTGTACGCGGTTGCGATTTCGCTTTCGACCATGACAGCTTCACTCGCGAGCGGTGCACCCATAGCCAGCCCCAAAGGCATCCGAACCAGAATTCCAAACACGGTTACTGCGAGAGACAACGCGAAGAGGTTGTCCTTGGAAGCAAACCGCGCAAAGGCCAGCGTATAAACCAACTGGGTCGTTCCGATTCCGCCCGGAGAAAGAGCGGAATTCCCGATCGCTACAATGAACGGCATCAATGCGAGGGTTTGAACGAACGATACGCCGATATGAAAGCTGGCGAACTGAAAATACAGAGCAACGCCCGCTCCGAGGATCACCAGACACCTGATACCCATAAGCTTGAGATATTGTGAAGGCTGCGCCATCCGGAAACTCACCATCGAAGGCCGGTCGTAGATCCATCGGAGCCAATTGCTGGCTGAGAGGCGACTTCCCCATACGAGAAAAAAGGAGGCGATCACGCCGCCCGCGGCCAGTGCGCCTGCCGCGTAGCTGAGGCCGAGCCGAATCGGTGACGACGGTACGAAAACGATCGCCAGGAGTACCAGTACGGCGAGTAGCATGGCGTCGAGATACGCTTGAAAAAGCAAGGTGCATCCGGCCATCATCCACGGCGTGCGCTTGCGAGCATGCAGAAAAAGCACGAATGCACCGCTCGCGACATAGGAGTTTACAATCTGGAGAAAGTAGACGGCAGCCATCGTAGGTAGCAGTTCGATTGCGCCAGTGGATTCATGAAAATAACTGAACAAGCGGGAGTACAGGAATGTCTCGCCGAGAAACCAGCACAGGAAGCCACCGAGGCTCGCAACGATGAAAACCCAGAGAGTAGCGTGGCGGGTGGCTTCGATAACCTGTCTCAAAGAAACGCCGCGTGACGCATAAAATATGATTGCAACTGCTATTGTATAGGCAATCAGGTTCTGAATTAGAGGTTTGTGTGCGGCGAGACGAACGTTTAGAGCGACCCGGCGCCCCCCGCTGTAAGTATCGGCTCGCCGCTCCGCAGTCGCGGCAGCCAGGGGCGAAGCGGGGTCTGTTCTTGTAGGTACTTTCAAGACGAATTCAAGAAGGTGCGATAGTCGTCAAAGAGCTATGAGGTCGTGAAAGCGACAGCCTTACACGATTCAGATCGCGGGACTGCCGCTTCTTCGGACCAACATACCTCTAGTAGTTGCTGGTGCGACTGTTCGAGGTGTGTTCACTCGACCAGTCGCAACCTGGCGAGTTGTCGCTGGATGATGACGAATGCTCGCTGAGTCCTTGGCTCCTGAATTAACAAATTCCAGTTCAGATTAAGATGCTGTGCGCCGTTGCGGCAAGGATGTGCGCGGTTGCGACTACCGTTTGTGTGCCCTGGAGCACGCTAAGGGCCAATCTTCGCACCTACTTCGAAAAGGAGAAGTCGAGGCGAGGGTAGTGTCCTGATTTCAATTCAGGACACTACCGGCGAGAGGAGTTGCTAATCAAAGACCAAAGAAGAGGCTGATGCCCTGAGGCGGCGGCGCGTCGTACTCGGGCGCATCGCCATAGTAGTATGGCTCAGGCGCCGCGTAGTAATCCGGCTGAGGCGCATAATAATAGTTGTCCACCACGGTTGGCGCATAGCCGCCACCTCCACGGTAACCGCCGCGATTGCCGTTATCGTGATGCTGAGCCGGGCCGCGATTGTTACCGCCGTGGTTGTCGGCGGCGCGAGCCGACCCGGCCCCGAAACTGCCGATCACGACGACCAATCCGACAGCCGCCGCAATCCTGGCGATTTTGGAGCGCAATTCAATTCTGGGTTTGAGTGATACTTGCATAATTGCACTGCCTCGCGGATAGACGCCCGCTTCATTTTGCTGCGGTCTGTTTTGCGGCCGAGGCCTTTTCGCGATAGCGGAACAGGGAGTCGGCGGTCTTCTTCTGCGTGTCCGACATGGTTTTGTAGAGAGCCTCGAACGGTGGAATGAATTTCTTCATTCCATCTTCATGCGCCTCGATCACCGACTCGTAGGATTTTATGACGTCAACGGCATTCATCGACTGCGCCTCCGCCGCCCGCTGCTTCTCCAGATCGACCATCGCCTGCGCGTTATCGCGCATGACCTGAGTAAGGGCGTCCCATTGCGGCTTCTGCGCGGCCGTGATGTGAAGCCGCTTGTGCAGATCCTTGATGCGGGCCTCGACCGCCGACATTCCGGCAGGTTCCGATGCAGTCGACGCCATTGCCTGTTGCGAGGAAGCCTGCGCCAGAACTTCCGCCGACGCGGCAAACAGAGGGCTGGCGAGAACGATAGCTCCAAGCAAGGTTGCCGCCGCGCTCGCTGCCCGTAGGGCTGGTTGGGTAAAAACGATCATGATTCACACTCCTTGTCAGTTGCGATCTATGGAAAACGTTGAAACTGTCGCAATGTTCAATTTCAGGTGCGCTGTCAGTCTCCTCTGTTCATCTACATACATTCCATCCGCATTCGTCCAGGAGGGTACCCCACAGCACATTCGAGGGTGTAATCCGTCATAGGACTAGCCCCGTGGTGCCGTGTGTAACGCAATTCAACTCGGTCGCGACAAATGCGAATGTATTGCTCGGGACAATAGAGTAAAAGACTAACCAGGAGTGTGAAAGATGAAATACATAACTAATTTCGTAGTGGCTATTAGTGTTGGTATCGCGATGACGTGGTTAATCGGCTGTGCGCCCACCACGCATGTCACAGAAACCACGACCACCAGGCAATACGATACTACCAATCCGCCGGTCGTGATGGCGCCGGTGGCGGATACCAACACAACGACGACCACCCAGTACGACAACGGCACGGTGCAGCGAACCTACACGCAGCCGGCGCCATATCAGGATCCGAGCACGACCACCGTAACGACCGATGCAAACGACGGAACCGTGCAGAAGCGGACCACGACGACATATGCGACGCCATACTAGTACTGGTCGAGTGTTTTGACGATTTGGAAGTAGACAAAGGAGACTTTTATGTTGCTACTAATCATTGTGTTGGTCCTCTTGTTCGGCGGCGGCGGTGGCTACTACGGCTATAGTAATTATGGCGCCACTGGCGGCTTGGTGCCGTTGGTTCTGGTCGTTGTCGTAATCTGGCTGCTGGTCGGCCGCGGCGGTCTCTGACGGGCTAACGGGTTCGTCGGGTTCTGTTACCAAAGTAACCAAAGGCAACGGCACTTCGGTGGACGTATTTATCTCGCCGGCGTAGGTTAAAAACCCGCATAGATAGCCTGCGATAGGCCGTAAAACAGTGGATCCGAGCGAGGAGTGCCCGGGTGACATTAGTCAATATAGTAGTGATCCTGGTAGTCGTCGGATTGGTGATGTGGTTAATCAATACCTACATCCCGATGGCCGGCGCTATCAAGAGTTTACTCAATATCGTCGTGTTCGTAGTTGTATTGATTTGGATTCTACAAACATTCGGGTTGATCGGAGCGATACCGGGACTCAAGATGCCGGCGCTGAAGTGATCGGCAAGGGTCGGATCAATAAGTTTAGAAGATTAGAAGACCGCCTATCGTTCTTTCAGCAGCCTGGCGCCGTTCGTCGCCAGGTATTGAGCAAGAGGCGGGTACCCGGGGAACTCCCCCTTCCTGGGTGCCCGCCAACTATTCCGATGTTCGACTGAGAATGATCACTATATAGTCATTGACTATTAGTTTAACTTGTTTGACATACTCTTTGTAAGGGAGATATACTTGATTTGTCGGAACATTAAATCGAATCGAGCCCGACTTTGATCCAGCCTGACCAGTGGCCCTTCTTCTCGCCTTTGACCACGCTCTGCTAGACCAACATAAATTGTTAGACGGGAAGGCTTGAGGGAGGCCCTATGGGACGACCTCGGTTCCATCCGATCCGAAACACTCTGGCCGCGATCGCCGTCGCCGGAGCAATGATCTTGACGGTTGCTGCTCCAGCCGCGGCCACCCCTTGGCAGCAAGCGTGGGGCGACTACGACAGTCATCAGCAATGGCATGACGCCAATTGGTGGCTGCGGAACCGGCACGGCTGGGTTATCGAACATCACCCGGAATGGACTGAAAACTACTCGGCGACGTGCGGCCAAATAGGCGATTCTGACCAATTGCACGTGTGGCACTACGGAGACGGAGGACTTGATCGTTCCAACGCTGCGGCGTTTAGCACAGCGAGGAACGAGCGACGAACGTCATGAAGCGTGTCAGCAACTACACCCGCCGCATCCGCCAAAACGGTCGCGAATCTTAGAGGTGAATATATGAAATTGATTAACGTTCGAAAGGTAGTGATGGCATTTAGCGGTATCCTTGCCGCGACTGTTGCCGCAGGTTGTTTCGGCGGTGGCCCCGGATATTCGCAGGGCCCTTACGGTTACAACAGCAGCTATAGCAGCTACGGAAGCTCCTATCCTTACAGTGGCTACAACAGCGGCTATTCGTATCCGCGGAGTTCAGGAAATTCATACAATGCAACATATCAGAACGAAGCACGATCTGACGGCAATCACGGTTACAATCAGCATGCTGTAGTGGCTCGCGATCGCGTTGAAGCTCCCGCATCTGCTCGGAAGTCCAGCGTCGATCAGGACAAGTATTCCCGTAATGATACTGAGGCAGTGCAGCGCGCTGAAAAAAACTGACCGTCCGTATTCGCGAGGCAGGCGATCCGCAACGGATCGCCAGCCTTCTCGCACGACCTGTGCTCGGCGAAACCATTTCGCTCTTGGCATGAAACCCCGATAGCTGTTAGCAAGTTTCAGAAGGTAACGTCGGCGATAGGGGGGCCTCTGTCATGATGCGCGCGGGACTGATTTGGTTCTCAATGCTTGGTGATCTGGTCCACTTTCCGCATCTCGGCTTGCGCTCCAGAGCATAGTGTGCGGGATCTGTTCTTGCGCAACCAGATTGGCGTTCTATCAAGAGGGCAAGGTCAAGCCCTGGCGTGCCGACAAATCGACCTTGTATGCGGCAAACTGCTGATTTCTGGGTGAAACAGCTATTCGCCACGCGCGGCTCGAGGGAGGACATCGAGAAAGAATTCCGCTGTCGAGATCGAACGATGAATCGTGGAGCCAATCCCAAACTCGGATTTCGGTGGTGTGGAGTCCCGATGGCACTGGCAAGCATGGGTGCCATATCGCTCGTGGCGTTGCTTTCCTTCGGAGGCTACGGCGCGGCCATGATTCTCGGGAGGGTTCGTCCGTTACGCAACGCGTATCAATTTCTCTCCAGGGCTTACGACCGGTTACTCGATCGGCTCGGCCAGGAAGTTCTGCTGGACTCCAGAGACACGCCTGCATTGCGACTCATGGTTTCCCTTAGCCTTAGCGCCATACCGATTTTCCTGATCCAGCTCGTTTTAGGAAAACCTCGACTGCTGCTCGCGATCGCTTTCTATCTTTCCCTTTATGGTCTCAAGTTCCAGCGGTTTGTGAGGATGTTCAGCGCCAAACACCTGGAAGCGCACCGGCGCCAAGGCTACTTCTCGGAGAAGTACGATAAGGTCTTCGGCCGCTATGTCGAATTCTTTCTGGGATATTTGTATGGAAACATTCCAGAACTGGATCGGACGGTTCATGTCCGTCTCCACCATAGAGAGAATGGCGGATTCGATGACACAGCAGAGTCCAGGGGCTACGATCGAACGAGTCGACTGGATTTCCTGTGGTATCTTTCGGACAACATTTGGACGGTTTTGGGGATTGCCCCATACGCCTACTTTAAGGCTAGAGGCGAGGAAGAAAACCGAAGACGCCTGTTATGGGGTATGGCGCGGTACTATGCCTACTTCGGAGCTGTCGCTATCTACGACTGGAGAATTGGGATCATGTTCGTGTTAGTTCCTCTTCTCTGCATGAACTTCATCACGGCAATCAGTCGCATGGGTCCAGCACGCTTTCTACGACTCGGAACAGCCCGAGGACTACTTTGCGCATACCGTAACCGTTCTTGATGAGGTGAACTTCATGAACGAAGGATACCACCTTTGTCATCACCACCGAGCCGGCCTGCACTGGACCGAGATGCCGGCCCATCTCGATGCGGATTCGCGACAGGATGAGAGAGTCCGGCTCCTTGGTGTTCCGCGACTTGGATTTTATGCGAGCTTTTCCTCGAGTTGACCCTCCTTCGAAGAATGGATGTGCTTGCCGAGAAACTTGTCCCGTGGGAGCCCATGAATCACGAGCAGAGATTGGCTTTGCTGGCTAAGAGAACTGGGGTCGGAACTTATTCATTGAGATAGAGGCGACGGCGGCGGTCGCTCAACGTGACCGTTGTGCCAGGAATGCCTCAGTTGGCGATTCCTCATTCCGAGGCTTGTCGCCTTCTTTCTGATACAATAACAACGCTGACGCGATCGTCCGCCACATCGCCTGCGCATTTTGCGCAGCTCTTGTTAGTTCATTCCGTAGCCGGCCGTCCGGATCGAGAGGCAAGTTTGAGCCTGTTATTTCTTCGCGCGCCCAAAGCCCCGGCTCCCGGTTTTGCGCATACCGAGGAACCGATACGCGCCGAACTGTTCAGCGTCGAACGCCTCGAGCAGCATGGCGAGACGCTGGCGGTTGCGCAGCGCGTTACCAAATATCCCGGGCGCGGACGCGAGATAGCCTCGCGCGTGCGCGAGAACGGACGCGAATTGCTCGCGGCGTATCGCAGCACCGCGGCCGCGATTCGCGAGGAGCGCGCGATCACGCCGGCCGCTGAGTGGCTGGTCGATAATTTTCATGTCGTCGAAGAACAGATTCGCGAGATCCGCGACGACCTGCCGCGCGGCTTCTACCGGCAACTGCCCAAGCTGGCCGAGGGTCCGTTGGAAGGCTACCCGCGCGTGTTCGGAATCGCGTGGGCCTACGTCGCGCATACCGACAGCCACTTCGATACACAGACCCTGACCCGATTTGTGCAGGCCTACCAGCGCGTGCAGCCGCTGACGATCGGCGAGCTGTGGGCCGTGGCGATCACGCTGCGAATCGTGCTGGTTGAAAATTTGCGGCGCGCGGCGGATCAGATCGGACAAAGCCGCGCGCAACGGCAGAAGGCCGACGCGCTGGCGGACAGGTTGCTTGGTGCGAACGGCCGCGACGCGGAACCAGCGGAGGCTGTGTTCAAGGACTTCGACGCGTCGCCGATTCCCGCCGCGTTTGCAGTCCAGATGGTTCAACGCCTTCGCGACCAGGATTCCAGAGTGGCGCTGGCCCTGAACTGGCTTGACACGCGACTGGCGGCGGAGGGCACCACGGCCGACGAGATCGTGCGCGAAGTGCATCAGGGGCAGGGCGCGATGAACGTGACGGTACGCAACGTGATCACCAGCATGCGCCTGATGTCGGCGGTCGATTGGGCGGATTTCTTCGAGAGCGTGAGCACGGTCGATGCGGTGCTGCGCGCCGACAGTGATTTTGACGCGATGGATTTTGCGACGCGCGATCGCTATCGGCATGCGATCGAAAAACTTGCGCTGGGCTCGGGGCATACCGAAGTCGAGGTTGCACAAAGCGCGATCGATTCGGCGAAGAGCGCAGCGGCGGAACTGCCCAACGACGGCGTGGTCGCGCGTCGCGAGAATCATCCGGGCTACTACCTGATTTCGGAGGGCCGTCACGCACTCGAGGCGAAGCTGGGATTTCGCGCGCCGGTGCGCGACTGGATCGCGCGGGCCAACAAGACCGCCGGAATCAAGGGCTACCTCGGCACGATCGCGGTCGTCACCGCGGTGATCGTCGCGTGCGGCCTGCTCGCGGTTGAAGATGCGCATCTCGCCGAACGGACACGCTTCATCCTCGCGATGCTCGCGATCATCCCGGCGATGGACGCGGCGGTCGCGCTGGTGAATCGCGCGGTGACGACCGTAATCGGTCCTCACACGGTTCCTGCGCTCGAGCTTCACGACGGCGTGCCGGCGAACTTGCGCACGATGGTCGTGATGCCGACGTTGTTGACCACGCGCGCGGAGATCGACGAGCAGATCGAGCGGCTCGAGGTTCACTACCTGGCGAGCCCCGACGGCGAGTTGTATTTCGCGATCCTGTCGGACTGGACTGACTCGGCGGCCGAGACCGCGGCCGGCGACGACGATCTGCTGGCGGCTGCGACGGCTGGTATCGCGCGGCTGAATCAGCGTCACGGTGCGGGACCGGCCGGCGCGAGATTTTTGTTGCTCCATCGACGGCGCGTGTGGGACGAAGCCGAAGGCGTGTGGATGGGCTGGGAGCGCAAGCGCGGCAAGCTGCACGAGCTGAATCGGCTGCTGCGCGGCGCGACGGACACGACGTTCGCCGCGGCGGACGGGCGCGCGCCCGCCGTTCCCGACGGCGTGCGCTATGTGATCACGCTCGATGCGGACACGCGCCTGCCGCGCGGCGCGGCGAAGCGGATGGTCGGCAAAATGGCGCATCCGCTGAACGCGCCGCGATTCGACCGCCAGCTCGGCCGCGTGATCGAAGGGCACGGCGTCATGCAGCCGCGAATCACCGCGTCGCTGCCGACCGGGCGCGACGGATCAATCTTCCAGCGCGTCTTCTCGAGCGCCGCCGGAATCGATCCTTACGCCTTCGCCGTCTCCGACGTTTACCAGGACCTCCTCGATGAAGGCTCTTACAGCGGCAAAGGAATTTACGACGTTGATGTGTTCGAGGCGGCGCTGGCCGGCCGCGTTCCCGACAACACTCTGCTGAGTCACGATTTGTTCGAAGGCACTTTCACGCGATCGGGATTGGTCTCCGACATCGAGCTGGTCGAGGAATTTCCGTCGCGCTACGACGTGGCGGCCGGCCGGCAGCATCGATGGGCCCGCGGTGACTGGCAACTGCTGCCGTGGATTATTGGCGCGTCGATGCCGCCGCTCGGCCGCTGGAAAATGATCGACAACCTGCGCCGCACGCTGTCCGCGCCGTTCTTGCTGCTTGCGCTGATCGCGGGCTGGACGCTGCCGATTGCGGCCGCTCTTGTATGGACCGCGTTCATCGTCGCGACGATCGCAACGCCGCCGATGCTTCCGTTCGTCACCGGCATAATCCCGCGCCGCCGCGACATCTCCAAGCGCAGCCATATCCTGGCCGTCGCCAAGGACTTTGCCGCAGGCGTGTCGCAGCTCGCCATGATGCTGATCCTGCTCGCGCATCAGGCGTGGCTGATGGCCGACGCGATCTCGCGCACCCTCTACCGCCTGTACGTGAGTCATAGCCTGATGCTCGAGTGGACGACCGCGGCGCAGGCCAAGCGGACGCGTCGTCTCGACGTGCGCGGGTTCTACGCGACGATGGCCGGCGCAGTGACGCTGGCAGCGGCGACGGCGATTTTTGTCGCGATCGCAGGCCACGGCGGCGCAATCGTTGCAGCGCCCTTCGTGATTTTGTGGATGCTCTCGCCGGCCGGCGCGCGATTCGCCAGCATGCCGCCGCCGATTGAGGGCGACCGCGTGCTCTCGGTTGCCGACACCGCTGCGTTGCGGCTGACGGCGCGGCGCACGTGGCGATTCTTCGAGAAGTTCGTGACTGCCGAGGACAACCAGCTCCCGCCCGACAATCTTCAGGAAGACCCCAAGCCCGTGCTGGCGCATCGCACGTCGCCGACCAACATCGGGCTTTACCTGCTGACGATTATCGCGGCGCACGACTTTGGCTGGATCGGAACGCATGAAACGGTCGAGCGCCTCGGCGCGACGCTCGACACGATGAAGCGGATGGGGCAGTTCCGCGGGCACTTCTTCAACTGGTACGGCACGCGGGACCTGCGGCCGCTGGATCCGAGGTACGTGTCGTCGGTCGACAGCGGTAACCTGGCGGGACATCTGATCGCGCTCGGCAACGCGTGCCGCGAGATGATCGCGCGGCCGGTGATCGATCGGCAGTGGCTCAAGGGAATCGACGATTCGCTCGCACTGGTGCGCGAGTCACTTGCCGAACTGGCCACCGACCGGCGCAGTTACACCGTCACCCCGCGGCAGCTCGAGGAAGTGATCGACACGATGGCGCCGCTGACGCATTCGGAACCGCGGACCGTGGTCGAAATGACGGCGTGGCTGTCCGAGCTCGCCGATCATAGCGATTCCGCCATCGACATTGCTCGCACCTTGACGCTCGAGCGCGCCGACTCAGCGGCCGACAACGTCCTCGCATGGACCGAAGCGCTGCGCGCTTGCATACGCAGTCATCAGCGCAACGTCGAGTTGCTTAAGCCGTGGGCGATGCGCGCGCGGGTCAAGACCGGCGCCCTCGACGCCGGATCGACCCAGGTCGAGTCGATACCGAAGCTGGGCGATTTGCCCGATCTCTACAATGATGCCGCCACCCACGGATCGACCCTCGATCAGCCTGCCGTTGCTCGTGCGGGCGCGGCGGCTCTAGCGCTCGAACGGCGCATCACGGAACTCGCCGCCACCGCGGGCAAAATGTTCGATGCGATGAAGTTCGACTTCCTGCTCGATCCCGCGCGCCAACTTTTGTCGATTGGCTACCGCGTCACTGACGGCAGCCTCGATCCCAACTGCTACGATCTGCTCGCATCCGAGGCGCGGCTCGCGAGCTTCGTCGCGATCGCGAAGGGCGAAATTCCAGCTCGCCACTGGTTCCGGCTGGGACGCGCCATGACGCCGGTCGATCGCGGATCGGCGCTCATCTCGTGGTCGGGATCGATGTTCGAGTACCTGATGCCGTCGCTGGTGATGCGCGCGCCGGCCGGCAGCCTGCTCGAGCAGACCAATCGCCTCGTCGTGCGCCGCCAGATGAAGTACGGCGCCGAGCTTGGCGTGCCGTGGGGAATCTCGGAATCCGCGTATAACGCGCGCGACCTCGAACTCACCTATCAGTATTCGAACTTTGGCGTGCCCGGGCTCGGGCTCAAGCGCGGGCTGAGCGAGAACGCGGTGATCGCGCCCTACGCGACGGCGCTGGCGGCGATGGTGAATCCCGAGGCGGCGGCGCAGAACTTCGCGGCGCTGCTAAAGGCCGGTGGTCTCGGCCACTTCGGCTGGTATGAGGCTCTCGACTACACGCCGTCGCGCGTGCCGGAGGGCGAGAACGTCGCGATCGTCCGCGCGTACATGGCACATCACCAGGGCATGACGCTGGTGGCGATCGCGGACGCCTTGAACGACGGCGCGATGCGTTCGCGGTTTCATGCTGAGCCGATCATCCAGGCGACCGAGCTGCTGCTGCAGGAGCGGACGCCGCGCGACGTTGCGGTGGCGCGCCCCCGCGCCGAAGAGGTCAAGGCCGAAGCCAACGTTCGCGAGTACGCGCCGCCGACGATCCGCCGCTTCAGCTCGCCGCACGATTTGATTCCGCGCACGCATCTTTTGTCCAACGGCAGGTATACCGTGATGCTTACGGCGGCCGGTTCGGGGTTCAGCCGCTGGGGCGACCTGGCGGTCACGCGCTGGCACGAGGACGTGACCTGCGATTCGTGGGGGACGTATATCTTCGTCCGCGATGTGAACAGCGGCAAGGTCTGGTCCGCGGGATTTCAACCTGCGGGCGTCGAGGCCGACAGCTACGAAGTCGAGTTCTCCGAGGATCGTGCGGAAATCGTGCGCCGCGACGGCACCATGACGACCACGCTTGAGGTCGCAGTGTCGGCCGAGGATGACGCCGAAGTGCGCCGTGTGTCGATTACAAATCTCGGCAGCCGCGTGCGCGAGGTCGAATTGACCTCGTACGCCGAAATCGTGCTGGCGACCGCGGCTTCCGACACCGCGCATCCGGCCTTCTCGAAAATGTTCGTGCAGACGGAGTTCGATGCCGAGGTCGGCGCGCTGCTCGCGACGCGCCGGCTCCGTTCGCCGACCGACACGCCGGTGTGGGCGGCGCACTTGGCGGTGGCCGAGGGCGACTCGGTCGGCCAGATACAGTTCGAGACCGACCGCGCGCGATTTCTCGGGCGCGGGCGCGGGCTGCTTGACGCCGTTTCGGTGATCGACGGCCGCCCCTTGTCCGACACGGTTGGCACCGTTCTCGATCCGATCTTCAGCGTCCGCCGCCGCCTGCGAATTCCGGCGGGAGCGACCGCGCGCGTCGCCTTCTGGACTATCGTCGCGCCGTCGCGCACCGAAGCGCTCGACCTGGTCGACAAGCATCACGACGCCAACGCTTTCGAGCGCGCGGTCACGCTGGCCTGGACCCAGGCGCAAGTGCAACTCCATCACCTGCGCGTCAACGCAGACGAGGCTCATCTCTATCAGCGCATCGCGAACCGCGTGCTCTACTCCGATCCTACGTTGCGTCCGTCGTCCGATCTCCTGCGGCGCGCCGAGGGCGGGCAGTCGAAGCTGTGGCCCGGCGGGATCTCGGGCGACCTGCCCATCGTGCTCGTTCGGATCGACGAGACCGAAGATCTGGAGATCGTGCGCGAGCTCGTTCGCGCCCATGAATACTGGCGGATGAAGCGGCTGTGCGTTGATTTGGTGATCCTCAACGAGCGGCCGCCGTCGTACCATCAGGAATTGCAATCTGCCATCGAGAGCCTCGTGCGCACCGTGCCGGCGAGAACTCCCGACGGACAGGCGGCATGCGGAAATGTTTTCGCCCTCCGCGCCGATCTGGTTTCGGCCGAGCTGCGAAGCAGTTTGCAGACAGCGGCGCGCGCAGTGTTGCTGAGCCGGCGCGGGACCTTGTCCGAGCAGGTCAAACGGCTCGAGATGTTCGAGCCGGCCGCCGGCCCGCCGACGCGGCGGACCCCGGCGCTGCATCGGGCGGACATCCTGATGCCGCGGCGCGACATCGAATTTTTCAACGGCCTCGGCGGATTTGCGGCGGACGGCCGCGAGTATGTGACCATTCTTGGCGAGGGCCAATGGACGCCGGCGCCGTGGATCAACGTCATCGCGAATCCATCGTTCGGTTTCCAGGTCTCGGTCGAAGGCAGTGGCTACACATGGGCGATCAACAGCCAGCAGCATCAGATTACACGATGGTCGAACGATCCGGTCGGCGACCGTCCCGGCGAGGTGATCTATGTCCACGACCTCGACACCGGCGAGCTGTGGGGACCGACCGCAATTCCGATTCGCGAAGATGGCGCGCCTTACGTCGTTCGCCACGGCCAGGGCTACAGCGTGTTCGAGCACACCTCGCACGGAATTTCGCTCGAGCTGACGCAGTACGTGCCGATTGACGACTCGATCAAGATCTCGCGCTTGAAGATTCGCAATCTCTCGCCGCGCGTGCGCCGCTTGTCTATAACCGCATACGTGGAATGGGTTCTCGGCACTTCGCGTGGGGCGTCGGCGCCGTATATCGTGACCGAGATCGAGCCCGAAACGCACGCGCTCCTCGCGCGCAACTCCTTCAGTAACGAATACGGCGACCGGATTGCATTCGCGGATTTGTGCGGCCAACAGACCTCTTTGACTGCGGACCGGACCGAGTTTCTCGGACGCAACGGCACGCTCGACAATCCCGCGGCGCTCGCCGCGGGCAAGCCGCTGTCGGCAAGGTCTGGCGCCGCGATGGATCCCTGCGCAGCGCTGCAAACCACCGTGTCAATCCGGCCCAACGCCGAGACCGAGGTCGTGTTCTTTCTCGGCGAGGCGGCGAGCAAGGCCGATGCGATCTCCTCGATCAGGAAATATCGCGACGCCGATCTCGACTCCGTTCTGGCCACAATCACGCAGTACTGGGATGTGTTGCTCGGCAGCGTGCAGGTCAAGACGCCGGATCGATCGATGGACATCATGCTTAACCGATGGCTGCTGTATCAGACGCTGACCTGTCGGGTGTGGGCGCGTTCGGCCTTCTACCAGGCGGGCGGTGCTTACGGTTTTCGCGATCAGACCCAGGATGTGATGGCATTGACGGTCGCGCGGCCTGCGATCGCGCGTGAGCAGCTGATTCGGGCGGCCTCGCGCCAGTTTGTCGCAGGCGATGTGCAGCATTGGTGGCTGCCGCCGGCCGGTCAGGGCGTTCGCACGCGCATCGCCGACGATCGCGTCTGGCTCCCATATGCGGTCGCTCATTATGTAGAGGTGACAGGCGACCTCGGTATCCTCGACGAAACAATTCCTTTCCTCGACGGTCCGGAGCTGGGTGCCGGCCGGGTTGAATCATTCTTTCAGCCGACGGCTTCTGAGCGGCACGCCACCGTCTTCGAACATTGCGCCCTCGCGCTCGACCAAAGCCTCGAGGTCGGCGTCCACGGCATCCCGCTGTTTGGGTCAGGCGACTGGAATGACGGCATGAACCGCGTCGGCGAGGCCGGCAAGGGCGAGAGCATCTGGCTCGGATGGTTCCTCTACGCGACGATTCAGGCGTTCGCGCCGATTGCCGATATCCGTCTCGACACTGCGCGCG
Source organism: uncultured delta proteobacterium (assembly GCA_963721485.1). Taxonomy (GTDB): domain Bacteria; phylum Desulfobacterota; class Binatia; order Binatales; family Binataceae; genus Binatus. The sequence goes on along the minus strand of CAVRJV010000014.1, from coordinate 1,318,416 downwards.
CCGCAGCCTGGAGAAATCATGCGACCGCGCTGGCGGCCTCGCTCGAGCGCGACGGCTGGGACGGCAACTGGTACCGGCGCGGTTACTTCGACGATGGCGCGCCGCTCGGATCGGCCGGCAATCTCGAATGCCGCATCGATTCGATCGCGCAGTCGTGGAGCGTGATCTCCGGCGCCGCTAGTCCGGTTCGCGCCGCGGCCGCGATGGCCGCGGTCGACGAATACCTGGTCAAGCGCGAGGACGGCCTGGTGCTGTTATTCACGCCCCCGTTCGACCGCACGCCGCTCGACCCCGGCTATATCAAGGGTTATCCAGTCGGCCTCCGCGAGAACGGCGGCCAATACACGCATGGCGCGCTTTGGTCGGTGATCGCGTTTGCGATACTTGGCGACGGTGAGAAGGCGCACGAACTGTTCTCGATGCTGAACCCGATCAATCACGCGAACTCGCGCGCCGGGATTCATCGCTACAAAGTGGAGCCGTACGTCGTATGCGCCGACGTGTACTCAGTTCCGCCGCACGTCGGCCGCGGCGGATGGACTTGGTATACGGGATCCGCGGGATGGATGTATCGCGCGGGCCTCGAGTGGATATTGGGTTTTCGACTGCGTGGCAAAACATTGACTATCGATCCGTGCATCCCGGCTGGTTGGCCTCGCTTCGAGATTGTCTATCGATACGGTTCGACGCGCTACGAGATAGTGGTCGAAAACCCTCGTAGCGTGAGTCGCGGCGTGACCAGCGTGGAACTCGACGGCGCGGCGCTTGCCGGGCGGACAGCTCAAATAACTCTCGCCGACGATAGCGTCATACATCGAGTGCAAATTACGCTTGGGTGATTTGCGCAATTAAATCCAGTTTCGTGATATCGCTTTTGCTGTGAAGCGGAGACCGCACGTCATCTTGCTCGCCGGTCCGGGAGGTGCAGGGAAAACAAGCACCGCAGCCCGTATAGCCCAACATCCGGATTGGGAACAGGTGTCCGAAGACGACCATTGGGTCAAGATAAAGGAAGGGCACCCATGGGGAGAACTGCGGACGGCCGAAGAAGAACGCATAGTTCAAGATGAAGTCGTGCGGCGAGTCATCGAACTTGTAGCCGGAAAAAAGAATGTGGTTCTGGAATTCATTCTCTATGAAGATCCGCCGCGTCCGCTACTGAACTATCAAAACGCTCTTACACTACGCGGTATTCCATTCACTACCAGGATTCTCCGTCCATCTGCCGATGAAGTGCTACGACGCATGAAGATGCGCGGGCGACCGAGAGACGCCGATGTGGAAAAACGCCGCGCTCAAGCGGAGCAGCAGCTCCGGTGCTTGGCCTCGCCGTATATTCACCACGATTGGGTCATAGACACGTCTGACATTCCGCTGGAAGAAGTGTATGCGACCCACTTCCTGGCTATTGTTGAACACTGAATATGAAACAGACAGCCGCGCGTTCAGCTATGAATAAATTCGAGGAATGACTATGCGCGCTGAAGGGACCGTGGAACGAGGATTCGAATTGGTACGCGACGCATTTGCGGAAGCGCAGGCCCACGACGAAGGCGGCGCCCAGCTATGTGTATATCGGCACGGGCACATGGTCGTCGATCTCTGGGCCGGAACGGATAAGCTCAACGGCCGTCCGTACCTGGCGGACACCATCACTATATTGATGTCGTGTACCAAGGCGGTCACCGCCGTCTGCGTGCACATGCTCGCGCAGCGCGGGCTTATAGACTACGACGCGCCCGTAGCACGTTACTGGCCCGAATTCGCCGCGAATGGAAAGGCGTCGATCGCGGTCCGCGACATCCTCGCTCATCGGGCGGGTCTTATGAGTTTCGACGAGGAGGCGGGAATTTCCGGTCGCGCGCTGTTCGACTGGAACCGTTGTACCGCGGCGCTTGCGAACATGGAGCCGTGGTGGAAGCCGGGTACGGCCTATTTCTATCACGCTTTGACCTTCGGCTATCTCGCCGGCGAGCTCGTGCGCCGTGTCTCGGGAAAAACTGTGGGCGAATTTGTTCAGGCGGAAATTGCCGGACCGCTCCTGCTTGATCTATGGGTCGGGCTTCCGGCCGATCAGGAGCATCGCGTCGCCCCGCACATCGTGCCCGCCGCGCAGTTGAACGAAGTGCAAGCTCGTGCGCTGTTCTCGGGCCTGGGACTCGATATGAATTCCCGCTCGGTGCGCGCTGCCTTCAACATGTTTACGACCGGCGCCGAGGGCTTGCATCTGATCAACACGCGCGAAGCCCACGCTGCGCAATTGCCGTTTGGCAACGGCATCGCAAACGCCCGCGCCCTCGCCAAGATGTACGCGGCCTGTGTCGGCGAGATCGATGGCGTCCGCTTGCTGACGCGCGAGACGATGGAGCGCGCGCGCGAATCGCAGAACGAAGGACTCGGCGCGCCCGCTCCGCTGATGCCGCTGGCCGGGCCGGGGCCGCAGCGATTTGGCCTGGGGTTCGAGCTGCCGCGCCCGATCGAGCCGATGCTCGGTGCGGGATCGTTCGGGCACGGGGGCGCCGGCGGCCGCATGGGGTTCGCGCATCCGGAATCCGGCACCGCGGTTGCTTATATATGCAACAACATGTTGTGGGACGGCTTCAGCGGTCCCGACCAACGTTGGCTCGGCTGGACCAAAGCATTGAGCAGCGCGCTCGGCATCTGAAGATCGCAGCGGCGCGACTGTGCTATTTGAAATCAAGTCTCGGTACGCGTGAAGGAGACCACTATGCCAGCTCTGTCCGCAATCGAGGAGCAACTCTTCGACGGGCCTGGATTCGTGCTGATGCCGAACTTGATGTCCGCGGCCGAAGCGGCGGAGGCGCGCTCGCGCGCATTGGAAATCGCCGAGTCACCGAATGCTTCCGCATTTGGCCGACGCAAGGAAAAGACCGGCCAGCAGCACATCCGCGGCCTGCTCGAGCATGGCGAGGTCTTCGAGCGCATGGCCCAGCATCCGGTGTTGATCGAAATTGCCGAGGCAATGCTGGGCGACGATATGACGCTCGGCGCATACTCTGCGCGGATTCTGTATCCCGGCGCAATCGAGATGGGCGTGCACATCGACTACCCGTACTGGGCGATGCGCGGTCCGTTCACTGTTCGGCCGCCGCTGATGGTTCAGGTTATCTGGATGCTGCAGGATTTCACCGAACAGAACGGCGCCACGCTGGTCGCGCCGCGCAGCCAGTTGCGATGCTCGCAACCGAATCGCGAGGACTTCGCGCGCGAGGCGATCAAGATAACCGGCTCGGCCGGCGACGCGATCGTTTCGCATGGCCTGCTGTGGCACGACACCTCGCAAAATCATACCGATCAGCCGCGCGTTGCTCTTTTGATCAACTACGGCCTGAAGGTGATTCGCCCGCTCGATTCCGAGATAGCGAAAGTTCCGCCCGCCGTGCTGGATCGCGCGACGCCGAAGCTTCGCCAGTTGCTCGGCCTGGAGTTCGTCAACTCGCTCGGGCGCGATATCTCGAGAAATGCGCTTTACTGAGCAGAAATCTTCGTGGGAGATCTTTTCAAACCACGGCGCTGCCTTCGAGGCGGAATCCGATGCGCACTTCCACCTGGAACGTCGGCTCGCCCTTCTTGTCCACCGATCCGCGAATATTTTTGACCTCGAACCAGTCGATATTCCTGATCGTCTCGCGCGCCTTGATTATCGCGTTGCGCACCGCCTGCTGGACGCTGTCGTCCGACACGCCGACTACCTCGATTATCTTGTAAGTCTTGTCCGGCATAGGAATCTCCTCTGCGTGAGATTCCTATCTGGCTCATTTTCCTCCGCACCGCAATCGCATCATCAATCTTGTTCACTCGACGATCCGGGAATTTGACGGCAAGGCCGCTTTCGAAGCAAACTGCATAGTCCGCGATTTCAAATTTCGGCCAAACTCGAAGGGAGAACTATCCGATGAGTCGAACGAAGATAGCAGGAGCAATGCTGGCGACGGCGGTCGCTTTGGTATTCACCGGCAGCGTAGTCAGCGCCGGCGATTCGCCGAGCCCTTCGACGCAAGCGGCGCAACTCAAGTGCCTGGGTGCGAATGCCTGCAAAGGGCAGAGTGCGTGCAAGACCGCAACCAACGACTGCCAGGGCAAGAATTCGTGCAAGGGCAAAGGCTACGTGATCACCGCCGACGCCAAATCCTGCACCGACAAAGGCGGTCACGTCGGAAAGAAAGCGCCTATGGCGATGTAGCACCGACCTGCGACTCGTCAGCCTCGCGCGTCGACTCCTGACGAAGCAGGCTCAACCGCTCCGTCGCGGAACTTCATTCGCCCACTTATGGCCCGGTCCCCGTGAGGCTGATGTTGTGCGGGCTGGCTGGATCGCCGCTGATACTCACCGCCATGCTCGCGCTCTCTGGCGTTGGGCCGACGGTGGGCGTGAACTTCACCGCTACGGTACACGACGAATGTGGTGCCTCCGACGCACCGCAAGTGCCGGTGCCGGTCACCGCGAAATCGCTCGCGTTCGTCCCGCTGATGCTCTCGCTCAGCGGCAGCGAGAATCCTGAGAGGTTGGTGACCGTCACCTTCAACGTCTTTGTTGGTACTTTCGCCGTTAGCGTTCCATACGCAAGTGTGGCCGGCGCGACCGTCGCCGGAATCGTCGGCCCGCTGCTTATCGATACAATGTAGGGACTCATTGGATCGGGGCTGTCGGAGACCGTTAGCGTCGCGGATTCCGTTCCAAGCGTACCCGGCGCGAAGCTGACGATGATCGAGCATGCCTTCAGAGCACCAAGATTTGCCTTGCAGGTGCCGCCGGTGATCGAGAAAGTCGGCGGCGTTCGTGCCGGTGAAGGCTTCGCTGAGTGTGACCGGTTGGGTTTGATGATTGGTGACGGCGAAAGATAGCGGCGACTTGACGCCGAACTTCACGCTCCCATATGCGAGGCTGGCCCTCGAGAGGGTCAGATCCACGAGGCCGGTGCCGGTGAGCGTCACATTCTGCGGACTGGTGGTGGCGTTGTCGTTGAGAGTCAACGATGCGTTATGCGCGCCGGCTGCGCTCGGTGTGAATGACACCCCCAATGTGCAATTTGCTTTGGGCGCAAGCGTGACGGGGATCGGACCGCACGTCCCGGTACCGCTCAAGGCATATTCAGGATCAGACGGCGTCCCACTTGAGATGATCAATGGGTTTTTGCCGGTGTTGACGACTGTGAGGTTCTTGGAAACCGTCTGACCAACGGCAACGCTACCGAAGGCGAGGGCCTCAGTCACCGTCATCGTAGTGGGAGGATTCGACCTGGCGGAAGTGAGCAATCCGAACACGGCAAGCTGGGTCTTTGTTCCCACATAAACGGATCCATTGGCTACAGTTGGAACGGTGAACTTGATTGCGGGTCCGGGGTTATCCGAGCTGAACTGATCGCTGTCGTATAACTCGTTATTCAGATTGGTCGCATCGAAGGCATAAAGAATGGCGGGACCACTTGAACCGTAAGCCGCACTGTCGATGAGCCACAGGATGCCGCCGGTCGTGCCGTTGGCGGAGATCACGGGCGATGCCCCCGGATACGCGAAGTTGTAGTTCTGCGCGACCGACGCGGGTGGTGTCTGGATCAGCCCATTGGCGATCGTGAACATCTTTGGGTTATCGCCGACGCCCACAGTGTAGATCATGTTCTGCAAACCAACGCTGGGTATCGCTCCCTGCCAATACGCCGGCGTGCTGAACATCCCGCCGACTTCGCTGATCAGTTCCTGCACCATCTGATCCGTGCTGGGATTAAATCCGCCCATCGAGTCGCGATTGACCAGATAAATCGATCCCAGCTTGCCGGCGCCGACCATCAGATGGGTATTTGGTCCGGGCTGATCGGGCAGCAGCAGATTGCCGCCCGATCCCATATCCAGGTCGTCGTCGTCGAGAAGCAGCTCGTTGAGCGGTGTAAAAGAGCTGCTGACCGACATCGTTCCGGCACCAGGCGTTAGTCTGAGAAAGCTGTCGCCGTAATCGACCGGGCCTGCGCCAGTATCAAAGGTTCCGTTGCCGGTAATCGTGATCAAGTCGCCGTTGGTGTCGACTCCCGGACCGCATCCCGCCTCCCAGATGCCGCCGTCAGATCCGTCGGGCGTTGTATTGTACACGACAACCTGCGCCAAACTCGTCTCGTCGTAGCCGAGAATCCATCCATGGTACGGCGTGATGTCGCAATGCGACGCAAAGCTCAGATAAACCACGCCATTGGCGATCGTCAGCGCCGGTCGATCGTGCTGCAGAAGCGGATCGAAAGTAATCATGCCGTTGACGGCGTCCGAAGCGGTTCCGGGCACGCTGGCAGTGATCGTCATCGGGCTGTGCGGCTGCTCGAGGCCGGTGGTGATATCCAACGCGTGAAGTTGCTGCTGATAACTGCCGGGTCCCAGCTTGACCTTGGACACCACATAGAGCGTCCCATTATTTCCAATTGTAAGATCGATCACGGGCGTGGCGGTGATCCCGATGATCGGCGTCAAGTCGCCGCATCCGATATCGGACGAGGGTACCGCGGTAATCGGTGGATTTGCTTTAGGATTGATGAAGCTCGTATGCCATAGCGGCGGACCCGCACTGTCCGCGTCGAATGCGTACACGCTGTCGTTTTCTGTCGCGACGTAAACGACATTGTGCGTTCCCTGATTGGGAATCTGCACTCCTGGCACGTAGAGCGGCTCCGCGTACGCCGCACCGTCAATTGCGTCAGTGAACAACAGCCCGAATTTCGACGGCGTGACGGCCGACGGGGTGAGCACAGTCTCGGCGAGGTTTTGACCTGTGCGGAAATTGTCGTTGCGGTAAAGAAATGTGCCGGTGAACCCCGGTTCCAAGGCGCGCGCGGCCATAGCGTTATCGATCGTCGCTACCACCGCGATAAGTGCGACCAGTACGGCGATGCCTGGAATCAATTCACGCAAAGTTCCCTCTGGTGTTTTCTAATCTGAGTGCGCCAATGTCTGGTGCGCACGTTGTGCAACTCGACCGAAGCGCCGTCGCTGTTTTCGCCTCTAACCACAGTTTCCACCCCGGGCTCCTGACTTTCGCCTCGGTGGTCCGGTGTCGCTGCCTTCGGCCTTGGATCCTTTGGTCGCGGTCACCTTCACAACGCTCTCGGCAAAGCCCTGCCGAGAGGCTGACTGCTACGGAAAAGGCACGGAGGCCGCAATTGGGCCTGCTTTCGCTTCTTTGCCCTCTCCTTCCAACGGCACCATCTGTACCGAGCCGGTATCCGGATTGGTGGTTTCGACGTTATCGATAATCATCAAAGTCCCGCTGAACTTGCCTGCCGCTGTAGGTGCAAACTTTACCGTCACCGTACAGGTTCCCGCGGGTTCGCCCTTGGATCTCGGCTGCAACTGATCATCCGGTGCGCATTGCGTCACGGAGAATGGCGAGGGACTGGTGCCGGAGGTCTCACCTTCCATTTCGATCGTGATGGGATCGGGGACGACGTGCTTCTTCTTGGTATTGATTACGCGTCCACGATTTGTGACCTTCACGGTCTTCGTTCTGCTTCCGTTCACCTCGACCGAACCGAAATTGAGTTTTTTCGGCTTGACGCGGAGCTTGCCCGGTACCGGTGTTGGCGTGGGCATCGGAACCACGCTGAAGCTGCGCGAATCGCTGGATGGATTGAGTTGCGCGGTGCCGGCGAAATTCGCGCTCAGCGTATCTACTCCCGCGCCGTTAGGCGTCACCTGGCAGTTAGCATTGCCCTTCGCATCGGTGGTGCCGTGGCAGCCGGATCCCGCGAGGCTGAAGTTCACCTGCTCGCCCGACAGCGCGACCGCTGGCTTTTGTGAGACGTTGGTCAGGTTCGAGGTGAGCGTGACTGTTTGATTCACTTGGCTTGAGAGTGGGCTCTGGTTCAGCGTAAGGAAGGTCAGATCGGTCCCCGGATCCCAGGTATAGACGGCAGGATTTGAGGCTATCGAGCCACTGCTCAGGGTTGCGCTTGCGATGATCGTATCGATGCCTTGAAACGCTCCCGTATAGCTGAACGACGCTGCCCCGCCCGTTGTGTTCGATTGGAGGAGTCTATTGTTTGCCCCCGAGACCGCAAGGGTCACCGGGGTTCCGTCGGCGACGCTCACGTAGTGGAACTGTGCCGTCAGGCTCACACTGCTCCCCTGCTGGGGATTCGGCATCACTACGGCCGGCGATAGACTGATTTCCGCTGGCTGGGTCGCTGGGCCGAAACTACAGCTCCCGTCAGCGTTGGTGACTCTCGAGACGGTCGGACCGCCCGCTACGTACAGGCATCCGTCAGGTCCGATCGCGAAGTTGGACAAGCCTGAAAAATCGTTGGTGGTAAGCGCCGCACCTGTTGCGGGCGACGCTCCGGTCAGATCGAGAGTCCGCACGGCCTCATCAGTGCCGGACACCGCGCTGGCTTGCGGATTGAACGGCGCGATCAAGGAATTGCGCGTCGCCGCTGGCCTGCTTCCCACCGACCGTCATGCCGAGCCCGCCGGTAAGGCTGATAGGCGAGCTGTCGGCCGCCGTCAGCGTGCTCACAGGACTGCCGCCGGGAGCAATCCGTGCGATCTGCGCGGCGGAGGACGCAGCGTAAACGTCGTAAACCGACCCATCGGGTGCAACCGCGAGGTTCAAGTTTTCGATGTTATCCGGCGTCTGGGCGTAGACTGAAGTAGTCGGGACTGGCGCCGTCGATCCCGGTGACCTGCCAGATATCCGGGCTTACCGGGCCGCTCGAGCAGAAATCGTTCACGTACAGGGCCGGTATCGCAGGATCAATCGCCATGTTCCCCAGGCATGGAATGCCGGAGGCGATCGCGGTGCCGACTGTGCCGTTGGACAGATCGACCGGGACGATATCGCCATTGGCACCGCTTACCGAACCTTCGCTGGCAAACATGTTGCCCTTGGGATCAATCGCTAGTCCGGTCGCAGGCGCCTTCACGGTCGTGAACAGGTGGCTTGTATCGGCGATGCCGCCCGAAGTGCCGAACTTGTAGACGTTGCCGGTAGGCCAATCGGTTACGTACATGTTGCCTGCGGCGTCCCACGCCATCCCATAAGCGCCGAAACAATTGTAGGAGAAGCCCTGGTCGCCGCTGGAGACGAAGAAGCCGGTGGCGAACGCGCTTACGGCGTAGCCCGGTGAAGGATTTGCCGTCCCAGTGACGTACGATGCTGAGGCGCATCCGCCTCCGCCGTTGGTGAAATCCACCATCGCGGAGCCGGGAATAGGCAAGTTGCCGTCGGTGGCGTCGGTTGCTGTGTAGGTAATGTTCTCAGTGTGGAGGTCAGTGACGGAAAACTGGATCTCGCCATTACTGTCGGTGACGGCGGGGGAAGGCGCCGCGACGACTGAGTTTGCGCCACCCTGGTCGAGAGCAATGACCTTGCCCGCAGTGGGGCGCCCGAGCGAGTCCTTGAGCGTCACTGTGATGGTGTCGGCGGTGTTTCCATCGGCGGGCTCGGTGCTGAGGCTTGCCACGATACTGGCGGACGCCGCCGGAGGCGTAACGAAACTGAGGCTTGGCGTCATCGAAAGCTTAAGGCTGTCTGTGGTGTCGATCGCTGTAAAAGTCAGTGTCTCGGGAACCAGATCGGTAACTGTGAACACCGCGGCGCCATTGTCGGCGCTGGTGACGACGCTCGCGGGCGAGATCATCGCGTTGCCGCTCGGACTTGCGGCCAGCGTTACCGTCTTTCCCTGAATCGTATTGCCATTCGCGTCAGCCAGCAGCACGACAACGATCGCCGTGGTAGCACCATCGGACGGTACGCCCAGCGAAATAGCCGGCGAGAGGTCTTCGTCCTGATAGGCAAGGGTGACAATCGAACCGTTCGCATCGGGTGGTCCCGCAGTCTGATGCGACAACGCAAGAATCATCCGGTCCAGATTTGGCGAGCCGAGGCCGACGTGCTGGAAGTCGCTGCCCATCGATGCCGCATCATGGAAGGCGCTGGTGCCTGCGAGTGGGTACAAAACTGTATTCGCCATGCCAACGTTGGTGCCGACCGCCTGATTGATGAGAGCTGTGTATGCGGCCCAAATTGGCGTCGCGATGCTGGTGCCGCCATAAAAGAGGTTGTCGGGACATCCGCCCGCGCTGGCCTGGCAGATTTCGACGCCTGTATTGGGGTCCGCGTTCGTCACAACGTCAGGGATGGAACGCATTGCCATCGAGTTCAGGCCGGTTTGATACGACGGCGTGGCAAAGAATTTGCTGATGCCGAAGCCGCCCTGACCCGTGGGCGGAGTTTCCGAAGCGCCATCCCACCACGTCTCGGCTCCATAGAGGCCGCCAAGGCTCTGCGTTTCGGTGGTGCCGCCAACCGCTGTCGCATGCGGAGAATCGGCCGGCACGCCGATCGTATTCGCGGCGCCGTCAAGGCAGGTGCTGCCGGTGTCTCCAGCGCCATTGAAAACGCTGATGCCGGCGGCCGCGGCGTTACTCAGGACGCTATCGACGCTCTCCACATCGGCCTGATCGGTTTCGTCTTCGCAGTATGACCAACTGTTGCTGATGACCGTAACCTTGTCGTCGATCATCTGGTTGAACACATCTTCGAAGCTGGCACCGCCTTGAAAGGGCGCTTCATAGACCGTGACCTTGGCGCTCTCCGCCAGTGTCATGATCGTGTCGATATCCAGCAGGACCTCATCCTGGTTTGAGCCGGGCGTTGCTCCTCCGTCCACGTTCTCCGTGCTCAGATTGGCAAGATTGGCGGACGGCAGACCGACAAAGTTGAAGTAGTTTGCGACGTTGCTCTGCGCGAAGGTGTCGAACTCGACAAGGCCGATCGTCTGGCCCGCGCCGCCGAGCGACGATGTCGCTGACTGGGTCGCCGTATGCCGAACGTTCGAGCCCACACCGAATCCAGCGGCCTCCGTGAGAGTCGAAGTTTTCGAGGTGGGTGGGCATGGCTGACCGTCGGGCACAACTTTCGCGTAATTCAAGGCTGGGTCAACCACAATGTCCAGTGGAGTGTTGTTCTTTGCCCAAGCTGGGACAGAATCTATGCAGGCCCTCCACGCCTTCGTCGGGTCATATCCGCAGAACTTCTGACCAGGAGGAGGATAGAAAGGAGCCAGCAGTATGTTACAGATGAGCTTCCCGAATCCGCTTTTTAAACTGACCGTGTTAGTGACGTGGGCAAGGTTCGAGAGACCTCCGACCGATTGCACGCGCGAAGCCAGATTTGCCGGAAGGGCCGGGTCGCGATCGCTCGCATAGAATTCGCGCCTGCCAATTCGATAATCCCCAATCCGAATATTGAATGCGCGCTCGACGTTGGCGCGCGTGCCGCGAATCGTCAGCGTCAGCCGGTTTGCCGATCCGTGCAGCAGCTCGAAGCCATTGGCTCTCAGGTATTCAAGGGCAGCCCCATAGGTGTCGGCCGATGGGCCGAATTTGTCCGCGATTTGGGGCTGCGTGAGGTAATGATGAAAATTTGGCGAGTGCGGATCATACAGCTCACGCAAGTAGCGATTTAGCCCCGTTTCATCGTCATGACGCAGCACGATCGTGAGCGTCATCGGCTGATCGTTTTCGTTTGCTTTCGATCGAACGATAGTGGCTTTCGCCAATGCGGGCAGCACGTGTCCCGGAACCCGTACCATCGCGGGAACTGGCATCGATGATGCCCGTTGCGATGTTACGAGCAGGAGGAGCGGGCCGAGAATCATGAACCATCGAGCGCTGAAAGCACGCATATCCCCTCCGTTGATGCAATCAACTCCTGATTTTAGCCACCGAGACGGTTTAGATTGCTACGACGTGAGATTCATTGCAAACGCGATATATAGTGTGGATAGAGCATACTAAATGTCCACATCACGATAGTGAGCGGATGCTTGGCCGCGCAGACTTTCCATCATTTAAATTGTTAATTTTTTAAGCTTTTTGGCGCGTGGGGGAGCGTCTAATGGAAGCGCGCGCGCTGGTCATTTGACCAGCGCGCAGCGTCTGCACTACCGAGTTCACTGCATCTCGATTCCAGTTACCGCCCAACCGTAGTTCCGCACGCGCCAGCCGCTTGGCTGCTTCAGGAGCACGAAAGCCCAGCCGCCGGTTTCAGTGAATGAGCTTGTGCCGATTGTGCCTCTCCAAGTGGTGGGCAGGGATAGGAACACAACCTCGCCATCCCGGCGGAAGTCGTGAGGCTCGCCGAAGGAATGACGAAGCCCCCTGATATTTCTGGCATGCTCGGCGAAACCTTTCGCCCAGCGGGCAACCGCATCGACACCCTCGAAAACGTAGGGTGGAAAATTTTCGATCAGCACGATCTTCCCCTCCGCGAAGGCGTCGTTGAGAAACCCCAAATCGAGAGTTTCCATAAATCGAGCTATCCGCTCAATTGGCGCCATGAGTCTCCGCATCAGGACGTTCGTCAGTCACGCCGATTTCATAGAATGACTCGTTGGATCGCGCAAGGCTCGAGAGAGTCAGCTTGCGTCTGCTCTCGACAATTTGAACCTTTTCCGTCAGCATCCCCCGATTGATCGTTGCAAAGTTTGTGAAAATTCCGGGACGTCCGGCCGGATTGCCAGAGTGACCTTTGAAATCGCGAGTGAATGGGGTCGTTGGTAGCGCGGATTGAGAACCTTGGAACTTCGGAGGTGTGGTGGCGTCTACATTTCAAGCTGGGGCGGTTCTATACGCAAAGAACCTCGCACTCGTCAAAGAGTTTTATCAAGCTGTCCTGAGTCTCAACATCGAGCATGTAGAGGACGATCATGTAGTCCTCGCCTCTACAGCATTTCAACTCGTCATTCTCAAAGTGCCTGAGCACATCGCGTCTTCAATCGAGATCGAAAGTCCACCGAGGCGCAGGACCGAGGCGCCTATAAAGCTGGTCTTTGAGGTTCCAAGCATCTCAGAGGCCCGAGCAATGGCCCACCTGCATGGGGGCGAAGTCTTTCCACCTGAGCGGGAGTGGAACTTTCAAGGTTATCGCGTGTGCGACGGTATGGATCCCGAAGGCAACGTCGTTCAGTTCCGTCAACGTTAGTGCTCCATGGGCTCCCGCGGCGAAACCTTCAATGTTCTTGTTCTCTCGGTCGCGATCGCACTGTTGCCACGGGTTGCGCTCGCGCAAAATGCCTGCGGCACGCCCAGCGCCGGCAACGATCATTGGCCCGTCGCGACTATTGAGAGCGTCGGCCTCTCCGATGCGACGCTCTGTCCGATGGTAAAGTGGTTGAGCGATTGGAAGGAAGGCAATGTTCACTCCGTTTTGGTCGTCCGTCACGGCAAGCTTGTTTTCGAGCACTACTTCGAGGGCACCGACGAGCACCTGGGTAACCCGGTCGGCGAGGTAGCCTTCGGTCCTGAAACCCGGCACGACGCGCGTTCGATGACCAAGAGCGTTACCGACTTGCTGGTCGGGATAGCCATTGATCGCGGCTGGATCAAAAGTATCGACGCGAGCGTATTCTCTTTCTTTCCTCAGTACGCGGATCTTCGCACCCCGGAGAAGGATCGAATCACGCTGCGGCATCTCCTGACGATGTCATCCGGGTTGGAATGGCACGAGTTCGATACTCCATATACTAGTGACGCCAACAGCGAAAATCAGATGGACAATGCCAAAGATCCTTACCGCTATGCACTCGAGCAGCCGGTCGTAGCGCCGCCGGGTCGCCTTTGGAACTACAATTCAGGATCCACCGAATTGCTGGGTGCGATCCTCCGCAAAGCGACGGGCAAGCCGCTCGATCAATTGGCGCGTTCGCTGCTGTTCGATCCCCTCGGGATCATTGACGTTGAGTGGTACAAGTATGCGCAAGGCAATCCCAGTGCCGCCGCCGGCCTTCGCCTGCGGCCTCGGGATCTCGCCAAAATCGGCCAACTCGTCTTGCAGCGCGGTGCCTGGAACGGCAAGCAAGTCGTGTCGGCGGGGTGGATCGACGCGTCAACCACACCTCAGATCAATGGCTTCCTCGTCTTCTTCTATGGCTACCAATTCTGGCTCGGCCGTTCGCTGGTAGATGGGCATCCCGTGAACTGGGCGGCTGCTTGGGGATTGGGCGGGCAGCGCGTGTTCATTGTTCCTGATCTCGATCTAGTCGTCGTGGTGACCGCCGGCCTTTACGAAAGCGATATGCAAGCGCAGGTGCCTCTCAAGATCCTCAACCAGTACATTTTGAGCGCTATCCATACACCTTAGCGCCGACTCTGAACGTAGATGCCCGATGGCTTAGATAGTCGCGGACTCACGATCCCTGTTGTTCAAACGGCGTCGTATCCGGTGCGTCCGGGAAATGCGTTGCGACCACTGATCGACGGAGAGCCGGCATTCCGCCGCGTTTGTGAGGCGATCGAAGCTGCCCGTCAGAGCGTTTGGGCGACGGTGACCTTTATGTGGGCAGACTTCCGGATGCCAGACGGTCGGGGGTCGGCGCTAGACGTCTTGAATCGCGCGGCGGCGCGGGGTCTGGATGTTCGACTCATCTTCTGGCGACCCGATCCCGAAACGGAAAGGTTCAAAGCGAATGCCTTCTGGGGCTCGCCGGAACATATAGACTTGCTCGATACGAGCGATTCCGCCATTCGCGTCCGATGGGATCGTGCCCAACCTGGATTCTGTCAGCATCAAAAGAGTTGGCTTATCGATTCCGGCACGGAGACGGAGACCGTTTTCCTTGGTGGGATCAATCTCAATCCTCACTCCATGGTTGCCCCCGGGCATCGTGGCGAAGTCCAGAACCATGATGTCTACATAGAACTCGCCGGTCCGTCAGCGGTCGATGTACATCACAACTTCGTCCAGCGCTGGAACGAGGCAAGCGAGCGTCATTCGCCAGATGGGCGGTGGGGAACGGGCAGCGAGATTGACTTGCCCTTTCCCACCAGATTGCCCAGCCGGCGTGGCAATGCGCTCGTTCAGATTCAGCGGACGATTCACAGTGGCAGATACCGTGATGGACGAGCGACGCCTGACGGTGCCTCGTTCGATATAGAAGCGGGCGAACGATCGAATTTCGATCAGTATTGCGCGGCGATCAATGCCGCGCGCCGTTCGATCTATATCGAGCAGCAGCACGTCGAGGTCCCTGAGATCATCGATTGTTTACGGCAGGCTCTGCTGCGGGGAGTCGAAGTTGTCGCGGTGGTGCCTGCCGAAGGAGAAGTCTCACGGGAATTGGCGGCCTTGGGCGCGTTCGAAACTTTCACGCTGGCGGGAATCGCTGGATTGGGGAACGATGGACAGCGCAAGCCCGTATGGGTTCATGCCAAACTGATGGTTGTCGATGGCGAGTGGGGTACCGTCGGCTCGTGCAACCTGCATCGCCATTCGCTCTACGGCAATAGCGAAATGAACGCCGCATTCTGGGATCGGGAGACAGCTCGGGCTCTGTTGGCCGAGCTCCTTCGGGAGCATCTCGAAAGGGATATCTCCGCGATGGATGACCTTGATGTCTTGCGATTGTTCCGCGCGATCGCCGCATACAACCGTAAGCTCTTCAAGGCTGGCGTGGGTGCGTGGCTAGGTCTCGCCTTCAACCTACTTCCATAGATACCTCCGATCTAGATCGCGGTTTTTATGCGACCTCAATTGTCATCAATGCGTCGAGCGCCGGTCAGAGAAAATCCAACCGTTGAAAGGGCAAGCGAAACAGTCTAAGAGTTTGCGACAGAAAATGAGCTACGAGAGGAATTTTCAAGTTGGATTGAAGTCCGTGACATCGCCGCCCGGAGACGTCATCCGCCTCTGGCCCGATGGACCGCCGACGACGCTCGAAGGTGTTGGTCCTGAGGTAGAGTTCCGCGGACAAGTGGGCACCGTGGGCGACGCGGCGATGCTTCGCAATGTGTCCGATCCTACACTCACAGTTTATAGGCCCACGAATAGCAAGCCGAACGGCACCGGCGTGATCGTGTGCCCGGGGGGCGGCTGGCGCATCCTGGCGTGGGAGCATGAGGGGCTCGATGTCGCGCAGTGGCTCGCGGCGAATGGCTATACAGCGTTTCTGCTGAAATACCGCGTGCGTGGCACGCCCGCATCCCAAGCGGACTACGACGCCGAGATGGCGCAACTCTTTGGGCGGATCGACATGACCCGCAAGGGAAAGACGGCCTTCCGTTCCATGGGCGACATCGTGCCAGCCAAATCATTCAGCGACGCGCGTGCGGCCGCAGCCGACGACGGGCGCCGCGCGGTCGCAATCGTGCTCGAACGAGCCAGGGAATGGGACGTCGATCCTGCCAAGGTCGGTATGATTGGATTCTCGGCCGGCGCGTTTCTCGTAGTCGATGTCGCGCTTGATCCACGCGGTACACCGCTTGCCTTTGTCGCGGCGATCTATGGCGGCGAAACGTTGGGAAGGCCCATACCTAAGGATGCGCCGCCGTTGTTCACCTGCATCGCCCAGGACGATGGCCTGCTGTATCGCGTTGTCGAAGGTCTCTATTCCGACTGGACCGACGCCGGACGTTCAGCTGAACTGCACATCTACCGGCGCGGCAACCACGGGTTCGGCATGGCGAAGCAGGGAATGCCGTCAGACCGCTGGATCGATCAATTCCGCGACTGGCTCGTCGATCTGGCATTCGCGTAGCAGCATCGGCTGCTCCGGACCACGTCGGTCGACTCACAGGACCCAGAAAACCACCGAGCGTAGCTTAGCGCTTTCTCCCATTGGCGCTATTGTTTGAGCTCTCTCGACATAGGAACAGTTCGCGCCCCGCAGTTTGGGGCAGTGCATCAGGACCAGAGCGCGGCGTGATTTCAAAATTGTCAGTGTTCAATTTACGGGATCAATCGGGAATGCCAGTTGTCAGGATCGCCGTCTCTTCTGACGGCGACAAGAACTTGAATTGCAGCCCCTTCGCTTTGAACATCTGGTCGTCGGACGAGTCGCAACGACTTCCCAAAAACTGCTGCCACTTACTTTTGGGATGCTTTTGATTTTCGACGAAGCGGGCCGTGAGGTCCTTTTGTACCCGCTGACAGTCTGGGGCGGTGGGGTATATTCCCCACACATCAGCAAGACTGGAGTGTACGCAGCCTATGCAACCTCCCATGGGGTTCGCACCGACGATTAGATACCAGCAACAATCGCGAGCGCGGCGGCGTGGCGGGACTTCATAGATAGCTAGTTAAGCAGATCGGCAACGATGTATCGGAGCAATCGGTACGATGGTACCCGGTCCATAGACGGTTATGCGCCAATCTGGTTACATCAAGCGCGCTGGCTGGGGCAAATCAAACTTGGGTCGGCCCTTTGATACCTGGGGAGTTGCTAACCGACTATAGGGGGCAATTCGGTACCGGCATCATTCGGGCCCTTGCGCCTATTGCGATAGGTGGCGAATGGAGGAATCAGAACCGATGCGTAGCTCAACCAGTCTGTGGGTAGCGATATTCTCGATTTTCGCTCTGAGTTTGCTGGCCGTGTCTTCGGCCAACGCCGTCAGCAATTGCCAGGACAAGCTGATAGGGAAATCCTATACCTGCGAAATGAACGAGGAAGGCGGAGTTGAAGAGACCATCACGTTCGAATTCGTAACCGGGGGCCTTTCCGAGGATTTTGACTTGGTTATTGAACCTGCGACCCATTACGGCTGTGTCTGCGAATCGAAAGGCTCTGTGAATAATCCGTCTTACGACAGTTCTTCGAGCGCCTTTATGTGTGAATCAAGCTTTGGTTTTATGGCCGTCGGAAAAGTGAATGGCAAGAAGATCACCGGCCAGGGAACGAATGCAGCGGGTACTGCTCCATTCATCTTTGCCTGCAAGGAAATGTAGGCGCCTTACTTCAGCCATCAATCCCGCCGATCTGAAAATTCCAGCCCGCGCGCCCGCTCCCGGACGATGACGACCTCGACGTGCCGATCGTATAGCTCGATTTGCCGAACCTGACGGCCGGCGCTGTCGACCTTCTCGGCCACGGCTGCACGAGCCAGGCAGCGCCGAGCCTTGCATTGCGACACGTATCCGATTTGGCATGTTCGAGCGTCCAAGCACGACGCCATCGACGGCCGCTTTGAGATAGGCATCGGACAGATGGCTGCAGCACATGGTCATCCGCGCGTCTTTGTGGCCGAGCGAAACTTGCAGGCCACGTCACGCGACCCCGGCGTTCGAGTATCAATGAAGCGTCTGGCGGGTCTTTACACGGATCGGCGATATATCTATAAGTATATTAGGTCTACAAGAAGTATGAGGACTCGCTAAAGCTTTGTTGATAGCGCACAAAAGAGATTGCGCCGGCAGTCCGGCGGACGAGACCCATCCGCGGATCGGCGAGCGAGCGCGCAGCCGAAAGACTTTTTCGATCGCGGCGGCCGCATCGTTGCTCCTGTTCGCTTTTGGCACTTCCGCTTGCTTCTATATCCCGGCGACCCCATCAGACCCAACGCCGATTCCGGGCTGGCAGGAGAATCAATCTCAGCTCCAAAAAAATGGAACCCAACTCCAGCAATCATCGAGCGGCCACGGCGATTCATCGTCAGATACCGCGACTCTAGTCGCAGCCAAACCATAGCCCGACGACGATCGGGCCGGTTTTGTGCGCTCAGGCTGACCCTTCCACGCAAACACTCAGCACGGACGGCTGTCCCTGCCAGAAATTCCCTCTGACTCCGAATTCGAGCGGCAAAGATAATTGCTATCGAATGGATGCGCTCAGAAGCCTGACCGGCACTGATAGTTAGCGGGCCATCTCGATGACGAAACCGCCGGGGCGAATCGATCGCTCCGGCGGGTCGCCTTTCTTCGCGAGGCTCGGCGGAGCTCAACGAGCTATGAGCCTGTGTGTGGCGAATTGCTGATTCTGGAGGAAATCAGCGATTCGCCACATACACGTTCCAGATTTCCAAATTGGCTTTGTTTTGTAAATTTTCAGCCTAGAGGTCCTCCCGTTGCTGGTGATTTTCAGTCGGGTTCTTTGCCTGTACCAGTCCCTTCGATATCGGCCCGGGAAGGCTCGGAGACGCTTACGTCCACGTCCAGGACTTCGGGAACGGAGACCTGCTGGCCGGCGCGCTTGGCTTTCAATCGCTCAAGTTCGTGCAGTGTTCTCATTAAGGATCGCCCGAGCGCAGCCTCGTGACGCCACAGGTTCAGGAATGGCTCCGGTGAGGTTTCCAACACACGCGCGACATTGAAGGCGGGGTTGTCGAGTTGAGCCTCGCTCGTTCGCGAGACACTGCTGGGCTTCGTCATGAGCTTGGCGGTTGCGCGCAGCTACCTTTTTCTTTTCCAGCGACGCCAGCACGCGGTCCTTCTCGGTTGATTCGTACTGGGTAACCAATTTCTCCGCTTGGCTCACCCGCAATTCTGCGGAATCGAGCTCGTGCAGCAGGGCTTCGATTTTCGGGATCCTTCGGTGCCGCCAGAAGTTGGTGACGATCATCTCCGCCAGCGCTGACTCGAGCGCATCGTGCGGATCGAGGCTGTTCATCAAGTCCGCGCGAAAACGCTCGAAGTCGTCTGGGTCTTCGTCCGGCAAGACTACGCCATGCGCAGTGAGCCCGTGTTTCAGCGCGTTTGCCGATACTTTTGTTTTTCCGGGGGAAGTGCGAGGCCCGGTGCTCCGTTGAGCGTTGAGCCTGTTTGCTGCAATTTGTCGGTTGCTGCTCATTGTTCGTTCACAACGACCTGAGTCGACTTTGCTTTCAGCTCAGCCGGCCCAGTCGGATGATCTCGCAAGAAGTCGTCCCTTAGAGACTGTTCGGCCCGTGCCATAGCTTCTTCATCTGCAACAATCTCGTCTATGACCCGCATTGGTATCTGCGGATTTGGGTTCCCGCATTCCGGGCAAGGCTTGCTCGGTATCGTGCCCGGATCTCCGTCGCCATCTGGATGTTTTTCTCTTGCAGCTGCTGCCGCCGTGAGTTCCATGAGAGCGGTTCGAGTGCAGCCTTCACATTCTCCGCCCTTTGCTCGCAGCTCTAGGCGGTCGAGTCGCCGCTTGAACCCATTGAAGCGCATGTGCCACCTCCTACTTCTGTTTTCTAAAGGCGTTCACTGCCCGAGTTCGCAGTCGGTCCGATGGAGGGCTATTTCTTCCACTTATGCCGTTCAAGCAGCGCGATGCGCCGTTCGATTTCTCTGGCCTCCTCAAATTCGACCCATAGTTGAAGAATTGTCGACGCGGCGCGGATGGTGTTCGGGTCAGATACGCCGAGCAGGCCGGCGTGCAGGGCGTCGATCGCGTCATCGGCTAGCGCACCGAGTTTAGCAGCTAAATCACTGAGTCTTTGTTGCGAATCGGCTGCGCTACTTGTGATTGCTCCCAAGCCCAGCGGCGCGGTGGCAGCGTTAGCTGAATTCGTTTGTGTGTCGCAGGGCTCGTCCTTCTTCACAATTGGACGATCCCAGCTTTGGGCGCTGAAGGAAACTATTTCGATGTCAACTTCGGCGACTGGTCTTGTTAGTTGACGACCGCAGGGTTAGTTCGAGGTATTTCGCCAATTGGGTGATTGCCTTGTGGACCGTTTGGCGACCGCCCTTGAACTTGTAACCTGGGTTTCTTGCGATCGATACGAACGACTCACCTTTAACCTGGTAGCGCGCGAGCCAGTCGAAATGCTCGAGTCCTCTCTTGCGCGGCGCGCGCTTCAAACCCGCAGCCCGGGCCGCGGCTTCGGTCCGATCGCAGTATTCATCAACAGCGTGCGCCACTTTCTTCAATACCAACCCCTTGAAATCGCTGCGCTTCAGGTATGTCAGATCAAGGTAAAACGGCCCAGGTAGCAGAAGTGGCTCGGTTTTGAAGGGAAAGCTTCCGACAAAAATTCCTTGAACTTCAAACTCCCAGCCCCGAGCATCTCTGTCCGTGGCGTCCCATCGCGCCGTATCACGGACCAGCGCCCGGCACCAGGGATCGGTCAGATTCCAACGCTTCGCCCAAGCCAATAGCCCATTGGCGTCATTGGCTTTGACTCTTCGCAACGTCTTGAGCAACTCGGGTTCCAGCGTGGCCGCGCGTTCCAGAAACATTTGACGATCAACGTCCTGCGGTCCAGGTACCAGGCCGGAACGCCCGTGCGACGCGAGTATTGGTACATAGTAGTCACCTTTACCCCACGAAAGCCCTGGCGTCTTGAACCCTTTCACATGGTCGGTGCTGTTCATCGTCAAGCTTCTACGCCGGCTCCAAGTTGGCGCGCCTGCTAGCAAGTCACCGCGCCCCAGGTCTAGAGCACTTTGGAGTCCAGGACGAATCGAATACTTCGCCATTGACATTAACACTTTCGCCGATGCCGCTCCTCTAGGGTGTGCCTGCGCAAAACTCCGTGTCGTGTGAGATTCGTGGGCTGCGGCGAGTACGGGGTGATGAAATGCACGAGCTGAGTCGGATGCCGACCCCGATGGCTCTGGTCAGTCTGGTCAGTAGTGTTGGCCAGCGAGATTCGGCGCGCGATGGCATAGCCCGCCACACAGGGGCGACTATTGGAGATTGCGCTGCCTCGAAAAGAGGATCAGGCGACGAGGCGTTCGTAACGATAGTGGAGCCCGCCGACTTGTGGAGTCGAGATCACCTTGCCGCGGTTCGGCCCTTGGATGGGGCGAGCATCCGGGCAGTCTTTGTCGAGCGACAGATGCGTGCGAGAGTGATGATAGTAATCGGCGTATGAGTTCAGTACCCGGCGCAGGTGCCGCTCGTTAATCACGACCACATGGTCAAGACACTCGCGGCGAATCGATCCGATGAACCGCTCGACGTACGCATTCTGCCAAGGCGACCGTGGGCGGTAACGACCTCGGTTATGTCCATCGCTTCGACCCGGCAGCGAAAGTCAGAGCCAAACGATGCGTCACGGTCGCGCAGCAGATACCGGGGCGCGGTGTCCCACGGAAATGCCTCTGTGATCTGGCGCGAGAGCCAACCTGCGGTGGGGTGCCGCGAGACATTCAGATGGAGAATCTTCCGTCGAGCATGGCCGAGGATCACGCTGACGTACAGGAGACGAAACGCCGCAGTGACGACCACAAACATATCGATGGCGGCGATGCCGTCGATCTGATTGCTGAGGAAGGTCCGCCAGGTTAGTGAAGGCGGACCATGGCGCCGCACCATATGCCTGCCGACGGTTGCCTGGCTGACTTCGATGCCCAGTTTTAGCAGTTCGCCGTGAATCCGTGGCGCACCCCACAGCGGGTTGGCAACGCTCATCTGTCGGATCAAGCCACGAATCTCGCGATTCACGCCGGGTCGCCCAACGCCGCGTGATCTTGAGCGCCAACGCCAATATCTGCGAAATCCTTGCCGGTGCCACTGGATTACCGTTGCCGGCTTGACCAGCATCATCACCTTCAGGCTCCGCGGCCAAATCCGGTAGAGCCAGGCCCACAGCAGGCGGTCGCCTCGACCAAGCCACGCTCGGCCGGGCCACTGCCGATGGAGAACGGCCACCTGATGTCTCAGAGCCAGCACCTCCAGTTCCAGAGAGGCCCGACGCCGAAACCGGAAGGAGACCAGAGAAACCAATGCGGACAGGATCGTAAGCATGCCCGCCACGATAAGGCGGTCGGCGCAAAACTCCAATGTCTTCAGGGCACACGGAATTATGAGCAGGCACAGGATCAGGAGTAAGAAGAGCGGCAAGATGACCGACAGGCACGCAAATTGTGAGCGGGCCACGTGCTTCGGTTGACGCGACTACGCTTAGAGTGTCATAAGAGCGCCTCAACGGAGGAAAGCAATCATGCAAAGATGGACCGGTGCTCTGGCAATCGCGGTGCTCTCGGGAATTATCTTGGGGCTATTTATCCGTTTGCCTTACGCAGAGGCTAGGGGTGGCAACTGTGCGGCTAAGCTGGTGGATAACTCTTACGACTGTACCCTAAAGGAAAATGATAATCCGCCGCAAACCGATTGCCTCGAGTTTTTGACCGGGGGCACCTCCCAGTATTTCGATCTCATATTGGACACCGGCGATTGGGGGTGTGCATGTGATCCAACGGGCTCTCCCAATTCGCCTTCGTTCGATAATTCCTCGAGCTCCTTTGAGTGCTCGGCAACCTTCGAAGCTCTCTTGATCAACGGAAAGATAAAGGGCAAGAACCTCTCCATTCAGGGAATATCGGATGACGGCCTGCAATTTGTGGGTCCCTGCACGCTGAGATCTACACCTTGCCCCTGATCCGAATCGTGTTGGGCCGGGAACCGAAAACACCTGTGCCCATTTCAAAACTTAAAACCGGACGTCTCGGAAGCCTCGGTTTACCGGCTCCTGAAAGCGCACGACCTGATCACCAGCGTGCTCGCGGCGGCCTCGCCGTACGACAGCACGCCTAACTGTGGATGGATTACTCCGACCGAGTTCTTCGAATTCGATGGGACCAACCTGACGAAAGTGAATGCGCCACCCAACGCGCCAAATGACGTTTCGTACAGCGGACGGTTGCTCGTGCTGCCCGCCGGCCAGATTATGTGGACCGATGGCAGCAAGGATGTCGAGATCTACGAGCCCATGGGTACTTACAATCCGTCATGGGTTCCGACAATCACTAGCGCCCCGATTCAAGTGGCACTCGGTGGCACGAACTACACACTGGCTGGCACGCAGTTCAACGGCCTGTCACAAGCCGTCTCCTATGGAGACGACTATCAGGCCGCCACTAACGATCCTCTGGTGCGAATCACCAATGACGCCTCCGGGCATATCACCTATGCCCGCACTCATGACCACAGCACGATGGGTATCGTAACTGGCAATGAGATAGTCAGCACAGAATTCGATGTTCCAGCCAGCACCGAGACGGGTCCTAGTACCTTGGCTGTCGTGGCGAACGGTATTCCATCGCAACCTGTGGATGTTCTTGTCGGGAACGTTATCGTCAATGACCTGGTAGTTGTCCCCGGGAGTGAAAGGGTGCAGTTGGCCCATTCGAGCTCTCCGATGTCAGATGAACTCAACATGGCGTTTACCTTCACCGATAACGGCAACCCTTCTCCGCCGAACTGCGACGCCGGCAACGACGCACTCAATTTCCTCGAGGTCGCACTAGAGGAAGGTACTTGTTCCGCTCTCCCTGGTACCGGAGAAGCTGTGGGGCTCTCCTTCGTCCAGCACACGGTGAACCACGAGACCTATGGTACCGATTTCTTTACCATCCCCGGCCAGGGCGGCGCCACAGTCTCGGCCAGGATGGTCGAGCTGCCGATCCCGATGGGCTCATGCGGTAAGAGGACACTGAATCTCGACTTGTCCGGTCTCGATCTCGCGTATCACGATCTGGGCGGTGGTAATCCTTTCGCGCTAGTACTCGAAGACGGCAACGGCAATCTGGGATGCTTCAACGTCACCAATGCGATAGTCGGCAATCAGATCGATCCGCCGAGCCACAGCGCGAGGTGCGGGGTGCGGCGGTAATGGACCGGTCTAGTAAGTGATTTTAGTTTCAGGGCCAGGTTGGAGCGATCCCTCCCCTGGCCCGTTAGCCGGCTGGCGCTTTATGTTTGCGCCAGCCCGTTTTTCGTTTTGCGCTTATGCTTCAGGAGTTCACCTTACTTCGGAAGCTGCGACTTGGAAGAGAATCCACATCGTGTCGGTCGCTTCCGGAACTCAAGACTGACTATTTTCCGCAGCCGCATGAGTGCTTCACCTGAACGCTTCAGACGTTGATTTTAACGCGAGAGCACCATCCCTTAGTAGAGTCTTCGACTATCAGTTGATGATAGGTGATTGCTCTGATTTCACTGCTAAAAGCGCGCCGGGTCGGGTCGAAACGCTCACCACAAACTGTCACGCGGAGAGATCGCTCCCGTGCTCCGCAATAACGATCCGGACTATGCACCGGCGTCGTGATCACCTTGAGGCCTAGGTGCGTCATCGAAGCGTTCAATTCGGCCGAAAAGATCCTGTCTCTAGCGAATTGTTGATTCCGGGGAAAATCAGTGACTGTTGTGGTTCGAATCCGGGAGCCATTTTCGTCTTGTCATCCGGACTAAAGGAACTTATGCGACGCGAGGAGGAATCCCGCGCAGCCTCGCGCACACAAGTCGGTTTCGACTCGTACCCAGCTCATTTCCTGCTCTGCTTTGAGCTGAATTTACTTTGCTAATCGGCTGTGAACTATTTTTTGTTTTCACGATTTGCTGGATTTTTGGACCAAAACACGCTACAGGCTCCCGTGTGTAAAATCTACCGTGTCGTAGGTACGGCGCAAAGGATGCCCAAATGAAGATGCTGGCTTTCTTATCAGTCATGGCTCTGCTCGCGATTGGCGTTGCCTCGCCAGCAAGTTCTCAAGACACGGATCCCGCGAAGGCATGCAAAGCCGGCAGTACGTCGGGCAAATGCCTGTTGCAGCTGATTGCAACGCTGCAAGGGCAGGTTATGAGTTTGCAAGGACAAGTCACTTCTCTTCAGACCGCGCTCACTGAAGTGCAGAGCAACCACGCGCTAGAGTTGGGTCCTTACGTCAGTGTCGATTCCGGTGTGGAGAATGGGCTCGCTGGCCCGAACCTCATCTTCAAAGGCTCCAACGTCCACATCGAGAGCGGGTCGGGCAATACCTTGGACTCCACGGGGCTGGGGAACCTGGTCGTTGGATACGACGAAGATTCGGTATCACCCTCCACGATCGACGCTAATCGCAGCGGCTCGCGCAATTTAATCGTCGGACCGCAGCACGAGTTTACGGCCAGCGGTGGGGTAGTATTTGGCTACAAGAACAGCACGACCTTCAAGTATGCCACAGTAACTGGCGGTCAGTTCAACGAATCGACGAGTCTGGCTTCCAGCGTGTGCGGAGGAGCCGGCAATACTGCCAGCAGCAACGCCGCGAGCGTCAGCGGAGGCTATTACAACATTGCGAGCGGACTGTATTCGACGGTTAGCGGCGGCGATTACAACACGGCGAACGGAGTTACATATGCCAGCGTTGTTGGCGGTGAGCAGAATGTGGCGAGCGGCAGCTCTGCGACTGTCAGCGGCGGCTCCTCAAACGTAGCCAGCGGCTGGTATGCAAGTATCCTCGGTGGCGACGGCGTGACGGTAAGCAGCACCTTTGGGCACTCTCCGTGAGCGATACAGATCGCGTTGAAGTCTCAGTCCGCTGGTGTTCAGCCCTAGAGCTTGGAACTCGATCGGTATGGTTACGCAAAATGACAAGTCAAAAATGGCATCTACGTCCACAGGAGAAGACAAAGATGAGTAGATCAGGCGGTTTTTGCGATTGCGGCATTCTTGGCAGTGCTGACTCCCTTTCGCCCCACTTCGGTCGCGAGTGAACGATTTTTCAATAGAGCTGTGTGTGTTGAATTGCTGATTCTGGCGGAATGCACCGTTGAAGTGCAGACTTGTGAATCGTTCGCACACGGTTAAAGTTCGCTTTGATGAGTTTGCTGTTCAGCTTGATCGCCCACTTGCTGGTGATCCTGGTGAAGCTAGCCAGACCGGGCGGTCTTGGCGCAGTGGCAGCAGAATCACTGGCGGTCAAACACCAGTTGCTCATCATGAAGCGTGCGCGGCGCCGCACTCCGAATCTGACCTCCTGGGATCGGCTCGTGCTCGGAGTTTGCGCACTTTGGGTATCGCCCAAGCGGCTCAGCAAGATGGCTGTGATACTGAAGCCTTCCACTCTTCTGAGCTTTCACCGCGCCCTGGTGAAGCGCAAGTATCGCCTGCTCTACAGCCCGAGAAAGCGCCGGCACCCCGGACCCAAAGGTCCCTCAAGAGAACTCATCGACACGGTCGTCGAGATGAAACGACGCAACCCTCGCTTCGGCTGCCGAAAGATTGCCGAGCAGATTTCGAGCGCGTTCGGTATCGAGATAAATAAAGATATCGTGCGTCGCATACTCATCCAGCACTTCAGACCGCTGCCAGGTGGTGATGGCCCTTCGTGGCTCACCGTCATCGGGCACGCCAGGGACAGCCTGTGGAGCGTCGACCTGTTTCGCTGCGAATCGATTCTGCTCAAAAGCTACTGGATTATGGTTGTGATGGACGTTTTTACCCGCCGCATTATCGGCTTTGGCGTCGCGGCGGCGAATCTCGACGGTCCCGCCATCTGCAGGATGTTCAATCGCGCGATCGCGAACCAGAGACCGCCGCGGTACCTCTCATCAGATCACGATCCATTGTTTCGCTTTCATCGCTGGCTGGCGAATCTTCGCGTACTCGAGGTTGAAGAGATTAAAGCTATCCCCTGTACGCCACGCTCCCATCCTTTCGTTGAGCGACTGATTGGGACGGTGCGTCGCGAGTACCTAGATCGGACTTTGTTTTGGAACCAAAGCGATCTGAAGAGGAAGCTTGAGACCTACAAAGCCTATTACAACCAAGACCGGTGCCACAGCGGGTTGGCCGGAGCTATGCCGGTCCAACGGAGTGGCGTACCTCCACCGCCAAGCGCAAAACTTGAGTCATATTCCTGGCGGCAATATTGCAACGGCTTATTTCACACCCCAGTTGCCGCCTGAATTGCAATTCGACACAGACAGGATGATCTAAGGGAGGCCAGATGGATAGAGCCGTATCAGTAATAGCGCGCGTCGGTCGGCATTTCGCGTCGGCGTGGATGCGCACCACGGCGACGGTAACTGTTGCCACCGTCGTGATTATGTTTATCCGGGGAGTCGCCGTCGCTCAGACTCCGAAGCAGGCTCCTATCCCCACTGCGGAGCAGACGCCGTCGGCCGCCACGGTGCGTCCCAGCCAGCCGGAGTTGGAGGTCTGGCGCAAGACGATTCTGAGGACTCCCCGGCCGACGAACGGCTGTTTTGTAGCTAGCTATCCGGACACACAATGGCGTGAGGTTCCCTGCAAGACACCGCCCCACAAGCTCCTTCCGCCGAGGAGCGGACGAAGCCGCACCGGAAAAGTAGGAGAAACAGTAGGAGACGGAGCGGATTTCTCAGCCCAAGTGACAGGCACAGTATCGGAGGCAGAAGGATCGTTCGACAGCGTCAGCGGCGTGACGAGCGAGAGCAGCCCAGACGGCGCAAACTCTTATTCTTTACAGCTCAACACCGACTTCTTCACAACGACGACGTGCAGCGGCTCTCCTGAGCCAGCGTCATGTCTGGGGTGGGAACAGTTCGTGTATGACACTTCCGCAGGTACCAGTTACGGCGGGTTCATGCAGTACTGGTTGATAAACTATGGTCCCACAGGTACGTCATGCCCATCTCCCAGAGGCGCTGACTGCATGACCAACCAGGTAGAGTCTGACGGATGGTGTCCATTTTCCGTCTCCGGAGAGGTCTATTGCGTGGTCAACGCCATGAATGCCGCCCCGGCGCCGGCTGAGCCGATCACTTCGTTGAGCCAACTAACGGTCACCGGCGATACGGCGGGCGTGAATGGCGCGGACGATTCCATTGCCGTGTCAGTGGGCGGCGAAGTCTATTCGGCGTCCGGCAACAACTATTTTCCCGATCTGAGCAGCGAATGGCAGGACGCCGAGTTCAATGTCTTTGGCGACGGTGGCGGCGACGAGGCCACCTTCAACACCGGATCGACGATGGTTGTGCGCACCAGCGTGGACAGCGGAGTGACGAGCGGACCCGCCTGTGACGATACAGGCTACACCGGCGAGACGAACAACCTGACCCTGGTGGACACAACAGAGGTCCCGGCAAAGTCGCAGTTTCCATCGCTCGTATTCACGGAGAGCAATGCATCCGGCTCTGTGGCGGTGGGTTGTGGGGGGACCGTCAGCGTCGCAGGGCTAAGCAGCAGCACTGCGACCCCGACCCCAACGGCGACTTCTACCGCAACCAGGACCTCCACGCCGACCTCAACGCGGACCTCGACCGCGACCGCTACTCAAACTGCGACGCCGACGGCGACCGCCACTTCGACCCCGACCGCAACCGTGACTTCTACCGCAACCACGGCTTCGACGCCGACCTCAACGCGGACCTCTACCGCGACCGCCACTCAAACTGCGACCGCTGCGACAAGTGCGACTCCGACGGCGACCACCACTGCGTCCCCGACCGCAAGCGCGACTTCCACCGGGACCGCGGCTTCGACGCCGACCTCAACGCGGACCTCAACCGCGACCGCCACTCAAACTACGACCCCGACCGCAACTGCTACTCCGACGGCGACCGCCACGCCTACTGCAACGCCGACGGCCACCCCCACGCCTACTGCGACGCCGACTTCCGTCGGTATGTTGTCGATCACGCCGAACCCTGTGAACTTCGGCGACCACACCACCGAGGGCAAAACCAGCAAGCCCGAGGAGGTGACGATCAAGAACGTCAGCTCGAAGAGTTCGAAAATCGGTGTGATGATAACTGGCGAGGTAGCCTCGTCTGGGTTCGGAATCAAGGGAGCGCAGTGCACCAAGACCTTGGCGCCGGGCAAATCCTGCAAGATTGAGGTGACCTTCAGTCCAACGGGCACTACGCCGCAAAGCGGTACTCTGACCGTCAACGACGATGCGCAGGGAGCGCCACAGATGGTCACGTTGTCGGGGAGCGGCAAGGCGCCGAAATGAAAAATAATCGGGATGTCACTCAATGAGGCACCCGGCCAAGCGGCGGGCTAACCGGCTCGCCGCTTGCCTTAAGCGGCGCATGGGGTTCAAGTCCCCCTCTCGCATCGAAGACTAAATCGCGCCAAGAAATTCATTCGCTCCGCGCCCCAGATGAGCGTGCCAACGTCGGGGTGGCAGCAAAAAAATAGAGAGGAGCATACTGGCGGCGCGTGGCTGTGTGTGGCGAATCTCAATTTCAGGCGACATTCGGGGTCTCAAACAAGCCATGGCAGTGCCGCAGCCAGGAATATGACTCAACTTTTGCGATCGGATGAGGAGGTGCACCGCTGCGTTGAGCAGGCGTAGCTCCGGCCAAACTGGTGTGACACCGATATTGGTTGTAGTAGATTCTGTAATCGTCGAGCTTCCGCTCGAGATCGCTTTGGTTCCAGAATAGGGTCCGATCGAGATACTCGCGCCGCACCGTCCCGATCAGCCGCTCAACGAAAGCATGGGAGCGAGGAGTACAGGGGATGGTCTTGAGCTCAACGACTTCGAGTACCCGAAGATTCGCGAGCCAGCGATGAAAGCGAAACAGCGGATCGTGATCTGATGAGAGGTACCGCGGCGGTCTCTGCTTCGCTATAGCCCGATTGAACATTCGGCAGACGCTCGGGCCGTCGACATTAGCTGGCGCAACGCCAAAGCCGATGATGCGGCGGGTGAAAACGTCCATCACGACCATGACCCAGTAGCTCCTGAGCAGAATTGATTCGCAGCGAAACAGGTCGACGCTCCACAAGCTGTCCCTGGCGTGCCCAATGAGGCTGAGCCACGAAGGACCGTCACCAGCTGGCAGCGGTCGGTAGTGCTGGATGAGTATGCGTCGGACAACATCCTTATTGATATCGATACCGAACGCGCTGGAGATTTGCTCGGCAATCTTTCGGCAGCCGAAGCGGGGATTGCGTCGTTTCATCTCGACGACCGCGTCGATGAGTTCCTTTGATGGACCTTTGGGTCCAGGGCGACGGCGCTGGCTCGGACTATAGAGCAGGCGATACTTGCGGTTCACCAAGGCGCGGTGGAAGTACAGCAAGGTGGAAGGCTTCAATATCACTGCAATCTTACTCAGGCGTTTGGCTGACATCAAAAGCGTACAGATTCCCAATATCAGCCGATCCCATGAAGTCAGCTGCGGCGCACGCCTCATGATGAGCAGCGGGTGTTTGACCGCCAGCGACTCTGCCACCACCGCTCCAAGACCGCCCGGCTTGGCCAGACGCGCGAGGGTCACCAGCAGGTGGGCGATCAAGCTGAACAGCGAACTCATCGTGGCGAACTTTAACCGGGTACTAACGATTCACAAGACTGCACTTCAATGGTTCATTCCGGCAGAATCGGCAATTCGCCACACACACGTCAACCAAAATACTATCTGGTGCTGATTCTGGAGGCGGCGCAGCGTCAGGGCCGCTATCGCCAGGTCATGCATCGAAAGGTGAATGCGTATCGGCTGCTGATTGTCGACGAGATTGGCTATCTGCCGATCAGCCGCGAGCAGGCCAAAGCTACTCTTCCAGGTCGTGGCGAAGCGTTGCGAACGCGGCTCAATGATCCTAGCGGGAGATTCACACGATTGCTGACGAGCCAACCGAGTGTGTCACTTTCGCGTCAATTGTGTCGATCACAGGCTGTGATATTTTCCTGTATCCGACAATATTGCGCGCGGCCCGGTCCCGCTGACGCTTGGCAATGTGCCATCGCCTGTCTCGTGGCGACCGCGGTGTCCGGTCCGAGCCCCCAGCCAAAGCCGGGTGTACCGGACTTCGGATCAAATGCTGCCGCGTAACACTTTCCCGTGAACGTCCGCACGATCTTGCAATGCTCCGCTGCTATCTGGACGTCGGGTTGCGAGCGACACGTCTCAAGTGCTCGCTCCATTGCCTTTCCGAGCGATGAATCGTTAACACTTCCACCGATTGCGACTCCATCCGCCGGAACGTTGCCAGTCGAGCCTATGGCCAGAGCTCCTTCGGCCACGACGCGAGTCGAGAATCCGATCAATGCCACGAGACTGAAGAGTGAGACGATCAGGAACTTTTGCATGTTTTCCTCAGGCGCGTGTGCGCGCGATTTGCGATCGCTGGCGGACCAAGACAGCTTCTCTTTCGGACGGATTCGCCCGAATTAGCCAATTCCTCTCTCGGCCCGATTTACCCAGGTCCGCGGATCATCGCCGTTCATTCGAAGGCTAAAGAATGCCGGTGCCGAGGAGCCCCGCGACGCCAGTACGCTCCTCTCTGATTCTTTTGCTGCCACCTCGACGCTAGCAGGCTCATCCATCGTGGCCCAGGCGCTTATCGTTCAACTCGTTGAGCAGCGCTCTAGCATCCTTGAGATCCCGGGTATCGAAACCCTCCGTGAACCATCCGTAGGCCGCCATCAGAATAGTTCGCGCGTCATCTTTGCGTTTGGTGCTTCTCGCAAGTCGCGCGAGGCTTGTCGCGGCGCGCAACTCCCAGGAACGCGCTTGCTGCTCGCGCGCAATATCGATCGCGGAACGGAAGCATCGCTCAGCCCGCGCGCCGTCTGATGGATCCCGGGCTAGCAGTAGCTCGCCCTTTAGTCGATGTAGCTCGGCCTCGTAGTAGTGCTGTCCGGTTCTCTCGGTGAAGGAAGATGACTCGTCTATGGCTTTGAGCGCTTCATCGAACCGTCCCATTCGGCTGAGCGCGATTGCTATGAACGAGAGGCACCGGTCATGCATATACTTGCACCCACTGGCTTCCAGTTCGGTCATATACTTACGTATGCGCTCGATGCCGCGCTCCAAATCGCCCGCTAGAGCATCGGCCCAGCCGAGGTAGATTTCGCTCAACGCCTTGCCGGCTGGGTAGCCCGATTCGATTGAAAGCCGCCGCCTTGCCTCGGCCCGCGCATTCATCTGATCAGGTTCGCGGCGAAGCTCGTGGATGTAACTGGCGAAGCCGTGGATGTCAGCGAGCATCGTCTTGACCCCCGCATTCGCGATCGCCGTGGCGACATTCAATCGCTCCACCGCGCGCTCCGGATAGCCCATGAACCACAGGTTCCACCCGGAGACCATTCGGTTGTTTTGCAGAGTGCCCAGTTGCGAGATAGTACGCAATTCGCGATCGGATCCATCGCGCGTCGATAAAGTTGATGTGCGTTTCTGAATCGATTCCAGATGCACCCACGCTCGCTCGAAGCCTTGATCAGCGAGCTCGAACTCACCCGAGTACATCCTCACCCAGGCAAGCGAAGTCTCGGCCTCCGCGATATGCGCGGCGGTGCCGTTCTGCTCGGCTCCCGCGACAAGCTCAGCAGCGATATCGCGCGCCCTGCGGGTATCGGGACGGAGATGGTGAAGCCAAAACGCGTTGTACAAAGCCCACCAGGTTCTTTCCCAGTTGATCCCCGGCCTTTTGCATAGCGCGAGTGCGCGGTCGATCGACTGCTTTATCTCCGCCGATGCCAGCCCCTTGCTGTCTCCCAATGGTCCGCAGGCGGCGACTCGAAGGTCGATCTCCAGCTTTGTCCGCTGGTCGTCATCGGGTACGTCTCCCAATAGTTCAAGGCCAGCATTGAACATCGCAATCGCCTCGACGTTGGAGCCGAGCTCCGCAAGCTGCCGAACGGCGCTCAGGTAGTACGCGACGGCCTTGCCCGGATTTCCGCCCCGGGCATGGTGATGCGCGAGCTGCGCAGCCAGCTCGTCGCGGCTCGTGGCAGATGTCTGTTCGGACATGGTGGAAGCCATCTGCTCGATTGCGCCAGCTACTTTCAGATGAAGTCGCTGGCGCCGCATCGCCGAAAGGCCACTCAGCACCGCCTGACGGATGAGCTCATGGGAAAACGCAAACCGCGCCTGCGAACCTGGCGCGACCGACTCCAATAGGCCCGCCTTCTCTGCTTCTTCGAGGCATTCTAGAATCGAATCGTCATTGTCGTCGTACAAAACCTTAAGAACTTCGAAGCTGAAGAATCTTCCAATCACCGATGCGGCCGCCAGTATTTCCCGGGTGAGTCGCCCGAGCCGCGCCAATCGTCTCGCGACCACGAGCCGAACGCTGCGCGGCGCATCAAACTCGCCAATCTGGAGTTTTGAACGGAATTGTCCCGCCGCATCGTATAGTCGACCTTCATCTTCGAGATGATGAAAAAGTTCTTCGACGAAGAATGGATTGCCTTCGGTCTCCGCAAATATCTCCGCAACGACGCCCTCGGGCGGCGGCTTTCCGCTCAGGCTGCTCAGCATCGCGGCGACCTCGCCCCGGGGCAGGCGCTTTAGCCTCACTTCGGTCGCGAATCGGCCGCGGGCGAGATTCTCCAAGGTCCTTGCCAGGACCGGTGTGATGTTCGTCTCCGCATCGCGATAGGTGCAGATAATCATCAACGGCTGATCCGAGAGCCGCTGCGCGATGTGATCCAGCAGGGCCAATGTCGAATCGTCCGCCCAATGAAGATCCTCCAGAATCATCAGCGCCGGGCTAGCGGAAGCGGCGCGAACAGCAAAGTCGAAGAAAGAGTTGAGCAGGTGGCGTCGGGCCTGAGCAGGCGGCAAAGCTCGCGCCGGTGGAAGCCCCGGCAGGATGTCCCTGAGCTTGGGAAGCAAACGCGCCAGCTCCGATGCTTCGGGTCCCAACGCCGCGCGCAAGCGATCCTGACTCTGCGGGCGCTCGACCAAGCTCTCGAGGATTTCGACGAAAGGAAGGTACGCGACGGCTTCATCGTGTTCCGAACAATGCCCGATCATCAGCGCCATTCGCTTCGCTTCGGCAACGGTCGCCACCTCGTCAGCCAGGCGCGTCTTGCCCACGCCCGGTTCGCCGCAAATCAGAAACAACCGCCCGCGCCGCGCCGCCGCATCGTCGAGTCCGCCGATGAGCGAGGCCAGCTCGTGCTCGCGTCCAACCATCACCGACGATCGCGGGCCAGCGGGTCGCGCCATAACAGCCGGCTTCGGCGAGCGAATTTTCGCAACGAATCGATATCCTCTCGCGGGCACCGTCGCGACGAATCGTGGCGCGTGAGGATTGTCTAACAGCGCCCGTCGGAGCTTTCGCACCGCGGTGTTGATACTGGTCTCGCCGTCGACGAAAACCCCCTTGCCCCACACGCGCTCCAGGATCTCCTGGCGCGTAACCAGCTGCCCGCGGCGTTCGAGCAAGAAAGATAGAAGCTCGAGCGGAACCCGCTGCAGCGGAACAAGCGCATCGCCGCGGCGCAGCTCGCAGGCGGAACGGTTTAACACAAAGTCGTCGAACTGGATGAGATCGTCGGGCATTTTGCGACTTTCGCCGATTCTACTTCCCCATCTGGCGAGCGTATAGGCTCGACGCTTCGACCGTTCCGCGAAAGTTCAGATCGAGTTCAGACGAAGTTCAGCCAAAAAGCATTGGCGGCCGGCTTCGATCGCCTTAGGATTCTCGCGGGGGTGAAGCATCGAAAGGATTCCTCGGAGAGGTTTGATCATGGGCACAACCAAGCTGATCACAATGTATGGATCGCCCTGGTCGGAGCGGGTCCGATGGGCCTTCGCATTCAAACGATTGCCCTACGAGAAGCAGAATTACACAGCTGGCGTCGATGAAGCCGCGGTGAAGAAGTTGACCGGCCAGGCGATGGTGCCGGTGTTGATCACCGGCGATAAGGTGATTCCGGATTCGAGCGCGATTTTGGACTGGCTCGAGGCAACGAGACCGGAGCCGGCGCTGTTTCCCAAGTCGGCGAAAGAGCGCGCGATGGTGACGCTATGGGAGGAGATCGCGCTTAATGCGCTGGGGCCTCATGGTCGCACATTGCTCACGGGGCGCCTGCTCCGCATCGACGATCCCGAAGCACAAAAGAGTGGAAGGTATTTCGCGGAAAAGTATGGATATTCACCGTTCGAGGAAGAGCAGAGCAGGCTCACGGTTACGAGGGTTCTGACCAGTCTTAAGGACACGCTGAGCGGACGAGAATATCTGGTGGGCGATACATTCACTCGCGCCGACCTAACCACCGCGGCGATGTTGATGCTTTTCAAGGCGGCGCCACAAGAGCTTTTCGTCTTTACGCCGGAACTGCGGTTCGTCTACCTTGACCAGCTCGGCGAAGATCCAACGTTCGCCGAGGTATTCGCCTGGCGCGACCGGATGTACAAGGATC
This sequence comes from uncultured delta proteobacterium, assembly GCA_963721485.1. GTDB lineage: Bacteria > Desulfobacterota > Binatia > Binatales > Binataceae > Binatus. The sequence continues at coordinate 1,282,877 of CAVRJV010000014.1, read as the reverse complement.
ATCGCGGTGAGGTCGTCAAGCCGTAAGAGGGCCCGGAATCAGCAGATGCGATGCTCAAAGTGCGGCTCCGAAAATCCGCCCGGCACCAGATTCTGCGCTGAGTGTGGGAATCCTTTTCCCGCCAAATGTCCGAAGTGCGGCGCGGAGTATTCGCCTCCCGCCAAGTTCTGCCGCGATTGCGGCGCCTCACTCGATGCGAACGCGCGTGCGGCGAAGCCGGCTGCGAGCGAGTCTGCGCCCGTGCCGGAGCAGCATGATTCCTCCGCCAGTGAAGGCGAGCGGAAGACTGTCACCGCGCTCTTCGCCGACATCAAGGGATCGATGGAAATGATCGAGAACCTCGATCCTGAAGAGGCGCGCGCGATCGTTGATCCAGCCCTTCAGCTGATGATCGAGGCAGTCCGCCGTTACGGAGGGTACGTCGCCCAATCGACAGGCGACGGAATCTTCGCGGTTTTCGGCGCGCCAATTGCGCTCGAGGATCATCCACAGCACGCGCTCTATGCCGCTTTGCGCATGCAGCAGGACCTCAGGAGTTACTCAAATCGGCTGCGTGAGCATGGAGAGCCACCCGTCTTGATCCGAATTGGGGTCAATGTGGGTGAAGCAGTGGTGCGAACGATAAAGACCGGTGAGAGAGACACTGAGTATACACCGATCGGTCACTCGATAAGCCTGGCCTCGCGATTGCAGGCGCTGGCGCCACCAGGATCGATCGCGATAAGCCGCGCCGTGCGGCGATTGGTAGAGGGCTACTTCACCATCAATGACCTGGGAAGTGCACGCATCAAAGGGGTCACCGAACCGGTCGAGGTGTACGAGGTAACAGGGCTGGGACCTCTGCGCACTCGTCTGCAGCGATCGGCGGGACGCGGCTACACCAAGTTCGTCGGGCGACAGAATGAAATTCAAGCGATGAAACGAGCCGCCGAGCAGGCGCAAGCGGGGCGCGGCCAGATCGTCGCGGCGATGGCTGAGGCGGGGGTCGGCAAGTCACGCCTGCTGTTCGAGTTCAAGGCTGTATCGCGATCGGGCTGGATGGTGCTCGAAGCATTCTCGGTCTCACACGGACAGGCTTCAGCATTCCTTCCGCTGATCGACCTGCTGTACTCGTACTTCGAGATTTCGTCCGACGACGATGCGCGCAAGCGGCGCGAGAAGATCAACGGCAGGGTACTGACGCTCGATCGTTCGCTGGAAGATACGCTTCAGTACCTCTACGGCCTGCTCGGTATCAGCGATGAAGACAATCAGATAGCGGAAATCAAGGCGCAAACTCGAAAGCATCGCGCGCTCGACGCGGTCAAGCGGATACTTCTGCGCGAAAGCCTGAACCAGCCGCTTATCGTCGTATTCGAAGACCTGCACTGGATCGATAGTGAGTCGCAGGCGTTTCTGAACTTGCTCGCCGACTCTATCGGCACCGCGCGCATCCTGCTCCTGGTCAACTATCGGCCGGAGTACCGCCACGATTGGGGGAACAAAACCTACTATACGCAGTTGCGGCTCGACCCGCTTGGTAAGGAAAGCGCGGATGAGATGCTGACCGCTCTGCTTGGGAGCGAGCCGGATTTAGCACCGCTCAAGCGGATCATCATAGAGAAGACCGAAGGCAACCCCTTCTTCATGGAAGAGACTGTACAGGTTCTCCTGGACGAAGGAGCACTGGTGCGCAACGGCACTACGAAGCTCACCAAACCGTTGCGCGAGCTGAAGATCCCACCCTCGGTTCAGGCAATCCTGGCCGCGCGCATCGACCGCTTGCCGCCGGACCAGAAAGATTTGCTGCAAACGCTCGCCGTCATGGGAATGGAGTTCAAGCTCGGCCTCGTTCGTCAGGTATGGCAGCCGCCAACCAACTCGGCGATTGCCAGCACTAACCCCGAAGCGACAACGATGGCCCTGACCCTGTCGCGCGAAGAAGCGGACCCGGGAGCATCTGACCTGGAGTCGATGCTATTCGAGCTTCAGCTGGGTGAGTTCATCTACGAGCAGCCGGCGGTAGGAGACCTTGAGTATACGTTCAAGCATGCTCTTACCCACGACGTAGCGTATAACTCGGTTCTCAACGAACGCCGGCGGCTCTTGCACGAACGGATCGGCTCCGGCCTGGAATCGGTTTATCGCGATAACCTGGGCGATCACCTCGCAGCACTGACGCATCATTACGCCCACAGCGGCAATCCCGGGAAAGCAGTTGGGTATTGCCTGCTGGCGATCCAGCAGAGCGCCGAGCGCGGCTCGGTGGCCGAGGCAATCGCGCTTTTCGAAACCGGACTTGATCTGCTGCAGAAGCTTCCCGACGACGACTCGCGCGCCGAGCTGGAGTTGGATCTTCGCAACTACGGTACTAGCGCCCTCGGCGATGCGAAGGGCCTGGCTTCGCTCGAAGTCGAACGCTCGATCGAGCGCGCAATCGCCCTTTGTCAACGTCCCGGTGTCAATTGGGAAAAAAGCTGGTGGGCACTTTTCTCCCTTTTCTTCGTCCAGCAGCTGCGTCCCGATGTTCGCAGAGCAGGAGCGATCGCTTCCGAGTTGATGGCGCGCGCCGAGGAACGCGGCGCCGACGGACTTCTCGCTGAAGCCGGCAATTGGCTGGCTTACACCAAAATGGTCTCGGGCGATTTCGACGCGGCCGCCGATGCTTTCGATCGAACGTGGACCATTCTCGAATCGATAACCAGGCCGGCAACGGGTCCCGCGCGCGAGCATGCCGCACGGAATTCCCAGGCGCGGACAATGGTCGAGCGGCTGTACACAGCGGAAAACAACCGCATCATTTCCGGTTGGAACCTGTGGTTTCTCGGTAACCCCGATCGCGCGCTGGAGCGAATGAATACCGCGGCAGCGATCCCTCATCATAGTTCAAAGGGCTTGCTCGGTGACTTACACGGATTCGCCTCGTACATTTGCGAGCTTCGGCGCGAAACCCAGCAAATGCGCGCCAGAGCGGGGGCCAGACTCGCAATCGCCACTGAGTCAGGTTTCTTCGGCGGCCGGGCTCTTAGCGAAATCTATCTTGGATGGGCCGATGCGCTCGACGGCGACCTCGAGGGGGGCATTGCACGGATGAGAGCTCACATGTCGCAGCTGAAGACCGGCGGCTCGGAATACATAACCGATCGGTGTCTTACATTTGTCGCGACGGCGTTGGGCCGCGCCGGGCGGTTCGAAGAGGGACTCGCCGCGCTAAAGGAGGCTTTCCTTTTCACCGATAGGACCGGCCAACAGTACTATCAAGCGGAGTTGTATCGCCTGAAGGGTGAACTGCTGTTGGGCCACGACGCGGCGAATGCGGCAACGGCCGAGCAGTCCTTTCACTCGGCGCTCGATATCTCGCGCAAGCAACGAGCCAAATCGTGGGAGTTGCGCGCGAGCACCAGCCTTGCACGGCTGCTGCGTGACTTGAATCGCCGCGAAGAGGCGCGCCCGCTGCTCGCCAAAGTCTACGGATCGTTCACTGAAGGTTTCGACACCGCGGACTTGAGAGATGCCAAGGCGCTCCTTCAGGAACTAAACGCCTAGGGCGAGGTAGCGGCGCAAGCAGAAGATCGCCCGAGACGTGAGAAAACCAGGATCAAAGTCCAGACGGAGCGTATCTTCCAAAAACGCGCCGGACAGCAGACGCGTGGCTTCAGAAGCGGAGCGCATCCTCAATTTCTGGATGACGCCAGCTCACGCCGCCGAGGATGCCGTCCATCTTTGGTCACGATGGTTCGTGCCCGATCCCGAGTTCGACAGGCTTTGTAAGTCTCTTTTCCTCAACAGCTACAGGGATGCTGCGTTGGGCCGCCTGGACAGCTGGAAGAAAGCCCCCAGAAGTTGTCTCGCGCTGGTATTATTGCTGGATCAATTTCCACGCAACATGTTCCGCGACACCGCGCGAGCCTTCGCGACCGACGCTAAAGCACGCGAGGTCAGCCGCCACGCAATTGCAGCCGGATTCGATCGCGACTTGCTGCCGATCATGCGGATGTTCCTCTATTTGCCTTTCGAACACAGCGAAGATCTGCACGATCAAATGGAATCGGTACGCCTCGCCCTCGTTCTAGCGGATGAATTTGGCGAACCCGCGGAAGGTACCGCGGTCCGGATGTCCGCCGAACTGCACCTAAAGATGATTCGGCGATTCGGAAGGTTTCCGGGCCGAAACGAGGCGCTCGGCCGACAATCAACAAAAGAAGAGGTCGAATTCCTCAAACGTCAGCGTTCACGAAGCTGACGGTCCTCGCCAGCTATTCGCCTCGGAATCCAGTCCTAGCAGATCAAAGGAATCGGACTGAACGCGATTTCGAAGCGCTCCTCGGATCCGACTGCCAGGATTAAAGAGAAACATTCAGGGCGAATGCCGGGCGAGGGTGCTCTCTGCAGCAGTGCTGCTTTAATCTTCACGCAAATTCGTCGCCAAACCTGTGGACAATTATGCGATGAAAAGGCGAAGTGGGGGTCGACAGTTCAAATCCATTCTGCCCCACCACTCAGTTTGCCATGTTTCCCTACATCATGGAGAAACGACGAAATCGGCGCGTGGGGTGCGAATCACGCGCGGTCGTCGGAGCGGAGACCGCCCACGGCCGCGCAAAATTCCGATTCACCACGATTTGTGTGTAGCGATGAAATTCGGTGCCACGAGAAAACGGTGTGGGAGTCGATGATCGTGCCGACCAGCGTGCCGAAAATGCTCTAATCCGGAAGGAGTTGCTGCTGCGCGTCCCACTCGACGTGTTTCGACGCCACGCCGTCGCAGTTGCATAGAAACCATTCGGGTCATTTGGAGGGTTGCTCCATGATTGACTTGCGGTCCAATTCTTGGCTGACCCGACGGAGGGTCTTTAGCTCAAGATACAGCTAAGATATCAGTCGGACCGTCTCTGCCTCCTCTGTGTTTACGACCAGACGATGATCGCTGAGGTCATAACCGAGCGGGACTCCGCCACCCATCCATATCTCCTTTTGCTTGGAGGCGGCTATCTTGTCGCGGATGCGTTTGCTGGTTACTTCGCGTTCGAACTGTGCAAACGAAAGCAGCACGTTCAGGGTCAATCGGCCCATCGACGTTGGTCTGTTGCACGATGAGCGAGTCCAATCTCGATCCAGTTAAAAAAATCGTTGGTGACCGACAGATCTCGAGGCTCTATGTCGTGTTCGTGATGAAAACCTTTCCGGTCGCCTCATACGCTTGATTACCGGAATCCTTTGTGGCCTTAGTATCGTTGGGCGTGCCAGTTAGTTGCTCGTCGTAGCACGTCGGAGAAACTGTTAAGCAACTCACGACAAAAGCGCGGAGCAGCGTCATAGGGGCCTTGATGCTCCTTGGATCTACACTGAGCTCGATGGCTTGGTGTGGGTCAACGGCAAAGCTGGGGATCGGCATCAGCCCACATAAATTGTCGTTCGGCAAAGTGCAGGTGGATACGATATCGCCGCCCAAGGCCGTGACGTTGTCAAATCCGAACAGCGTAGCGCTGAGCATCACTTCGATCACTTCGTCCGAACCCTTTGCGGTAAGCGCGAGCACCTGCGGTCCGATGCTCGCGGCCAAGCCGGCAACATGCACAGTTTCGGTGACGTTCAACCCCACAGCGGCCAAGAACAAGGTTACGAAGGAGTCGGGAACGCTTACGATCACTGACGATGCCGAAAAGAGTCCGCAGAAGATAAAACTCAAGGGGATCGCATTCGGAGTTCCCCCCACTCCCACGATGACACCAACGGCGACTGCTACGGTATCGTCAACTCCCACCGCTACTCCGTCGGCCACCCCGACTGCTACCGCGGCAGTCACGATTAGTGGAGTAGTGATGGGCGGAGCGCATTCTGTTGCTGGAGCGAGCGTGCAACTCGTTAGCTCGGGAGAGGCTAGCTATCGCGTCGCGGGGCCTGTCTTGAGCTCTGCTATCACGGACAGTACGGGAAAATGGACACTGGAAGTTCCACTCTGCGACTCCGATGCGCCGGTTTATGTCGTTGCGAGCGGGGGCGATGCGGGCGGCGGACCGAACTCAGCAATCAAGATGATATCGGTGCTCGGGAGCTGCGACAGCCTGCCGCCAGTCGTTAGTGTCGCGATCGTCAACGAGATGACCACGATCGCGGCGACTTCTGCGATGCGGCAGTTTATGAGCAACGCCGGAGATATTGGTGCGCCAACGAGAAATCTCCGGGGCTCGACGAATGCGGCAAGTACCATAACCACGAACCTCGTGGATCCGGACACCGGTTTAGCGCGCGGACCGCTGATTGCTGCGACCGGGGTTACAGTGCCGACGCGGGTACTCAACACGTTGGCCGATATTCTCGCTGAATGCGTGCAATCCGCAGGTCCGACGTCGATCGCTTGTCAGCACTTGTTTTGCTCGGCGACTACCGGGGCGAGTTGGAACACCAATACTGGCAACAACACTTGCACACTCGGACAGGGTTCACCTCCGGAACCGACCGACACGACAGGCGCGGCACTCGGACTCGGCTTGCAGCCGGGCGCAGCCTTGGCGGACCTGGAGGCTATTATTCCCGCAAACCCGCCGTTTCAGCCGACGCTCGGTAGTCCGCCGACTGACTGGTCTATCGTGTTGGGATTTTCGGGAGCAGGGCTCAGCAGCTCGACGGCGGTCGCGATTGATAGCATCGGAAATGCGTGGATCGCAAACCAATTCCCCGACAGCCTGTCCGAGTTCAGCCCTACCGGGAGTGTACTCTCGCCCACCTTGGGTTTCACGACCGGTCTCGACGCGCCATTCTCGATGGCGATGGACTCGTCCAACAATATTTGGATTGTGAACTGCGGCGCGGCCTGCGGCGGAGGCATGCTGAATGGCGCCGTCGTCGAGCTAAGCAATACCGACACTGTCCTTCGAGCCGGCGGTTCGAACGTGGTGCCAAACACATCTCCAAACAAACCGGGTGGAATCGCGATCGACGGGTCTTCCAACGTTTGGGTAGCCAGCCCTAGCACCACGGCGGCGGTCAATAGTGGAAACGGCGCGATAATAGAGCTCAGCTCGGCAGCAAACCTGGTATCGCCGCAGGGTGGCTATTTCGGAGGCGGCGTGATGTTTCCTAAGAGGATCGCGATCGACCCCTTCGGTGACGCATGGATAACCAATTCCTGCACTCCTGGCGATAATTTGGCTGTCGACGGCGACGTAGCTGAACTGGGCGTCACTGGCTCGCCGTTATCGCCAGGCCCTACTGTTCCACCGGATTTCACCAACCCTTGTGGAGGGTATATTGGCGGTGGAGTTTCCGATCCCACTCCTATCGCTTTCGATTCTTCCGGCAACGTATGGGTGGGAAACAATGGGAGTCTTACTGAGCTTAACCCTTTGGATAACGGGATGCCGCTCTCGCCAGGAACCGGATTTCTCGGCTTGGAAACGTCGACTCTGGATCTCGCCGGTGATGGCGCTGGTAACATCTGGACCGCGAACCTCATCGGCGGCATCTCGGAGTTTTCACCCAGCGGCGCAGTGCTCTCCCCGGGACCGTACGGTTTCGAGGGGGGCGTGACAGACTCGGATCCATCGGTCTTGATCGCGAATCCGTTCCGAATTGCGATTGACGGCTCCGGCAATGTCTGGGCTGCTGAAGGCAACCTACCAGCTGGCAACGGCCAAGTCGCACAATTTTTGGGCTTAGCGGCCCCAATCGTTACTCCGCTCATAGGCCCCCCGAAGCTGCCATGAAATCAGAGGCTGGCTCAGTCCGCCAAGTCTAAACTACCTTGTGCCTAGTCAGAATCTGATCCTGCGTCACGGGTGGCTGCAATTGTGGTAGTAGGGCGGCGATGGTGACGTTTCTGACTCGACTGATGCTCATGTTACGCGCGCGGTTCAAGTCACGTGCGAGCCTTGAGGCGGAGAACTTGTTGCTGCGTTAGCAGCTCTTGGTGCTGAACCGTCGGTTGCGCGCGCGGCTCCGATTGCGGAACATTGATCGGCTGATTTTGGTGTGGCCATGCCGCCTGTTCCTGTGTGTGAAGAATTACTAATTTCTCCAGAATCAGCAATTCGCCACAGACAGGCGTAGCCCGCGATATCGCTGAACATGATCGCCGCGAGCTTGCGGGTCGAATTGTTGGTGGGCGTATCCGTCATTTGTCGAGGCCGACCTTTTTCAGCAGCGCAACAAAGCGCGGCTCTTTTCGCAGCGGATCGAACGTCGTATCGACCTTGAGCAGGAATACCCACTGCGAATGAACTTCGTAGGTCTTCTCCAATCCCTCCAGCGCCCGGTCTTTGTCGCCGAGGGCCAGGTAAATTGCGGTACTGAATGGAGAAACGTAACGCCGCGACGATTCCTCTTCGAGCCTTTTGATTGTCGCCATCGCCTTGGCGCGATCGCCGGACACGGCATAAGCGTAGCCGAGCCACCTGTGTGTGGCGAATTACTGATTTTCCACAGAAATCAGCAATTCGACACACACAGCTATCCGATGGCAGGATTGAGATCTCCCTGCGCGGTAAGCAGCGTTTGTTTTGAGAAACCTACGTCAGGATCGCTGCGTGGACGAGCTGGTCTAGTGCCCGAAGGCGGGGCCGAAGGTGATCTGCCACGAGTCCTCGGCGCCGGCGCCGGTCAGGATGACCTTCGGCGCTTGGTCTCCGCCGCTCGCAAGCTGGTTCGGCTTGAACTCCTGCGCTTCGCCATCGAAGGTGTTCAGCGCCCACAAGTTGGCGCCGTGGAACGCAAGGCCCCACTGTCCCTCAAAATAGTCCGGATTGATAAGAACTACCGAGGGCGAATCGTTATTCGAGGCGCCGAGGCTGCTCTTCGGAAACATGGTTACGGCATTGTCGTCATACTCGCTGACCCAGAGATTGCCGTTGGGGTCGAATCCAATTTGCCCCGAGTCGGCGACCAGACTGCCGCCGCCGCCGAGGATAACAGACGCCGGTTTGTCGCCGCCTGAAGAGAGTTGCGCAGCGGAGTACATCGCGAGCTGGGTGGATCCGCGCGCGTCTGTCCACAGATTGCCCTGTTTGTCGAAGGTAACGAAGGACACTTCCAGCGTCGATTTGTCGACCGAGTCCGTGATGATGACGGGAGGAGTGATACTCGCGGTGCCAGCTTTCAATTGAGTCGCCGAGACTTCATCTAGGCTGTCGTTGGCAGCGTCCGCGAGCCAGAGATCTCCCTGCTGATCGAACGTACAGCCATTGACCTCCTTAAACGAAGAGCTACTGATGGTTGCGACCGGGCTCGGCACGTGCGGGAGTTTCTTGAGGGACTTGGAGCTAAATTCCAGGAGCTGCTGATCGATGGTGGTGACCCACAAGTTGTGCGACGGGTCGAAGCATACTCCATAAGGTTTGGTGCCGAGAGGGATGGTGACCGGTTTCGCCGTATGGCTGCTGTGGAGCTGACTAGGGAGGTATTCGTCAATCTGATCGGCTCCGTCGGCAACCCAGAGAGCCGATGAGGCGGCCGCCGCCGGAAGGGCGACGAATGCAGAAGCCACACAGAAAAGGAGCGCAGCCAAGATACGGTATGAATAAAATTTGTTTGCTGGCTGTGACTTTGCTTCAGATATGGGGTTCAATTGGAATTTAGGCCTCCCAATCAACTCTTATAGAGCAGATCCTTGGGATAAGGCAATAACATCCTTTCCAAGTAAGCCTTTTTCGCACCTGTCTGTGGCGAATTGCTGATTTCCCCAGAATCAGCAATTCGCCACACACAGGCGCTTAGTTGACGCTGGAGCGGCTATCCGGCTAAAACTCTCGCGGTTGCAAAGTCAAAATGGAAATTCCGGAAATGGAGGTTCAATGAGACGCACCAACCGATGGAAGCACAACCAATCCTGGAGTCTAACCTTCGCTTCTATGCTCGCCAGCCTGATGTTTTTCGCAATCGGGACCGCGTCCGCCAAGAAGCCGACCCCACCGCTGGAGCTATGCGTCAATCACGCCGGCTCGGGCGGATGTCAAACCACGATCCAGGGTGCAGTGGACATGGTGCCGGCCGGCGGCAACGCCGTTATCACGATCGCCGCCAGTGTCAGTCCTTACGATGAAGAGGTCACCGTCTCCAACATCACCGTCAGCTTCGTCGGCGGCGGCGCAGGAATGACTATCGTGGATGGCACCAACGTTTCCGGCACTCCCACCTTTACGTTTCAAAACAATTCGAATGGCGAGCTGCACACGATGACCATCCAGAACGGCGACGGCATTCAAGGCAGCAACGTGGAATTCATGCAGTATGCTTCTCCGAAAAGCAGCAAAGGCGTCGGAACCTTGACGATCGAGAATTGTGAAATAACGGGCGGTACACACCCCTCTAACTTCGCCCCGGAAGGCGCGATTGTCTTCGCCGGAAAGACGCTCATCATCGATTCATCCAGCATCACGAATAATACCAACATGGGTCTGCTGCTCCTCAATGCGAAGTCGGACGCATTCATCACCAACACCACTATCAGCGGCAATTCCACCACCGGCGACACCGGGAATGCGACCGGATGCGGGATCCATCTTTCGACGAGCACCTTGGTGCTCAACAATGATACGATCACCGACAACCATTGCATCGGCGGCTCCGGCGAAGGCCAATCGCCGACTGTCGGAGGCGGAATCTATGTTGATTACCCGGGCAAGGTAACGATCTCGAACACCGTGATTGCCAACAACACCGTCGCTGGCAGCAGCCCTTCAGGGCCTGACTGCTATGCACCGGGCAAGGGTCTCAAGTCAAAGGGGTTCAATCTGATCAAGGACACCTCGGCCTGCAACATTAAACTCGTCGGCTCTGACATCGCTCCAGGAACCGACCCTTCCTTGAGTGCGCTCACTGCCTGCGCGTCGAGCGCGCTCGAAGTTCAAACGCCGCTCGCAGGCAGCCCGCTAATCTCCAGCGGAAATCCGGCGAAGCCGACCGACAAACCCGGCGGTAAGAGCACGAGCTGTCTGCCGACCGACGAATGCGGCACCGCCCGCACAATCGGAACGTGCAGCATCGGTGCTGCCGAATGACCATGCGAAAGGGATTTCTACACTTAAATTGTTTTCTGTGAGGGCAGTTGTGCTCCGCAAAGTTATCGGATGGCTGCCAATGAACTCGCATCGTGAGGTCTTTTGCATCTAGCGAGGTCCGGCCTGTCTGTGGCGAATTCCAATTCGTGCGGCAATTGGGAGCTGAAATAGGGCGTCGCAGTGTTGCCGCCAGCGATATGACTGAAGGTTTGCGATTGGAGGAGGATCTGCGCTGTTGCGTTGAGCCGGCGTGGCTCCGGCCAACCCCGTGTGACACCGGTGTTGGTTGTAATAGGCCTTGTAAGTCTCGAGCTTCCTCTCCAGATCGCTTTGGTTCCAAAACAAAGTCCGATCGAGGTACTCGCGCCGCACCGTCCGAATCAGTAGCTCAAAGAAAGGATGAGAATGCGGCGTACAGGGAATAGCTTTAATTGGTTCGGGCGCTCAACCAGAGTTCAGCCTGCCCAGTTCTTTTCATTTTGACGTGCCACGGAACTTGCCGCACGGTGAATCGAGGCTGGTCCAAAGCGGGGCTTCATCGCCTCGGGGTCCGAGATATCCCGACTCAACGGGAGTGATTCGCGGACCGGATATCGGTCCTTTCGAAATCGTCGCCTTTGAACAAGAGCGCCCTGCCGTGATTCTTGGCCACGGCGTACGCAAAACAATCGCCTAGATTGAGCTGCGCGGGATGACCGCGTCCTTTGCCATTAGCGCGAGAACGCGGAGAGCGCCGTCCCTGCTTCCTTAGCTGTGATCGGAACGAGTTCGACCCGAGCTGCTTGGAGAAATTCGCGAACATCCTCTTCGGCCTCCTCGACGCTGGCGTGCCGCTTGCGGCAGATACCCAGCACCGCCTCGAAGAGAGCGATCGGTGACGTAATGGGTGCACGTGCCCCGTCCAACAGATCGGCCATTGCGTCGGCGTCCTGCTCACGGGTGAGAATAGCCACGATGGCAGAGGCATCGACGAACATCAGGTGTTCCCGCTTAGCTCGTCGAAGAATGCCTTGTCCGCCTCGAGCCCGGTGGCTGGCCTGGCCAGCACTCTTTGCTGGATTGGGCGAACTCTTTCGCGGAGAGGCAACGCCTGCTCCATGCGCCGCAGTTCATTCTCCAAGGCCAGCTTCACGGCCTCGGTCTTATTCAGGTGCTTGCGCACGGCCAGCTTCTCAGCGAGCTGACTGACCGCTTCATTGCGGATGTTAAGTGGCACTGTTGGACCTCTGCGTAGACGTAAAGATGGTAGCGTCTATACGAGGAGACAGCAAGCGTGCTACTGCACAACGTCGCGCGCTTGCCAGTGGTGATTAGGTGCCGCGGCGACGGGTCGCCTCGGAGCTGCTCGCTTCCCTCGATACAGTGCCTGCGACGGTCCGCCTAATGGAACTTTTGCCGCTGGGAATCGCGGTTACAACGAAGGTTCCGTTGTATCATGAAGACGTTTGCGGGCACCGCCAAAGTCAAAATATACTTCCGCGCCCAAGGCACGTCCGTACCAGTCGATCGCCGCATTTAGATCTCGCGAGAATAGATGGACATGGTGAGGGTGGATCATATTCGCACCAGAAACTTCTTCGTTTGGTGAGCCGAGCGGGGGCCATTCAGAGTGCTTTCGTCGCACAAACGGGCCACGCGCTGCTATGTCGATTCATGCTATCTCATCACGCTGCTGGCCAACGTCGTTAGCGCCGATCGCGTCTCGAACATATCGATCGCGCGCGCCCGCTCGCCAGTGACTACCGCCTGAGCGTAACGGTTCGTCGCAACCCCTTGACGCATTCGCTTAGCTCGTCGAAGAAAACCTTGTCCGCCTTGAGTCCGGTGGACGGCCTGGCCAGCACTCTTTGCTGGATCGGGCGAAGTCTTTCGCGGAGAGGCAACTGCTCCATGCGCCGGATCTTTCGCGGATGAGGTTCTGAGGAGCCACAGGCTACTCGGTTTCTTGGTCGGCGTAAAAAAGTCCAAAAATCGAGTGTTTCTATCGATTTCCGCCAATACCGGGCGTTCTCGGGCGGCCAAACGACTGAATTTCGCCGCGCTGCGTACGTTTTCGCGGCGTAACTCCCTAGTCGCGCAATTTAACCGCCTGACAGTACATCCGCTCGAATGACCCAAATGCATAATTGCTTGGCTTGACTTGGCGTGTTACAAAATGTCGCGACATGGTACAGCTTGTAGGAGAATGGAGAGTGGAAGCATGATAAATCCGGCAAGGTTTCTGACCCGAAGTTGGGTTGCGGCGGCTGCCTGGATCGCGGGCGCTCGCAGAGGATTCATCAGGCCAGCACTGCTGATTAGCACGCTAATCATCGGCGCTGCCCTGGTGGTTCCCTCGATGGCGATGCAGGGCGATACAGTCGCCGACCGCGTACTGGGGCAGCTCGACTTCGTCCACAACGCCCTAAATCTCACAGACGCCACCGGCATGTGGAGCCCTCGGGCCATCGCGATTGACTCGAGCGTGACGCCGAATCGGTTGTACGTCTCCGACGGCGGCAACAGCCGAATATTGGGCTACAAGGACGTCGCGACCTTCGTCAGCGGCGGTGCGGCCGACCTGGTGATCGGCCAGCCCGACCTGAACTCGGGCATCTCCGAGCTCGACTTCGGTTGTGTCAGTCCCAGCGCGAACAGTCTGTGCGATCCGGTCGGCGTCACCGTGGATTCCGCCGGCAACCTATACGTGGCGGATACCGGCAACAGCCGCGTGCTCGAATACAACGCCCCGTTCGCCGGCTGCGGTTCTTTCCCCTGCGTTGGCTCGTCCGCTCATCTGGTGTTCGGGCAGGGCGACAACTTCAACGCGAACGGCTGCGACAGTAGTGGCCTGAGTGCGAGCAGCCTGTGCTTTCCGGTCGGAGTCGCGGTGGATTCCAGCGGCGATCTTTACGTCGCGGATGAAAGCGACAGCCGCGTGCTCGAGTTTACCAACCCGCTCAGCAACACAACCGCTAACAACGTCTTCGGACAGGACGGCAGCTTCACCTCGAACGACTGCAATTCCGACACCGGTAGCACGTCTCTCGCCAGCGACATCGACCTGTGCGATCCAACCGCGGTCGCAGTGGCGCCTGACGGCGACCTCTACGTCGCCGATGGCGGCAACAATCGAGTGCTCGAGTACAACACTCCGCTGACCAATACTACGGCGAATCACGTTTTCGGACAGAACGGGAGCTTCACTACGACTACCGCTGACAATGGCGGAACGAGCGCGAACAGCCTTAACGCGCCCCTTGCGGTTGCGTTGGACGGCAGCGGAGACCTCTATATCGCGGACTCCGACAACCGGGTGCTCGAGTACAGCAGCCCGCTGACCAGCAGCACCGCCAACCATGTCTTTGGCCAGGGTGGGAGCTTCACCTCGACGACATGCAACTACGACACCGGTATTTTGACGACCGCCAGCGCCAACGACTTGTGTCTTAATTCGAATGCCGGTGTCGCGGCGGATGCGTCGGGCAACCTCTATGTCGCCGATTCGGCCAACAACCGCGCGCTCGAATACAATACCCCGCTCACTAATACGACCGCCGACCTCGTACTGGGTCAGCAGGATTTTTCGCACAACGGGCCGAACTTGATCGACGGGCGCGGCATGGACAGTCCTCAGTCGGTGGCGATTGACACGAGCACGGTGCCAAACCGGCTGTATGTGTCCGACGGCAGCAACAACCGCGTGCTGGGGTACAAGAACGTAACGACCTTCGTCAACGGCGGAGCTGCTGACCTGGTGATTGGCCAGCCGGGCTTTTTGTCGGGAGCTTGCAACCTCGGCAATCTGAACCCAAGCGCGAGCAGCCTGTGCACTCCGTTCGGGATTGCGGTGGACACTCTCGGCAACCTGTACGTAGCGGACGAGGGCAACAACCGCGTGCTCGAATTTCACACTCCCTTTTCCGGATGCTCCTCATTTCCTTGCGTCGGGGGAGGCGCCAGCGTGGTGTTCGGGCAGGGTGGCAGCTTTACCTCCAACAATAGCGGGCTGGGTGCGAGCGGCTTAAGCACGCCCCAGGGGGTGGCGCTGGATGGCAGCGGCAATCTCTATGTCGCTGATCAAGGCAACAACCGTGTGCTCGAATACAACACCCCGCTCACGACCGACACGATTGCCGATCGGGTGTTCGGGCAAAGCAGCTTCACTGCCGGTCTGTGCAATTACGACACCGGCGGAGGCAATCCCACTTCTATCGACCTGTGCGAAGCCGCCGGGGTTGCCGTGGACGGCAGCGGCCATCTCTACGTCGCCGACACACAAAACAGCCGTGTGCTCGAATATAACAGCCCGCTTACCAGCGCCACGGCCAACCTCGTGCTGGGGCAGTCCAACTTTGTTTCAAATGGATGCGACAGCGTTGGGCTGGGGACGACCAGCCTTTGCTTTCCTAACGCGGTGTCGGTGGACTCGAACGGCAATGTTTACGTGGCCGATGACGGCGACAGCCGCGTGCTCGAATACGAGCCGCCGCTTTCGACCGAGGCCGCCGCGAATCTGGTCTTCGGGCAGGGCGGCAGTTTCGATTCCAACGGGTGCGACTTCGACGGGTTGACCGGCAACTCGGACAGCCTCTGCGATCCAGCCGGCGTCGCGGTAGACAACGCCGGTAATCTCTACGTCGCTGATACGCAGAACAATCGCGTGCTCGAATACGACAAGCCGGCGATTTCGCCGACGCCGACGGCGACTGCCACCGCAACCGCGACTGCAACGGCTACCGCGACTGCAACGGCTACCGCAACGGCGACTGCAACCGCCACGAAAACGGCCACAGCCACCGCCACGAAAACCGCCACCGCAACGAAAACCGCCACTGCAACGGCGACCGCAACCGCCACTTCGACTGCAACAGCCACAGCCACGTCGACGGCCACAGCCACCGCAACTGCAACGCTGACGGCGACCTCGACTGCGACGGCAACAGTCACGGCCACGCCGACCGCAACCTCGACTGCTACGTCAACAGCCACGGCAACGAAAACCGCGACTGCAACCGCAACACCGACCGCAACCGCAACCGCCACTTCGACCGCGACACCTACAGCCACGTCGACGGCCACGGCCACCGCAACGCTGACGGCGACTCCGACGGCGACGGCGACAGTCACGCCCACGCCGACCGCAACCGCGACGGCGACCGCAACCTCGACGGCTACGGCAACAAAAACCGCGACTGCGACCGCGACATCGACGGCAACCGCCACTTCGACCGCGACGGCCACTGCCACGTCGACGGCCACCGCAACTGCAACGCTGACGGCGACTCCGACGGCGACCGCGACAGTCACGGCCACGCCGACTGCCACATCGACAGCGACCACAACCTCGACAGCTACGGCAACCTCGACGGCGACTGCCACCGCAACGAATACCGCTACCGCGACGCAGACGGCGACTGCCACCGCAACAACAACTGCGACCGCAACCGTCACGGCTACCCCGACCACGACCGAAACCGCGACCCCGACCGCAAGCGCGACTTCGACCGTAAGCGCCACGCCCACTGCAACGCCGACTACCTCGATGGCAGTTACGGCGTCGCTCGCATTCGCCAATGTGGCCGTTGGGCAGACGCCGACCAAGAATATAACGGTCTATAATGTCGGAGCGACGCATCCGCTGCTCATCTCAAGCGCGGTGCTGTCCGATCCGGAATATACCCTGAGCGGCACCGGTACGTGCGGACCGATACCGATCACGATCGCACACGGAACGAATTGCACGCTGGGAGTGACGTTTGCGCCCACCTCTATCGGCGCGCACGACGCGACACTGGCACTCACCGATAACGCCACGACCAGCCCGCAGTCAGTAACGCTCACCGGCG
This sequence comes from uncultured delta proteobacterium, assembly GCA_963721485.1. Lineage (GTDB taxonomy): Bacteria > Desulfobacterota > Binatia > Binatales > Binataceae > Binatus. The sequence goes on along the minus strand of CAVRJV010000014.1, from coordinate 1,266,076 downwards.
CCGGGATCGCGGGTCTGGTACTCACGAGCAGCCATCTCACTTACGGCAGCGTGAGGTTCGGCCTCACGGGGATAGCGGCGCTGGCCGTAATCAACTATCAGACGCAGCCGGTGTCTCTCAGCGAAGCCTTCAGCGGCGCCAACCCGGCCGACTTTTCAGTCACTGGTGGCACCTGCACGAGCACGCTGGCCGCTGACAGCGCATGCAGCCTGATCGTGACCTTCAAGCCGGGAGCGCTGGGGACAGAATCGGCGACGATGTCTATCACCGACACTCCCGATCCGCTGGGTCCCTACACGGTCGCGCTCAGCACGGGGCCGACGATTCCGGATACCGAGCCGTACACCACGATGGCATTTGGCGACCTCTGGCAGTCGTCGACCAGGACGTTCACCTATTTGACGGTGACCAATTCATCGCCGTTCCCGCTGACGCTGAGCGAAGGTATCACGGGGCCCAATGCCGCGGACTTCGCCGTGACCTCTGTCACCTCGTGCGCCGCCAACACGGCCTGCGCTATTCCAGTAAGCTTCACGCCCAGCACTGAGACGGCCGAGAGCGCCACGTTGACAATCAATGTCAGCAACGATCCGACGAGCCCGCATGTGGTCACGCTAACCGGGACGGGAACGACGCCGATCATACTGAGCCCGGCCTCGACGCTGGCGTTCGGGACGGTGGCGACCAAATCGAAGGCTCTGACCATCACGGTGGTGAATCTCGGCGCGGCGACGCTCACGCTGCCGACTCCGGTGATCGGCGGTACCAACGCCGCTGATTTCTCACTTACCACCGCTCCCGCCAAGCCCTGCGGCGCGACGTTGGCCGGCGGCGGCTATTGCCTGGTCGGTGTGACCTTCAAGCCGAGCCTGGCGACTGCGGAGTCAGCGTCGGTGGCGATTAGCGTCAGTCCCGACGCGGCGAGCCCGCACAATGTGAGCCTGACGGGCACTGGGGAGTAGGCTCTACAATCCAGATGACGAAAACCGCCGGAGCGAATCAATCGCTCCGGCGGTTCAATATCCTTTCGCACGTTCGAGTCTTTCCGGTGTCGAGCGTAAGCGGTAACCATACTGGCGGGATTCGTGCCAACCTGGTGCCGGAACTAGCCAAACCAGGCAAAAGTGCGCAGGCGAGCAGCGTCGCTTCCTTCGAGCCAAACGAGTTCTGTGATTGTCTCTTAAAAACGCGGAAGCTGAGTGAAGGCTGGAGAAGAAACCTTATCTTGGAACGGAATTTGTTAACGCTTGCCTTGAGCCGCTATTTCTTCGTTACCGCCAATCGGTGATAGAAACCGACGTCGTCGATTCGCGTATCTGCAGCAGCACCTGGTCACCCCTCAGAACTGGTTCGACGACGATCACTTCCTGTCGGCTTTGGAGATCGGACGAACCGTCCTCGGCCTGATCTGTACCAATGTCAGTGTGATTGTCGGCGGCCGCCTGCGCGGAGTGTCAGGATCGACCGCCGCGGTTGCCCGCATAACACTTCCCGGCGCCATTGCCGTATTCGTCCTCGGACTGCTGTACGCGCGCTTTAAAAATGATCCTGAAGTGGCGGCGGTACTGAGCGGCGTGGGTTGCGGCGGGGTCGGACTGGTATGCGCAATCGGCCGGACGGCGACAATTAATTTCGATCATTCGACGCGCCACAACGTGAATTGACAAGCCTGTTCGTGACGGTGGGACGAGCTAAGACATGGCTCTGCCCCAAGACTCCAGCCACCACCTCAGGGCGTAGCAGTGGCGGTCGGCGTCGCAGTCGCCATGTTGACGGCTGACGAGCGGAGGTCGGCCTCGATGCCGATATTCGCGAGGCTGGAACTGATGGTCGCTTGCGCTGCGGGCTGGGCCCCTGAGCTGGCAAAGATCGAGTCTGCTTCCGCTACGCTGGCATAGGTTTCAGTCTGCGTGACTTCCTGGACAAGGTTGTCGTTATAGTTGCTGAAGGTCGGCTGGGTGTACGCGCAGGTAAAGAACAGATGCGCGTCACCGGTGAGGGCGTTTGTGAGTCCCGGCCCGGAGACGACCTTGCTGGCCGAGCCGACTTGAGCTGTCGGCCCTGCTCCAAAGATGCATGCATTTGAATTTTTGTAGCAGGTCATGTCCCACGCGCCATAACGGCCCGTGGTAAAGTTGCAGGTCGGGGCCGTGTCGCCGCTGCCGGAGTAGACATGGGTGAGAAGCTGAGCTTCGTATGTGCTGTTCCACGCCCCCATGTTGTACACGTTCCAGCCAGAACCGCTGGCGGCGCAGCCGGACGCGGTCGACAATGAATAGCTGCCGCAGTACTGGATGATGCAACAGTCTCCCGCGCTGATACCGCCAGGATAGTTAGTGGTAAACGAGCTGGCGTTTGTGATCGGACCTTTGGTCGGCGTTCCATCCAACGCCGGCGAAGTTGGTGACGGGGTTGCGCTAGGGGTCGCCGTCCCGGTCGCTGTAGGCGTAAGCGTCGCGGTTACGGTTGCGGTCGCTGTCGCAGTCGCCGCGGCTGTCGGTGTCGCAGTCACAGTGGCGGTCGCGGTCTGAGTCGCTGTGGCCGTGGCAGTTGCAGAAGACGTTGCGGTGCCGGTAGCTGTCGGCGTTGCTGTCCCGGTTGAGGTTGCGGTTGCGGTTGCGGTCGAAGTGGCCGTCGGAGTTACGGTTGCGGTCTGAGTGGCGGTTGCAGTCGATGTCGCTGTGACGGTTGGCGTCGCAGTCGCCATGTTGACGGCTGACGAGCGGAGGTCGGCCTCGATGCCGATATTCGCGAGGCTGGAACTGATGGTCGCTTGCGCTGCGGGCTGGGCCCCTGAGCTGGCAAAGATCGAGTCTGCTTCCGCTACGCTGGCATAGGTTTCAGTCTGCGTGACTTCCTGGACAAGGTTGTCGTTATAGTTGCTGAAGGTCGGCTGGGTGTACGCGCAGGTAAAGAACAGATGCGCGTCACCGGTGAGGGCGTTTGTGAGTCCCGGCCCGGAGACGACCTTGCTGGCCGAGCCGACTTGAGCTGTCGGCCCTGCTCCAAAGATGCATGCATTTGAATTTTTGTAGCAGGTCATGTCCCACGCGCCATAACGGCCCGTGGTAAAGTTGCAGGTCGGGGCCGTGTCGCCGCTGCCGGAGTAGACATGGGTGAGAAGCTGAGCTTCGTATGTGCTGTTCCACGCCCCCATGTTGTACACGTTCCAGCCAGAACCGCTGGCGGCGCAGCCGGACGCGGTCGACAATGAATAGCTGCCGCAGTACTGGATGATGCAACAGTCTCCCGCGCTGATACCGCCAGGATAGTTAGTGGTAAACGAGCTGGCGTTTGTGATCGGACCTTTGGTCGGCGTTCCATCCAACGCCGGCGAAGTTGGTGACGGGGTTGCGCTAGGGGTCGCCGTCCCGGTCGCTGTAGGCGTAAGCGTCGCGGTTACGGTTGCGGTCGCTGTCGCAGTCGCCGCGGCTGTCGGTGTCGCAGTCACAGTGGCGGTCGCGGTCTGAGTCGCTGTGGCCGTGGCAGTTGCAGAAGACGTTGCGGTGCCGGTAGCTGTCGGCGTTGCTGTCCCGGTTGAGGTTGCGGTTGCGGTTGCGGTCGAAGTGGCCGTCGGAGTTACGGTTGCGGTCTGAGTGGCGGTTGCAGTCGACGTCGCTGTCGCAGTTGCGGTGGGAGTTGCGGTCTGAGTACTCGTTGCTGTCGCTGTAGGAGTCGAGGTCGCCGTCTGAGTTGATGTGGCCGTCGCCGTCGAAGTTGCGCTAGCTGTTGCGGTCGTCGTCGCGGTGGGAGTCGAGGTGCTAGTACCAGTAGCTGTCGCCGTCGCAGTAGCTGTCGCCGTGGCAGCCGGAGTCGCGGTTTGAGTACTCGTAGAGGTCGCGGTGCCTGTCGAGGTTGCCGTTTGAGTTGAGGTCGCCGTTGCTGTCGAGGTCGCGGTCGCAGTCTGCGTCGCCGTAGCCGTCGGAGTTGCCGTAATCGTTGCTGTGGCCGTCGAGGTAGCCGTCTGAGTTGAAGTGGCAGTTGCGGTCGAGGTGCCGGTCGCAGTTGGAGTCTGAGTGGCCGTGGCGGTAGCCGTCGGAGTCGCCGTAGCTGTCGGAGTCGCCGTAGCTGTCGAAGTTGCCGTGGACGTTGCGGTGCTGGTAGCTGTCGCCGTGGCAGTGGCGGTTCTCGTCGCGGTTGGAGTTGCGGTGCGCGTCGCCGTCGCCGTGGCCGTATGTGTCGCTGTTGCAGAGGACGTGGGCGTGGCGGTGGCGACAGGCGGCCCAAATGCGACTACCAGGTTGTTCGCATTGACGGTGCCGATGCCGGTCGCGAAATCCCAGCCGACTCCTGCCGCGAATGCCGTCTGAAGTACCGAATCCGACGTTGACAGGCCTCCGTACGTGCCCGACGGCAAATAGCAGTTGTTGCTGCCTGTGCAATCGACGTCCATGTCGCCGATCGTCACGTCATAGAAGGTGCACGACGAATTGACGGCGTTGCCGAGGCTCGAATTGCATGCCGCATCGCCGCCGGCGCCGTACTCCGCCGCGGCTATCGAATAGTAAGTTGGATTCGGGTTTCCTTGCCGGCTCGCTGTGCGCTGATTGATGAGTGCCTGGATGCCCGCCATTATCGGCGACGAGATCGACGTTCCACCGAATCCCGCCCACGTATCCGGCGCTCCCGCGCACGACGCGCCGCCATTGGCCGTGTCCGAATAGCAGACGACGTAGTAGTGGTTCCACAATCCGTTGGCCGCGAACAGCGAGACGTTGGGAATGTCGCGCACTCCATCGGCGGGATTTCCAAGAATCGATTGCCACGTCGGCTTGGGGTAGCCGGCGCAGCTTCCGCTCACGACGTTGGCGGTAGACGGTGCCCCCGTGGCGCATCCGCTCGGCCCGCCGCTTCCCGCCGAGGTGTCCAGGTAATACAACTCGGCCAGCGTGCTGTTGCAGAAACCCGCGCTTCCGAAAGGCGAGGCATAGCCGGCATACGTCGAGAACAGTTCACTCGCGCACGAGTCATTCCAGGGAATTTCCGGAACATAGGACAGCGCCGATCCGTAGGTCGAGCCGTTGGTCGTTCCCCAGTAGCTGCCCGCCGTGCCCGCGTAAGTGTCGCCGAAATCGGTGCCACCCACCGACACGTTGTAAGGCGTCGAGGTGAATCCGCTCACCGCTACGCCGTGAGTCGCCGTGGCCGTATTCGCGTCGGCGCTGGCCGCGCCCTCGTCGCCCGACGACACGAATACCGATACGCCCTCGGCCACCGCCTGCTGGTAGAGCCCGCTGATGTACATGTTGAAGGTCGCACCCAGCGACGCCTCGGCCTCGCCATAGCTGATACTCACAACCGCGGGCGGCTTGCTCGACTCGCTGAGCAGGTTTTGCAACGCGATAAATCCGCCGAAGTTTGTGCTCGTGTCGGCGCACGACGCCAGCTCGATCGCAGCGTTGGGCGCCGCCGCACTGGCCCATTCGACATCGATCGCCGCTTCGCCATCGTCGGCGTTAACGTTGGGGTTCGTGCAAGTGCCCCCGGTTCCCGTCGGATGAACCTGCGTCAGAGTACCTGACGGATATGCGGTGCTGAGGCCCATCACGCTGCGGAATTTCGTCCAGTCAGCAGTGGTGTAAAGATTCGTGTCTTCGACCGTGACGATCGTCTGCCCGATCCCCGAGTAGCCGGCCGCGAAGATCGGATTGAAGTTGTAGATGGTCGCCAGGTCGGCCGGCACCATCAACTGGTAACCGCTGCTGGTCGTGTAATCCGCGCGCCGCCGATACATCGGATGCGGCCGGAAGTCGTTGAGCGATACCACTCCCGCCAGCGCCGGCGCGAGCGCGGCCGGAATAGCTGGGTCGCTCATATTGGCGAAATGGATTTTGCCGTTCACCGACAGGGAATGAATCTCGGTGTGGAAAGCCTCGCGCACTGACCCGGCGGTGCCTGAAAAATCGATCAGCATCGCGCTCGGATAAACGTAGTTCACGCGGAACCGATGTGCTCGGAGCCACGCGCTAATCGTGTTGATGTCTTGTGGGCTCGCGCCGAAACGATTGCCGAACTCCTGCGCGCTCAGCCAATGGTGGTAGTTCGGCGAACTGGCGTCTTCGAGCTCGCCCAGCAATCGATCCAGCTCCCGCTCTCTTTTCGGCGAGCGCCGCAATTGAAGCAGCAGATGGTCCAGCGGAAAGTCGTCGGTCACCCGGCCGAGATCGTTGGCGGCGGTCGCTTCGGGCCGGACATTCCCGGGCACCGCGATCACGTCATTGTCGTCGATCGGGTCGGTGATTTGAGCCGTCGCGGACGTTTCGGCAGAAAGCGCCCGCGTCGAGATAGGCAGGATGCACGCAAGCAGTCCAGCGATCAGGACGATCGCTATAGTCCAAGACCCCCTCTTAACTCGGAGCATAGAAATCATATCATATTGTACTAGCAGTTCTTTGACTAGCAAATTAACACGCTAGCGTCGAATGGCTCGACTAGGTTCGATTTTTCTCTCTTTCCTACGGTTTCGATGAACGGCTACATGCCTGTGCCCGTTAGGCTGATGTTGTGCGGGCTGGCAGCGTCGGGAGTGGCGCTGATCGCGATCGAAGCAGACTCAGCGACGGCTGCGCTGGGCTTGAAGGTTACGCCGACCAAGCAGTAAGCGCCGCCGGCCAGGGTCGCGCCGCATGGTTTGGCCGCGGCGGTGGTTAGCGAGAAGTCGGCGGTGTTGGCGCCACTGAGCATCGGGGTCGGAAGGGTCAGCGTCGCGACGCCTTGATTCACCACCGTGATCGTCATGGCCTTCCAGTTGGGCCGCGTTACGGTCCCGAACGCGAGCGTCGAAGCAGGGCTCAGCAGGATTGGCGTCGTTCCTGTCCCTGTGAGTGCGACCACATGCGGGCTAGTGGGATCGTTGCCGACGGTGATGGTCATCGTCGCGCTCTGGAACGTCTCGCCGCTGGGCGTGAAACTCACCGGAATAGCGCAGGCCGTGTTGCCCGCGCATGAGAGAACTTGGGTCACGGCGAAGTCAGCCGCGTTCGGCCCGGAGATGGCCTCGCCCAGCGTCAGCGGGAACCGGGACGAATTGGTGACGTTCAAAAAGCTGAAAGTCCGGGTCGATGACTGCACCACGTTGCCAAACGCCATCGTGGTGTAAGGCTCCGAATCTGGAATCGTCGGCCCGGTGCTGAGCGCGACCGTGTAGGGACCCAGCGGATCGGGAGTGTCGGTGATAGACATCGTCGCCGATTCAGTCCCCAGAACTCCCGGCTTGAAAGTCACGGTCAGGCTGCATGCCGTGTTGGCTGCCAGGGTGTTAGTGCAGGTGCCTCCGGTGATCGAGAAGTCGGAGGGGTTGGCGCCGCTGAAGCTCTCGCTGAGCGTCACCGGCTGCGTCTGATAATTGATCACAGCGAGCGCCGCTACCCCCGTGAGGCCGAACGTCACGCTGCCGAACGTGAGGTGGCTGCTGGTGAGTGTCAGCCCCGCGATGCCGGCGCCGGTGAGCGACACGTGCTGCGGGTTGGTAGCGGCGTTGTCGGTCAACATCAGTGACGCGTTATGCGCACCAATTGCGGTGGGGGCAAAACTGATTCCAAGCGTGCAATTCGTTCCGTGCGCGAGCGTGATTGGGATAGACCCGCAGGTGCCTGCTCCGCTCAAAATGTATTCCGGATCAGACGGAGTCGCACTTGAGATGACCAGCGGATACGTCGCTCCGACGTTATAGACCGTTATATTCCTGGTCGGCGTCTGCCCAACGGCGACATTGCCGAACGCGAGCGACCCGGTCACTGCCATCGAGGTAGTCGGAGTCGCGGTCGGCGTTGCTGTCGCGGTCACCGTCGAGGTGATGGTCGCAGACGGCGTCGCCGAGACACTGGCGGTCGGTGAAGGTCTCGCACCGCCGGGAAACAATCCGAACACGGCGAGCTGAGTCTCGGTCCCCACGTAGACCGAGCCGTTGGCTATGGTGGGAACGCTGAACTTTACCGCCGGCCCGGGATTGTCCGAGCTGAACATGTTGCTGTCATAGAACTCGCTGCTCAGGTTGGTTGGATCGAACGCGCGGAGAATCGCGGGACCGCTCGTTTTATATGCCGAGCTGTCAATCGCCCAAAGTACGCCGCCGGTGGTGCCGTTGGCGGAGATCATCGGCGAGGCGCCGGGGAACCCGAATCTGTAGTTTGTGGCAGACGCCGCCGGCGGCGTCTGGATCATACCGTTGGAGAGCACGAAGGTGTCCGGGAACCCGCCCGCGGGAATCATGTAGACCATGTTCTGCAAGCCGACGCCCGGCACGTTTCCCTGCCAGTACGCAGGAGTGCTGAAGATACCGTCGATGTAGAGCAGTATCTCCTGCACCATCATGTCCTGGCTGGCGTTGAACCCGCCCATGTTGTCGCGGTTGACCAGGTAGATTGAGCCCGACTTGCCCACGCCGATCATCAGATGAGGATAAGGCCCAGGTTGATCCGGCAGGAGCAGGTTGCCGCCTGAGCCCATGTCAAGGTCTTGATCCTCAAGTATCAGTTCGTTGAGCGGAGTAAAGGAACTTGTAACCGTCATCGATACGGTGGCTCCCGGATTGGGGGTCAATCTCAGGAAGCTGTCGCCGAAATCCTGCGGAGATGCGCCGGTATCGAAAACTCCGTCGCCTGTCATCGCGATCAAATCGCCATTGGTATCTACCCCCAAACCGCAGCCGGACTGCCAGATTCCACCGTTGGTGCCGTTGGGCGTCGTGTTGAAGACAACTTCCTGCGCGAGTGAGGTCTCGTTGTAGCCCAGCACCCAGCCGTGAAACGGATCGATGTCGCAGTGGGACGCGAAGGCCAGATACACGATGCCGTTCGAGAGCGTGAGCGCCGGCCGTCCCAACTGCGTGAGCGGGTTGAAGGGAACGGTCGTGCCGTTGCCGTCGGATGCTGTACCTGGCGAGGTGGCCGTAATCGTAATCGGACTGTTCGACCGCTCGAGGCCGGTCGTAATATCGAGTGCGTGAAGTCGCTGCCGATAACTGCCGGGTCCCGTCTTCTCCTTCGATACGACGTACATCGTGCCGCTGGTCGAGTCGATCACCGGTGTCGCCGTGATGCCGATAATCGGGACGAGGTCCCCACATCCGATGTCGGTCGCGGGCACCGCGGTGATCGGTGGATTTGCTTGAGGATTAATGAAGCTCGTCTGCCATAGAGGAGGACCCGGCGCGTCGGCGTCGAATGCGTACACGCTGTCGTTCTCCGTCGCGATGTACACGACGTTGTGGGTTCCCATCCCCGGGATCGATACCGCCGGAACATAAAGCGGCTCGGCGTAGGCATAGCCGTCGATTGCATCTGTGAATTGCAGACCGAATTGCGAAGCCTTGACAGTCGACGGTGTCAGCACGGTTTCGGCGAGATTCTGGCCGGTGCGGAAATTATCGTTGCGGTAAAGATACTGCCCGGTGTAGCCCGGCTCCAGCGCGCGCGGACCCGCAAACACCACAGATGCGGTACTCAAGGCAACCGCGAGGATCAAAGCAGCCCCGACCAACAATGGCCAGCTACGAAACGGTTGGTGGCTCACCTTCGCACCCGATGTTCGAGTTCCCTTGCCGGTTTAGTCGCCTTCTGCGTAACGCCGTCGAGTGAAGCACATTTCTTCATGCAAAGAATAATCGCAGGTCTTCGGGCCAATGTTGATTAGGCAACGTTCGCCGCCATGCTTCCATGTTCGGCTGTCGATCCTGCGATTCTCCTCATGTAGGCGTGCCTCCTGCTATTTCTTCTTCGGAGCCTGACCCATTCCGGAGAGCCCCACGCTCTGTGGCGATCCGGTCGCGTTGTCAAAAATCATCAAGGTGCCAGTCTCCGCCGTCGTGTCATCCACCGGCTTGAAGGTCACTGAGACCTTGCAGTCCTTGCCGGGCGCGAGTGTTTTTTGGCATTGCGATTTCACTGCGAACACCGACGGCGACGCGCTCTCCATCTCGACCATGACGGGCAAGCCGGTCTTCTTGGCGCCGTTATTCTTGATCGTGACGTCGTTGCCTTTGCTGGTTTTTCCGACTGTGGTCTTGTCGCCGAAATTCAGCGACGAGGGACTGACAGACAGCATCCCGACAGGAGTTGGCGTGGCAGTCGGTGTTGCGGTCGCCGTCGCCGTGGCAGTCGCCGTCGCGCCCGTCGCGGTTGCGGTGGGCGTTGCAGAACTAGTCGCAGTCGCCGTGGCTGTCGCGGTGCGCGACGACGTAGCCGTTGCAGTCGCCGTTGGACTCCCGCTTGCCGCTGCGCCCGGGTTGAGCTTCGTCACAAAGGCATTGCCGCCACTCTGACCTTCAGTAGTGTTGTTCGTGACCTGGAACGCGCCGGCGGTGGTAGGAAAATCCGTCGATTCAGTATATCCGGTAATGTACGCTTGGGGTGGATTGGAAGAATCAACCGCGATACCGTTCGCCCCATCCTGGACGCTACCTCCCAGGTAGGTCGAATAGTCCAGTCCTGTGCCATTGGTATTGAACTTCGTCACGAAGGCGGTGTTAGCCCCCGTGCTCTCATGGTTGACGGTTTGAAAGGCGCCAGGTGTGGTTGGAAAATCGGTCGAGCCGGTGGTTCCGGCGACGTAAGCCGAGCCCGCGGAATCGACGGCGATATGTATCCCGTTAGTGGGGGTACGGCCGCCAGTTTCGCCCAGGAGGGTGGAGTACACCAGTGCCGAGCCGGCGACGTTCAGTTTCGCCACAAAGGGATCCTGGGTACTAACGAGCGTGGTCTGGAAGGCGCCAGCGGTGGTAGGGAAGTCGGCCGATTCGGTTACCCCGGCGATGTAGGCGAAGCCCAGTGAATCAACGGCGATACCTGTACCGCTATCGCCGTTGTTGCCGCCCAGAAAGGTAGAGTAAACCAGTCCCGAACCATCGGTCTTCAGCTTCGTCACAAAAGGTGCGGAGGTGAAGCCCAGACCGGGGTTCTTCGTCTGGAAAGCACCGGCGGTGGTTGGGAAATCTGTCGATACCGTTGTTCCCGCCACGTAGGCGAAGTTCGTGGAATCGAGGGCGATAGCGGCTGCCGCGTCGTCATGGCTACCCCCCAAAAAGGTTGAATAGACCAGGCCAGTGCCGTCGGTCTTCAGCTTCGTCACGAAGCAGGCTTGCGGGCCAGGCTGCGTGGTCTGGAACGCGCCGGCGGTGGTAGGGAAATCAGCGGAATAGGCTGGTCCCGTGAGGTAGGCGAAGCCGGAAGAGTCGACTGCGATTGCGGTGACCGAATCACCGCTTGATCCGTTTCCGCTTCCACCCAGATAGGTTGAGTAGACCAAAGCTGAACCGTCGACCGCTAACTTCGAAACGAATCCGGTGATCTGCTGGCCTAGCGCTGCGGCTGGGTTGCTGGTAATGAAGGCTCCCGCGGTCGTTGGAAAAACGGTCGAGGTGGTCAACCCTGCGATGTATGCGAAGCCCTCGGGATCGATGGCGATTTTCGCGTGATTCTCCAAGCCGCCACCCACGAAGGTCGAGTAGACCAGTCCGGTGCCGTCGGTCTTGAATTTCGTCACGAAGGCGCTGCCCGACCCAGTTGGATCGGGGAAGGTGGTATCGAAGCTTCCCGCGGTAGTCGGGAAATTGTGCGAGCCGGCTGTCCCGGCAACGTAGGCGAATCCCGAGGAATCCACTGCGATTCCTTCACCTTGGTCGAATAGGTTCCCCCCCAAGTAGGTCGAGTAAACCAGCCCCGGATCGATATAGACTGCACGGCTGCGATCGTAATCAGCCAGCTCGAAGCCGATCGTGTTCGCGCTTCGCATCACGGATCGGCCGTCCACTTTTTCCCGCTTGCCATCGCGCTCCTGGTAGATCGACGGCACGTGATGGATTACCTCGTCGCCGTCGGGCAGGCGAATTACTACATCACCCTGCTGATTGAGCGTGAGCTGCTCGGCGCCCTCGAACCGTAGACCGATCGAATTGGGATTGGCACCCGGCGCAACGACGAAATCATATTCGAGATGCTGCTGGTTCGCGCCGTAGTAGACCAAATCGATTCCCGGATAGATATCGCGGTACCAGACTTTTGAATACGAGGGTATGTGGGTGCGCCACTTCTTCGGATCGTTGCCGATAAAATAGTTAGACTTGGCCTCCAGTTGTCCTGTGCCTTCGACGCGCGGGGCGGGATTTGCTCCGATCATCTTGATTCGCAGGACGTCGGCCGCTCCCTTGGGAGATTTGCGCAAAGCAAGGACGTTCTCCGACGGGGTCAGGAACATCGTGTATCCCTTGCCGCGCGCGAGGAATTTGACCTGGGCGTCGGTTTGGCCGTCATTGCGCTCAAAGCTCATCGGCAACTTGCCGTAGAGATTCGCAATCTTAATGTTGCTGGCGGAAGGCGACCGGCGCGCTGCCTGCCTCAGGCCAAGCGCCGCTACACCCACGACCATGAACCCGATACAGAGGACCGCGATCAGAACCTTTAGGCGCGCTGTTTTCAACTTCGGTTCCCCTTAACTTCGATGGTTCGACTCAAGGCGTTTGCCCTGATGTCCATAGGGAGGCAGTAGGCCTCCAGCCGATCAATACGGAAACGTACGTACTCCGAGCGTTATCTTCTGTGAAACCGGCAGTCGCTTATTGCGCTCAGGCCTTCTCAGGCCAACTCGAAGTCCGACTGTCTCCCGTTTCCCCTTGGTCCAGAATTCAAAGCAATTCGAGAATGGATGGTGACTCGGTACCTATCTCTTGAATGCGACCCTTAGTCAATTAGCTTTCTGAAGGAAAAAGATACGCTATGGTCCTAAATTTTGACTAACTGTATTTCTAGGGCAATTTAGAACGAGAAATACCACGCTTCCGACTTTGCCGCAGATGGCGCTGCCGAGCGGCTCGGCCTCTGACTTTCCTCCGCACTTTGTTGAGTTCGATTGGGAGCGATCTCTGTGGCTCCAGATTACTGATCAAACGCGCGTTGATATGAACCCTCCTCCTGGGTTCGAGTCGAAATTCGCTTTCCGGCCAAGTTCAGCCAAAGTAAAGAAATTGTGTTTTTGTCTATTATGAAATTGCGCCCGCTATGGACTGTAGATCCAGTGCGTTGGTCAGCCTGAGTTCATCGACCGCGAAGCTTGGTTGTTCGCAGAGGCGTGGCCACCATGGCAGAGGCAGTGTTCCCGCCAAGCTCGTCGAAAGAATGCCTTGTCCGCCTTGAGTCCGGTGGACGGCCTGGCCAGCACTCTTTGCTGGATCAGGCGAAGTCTTTCGCGGATAGGCAACGCCTGTTCCATGCGTCGCAGTTCATTTTCCTGGGCCAGCTTCGCGGCTTCGGTCTTATTCAGTTGCTTGCGCACAGCCAGTTTCTCGGCAAGCTGATTGACTGCTTCGCTGCGAACGTTAAGTGGCAATCTGTACCAGACAGCAAGCGTGCTGATGCTTTAGGTCCAATGAGGAAACCCTCGCCGAGGTTGCGGCAGCTCACGGCCCCTCGCCGACGAACTGCTCGATTGGGAAAACGCTTCGATTCTGACGCACCGGCTGGAGAGCCGTTCCAGATTTCCCAATTGGCTTTGTTTTGCAAATTTTCGATCAAGTCGGTGGTCCTCCGGTTGCCGGCGAATTTCAGTCGGGTTCTTCGCTTAAGCCAGCCCCTTCGATATCGGCCCGAGAGGACCCGGAGACATTTAGGTCCACGTCCACGACTTCGGGAACGGGGACATGGAGTCCGGCGCGCTTCGCTTTCAATCGCTCAAGTTCACGCAGGCATCTGATCAAGGATCGCGTAAGCGAAGATTCGTGCCGCCACAGGTTATGCAATAGCTCCGGCGAGGTTTCAAAAACGCGCGCAACGTCTAAGGCGGGATCGTCGAGTTGAGCGCGCTCGTTCGCGAGCCTCTGTTCGGCTTCGGCATGGGCCTGGCGGTTGCGAGCGGCGACCTTTTTCTTTTCCAGCGCGGCCAACATCCGGTCCTTCGCAGTCGACTCGTACTGCGTAACCAATTTCTCCGCTCGACTCACCCGCAATTCTGCGGAAGCCAACTCGTGCAGCAGGGCTTCGATTTTCGGGATCCTTCGGTGCCGCCAGATGTTGGCGACGATCATCTCCGTCAGCGCTGACTCGAGCGCATCGTGCGGATCGAGGCTATTCATTAAACCCGCGCGGAAGCGCTCGAAGTCGTCTGGATCTTCGCCGGGCAAGACTGCGTCGCGCGCAGTGAGCCCGTGCGTCAAGGCGTTCACCGAGACTCTTGCCTTTCCGGCGGGAGTACGTGGGCCCGTGCTGCGCTGAGCATTAAGCCGATTCGCGGCGACTTGTCGCTCAGTGCTCACGTTCGCTACCGAACGCATTGACTATCGGGTCCGTCGCCCATTCCTCCTTCAATTTTCTCTCGATAAGGACCATGCGTTCCTCGTTCGCTACGATCGCGTCGAATACCCGCATCGGGATTCTGGGGTGGGGATTGCCGCACTCCGGGCAAGGCAGCTGCTCGATCGAGCTCGCGCCTACGTTGCCGTGTCCGTTCCTGGCAGTTATGCGCATCTGTAGGTTCATAGTCGCAGTATTAGTGCATGCTTCGCATTCTCCGCCTGTCGCTCGCTGCTCCAAACGGTCAAGTCGCCGCTTGAGTCCTTTGTAACTCATACGCAACCTCCAATCTTTTTATCTTTGTCTTCGTAAACCGATCACAACCAGAGTTCCTTCCCGTCCGACGCTGCGTTATTTTTTCCACCTGTGACGTTCAAGTAGAGCTACGCGCCTTTCAATTTCGCTGAATTGCTCAAACTCGGCCCACAGTTGAAGAATTGTCGACGCCGCACGGATGCTGATCGGGTCAGATACCCCGAGCAGGGCGGCGCGCAGGCTGTTGATCGCGTCGTCGACTAGCGCCTCGAGTTTAGTAGCAACATCACTCACTCTTTTATGCGAATTGGCTGCTCTTCTCATGCTTGATCCCGACCCTAGCGGCCCGGTGGCGCATTAACCGAATTCGTTCGCGTGTCGCGGCGCTCGTTCTTCTTCACAATTGGACGATCCCAGCTTTGGGCGCGTATTGGAACTATTTCGATGTCAACTTCGGCGACTCGTCTTATTAGTTGACGGCGGCCTGAGTGTCAGTTCGAGGTACTTCGCCAAGTCGGTGATTGCCTTGCGGACCGTCTGGCGGCCAGCCCTCTTATGTGAGGGGGTCCTTGCGATGTGCGCGAAAGACTCACCCTTGACCTGGTAGCGCGCGAGCCAGTCGAAATGCTCGAGTTCTCTCTTCCGGGGTGCGAGCTTCAGGCCCGCGGCCTCGGCGGCGGCTAACGTCTGATCGCAGTAGTCATCGGTAACGCGCGCCACTTCCTTCAGAACAAACGTCTTGAAATCGCGCCGCTTCCGCCATGTCGGATCAAAGTAAAACGGTCCAAGCCGCAGTGCCTTAATTTTGAAGGGAAAACTTCCGGCGAAAATTCCTTGACCTTGAAACTCCCAGCCCCGAGCATCTCTATCTGTGGCGTACCATCGCGCCGTATCACGGGCCAGCACTCGGCACCAGCGATCGGTCAGATTCCAGCGCTTCGCCCATGCCAATAGCTCGTTTGTGTCATTGGCTTTGACTCTTCGCAACGTCATTAGGAGCTCGGGTTCCAGCGTAGCCGCGTGTTCCAGAAATACTTGACGATGCCGGTCCTGCGGTCCAGGTACCAACCCGGAACGCCCGTGCAACGCGAGTTCTGGTACGTACCAATCACCTTCACCCCACAAAAGCCCTGGCGTCTTGAAGCCCTTCACACGGTCGGTGTCGTTCATCTTAAAACCCTCTATACCGGTCTCCGGGTCCGCGCTTGTTAGGACCTATGTACGCCGCAAATCCGGAACGCTTTTGGCGTCTAGGACGAATCGAATACTTCGCCACTGACTTTAACACTTTCGCCGATGTCGCTCCTTTGTTTGTTCTCTGTCCTCGGCGCCGCTCGGGCGCTGGTGCATCCGGGTGACGTTTAGTGGAAGTATTTCTGCATTTTTGACTGCAGGGACGGACGTCGAAATGGTCAAAGAAGACCTTGACCAAGCTGCTGGCAGGCGTTATTTTCGTCACGTTATGGTAAGCGTTACGAAAAAAGCAGAAGAACGAGACTCCTGGACGCGACGCTTCGGCGCGTCCTAATTGACGGTGAATACGTGATGCCACGCCGGCGGCGGACATGCGCGCTTTGCAAGAAGAAGCTCGTCCGTCGAGCCGGGCGGGGCCGCCCCAGTTGCTATTGCTCGTGCTCGTGCAAGCAGCGTGCGTATCGGGCACGGTTGCTGCGGAAGCCTGTAAATCCCTTGACACTGATGCGTCAAGATCTTCGCCAAGTTCTAGAAACGGACCGGTTGAAGCACGTCGCGCTCGAGGTCTTCAAAGAGATGGGAGTGTTCGACTTTCTCGAAAGACTTGGCTTCCAGCCCCCCGAGCCACAGCCTCCTCAACTCAGGCTGATCAAGCCACAGCAACCCCCGACCTGATCGCCCGCCTTCGGCAGCTGTACCATGAATCAGCTGCGACTCCTCGCTGCGAAACCTTATATCTCAGATTTGAGTAAGCAGAATGCGAAGCGCTCACCGAGAACGACTCTGCGAAGAGCGATCGTTCAGCGGCTTGGGAAGTTCCCGGGTTTGATTAGCGTCTGTGTCTGCTGTAGGAGTCGGGCGGCATCCTTGTGAACGCATTCACCGCCGCGATTTGCGCAACGGGAATAAGTCAACGCGGTTTGAGCACCCCAGACAGCGGCAGACCGCCGATGATCTGGAACGCCTGGCCTTCATGCAGCTCGGTAACGTCGACCACACCGCCGCCCGGTACTTCCATCGGTCCGTCTCCGTGGGCGCGATATTGGTCGTAGGTGACGCCGAACCGCTTGCCGCCGGGTACCACGAATTGGACGGGATAGTTGTCATTACTGACTTCAATCCTGCCGTTATCCAGGATTCGGACACAGACTTGCATACGATTCACCACGCCGTGCGCGCTGTTCTCCTTCGAGGAGATGTAACCTCGATGGTATCGCGATGGAAAACGACGGTCCTCAACTCACGGCTCTTCCTCTTCCTCACCGACGAACTCTTCAATGGGTATCCCGGAAGCGCGCGATAGACGAAGAGCATGCTTAAGAAGTGTTACGCTTCCTCGGCGTATCCACTTGTGGATGGCGGTGTTCGATACGCCGCAGATTCCTGCTGCCTTGGTGGGACCCCCAACCGCCGTAACCGCTCGCTCGACCGCGCTGTTTTTCTTCTTCGTGCCGCGCTTCATCCTGTGCCACCTCGCAAACCGCCGCCAGTCGATCAGTGAGGAAATCAGACTAGCCCGAACGGGTCCATCCTTCAAAGAATGCGCCAAGGACTCCCTCCTTGCACCAAACGGTCATATCGATAGTTGACAACTGTCGTTAAGAGCGATAGTTTAGTCAGTAGGCAGAAAGGAGAAAGCGCAAATGAAATCGACGCTTGATTACCTCAACGGCTACCTCTGTATTCTGAATGAATCCGGACCAGAAGCGAGTAGCTCCGTCGGCGCGATGCAAAGCGCCCGAGAATGGTACGCGGTTCGCGAAGCCGACCAGGCTGAAGTGGCGACCCTAGTTGGCCGGCCTGTCACCCGCGTCGAATCGGAGGAAGGGCTGTACGTCGACGAAGACGGCAATGTGTTTCAAATTGGGGACAAGGGCGAGGCAAAACCAATCCAGGTCGAGCATGTCCCCGGAATGGAGCAAACCGAACTCGAGGTGCTGCTGGAAGCTTCGCTAAAGGGAGGGCAGGCGAACGAAAAAAACGGTGGCGCCAAGCGGCTCTTCAAGAAGAATCGAAACAGCGATCGTAAACAAGCAGCGTCGCAGAACGGGACCTCGAGATCCCGAGGCGCGCCGGACCGAGGCACCCGCTGCCGTCGAGACGAGCGCTTCGACTTTCAACGTCTCAGATCCTGGAGCTCCAGTGCGACTGAATCTCCGACAGAAGCTGGCCGAAGTTCGCCGCCGCATCGGCTACATCCAGAAGCGCGGTCATAACGAGCGGTCCAACTACAGCTACGTGACCGCCGCCGATATCGCCGGCTCGGTCGGGGACATACTCGCCGAACTCGGGGTTGTCGTCATCCCCAGACTCGAAGATATCTCCTACGAATCAGCGGCGGGACGCGGAGAAGGCACCCGGATGGCGCGTGTGGTAATGGCCTACACCTTCGCCGACGTCGACAGCGGCGAAGAGATCATTGCGAAGGTCGCGGGGCAGGGGCTCGATCCCGGCGACAAGGCGCCGTACAAGGCGATGACCGGAGCGTTGAAGTACGCACTGCTCCAGTCATTCCTGCTCGCCACCGGCGACGACCCGGAAGATGACCGGCTCGACCGCATCACGGCAGCCAATCCCGAACGTCTGATCAGCGGCGATCAAGTTCGAGAGCTGCAGAGCCTGATCGAAGAGACCGGGACCGAACTGGAACGGGTGCTCGCGTACTACAAGGTCGCTTCGCTCTCCGAACTGACCGAAACCGCCTACCGGCGCGCGATCGAAGTGCTGAATCGCAAACTGGCCAAACGGGATAATCAGGAGACTGTTCATGCCCACAATTGAGCGGCTGCATCAGAACACTCCCGAATGGCACCGCTGGCGCATGCAGGGCATCGGCGCCAGCGACGCTCCGGTGATCATGGGCGAGACCGCCTTCAAGACCCCGAGAACGCTCTGGTCGATAAAGACCGGGCGTATGCAAGAAGCTTCGGCGGGTCCGGCAGCGCGACGCGGTCGCGAACTGGAGCGTTTCGCCCGTCGCGCATACGAGCGACGAACAGGAATCCAGGTGGAGCCGCTGTGCCTGGTCCACGAAGAGTTCGAGTGGATGCGGGCGTCGCTCGACGGGCTCAGCTTCGACGGCTCCACGCTCGTGGAGATCAAATGCCCGCTCAGTCTCCGGGACCGCACATCAGCCAGCAAGGTCGCGTCCCTTCGCAGTACTACGCGCAACTACAGCATCAGCTGGAGGTCTCCGGAGCAGAACGGGCGCACTACTGGTCGTTCCACGGGAGCGTCGGAGTCCTGGTCGAAATACGCCCCGACCGGGAATACGCGAAACGGCTGGTAGAGGCAGAGGCCTCGTTCTGGCAACTGGTGAAGGAAAACCGCTGGCCCGAACTGGCCAACGAGGAACTGGATCTGAGCGCAGATCCAAAATGGCGCCACACCGCGCTTCGTTACCGTGAAGCCAGGCTCCGGCTGGAAAACGCAACAGCCGAGGAGCACAAGCTGCGCGCAATGCTTGCGTCTATGGCGACAGCGAGGCGGACGTACGGCTGCGGCGTCGAAGTGCTGAAGAGCTCGCGCAAAGGCGCGGTCGATTACTCAGCGGTTCCCGAGCTCCGCGGAGTCAACCTCGAACCCTACCGTAAGCCGCCGGTCGCGGTCGTGAAGATCAACTGCATCGAGCCCAACCAGCAATAGACCGTCATGCAGGAATGTTTCGGCTTTCGCAATTTCCGCCAGTTCGAGCGCACCCGCAGGGAGATCAAGTTGCCCTACGATCTGTTGAACGACATCCGCTTCCGTCAGCTTCCCGACGCGCGGAAGGCTCACCTGATCTGCCTGCTGCTGCTCTCTGCGCGAATGAATAACCTCCTGCCCAACAGTCCGGTCAAGCTGGAGCGGCTTATAGGGGCGACCGAGCCTCTGGACTTGACTGCGTTCGCCGACTTCGTCGACTTCACCGCGATGGAAAAGCCGAGCTGGCAGGACCGCGTTGCTGACCGGCGGGTGCCGGACAGCATGCGCGCGGCAGTGCTGGTACGCGACGGCGGACGATGTCGAAGATGCAGGAGGTCGATCAAGCTGGAGATGGATCACATCGTTCCAGTCAGCAAGGGAGGCAAGACCGAGGAATCGAACCTTCAGACCCTCTGCCGGCGCTGTAACCGGGCCAAGTCCAGGAAGCTTACTCCCAGGTTCTGAACGATGGGTGCGGCAGGCGAATCACCCCGCAGCATCGCAGTCGAGATGGCGCTGCTGTTCCTGCGCGAACTCGAGCCCCGGTCGCAGAAGATCCGGAGCGGCTGGTCTCGACCGAAGCGATACTCTCCTTTCGCGGCGATCAGGCGCGGGGACCCCGTCACGTGGCAACGCTGGCGCAGGATTCTCGAGAAATACGAAAAAGCGGATCTGATCGAGTACATGCTCGGCGCGCCGGTGCCCTTGATTCCGGCGACGGCGAGTCCGCCGCGGACAGACTGATATCGACTTGTGCTCGACACTGGAATCGAGCTCTTTCACGATCCCGACCAGCACGGCTGGGCTTCGATTCGGGTCGATGGGCACTGCGAGAATCGTCCCGTTCGCTCCCGCCCGTTCCAGCTCTTCCTGCTGCGGACCTACTACCAGGAGACCGGCAAGAGCCCCGGCGCGCAAGCCATCCGCGCCACGCTGGATCTGTTGGAAGCGAAAGCCCTGTTTGATGGTGAGGAATCTCTCATCAATCTCCGCGTCGCAAATCACGAGGGAAGCTCTATCTGGACCTCTGCGACCGCGCGTGGCGGGCGGTCGAGATCGATGCCGAAGGGTGGCGGATAGTAGATCGACCGCCGCCGAGATTTCGTCGCACACGCGGCTCCCGGCCGCTGCCCGCACCCGAGCGCGGCGGCAGTCTCGACGAACTACGCCGCTTCCTCAACGTCGACCACCAGGGCTGGACCCTGATCAAGGCCTTCCTGGTCGCGGCGCTGCGTCCCAGCGTTCCTTGCCCAATCCTGGTCGCCAAGGGTGAGCAGGGAGCGGGCAAGACGACCGCGTGCAGAATAATCAGCGCGCTGATCGATCCGCGTACCGGGGCGCTGCGTGGCGTACCCCGTGAAGTTCGCGATCTGATAGCGGCGGCAAGGAATTCCTGGCTCGTATGCTTCGATAACTTGAGCCATCTGCCGGAGGAGCTCGCCGACGCAGCTTGCCGACTGGCCACCGGCGGCGGCTTCGGCGGCCGGGAACTCTACAGCGATCATGACGAAGCGATCTTCGACGCGACCCGCCCGATGGTGTTCAATGCGATTCCCGACCTCGGTGCCGCGCGGCCCGACTTTCTCGATCGCGCGGTGATCGTGGAGTTCCTCGACATGAAGCCCGAGATGCGCCGCGACGAGGCGCAGTTCTGGCGCGAGTTCGAGGAGGTACGACCGCGAATCCTGGGCGCACTGCTCGATGCCGCCAGTGCGGGACTCAGGAACCTGCCCAACGTCAGGCTCGATCAGCCGCCGCGGATGGCCGACTTCGCGCTCTGGGTAAATGCTTGCGAGGAAAGCCTCGGAATGAAACCTGGAGAGGCCCTGATTGCTTACCAGTCCAACCGCACCGAGACGCACAACCTGGCGCTTGAGTCCTCGCCCCTGTACGAACCGGTTGCCGAGCTGGCCCAGGAGGGCTTTAGCGGGACGGTCACGGAACTGCATGCGCGGCTCACCGGCATGATGAGTGAAAGCATGCGCCGCTCGGTACGCTGGCCCAAGGCGCCGAATGCGCTGGGCAACGCGCTGCGCCGCATGGCAGCCAATCTTCGTGCTGCCGGAATCGAGATCCAGTTCAGCCGCGCCGATGTTCGGGGCAGACGCATAGTATCGCTGGTCTCTGGTTCCGATCCTCGGAAAAGATCGTCAGTATCTGTCAGTGACCATCAGTAAGAAAGCGGCCTTCGGAGCGCGGATTGTCGGGTTTTTCTCGGAAAAATAGCCGGAAACGTCCAGCGATTCGGCGATGGCAGTTCATAACTATCAGCCACTGACAGCAACTGACGATCTTTTCGGAGTTTGAGGAAGAACTGAGTGTCAAAGTTGAAGTCGCAGTCGATGGACCAGACGGATTGGCAGCCCCAGTACAGGTGGTTCCACAGCGCAGCTGGGGCGTGAATTGAGGCGATAAGGCGAATTTAATATCTAGGGTGATGCTCCGGCTCGGTTGGCAGAACCCCTCTCTTCCCGCCGGCGTCGCCCAGATGCCGACCCGTCTTTCCTGCCTTTGGCTCGGTCGGGCTCCCGGGGTGCAACGCGCGGAACCTTACTACTTCTTAGCCGCCTTGCCAGTGCCGCTCAGGGTGACAATTGTTTGGCCGCCGCCCTGTGCGTCGTCAGTTATGGTGAATGTTCCCGGCTGCTCGCCCAGCCCGCCTGGGGTGTAGGTCAGAGAGAAGAAGCAGCTACTCTTGGCCGCCAGCTGCATGCCGACGCGGCAAGTGCTTGCCCCATCGATGTTGAAAGGGGGCGTCGCCGATGCGCCCTCGATGAGAATGGACAGTTTTTGCGCATTGGCTCCAGCAGCGACCTTCACCTTGTGCGGTTTGCTTGTTACCCCCATTGTCGAAGCGAAGCGGATATTTGTCGGCGACACCTTCAATGACGCTGGCACTGGCGTCACTGTGGCCGTCGGCGTGGCCGTAGCGGTCGGTGTTGCAGTGGCGGTCGACGTGGCAGTGGCGGTTGGAGTTGCAATGGTCAGCGGCTTATCGTACTTCAGCACGCGATTGTCCTCACGATCAGCCACGTAGAGGTTGCCCGAGTTGTCCGTTGCGACTCCGGTTGGATCGATTAGGCTGTCGGCGCCGGTGCCGACGCATACCGAAGATGTGAAACTCCCACACGTGCCAAAAACCTGGTCCGCAGTCGTATTACTTAAAGCCGTATTATATTCGAGCACGCGATTGTTGACGTTGTCGGCGATGTAGAGATTGCCCGATCCATCCACATTGATGCCATCTGGATCACACAGGGTTGCGGCGCCAATTCCGCCCTTGTTGCATCGATTCGAGCTGAAGCTTCCACCCTGGCCAAAAACTTCGTTTGCCATCGGACTGGTGTTGGGCTGATTGAGCGGAGTTTTGTACTCAAGCACTCGCGAGTTGCTGAAATCGGCAATATAGACGTTCTCCGATGCATCTACGGTAACGCCTGAAGGATCGCAAAGATCGATCGCCGATGCTCCTTTCAGATAGCCGCCAGTATCGAAGTTACACGCGTGCGAAGTGGAGCTCCCACCTTGACCAAAGACCAGCGCTGCAGAGGCTCCGCTGGTCACTGGAGCGTTGTATTCGAGCACTCGGTTATTGCCACTATCGACGACGTACAAATTTCCCGATCCGTCTGCCGCGACTCCCACAGGCATGTCCAGGCTGTTCGCGCTGACTCCGCCATTGTTTGCTGTATTGGAGCTCAAGCTCGATCCCTGGCCGAGTACTACGCTCGCAGCGCCGCCGACACATGGGAAAGTGTTGCTGCAGGCTGCGAACGGGCTGGTGAACTCCAGCACGCGATTATTTTCGCTGTCTGCCACGTAGAGGTTTCCCGAGCCGTCAACAGCGACGCCCACAGGGTCGCACAAGCTACTTGCGCTCACCGCCGCTTCGGTTGCTCCATTACAAAAGTAGGACAGGAAATCCGGCTGGCCGATCACCAGGTCTGCCGCAGCTCCGTTGAGGAACGTTGCAGCGTCGTTCCACCCCAATATCCGATTGTTGCTGAAGTCCGAGACGTAAACGTGATTCGGCGTCGAGCTGGTGTCGATCGCCACGCCCTCCGGCGTGTACAGTCCTTGAGCGTCAGTCAGGTTCTCCTTCTGATGGACGAAATCGAGCTGTCCCAGCACGCGGTCAGCGGTGGTGTTAGTGGAGAGCGGAGCGTTGATTTCAACCACACGGTTGTTCTGGGTATCCGCTACGTAGAGGTTGTCCGATGCGTCGACCGCGACTCCTTCAGGAGAGCACAGATCGTTCGCGCTGCTGCCGTCGAGTTCGCTGCCTGGAATAGGAACGTCGGAGTCGCAGACGTTAGAGGAGAAGCTACCACTCTGGCCGAACACCTGCTCCGCCGTCACGCCAGTCGTCAGTGGCGTGTTGTACTCCAGTACACGACTATTGCCGCCGTCGGCCACGTAAAGGTCGCCCGCGGCATCGAGCGCCAGGCCAGTTGGACCGCACAAGTCGATAGCCGTGGAAGTGCCCTCTACTATGTCGAAATTACAGAGACCTGATGCGAAGTCGCCGCCCTGCCCAAAAACGGTACCCGCTGTGCCATTGCTGGAGAGCGCATTGTTGTATTCGAGAATCCGATTGTTTGCAGTATCCGCGACGTATAGATTGTCGCTGCCGTCGACAACGACCCCGGTCGGGTCGCACAAGCCGATATTGCTGGGAGTGCCTCCGGGGGTATCGGAGTTGTTGCACCCTCCGGTCGTGAAACTTCCGCCTTGGCCAAACACTTCTGAGGCAGTAACTCCGTTCGATAGCGGTGTGTTGTATTCGAGTACTCGGTTGTTGCCGGAATCCGATACTAAGACATTGCCAAGGTGGTCCACGGTTACATTCGACGGGTTGCACAGATCGATTGCGGTGGGAGAGACACCGGCCGTGTCGCTGTCGCATTCACCGGAAGTGAAACTCCCACCCTGACCGAATACCAGATTGGCCGGACCGCCGACGCACGGAAAGGGTTTGTTGCACGCTTCGAATGGTTTCGTGAACTCAAGCACCCGGCTGCGGCTGAAATCCACGACATAGAGATTGCCCGATCCGTCAACTGCGATGCCGTCGGGATCGCACAGACTCGATGCACTTACAGCCCCGCACTGCGACGAAAGAAAATCCGGTTGCCCGATTACAAGATCGGCCGGCGCGCCGTTCGCGAAGGTTGCTGCGTCCTGCCACCCCAGTACGCGATTATTGTTGCGGTCGCTGACGTAAATTCGATTCGGCGCGCCGCTCGTGTCGATCGCTACCGCGTTGGGAAGGAAGAGCCCTTTGGCATCCACGAGGTTGGCAGCAGTATGGGTGAAATCCGATTGCCCCAGCACGCCGTCGGCGGTGTTGCCGCTCGCAAACACAATCGCCGCAAACAACGCGACGACGATGAGTGCGACAAAGACAGGCGTTCGCCGACGCCAATTGCGAGCGAGTCTAACTGCTGAATCCAATTCTCCCGTCCCCGGCGAAGGCTAAAAAACGCCGGCCAGATCGTCCCCAAGCGGCCCCAAAGAAGTAACAAAATATAACTCTAAAGCAAGCACGAATGAACAGCCAAATTTCTCATTTTGACCGCCCGCCTGAGGACCCCCCTCTTGAATCAGGTCGAATTGCTGGAATTCCCTTTTGTTGCTAAGTAATTGCGTCGGACTGCTCGCCCGGGATAGTGAACAATCAACACCTAGAATTGGCGTCGAAGGCGGCTCCCGAACCTCGGGGCGCCGATGCTTCGCGCACTTCGAACAAGAGTCCGGTCAAGCTGCTGAGCGTCACCGTGCTGGTCCTGGCGCTGGTTGCAGGTGCCGGTCTGCGCGTCGTCCGACTGAATCAGATGCCGCCCGCACTCAATCAAGATGAGGCCTGCGACGGATACGACGCATACAGCATTCTAATGACCGGGCGGGATCATCACGGAAACTTCATGCCGATCGTCATGCAGGGTTTTAACGACTTCCGAATGCCGCTGCTCCAATACTCGTTGGTGCCGTTGGTCGCGGTATTCGGACTCAAAACCACAACTGTGCGGGTCGGCGCAGCGATCTGGGGGATCGTGGACCTCGGCGCGGTAGTCTGCCTGGCAGGACTGCTGCTTGGACGGCCGGGAGCGGCAGCGGCAGCGGTACTCGGTGCGCTGTCGCCTTGGCATTTGGCGTTCAGCCGCTTCGGCCAGGAGGCAATCACGGCCTCCGCCACTACTACCTTGGCCATCGCGTTCTTCTTTGCTTGGCTTCACACTCGCAAGAACCGTTTCCTGGTTTTAAGCGCGATATTTTTTGGGGCTTCGCTTTACTCCTACTCTGTTGCGAGGCTCGCTACACCGCTAATGGTTGGCTTGCTAGTGGTCTTCTACAGGCGGGAACTGATGCGGGCCTGGCTCTATCCGTTGATTGCTCTGACTGTGATTATCGCCTTCGCAGTGCCGCAGATCGTCGTCACCGTCCGACATTTCGACGAGATGCAGGCGCAATACCACAACCTATCGCTATTCAATCCCGCCGCGATTTGTCCTGGGTGCGACCGTGAGCAGGTAAAGCTTGCGACAAAGTCGATACCGTATCTGCTAGCAGCTAACTTCGCTGGTAACTTCAATCCTTTTTTTCTATTCATCAACGGCGATCTCGGAGATCACTGGACGATGCTTCATCCCCCGGGGTTTGGTGAATTGCTGCCAGAGCAAGCCCTGCTGGTAGTTCTCGGTTTGATCGCGTTGTTCAGCCGGCAGCGTCGCAGGATCGCAATCATGCTGGTAATTTGGCTCATAATCGCCGCGGTACCAGCGACCTTAATAAAGCCCTTAGGCGCCAGCTCTCCCGAACCCGGCCGGATGCCCACGCCCTGGGTTCTCCTCACCAAGGAGGTTCCGGCAGGTCCTGTCACGCCGGCTGTCCTGTTCGCTCACGCAGATTCGCGGCACGACATCTTGGCGGTGGTTCCTTGGACGTTACTGTCGGCCTTGGGTTTTGTTATGCTTCTGGATTTGACTGCAGAGCTGCCGCTGCTGCGGACTGTAGCGGTGGCATTGCTTGCTTCGGCAGTCATATTTCATGGCGCGCGTTACCTCCGCTACTACTTCGAGGAGTTTCCTACCATTGCAGCGCCGTACTTTCAGTACGGTATCCAGGAGTTTTTATACACGATCGACCAACGTTACAGCCACGATTGGCCCGTAGTTATCACGCCGAAGACAAATCAGCCTTACATCTATGTACTGTTTTTCGAACAATATCCTCCAGTTTCATTTCAGCGTGGTCCGGTTTTGCAGAAGCCTGGCCTGTTCAGCCCTGTTACAGGGTTCGATCGTTATAGGTTTGAGCCACCACAAAAGGCTCTAGTATCATTCCCGCATGGCATATTTGTCTTCGAAGGGAGCGAGCGGACCTTGCTGCCGCCGAACGTCGTGATTCCGTATCCAGATGGCAGACTGGCCTACAAGATAGTTGTGAAGTAGCTCCTTACGATCCATGCAATCGAACCTTAGAGCCCCTATTCCTAAGCCTTCAATTGACCGCAACCAAACGATGAACGACGGGGCCAGTCTCAAATCGCTGATTTCTTTTTCCGGCGTGCTGAATGGGGGTATTCTTGCAGCTGCGATGTTGGTCGGCGCATGGTTGCGGTTCCGTGATCTCGGAGCACTCGAACTGACGGCTGACGAAGCGCCATCGTGGCTGGCCGCGTCTGCACCGACCGTGGGTCAGGTAATTCATCAAGGACTGTTCTTCAACCCGGGCAGATTGGCGGCTTATGAACTGGTGCTGCACTTCTGGATGCTTGCCTTTGGAGACAGTGTCGTCTCGATCCGAGCAATGTCAGCGCTGCTCGGCACAATTGCGATCGTATTAGTGTTTGTTGTGACGAGGGGAGCTCTTTGTCGGCGAAAAAGACATAAGCGTCCCGCCCTTTGTTTGCGAAAGAAGTGCTATTGCAGCATTAAGTGCTTTTGTTTTCGCGATCAATCTGGTCGCCATCCGATATTCGCGAGAAGGCCGAATGTACGAACTGATGTTGACCGCGACACTATTACAAATCTGGTTTTTTCTGAACAGTGTTCGTCGAGGAGGGTTCTTAAACCATACATGGGTTGTTCTATTTTCGATTGTTGCGACAGCAACGAGTCTGATCGCCGTTCCGGTTTTCGTAGCGGAAGCTCTAGGTTTGCTGTATGAACTGCGGCCCGGCGCGACGCGCTGGCCCCACGCCCGGCATGTCACTATGACGCTTGTGGCGTCAGGAGTGATCGTAGCCTTTCTAACTCCTTGGCGTCTTTGGGTCGAGAATGAGGGGTCCTTCAGCTGGATCAAGCCGGGTTACCTGACCGACTACGTAGCGAGCTTTCTTCGCCCCGCGCTTTACAGTCCTATCGTGTATCTCACGCTCGCGCTGGCCGTCTGGGGAGCAATTCGCGGCTGGCGGAAACATTCTGAAGGAGTGAGCTTTGCCCTGCTATGGATGTTTATTCCACTTGTTCCGCTGGTGTTCGTCCTGGGCCCGATGATGCTCATGGTAGACACCATCTATTCATGGACTCCTCTCTTTGCGCACCGATGGGCACCGAGCTGCATCGTGCCGACGTGTATGCTGATAGGACTCGGAATATGGGAACTGGGGGAGTCGAGAGCTCGAATCGTAGCGTTTTTGCTGCTAATTGTTTTCGCCGGTGTCCGAATTGATTCCTATGACTCCAGCTCTGGCGACGTTGAGTGGGGGGTGCAGTGGCGCGAAGCGACGGCGACAGTTTTGCCAGAGCTCAAGGCCGGGCGACCGGTAAATGTTGTTCCAAGCTATGGTAGGTTTGCCGTGATCTACTACTCGCGAAATGATCACATAGCTCAGAACCTTTTGAGCGACGATCACAGGGCACAGGTGCTGATTCTCGCTGACACCGCTGAGACTCTTTTTCCTCAGAATTTTTCAAAGGTACGCCGTTATTACCCTTTGCAAATGGCGCGGTTTCGAGGTGTGATAGTGCTGGCTACACCCTTCGCGGTAAATCCGACCGGTGTTGCCACTCCTCGATAGCTAGTACAATGGTTATCTACTCCCAAGCTCAGCTCTGATCTTGGTGCAAATGAACTGCGTCTCATGATCGCTGGGCAGGGCCGAAGCGAGTGCCAATCGACATTGTTTGAGCGCTTCGCGGTCTCGACCCAAGGTATGCAGCGATTTTGCCCTGACGGCATATAGATTTGGATGTCCAAACCAATGCGAAATGCGACTATAGGATTCCAGCGCTTGTTGGTTTTGATTAAGATCGGCCTGCAGGTTGCCCAGTTTCATCAGCAGTTGATCGTTATCCGGGTAACGATTCATAAGTTCACGCAGCGCTTGCTCAGCGCCGATCTTGTCAGACCGTTGCAGGCGGATCTCGACCTGTTCCAAACCAACAGCCAGTTCGCCTTCCGGCATTGACTCGACTTCCTTGGTTAACGACTGGAAGTGCCGGCGATCTCCGACGGAATCATAGAGCTGCAGCAGCGGGATATAGTACAATGCTGGCGCGCCGAAACCTCTTGCTGGAACGCGATTAATCGACGCGATTGCCTGACTGAGTTCGGCTGTTGCCTGCTGAGTGCGGCCCGCTTCCTGATCGCGAACGCCTCTGCGGTACAGAGCCGTGGTTTCGTCGATGTAGTCGCGTAGAGATGTTGCGATCGCGGGATCGCCCTCATCGGCAAGACTGCTCGCGCTCAGCCGGAGCTCCGATTCGGCTGCGTCGATGCTGCCGTCCTCGAACAAGATTTCGCCGAGAACGGCATGCACCACGCGCGAATTGGGATAAAGCGTGCCGGTAGCGTCCGGTTCGAGGCGCAGGGCGGTACGAAGTTGATCTTCGGCCTGCTTGAACTGCCGTTGTTTTTCGAGGTCGGTCGCCAGGGTCAGCCGCCAGGCGATGGATCGGGGAGAGCCTTCGACATAGCCCATGGCTGCGCTCGTATCGTCGTGCCAGAAGTACTGCACCTTCCATAAGAACGCTGCATACACGATGAGCATGACAGCTGCGCCGCCGAATGCGAGTCGGAGGGCAAGCATGTTCTTGCGGGCTATGACTACTACCAGGTCGCCAAGCAAAATGCTCCACCCAACCGAGGGCAGATAAAGGTAGTAGTCCTGAACCAAGTGATAGACCGAGTGCAACAGCATCATCGGAGCGAGTGTGATTGCCATCCATGCTTCGCAAAACAGATAAAGTCGGCGTTTGGGGCTGCGGATTGCGACAGCAAGAAAGGCAGTGGCGATCAGCGCCATATCTGCGAGCGGTCG
Organism: uncultured delta proteobacterium; assembly: GCA_963721485.1. Lineage (GTDB taxonomy): Bacteria > Desulfobacterota > Binatia > Binatales > Binataceae > Binatus. The sequence goes on along the minus strand of CAVRJV010000014.1, from coordinate 1,236,400 downwards.
CCAGAATTGCGGCGATGACACGGCAGAGACCGGCAGCGTGTCATCGCCGGGTAGCGTCCTCCACGGCATCACCAGGTCCACAAGGTAGGCGACGAATACCTGCGGTACGGTGAGGGCAACCTGCGTGCTCGTCAGAAGATTGGCTGGATCGTAAGGATTGCTGATGAAGAATCCCAGTACCAGTTTCCTTAAGCCAAGGTATATGAGAACTTCGCCGGCAAAGGGCACAGACCAGATCAGGGCTCGGCGCGTGCGAACCCAGAGCGACGAGGGTTCCGGCTGTGCGAGGATGAAGGCATAAGCGGCGACCAACGCTGGAAACGCGATCGCGCTTTCATGCGACAAAAGAGCGCAGGCGTAAAGCCCAATCGCTGCCAGCCAATCGCGCGCGGGAAACTGTGTATCTGAAATCACGAGACAAAACGCCGCCAGTCCAAACGCGGTCGCGAGGGCGAACCCCGCTCCGGCCATCCACACCACCGCCGCTACGTGGACAGGGGTCAGCGCAAAGAAGCTAGCAGCCAGCAGCGCAGTGGTTGAGTCATCGGCAAGGCGCCTGGCAATCTTGAACACGAGCCAGACCGCGACAAGATGAACTATTACAATCGACGCGTGCCACGGCGCCGGATTTAACCCGAACAGCCGATTGTCGATCCAGTACCAGACCAGCAACAGCGGCCGATAGTTACGGAAGTGCGGCAGGAAGGTAGCATCCGTGTACCAGAACTCTTCTCTGGTGAATGCTTTCCACAGAAACGACGATTCGCTGAGATCAGGATTTTTGAGCAGCATCGGCACGTCATCGAGGACGAACGCATTGCCGAGGCATCTGAGGTACGCTGCTGACGTGACCACGAGTATGCAGCACAGGATCGCGTTCTCGCGGGTGAGCCAACGCGGCCACGCCGGCCATAGAGGTACGCTTGAGTCTGCGGACCAAGTACTTTCGATTCGAAGTTGTTCAGAGCCCTGCTCTTGCTTCGGCCAATTCACGCCAGGGATTCTAGCCAGCACCTCCTTGTTTTTCAAAATGGTACGGCACGGACCGAGACCGCGCGTGATTAAGTCTGCGCGACGGCCTCTTGAACAATTGGTTCATGCATAAAACCAGTTTTCAAACATGGCGAAATCTGATCGATCACTATGCCTTCGTTGCAATCGCTGCGTGCGGCGCGATTGTTTGCGCTTTTACGAATTCCTCGGCGGCGCGGGCCGAGACGTGCATGCCTTCGTTTCCGTACAAAGGCGGATGGCTCGGAGGCGATGGCGGCTCTTCGATTCCTTTGGCTCCCGAGCGTGAGGCCTGGCTGTTCGGCGACTCGTTTGTCTCCAGGCCGGGCAAGCGGACGCGCGCCGGCTCCGCGATGGTTGCGAATACGATCGCTATCTCTTCATGCCGCATGGGCAAATGGTCAATCGAATACCACTGGCGGCGTACGGCGCACGGCCGCAAAGCCCGCGCCAATAGCGCCTTCTTCGATAGCGGAACGCGCGCGTTCCGGTATTGGCCGCTGGACGGATTTCTCGACGAGAAAACGCTGTACGTGGCGCTGCTCCGGGTGGAAATCACCAACGCCGCGAAGCCATTTGGATTCAAGGTCACGGGAGTCGACCTTGCGAAGGTCGCGAACCCGGACGCGGAGCCCGACAAATGGTCCATCAGCTATACCTCGCTTTCGAGGAGGCATGATACCTTCCCCGGCGTTTCCATCGTTCTCCGGCCCCCGTACGTCTACATGTTCGGCGCGATGTACCATCGGCGCGATAACCGTCAGACCATTATCCTAACGCGCATCGGCCTCGACCGTCTCGGCCATCCGGCTGAGTCGCTCGAGTACCTGGCCGCGGGCGGAAAATGGAGAGGCGCACCGATTGGCGACGATGCCGAAGAACTGGTTGCTCGTGGGCAAACCGATTTCAGTGTTCGATACCATCGCAAGATGGCCAGGTGGGTGATGGTGCAGCAGCAACCCGGATTCGCTACCGGTCAAATCGGAACGCGGACCGCCGAACGGATCGACGGTCCGTGGTCACCGTATCGATCGCTCATGAGCATTGCGGAGATGCACACGCGCCGAACGCGGCGCAAGCGCATTTTTTGCTACGCGGCGAAGGAACATACGTCGTTCGAAACGGTGCCGGGCACCCTGGTCGTGACCTATACATGTAATTCGCTGAAGTTCTTTAATCTCGTTGCGGATATGTCAATCTATCGGCCGATCGTGACTCAAGTGCCGATGCGTTGAACGATGGAAACCAAGAACGGAAATCCGGGCTCGCATTTCATAACCCCCCGCAGCGCATTCGCCGCAGTCGTTGTAGCTTTCGTGATATCGCGGTCGCTCTATTTTTCTCCCGATCGCTTCACGCTGAACACATGGTTCATGCAGTTCCTTGACCCTAACATTCTCAGATCCGACTACTGGCAGAGCTTGTACTACCTTCACAGCCAGCCGCCGGGCATGAACTTCCTTCTCGGAGCCGGTCTGAAAGCGTTTCCATTGTCAGCGAATGTCTTTTTCCAAGGCCTCTTCGCGGCGATGGGCTTGGCAATTGCGCTCATGATGCTTTCACTCGGGATTGATCTGGGCGTACCTGTCTGGCTCGCTTTGATTGCGACCGTGCTTTTCGAGATCGGCCCGGCGACCCTGATGTTTGAAAACTGGTTCTACGACACCTATCCGACAATATTCTTTCTGTGCCTCTCCGCATTTTGCCTGCACCGGTTTGTGTCTCGCGGAGCTCTCAGATGGGGAATCGCCTGCACAGCAGCTATGGCTCTTCCTGTTTTCGCGAATTCCAGCTTTCAGATCGTCTGGTTTATCGCTGCGGGCTTCGCGCTTTGGTTCGCCGCGCAGGAAAAGCTTCGCCGTCTCGTGCCGTCCTTCACAATCCTTCTGGTACTGCTATTTGCGCTGTACGTGAAAAACGCGCTCGTGTTCGGTGTTTTCACCACCAGCTCATGGTTCGGGATGAACTTGTCGACGATGACGACCTTCCAGTTACCGCTCGAAGATCGGCAGGATCTGGTGAAGGCCGGAACACTTTCTCCGCTCGCCTCGACGGTGCCTTTCTCCGACCTTCCACCTAATAGTTCGCCGCCGACAGGAGTTCCTGCATTGGACCAGGCACTCAAACAGACAATTCCCGCTGAGCCCAACTTCAACAACATCGCCTATATCAATCTGTCGAGACTAGATTTCCGCGACGCGATGTGGGTACTCCGCAATCGTCCTTCAGCGTATGCGCGCGGCCTCGCCGTAGCTGTTGAGGCCTACTTTCAGCCTGCTGGCAATGTCGGGGACACTTTCAGGGCTCAAAAGAAAGGGCTCGGCAGCTGGATATTTCTGTACGAGCTACCACTCGCAACAGTCAAAACGCGACTGGGCTTTGTGAGGAATCGCAATGCGCCCGAAAATTGGGTGGGCTTCAGCACTTCGATTGTGCTTATGACTTACCTGACTTGCCTGTCGTTATGGGCCGGATTTCGTACCGCTCTCATTCTGCGTCGCGGAGCGAAAACCCCTGAGGAAGTGACGCTGCTGTTTCTCGCCATATCAGTGTTGTTCGTCGGTTTCACCGGAATTGCGCTCAATTGCGGTGAAAACAATCGCATGCGATTCGTTGCCGATCCATTCTATGTGATCCTGACATGTGTCGTTCTTACGGACTTGTTCAGACGGCACGCGAAGGGACGCGCGTGAATCGCTCCTTCAGCCTCAAGAACGGAGCTTCCAGCCATCGGTAGGAGGCTGCGGCCAGCGCTACGTTTAAGCCGAACGCGAGTGGTATGAAGACGGGCAACGTTGTCGACAACGCCAATCCGGAGGCCACAAACAATCCATGTGCTCCGCGATACAACAACAACGCCGATGTACCTATCGCGATCGCGTCGTACACATAGAGTCCGTAGGAAATCTTCCCCAGATAGACCAGGAATGAAACCGGAGCTGAGTTCTTTCTGAGACTCTGTGCGCCTATCGCCGCCAGCACGAATGCTCCGCTTCCAAGCGCGATCGCTGGATAGCCCAGGCCTATATACAGGTTGCCATTCTGATAGGGTACTCCGCAGTAAGACGCGGCGAATATCCAGCTCGCGATGCCGAGCAGCACCAGCATCAAGCGCGTCGCCAGCCTCGGATTGAGCGCGGGCAGGACTGCTATCAAAATTCCGGCCGCAAAAGGATCAAGGCGTGCGAAGGTGTAGTTCCAGATAAGCCTGTTGAGATCGAACGTCAAAGACGCGCGCACGACGCAAGCAACCGCAACCATAGCTATTGCAACGATAGCGATCCTTTCTCGCGACGCGTGCCTCACGAACCAGGGCCAGAACAGATAGAACTGCTCCTCGAGCGAAATGGTCCAGAGAATAGCCAGGAACGACAGCGGATCGGTCAATACGGAATTACGGAAATTGAAGTTGAAAAGAAAGATCGCCATGAAAAAATAGCCGCTCGGCTTCAGAGGCGCGAAGATTTCGCGGATGAGCGGCGGCGCCGAGGTGATCGACGTGGGAAGAAGCGTAAGGAAAAACCCCAGTCCGATGGAAAAGTAGTATAGAGGCCATATCCTCAACGTTCGGCGGGCATAAAACGCCCTCATGTTGATATTCCCGGTCTCGTTCCCGTTCTCTGAGCAGCAGGCCCGTTATCAGGTAGCCGCTCAGCGTGAAAAACAGGTCCACCCCGAAAGCTCCAGCGCTGCCAATGGTGCCAAGCACGCCCGGCCTATCGTAAAAGTTATTCACAAACGGGACCGGCAAGTGATGAATGAAAACAGCGAAAAAGGCGAAGAATCGAAGAACGTCAAGTTCCGGAAGGTAAAAACGTTGTGCAGACACTGACGGGATGCGGGCTTTTTTGTCTATTGCTTGACTCACGGCTGAGACTCATTCCGGAACCCTCAGACTTCCCGGGTCTGGACGCGCGCGAATCGCTCTTTCAGGCGCAGGAATGGAGATTCCAGCCACCGGTACGAGGCCGCGGCCAGCGCTATGTTTAAGCCGAGTGCAAACAGTATGCAGAGAAATGACAACGGCCACGACCCCCAACTTCCAGGCACAAGCACCCCAAATGCCCCGCGAAACAGTAATAGCCGCGCTGTGGAAATTGCGATCAAATCGTACACGTAGAGGCCATAGGAAATCTTGCCTAGATAGACCAGGTAGCGAACGATCGCGTAACAGATCTGAAACTCTTTGCCCCCAAGGTCGCCAGCAGGAAAGCGCCACTTCCAAGAGCTATCGCCGGATAACCCATCGATATGCTTAGCGTGGTTTGCCGAAAGGGTACTCCACAGTAGTAGGCGGCGAATATCCAGGTCGCGAATCCCGCAACAACCAGCACGAGGCGAATCGCGGGCTGCGGATTCAACCTCGGCAGGAGCGCTATCAGAATTCCTATCGCAATAGGATCCAGCCGTGTGAATGTGTTGTTCCAGGGGAGTCCAAGCGGGTTGAGCCTGCAGATAACCGCGCGCGCGACGCAAGCAACCGTAATCATCACGAAAGGAATGATGACGATGCGCCTGCGCGGAATGTATCGTGCAAACCACGGCCAAAACAGGTAGAACTGTTCTTCGACCGAGATGCTCCAGAGATGAGCTCATGAACGGAAACGGATTGGTCGAAGAGAATTAGCTGAAATTGAAGTTGAATAGAAAAATCGCCATGAAGAAGTAGCTAATCAGACGCATGGGCGCAAAGAGATCGCCGAGGAATGGCGGCGCCGCGATGATCGACGCCGGAATCTGCGTGAGAAGAAAAGCCAATGCCAGAGAAAAGTAGTATAGCGGCCAGATCCTCAGGGTTCGCCGCGCGTAAAACGCCTTAAGATTGATGTCTCCACTCTGTTCGCGCTCCCTGAGCAGCAGACTGGTTATCAGGTAGCCGCTCAATGTGAAGAACAGGTCCACGCCGAAAGCTCCGGAAACGCCCAGACGGCCAAGCACGCCGTGACTCTCGTAGAAGTAAGGCCCGCTGGGTGCTACGTGACAAACGAAAACTGCGAAAAACGCGAAAAATCTCAGAACGTCAAGTTCCGGCAGGTAAAAGCGCTCCGCATGCTTTGCCCGCGTGCCGGCGTTCTGTTGTATTGCTTGACTCACGACTGAGACTACTTCGCCCAATTGCTCAGACTGCGCGCGACGGGACGCGGGTGAATCGCTCTTTCAGCCGCAAGAAAGGTGCTTCCAGCCACCGGTACGAAGACCGCGGCCAATCGCTACGTTTAGGCCGAATGCAAGCAGTATCGTAGAAGTGCACGCCGTCCAGGCGGCCAACCCCAGCCACAAGCAGTCCCAAATGCGCCACGATACAGGAACAGCATGGCTGTTAAAGTTGCGATCGTGTTGTACACATAGAGGCCATAGGAAATCTTGCCCAGATAGACCAGGCGACGAACCAGCGCGGAGCTTGAGCTAAGGCTCTTTGTCCCCAACGTCGCCAGCAGGAAAGCACCGCTGCCAAGTGCAATCGCGGGAAAACCCATCGATATTTTGAGTGTGCTGTACTCAACCTCTCAATAGGTATTCCACAGTAACACGGCGGCGAACACCCAACTCGCAAAGCCGATGCAACAGCACCAATCGAAGAGTAGGCGCCCGGATTAAGCGCTGGCATAAGTGCTATCAAAATTCCCACCGCTATAGGATCAAGACGTATGAAAGTGTTGTTCCACATCAGCCTCTGCATGTCGAAATTCAAAGTCGCGCGCAGTGACGCAGGCCACCGCAATCATGAGTATAGGAATGATAACGATTCGCCTGCGCGGAATGTATCGCGCAAACCACGGCCAAAACAGATAGAACTGTTCTTCGACCGAGAGACTCCAGAGATGAGCCATGAAGGGACAGCGGATTAGTCAAAAGAGAGCCATTAGCGAAATTGAAGTTGAACAGACAAATATCGCCATGAAGAAGTAGCCGATCAGCCGGCATAGGCGCGAAAACATTGGCGAGGAATGGCGGCGCCGAGGTCGATCGACGCCGGGAGCCGCGTGAGAAGAAATGCCAATGCCAGAGAAAAGTAGTATAGCGGCCAGATCCTCAGGGTTCGCCGGACGTAAAACGCTTTGAGGTTGATATCTCCGGTCTGTTCCGTTCCCTGAGCAGCAGCCTGGTTATCAGGTAGCCGCTCAATGTGAAGAACAGGTCCACGCCGAAAGCCCCGGCAGTTGCCAAGACTGCCAAGTAGCGCCGTGATCGTTCGTAGAAGAAAGGGTGTCCAGCGTTGGTAGGTGAAAAACAAAAACAGCGAAAAAAGCGAAAAATCGAAGAACGTCAAGTTCCGGAAGGTAAAAGCGCTTCGCAGGCTCTGGCAGCGCGTCGGCGCTCTTGTGGATTGGCTTGACTCACGATGGCGATTGCGACGACCATTGAGGGATCGAATCGGCCGCTACTTACTCCCAATATCGTTCGGAGTTTGGCGCAAGCGAACTTTAGCCGCCAATCGTGGGGCCCCATCGCCTCCGCCAGCCGGCATTGATCGAGCGCCTCGCGGTCGCGGCCCATCGCCTGGAGCGTTTGGGCTATCGAAAGATGCAGTCGTCGTATCTCGCAAACCAACCCTCGCCGGCCCGCTGGTAGCAGGTCAGCGCCTGCTCATACTGTTTGAGATCGAATTCCACATTCGCCAACTGCATCCAGGCTTCGTGGTTGGTCGGGTAACGGCCGCAGAGTTCGCGCAGAATCCGTTCCGCGCCCTGCTGGTCAGAATGATTCAAACGTATCCTTGCGCGCGCCAGCCCGACTGCCAGCTCGCCTTCGGGCATGGAATCGATTTCCTTCAGCACTGCCTCGACTTGCTCCTGGTTGCCCTGTCGAATCGTAAAGCTCCGCAAGCTTGATATAGCGCCGGCCAGATGGCCGTAGTCCGGCACGGGAAGCCGCTTCATCAGCTCTAGTCCCTTGGTGATTTCCCCGATCGGCCTGGTCGGTGCGCCCCGCCTTTGCGTCGCGAAGGCCCCGATTGTACAGAGCGACGCCATCGTGGTTATACGCAAGCGGGGGCCGGGGCGGATGCACTTCGTCCTCATCCGGGGGACCGTTCAAACTCTTCCCGAATTCCAACTCTGCGCCGTCGATATCGCCGTGCCTGGCCAGCAGCTCGCCGAGATAGTGATGCAACTCGATTGGAATGTGGAGCAAATATACTCCCGGTCCGGTCGGGCTCCAGGCGCAAGGCGGTCCTGATTTCATCCTCGGCATCCGCCAAGTCGCCCTGTTTGATCGAGATCAGTCGCCAGATTCCAGTGCCACTGGACCGATTCGGGCCAGCCCTCGACATAGCCTCTGGCGGCAGCCACTGTCGTCATGCCAGAACCACTCCACCCTCCATAGAGCGACAGCATAGACCATGAGCATGGCGCAGGTTGCGCCCAGCGCGAGGCGCCGGGCACGACGCGTTCGGCCGGGCGATACCGGCTATCAAATCGCCCAGCAGTATGCACCATCCTACAGACGGCAGGTAAAGATAGTAGTCCTGAACCAGGTGAGGCATCGAGTGCAGCATCATCATGGGCGCGAGCGTGACTCCCATCCATGCTACGCAGAAGAGGTGAAGCCGGCGCCTGGGATCGCGCAGCTCGACGACAACGAGTGGCCGCTCCCAGCAGCACGATCGCCGCGAGCGGCACCCAGAAATCGGGCGACAAGGGGCTTGAAACCGGGGGCAGCTCGATGATTAGGCAGTGTCAGCCACGGCATCAGCAACATCAGCAAGGTAGGTGGCGAGCACCAACGGGACAGTCAGCACGGCTTGCGCATCGGTCAAAAGGTTTATGTAGTAATAAGGGTTGCTGACAAAGAACCCAAGCACCAGCCGCCTCACGAAGAAGTAGATGAGCAGCTCGACTGCGAAAGGCGCCTGCCAGATGACGGCTCGACGCGCACGCATCCATAACGACGCTCCGCTCGATTCGAGCGCCGCGCCCGCTTCCAAATCGTTGGGGTCGAACAGAAACGCATAGCAGGCGACGAGAGCTGGAAACGCGGTCAGGCTCTCGTGGCACAGGAGCGCGCAGGCGTACAGCGCGATCGCAGCCGTCCAACTGCGCCCGCTACCGTCCGCGCGCGGCATGATGATGAGGTAGAATGCCCCAGTCCAAGCGCGGTGCCGAGCACGTAACATGTAGCTCGCCATCCACACTACGGCGGCGACGTGGACCGGAGTGAGGGCGAACAAGGACGCTGCCAGCAGGGCAGAGCGTCGATCCACCGGCGAGGCGGCGGGAAATCTTGAACACCAGCCAGACCCGAGCAGATACATCGCGAGGATAGACGCGTGCCACGGTGCCGGATTGAGACCAAACAAATGGTAGTCCAGCCAACACCAGACGAGGAATAGCGGTCGATAGTTCCGAAACTGCTGAACCTGAAGGAAGCCCGCATCGCTGTACCAGAACTCATTCCTGGTAAACGCCTTCCATAGAAACGACCAGTGGCGAAGGTCGGGGTTATGGACGAACATAATCGTCATCGAGGACGAAGCCGTTGCCAAGGCATCGGAGGTACACCAGCCCAGTGACCGCGAGGATACACCATAGGATCGCGGTCTCGCGGGTGAGCCGGGGCGACGACGCCGAGGATAGATCAGGGCTCGTCAGAGTTGCTCGCGCAGCTTGAGCATGCGGCATCGTTTGAACCGATCGAAGGACATATAGAAAGTCGGAAACCCCTTGTGCGGGATCGAGGAATCTACGCCGCGTTGGACGAGCGCGCAAGCTCAACTGGGCGCGCGAGATCCAGCTTGCGGCAGCGCATGAAGAGGTCGACGCGGCCGACGTAGGCGACTTCTTCGATGGCGAAGCCGTGGCGGGTAAGGATCTCGGTGAGCTTGGCGCGGGTGTAGTGGGTGATGTGCTCGTCCTTGTAGCCGCCGGGCATCAGGAAGCCGTAGACCTTTTCGACGGCGGGCCACCAGGTGGAGTAGTCGGGGGTGCCGACGATAATCTTGCCGCCGGGGCGCAAGACCCGGCGCATCTCGGCGAAGAGCACCTCGTCGTAGGGGAGGTGCTCGATGACCTCCTGCGAGACGACACAATCGAAGCTCTGATCGGCGAAGGGCAGAGCGAAGGCGCTGCCGCGGACCAGCGGCATCCCATAGCGGCGCAGGAAGCGCAGCTTGCCGAAATTGAAATCCATGCCGATGACATTGTTGAGGCTCTGCACGGTGAGGCTCGAGCCGCATCCGGCGTCGAGGATGCGGCCGATTCCGCGCGACCATGTGACGAAGATGCGATGGCGGCTGCGGTGCCAATAGCGCTGGACGGGGTTGATGCTGTAGAAGCCGCGCTCGTCGTAGTCGGCTGAATCGAGCGAGTTGCGCAGCTTCCAGAGGGGGAAGGCGGAGCGCGCGATGTCGAGGCCGAAGCGAATCATGCGGACGTGGGAGCGGCCGGTGTCGCGCGGGAAATAGACGAAGGGGACTTCGACGATGCTGAAGCCACGGGCGTAGGCGCGGACGAGAATCTCCTGCTGCACTTCGAAGTTGGTCGAGGTGAGGGTGAGGCCGTCGAGCGCGGCGCGGCGATAGAGGCGGAAGCCGCTGGAGAGATCGCGCACGGGCATCGAGAGGATGCGGCGGAGCGCCGTGTTGAGCATCCAGGAGATGGTGTGGCGGAAGAGGGAGGAATAGGTGACGCCGCCGCGGGTGTAGCGTGAGGCGACGACGATGTCGGCGCGGTCGCGGGCGCGCCAGATCTTGTCGATGAAATCAGGGTCGTCGGAGAGGTCGGCGTCCAGGGTGAGTATGTAATCGCCGCGCGACTCGGCGAATCCGGTCTCCATCGCGCCGGCGAAACCGGGGCGGCGCTCGGCAAGCACGCGGGCGCCGAGAGCGGCGGCAGCCTCGCGGGTACCGTCGATGGAGCCGCCGTCGATGACGACTATTTCGTAGGAGAGTTTCTCGCGATCGAGCGACGCCTGGATGCGGGGGATGAGAATCCGCAGATTGTCGTATTCATTAACGACGGGGAGGATTACGGAGATGTCCATAAGCGATGCGTGAGCAGCGACCAGATCTAGTCGCATTTAGGGAGCATGTGAATACGCATCGGTAGATGCAGCGACGCCGGCCCCCGATTGAGGGGCCGGCGTCGCCGGTTACGTCAGTATGTGGATGTGGCCAGCTATGGGAGTATCGCCGCGGCTGCGCCGTTGCTGGGGCCGAAGCCGGACGCGAACGTGGGTCCGCATGACCAACTCCCACCGCTAGCCGGGTTGAACACCTCGGAGTAGTCGTTCACCGCACTCTTGGTGGCGGAGCAGCCGGCGCCGGTTCCGTTCGTGTTGGCGCAGGTAATTCCCGCGGCCGAGCTGCCTATAACCAGCGACTGCAAGCTGGGCGACGTCGTGGTGCAGGCGCCGCCGGCGATAAAGATGTCGCCCGAGTCGGTACCCGCGCCAAGCTCGCCTTGAGCCTGGCCTTCACGCGCCTGGTTGAGCGAACCGGTCGCGATGAAGGTGCCGCCTGTTCCCTCTGCCGGATCGTACAGGTCGGTCAAGGCTGTCGCACCCTGCTTCAGCGAGGTCAGGCCGGCGCAGGTCGAGGGGAACGTGCCCGCCTCGACGTTGACGCCGCCGGGCAGGATTATCTCGCCAGCGTCGGCGCCCGACCTGATCAGGGTCGCGGTCGACGTGCGCTGGGTGAACATGGTGTTGGCGGTCGCGCTCCAGGTCCCTGAAGTCGGGTCGAACACCTCAGCCTCGTTCAGCGTCGTGGCGACGATGCTGCCGGTCGTGGTGCACACACCGCTGTTGGCCCGGATGCCGCCCATCGCTACCACTTGGCCTGCCAGCGGTCCCGTCACCACCGACGGATCAAGTCCGATCAGCGGGAACAGTTCGCGTGGATTCGTCATCGCCCCGGCAGTCTCGGAGAAGGTCTCCGTGGTCGGGTCGAAGATGAACGACAAGTTGGACGATTCGCCAAGGAACGATACTAAGTCACCGCCCGCCAGCAGTACCTTGCCGCCGTCGTTCGGGATGAGCGCCGCGCCCTCATCGACTATGCCGCAAGCCGAAGTATCGGCCGCGGCTGTGCCGCCGCTGGTCGTCGTCGACGCCAAGCCGCTGACAGTAGTGTACTGGAAGGTAGTGCTGCTCGGGATCGCCGTCACCGCAAAGATGCCGTTGTATCCCGCGACGGTCACGCTTTGGAGACTCACGCCGAGGCCTACCGTCAAGCCGCTCGGATTGGCGGGCGTCGTCGTGATCGTCACGGTAGTGCCGCTCTCTGTGGCGCTTGACACCGTGGCGCTCGGTCCAGGGCAGACCGATGGTAGTCCCGTCGTGCAATCGCAAGTGGCGCCGGGCGCACAGGTCTCCATATTCGGCGGCGGAGATGAATGTCCTGTGGCGCAGGTCGGGATCGCGCCGCTAATCGCCGTGAAAGCGTCCGTCGCCGGGTTGTACAACTCTGCCGAGTTGAGCGCTGTCTCGCTCGGCTGGCCCGGTATCGCTGAGCCGCTTTGGGCAGTGAAGGAACTGCCGGTCGAGCCGCCGAATATCAGCACCTGGCCGTCGAGCGCCGTGCCGCTGCCCGAGATAAGAGTTGCGGCGGGGCCGCTGCGCGCGATGGTCATCAGGCCGCCGCTGCCGCTGCCCGCGAGTGAGAAGGTCTTGGTGCTCTCGTTATAGAGTTCCGCCGTCTGCAGCGCTGTGCAGGCGTAGCCTGCGTTGCCGCTGAAGCTCGACAAGGCGCAGTCATTGCCGCCGATGATCAGCGTCAGGCCGTTGGGCAGAGCCAGGGTCGCCGTCGACTCGCGCGCGGTGTTGAGGTTGCCGACCGCGAGGAAGGTATCGGTCGCGGTGTTGAAGATCTGGGCAGTATTGCTCGACACCGTCGAGGTCGCCAGATGAATTGCGCCGCCTATCAGCACGCCGCCCGTATCGCCGCCCGCCACCAGCAAGCTCCCTGCCTCAGGTCCTGGCGTACTGGTCGCCGTCGCAGTCGGGCCCGTAGTGCCGGTCGCCGTCGCCGTGGCAGTCGCTGTCGAGGTTGCGGTCGCGGTGGCAGTTGCCGTCGAAGTTGCCGTGACCGTCTGCGTCGCAGTCACCGTCGGAGTATTGGTCGAGGTCGCCGTCGCCGTGGCCGTCTGCGTCGCCGTGTTAGTAGCCGTTGCGGTCGAAGTAGCCGTCGCGGTTGAGGTTGCAGTCGAGGTTGAGGTTGCAGTCGAGGTCGAGGTTGCAGTTGCCGTCGGAGTTGCGGTCACAGTCGGTGTTCCGCCGGTGGCCGTGGCAGTTGCTGTCGCCGATTCGGTCGCGGTCGCTGTCGCCGTCTGCGTTGCGGTCGCCGAGACGGTTGGCGTGGCCGTGTCGGTTGCCGTTCCGGTTGCTGTCGCAGTCGGTGTATTCGACGAGGTCGCGGTCGCAGTAGCCGTATCGGTCGCGGTCGCTGTCTCAGTCGGTGTATTCGACGAGGTCGCGGTCGCAGTGGCCGTATCAGTCGCGGTCGCCGTCTCAGTCGGCGTGTTCGTCGCGGTCGCGGTCGAAGTCGCCGTCTCCGTCGCGGTCGCGGTTGATGTTGCGGTCGCAGTCGAGGTCGCCGTCGGTGTTGCGGTTACCGTCGGCGTGCTGGTTGCGGTTGCGGTGTTGGTCGCAGTTGCAGTCGCGGTCGCCGTGCTGGTTGCAGTCGCGGTGGCCGTCGAGGTTGCGGTTGCCGTCCGAGTTGCAGTTGCGGTCGCCGTTGGCGTACCCGTAGCTGTTGCGGTCGGCGTCGGCGTCGGGCCGGAGATGCCTTTGCCTTCGAGCTCGATATGTTGAGGGCTCTTCTGTGCGGTGTCCATGAAGGTCAGGCCCTTCTTGGCCTTGATCTTCCCAGGCTTGGTCGGCATGAACGCGACCGAAACTGTGCACGAAGTGCTGGGTGCGATCGAAGTGCCGCAGGTGTTGCCTGTAAGAAGGAACGGCGCCGTTACGTCAACGCTGGTGATCGTAATTGCCGTCGTGCTGGATTTGTTTTTGAGAGTGATGTTCTTCGATGCACTCTGGAGGGTGGCAATGACATCTCCGAAGTTGATGCTCGTCGGCGAGATTCCGAGCTTGGGCGCTTTGGACGAATCGGGGTCATCCGATTGTGCCATCGCGGGCCGCGCAAAGAGCGCCAGAATTATCATTAGAGTGAACGCAAGGCCGGCGATTGACCGGGTGAACGACTTGAAACGCATCTAACGGATCCTCCTCGAGCGACGCTCTGACATCATCGGCGTGTACTGTGGTTCGTGCGTTTCAGAAGAAGCGACGCCCCTCGCAGATCACAATCCTGAGTGTCAGATTGGCACGCGAAACTAATCCGCAAGTCGCAATTTTGTCAAGTGAATCGTCTCGCGCGGTGTTCCAAAGGGCACCAAAACCCGGCGCTTAAAGCCCCAAATCGGGACTTTCATGGTCAGAATGTTCCAAAATAACTGCGAGCGAATTCTTAAATCACACAATTCGACGCTTTCTGGTGAAATCCTGATAGTCGCCTTCGTTGCGATCTGAGTAGAGTGTGCCTCGACAGTGCGTCCGGATTTTTCGTCACACACTGTGCTGGGGAGAACAAAATGCATCTCTCCCAACGTGGAGCGGTGAGGTCGGGCGTTCTGGACGCGGTGGCGTGGCGAGGGAGTGGGACGCGGGACAGGCGATGGGGAACGCGCAAAGGTGGGTATTTCGGCGTAGCGCGGATTTCACTAGAGTTCGCGGCGTCGTGAGCAAGGAGGTTTGACAAGCACAGCGCCGTAGCTGTATTTGAGTGAGCGCGTTTTTGGGGAATAAGACTCAGGTTCCAAAATTTTCGAACTTACTAATGTTTCGGGAGGACGTATGAGAAGAATCATCTTTGGTTTGTTAATGTTGGGCGGCTTGGCTTTTGCCGCTGCCCCCGCACACGCAGCATTCGATCTGCAACTCGAGTGCGGCCACAGCTACGCAGTCTCGATTCAGGGCACAGAGCCGACCACTTCGAGCGATGCGGCGCCTCACTTCGTCGCCGCCGTCGGAACGCTAAGTTTAGGCGCATCCACTGGTATCGGCGGGACCTGTCCCGTAACCGGTGGCGAGTTGCTCTACAACGACGAGGATGAAATCACCATGTTCGGGGGTCCGGCGGCCTGCTACCCTGCCAACGGTTCTCTGCTTGGCAACCCCGGCGTCCCGTGCTTCAACGGCAGCACCACTATCACCGGCCACCTCGGTCCCGGCGTAGATGGGGGCGCCACTCTGAACCTGATCGTGGCATTTCCCTTTTCCCTCCCCTCCGGTGGGGCTGCGCCTTCGCTGCCTCTCGCGTTCCATATTCAATCGAACTATGGCGCGTGGGTGCTCGGAAACAGCGTATCGGATGGGGGCCCCACACCGACCAGCCCTCCGCCCGGAAGCCCCGTGCTGTCGCTGACGATGCAGCAGCAGTCATCCACGGTATTGGCGACCCTTCCCGTGACTGGACCGGCCGCTCCCGGCGCCGGTTTCGGCAACGGAAGTCCATTTGCCCCCTTGTTGCTCCAGTATCCCCTCTGCGGCGCTGGCCAAGGTTGCACGACCAACGGATTTGGCGTGGCGCCATACCTCGGGCTGACCGTTTCATCGGCCTCAGGGTTTGGCTCATTGTCGGCTGATCCGGCGGCCGCGCTCCTGGCGGGTTCGACGGGCTCACCCACGGCAACCTTTGGCACCACAACTGGCGCTACCCAGGTCTTTGCTAACGGTCTCGCGGGCGGCAGCGTAAGTTTTGACGATAACGACGACGTTGGCAACACGACTGGCGCGACCAACAGCGACTGTGACGTAGGCGTCACGCAGACCGGCAACTTTGCCGACGGCACGGCCAATCTTGGAGCTTGGGGCCAGCATCCGGGCATAAGCTGTTCCGATGCGGCCGCGGGTTTCTCGTTCTATCTCGGTACTGTGGGATGGGGCGCAGCCGGTACCAATGGGTTCTACATCGTAGAGGGAATTGCGGCAGTCCTGGGCGCGCCATCGGCCCCGACCGGTTCAACCGGAATCCTGCCGCCGGGCGACCAGAGCACGGCGGTCGATCTCGCCAGCGTGCCGAATGGCGGCCTGTACGCCCTGATATCGAGCACTCTGATTTCACTCAAGACCGCCTCACCTTCCAATGGGTACGTGAGCTTCTTCAGCACGACCCCGGCGGGCTGCGATGTAACGGCAAGCTTGCCGAGTTCAAGCTCGGGCCTCTGCTCGCTCAGTCTGACTGGCGGCACCCCTTCGAGCTTCGTGGTTGAGGGCGATACGTACGTTCCGCCGAGCGTGTTCGTGCAGTACGCCAGCCCCAAATGCACCTGCTCTGGGGTTAGTCCGGCATCGAGCACGACTTCGACTCTGACTCTCACTTTTGCCGATTGCCCGGTTCCGACCCTCCCAGCGGGGGCCACGGCGATCGCGGGCGGGTTCACGCTCCCGATCGTGTGCAAGAACTAGCAACGGCTCGAAACAGATAACGTCGTAACCGGACGGCGGACCAGAAATGGTCCGCCGTCCGCATATCCGGGCGAAATCGGGACAGCGCGCATATTTAGGATCAGGCTCTTACCTGATATGCGTATGGATTCGGTCGAGTGGCGGCATACGACCACTCCAGTGGCAGCCGGCAGAGCGACGGAGACCAGAAACAGGAATCGAAGGAGACTAGAGAGAGATGAGATTGAAAGTAGCCGCGGCAATCGCGTTGTCGATAGGGCTGGCCGCAACTACGACGTTGGCCGGGGTCATAATTTCCGAGAACGTGGTGACTTCCGTTAATGGGGTGGAGCGTAAGACCACGCAGACCACGATGGTGCAGGGTAACAAGCGCAAGCTCATCACCGCTGACCACATAGAGATCACCGATCTGGACGCGGGCAAGATGTATCTCTATAAGGAGCTGAGGAAACAGTTCATACCGATTGTGCTTCCTCCGAAACCCCTGTTTTACAACAAACTGGCACAGACGGGGCTGCCGGTTCCTTTGACGAAGGGCGCGGGCACCGAGAAAGTGCATGGTTACGCGTGCCAAGACTACAGCGGATCGAGGACGATGGGCCGTTACAAGTTCGACTTGGCCCAGTGCGTGGCAAGCGACGCGCCCGGCGTCAAGGAATACGTGGCATTCATGAAGGGGTTCGTGGCAACGCTGAAGGGCTTGCCGGTCGCGCCCCCGGGGGGCGAGATTCCGGACGGCGTTCCGGTCTCTTCCAAGCTAACGGAGTCGTTCATTCCGTTTCCGATACCAAAGAATTTTCCTCCCGACCTCGCGGCCAAGGTCAAGGAGTCAAACGCCAAGGTGAAGCCGACAGTCACGCAAACGACCGTAACGAAGATCCAGGTCAAAGACATCGCGGCTAACGAATTCGAGCTGCCCGCGGAATACAAGGCCAGTCCCGTGCCCACGCCGCAAATAGAGGAGGGAGTGCCGGGCGGTCCCCAGCCCAAACCGCTGCCATCGTCGGTGACGCTTCCGGGGTGGGTATCGAAGGTGTTGCCGAATGGAAACCCGGCAGCGGAGCCAACGCATTGAAGGGGCGTCAGGTGATTTAGGCCGGGGCGCCGAGGCGGTTCTGACTCGGAGACAATGAGTGAACCCTATTTGAGTATCGTTGTACCTGCCTACAACGAGGAGCAGCGGATTGAGGCGACGGTGCGCAAGCTGTGCGCGTATGCCGCAGCGCAGCCGCATGGCGTAGAAGTTATCGTGGTTGAAGACGGATCGACCGATGCGACAGCCGCCGTTGTCAGCAGGTTCCCGGAGGTTCGGCTTATTCATCTGGAGCCGAACCACGGCAAAGGTCATGCGGTCCGGCACGGCGTGCTCAACGCATCCGGGAAATTCGTCCTTTTCACTGACGCAGATCTATCGTCCCCGATTGAAGAGGTTGGTGCGCTGTTCGCAGCGATCGAGGCGGCCGGCGCGGACGCTGCGATCGGATCGCGCGCGCTTCGCCGCGAGCTGATCGGCGTCCGCCAGCCGATTTTCCGCGACTACTCCGGCCGCTGCTACAACCTGCTCGTCCAGATGTTCACCGGCCTTCGCCTGCACGACACCCAATGCGGCTTCAAGCTCTTCAGGATGGCGACCACGCGGCGCGCCTTCGAGCTGCAGCGCATCGACGGCTTCGGCTTCGATGTGGAACTCCTGTTCCTGATCGCAAAGCTCGGCGGCAAGATCGTCGAGGTGCCGGTGCGCTGGAATCACGATCCGCTGACCAAGGTGAGCTTCCCGCGCGACGCAATACGAATGCTCGGAGATCTGATAAGAGTGCGGCTGCGAGCGATTGGCTCTGACTATTCGAATTAGCAGATGAGCGCGTCAGTATCTGCGCGAAGCGGGATCGAGCGCGAGCCGGGTGGAACGGTTACGTGTGTGTGGAATCTCGAGCCGCGCGAACTGGCGATATTGGGGACGATCGTGGCCGTCGCGGCAATCATCTATACGCCGAGCATCCGCTACGGCTGGGTGTGGGACGACAAATACCAGACCGTCGATGCGACGCTGCTGCACACCTGGGGTGGGCTCGGGAAATCGTTCGTCCACGACAGCTGGTGGTTTCGCGATCCGGACAGGCTCCCCCAGAGCGCCTATTATCGGCCGCTTCAGGAACTATGGTTTGGGCTCAACTACATGTTTCTGGGCAACCGTCCCGGTGCGTGGCATCTGGAGAAAATTCTGCTGCAACTGATCGGCGTGCTGCTGTGCTTTCGTCTCGCGCAATTGCTCACAAAGAACACTGCGATAGCGCTGACGGCGGCGGCAGTGTTCGCCGTTCTGCCCGCCAACGTCGAGTCGGTGGTGTGGTCGTCGGCGATCGGAGAGCCGCTGTCGACGATTCTCGAGATGGGCGCGATGTGCTGCTTCATCCAGCGCAAACCGGCGTGGTCGCGCGGATTGATCCTTGCGCTGACGCTCTATGCGGGCGCGCTGCTTAGTCACGAGACCGCGGTTCTGTTCTGGATCGTGATCGGCGCTTACCTCTTTCTGATCGAAGGCAGGCATCCCCGCGAATCGATACGGCTGTCCATTCCCTTCGCGCTGCTCGCGGTCGCGTATCTTGATGCGCGCCTGAATGCGCTCGGCAGCGCCTTTTTCGGTATGCCGTACTTCGTCCCGTCCAGCATCGCACTTGGATGGGAGGCGCCGCATCCGCCATACCGCTGGCTCGATATTATGCTGACGGCGCCGGCGGCCCTGCTGACCTATATTGAAGTGCTCGTCATCCCAGGGATGGCGGGGCCGACGCATGACGTGAATTGGAGCACGAGCGTGTCCGCGCCGGTGCTGATCTCCGCGGCGGTATTGGCCGCACTTGGCGCGACAGCACTGACGCTGATTTGGCGCAGCCGCGATCGGAATCTGTATCTGTTTTGCGCGGCGTGGGCGCTGATAGCGATCGCGCCGTCGATGAATCTCAAAGCGCTTGCGGTCCTTGTGCAGGATCGCATTCTGTATTCGCCGTCGTTTGCTTGGAGCCTCGCGATGTCCGTCGTCGCCGTGCGATTGGCGGGATCGGCTCCGCACGCTCGTGCTGTGGTGACGGGTGCGATGGCCGTGCTGTTGACGGCATATGCAATCACCGTCCTGGACGTTGAGCGCTACTGGCATGACAATCTGACGTTCTTCCACGAATGCCTGGCGATCGCGCCTCACAAGGCGGATTACATTCGGGAGATGGTAGATCAGCTGAACGACGTTGGAGATTTCACGGGGGCGATGATTGTACTGCGCGAGGCGGTGAATCGGGAGCCGGAAAACCTCCATCTCCGCGTCAAGCTCACGGGCCAGTACGCGCTGATGCGGCGTAACGGCGATTTCGTCGCCGAAACCATGAAGATCAAAGCGCTACAAAGGAGCGGCGCGGGTAGACTGGCTACGGTCGACCACCCTGCGAGTCCGCCCCGATGAAATCGCAGACTGCGATCGCCACGTCATCCGACGAGCCGGCGGCGGCCGCGCTTATCTGGGGCCTCAGCACGCAGCAGGCGGCGACCCTGGTGGGCATCGTCCTCGTGACGATCGCGATCTACCTGCCGAGCTTGCATAACGGTTGGGTGCTCGACGATCGCCAGGAGTTCATCGATAACAAACTGATTCACAGCTGGTCATTCCTGTGGGATTCATTCCGCTACGACAACTGGTGGTTTCGTGATCCCAGGCGTCTGCCGCAAAGCTCGTATTACCGCCCCCTCGAGAATGTATGGTTCTGGACCAACGCATCGATATTCGGGTCGCGTCCGGCGTTGTGGCATCTGGCGAAGATCGCGCTGCACGTTGTCGTCGTGGTGCTGAGTTTCCGAGCCGCGCAGTTGCTCGCCGGGAACGTCACTGTCGGCTTGCTGACTGCGACGATATTCGCCGTGATGCCAGCGCATACGGGCGCCGTGGTCTTCGCCAGCGCGATTCCGGAGCCGCTGTCGCTGGCATTTGAATTGGGATCGCTGATTCTGTTGATTGGGCGCAAGCCTGGCGGGTCACATGGAATGATTGGAGCGCTGATCCTGTATGTATGCGCGGCGCTGACCCACGAGAGTGCGGTCTTGTTTCCATTGATCGTCGCTGCGTACCTTCTCGTGCTGGAGCGCCAGACCATCGGAGCGACGGTGCGCATCTGCGCGCCATTTGTCGCCGTCGTGATCGCATACATGTGCGCGCGGTTCAGCGTACTCGGGCCAAGATACATGTTCGCCGTTCACTACGAGGCTACAGGCAGCGCCTACCTCAGGGGTTTTGAAACGTCGCGACCCCATTACGCGCTGGTGCAAGTTCTAATGACGCTGCCCATCGCGTTGATGGTCTATCTTGGCGCTCTGACAGTTCCGATGATTGCGGGACCGGTGCACGATGTGGATTGGATTACCCTTCCGCAGACGATGGTGTTCGTGGACGCCGCGGTGCTGATCATTTTAGCGGCGACAGCTTTTGCGCTCGCATGGCGCAGTTCCAATTTCCGCATTTATCTTTTTTGTGCGATCTGGATGGCGCTCACGATGGCGCCGGCGCTGAACTTGAATTCGCTCTGGTGGCTGGTCGACGATCGCTACCTCTACGCGCCGTCGTTCGGGTGGAGTTTGGCGATCGCGGCAGCGGCGGTCGAGATCGGCGCTCGCAGTTCACGCGCGCGTCGACTTGTGGGCATCACCGTGGCGGCCCTATTGACTCTTTACGTTGTGGCGACGATGCGGCTCGAGCACTACTGGCATGACAACCTCACGTTCTTCACTCGCGCGGTCGAAGTCGCACCACGCTTTACCGACTTTCGCTACAAGCTTTTCTACGCCTTGGACGATGCCGGAGAAAGAGAGAAGGCGGCGCACGTGCTCGAGGAAGGGATGGCGCTCGCTCCAAACGATGCGCACCTGCATCTTAGGCTGGCGCAGCAATATCAAATGATGGGTCGGCAGATCGATTTCCTTCGCGAGTTCCAGAAGTTCAACGAGCTTAGCGGCAAGCCGGGCCAACAAGTGGACTCTGAAAACCGGGCAGGTACAACACAATCGCCGTGAGCTCGCAGCGTGAATCGATAAATCCGCGGGACGAGACTCCAAGCCCTCGTTCCGGGATCTGGATTATCGCGAGGTCGCGATCCTCGCCGGGATTCTGGTGGTGACGACTGCGGTCTACCTCCCAAGCTTGCGCAACGGTTGGGTTTTCGACGACACGCAGCAGATGGTCCAGGCTGGACCGCTCCACACTTGGGCGGGTATCGGCAAGTCATTCATCTACGACAGTTGGTGGTTTCTCAATCCAAGCAATCTGCCGCAGAGCGCATACTATCGGCCATTGCAGGCGGCGTGGTTCGGTCTCAGCTACATGACCATCGGGAACCATCCGTGGGCCTTTCACCTGGAGAAAATCCTGATTCAAATTGCCTGCGTGCTCATCGCCTTTCGGCTGGCACAACTGCTGACGCGAAGCGCGACCATAGCGCTTCTGACAGCGGCGCTGTTTGCGATTCTGCCGGCCAATACGGAGTCGGTAGTTTGGGTGTCGGCGATTGGGGAGCCGCTCTCGACGATGTTCGAAATGGCTGCGTTGTGCTGCTTTATCGTGCGCAGACCCGGATGGTCTCGGGGACTGATATTCGCGCTGATACTGTATGCGGGCGGTCTGCTGAGTCATGAGAGCGCGATTCTCTTTGGCGCAATTGTCGCGGCATATGTCTTTCTGTTCGAAAGCGAGCGTAAAGATCCTGTCACCGGAAGGCTCCTTGCCGCTGTACGCGCCTGCGCGCCATTCGTGCTGATCGCGATTTTGTATATGTGCGCGCGGTTGAATGCGCTTGGATTTGAAGCTTTGTTCGGGCTTCATCAGCCGATAACCTCGGGCGTAGTTCGCGGTTTTATAGAAGAGCGCCCGCATCACACTACGGCGCAGATCGTGATGACGCTGCCGATGGTGTTGTTCGCCTACCTTGCACTACTCGCGCTTCCTCCGATGGCCGATCCCACTCATGCGATCCAATGGATTACTCGTCCTGGCCCTCTCGTGTTCTTCGGGTGGGCCGCAGTTTTGTTGGCCGCAGCCGCGTTCTTCGCAATTGCGTGGCGCAGTTCCGCGCGCCGTGTCTATTTGTTTTGTGCGATCTGGAGCGTGATCACGATCGCGCCAGCGCTGAATTTGGGCGCGCTTTGGTATCCGGTCGATGACCGCTATTTGTATGCGCCCTCATTCGGCGTATGCCTAGCGGCGGCAGTCGCATTGATGTCGATTGCAGAATCCGGCGCCCTCTCGCGCTGGGCGGTTGGAGCAGCCGTGACGGCCTTCCTGGCTATCTGTGTCGTCTCGGTGGTGCGCGTGGAACGTTATTGGTACGACGATGTTGCTTTCTTCTCCCGCTGCGTCGAGATTGTGCCTTACGATCCGGGTTATCGCGTCCGGCTGGCCGCCGCGATGAACAAGGCCGGAGACCAGCAGGGAGCGGCGCACGTGTTGGAGCACGGAACGGTGCTCAATCCTGACAATGTGCAGATCCACCTAAGACTCGCCGAGCAATATAGGCTCATGGGACGCATGCTGGAATTCCAGCGTGAGTTCATGAGGGTTAACGAACTCTCAACGTCGCAACTCGCGCGCCGGCGTGCGCCTGTGGATTCAGACGCCGCACAACCGCAGCCCTGAACGAACGAGCTTGATTGTTAGACAACCGGGGACTATCGTTTTTGGAGTAAAGTCATTTGGGGTAGATGCCAATGAAGTTGGAGAAAAGCACTGTTTCGCCTCTTCGCTTAGGATTGACCGCGATAGCTGCATTTGTTTTCGCGCTCGCGCTGGTGGCGGGCAGCAGGTCGATCGTGTGCGCGCAAAGCGACGACTCCTCGGGTGACGCGGTCGGCGCGCAATCGCAGGATGATCAGACAGAGCAGAGCGGCTATCCTGAGCAGAATGCCCAGGCAACAGCGCAATCGGCGATCGAAGAAGCAAATCGAAGCGCGCGTGAGGCTGAGCTCAACGCCCAAGCCGTCGCGGCGCATGCCCAGGCTGACGCAGCCCAGCAGATGATCGATTCCGTGAGCAAGCAGGCAGATAAACTCCGAAGCAAAGGCGCCTCGCGGGAACAAATCGACGCGGTTAATTCGACAATCGGCCCGGCTCGCACAATGAAAGACAACGCGGATGACTCGGCACAACAAGCCGACGATGCGATCAAAGACTTGCCCGAAGCGGCTTCGGATCAATCAGAGTCGGGTACAGACCAGCCGTCGACTCCAGCAGATCAGCCAGACAATCGTTAGAACATCCATTCGATTGTGAGACGGCAAGTCCTCGCGAGCTGGTCCTATTTGTTTCCCCTTAAGAAAACACTTCTCGCTCGGAACGGTTTCACCGCTACGCGGTAGTTGAGCGTGGCAAGCACCATCAGACAGTCGTCTGGCAACAGTATTGAAGCAATATGTTTACGAAGCGTAGACCTTTGGTTCAATGTCAAAAATGACAGGTGTGACCCGAGCTGAATGTGGATGGACCATTACAGGCAGATGATACCAGCTGTTTATTCTACTTAATTGACCGTCCCTATTGCATTGACTACTGGATTAAATTTGCGCAGTGAGCTATTTGTGCTCCAGTACCGTCGCTTTTGGGACCATTTGCCTGCTTTATGACAAGGATTGCGACCAAAAGATTCAGTGATTCAGGACATTTGTCTACGAAACGTCCTGTGCTGCATCTATTGGCAGGCCGTGTCTTCGGGGGCGCGGAAGAGCATTCGTTGTCAATTCTGACAGGGATCGGCGCGTACGGATTCAAGCCCTGTCTGGCGGCGCCGGCTGAATTGATCGCGGCGATGGAGCCGAGGCTTTCTGAGGCCGGCGTCGAGTGCCTCCCGATCGAATTTTCATCGCGGTTGGACCTGCTGAGCGGCGCGCGTTTGATGCGATTCATGCGGCGCGAGAATGTCGCATTGCTGCACTGTCATCTGTTCACGGCGACCCTCGTCGGCGCGGGAATCGCGCGGATGGCCGGAGTCGGCGCGGTGATCGAAACATGCCACGGGCCCGAAGTCTGGCGAATGGGCAAAGGCTTGCGTGGCAGCTTCTGGGTCGATCGGCAGGTCGGACGGTTGGTGGACACATATATCGCTGTCTCGCATGCGGCGGCTAGGCATCTAAGCGAAAACAAGCGGGTGCCGCAGAACAAAATCCGGGTTATCCACAACGGCCGCGATCTCGATCGCTTTGCCGCGACGGACAAGGGGCGTCGGCGTGCCACTCGGGCGGAGCTTGGATTGGGTGATGAGCCGACGCTTCTGACCGTGGCGCGGCTGGACGAGCAAAAGGGGCATCGCCATCTGCTCGATGCGATCGCGATTGTCGCGGCTCGGCGGCCGAATCTGATCCTGCTGCTCGCGGGTGAGGGTCCGCTCGAAGGAGTGCTGCGCGCCCAATGCGCGTCGCTCGGGATTTCGCAACGTGTTCGATTCCTCGGCTACCGGCGCGATGTGCCCGAGTTGTTCGAAGCCGCGGACATCGTGGTGCTGCCGTCGCTGTATGAGGGTTTGCCGCTGGTCGCGATCGAAGCACTGGGCGCTGGGCGGCCGCTAGTCGCCACTGAGGTCGATGGGACGCCCGAGGTCGTGATCGAAGGCAAGACCGGGCTGCTGGTGCCGCCGGCAAATGCCGCAGCGCTTGCGGCGGCAATCGAACGGCTGCTCGAGAATCAGGAATTGGCATCGCGATTGGCGTCAGACGGACGCGAATTCGTGCAGAGAAATTTCGCGGTGCAGCGGCAGATTCAGCAGACCGCCGCACTTTACTCGGAACTGACCGGAATGGGCCGTGAAGGAGAAGCAGCTTAAGGGACGAAGCGTCGGGGGACGCTAAAGAATTTGACCAGCCTGTTTTACATTTCAGCATTCCTGGCGCTGTACGCCTATGTGCTGTATCCGGTTTTGCTTGTCGCATTGTCAGGATCGCAGCCACATGGTGCCGGCATCGATGGAGAATCGCCTCAAGGCGCGCCATCGCCGTCGCTGTCGATAATCGTCGCGGCCTACAACGAAGAGCGTTGTATCGCGCAGAAGATCGAAAACTTTCTCGCATGTCGATATTCGGGCGAGGCCGAATTGATCGTGGTGTCCGACGGATCGACTGACCGCACGGCGGCGATCGCCAACTCGATGGCATCGGGACGCGTGCGCGTGATTCGCCAAGACGAGCGCCGCGGCAAGGGAGTCGCGGTGAACACCGGCGCCGAGGCGGCGCGCGGCGACGTGCTGGTATTCACCGATGCAAACGCGATGTTCGCGGCCGACGCGCTGGAAAAAGTCGCGCGGCCCTTCGATGACAAATCGATCGGATTGGTGACGGGCGTGTCGCGCTATCCGGGCGAGACGATTGGATCGGCGTATCAGCGCTACGAGCAGATTCTCAAGGGACTTGAGTCGCGGCTGGGCGTGGTCGCGGGCGCGGACGGCGCGCTGTATGCGATGCGTCGCGAGTTGTTCGAGCCGATCGATCCCGCGCTAATCAACGACTTCGTGCATCCGATTCTCGCGTCGATTGCGGGTGCGAAATCGGTGATGGCGGGCGACGCCGTCGCGGTTGAAGAATTTTCAACCTCAAGCGAGTTTGCGCGGCAGGTGCGGATGGTCTCGCAGGCGGCGCTGGTGTATTTCCGAATGCTGCCGGAGCTGGTTGCAAAGCGGCGGTGGGGCTCGATCCTGGTTCTCACCTCGCATAAACTCTTGCGCTGGCTGACCGCCCCTTTGATCGCGATGGCGGTAATCGCGACCGTGCCTCTTGCTGGAAACGGGAAAGCCTTCCGAATCGTACTAGGTCTGGAGATTTTATTTGCGCTGGTCGCGGCGGCCGGCTGGGTCGCAATGCGGCGCGGCACCGACGGCAAAGCGACTTTCGCCTACCAGTTCGTTGCGCTCAATTGCGCGCAAGCGATCGGTCTGTGGCGATGTTTTGCGGGCGAAGTGCCGGTGCTGTGGGAGCCGAGGAAGTTATAGTCGGGGGTTTGATCTGGATTGAGTGTTGTAGTTTGCAGTGAAAATCGACGGGCGGATTGGGACGAGCTGACCGCAAATTGCGTCGATGCGACTTCGGGCCATCTCTGGCAGTGGCGCGAGATAGTCGGTTCGGCGTACGGACTCGATTCCCATTACCTGCTTGCCGAGGACGGCCGTGGCCGCCCGATCGCGGCATTGCCTTTTGTTTTTGTGCGCAGCCTTCTTTACGGCAACGAGCTCACGTCGATGCCCTATATCGACTACGGCGGCGTGTGCCATGCCGACTCGATTGACTCAGCGGCGCGCGCCGCGGCGGATGCTGAGTTGATCGCGCATGCGCGCGAGCTGGCGGCAAAGCTGCGCGCCAAGCGCTTGCACATCCGGAGCCTCCAGCGGATGCAGCCGCCGTTCGAAGTCAGCACGGAGAAAGTCGCGCAGCATCTGGCGCTCGCATCGACGATCGAAGAGCAGATGCGCCGGCTGCCGTCTGAGCGCCGCAATCGTCTCAAGCGAATCGAGAAGCTGGGGCTTGGCGTCGAAGTGAGCGCCGCGACCGATCCGGCGGCACTGGCGGATCTGTGTGCGATCTATTCGGAGAACCAACGCGACCTCGGATCGCCAACACACGGGCGCAAATTCTTCAATCAGGTCGTGAATCATCTTCGCGAATGGATTTCGGTGATTCGCGTTCGCAGCAAGGGGCAGGTGGTAGCGGCCGGCCTCGCGATGAATTTCCGCGGCGCGATAACGCTGCCGTGGTCGGGTGCGACGATCGAGGCGCGTCCGGTGTATGCAACCAACGCGCTGTACTGGAGAGCGATACAACTCGGCATCGATTCCGGTTGCCACACTTTTGATTTCGGCCGCTCGAGCGTCGGCTCGGGCATCTACGAGTTCAAGCGGCAATGGGGGCCGACGCCGGTGCAGCCGTACTGGAGCACGCTGTATCTTTCGCCGCGCCGCACGAGCGCACCGCGCAATCGCAAGAGCCTGTTGACGATCAGCCGCCTGTGGCGCTACCTGCCGCTCAACGTAGCGCGCGCGGTAGGACCGGGACTGCGACGGGGGATTTCAAATTGAGTTCGATGGCAGCGTCGCGATTCGGAATCGAGAAGGCGGCAGGCGAGCCGTCGCGGATGCGCCGCAATGCGTACCGCTTGATCGGCGAGATTCATATTCCCGGGCGGATTCGGCTGAATCACGTTTTCCGCGAGATCAAGAACCTGGGTCTGCCGGAGAACGGCGTGCGGATGCTCGATGCGGGCACGGGCCGCGGCGACATCGCGCTGCATTGCGCGCGGCTGCATCCGGCGTGGCGCGTGCATGGAATCGATCTGGAAGACGACCGGGTCGAGCGATGCCGCACGGCCGCGGCAAACCTCGCGATCGGCAACGCCACGTTCAGCCGCGACAACCTGCTTAAACTGGCGGATGACTCGAAATACGATCTCATCACCAACACCGACGTACTCGAACATATCCAGGACGATCGAGGCGCGATGGTGAATCTGGCGCGGGCGCTCAATCCGGGAGGCTACCTGCTGTTGACGTTCCCATCGGTGCCGCAGCGGCGGCATCTGAAGCTGGTCGCATGGCGCGAGCGTCGAATCGGATTCAAGCCTGAGGACATCGGGCACGTGCGGCCTGGTTATTCTCCCGAAATGATAAACGGTCTGGCGCGCGAGGTCGGGCTTGAGCCGGTCAAGACGGTGTGGACGTACGGGCCGTTCGGGAACCTAGCGCACGACGTTTTCTTCGTACTGGGCGACAGCAAGCCGAATCCGATAGTGTTCGCGGCGTCGCTGCCGTTCCTGCTTGCGCTCAGCTTCCTCGAAAATCACACGACTACGCGGCACGGCTCGGGCCTGCTCGCGATTGTAAGGAAACCGGGTAGGCGATGAAGGCAAGTATCTTCGTATTGATGGACGCGCTCGGCTGGGAATGGATCAAGGAGCATCCGTTCCTTAAAGATGTCGCGCCGTATCGGCGTCCGCTCGATTCCGTGCTTGGCTTCAGCACCGCGGCGATACCGTCGATCCTTACCGGACGTTTTCCGCAGGAGCACGGGCGGTTGTCGTTGTTCCATCGCGCGAACGGGCACTCGCCGTTCAAGAAGCTGAGCCTTATCTGTGCGATGCCGCCGTGGATGGTCGAGAATCGCTACGCGCGGTTCGGGGTGAAGACGTTGGCGCGGCGGATGAACAATCTGCACGGGTACTTTCAGCTCTACGGCATTCCGCTGAGTTACCTGCCGAAGCTTGACGTCTGCGAGAAGCGCAACATTTACACGCCTGGCGGAATTCCGGGTTCGACCTCGATTTTCGACCTGTTGCACGAAGATGGTAAATCCTACAAAACGTATTGTTACCATGACGGAACGGATGACGAGCTGATCGCCGCGATGGAAGCGGACCTGCGAGCGGGCGCGGCGAAGTTTTATTTTCTGTATCTCGCCGAGCTTGACTACTTTCTGCATCTGCACGCCGACGATCGCGCGGCCGCAGCACAAGTACTAAAGAAATATTCAGACAAGATCGCTAATCTGCACGAGATCGCAACGCAAAACTACGGCGCAGCCGATATTCACGTGTTCGGCGATCACGGGATGGCGCCGACCGTGGCGACGATCGACGTGCAGGCGCGGCTGGCCTCGTTGCCGATCAAACCGTCGATCGATTACCTGTGCCTGCTGGATTCCACTATGGCGCGCTTCTGGTTTTTCACAGCGCGCGCGAGAGAGTTGGTGACCGCGGCTTTGAAGGAGGTGGATGGGGGACGCTGGCTCGAATCCGAGGACCTGGTCAAGCTGCACTCGTGGTTCCCGGACGGGAAGTATGGCGAAAAGATTTTTCTGACCGAGTCGGGAAACGTGATCGCGCCGTGTCACATGGGCGTACGGGCCCCGGCCGGGATGCATGGCTTTCTTCCCTCTGCGCCGCACTCGCGGTCGGCGTTCGTATCGAGCGTGGATTACGGCGACAGCATCAATCAGATCACCGACCTGTTCGGGGTCATGAAGGCGCACGTTTGAGACGGAGGAACGGATATGAGAACCGGCGCGGTATGTGAAGAGGGCTACGCGCGGCTGCAAGGAAACTTCAGCCACTGGCGCGTGCCAGCCGCAATAGTCGAGGACCTGATCGATCAGAGAAGCGCCGTGAGTTATCCGCGCGGCGCGATGATCTTCCTGGAGGGATCGCCGGGCGACCTGTTCGGCTGCGTGCTGGCGGGCTACGTCAAGGTGTACTGCAACATTGCCAACGGGGGGCGAGTGCTGACGCGGCTGTCTGGTCCGGGAGACATTATCGGTTACGCCGACGCCGAGGACTGCAAGGGTCGCCGATCCAAGATATTCGAGACGCAGGCGCTCTCGAAATGTTCGGTGGCGCTGTTCACGAGAGAACGGGCCGTACGGTTGCTACGCGCGCTCGATCCCGAACAATCTATAGAACTCTATCAAACGCTGAATTCATTCTGGTCTACAGCGCTGCGGTGGTGGACGAGCTTTCTCGGCCTACCGTTCGAAAAACGGCTTGAAATTGTGCTCAGCGACCTATCGCGGCGCGTAGGTGTGCATGACAACCGCGGCACGCTGATAATCCCCGAATTATCGCAAGCGGACCTGGCGGAGATGATCGCGAGTTCGCGGCCCCTGGTCAGCAGGATTCTCAGTGAAATGGAGGAGCGCGGACTGGTTCAGCGGCGAGGGAAACAGTATCTTCTCACGAAGAGTTGGGATTCTCAGGAACATAGGCTTGCCCAGGTGCAGGCCGCGCAGGCCGAAGAGCCGCGCTCCGCGGAATCGGCACCGCCGCAGCGTTATGGCCGTCTTGCGGTCGTTGCTGAGCGGCGCACGAGTGCGGGGGGAAGACAGACTTTGAAGGGTGCGATTGAGAAGTAATTTGATGAAGATTTCTGGAATTTGGAGGCGTCGCGAATTTGTGCGCGCGCGCTCTCCTTTAACCGCCGCGACTATGCTGGCGGTGGCGATAGCGACTTGCGGTTGTTTCAATTCGACGGCAGTGAAGGAGACAACGGTTCCTCGCACGGTGGCGAAGAAAGCCGATCCTTATACGATCGGCGCCGACGACGAACTGGAAATAGTAGTCTGGAACCAGCCGCAACTGAGCGGCAAGGTAATCGTCGCATCCGACGGAACGATTGCGATGCCGCTGATAGGGAGGGTACCGGCGTCCGGGCAGACGCCGGAGCAGCTCAAGGTCGAACTCGAAAAGCGCTACACTCAATACGTTCACAATCCGAACGCCACAGTGCGAGTCAGCGATCCCGCCAGTCACGTTTTCTACGTGGTCGGCGAGGTCAACAAGCCAGGCGCATACAGGCTGCATTCGGGTGAAGTTCTGTCGCAGGCATTGGCCGAGGCCGGCGGACTCGGGGAGTTCGCCGATCCGAGCAAGATTCGAATTTTACGCCACAAGGAAGCGGAAACGGTAGTGTTGACGGTCAATTACAACCTAGTAGGTTCCGGTGGCGATGTTTCCGCGGACGTAGCCGTGGAACCCGGGGACACGGTGTCGGTGCCATGAGGGAGAGGACGCTCAAAATGAGAAGTCGACTTGGAATCCTACTGGTTGCAACGGTTTTCATTTTCTCCGCTCCTTCGATCGGGCGCGCCGATAATCTGGTCCGTCTCTTTCCCGAGACACAGATGGACGGATTCTACGGCACCAATATTCCGCTCCAAGTCCACAATGGAACTGGTGATTTCGGCAGCACGATGGTATTCGGCTTCTTTCTCGACTATACCTCGGAGGCCAGGTACGCCTCGCTGCATTACGACACTTTCGTCCAGCTATTTACGCACCAAACGCGCTTCGATCGCGCCGGCCAGGGGCAATTTGTCGAAGCGACAGACGACGAGAATATTTCGCCGACAACCAAGCTGCACTTCGATGACTTCTTCTACCGCGACGCCTCGGTCGTGACGACCATCACCACCAGCGATCAAGGTCCGCAGTTCAACTCGGTGCTGGCCCTGCTGATACTGGCGAATGACCAGGCGTCGATCAATCAAGTTGACGCAGGGTTGACGCACTATTGGGGACAGCAATGGTCCAGCGAGATTAGCTTGCATCAGACCACTTTTTTTGCGACCGCGAACAATGGCACCGAGAACGACAACAGCTATGCCCAGGGCGTATACACCGCCACGGACTACCATTTCTCCGGCCGCTTTTCGGTGGGCGCGGGCTATCGGTTCTACGACTGGCGATTTACGTTTCCGGGCCAACCCGGCGAACAGGCGCATTGGCCATTCGTGCGCGCCAACTGGGAGGCGACGAAGAACCTTACCCTCTCTGGAATGGTGGGGGCGGTAATCTCACATACGCAGGGACAGGGCGACGAAGTCAATGTCGCCGGACTGGGGTCGGTCGGATATCAGTGGCGGCGCGGGTCCATTAGCGTCTCGGGCGGACAGGAACCGTCGCTGACCTCGGCTTTCGGCACGGTCGGCCTGATTAGAGGATTCAGAGGTGGCATACTCTACTACTTCACTCAGCGCCTGACAGGAACCGCCGGCGGCTCATTCTATGACGCGAGCGGGACCGACTTCAGCGGGGAATTTGCTTCGTGGGGACTTGGGCTCAGCCAACGGGTTAACCAATGGCTCAGTCTCAACGCGCGCTTCATCGAGGTTAAGCAGAATGAAAGCGCGCCCAGCCGGTTTCTCTCCAGCGGTCTGAGCACTGCGGACAACGGCGAGTGGGCCACGGGCGACTATTTCATTGTGGGTTTATCTATTTCGGCCGAAGCGTTTCGCTGGGGTTGGTGATGAGTAATCAGACATTCATTAATGTTGGACCATACTGGGATGTGCTTCACCGCCATCGCGCCAGTTTCATTTTCACTCTGGTGGCGGGCCTGGCCATCACGGCGCTGGCGCTGGTCATTGTACCCAAGGAATACACTTCGTCGATTTTGTTGGAAGTCTGGCATGCCGACATCCAGCAAGATCTGATCGGGGCGGAACCTGAAGCCGGTGCCGCTACTACTCATCTGGATTCACGCCTGGAGGCTCTCAGCGAAGAAACGATTACTCACGACCATCTGGCGGAACTGGTAGCGAAGCACGGACTGTATCTTCGCGACGGTAGGCCCGCGCCGGACGCGCTTGGAAGAATCGCCAAAGCGGTATCGATTGACATCCCGGAAACGGTATTACAGTCAAAGTCCCCGAATCATTGGCAGAAACTGCTTCCCCCGGACGCGATCGAGATTTCGTTTCAGTACCCTGACCCGGTCAAGGCGCAGGCGGTGGCAACTGATCTGGGTAACATAATGATCGACGAGTACCGCAAGGAGCTCCAGCGTCACTATGCTGAGACAATCAAGCTGCTCTCGAGCGAACTCGACGAAACCAGGAGCAGGCTCGCCGAGAGCCAGGGTCAAATCAAAGTCCTCAAGGAGAAGTACCGCGGGAGTCTGCCGCAGGACCTGAGTGACAACGTCAAGGCCTTGCAAGCGCTGCAATTCCAGCTTGAAAGGTCCGCGCAGACAAATGATGACAAGGCCGACGCCGAAGGGAATGCTCCGCCCGATTCGCTCAAGCCAAACACGCCCGATGCGTCGCTGGCCGCGCTGCGGAACAAGCTAGTTGCGCTCAGAGCGCAATACAGCGACGAGTACCCGGAAGTGATCGAGACCAGGTCGCAGATTGCGATCCTGGAGAAGGAGACCGCGCAGCACGGAGAGCAAGCGCCCGTCAAGGCGCCCCCTCGCGATTCAGCGGCCGGCATGATCCAGCAGCAGGTCGCCGCGTACCAGAAAGCGATCAGCGAGACACCGGCGCATGAAGAGGCCATCGCCGCGGTCAACCGCGACTATGCGATCCTGTCCAGCCGTTACAACGATCTAAGCAATCTCTTTTTCGAGGCGCGCGCCGACCAGGCAGTGCTCGAGCGCGGGCAGGGAGAGCGCTTGCAAGTGCTGCAGCCTGCAGGTCTGCCCGGCAGCCCATCCTATCCGAACAAGTACGCACTGATAGGAGGCGGCATCGCTCTGACCTTGGCCATCGCACTGGCAATCCCCTTTGGTCTCTACTATACGGACACCTCCTTCAAGGATTCCGAGGATATCAGAGCCGAGTTTGCCGACGTTGACGTGATCGCCATCTCGCGCGTGTCGGAGGTCGAGCGCCGTATTCACGACGCTCAGCAAAAACTGCTGGAGACGCCACTAGCGCTGCCCACAAATGGAGCGGCGGGGGTTCCTAAAGGAATCGGTGCAGAACCGGCAGCCAACAACGGTGGAAGTGCGACCGACAGGGGGTCGGGAAATCTTAATGGCGTCAATGGCGACGTTGATCACAACGGCGCCAATGGAGATTTGCTGCCGCTAACAGGTCGGGCCGTTCGATTTGCGCGGCGCTATCCGGCGCCACCCTTGGTGGCGGCTGGAGAGGATATGATCAGCGGCGCGGCTGACGAGTTCCAGTTGCTCGCGTTCAAACTGAGGGCATGGGCGGCGCAACACGACGGCGCCAAGATATTCGTCATTGCGAGCGCTGTCGGCGGTGAGGGGAAGAGTTTCATCGCGTTGAACCTGGCGGCCGCGCTGGCAGTATCTGGTAGCGGCACTCTCTTGATCGATGGCGATATCCGCGCGCCATTTCAGCACTATGCGTTTCCGGTGCCGAAGGTGGATGGCCTACTCGGATACCTGCAGGGAACCATGGATTTCGGCCTTGCCGTATCACCGACTCCCGTGCCAGGCCTTAGCTTGATGCCGTCGGGAGGGACCAGCAACCGCGCGCCGGAATATCTCACTTCCACAAGAATGGACGAGTTGATAAGGACTGTGAGGAACGCGGGTGCCTACCAGTACGTTATAGTCGACACGCCGCCGGCATTGCTGGTGCCGGATGCTCAGATCCTCGCGACTGCGGGCGATGGCACCATCATCGTAACGGCAGCTGACAGCACGGCCCGCGCCGCGACCACCAAGACGTTTATGATGTTCGATCCGCGGACGCTGTTCGGCGTAGTGCTGAACCGGTTCAAGCCGTCGTTATCGACCGTGCGCAGCGAGCGCTATGGACGATACGGACGCTACGGCAGATACGGGCGCTACGGGAAATACTCAAAATACTCGAAATACTCGAAGTACACAGATCCCGATGTGAGAGAATGACCGAAGGCGCGTTCAGCCTGAGCCCGCCGGGATCGTTTGTCCTGAGCGCCGATCCGGCGTTTCAAGACGAGGTGCGCCGCGAGTTGGAGCGAGTGCTCGATCGCGTGCGTGATTGCGCAGCCGCTCCGTGTGTGGCCGGAGTTCTCCTGACGGGAAGCTTCGCGAGGGGCGAGGGAACAGTAGTCCCTGATCCCCGCACCAGAAGCCGATGGTTGAGCGATGTCGAGTGCCTCGTGGTAGTTCGGGGCGGCGTTGTCTCGAAGCAGGAGATTCAGCGGTCGATGCGGCAGGTCGAATGCGAAACCAACTCCGATCGCGCTAACAGCGAGCGCGGAATCAAGGTGGAGTTGCGGGCAATTCTGACTGAGGGAATGACGCGCCTGCCGCCAGCGATCTTTACCAGCGAGCTGCGCGCGCATGCGAAGCTCCTGTGCGGCGATCCTGCCGCAATCCCGCTCCCACCACGCAGCTCCAATAGCGAGGAAATATCGAAGCGTGATGCGTTTCGAT
The DNA here is from genome assembly GCA_963721485.1 of uncultured delta proteobacterium. Taxonomy (GTDB): domain Bacteria; phylum Desulfobacterota; class Binatia; order Binatales; family Binataceae; genus Binatus. Next base: position 1,201,319 of record CAVRJV010000014.1, on the reverse strand, counting down.
TGCTGAACAATCGAATCATCGAACAGATCGCGATACGATCTGAGTATGTGGATGGCACCTCTGACGGCACTGTCACTGCTTATTCGCTCGCCAAATTCTGGATTGACCTGGGGACGTCGCTGTCAGTGTTTCTCGGATGTTACCGGCCCGGCTATCGCAGCCGGCAGAAACCGGTGGAAGAGGCTCTCCGCGCGCATCAGCACATTCTGGGAGCCGAGATGGGTGAACGGCTGATCTCACGCTTCCGCATTGCGATGGGCCAGAAGTTCGGAGAGATCGGTTTTCCGACGGGAGACCTCGCCGGCGAATTCAGCGAGGCGGTCGAGATCGCACGAGCAACCTGGAACTGGGAGAGCGGCCAACTGCTTGGTACCGGCGCGACCGCAGGTGATTGGCGCGGAATCTTTGCGCGCCTGAGCAGCCTCGAGACCGCCTCGCAGCGTCTGCGCGATTGGGCCAGAATTTTTCGCCAACCTTCCGGACTTCGCCAGTTGGGACCGCGCGCGATGCTTGCAGCGGCACGGTGTGGTTCGCTCGCCACGCTGATTTACGGCAGTGGATGCGTTATCGATTTTTTCTGGGATGAGATCGGATCGGATAGAGGGCGGGGAACTGAAATGGCGGCCGAACTCTGCCGAGCGCTTGCCGTGCAAGCTCCGGACGCGCCGCAACGGCGCCGCTTGCTCACACGCGCCACGCTCGGCGCCTGGGAAAGGCATTTGAGGTTCGCCGCCGCATGAGTCGCGCGATTACAATCTCGGTTCTCACTTACAAGCGCCACCAACATCTCAGGCGTGCGCTCGCATCGGCGTTTCGATACGCCGACCAGGTAGCCGAGATAATCGTGGTCGATAACGCCGCCGAGCCTGAACTCAAGAGCATGCTCGCGGCCGAATATCCTGGCGTGCGCTACATCGCTGCGCCGTCCAACGGTGGATGCGAGGGCCGCAACATAGGGCTGCGCTTCGCCGGGACGCCGATCGTAATTACGCTCGACGACGACGTTGAATTATCCAGTCCAGACTGTATCGCTGAGGTGGAGAGCGCATTTTCGCGCGATCCGCAGCTCGCATGCCTGAACTTCACCGTCACCGGCGCCGACGGCAAGGTTCTTGAGCGCGACTGGTGCCATCCGCGGCCGATCGCGCACGCATCCCGGGAGTTCGAAACACACTTCATTCTGGAGGGAGCGTCCGCCCTCAGCCGCGAGCAGGTTCTGTCGGTGGGTGGCTATCCTGCCGAATTCTTCCTCGGCCACGAGGGCGTGGATCTTGGCTATCGATTGATCGGCGCCGGCTGGCGCGTGGTGCATACCCCGCGGGTGTTGGCCACGCATCATGCTGCGATCGAAAATCGTCCCGATTGGCGCGTCTATTACTACTACACTCGAAACGGAATCTGGGTTGCCTACAGATCGTTCCCGGCGCCTATGGCGATTTCGCGAGTGCTTGCTTACTTGGCCACGATGGGATTCCTCTCGTTGCGCGCTCTGCAGGTTCCTGCATATCTACGCGGATGCATTGATGGGGTGCGGGGTTTACCGCAAATGGACCGGCGCAAGCTCGATGAGAACTCATTGAAACACGTGCGTGAGATACGGTCCGAACGCGTGCCGTTGTTTGGAAGAATCCAGCGGCGGCTGCGCGAGCGAATTCTGTAAGTATAGGGCCCAAGAGTCGTGCATTCTGTATTTCCTCTTTCTGTGTCTGGTTCCGTTTCAGGATCATCCTATCCTGGGGGCGCAGCTCATCCGCCTTGGCACATTTCCAATTACGCCGATCAAATTGGTCGGAATTCCGCTGGTCGTCGCTGCTATGATACTTCCGCGGCCGCGCGACGCAGCGCCGCGGCCCGGCCCCGGAATTATCGTGCTGTTCGCCGCTTTCACTCTGTTCCAGGTGTCGGGCACGACGCTGTCTTCGCTGAGCTTCCCGACACTCGATGCGTCGACCCTGGTTGCTTTCGCGATCCTGATGTTCGCGACGAATCTCCTGATCAGCACTCAACACAGACTGCAAATGACTATCCGCGTGATCGTGTTGGTCGAGACGTTTGCCAGTACGTGGATGTACAGGCAGTACTACATTTATCACTGGCCCCGGCCGCTTGGTCCGTCAGCCGATCCCAACTATGAGGCGCTCTCGTTAGTGATTACTGTACCGCTGGCAATCTGGCTGGCGCGTTATGAATTCGCGACTTGTGGAAATGGCTCGGGCGCGCTTGCACGCCGATTCTCACATTCGCAGTTTTCCTTTCGCAGTCGCGCGGCGGGCTGCTGGCGCTAACCGTGATGGCGCTGCTGGCATGGATCAATTCCCGCCACAAAATGAAATTGCTGGTGGGCGTTCGTCGCCGCAATGCTCCTGATGTTTGCGATTGCTCCCGGTCAGATGCTTGAACGCATCCAGCAAATTCAAGTAGCAGGGAGAAGCGGAGACCGGGGCCGAAGTCTCGACGCGCGCGACGCGTCGAGCTGGCGAAGAGCGGGCATCGGCATGATGGAGGCGCACCCGCTTTTCGGCAGTCGGACTGGGCCAATTCAAGTCGGTCGAATTTCACTACAACCCCGTGCTGACGGACCTTGTGCCGGAACCCAAAATCGCGCACGATACTTACGTACAGTTGGGCGCAGAGGGCGGAATACCAACGCTGGCGCTTTATATGGCGATTTTGCTCCTGACCCTCTCGACTTGCCGGAATGCCCAGAAGTTGCCTGGATTGCCCGACGAAATCTCGGCGCTCGCGCTGTCATTTCAGGTCGGACTAATCGGCATTATGGTGCGGAGTTCTTTCTCACCGCTCAATACATCAAGGAAGTCTGGGTGTTGATCTCGCTCGCGCCCAATTTGTACGCGATTTCGCTTCAGCTTGCGGCGGCGGTGAACACCGAGGCCGTACTCCGCTCAGGCCCAGCCTGCGACGCCGATTGTTTTGGAGCCACGCCTGCGGCGCACCGGATGAGGATTCTGCTCGTCTCGGAGATGATCCCGTGGCTGCCGAGTCATGACGGCTTCCGTGTGTCACCTGCGAACCTGATTCGCAACTTGTCCGATCGGAAAACGAAGTTCACCTGATCGCGCTGGCGCGCGGGGACGAGAGCAAAGCGCAATCGGAGTGGGCTCGCGCCATATTGCCGGTCCTTCTCGATATTTCCGTCGCCGACGCGGAATCCGAGCCAGAATGCGTGTGATCACCAGCTCGTCTGATCCTTCGCTGGCGCGCTTCGTGAGCGAGCGGTGGCGAAGGTGCGCCCGGATGTGGTCCATCTCGAAGGGCGGAGGACTCGCGCCGCTGCTTCGCTCGGTCTCGCGAGGTGTGGCCGGCGGTTCTCAGCGTCCATGATTCGAAGGCGTTGCGCTTCCAGGAATTCGCCGCGTATACCAGACAGCGCGCGAAAGCGGATTTCGTCTCAAGCTGCTGCGGTTATCGCACGCCGCCACGAGCGCCGATGGTTTCGATACGCGGACCGCGTCGTCGCCACATCGCCATTCGATGCGGATGCCCTGTCAGTCATCGGTTAGGCGGGAGCGAATCGTCTCGATACCGTACGGAGTCGATCTGGAGTACTATGCGCGGCGGCAGCCGCCGGAGCCCGAGACGAATCGTCTTCACCGGCAGTATGAACTGGCCGCCCAACGAAGACGCGGCCGAACATTTTGCCCGCGATATCATGCCCGTCGATCCAAAGCCGGATTCCCGAGGCTTCATTCTGGATCGTCGGAGCCGAACCGTCGGCGCGAGTTCGAAACCTGGCAAGTATTTCCGGAGTTCATGTGACCGGCACGGTCGACGATATCCGGCCGTGGATCTGGAGCGCCGCCGTTTACGCCAGCCCGCTGAGATTTGGACTCGGCGTGAAGAACAAGATTCTTGAGGCGATGGCTTCGGGCGCGGCAATCGTTGCCACGTCGCGAAGCCTCTCAGGTACGCCATTGATTGACGGGCGGCACGCGCTAATCGCAGATGACGACGCAAAGTTTGCCGAAGCTGTGGTCCGGCTGTTGTCCGACGCCGACGCTGCGCGATTCGCTTTCGCGCGAGGCGCGGCGGCAGGGCGGAGGCGGAGTATTCGTGGGTTTCGATCACGTCGGCGTTTGAAGAGCTCTATCGCGAGATCACTGGCGCGGCGTAGCGGCAGTGTAGGTTGAACCGAATCCTGGCTGTTGGGACCGTCTTCGCTCGAGGCCGCTGGACGCGGCAAGTGCTCGTATGATCTTCGCGGTCGTCGCGGCGTCGCCGGATTATTGCCTTCGGCGGTCGGGACAGCAATCCGCGCCTGATTATCTTCACCGCCATAGCTTGCGGCAAGAGCGCGGCGAGCGGAAACCAGACCGTGTGAAAGATCCTGCTTCGAAAATTGTACACCGGAATTACGCCAGGTTGATCTCAGTCCCATAGCATCAGCTGCGCATCGGCCGTCGTCCGATGATCGGATGATGCCCTGGATCGATCCGCAACGACGCCAGCCGTACTTCATATGCGCCGGCTCGCGCGCGGCCCAATTGCGGGGAATCGTGAATCCCGATCGGCTCGCGAACTCCGACAGCGCCCATTCGCGCTGCAGATCGATGACTATCTTGACGCGCAGCTTGCGCGAATCCAGCTCGCTCGCCCAGCATGCCGTGATTGGACTCGTGAATCCTGTAGCAGCCGAGAATCTTTCTGATTGAAACGACGTCGCCCAAAAACGGCGCGATGATTTCCAGCGAAGTGTCGGCCGCCTGACGCCATTGCGATTCGGGCAGCGGCAGAAGGCGGTCGAGAACCGTTCGCGCGAACGCATTCCCGCTTGTGGGGACTCCGATGTAACCGCCGGCTTCGAGTATTGATGCGCGGATGTCGCCATCGGCATCTGCGCCGGCATATATGGAACGGTTGCTGCCGAGCATGTGTCCCTTTTCGTCGATATGGGCAAGGCACGAATTGCGCCTTCGCCACTCCGGGGCGCCATGCGCGCACGACCTCCTCGACAGCACTCGGCAGCAGCACATCGTCAGCGTCGAGAAACATCACGATACTTCCATGGCTCGCGCGAAATCCTGCATTGAACGCCGATGCGTGGCCGCCGTTGGGCTTGAAGACGGCGAAAACTCTGTCACCGTAGCTGGAAATTATCTCGCGGGAGTTGTCGGTCGAACCATCGTCGACAACCACAACTTCGACGTGCGCATAGGTCTGCTTGAGCGCGCCATCGATCGCCGCCCGGATGAATCGAGCGTAGTTGAAGTTATCTACAATGATGCTGACAAGCGGATGCAAGCGTTGCCTGCTAGGCTAAACCCGCATGCGTATCGTACCAGCTTACGTCCGGCTGGATGAAATTGGTCACCTTGTTGCCAAGCGGAAGCCGCCGAACCCATCCCTTGTCGCCGAAGAGCCGCTGGACTCGCACGATTTTGCGGTAGCTTTCGACGGCGCTTTCTCCGCTTAGCCATTCGCCCGGAGCCTCTTCACCGAACATTCCGCTCGAGCCGTACGGGAACTTGTACTCGACATACTGTCCTTCGCGCGCGGGAAGAGGACACGACTGAAGCGGCACGTGACCCTGGCGGACGATCTTGAACCTTGAATAACCAAGCTCGCTCAGCACAGCTATCTCATGACGTATGCCGGAGAGAACGTCCACTTCGGCTTCGATCGAGACGTACTTTGGACGCTCGTCGAACTCGGCGAGCGCCTTGAGGCATAGCAGGTCAGCGCCCTCGATATCCACTTTCAAGTAGTAGGGAATGCCATATTGGCGAAGAATCTCAGCAAAGCGCCGGCCTTCGACTTTGATTTCGCGCCATCCCGCTCCCAGCCGTTCGTTGCGGCGGGCAGCATCGCGACGGATGCTTCCCCAGACGTCGTTGTCACTCTCGAAGAAGCTGATCGGCCCTGAACTCTCCGCGACCGCCACGTTCAAAAATGTAAGGCGTCCCGACTCGATGTCGCGCGCGAATTTCTCACGACCCGCTCGATAGAGTGCCGGGTGCGCTTCGATCGCGACGACCCGAAATCCCTTGGCTAAATAAAATTCCGTGTCTTCCCCATGATGGAAACCGACATCGTAGATCAAATCCGTCTGCATCACACGCCACGCAAATTCGCGAGGACTAGAACAGAGTGTAGATGAACGGTGCGACAGCGGAAGTCTCAGCGGCTACCACCAAGACACCTACCAGTACCAGTAGCACGACTACGGGAGTCAACCACAACTTCTTGTTCGATCTAAGAAATTCCAGCAACTCACCAAGGATGCCAACCCGAGTCCCCAACTTGCTCATTACAAATTCTCCTTCTGAACAATCGTATTTCCCATGACTACCATGTCCATCCCGCTGCGAGCGAAGCTGTTGAGTGTCTCGGCCGGTGTGTTGACGATTGGTTCGCCGCGCAGGTTGAACGAGGTGTTGAGCACGATTGGTACGCCAGTCGCGCGCTCGAACTCAGACAAGAGTCGCGCATATAGTGGATTGGTTTCGGGCAGAACCGTTTGCAGACGCGCGGTGCCATCGACATGAGTAACCGCAGGAATTTTCGCTTTGGCCTCGGCCTTGACGTCGGCTACCATCGCCATGAAGCGAGCAGGCAGTTGTTTCGCTATTCGCTCGTCGAAAAAATCTGGAGCCTTGTCGAAAAGAACTGATGGGGCGAAAGGACGAAACGGTTCGCGGAATTTTATCTTGGTGTTGACTATTTCCTTCATCTCCGCTCGTCGCGGATCAGCCAGGATCGACCGATTGCCGAGTGCTCGTGGGCCCCATTCGAATCGCCCCTGCATCCAGCCGACGACCGAGCCAGCCGCCAGAGCCGCGGCGACCTTTACGCACAACGCGTCTTCGTTCTCGAAGCTCTCGTGCTTAACGGACTGCGAGTTGAGGTAATCGACAATCGAACCGTTCGAGTGCTCGTCACCCCAATACGCATGAGCCATCTCAAACTTTCGCGGACGTCCGCCAACCACGTGATGCGCCCATAGTGCAGCGCCGAGTGCGCCGCCTCCGTCTCCGGCCGCCGGCTGCACGAAGATCTCGTCGAATCCCGATTCCCGCAATAGTCGACCGTTGGCGACGCTGTTTAGCGCAACCCCGCCGGCCAGGCAAAGGCGTTTGAGGCCGGTCCTTTGTTGTAAGTGTCGGGCCATGTGAAGAAGGACGTCTTCGGTGACTGACTGAACACTAGCCGCTATATTGGCGTAATGCTGATTGGTTTCGGCTTGCTTCTTGAAGTCGGCCGGCTTGGGGCCAAAATAAGAGGGGTACCCTGACTGTTCAGTGAAGAACGGCGATTCCGGGGCGCGTGGTGCTCCCATCACCTTCACAAATTTCTCATTGTACGTGTCGGTCGAGGACCTATCGAAGCAGAAGTACTCCATATCAAGTTGGAAACTACCATCGCTGCCTAGCTGAATGAGCTTTTCAACCCGGTCTTTGTACTCAGGACGCCCAAAAGGCGCCATGCCCATTACCTTGTACTCGCCTTCATTTACCTCGAAGCCCAGCAACGCAGTGAAGGCACTGTAGAGAAGGCCCAGTGAGTGCGGGAAACGGATTTCGCCCAATAGCTTGAGATCCGTTCCGTGACCTTCTCCAAATGTCGCCGTCGCCCATTCACCCACTCCGTCGACGGTGAGGATGGCAGCGTCGCTGAAGGGTGAGCAGAAAAACGAACTGGCCGCATGCGAAAGGTGATGCTCGCAGAAGATGAGCTTTTTTGGATCGATCTTTAGATAATTGGCGAGCTTGCCTTTAATCCATAGCTTATCCTTCAACCAGGTGATCATCGCCTTTTGGAAGACCTCGCAAGACGAGGGATAGGAGGACGCGGTAGTGGTAAGAATCCTTTCCAGCTTCAGGAAGGGCTTCTCAAAGAAAACGACGGAATCGAGCTCTGGCCGGAAATCTGCGCTCGGCGAAGACAAAAGTCTATCGCGTTTTCAGGAAAATTATAGTCATGCTTTCTGCGCGTGAAGCGCTCTTCTTCCGCGGCTGCGATGAGCTGACCATCATTAAGGATCGCGGCGGCCGCGTCATGAAAGAAGCACGAGACTCCTAGTGTATACATAGACTACTTACTTCGAACCTTCTCTTGATGACTGTCTTATACTATTCGATCTTGCGTCCGATCATGATGAAGAGACCACCCTCCGCACCGCCCTTTAGCAGCATACCGGCCTGGGTCAGAAACCGGGCCATACGCGTAGGTTGCGGCTCGGGCTGATCGAACAACTGCGCGGTTCGGGCCAGAGGGCTTCCGGTGCAGGTCGGGATGCTGGTGATGAATTCAATCCCGGACTGCTCGAACCATTGGAGTACTTCGCCATAGGTGTGCTTGGATTCGTGCGGATGCTTGTATTGATCGTACAACCAGGCGCGCCGCCGACCTTCATTGAGTGCATCCTTTCGTAGGTGCGGATCGAGAGCCGCAGCTTTGGCGCCGAACACGCGAATCATCGTGCGCCGGAAATCCGTCGGCAGCCGTCCATACGTATTGTACAAGCCAACGAGAACGATGCCGCCTTTCCTGAGCAGACGTACAATCGACGTGAACCCGCCGCGCGGGTCGCTGGTATGATGCAGCACACCGTTGCTGATAACCACGTCGAAGCTCTCGGCCTTGAACGGCGGACGAAACAGGTTGATTTGGTAGAAGGCGACGTTGTTCAGCCCGTTGCGCAGCTTGAAATTCTGCGCGAGACGCAGCGAATTGAGGCAAAGGTCGGCGCCGATTACCGTCCGGGTAGTGCACTCGCCAAGGAAGTTGCTTAGCTGGCCGGTGCCGCAGCCGACCTCAAGCACTTTGGCGGTCAAGGAGACGTTGTCGTCAAGCAGTTGGGCGAAAATGCCTTTGCGGGCTTTTTCACGCAGCGTAAAACTCGATTCAACGTCATCATAGTTCGGAAAAGGGTTCTCCTCGTAGAAGGCCTGAACGATGCCGGTTACGTCCTCGCCGCGGACTGAATCGCCGGCTGGCCAGAACAGCAGCCCAATTCCATTGTCGGATTTGAAGTCGTGCGCACACTGCGAGCATCGAAGTGTTTGCGCTACGATCTCGAAATCGCTTCCGCAAACCGGACAGCATTCCAGCGCCAGGTTCTTCGCGGACAGTGCCGGCGCCGATACGTTCGCAGCAGTCTCGGGTGCTTGCACACTCATAGCTATAGAATCTCAGCATCCCGACAAATTGTTAGTTCGCGCATAAAGCAGAAGTCTTTCCTAGTACTGCTTGGTAGGATCGGTGCCCGTGGAGGTGCGCGGAGACCATGTTACTTCAACCTGGTCCTTGCCCTCAGTTGATTTTCGACGTCCACTTCGCCGCACTAAAGATACCACGCCAAAGACCGTGTAATAAAAAACTCTCAGGATCAGCCGTGCTTCGGCTTCTCCCACCCGCCTATTGACGCGCTTGATGGCAGCCCAGACTGTTTTGCCGACACGAGCGAGTGCAGCTTCGCGTTCAGGCGGTGCTCCCGCCGCGCCGTTATTACCGTCGACGAGACTTAGCCCCTCCTTGCGGTTGGCGGCTAGATCCGAACTCGGTCCCTTGTCAGTTGGTGCTATCAACGCCAATGTCTATTTCACTCCCGGCAAACCAGCGGAGGTTTGGGCGCCCATGCGCATTTGGTCGACAACCAGCGGCGAAATCAGATTAGCGATCAGCTGATAGCCCGCCGGTGTAGGATGCGCGTCGTATTTTGTGTAGTAGAGAGGCTGTTCTGTGTTGGCTGCAGCGGCTCGCATTTCAGACGTAAGATCGCGAAATGGAATGTGGTCTTGTGCGCAGACGCGATCAAGAGTGTCAACCATGGCGAGTGAATCGCTTACGACCGGGTTAGTCTTCAGCGCCGGTCCGTAGACGCTTTCCCTAAATGGTACAAATGCGACAACCAACTGGGCGCCCGACGAACGAACCCGCCGATTAAGCCACTCCACTTCTCCCGCAAGCAAACGAAGACCAACGGTTTCGAAGGCAGATTGGCCGCTACCGACGCTAGTCTCTTTTATATGATGACGACGGACAAGGACGGAAACCGTTCGGCGAAATAGATTCAGCAGTTCCGAGTGTTCTGTCAGATAGTCGTACAACGGTAGTTGGGTAATGAGCCGGCGCGCTGTCAGAGTTTGCGACTGAAATTGCTCAACCTGGACTGCGGATTTAGGGCTCACATTGCCCGACGCATCGATGGAGAACAACGGGCGAGCAAGGTCGTCGTCGGTGTCGTTCGGCACGACAGTAAGAATGACCACGTTCGGGTGGAAATGACTGACCCATAAGTCGTACCAAAGCGCCTCGTTCCCGGTGCCGGTGCCGCATACGCCGGCATTAAGCACTTCTGTAGGTCCGAGGGTATTATCCAGCAAGCGCTCAAGGCGGCTGGGATAGGTCTGATCATCGTTCGCGCCCCAACCGAAGGTAAAGCTGTCTCCCACTACGGCCACCCTTGGGACATGAGCGTCGGGGAACGGCGCAGTGACCTTCGACGAGCGGAAACGTTGTGCGTTAGTCGTATAGCTCACATCGAAGGTTTGCGGTACGACGTGGACTCCGCTGATGTTAGGTTTTTGCGCTGTGATTCCCAGAATTACCTCGTTAAGCGGCACCAGTCTCTCGGTAGGTGCGAAGATACGTACAAACACCTCTCCGACTAACAGGGTCAGAACGCTCGCGACCAACACGACCGAAACGGACAGCACTGCTCGCCCAAGCTTCGAGGCCAGACTAGTCATCGGGGACTGTGGATTAAGTCCAGCGTGGTTTGGTGCAGTCGCTCGGCGACCCTCGGATGGAGAAGCCCCCACGCCTTCGGCTCTGGGGGCAGAAGCCTGCAAACAAGTTTCAATCATTTCGATCTTCGACCCGCGATCTTACTCATTCTCGACCGACTCCGGTAGTGATTCCGGCTCATGATATTCGCATTTGCCAGCACGGCTTCAATTGAACCACGGTGCCTCGTCCAGGCGCGTGCTGCCCGGCTGTCCCGCCGGCGTCCAGCATCGCTTTGGCGATTCGTTGTCGCATTGCTGTGCCGCAGTCGCGTTCGCGGTGAAGACTCGTGTCTCGACCTTCGACCCCTCGTGGGTGGGCACTGTCGCGGTCGATTCGTAGCCAAGAACTCCGGCCGGAAGACCCGGTACCGCGCGCTTGGTCGTGCTGACGATGAAGGGATTGTACTTCACCAGTTCCTGGAGGAGCGGGATGACCACCGTCGCTTTGTGCTGCGCCTCGCATGCCAACGCGTTGCTGCCGTAGTCGGGGCACGACCGAATGTAGGCTTCGCCGCGAACGCCAGCCGTCCAGAACACCAACGCGTTGGTACCGCCGAAGATCGCGAGCCACGCCATGTTCTGTGCCTGCGTCAATGTCGGCCACTTCTCAAGATTTGATGCGCCCCAGTCCTGCTCCACGAAACTGATCGGCCGTGCGCCCGGAGTGATCGGCGACGTGGTGGGGTCGCCATTGACCGAAAGCAGTAGTTTCCAGACCGACTGCTGCACGCCTTCGAGCGGTGGGAATGCCTTTGATGCCGGCGTGAGCGTAGGAAACACCGTCGGCGAACTGCCGCCGATCGGGGAATTGGCAGCTTGAGGGTAGTTGTCGATCATCGGCAAGTCGTCGACGTCCCGCCACGCCGAAAGCTGATTCGGCGTCTGCAGCCAGCCGGAGCCAAACGCCCCGAGAATTTCCGTGGAGCGGGAATAGGTCCGGATATACTGCACGAGACTTTGCACCTTCGGCAGGAACTCCATCGTCGGTTCGTCATGCACATACATGCCGAAGAAGCTCGGATCGCCTGTATGCGTGCTGATCGATGCGCTGCCGAGGCCGGGCGGATCGTTGCCCTCACCGCCCAGTCTGTGATCGAGGTCGTCGTACAAAAATGGCGCGCAAAAATCACCTATGTAGTACGATGGCCGATTCATCGTCGAATTGTTTGGCCCGCAGTAACCGGCGACGTTCCAGTTCGAGTTGTTCGCCGGATCGGTCTTCCCTGCGCACGCTGGTCTGGCCGACGGTGAGCACGTGCAGTAACAGCCAGTATTCGATTTGTCGGCTGACAGCACATTCCCCGTCAGCTCCGGGTCATAGCCTTTCCACGGATAGTACGCCGCATTGACCGCGTCGATTCTCAGGATGCCAGCGCCTGGCTCAGCCTGCAGCGCATTGCCCAGTTGAACGATGGCAGCTGGCTCGGCCAATGCAACAAAATAGTTGAGATAGAGATCGAGGCGTGCGTTGCGGGCAACGTCGCCGATGAAGCCCTGACCGCCGGCACAGAACTGCCCAACGACGCCATCGTTAGTATCGCTCGGCAGTCCCGTGGCGTTCGCAGTGAATGTGAAATGCGTTGAGTCGGTGACTGTGATCGGCCCGAAGTTCGAGTTGACGTATGCCTCCGCCGCCAGAGGCGAATGCAACTGTGCAATTGCGGCTTTGCTGCCGCTGCTCAGCCCGTGCGGTGTCGTAGTCGCCACCGTGACCGTCTTGCCAGTTTCGGAAATCGAGCTGATTCCGACCGGGGTTCCAGCCACGCCGTTCAGCACGCATTCATTCCCGGCCAGATCAAGGTGGGCGGTTTGAGTATCGTAGAAGCCAAGCGCTAGTAGCGGACCGGAAAAATCCGAAGCGTCGCTGCTGGTGTTGGCGTGTGAGAAAGATCCCGGGACGCGCTTGTGGAACCAGTTGTTGGCGTCAAAGAAACCGTTCCAAGCGACGGGGATATTCGCGAGCTTCGAGATTCGCGCCGACGGCTGCAGCGACTTGATACCCGTAAGCCGCACAACGTAGTCGCCATCGGATTTGCTGGAGAAGCCGAAACCGGTCGCAGTCTGCCAGGCAGGGCGGGGCGTGACGCATTGATGCGCAACGATCGAGTCGCCAAGCAGCAGATCCATCTCGCACTGGCCGGACGAGCAATTCGGCGTGCCTGAACACTCAGCACCAGTGACCGAGCGATAGTCCACCTTCAGGTCGGCGTCGCCGGCGATCGTATCGACGTAGGTGTGCAGAAAATTTGGGAAACGGACCATGAGGTTGGCGTCGGGATCCTTGAGACGGAAAAGCCCCGAGCCCTTGCCCATCCCCCAATAGCCGGTTCCCGACGGGCGCCCATAAACCATCAACCTGTACTGCAGGGATGCCGCTCCAGGGGGAACTTCACCGAGATCCCAGTGCGGAGCCGGCTTCACCCATTGTGCGCTATTGCCAAACAGCAGATCGGTGCGGAAGGCGGTGTTTAACCCGTAGACACTGCAGGTGTAGCCGCCAAATTGATTTCCGCCGGTCACCTCATATGGTCGATTCAGGATTTCCTGACCGCTCTGCGACGGATCCAGATTGGTTGCCAACGCATTGGCAAAATAGCCGATGACCGTTGCATGGTAGTTCGGGTTGGCGTTGATCGCTTTCGCCAGCAGGCCGATCGTCGGCGCCCATGCCGTCGAATGGCAATCGTTGGAACTCGCGCTTCCTGTGATTGCCGGATTTACCAGATTGATGCACAACGAATCGGCCGAACCGCCGCCGGTTACAACCGTTCGCAGACTCGACGACGAATGCCCGGTCGGGTCGCCGGCCGAGGTGCCGAGCACCAGCCTGACACTGGTGGGCGCCGTGCCGGTGCCCGCGTGAGCATACTGAACCGACAATTGGGCGGCATTGTTGTCCTTCGTCGACAGGTTGCAGCGAGTCGAGTAAAAGCCCGGCGTGAGCGACAGCGGCTGGCTGGCCGTTTGGGCTATCGTTGACGACGCTGCATTGGCGATCTGTGCGACGCAGTTGCCGCTCTCGACGCCGCCGATAGGGTCCGGCAACGCGCTCCAGACCGTCTCCTTTTGATTCATGAACTTCCAGCCCGCCAGACTGCATCCGCCGCTGAGCGTGCCGAAGGGGTTACTGCCAAGCAGATCGCCGCCGGTTGTCTCTGTGTATGGCCACATCGTCGCCACGCTCGGACCGAGTTGTGGCGCAGGCTGTGCTCGCGCCACACCGGCGAGCAAAACAATCGCGGCGATTTGAAAAAAGAGGCGTCGATTCAAGATTTTATCCGGTCTCTGGCCGACGAACGATAGCGCAACTCGGATCGGAAGTGAAAGAACAGCAAACGCCAACCAATCCTACCTTGCTATCTCGTAAATGTGAGCCTGAAACGGCGCGTAGATATCTTTGAATTTTAACCCGCCTTGTTCCAGCGATATCGATCGATTCTCGCCATAGACTGAAACCCCATGGGCCGGCCGATTCAGTGTGAAGCTCGCGTCGACGCTACCAGCACTGTGATTGTAGGAAATCACATAGCGGTTCCCCTCTCGCAGATCTTTCTCCTTGGTGATCACGGTGCCTGCCGCCGAATCGGCCGACAGAACCGGGCTGTCCGGCGCGAGCAGCACCGGCTCGAGCGCGCTGATGCCGCGCGTCACGTCCACCAGCTCGTCATAGCGCTGCTGTCGCAACACGGGATCGCGCTTGCCCCAATCCAGTCCGCGCAATCCATACGACCAGTAGAAGACGCCGCGTGCGCCCTCCGTGATAGCCATCCAGCTCATGTCGTGCAGTTCCTGTTCGGTGGGGAAGTGCGACAGCGGAGACAACCAGAAAAACTGGATCACCGTCCAAACCGGACGCGCGTTATGCACGGCAGCGACGACGCTGCGCGTGATGTCGCCGACATAGCTCTCCTGTTGGCGAGTACCGAGCACGTAAGGATCGACGCCGAGCACGTCGACGGTATCGCGCCAGAACTGAAACTCGTTGGGGTAATTCTCCACGGCATACGTGATGCTCGCACGATCGTTCTGCTTGATGAGGGCGTATTGATGGAACGTCCGCGGCTGCACTTCGCTGGCGCATTCATCGCACGCGTAATATCCGACCACTCGCGAATTGCCCTGCAATGCCTTCGCATGGCGGGCGATCAACTCGTCGGCGTCGAGGTGTTGCGCTCTTGCCGACGACGGATAGGCGCGCATCTCGGGGAAAAACGCGCTCACCGTGTCCAGGTAGAAAATTCCGAACGGCGCCATCGCTTCGGTGTACGCGTCGATCACGTCGGTATCGCCGGTCGAGAGGAAGTAATTGATGATCAGGTTGATCGGCGCCTTGGCGATATCGTGCAGACGCGCAGAGTAATAATCGGGTTGAAGTGACGCGCCGGTCGTATCGTATAAGCCAATCACGAATCGCGGACGCCCGCCCATGTGAATGACGTTGTCCGAATCGATCCATGACTTCATCGAAGTTTGTTCTGCGCTGCTGACCTTGACGATCGTGTACGACGACGGCGTGAAGATTCGCTTATCGCCAGGCCCTGCGAGGTAGCCCAGCAGCCGATATCGGCCAAGCGGAAGGTCATGCATGTCGAGGGTCGCAATCGCAGATCCGTTCGCCGGCAGCGATACCCGATTCGTAAGCAGCACCCTTCCGGCGGCGTCGCTCACTTCGAGCACGACGTGAAGCTGCGACATCGTCATGCCAGCGGGCGGATTAACTTCGATCGAGAGTTGCGCGAGGTAGCTTTGGTCGCTGAACATCATGCCGCGATAGTTCGGATAGAGCAGAAAGGTTTGCAGCGGCGCTGGAACCTCGCGACTGAGGAAAAGTTTTCTGAACCATGAAGTGCCGGCGAGCGGGCCGACGGTTTCGGCGCGGAAGGAACCGATGCTGCCGTCGGCGATTGCGGCGTGAGCTTTCGCCGTCGAGGTCCAATCGGTCGTGCCGACGACCGCCTGCGTCATCGCCCATTTGTCGGAGGGCGCATCGAGCAGCCGGACCCGGGCGCCCCCCAGTTTCTTCGGCACAGTGATGTTCGATTGCGTTTTCACTTCAGCCGAAATCGTGTACAGGCCCGGCGGGCACTTGAACGCATTCTCGGCAAACGGCGATTGCTGAGCGCACGGCTCCTGGAGGCGCAAGCTCGCGGAAGCGCCGGTACCGTCGAGGCTGAAGCACAACGGGTCGTAGGTCCAGTTTTTGAGTCCGGAACGAAAGTCGGCGTTGACGAGAAGATTCGGTCCGAGCGTGTAGCCCGGTTCGACCGCGTCAAGTCCGCCGGCAACGACGCTATCGCAACGGCCTGTGCCGCCAAGACCGAACGATAAGATCCCGAACGACAAGATGCAGACGACAGCAATCGCTATGACTCGGCACCGCCGTCGGAAACTTTGGAAACCGGTCACGGATCAGACGGCGCCGGTGGCTATAAGGAAGAACCGCGTATCGATTATCGGCGACTGTTCCGAGAAAGGAGCAAAGTCGTCCATCGATGGCGCGCTCATCCAGAGATCGTAGCCAAGGTCGCGCAGCAAGCTGTTTATCGATTTGACGGAGCCGCCGAATTTCTCGAGCCCGCATCCGACGTGCATTTCGATAAAGCAATCCGGCCGGTAGCGCGAGAGCGTGTCGGCGGCGCCGTGGAGTACTCTCGATTCGAACCCCTCGACGTCCACGAACAGCACGTTGGGAGCACCGTACCGCGCCGTCAGGTCGTCGACGGTAACGCTGGCCACACTGATTTTGCCCCACGCGCCCGTGCCGTCATCGACCTGTCCGTTGCCGCGCACATTGAATTCGATCGGTTCCAGCGTATCGGACACTGCCGCATGGACGACTGTGACGTTGTCGGCGTGATTCAGGCTGATATTGCGGAGCGCGGTATCAAAGTTGAGCGGGCTGGCTTCGACAGCGATCACCTTGCCGGCTGTGCCGACGAACTTCCCCAGCACCATAGCGATGACACATTGATGCGCGCCGCAGTCGAACACGGTTGCGCCCGCCCGCAGCCGATGTTCCGCCAGAAATGACAACTCGGGCGCCACCTCGGGCACGTCGCGCCCGTACCAGCTTTCTGAGGTTGGGTCCGAAATCCACAAATCGAACTGGTGCCCCGCCCACGTCCGGCGCACCTGGTAAGGCCGGAACCGGCGGAGCGTCCACTTATATGCCGCCACCCGGATTCGGTTCGTGACGGCCGGCGGAAGCACCGATTTAGCAACACCCCTCAGACTCATACGTGTTGTTCAATCTCGCATTCACCGGAAACCTCTGCAACCCATCGCACAGCCGCGCCGGCGCCGGTATGTTGCTTGGCGGCATGTTGAAGTCCATCGATCGGTACCTGGGGCGCGGCTCCTACTACTGGCTCAAGGATCGAATCGATCCTGGGCGCGAATACACCCAGCTCACTTACGCTCGATTGATCGGCCAAGTGCTCACTCCGAACACGCGATGGCTTGACGCGGGCGGCGGGCATCAGATTTTCGAGGTCGCGAGCCCCGAGATGGAAGATGAAATGGTGCGACGGGTCAGGCTGGCGATATGCTGCGATCGCGTGGTCGATGCGATCGCCAAGCATCGCAGCATCCGGCTCGGCGTCGGCGCCTCGATCGATCGCCTGCCGTTTCGCTCAGGCTCGCTCGACTTGATCACTCTCAACAACGTAACCGAGCACCTCGAGCACCCACGCGAGGTGCTGGCAGAGTTCGCGCGGGTGCTCGCCCCCGGTGGCCGCGTGATCATTCATACGCCCAACGTCGCGAGCTACGCGGTGCGTATGGTGGAGGTCGGCCGCAGAATTATTCCCAAGCCGATCGTCATGAAGTTGATTCGCTTCATGGATTTTCGCGAGGAAGAGGACGTGTTCCCCACCTTTTATCGCGCGAACACCGTCCCGGAGCTGGCGGCTGCCGCTGGCGATGCGGGCCTCGTGAGCGAGAAAATTCAGTCGGCGCTGGCTCGGCCGCTATTTTATTTCATAGCACCGTTGTGCGCTGCACAGTTGGCCGCCGACCGGTTGATGATGCGGATGGGCGCAGAGCGGCTCGCCGCAACCGTGATAATTGCGGTGTTTCGAAAGCCCGCTTAGCGATTCGGCTTCATCGTCGCGACGGAAAACTTCGGGCCGCGTATCGCGCGACGGCGGATGACGCCGATTTCATGGAATCCAACCTGGTCGACCGCCTTCATCGGCGTGGGATTGTTGCTGGCGACGATCGTGAAGAGGCGAGGGCGCACGCGGAGTTGCCATTCCGTCGCGAAATACAGGAGGGCCCGGTAGAGTCCGCGACCACGAAATTTTTCCAGCGTGTATGAGGTCGACAACTCGGCCTCACCCGGCGCCAACTCGATTATCGGGCGCGTCGCCGGGTATTCGTAGGCCCAGACGAGTCCGCCCAGTTCGCCATCGAGTTCGAGCGTTGCGCAATGCGATGCGCCGCTCATTTCGTCGCGCCAGAATTCGTTGGCCAAATCGGTTCGGTTCTCGCGGGCACGTTTGAGCCGGTCCAAGGCGTCGGCGTACATGGTGACGCCCGCGGGTATGGGCAAGGGCGCTTTCAACTCTCCGCGGTTGATCACGAAGATATGGAAGTCGAGAAGGCGGATTGACTCGAACGCGATCCGCGGCAGATTCAGTATGCCCTCGTCGCGAATCAGTGCGATAGCTGCCGAAAGCTTTGGCATGCGCAGATCACTCGACGCGTTTAGGGGTGCGAAAGTCAAGCCGGAAGAAAAGATCACTGATGAATGTTTCCGATCTGTTATGTCCCAATTTAGCCGGTTCGACTCCACAGAAAGTGCCAAGAGAGAAGCCGATTTCTTCAATTTCTAGTAGTTTGACAACGAACTTGTAACATGACTAAACACTTTGGGGGCTCTGACGAAAGAAATGAGCCGTTGATGGTCTAGGCTGAAATTAAGTGACCGTTGCCGAGCGTGGGGGGTAGGCAACGAGCCGTTGGGGTCGGGAGCCGTTGAATCCACAAAATGGCCGGCAATTCGCTGAGCGAATTGCTGATATTGTCTGCATCCTGGCTGGCTATTTCATAGCCACGGCAGTCGCGAGCGCCTTGCATTGGGGCACGATCCGGGTAATTCCGCTTGGCCACAGTTCCGAGGCGCAGTCGCAATATTCGGCTCTGCTCGTACTGGCGATGCTGTCGTGGCTGACTCTAACCGCATTCACCGATACCTATCGACCGCATCGCACAGAGCGCCTGAACTTCCTCGCCCGAGGCATGATTCGGACGCTGCTGACTTGGGCCCTGATCACGATCGCGGCGGTCTTTTCGCTGAAGTTTGAGTATGTCAGCCGCCAGTTCATCACTTATTTCATTGGCGGCTCGAGCATTCTGATCTTCGCTCGCGATTTGACGACCACGCTGTTCTTGCGCAGCCTGCGCCGCACGGCCCATCGATGGCGCACTGCCGTTGTGATCGGCGAAGGCGAGGAGACCTGCCAGCATTTTGCCGGGCTTCTCACGGCGGCGCATTCGATGGGCTACCAACAGGTAGTTGTCAAATCCGCGAGCGCTTCATTTGATGGCCATGCCAACGGCGGCACCGGGAACGGGAACGGGCACAAAGGCAGTCTGGTAGCTTCGATCGTCAAATATGACGACGTGTTTCTGATCGGCGCCAACGACGGCCATGATTCTCCGCTCGGCGCTGACGGCGTTCTGGAACTGCTCAAGTTGGGGAAATCCGTACACATCATCCCAAGCCTGCTCGATACGCGGCTGTTCCGCCAGTCGCTGGGCGATGTCGCGGGAATTCCGGTGCTGTCGGTGAGCAAGGGTGAGCTGAATCCGGTTCAGACGGCGGCGAAGCGAGCGGCCGATCTGGTCCTGTCAGCGCTGCTTCTGATCCTGCTATCGCCTGTGATGGCGTTGGTCGCGCTTGCAATAAAATGGACCTCGCCGGGGCCCGTGCTTTTTCGTCAGAAGCGGCTTGGGCTTGAGGGCGAGCCGTTCACACTTTTGAAATTCAGAACGATGCGTGCGGATGCCGAGCAGGTGCTGCAGGCCTCGCCAGCGCTATACGAAAAATATGTGCGGAACAATTTCAAGCTGCCGGAGGGCGAAGACCCGCGCGTGACGCCGCTCGGGAGGTTCCTGCGCGCGACCAGCCTCGACGAGCTGCCGCAGCTTTTCAACGTGCTGATCGGCGAGATGAGCCTGGTTGGACCGCGCCCGATCGTGCCGAATGAGGTGACGCAATACGGCGACGCCTCGGTACTGTTCATGTCGGCGAAGCCCGGAATGACGGGCCATTGGCAGGTTAACGGGCGCAGCGAGATCGCGGAGTATCGCAAGCGCGTCGAGTTGGATCTTGAGTACATCCGAGACCAGTCGCTCGGCAAGGACCTCGAGATACTTTTGCGAACTGTTCCCGCAGTGCTGCGGCGCAAGGGCGCGAACTAGCAGGTCTCCCGACAAACGTGCGGCTACCTTTTTCCGCTGGCTGCCCTTTATGGTAGGTCTGAATAAGAGGCTTTGCGTAAAATGCTGAACCGATCGTTCCTCCGCACGTCCCTGTTCGGCTACTTCGCGATTGCGGTTGTTGCTGGATCCTTCTTCGCCGCAACCGCGCCTCCAGCTGCTGCGAGCCCGGCACGCCAGGTTGCAATGTTCGCTAACTTGGGGGATACCGGCAAGATTGTCGCGCTTCGGGTTGGCCAGCAACTCGTCGTGAAACTTCCAATGACAAATTACAGTGACAATACTTGGCACGTGACCAGAATCTCTCCGAGCCTGAAATTGATCGCAGGTCCGGACGAGATGCGCCCCGCCAACTGGAGTCCCTGGAAGCCGAGTTATCAGATTTTCTACTTCATCCGCGAATCTCCGGGGACCGCGGATTTGGTGCTGGAACCGAATTACTTTTCGAAGCCTATGATTCTCAAGGTAGTCGACTGATGACTACCGGGCCGGGCGCTCACGTCGCTTTCGACAATCCTTGGCCATGTCGATAACTGCGCAAGTCGTTCCCGTCTGTCACGAAATTCTGGCGCTGCCCGACGTGGTCGGTAGCCCGGTGCTTTCCTGGGGCGTTACTGCGATCAACATACCTGATTTCTTCCGCAAGCCGTGGGCGAGTTTGTCGGCTCGCGAGAAGGCGATCAAGCTGCATCATTGGCTGCTGCACAATCTCCCGTGGACGCTGCCCGGCGAATTCTCGCACCCGGACCTGGGTGCCTTGTTGCGCGCGCGCGGAGTGGAAACCGTTGACATTCTCGATTGGTACGACGGTCGTGCGAACCTGCGGCTGGACATGAATATGCCGATTGCCGCCGGGCTTCACAACCGCTACCGCTTGTTCGTCGACATCGGCTGCCTCGAGCACGTTTTCGACACCCGCCAATGCATTGAGAACTGCCTGCGCATGGTCGCTCCGGGCGGTCACTACGTGCTCTGCACTCCGGTCAGCGGGTGGGTCGGCCACGGCTTCCATACGTTTGACGCCAAGGGACTTGGTCTCGCGCTTACGTTGAACGGCTTTGAAATAGTTTTTCATCGGTACACTACGCGCGAAGGAAAAGTTCTTGAGCGGCCAAAAGGCGACACTCTCATCTGGCTCGTCGGACGCAAGCGGCATGCTATGGGGGAATTCAAGATTCCGCAGCAAGACTACTGGTGGGGAGAAATGTTCGGGACAAATCGTTCTCCAAGTCAGCCCGACAAAGCGCCGCCGGCCCAGGCGCACGACTCCGAGCCATCTCGAGTTCGCGTCGTGCGTTGAGAATCACTCTGACGATCTGGCCGAGCTGTAGAGCTCGGTGGTGCGACGCGCGCGTTCCGCTTCGTCCATAAAATGTGGATTTTTCAACAGTCGCGGTGGCCGGTGCGACTGCCCAGCGGCACGCGTAACCACGGAGAAGCAGTCGATCAGCGATCGGCCGTGGTTCCAGTTGACCAGTTCCTGCGAGCGGCATTCGAGGCCTGCCGCGTCGCACGCTTCCCGAAATACTTTCGCGCACACTGACTCGGCGCGATTGTCGAACGTGTTGGGAAGTCCCCAGTCTGTCAGCTTCGAACGTAACCGCCGCCGCAGCCACAGACTTCGTGTCATCGGTGCGGGGTTGCCACCATTAGGACCAATCGGCTGCTGGCGCTCGATTGCCTTGGGCAGCCAAATCGAATTGCGATATGTCCCGAGGTTTGAGTGATGAAGAAATGCAAAGGCTCCCCGCTTCAGCTTCTTTGCAAGCTCCTTCAGATAGGCCGCGATTATCTCCGCCTCGACATGCACCAGCGAGTCGAAGCTGAAGGCGAAGTCGACACTGCCGTCCTCGACCATCGCTAACGACTTGCCGTCGTTCGCATAGCACCGCACGTGCGGGTCTGCTGCGAACCGCTCCTTGCATCGCTCGACGCAAGCCGGAGAGACGTTCGACTGCTATCAGTTGCTCGCAGAATCCCTTGAGGAACTGCGTCCAGCGGCCGAAGCCGGGCGCAATTTCAAGAATTGTGTCCGCCGGGAGAAACTGCCGGATGCGCGGGAAGATCGACGTACACCACTCCAGTTCGGTGCCGCCCCACTTCTCTGACCAGATATTGCCGTCATCGTTCCAGCCGTCCGACTTGCCCCACCAAACCAAATTTTGCTCGACAGTTGGCATGACTCCTTTACTATGCTGCTATTCGGCTTTGTTCAGGATCGAAAGGACGCGATTTCGCGAACGCCAAAAAACCCCTTCAAGACTTCCGCCGCAGCGCCTGCGATGCGCGATGAAGAACTCGTCGCGTTAGCCTCCGCGCCCTGGCGGCAGGTCCCGAAGCTTGCGCGTCGGCCACCCAGATGTAGACCCATTCAGACTCGAGACCCTGCTCGACCTCCGGGTAGTCTGCCAGGGCCGGATTGGCTGCGATCGCTTCAGGCTTGGCGAATAGGACCGCGTTTTGGCGATACCACCAGGCGACTCGCCGGTCATCGCGGAGCTTGGGCCGGAATGGGTCGAGCATCCGGAATCCGAACTCTTCAAAAATTTTTCTCCAATATGAGAGCGGCCGGCAGTTGATATGTCCCTCGCCTGCCTGCCCCGGGGGAGCCGCCAAGAACAGCACTTGAGGCGCCGCATTGGTCAGCTGGCGCACCAGGTGCCGCGAATTGGCGGGTGGAAGGTGCTCAGCGGTCTCGAGGCTAATAGCCAAATCGTAATGGCCCGGAGGGATCTCGAATTTGCCGCTGAGATCGGTGGGGTGGAAGCACTCCGGCGGAAACCGCAGCATCGAGGCCTTGAGATAATCGCCATCCAGTCCGAGGATTTTTACTCCGCGCTTGTCCAGTTCGCGCAGCCAGGCGCCGCGGCCGCAACCGACGTCCACTACGCTGGAGGGATGAAGCAGCGCCACCACCATCGGCACCAGGATGATGGCGGAGTCGCTCGTGCGATCCCCCTCGTACATGTCTTCGGCGTAGAAGTTTGCCAGGCTCTTGCGCATCTCAGTCCCTCACTATTAGCAAACCACACCGCCGTCGAATACTATCGTTGGCGATGAGCTTCCTGGATCTGTTCCCCAGCCCCGCATTAATCGCGGCTGGTCTGGATAGGCGCCGCCTTCGCGCGGGCTTTCGGGCGCTCTACCACAAGTATCGCAACCACACGCTGGTCCACGAGGCCATGTACGTGGACAATCTCGAGCTCTGCGCCAGGTCCGCCGCAACGCCCGGCTGCGTGGTCGAGTGCGGAGTATGGCGTGGAGGAATGATTGCCGGCATGGCCGAAGTGCTCGGCGCCGATCGACAGTATTTTCTGTTCGACAGTTTCGAAGGATTGCCGCCCGCGCGCGACATCGACGGCGCCTCGGCGGTCGCGTGGCAGAGCGATACCGCGTCACCGAACTACTACAACAACTGCACCGCAGCGGAACAAGAAGCCAAGGCGGCAATGAAACTTTCCGGAGCAACCGCCTTTTCGCTGGTCAAGGGATGGTTCGATAAAACGCTGCCGGGGTTCACGCCGCCATGCCAGATCGCCGTGCTCCGCCTCGATTGCGATTGGTACGACTCCGTGCGCGTATGCATGGAGAACCTCTATCCGCTCGTCGCGCCGGGCGGAATAGTAATCGTCGATGACTACTACACCTGGGACGGATGCGCGCGTGCGGTCAACGAATTCATCTCGGGGTTCGTGCCGCCCAATGCGGTTCCAAGGCTGAGACAGTTCCACGATGTGGTCGCTTACCTGGTCAAACCGTTTCCACCGCAGGTAGCGAAGAACGGTACGGTTGGGCAGGGTGGTTAAGGTTATCGCGAGGGTGCGGTTAGTAGCGAGACCAGTCGCATCGGCCCGACCGCCATCAGTACGAACCACAGAATTTGTTTCGCACGCACGCTGAGGGTGATATCGGGTTCGCGCATCGCTGCTCCCATGCCCTGGATAAGCAAGTTGAGCCGCGTGTCGCCGGCGATCGGATGAGTCTTCGGCTCGAGACGAAGAGAAGCCATCCTGATTTTTAATTCCCGAGAAGTCGAAGCCAGCACGCGCGGATCCAGCGCGATCCCTTTGGAAGCCGCGACCCGGCAAATCGTTTCGGGAATGAAGTAAACCGCGGTCAGTCGCCGGTGAAGTTTTTCGAGATGGCGGCCCTTGAAGCCCGAGTCGTTGTCAGAGTGAATCCGGTAGCGGCCGAGCGGAGCGCGGATTGAGACCACCTCGCCGAAGAAGGGCGACAGGAAAACCAGCGATTTTTCTGAACCCGCGGACCAGAGCATCTCATCCATCGGCATCAACTTGTCGAGCGCCGCGCGCGAATATGCGTTGCCGCTGCACGGCGACGACGGGTACTCGCCGTAGCGCAGGATTCGCTCGCGAATATCGCCGTTAGGAAGGTAGCGATCGAATGGTGGCACGCGCTCTCTAAGCGGCTGGCCAGTCTCATCAACCATTTCGAGCTGAAACTGGGCCTTGGCGGTGCCGGGCCCCCACGCCTTCACCACCTGCTCGAGGGCCTCTGGCATGAGTTCGTCGTCAGCGTCGAGGAAGATCACTATTTCGCCGTGGCTTGCCAAGTAACCGGCGTTGAGCGCGGAGCCATGCCCGCCGTTGGGCTTGAATATAGACGTGATGCGCTCTCCGTACGGTTCGATCACCACGCGCGAATTGTCGGTCGAGCCGTCATCGACCACGATCACTTCGATCGACGAATAGGTCTGTGCGAGCGCGCTATCAATCGCGCCGCGCAAATAACGGGCGTAGTTGTAGTTCGGGATGATGATGCTGACCAGCGGCTTTGCGGATCGCGTGGACGGAGCCGTCGCCATGCTCGAGGAGTTCATCGCGCCCGCTTACTCCATCTGCTGCAGCAGGTAAGTCATTATCGGCAGCGCCACCACGATCGATAGAACGCCCGCGGCGGCTGCGCCAGTGGGGCCGTGCAATACGGTCAGCGGATAGATCGCAATGGCCAAAACCAGTGCCCGCGCGGCCGCCGGGATGACGTATTTTTCCGGCTTGCCGAGCCCGCTCAGAAAGCTTCGCCCAACCACCAGGAACCCTTGCAGCAGACCGTAGATGCACAGGACCTTGAGCGGATTCACCGCGTGAACCCACGCCGGTCCGAATAACCGTAGAACGACCTTGTCGCCGAGCGCGAAGATGAACGCGGCGTAGCCGAGGCCGACCGCTGCCACTATCCCCGACACCGACCAGAAAAGGCGTGACCTCGCACGACGATCGTCGCGCAATCGCGCCACCATCGGAAAAGTCACCACGAACGCCGACGTTGTGAATTCGGCCACCGGAATTTCACCCGCACGAAAGGCCATCTGGTAGTTGCCCAGCGCCCCGGGTCCCAGCAAATGTCCGACGACCAGATTGTCGAGCTGCTTCGACACGAAATCGCATAGCGTGCCGAAGCTGAACCATAATCCAAACGAGAGCATGGTCTTTGCCCGCGCCATGCTGAATGTCAGCCGTGGCCAATGCGGAAACAGCCAGTAGGTCGCGATGTCCCGCACCGCTGCACCCACTAGTAATGAGAACACCAGGCCGCGCCAGTCGCGCCAGTACAGCACCGCCCCCAACCCAAATGCGAAGCTCGCCACCACCTCCGAGACGTTAATGATGGTGACGAAGTGGAAATCGAGCTGCCGATACAGCGAAATCAGCCGCGGACTCTGAAGCGATTGAAGGATTGGGAGCGGGACTATCGCCCAGAAAACCGTGTAGGCGTCGCCCAAATGAAAGAACACGCCCAGCGGACGCGAGCATATAACCAGGATCGTTCCAATCAACAAGCTGCGGATGAAATAGGTCGTCAACAGAGTATCAAGATACGGATCGATATCATCTTTCTGCTGGATCAGCGCCTGTCCCATCACTGGATCCGTCCCCGCGCTAAGCGCTGCGCAGATCAATAACGCACTACCGACAACACCAAAATCGACCGGTTTGAGCAGCCGCACGAAAACGAAATAGCGCGCGGCGGTGCCGACCGAAGTTAGGATGCGCGCGGCCGCGGTCCAGTGAGAGACCGGTTAAAAATGTCTTGAGCAGGGCCTCCCGGAGCTGCGGGGGCGTCTGCTCCGCGGCGGTCGGATCCGTGGCGCTGTGCTTCAGCGCGCCCTGATCGGGCGCCTCAGGAGACATCGTGGAATTTTTCAGAGGCTTCCTTGCACTGCTCGCCGGTCGCGGCACTACGCACCCGGCGGAACGCATTCGGGATGCTCGGCGCGCCAACAGTAGAGATTGAGGATGAGCTGCGCTTCCTGGCGCGGGGTCAGCCCCTTATAGCGTTCCTTCAATTCCGCCGCCGATGTCTCACGCATTGCGTCAACATCGAAAATCCTGGTGAAGCCCGCGTCGGCCAGTCGACCCAGATATGCCCACGGGTCGCCGCCTGTCCTGCGCAGCCCCGGCGTCAGAAACTCCGTGATGAGCGAGTTGCACGACTTAAGCGTGCGCTCCATTCCGTTCAGCGCTTTCCACTCGGAGCCCTCGATGTCCATCTTGAAAAACGAAACCTTCACGTCGTGCGAGATAACGCTGTCGACCGAAGCACACTCGACGGTGATACCGTCCTGATTGCCGAAGCGGTGATACCCGAGCGCTCCACGCATGCCGTCGGGATAGAACGTCGCGGTCCCGGGTTTATCGCTAACGGCCTTTCCGACAACAGTGACGTTAGTAAAACGATTGAGCGCGACTGACTTGTTAATCCGCGCGACGCTGACCGGATCAGCCTCGAACGCGTACACATGTCCCGATTGCCCACGAGTTTGCGACATCAGCAGGGCGAAGTAGCCGCTCTCGGCGCCGAGATCCATGACGGTCCAGCCGGGCTTTACTATCTTGCTCAGGAACTCGACCATCTCCGGTTCCCAGACCGACTTTCCGGTGCCGACCATCGTGGGGTCGAAGGCCGACAGGTCGCGGTCGACCACCATCTTGAAGCCGTTAGTCTCGACGACCTCGTCATCCGACCAGTTTGCGGCGCAGGAATGCGCGGATTCCTTTGTATGTTTTGGTGCCGTACAGTCGCCCGTTCGCGACGCGCCTGCCGACTCGATAAAGAACTCTATAAGCGCTTTTCGGCACGATTATCCTCCTGAGGCTCGCTTCCGCTATTCCGCGGTCACGTCCGAATTGAGCAAACCGAGAATGCAAAAGCAATCTTCGAGCCGCCGGCGTCGCGGACGCGAATAGATTCCCAGGACTGAGACGCGCTAACGAAGACGCAATTCGGGCTGTCTGGATTCGGACAGTGCCGCCAATTTCACGTCGTATCTGATCTCAATTTGGGACGTGTGACGCCCGTCGCGACTGTCAACGCGGAGATTGTGTGTCCGCGTGACACTGTGCCCCGCGTCGAGGCGTCAGAAGGTCTCAACTCGCGACACGTAGGCAGCGGCAGAGACTTTGCTCTTTGTGTCGATTGCGCAACGCGCATCGACGCAAAACGGGGGCAATGTTCATGTCGCGGCAGGTCCGATCCTATACCTCACTAACTATTCCATTAGCTAGTAGACTACTAACTAACATTGTCTTCATATTACTAGTGTTTACTATTCCATTGTTATGTAGTGCTTTCTCGTTTGCCCAAACAGTCGTCGACGGCGGCCTGACGGGGCCGCCAGTGCCCTCGACGCTGGGGCCGAACATTCTCACTAATGGGAATTTCGCGGCGGGCACTGCGGGCTGGACCAATCTGGCGATGTGCTTTGCGATCGACCCGACTACGCTGGCTCCCAACGGTGCCGCTACGCTGGAGATGAGCTTGTCCTCGACCTGCGATGCTCCTATCGCAGTTTCCTCCGAGGTTCCCAGCGGAGCTACGTACACGTTCAGCGGACAGATCATGACTGATGACGTCATGTCCTCCACCGTGCCCGCCGCCGGCGCTTACGCTGACCTCTACTTCGCCTCCAACTCTCCCATCGTCAACGGTACTACCGGATGGCCGACCTTCCAGAATCAGCACATCGTCATACCGGGAACTCAAGGACCGACTAACGTGCGGCTCCAGACCTACGACCCCGTGAGTACGGGTGACGCGTGGTTTGCCAACATTTCGGTCCAGCAGGAGATCCCGCCGGGGCTCCAGACGTTCCTGCTGTATCCGAATTATCGTGGGCTGATGTTTTCAGATCAAAGTCAAGCCCTGAGCATGGATCTGACCGTCACTCCGCCCCAGGGCACGATGCTGTCGGGCCTGCAAGTAGAACTCGATGCGTCTGATGTCAATGGCAACACCGTCGCCAGTCAGCATTTTTCCCGCCACGACGGAGTTCACGGTGACTCTGGATCTGACCGGTCTGCCGGACGGGACTTACAGTGTTGTAGGGAAACTGGAAGACACCAGTGGCAACGTGCTGATGGAGCAAACCCCGTACGCCATCGTCAAGCTCGATGCATCACTACGTGCGGGCATGAAGGCGTACATCGACCCGGCCAACAACGCACATTTCACTCGACGGCAACCCGCACTTCGTGCTCGGCATCTACGACACCACGGATTACTCAACCCTCCCTTCCTACTACACGAACGAGCTAGCCGCGATTGCGCAGGCGCCGATCAACATGATGATCAACTACTACGTGGCGAATAGCCCTACTGCGGCGATCAAAGCTTACGTCACCGCGATGAAGCCGTTTGGGATCACCTTTCTGCCGGATCTTCAGGGTTTCTACGCTGGTAGCTCTATCTTTCCGACGGCGAACGCGAAGGAGTTCGGTACCGACGATCCTGATCTGTTGACGACTGATTATGTCTCTACGTTTGCATCCAATCCCGGTGTGATGGGCTACTACGTTCAGGACGAACCCGCAATCGCTGTGCAGCCGGAAACGTTCCACCAATACGGGCTGGTCAAGGCGGCCGATCCCGGCGGGTTTCACTCTGGCCGTTATCAATCAGCCGACCAGGGTTGGAATGTGGCGCGACACCGTCGATGTGCTGGGCGTCGATCCCGTATCCGATCATTTACGCCAACCCCGGCACAACGATCTCGCCGAAGTAGCCGATTGGACTCGCGCGGCGTACCAGGCCGGACATGGCGCGCGCCCGGTATGGACCGTCATCCAGTTCTTCCAGGCGGACCTGGAATCCTCGTGGCCGACCCAGCAGCAACTGCACGACATGAGCTGGATGGCGATCGTGGAGGGTGCGACCGGCCTCTTTTACTGGGAATATGGCTTGCGGGGTCTCTACGAAGTTAAAGATCCGGTCGAGCACGCGGCGCTTTACCAGGAACTGATCAACGTGACCACCGAGATCAAATCGCTGGAGCCGATGCTGCTCAGCCCCGACGCCACCGTGATAACCGCGAACTCGGAGCAGGGCACCGTGTTCACCAAGACCAAGGTCGGCGCCGACGGCACCCGCTACCTGTTCGCGTACAACTACACGGCGTCGCCGGTGACCGCCGAGTTCACGCTTGCCGCAGCCCGCCGCCAGCATTCTCGACTACGATACCGGAGTCACTTCGCGCCCGGACACCAGCACCTCTTTCTCCAGCGGATTTCAGCCGTATCAGGCGCACGTCTGCTCATCAGCAATTCCGCCGTCGCCGACCCCCGTCCCGTGCGCGACGCCAACCGCAACCCCAAGTGCAACACCGACGCCAACCGCGACCGCGACCTCCGCGCGTACGCCCGCGCGGACCGCGACGCCGACTGCTACCGCGACAGGCTCGATCGGCTACGCCGCCTCGACGCACCGCGACGCCTACTGCCACCGCGACGCCTACTGCCACGGCTACGCCGGGCGCGTTGTCAATCTCTCCTGCGAGCCTGAAATTCGGGGCGCAGAGAATCGGCACCACGAGTTCGAGCCAAGACTTTGAAAGTTACCAACGCCAGCAGCGTGCCGCGCCGGTCAAATTCTCCGCGATTGTCAGTCGCCGGCGATTTCGCGCAAACCAATACCTGCGGCGCCAGCCTGGCCGCCCACGCGACTATGCACCATCAGCGTCACCTTCAAGCCGACTGCCACGGGCACGCGAACCGGCAACATCCCGCTCCACGACAACGCTGACCAATAGTCCACAGGTGGTCGATTTGAGCGGGAAGGGCGCTCGGCGCTGACAGAAACCCTCCAGCCCTGGCACGTCCCTCCGCGGATGTTGCCTTACAGTAGGATTATCTAACTGACTGTGTGTAGCGTTGCAGTCAGGGTAGCCCTAATGTTTCGTCGCTTTCAAAACACTCTGTTAGTCTATCTTGTGTACTATTTACTCAAGGCGGGCATTTGTGGTAAATACCTGCCTGGTTTTTGGGGGACTGCCACGTCTTTGGCAGGGGGATCGCGATAGTACAACGTTCTCCGGGGGTTTTTGGCGTTTACCGTTTTAAGTATTGAGCGGGCTCGGCAAGGAAAAATATGAAATCGGATCATCCAGGTCCCCGCAAATTCGCGGGTCGCGTTGGATCTATTGTGCTCAGGGCGTTGATATTCGTTATCGCGATGGCGTTGCCGCTATCCGCGCAGGCGCCCGGCGACTGGACGATCTTCACCAGTCTCAACACCGCGCGCGCCAATCACGCGGCCGCGATGCTTCCGAACGGCCAGGCGCTGATCGTCGGCGGCGTCGGCAGCAGTGGCAAGCCGCTCACGAGCGCTGAAATTTTCAACCTTTCCAGCAATACCTCGACCACTCTTTCCGACCGGCCTTGCCGACCGGCGTTTCCGGCTTGACTGCGACCGTGCTCAACGACGACACCGTCCTGCTGGCGGGCGGACTCAACAGTTCGGGCGGCTCGGTCTCGGCCGCAGAACTCTACAATCCGTTCAAGAACGCATTCATCAAAGCTGCCGGCGATGAAATATGCCGCGCAGCCATCATACCGCCACGCTGCTGACGAACGGCAGCGTGCTGATCGCGGGCGGAGGCAGTTTCTTCGGGCGTGCAGCTCGCCAGACCTTGGAGATCTTCAATCCGGCCACGCGGACATTCTCGGTGGCCGGCCGCTTGAAGACAAGCTCGGCAGGATCATACCGCGACGCTGCTGGACGATGGCACAGTGCTGATTGCAGGCGGCTCGAATTCTTCGGGACCGCTGGCCAGCGCCGAGACTTTACAATCCGACCACCAACACCGTCAGCGAGGCTGGAAGCCTCAACGAGGCGCGCACGCTCGCTACCGCGTCGCTGCTGCTCGATTTCGATGGCACCGTGCTGATCGAAGGCGGCCGGATGCCACCGGCAGCGACCTGGATACGGCCGAGCATTTCGATCCGACGCCGCATACCTTCACCACGCTCAGCGCGCAGATGATCACGGCGCGCAGCGGCCACATCGGCCTGACGCTGCCGTATAACGGCAAGGTGTTGATCGCGGGCGGCACCAGCGCAGGCGCAGCCGGTCACCGCCAACGAACTTTACGATCCGGTCGCCGGAGCGTTTGTCGCCAACGGGCCGATGAGCGTTGCGCGGGACGAGTTCGCGGCCAATTTCTTTGCGTGCCCGCAGTCGGGCAGGTGCTGATGAGCGGCGGACTGGACAGCACTGGCACTCCGCTCGCGCTGACTGAGATGTTTTCCTATCCGACCATCCGCACCGACAAGCCGACTATCCGCCGGGCTCGCCTGTGACCATTTATGGAACCGGATGGGCACGCCGGGCGAGACGGTCGCTCATCCAGATTCAGCAGTCCGATAACGACAAACACGAATTCAGCGACACCGCAGATTCCACCGGCTCATTCACCGACTACAATGTTTCTCTGATTAGCGATAACGACGGCGGCGTGACGTTCGTGATGACGGCGACCGGGCAGACCTCGGGCCTGACGGCGCAGTATCGGTTCACCGACATATAGCTTCGTCACGATGGGGCCCAGGCATCCAACACTGTTCGGCTGGCGGCACGGAGCAACCATCGGAGTAACCTATTCGGTCGCCTGTACGTCTAGCGGTACCAGCACCGTCACTTACAGCCTTATTATCCGGCGGGGACAGCTGGGGATGCCAGTACCGGCGCACCGCTGTCAGTCCGACTGGCGTGACCGTGCCGTTTAGTCCGTCGGCCAGCACGACGTGCGGTAACACTGTACGCTGACGATCACGACCTCGTGCACGACACCGCAGACAACGTATACCTTTTACCTGTACAAGGCGCAGGCCAGACCAGCTCCTATGCGATCCTGGCCTAAGCCGCTTGGTCGTGAATGCGTAGCAGCCGACGCCGACGCCAACCGCAACCGCGACAGCCACCCGACGAAGACGGCAACCGCGACCGCTACCGCCACCGCGACGGCGACTGCGACTCGCGACACGGCGACGCCAACCGCAACCGCGACGGCGACAGCGACTAAGACCGCAACGGCCAACAGCGACCGCCAACTGCAACCGCGACTCTGACCGCGACGCCAACGCAACTGCGACGGCAACGGCGACCAAGACCGCAACTGCAACCGCGACTCTGACTGCGACGCCAACCGCAACTGCGACGGCAACGGCGACTAAGACGGCAACCGCGACAGCAACTGCAACCGCGACGCTGACCCTAACGCCAACAGCCACGGCAACGGCAACAGCCACCGCAACTGCGACGCCAACCATAACTGCCACTGCGACGCCAACGGCGACCTCAACGGTCATCTTCGTTACCGCTGGCACCATCTGGAACGTTCCGGCCATCTGCAACGGCAGCAACAACACTGTCCAGTGCATCGGCGCCGGCGGCGGCGGCGGTAGCGGTGGCGGCGCAGGTGGCGGCGGCGGCGGCGCCTACAGCATCGTCACCGGCGTCTCTCTGACGACAGGCGGAGCGATTAACATCTCGGTCGGCACCGGCGGAGCGGCCGGAGCCAACGGCGGCGGCACCTGGTTCAATGGCACGAGCATAACCAGCGCTTCGTGCGGCGCGGCTGGTGGAGCCGCTGGCGGATCAGGTGGAGCCGCAGGCGGGGCAGGCGGCGCAAGTGGCGCCGGGTTCACCAACGCGGGCGGCAATGGTGGCGCTAGCGGCGGCACCGGTTTTGCCTCGTCCGGCGGCGGCGGCGCAGGCGGCCCCAACGGGGCCGGCCAGCCTGGTGTCGCCGGCACGACAACAGCCGGCACCGGTAACGGTGGCGGCGGCGCAGGCGACGCCGGTTCCGGTGGAGCAGGCGGCGTAGGCGCGGGAACGTTTGGATCGGTGGGCGGGAACGGTACGGAGTTCGAGACCTCGCCGGCCTATGGCAGCGGCGGACGGCGGCGGCTCAGGCTCCGCTAGTGTTGTCGGCGGAAACGGCGGCAGCTATGGCGCAGGTGCCGGCGGCGCGGGCGCCGGCGGCGGCACTGGCTTCGGCGGTTTGATCGTCATCAGTTGCCAACAATTGCTGCCCACAGCCACGCCTACGGCGACCGCAACGGCTACTGCCACGGCCACGAAGACCGCGACGGCCACCGCCACGGCGACTCCGACGGCAACGTCAACCGCGACGGCGACTGCGACCTTGACTGCGACGCCAACGGCCACGGCCACATTGACGGCGACGCCGACTGCGACCGCAACGGCAACATCGACCGCCACGGCGACGGCGACTGCCACATCAACGGCGACAGCAACCGCGACGGCGACTGCGACCTTGACTGCAACGCCGACGGCCACGGCCACACTGACAGCGACGCCGACTGCGACCGCAACGGCAACATCGACCGCCACGGCGACGGCAACTGCCACTTCAACGGCGACTGCGACCTTGACTGCGACGCCGACGGCCACGGCCACTCTGACAGCGACGCCGACTGCGACCGCAACGGCAACGTCGACCGCCACGGCGACGGCAACTGCCACTTCAACGGCGACATCAACCGCGACGGCGACGGCGACCGACACGGCCACTGCGACCGCGACGGCAACGATTACCGCGACGCCGACGGCCACTGCGACGGACACCGCCACACCTACCGCGACAGCGACGGCGACCGACACGGCCACTGCGACCGCGACGGCAACGATCACCGCGACGCCGACCGCAACCTCGACGGCGACGGCCACTGCGACTGACACCGCCACGGCAACGGCGACCGACACTGCCACCGCAACCGCCACGGCGACCGACACAGCAACTGCGACGGCAACGTCAACCGCGACCGCAACTGCGACCGACACGGCCACCGCGACGGCAACTCCGACGGCAACCGCGACCGACACTGCCACAGCCACAGCCACAGCGACCGACACTGCCACCGCCACCGTCACGGCCACGCCTACTGCAACATCGACGGCGACGGCGACGGACACCGCGACCGCGACTCCGACCGCCACGGCGACTCCGGCAAATACGACCACCACGCTGACTTCGAGTCTGGCTCCATCACTCGGCGGTCAGTCGGTGACCTTCACAGCGACCGTGGTCGACGCGAGCTCAAACCCGGTCACCTGCGGTACGGTGACATTCAATGACGGCGCGAGCCCGATCGCGTCAGGAGTTCCTCTTGGGACCCCGACCTCAAACCAGGCGCAGTACACGACCTCGACGCTGGCGCCGGGTTCCCATTCGATAACCGCGGTTTACGTCCCTGGCGCGTGCATCGACATCACCAGCACGTCGGCCATCTTTACGCAGAACGTCTACGACGAGCTGCAGACCAACCCCGTGGTTCAAATAATCTTCACCGCTTCAACATATGGTGGGCCTCCCAACCCGGGCATCACGACAGCGCCCTTCACCGTAAAGGCGACTAACATGCAGTCGTCGGGCAGCATCACGATCGGCACGGTCGGCGTGACGACGAACTCGCAACCTGCCGGGGCGACGGCCGGTCCGAATTTCGCAATCGCGTCGGATCTCTGCTCGGGCATGGTGCTTGGGCCAAGTGCCTCGTGCACGGTGACCCTGACCTTCACCGCCACAGGATTGAGCGCGATGAACAACGACTTCACGGGCACGTTGACGATCCCGTCCAATGCTTTCAACAGCCCGAATACGATCAACCTCTTCGGCACGGGAGTGAAATCACTTTTCTCCATGACCTCCGCCCTCTCGTTCCCTGCCACGCAGGTTGGCTCAACCAGCGCAGCCATATTGGACACGGTTAGCAATCTTCGGGCGGTGCCGCTCGTAATTAACGCAATTCCTGCACCGACGGGCCCCTTTGCTCTCTCCGGAACCGGAACCTGCAGCACTGTGGGCACGACTACGCTGGCGCCCTACGGCTCAGCGGGCTCGACCTGCACCACCGGAGTGACCTTTACTCCGACCGCGCAGGGGACTCAGACGGGAAGCCTTAGCATCACGAGCAACTACGCCACCGGCAGCGCGCCGACCTCGCTGAAAGGCAGCGGCTCGCTTAAGGCGTTGACGCTTTCGCCAGGCTCGAACCAGTTCGGCACCGTGCCCCACGGCACAAACAGCGCGGACAAAGCCGTAACGGTGACCAACCCCAACCCGGTTGTTGGCGGTGGCGCCCCCACCACTGTGGCGATCAGCGGTATCACGACGAGCAATTCCGCGTTCCAGATCGACAGCGGGGCCAACGGTAACGTGTCGACCTGCGGCAGCTCGCTCGCGCCGACCGCAACGTGCACGATCTACGTGTACTTCGCGCCTTCTGCCGCCGGGACGGCCTCGGGAACGCTGAACATCAACGACAACGCCGGGAACGGTTTACAGCAAGGGACCTTGTACGGCAGCGGGAGTTAACCCATCTGGCGGTCGCGTTCCTTTGACGGAGCGCGACCGCGTTTGAATTTCCAGGTAAGAAAAAGCCGCCGATTCTAGATTCTGATAGCGGCGACCTCGAAGCCTGCGGGCGGGATCTCGCGAGTCGGCGCATTCTCGTTACACTCGGGAAAGTAGGTGAAACCGAATGGCGCCAGGAATTCGGCAATCGCCCGCCGCATCTCGATCCGCTTGGGCATATCGAGGAACATTATGAGCTGAGGATTTGCCCGCAGCGTTTGCGTCGCTCCGCGCAGTACCTCGAGCTCCCACTCCTGCACGTCGATTTTTACCATGTCGACCCGCTCCAACTTCTGCTCCTCGACGACAGAGTCGAGCGTTGCAATTGGCACCGCAACCTTCGGCAGGTTGCTGTATTCAGGCGGAAGCGGGGTGAAAGTGTGCGCGGTGCTTAGGGATAGAATCTGAAGATCGGCAGTGCCGGCGTGGTCGCTCAACGCGATCGGCAGGGCCCGAGTGTTGGTGTAGCCGTTCAGCTCGACGCTCCGCTGCAAGTACCTGAAGTTTTCCGGCGCCGGTTCGATCGAGATCACGCGCCCGGAGCTGCCGACCAACCCCGCAGCCTGCAGCGTGAAGTAACCCATGTTCGCGCCAGCGTCGACAAACGTCATGCCGGGCCGAAGGTACCGCCGGATCATCGCCTTCTTGGCCGCCTCGTAGGTTCCCATCGCTACCTGCACCGTCGATGGATGCTCGTGCAAGTTCAGGTAGATCAAGCCTCCCTCGATCCGGTAAACCTCAAAACGATTCGGTGCCAGGCGGGAGATCAGTCGGTAAACCCGATGGCGTCGGGGCGCAAATCTGCACAGCGTCTGCATCAACATCGCGGATACTCACACGAACGCGCTCACAAACTTTGAGAGATTGATCTGAGAGCGATAATCGCCACGGGACCGTAAAACAAACGATCACTCTTTGCAACGCGAAGTTGCGAGCAGCCGGCGATATTCTGTTGGCCCGGGATCAATCGATCCCGACGCTGGTAGACGGTTCCCCCGCATTCGAGTAGACTACAATTCGCTGGCTGGTGTTTGCCCCCCTTTCACCAGTCGGCTTCGGGTCGGCGTTCACGCGCTGGCCCGTTTCATTTTCAGGAAAAGAAGAAGGCCGAGATGCGTGCCTGTTCCCGAGGTTAGCCATATGGTAGGAATTCCGATCCAGAGGTTTCGTGCAAACCATGGTCAATCGATCGTTCCGTCAATCTAACCTGCTCGCGTGTTTCGCGGTTGTTGCGGTGTTGTTCTTCGCGGCGTGTTCTTCTATCCCTCCCGCGCGCCCGATAGGCCAAGCTCCGCAGTACGTTAACCTGGGAGACACGGGCAAGACGGTTGGCCTTTCGGTCGGGCAGGAACTTGTCGTGACGCTTCCGCTGTGGCCCTACGACGACAATTACTGGTTTGTGGTCCGCAATTCCGGCGTGCCCTTGAAACTGATAGCGGGACCCGACACGCTCCGGCCCCCTAATTGGACCCCTTTAACGGTCAGCACGCAGGTGTTCTACTTCCGTCGGGAAGCGCCCGGGACCGCACATCTAGCGCTCGAACAACAATATTATTCGAAGCCGATGATTCTCGAGGTGGTCGATCGGCCATTTTCACCGCTGCCTCCGCCACCTCCGCCGCCGACGAGGCCAACCAGGCAGAAGGTGGTGCTACGCGGTATCCATTTCGACTTCAACAAGTCGAGGATCCGGCCCGGTGATGCAGCCGTTCTGGACGAGGACGCTGTAACGCTCAAGGCCAACCCGAACACGTCGGTTTTTATCAACGGCTACTGCGACGCCGTCGGCAGCGAGGATTACAACCTCAGGCTGTCCGATCGGCGTGCCCAGGCCGTGGTGAACTATCTGGTGAGATCGGGGATCTCGTCGAGCCAGTTGATTCCGCACGGCTACGGCAAGACCAACTTCGTGGCGACCAACGATACGGCTGAGGGCCGAGCCCAGAACCGCCGCGTCGAACTGGAGCCCAACGAATAAGCCCGGCTGAGACCTGGGGCCGTCCAGCACGGCCTCAGGTCGCAATCACAACATACCAGCGCCCATCGAAAACGAATCGAAGCGGCGCACTTTACATAAACCTACAAAAAGTATAGTAATGTGCCGGTAAGGTTGAAGATGTGCGCGATCGCCGGTTAAGGCCATACAAAACCGGGCGAAGGGGACACGGGACAATGGACAAGATCATAGAGGCGTTCGTGAGGGTGCGGGAGTTTCAGCGCGGCCAGACGATGGCTGAGTACGCGTTGATCATGGCGGCGGTGGCTGTGGTGGTTTTCGTCGGGTACCAGACGATGGGTACGACGATCACTACGCTGCTAACCAGCGTAGACGGTAAGCTCTAACCGAGCACCGTAAAATCTTGGAGTGGCGGACCGGACCGTCCGCCACTCCACCTCTTTTTGCGCGCAACTGGTGCGACCGCCGATCCTCTACTTCGACTTGCCCTTGATTTTCAGCTTGATCCCGTTCTTGTGCGTGGGATCGTCGCTCGTGATCAGGATCTGATCGCTGGTCGATACTTTCTTGACCGCCGAGTATACGATTGTTGCGTCGCGGCGAACGTCCTCGGAGTTTTTCGTAGCCACATAGCTTTGGTCAAACGAACAATTGGACTTGCGCTTCGGCTTAGTCCCATGGAAACATCCAAAGGCCAGTTCGGGACCGCGCCTCTTCCCTGACGATTTCTGTGATTGCCTTTCGGATGTTAACTGGGTCTATTACTATCGAAGGCTATCGCTGTCGGCCTGCCTAAATGTTGTCAAAGAGTAGCATCGGAAAGAGCTTGGGCGGCAGTTTGCCCGAGCATCAAGGCACTCATGCATCCAGCCGGACTACGCTGTGTGCCGTGGCGGTGGCGATTGTCGCCGCCGCATTTGCGCTTTCGTGGCGGATCTGCGCCGCGGTTGCGTCGGATGCCCTCGGTCGCGGGCAGGTCGTCAGTGGGGCGAAGCTGCATGCGGCATCGATTGGGCCACTCCCGCTAGCATTTGAGCCCAATTGCGGGCAGGCCGATCCACACGCGCAATTCGTCGCGCACACCGCCGGCGCGACTGTGTTCCTGACCTCGACCGGCGCCGCAGTCCGCGCCATCCATCTCGACCCCGTGCGCTTACGCGAAGGCACTCTCGCCAATCAGCGCGACAAGCTGAGCGGCTATGCGGTGACGATGAACTTTCCGGGGGCAAATCCGCGTGCGGAAGCCGCCCCAATTGAAAGGCTGCCGGGAGTCTCGAACTATTTTATCAGCAACAACCCGGCCAACTGGAAGACCGCAATCCCGACCTTCGCGAAAGTGCGCTACCAGTCGATTTATCCGGGAATCGACCTAGTCTACTACGGCAATCACCAACAGCTCGAATACGACCTGATCGTAAAGCGCGGTGCGGACGCTGGCGCGGTGCGACTCGCATTCGACGGAGTCGATGCGCTGGAGTTCAATTCATCGGGCGACGCGATCGTGCGGTCGGGCACGAGTGAAATGATTCTACGCCGTCCGATCGGCTACCAGTATGACGGCGTGCGCCAAACTCCGGTCGCGGTTAGCTACTACAAGATCGGACGCGACACACTAGGCATCCGGCTCGCGAAATACGATCGCAGCCGCCTACTGGTCATCGACCCGATGCTGGTTTACTCAACGTATCTCGGCCACGACTTCGCGCAGGGTCAGGCCGTGGCGATCAATCGGGCCGGCGGCGCGGTGGTCGCGGGCTGGATCGCCGATAGCTCAAGCTTCCCCACTCTCACGGGCCCCTTCGGCCCGGCGGCAGGATCGGTCAATGCAGTGGTGACGGAGTTCAACTCGACCGGCTCCGCGCTGCTATATTCGTCGGTGTTCGGCGGAAGCAAGGATGAGACTGGCGTCGCCGGCACCAGTACCGACGAGGCTCTCGGCGTTGCAGTTGACACCACAGGCGACATCTTTCTGACCGGTTTCACCAACGCGATCGATTTTCCGATCGCGAGCACCTCGGTCGCCGGGGGGACGACCCTCAACCGAGATAACAACGCCCAGGTTCACTCCGACGCCTTTGTAACGGAATTCAATTCGAACCTGTCGGCCATCGTCTATTCGACATACCTCGGCGGCAGCGAGTCGGATTTCGGCAATGCGATCGCAGTGGACAACAGCGGCAACGCATACGTCGCAGGCGGTACACTTTCGACCAACTTCCCGACCTCGGGAGCCAACGCATTTCAACAGAGCAATCCCGGCAGCGCGGTCGTGCAGGGCTTCGTGACCAAGCTGACCGTCTCCGGCGGCAAAGTGGCCGCGCCCTATTCGACCTATTTTGGCGAGCCGGCAACGTCCAATCCGCTTGCCAACGGAACCGTTCTCACCGGCGTCGCCGCCGAC
This sequence comes from uncultured delta proteobacterium, assembly GCA_963721485.1. Lineage (GTDB taxonomy): Bacteria > Desulfobacterota > Binatia > Binatales > Binataceae > Binatus. The sequence goes on along the minus strand of CAVRJV010000014.1, from coordinate 1,161,096 downwards.
GCGTCCAACAACGCGTACGTCGCAGGCAGTGCCGGCGCGGGTTTCCCATTTCCAGGCGGATCGGTTGGGAATCACACATTTGGCGGGACCTGGGACGCGATCGCGGCGCGCATCAACACTACGCTCAGCGGCAATTCGTCGGTGATCTGGGCTTCCTACCTTGGAGGTTCGGGAGCCGACTGGGCCAACGCGGTCACTATCAGCCTGGGTTGCGTCGAAAACTGCGCGACATACGTGGCCGGCGGAACCACTTCGGCGGACTTTCCAACCACCGCGGACACAGCGGCGGGACAGACGCCCTTCCAGAGCAAACTGGGCGGTTATGCCGACGGATTCGTGGCACTACTGGACGGAACCACTGGTGCCCCTTTCTACTCGACTCTGCTGGGCGGCGAATCGTTCGACGAGGTGCGCGGAGTTGCGGCCAACCTATTGTACAACAATGCGATAGTTACGGGCGTCACGCAGTCCCAGTCTTTCCCAACTGTCTCCGCCGCAAGCGGCGGATTGAGCGCATCGCTGAGCGGCCCCAGCGGCGCTCTGTTCACGAGCACCGATGGCGGGGCGACGCTGACCCCGGTCTCCGGATGGTCAGCGACGCAGGGCTCGATCAGATCGTCGAGCGCGCTGGCCTTCGACTCGGGCACATCGCCAGCAACGATCCTTGCGGGATCGACCACCGGCCTGTGGGTCAGCCCCAACGGCGGAATGAGTTTCAGGCAGCCGGCGGCCTCGGGGCTGAGCGGCAGTATCGAGTCGGTCGATTTCTCGTCAGCCGGGCTGTTCGTCGGAACGACGGTCGGGTTGTTTCTGAGCACGAACGCAGCAGTCAGTTTTTCGCAACTGAGCGGCGTACCCACATCCGACACCGTTTACCAGACCAGCACGGTCTCGCAATTTGCGGGCTACTACACCGCGGCGACCTCGAACGGCTTTTACGTTACCGCCAATTCCGGCACCAGCTTTACCCAGGCGACCGGTATTCCCATCGGCACACAGGCATTCGCCAGCGTGATCGACCCGAATAGTTGCTCGAGCAGCACTTGCACCGTCTACGTCGGCACCGACAAAGGCGTCTATTCGGGCACACTATCGAGCAGCAGCGCGGCTCTGTCGCTGACGCAGACTTCACTCAACTTTGCGACCGTTACCGCGCTGGCGGCAGATGGCACCACCAATCCGACTACGCTGTACGCAGCGACTCTGGGCGGCGCGGGCGTGGTTGCCAGTACGACCGGCTTCACGACGCTAACCAACGCGACGCAGTACACGACCTCGCAGAATGTGTTCTCACTCGCGCTCGATACTGCGACCTCAAATCCGTCGACCGTCTATGCGGGTGCAACCTCGCAGGCGCTGACATCGGTGTTCTCGAGCACCAACGCCAGCGCTAGCTATTCGCAGGGCGCATCCAAGGCTGGATTCATCTCCGCGTTGCAGGAGTTGTCGGGCACGCTCTATGTCGGCGAGTTCCTGACGCAGGACGCGTTCGTCACGTATCTTAACGGGTACGGTTCGCAGCTCGGGTTCTCAGGCTATTTGGGGGGCTCGAGCTACGACGCCGGCAACGCGGTCGCCAACGACGCGATCGGCGATTCGTACACGGCCGGCTCGACTTTCTCAACCGACTTCCCGACTAGCGGCACACCGTCGCCGTACCAGGACGCGCTGGGCAGCGGCTCCGGATTCGTCAATTCGTTCGTTACCGACGTTAGTCTCGACTCCATTGTGCCAAGTATCGGAAGTTTGGATTTCGGATCGGTCGAATTCGCCACCACCGCTGCGACGAGCGGGCAGGAAACCTTCACGCTGACGAACGCGACGACCGGTACGGTGACGTTCACCGCAGCGCCAATTGTTTCGGGAGTTCCGGGCGAGTTCACTATTGCTGCAGGAAATTTATGTGGCGCCGTTAATACCACTCTCGCAGAGGGACATTCGTGCACGGTCGCTATGACTTTCACGCCGACTGCTGTGGGCCAGCGTATGGACACCGTGACTTTCGCGGCCGGTGCTGTGCCGGCGCCGCCGGTCAGCCTTGTTGGAACCGGGCTGGCGCCTCCGATAACGTACACGCCTCTCAGCCTCTCATTTTCGAAGCAGAAGGTGGGGACTACCAGCGCAGCTAAATCGATTACGGTGACCAACAGCAGCGCGGTCTCGGTAACGATCAGCGTCTCATCGAGCAACTCTGATTTCGCCATCCAGCCAAGCTCGACGTGTGGCGGCGCCCTGGCAAACGGCCCGAGTAACTGCACGATTTCTGTGGCATTCAGGCCGAGCACAGGAACGACGGAGACGGGAACCATCAGCATCACTGGCAATCAGGACAAGAGCCCGCAAGAGATCCCGGTGACTGGCATCGGCGCGGGCGGGACGGGCCCTACTGCGACCGCAACCAGGACTGCGACGCCGACGGCTACTGCAACTGGTGGGACGCCGACGGCGACTGCTACCGGAGGAACCGCGACCGCGACGCCTACAGCTACGCCGACGCCTGGGGTTGGTACGCTGTCGTTCAAACCAGATGCCGTGAATTTTGCAAGCAAGACCAAAGTCGGCAAAACCAGCAAAGCGAAGAAGGTAACGATCAAGAACACTAGCTCCAAGAGTTCGAAGATCAGCGTTATGATCACCGGTGAGACGACCTCTTCGCCATTCGCGGTGAAAAGCCAATGCATCAAGACATTGGCGCCGGGAAAGAGTTGTAAGGTTCAGGTAACCTTCGCTCCGACGGATAATACCCCGCAAAACGGAAAGCTGATTGTCAATGACAGCGGGACAGGAGCACCGCAGATGATCCCACTGTCCGGAACGGGAAGGGCGCCCTGAGCGGATAGCCCAGTCCTGGTGCTTTGCCGCCTCATTGTACCGGGACGCGGAGCTGCGACCCCGCCACGGCGTCGGCGGGCGCGGATATTGCCTCGATTCTTCTATGCGGCACGGGCCAGATCAGTGCATAATAAGGCGCTCGAAAAATCGCCCGCCGCGCAATTGCGGCCTCAATGGAGAATCAGATGGGACGGAAGGTTTATGTCGTTGGCGTCGGGATGACCAAGTTCGAGAAGCCGGGCTCGCGCGATGGGACTATCACGACATGGCGAAGGAGGCCGGCGCCACGCGCCTGAGGACGCCGGCATCCCCTACGAGGACGGTCGAGCAGGCGTACGTCGGCTACTGCTACGGCGAATCGACCTGCGGGCAGCGCGCGCTCTACGAGCCTCGGGACTGACCGGCATCCCGTCTACAACGTGAACAACAACTGCTCGACCGGCTCGACGGCGCTGTTCCTGGCCAAGCCAGGCGATCGAGGGCGGGCATCGCCGACTGCGTCCTGGTCGCTCGGCTTCGAGAAGATGGAGAAGGGCGCGCTCGGCGCCAAGTACACCGACCGCGCCAACCCGATCGACAAGCACGTGACGCGTGATGGCCGAGTTGCGCGGCTTCGCCGCCTCGCCGCCCGCGGCGCAGATGTTCGGCAACGCCGGACGCGAGTACATGGAACGCTACGGGACGAACGCGCGAGCCATTCGCAAAAATCGGCGAGAAGAACCACAAGCACTCGGTGAACAACCCGTACTCGCAGTTCCAGACCAGTACTCGCTGCAGGAGCATCCTCGGTGCGCCGATGGTCTACGACCCGCTGACCAAGCTTCAGTGCTGCCCGACCTCCGACGGCGCCGGCGCCGCGATCGCTCGCGAGCGAGGACTTCGTCAAAAAGCACGGTCTCCAGGACCAGGCGGTCGAGATCGCCGGCAGGCGATGACGACCGACTTCGCCAGCACGTTCTCCGAGCGACAGTTGCATCAAGATGGTCGGCTTCGATTTGGCCAGGCAGGCCGCGCAAAAGGTCTACGAGCAGAGCCGGGCTCGGCCCCGAGGACGTCGACGTCGTCGAGCTGCACGACTGCTTCTCGCGCCAACGAGCTGATCACCTACGAGGCGCTCGGCCTATGCCGAGAGGGCAAGGCGGTGAAGTTCATCGACGAGGGCGCCAACACCTACGGCGGCAAGGTCGTCGTGAACCCGTCGGGCGGCCTGATCTCCAAGGGCCACCCGCTCGGCGCAACCGGCCTCGCCCAGTGCACCGAACTCATCGTGGCAGCTCCGCGGCCAGGCCGACAAACGCCAGGTCGAGGGCGCCAAGGTCGCCCTCCAGCACAATCTCGGCCTCGGCGGTGCCGCAGTCGTGACGATGTACCGCCGCGCAAACATGGCTTGATGGAGGGAGCGGCACCGACGACTGTGTCTTCAATCCGGTTCCCCTTCCCACTAGGGGAAAGGGTTATGGGTTAGGTCGGCGATCATCCCCGCAGCGTTCTTAAGATCCGGTCCCCCTTCCCGCGCGCGAAGGGGGACCGGGGGTAGGTTCTGGATCGTCCGCGGCAGTCGCGTCGTAACATGGATCAATTCGACACAATTCGGATGATGAAGGCGCTATCCTTCGCCGCCCACAAGCATCGTCATCAGCGCCGCAAAGGCGTCAAGGCGATTCCCTACATCAATCACCCGATCGCCGTGGCGAATCTGCTGGTCCGTACCGGGCAAGTCAGCGACCCCGAGATAATCGCGGCGGCGCTCCTGCACGATACCGTCGAAGACACCAAGACCACCTTCGCAGAACTCGAAGCCGAGTTCGGATCTGCAATTTCACAATTGGTGGCCGAACTTACTGACGACAAGAAGCTGGACTTCGACGAGCGCAAACGCCGGCAGATTCGAGCACGCTCCATCGCTCTCGCCGCACGCGCGAATCGTCAAGCTCGCCGACAAGACCTGCAACCTGAGAGATGTCGTTCACGATCCGCCGGCCAAGTGGACGCTCAAACGGAAGCAGGAATATTTCGATTGGGCGAAGGAAGTCGTCGACAAGATTCGCGGCGCCAACGCCGAACTCGAGAAGGCTTTTGACGAAGCGTTCGCCAAACGTCCGGGAAAGCTAAATCGAAACGGGCAGCGGACGGCCGATTAGCTGCTCCGTCGTCGGGCACGAGGCCTTCATGTGCCGATCGAACTCGCGACGTTCCATCCGCGGCGCCAGAAAACGATCGCGTCCCCAATTGGTCAGCATGAAGTAGCGCTCGATCGCGTCGTCGCCGCGCGGCGCCACTCCCTGATGGAACAGGTAACGCCACGTGAGCACGTGCCGCGCCTCCTCGGGCTTGACGTTGTGATTCACCTGCTCGATAAGCTGGCCGGCCAGCGGATGCTTCCATCGCGAGCACGCGTCCAGCACCAGCGGAAATGCGCTCTCGAGCGCGAGCGTCTCGACCCCGCCGAGAACCGCCATCATGTCGAGCACCTTCTGCGTGTTCATTGCGGGATCGGCCACCGGCTCGAGAAAGTCGCCGCCGCTGTTGAGCTGCTCCTCGGGCAGCAGCGCCGGCGCTATGCCGCCCATCTCGTAGTAAGCGGCGCCGAAGACCTTGTCGCCATGCCCGGCTTCTTCCGCCGATTGCTGATTCAGTGCGACAAACGCGGCGTCGCGCGCTCGCGGCGCAAGATCCGACGCGATCGCGATGCGCGCCGCCTTGTAGGTCGGGTCCTGCCCGGCTTTTTCAGTCACCGAGTACGCCCGCAGCATCATGTAGAATTGCGCGACGCTGATCTGGTTGCCCTCGTAATCGGTCGCGACGATCGGGCGCGGATCGATTCCGCGATCGCTCAGTCGTCCGAGACCGCCGGCAACTCGCGCGAGCATCTTCTGCGCGGATAAGCTCATTCATCCGCTCGCGTTCGGCGCGGATATTTTCGTTGGCGAATGAAGATTCCATGGTGCCGTCCTGTCTGCCATCGTGCTTTTTCCTTCAGATGCCGGCCCAAGCGCCAGCCTAACAGACGTTAGTCAAAACTTAGCGGATGCGGCGAGCGCGAGGCAAGCCAATTGAGCTTAGCGACAGGACCGCTGGGTTTCGATCTGCGGCTATGTAATACCGTTGGGTACAATGGTATCTCCCAGGCGTCCAACATCGCAGGTCATCGCGACTAGCAGAATGACTACAAAGGGTAAGGCCACGCTGCCTTTCGCCGTTCGCCGAAAACTGAATCTCGTTCCGGGAGATACAGTTATTTTCGAGGAGTCAGATCCCGCAACGGTTCGTATCCGTAAGGCGGAGCCGCTCGATCTAAAATTTCTACCTGCTCTGGAGAAGACTCTATTGGAGTGGAATTCGAACAACGACGACAAGGCCTATCGTGACCTCTAAACACTACGATGTGCCGACCTCGCCGACGCCATCGACCTTCTCGCCGCCGATGCTCCCGGTTATCGACATCTCATCAGTTCGCCAACGCCCCGCGGACATCGCCGCCATCGGTGCGGCTCTTGATCGCGCATGCTGCGAGTTCGGGTTTTTCTACATGACGGGTCATGGCATCGATCCCGCGCTGTCCGCACGGATGATGACGCTCGCGCGTGAGTTCTTCGCGCTCCCGGTCGAACAGAAGATGGCGATCGCGATGGCGCATGGTGGGCGCGCGTGGCGCGGCTACTTTCCCGTCGACGGCGAGCTGACTTCGGGCCGGCCCGATCGCAAGGAAGGAATCTACTTCGGCACCGAATTGGGTCCGGACGACGCGCGTGTTCGCGCGGGCGTGCCGCTGCATGGCATGAATCTCTATCCCGCGATTGCCCGGATTCCGCGAGACTCTTCTCGCCTATATCGATGAAGTCACTGCGGTCGGCCAACTTTGCTGCGCGGAATTGGCGCCGGTCTGGGCCTCGGGCCGGATTATTTCCTCGAACGCTACACGCGCGATCCGACGGTACTCTTCCGCATCTTCAACTATCCGCCCGCGACGGCCGGCGCCGATGAGAACGAACTTGGCGTGGGTGCGCACACCGACTACGGACTGCTGACGCTGCTGCGGCAGGACGAGGTCGGCGGCCTCGAAATTTGGCATGACGATGATGGTTGCCGGCGCCACCCGTGCCCGACTCGTTCGTCTGCAATGTCGGCGACATGCTCGAGCGGCTGACTGCGGGACGCTACCTGTCGGCACTGCATCGCGTCCGCAACCTCTCGACGCAGGATCGCATCTCGATGCCGCTGTTCCTGGACCCCAGCTTCGACGCTGAGTTGGCGCCGATTACCGCTCTCGCGCCGACCCATCGGCCACGGTCGGCCGGCAAGCGGCGACGCGAGCGTCTGTGGGACGGCACCGACCTGGCCACCGTCAGCGGAACCTACGGCGACTACCTGCTGAAAAGGTCTCGAAGGTTTTCCCGCAACTGAGGGCGAAAGTGCTTTAGACTCTTAAGTCGCGAAGATCTTCAGTCGAATTGGACTGGGGCGACGATGCCATCGTGCTCGCGCGCCGCCTTGACCTTGTCGAGCAGATATTCGACCGCTGCTTGCAGTTCTTCGAGTGACGCGGCGCCATCGCGCGCGACGACGGACCGCACGCCGTCATAGGCCTCGGCTACGGACTCGGGAACCTGCGACGCAAAGATATGCCTGGAATTCATATGACGTTCTCCAGTGGTGGGGTTACCAGTTGGACGGATGTGGCCACCGGAATATTTCAGAAGCAAAGTCCACGCCAACCGCGAACCGCCGGCGAAATCCAGTATCTTCAAAGGAAAGTCGAAATTTGCGGGTATCGATCAGGCGCCGCCGGCCGCTGAAATTTTGGCACCCGTCAGCGAACAGGCAGCATCAGCCAACTAGGCGGGATTCCCTACAAGCGCAAATCGCTTACGCCGCCCGGCGCCGCCGGCCCGTCCGCGCGCCGTCCTGATCGCGATTCTCCACCGCCGCAGCGACGGGATTGCGGCCCGCAACGCCCACGATCGTTCCGCCCTTTAACAAAATGTAGAGTCGTCCCCGCCGCGCGATCTCGCCCTGCGCGATCAGGTCCGCAATGAGCCGGCTCACCATCGGCCGCGAGCTCCCGATCATCTCGGCCAGGTCGCCATGCGCCGGCTCAAACGTGATCGCGATTCCGTCGTCGTCCGGCGCCCCGAATTTCCGGCCCATCTCGGCCAGCACCAGCTCGAGCCGCTCGCGGTAAGGCATCCCCAGCATCGATACATAGTAGTTGACCCACCCCGACCACGCCGCGTTCATCCGCTCCGTCACCTCGAGCAGCGTCGTCGAATCGAGCGACGTCAGCAGGTCGCGCACGCGCTGGCGCGTGACCATCGCCACCACGCATTTGTTCACCGCCTGCGCCTCGAAGCGGCGAACCAGCTGCCCCTTCTCGTTGACCCGGTCCGCGCCGCCGATCACGTCGCCGGCGGCCGCCAGCCGGACCAGGACTCGGTTGCCGCGCAGGCTCGGGCAGGTTTCCTTGACGATGCCCTTGACCACCCAGAACACGATGTCGGCGGGCGCGCCTTCGCGGAAAATCATCGCCCCCGGCGCGTAGCTGAGGCGGCTGTTATATTCCAGGATCTCGCGCACCAGTGCGGGCGGCACCTTCCATGACAGCAGTTGCGCCTCGAACTGATTTCCTCCTTCGGGCGTCAGAACAGTCATTTTATGCCTCATTCGACCCGATGGCATGCATCCGACTGCGGGCAATAGGCGCGGCGGAAAGCCCCGCGTTTCTCACTCTGCCAGTCGTCTGATTTGGCCAACTCCCCAAATTCAAAACGAGATTTTTCGGATTTTCCGATCGCTCCGGACGTGATGCTGTATAGGCCAAGTGTCAGCTTATATGCAAGGGTCAGCCGCGAGCGACCCGAACCGCCAATGTCTGTCACTCTGGCACTTACACTGACGTTGATGATTCGGTGTCAGCCGCTCGCAGCAACGACGACACGGGCTGCCGAACTTCGAAGGTCACGATCTGAAAGGGGCGTAGCGTCAGCTCGACGGAGCCGTCGCGGCGCCGCTTCAGCTTGATGTCTTTCAGAGGACGCCCCGCCAGATCGACCATGCGAGCCTTGCGGCGGGCGCCGAAACTGAATCGCGCCGTCTCCGGCGCCGCGGACGCACTGAACGCCCGCACGATGTAAGCGCCGTTTCGCTCCGACGCGCGCGCAGTCGAAAACGCCACCCGCGGATTGTCGCATGCGCACAGCTGCTGCTCCGACACGTCCATCGCGGATCGCGCCTGGAAGACGCGCGGCGGGTAAGCATACGCCTGGCTCAACTGAACGACGCCGGCGTCCGCATACGAGCCGCGCCAGGTCGTGACGGCGAATTGAAAACGATGCCGCGCGATTTCCTGCGCGTCCGGCGTTTCGAACTCCGGACCCGCATCGCCGCGGCGCATCTTCAGGTCTCCGCGCGAAAGCCAGCCGACGCATCGGAGCAGCGTCAACAGGATTGTCGTCCCGGCGGCGTCGCGCCTCGCCTCGGTCTCGTAGATCCCGCGGCTCATTATCGCGACCGACAGCTCCGCCGATTCCACAGCAGTGAACGTCCGATGCGGCGCGGTGGGATAAATTTCTTCGGTGACGCCGGCCGGCTCGGCCGGATCGATCGAGCGGCGGACGACTCCAAAATTGGTGTCCGAGATCGATTCCATAGCCGCAATCGGCGTCGACAGCGCGACCCGCATGCGGTGGTCGCGTGCGCGATTATCCATCTCTGCCTCGAAATCCACCCGCTCCAGTCCCGCGTAGATTGTGGCCGTGAGTTGAATCGGAACCTCGACGGTCTCAGGCGCGCGCAGTTTGCGATCTTTGGTGAGCCCTGCCGGAAGATTCAGAACAATCGAGAAGGCGATGCGGCTGCGCACCGCCCCGCGCTCGATCACTCGCGCAGAAATTGACGCCGGCGCCGTGATCGGCGGCGAATCGGTGACCGGATCGAAGTTGTATTCGTCGCCGCGATCGCCATCGTCTTCGAAACAAATCTCGATCGCCCGGTCGTTCTTCAAGTCGTCGATTTTCAAGCCGCGCGCCGACGGACTGAGCCTGAAGAATTCGTTCTCGATCGATTCACTCCCGCTCGCCGCCCTGCCGGCCACTGCGTCTGCGCGTTCCAATCGATAAAGACTGAAGCCGGCCTGCGTGAGCGCGTCGGCCACGAACGTAACTTGCGCGCGCGCGGCGGATGTAGCCCGGATCCGAATTACCGCTTCGTCAGGCACTTCAAGAATTCGGCGCCGAAATTCGTTTGGATCGAGATCGCCCGACGGACTCCGGCTGACGAACATGCGCAAATCGAATCGGTTGTCGCCGTCGCGCTCCAACTCGAACCGGTTCACGTATTGACCCATCACCTGCGCGCCGGTGATCAGCCCCTTGAAGTCCGCTCCCTTCAGCTCGATTTCAAACGGCCGCGCCAGGCGCGCGACGTTGATCGCGACCGGAGCCGCGCGCCCGTTGCTGTCGATTGCGACGTAGCTCGCGTGCGGATCTTCGACCTCTGTCTCGCCGGTGACGAGCGCGCGCCGCGCGAATGTCGGATTGAATACCGCTATCGCGGGAGCGCCGCTGCTACGCGATGAAAGCGCCGCATTCGACGCACGCCGCGCGACGATCTCGCCGATCATCGCCGCCTGATCGAAGCGGTAGCGCATGTCCTGATGCACCTGGTCGATCGAGCATCCGCAAATCGAGTCGTGCGGATGATTCTGAATCGCAGTGCGCCACGCCACCTCGAGCAGCGCGGTCATGTCGTCCGCCTCTGTCGTAAGCGCGGCCATAGCGATGAGCGGATCGGCAATCCGCTCGATCAGATACGAGTTCTCGAAGTCGCGCTGCTTGATCCATGCCCGCGACGAGCTGACGCCCGGAGTGAGATTCGATCGTGTCGGCGATCGTAATTCCCCGTGCACGCGAGTCGTGCCGTCGATCGGAAGTTCGGCCAGCCGCTTCGTGTATTCGTCGAGCGTGCCGACTTCGGCCGCGAACGGCGCGCGTCCGCGCGCTTCCTTCAGCCGCGCGATCACCGCCGCGTCCGGTTCCGCGTGATCGTTGCCGTTCATGACGAGGATCGGCGCGCCGCCCGCAAACTCGCGTTCCCGCGCCGCGATCTCGCTCACTCGCGCGATCGTTGCATCGACTGAATCCGTCGGGAGGCTCGCGCCGTTGGAATAACCGAACGGCAGGAACACCATGAACATCGCGCTGCCGTCGAGCGCCTCCCAGATGAACCGGTTGCGATTCACCTCGCGCCCGACGCCACGGAATACGACGCCGGCCTTCAGCCCGAAGCCCGCTAGAATCTGGGGCAGCTGCGCCGCGTGACCGAATTGATCCGGCAGGTAGCCGGTCTCGGCGCACTTGCCGAAGCGCCGCGCAATCCGCGTGCCGATCTCGAGATTGCGAATCAGCGCCTCGCCGCTCGCAAGAAAGCTGTCCGCGAGCAGGTACCACGGCCCAATCTGAAGCTTGCCGGTTTTCACCAGCTTCGCGATTCGCCGCGCGCTGTCGGGCCGCACCTCGAGATAATCCTCGAGCACGATCGTCTGGCCGTCGAAATGAAAGCAGGGGAGGGCGCCGCTCTCCAGCTGCGCGAGCATCTTGTCCATCATCGTCAGCAGCCGCGCGCGCATCCGCTGAAAGGACTGATACCATTCGCGATCCCAGTGCGTGTGAACGACGAAATGAAGATGATCCATCAAGCGCTCCTCCGCCGTTAGAGTCCCACCGCGACGCATAGCGCCGCAACATCGCCGATCCGCTCGCCCAACGCCGCCGCGACCACCTCGCACGATCGCGCAGACGTTGGCAGCGCCTCGCGTGCCATTACCTCGCGCGCGGGTCCGAGGATCATGTCGCCCGTGCGCATGGCGATCCCGCCGATCACGATTCGATTCGGATTCAGAATGTCGACGAGTATAGCAATCACCTGCCCGAGCCGCTCACCCGTGCCGCGAACGATTCGCATCGCGACAACGTCCCCGCGCTTCGCCGCCGCACATACGTCGCGAGCCGTCAGCATGCTGCGATGCGCCGACAACACCGTGCTATGGCCGCGCTTGCGCGCATCCGCGACCGCTCGCATCGCCACCTGCGCCATCCCGCCGCCGCTCGCCCATCCTTCGACCGAGCCGCGCTTGTGATATCCAATCGGGCCGCCGCGCGTGAGCCGCACATGCCCAATCTCGCCGGCGAAATCGTTGGCGCCGTGATAGAGCCGCCCGTCCACGATGATTCCTGCGCCGAGTCCAGTGCCCATCGTCATGAAGATCATATTGTCGACGCCGCGCCCCGCGCCGTAGCGATGCTCCGCGACGGCGCCCGCGTTCGCGTCGTTCTCGACGTTGCATCGAGCGCCAAATTGCCGTTCCAGGATCGCCTTGATTGGAACATCGATCCACGTCGCGAGATTCGGCGGCGCCTGGATAGTCCCGCTCACTCGATCGAGTGGACCGCCACAGCTCACGCCGATCCCGCGAATCGCCGCATGCGAGAGCTTGCGTCTTTTTCAGGATCTCGTCGATTCCCTTGACGATCAGATCGATCGCGCGCTCGGGTCCTTTGGCGGGAATTGTGGCGAACTGAATCCGCTCGATGACATCGGGCATCCGCGCCGAGACGACGATCGCCGTCTTGGTGCCGCCGATATCGACACCGATCCAGACTTTTGCCGGCACGCGCGCTCGCCCCTCGACGCTTTAGCAGCGGGCAAGCAGTATCAAACGACCGGAATTTTCACCAGCCGTTGCAAGCGTCCCGAACTACGACTGACGCCCCCACCGATGCTGCCGAAGAGGAATATTGCGCCGGCTCGCCGCCGCGGGCTGAACGGGTTGGATGCTTGGCGGTACATGGCTCTTCGCGACGTGAGCGACTTCATTCACCGCTCCTTCAATCGCGCCGCCGCGCAACAAAATGTATTTGCGTTCGCGCCGCCCGACTTCTCCATCTTCGGCCAGCTCGGTCATCACGCGCCCGACCACCGGCCGCGAGCTGCCGATCATTTCCGCCAGGTCCGAATGGGTCGGCTCGAACGTGAGCATAATTCCGTCGCTGTCGGCGATCCCGAACTTGCGTCCCAGCTCGGCCAGCACCATCTCGATTCGCTCGCGATACGACAGCCCCAGGAACGTCGCATAGTATTGCACCCAATCCGCCGCCGCCGAATTCATCCGCTCCGATAGCGCCAGCAATTCCTCGGGGTTCATGTGCTTCAGCAAACTGCGCACGTGGTCGCGCGTGACAATCGCAATCACGCACGGACTGGCCGCCCATGCCTCGAAGCGCCGGATCCATTGCCCCTTGTCGTTGAGCTTGTCGGCGAGCCCCAGAACGTCGCCGGCCGTCGCGAGCCGCACCAGCGTCTGCGTGCCGTTCGGATTCGGACAGACTTCGCGCACCACGCCCTTGACCACCCACAGCACGATGTCGGCCGGCGATCCCTGGCTGAAGATCAGCTTGCCTGGCGAGTAGTTCACTTCCGTATGATGCTGCATCAAGTCGCGCGCGGTCTCCTCCGGAATTCCCCAAGAGAAAAGTCCCGCCTCGAACAGGTTGGCCCGGTTGAGCACTGTGATCTGATTCATCTTCGACTCCGGATACGCGATCTGCGCTGGTTTGGTTTTCATCGAATCCTGCTTCGGTTTTGATGCGTGCAAAAAAGGCGGCCCGGGGTCCCCCACACCAGCTCGACCGGCGCTTCTCGGTCCCCCGACATCGCGCAGTCAACTCCGCGGGCGGGCCGCCGCCTGACAGCATCAGCAAGGCCCATGCCCAAATGAGCGCAATCGCGCGACGAATCTGCTCAAACGACGCAAACCCGCGCCAGACAGGCGAAATCTCGCTCAAACGAGCTTGACCCGCTGCGCTCGGCTGCATCTGTAAGAAAGCTTCGAGAAAAATTTCTAAGGAAAAATTCCGCACACCCAGCGGCATTGCTCCCAGCCGTCGCCTCAAAAGAGGAACGGGCTAGGGGTGAGGTTCGCCCAAAGGAGCACAATTCCTCGATGCCCGCGCTCAAACCTCGCAACCACCCCTCACATGGACAACATCTTGCTCACTCGCATCCGAACGCGGACTCGCCTTCGGAATTCGCGGCGGTTCGCTTGCGTTTGGGGGAAATCGGGGGAGAAATTCCCGCTCGGACATCGGCGTTGTTCCCAAAACTTCGCGTGCTTCGACCGCTTAGGCGGAACGCTGGCGATCGAATATAACTGGCCTGAGAACTTAGTGGGGTGTTTAGTGGCGCGCTTTAGCTCGGAGCATCGAACTTGAAAATCGGCACGCGCCTGACAGTCGTCCTGTTGCTATGCGTGATGCCCGTGATTGCCGCCTACACCTGGTGGAGCGTCGCGCAGTCCAACGTCTACCTTAACGAACTCCGCCAGTCCGCGCGCGCCGTCAGCACCGGCCTTGCCCCTTCCGTCGATCAGGAAGCGATCGCAAATGAGTTCGACAAAGTCGGCGACAGCTTTCGCAAGATGGACGCCGAGGGGACTCGCAGCGCACTGCTGCACACGGACGGCTCGCTCTGGTACTCGCTGCCCGACTTCCCGCCCGAACTCGTCGACGCCGCCCGCGTGCAACTCGTGCGAAGCCAGCCGGCCGAGTTCGGCCCGACCACCGGCGCGAAAAATTGGTTCTGCGAATTGGTCCCGTTGAAGAGCGACAGCGGCGAGGTCATCGGATACCTGCTCGAAGTCCAGGATTGGAGCAAGGTCGCACGCGACAGCCGCGCACAAACCATCGCGTCGATACTCGTAGCGCTATGCCTGCTCGGCATCGTCGCCGCCGTCATCCCTGCGATGGTTTATCGGTACGTTTCGCGGCCGCTCGCCGATCTGTCGGCCAAGGTCACGAAGTTTTCCGCGACTGAATCCGGCAGCGAAGTAGAAGTACTCGGTGAGGAATTCCGCAAGCTCGATCAGCAGCTCACGCGCGCCCGCATCGATCTCGACGATCGCCATCGCCGCGAACTCGAACTCGAGCGCGATCTCCAGCGCGCCGACCGCCTTGCCACCATCGGCGCCCTCGCCGCCGGCCTCGCTCACGAAATCGGCACCCCGATGGGCGTGATCCGTGTGCGTGCCGAATCACTCCAGAATGACGACGCGATGTCCCCCGACGCGCGCGTCAAGCTCGGCATCATCGTCCGCCAGATCGATCGCATCGCCCGCATCGTCCGGATGCTGCTCGACTACGCGCGCAAGAGCGAGTCGCACAAGAGTATCTGCGACCTGCGTACCGTTGCCGAGCGCGCGATTACGCTGCTCGAGCCCGAAGCGGCGCGACGCGGCGTCAGATCCATCGTGCGGCTTGGCGATTCTGCATTGATGGTAAATTGCGACGCCGATCAGCTCGAACAGGTCTTCGTTAACATGATCATGAACGCGCTCGACGCGATGAACCGCGGCGGCGGCACCCTCCGCGTCACTGCAAATTCCGAAAAAACTCCCGGCGCCTCGCGCGCGACGATTGCCTTCGAGGACACCGGTGTCGGCATCGCGCCCGAGCATGAGAAAAGCCTCTTCGCCCCGTTTTTCACCACCAAGGAGCCGGGCAAGGGCACCGGCATGGGCCTGGCGGTAAGCCAGTCTATAGTGCGAGAGCACGACGGCGAGATAACCTTCAGCTCCGAGTCGACGGGCTCGCGCTTCGTCGTCGCGATTCCGATGGCCACGAGCGATATAGTCGAACATGAGCACGGACCCCGTGAGCAGCGGCGCGCATAACGATCAAGCTACCGTCCAAGCCGCAGTGTTGGTCGTCGACGACGACCACGACATGGTCGCCGCACTCTCCGACATTCTGCGCGAAGCCGGCTACCGCACGCTCAGCGCGCATTCAGGGAACGAGGCGCTCGCGATAGTCGAGAAGGAATCGCCCGACGTGCTGATCTCCGACCTGCGGATGGCTGGGATGAGCGGCCACGGCCTGCAAGCCGAGCTCAAGCGCGTCGCCCCCGGCATTCCCGTGATCATCATCACCGCTTTCGGATCGATTCAGACCGCCGTCGAATCGATGAAGCTCGGCGCCTTCGATTACATCACCAAGCCTTTCAGCAACGGCGAGTTGCTGCTGATCGTCGCGCGCGCTCTCGAAGACCGCAACCTGCGCGCCGAAGTAAAGCGCCTGCGCATCGAGCTCGCGCGCAATCACGGCCTCGAAAATATCATCGCCGCCAGCCCGAAGATGACTGCGATGCTCAGCAAGCTCGCGCAGATCGCTGACAGCAATGCGAGCGTGCTCATCACCGGCGAGAGCGGCACCGGCAAAGATCTGTTGGCGCGCGCGCTGCACTTTCTAAGCCCGCGCCACAGCGGCCCGTTCGTTCCCGTCAACTGCGCGGCGATTCCCGAAAGTCTCATCGAGAGCGAACTGTTCGGACACGCGCGCGGCGCGTTCACCGACGCCAAGCAGAACAAGGTCGGACTCTTCGTCGCCGCCAGCCACGGCACGCTCTTCCTCGACGAAATCGGCGAGATGCTCGCCCACGGTCCAGGCCAAGCTGCTGCGCGTCATCGAGGATAAAAAAGTTCGCCCGCTCGGCGCCACCGGCGAGACCACCGTCGACGTGCGCGTCATCGCCGCCACCAACGCCGATTTGGAAAAAGCGGTAACCGACAACCGCTTCCGTTCCGATCTCTTCTACCGCATCGCCACCGTGACCATCGCCGTGCCCCCTCTACGCGACCGCGCTGAAGATATCCCTCTCCTGATAAAACACTTCCTCGCGCGCGCCGTCGCCGAATCCGGCAAACCCGCGCCGCAACTCGATTCCGAAACGAACGAACTCCTCTTGCACTACCGATGGCCCGGTAACATCCGCGAGCTCCAGAACGCAATCCAGCAAGCAGTCATCTTATGCTCCACTAATCTGATCACCCGCGCAGACCTACCGGCAAGAATCACCGGCGACCACCACGCCCCCACTCATCTCGAAGAACTAGCCAGCCGCCGCATGACTCTCGAGGATGTAGAGCGCGAATACGCCCGCGCCGTCCTGACTTCGGTCAACAACCACCGCGGCGAAGCCGCCGCCATCCTGGGCGTAGACCGCAAAACCCTAACCCGCAAACTGGAAGACCCCGACTGACAATTGCTCAGTCTGCGCGCGTCGAATGGAGCCTCTTTGCGAGGTCGCCGTGCCGCTTCACCTTGATTCGCTCGAGGCCCAGCCATGACGCCATCGTCTCGATCTCCTTCATCATCGGTTCCGCCATCGCGCTCAGCCGCACGCCGCGCTCGCTATGCGCTCCCTGCACGATCAGCGTCGAGGTCGCGCGCTCGGACTTCAGATCGACGCGCGCGACTAACCGGTCTCCGAGCAGGAACGGCAGCACGTAGTAGCCGAACTTGCGCTTCGGCGACGGAGTGTAGATCTCGATCCTGTATCGGAAGCCGAAGACTCTTTCCGTCCGTGCGCGCGCCCACACCAGCGAGTCGAACGGCGAGAGCAGGGCGCGTGCATCGACTTTGCGCGGCGACTTCGCATTGCGATGAACGTACGCCGGCTCGCGCCATCCCTCGACGCTGACCGGGATCAGTTCGCCCGCCTCGACGAGTTCCGTGATGCGCTGTCTGCCCGGCGTGATGCGGATGCGGAAGTAGTCGCACAGATCCTTCTCAGTGCCGACGCCGAGGGCGCGCGCCGCGATTCGCATCAGCTCGCGCTGCGCGTCTTCGCGCGCGGGCGTCGGCATTGCGAGGACGCGCGCCGGAATAACTCTCTCCGGCAAGTCGTACAGCCGCTCGAAGCCGCGGCGTCCTGCCGCCGCGACGCGGCCCTGCGCGAACAGCTCTTCGAGCGCGCGCTTGCCGACGCTCCATCCCCACCATCCGCCCTTGCTCTCGCCCGCGCCGGTGATCTCGCGAGCGCTCAGCGCGCCGCGCTCGCGAATCTCGTCGAGCGCCGCCCGCATGAAGCCCGGCCGGCTCCGATTGGGGCGCCCAAAGCTGTCGCTATGCTTGTCGGCCCACTCCGCCATCCGCCAGCGAAACAGCGGATGCATCTCGAACGGCATCAGCGACGCCATGTGACCCCAGTACTCGAACAGCTCGCGCTCGCGAACATGACCAGTCCACGACGAGTCGAGTATCTCCGGCGCATAGGAGCCGAGGCGCGAAAAGAGCGGCAGGTAATGCGATCGCACGAGCACGTTGACCGAATCGATCTGCAGCAGACCGATCTGCGCGATGACGCGGCGCAGATGCCGCCGGTCGGGACGCGCCGTCGGCCGCGGCGTCGCGAACCCTTGCGCCGCCAGCGCGATCCGCCGCGCCTCGTCCGCCGACAATTTTCTCTTTCACCTTTGTAGCCAACTCATCGCGAAAAGATTAGTTCTAATTTCCTATGGCTATCTGAAAATTCCGACAAGCTGCAGCGACGGCCGCCGAACTGGTTGCGCCTGATTGCCGCGGCATGAACTTCTACCGCATCGACCGCGGCCTGCGCGACCTGCTCGATCTTCACATGGAGCCGCGGCTGCGCGCCGCGATGGAGCCGCATCTCGATCAGCTCGGCCAACTCGCTGGGGGCCGGCTCGACGAGCTTGCGGAAATCGCCGACAAGCATCCGCCGGTGCTCCACTCGCGCGATCGTTTCGGCCGCGACGAGGATTGGGTCGAGTTTCATCCGGCGTATCGCGAGATGGAGCGAATCGGTTTCGGCGAATTCGGGCTGCATGCGATGGCGCATCGGCCGGGCGTGCTCGGATGGCCCGAGCCGCTGCCGTACATCGCGAAGTACGCGTTCCAGTACCTGTTCGTGCAGGCCGAGTTCGGCCTGATGTGCCCGATCAGCGTGACCGACACCGGCGCGGTGTTGGTCGAGAACTACGGCAGCGACGATATCAAGTCGCGCTACCTCGGCCGCATGCTGTCGCAGAACATGGACGAGATTTTCAAAGGCGCGCAATACATGACCGAGCGCGCTGGCGGATCCGACCTCGGCAACAGCGCGGTGGTGGCGAAGCGCGAGGGCGATTTCTGGCGGCTCTACGGCGACAAATGGTTCTGCTCCGCGGTTGACGGCGACGTGGTGCTGCTGCTGGCGCGTCCCGACGGTGCACCGGCCGGCTCGCAGGGGCTCGGGCTCTTCCTGATGCCGCGGCGATTGGAAAACGGCGAGCGCAACAACTATCGAATCGCGCGGCTCAAGGACAAATTCGGCACGCGCTCGATGGCGAGCGGCGAAGTCGTGCTCGAAGGCGCGATCGCGTTACCAACTCGGCGCGCTCGACCGCGGCCTGCGCCAGATGATGGACATGGTGAATCTCAGCCGCATGTCGCACGGCGCGCGCGCCGCCGGCATGATGCGCCGATGCCTCAACGAGTCGCTCGCGGTCGCGCGCCATCGCGCGGCGTTCGGCAAGCCGATCATCGAGCATCCGCTGCTGCGGCGCCAGTTGATGAAGCTGATGGTGCCGACCGAGCAGGCGCTGTCGGTCTTCACTTACGACGCGACGATGATGGATCGGGCGCGCGCGGGCGACGCGGAAGCCGAGCGCGTGATGCGAATCCTGACGGCGGTGCTGAAGTTCCGCGCGTGCCGCGACAACATCCGCGTCGCGACCGGCGCGATGGAGGTGCGCGGCGGCAACGGCTACATCGAGGATTGGGTCAACTCGCGCCTCATCCGCGACGCGCATATCGGCGTGCTGTGGGAGGGCACCAGCAATATCAACGCGCTCGACGTGATCAATCGCGCGGTCGCGAAATCGGGCGGGCACGAGACGCTCGCGCGCGCGCTGAAAGCCAAGCTCAATGTTGCGACTGGCGGCTCCCGCGGAGTTCCGCGCAGGAGATCGCGGAGCTAATCGATCGCGCAGTCGAAGTTTGCCGGCGAGGTCGCGGCCAAGCCGAAGCATGAACGATTGGCGCGCCTCGCGACGGACGCTCTCTACAATGTAGCGAGTGCCGCGCTGATGACGTGGGAAGGCGCGACGGCAGGCGCCGACGGCACGACGCGCGGCGGATGATCCTCGCGCGGATGGTC
This sequence comes from uncultured delta proteobacterium, assembly GCA_963721485.1. Lineage (GTDB taxonomy): Bacteria > Desulfobacterota > Binatia > Binatales > Binataceae > Binatus. The sequence goes on along the minus strand of CAVRJV010000014.1, from coordinate 1,141,278 downwards.
GTCGAGCATCGCCTGCGCGCAGAAGATCCGCTTGCGATTCCGAGTCCGACTGGGAAGAAGATGCGATTCGCGCACTGCTCGATCCGCATGCGGTATCGCTCGAACGAGCCGTGCAGATCGTGAGCGCGTGAAACCTAACCCTTTCCCGAGCGGGAAGGGGGACCGGAGAGAAGGGGAGCGCTGCGCGAGTTCGAAACCGGTACCGGCTTCGCTTACGCGAAGCCGTCCGAGGTCCTTCCTCCCGTCGCTAGCGCTCCCGTCGTCAGGATGACACAAACTCTGCGCTGGTCAGTTCCTCAGCCAGTTACGATTCGTTTGTGAATCCCGACCGGGTCGGCCGCCTGGAATGCATGGCCGGCGTTGGGGATCATGAACACCTCGGCCTGCGGGATTTGGCTCTTGATCATGTTCGCGTTCTCGGGCGGCACCAGCATGTCCTTGTCGCCATGCACGATCAGCACCGGGCACTTTATTTGCCCGAGACGATCGTAGGCGTTGAACGTCTGATTCCCGCGATCGCGCGGTCGACCGCCTCCGGCGGCGTCGGCGGCATCATCTTCGCTCCCGCCAGCATCATCTGCTTGATCTCGGGATGCGCCGTGCGACAAATTCCGTCGGGCATGAGCGGCGGCAGCAGCATGGTCGAAGTCCCTGCTCGGGATCCGACGCCATGATCTTGTTCGCCCTCGACCAGCTTCTCGCGACTTCGGGCGACGCCATCTTCGCCGTCGGGCCGCCCGCCATGGTGCATCCGAGCACGACCTTGCTGACTTGCTCGGGATGCCGAGGGTGAGTTCCTGCGCGATCATCCCGCCCATCGAGACGCCGAACACCTTGGCCTTGGGGATTCCGAGCGCACTCAACAGGTTGCTCGCGTCATCGGCCATCGCTTCGATGGTGTAGATACCTTCGGGCTTGTCGCTCAGGCCGGTGCCGCGATTGTCGAAGTAGATGCACTTGAAGCCGTTGAAGAACGGCAACGACGGAAGCCATCCGGCGCCGGACATCCCGAATCCCATGATCAGGAGCAGCGGCTCGCCGTCGCCGAAGGTGTCGTAGTTGAGGTTGATGTTACCGGCCTTGATTACTGGCATCGCGCGAAATCCTCCAGGTCGAAATAATCGAAAGGCGCGATCGCGGCGCGACCTGCGCCTATGAGAATGCAGTTGCGCGCTGCGCGCTACTTTCAGAATGCCCTATCAGGCGATCTTCAGGATGCTCTCGGGATGCTGCTCGTTGGGATCGACGCCGGGCTCCATCTCGTAGATGACCGACTTGTCGACCACCAACTGGCCGTCGTCGCCGACGTAGATCTTGAAGCGATCCATCGGGCGCGGCGCGGGTCCTTCGAAGTTCATGCCGCTGATGTAATAGCCAGAGCCGTGGCACGGGCACTTGAACTTCTGCTCCGTCTTGAGCCATCGCGGCGTGCATCCGAGATGAGTGCACTTGGCGAAGATCGCGTAGAAGCCCGGCCTTGGTGCGGATGATCCAGGTGCGGAAATCCTGCTTGAATTTTTCGCTGACTTCGCCGACGACGTAATCGTCGGGGAAGCCGGCCTTGAATTTCGATGGCGGCAGGAACAGCACGCGCGGGAACGCCGACTGCGCACCGCGGCGAGCAGACCGATCAGCGAGAACGCGCCGAAGCCGGCCCATCCGAGCACGCCGAGAAAATCGCGACGGCTCCACAACGTGCCGAGTTCGGCTTTTTCCTTGTCGCGCTTCGCGCGTTCTTTTGCCTGCTCGTCCTCGCGCCACTTCTTCAGTTCGGCGGGATCAGTCGGAGCTTTCTCTTTGAGTGCAACAGCCATCTAAGTGACGCAACCTCCCAAGTCGTGACGAGCCTGCATTAGCTCGTCCTCACCTCATTGGACGTATTCGATTAGCAAAAATTCTATTACCCAAAGATACGCAACATTCAAGGGCGATGATAACCCCTGAATCGGGAGATTTGCGGGACGCGAAAATTCAGTGAAGCGCCGGCTGACTACTAGAAGCTGGTGGCGGCGCGGCCGGAAGTGGCGTTATCGGCTTGATCACAGTTGCATTGGTCGTGACCGGCGCGCGAGTCGGCGACCAATCCTGTGGAACGTTCGTCGTCGAGGATGCCTGGTCCATTGTGTTGTCGGGAATGATCGGCACCGGCGGCATCGGCGACGTATCGTTGCCGCCGACCGGGCGGTAAACCGGCGAGGCCGGGCTGTCGTTGGCCAGCCAGTGCATCGGGCGAGCGAACAGCCATTCCGCGGCATAACCAATCGGGTAGAGGAAATCGGCGACGATTGCGAGCGGCTGTGAATCTTCGTCGTGATATTCCTTGGGATTCTGCTGATCGTTGTCGTTGTACTGCGCGCGCGAAATCGACGGCAGCGCAACAAAAAGCGCGGCACCAAAAATAATTGCAAATCGGCGCATGGGACAACTTTGCGCGATTGGCCGCCGCCGTGTCAACACGTCGCGATCCTTACTTGCGCTGGCGCCCTTGCGCGCGCAATCCTAGGCGCGATGACCACATCAGCCATGCGCTCCGCCCGTGCATGCTTGCAAATTTCCATCGTCGCAGCGCTCACGCTTCTGTTCGCACTCGGGTCGAATGCTCACGCTTCGGCGGGCGCGATCGCCTACGTCGGCACCGATTCCAACATCTACTACTGCGACACAAAGTGTGCAGAGCCCAAATGCATCACCTGCAAAGCCGCCGCCATTCACGTGCGCCGCGACGATACGATCATGCGGGCCTTGTTCGCCGACACTGTGCCCGAGCAGGGCCCCGCGGCAGCCGATTTCGTGTATGGATGGCCAACGTTCTCGCCCGACGGCAAGCGCATCGCCTATACCGCCGAGACTCGCAAGCAAAGCGAAGATTCGTTTGCAGTGTGGGTTTACGATCTCGCGCGCAGCGATGCGATGCCTATTTTCGAGAGCCGTTCCGAGCGCATTATCTACCTCGTCTGGACTCCAGACGCCGCGCATCTTTCGTTTCTGCTTGCCGAGCCGCACGGACTCAGCCTGGTGCTGGCCGAGGTCAAGGAGTCGACGCCGGTCAGAATCGTGACCACCGGGATGCCGTTGTACTTCGATTGGGGTGCGCGGTCCGACGAGGTTGCGCTGCACACGCTCGCGCTGGACTCCGATCGCACTGAGCAGGTCTCGTTGATGGCGCTGACGCCCACCAGCCAGAACGTCGTCAAGGTGCTGTCGACCGGACGCACGCCGTTCAAGAACCCCGCATGGTCACCCGACGGCAAGCACCTCGCGTACGTCGAGAACTACCACGCCGAATCGAACATCGTGGTGGCCGACGCGGACGCGGGTCATCCTCGCTCGGTCGTGAGTTTACCCGTGGGCGAGAACAGTTTCGTGTGGGCGCCTGATTCGGCGCACCTGGCGTACGCAACGGCGATCACGGCGCAGGACCCTACTTATAACGGCATCAAGCTGGTCGATATCGCCACCGCGAACTCGAAGTGGCTGACCAAGGACGACGTCGCGGCATTTTTCTTTGCGCCCGACTCGCGCCACATCGCGTTCATCGGCGTCCCGGCCGAGAAGCCCTATTACAACTGGTCGGTGGTTGACGCTAAGACCGGCGCGCAAAAATTGCTCGGCAATTTTCTCGCGACGTCCGACGAATCGACGGTCTACCACTATTTCGACCAGGTGGCCGTATCGCACACGATCTGGGCGCCCGATTCGTCGGCATTCATTTATGCGGGGGTTAAGCTCGAAGGGTCGCCGGAAAAGGCGCTCGGCTACGCGCCACCGCCGTCGGCGTGGATCGTGCCCATCGACGGCAGCGCCCCGCACTCGATCGCCAACGCAGTCCTGGCGTTCTTCTCGCCTGCGAAGTAAGGCCATTGGGAGCAGGGGTCACCCCTGCCCAAGGAAGCGTGAAACCCACGGTGGGTTTCACATTCGATAAAGTGATTTTCCCTTCCCTGCGTTAGGCCTTGCGGCAGACGTAAATCGCCGCGGGCTTGCCTAGCACCGATACTCGAATAATCTTGCTCGGAGCGATCTTCCGTGTGCGCTCAAGCTCGCGCATCAGCCGCCACTCCGACGTCAGCATCACCATCACGCCGCCGCTCTTGAGCACGCGCGAGAACTCGCGAAACCATAGCGGATAAAGCTTTCGATTCTCGCCGTGCGATCCGTAGCGGATTCCCCACGGCAGGTTGGTGACGATTTTATCAACGCTCGCGTCGGCGAGCGGCAGCGCGCCGGCATCCCAGTTCTCGAGCTGAATAGGCTTATAGCGCGAGCCGACGTTGACGCGCGCCGCCGCCAGCGCCGCATCGTCTCGATCGCTGCCTAGCAGCATCGCATACCGTCCGAGGTGCGCGCGCTCGATCAGTATCGTGCCCGCGCCGCAAAATGGATCGAGGACGACGTCGTCCTCGCGCGGATCTGACAGCCATGCGAGCGCCGCCGCACTCGACGCGCGCAGCGAAGCGGGGCGATGCGCCGTCTTGTACTCGCGATGCCGCATGCGGTCGTCGCTGAGGCGCACCGTCAGAAAGAGCTCCGCGTCGATCATCGTCGCCCACAGCTCGACGTCGGCGTCCTCTTCTTCGAGCCGCCATGTGTGATCGCTCCGCTCGAGAATCCCGCGCTCGACCGCGCGCTGAAAGTCGACGCGGCGATATTCATGCTCACCGGCCATCCGCGCGACTACGCGGAACTTGAGCCGTCGGCCCGCGCGCGTGCCCGGCGAAACTTTGACGCGCGCCGCGAGCGCCGGCGCGAACAGCGGCGCCTCGCGTGACGCGCCGCGAATCTTGTCGAGTTCCTTGTTCTCGGGCCCGATGCCGGCGCGATAGCCGGCCAGCCCGAACAGGTCTTCGGCCGTCCGGATGATGCCGAGCTTGTCCGCCGCCGGTGCGAAAAAGATCGTCATGCCGGCGCGATCGGGCACGACGCGCCGCGTGATTTCGCGCGCGCCGCTGATTCGCCGCGCAATCTCGTCGGCTGCGATTCCCTCGAACCCCGGCTGCGTATGCGCGATGTAGAGATTTGGCCCGAAGCGAATCGGATGCGGATGCGCGCGCTCGGGCAGTGTGGGCTTGCGCTCGCGCGCTGGTCGGTACGTCTGGCGCGCGCTAATCAATTCTCAACCCGCTACTTCGAGCGTGACAGGTACTCGTGCGTCTCGGTGTTGATCGTAATCGTGTCGCCCTCGGCCACGAAGTGCGGCACTTGGATGATCATCCCGGTCTCGAGTGTCGCCGGCTTGAGCGTATTGTTCACCGCCGCCGTCTTCATTCCGGGGTCGGTCTGCACCACCTTGAGCGCGACCGTCTTGGGCAGCGTCACGTTGAGCGGCGTCGTTTCGTAGAACTCGACTTCGACTTCGAGGTTCGGCGTCAGGAATCCCACCACGTCCTCGATCAGATCCTTGGGAATCGTGATCTGCTCGTAGTTCTCGGTGTTCATGAAATGGAAATCGTCGCCGTCCTGGTAGAGGAACTGCATCTTGCTCTGATTGAGGATCACGCGCTCGACGCGGTCTTCCGAGCGGAACCGGTTCTCGGTCTGCGAGCCGGTCTTGATATTGCGCAGCTTGGTCTGCACCATCCCGCGCCAGTTACCGGGCGTGATATGCGTGATCGTCATGATCCGCCACAGGTCCTTGTTGTACTCGACAATCATACCCGGGCGCAGTTGCGTCGCTTGAATCAGCATTGTGTGGACACTCTCGATAAGAACGAAGGTTAAGAAGCGAATTCTACGCAAGCCCGCGTCGCGCGGCAAGTTCGTTGGAATCGAGGGTACTGTCTCAATTCGAGGCTGAGTGTCTGAATTTCAGATCGCGAGTGTCTTAATTTCCCTTGAGCCGAGGATCATCGGTTGCGATACAACGCGATTGCCTAAGTGCAGCGTTCAACGCGGTGTTGTCGCTATAGGTACTCGACCATTCATCGAGCAGGTCGTCCGATGACGCACGACCGGCCAGCCATCGATGATAGTCGGTTCCGTTGTTTTTCGATGCCCTCCAGAAAAGCGCATCCTCGGCCTTTTCGCACGCGTCAGCCGTATCAAACGGTTTCCAGATAAACCATTCGCTCAGCGGCGCTGTGGTTGGCGGGCCGCCAGGTTGCCAGTTCTCTTCGTGTGCCATCGGCGGCACCATCAAATACCAACCCACAAGCGCGAGCGCGGCGGCGTGGCGGAACTTCATGGCACTAAGGAAGCAGCTTGCTGTACCACGGCTTCGACGGTGGCGGCGTGCCGTAGGGCGGGGGACCGTAGCCGGGCGGATATCCATATGGATACGGATTCGGCGCGTACGGATTGTAGCCGGGCGCATACGGATTCGCATAGGCGTACGGATTGGGCCGGTAGTACGGCGACGGCGGATAGGCGCCGTATGGCGAAGGATACATCGGCGGATTGCCGTATGCGGTGATTCCGCTGCCATCGCCGCCCGCCGTATTGATCGACGCCTCGACGAAGTTGCTGCCGTTGCCATAGGCGCGAATCCGCGCGTCGCTGCCCGGCGGCATCCTGAAGTTCACGTCGAACGCGCTATATCCCGTCGGACTGACCGCGATCGCGCCCACCAAATTGCCGTTGACGTAAACCCCCGCATGACGCACGCCCGGGCCGACGATCTGTCCCACCGCTTCGACCATCCCGGGCGAAGACATGGATTCTTCGGTGTCGATTATGTTGATTTGCACGTTCAGCGGCGCGAGCGAACCGTTCGAGGCATCGATATGCCGCCGCGAGGGCGAGGCGTCGTCGCCTGAACTTGGGATTTCCGCCGTATTGTGGCCGCCAGCGGGTCCGGCCGACGCCAACGGGCTCTCTGCCAACGGACCAGCCTCGCCGCGCGCCGACGTGCTGGCGCCTGGGTCGACTTCGATCATCTCCTCGCTGCCCTTCATCGGGCCGATCGCCGCCGGGTCCGGCGTGATCAGCGCTTGCGCCTCGCGCCCGTAGACATCCGCGACGCGGATCGCCTGCGTCGGCGTGGGCTGCTCGATCGAAAAATCAAAATTGATCCGTTGCTCGCCCGGCACGCTGGCGACGTCGATATCCTTGGTCTTGGCATCGCCGTCGAAAATACCCGCCGACTTGAGATCGGTGCCTTCGAAGAAGCCTTTCACGCGCACCGTTCCGCTCACGAATACCCGCGACGCGATCTCGATCTTCGGGGCGTCCGGCATCCGTTCTCCAGACGGCGGCGCCATGGACGCATGTGAAACCGGCGCGCTCGCCGACGCTTCGCTCCTCCCGCTGGATCCTGCCCCCTTCACGGCATGCACCTGTTTTTCGAGCGCCGCGATCTTGTCCCTGATACCGGTCCACTCTTCGGGATATTGGCCGCCCGCGATTTTCGCCGCCGCTTCTATCCGGTCGCGATCGCTGAGTACCGACGCCATCGCGCCGCTCGCGCTCGCCGTGTCGTTCGCACCCAGCGCCGTCGACAGCGTTTGCGCATCGCCCGCAAGGCTGGCCACCGGCGCCAGCATCGGACCGGCCTTGGCAGATGACGCATTCATCGCGTTGAGCATCGCGAACGCGTGGTCGCTCAACTCAAGCGCTTGCGCCTGTGCGTCCTGGGCAAAGGAGTCTCGCGGCGCGAACGCGATCGCGATGATCGTGAACGCCAGCACTGCAATTGAAATAGTCGCCGAACTCCGCCGAGGGACGGATCCGATGCGCGCCGCACGCGCGCCGTTCTTATGCGCGACGAATAAAATCACGCTGCCTGACCCGTTAAGCTAAGGCGATTGCCTCCCATGACTCAGCCCGCGGACAGCCCGGATTATATTCAAATTTGCGCGGATAAACCTACCGGAAAAAACGCGGGTTGATGCGCTAATCTTGCCCTCGATAAACGGGCTGATGGGACGTGTTTCAGCTCATATCAGCAGCGGCGCATGAGCTAGGAAGGTTGCCACGGATCGTAGCTGCCGAAGCTCCAGATGTGGCCCTCCAAATCGCGGCAGCTGTAGCCGCGGCCGCCATAGTCTGCATCCTCAATATCTCGAAGCATCACGGCGCCCGCCGCCTTGGCCCGCGCATAGTGCGCGTCGCAATCGGCGACAATTACGTAAGCGCTCTGCGTCTCGCAGCCACCGATTTCGTCGGGATGTTTCATCAACCTGCCGAAAATACCGCCGCCCACGGACGACAGCATGATCATCCCGTTGTCAGACGTAAGTTGCGCATGCGCGATCCCGCCGTCTTTGTCTGGCACCACCAGATGCTTCTCGAACCCGAATGCCTTGCACAGCCACTCGATAGCCGCCGGCGCATTCCGATACCGCATGGTCGGAATAATTCTCGCGTACTTGCTCTGCACGTCCATTGATACATCCTCCAGCGATTGCTTGTTCAATAAGATAAAACGGCAACGCCGCGAGAAGGTTACGCTCTTCCTACGAATTCCAAAGCAGAATCTTAGATCGCGCGCAAAAAGAGCGCGCTGCACAAGGACCCTCACCTTCGATCCTCTCCCTAAAAGGGAGAGGGGAAGAGCGGCAGGCCCGGTCATGCAAAGGTTTCTTGGACAAGAAGAGGTTTGGGTCCGCCCCGTTAACCTCCCAACAGGGACGAAGTCCCGCACCTTTTCTTTTTCACTGGGTGCAGGGGTCACCCCTGCCGAAGGAAGCGTGAAACCCATCGCGGGTTTCACATTCAATTAAGTGGATCGTTCTCGACGCTGCTGCGCGTCAGGTACTTCGAGCCCATCGCCGCGAATTTCCGCTCGCGTGCGCGCCGCAGCTCCTGCGGCTTCAGCTTGACCAGGCGCTCCAGATGCCGCGCGAGCGCCGCGCCCATCAGATGAGCCGCTTCGGCCGGCGCCGTATGCGCTCCGCCGGCGGGCTCGGGCACGATCTCGTCGATCAATCCCAGTTCGAGCAGGTCGGGCGCCGACAGTTTCAATGCCGACGCCGCGGCCGCGACGTTCTCCTCGCCGCCCGCACGCCACAAAATCGCCGCGCATCCTTCAGGCGTGATCACCGAGTAGCACGCGTTCTCCTGCATCAGCACCGTGTTCGCGACGCCAAGCGCCAGCGCGCCGCCCGAGCCGCCTTCGCCGATCACGCACGCGACGATTGGCACCGTCAGCCGCGCCATCAGTTCGAGGTTGTGCGCGATCGCCTCGGTCTGCCCGCGCTCCTCGGCGCCGACGCCCGACTCCGCGCCCTGCGTGTCTATCAGCGTGATCACCGGCAGGCCGAACCGCTCCGCCAGTTCGTAGAGGCGCGTCGCCTTGCGATAACCCTCGGGATGCGGCTTGCCGAAGTTGCGCTTGATTCTCTCGGCGGTCGAGCGGCCGCGCTGATGCCCGACGACTGCCACTGCGCGCCGTCCGAAGTACGCCAGGCCTGCGATGATCGCGCCGTCGTCCGCAAAGCAGCGGTCGCCGTGAATCTCGATAAAGTCGCGCATCAGCAAATCGATGTAGTCGAGGGTCTGCGGCCGATTCGCATGCCGCGCGAGGCGGACGCCCTCGATCGCGCTGCGTGGCTCCGACGCGGGACCCTCGACCGTCGCGATTTCGCCGCCGCGATTTTTGCCGCCGCGCGCCTTATGCCCGTTCGAATTGTTTTTCAATTTGATTCACACCTGAAAAATTTCTCGAACAACGCAAAAGCATCGCGAGCGCCGCGCCCCGGGTCAAGCCATACGATTTCCGGCTCGCGGCGGAACCAGGTCAATTGGCGCTTGGCCAGCCGCCGCGATTCCTGCTTGGCCATCGCTGCCGCATCGGCGATCGCGATCTCGCCGCGCAGATACGCCGCGATCTGCTTGTACCCGATCGTACTAAGCGGCGGATGTTCTGGCGAGTATCCCCCCGTGATCAACGCGCGCACTTCCTCGACCAGCCCGGCCGCGACCATCGCATCGAAGCGCGCGTCGATAGCCTCGTAGAGCTTTTTCCGCTCCACTTCGACGCCCACGGTCAGAGTGTCGTAGCCGATATCGGCAAATCGATGTCTATCCTGATGCGTCGAAATCGTCTCGCCGGTCAGCTCGAAGACTTCCAGCGCGCGCACGATTCGATAGAGGTCGTTGACGCCGATTCGATTCGCCGCTTCGGGATCGATCTCACGCAGCCGCGTATGTAGATGCGTAACGCCCCGCTCCTCGGCGATTTTCGCCAGACGGTCGCGAATTTCCGGCTGATGCCGCCGGCCCGCTGAAAATCCCGCCGCGGATAACACGCAGGTAAAGCCCGCTGCCGCCCACCACCAATGGATTCCGCCCGCGCGCCGCAATGTCGTTGATGGCATCACGCGCCATCTGCGCAAACTCGGCCACGTCGAGCGACTCGTCGGGGTTGCGGACATCAATAAGATGGTGCGGCACGCGCGCGGCGATCTTCCGCCGACGGCTTCGCCGTGCCGAGATCCATCCCGCGATAAAACTGCCGCGAGTCGGCGTTGACAATCTCGCAGTTCGCCCGCTCCGCGACGTGCATCGCGAGCGCCGACTTGCCCGCTCCGGTCGGCCCGACGATAAAGCCGACCTTGATGCGCACCGGTCGTGCTGACGCGTTGATCTGCGTCACTGAAAGGCTCATCGACGGAACATCCGCTCGATTTGGCCGCGTGCGAACTGAATATGTACCGGGCGTCCATGCGGGCAGTTGGTCTTGAACTCGGTGCGATCCAGTTCCGCAAGCAGCGAATGGATTTCCGCGCAATTCGAGCGCGCGCCCGACGCGCACCGAGCCGTGACACGCGAGCTGCTTCAGCCAATTCTCGAACGCGGCCTCGCCGCCACCGCGAAAGCCGCCGTCGCCCATGCTCTCGATCATGTCTGAGAGCAGCTTCGCGCCGCCCTCGGGGCCGAACACCGCCGGCGTGCCTTTGAGCAGCAGCGTCGGTCGGCCCGAACGGTTCGACGTCGAAGCCCATCGCGCGTATTTCGGTCAGCGCGGCTTGAACCATTGTGGCACGACGCGGGATCCAGCTCGACCGGCGCCGGCGCGAGCATCGCTTGCGTGCGAATGCCGCCGTCGCGGAGTTCCCGCGCGCAGCCGCTCGAAGGTGACCCGCTCATGCGCCGCATGCTGATCGATCAGCAGCAGGCCCTCCTCGCTTTCGAGCGCGATGTACCCGGCGAAGATCTGTCCGATCATTCGCAGCTTTGAGTACATCGGCACCGGCGCCGCAGGAGGCATCGGCGTCGTGCCGGGACGTGCGTCGCGATCGCTAGGCCGAGCTTGAGCGGGCGCTGCTCGACGCGGCATGACCGGGATTGTCCGCCACGAGCCGCAACGGCGATCGTTTCGTGGACTTGGCGCAGTGATCGCGCATCCGCGCGCGACATCGTGATGAGCCCCATCGCGGCATCGTCCGCTACCGGCGTCGGCGTGTCACCTGCAGTTGCCGCCGGCGTATTTTGGTCTGATCCGCCAGGCGATCGCGCAGCGCATGATAGACGATTTCGAACACGGCGCCGCAATTTCTGAAGCGCACCTCGGTCTTCATCGGATGCACGTTGACGTCGACTTCCTCGTGCCGCATGTCCAGGAACAGCACCACCGCCGGATGACGTCCGCGCGGCATCAACGTTTGATAGGCCTGCGTCACCGCGCGCACGAGCAGCTTGTCGCGCACCGCGCGTCCATTGACGAACGTGAAAATCATGCGCGGCGTCGCGAACGATTCCTGGCTCATTGTGGCCAGCCCTCTGACGCCGAATCCATTGCGCTCGAGCGTGAATTGCAACATCTTGGCCGCGAGCTTGCCGACCGAAGACCTGCCGGACTCGTTCCAGCACCGAGTTGGCGCGCGGGAAATCGAAAACAGTCGGCGTCCGTCGGCGGCGAGGCTGAATCGCGATCGCATGATTCGCCAGTGCGAGCGCGCTGCACCACCTCGGCAATCGCGCCCTGCTCGGTCGCCATGGTCTTCATGAACTTGAGCCGCGCGGGAGTGTTGAAGAACAGCTCGCGCACTTCGATGCGCGTCCCGGCCGCCATCCCGCACGCGCGCTCCTCCTCGATATCGCCGGCCTCCGCATGACCTCGACGCCATGCTCGTCGGCCGCGCTGCCGGGTTTGCAGCTTCATCTTCGCCACGCTGGCGATCGAGGCGAGCGCCTCGCCGCGGAAACCCAGCGTGCGAATCGCGATCAGGTCCGAGGCGCGACGAATCTTCGAGGTCGCATGACGGCGGAGCGAGAGAATCGCGTCCTCGCGCGTCATGCCGCATCCGTCGTCGGTGACCGAGATCAGGCCGAGCCCGCCGCGCTCGAATCTCGATCGCGAGGTTACGCGCGCCCGCATCGAGCGAATTTTCGATCATCTCCTTGACCGCGGAGGCCGGGCGCTCGACGACTTCGCCGGCCGCAATCTGGCTGGCCACCTGCTCAGGCAGGATGTGGATCGATGCGCTGCGACATTCCCGACGGCGCACTAACCAGACACTCATCTTCTCGAACGGATAACGCGGGATACTAGGCAACTCGCGGCGGCGGCATCAAAATACCTGCAGATGGCATTGAGTGGGTTGAATCATCGTGGCGCGTTCTGAAAAGCTCTCGGCGCGGCGAAGTCGCTTTCCAGGGTTTCAGCGCGCATCACTCAAGTCGATGAAACAAATTCTCGTAATGCTGCTCGGCGCGGCAATGCTGCGGCCGCAGCCGCGGCGGGTGCGTATGCGGATCGAGATCAAGATCGGCGTCGGCGTGATCGGACCGATCTCGCCGCAGACCGAAGCCGATATCGAGCAGATTGTCGGCGCGCTGCCCAATGTCAAGGTGGTGCCGATTGTGCCGCCGGGCGACGTCGACGCGTGCGTCAAGCGCTTCGTCGCCGGCGACACCGACGATCAAGCTCGACGGGGTGATGGTCGTGAGCCTGCCGACCGAGTAGTTCCAGACGTCAAGCACCTCGAACGAGGCCACCTTCACCGGCGCTTATGAAATCTGGATGCTCAATCTTTCGACCCTCGACGAGGACCGCCATGCTTCACCTTTGAAGACAGCGAGCCGGTGGTCGGCGGCGTGGCGGCATTCCTGACTACCGTGCGCAGTTCGTTCGCCGAGCGCGCGGCCGGCAAGAAGCTTATTTCGAGCAACAGTCATCAGGCGTTCGAGCGGTGCAGACTCGGGTCGAGGCGAAGCTGGTGGCGGCGACCAAGCTGTATCTCTCGAGCGCGTCGATTCGCCAATACCGGTCCGCTCAATCCGCTCGACACGGCGCAAGGCCCTGCTCGATCGCGGCGACGGCGAAGACTGCGCTGGCGGTGTTCAAGTCGGCGGGCGTCAACAATCCGCGACGTGCAACGGATGATGGCGGCCGCGCAGGGAAAATTGAAGCGCAGCGCGGCGAATGCGCTGCCTAGGCACGACGCTCGGCGCGATGGCGGGTGACAATCCCGAGCGCCGCGCGCGTCATGCTCGCCTACTACGAGAAAAGCTCCATCGGCGCGAACCGTCGCGCGCGGATTCGATTCGGCGCGTGCTCGCCGAGACTACCCGCATCAGGTAGCCCGACTCGATTTACGATCCCGTCATCACGCAGCGACGTGCCCGGGCTCGATCATTAGGCCTTCGTCGCGATGATCACGCAGACTTTTCAGCGAGCAGACCGGCTCGCGCCCGACGAGGTGATCGTCAGCCTCGAAGGATCTCACCATCGAGGACAAGGACGCGCCGAAGGGGATGAAAGAGCATCTCGACAGCTATGCGCGGGCGCTCGGGCGCGGCCTCGTGGCTGATGAGCCTCAAGTGCGGATGCGACGCGAGCGCGGTGCTCGAGTGCGAAACGGCCGGCGAGGCGCTGCTGAAAGCGACGCTTCGACCCTCTTTCACGCGCCCGCAGGTCGGGCTACCTTAGATCAAGATCATTCTCGTTCGAAACGGAAGACTCATGAGCATTGCGCGATTCTGCAAGAAGCATCCGTCAGTCGGCAACAACGTCAGCCACGCGAACAACAAGACCAAGCGCCGGTGGAATCCCAACCTGCAGGAAGTGCGCGCCAAGATAAACGGCAACGTGCGTCGAATCCTGGTTTGCACGCGGTGTATCCGCTCGGGCAAGGTAAAGAAAAGCGCGTAGGTAACCCGACGGAATAAATTCCGTCCTGCTTTTCTCCGTCACAACAGCGCTTCGAGCTTCTCCGGCGGACGTGCGATGATCGCGCGCTTGCCGCGTATCACGATCGGGCGCTGCATCAATTCCGGATGCTCCAGTAGCAGCGCCACCACCGCTTTCTTGCTGGTGTAGGCGGCTGGATCCAGGCCTAGCTCCTTGAAACGCTTGTCTTTGCGCACTAGGTCGGCGACCGGGCCGTCGAGCATCTCGACGATTTTTTCGAGCCGCTCGCGAGTCGGATGATCCTTGAGATATTCGATGATGTCGAACTCGACATCGCGCGCGCGGAGCAGTTCAATCGCGCCGCGCGAGCTGCCTCATCCGGGGTTGTGAAAAAGTGTTATGCGTTCCATCGTAGGCCCCTCCGCATCGGGAGAGCATAGGCGATGCGCGGGCTTTGATGGAAATGCCGTGAGCGGCTACAATCCATCCCGCGCGAAACCAACTGCCATGGAGTCGTCGTGAAGAATATTTCCAATCGCAAGTCGCGCCGCAACTTTGGTTTTGCAGCGCTGGCCCTGTCGTTTGCGGTCGCGGCGGGTCTCGGTGTGGGCGTGCGGATTGCGCGCGCGGCCAACGTCAGCGGCACCATGTCGTACCGCGACGGGCGGGCGGCGGATAAGCGCCAGCTTCATTTCGAGAATCGCGTCACCAACGATATTTTCGTCGCGCCGACCAAGCCCAACGGTTCCTTCAGCGCGAATCTGCCGCCGGGAGTTTACGATCTGCGCGCTGAGCGCGGCGTTGTGCTGGCTGGCAAGATTCGCGTCGATAGCGACGACGTGAACGTCGGTCACGTCGTCGAGCCGGCGCCGCTGGACGTGCGCCGGTTGTTCGAGGGTCAGACCGTGGCCGAGGCGCTGGTCGAAAGCCCGGCGCCCGCGACGGCCAATGTGGTTTCCGGACGCGCGCTCGCCGCGATGAGGTACGGCTACGAAGCGGTTGCGCCGATGGGCGCGCCCGGCACACCGGCGCCCGAATCCATTCCGCTCGGCGAAGCAACTCCTGTCGCCGAGTCGTCGCCGTCGGCAATGCCGAATTACTAGCGCTCGCCGCGGCATGCGGACGTGCTCCTGCTTTTGACAACGCTCACTCAATCCGGTCAAGCTGTGATCGTATGGCGATGCGGGAAGCTCAGATCGACGCGCTCGCGAATCATCTCGTCAACGGGCTGATCGATCGCGGGCTGATCAAACCCAAAAGCG
This sequence comes from uncultured delta proteobacterium, assembly GCA_963721485.1. Taxonomy (GTDB): domain Bacteria; phylum Desulfobacterota; class Binatia; order Binatales; family Binataceae; genus Binatus. The sequence continues at coordinate 1,126,005 of CAVRJV010000014.1, read as the reverse complement.
ACGTCAAGGAACTGGTCGCGTGCGTGACCGAGTTGATGTCGGCGAATTTCGAGGCCGAGGCGCAAATCGACGAAGAGGCCGACAAGATGGCGGAGGTCGAGGCGCGCCGCGACAGCCGCCTCGACGTCACGCGCCTGCGCAATCTGATCCGCCAGCGCCTGGCCGAGAAGAAAAACTTCACGCTCTGAAATTTTCATGAAGCTCACCGAAGCACGAGTCCTGTTCCTGGCGCGCGAGTCGCTGGCGAAATTGCGCGACGAAGGCCTGGCCGAAATAGCGAACTTTCCGCTCGCACTGCGGCAGGCGCGCGAGATCGTCGCGCAGTTCAACGAGCAGGGCGACGAGATCGACGCGATCGTCCGGCGCAAGATCAATTCAATCAAGCGCGGCGTCGTCGAGGGCTCCAACGAATGGACCCTGTTGTACAAGCGCTACCGCGACGAAGAGCTGAGAAAGAAGGGCCCGCAGAAGTAGGGGAAGGGTAGATCACTTTATTTGATGTGAAACCCGCGATGGGTTTCACACTTCCTTCGGCAGGGGTGACCCCTGCACCCAGTGAAAAGAAATCGCGAAATGTCGAGGACGACGCTTCGCTCTCAAGTTTTGGGAAGAGAGCGTCGATCTCTCCACGCGATTGTTCCCCTTCCCTCGAGGGAAGGGGTTAGGGGTTAGGTTCCTCGCGTTGATACAATTCCCGGCATGGACGACAGCGAATTCATCGAGCGTTCCGATGCCGCACTGACCAAGGTGGCCAAATGGCTCGAGGACCTTGATCCTGACGAAGTCGACTACACCACCGCCGACGGCGTCGTGACGATCGAGTTCGCCGACGGCGCGAAGTTTATCCTCTCGCGGCAATCGCAGATGAAGCAGATGTGGCTCGCGGCCGGATCGCACGGATTCCATTATAACTGGGACACGGCGCGCGGTTTGTGGCTCGACGATAAGGACGGCCACGAATTGTTTCCACGCCTTGCTGAGACGATCTCCGAGCAACTCGGACATCCCGTCGAATACTAGGAGAGGAAAGCTGGATGAGCCGGACGCCGACGTTATCGTGATTGGAGCCGGACCCGCCGGATGCGCGGCGGCGATTCGGCTCGTCGCATGCGGGCTACGACGTGATCGCGCTCGAGCGCAAGGAACGCGAGGACGGCGAAGATATCACGTCGGGCGAAGTGCTGGTCGTGCCGACGCAGAACGAATGCGCGCAGTTGGGAGTCAAGTTCGAAGGTGACTGGGTGCTCGACCGCATCACCGGCTTTCGTAACGTCTATCCCGATCTGTCGTGGACGTACCATCCGATTGCCGAGTGCCACCTGTCCCGTGCAGGTCGACCGTGGCGGATTCAACGCAGCGCTGCGCCGCCGACTGGTCGAAGCGGGCGGGCGTTTGATCTGGAATGCGCGCGTTACCGACCTGGAATTTCGCAGCGACGCCGCAATTGCGATCGCCGCCGACCGCAAACAGTACTCGGCGCGCATGCTGATCGACGCGGGCGGCCGCTACGCGCCATCGCTGCGATCGTTGAATCTCAAGTCCGAGGATCCCGAGTTCTCGCAGATCGGCGTCGCGGTTTTTTTCAATTCGTTCGACGGCACTCCGCTGAATACGTGGGATCGTCATCTGTACGGCGCGCGCGGCGCGATGATCAGCGGCTCGCGGATTCGGCCAGGCCTCTATCGCTACATCCTCGAAGCAGACCTGGCCGAAAAGCAGAGCGACCGTCTCGGCGCGATCGAATTTTATGAATCAGTCGCGCGGAGTCATGATCGATGGCTCTACGAACGCGTCATGAAAGAGCCGCGCGTGGGACGGCAATGGTCGATGGCGCCGCTCGGGTATCGCGTCAGCAGTGTCGCGCGCGACCGCTTGCTGCTGGTGGGCGACGCGGCGGGATATCTCTCGCCGATAACCGGGCAGGGCAACGAATTCGCGCTCAGGACGGGACGCCTGGCCGCAATTGCCGCTGACAATGCTCTGCGCGCGGGCGACCTGTCCGCAGGATCGTTCGCATCGTACGTCGAGGGCCGCAGGTACGAAGTCGACCGCCAGGTCGATTATGTCCGCGCCCAGCTCCGAATCCTGCGCGACCGCGACGCGCTGCTGAGAGCATCCCGCGACGCCGAGTACCGGGCATCGGTCTTCGGCCCGTACGGAATCCCCGCAACCGACCGCGGCTCGCTCGTGTGACGAGACCGGTCTCGTCAGTCGACCACCTCGAAGTCCTTTTCCTCTATCGCCTTGTCCGTGTCGGGTGCGGTCAATGTGATCGTCACCTTGTCGATCTGCCCAGTGAACGGGAAGTGATCTTTCTTCTTGTAGTTCTTCGACACCGGAGTTCCGTTGTCCACGCCGACGTTGAAAGTCTCGCTGAGCGAGAAGCTGCCCGGGACCGTTTTATCCAGCGCTCCTTCCGCGACCTTGTTCCCGTTCACATAAAGCTCTCCGGTGCCTTTGAAGAGTCCGGTCTTAATGAATTTGAATTTCAGATCGACCTTGCCGGTTGGCAGCGGCGGCGAGACGATCGAGTAGCGCGTGACGTTGAAGTAGTTGTAGTCGTAATGCAGTTTGTGGTCGGCGATGAACAGAGTGTATCCGCCGTTCACGCCGCCGCAGGCCACGATCACTCCTTCTTCGTTGCCCTTGAGGTTTAGCGTCGTTTCGATCGTGTGCGAGGTGTTCTTGACCGGTGCCGATGCGGCTTCGGGAATTCGCTGGGCGCCCGGCCAGTAGTAGACGAACTGCTTGCGGTCGCCGAAGGCGCGGCTGAACTGCGTGGCTAATCTGGACGCGAGGTCATCGTAGAGCGGGTAGACGTTGTTCTTCCACGCGGCGTCGTCCCAGGCCTTCTTCAGCTCTTCGAGTTTCTGCGGATTGCTGGCCGCGAGATCGTTGGTCTCCGAGAAGTCTTCATTCAGGTTGTAGAGTTCCCACACGTCCTTGTCGAATGGAAAGGTGCCCGCAACTATCCACGGCATCCGGTTGCCATGGATCGTCACCGCCTTCCATCCATCCTTGTACATCGCGCGGTTGCCCAGTTGCTCGTAGTACTGCTCGGTGCGCGTCGATGGCGCCGACGCGTTGTCGAATGAGTAGACGAGGCTTTTGCCGTCGATCGAAATTTGCTTGACGCCGTCTATTTCGTCCATGAACTGCGTGCCGGTCGCCTCGAGTGCAGTGGCCATCAGGTCGGTGATGAATCCGTATTGATTTCGGACTTCGCCCTTGGCCTTGATGCCCTTGGGCCACGTGATGATCAGCGGATCGGATACGCCACCGTTATGTACGATCTGCTTGCAGTACTTGAACGGTGTGTTGCCTGCCATCGCCCATCCCGCGTGGTAGTGCGGATAAGTGTCGGGCCCGCCCCATTCGTCGTAGTGCTTCATATTTTCTTCGAGGGTGGTCTGCTGGGCATTGAGCACCAGCGACTCGTTGAAGGTTCCGTTCAAGCCGCCTTCGCCGCTGGCGCCATTGTCGGATGTCACAATGATGAGGGTGTTGTCGTACTCGCCGGTGCGCTTCAGTGCGGCAATAATGCGGCCGATCTGCTCGTCGGTCTGCGTCAGCATGCCGGCGAAGACTTCCATCTGATGCGAGTACAGCTTCTTCTGTTCCGCGCTCAGGTTGTCCCACTTGGGAATCTCCGGGATGCCGTTTGAGAGCTTGGTGCCGGCCGGCAGGAGATTCATCTGCATCTGCTTCGCGAATATCTCGTCCCGCGCCTTGTCCCAGCCCATGTCGAACTTGCCCTTGTACATGTCGATGTACTTCTGCGGGACCTGATGCGGCGAGTGCATCGCACTGGGCGCCCAGAACACAAAGAAGGGGCGGTCGGGATAAATCGAGACGTGCGAGGTGACGCTGCTGATCGCGCGATCCGCCAGGTCGGTGGTCAGATGATACCCCGGCTTGCCGATCCAGTTTTCAGTGGGGTGGTGATCGTCCCAAACCAGGGTCCGGTAATCGTCGGCGTCGGCTGCCATGAAGCCGTAGAAATGGTCGAAGCCCTCGCCGCTCGCCCAATGGAGGAACGGCCCGCTCTGCGAAGCTTCCGGCAGAGGCGTGTGGTCCCACTTACCCAGGGCAATGGTCTCAAAGCCGGCATGCTGGAAGTCCTTGGCGAGTGATTTTGCGCTCTCGGGCGGGACGCCGTTGTAGCCGGGAAAGCCCATCGCAGTGAGCGCATGAGAGCCCAATCCGATGCGATGCGGATTTCTCGCGGCCATCAGCGCGGCCCGCGAGGGTGAACACAGCGCCGTCGTGTGGAAGTTGTTGTAGCGCAAGCCGTCGGCGGCGAGCGCGTCCAGATTGGGCGTTTTGATCAACCCGCCGTAGCTGCCCAACTGCGAAAAGCCAACGTCATCCAGCAGGATGATGAACACGTTGGGCGTGCCCGGCTTCGGCTTCGGGGTTTCGGGGTACCACTCCTGGGATTCGGCGTAGGTCCTGCCGATTTTGCCCTTGAACTCCTGGCCGTACTTGGCGAACGAATCGTCCCCTTGAGGCTCTGCGTTTTGCGCGTGCGCCACCAGTGCAACCAGCCCGCAAATCACGGTCGCCAGCGCGGACATTTTCAGCCATTTCATGGTGTTCATCCGAGGTCTGTCTCCTTCGACACGGTCGTCACGAGGCGGCAAAATAGCAGCGAACAGTACAGCAGGACAGCGTGCAACCGACCAGAATCGCATCGCAGGATTGCGCGCTTATGGTTCCCTGCCGGACTCGAAATCGCGCCGGGAGCGCCCGTCCACACCGTTATCCACAGGGCTTGCATTTCTTCGCGATCTGACTAAACTGCGGTTAGCACTCAGGCATCGCGAGTGCCAATTGACAAAGCCCGGACAGTAATTAACTTTCCGACGGCGGGAATCGTCCCGTCGAGCAACACTTTTAGTAAGCCAAGGAGGCTGCTGTTTCCCAATGAAGATCAAGCCGCTGGGAGATCGAATTCTCGTCAAACGGATCAAGGAAGAAGAGCGGACCAAGGGTGGAATTATCATCCCGGACACCGCCAAGGAAAAGCCCCAGGAGGGCAAGGTTGTCGCCGTCGGCAAGGGCAAATATGGCGACGACGGCAAGCTTATCCCCATCGAAGTGAAGGCTGGGGACAAAATCCTGTTCGGCAAATACTCGGGCAGCGAGTTCAAGCATGAGGGCGAGGACCTGCTCATCCTGCGCGAAGACGACATCCTGGGAATCATCGAGTAGGCAATTCGGCCTGCCCGCGAGCGAATCCCGCAATCTGATCGATAAAACCGCAAATTTAGGAGAGGCAAAAGAACCATGCCTGCAAAGATAGTTCGTTTCGGACAAGAATCGCGCGAGAAGATCCTCAAGGGGGTCAATGTCCTCGCCGATGCCGTCACCGTGACGCTTGGGCCCAAGGGCCGCAACGTCGTCTTGGAGAAGAGCTTCGGCGCTCCGACCGTGACCAAGGACGGCGTCACCGTCGCCAAGGAAATCGAGCTCGAAGACAAGTTCGAGAATATGGGCGCGCAGATGGTCAAAGAGGTCGCATCCAAGACCTCCGACGTCGCCGGCGACGGCACGACCACTGCCACCGTGCTCGCACGGCAGATTTTCACCGAAGGCATCAAGATGGTCGCCGCGGGGCACGATCCGATGTCGCTCAAGCGCGGAATCGATCGCGCGGTCGAGGCGATTACCGGCGAGCTCAAGAACCTGTCCAAGCCGACCAAGGATCGCAAGGAAATCGCCCAGGTCGGCACGATCTCGGCCAACAACGACTCGACCATCGGCGACATCATTGCCGAGGCGATGGAGAAGGTCGGCAAGGAAGGCGTCATCACGGTTGAAGAGGCGCGCGGGCTCGAGACCCAGCTCGAAGTGGTCGAGGGCATGCAGTTCGACCGCGGCTACCTGTCGCCGTACTTCGTGACCGATCCGGAGCGCATGGAAGCGAAGCTCGACGACGTGTACATCCTCATCCACGAAAAGAAAATCTCGTCGATGAAGGACCTGCTGCCGATCCTCGAGGCGATTGCCAAGACCGGCAAGCCGTTCTTGATCATCGCCGAGGATATCGAAGGCGAGGCGCTGGCGACCCTGGTCGTCAACAAGATTCGCGGCACGCTGTCGTGCGTCGCGGTCAAGGCGCCGGGCTTCGGCGATCGGCGCAAGGCGATGCTCGAAGATATCGCGATCCTGACCGGCGGCACGTGCGATTTCCGAAGAGCTCGGACTCAAGCTCGAGAACATCACCCTGACCGACCTCGGCCGCGCCAAGCGCATGGTCGTCGACAAGGACAACTCCACGATTATCGACGGCGCCGGCAAGAAGGCCGATATCGAAGGCCGCATCAAGCAGATTCGCGCGCAGATCGAGGAGACCACCTCGGACTACGATCGCGAGAAGCTGCAGGAGCGGCTGGCCAAGCTGGTCGGCGGCGTTGCGGTGATTCGCGTCGGCGCGGCGACTGAAGTCGAGATGAAAGAGAAGAAGGCCCGCGTCGAGGACGCGCTGCATGCGACCCGCGCGGCGGTCGAAGAGGGCGTGGTCCCCGGCGGCGGCGTCGCGCTGATTCGCGCGTCGAGCGTGCTCGACAACATGCGCGCCAGCGAGGACGAGAAGGTCGGTATCGGGATCATCAGCAAGGCGATCGAGGGACCGGCGTGGTGGATCGCATCCAATGCGGGCTGGGAAGGCTCGGTCGTCGTCGACAAGATCAAGAACAACAAGGGGCCGTTCGGATTCAACGCGGCCAGCGAGGAGTTCGAGGATCTGATGAAGGCCGGAATCATCGACCCGACCAAAGTCGTGCGCAGCGCACTGCAGAATGCGGCGTCGGTCGCGAGCCTGCTGCTCACCACCGAATGCATGGTGGCCGAGAAGCCTGACGAGAAGGGCGGCGCCGGCGGCGGCGGGATGCCGGGCGGAATGCCTCCCGGCGGCATGATGTAACGCACAGCACAATTTGAGACTGATACGGCGGCGGAGCCATCGAGGCTCCGCCGCTGTTTTTTCACGACGCAATGTCACTGCGATGCTACAAATCACCTGCGTGCAACGCTGATCGGAAATCCCGATCCTGGCGCGGCCCAACGGACTGCGCCGAAATAGTCAATTAAGCAGCCTGCAATCTCACTTGGCTAACCCGTTAAGGATTCGGGCAGATGCGTTCGGAGCTGACATTTCTTGGCCCCGCCCTTGCTAAATACCGAACGGGTCGCCGCTGTGAACGCCTTGGGGACTGGGCTGGGCGCAGTGCTCGTCAAGGAGGAGCCTTTAATGGCAGTACGAGTGCTCATTGCGGACAGCTCGGGGATTACGCGAGACATCATGCGCAATCATCTTGAATGCGGTGGCTGTCAGATTGTTGCGGAAACCGAGACGGTCGCGCAGACAATCGATCTCTTTCGGGTGACGCGTCCCGACGTGGTCACGATGGACATCGCTCTGAAGGGTGAGACCGGCCGCGACGCCCTCTCGCTGTTCAGAACGATTCGCCGCGAGTCGCCGGAGACCTCGATTGTGATAGTCAGTGCGTCGCAGTCGCCCGATGACCAGCGAGTTTACCTGCGCGAGGGCGCGCTCGAATGTATCGTCGAGCCCTTCGACAGTTATGGGCTGGAGCGGATGTGGCGCCGGCTGTCGGACATTTACCCCGAACTCAAACGACGGGACGAGGCCGCATCCGGGCGCTGACTGCGAAACCGACCATCGAGAGTTCGATTGAGAGGCTGGCCGGTATGCAATTCAACGTGCCGAGCACAAGAGGCGCTATCCTCAGATCAGCTCGACCAATCTTGCGCTGTTGCATACGTTTGTCCTTCACTTCGCGATAGTTGAGGACCTTCAGCGAGCGGAACGTGCTGCTGGCAACGCCGTCAGGAGCCCGTCGGAGAATTGCCGCCGTGGAACCGCCCGAACGAGCGCGCGGCCATCACACCCATAAGTAAAACGCCCACACCAACGGCGATGACGTGATCCGCGGCGTGGAGATCGAACTTTCCCACACGGGCTATGAGAAGGTAGGCGACAACGAAGTTCGCAAATCCCCAAAGCACGTTCACGGTTGAGGATGAAAGACCTTTGCCCGGCGGCTTGGCAAACGGGCTCTGAAAGGGCCGTCCCATCACGCCGCTGACAAAATGCGGAACGGCATTGGCGAGAAAAGCGCCGCCGAACAGGTAGGATATGTCGTGAAGCCAATCCACGGTCAGGCGCTCCTTTCCAAAAGACCCCCAGTAGTCGCCTTCTTGACTCGCCTTCCGCCACGGCGGTTAGGGTCGTTCTTGCGTCGCGACACGACTTCCGGGCGGTGACTTGCTACCCGACCATCAGGCGTTCGACTAAGAGGGGCTGGCCGGGAATGCAATTGACCCACAGCACCCATCCGGAATTCTCGCTCGAATAGAGCGGAGCGGGAGTGCCGCAGTAGAACGCGCGCGTCGCGCCCTGCGACACGTCGCTCAGCACGTGGACATGACCGAGCGCGACGTAGTCGTAGCGTGAACGTTCGATATCCGCGGGCGTGATCGGCGACGACCGCTCGATCTCGCCTTCCTCCATGAAGAATCCGTGCGCGAGCGCGATGTTCCAGAGGCCGTCCTGCCGGTTCGGGCACGCCGCTCATCGGGCGGTAGTCGGGGGTGTGCTCGACCAGCGCGCGGCCCCATACGCGAGCCGCCAGGTCGGGAAAATCGATCGACCGTGCCCTCGGGCTCGAGGATCAGGTGCAGATTTTCGGGAAGCGCGCCGGGCGCGAGGCCGGCATAAATCGATCGCTCGTCGTGCGCGTCATGGTTGCCGGGGATCATCACGACCGGCATCTGCGCCCGCGCGATCGTGCCGATCGCGAAGGCCAGCCCCTCTTCGGTGACGCGGGCCGAGTCGAACAGGTCGCCGACTATCAGCAGCATGTCGGCGTTGCGCGTCGTTGGCGATGTCGATGACGCGGCCGAAGGCGGGGCGAACTTTGTCGCGCAACTGGACGCCGCGCTCGCCTGACCCGAACGTATCGGTCTCGAGGTGGACGTCGGAAGTATGGACGATGCTGAGTGGGCGATGCGGCGGCTTAGCGGCAAAATTGCGTCCTTTTAGTCGAGATACTTCCAGGTGTTTGCGCCGTCGAGATGGCGCACGCGCGCGCGTGCCACTACTTCGGGATCCATCAGACGCGCATTCACTCCCATACGATCGCGCTGATCCTTCGGCGACCAATGGGTCAAGCATCCGCAAATCTTGCAGCGATGGAACTCGGTCTTCTTCGCCCCGCGCATGAACGTATCGGTCAGTCCGGCCGGAACGATTACATCTTTGAGCGTGTAGTACGCCCAGAGCGCGCCGTGGCGCCGGCAGATCGAGCAGTTGCAATCCACCAATTCATCCGGAGGGTGAGTAATCGCCAGGCGAACTGCTCCGCAAACACAGGACGACTCGATCAAACCTTACTCCTCTCTTAATTGACGCTTTGTTCCGATCGACGATGACATGCTGTAGAGTCAGATTTACTAGAGTTCACGCACGCATTCCATCGCAAAGCATTATCGCAGAGGGTTTATCACTTGATTGTCGTAATGAAAGCGCATGCCACTGAAGCTGAAATCCAGGCCGTTGCCAGGATGGTCGAGGATCTCGACTACAACGCGCACATTATCCGCGGCATCGAGCGCACTGTGGTCGCATGCGTCGGCGACGAGCGCGGCGAGAAGCATCAACTGACGCATCTCGAGTCGGTCGCCGGCGTCGAGCGCGTGATGCCGGTGGTGCGGTCGTTCAAGCTGGCGTCGCGCGAGGTGCGGCCCGAAGGATCGCGGATCAAAGTCGGCAAGATGGAGATCGGCGGCAATCGATTCGCGGTGATCGCGGGCCCGTGCGCAATCGAAAGCAAGGAGCAGGTGGAGGCCGCGGCGGATGCGGTCAAAGCGGCGGGCGCGCATGCGCTGCGCGGCGGAGCGTTCAAGCCGCGCACGTCGCCGTACTCGTTCCAGGGCATGGAGGACGAAGGCCTGGTATTGCTCGAGCACGCCGGGCGCCGCGTCGGCTTGCCGGTGGTCACCGAAATCATGGATCCCGCACGATATCGATGCTGTCGCCGAACATTCCGACATGCTGCAAGTCGGCGCGCGCAATGCGCAGAATTTCTCGCTGCTGCGCCGCCTCGGCAGAATCAAGAAGCCGGTGCTGCTGAAGCGCGGCATGTCGATGAAGCTCGAAGAGTTCATGATGGCGGCGGAGTACATCCTGTCGGAGGGCAATCCCAATGTCGTGCTATGCGAGCGCGGGATTCGCACCTTCGAGACGGCGACGCGCAACACGCTCGACCTGAACGCCGTGCCGCTGCTCAAAGAATGGACGCATCTGCCGGTGCTTGTCGATCCGAGCCACGGCACCGGAATCTACAAGATGGTAGCGCCGATGGCGTTGGCAGCAATCGCGGCGGGCGCCGACGGTCTGCTGATCGAAGTGCATCCGAAACCGGACAGCGCACTGTCTGACGGTCCGCAGCAACTGAAGCCGTCGCGCTTCGCGGCGCTGATGAAGTCGTTGAAGCCGCTGGCCGAGGCGGTAGGCAGAACGCTGTAGCGCGTTAACGAAAGGGGGAGACCAATGAAACTTCGTTGGATGGCTTTGGTAGCGATCTCGATGATCGCTTCGAGCGCATTTGCGCAACAATCGCCGGTAGATCGACAGCCCGCCACGATTGAGATGGAAGGTCACGCCCAGGTGCGGGCCAATCCAGACCAGGCCTTCGTGAGCCTTGTGATCGAAACGCAAGCTCCGACGGCAGTGGAAGCGAGCGCGGAGAACGCTCGACTTGCGAACAAGGTTATCGCCGCAGTCAAAGCCAAGCTCGGTGCGCAGGACCAAATAGACACCGTTCGCTACTCGTTGTCGACCACTTATGATCCTGCTTCTTATGCTTCGCAGGACTTAAAGTTCGTCGATTGGAGCGCGAGCTACCAGATAAATGTCAAATGCGAGCAGTCGATGTCCGGCGGCGTGCTGGACCTTGTGCGAGCGGTCGGCGCGGTCGGCAGCACCATAACGACTGCAGTCGCCGGGCAGGCGACTATCGCAATAACAGTTACTGAGAATGCAGCGAGTGCAAGCGATGCGACCAAGCAGGCTGCCGACAAGGCTCATGCATTGGGCGAGAAGATCGAAAGCAAACTCGGCAGCAACGGAACGGTCAAGATCTTCCAGGGCGTCATCAAGCAGAATATGCAGCGGACTGATGAACCTCGCATGCTGTACAAGGCGTCGAATCGGGTCTCGATCACGACCAAAGAGATCGATCGAGTAGGGATGCTGATCGACACGGCTGTCGCAGCGGGCGCGACCCAGCCGGACGATGTGGACTTCACGCTGCGCGACGATTCGACCGTGCGGAGCCAGGCAATCGCCCGGGCTTGTGAAGATGCGCGGTTCAAGGCCAAGGCAGCCGCGGATGCGATGGGCTTGAAGATCAAACGAGTGACGCGAATCGTCAGCACCGGCGATGTCGCCGCGTCCGGCGGCGTACCATCCGGTGTTGTTTATGAGGGGGTTGCCACTCAGCTCGCCGGCGGTGGCAATCGGCAAGTAACGCCTATCAATCCCCCTGAGCTTACCGTGCCGGCAACCGTGACCGTCACTTACGAGCTGGAGTAGATCACAGCGGCTTGTGCCAGAACTCCATTGGGATGCGATTGGGGCCGACGACGACTTGATCGTAACCGGTCTTGCGGTAGAGAGCACGCGCGATGTGATTGTCCTGTTTCACTTCGAGTGTGATGCGGGCGCAGTTCAGGTCGCGCGCCTTCGCCTCGATTCGTTCGAGCAGCATCGCGCCGATGCCGAGGCCGCGCGCTGACGAGTCGACGAAGATGTCGTGGATGTTGAGCAGCGGGCGCGCCATGAAGGTCGAGAATCCGAGGAAGCAGATCGAAAAGCCGATCGGCGCGTCGTCGCGATAGGCCAGGAAGATGTAGCACGCCGGATGCGCGCGCAGGCCCGGGATCATGTCGCGCTTGGCTTGCGCCGACAGCGGCTCGCCGTCCTGATCGAGCGTGAACGCATCGAGCATCGCGACGATCGCGCGCTGATGATCGACGCGCGACAGGTCGCCATCGACGATCGTCACGTCAGCTGCCGATGCGCGCCTCATGGCAGCTTGGCGCCGTCCTTGTAAGTCTCTTCCCAATTCTTGAAGCCCTGCGGATCCATCGCTTCCAGACGCCGTCCTGCTTGCCGTCCTTGTACATGCCGATCGCGGCAATCTTGCCGTCGGTGTACCAGCCGGTATGCTCGCCGTCCTGCACGCCGTCCTTGTAGTGATCGACGGACTTTTCTGGCCGTTGTCGTACCACATGGTCCATTCGCCGTTCTGTTTGCCGTCGTGATATTCGCCCTGCATCATCTTCGAGCCGTCGTCGTGGTAGACGGTGTATGGGCCGTCCTTGACGTCCTGTCCGTTGACGGTTTTGACGCAGGCAGTTTCGGAGCCGTTGGGTGGAGGATCGCCGACAAGGTGGCTGCCGACAGGGCAGGTCGGCGCGGCTTTGCACGCGGCGAGCGTCGCTGCAAGGAGCAGGAGTGCCAATTTATACCATATGTTGTGGTTCGGTGATCGCGATACTACCATCGGTCGTTTCGTTCCGTAAAATTTGGTGTTTCGCGCGAGTTTGGCTCCGCAGGCGATCTCGGACGAATCTACGCGAGCCGAAGGTGTGAGATGAGGGGATTCCACACCCATCATTTAGCACGTCCGGGGAGAAATGATCAGGCTGAAAAGTTCATCCCCCTCGAAGAGAGTTGGCTCAGGTAGCGAGTTCAAAATATTTCGAAGGCGCGGCCAATCAAGAACGCAATCAGGCTCAGCAGCGCCGCGAAGTATCCGCCGATTATGAGCAGAATCTGTTTTCCGGTGAGCCATCCACTTGGCGCGGGTCTGATCAAACTCTTTGGCAGTGCGCCCTCCGGAACGTCACTCAACTTGCTTGCAAATGGATTTCCTTCTCTCGCGACGCCGAATACGAAAAGAAAACAGATGAATGCCAGCCATATCCAGTTCTCGCTCACGAGTGCGGCCTCACCACTCGTCAGATACACCACCTGTCCTTTAACGTTGAGCGGGTAGATTCGACCCTCGAAGGGAATCGCGTAAGGCGGCCGATGACCAACGAAATACAACTGGAATGTGATGGGGGTAAAGAATGCGAGACCGAAAGTGAGCCAGGATACCGTCTGTACTATGCGCCTGAGGGTCGGAGGTTTTCCTCCGGCGTAAATTATCGGATCGTTTAAGAGTGCTCGGCGGTAAACTCGTATACTGTGAGCGCAGACGCCGGCGATCCAGACGAGACCAAAGGGGACAATGCAGAAGAGAAGGCGGCCGTAGTGTGCTGTCCAGAGATCGTGAAGCGACAAGGTTCCCACCCTTATGGATAAAGCACTTCTGCGGGTCGCTTTTAGATTATATCAACCGCGCGAGCATAAGAATGCGGTGCGTCGGAGAATTGCGCCGCATTTGGTCCTCCACCCTAACCCTCCTCCGACGCGGGAGGAGGGAATCAAAGCGAAGAAATAAGCGGGACGCGCGAATTGGTCGCGCGTCCCGCTTTGTTACGGAAGAGTTGTTGCCTAGTTCGAGCCCGTCGAACCCAGCAGGTTGCCGCCCAGGGTTGCGTTGCCGACTGAGACGTCGCCGATCACGTTGATCATGCGCGGGCTTGCCGGATTTGAACGCGCGCTCGAGCGCGGGCATTATCTGCTCGTTGGTCTCGACCTGCTCGCCGTGGCATCCCATCTCGGCGAAAATTTTGTCGTAGCGGATGTTCGGCAGCATGTTGAACGGATCGGTGCGGCCCTTCAGCCCCGGCATCTGATCGAAGTTCGGGCCCCATGAGCTGTTGTTCCACAGCACCGTGATTACCGGCAGCTTGTAGCGCGCCGCCGTCTCCATGTCCCATCCGCCGATTCCGAGTCCGCCGTCGCCGCTGATGACGACGACTTGCTGGCCCGGCCGCGCGAGCTGCGCGCCGATGCCCATCCCGACGCCGTGACCGACCGGCGCGAGCGGGCCTGCGTCGACCACCTGGCCCATGAAGCGGCAGGTGAACGCGCGGCTCATCCATCCGGAGAGCGTGAAGCTGTCGATGACGGTGGTCGCGTTCTTGTCGAGCACCTTGATCAGATCTTCGCACAGGCGCGCCGGATGAATCGGCTGATTCTTGGCGACCTTGGCGTTCTGCTCCTTGATCGTATTGTCGAAGCGCTGGCGCGTTTCCCAGACCTGCTTGACCCACGGCGAAGTCTTGTTCTTCGAGAAGTCGAGCTTGAGTTCCTTGATGCGGTTGATCATCTGGCGCAGCACGATCTTCGGATCGCCGACCATCGGCAGGTCCGCGTTGACCTGCCATCCGATTCGCGTCGGCGTCGGATCGATCTGGATGTACTTGGCCTTGTCGGTCCACGTCGGCGGCTGGCCGAAATGCTCGCCGCTCCAGAAGCGGAAGCCGATTGCGAGCAACGACATCGGCGCCGCCGGTGAACGGCTTCTTGAACGCGCCGCGAATCGCGAGCGGATGCTCCTCGGACACGACGCCCTGGCCGGCGCGGCGCGCGTAAATCGGGATGTTGGTCAGCTCGACGAACTCGCGCATCTCGGGCCCGGCCTGCGACCAGAACACGCCGTCGCCGCATGCGATCAGCGGACGCTCGGCCGCCACCAGCATCTCGAGTGCGCGATCGACCTTGGCGGGATCGGCGGCCGAACGGACGTCGTCGATCGTGAACTCGCGCGCACCCTTGCGCTGCCCGGCGTCTTCTCCGCGCGTGATAGAGAATGTTCTGCGGAATCTCGAACAGCGCGACGCCCTGCGGCGGCGAGATAGCCTCGCGGAAGGCGGAGCGCAGGTCGAACTGAATCGTCGACCAGTCGGTCACGCGCTTGGTGAACTTCGAGAAGCTGGCGACGACTTCGGAGCCGTAGGCTTCCTGAAACGAGCCGAGATGATCCTCGGTGTTGGGATGCTGTCCCGAGATGCAGACGACGGCGCTGTTGGTGAGTCCCGCGACGCACAGTCCCGTCACCGCGTTGGTGAGGCCGCATCCGGCGGTGACCATGCATACGCCGACTTCGCCCGAGGTGCGCGCGTAGGCGTCGGCCGCGTAGGCGGTGGCCTGCTCGTGACGCATGTGGATCAACTTGATGTCGTGATTGCGCAACTGGCCGAGGATCGGAAACAGATGCCCGCCGTTGATCGCGAAACAATACTTGACACGATTCTCGCGCATCACGCGCGCGATCAATTCTCCGCCGTCAGCTTTCGGCATTACTGAACTCCTTTGAGGAAATCTTTCCCGCTTGTTCCGAATCCTTGCACATTTAAGCCGTCGCCGAAAAGCGCACGCGCATTGTGACGACACGATTGCAAGATGCATTGACGAGATCAGCGCAAACGGGGTTGATCGCCGCGTGCAAGACTGTCACCTTTGAGCATCGTTCGGTTGTGGCGGGCTCGGGAGTATCCGGGCGCATCATTGGTGGCAGTGGAGTGGTGGAAGAGAAGCCGAATGCCAACGGACAAAGTCTAATCCCCAGGATCACACGATGCGGCGCGCCTTCGCCTACCTACTTTTGATTACCACGTTTATTTCCGTTGCCGCGATCGCGCACGCCGACTCGATTCCCCAGGTAACCGCGAACCCTTCGGTACCGACTTCCTCATCTCAGTTCTCGCTGCTCGACCCCGGCAGTTGGAAGATGGCCGCGATACGACTGGAGTTCGTTCAAAGTCCAGGATCCCAACTCGTGGCCTTTCATCCCGGTGCCTGAAGTCGCGACCGATCCCAACGGCGGAGTCACGTACGGCGTGCTGCCGGTTTGGCTTTTCACCGACAACAAGAACGAAATCAACAGCATCCTCGCGCCCGATATCAACGCCAACAGCACGCTGGGACCCGGCGGGAACTTTCGCTACCTGGCGTATCCTTCGTCGGACACGAATTGGTACGCGGTCGCGGGCGCGCAGGAGACGATCGCGCGCAAGGTCGACATCGATTACCAGACCGGCCGCGATCGCAAGAAGTGGTGGTCGTTCGAAGGACGCTTCTTCTTCGAGAAGGATCCGACCGAGCGCTTCTACGGATCGGGCAACGACTCTCACTACGGAAATCAGACCAACTACACGACCGAGCAGGTATACGGCGAGGCGATCCTGGCGCTATCAACCTGAGCGATCGATGGCAGTTGTCGATGATGGAACGCCCGCGCTAGGTGCGGATCCAGGACGGTGGCTTCAACTCGTTGCCGTCGATTTTCCAGCTATTCCCGAATCAGAAGGGCATCAACGGCGGCAGCGAAGTTCTGTCGCAGTGGATGATTCAGTACGATTCGCGCGACTCGGTGGATATCCCGCGATCGGGACAACTCGGGCGCTCTACTATGGCGTCGCCGATCGCGCATTCGGCAGCTCAGTTTCGTACAACCGCTTCGGCGGAGAATTCCGCGAGTTCTACTCGATCGGCGAGCGCATCACACTGGCCGGCCACCTGTTCAGCGAGTACGAGCCGGCGGGCAACGAGATGCCGTTCTGGTCGCAGGCGCGGCTCGGCGGCGACGAGAGCCTCCTCACCGATCAGGAAACGCTGCGCGGTTACGGCACCGGACGCTACATCGACAACAACCTGTTCGTCATGAATATGGAAGTGCGCACGCGGGTGTGGGACAAGAACGTCTTCGGCACCCACGGAATCCTCGAGCTGGCGCCGTTCGCCGAGGCTGGTCGCGTCGGGCACGATATGGGCTACAACCCGTTCACGGATCTGCACCCGGTCGGCGGCATCGGATTCCGCGGGATCGCGGAGCCGTTCGTAGTCGGCTTCGTCGATATCGGATGGGGTGGCGAAGGCGCCGCCGTCTTCTCCGGCATCAACTATCCGTTCTAATCTGTCGGCCGCATCCGGCCGCTTGCGGGTCACCTGACAGTCGGCCACTATGCGGCTGCTGATGACACTCCGAACTACTCTCGGCGCCGCGGCGGTGCGAATGGCAGCAATGCTTCTCGCTCTGATTTCCACTGCCGGTGTGGTCGCCGCTCAGACCGGTGGCAACAGGCCGTTGCCGCAGCAGGTGCAGTTGAAGGCGCCGGGGATTCATCCGTTCGGGGGGGGCCGACACACGTGGTGGGGCGTCCGGATGTACGATGCGACGTTGTGGATCGTGGGGACGCAATGGTCGGCCGCCGCGCCTCACGCGCTCGATATCGAGCCGGGCCGCGATGTTCCCGCCGACACTTTGGTGACCAACGCGGTCGCCAAGATGCGCGCTCTCAAGGTTGGCGACGAGAGTAAGTTGCGAGTCTGGCAGGGAGAATTGAGGACCGTCATTCCCAACGTCCGGCAGGGCGATCAGATCGTCATCTTTTGCCCCGACACGAACCGGACGATCGGCTACTTGAACGAATCGAAGACCGGCGAGATTAACGATCCGTCATTCTGCCCGGCGATCATGAGCGTGTGGCTTCATCCGCAAACCAAGCATCAGTCGATGCGGAAATCACTGCTCAGACATTGATCGCTTATTGAGTGGCGATTTCCGAACACGGTTGGTGCTAGAGCTATTGACCGAAACCGAGCTGATAAGGCTCGGTGCACGGTCCATAGCCAAAGCCTCAGCAAATTCTTCCGCCGCAAAGATTGTTGCCCAGCGAGGTGCCCCCGATGACGTTGTTGTTGGTGTTGTTCAGAACGTTCCCGCTGTAGCCAGTGGTTGCCTCGAACGCGTCGATACCATCAGTGTTGTTCAAAATAGTATTGCCAGAGATCAGACATCCGCTCCCTATGCAAACAATGCCAATACCCGTGTTGGCGCTTGCACTATTGCCGGAGATCAGACACCCGAACCCGTTGCACACAATGCCGTCGGAAGCATTGCCGGTTATAGTGTTGCCGGAGATCGTACACCCCGCGGAGCAGAAGATGCCGGAAGCACCGCTTGCGCTATTAGTGGAGTGGTTTGCTGTGCAGCCTTCCACCACGGTGCTATTCCCGACACTGATGCCATTTCCGTTATAATCGGCGTGCAAGTTTTTGACGATGCCGTAGGATCCCACGTTAATGCCGGTGCCGAATTCGGAGACCGCCCCGTTTTCCACCGTCACGTCGATTAGTCCTGACGCATTAATGCCGGTCACTGTGGCGACCGAACTGCCGGGCCCGAGAATCTCGAAGCCGTTCAAATCGATGGTGACTTGGGCCGCAGTCACATCAATTGCGTCGGTACTTTTCGAATTTGTGAGGTTGCTGGTGAGGATGTAGCTTCCGCTGTTTTTGATTTTATAGGGAAAGCCTCCTGCCGCCAGCACCGTCACCTGGTCGATCTTGATGGGGTTGACCGCGCCCGCCGATGCGGCGAACCCGAGCACCATCACGGCGGCAAAGAATACCGTTGCCAGTTTTTCCCGTTTCATCTCTTGCTTCCTCGTTAGACAGTCACAGTCAGGTAGTGCGGTTTTGAAAAACTCAGGGCTAGGGCGTGTCACCGTGACGATATTGGTTCCATCCGAAGCCCGAGTCTTGAGTAGGGGGCGGTTTGAATGGCGTCGTGATTCAGGTCACGGACAAGGAGTCGCACTCTCCGTGCAGGTGTAGATTAGTGACTGGCCTAGATTATCCGATATTTGGCCGCTGAGCTTCTTAGACTTTATCTTTCCGTTGTGTTGAACGCCGGCCGCGTCGACACATTCGAAGGAACTCGAAGAACTATCGAACGATGGCGATTTGTAAGACCCGGTTGTATCGCAAACGCAGCCGGAGTCGTCACCGTCAACGAGAAGATCAAAATCGGTGGATATTCCCCTCGTCACGAATTCGAAGCATCTGGTTAATGGCGTGGAGGAAATCGAGTCTTTACAGTGCAATTGTAAGATTTATCTTCGAGCTTGTCTTGGCAATTTCCGCCCTTTGCCTCTGCGGAACGTGAATTGGCGAGTAAGACTGTCACAACTGCAGAAAACATCAGGACTGCTAGAAAACTGGCTGATCGTCTCATCGTTCGGTCCTCCCAGCGTCTGGGCATCGCACTGTTGGTTAAATCCCGTAAATCAAAACCGCCCACCACCTTTACCCCGCGTGGACGATAGCAGCGCGTTATATTGGGGCAATACGTCATTTGACGTATGCAAGAGGCAGGCGGACAATCCGCCTAACTGGAATTCCCTATGTACCGCTACACCCGAACCGACTTCGATCGCGTGCTCGAGTTCGTGAGAGGACTCTACGAGCCCCGAACCTCTGGGGGGCTCGGAGACCATTTAATCTCAGCACTCCGAGCGTTGGTCCCCGTCGCGTTCGCAGCCAACGCATCGTATGAAGCTGGCCCTGCGCTGAAGGGGCGAACGCAGCGCTCCGATCCGCCTGAGTTTGCGGCCCCTGAGCTCGACGCCGCTATTGCGCGCCATGCGCCTAAGAGCCCGATTGTCGTCTATTTCGAGCGCACCCGCGGTGAGCAATTCACGCGATGGTCCGACGTTCAGCCAACGTCACAATTTCTGCGCTCAGCGCTTTACCACGAAGTGTATCGCCCCGACGGGATCAGAGATTGCTGCACCTTGTTCTTGCACAGCAGGCCCGACTGTCTCGAATTCGTCGGGGTCGGTCTGCACAAGCAAATTCCGGATGCCCACAGGGATATGCTCGTTTCGATTTCGCCACACGTGCTCCAGGCCTTTCGCCGAGCGCATACCACCTCGGCGCTGATCGAAATGGCGTCGATGAAGAGCGGCGCGAATTGCGCCGAACGCGGCATCGCGGCGATCGGCCTCGATGGAACCGTCACGATGGAGACCGATGCCGCAACACGATTGATCGAGAAGTTTTTCCCAAAGCGAACTGGGCGAGGTCTGCCGGAGCAGCTTGCGCAATGGATTTCGCGGTCAGACGATACTCTTCGAAAGGCCACCGACGTTCCAGATGTTCGTCGTCCTTTTGTGATAGAGCGGGACGGCGAGCGCCTTACTGTCCATCTGCTTTCGAAGCCCGAGCAGAATTTCTTGATGCTCGAAGAGCATCGCTTGGCGATCGATCCTGCGGCGCTCTCGAGTCTTCCTTTGACCCGGCGTGAGTCAGAAATTCTGGCATACGTCGCGGTCGGAAAAACCAACCGCGAGATTGGAACTATTCTCGGAATAAGTTCGCGAACCGTGTCGAAGCACGTCGAGCACATCCTGGAACGCCTCGGCGTCGAGACGCGCACCGCAGCCGCCGTATCCGCAGTCGAAGCCGCGAACTTCTAAGTTCTGCCACAAAAGAAGGTTCGACTCTCCGCACGCAGCGTTCGCGCGTCCGGGCTGGTATCCTGAAATCTCCTCTGAAATGACATGCGGCTTTCCGAACTCGACTACGAATTGCCAGAAGAACTGATTGCGCAGGAGCCGCTGGCTCGGCGCGACGAGGCGCGGCTGCTTGTGCTCGATCGCAAGAACAAGTCGGTCGAGCATTCGCGCTTCTACAAGCTCGTGCGTCATCTGCGCGAGGGCGACCTGATCGTGCTCAACGACACGCGCGTGCTGCCGGCGCGGCTGTTTGCGCAGAAGGAATCGGGCGGACGTGTCGAGTTGCTGATGGTGCGGCCTGCGAGCGCGGCTGAAGGTCCCAGTGGCGCGTGGCATCGCGCTGATCCGGACGCATCGCGTGCTCAAGGACAACGCGCGGCTAATCCTGGGCGACGGGCATGTGCTGAGAATCACCGGCTACGCGCGGCCGGGCCGGCCGGTTGTCGTGAGCGAGGGCGGCACTTCGATCGAGCAGATACTCCAAATAGGCGGCACGCTCGCGCTGCCTCATTATATCCATCGCACGGTCGGTCCCGCCGACATCGACGATTACCAGACCGTCTATGCGTCGCAGCCGGGCGCAATCGCGGCGCCGACTGCCGGGCTGCATTTCACCGACGAGGTTTTCAAGGCGCTGGCCGACGCGGGTATCCGCACGGCGTAGGTGACGCTGCATATCGGGCCCGGAACTTTCGCGCCGCTGCGCGCCGTCGAGGTCGAGAGTCACACGATGGAGGCCGAGTGGTACACGATTCCGCCTGCGACCCAGTCAGCGATCGCGCATGCGCGGCGAATCGGCGGGCGTATAATCGCGGTCGGCACCAGCAGCGTCGCGCGCGCTGGAATCGTGGGCGATCACCGGCGACGTCGAGGGCTTCACCGGGCTCTTTATTCATCCGGGCTTTCGCTTCAAGCTGGTCAGACGCGATGATCACGAACTTCCATATGCCGCGAACGACGGTGCTGGCGCTGGTGATGGCGTTTGCGGGGCGCGATCAGATTCTCGCCGCCTACCGCGAGGCGATTCGCCATCGCTACCGCTTTCTCAGCTACGGCGACGCGATGTTGATCCTGTGAACGGGCCGATCGAATTTAGCGTAAGCGCGCGTGGACGGCGACGCGCGCACCGGACGACTCGTCACACCGCACGGCGCAGTCGCGACGCCCGCGTTCATGCCGGTCGGCACGCGCGCCGCGGTCAAGGCGATGGCGCCCGACGAGTTGTGGGCGATGGGCTACCGGATGGTGCTCGCCAACGCGTACCATCTCGCGATTCGGCCCGGCGCCGAGCTGGTCCATGAGATGGGCGGCGTTGCGCGCTTCATGGGATTTCCGGGCGCCGTGCTGACCGACTCGGGCGGCTTCCAGGCGATGAGCCTCGCGAAGATCAATTTGATCAACGAAGAGGGCATCCGTTTCCGATCGCATCTCGACGGCGCGCCGCTGATGCTCACGCCCGAGAGCGCGGTCGAAATCCAGGAGCAGCTCGGCGCCGACATCATGATGGCGCTCGACGAATGCACGCCGTTTCCCGCCGAGCATCGCCGCGCGCTCAAGTCGCTCGAGCTGACCGCGCGATGGGCCGAGCGCAGCCTCGCGGCGCGCACGCAGCACGACGCAGGCGCTGTTCGGAATCATCCAGGGCAGCATCTATCGACGACCTGCGCAGGATGAGCGCCGCGCAGATAACTGCGATTCCATTCGACGGCTACGCGGCGGGCGGACTGTCGGTCGGCGAGCCCAAGGCCGCGATGCTCGAGATGGCGGCGCTGTCGGCCTCGATGATGCCGGAGGACAAGCCGCGCTACCTGATGGGCGTCGGCACGCCGGCGGACCTGCTCGCCGCGATCGCGATGGGCTTCGACATGTTCGACTGCGTGCTGCCGACGCGCAATGCGCGCAACGGCATGGCGTTCACCAGCGTCGGACCGGTCTCGATCAAGCAGGCCGCGCACGCGCGCGACTCGATGCCGCTCGACCCGGCCTGCGAATGCCGCCCGTGCCGGACCCATTCACGCGCCTACCTGCGTCATCTATATTTGTCGGGCGAGATACTCGCGGCGCGCGCGCTGACGGAGCATAATCTGTACTTCTATCGCGAGCTTGATGCGCGATTGCCGCGACTGCTATCGCATCCGGGACTTTCAGGGCGTTTGCAACGGTTACATCGGCGGCCTGGGACGCCGCCGCCGATCAGCCGAGGAATGACTTTTGTCTCTGTGAGATTTAAGTTTGATCGATTTTGAGGACGTGATCTGATGTTGTTCGAAGGTACCGCATGGGCGCAGGCCGCTGCCGCCGCGCCAGCCGACAATCCGTCGTTCGTGCAGCAGTTGATGACCGGGCCGGGGCCGATCATGGCGCTGGTGGTCGCCATCATGTATTTCCTGGTCTTCCGCCCGCAGAACAAGAAGGCGCAGGAGCAGGCGAAGATGCTCAGCGCGCTCAAGCGCAACGACGAGGTCGTGACGACCGGCGGAATTATCGGGCGGATCCAGGACGTCGGCGACAAGGTCATGACGCTCGAAATCGCGCCGAACGTGAGGCTGCGCGTCGAGCGATCGCAAATCGCCGCGATCTCGAATTACAAGGCGACCGCCAAGAAAGACGACAAGTAGGGGCTTCAGAATAGTGGAACAGACTCAAAGTTTCGGACCGATCCTGATTCTGCTCGTGCTGATCGTGGCCTTTCTCTACATGCATTTTACCAACGGCAGCGGCCTCACGCGCATCTACATTGCCGGCGCCATCGTGGTCGCAGCGGTACTGATCCTGCTGCCGAGCGTCGGAATCCAGATGCCCGATTGGGCTGGATTCGGATCGACCAAAATTCAGCTCGGCCTCGACCTGCAGGGCGGGACCCATCTGCTGATGGCGGTGAAGCTCGACGAGGCGGTGAAGACGCAACTGAGCCGCCGCGGCGACGATCTCAAGAAGCAGCTCAAGGACAACAAGATAGCCTTCGACGATGTCTCAATTGACCCTTCCGGCAACCTGGTCGCCAAGCTCAAGTCGAGTTCCGACGCGGTCGGCATTCCTCGACCTCATGAGTAAGACGTTCGCGGACATGGTCGTGTCGAGCAACGCCGACTCTTCCAGCATCGGCCCCGCGTACTCGCTTACGTTCAAGCCGCAGGACGAGACGACGATTCAAAGCAACGCGATGGACCAGGCGCTGGAGACGATCCGCAATCGAATCGATCAGCTCGGCGTGCGCGAAACCACCGTCGCCAAGGAAGGCGACAACGAAATCCTGGTGCAGCTGCCCGGTATCCAGGACCCCGAGCGCGCCAAGGAACTGATCGGCAAGACCGCGGTGCTCGAGTTCAAGCTGGTCGACGACACGCACACCGTGCAGGACGCCATCAAGAACGGCCCGCCGCCGGGCGACGAGATCCTCTACGGTCTTCCGGACGCGGCGGCCGCGAGCCGTACCTGGTCGAGACGCCGGTGCTGATGACGGGCGACGTCGTCACCGATGCGCGCGTGCGGCCGGCGCGCGGCTCGAAGGGCCGTACGTTGCGGTCGAGCTGGACAATCGCGGCGCGCGACATCTTCGACGCGATCACGGCGGAGAACGTCGGGCGGCAAGCTGGCGATCGTGCTCGACAACACCGTCTACTCGGCGCCCGTCATCAAGGAGCGGATTCCCGGCGGCCATGTGCAGATCACGGGCCGCTTCTCGATGCGACGAGGCGCACGATCTCGCGATCGTGCTGCGATCGGGCGCGCTGCCGGCGCCGGTCGAAATCGAGGAGGAACGCACCGTCGGACCGTCGCTCGGCCGCGATTCGATTCGCCAGGGCGAGCTGTCGTTCGTGGTCGGCGCGGGCGCCGTGCTGATCTTCATGGCGCTGTACTACAGCGGCGCCGGCCTGCTCGCCGACTTCGGACTGTCGCTGAATATCCTGCTGCTGATCTGCGTGATGGCGGCGCTCGGCGCGACGCTGACGCTGCCCGGCATCGCGGGTATCGTGCTGACGCTGGGCATGTCGGTCGACGCCAACGTGCTGGTCAACGAGCGCATGCGCGAGGAGTTGCGCAACGGCAAGTCGCCGCGCGAGGCGGTGAAGCTCGGCTATGAGCGCGCGTGGTCGGCGATTCGCGATTCCAACATCTCGACCTTCGTGGCGGGGCTGATCCTGTTCCAGTTCGGCACCGGACCGGTCAAAGGCTTCGCCGTCACCCTATGCGTCGGAGTGCTGACCGGACTGTTTTCGTGTATCGTGGTGACCCGGGCGTGGTACGATTACAGGATTTCGATGCGGAAACTCACGCGCATTAGTGTTTAGTGACTGTTAATGAAGCTGAAAGTATCAATTTGAGATTGGCGTTGTTCGCAGAATTTCGTCGCTACCTTGACTTGATCGATAGGCGCATACTAAAAAATCGCGTCCCGACAAAATCCCTGAAAGGCGTCTTGTTGGACTCATATGGCCGATAAAGACGACATACTGCTCAACTCCCGCGAAGTCGCGTTCCTGCTCGACCTGAGTCCGGACACGGTGAACGAGTTTGCGCGGCGTAATATTATTCCAGCCTTCAAGAAAGGCCGGCAGTGGCGATTTCGCAAGCGCGATATAACCTCCGTCAAACGTCAGTTGCGAGGAATCAACGCGGCGGCATGACCCGTCGCGCTGAAGATTCCGTCCCACACTGATCTCTTGGGCTGCGTCCAACCCGAAGGGAGTTTTCGATGTCCCAACCGCATGAGAGCCGCGTCTACTCCGACCTGGCGCGCTTCTACGATTTTTTCTTCGGCCGGGTTTTCGTCGATCGCGAGCACGAGGTTATCGAGAGCCTGAATCTCAGGCCCGGTAACCGCGTGCTCGAGGTTGGCGTCGGCACCGGAATCGCGCTCGACGGATATCCGCCGTATGCTCACGTCGTCGCGATCGATCCGTCGGCGGATATGCTCAAACGTGCGCAGAAGCGGGTCACGGAAAACGGCTGGAAGCATATCGAGCTGCGGATCGGCGACGCACTTAATCTCGACTATCCCGATAACAGCTTCGACTACGTCACGTCGTTTCACGTGCTGACCGTGGTGCCCGATCCGTACCGGATGATGTCCGAGATGGTGCGCGTGTGTAAGCCGGGCGGGCGCATCGCGATCACGACGCATTTCCAAAGCGCGAACCCGGTGGTTGCGTTCCTCAACACGATATTCAATCCCGTCGCGCGGCAACTGGGATGGACCACCAAGCTGCGCAAAAAGGATGTGCTCAAGGGCCATCCGATCACGCTCGAGCGCAACGGCAAGGTCAGCCCGATGTCGGTGCATACGGTGATCGTAGCGCGCAAAAACGCTTGAGTCGCCGGCGTGGCTGAATCGAACAAACCCGACTCCGACTCTCAGGCCAACGACGAACGCGTCGAGGAGCTCGCGAAGGAGCTCGCCGATCGGCTGCGATCGATGCCCAATCGGCAGGAACTCACCGACTACGCGGTGAGTCTACTGAAAGAGAGCAACGAAGACGCCGGCACGTCGGAACAGGCGGCCGCGATGGTCGAGCGGGCGGCGCGCAACGATCCGTTCAATCCGATCGCATTCGCAATTCCGCTGTTCGTGATCGGCGCCGTGCTATGCGCGACGGGCATTCTCGCCGGCGTCGGCCTCGGTGTGATCGGCATCGCCCTCCTGATGGTAACGTGGGGCCTGATAGTCGCCTTCTTCAGCCGCTTCCGCAAATCCCCCAGCAAGCTGCAATCGTAAGAACCAGAGGCAAACTCGACGACTACGGCGCGGTGCCGAGGCGGAGAATGCGCTGCGGTATCGGCGCGACCGCGATTCCGCGGCATCCCGCTGCGCAGGATTTTGCCGGCTTGAAATACTCGGCCGAGAAGGCGAAGTGGCGCCCGTCGGGCGACCACACCGCGTGGTTCGCGTTCAGCTTGCAATCGGTTACCCGAGTAGCTTTTCCGGTCGACGACGCCTCGATGAAGATCGCGTAGTTCCCGTCGAGGCATCCGCGGCGCGACTCGAACGTCAGGAAGCGATCGTTCGGGGACCAATCGGGCGTGCGCCCCTGCAGCGGATCAAGCTGATGCAGTCCGGTGTCGAAATTATTGGGGTCGGTGTTCGGTGGAATGAGGTTTTGAATCCAGATCTGATTGAGATCGTCGTCGTACATGCTTCCGGGGACCGGCGTCTGGCCCGCGAACGCGAGCATCATCCCGTTGCGTGAAATCGCGCCTTCGCCGGTCCAAATCTGATCGGTATTCGTTTGCACTTCGAGCTCGTTTCCGTCCGGCACGCCAACTAGATCGAGAAACGGATCGGGCGAACTCATCGTGGTCCCCTCGACCGCGACTGCGGAACCGTCGGGCATCCAGGTCGGATAACCGTTGGGGATTTCGTCGGACGTTGGCAGGCGCGTCAGTCCTGACCCGTCAGTGCCGATCACATATATACCGTTTTCGCCCGTGCCGCTGTGATGCACCCCGGTGAAAACGATTGGGGTCGAAATCGACGCATCGGTGTTCCATAACCAGTTCGAGCGAGTGGCCGAAATGTCAGCGATTGTGAGAAATTCGCTTGCTGCGCCTCCTTTCGCGGGAACGGTATACAGGCGCCAATAACCCGTGGCCGCGCCGCCGGCGCATCCGGTCGTGATATCGCATCGACTGAAGAGAATTGTCGAACCGTCGGGCGACCATCGCGGCCAATAATCAACGGTCGCGGGCTCGTGAGTAACAAACCGATATGAATGAGCGAGAGCGCGCAGGGGCGTAATCGCGACTAAACCGAACGCGAGGACCGCTGCGATCGCGCGCGAGGCATGGCCGGTGTACCGATCCGCCATTTTTCCTTTTGCCATCTGACACCTTTGATAGCAGCGCTAAAGCGCGCCGCCGGTACGAATGAACTATCGCGTAGGCGATTGCAAGCAGCCGCCGACTCCTTCCTCTTCCTGCGGGAGAGGGGAGGGGCGGAGAGGCGAAATCGCGGCAGCGCATTGGATGTGCAAAATTCCTCAATTCAATGAGCCTTTTTTGTTGCAGAGATCGGGCAAAATTAGGTAGCCTTACGCCGGATTTCGAGCGGGCTTGCGGGCACAAAGTCGCAACGGTTGGAAATTTTTACTTTTTTCACGGTATCTGCTGAGATTGCTGTGAGCGCGCGCGAGCGGCTCCATGGAGCTTGGTTAGCGGATGGCCAAGTTTGACTGGAACGAAACGAAACGCCAGATAACCGATTCGCAGGCCTGGCAATCGATCTTCAGGCACGGCTACGAAGATACGCCGCGCAACCGGATCCTGATGGTGTCCGGCAACGTGTGGCTGCATCTGCATCCGTCGAAAGTGCAGAAGCATACCGTGCGCCTGCGCTTCACCTGGTGCATGGGCGGGATCACGTTTCTGCTCTTCCTGGTGACCGTCATCACCGGCGTTTACCTGATGTTCTACTATCGGCCGACGGCGGAATACGCCTACGCCGACATGAAGTATCTCGAATTCGACATGCCGTTCGGGATGCTGATGCGCAACATGCATCGATGGGCCGCGCACGGGATGGTGATCGCGGTGTGGCTGCACATGTTCCGCGTCTTCATGACCGGATCGTACAAGCCGCCGCGCGAGTTCAACTGGGTGGTCGGCGTGATCCTGCTGGTGCTGACGCTGCTGCTGTCGTTCACCGGATACCTGTTGCCGTGGGATCAACTTTCGATTTGGGCGGTGACGGTCGGATCGAACATGGCGCGCGCGACGCCGCTGCTGGGGCATGGCGGCCCGTTCCATGAAGTGCTGGGAGTCAATCCGGTTTACGATGCGCGCGCGTTCATTTTCGGCGGCGCGGAAATCGGGCCGCATACGCTGCTGCGATTCTACATTCTGCACTGCATATTTTTTCCGCTGATCGCGAGCATCTTCATGGCGGTGCACTTCTGGCGAATCCGCCGCGACGGCATGTCGGGACCGCTCTAGGCCGGGACGAGGCGCGGGATGGGAGACGTGTTTTCATGGTTGTTGCACGAGGGAATCGTGCGGGTGCTGTCGGTGCCGATCGGCATGCTGCTCTTGCTATATCTAATGTACGTGCTGGCTGCGCCGCCGCCGTGGAGCGACGACGAGGACGGAGCGTCAGCGCTAAGGGATCAATCATGGCAAGCCCGGAAGGTAAGGACGGCGGCATCGTGATGCGCGCGGCCGGTGCGGGCGCGGGCGCAGGCGCAGGACGCCGGCGCCTGCGGGCGGCGGCGGATCGAAGCGAATCGAAGTCCCGATCAAGAAGGCGGGCAGCGGCGTCGAGGAGAAGCTGCACACCTGGCCGTTCCTGGTGCGCAATGAATTCCTGATGTCGCTGCTCGTCATCATCGTGCTGACGGTGTGGTCGCTGCTGCTCAACGCGCCGCTCGAGCAGCCGTCGAATCCGACGCGCACGCCGAATCCGTCGAAGGCGCCGTGGTACTTCCTCGGCTTGCAGGAAATGCTCGTGTTCTTCGATCCGTGGTATGCGGGCGTGGTGCTGCCGAGTTTCATCATCGTGGGGCTGATGCTGATTCCGTATCTCGACATCAATCCGAAAGGCAACGGCTACTACACGCTGCGCGAGCGATGGTTCGAGATCCTGAGTTTCTTCATCGGCTTCCACATCCTGTGGGTCTCGTTCATCATCATCGGCACGTTTTTCCGCGGCCCCGGCTGGAACTGGTTCTGGCCCGGGCAGGTCTGGGATCCGCATCTGGTCGAGGCGCTGACCAACGTCGATCTGCCGTACATGTTCGGCTTCCGCGACTACCTGGCGTCGGCGCTGTTCGGCTTGTTCCTGATAGGCGGCTACTTCGTCGTCGGCTACGCCGGCTTGTATTTCTGGATACGATCGCGGCCCGCGGGAGATCCGTGGTCCGCGTTTCCCGGTGGCGGCCCCGAGATCCTGGAGAAGTGGGGACCGGTGCGCTTCGGCATCACGGGATTTCTGCTGATCGCGATGGCCGGAGTGTTCATCAAGATGGCGCTGCGGCACGCGCTCAACATCAAGTACATCCTGGTTACGCCGTGGATTAACATCTGACGTGGCCGCGACGACCCCGTGTTCATCCTCGCCAAAGTATCTGCAGGCGCTCGGACTCGCCGACGTCGGGTTCGCGCTTTACATCGGCATTACCCAGGCGCATGGGATGGGCAACGAATACAAGTTCACCGGGATCGGCATCCTGGTTTTTCTGGCCGGCTACATCATCGAGGGCGTGTGGGTATCGCGCGGGTAAATGACTACTGACTATTCGACTGAGTATTGGACGGTGGCCGCGCGGCGGCATTCTGGAGCTGAGGACAGGTAGAGTAGATGGCTGGCAGACCGGGACTTGATCCCACCGAAGAAGGGAAATCGTACAGCGCGTTGTTCGTGCTGCTGGTAGCGGTGCTGCTGGTCAGCGCGGTCTGGTCGATCTGGGACGACAACATCTCGCGCCGCCCGTGGAAGCAGTATCAGGTCCAGTGGGACCATCTCGCGTACGACAAGTACATGCAGGATGCGGCCGACGAGCAGAAACGGCTCGACGCCGATCCCACGTATCAGAAAGTATCGAAGGACCTGGCCGAGGCGCAGAAGGCAGCTCGACTCCGGCGCGACCGCCGCGCAAGCTCGCGGATTTGCGCGCGCAGTTGGTCGATCTCAACAACACCGCCAACGACAAGGATCAGCTGGTGCGCTTCACCAAGTCGTACCTGACCGAGCGATGGTACGACTACAACCACGCCGTTCAGTACAAGGAAGATCCGACTCCGTACAAGCAGGAAATCGACAAGCTGCAACGCGGAGCTCGGCGCAGGAAAATATCGTCTCCGACAAGGCCAAGGCGAATCTGCAGGCGGTGAAGGATCAGATCGAGGCGCTCAACTCGAAGGTCGACACGCTTCACCGAGCAGATGAAGAAGCTGACCGCCAAGCGCGACGACTTCTTCGACAAGGCCGACACCTGGATGATCCCGGTCAAGTTCCGCAGCCGGGTGCTGTTCCGCTATCCGAAGATTCCGAAGATTCAGCAGACGGCGATCGACGACTTCGATCGCAACGCCTTCGACGAGGCGATCGCGCGGGTCGATCGATGCCAGAGCTGCCACATGGGCGCCGACAAGAAGGGCTTCGAGAATGCGCCCGAGCCGTTTCGCACGCATACCAACTTCGATCAGATCATACTGAAGCATCCGCCCGACAAGCTCGGATGCACGCCGTGCCACGACGGGCAGGGGCCCGCGGTCAGCTCGGTGCGGCTCGCGCATGGCGACGATCCGGATTGGGATTCGCCGATGTTGCGCGGCGACAAGATGCAGTCGCGATGCATCAAGTGCCATATCGACGTCGGCTCGCTGCACGACGCCGCCGGCAAGCCGATCGCGGCGAACTGGGTCGACGGCGAGCGCATGTTCCAGCAGATGGGATGCGCCGGATGCCATCTGGTCGCGGGCTACGAGGACATGCCGAAGATCGGCCCGTACCTGAAGCTGGCGTCGGCCAAGCTCGATCCGTCGTGGACGGTGCGATGGATCACCGATCCGCACGTCTTCCGGCCGCATACGCGGATGCCGAACTTCTATTTCACGCACCGACCAGGCGACTCAGCTCGCCGCGTTCATCTTCGACAGCTCGGCGAAGAACTCGAAGGACTGGACTGACGGCGCATCCGGAGCTGCCGACGCTCGAGGCGGACATCAAGAATCCCGCGTTCGTCGAAGAGGGCAAGGGCCTGTTCGAGTCGGTCGGCTGCAAGGGCTGCCACGCGATCGATCCGGATTCGATACGGAACGCCGGTCGGCGTCGCCGAGGGCTTCAAGCCGAACGAAGCGCGCACGACCAAGGACTTCGCGCCCAACCTGACAAGATCGCCGAGAAGACTTCGGCGCGCGTGGATCTACACGTGGCTGAAAAATCCGCGCGACTTCTCACCGCATACGGCGATGCCGTCGCTGCGGCTGAGCGATCATGAAGCTGAGGCGCTGACTGCGTTCCTGATGACTCACGGCGAGAAGAAGGAAGACCCGGGCGTCGAGACCGCGCTCAAGGATCCCGACAATATCAAGAAGGGCGAAGCGCTGGTGCGCAAGTACGGATGCTTCGGATGCCACGAGATCGAAGGGATGGACAAGGAGTCGCGCATCGGCGTCGAGCTGACGACCTTCGGCTCCAAGCATCTCGACGAATTATTTTTCGGCAACCAGACGCAGATTCCCGAGACCTGGGATGCACTGGACGTTCCACAAGCTGCAGACGCCGCGCATCTACCAGACCAAGGACGTTGAGCAGTTGATGCCGAATTTCGACTTCGACGACGCCGACATCAACAACCTGCGGGTGTTCCTTGCCAGCCTGACCTCGGGCACGGTGCAGGAGCGCTACCGCGACGCCCGGCTCGGAGCATCAGACGCAAATCGTCGCGGGCCGGCGAATGGTCAACTACTACAACTGCGTCGGCTGCCACATCATCGAGAATCGCGGCGGCTACATCCGCCGCTTCTACCCGGAAGATCAAATCAACTTCGCGCCGCCAATACTCAATGGCGAGGGCTTCAAAGTACAGCCCGAATGGCTATTCACATTCCTGCAGGGCCCGACGCCGATTCGTCCGTGGCTGAAGATCAGGATGCCGACTTTCCATTTCACCAACGCCGAGGACGACACGATCGTGAATTATTTCACGGCGCTGTCGGACATCAACGTGCCGTACATGTTCATCAACACCAACCTGATTCCGCCGGCCGAGCTGCAGGCGGGCGCGAAGCTGATGACGAAGGACTACTTCAACTGCTTCAGCTGCCATCAGCAGGGCGACAAGAAGCCGGAAGGGCCGCGAGTCAGGATGGGCGCCTGACCTGGCGCTGGCGCATCAGCGGCTGAATCCGGACTGGATACTGAAGTGGATCGCGAATCCGCCGGCGCTTGCAGCCCGGCACCAAGATGCCGTCATTCTATCCGGGCGGTCCGGACGACATCCTGGGCGGCAACCAGGACGATCAGATCCGTGCGCTGCGCGACTATATTTTCTGGTT
Source organism: uncultured delta proteobacterium (assembly GCA_963721485.1). Lineage (GTDB taxonomy): Bacteria > Desulfobacterota > Binatia > Binatales > Binataceae > Binatus. The sequence continues at coordinate 1,093,725 of CAVRJV010000014.1, read as the reverse complement.
CGGGACTCATCCGGGCGAGACCATCCCCGGACAGGTGGCCGCGGCGCCGCCGCCTGCGCCGGCGAAGCCGATCAAGCCGGTCCCGCAGAAAGTGAGTAAGAAGTAGAGCTACGATCGTCCAACTGATTGAGTTGGCAACTGAGTATTCGCTAGAGTGAACGATTGTCTTCAACTGAGTAAAACATCCGGGTAATTTCCCAGGAGGAAAATGGTAATGAACAAGTTTCGAGTTGTACTGGCGGCCGTGCGCGGTGTCGCGCTCAGCATGAGCGTCGGCGCGAGCCTGGCGAACGCCGCCGGCGGAACGATTAGCGGAACCGTCAAGTACGACGGCACGGCGCCCGCGCCCAAGCCGGTCGAGGTGACCAAGGACAAGGAAGTCTGCGGGCTCCATCCACACTTCACCGAGGACCTGATTGTCGACAGCGGCGGTGGAATCGCCAACGCGGTCGTGATCGTGAAGGGCGCCAAGGGCGACATGAAGCCCGCCGACGTGACCTTCGATCAGAAGGGATGCGACTACGTGCCGCATGTGCTCGCGTTTGAGGCCGGCAGCACGGTGAAAATCGTGAACTCGGACGGGATTCTGCACAACATCCATACCTATTCGGAAAAGAATCCGTCGTTCAACATGGCGCAGCCCAAGTTCAAGAAAGTGATCGAGCAGAAAATCGAGCAGCCCGAAGTGATCAAGGTCACCTGCGACGCGCACGGCTGGATGCAGGGATGGTGGGTCGCGACCGACACGCCGTACTTCGCGGTGACGGACGACAAGGGCAACTACTCGATCGCGGACGTGCCGCCGGGTGACTACACGGTCGAAGTGTGGCAGGAGAAGCTCGGCACCGACGATCAGAAAGTCTGCGTGAAAGACGGCGCGACGGCGACGACCAATTTCTCGCTGAAGCCGAAGGGCTAGTCGCGAAACGCGAGACATGTGAATGATGCGGGGCCGGAGCGATCCGGCCCCGTTTTTCTTTGGTACAATTGCGCTCAACGAGATAGGATTCCCGACAATGATTAAACGTCTCGATAAGCTCGAAGTCGCGACCGCGGATCTCGCGGACGCCGCGTCGATCTATGAAAGGAACTTCGGCTTTTCAGTATCGCGAGCCGCCGATGGGAAGTCGGCGTCGGTGAAAGTCGGCGGCGCGGAGATTCGTCTTGTTGCGCGGTAGCGTCGATTCGTCGAGCGAAGGGATGATCGGTCTATGGCTGGAAGCGGAGGACGTCGAGCAAGTTGTGGCGGATTTTCCACCTTGCCGGTCTCGACGCCGGCGCGATTCAAATGGAGTCGGGACGCCGCATCCTGACGATCGATCCGAAACTGGCGAACCAGGTCCCGCTGTTCATCTTCGATCGCAAAGCCTGACCTCTTTCCAGTCATTCAGAGCCGCGGCGAAGAATCCCGCGGCCGAAATACCTCGCCCGTTCGTTTCACGAGAGAGGCGGCTGGCCGAATGGCGGCCAGCGGTGAGGGTTCCGCCGCTCAGGTGACATCAAGCTAAGCGCGCTCAAACTTCAGTCGTGAACGTTGCTCGCACTGCTTCTTCGAGTTGCGCGTCAGCTCGGTGCGGTCGGCGCTGCGCATGCCTTCGGTGGAGATCGGTTTGCCGATTCTCATCCGCATCGTGAGGCCCGGCGTCACGAATATCGCGCCGCGCGGGAAGAAAACGCCCGATCCGCTGATCGACATCGGCACCGCCGGCAGGCGCGACAGGATCGCGAGCCACGCCGCGCCGTCGTTGAACTCGTGCACGCGGTTGTCGTTGTAGCGATGGCCCTCGGCGAAGACGCAAACGTCGAGGCCGCTCTGGATAATCTTGATTGCCTTGCGAATTGCCTGGCCGCCGGCGTCGCGGTCGATGATGATATGCCCGCCGCGCTGCATCGCGAAGCCGACGATCGGAATTTTCAGCAGTTCTTTTTTGGCGACGAAGCGCGGCTCGCCCGGCATGAAGGCGGCCGACGCGAAGATATCGAAGAAGCTCTGATGGTTGGCGACGAGCACGTACGACTTGAGGCCGGTGAGATTCTCGAGGCCATCGATTTCCACCTTGATTCCGCAGACCGCGATTATTCCGCGCCCCCACGCGCGCGTGACCACCGTCACCCAGTGCGGCTTGCCCATGAGGGCGGAGAGCGCGGCGCCGATCGCGCAAATCATCGTCCACACCGCCGACAAAAACGTCGCAACGACGCCCCACACGAGGTTGAAGAGGCCGCGCTTGGGCGCGGCGGCGGTATACGAAGAAGTCTGCGGCTGACCGGCCATGCTCAGATACTCTGCCCGCACGGAGTGGCGGGGTGCAAGCGCGATGGACGCCGACGGTACCCTAGGACCTTTCAGTCACTATCGCCGCGAGAGCTGAAAAGTAAGAAAATCGAAGAATGCAGAAGTACGTTTTTTTCGATTTTAGACCGAGGATCACTTGGCTCTATCCGATCTGGAATGCGCTCCACAGAACTCCTAGCAAGGTTTTGCGCGAGGCTGCTCGAAGAGAGACTCGATGTTGAGCGATCTGGCGATAGCAGTGGCTACGAAGCTGGCCACTCTCGGAACGGTTGTCAATAGATTCAACGGCGATTATGGCAGGCTTCTTAAATTAGCTGCCGACGACGCGGGGAAGATCCGAACCAACCGAGAAACTGGCACCGTGTGGATAGTGCCAAACGAACTCATTGCCTATGAATTGTTGGCAGATTTAGAGGCATTCATTTTTGAATCACGATCTACGTACGAAATCTTGGGGAAATTTCTGGTTGAGTTTCATAAGGTCATCTTCAATCAGGTTCTCACAGAGGAAGACTTAAAGGCCATCTTGCGTGATGGCGGGCTCGACGTTGCGTGGACGACGCTTCTCCGAGACGAACGTATTCTCTTTTTCCATTACAGAGCGCCATGGCTCGCGCTGACTTTTGATGACGGAAAGACCGATGTGCCGGAGCTTCTGATCGTTCGTCAAAACGTGAAAACGCTCGACGATCCGGAAACCTATGCACGCTTGGCTGATTACAATCGCATCTATTCAGGTCTTGCGAATGCACTAGACAGACTCCAGCAGCATCTTTTGATGAAGATAGGCGAGTATGAGAAGTCGGAATGATGAAGCTTAAAGCCTTAGACGAAGAGATTAGCCATACGCATCCTCCGCCCCGGCAAAGTTGACATCGGCTAATGGCGTTGGTACCTCTGATCTCGGAAGACTGAGCGCAGCGTCGAGGATTCAATCGTGCAAATTACTGGATTTCAACAGTTTCTCGAAATTCTGACAGTTCCCGATAACATCCCGATCATCGCGATGATGATCCTCGTGATGTTTTTTACCTACATCGCGCTCAAGCAGGCTCGCCGCAACGATCAGCTGATCGAGCACGGCCATCGCGAACGCATCATCGACGAGATGAGGAAGTAGGCCACCAGCATGCCATTTGAGATCATCGCCGAGAATTGCACCGGATGCAGCGCGTGTGAAAAGCGTTGCCCGACCGGCGCCATCTCGGGCCTGTCGAAAAAGGTCTATTACATCGAGGCCGCCATGTGCATCGATTGCGGCGCGTGCGGCGTCATCTGCCCCGACGACGCGATCATGAACAATCACGGCGAGATGACCCACGTGCTCAAGCGCGCCGAGCGCCCGGTCGCCGTCGTCCATCCCGACAACTGCAACGGATGCGGCGTGTGCGTCGACGTTTGCCCGTTCGATTGCATCTCGCCGTCGCCGGAAAACACGGCCGTCTATCTCGGCAAGGTGCAGGTCAACGAGAAGACCTGCGTCGGATGCCTGCTCTGCGAAGAGGTTTGCGGATGGGACGGAATCTACATCATGCCGTCCGGCCAGAAGGAGGCGTTCCTCACCTCGCTCGGCTACGAGCCGCGCGAGAAAGACGCCGCCTGATTCCTTTTTCAGTATCCACGCGGATTCTGATTGTTGCCATCGTTGTCCTTGGCACCCTCCAGATCAGTCATGCTGCGGATTTGTCGCCGGGGCCTGAGGACAGCGCCGAAGCTGCGTGCACTGAAATCAAGACTGCGCTGCATGCGCTCGGCGACGCTGAGCACGACGAGTCGTTCGCGCTTGACCTGGCGGCGGGCGGCGGCAACTCGACGGCGATCGTCGAGACGCGGCTGTCAGTCCTGCTCGATCGCACGAACGATTTGCGCGTCGCGCTGAGGCACGTGCGGCAAAGTCCGGCCGCGCGCGATCCGATGGTCGATCAATGCACGAAGATGGGATTTCGCGCGCTGGTGATTTCCGAGAAGTTGAGTTCCGACGTGGAGAGCGTGCTGTTCGGCGGCGACGATTCTTTCGCGCAGGCGCCCGCGGTCACGCCTGGCGCGGCCGCTGCAACTCCGCCTGCTCCGCAACCCTGACGCGGCGCGCCGATGCTCTGCGCGGAACGAATACGTACGCCGCCGCGAGTATCAGCAGCGCAGTCTGCGCGCCGAGCGATTCGACCGTCGGGAAGATGCCGAGCATCGGGATCGTCGGGCAATAGTTCACGAACGTCGCCGATACCCTCGACGCTTCCTGCAAGCTCGCGATTCCCTGGCCGATGAACACGATCGCCAGCGCATAGAGCATGATCGAAGTGGCGTGAAAGAATATCCGCATCGGGATTCGATCGGCGGCGCGCTTGATCACGACGAAGGTCGCCGCCAGCGCGACCGCGGCAGCTACGATACCGGCCGCTACCGCGTGACGCTCGACGGTTTCGGTCGCACCGTTGGTGAGCGCCTGGAAGAATACGATCGTCTCCGCGCCTTCGCGCATCACGGCGAGAAAGGCGGTCAGCCCGAGCGCGATGCCGGGAATCGTGCTGCTCTCGGCGCTCTCGAGTTTGTGCGAGATGAACTTCATCCAACGATCGGCCTGGCCCTTCGAGGTCATCCACGAGCTGACATAGAAGAGGGTCGCGGCGGCGAACAACTGAAAGACGCCTTCGAGGGTGTCGCTGGCGTCGTCAGTGATCAGGTGATTGACCGCCCACGCGAGCATGACGCTGGCGACGATCGCGGCGATCGCGCCGGCATAGACCTCGCGCGCGCGGCCGATTCGTCCCGCACCGCGCGTGCCGGCGGCGAGCGCGACGACGACCAGCATCGCTTCCATGCCTTCGCGGAAGAGGATGCCGAGCGAATAGAAGAAGTAGGCGACGGCGGTTTGTGTCATGGGTAGTCGGTGGAGATTCTGAGAATGATTCTCAATTGCGATATTAGCATGACGGTTTGCGAAGTCAAACGTTAAGATTCCATTCATACTTGCGACCATCTGGAGCCGGTAGTAGCCTCGAAATTGAAGCGGGCCCGCCGATTTATCGTGCGCACGGCCGCTTCAAGCTTTTTCAGGGGCTCGGGGTCACTTCCTGATGCGATGCGTCTATTGCAGCCAACGGGCGGGATTTATCCGCCGCGTCTGTACGCCTTGCGCCAAAGTAGTCGCGATAGTGGACCGCGCGGGCGGTGAAGTAGGGCTGGCGGGGCTGGTCGATATTTTCGTGGCCGAGGGCCTCACGCGCGAGCAGGTTGATCTCGTGCTCGACGCGCAGGTCGGAGACGCGCCGACAATTCGCGACCGGCTGACCTCGAACATGACCAACGTGCTGATGCGCAATCTCGGGATGCCGGGGCGTCAGTCGCCCGAGGACGTGATGAAGGTGCGCACCGCGATGCGCGCGGGCGGCGGCGCGGGCACATGGGTCGGCGGCGAGGAACCGCCGGAGCATCATTAGAGGCCATGCGGAAAAAGATCGCAGCGACTTTGCCGTGATGAATCGGATGATCGATCACATCCGCTTGCTCATTGCGGTCGATGACGAAGCGATTCCGGTCAAGAAGAAACTCGAGGCGCAGGCGATTCTCAAGGACTTCCAGGCGATGCTTGCCGAGGCGCCCGAGAATCAGGAGCGCGGCCGCATAAAAGGCTACTACGAAATCCTGTGCCGCGACCTCGGCGACGAGGCCGACGTGGCCGCGCTGCTCAGCTCGCTCAAGAATTATATCCCGTACCTCTAGTTCGATTCGGAGCTACGAATGAGTTTGCAGCAGATCGGCGTAATCGGGGCAGGGCAGATGGGCGCGGGAATCGCGCAGGTGGCGGCGCAGGCCGGGCTCGCGGTCGTGATGCACGATATCGCCCCGGAGATGTGCAAGCGCGGCGTCGACGGCATCGCGCGCAACCTCGATCGCATGATCGAGCGCGGGCGCTTCAAGCCCGAGGAGCGCGATCGCGTCATGCGCCGGGTCGAGACCACGATCAATCTCGAAGACCTGGCCAAGGTCCCATTCGTGATCGAGGCGGTGATCGAAAACGAAGACGCGAAGATCGCGCTGCTGCAGAAGCTCGACAAGGTCTGTCCGCCCGAGACGATTTTCGCCTCGAACACCTCGTCGATTTCGATCACCAGGATGGGCGCGCAGACCACGCGCGCCGACCGCGTCATCGGGATGCATTTCATGAACCCGGTGCCGGCGATGAAGCTGGTCGAAATAATTCGCGGACTGGCGACTTCGGAGCGCGACCTTTCAGCAGACGCGCGCGCTCGCCGAGCAGCTCGGCAAGACCACGATGACGGCGCAGGATTTCCCGGGCTTCATCGTCAATCGCGTGCTGCTGCCGATGATCAACGAAGCGATTTACACGATGTACGAAGGCGTCGGCGGCGTCACCGATATCGACACCGCGATGAAGCTCGGCACCAATCAGCCGATGGGCCCGCTCGAGTTGGCCGACCTGATCGGGCTCGACACCTGCCTCGCGATCATGGAGGTGATGCATCGGGTGCTCGGCGACGACAAGTATCGTCCGTGCCCGCTGCTGAAGAAGTACGTCGATGCCGGCTACCTCGGGCGCAAGTCTGGCCGCGGTTTTTATGTATATGATGAGAAGGGCACTTTGATTCCGCCACCGCGCTAACGCGCGTGCCGGTTGACGGCGCGCGCGGGAGGAAACGGGCATGGCCGTAAAAGCATTCATCCTGATCGACACGTCGCCGGGCAAAGCGCGCGAAGTCGCGGCCAAGATTCGCGGCGTGCAGGGCGTTTCCGTCGCGCATGCGGTCACCGGCCCGCACGACATAATCGCGATCGCGGAGGCCGCCGACGTGACCTCGCTCGGCGAGCTGGTGGTGCAGAAGATTCAGAGCGTGACGGGAGTGAATCGGAGCCTGACTTCGATCGTCGCCGATTGACGCTCGCGCGGCTCGGCGAATCGTATAGAATAAAATCAGACTGCGTTCAGGAAGAATGTATCGATGGCTGAATTACCGGTAATCAAGCGGCTCAAAAAAGACCTCGAGATGCTCAAGCGCGAGCTCACCGTGGACCTGCCCAAGGAACTCGAGCGCGCGCGGGCGCACGGCGATTTGTCCGAGAACGCGGAATGGGCGATGGCCAAGCAGCGCCAGGAATTCCTGCGCGCGCGCGTCGGCAACCTCGAGACGCGAATCGCGGAGCTCGCCGATGATCGATCTCGAGACGATTCCGCGCGACACCGTCGGCCTCGGCAGCCGGGTCCAGCTGGAAGATCTCGACGAAGGCGGCGTCGCAGAGTTCGAAATCGTCGTGCCGGAAGAAGTCGACGGCGCGCAAAACCGAATCTCGCTGTCGTCGCCGCTGGGCCGCGCGCTAATCGGCAAAGCGGCTGAAGACGATATCGAAGTCGTCACGCCGAAGGGCAAGCGCGCGTACATGGTCAAGAAGCTCACGACGATTCATGTACTGATGGCCACGGAAAACGGCGAGACGAAGTAAGGAATCGGCGTGAGCGAAGAGCGGGGCTTCTCGCCCCGCACCCTCGGCAGGGGTGACCCCTGCACCCAGTAATAAGAGATAAGATGCGGGACTTCGACCCTGTTAGAAGTCTTTCCGGTTCCCCTTCCGGTTCGGGAAGGGTCGACACAAACTCCGGTTCCCCTTCCCACTATGGGAAGGGGTCGCAAAAAATCCGGTTCCCCTTCCCGCGCGGGAAGGGGTTAGGAGTTAGGTTTTTCGAATCGAGCAGGAGGCTGGTGCCACATACCGCGACAAAGTAGCGTGGTCCGAATCGGCAATCGGGCTGTCACCAATGCTAGGCTTCTCTCCGAAACTACCAGTTAACGAAGAAGAGCGGCTGTGGATCGACGGGGGCTTCGCCCGACTCGAAGCGATGCTCGGTCGTAATCGCCTGCTCGAGGCAAAAGTCGTCATTCCCGATGCCGAACCACTTCCCCGACGTATTCGACGGGAGCGAGGCCTCGGTGGAAAAGCTGGTCCATCGAGTCTGCGCGTACATGCAGATCGATCCGACTCGCATCAAGCTCGAGGTCTTTCCCGACGAGGCGGCGGAACTCCGCGAGAATTCGCTTTGGAGTATAAATACCAATCGGCCGGCCGGTATCTACTTCGGCCACGAATCGGTGATGGACGAAGACGGCAAAGCCATCATCGCGCTCAAAAGTTCGGTGTTGAAGGATCCGATCGTGCTGGTGGCAACGGTCGCGCACGAGCTCGGCCACTTGATTCTTCTCGGCGACGGGCATTTGGATCGCAACACGCCCGATCATGAACCGATGACCGATCTGCTAACGGTTTTCCTCGGGCTGGGAATATTCAGCGCGAATTCTGCCGCGCGATTCCAGCATCACGATCATGGTGGCGGGTGGCACAGCTGGTCGATGCAGCGACTAGGTTACTTGCCGCAGGAAGTTTACGGATACGCGCTCGCGAAGTTCGCGGCCGAGCGCGGCGAAATCAAGCCGGATTGGACGCAGCATCTTTCCACCAACGTCCGAGCTTATTTGAAGCAGTCGTCACGCTGGCTGGCGAAGAACGCGGACTGAGACCACGCCTGTAACAGCGCGAGCGGAGAGCGGGGCTCCTCGCCCCGCACCCTCGGCAGGGGTGACCCCTGCACCCAGTAACCAGAAACGAAAGATGCGGGCCTTCGTCCCTGTTAGAAATTTTTTGGGGGAGGTGTCGAAGGTTATCCGCGAATATGGGCGCCGCATCTTTGCTTTTTTGCGAACTTTTACTGGGTGCAGGGGTCACCCCTGCCGCGGGCGCGGGGCGCGCAGCCCCGCATTCAATCCCCGTACATTGAATCGATCTGATCCTTGAAGTGCGCCTGGACTATTTTGCGGCGGATCTTTAGCGACGGCGTCAGCTCGCCGTTTTCCTGGGTGAAGCGGTTGCGGGACGATTGTGAAGGCGACGATCGCCTCGACGTCCGAGAGTTGCTTGTTGATCTCGCGAATGCGTCCCTGGATGAAGCGCCTTCAACTCCTGCGATTTCGCGAGCGCGTCCGCATTCTTCGGGTCGAGGTTGTTCTCTTTCAGAAAGTCGACGAGATTTTCGTAGTCCGGCACGATCAGCGCGGCCAGATGCTTGCGGCGGTCGCCGATCACGCAGGCCTGCGCGATGAATTTGTCGCCGGCCAGCTTGCCCTCGACGTAGGCGGGCGAGACATTCTTGCCGCCCGACAGCACGATGATTTCTTTCTTGCGGTCGGTGATCGCGATGTATCCCTCGGCGTCGATCTTCGCGATGTCGCCGGTATGGAGCCATCCGTTTTCGTCGATCGCTTCTTTCGTTTCGGCTTCGAGCTTGTAGTAGCCCTTCATTATGTTCGGGCCGCGCAGCAGCAACTCGCCGTCGGGCGCGATTTCGGCCTGGATGTGCCGCAGCGGCAGTCCGACCGTGCCGATTCGGGTCCTGCCGTTGTGCAGATTGCACGCGACGACCGGCGCCGCCTCGGTCAGGCCGTAGCCTTCGACGATTGGAACTTCGGCGGCGGACAGGAACCGGTTGATCTCGGTCGGCAGCGGCGCGCCGCCGGAAATCAGGTAGCGGATTCGGCTGCCGAAGATCGCGCGCACGCGGGCGAAGACGAGGCGGCGGAACAGCGCCATCGACAGCGCGAGCAGCGGCGGCACCGGCTTCCCGCGATGGCGATACTCGGCCGCCTGCTCGCCCGCATTGCAGCGCCATCTTGAACAGCCGCTGGCGCATCGGCGGCGAGGTCTCGACCGTGCGCATCACGCGGCTGTGGATCACTTCGAGCAGGCGCGGCACCGTCAGCACGACGGTCGGCTCGACCTCGGTCAGGTTCGACGCGATTTGCCCGAGGCCCTCGGCAAACGCGATCGTCCCGCCCGCCATCGCGACGGTGTAGTAGCCCGCGGTGCGCTCGAACGAGTGCGCGATCGGCAGAAACGACAGCGTCATGTCGGTATCGTTGAGCGCCGAGCGCGGCGAGCGAGTCCTCGGCGTTGGCCAGCAGATTGCCATGCGAGAGCATCACGCCCTTCGACGTGCCGGTCGTGCCCGAAGTGTAGATGATCGTCGCGAGGTCCTCGCTGCTGCCCTCGACGATCGCGGCGGGCGCGTCGGCGCTGATCGATGCTGCCGTCACGACGGCGGGCGTGCCGTTCGCGGCGGGCGCCGATTCGGCGTCACGATGCATCGCGACCACCGCGGTGACCTCGGGAATCGAGGCGCCGAGTCCGAGAATTTTCTTGACCATCTCGGGTCCGTTGGCCGCGACGACTTTCGCGCCCGAGTCGCTGATGACGTGGGCGGTCTCCTCGAGTCCGCTGGTGGTGTAGAGCGGCACGACGATCGCGCCGAGCCCGAGCACCGCCTGATCGACGACGATCCATTCGGGGCAATTGTCCGAGAGGATCGCGACGCGATCGCCGGGGCGGACGCCGAGGCCGAGCAGACCGGCGCGCAGCTTGCCGGCGGCCTCGGAAACTTCGGTCCACGAGTGGTCGGTCCAGACCTTGTCGCGCTTGTCCTTGAGGAACGCGCGCGCACCGTACTTCTGCGCCTGCGCCTCGAAATTTTGGGACAAGGGTTGCCACGCGATCAGGCATAAGAGACCGAGACCTCCTCTTCCTCAACTAGGCTTGTAGCCCAAAGATTTGTTGCCGCCAATCGCGCGCCCACGCCCGATTTGCCGGCGTCGGGCCGTTGCTATCCCGCGACCGCGAATCGCTTGAATTTGCTGGCGAAATATGAGCGTCATTGTCGGCGTTGATTAAGCGGATGTTGCGGTGGTGGACAATGATTTTTCATTTCACTAATCGTGGCGATGGCGGGCATAATCGCACCCGAATTCATGAATCGAAGGGCGCTGGAGGTCGTCTGCGGCCGCCCTGATCGGCGCGGCGAACGCTCGTCCGGCATTTGCACGTTGATAGCGCAGAGGTGACGCTTCGATGCTCGAGCATATGTATTTTCCGCACGACATCTCGACCTTCGGTCCGAAGATCGACCTTCTTTTCGAGCTCATCTTCTGGATCGTGATGGTCGTCTGGGTTCTCGGTCATGATCACGATGGTGATCTTCATGTTCGCTATCGCACCCGGCCCGGCCGCAAGGCGGAGTATATCGAAGGCAACTCGCGTCTCGAGATTATCTGGACCACGGCGACCACGGTGATTCTGATCGTCGCTGGCCTTGCATGAGCCGCTCGACCTGGGCCGACATCAAGGAGCACGGGCCGCCGGGCGACGTTTTCTACAAGGTGACGGCAAACAGTTCAACTGGGAAATCACCTATCCGGGTCCCGACGGCAAGTTCGGCACCAAGGACGATCTCACGATCGAGAACGAGTTGCACGTGCCGGTGAATAAGGTCGTGCGGATCGATCTCGACTCGAAGGACGTCATCCACAGCTTCTTCGTGCCGAACATGCGGCTCAAGCAGGACGCGGTTCCCGGCCGCATCATCCACGTCTGGTTCGAGGCGACCGAGACCGGGCAATACGAAATTCCGTGCGCGCGAGCTGTGCGGCTTCGGGCACTCGGGAATGTAGGGCAATCTGACGGTGCAATCGCAAGAGGATTACGACAAGTGGCTCAAAGACCAGTACGCGCAAAACAAGTAACGCCCGCACTTCGCCGGCCAGCGTCGCGCGGAGGAGATAGTCGAACGATGAGTAGCACGGCAGCGGTTGCGGCACACTGGCGCTCACGCCGAGCATCATGAGCTCGGCTTCATCCGCACCTACATTTTTTCCGACCGATCACAAGATGATCGCGACGCCAGTTCCTGTTCATGGCGCTGTTCATGATGTCGATCGGCGGCCTGATGGCGATGCTGATGCGATGGGAACTGGCGTGGCCTGAAAGCCGCGGTGCTCCTGAGTTCATCTGGGTGCCCGAGCCGCTTCATGTACGACAGGCGCGATCCCGCCCAACACCTACAACTCGATGTTCACCATGCACGCCACCATCATGATCTTCTTCGTGGTGATGCCGATTCTGGTCGGATGCTTCGGCAACTTCCTGATCCCGCTGATGATCGGCGCGCGCGACATGGCTTTCCCGATGCTGAATATGCTTTCGTTCTGGGTCGGCGCGGTCGCCGGCGTGATCATGCTGTCGTCGTTCTTCGTCACCGGCGGACCCGCCGCGGCCGGATGGACCTCGTACGCGCCGCTCAGCGCCGTGCCGATCTACACCGGCGTCGATTGGGGCCAGAACCTCTGGTGCATCAGCATCATCGTGCTCGGCGCGTCGTCGCTGATGGGCTCGATCAACTACATCACGACGATCATCAACATGCGCACCAAGGGGATGACTTCTTCCGCATGCCGCTGGTGATCTGGTCGCTGTTCATCACCGCGATCCTGCTGCTGCTGGCGCTGCCGGTGCTGACCACGGCGCTCGCGCTGCTGCTGTTCGATCGCATGGGCGGCACGCATTTCTTTCTTCCCGTCCGGCGGCGGCGAGCCGCTGCTGTGGCAGCATCTGTTCTGGTTCTTCGGCCATCCCGAGGTCTACATCATGATCCTGCCCGCGATGGGCATCACGTCGGATATCATCGCGACGTTCTCGCGCAAGCCGATCTTCGGCTACCGCGCGATGGCGTATGCGATGATCGCGATCGCGTTCCTGTCGTGGATCGTGTGGGGCCATCACATGTTCGCAGTCGGGGATGAATCCGGCGCTCGGCAGCCAGCTTCATGATCACGACGATGATCATCGGAGTGCCGTCGGCGATTAAAACCTTCAACTGGCTCGGCACGCTCTATAAGGGCAACATCCACTACACGGCGGCGATGATGAACGCGCTGGCGTTCGTCGCGATGTTCGTGATCGGCGGGCTGTCGGGAATCTGGATGGCGTGCACGCCGGTGGATATGTACATCCACGATACCTACTTCATCGTCGCGCATATCCACTACGTGCTGTTCGGCGGAAGTCTGTTCGGCATCTTCGCCGGAATTACCTACTGGTATCCCAAGATGTTCGGCCGCATGATGAACGAGAAGCTCGGCAAGGTTCATTTCTGGATCACCTTCGTCGCGTTCAACTGCACCTTCTTCCCGATGCACATCCTGGGGATGGCCGGGCACATGCGCCGCATCTACAATCCGCAGCAGTACGATTTTCTGAAGCCGATCATTCCGCATCAACGAATTCATTTCGATCAGCGCCTTCGTGCTCGGCGCGGCGCAGTTCATGCTCCTGGCCAATATCATCTACAGCTACTACAAGGGTGCGAAGGCCACCGAGAATCCGTGGAACGCGAACACGCTGGAGTGGACCACGCCGTCACCGCCGCCGCACGGCAACTGGCCTGGACCGGTGCCGATCGTCTATCGTGGACCGTACGAGTACAGCTCGCCCGAGGTCGCGGAGGACTTTCTGCCGCAATCGCAGTTGATCGAGCACTCGACGGCGGCGGCGGATTAGTCAGTCGAATAGCCAGTGATGAATCAGTCGCCAACTGAGGTTGAGAAGGCGCGCGGACTGCATCGCTTTGCGGTGCTGACCGCGGGCGCCACCTTTTGCCTCATCTTCGTCGGCGGACTCGTCACCTCGACCGGCTCGGCGCTCGCGGTGCCGGACTGGCCGCTGGCGTTCGGCAAACTGATTCCGGCGTGGCAGGGCGGCATCCGTTTCGAATTTGGCCATCGCGTTGCCGCGGGCACCGTCGTCATCCTGACGCTCGTGCTGATGGCGTGGGCGTGGCGCGCGAGCCGCGGCGATGGGTCCGCAGGCTCGTGATGCTCGCATTCGGATTGATCATCGTGCAGGCCGTCCTCGGCGGAATCACGGTGCTGTTCTGATCTGCCGCTGGCAATTGCGGTTACGCATGCCGCGACCGCGCAAGCGTTGTTCTGCCTGATGGTATCGATCGCGATTTTCACCAATCCGACTGGGAGACGACGCCGCATGTCGACGAGCCGCCCGCGCGAATCCCGCTGCCGCCGCTGGCCGCCGCGACCACCGCCATCATCTATATGCAAATCCTCGTCGGCGCGCTGATGCGGCACATGAGCGCGGGGCTGGCGATCCCCGATTTCCCGCTTTCGTTCGGCTACGTCGTGCCGCCGTACTGGAATGAGTTCATCGCAGTTAATTTTGCGCATCGATGCGGCGCGGTCGTCGTCACCGCGATGGTCTTGTGGACGGTCGCGCGAGTGTTGCGGACTCATCGCGAGGTCGCCGCGCTTCGTCGTCCGGCACTCGGGCTGTTCCTGCTGCTCGTACGTTCAAATTTGTCTCGGCGCGATTACGATCTGGAGCGGTCGCGCGGTGATTCCGACCACCAGCCACGTCGCGGTCGGCGCCGCGGTGCTGGCGACCAGCCTCACGCTGACGCTTCGCGCATATCAATTCTCGGCGTGCCGAATCGCGCGCATGCGATCGAGTCGCACGCGAATTCGCGCGTCGTCGAACGGCAGGTGACCGCATGAACGCCAAAGCCGCGATCGCCGAATCCGCGCTCGACGCTGCCCCGCGGCCGCGTGAGCGACTATTTCGAACTCACCAAGCCGCGCGTCGTGCTGATGGTGCTGGTCACGACGCTCGCCGGTTTCTATCTCGGCGGACGCACGGGCTTCGACCTGACGCTCGCGCTGAATCTGCTGGCCGGCACTGCGCTGGCCGCGGGCGGCACGCTCGCGCTCAATCGAGTACGTCGAGCGCGACATCGACGCGATCATGGATCGCACGCGTCATCGCCCGCTGCCCGACCTGCGCATGCGCCCGGCCGAAGCGCTGACCTTCGGCGTTATCGCGACGTCGCGCGGCCTCGTGTACCTGATGCTCGCGACGAACCTGCTCTGCACCGCGGTCACCGCCACGATCACGATCATTTATCTCGCCGTCTACACGCCGCTGAAGCGTTGCACCTGGATGTGCAACATCGTCGGCGCGATTCCCGGCGCGCTGCCGCCCGTCGCGGGATGGGCCGCGGCGCGCGGCGCACTCGGCTGGGAGCCGATCATGCTGTTCGCGATCATGTTCCTGTGGCAGTTGCCGCATACGATGGCGGTCGCGCGGCTTTATCGCACCGACTACGAACGCGCCGGCATCCACCTGCTGCCCGCACGACAATGCGCGCGGCGGCAACGCCTGAATCCAATCGTCATCGCGGGAAGCCTCGGACTTATCGCCGTGGCAATCATCCCGACGATGCTCGGCTTCGCCGGAATGTTGTACGTGGTAGTCGCGTCGGCGCTTGGCCGTCTGGATGCTGGCATTTGGCGTTGCGATGGTTCGCGCGCCCGGGAACTCGAAGGCGGCGCGCCGGTTGCTGCTCGCATCGTTGGTCTATTTGCCGATCGTGTTGTTAGTACTCGTGCTGGATCGCGTGTGAGTATTGGAATGCCTACGCTGGTGACGCGCGAAGAGCGCAAGGAAGAAATCTGGCAGACGCTGAAGATACTAATCGGCGTGATGGTCTTTCTGGTAACGATCTCAGTCGTGACGATTATAGTGAAGCATCATTGACATGGCGTTCAGCGTGACAGCATCGACCGCGAAAGTTCGCCCATTCGTGGCGCCGGCTCGCCGCGGCCGCTCGTCCGACTCGGGCGCCGGCGGCGATCAGCGCGAGCGTCCCTTCATCAGCAGCGGGATGCTCGCGATCATGATGCTGATCGCGTCCGAGATGATGCTGTTCAGCGGCCTTATCGGATCGTTCCTGATCTTTCGCCTGCAGGCTGCGTTCTGGCCGCCGCCGGCTTTGCCGCGCCTGCCGATCGCCGTCACCTGGGTGAACACTTTCGTGCTGCTGTCGAGCGCGGTTACGATGACGCTCGCGCTGCGCGCGGTGCATCGCAGCCGCCAACGCCTGACCCGACGCTATCTGCTCGCGACGCTCGCGCTGGGGGTGACGTTTCTCGCAGTGCAGGGCAGCGAATGGGTGCGGCTGGTCGCGCACGGCCTCAAGCTTTCCAGCGGCGCATACGGCGGCACCTTCTATATGCTGATCGGATGCCACGGCGCGCACGTGACTGCCGGCGTCATCTGGCTGGCCTGCGTCGTGTGGTTTGCGATGGCGGCAGGTACAACGCGCGCAATGCCCACGCGATTGAGTTGTGCGCCGTGTACTGGTATTTCGTCTGCGCGGTCTGGCCGGTCCTGTTCGGGCTGGTATATCTGATGTAGTTTGGCGTGTGTGGATGAACGTGATGATGAAAAGTACAAAGCTCAAAGCTGCGGCGATGACGATCGCTGGCGCGATTGTCGCGGCTCGCGCCGCGGCTCGCAAACGCGTGCGCGACCTGCGGGCTGTCGGACGGCGATCCACGCGTTCCACGCGTACAAGGACCAGCGTGTTGTTCATGATGGCGTCGCCATACGTCTCGTTCGCCGCGATCGGCGGGATTACTTACTTCGTCTATCGGCGGTCGCAGCGTCAGGATCGAATCCGCCGACGATCGAAAGCGCTGATTAGCACTAAGTAGTCATTTCAAATGAACACTGACTATAGCTATTTGCCCCAAAGAGGATGGTCGCGATGAGCGAGGCCGCTGCAGTAGATACCCACGAACACGGCGCGGTGCCGGCGATCAGCTGGAACCGTCGCTTACGCCCGGAAATCTCGGCAAGCTCGGGATGTGGTCGTTCCTGGCCGGCGACGCGATGACCTTCGGCGCCGCCATCGCCGCGTACGGCGCGCTGCGCATCGACAATCCCAACTGGCCGTCGCCCGCGGCCTTTCTCGGCATCACCACCACCGCCATCATGACCTTCATCCTGATCTGCTCGAGCGTCACGATGGTCGAGGCGCTCGGCTCGATCCAGACCGGCAGGATGGCGCGCTATCGCAACTTCATGGCGCTGACCGTTCTCGGCGGCCTCCTGTTCCTCGGGATGCAGGCGTTCGAGTGGCATCACCTGCTCGGCGAAAAGGGGATGTCGATCAAGGTCGACCTGTTCGACGCGACGTTCTTCATCCTGACCGGCTTCCACGGCTGTCACGTTTTCGGCGGCGTCGTCTACAACAGCGTGCTGCTGATTCGCGGCATGACCGGCAAGCTGACGCAGGCGAAGGCGAACCTGGTCGAGGTCGCGGGACTGTACTGGCACTTCGTCGACCTGGTCTGGATCCTGATCTTCACGTTCATCTATCTGATTTAAGGGAACGCAGCTTTCCAACGACCAACGGGCGGGAGATGAGATTCAATCCATGACGACGCAAGCTGCGATTTCAGGACACGAAGCCGAACATAGCGGGCCGAACTACATTGCGGTTTTCATCTACCTGTCGATGCTGACCGCGGTCGAGCTGGGCGTGTACGCGATGGGACTGCCGCAAGTCGCCAAGGTCGGCCTGCTGATCGCGCTGGCGTGGGCGAAAGCGGTGCTGGTCGCGATGTACTTCATGCATCTGGCGATGGAGAAAAGGGCGCTCGCGATCATCGCGATCATCCCGGTGATCCTCGTCACGTTCCTGTGCTTCATGCTGCTGCCCGATCTCACGACGCGGATGTGGACCGCTTCGATCATCCGCGCCCGGTGACGAATCCGGCCGAGATGGGCGCGAATCCGGTCGCGCCGCCGCCGATGCAAACGCCGTAGCCGTGGCGCATGGCACCTGATTGGATGCTTATCATTCGCTCGCGCCGCTCAACGCGTTCCTCAACGGATGCGCCACCGTCCTGCTGCTGGCGGGATTCATCTTCATCAAGAACGGATGGGTGCGCGCGCATCGCGCATGCATGCTCAGCGCGGTGGGATTTTCGGCCGTCTTCCTGACGTCGTACCTGATCTATCACTACAACGTCGGCAACGTGCGCTTCAGCGGCCAGGGATGGGTCCGTTCGCTGTACTTCTCGATTCTGATTCCGCACGTAATCCTGGCCGGCGTGATCGTGCCGCTCGCGATCACGACGATCTGTGTTCGCGCTCAAGCGGCAACTTCGTACGCCATCGCCGAATCGCGCGATGGACCTGGCCGCTATGGATGTACGTGTCGGTAACGGGCGTGATCGTCTACCTGATGCTGTACCAGATGTACACGCCGATCTATCCGCCCCCGTAACGGCCTTCGTCCGCAACGCGCTAAATAAATGAGGCGGTCCCGCTTCCCGCGCGGGAACGCCGGTCTAGGGGTTAGAGTTCCTTGCCATCAACCGCGATGCGCGGCATTCCTACGCCTTTGCGCTAGGCCGACTCGATACCGCCTGATGCCACCGCGCGAGGTTCTTCTGATTCTCCTGGATCTTGATCCCGGTCGTGCGCCCGAAATCGATTCCGATCAGCGCGGTGATATCCGCAATCGTGTAGCGCGGGCCCGCGATGAATTCGCGATCGGCCAGCACCGTGTCGAGCCATTCCAGGCGCTTGAGCGCGGCGTTCTTGGCAATCTCGCCGTATTCCCTAACCTGCGGAATCCGGCCCTTGAAGAAATCGCTGGTGTTGCGGAACGCGCCCGCCGTCATCGACAGGATCTCGAACTCCATCCGCCGATTCCACATCTCGACGACCGCCTTGTCCTTGGCATCGACGCCCATCAGCGGCGGCTCAGGCTTGATAGTCTCGAAGTAGCGGCAAATCGCGACCGACTCGGCGATATACGTGCCGTCGTCGAGTTCGAGCACCGGCAGCCCGCCCATCGGATTGATTTTCAGGAATTCGGGCTTGCGATTGTCGCCAGTCGCGATATTGACCTGCACGAGGGAACGTCGTTGATGCCTTTTTCCGCGAGGAAGACGCGCACGCGGCGTGGATTCGGAGCTCCAGTGAATTCGTATAGTTTCATATTGGTTGCAATTTAAAACTGTGCGCGCCCCCGTCAACCGCGCGGACTCTTTTCAATTTCGTTCCCTTCCCACTATGGGGAGGGCTTAGGGGTGAGGTTGCTGAGGCCGTCACGCTTTCGCGCTAGGACTGCTCGACACCGCCTGATGCCATCGCGCGAGATTCTTGAGCGCCGGATCGATCTGCACGCCCGCCATCTGTGCCGCGAAATCGACCGCGACCTCGGCGGTGATATCCGCAATCGTGAAGCGATCGCCGGCGATGAACGGTTTGCTGCCGCTCTGCGCGTCGAGCCATTGCAGCTGCTGCTTCACGGCCTCGCGCTGCGTCTCGCCATATTCCGGAAACTGTTTGAGGCGCGCCTTGAACAGCTCGTTCGTATGCTGGAACGCGCGGCCTGCTGCGGCGAACAAGCCCAATTCGACTCGCCGATTCCACATCTCGATCTCAGCCTGCTCACGGCTGTCCTTGCCCATCAGGTTGGGTTCCGGATGCAAACTTTCGAGGTAGCGGCAGATTGCGACCGACTCGGCCAGATGCGTACCGTCGTCGAGTTCGATCACGGGCAGGCCGCCGGCAGGATTCTTCGTGAGCATCTCGGGCGTGCGGTTCTGGCCGGCGAAAATGTCGACCTGCTCAGTCGGGATCTTGAGTCCCTTTTCGGCTACGAAAATTCTCAGCCGTCGAGGATTGGGAGCGAAAGCAAAATCGTAGATTTTCATGATGGTCGCAATTTAAAACCGATCCAGATTCGCGTCAACCTGGAAAATCTCCACGCTGGCCGACGTCAGCTCAGGCGTTCGCGATGGTACGAAAGATAGATCGCGGTGCCGACCGAACCAGTCAGCGAAAGGAACAAATACATCACTATGAAGCGATGCGTCGGAGGCGTCAGTTGATGCAACGACCAGAACAGCACCATATTCGCCGGCACGTAGAACGCGTAGACGATCGAGAGCGGCAATACCCACGCTCGCAGGTTCCAGATGCCGAAGGCGTACGTGAGAAGCACCATGCCGAAAATCGGCCCGAGTATCAGGTTGTGCCCGACGCCGTGGAACTTGTGACCAAGTACCACCAGCCCGCCATGCGACGGATCGCCGGCGAATTGAAGCGCCTTGGTGAAATCCGACAGCGCGAGCAAGACGAACAGCACTGTTATCACAGTGAGGAACCATCCACGCGAAGCTTTTTCATTTGCCATGCGCGGGAACCTAGCGGCGCGCGCACCAAGATTCAAGCCACGAAAAACAAAACGGCCGGAGCATCGATGCTCCGGCCGTCGTCTCTTTTCCTAACTCTGTTCCCCTCGCCCGAAGGGAGAGGGGTGAGGGGGAGAGTTTACCCCTTCAAAAACTTCTTAATCGCGCCGACTAGCGCTTCCTGCTGCTCGTACATCACCATGTGACCCGCATTCTTGATCAGCTCGAGCTTGCAGTTCTTGATCCGGCTCGTGAATTCCTTCGCATACGCCGGCGGGATCAGCTTGTCGTCGTCGCCCCAGAGCAACAGCGTCGGCGCCTGGATGCGATAGGCGCGCTTCTTGAGTCCGCGGTCGGGAATCGGCCACAGGAATTTGCTCGCCGTCGCAAACCGCTTCACGCGCTCGACGTACATCGTTTCGAGCGCTTTGAAGTCCGTCGGTATCGCCGTCAGCATTTGCGCCGCCGGCGAGTTGGGATCGTGGAACAACAGCGGCGCGATCTCCGTCAGCTGCGCCGCGAACAGATCGGGAATCGGCACTTCGTCGATCCAGAACCCGGCCGGCGCGATCAGCACGAGCTTCTTTGCGCGATGCACGTCAAACGCCGCGACTTCCGCCGCGAGCATCCCGCCCATCGAATGGCCCACGATATTCGCGGTCGGGATCCCGAGTTCGTCCATCAGCTCGTGATAGAACAGCACCGCGTCGCCGATATCATCTATGTACTCGTTGCCGGTCGATTCGGCGTAGCCGGGGAACTGCGGCGCATAGACCTTGAACGTTTTGCCGAGATCCTCGAGGAACGGCTCGACCGGCATCAGGCCGCCCGCGCCATGCATGAACAGCAGCGGCTCGCCGCTGCTCCCATAGGTCTGCATCTCAAGCGAAAATTTTCCGTTGAGAAGTGTCTGAGTCGTATTCATTTCGCGCTCCGCACCTCCGCCGAGGCCGACGCGGACGCACGCACCGTGCCGTTGGTTTCGCGCTTCTCGAAGTAGACCGGACCCGGCATCGCGAAATCCGCCGCCGGCAGGTCACGCTTGGGCGACCATCGATCCTCGAAACCAGTCCACAGGTCGCGCATGTGCGGCATGACTTCGGTCGCGAACAGCGTCGTGCTCTTGCGCACCAGCTCCGGCGGCATCGATCCGAGTTGCTGCAGGATCATCAGATGCCCGCAGTTGAGCGACTTCATCGCCTCGCGCAAACGCTCGCGCACCGTCTTCGGCGATCCCGCGATCACGTAGCCCTGTTCGACGAAGTCCTTCCACTTGAGGCCCTCGCGCCGCATCGCCGCCTGGTCTCCGACCTGGCCGAGCATGCCCGCCTTGATCGTCTTCACCGTCCGGTAGCCCGGCGCGTCGGCGAAGCCGTTATAGACGTGCAGGCATCGGTTGTAGAAGTAGTCCATGTGCGGGGCGTAATCCTTCTCCGCCTGCTCGTCGGTCTCCGACACGGCGACGACCTGCGCGAAGCCGAGGCTGTAGGGATTCAGCTCCTTGCTTTTTCTTCGCCATCACGTCCCAGTAGCCATCGGCGACTTTCTTGCCCGCGATATATCCGAAGTACGAAAGGAAGCTGTACTGGTAATCGTGATCGGCGCAGAAGTCGTAGGTCTCGACCGATCCGCCGCCGGGAACCCAAATCGGCGGATGCGGCTGCTGGAGCGGCTTTGGCCACAGGTTCACGTAACGCAGCTTGGTGTATTTGCCGTTGAACGAGAACACGTCCTTGGCCTTCCATGCCTTGATGATCAGGTCGTGCGCCTCGTAATACTTCTCGCGAATCGTCGCCGGAACTTCGCCGTAACAGAAGTTGGTGTCCATCGAGGTGCCGACCGGGAAGCCCGCGATCAGCCGCCCGCCCGAGATTACGTCGAGCATCGCGAATTCCTCGGCGACGCGAATCGGCGGATTGTACAGCGCGATCGAGTTGCCGAGCACGACCAGGTTGGCGTTGCGCGTGCGCCGCGTGAGCGCGGCCGCCATGATATTCGGCGACGGCATCAGCCCGTACGCATTCTGATGATGCTCGTTGACGCCGAGCCCGTCGAAGCCCATCGAGTCCGCATACTCGAGCTGATCGAGGTAGTCGTTGTACAGCCGATGCCCCAGCTTCGGATCGTACAGGTCGCGCGGGATATCGACCCACACGCTCCGGTACTTATCCTTGAAATCCTCGGGCAGGAACCGATAGGGCATCAGATGGAACCAGGTAAATTTCATAACTCTTTCTCCTTTGCGCTCGTTGTCGTCCGATGCCCGTCGCGATCAGGCGGACGGATGGACGCCGACCACTTCTAAATTCGTCTCCCTGCTAATCCGCCTCTTCCCCTCTCCCTGTAAGGGAGAGGATGAAGGTGAGGGTCCGATTCCAGCGCGCGTTCTTCGCGCGCGATTCAAGATTCTGCCCCCGCTTTTCTTCCGTCGCACACTCAACTGCGAAGCCGCCAGATGCGACTCCAGCGCCTCATCGAGAAAATGCTCCGGATTCAGCCCGGTGACGTCGCGGAAGAAATTCCCGTCGCCCATCAGCATGAACGCGCCGTTCATGCTCGCCCATACGACCGCCGCAGTCTTCTTCGGTCCCATCGAGTTCGCGATCACGCCGCCTTCGAACGCGCGCCTGATAGTCCCTTCCCACAGCCCGAAAATTTCGTGGCTCAAATCCATCACACGCTGAAAATTCCGCAGCTCGGACTGCCGCTTGAGCCGCTTATGCAGCTGCGCGTAGACCACCGAATGCTGCGACAAAAAAAGTTCGCGCGACTCGCGCAGATAGTCCAGGTATGCGCTCGCGATCGCCGTCAGCTCGTCGAGCGGGTCGAGCCGCCGCGCAAAAATCTCAAGGTATCGCGCGCGCAACTGGATAGCGCGATCGGCGACAAGATTGAGGTACAGATCGTCGCGCGAAGAGTAGTAGAGGTAGATCGTCCCGACGGCGACTTCAGCCTCGCGCGCAACCATCTCGATAGTCGCGCCTTCGAGCCCATGCTTGGCGAAAACCTTCGCCGCCGCGCACAGGATCGCCTGTCCCCGCGCATGCCGCTCCCGCCGATGCCGCTCCTGAACGCTCATCTATCTCCATACTGAATGAGGATTCATATTCTGAACTGAAGCTCATAGCGCGATCAAGAAAAACTGTCAAACGTGGAGAAGCGAAGGAACAAATCACTAGTCAAAATGTGAAACCCGCCGTGGGTTTCGCGCATTCCTGGGCTGGGAGAGGGGAAGAAAGCCGGAGCGGGTCGCGACGAGGTCCGCTAGAGAGGTAAGTCTTTCAGGCCGGCCTTCGGCGCGCCGACGAGAGCGACCATCTTGCCCTCAGGCGCGCGATTTTCATGCATCGCCTGGTGGCATTCCGGAATCTCTTCGAACTTGAAAGTCTTGGCGAGGCACGGATCGATCTTGCCGTCGAGCACGAGCTGATTGAACGCGTAGGCCTGCTCGTCGTTGGCGAAGTGCGATCCCTGCAAGCGCTTCTGACGCATCCACAGGTAGCGCAGGTCCGCGACGGCGTTGTAGCCGGTGGTGCCCGCGCAGATTACGACCATCCCGCCCGTGTCGCATACAAAGACCGACGTCGGAATAGTGTCTTCGCCGGGATGCTCGAACACGATGCGCGGATTCTTGCGCTCGCCGACGATGTCCCAGATCGCTTTGCCGAAGGCGCGGCATTCCGCGGCCCACTTGTTGTACGACGCGGTCTCCTTCCAGTGCGGCATCATGCCCCAGTGCAGATATTTCTTCCGGTTGATGCAGCCCTTGGCGCCGAGCTTCATGCAGAAATCGATCTTGCGATCGTCGCCGACGATGCCCACCGGAATTCCGCCCTCGGCCTTGACGATCTGAATCGCCATGCATCCGAGGCCGCCCGACGCGCCCCAAATCAACACGACGTCGCCGCGACGCACCACGTGCGGCGCCCATCCCATCAGCATCCGGTACGCGGTCGCGCCGACCAGCGTCGGGCCGGCGGCTTCTTCCCACGTCAGGTGCGACGCCTTGGGCATGCACTGATGCGCCTGCACGCGAGCGAACTGCGCGAAGCTGCCCCAGTTGGTTTCATAGCCCCAGATTTTGAAGGTCGGATCGTACATCGGATCGTCACCGTTGCGGACGGCGGCCGAGTGGCGATCCCATACGCCGCAATGAATCACGACGCGGTCGCCGACCTTGACGTTATGCACGTCATGCCCGGTCGCGTAGACGATTCCCGACGCGTCGCTGCCGCCGATATGAAAATCCGAATGATCGTATTTCGCTTTCTGGCGCGCACCGATCACGTCGACCGGCGATCCGAGCGCCGCCCACACGTTGTTGAAATTGACGCCCGCCGCCATCACGTAGACCAGCACCTCGTCGGGCTTGATTTCCGGCACCGCGATCTTCTCGACCTTGAACGCATGCATCGGGTCGCCGAAGCGGTCGGCCCGAATCACCTGCGCGTACATGTGTTTCGGCACGTGCCCGATTGGGGGCACTTGCCCGATTTCGTAGATTTCCTTTTGACTCATCTAAATGGTTACCACCGGCGCGATGCTCTGCGGCGAGCGACGGTCTCGGTTGGCTCCAGTCCTAGTTTGATACTGCGGCATTGCGCGCCGGAATTAGGTACCTGTTTGCCGCGAGTTTGACAATACTAACGTTTCAGGCGCCAGGAAACGGCGCCGGATTCTCGCTTGATCAGGGGATAAAACGCTCCGAACCGTTCTTCGCGTAACTCGCATCCCTTGGCATTGCTCGCATGCAACCAGTACAAATGATTGTCGGCTCCGCTACCGTTTTTGAGCCGGGCACGCTTGGCCACATGCCCTCATGGTGAAGCCAACGCGTGCCTTTTTTTTGATGTGGCGAAGGCATGTCCAATCCACTCTTGAATCCACTTCCTGCCGCCGAGCCCAAACCTGCGGCTGCGCCGGCCGCTCAAAACGGTTTAGCCGATGAATCGGTCGGCAACGGAGCCGATCTCTCGCCCAAGGGCCTCACGAGCGACGAGGCCGGCATCCGGCTGAAGAAACTTGGCGCCAACGCGATGCCCGATACGTCGGCGCATCCGCTGCGTTCGGCGTTGAGCAAATTCTGGACGCCGGTTCCGCTGATGCTCGAGGCGGCGATCGTGCTCGAAGTGGCGCTCGGCAAATACGTCGAGGCAGCGGTCATCATGGTGCTGCTGGTGTTCAACGCCGCGCTCGGGTTTTTCCAGGAGTCGCGCGCGCAGGCAACTCTCGCCGCGTTGAAATCGCGGCTCGCGCTGAACGCGTCGGTCCGCCGCGACGGCGTATGGAAGACCCTCCCAGCAGTCGATCTGGTGCCCGGCGATATCGTGAAGCTGTCTCTCGGCGCCGTGGTCGCGGCCGACGTGCGCATCGTCGAGGGCGCGGTCTTGCTCGATCAATCCATGCTCACCGGCGAGTCGATACCAATCGAAGGCGGCCCGGGCGTACAGACCTACGCCGGCGCTCTGGTGCGCCGCGGCGAGGCGGTCGCGGAAGTCACGGCGACCGGAACACGCACCAAGTTTGGACGCACCGCCGAGCTGGTCCGCACGGCTCACGTCACGAGCACGGAGCAGAAGGCGGTTCTCCGCGTCGTGCGCAATCTCGCGATGTTCAACGGCGTCGTCATCGTGATGCTGGTGGCGTATGCCTACCGGCTCGCGATGCCGCTGGCTGAAATCGTCCCGATGGTACTGACCGCGGTTCTCGCATCCATCCCGGTGGCCCTCCCTGCGACGTTCACGCTGGCGGCTGCGCTGGGCGCCCGTGCGCTGGCACGGGTCGGCGTGCTGCCGACGCGGCTCTCGGCCGTCGATGAAGCGGCGAATATCGATGTCTTGTGCGCCGACAAGACCGGCACGCTGACGCGCAACGAATTGAAGGTGACCGCAATCCATCCCGCGCCGGGCTTCGACGAGGCTGGCTTGATCGGACTAGCGGCGATCGCAAGTGCGGATGGCGGCCAGGACCCGGTCGATGGGGCGATTCGCGCCGCTGCTTCGAGCAAGGGCGCCAAGCTGCCGAAACTGATCAAGTTCGTCCCCTTCGATCCCGCGAAGAAGACGTCAGAGGCGACCGCCATGGATACAAGCGGCGCCACAATAAAAATCGTGAAGGGCGCTTACGCTTCGGTGATCGGCGGCCTCGCACCAATGCCAGAATTGTCAACGGCGGCAAAAGACCTGGAGGCGAAGGGTTTCAGGCTGCTCGCAGTCGCGACCGGCACCGCGGCCGCGATGCGCATAGCGGGACTGATCGCGCTCAGCGATCCGCCGCGCAGTGATTCTGCCGCGATGGTGACCGAGATGCGTGCGCTGGGCGTCCGCACCGTGATGGTGACCGGCGACGCTCCTGCCACCGCAGCAATCGTGGCGCGTGCAGTCGGCCTGGACGGCGCAGTGTGTCCGCCGGGGCCGATTGGCGACGCAGTTAAGCCCGAGCAATTTGCGGTCTTTGCCGGCGTCCTGCCGGAGGACAAGTACAAGCTTGTGAAAGCATTCCAGAAGGGTGGCCACAATGTCGCGATGTGCGGCGACGGCGCCAACGACGCGCCCGCACTGCGACAGGCCCAGATGGGCATCGCGGTATCGACGGCGACCGACGTCGCCAAGTCGGCGGCCGGTATCGTGCTGACCGAACCCGGACTCGGTGGCATCGTCGCCTCGCTCAAGGAAGGCCGCATGACCTTTCAGCGCATCCTGACCTACACGCTGAACTCGGTTACCAAGAAAACCGTGCAGGTGCTGTTCCTCGCCGTGGGCCTGGCGATGACCGGGCACGCGATCCTGACGCCGATGCTTATGGTCCTCATCATGCTCACCGGCGACTTTCTTGGGATGTCGCTGACGACCGACAACGTAACTCCATCCCCGAGGCCCAATAGTTGGCGAATCGGCAGGTTGACGATCGCTGGAGTGTTCATGGGCCTCTGCGAGTTGATCTTCTGCACACTGGTATTGACCGTCGGCAAATTCCGGCTTGGACTAGGAATCGAGGCGCTGCAAACTCTGGCTTTTCTCGCGATCGTGTACGGGAATCAGGCCACGCTCTACGCGCTGCGCGAACGGCAGCGGATGTGGTCGTGGTGCGCGCCAAGCCGATGGCTGGTGTTGTCGTCGATAGCCGATGTCCTGATCGCGTCGACACTGGCCACGCGTGGAATCGTGATGACGTCGTTACCGCTCGTCGTCGTGGTCTGCACGCTGGCGGCAGCGGTCGCGTTAGCGTTCATCGCGGACGTCGCGAAATTCCCGCTCTTCAGCCGCCTCAAGATTTCCTAGGAAACCGCCGCTGGTGCAGGAGTCTTCCTGCCCATGGTGAGATCGCAACTTTTCTCGTCAAGTACTTTTTGTTAGAAATTTATACATGAAGTGGAAAATCGTAGCCTCGCTTGCGATGGCCGCTGCGTTGTCGTCGTGCGCCGCGGACCCGACGTGGGAGCGGATTCTTCCGCCAAGTCGTGTCATGATTGCCGGCAACGGATGCCCCAAGTACACGGTCGATGACGCGACACCGCTGAGTCAGTGGAAGACCGTCGGAACATTCTGGGACCAGGACGCCTGCCAGGGCACTCCATTCCAGGTCGCGGAAATAAAGGGACGATACCAGCTCTCGCGAGAAGAGGTGCGGAAGAAGGCAAAGGCCGGCGACCCGGACTCAATCAAGACCTCCGCGTGCTGGGACCAGAAGGGCTACATGTCCTGGACCGCGCCGGACTCCGATTCATTGATCGGCCATGAGTGGGACGCGCTGCCGTACGCCTGCGTCGAAAAGGACGATCCGCGCTTGAAGGCCGGCAAGAGCGTCGCAAGCCCGCAAGTCGCGGGCAACTGAGCCGCGTGGCGCCGAACCGCGCCTTCAATCTTAATGTGGCGGCCCGCTCGGAGGCGGGCGACGCAGAAAAGAACCGGAACCGGCTTCGCATGGCGCGAAGCTGTCCGAGATCCTTCCTTCCGCTCGCGCCGCTCGCTCCCTCAGGATGACAAGATTGCCGAATCTCGACGGTGATGCCCCGAAAAAAGTTCTAACAGGGACGAAGTCCCGCCTCTTCTCTTGTCACTGGGTGCAGGAGTCACCCCTGCCCAAGGAAGTATGAAACCCAGGCGGGTTTCATTTAAATTCGTTCGTTCCAGCTCCGCTCGTCCTCCGTCGGTTGACGCGCTCGCCTTAATTCCATAAAAAACGGACTCGGCCTCAGGACTTTTCGTTATTCTACGATCATAGGAAGCAAGGCAGCCTGACCAATATGGCGGTGCGCAAAATCGAGCGTGGCCACTACTTCGAGGACTTCGAGGTAGGCCATCTTTTCAAACATCATTGGGGTCGCACGATCACCGAGGGCGACAACAGCTTTTTCTCCAGCGTCACGATGAACTTCAACCCGAGCTACTTTAATCGCGAGTATGCGCAGTCGCTCGGCTACAAGAACGTCGTCGTCAATCACATGCTGGTGATGAACGTGGTCTTTGGGCTGTCGGTCGAGGACCTGAGCGAGCGTGCGATCGCGCATCTCGGCTACGAGAAAATGAAATGGCACGAGACGGTTTATCCCGGCGACACGATCACGTCGGAGTCGCTCGTGCTCTCCAAGCGCGACACTTCGCGGCCCGATCGCGGCGTCGTGAAGTTCCGCACCACCGGTTACAACCAACGCGGCGAAAAGGTGCTCGAATACGAGCGCCCGGTCCTGATTCGCAAGCGCAATCCACCGCCCGCGTAGGAGCATACGATGCCGCTAGTTACGCCTGAGCATGAATTTATCCGGCGATCGGTCCGCGAGTTTGTCGAGGCCGAGGTCAAGCCGATTGCCAACGATCTCGATCGGCAGAACAAGGAAATCCCCGAGCGCATCCTGAAGCAGATGGCCGAGCTCGGCTACTTCGGCGTGATCTTTCCGGCCGAAGACGGCGGGATGGGGCTCGACTACATCTCGATGGCGATTGTCACCGAAGAGTTGTCGCGCGGATGGCTCAGTGTCGGGTCCGTGATGACCCGCAATATCATCACCGGCACTTTAATCAGCGCCAACGGCACGCCCGAGCAGAAGAAGAAATTCCTGCCGCCGATCGCGCGCGGTGAAATTCTCACCGCGGCGGCATTCACCGAACCTGATTCGGGCAGCGACACGGCGTCGTTCAAGACGCGCGCGGTCAAGCAGGGCGACGGCTACCTGATCAAGGGATCGAAGATGTGGTGCACGTTCGCCAATCGCGCGCACATGCTCACCGTCATGACGCGCACCGATCCCGACATGTCGAAGAAGCACAAGGGCCTGTCGCTGATCTTGTTCGAGAAGAAGCCCGGCGACGACTTCATGCCGCCGCAGCTGACCGGGTCGCCGATTCCGACGATCGGCTACCACGGGATGCGCAGTTACGCGCTGCAGTTCGACGACGCCTTCGCGCCCAAGGACAATCTTATCGGCGGACAAGAAGGGCGCGGATTCTACCAGTTGATGGCGAGTTACGAAGCTGCGCGAATCCAGACGGCGGCGCGCGGCGTCGGCGTCGCGCAAGCGGCGTTCGAATGCGCGGTCAAATACGCGAAGGATCGCAAGCAGTTCGGCCAGCCGATCGGCGACTTTCAGGTGATTCGGCACAAGCTCGCGCACATGGCGGTTGAAATAGAAGCGGCGCGCCAGCTTTGCTACTTCGCCGCTGCCGAAAAAGATACCGGCAAGCGATGCGACTACGAGGCCGGCCTCGCCAAGGTGTTCGCCGCCGAGATGGCCGAACGGGTCACGCGCGAGGCGATGCAGGTGCATGGCGGCTACGGCTACTCGATGGAGTTCGAGGCGCAGCGCTTCTGGCGCGACGCGCGCGTGCTGTCGATCTTCGAGGGCACCAGCGAGATTCAGTACGAGGTCATCGGCCGCCGAATCATGGAGCAGAACTGAACGTGAGCATCACCAGCGACGGCAGCTACTTCGAGGATTTCACGGTCGGCGACACGCTGGTCCATCAGCGCGGCCGCACGATCACCGAGGCCGACAATCACAACTTCACTTCGCTGGTGATGAACACCGCCGAGCTGCACTTCAACCAGGACTTGATCGACAAGAATCCGGGAGCGTACGTCGGCGGCAAGCTGCTGGTGTATGGCGGCGTCGTGCTGGCATTCACAGTCGGGCTCGCGTCGGAGGACACCAGCGAGAACGCGATCGCCGAAGTCGAGATGGATAACGGCAAGCATACCAATCCCGTTTTTCACGGCGACACGATTTACGCAGAGTCCACCGTGCTCGAAAAGTGCGACGCCGACCGGCCCGACGCGGGACTGGTGAAGTTCAAATTGATTGGCAAGAAGCCTGACGGTACTGTCGTCGTTGAAATCGAGCGCACCGTTCTGATCAAGCGCAAGACGCACTATCTGCCCGACTGACAAATTCATCGGAGAATTCAATGTACGTATTGGACAAAGGCACACGCTTCGTAATTCCGCGCACCGAGATGACCTACCCGGGTCACAACATGAAGCTGCACATCACAGCCGCCGACGCGGTGAAGGCGCCGGTCGATCACGTGATGGCGGACTTCGAGGACGCGTGCCCATATGAGTTCAAGGGCGAGAAGAGCCGCAAGGTGATGGTCGAGGCGCTCAACACGCTCGACTTCGGCAAGAAGGTCGTGACGGTACGGCCGAACAATATCCATTCGAAGTTTTTCAAGGGCGACATGGAGGCGATCGTGCTCGGCGCGCCGAATCGCTTCCACGGCATCATGCTGCCGAAGACGCGCGGTCCCGAGGAGATTCGCGAGGTCTCGAAGCTGCTCGACGATCTCGAGAAGCGCGGCGGATGGAAGTACCGCATCCAGATCGAGTCGCTGATCGAGACACCGCACGCGCTGATCAAGGCATACGAAATCGCCACGGCGTCGGACCGGATGTGCGGGCTGGTGTTCGGGATTGCGGACTACGCCGCGAATCTCGGCATCCGCGAGATCGTCGAGAATCAGAACCAGAACTTCCACTACTCGAAGCAGGCAGTCGTGGTCGCGGCGAAGGCGGCCGGCCTCCATGCGATTGACAACGTCTACCTGCGCTTGTGGCGCAACACGGACTCGCCGGAGCGCGTCAAGGAATTGCAGGCGGGCTTGCGCGAGAAGAACGTCGGCGCCGCGAACCTCGGGATGGACGGCACGTGGGTGATACATCCGCAGCAGGCGGAGATCGCGAACTCGTGCTATACGCCGAGCGTCGATCAGGTCGAAGAAGCGCGGCGAGTGATCAAGCTGTACCACGAGAAGGGCGGCGGCTCGATGGCCGATCCCAAGTCGGGCGAGATGATCGACGAGGCGACGATCAAGATTGGCCTGATGGATCTGGCGAAGGGCGCGCAAGCCGGAATGGTGTCGGACGTTGAGCTGAGAGACTGGTCCGCCAAGAGCCGAGAGATCACGGGCTACGACATCCTCGAGTTGATGCGTCGCGTCGCATAGGGGGTTCCGTCCGAAATAGCCTCTCCCTATCAGGGAGAGGCCGCGCCTCCGGCGCGGGTGAGGGTCCAGATTCCTGATTCTGGAGCTTCGTCAACGACAATCGAGGAACTCGTGTCAGACGAGAACGACGACAACCTTCGACGCGATCGAGCGCGCGACCTTCGACGTACACAGACCGACGCCGAAAAGAAACTTTGGGATCGCCTCAAAGGCGGACGATTGCACGGCGTCAAATTTCGAAGGCAATTTCCGATCGGGCCATTCTTCGCGGACTTTTGTGCGGCGAAGGAATCGTTGGTAGTCGAACTTGACGGTTCGCAGCACCTGGATACGACCGATCGCGACGAGCAGAGGACCAAATATCTTGAAGGGCTCGGGTATCGTGTCGTTCGCTTTTGGGACAACGAGGCGCTTGCATCGACGGATGATGTGATTGAGGAGATTAGCAGGCTGCTTAAGGATCCTTCGGTCTCGCCGCGGCCGCGGGTTGGTGGGGCATCGCCGCCGGGGAGGGGATCATTTCGGACCTCGCGCTGATGTTTGCGCGAAGTTCTCAGATTCAGAATTTTGGAATTTTGACCCTCACCCGCGCGGGACGCGCGGCCTCTCCCTGATAGGGAGAGGCCAGGAAGCGGCAAGCGTTGTTGCTACGGCGGCTGGAAAATGTAACAACAGATGGTTCGGGCGGGGTCGTAGTTCAGCCCGGTTAGAACGCCGGCCTGTCACGTCGGAAGTCGTGGGTTCAAATCCCATCGGCCCCGCCAAAATTTGAACTTTTTCACTGAGGCACGAACTTGAAGCTGACCGAACAAACCCGCAGCATCTCGCGCGAGAGTGGACTGCGCGACCGCCAATGGGTCGTGATCGATGCGAACGAGCGAGCGCTGGGACGCGTGGCGTCGCGCGCGGCGAGCCTGCTGACCGGCAAGACGCGTCCCGACTACACTCCCAACCAGGATACCGGCGACTTCGTCGTTATCATCAAC
The DNA here is from genome assembly GCA_963721485.1 of uncultured delta proteobacterium. Taxonomy (GTDB): domain Bacteria; phylum Desulfobacterota; class Binatia; order Binatales; family Binataceae; genus Binatus. The sequence goes on along the minus strand of CAVRJV010000014.1, from coordinate 1,061,111 downwards.
GCCGCCAAGGTTCGCCTGACGGGATCGAAGACTGCTCGGGCAAGGTGTACTACCGCCACACCGACATGGCCGGGCGGAATCCGCAAGACCACGGCGGGCAAGATGCTCGAGGAGAAGCCCGAGCGGCTGCTCGAAATCGCGGTGCAAGGGGATGCTGCCGAAGAATCGGCTCGGGCATCAGATTTTCAACAAGCTCAAAGTCTATCGCGGCGCCGAGCATCCGCATGCGGCGCAGAAGCCCAAAAGCTGTGAGCAGTCTAACCAAGGTACGAACTTTCCATGGCAGAAAAGAAAAACATCATCTGGACAACGGGGCGGCGCAAGACCGCGGTGGCGCGCGTCAGAATGCTCCCCGGCACCGGCACGATCACTGTTAACGAGCGCACGCTCGAGGATTACTTTCCGCGCCCGACGTCGCGCATGCGGATCCTGGAGCCGTTCGAGGCGACCGAGACCGTGGGGCAGTACGATGTGCTGATGAGCGTCGAAGGCGGCGGAATCGCGGCGCAGGCCGACGCTGTGCGTCACGGAATCTCGCGCGCGCTGGTCAGCAGCGACCGAGACGCTGCGGCCGACGCTGCGCAAGGGCGGGATGCTGACGCGCGATCCGCGCGAGGTCGAGCGCAAGAAATACGGCCGTCACAAGGCGCGCAAGCGGCCGCAATACTCCAAGCGGTAGGACGATGAAGCGGCAGCGCGCGCGGCGCGTGGCGATGTCCATTTGAACGAGAGGGGCGTGAGCAGTGCTCGCGCCCCCTTTAATTTGTCTAGCAATTACAAGTACTTAGCGGGGCCGATTTGACAAGTCCCGACTCCGACAAATACAAGGTAAGCGCCAGCTTTAAAGGAGCGCCATTAGATGCGTCGAGACCGAGTACATAATAGCGCCGGAGTGGCCGCGGGGTTGTTGTTCGTCAGCGCGCTGTTGCTTTTGGTATCCGGGCCGGCGCTGGCGCAAACCGCCGCAGGATCATTCCTGATCGTCGACGGTCAAGTGCAAATTCAACGCAGCGGTGGCGCGACCATCGGGGCGGCGGCCGGGCGTTGGCGTGAACGTCGGCGATCGAATCATCACCGGACCCAATGGCCATGCCGTCATCGTACTGAACGACCAGAGCCGGCTCGACCTCGGTCCCGTCAGCAGCATCACGCTCGATCAGTTCACAATTAGCGGCGGAGCCACCTCGACGCGCATCAGTTTGTTTTCAGGCGTGATGCGATCGCTGGTGAATGCTGCATCGGGCGGCGCTGCGGCCGACTACCAGGTGCATACTCCGAACGCGGTCGCAGCGGTGCGAGGCACGAAGTTCGATACTGCATACAGCGAGAACGTAATCAGGCCCGGCTACCAGGGATGCGAACGATATACTGATGTCTCCGGTCTATCAGGGGACCGTTAACCTGGCGCCCGTCGCGACGCCCGACGTCGGCAAGGATGTCCATGCGGGCTACGAGGCGACGCTGCCATGCGACAAACCTCCGAGCGACTGCGGGCCGCTCGCGATGACCGGCGCGGTGTCGCTGGAAAGCGCCACCGCCGGCGGCGCGCAGTTCACAGGAGCGGCGCCGTCATCGAGCGGGGCGCCGGTGCCGGCATGTCCGGTATGCGTGAACATGACGACGACTTCGTCCGGTGGCGGACATTAGAGGAGGAGGTGACTGACATGGCGACGAACCGAATTTCCCGCGTTAGCCATCACGGTCGCCTTCGCGGTCGCGCTCAGCGTATTCGCGATCGCGCCGCCGCACATGCGCAATGGTTTGACGAAACCTATCCAGGATTCTTTCGCTGCAAAGCCCGGACTCCTCCAGGTGACGATGCTTCGGCGGCGGCTTGTCAGCGACAAATACGGCGTGCTGCAGGAAGGCGTGCAGGTCGAGCAAAGCATCACTCCGTACATCGGTGGCTTTCGGACGCGCGACCGGCTACCAACTTTGGATCGGCAACGGCTTCGAGAGTCCGCTGGCGCCGGGCAGCGGCAGTTTTCCGCGACTCAACTTCGGCCGCTTTCAGGGCGGCGCCGATTTCACACTCTTCCCGGGGACGCATCTGTACGTATCGGGCGGGCACGACGTGGCCGACAGCGACGCCATCATAATCGAGGGCGATTTCTCGAGTTGGCTGTTTCTGCACAGCAAGCATCCGATCAACGGATCCTTCAGCTCGATTCATGATTGGCAGAACGGCGTGACAGCAGCGAAATCGATCGTGCAATGCGATCCTGCTCTCGACCGAAAAGTACATGGTCCTCGGCGGCATCGGCGGCGCGATGTACTTCGGCGGCTTCCTGACCGAACGGCAGGGGCAGGGCGGGCCCGATCTCGGCTTCTACTACCGGCCGTGGCAGCTCGGCGTGAGCGCGCAGGCCGGCTACGGCAACGCTCATCAGTATGGGCAGATCAGCATGTACAAGCAGCTCAGCTGGTTCGAGTAGGCGCGCGTTTCACCCAGGAGGCATCGCAAGCATCGCGCGGCTTGCGGGCGCAGCGGCGGCACAATAGCGGCGCCGGCACCGGCGGGCTAAGCTCGAATCGCTGACGATGGCGAGCGCAAAAGCGTCACATCCGACCGCAGATTTTCGTGGCGCACGTTCCTGTTCGGGATCGTGCTGCTGGGCTTCATCTTCGTCGCACAGGACCGCTTCCACGACGCATTCGAGCGCATGGATCTGATCGCGTACGACCTCCGGATCAATACTATCGCGCCGCATCCGTCCGACCGGCATGATCGTGATCGCCACTATCGACGACCGCAGTATCGCGCATCTAGGGCAATGGCCATGGCCGCGGGTGGTGCTGGGCCAGCTGGTCGATGCGCTCAACGACTACCAGGTCAAAGTGATCGGCTTCGATGCGATTTTCAGTGAAGACGACAAGAGCGACGTTGCGCGCGGCCACATCAGTCAAAAACTCGCGCAGCTTGGCCTTACCGGGCAGTCGATTCGCGACGTGCTGGGTCCAAGCAACGACGAAGCGTTCGCGGAAGCGATGAAAGCGCAGGGCCAGACGGTGCTTGGCTACGCGTTTCAGACCCACCATCTGGTGGGCCATATCGGCGTGGCCAAGACCGCCGGCTTCCTCGACCAGATTCGACTGCCCGGCCCGCTGACCTACGGAATCGTGCGACAGGCGCCGGGCCAGCCGCACGATTTGATCCAGGCGCGCGCCTACGAGCCGCCGACGCGACTGCTAAACGAGGCCGCCCACTCGATCGGATTCTTCGACGTCGATGCGGACGCGGACGGTGAAATCCGCACCGAGATGACGGTCATCAAATTCGACGGCCACTACTGCGCACCGCTGTTTCTCGCGATGACGCAAGCGTATGCCGACGGCGCGACGATGATGCTGGGACTCGACCCGGACGGCGTGACGGGCGTGTCGGTCGCGGGGGTGAGGATACCGGTCGATGACGACGGCCGGATGCTGGTGAATTTTCGCCGAGGCGCCCAGCCGTTCCCGTACTACTCCATCTCCGACATCATCAATCACAAGATTGCGCCGGAGAAACTCGCCGGCAAGATCGTGCTGGTCGGTGCGACCGCTCACGGGCTCGGCGATCGCGGCGTGACGCCGGTCAATCCCGACATGCCGCGCGTCGAGATCCACGCCAACGCCATCGACAACCTGTTGCAGGGCGACTTCTTGCGGCGCGCCGATCGAGGCGCGGGAGATTGCGCTGGTCGCCACGCTGCTCATCGGCATCGCGATGGCGCTGGGGGTCGCGTGGCTGTCGGCGATGGCGTCGGCGGCGCTGGGCGTGATCCTGCTGGTCGGCTACTACTTGTACGCCCAGTATCGGCTGATGCACGACGGCCTGGTCATCGGGATCGTCTTCCCGATGTTAGCCGCGGTGCTCATTTACATGTTCCTGGCCGGCTATCGGTACATCACCGAAGGCCGCGAGAAGCGCTACCTGCGCACCGCCTTCGAGCATTACCTGAATCCCGACGTCATCACGTCGCTGCTCGATTCGCCCGAGGGTCTGAAGCTCGGCGGCGAGAAGCGTCATCTCGCGATCCTGTTCGCCGATATCGTCAGCTTCACCAAGCGCGCCGAGAAGACCGAGCCCGAGGACCTGCTCGCGCTGCTCAACACCTACATGACCTCGATGATCGACGTCGATCTTCAAGACCGGCGGGGTGGTGGACAAGTTGATGGGCGACGGCATCATGGCGTTCTGGGGCGCGCCCAACGATCTCGAAAATCCGTCGCGGGCTCGCGATCGATTGCGCGCTCGAGATGCTCGAGAATCTCCACGTGCTGCAGAAAAACGATCCGCGCTTCGCCGACCTCGATATCGGCATCGGCATCTCGACCGGCGACGTCGTTGTCGGCAACCTCGGCGGCGAGAACCGCTTCGACTACTCGGTCATCGGCGACACCGTCAACTTCGCCTCGCGGCTGGAAGGTCTGACCCGCCATTTCAAGGTGCATCTGCTCGTCAGCCGCCAGACCTACACCGAAGCCGGCGGCGGCTACATCGGGCGCGAGCTTGGACTGGTGAAGGTCAAGGGCAAGCAGCTGTTCGTGCCGATCGTTCACGTAGCCGGGCGCGAGAACGACAGCGTCGATCCCTCGTTCTATCGCCATTTTGCCGACGCGCTGACGATGATTCGCGCGGGCAACGTATTTTCCGCGCGCCAGGAGCTCGAACGGCTCGGCGAAACGCGCCCCGACGACACTCCGGTGCAGATCTACCTGGATAAGCTCGCCGCCGATCCTGAACATCCGCCGACCGAGATGGTCTTCGAGTTCGAGAGCGAAGTAGTGGGGCGGGCCGCTTGTGTCCGCATCCGAACTGGATAGGCGGATGCAATCGTGATAATTGAGTTTATTCCGCCGCAATTCACAAAGGAGTAATGAGTTCCACAATTGGCTACGAACGATAAGGTCAAGGTGGCCGTGGTCGGCGCCTCCGGATACTCGGGTATCGAGGCCGTCCGCATTCTCGCCAGCCATCCGTTCGTCGAGCTGAGCGTGCTCACCTCCGAGCATTACGCTGGACGCGAAGTCGCCGACGTTTATCGCCACATGGCCGGTATCGACCTGCCGCCGTTCGAGGAATTGCGCCCCGACCTGGTGCAGGGCCGCGCCGAAGTCGCCATCTCATGCCTGCCCGAGACGGTCGGCACCGCGCACACTGACCGAGCTGATCAAGGCCGGGCGTCAAGGTAGTGGATCTGTCGGCGGATTTTCGCTTCAAGAGATGCGGCGCAGTTCCGCGCCACCTACGGCGTCGAGCATCCGGCGCCGCAGCTGCTCAAGGAGGCGGTCTATGGCCTCAGCGAATTCCATCGCCACGAGCTGCGCGAGGCGCGCCTCGTCGCCAACCCCGGATGCTTCCCGACCGGCGCGCTGCTCGGCGCTGCTGCCGCTCATCAGGCGCGACCTGATCGAGCCGTCGTCGATCATCATCGACGCCAAATCCGGCACCACCGGCGCGCGCCGCGCGGCGTCGATCGAGCAGCTTGTTCGCCGAGGTCAACGAAAACTTCCGCGCCTACAAGGTCGGCAACCATCGGCACGTGCCCGAGATGGAGCAGGAAATCGCCGCCGCGCTCGGCCGCGACATCGCGCTGCTGTTCGTGCCGCATCTGCTGCCGATCACGCGCGGCATGCTGAGCTCGATCTTCATGCGCCCGCGCGCCGGCACCACCGAGAGGACGTTCACGCCGCCTTCGAGGCGAGCTTCGCCAAGTCGCGCTTCGTGCGAATGCTCAAGCCGGGCGAGCTGCCCGAGCTGCGCAACGTCCGCGCCACGAATTTCTGCGAACTGGCGTTTGTCCTCGATCGGCGCACGAAACCCTGTGCGTGATCACCGCGATCGACAACCTCGGCAAAGGCGCGTGCGGGCCAGGCCGTCCAGAACATGAACCTGATGCTTGGCTACGACGAAGCCGCCGGGCTGCTGGGCGCCGCGCCGGTGCCGTAACTCTCGGCCCGCTGCTCACCTGGCAACCTAACCCCTTCCCTCGAGGGAAGGGGAACAATCGCGCGAGCTGAGCTTCACTGACTCTGCGCAATCGTTTGTTCATCGGATCAAACTTGCCTTGGCCGACGCCCTCCAATAATTTTAAAAAATGTACTTGCTGCTTGTGCTGAACCTTTCGGCGCTGCGATAACCATTTAACCACGGTCTTCGACGCACCTTATGTGGATTGTCCGTCTCGCGCTTCGCCGGCCGCTTTCCGTAGCGGTGATGGCGCTGCTGATGCTCGTGCTCGGGCGTCCTGTCGTTCAACCTGATGAACGTCGACATCTTCCCGGCGATCAATCTGCCGGTCGTGCTGGTGGTCTGGAATTATCCCGGGCCTGTCCGCGTTCGACGTGGAGCGGCGGATGGTGTTCATCTGCGAGCGCGCCTACTCGACCACCGTCAACGGCATCGAGCACATCGAATCCGAATCGATCAACGGCCTCGGCATCCTCAAGGTTTATTTCCATCCCGGCAGCGACATCGGCGGCGCGATCGCGCAGATCAACGCGGTGTCCGAGTCGATTCTGAGCAATCTGCCGCGCGGCATCGAGCCGCCGCAGATCATTTCCTACAACGCCGGCAACGTGCCGGTCGCGCAGCTCAACGTCTACAGCGACACGCTCTCGACCAACAAGCTGTTCGACTACGGCCTCAACTTCATCCGCATCCAGCTCTTCACCATCCCCGGCTTTTCTTCGCCCGCGCCGTTGGGCGGCGTCAGCGCGCGGTGATGGTCAACCTCGATCCGACCGCGCTCTACGCCAACGGGCTTTCCGCCTACGACGTCGGCAATGCGCTCGGCGCCACCAACGTCGTCATCCCGTCGGGCACCGCCAAGATGGGCAACTACGAATACAACGTCGACCTCAACATGTCGGTCCCGAACAAAGTTCCCGACTTCAACCAGCTGCCGATCAAGGTACCTCAACGGCGCGCCGGTTTACCTCGGCGACGTCGCGCCCGTCACCGACACGCATCAGCCGCAGACCAACGTGGTGCGCGTCAACGGCCAGCACGCCACCTACCTGATCGTGATCAAGCACGCCGCCGCTTCGACGCTGACGGTGGTCGACGACGGTCAAAGCGAAACTGCCCGACATCCGCGCCACCGCGCCCAAGGGCCTGAACGTGATGCTCGACGTTCGACCAGTCGCACTTCGTGCGCGCCGCGCTGTGGGACGTGGTGCGGGAGGCCGCCATCGCCGCGGTGCTGGTCGCGCTCATGGTGCTGCTGTTCCTCGGCTCGCCGCGCAGCATGCTGATCGTCATCACTTCGATTCCGCTCTCGATTCTGACCGCGATCATCGGGCTTAAGCTGACCGGCCAGACCATCAACATGATGACGCTGGGCGGAATCGCGCTCGCGGTCGGGATGCTGGTCGATGACGCCACCGTCGAAGTCGAGAACATCCATCGCAATCACGCGATGCACAAGCCGCTGCTGGTCGCGATTCTCGACGGCGCATCGCAGATCGCGACCCCGACCTTTGTCGGCACGCTTTCGATCTGCATCGTGTTTTTTCCGGTCGTGCTGCTGACCGGCGTCGCGAAGTTCCTGTTCACTCCGCTCGCGCTGGCGGTCGTGTTCGCGATGCTGACCTCGTACCTGCTGTCGCGCACGCTGGTCCCGACGATGGCGCGCTATCTGCTGCCCGACGACCCACGAGGAGAACCTGCGGCAGCGGCAGATGGGGCCGCTTCGTGCGCGGCTTCGACGCCGGCTTCGAGCGCTCAAGGAGCGCTATCGCTGCGCGCTCGCCAAGTTTATCGCGCGCCGCGAATTTCTCGCTGATCTGCGTCGCGATCATTATTCTGTCTTCGACGGCGCTGTTGCTGGTGGTCGGCGAGGATTTCTTTCCCAGCGTCGATGCCGGCATGATGAGCTTGCACGTGCGCATGCCGACCGGCACCCGCATCGAGCACACCGAGTACGTGCGTCGACCAGATCGAACGCGCGATCCGCACGGTCGTGCCCGCCGGCGAGCTCCAGAGCATCAGCGACAACATCGGCCTGCCGCTGTCCTACGATCTCGCCTTCTATCAGACCGACAGCATCGGGCCGCAGGATGCCGACGTGCTGATCCAGCTAAGCCCAAGCATCAGCCGACCGCCGGTTATCAGCAGAAGATTCGCGACCTGCTCGCGACGCGATTTCCCGAACGTCACCGCCTATTTTCAGGCCGCCGACATCGTCAGCCAGGTGCTGAATTTCGGCTTGCCCGCGGCGATCGACGCGCAGATCAACGGCAACGATCTCCAGGCCGACTACGACATCGCGCTGCGCCTGGAGGATCGCATGCGGCGGATTCCCGGCGTCACCGATCTGCGCATCGCCGAGCCGCAGGACTATCCGACCTTCAAGGTCAACGTCGATCGCGACAAGGCGCTCGAACTCGGCATCACCCAGACGCAAGTCACCTCGAGCGTGCTGGCGAACGCTCTCCGGCGCGTCGCTGTTGCAGCCCAACTTCTGGCTCGACCCGAAAAACGGCGTCAACTACAGCGTCATCGCGCAGTCGCCGCAGCACCTGATCGATTCCGTCGCGCTCGCTGTCGAACATTCCGCTGAGCACTCCCCAATCCAACGCCGGAATCAACGGCAACGGTCGTCGACCACATCCGTCGACGGCGCGGCCCAGGCCCAGTTGCTCGGCAACGTCGCCACGGTCAGTCATCGATGGGATCCCGCGGTGGTCGCGCATTACACCGTGCAGCGCGTGATCGACGTCGATTGCGCGCGTCCATGGCCGCGACCTCGGCGGCGTCGCCTCCGCCGTGCAGCGCGAGATCGACAACCTCGGCAAGTTGCCCGCCGGCACCCACGTCGTCATCCGCGGCCAGAGCCAGGCGATGCGCGAGTCGTTCACGCACCCTCGGCGAGGGCATGATCCTCGCGATCGTGCTGGTCTACCTGCTGATGGTCGCGAACTTCCAGTCCTGGCTCGATCCGTTCATCATCATGATGGCGGTGCCGGGCGCGCTGGCCGGCGTGCTCTGGATGCTGGCGATGACGGGCACGACCATCAACGTCGAATCGCTGATGGGCGCGATCATGGCGGTCGGCGTCGGCGTCGCCAACGGCAACCTGCTGATCACTTTCGCCAACGAACTGCGCGAGGAAGGCTACAGCCGCTCGCCGCCGCGATCGAGGCCGGCCGCATCCGCTTGCGCCCGATCATGATGACCGCGCTGGCGATGATTCTCGGGATGCTGCCGATGGCGCTGGCGCTCGGCGACGGCGCCGAGCAGAACGCGCCGCTGGGCCGCGCCGTGATCGGCGGACTGATTGCTGCCACCGTGATGACGCTGTTCGTGGTGCCGGCGGTCTATTCGATCTTCAGCCGCGACGTAATCGGCAAGAAGCAGCGCGACCAGGAGATCGAAGCAGTCACGCTGCCGGGTGCTAGTATTAATCTATGCCTGAGCAAGAAGACGATCCGAAAAATTTCAGCGTGCCCGCACCCGGCGGATTTTCTTTGCCGGATGGATCGTCGCCATCGTCATCGCGCTGGTGGCGACTGCGGGCCTCGTGCTCGCGCGCGAGCTATGGCTGGGACGTCAGACCTCCGAGCTCGCGCAGGAGCAGGCTCCCGGACCGCACGTGCTGGTCTCCGATGTTTTGCAAGCTCCGGCCACGCGCGGCGTCAAGCTGCCGGCGACGATTCGCGGCTTCGACGAGACCGACATTTACGCGAAAATCCCCGGCTACCTGAAGACCATCAAGGTCGACAAGGGCGACCGCATCCACAAGGGCCAACTGCTCGCCATCCTCACGTCGCCCGAGCTCGATCAGCAGGTCGCCAACGCGCGCGCCAACTACAACCTCGCGCTCATCACCGACAAGCGCAACCAGGCCCTCCTGCGGGCCGCAGGTCATCGCGCAGCAGACCGCCGATGAGACCCACGCCGCGATGCTCCAGGCGCAAGGCCACGCTGCAGCAGGACATCGCCACTCGAGCAGTACGAGACGATCACCGCGCCCTTCGACGGCATCGTCACCGCGCGCTACATCGATCCCGGCCACCTGGTCCCCGCCAACACCACGCCGGGCACGCCCGGCTCCGGCGCGATCATTTCCATTTCCACGGATGGCGCCGCTGCGCGTGTTCACCTACGTGCCGCAGAACGTCGCGCCATTCATCAAGAACGGCGACGCCGCCACGATCACGGCTATCGGCTACGCGGGCCAGAAATTTACCGGCACCATCACGCGCCATCCCGAAGCGCTGTCGCCCGATACGCGCACGATGCTGGTGGAAGTCGACCTGCCCAACGAAAATCAGGCGTCTGTATCCCGGAATGTACGCGACCGCCGAATTCACCGTCGCGATGGGCGCTGGATCTCCGATGGTTCCCGACGACGCGCTGGTATTTCGCGACGGCAAAGTCTACGTCCCGGTCGTCCGCAACAATCAGTTGCATCTGGCCGAAGTAACCTTGGGCTACGACAACGGTCAGACGGTAGAAGTCCTGAGCGGCATCAACCCTACCGACAAGGTGGCAGTCAACGTAGGCCAGGCCGCCCGCGACGGCGAAAACGTCCAGCCCGTCGAGAACACCAAGTAACGATCCGCGCCGAGTCGTCGCGCACTTCCTATTCCGCTCAGAATCTGCTCTGCTGCCCCAAAGCTTGCGATGGATCCGATCCTGTTTCGCGATCGCAAGACTGACCCTTCCAAAAACCTGACAGGGAGAAAATTTACATGCGGTATCTGCGGTTGCTTGTGGCCTGTGGCGCGATCCTCGTTGTCTCGGGATGCTCGAAATCGAATCCTCTTCTCGGCAAGTGGAAGTTGGCGCCGAACCAGGGCAACGAGTGCTTTCAGCTTGGCGCAATCGAGTTCGGCGACAAGACCATGACGATGGCAACGCCGCTTGCTCCGGTAACCATGGCGGTGACCTACTCCAAAGACGGAGACAATTACCTGGTCACTGCGGCGATGGGTCAAGCCTTTTCATTCCAGACAGAAAGCGGCGGGATAAAGTCGGTCTCCCCCGAGTGCCACCTGGTGCCGAATAACTAGGACGCGGACTCCGGGTGAGCGACTCTCGGCACCTGACACTGCGCGTTCATCTGCCGGCTGCACTGGCGCAGCAGCTGGGCGCTCGGCGCAAACAGACCGGACAGACGCTGTCGGCTATCGTCATTCAAGCGCTCGAGCGACTGCTAGGCGACGAAGACAAGACCGTATTTCAGACTTCGACCGTTAACGCGTTGATGGAAGGCGCGTCGACCGGCGACATGACGATGGGTGAGCTAAAGACTCACGGCGATTTCGGTCTGGGCACCTTCGACGGGCTCGACGGCGAGATGATCGAGCTTGACGGCAAGGTCTTCCAGGTGCGCGCTGACGGCCACGCGCATCCGGTCGAGGATTCCGCACGCACGCCGTTCGCGACTGTGAGTTTTTTCAAGGCCGACGAAAGCGCGCGCCTCGATCACCCATCCGATCAGCCCGCGATGCTCGCGGCGGTCGCTGCGATGCTCCCCTCGCAGAACATCTTTCACGCGGTGCGAATCGAAGGCCGTTTCGATTACGTGAAGACTCGCGCAGTCGCCAAGCAGGACAAGTCAGTCGGCCTCGAGGATGCGGCGCGCGAGGAGCCCATCTTCGAGTTTCACGACGTTGAGGGCACTGTCGTCGGATTCTTCACGCCCGACTACCTGCGCGGCGTCAACGTCCCCGGCTACCACTTGCATTTCATCACCACCGACCGCTCAGCCGGCGGCCACATGCTCGACTGCCGCACCAAGGATGTGACGATCAAAATCCATCACACGCCGGAATTCGAACTAGGCACCCCCGGCACCGAAGAATTCCTGAAGGCAGATCTCTCGCGAGATCACACCGACGCTATCGCGAAGATCGAGCGCTGAGCCTCACAGCGCGGCGAAGTTGCGATTTTCGTGCGGCCATGGCGGCGCATCGGCGATCGCGCCGAGGACATCTTCAGGTTGATCGACCAATGACCACATCTTGCGATGGCGGTCATCCATGAAGCGGCGCTCGATGCAGCTCTCGAGGAACTTCACACACGGCGTGTAAAAATCCAGTGTGTTGACCAGCACGATCGGACCGCCGAAGAGGCCAAGGCGCTTCCACGTGATCGCTTCGAACAACTCCTCGAGCGTGCCGCATCCGCCCGGCAGCGCGATCACCGCATCGACTTCGTCGATCATCATGCGCTTGCGCTCGTGCAGGTCGTTTACGATCAGCAGTTCGCTCAACCCGCGATGCCCCCATTCGAGGTCGTACATGAAGCGCGGCAGCACGCCGACTACGCGGCCGCCTTCGGCCAGCGCCGCATCCGCCAGATGGCCCATTGAGCCGACGCTGCCGCCGCCATAGACAAGAGTGATCTGGTTGCGCGCCAACTCGCGCCCGAGTCGAGCGGCGGCGTCGTGATAGATGGCGTCGCACTGACGGCTCGACGCGCAATAAACGCAAACTCGCTTGATAGCCATCGCGCGATCGTATCGGACCGACTCGCCGCCATCCAGACAGCAGGCGTGACGCTGCTCCAGTGAGAAAGGCGTTGGCTTACTCAGGCTGGCGTAGCGATTTGTTGCATGCGATGTCCCGTACTGCGACACACTGCACGCCGATGCGAATAGTAGCCCAGGCAAGAGGTGAGTTGCGCAGGTAAGACCATCGGGAATTTCCGAACAGATACGGCTCCATTCGCCATTTCTACCGCTAAGTTGTTTATAAAGGTCTAAGCGGCTTAACACTTGCTCTAATTGGCCCTGTGATGCGCGTTTGTCGCTCGTCCCGGAGGACCTTTTAGTGCAACAAAGTCGATCATCGACCAAACCACGCTTCAATTGCCTGCCTTATGTCGTCGTTGCCGCGCTCTTCCTTGGCGTGGCGTCAGCCTGGACGCCCAGGTTCGTAACGCCTGCGCATGCGCAAACGCCGCCGCCGGCTCAAGTGGAAATCCAGGGTGAGCGAGCGATCGCGTCGCGTCGAGCGACAGCCAATTTTCTGGACGCCGCATCTCGATCGGTTGAGGTCGAAAGGATTCCCGTGCCGGTGGTGATTCATCGTCCGCTCGCCGGACGTGCCGGCGCTTCTCTGGAAGATGAAGGCGATGGCTTCGAGCCATCCGACAGTATCGGCGCGCAACAGCTTAGCTCCGAAAGTCAGAAGCGCCATCGCGCTCGCAAGGTGGAATTTCCAGGCGGCAGCGACAACGGATCGGTGATTCCGCCCGACACGCAGGGGACCGTCGGCCCGAACCATCTGATGGTCGTGCTCAACAGCGACGTGACGATCGAAACGCGTACTGGAATCGTTCTGAGCTCGGTTCCGATCGCCTCCTTCTGGGCGAGCCTCGGCGGAATAAACGACGCGTTCGATCCACGCGTGCTGTTCGACCGTGACGCCAACCGCTGGATCATTTCATCGGGCGCTAACGCCGAATCGGCGACCGCGTATGTCCTGGTGGGAGTGTCGCAGACCAACGACCCGACACTTGGCTGGAATCTCTACAAAGTGAACGTCGATGCGGCCGGCGCCAGTTGGGCCGACTATCCTACGCTCGGCTTCAACGGTGACTGGATCGTGGTGCAGACCAACGTCTTCACCGTGAGCAACGGTGCGTTTGTCGCGTCGAACATTTACGCATTCAACAAGGCCGATCTGTACGCGGGCGGCGCCGGCCAATACACGGTGTTCCACGATCCGACCGGATTCACCGACTACCCGGCCGTGACCCACGACAACGCGATTCCGATCGAGTACCTGGTGCGCAACTGGGATGGATCGAGCGGGACGCTTCGCCTCAGCACGATCACGGGAGCGGTCGGCGCGGAAGTGCTGACGACCGGCGTCGCTTTCCCCAAGGCGGCGCACGCATGGCAGGACTCCGGCGCCGAGAATTTTGCTCCACAGCTCGGATCGACTGCGCGGATCGATACCGATGACGACCGCATCGAGAACTGCGTCTATCGCAACGGATCGGTATGGGCTGCGCAGACGGTGTTCTTTCCCGCCGGCGGAACTCCGACGCGATCGGCGGCGCAATGGTGGCAGATCAATACGGCGAGCGGCAGTGTCGGTGTCGTGCAGCAACTCGGGCGTCGCGACGATCCGTCGGGCCAATTCGACTATGCGTACCCAACGCTGGACGTAAACGCGAACGACGACATGATGATTGGCTACTCGCGGTTCGGCGCGACGCAGTATGCGAGCGCCAACTATTCGTTTCGGCGACACAACGATCCGCTGAATACGCTGGAGGCCGACACCGTTTTCAAGGCCGGTGAGGCGCCGTACTTCAAGGATTTCGGCACGGGCGACAATCGATGGGGCGACTACAGCAACGTCGCGGTCGATCCGATCAACGACATCGACATGTGGACGATTCAGGAATACGCGTCCACCGGCAATACCTGGGGGACGTGGTGGGGAACAATCGCGCTGAGCGGCAATGTTGCGACGCCGACCGTCACCGCTACTGCGACGCGGACGCCAACGCCGACACCGACGCGCAAGCCTACGCCCACGCGCACCCCGAAGCCCAAGCGAACGCCAAGGCCGACGCCGACGCGCACCCCGAAGCCGACACGCACGCCAACTGCGACGCCGACTCCCGCGTGAGGCGATAGTCGCGGGCGAAACCAGGCCGAAGATCGATTTGGCCGAAGTGCAGCGGTGCAACGAATTAATTGAGGGCAATGCTACAAATTGAATAGCTGATGAAACATTTCGATACAGTCTCTGAAGGTGAGGATTGACGAATAATCGGCTGGATTAAAGGAAAAAATTCACGCCGTCGGCCCTCCGCGTTCTGACGGCCCAAGTCTTGCGACAACAGGTTTCGTGATGGTGCGTTGCGCCCTTGAGGCGCCGCTCGGGAGGTTTTTATGCGAATCAGCGGAAGAACAATAGTCCGGTCGTCGCATGATCTCATTCTCATCGTCGGCGCGGTGATTGCGTTAGCGATGATTGCTTCGAAGATGGTTCATAACTGGAGACATCTGCCGTCGAGCCTGGGAATGAACAACGCGGCAGTGATGGTAGCGGACAGCCGTTAGATAGCACGTCGATCGAGACTGGTTCGGGTGTGCGATGCGGTGAGGGGAGACGCATCGCGATCAAAGATTTTGGGGCAGGCCCGGAATTCCGGGCCTGTTTCCGTGTTGGACTCCACGCACGGCGCGATCCTTCGTTCAAATTTACCGCAACCTGCTACAGCCGTAGACGTACTGCATTTGCGTCAGTAAAATGCCTGCGCAAAGGGCAATTACTATTCGGCGGGGACAGTGACAGGGCGAGGGTTGCGGGGTTTGGTGCTGGGCGCGGCGGCGCTGGCCGCAATTATCTCCGGCGCGGTGGTGAGCGGTCACGCGGCTGGAGTGCCGACGCAGGTGCGTTCGGCGCATGCCGCGAAAGCCATGCGCGCGCTGGAGCCGGGATTCACCGGGACGTTTCTTTACCGCAACGACAATTTCCGCACCGGGCAAAATCTCGTGGAGAGCGTGCTGACTCCGGCGACGGTCAACTCGTCCCAATTCGGCCTGCTGTTCACCGACGCTATCGACGCCGCCCCTTACGCTCAGCCGCTGTACGTTCCTAACGTCACGATCCCCGGCCAGGGCATTCACAATGTCGTCTACGTTGCGACCGAGAACGACAGCGTCTACGCGTTCGATGCGGACAGTCCGGGACCCGCCCTCTGGCAAACGAGTTTTATCAATCCCTCGGCCGGCATTACCCCCGTGCCGTCGAGCGACCTCGGCAGCGGATGCGGCGACCTGGTGCCGATTATCGGAATCACCGCAACGCCCGTGATCGATCTCGCTATTGGAAATAATGGGACGCTGTATGTGCTGTCCAAGGTCAAGCTGGGTCCCGGCAGTTATCAGCAGCAACTTCATGCGCTCGATATCACCACCGGCCTCGAGCAGCCGAACAGTCCGGTAACGATTAGCGCGAGCGCACCGGGCACCGGCGAGAGTTCGGTGAACGGTGTGATCACCTTCGATCCGTTTCTGCAGCATGACCGGCCGGCACTGACGATCGCCAACGGCGTCGTCTACCTGAGCTTCGCGTCACATTGCGACGTCAAGCCCTATCACGGATGGATTCTCGGCTATGACGAAAAGTCATTGGCGCAGGAGGTGGTGTACAACACTACGCCCAACGGCGAGCAGGGCGGCATCTGGGGGTCGGGATGCGGTCCGGGCGTCGACACCAATGGCGACCTGATCACGATTACCGGTAACGGAACTTTCGATACGGGCGCATCGCCGGTGGACTATGGCGATTCTTTTCTGCGGCTGACGCCCGGCGTCGGCACAACCGGAACGATGTCAGTCACCAGTTCTTTTACGCCGCTCAACGAGCTCCTGCTCGAAGACGAAGACCTCGACATGGGATCGGGAGGCAATCTACTGCTGCCCGATCAACCGGGGCCGAATCCGCATTTGATGGTGGGCGCCGGCAAGCTGGGCAGCATCTACCTTGTGAATCGCGACAGCATGGGGGGATTCAACCCCACTATGGACATGATGGTGCAGGAGCTGATCTCCGAGGTCGGTGGGATGTTCAGCACGCCTGCCTACTGGCAGGGAAACGTGCCGGGTGTCGGCCTGCAGAACATGATCTATACGGTCGGCGTAACCGATACGCCCAAGGCGTTTGTAATCTCCAACGGCATGATCCAGACGCCGCCGATGTCGGCTGCGGCCGGCTTTTTGTTTCCGTTCCCGGGTGCGTCGCCGGTCATCTCCGCCAACGGTACGACCGGCGGCATTTTGTGGATGCTCCAGACTGCGGCGTGGAAGTCGGGCGGGACTTCGATCCTCTATGCCTTCGACGCGACCAATCTGAAGTCCGAGTTATACGACAGTAACCAGTTTGCCGCGGACAACCCTGGACCGGCAGTTAAGTTCACGGTGCCGACGGTAGCCAACGGATCGGTCTATGTGGGAACGCAGACCCAGCTCGCTGTCTTCGGCTTGTTCCCGAATGGAAGAGGGGGCGCGACTCCGACCGCGACCGCCACGGCATCCGCAACCGCCACCGCGACCGTCAGCGCTACGGCCACTGTTTCGGCGACGCCAACCGTCAGCGCGACGCCTTCCGCGACGCTGACTGCGACTGCGACTGCGAGCGTTACGGCGACGCCTTCCGCGACGTCCACCCCGACTGCGAGCGCTTCAGCCACGATTTCCGCGACGCCAAGTACAACCGCGACCAGCACGGCCACCGCCACTGTGGCGCCGACGCCCAGTATCACGGCCACACCGACCGCCTCGCCGAGCCCGGTTTTCGCGACGCTCGAAGCCAAGCCGCAGTCGATTTCGTTCTCAAGCCAGGTCGTAGGCCACCAGAGCAAACCGGCAATGGTAACGGTGATCAACACCGCTGCGGCGAATGCGGTGACGATGTCAGAGGCGACTGTGACCAGCGGCTTTGTCGTGACCTCGAGCAATTGTCCGGCGGTGCTGAATCCGGGCGCCTCGTGCACGATTGCGGTCGCATTCGAACCGACCGCGAAGGGCAAGCTGGTTGGGCAGTTGCAGTTGAACAGTAACGCGGCGTATGGCGTCCGCAGCATCACGCTGAAGGGCAAAGGCCTCGCGCCGAAGTTGAAGACGCCAAAATCCGTCCGCCTTGGACAGGTGTCGACTGACGCCGTCAGCGCGGCTCAAAGCATCACGCTGGTCAATGATAGTCCGGCGCCGATCTCCTTCACGACGGCGCCTGCCGCCACTCCGCCGTTCAACGTGACCGCCAGCACCTGCGAGACCATCGCGGCGAACGGCGGCTCTTGCACAATCTCGGTCGAGTTCGCTCCGCATCAACGCGGCAAATACGTGGGGACGCTCGAACTCCAGGATGACGCCGCCAACAGCCCGCAACACATAAAGCTCTTCGGCAATTCGAGGTAGGCAATCGCAGGTCGGAAGCTACGGCTTGCCGGGGATTTCGCGATCTGAAAGCCTTAACCAATCGACGTGCGCCTTGCGCGCAGCATGCATCGCGATGCAGGCCGCTCAACCAAACCGCCCGGTCGAACCAGCGAAACCCAACGGGTGGATTCCGCGGCCGCGACGTTACCTGACGGCGCTGTTCGCGATGCTGATGTCGGCCACGATTTTCGAAGGCTACGACATCACGATCTTCCACCTGGCGACGCCGGAAATCGCGCGCACCTTTCACCTGGCCGATCCCGCCATCGGCCTGATGGCGACGATCGTGCGGTTCGGCGGGATGCTGTCGTTCTTCGTGGTGATCCTGGCCGATCGCTACGGCCGCAAACCGATCATCTCGACGACCGTACTTTGTTACACCGTCGCTGACCTTGTTCACCGCACTTTCGAGAGGCGTGGGATCGTTTACGCTTTTTCAAAGTGCTGGCCCAGATATTCCTTGCGGCCGAGTTCGGCGTCGCGGTCACGATGATCAGCGAGGAATTTCCCGACGCCCGGCGCGGGCGCGCGATCGCGGCGCTGCACATGGTGGCGTTTCTCGGCGTGACTGCCGCGGCACTGACCTACGCGCTCATGGCGGAGTCGCGATGGGGATGGCGCGGGATGTACCTGCTCGGGATCGCGCCGCTGGTGATGATCGCGTTTCTGCGCCGCGGACTGCGCGAGACCGCCCGCTTCATCGCGCTCGAGCGGGCGCGGACGGCGGCGGGCACAGCCGCGTCCCGGCCTTCTGGACTTCGATTCGCAATTGCCTGACGCCGCTGGCCGGGCCCTACCGCTCGCGCCTGCTGGTGATGGCCGGGCTGTGGAACTCGATCGGATTGGTCGGCGGTCCGATGGTTACCTACTTCAGCCTCTACGCCAAACGCGACCATCATTGGAAATCGCACCAGGTCGCCGCGGCGATAATTCTCGCCTACGCGATGGGCACGATCGGCAGCATGCTGAGCGGATTCCTGATGGACCGGCTCGGGCGAAAATTCACCACCAGTTTTTTTTACCTGCTGTCGGCGGCTGCGATGTACATGCTGTTCACCAGCGACACCTACGGCGCGATCCTCGCCGGCGAAGTCATTACGATGTTCGCGTATCAGGCGGCGCGCACCGCGACCTCGGCGCTATCCACCGAATTGTTTCCGACCGCGATTCGAGCGACCGGCTACAGCCTCTGCGTGCAGGTGATCGGGCAGATCTGCTGGATGCTGTCGCCGGTAGCGATCGGATTGCTCTCGGCGCCGATGGGCGGTTTGGGCAACGCGGCGTCGATTTTCGCCGCCGGCCCGCTGTTCGGCGTCGTGATGGTCGGTTGGTTCGTCCCTGAAACCCGCGGCAAGACGCTCGAGGAACTCTCGCCGAGCGTCGGAGAAACTCCTCCCGTCACGACCGAATAGACTCGGCGGCTAACGAAACGCCGAGGCGCGAACTGATCTCATTCACGATGGCTTCCGGAGCCGCTGAGACATCGACGACGATCGCGTCACTTGGCTCTTCGAGTGTGTCGAACTGGCTCTGGAGCAGGATCCGGATTCATGAAATGTCCCGCGCGATTGCGCAGCCGTTCGGCGATCACTTCTTCAGATCCCTTCAAATAGACGACTTTCACCGAGCTTCGGATCCACTACCATCTCGTCGCGGTATGACTGCTTGAGCGCGGAGCATGCTACGACGCCATTGCGGCCTTCCGACAGCATCGCCTCGATCAACTTTCGAATTGCGCTCAACCACGGCGCCCGATCGGCGTCGTCGAGCGCGATCCCGCGATGCATCTTGCGCTTGCTCGCTTCGGTGTGAAGCTCGTCGCCGTCGTGGAACTCCCATCCGAGCGCGCCGCGAGCGCGCGCCCAATCGTAGTCTTGCCGGCGCCCGTCACGCCCATAACGATTACGACCGTGGATTGTTCCTCATCTGGCCAAGGCGTCGGCAAGGCGTATAAGCACTTCCTTGACAGTTGGCGGGGTACGTCTAACATACGATGTAGCGAATCGACGAAGCCGCATCGGAGGTATCGCACATGGCAGGCGCAGATATTGGCGAAATCAACGAACCCAACCGTTGGCGACTGGATACTCCCGGACACACGGGATGGAAGCGCACGGCGCGCCCCGACGATCCGGACCAGTACCTGATGATCTCGGCCGACTGCCACGCCAACGAGCCCGGCAATCTCTGGCACGAGCGCATCGACACGAAATATCGCATCGGCTGCCGCGCGTCGAAGTCGATGAGAACGGCGTCAAATGGGCGATTTCGGAGGGATGGGCGCGCTCGCGCCTGCTCGACAACTCGCTCGACGGGCGAGGACCATCTGCGCGCAACAGGCGCGGCGCCGATCCCGATCGAGCGGCTGCAAGGATCACATTCGCGACGGCATCGATGCGGAAATCATTTTCCCCAACAAGGGCCTTTCGATGTGGGCGACCCCCGATGCGGAGTTCGCGCACGCGCAGTGCAAAGTCTGGAACGACTGGGCGTGGGAGACGTTCGGCAAGTACAACGACCGCATGTCGCCGATGGCGGCGATCGCGACCGCCGACGTGAACGCCGCGATCGAGGAAATCGAGCGCGTCGCGAAGATGGGATTTCGCGGCCTCACGCTGCCGTGCAAGCCGATCTTCGGCGCGCATGACGCGCGGCATCCCAACTACAATCTGCCGATGTACGATCCGATGTGGGCGGTGATCCAGGACGCCGACATGCCGATCACCTTCCACGTCTCGACCGGACGCGATCCGCGCGCGGCGCGCAAAGACGGCGGCGCCGTCATCAACTATGTCTCGCATTCGCTGGTCCCGACTATCGAGCCGGTCGCGAATCTGTGCGGCTCGGGCGTGCTCGAGCGCTTCCCGGAATCAAATTCGCCGCGATCGAGTCCGGCATCGGATGGGTCGCGTGGGCTCTCGAAGCGATGGACGAGGCCTACCTCAAGCATCACATGTGGGCGCTGCCGAAGCTCAAGAAGCTGCCGAGCGAGTATTTCCGCGCGCATGGATCCGCGTCGTTCCAGGAAGATCCGGTCGGCCTCGATCTCGCGGTGAAATACAATCTCGTCCAACAATTTCCTGTGGGCCAATGACTACCCGCATCACGAGGGCACCTGGCCGCATTCGGCGGAGGCGATCGAGCGCGAGATGGGCGATCTGACCGACGACGCGCGCGCGAAAATCCTCGGCCTCAATGCCGCGAGGCTGTTCAAGTTCGACGTCGACGCGCTGACGAAGTCGCGTCGCGACCGAGTCGCGGCGGCGAACTGAGCCGCGCGATGCCGGCGGCGGAATTCGCGCATCACTACGCCAACCTCGAAGGCGTGCGGCTTCATTACGTCACGCTGGGGCAAGGCGCGCCGGTCGTGTTGCTCCACGGATGGCCGCAGACCTGGTACGAATGGCGCCGCGTGATGCCGCTGCTCGCGGACAAGTTCTCGCTCGTCGCGCCCGACCTGCGCGGCCTCGGCGATTCCACGCGGCCCGCAGCGGCTATGACAAGAAAACCGTCGCCAACGATATCTGGCTCCTGATGCACGAGCATCTCGAGCATCGCGCGCTTCGCCGTCGTCGGTCATGATTGGGGCGCGCCCGTCGCGTTTCGCCTCGCCGCCGATCATCCCGCCGAAGTGACGCATCTCGCGATGCTCGACGTGCCCGTGCCCGGCGATCAGCCGGCCGGCGCGGCGATTGGCGGAGCTCCGCGATGGTGGCATCATGTTCCATCAGGTGCCCGATCTGCCGGAGGCGCTGGTCTATGGCCGCGAACGTCTCTATCTCGAATGGTTTCTACATGAACGGATGCGATCAGGCGGGCGCTATCGGCGACGCCGACATCGCGGAATACGTGCGCACCTACTCGCAGCCGGGCGCGATGCGCGCGGGATTCAACTTCTATCGCGCGCTGCCGCAGGACGTTGCCGACAATCGCGCCACGCTTCGCGACCGGATTCAAACTGCCGATGCCGACGCTGGGACTCGGCGGCGGCGGTCCGCGCGGCCGCGGCGATCTGGTCGTCGAATCGCTGCGCCGCGTCGCCGTTCAAGCGTCCGGCGGCGCGATCGCCGACTGCGGACATTTCATCCCCGAAGAGAAACCCGTCGAGCTCGCCAACCAGCTGCGCGAGTTCCTCGCGAAGTGAAGCACATACCGATCGGTATCGATTGCGCTTCCACTCACCGCCGCAGTTTGGTACGCCTCGCACATCAGTGTAATCGCCTGAGGAGTAACGCCGTGGATTTTAATATTCCTGCCGATGTGACCGCCTATCTCGCCGAGCTGGACGCGTTCATCGAAAAAGAAATCAAGCCGCTCGAACGCGAGAACGACAACATCCGTTTTTTCGACCATCGCCGCGAATGGGCGCGCACCGACTTCGAACGCGACGGCCTGCCGCGCCACGAATGGGAAGCGCTGCTGGGCGAGATGCGCCGGCGCGCCGACAAGGCCGGGCATTATCGCTACGCGCTGCCCAAGGAATACGGCGGCAAGGACGGCACCAACCTCGCGATGGCGATCATCCGCGAGTACCTGGCGGCCAAGGGCCTCGGGCCTGCACAACGATTTGCAGAACGAAAGCTCGATCGTCGGCAATCTGCCGACCGTGCTGATGTTCCGCGACTTCGGCACCGAGCAGCAGAAAAAAGAATTCATTCCCGAAGCTCCTCGACGGCTCGATGCGAATCGCGTTCGGCCTCACCGAGCCCAATCACGGCTCCGACGCGACCTGGATGGAAACGCGCGGCGTGCGCGACGGCGATCACTGGCGAGATCACCGGCGCCAAGATGTGGAACACCGGCCTGCACGTCGCCACGCACGATTTCGTGTTCGCGCGCACCAGCGGCAATGACGGCAGCCCGCGCGGCATCACCTGCTTCATCGTCCCGACCAAGAGCGCGGGCTTCAAGATTGAAGAGTACCTGTGGACCTTCAACATGCCGACCGATCATCCGCGCATCTCGCTCGACTGGATGTCGCCGTGCCGGCCGATGCGATTCTCGGCGATCCGGAAAACGGACTCGCGGTCGCGCAGCATTTCGTGCACGAGAATCGCATTCGGCAGGCGGCGAGTTCGCTGGGCGCCGCGCAATATTGCATCAACGAGAGCGTGAAGTACTCCAAGCAGCGCAAGCCGTTCGGCAAACCGCTGTCGAGCAACCAGGCGATTCAATGGCCGCTGGTCGAGTTGCACACCGAAGCCGAGATGATGCGCGATCTGATCCACAAGACCGCGTGGCAGATGGATCAGATGTCGAAGCCCGAGGTCGCGCTCAAGCTCTCCGACAAGGTCGCGATGTGCAACTACCGCGCGAACCGGCTGGTGTGCGACGCGGCGGACCGCGCGATGCAGGTGCATGGCGCGATCGGATACTCGCGGCATAAGCCGTTCGAGCACATCTTCCGGCATCATCGGCGCTATCGCATCACCGAGGGCTCGGAGGAAATCCAGATGCGGCGCGTCGCGCAATACCTGTTCGGATTCTTCAAAGACCGGAAGCCGGCGGAAGAGTAGGCGCGCGCGCGAGATCGAAATGAGCAGTGAAGATTTCATCGCGCAGTTGCAGGCTGCGGTCGCGCGTCACATCGGCGCGCCGGGCACAATCCACGACCTGCAGCGCTTGACCGGCGGCGCCAACAAGACGACCTGGTCGTTCGACGCCGACGTCGCGGGCGAGCGCGAGCAATTCATCCTGCAACTCGCGAGCGCTCGCGCCAACGACGAGGACAATCCGCTGGCGGGCGTCTCGCCGCATCTGACCGCCGACGAAGACGCGCGCCTGATGATTGCGGCGGTCAAGGCCGGCGTGCCGGCGCCTCGCGTGCGCGCGATCCTGCAGCCGGACGACGGACTCGGCGGCGGCTACGTCACTGAAAGGGTCGCGGGCGAGACGCTCGCGACGAAAATCCTGCGCGATGAACGGTTCGCCGGCGCGCGCGCCACGATGGCGAAGCAATGCGGCACGATCCTCGCCGCCATTCATCGCATTCCCGCTCGCCGAAGTTCCGTTCCTGATGAAGCTGACGCCGGCCGAGCACATCGCGGCGCAGCGCCGAATCATCGAGTACTTCGGATTTTCATTTGCCGGCGCTCGAGCTCGGCCTCAAATGGGCCGAGCAGAACGCGCCGCGCAACGCCCGGCACACGGTCGTGCATGGCGATTTCCGCGCCGGAAATTTTATCGTCGGCGAAGAGGGTATTCGCCTGCGTGCTCGATTGGGAAATAGGGCAGAGCGGCGATCCGATGCAGGACCTGGGCTGGGTATGCGTCAAGACGTGGCGCTTCGGCGGCAAGAAGCCGGTCGGCGGCTTCGGCACGCGCGAGGATTTGTTCGAGGCTTACGAGAAAGCGAGCGGCCAGTCGGTCGATCCCGCGCACGTGCGTTTCTGGGAGGCCTACGGCAGCGTGCGCTGGGGAATCGGATGCCTCAGCATGGGCACGCGCGGCGTCGAGGAAGTCGGGATCGAGCGATGCGCGATTGGCCGGCGAGTCGAGGAGCCGCTGTGGGATTTTCTCAACCTGATCGAAGGCCGCGACTGACTATTTGACTGACTATCGCAGTTCAAGGACTGACTATGCCACAGAGTATCCCGAAGGCCGCTACTTTGCTCGAAGCCGCGGTCAAATACCTTGAATCGGAGCTGATGCCGACGCTCGAGGGCTACCATCGCTTCCAGACCCGCGTCACCGTCAACGTGCTGAACACTGTGCGCCGCGAGCTCGAGCTGCGCGGCGCGCAGGCCGAAGCGGAACGCGCGCGGCTCGTTGCAATGCTCGGCCACGACGGCGACGTCGAGACGCTGAGCATCGAGCTTGCCGAGAAGATTCGCGCAGGCGCGATCGCGATCGACGATCCCGCGCTGCGCGCGCACGTCCGCCAATCGCTCGCCGATGCGCTCGCGATCAACAACCCCAAGTGGATGACGCGCTGATGGCTGCCGACAGTGAGCGCTGGCCGCGCGACTTTCGAATCTTCGCCGGCCTTTGCATCCTATGGTCGGCAGTCCTGCTGGCGCGCTCGGCATTCAACCTGTCCGGCGGCGGAGTGCCGATCGAAGACGTAATTTTCGGCGTGAAGTTCCACGGCGACGAGGCGCGCCTCACGATGGCTCTGCAAGCCATCGTGATCGGCGCCTTCGGAATCGGAATCCTGATGCGCCAGCGTTGGGGCGCGATCCTCGCACTGCTCTACATGGCGCAAGTAATCGCCGGCCACGCAATCTTCATAGCCTCGAACCTCGGCGTCGACTCACAGCGCATCCACGTAAAGATCGCATCGATCGAGAGTCCTGTCGTTCTCCTGATCGCCCTCTACATCTGGTACCGCGCCCGCCCGCTCCTGCAACGAGCTTCGGCTTGACGCGCCCTCGATTTCGTTGTGTGTGTCTTGGTGGGCGGTGCAGGTTTCGAACCTGCGACCCCCGGCTTGTAAGAACGAAATCGGCCAATTCTCACGGAGTCTAACCGACTGCTACTGAATGGCAAGGAAGCGAGAAAGCCCCACGCAGACGCAGGCTTCATACGTTCACCGAGTGCAACCGAGCGCTAAGCGCTGATACCGGCAAACGGCACCGATTTGGCACCAGTATGGCACCTGTTCGCGGGTGCCAACCGTGGCCGCCGATCACTGGAACCACCGATCAAGCGGGAACCGTTTACACGAAGCCCGAATCGCGAGAATACATGGAACGAAAGGAAGGGTGGCATGATCGCCCTCTCGCATAGTCCGACATCAAGCGGCTGGTTCTGAGCTGATGCGAGAAACACAGAGGAAAGCCAATGGCCCAACGAGTGACCGTCGCAGATTTTGCCAGCGTTCTCCAAATTGTTGTAGCCGTCAATTTTCTGCTCCTGTACTTCAACGTCAGGCCAATACTCGAAAAAGGTTGGCGAGGACTTGAATCGAAATTCGACAAGACTCTACGCGAGGTCTGGGTCAAAAACGTCCAGGGCGACCCGGAATTCAAGAATGCTTACGCCCGGCTGACTGTCCCCATGGTATTTTCAATCGGTCTCGAATTCTTTGCCTGCCTCATCACTGCGGCTATCTCAGCAGGAGCGCTCGCGTTGCTGATTCAAGCCAGTTTTGATCGGCGATTTGCAATTGACCGTCGTGACATGACCACATTTCTATGTGTTGCCTTTGCTTCGGTGCCCGCATATTACACCGCATCCATCTGGCTGATGGCATATTCCAGAAGAAAACTACTGAAAGTGGCGAAATATGATTGAGAGAATGGGACCTCTCCAGCTACCGCATCAGATGATGAGGATCTCTGAATTGGATCTCGGACTCGATGACGACTCGTCGGATCACATCGAGCTAGTTCGTCGCGCTGTCGAAAACATGACAGCGCGAGATCATCATCTGAAGCTGGAAAACTGGATACTTGCTAACTTTTGCAACGCCTTCAACCGAGAAGGCGCTCAGCGTTATGAATGGACGCGGCGCTGCGACTCGACCGACTGTGAGGCTGGTGATCAGCCGCCCGATTACATGATCGCGACTCAGCCGGATTCAACGCCGCAACTCGTGGAAGTGACTGAGGTGCTCGACCCTGGTCGCGAACGCCAGCGAGAGTATCGAGAGACTCTCGAAAAGGTCGAGCGGTTTGGGATTGATTTCGCGGTACGAGGGCTGCCGGACACCCCAGTATCCTACGAATCGGCGTTCATCGAGAAGGCTCGCGAGGTGCTGCAAAAGAAATTCGCCAAGCGCTATCCCCGGGGCACTTGGTTAATCGTGTATTTCAACCCCCAACTGCCCGCACGGGCGGGAGAAGATTCACACTCATTTGGTGTGAGAGTCATTCGACAAGCGCTTGCTCAATTGGAGAGCCCGGACAGGGTCGAGCAGGTGTGGATGCTCAGCAACACGTTCAAGATCGAGCGACTGCTCTGAAAAAATCTGGAGGCGCGCAATTATTGTCCCGGGCCTCGATGCCGCTGATGCTCGAATCGGCGGCGGCCGGCGCGCCGCAAGACTGAGTCGTTTGCGCGAAGCAGCCACCGCATCTATCGTTTACCGCATGATCTCAAAGCCACTCGATCAAATCACGGAAAAAGACCTTCAAGATTTGATTGACTTCAAGGTCGCCGAAAGAAAGACACTTGACTACAAGCGGGACCTTCCCGGGGGGACCGCCGCCGACAGAGATAAATTCCTTGCGAATGTCTCCTCCTTTGCAAACACATCGGGGGGAGATTTGGTCTACGGGGTCGATGCGCCTTCCGGGACGGGCGAACCGACCTCAATTCCAGGGTTGAATCTACCGGAACCTGAGGGCGAGAAATTGCGCCTTGAGCAATTCCTTCAATCGGGCTTGCGACCTACTCTGCCACGCCACGACATTCACTATTTTCAGTTGAGTTCAGGTCGTTTTGTTTTAATCGTTCGTGCGTGGCAGAGCTGGCTCGCACCGCATCGTCTCGGAGACTATGGACCTTTTTACGCACGGAATTCTGCGGGCAAATTTCAACTCGATGTCGGCCAGCTTCGACAAGCCTTCGGCCTTTCTGATTCTATCTCCAAAAGGATCAGCGATTTTCGGGCCGAGCGCATCTCAAGGGTATATGCGGAGGATCTGCCGACGGTCATTGACGAAGGACCGCGTCTCCTGATCCATGTCATCCCGCCGCCTGCATTTGCTTCTTTCGCCCAGCCGGACATAGCAGATGCTCTACGAAGAGCCTTCGCGGACCGCGGCAACAATTTCGGAGGCGCGAGTTTTGAACCTTTTTCGCATACCGGTTCTTGGGGCCACTTTGTCAATCTCGAGGGTAGAGTCGTGATCCCCGTCGCTGACGGTGATAGACCCGCTGGCAGGTCGTACACCCAAATTTATCGGACGGGGATACTCGAAGCGCTCTGGGCGCTTCCAACCCTCACTAGGGAGATACCTGGCATCTTGTGTGATCGTTGGTTACCGAACTTTATCCTGCTTATGCCGAAATATCTGGCGGGTTTGACTAAACTTGGCGTGGTCCCTCCTTTCTTCGTGTTTCTCAGTTTTCTTTCGATTAAAGGTTTCCACCTGTTCGGCCCAACGGGCGGCTATACGAATCGCCCGTTCGACCGAGATTCGATCTTACTTCCAGAGTTTTATCTTGAGACGATTCCCGGAGATATCAGACCGGCGATTAAGCGACCACTCGACTTGCTGTGGAATGCCGTTGGCGACGAGGTTAACCCATACTTACGATAACGAACTGGGGCGGAACGGTTTCGAACCGACGACCATGCGCTTGGCAATCGAAAACAACTCGCCATGACAGAGACCAAACGATGCTCAAGCCTGACTTCGATCCGCTCCCGACAGCCGTCCAAATCGGGCGATGCGGTTATCCATGCCCGTGCCGCGCGCCTCGGTGCGCTCAGAGTCGCGCTACGATAGTTCTCCGGAAGATCGATGCAGCTGGCCGGCATCGAGGATTTTCACCTCCATGACCTCCGCCATACCTTCGCGAGCCATCAAGCTATGTCGGGAACCGTGGGCCGCGGGCTTCAGGAACTGCTCGGCCATCGGGATGGTCGGATGACAGCCCGGTACACGCATCTCTCCGATAGCTATCTCAAGGCAGCGGTAAACGGCCTGAATCTGGGAGCGAAGCAGCCGATCAGCCCCGAAAATGGCACTCATTTGGCACCAGCATCGAAAGCGGCGAAGGGCTAGCGCGAAAAACCTTGATTTTATTGGTGGGCGGTGCAGGTTTCGAACCTGCGACCCCCGGCTTGTAAGGCCGATGCTCTACCACTGAGCTAACCGCCCGCGCCCGGAATGCTAGCAAAAAAAGACGGCCGAGTGTGCTATCGACACACCGGCCGCCTTTTGAAACCTCAGTTTTCGCGAGCTTACGAACCGGTCGACGGTGACGATGAGGCCGGCGCCGCGCCGACGCCTTCGTTCAGCGAGTCCTTCAACTGCTTGCCCGGCTTGAACTTCGCCGAGCGGCTCGCAGATATCTCGATCGATTCGCCGGTTTTCGGATTGCGCCCGGTGCGTGCCTGCCGTTCCGATACGGAAAACGTGCCGAAGCCCGAGATGTTCACGCGCTCGCCCTGGCGCAGCGCGGCGATGATGTCGTCGAGCACGATATTAATTGCGCGTTCGGCGTCTGCCTTGTTGAGGGGAAGCTTGTTTGACAACGCCTCTATGAGTTCAGCCTTGGTCATATGTACCTTCGGCGATCGCCGAATATTCGCGACCGCAAATTTGAGCCGCTCATTCCGGACCGCCGGAATGAGCGATGTCCCCCGCTCAGAGCCTACGACAGGTTCGTCGAAACTGTCGTATCGTCGTCTTCCCCCGGCGTCATCGGCGGCACCTTCGGTTCCGGCTCGCGCAGGAACGCCAGGTCGCTCTCGCCTTTGCCCGCCTTGAAGAACGTGTCCGGGTCGGTCAACACCAGCGCGTGCTTCAGCACTTCGTCCATGTGCTCGACCTGAATCAAGGTGATGCCCTTCATGATCTGCGGCGGAATCTCCTCGATGTCCTTGGCGTTATCCCTGGGTATCAGGATGGTCTTGATACCGCCGCGATGCGCCGCGAGCACTTTCTCCTTGAGTCCGCCAATCGGCAGCACGCGTCCGCGCAGCGTGATCTCACCGGTCATCGCAAGGTCGTTGCGAATCGGCGAGCGCGTGAGCGCCGACACCAGCGCCGTCGCCAGCGTGATTCCCGCCGACGGGCCGTCCTTGGGAATCGCGCCTTCGGGAATGTGAATGTGGATGTCGATGCGGTGATAGAAGCCGCGGTCGAGTCCGAGCACCTCGGCCCGCGAACGCACGTAGGACAGCGCGGCCTGCGCCGATTCCTGCATCACGTCGCCGAGCTGGCCGGTGATTGTCAGCTTGCCGCGTCCCGGCACGATCGTCACCTCGACGCTCAGCAACTCGCCGCCAAGCTCGGTCCACGCCAGCCCCGTCGCCACTCCCACCTGCGGCACCGTCTCCGCCGTGCCGTAGCGGAACTTCGGCACGCCGAGATACTTGGACAGGCTCGAGCTGGAAACCTTGACGTGCGCATTGCGATCGGTCTTGACGACTTCGACCGCAACCTTGCGGCAAATCGACGCGAGCTCGCGCTCGAGATTTCTGACGCCCGCCTCGCGCGTGTAATGGCGGATGATGCCCTGGATTGCGCCGTCGGACACCTCGATATTCTCCGGGCGCAGACCGTTGGCCTCCTGCTGCTTCTTGAGCAGGTACTTTTTCGCGATGTTGAGCTTCTCGGTTTCCGTGTAGCCGGGAATCCGGATGACTTCCATCCTGTCCTGCAGCGGCCGCGGGATCCGGTCGAGCGTATTCGCCGTCGTGATGAACATCACTTTCGACAAATCGTAATCGCAGTCGAGATAGTGATCGTTGAAGGTACAGTTCTGTTCGGGATCGAGCACTTCGAGCAGCGCCGACGACGGATCGCCGCGGAAGTCGGTCGACATCTTGTCGACCTCGTCGAACAGCAGCACGGGATTTGACGATCCGGCCTTGCGCACCGACTGGATCACCTTGCCGGGCAGCGCGCCGATGTAAGTGCGGCGATGGCCGCGGATTTCCGCCTCGTCGCGCACGCCGCCAAGCGACACGCGCACGAACTTGCGGCCGGTCGCGCGCGCGACCGACTTGCCGAGCGAAGTTTTGCCGACGCCCGGAGGTCCGACCAGGCACAGGATCGGCCCCTTCATCTGGCCGACCAGCGTCTCGACCGCGAGGTATTCGAGGATGCGCTGTTTGACCTTCTCGAGCCCGTAATGATCTTCCTCGAGCACGCGCTCGGCTTCCTTGATGTCGAGCTTGTCCTCGGTGTACTCGAACCACGGCAGGGCCAGGAACCAGTCGAGGTAGTTGCGCACGACGGTGGCCTCGGCCGACATCGGCGACATCATCTTGAGCTTCTTGATCTCGCGCTCGCACTTCTCGCGAGCCTCGGCCGGCATCTTTTTCTGCCGCAGCTTTTCTTCCAGCTCCTGAATCTCGTTCTTGAATTCGTCCTTCTCGCCGAGCTCCTTCTGAATCGCGCGCATCTGCTCGTTGAGGTAGTACTCCTTGGCGTCTTCTCCATCTGCTTCTTGACGCGCGAGCGGATGCGTTTTTCGACCTCGAGGATTTCCAGCTCCGAGCGCATGTAGCCGAGAATCTTCTCGAGCCGCTCGGCCGGGTTGGTCGATTCGAGCAACGCCTGCTTGTCTTCGAGCTTGATGCCGAGATGTCCGACCAGCTTGTCGGCGAGGAACGCGGGATCGTCGACCGCTGCGATCGAGGTCACCATCTCGGGCGGAATCTTCTTGTTGAGGCGCGCGTAGTTGTCGAAGGTCGAGACGACGGAACGCATCAGCGCTTCGACTTCAGTGGAGCGGTCGCTGACTTCTTCGATCTCTTCGGCCTCGACCTGGAAATATTCTTCGTCGGCGACGTAGCGGAGCACGCGCGCGCGCTTCTTGCCTTCGACCAGCGCCTTGACGGTGCCGTCGGGCAGGCGCAGCAACTGCACGACCACGCCGAGCGTGCCGACCGTGTAGAGGTCGCCGGGCGCGGGCTCGGCGACCTTGGGGTCCTTCTGCGTGACCAGCAGGATCGGCGTCTTCTTCGCCTCGGCGGCTTCCAGAGCCTTGATCGACTTCTGGCGGCCGACGAAGATTGGATAGACTTCGTGTGGGAATACGATCAGTTCGCGCAACGGGAACAGCGGAACGACGTTCGACGTTGCATCGCGATTATCTTTTTTGTCGTTGCGAAAAAGCATCTTGTAGATTCGATCTCCCGGGCTAAGCGGTTTCGGCGGTCTTTTGATAGACCAGCAGCGGCTGCTCCTTCTGAGTAACCACTTCCTCCGAGATCAACACCTCCTTGATGTTGGGTTGCGACGGAATCTCGTACATCAGGTCCACCATGATTGCTTCCATGATGGCGCGCAGGCCGCGGGCACCGGACTTGCGCTTGAGCGCCTCGCGCGCGATCGCGCGCAGCGCACCCTGGGTGAATTTGAGGTGGACGTTCTCCATGTCGAAGAGTTTCTGATACTGGCGCACCAGCGCGTTCTTCGGCTCGGTCAGAATCCGCACCAGCGCTTCCTCGTCCAGCTCGCCGAGCGTCGCGATGACGGGCAGGCGGCCGACGAATTCCGGAATCAAGCCGAACTTGAGCAAATCTTCCGGCTGCACTTCGTAGAGCAGCTCGGAGACGGTCTTGGGATCGCGATGAGTCAGGTCGGCGCGAAAGCCCATCGTCTTGCCCGAGATGCGGCGGCGGATGATGTCGTCGAGGCCGACGAACGCGCCGCCGCAGATGAACAGGATGTTGGTCGTATCGACCTGCAGGAATTCCTGCTGCGGATGCTTGCGGCCGCCCTTGGGCGGCACCGACGCCATCGTGCCTTCGATGATCTTCAGCAGCGCCTGCTGGACGCCTTCGCCCGAGACGTCGCGCGTGATCGACGGGTTGTCGCCCTTGCGCGCGATCTTGTCGATCTCGTCGATGTAGACGATGCCGCGCTGGCATCGCTCGATGTCGTAGTCGGCGTTCTGCAGCAGCGACAGGATGATGTTCTCGACGTCTTCGCCGACGTAGCCGGCCTCGGTCAGCGAGGTCGCGTCGGCGATCGTGAACGGCACCTGCAGAAAGCGCGCGAGGGTTTGCGCCAGCAGCGTCTTGCCGACGCCGGTCGGGCCGATCAGCAGGATGTTGGATTTCTGCAGCTCGACGTCGCCGGTCACCATCTGCGAGTCGATTCGTTTGTAATGATTGTGGACCGCGACCGAGAGAATTTTCTTGGCGCGCTCCTGTCCGATTACGTACTGGTCG
The DNA here is from genome assembly GCA_963721485.1 of uncultured delta proteobacterium. Classification (GTDB taxonomy): domain Bacteria; phylum Desulfobacterota; class Binatia; order Binatales; family Binataceae; genus Binatus. The sequence goes on along the minus strand of CAVRJV010000014.1, from coordinate 1,028,405 downwards.
AGCACCCGCTTGATTTCGGCGGGCTTGGGCACCGCGGAGCTTTGGCTGAAGGCTTCTTCGCTGTCAGTCTCCTCGGCGATTATGTCGTTACAAAGGTCGATGCATTCGTCGCAGATATAAACCGTTGGGCCGGCAATCAGCTTGCGAACTTCGTCCTGGCTCTTGCCGCAAAACGAGCAAACCAGGTTGCCCGAGCGGTCGTCATGCTTGGCCATACTGCCTCCCGCGGCTCACTTGGACGGCCTTCGGCTAACGATTACCTCATCAATCAGTCCGTATTCAACCGCTTGCTTCGGCGCCATGAAGTAATCGCGATCGGTGTCCTTTTCGATCTTACGCAGATTCTGTCCCGTATGCTTCATTATGATGTTGTTGATTTCCTCCCGCGCATGCAAAATTTCCTTCGCGTGAATTTCGAGATCGCTCGCCTGCCCCTGCATCCCGCCGAGCGGCTGATGCATGATGATGCGCGAATGCGGCAGCGCGTAGCGCCGGCCCTTCGCACCGGCCAGCAGCAGAATCGCGCCCATGCTCGCCGCCTGCCCCAGGCATAGCGTCGAGACCGGCGGCCGGATGAACTCCATCGTGTCGTAAATCGCCATGCCGGCCGTCACCGAGCCGCCCGGCGAATTGATGTAGAAGTTGATTTCCTTTTCAGGATCCTCGGATTCGAGGAAGAGGAACTGCGCGGTGATCAGGTTGGCGACGTCGTCGTTGACTTCGGTGCCGAGAAAGACGATGCGGTCCTTGAGCAGGCGAGAATAGATGTCGTAAGCCCGCTCTCCGCGCCCGGTCTGTTCGACCACCATCGGTACCAGGTTGCTCATAAATCCAACCCGCGCCACAGCCAGGTTCCGACGACGATTGAGAGAAGGCCGCTGACGCCTTCAAATTGTAACCACTGGGAAATGGGGGAGCAACCGCGTTTGGCTCCGAACTGAGTATGCAATGCAGCTACTTCGGCTCAGATGAACCCTCTGCGGGCGCCTCAGGCCGGTGCGATTCTTCACGCTTGGCGCGGCTCAGGATGAAGTCGAGCGCCTTCTCCCGGCGCATCGATTGGCGCAGCGCCTCGCGATTTTCTTCCTTGCGATAGAATTCGGCGGCGCGGTCGCGATTGCGTCCGCTCTGCGTGACGATCTGCGCCACGCGATCGGCGAGCTCTTCGTCGTTGACTTCAATTTTTTCCTGGTCGGCCAGCGCGTCGACGATCAACGCCGTGCGCGCACGCTTCTCGGCCCGCGACTTCAGATCCGTCGGCACTCTGCTTGACGCGCTCGGTGGCGTCCTCATGCGAGAGGCCGCCCGCTTCGAGCGTCTGATGCAGCTCGGCTTCCATCGCGCTCACTTCGCGCGCGACCAGCGACTCGGGCAGCTCGACCGGATTGCGCTCGATCACGAGATCGAGCAATCCCTGGCGGACGCGCGCGTCGGCCTCCTGCTTCGCGTGCGCGAGCAGATCGCCGCGGACGCGGGTGCGAAACGCCTCGAGGTTTTCGTCGCCGAGATCCTTGGCGAAGTCGTCGTCGACGGTCGGCAGCTCGCGCCGGTAGATTTCCTTGGGCGTCGCGCGCCATTCGACCGTCTTGCCGGCCAGCTCTTTCTGGCTGTAGTCGTCGGGATAAGTCTTCGAGGCCTTCATCTCTTTGCCGATCTCGGCGCCGATCAGCGCCTCGTGGACGCCATGTGCGAGCGCGCGCTCGGAAACTTCGACCAGCCGATCATCGGGTTTCGTGGTCGACATCGGCTTGCCGTCCTCGAACGCCTCGACCGACGCGAGCGCATAGTCGCCTTCCTCGACGATTGTGCGATCCTCGACCTTCTTAAGCGTCGCCTGGCGCAGCGCGAAATCGCTCGATCGCCTCTTCGACTTCCGTCGTCGGTGACCTCGATCTTGGACTCGGGCACCTTGAGGCCCTCGTAGTCCTTGACCTCGATCGTCGGGCGCAGGTCGAAGGTGGCGCTGAACTTGAGCGCGAGGTCTTTCTGCAGGTCGGTCTGCTCGGTGACGATTTCGGGCGCGACGACCGGCTTGAGGTCGTGCTCCTCGAGCGCTTTCTTCGTGTATTCCTCGACGAGTTTCTGAACTACCTCGCCGCGGACCTGTTCGCCGAAAAATCGCTCGAGCAGATTGCGCGGCGCATGGCCGGGGCGAAAGCCCTTGAGCACGACGCCGCGTTTGAGTTCGTTGTAAGCGCGATCCAGCTCATGCTTGATTTCGTCGGGCTCGACTTCAATCGTAAGTTTGCGCCGGAGACTATTGGGTTCTTCGATATTTACATTCATGGTGGTTGAACTTCACAGATAAACATACCGCGATTACAGGAATCAACCGAGTGCGCCGAAAATGAACGGGTTGGTCGGGATGACATCGGTCCATTCAAACCTGTGTCGCGATCCGCTCTTTGTGTCATCCCGAGCGCAGCCGAGGGACCCCGAATCTTTTACGACGGAAGCAACGTCGACTCACTTACGGCATGCGGAGCCGAGTAGCTCCGCAATTCCTCAGACTATTCAGAACTCAAATCACTCCACGCTGGATTCATCGACTCGATCAGTTTGATTTTCTTTGCCCGCGTCCAATTCTTCAGCTGCTTTTCGCGTGAAATGGCTGCGGCAGGATCCGCAAATTCCTCGAACCACACCAGCCGATCCACTTTATATGTAGCCGTGAATCCCGGAGTCTCCTTCATCCGATGTTCTCTTACTCGGCGGGCCAAGTCATTCGTAACGCCAATGTAGATTGTGCGCGAGGGGCTCGCGACGATGTACACGAAGTAAGAGGTGCCTGGTGAGCGCATTCTGGTCAGTGACTAAAGCGATTGAAGGAAGCTTGGTCCCCCGGGCCATAGGTGAGTCGACGTTCCTTGCAACGTAAAAGATCCGGGGTCCCTCGGCTGCGCTCGGGATGACACAAGGAGGGATCGCTTAGAACCCACCGTAGCCGCTGGCGGTCCGACGCCAATCTTTCGAACCGGGTCATCCATCATCGCTGAACTGAGCGACGCCGTCGGGGACCACCACCCACGACTGCTTCCTCGACGTCCAATAATGCGCGTCAGGCTTCAGCCACGACCTGTCGTCGAGCGTGCCGGCTTTGATGCTCATGCCGTTCCCGGTTTGATGATAGATGCGCGTGCCGCATTCGGGACAGAACGCGCAGGTCTTGATCCGACCGCTGTCGCATTTCACTTCGAACGTCCTCAGCGCGCCCGAGCGCAACTTGAATGCGCTGCTCGCAACGCCGAGGCTCATCCCGAACGCGCTCCCCGATTGGCGTTGGCACTCAGTGCAGTGGCATACGGCAAGTCCGAACGGCGCCCCCTCGATTCGATACCTGATATGGCCGCACTGACATCCGCCATCGAACACACGATCCATTCGAGTCCCTCCCCGATCTAATACTGGTTGGCGTAGCAAGGCGGAGCTTGGTGCCGCAACGGGCATCCCTCGCCGATATGGACTTCGGTTTCAGGAAAACCTAGACTGCGCCAGATACCCAGAGAGCGATCGCCCGGCTATTGTCGGCGAGTTTCAGTGATTCAGTTGCAGGCGGGCGCCGCTCTTTATTCAAACCTCGATATTTTCAGGAGATTCGAATTACGATGAGCGAATCGAATATCGTTCTGCCCACTTTAACCAGCGACCAGGTTGTGATCCTGTGGCTGGTGCTGGTCTCGGCGCTGGTCGCGCTGGCCTACGGCGTCGTGCTGATACGCGTCGTGCTGGCCGCCAACCCCGGACCCAAATCGATGACCGACGTGGCCGACGCGATCGAACTCGGCGCGATGGCGTACCTCGGACGCCAGGTCAAAACCATGGTCTGGTTCGTCGCCGTCATCTTCGTCGCGCTGTTCCTCATGTACCGCCACGTCTACGACAGGCCTGACCTTGCCGCTCGGAATCTCGATCGCGTTCCTGATGGGCGTCGGCGCCTCGTACGGCGCCGGCTTCGTCGGGATGTGGCTGGCGGTCAAGGGCAACGTGCGCAGCGCCAACGCCGCGCTGACCAGCTTCAAGGACGCGATGGAACTCGCGTTCAAGGCGGGCGGCGTGTCGGGGATGTTCACGGTCGGGCTCGGACTGCTCGGCGCCACCATCATCTTCCTGGTCTTCCGCGAAAACGCGATGAAGGTGCTGGTCGGCTTCGGCTTCGGCGGCTCGCTGGCGGCGCTGTTCATGCGCGTCGGCGGCGGAATCTACACCAAGGCGGCTGACGTCGGCGGCGACCTGGTCGGCAAAATCGAGCAGGATCTCCCGAAGACGACCCGCGCAACGCCGCGACGATCGCGGACAACGTTGGCGACAACGTCGGCGATTGCGCCGGCATGGCGGCCGACGTGTTCGAGTCGTACGAAGTGACCCTGGTCGCGGCGATCATCCTGGCGGCCTACGCGCTGCAGGAGTCGGACTTTATCGCGGCCTACGGGCAATACGCGGGCGCGTTCGCGATGAAGCTGATCATGTTCGCGCTGATCCTGCGCGGCGTCGGCGTGTTCTCGTCGATCATCGGAATCATGGCGGTGCGCGTGCCGGCCGGCAAAATGCTCGATCCGATGCGCCCGATCAATATCGGCTACATGACCTCGGCGGTCGCCTCGGTGATCGGCTTCTTCGTCGTCAACTATCTCTACCTCGACGACCCGCGCACGGGCGCGACCGACTGGCGCTTCGCCTGCTGCGCGTCGCTCGGCATCATTCTCGCCGTCGTGACGCTGTGGCTGACCAACTACTTCACCCATCCCGATAAAGGCCCGGTCACCGAAACCGCGATCGCGGCGCGCACCGGCCCGGCGACGTTGATCCTGTCGGGCATGGCCGAGGGACTGGAGTCGTCGGTGTGGGCGCTGATGGTTATCGCGGCCGCGATTATCGGCGCGATGGCGATTTTCCACGAGTCGCTCGCGCTGCAGTTTTACGGAATCGCGCTGACCGGCCTCGGCCTGCTGACCACCACCGGCTTCATCCTCGCGATGGACACCTACGGACCGATCACCGACAACGCGCACGGCATCTTCGAGATGGGCGGAATCCATCAGGAAGAAGCCTCGCGCACGCTGTCGTGGATGGACGCGATCGGCAACACCACCAAGGCGCTGACCAAGGGCCTGGCGATCGCGACCGCGGTGCTCGCGGCGGTGTCGCTGTTCCGCTCCTTTATCGATGAGGCGCATCTCGGCGCGATCGGCGTGCAGATCAACATGCCGACCGTGTTCGTCGGCCTGATGATCGGCGGCGCGGTGCCGTTCCTGTTCAGCTCGTTCGCGATTAAAGCGGTCAGCCGCGCGGCCTATCAGGTTGTGTTCGAGGTGCGCCGCCAGTTCCGCGAGCATCCGGGAATCATGGAAGGCAAGGAGCTGCCCGACTACAGCGCGCTGCGTCGATATCGTCACGGCGGCGTCGCAGAAAGAGCTGCTCGGCCCCGGAATCCTGGCGGTGTTCTCGCCGCTGCTGGTCGGCTTCGGCCTCGGCGCGGGCGCGCTCGGCGGATTCCTCGGCGGCACCATCCTGACCGGGCCAGTTGATGGCGGTGTTCATGTCGAATGCGGGCGCCAACTGGGACAACGCCAAGAAGAAAGTCGAGGACGGCTTCCTCGGCGGCAAGGGCACCGACGTGCACAAGGCGATCGGTCGTCGGCGACACGGTCGGCGATCCGTTCAAGGATACCGCCGGTCCCGCGCTGAACCCGATGATCAAGGTGATGAACCTGGTCGGCATCCTGGCGGCGCCGTTCACGACGGTCGCGCTCGGCGGTGTCACCACGCTGCGCGTCGCAATCGTAATCGTGTCGATCGTCGCGCTGGCAGTCGCCGTGATGTTCTCCAAGCGCGGCTCGATCGCCGAAGAGAGCCTGGCAATCGAGACCAAGCAAGCCGCCTGATCGATTTTCACATCAAGCAGCAACAAGGGCCGGACGCCAAAAACGTCCGGCCCTTTATTTACGATCCGTGCGAAATTGCGGCTAATTTTCCAAAAAATGAGTTATTTCCTAGGATTCAGACACGAGTGTCTTACGCGAAGTGTTTTTAGTCAGGAGAAAGAATAGGAATGCCCTTCGTACGATTCGCGTCACGCTAGGTCTTCCAACTCTCCGGATAGGGATTTTTCGTTCCCCAGCGCCTTACTGCTTGCTCATTAAGCGACATCACGTCACGTTCGATCTCGCGGAGCTGATCAAACAAATCGCGGACATCAATTCCGCGAAGGTGCTCTTTTGCAAAAAAAGCGGCGGCGGTAAACGCGAACCCAATACCCTTCTCAAGAGCAAATTGCCCCATTCTCACCGCGGCTTCGGAAGCATCAGGGCCGCTGTTGATCGTGACTAGCGACCCGACAATCTGAAATCCGCGTTGCTTTTGAAGTAACGGGTTTAGATGTTTAGGCATGCACAGTTCACGATAGGTCGTATAGTTTCGTTCCGCATTCTTTTCCGGATCGGGAGCACCAAATTTAAGAAGCGCCTCAAGCGTCATCTTACGAATGTTGCGGAACGGTTTATTAGGATCGTCGTGGTCGATCCATTCTTGAGCGGTGCTATCGTCTGATCCGATAACGCCTATAGTCATCGTTGCCTCGTATATGGATGCCACCAAAGTGCACGCTTGATCCGGGTACCCTCTCAACGCGAGCAGAGACTCGCACCGGAGATCATTCTGCAAGCGAATCAGCAGGAAGGTAGCGACCTTCCTCGACTGGCTGATGTCGCGAAGCGGCCCTTCCGGCGCGCGGCTCAGGACACTGCCGATCATGTTGTACATGCGTTGGGAAAGTAGGCCATGCACGCGCAGTTCTGGATCGAGAATCTCGATAGTCCGCCGTTCGGCCTCGCCGAGACTATCGGCTCGCTGTTGTGATAATCCTCCGCCCATACGAATCGATGTTACGCCGTACTTCCTGGTCTCAACAACCGGCGGATGAGGGGGACGTCCGGCTCCTTCTTTTGGCCCTACGCCTGTGACGCGAGGTACTTCTCGATCAGCGTCATCTGCGCGGTCCATCCGCCGTCGTTGGCCTCGAATGCTTTCGCGCGGCGCTCGAGCGGGATCTGATCGAAACCCGACTCGGTCACTGTCAGCATCGTGCCGCCCGCGACTTCCTCAAGTACGAACGCGACGAGCGTCGACGGCTCCTTCGAGTAATCGACACCGGCATCCATCGCGTACGGATGCCATCGGAAGGAGAACAGGCGCATCGGCTCGATGCGGTCGATGACGAACTCGAAGCGGTGGCCCTTGTACTGGAGCTGCCGCTTCGCGATTTCGGCGTCGACCGTGGTCCCCGTCATGCTGCCGATCATGACCTTGCCGGGTACGAAGGGGTCGTCGAACTTGACGCCGAACCAACTGCCGAACTGCGACGAATCGCTGATCGCGCGCCATACGCGAGCGAGCGGTGCGCGGAGCAGGGCTTTCTTTTCGATGCGATCGGTGTTTGTAGCCATATGCAACCTCCGAGTTGCGCTTACAATAACTTGGCTCAGCGCGAGATGCAACCTGCGGGTTGCGGAATTTAGATTCAAGAAAAAGACTCTTTGCGTCGCTCGTTCGCGATCCGTAGTCTTCGAAACTTATGGCAATCGAATATCGCGTGTTGGGCAAGACCGGGCTGCGGGTTAGTACGCTTGGATTCGGCGGGTCTGAGGTCGGATACCAGGCCGTCGCGCAGAAGACGGTCGACAAGATTCTCAAAACGGCGCTCGATGCCGGAATCAATGTGATTGATACCGCCGAGTGCTATGCGGACGGCGAGACGCTGGTCGGCAACGCGATTGCCGGGCGGCGCGCCGAAGTTGTGCTGATGACCAAGTGCGGGCATGCGCGGCTTGCGTCGGCGGCGGATCGCGCGGCGGGCTATGCGCAGGAAGACTGGAATCCCAGGATGCTCGCGCACAGTATCGAGCGCAGTCTGAAGAACCTCGGCACCGACTACCTCGACGTGATGCAGTTCCACAGCCCGCCGTTGGCGACGTTGAAGGATGGCCGCGTGATCGAGGTCCTGCACAAAGCGCGCGAGCGCGGACAGGCGCGCTTCGTCGGATGCAGTATCGACTCCGATGACGCCGTCTACGCGGTCGAGAGCGGCGCGTTCGACACTCTGCAAATCTCGCTGAGTATCGCCGACCAGGAAGCGATCGATCGCGTGCTACCCAAGGCGGCGGCGCGCGGTATGGGCGTGATCGTCAAGCGGCCGATCGCGAACGCGGCATGGCGTCACGGCAAGCAGCCGCCGAGCGATTGGTACACGCGGCCGTACTGGGATCGCCTGCAAAAGTTGAACTACGACTTTATCCGTCACGGCGCCGACACCGCAGCCGAAGTCGCTCTACGATTCACGCTCGGCACGACCGGCGTGACGACCGCGATCGTCGGCACGACGCGGCCGGAGAGAATCGCAGTGAATATCGGGCACGCCGGCGCGGGGCCGTTGCCTCCGGCAGAGTACGAGGCGATTCGCGCGCGATGGCGTGCAGTGGCGCCGGCAGACTGGATCGGACAGCGCTAGCGGGATATTCGGCGGTCGGCGGCAACGGCGGGTTCGCCCTGGAGCAGCTCGGCCATCGCGACCATCGCGATCAACGTGACCATCGAGAACCACGCAAACCCGTAGCAGAGTGCGGCGGCGCTGTGTCTGATGCGTAACAGGTTTCGATCTCTCCCCGATATCTTCTAGCGCAAAGTTAACTGCTTGACCATTTTATGACAACACATTGTTGATATTGTTGTTACAATAAGAACAAATGAACGAATTTTGAAGGTGAAACCCGCGGTGGGTTTCACGCCTCCTTCGGCAGGAGTAACCCCTGCACCTTTAGTGTTAAGAAAGTAGAAGCCTCTTATCACTGAGGCGCCAAGGGGTAGCTATGGAAATCGGATGGATTGGGACCGGGATTATGGGCGCGCCGATGGCGCGGCGGCTGCTCGGTGGCGGGCATCGCGTGCGCGTCTTCAATCGCTCGCCCGAGAGGGCGCGCGTGATGACCGCCGACGGGGCAATCGTCGCATCGGATGTGCTCGCGTGCGTCACCGGCGCCGAGGCCGTGTTTATCATGGTGCCCGACACGCCTGACGTCGAGGCGACCGTCGCGAAAATCGAGCCGGCGCTTAAGCAGGGGCAGATCGTGGTCGACATGAGCACGATCGCGCCAACGGCCGAGCGCGCGATTGCGGCTCGGCTCAAGGCGAAGGGCGTCGACTACCTCGACGCGCCTGTCTCGGGCGGCGACGTCGGCGCACGCGAGGGCACGCTCGCGATCATGGTCGGCGGGGATGCGGCCGCGTTCGACAAGGCGCGTCCACTTTTCGATCTGATGGGAAAGAGAGTCACGCACATGGGCGCGGCAGGCGCCGGCCAGATGACGAAACTGGCAAATCAAATCGCGGTCGCAGTCACCCTCGAAGCGGCGGCCGAGGCGATCAAGTTTGCCAAGGCGGGCGGCCTCGATGCGTCGCGAGTGCTCGAGGCTATCGGCGCGGGCGCCGCGGGGTCGTGGCAGTTGTCGAATCTCGGTCCCAAAATAATCGCCGGCGACTATCGGCCCGGCTTCTTTATCAAGCTGATTCGCAAGGACCTGCGGCTCGTGACCGAGGCAGCGCGTGAATCAGGGCTGGCGCTGCCGGGGCTTTCGCTGATGGCCTCGATGTTCAACTCGGCGGCCGTGCTCGGTCACGACCTCGACGGCACGCAGGCGGTCGCGGCGGCACTCGACAGATTGGCGGACGTGAAGTAGTACCAGAGTTCGACCCCGGATTTTTGGAGGCCCAAAAATGGCAGACCTGATTACCGAAATAAAAGATCGCGTGCTTTACCTGACGCTGAATCGGCCCGACAAGCTCAACGCGATGAGCGCCGAGATGATGGGCGCGCTGGTGGACAACCTGTCGCGCGCCGCGACCAATCCCGAAATCGGCGCCGTCGTGCTGACCGGAGCGGGGCGCGGATTCTGCTCGGGCGGCGATATCGGCGGGATGCGCGCGCGCAACGAAGGCGCAGGCGCCGGCGAAGGTGCCACTGCGACAATCGAGGATCGCGTTGCCGGTCTGCGTCGCGGCGAAGAGGCGTCGTTCCTGCTGCACGAGATGTCGAAGGTGACGATCGCGGCAGTCAACGGTCCGGCCGCCGGCGCGGGACTCAGCCTCGCGATGGCCTGCGACATCAGGATCGCGTCGGACGCGGCGCGCTTCGGCACCGCGTTCGCCAAGGTCGGATTCTCCGGTGACTACGGCGGCACCTGGTCGCTGACCCATCTGGTGGGATCGGCGAAGGCGCGCGAACTGTATTTCCTCGCCGATGTGATCGGCGCCGACGAGGCGCTGCGTATCGGGCTGGCTAATCGGGTGGTGCCCGCCGCGTCCTTCAAGGACGAAGTGCATGCGATCGCGTCGCGGATCGCCAACGGTCCGACGATCGCCTACTCGTACATGAAGGCGAATCTCAACGCGGCGCTGAATCATGAATTCAACGAGCTGCTCGATCGCGAGGCGTGGGGGCAGACGATGACCGGGCGCACCGAGGACCATCGCGAAGCGGTGAAGGCGTTTCTCGAGAAGCGTCCGCCGACGTTCAAGGGGCGATAGTCGGATAGTCCCGCTCTCGCTGGCGTCGCAAGGGGGGATGAACTTTTCAGCCTTACGCCCGCGCCTCAGGCGTGTCATATAAGTCTGTGATGGATCTCGCTCAAGTAAGATCCGGATCAGTTCACCGTCGGTCAGCAAACTCATGCATCCCTCAGAGGCAAATTTACGGAACGAAACGACCGATGGTGGTACCTGCGACTGAAGACCACAACAGGTGGTATAAGTTCACGACTTTGCCCGCGAGTCGATTAATGCAAAGGAGGTAATCAGCCATGGACTTCAAGACAATCATCTATGGTTCGCGCGACGGCATCGCGAAAATCACCATCAACCGCCCCGAGCGGATGAACGGCTACAACGAAACGATGGTCAAGGAGATGTGCGCGGCGATCGATCTCGCGCGCCAGGACGACGACGTGCGCGTGCTGATCGTCACCGGCAGCGGCCGCGCCTTCTGCGCCGGCGGCGATATCAGCGGCGCGCCCGAGAGCCGCTCGCGCTTTCATGGGCATCCGATGGGTCACATGCTCGAGATGCGCGAGGGATTCCATCAGTTGGTCATTTCGCTGCATCGCTTCGACAAGCCCGTCATCGCCGCGATCAACGGCGCGGCGGTCGCTGGCGGACTGACGCTCGCGCTGTCGTGCGATTTCAGAATCGCATCGGATCAGGCGCGGCTCGGTGACACGGCGCTCAAGTTCGCGCTCCTTTGCGATGAAGGCGGAGCGTATCTGTTCCCGCGCTTCATGGGACTGGACCGCGCGCTCAAGATGACGCTGTTGTCCGAAGTTTATGACGCGAAGACGGCGCTCGAACTCGGGCTGGTGACCGAAGTGGTGCCGCACGCCGAACTCGAAGCGCGCACCAACGACTTCGCGCGGCGCCTCGCGGACGGACCGCCGCTGGCAATAAGGCTGGCGAAGCGCATGATGTACAAGCAGCGCGAGATGACGCTCGAGAACGCGCTCGAAGACGCCGCGCTCAACGTGATGATCACCAATCCGTCGGAGGACGTGCGCGAGGGAATCCGCGCCTTCCGCGAAAAACAGAAACCGAATTTCAAGGGCAAGTAATCTTGCCGCAACCGCTACAGGAGCCATCTTCCACATGCCGATGAAGAAAAAAGATATCGAGAAGCTGCTCAAGAAACCGATCGTCGCCGTGGTCGCCGTGACCGCGCCCGACGGCGCGCCGCACGCGGTGCCGACCTGGTTCGAATACGTCGACGGGCAAATCGTATTTCACACGGGCGCCGAGGCGTTCAAGTACAAGTGCCTCGTGCGCGATCCGCGAATAACGCTGGTGGTCGATACCAAGAAGGCGCCGTACAAAACGGTGGTGCTGAAGGGCCGCGCGACGCTCGAAGAAAAAGTTGACGACAAGCGCACCGAGCGGATGGCGATCGAGTATCTCGGCAAGAAGCTCGGCAAGGCCTACGCGAAATCGCTCAAGGGCAACAAAGTCGTAGTCGTAAGCTTCAAGCCGTCGCATACCGTGTCGTGGGATTACAGCCAGGAGCGTCCATAACATCTGCGATGGACGAGCGGCTGCAAGCAAACCTCGACGCGTGGAACCAGATGGCGCGCATTCACGCGGCGTCGCGCGAGTACCGGCTGGCGGAGTTCAAGGCGGGCGCAGAACGTCCTCAAGCCGATCGAGTTGCGCGAGGTCGGCGACGTGCGCGGCAAGTCGCATGCTGCACATGCAATGTCATTTCGGCCTCGACACGATGTCGTGGGCGCGGATGGGCGCGAACATCACCGGCGTGGATTTTTCCGACGAGGCGATCTCAGCTGGCGCGGTCGATCAGCGCAGAGTGCAAAATTCCTGCGAGATTCATTCAATCGAACATCTACGACGCGCCAAACGTGATCCGCGATCAGTTCGATATCGTGTTCACGTCGTACGGAGCGTTGTGCTGGTTGCCCGATATCAAGCGATGGGCGCGAGATTGCGGCGAGCTTCGTCAAGCCGGGCGGCTTCTTTTACATGGCGGAATTTCATCCGCTGACGCAAATGAGCGCGAATCGCGAAGGCACCACCAAGCTCGAATTCGAGATTTCATACTTTCACACGGCGATGCGCGAAGAGCCACCGGGCCCCGACTACTCCGATCACAGCAAGACGGTTTCCGAGACACACGAATGGATGTACCGCCTCGGCGACATCGTCAGCGCACTCGCCGCGACGGGCCTCAGAATCGAGTACCTGCACGAGTTCGCCGAGTGCATCTACCCGCACTTCCCGTTTATGAAGCAGGAGAGCGACGGCCTCTGGCATATCGAAGGCGACCCGATCCCGACAATTTTCTCGATCAAGGCGACGAAGCCGTGAAGCGTGTCGCCGTCGGTGTCCGTTCAGCGGCCGGCTGCGGCGAGCGGGCGTACCTCGGCGGCAATCTTCGCGGCTCGTTCGTCCCTCGCTTTGCGAAGTTCATACTTTGCTTGAAGATTCATCCAGAACTCCGCACTCGTGCCGAGGTAGCGCGCGAGCCTCAACGCCGTGTCGGCCGTGATCGCTCGCTCGCCCTTGACGATCTCATAAACGCGCGAGACTGGCACGTGGATGTCCATCGCGAGACGGTTGACGCTAATGCCCGCTGGGATCAGATAGTTCTCGTTAAGGATCTCGCCCGGAAAAATAGGAGATAGCTTTTTTGCTTTCCGTGTCATTCAGAGCCCCTGCGGCGAAGAATCCCGGATCGGGGTTCCTTCGCTTCGCTCAGGATGACACAAGAACGATCGGCGGGTCAGGTCAAATGCGGCGCTAATCCTTTCGACGCCCGAATGCATCTGCGATAATCGCATCAGTGGCACGACAGGTTTCTAATGACGCGGTTATCGAGGCGCTCGGACACGTAAAGTATCCTGGTTACTCCGCTGACATTGTTGCGCTCGGACTGGTCGAGGACGCGCAACCGGCGCCGTCTGGCGGTTATGCGATAACTTTGCGGCAGGTCACCGAGCGCGACGAGGTGATTCGCGAGCTCGCGGCGGGAATCCATCGCGCGCTGACGCATGACCTCGGCGTGCCGAGCGTCGAGCTTCGCGTCCATCGAATCGAGGCCGAGCTTGGCGAGAAGACCGGGCGCGTGCGGCTCGAAGGCACCAAGCACATCATCGCGGTCGGCAGCGGCAAGGGCGGCGTCGGCAAATCTACGGTCGCGGCGAATATCGCGGTGGCGCTCGCGCGCTTGGGGCTGAGCGTCGGGCTGCTCGACGCGGACATCTACGGGCCGTCGGTGCCGATGATGTTCAACGTCGGCGACGAGCGCCCGAAATCGGCGGGCGGCCAGAATTTCTATCCAATTGAAAAGTATGGCGTGAAGCTGATCTCGATCGGATTTTTTCTCGGCGAAAAGGCGCCGGTAATCTGGCGCGGACCGATGGTGATGGGCGCGGTGCGGCAATTCCTGAAAGACACGCTGTGGGGTTCGCAGGATTTTCTGATCGTCGACTTGCCGCCCGGCACCGGCGACGCGCAGTTGACGCTGGCGCAGCAGGTCTCGCTCGACGGCTGCGTGATCGTGACGACGCCGCAGGACGTAGCGCTGCTCGACGCGAAGCGCGCGGTCAAGATGTTTCGCCAGGTGCATTGCCCGATTCTCGGCGTGGTCGAGAACATGAGCTATTTCGTTTGTCCCGATTGCGGCGAGCGCGACGAACTTTTCGGCTACGGCGGCGGTGAGCGGATGGCGGCCGAAGAGGGGACGCAGCCTGCTCGCGCGAATTCCGATCTATCCCGATGTGCGGCAGGCGGGCGACGACGGCATGCCGATAGTGGTCGCGAACCCGGCGCATCCGGCGAGCATCGCGTTTCTGGAACTCGCGCGACGCATCGCAAACGCCGTGGCTGATTGACGGTTTCGAAATACTTGCTCCTCCTGCCGCGCGCCGATATTGTTGCCGTTCGGTCTGATCGCCCTGTCAAGACAAGGACCAATCCGGAGCTGGAAAATGTCCACGCTGATAACTGAAGAATGCATCAACTGCGGTGCGTGCGAGCCCGAGTGCCCCAACACCGCGATTTACGAAGGCGGCGCGCAGTGGGAACTCGACGGCGCGACCAATCCCGCGATCAAGGAAGACATCTATTATATCGTCCCCGACAAATGCACCGAGTGCGTCGGCTTCTTCGATCAGGAGCAGTGCGCGGCAGTATGCCCGGTCGATTGCTGCATCCCGGACCCCAACATTCCTGAGACCGAAGAGGTGCTGATCGAGCGCGCGCGCGTGTTGCATCCGGATCAAACCTTCGGCGCTGAATTTCCGTCGCGATTCCGAAAAGGCTGACGTCAAGGAGCACTTTAAGTTTTGACAACCAAAGGTCCCGTCGCGATCGCGCCCGCGGACGGCAAGCTCGGCGTGCTGCTTCCCGGCATCGGCGCGGTCAGCACGACGTTCATCGCGGGCGTCGAGGCGGTCAAGCGCGGCCTCGGCGCGCCGATCGGATCGCTGACGCAGCTCGCGACCGTCCGCCTCGGCAAGCGCACCGAGGGCCGCACGCCGCTGATCAAGGATTTCGTGCCGCTCGCCAAGCTCGAGGATCTCGAATTCGGCGGCTGGGACATCTACGAGGACAACGCGTACGAAGCGGCGCTGAACGCGGCGGTGCTCGACCGCAGGCTCCTTGAGCAGTTGCGCGAGCCGCTGGAAAAACTTCATCCGATGGATGCAGTTTTCGATCAGGACTACGTGCGCAATATCCACGGGCCCAATCTGAAGGAAGCGCGCACCAAGATGGACAAGGCCGAGATGCTGATGGACGACATCCGGCAATTTCCAGAAGCGCACCGGCGTCGCGCGCACCGTGATGGTCTGGTGCGGATCGACCGAGGTCTTCCATCGGCCGGCGGCGGTGCATGAAACGCTGAAGGCGTTCGAGGCCGGGCTGGCGAACAACGATCCGGAAATCGCGCCGAGCCAGATTTACGCTTACGCCGCGCTCAAGATGGGGATCCCGTACGCCAACGGCGCGCCCAACCTGACGACCGACACGCCCGCGCTGCTCGAACTCGCGCGCGAGACCAACCTTCCGATCTGCGGCAAGGACTTCAAGACCGGCCAGACGTTCATGAAGACGCTGATCGCGCCGGGGCTGAAGGCGCGCATGCTCGGGATGTCGGGATGGTTCTCGACCAACATCCTCGGCAATCGCGACGGCGAGGTGCTCGAAGATCCGGGCTCGTTCAAGTCGAAGGAAGAGACCAAGCTCTCGGTGCTCGATCAGATCCTGCAGCCGGAGCTTTATCCGCAGCTCTACAGCGACGTGTACCACTCGGTGCGGATCAATTACTACCCGCCGCGCGGCGACGCGAAAGAAGGCTGGGACAATATCGATATCTTCGGATGGCTGGGCTATCCGATGCAGATCAAGATCAATTTCCTGTGCCGCGATTCGATCCTGGCGGCGCCGCTGGTGCTCGACCTGGTGCTGTTCATGGATCTGGCGCAGCGCGCCGGCATGCGCGGCATCCAGGAGTGGCTGTCGTTCTACTTCAAGGCGCCGATGCACGCGCCGGACATTTATCCCGAGCACGATATTTTCATCCAGCTGATGAAGCTCAAGAACACGCTGCGCTGGATGCGCGGCGAAGACCTGATCACGCATCTCGGGCTCGAATACTACGACTGAGCTTCCCGACTGGTTGAAGATCATTCATTTTAAAATTCTCGGTGAAATTGCCTGCATCGAGACCATCGCCCGTTCGGGCGGCATCCGCGAGCTTAAGCGGCTGCGCAAGGCCTACGGGGCGGGCAACTGGCGCAAGCGAAAGGGCGTTGCGCAAGTGAGGCTTGCCGATGGTACGATTGTGAACGGTGAGGTCCATTGGTATGAGGCGCACGGCCGCGGTAAAAAGGAGGTCAAACTGAAACGGATATGGCGCGATTGATCGACAGAAACGGAAGCGGGCATTTCCTGCTCTGCGTTCAGAACAGATCCTATCGCACTTCGTTGGAGATCCGGAAAGTTTACCGCGCGCTTCCGGATCCCGATGGCGAACGGCACGGCCTCGATGCGGGTAATCGACGAAAGTGGAGAAGACTATCTATACCCGCGCCGCTACTTTGTTGACATCGATGTGCCAAAGCCGGCGCGTAAGTGCTTCTCACGCCCACAGGCCAGCACCCAGTGAGTCGAATGTCTCCGCTCAAGGACAAGACGATAGTGCTCGGCGTGAGCGGCGGAATCGCCGCTTACAAATCGGCGGAGCTCGTGCGCCTGCTCGTCAATGCGGGCGCGAACGTCCGCGTGATGATGACGCGCAACGCGACCGAGTTCATCACGCCGCTGACGCTGCAGACGCTGAGCGCCAATCCCGTCGCCACCGACACGTTCTCGCTCACGCAGGAATCCGAGATCGGGCACATCCGGCTGGCCGACAGCGCCGACGCGATCGTGATCGCGCCGGCAACGGCCGACGTGATCGCCAAAGCCGCCGTCGGTATCGCCGATGACATCGTGACCACCGTGCTGCTCGCGACGCGCGCGAAGGTCGCGTTCGCGCCTGCGATGAACGTGCACATGTATGAGCATCCGACGGTCGCCGAGAACCTCGCGAAGCTGCGCGCGCGCGGCGCGACGATCATCGAGCCGGGCGAAGGCGCGCTCGCGTGCGGCTACGAGGGCAAGGGCCGGCTGCCGGACCCGGCGATCGTCGTCGCGGAAATCGAGAAGATGCTCTCCGCGCAGGACCTTGCGGGCGAGAACGTCCTGGTGACGGCGGGGCCGACTCGCGAGCCGATCGACCCGGTGCGATTCGTTTCGAACAGTTCCTCGGGCAAGATGGGTTTCGCGATTGCGCGCGCGGCGTGGCGCCGCGGTGCGGACGTGCGAATCGTAGCGGGACCGTCGGCGATCGCGACGCCTTATGGCGTCGAGCGAATCGACACGGTGAGCGCGGCGGCGATGCTCGCGCAAACGTCGAGCAATTTTCCCTGGTCAACGGCGCTGGTGATGGCGGCGGCGGTTGCGGATTTCCGTCCCGCGAATCCGGCGCGCGGCAAGATCAAGAAAGACGCGCGCGGGCTTCGGCTCGAGATGGAATCGATCGCGGATGAGATGCCGCGCATCGCGGCGAAGAAAGGCGCGCGCATCCTGATAGGATTCGCGGCCGAGACCCAGGACCTGGAAGCTAACGCGCGCGCCAAGCTCAAGCGCAAAGGTCTCGACCTGATCGTCGCCAACGACGTGACGCGGGAAGGCGCGGGCTTCGAGGTCGATACCAATATCGTTACGCTCATCGGCTCGGACGGGCGCTCGCAGAGCCATCCGCAGATGTCCAAGGACGAGGTCGCGGATCTGATCCTCGATCGAATCGTCGCGATGCGGGCGCCAAACCCAAGTCGGGCCGTGCGGAGAAATCCTCGCGTCTGCGCGCGGTCAGATAGCTCCGAATGGACGCTTCATCGCGTCGGATCGCCGGACGCTGGTCGCATCGATTCGCGACTACGTCGAGCAGTTGCGCGAAGAGGGCATGGAGGGTCTGCCCGCGTCGGCGTCTGCCGCGCCGCGCGCGATGCCGGACGCGCTGGCTGCCCCGTCGACAAAATCTGACGCCGCGCCGATGCCGACGGAACTGTTTTCGAAATATCCGGGACTCGAAAAAACTTCGACGCTCGACGAACTGCGCAGCGTTCATCGGCGATTGTCAGCGATGCAAGCTCGCACCGCGCCGGACCAACCTTGTCTTCGGCGTCGGCAATCCCAACGCGGACTTGATGTTCGTGGGCGAGGCGCCGGGAGCCGACGAAGATGCGCGCGGCGAGCCGTTCGTCGGCCGCGCCGGTCAGTTGCTGACCGACATCATCGAGCGCGGCATGGGGATTAGCCGGAGCCGACGTTTACATCTGCAACGTGATCAAGTGCCGGCCGCCCGACAATCGAAATCCCGAACCCGACGAAGTCGCTGCGTGCGAGCCGTTTCTGTTTCGCCAGATTGATCTCGTGCGCCCGCGCGCGATCGTCGGGCTGGGAACTTTCGCCGTGCAGGCGGTGCTCAAGGTGAAGATTCCAATCAGCAAGCTGCGCGGCAACTGGCAGGATTTTCGTGGCATCCGCTTCATGCCGACGTTTCATCCCGCGTATCTGTTGCGCACGCCAGGCGACAAGCGGCTGGTGTGGGCGGATATTCAGGAAGTGATGAAATATCTCGGGATGCCGATTCCGCGTAGCGGCGGTTCGCGTCATGAACGCTCGCGCAAGATACGTCGTCGCGTGGTCGCGGCGATCGCAGTCGCGGCGTTCGCATCGAATCGAATCCTTGCCGCTGACGCGCCGGCGAAAGCTGCCGCGCATACGCCGCCTTGGGTCGAGCTGATAACGATTGACGGCGCGATCAACCCCGCCACCGCGTCCTACATCGACGATTCGCTCGCGTCTGCGGATGCCGAAGGTGCGGCCGCGCTGGTGATCGAGCTCGACACGCCAGGCGGCTTGCTTACTTCAGCGGAGAAGATCGTCAAGGCCATTCTCGCCGCGCCTATACCGGTGATCGTTTACGTCGCGCCGTCGGGCGCCAGTGCGGCGTCCGCCGGCACCTTCATCACAGAGGCTGCGAATGTGGCCGCGATGGCGCCGGGAACGACGATCGGCGCGGCGCATCCGGTGGAAGAGGGCGGCGACGACATCAAGGGCGCGATGGGCCAGAAGGTCGAGAATTTCACCGCGACGTTCGCACGCACGATCGCGCAGCAACGCGGACGCAACGAAGACTGGATCGAGCAGGCAGTTCGCCACAGCGTCGCGATTGGTGAGCGCGAGGCGTTGGCGAAGAACGTCGTCGACATCGTCGCGCCCGACTTGCGCAGCCTGCTGACGCAGGCCACGGGTCGCAAGGTGCAGGTCGCGGGCCAAGCCGTGACGCTGGCGATTGCCGACGCCGCGGTGCGCCGCGTGCGGATGACGCCCGGCCAGCAACTGCTCAACGTGCTTGCCGATCCGAACATCGTGTACCTGCTGCTGATGGCGGGATTGATCGGGCTGTACTTCGAGTTCGCGCATCCGGGCGTGATCTTTCCCGGCGTCGCAGGCGCGATCTGCCTGTTGCTCGCGCTCGCGTCGTTCCAGGTGCTGCCGGTGAACCTTACCGGCTTGCTGCTGATTTTTCTCGGCGTCGGAATGCTGATCTCGGAAGCCTTCGTCACCAGCTACGGAATCCTCGGGCTGGGCGGCGTCACTGCGTTCGTCATCGGCTCGCTGTTTTTTATCGATACTTCGAAGACCGATCTGGCGGTCAATCGCGACATTATATACGGCGCCGCCGCGGCGTTGACGGTGATCATCCTCGGCATCGGATATATCGTTGCGCGTGAGCGCCGCAAGCGCGCGACCACCGGCGCGGAAGGGATCGTCGGCGAGGTCGGCGAGGTGCGCGAGGCGATCGCTCCCGGCGCGCCCGGCAAAGTGTTCGTGCATGGCGAGATCTGGCGCGCGGTCAGCGCCGACGCGCTCAGCCCCGGCGCTCGCGCGCGGGTGAAATCGATCAACGGGCTGGAGCTGCAAGTGCAGAAGCTGGCGTGACCAAGGAAGATTTCGCACGGCCGAAAGATAGCGTAGGGTATCGACAAGCCTCGCGCGCACTGGGGGCGAAGGAGAATCGCGATGGCGAGCGGAGTCGGCATAGTTGTCTTCATCGGCGTAATTTTTGTTCTGAGCGGACTCAAGGTCCTCAACGAGTACGAGCGCGGCGTCGTCTTTCGTCTCGGCCGCCTCACGCCCTATCGCGGACCGGGCGTGATCTTCGTAATCCCCGTGCTCGAGCGGATGGCGCGAATCGATCTGCGGACCGTGACGCTGGATATTCCGCCGCAGGACGTCATCACCAAGGACAACGTGACGGTCAAGGTCAGCGCGGTGCTGTATTTTCGAGTGGTCGATCCGTCGCGCGCCGTGACCGAGGTCGCGAACTACCTGTTCGCCACGATGCAACTGGCGCAGACGACGCTGCGCTCGGTCGGCGGGCAGACCGAGCTCGACGAGTTGCTGAGCCAGCGCGACAAGCTCAACGCGCGCATCCAGGAAATCGTCGATTCGCAGACCGAGCCGTGGGGTGTGAAGGTCACGCTGGTCGAATTGAAAAATATCGATCTGCCGCAGGACATGCAGCGCGCGATCGCGGCGCAAGCCGAGGCGGAGCGCGAGCGCCGCGCCAAGGTGATCGCGGCGGAAGGCGAATTCCAGGCGTCGCAGCGGCTCGCGGATGCGGCCGAGATCATGAGCAAGAGCCCGATCACGCTTCAGCTTCGCTATCTGCAGACGCTTAAGGAGATTGCGACCGAAAACAATTCCACCACGGTCTTTCCGATGCCGATCGATCTGTTCGAGCCATTCCGCGCGTTCGCCAAGCTGACCGGCGCCGGTGACGACAAGCCCGACGACAAGCCCAAGGCCTGAAGCGCGGATAAATGCGTTCGCACCAAACTAGATTTTCGGAGAAAATCTCGACCCTATGGGCAAGCTGATAATGGTTCGTCACGGCGAGAGCGAGGGCAACGCGATTCGGCGGTTTACCACGTCGGGCGAGGCGAAAATCACGGACCTCGGCCGCCGCCAAGCGCTCCAAGCGGCGCAAAGAATCAAGCAGAAGTATCAGCCGGTTCGCGTAATTGCGAGCACTTTCGCGCGCGCTCGCGAGACCGGACTGATCATCTCCGCGGAGCTGCTGATTCCAATTGACTACGAGGCGGAGTTCCGCGAGATGAGTCTCGGCGACCTCGCGGGGCAGCCGTACGAGTCCGTCGCGAACGATCCCACGTACGATCCCAAGCAGTCGTGGATGTGGCGGCCGCCCAATGGCGAGAGTCATCTCGATGTGCTCAAGCGCGTCGCGCCGGTGCTCGATAACGTTGCGAAAAAATTCCCTGACGACGAGATCGTGATCGTCAGTCATGGCGGCGTGATGCGAGCAGTGTGGGCGCACGTCACGGGCAATTGGGAAGATGCTCACGTGCCGCCCAACTGCGGCATCGTCGTGATCGAGCATCATGGCGGCCGTTACCGCGAGCCCGAAGTGGTGTTCGGAGAAATTCCGGCGAGCGAATCCGGCGGTTGATATTCAGGCTTTACCGGCACCCGGCAGAACTGAATCGAGAAATTCCTGGCTGCGCAGTCGCCGATCGACGATCGAGCCGATGAAGCGCGCGAGCGCGAGCGCGCCGTCCGGTCCGGCCGCTTCCGAGCCGGGCGAATCGTTCATCGGCAGTACGCCCAGTCGCGCGAGGATTGCGGCGCCCTTGCTCGACAGCTTGATCGCACCCTCCGCCAACGACGGGCGGCATTTCGCACATACGATTCCACCGCGCGATACGACGAAATAAACCGTCGCGCCGTTGTCGCCGTTGACGGTCGCGCAGATGCGGCAGCGCGTGAACTCGAGTCCGAATCCTGCCCATCCCAGCAGCCGCATCTCGAAAGCCTGCCGCAGCGCGGAGTCGGCGAACCGTGTGCTCAGTGCGCCGAGCCCTTCAGACAGCACCCGATACGCCTCGGCTGCCTCGCTCTCCTCGGTGGTGAGCGCATCGGTGAGTTCGAGCATGTAGCTGCCGAGCGCAATCTTCGCGAGGTCGTCGTCGAGCACGTGCTGCGTCAGATCGGCGGCCTCGGCGCGAGTGATAAACACCAACTGCCCGTGCGGGCGGCGCCGGTAGTGCAGAACGACGTGCGAGAACGGCTCGAGCTTACGCTCGAAGCGATGCCGCGACGCCTTGGCGCCCTTCGCAATTCCGCTGAGCTTGCCGGCATTGAGCGTGAGCAGGGTGACGATTCGATCCGATTCGGCGTAGTCGCGCGCGCGAAGTACAATAGCCGGCGTTGTTTCTTCAGCGGGCATGAATGGCTAGCCGCCGACGCTTCTGCGGAACACGGCTTGCTGAATATCCTTGACCTCGACGCGCATGCGGTCCGCGTTGGCGATCGCGCGGCCCGAGTCGGCAGCTTCCTTCATCAGCAAGTCGAAGCGCGCCGCGATATTCGCGAGCTTCGCGTTCGCCTCGGTCAGCGCGCGCCGCCGCAGCTCCTCGCTCTCCCATGCACCCTCGGCGTATTCGCGCAGCTCGCGGCTCTCGAACACCAACTCCTGCAGCTTGTCCTCGTATCCGCGCACGATTCGCCGCAGCGCCTCGACGACCTTCGGCCGCTCTTCGGGATCTTTCCACAACACGTGCGCGAGGAACATCAGGTCGTCTTCGGTCACAGCGGTGCGTCCCACGAGTATTGCGTGCGCGCGCAAGATGTTGAGCGAGTTTTTCCAGCGCCGATCCGACACGACGATCTGTTCGCGCGCAAGTTCGCGCCTGATTTGCGCGATCGCCTCGAGGATCGCGCCCGGCACACTGACCGCGCCCGCTGCCGCGCGCAACTCGTCGAGCTCGGCGAATTGCAGCGTCGTGCGCGAGCGCTCGGGGCCACCGGCCATCATGCGGATAAAGCCGTGCTCCTCGGTGATGTAATCGGCCATAAAGCGCAGCATGAAGCGATCGTAAAGCGCCGTCAGCTCGTCCTCGTCGGGCAGCTCATTCGACGCGCCGAACATCGTGATCAGCGGCACGGGGACGCGTTCGCGTCCGTTGTGGAAAATGCGCTCGTTGATGATCGTCAACAGCGCGTTGAGGATCGAGGAGTTGGCCTTGAAGATTTCGTCGAGGAACGCGATGTGCGCCTCGGGCAGTTTGTGCGCGGTGACGCGCCGGTAGTCATCTTCCTCGAGTCCCTTCAGGCTGACCGCGCCGAAAATTTCTTCCGGCGTGCTGAACTTCGTCAGCAGCCACTGAAAATAGTTGGCCCCTTCGATTCGGCGGCACAGCTCGTCGGCCAGCATCGACTTCGCCGTTCCCGGCGGTCCGATAATCAGCACGTGATTCGCCGACAGCATCGCCACGATTGCGCCGTCGATCAGATCGATGCGTTCGAGGAACATCCGATTCAGTTCCTCGCGGATTCGCGCGAGCTTGATTAGTGCGGTGTCTGCCATTCGCCTGTTCATCATGATCTCTACCAGACCGCGCCTAAAGACTTAACCCCATGCGCGCTTCGACACTTGCCGCCGCTCTGTTGCTGGCGCTAAGATCAGGTAGCTATACGCCCGGAGGAGATCGCGATGGAAAAGGCGCTGGCTGGAGTCAAAGTTCTGGACATGACGCAGTTCGAGGCGGGCACTTCGTGCACCGAGATGCTCGCGTGGCTCGGCGCCGACGTGATCAAGGTCGAGTCGCCGAAGATGGGCGAGCAGGGCCGCTGGCTGCTGACCGAAAAGCCGGGCGTCGATTCGTACTACTTCATTCTGCTCAACGCCAACAAACGCGGCATCACGCTCAACCTCAAGAGCGAGAAGGGGCGCGCGATGTTCATCGACCTGGTCAAGCAGGTCGACATGCTCACCGAAAATTTTTCGCTCGGCACGCTCGAAAGCCTCGGCCTCGGCTACGACCAGCTGCGCGAAATCAATCCGCGGCTCATCTACCTGACCATCAAGGGCTTCGGCACGTACGGCCCCTACAGCAAATACAAAAGCTTCGACATGATTGCGCAGGCGTCCGGCGGCGCGATGTCGCTCACCGGATTTCCCGGTTCGCCGCCGCTCAAGCCCGGACCCACGATCGGCGACACCGGCACCGGGATGCATGCGGCGGTCGGCGTGCTCGCCGCGTATATCCAGCGCGAACGGACCGGCAAGGGACAGAAGGTCGAAGTCGCGATGCAGGAAGCGGTGCTGAACTTCGTGCGCGTGCCGATGATGGGGACGTACGTCACGCACAAGCCGACGCCGCGCAGCGGCAACCGCGTCGGCGGCGGCGGTCCCGGCGACATCTACAAATGCGCGCCCGGCGGCGACAACGATTATTGCTACATCCTGTGTACGTCGCCCGAGATGTGGCGTGAGCCTGTGCGAAGTGATCGGGCATCCCGAGATACTTAGCGACGAACGTTTCATCGGACGCGAACGCGGCGAAGAATGTCGAGGCGCTGACCGCGATCATCAACGAATGGACCGGACGCCACACCAAGCACGAGGTGATGCAAATCCTGGGCGAGGCGGGCGTCCCGTGCGGCGCCGTGCTCGATAGCGTCGAGCTGCTCAACGATCCGCATCTCAAGCAGCGCGGGATGATCGTCACGATCAAGCATCCGGCGCGCGGCGACTTCACGATGCCGGGATGTCCGGTGCGCCTCGAGGATTCGCCGGTCGAAGTAAAAGCCGCGCCGCTGCTCGGCCAGCACAACGCCGACGTCTACGGCGAGCTGCTCGGGCTCGGCGCCGGCGCAGCTCGAAGACCTCAAGCGCGAAGGCATCATCTAGATGCTCCTCACTTGAGCGGGCGCGGCGATCTGTTCGAGGCGATCGAGTACCTACGCCGCGAGGGCGAGGGCATCCTCGCGAAGTTCGCACAATCGAAGCGGGGCGTCGTGTACGCCGACCTTCGCTTCGAAGTGGTCTTCAACCGTTCCGGCGCGGCGGTGAATGGCGAGCCGCGCGATGGTTCTGAGGGCGAGAATGCGGCGTACGCAGTCGCCGTTCAGGTCGCTGATAGAGCAGGACCGGTCGGTCACGGTCAGACCGGCGCGGAGATTGGCGCGCTCGCGGGACGCCCTGCGAAACTCATAGCGGAACTGCGGCGCGGGCTCGACGAAGCTTACGATCGCGCGCGTTTCAGCGCACAAAGGAAAGCCGAACTCATCGAGCACCTCGGCGCCGCTGCGAAAGGTTTGCTCGTCGCTCAACTTCCATCGCGCGAAGCAGTCCGCGACGACGTCGAAGCGAACTTCCGCCGCGATCCGCGCTCGCTCTCGACCGACGAGCTCAAGAAAATCTCGCTCAACGCGTCGCATGAGGTCGCCGGACTTGGCGACGCGATCGCCTACCAGGGTATCGCCGCGATGACCGAGTTGCGTCGCGAGATTTTCATCGACACCTATGGCACCGTCGTCTCGCAGGCGTACGCATTTTCGCAGGGCGACTGCTACGTCGTCGCGCAAATCGGCGACGGCCACCAGGAATCGTACGACTCGATCGGTCAGCAGCGCGGACTCGAATGCCTGAGCGACGGATGGCGCGGCGAGTTGATGCCGAATCCTTCGCTCGCGAAATTTTGCGTCGACCTTGCCACCGAGGCGCGCGAGCTTGCCGCCGCTCCCGTGTTGAAGGCACCCGACGGCGAAGTCGTCGTTGTGACCGACCCGCATTTCAACGCGCTCGTTTCGCATGAGGTCATCGGTCATCCATGCGAAGCCGATCGCGCGCTCAAGATGGAAGCCGCTTACGCCGGCCGCAGTTGGTTTTTGCGCTCACTCGCGGACAACCAGTTGGGCAAGCAGGTCGCGTCGCCGCTGCTGTCCGCATGCTCCGATCCGAGCCTCGACGGCTACGGCCACTATCGTTACGACCACGAAGGCACTCGCGGGCGGCGCGTGATGCACATCGAGCGCGGTATCTTCAGCGGCTTTCTGAATTCGCGCGCGACCGCTGCGGTGCTTGCCGCGGAGCCCAACGGCTCGGCGCGGGCGAGCGAGGGATGGCACGTGCCGCTGATCAGGATGTCGAACACCTTCTTTCTACCTGGCGAGACGCCGCCCGGAAAAATCATCGCCGGCGTCGAGCACGGCTATTACGTCTGCGGCCATCAGATTCCGTCGATCTCCGAGTCGCGCGAGAATTTCCGGATCTCCGCGCGCCGCGTCTACGAGATCGATCACGGCAGGATAGGGCGTCTGTTTCGATCCGGCAGTGTAATCGCAGATTCGAAGAGCTTTTTCACCAACGTGGACGCGGTCGGCAATGATTTGCGGCTCATCGCGATCCCCAACTGCGGCAAGGGCCAGCCGATGCAGGTCAAGCGGATGTCGAACGGCGGGCCGACGCTGCGATCGCGCGCGCGCCTGGCGGGCAACTGATGCGCACGCTCGCGGAACTCAAGTCGTTCACGCGCGAAGCGGCGCGGATTCTCGCGCGCGAGAGAGACCTCGCGAGCTACGAGATTTACACTGCTACCGCAGAGCATCGAATCGCCCGCCTGGCTTACACTTCTGACATTCCGAGCCGCGGCCTTGAAGAGTTCAAGGCGCTCCACGCAGACGGATTCCAGGTGCGCGTAGCGATGCGGCGCGATCCGCATGAGGTCGGCGTCGCATTCGAAGCCGGCGATTTCACCTCCGATTCGGTGCGCGACGCCCTCCGTCGCGCATGCAGCGCTGCGGTGGTCGATCCGCATTTCTCAGGCTTCCCCGACGTGCCGCTCGGCCGCAAATTTGCCCTGGCCGAGAAAAGCGACCTGACGAGAGTGGGCGACGGTGAGATCGCTGCCGCCGCGTGGGACGTGCTCGACGGCGCTCTTGCGACATTCGCGAAACGTCCCGCGAACTCTCGAACCGAACATCCGGGGCTGATCATTGGCGGCGATGTGTCAGTGAATCGGGATCGAATCTCGATCTTCAATTCAAATTTCGCGGAAATCCGTACCGACGAAAGTGCGCACTTCAACGCGTCAGTTACCTCGATTATCGAATCGCTCGACGCAAAGGGCACGGCGACCGCGCTCGGGGATTCGACGGCTGCGATGCGTCGTGACACGCGCCTGCTCGGACGCGACGCCGTCCGCCGCGCGCTCGCACTCTCGCACGGCGCGCGACCCGCCGCTGGAAAATTTCGCGTCGTGCTGGGACCGCAGCCGGTCGCGGAGATCCTCAACTACATGGTCATGGGATCGCTCACGACCGGCGCATTTCACGCCGCCAGCTCCGCCTACCATGCGAAGTTCGGCGCGCCGGTGATGGATTCACGGCTGAGCCTCGCTGACGATCCGGCGTTACGCAGTGGCGCGATTCGGCGGCGAATCACCTGCGAAGGAATCCCCGCGCGCCGTGTCGAATTGATTCGCGAAGGCAAGCTCGTCGGCTTGCTATCGAACTTTTACGACACCCATCGCATCCTCACCGACGAGCATCGCGGCGAAAAGCTCGGCGCCGGCGCACCCGCAAAGTTGGACTTTCCGCCGCTCAGCGGTTACCGCCTCGGCGAAGGCGGCGGGCGTCGCTTCGACGCGAGCCCCGGCTCGGCCGGCACCAACGTCGTGATGCGCGCGCGGCGCGGCGTCGCCGATCGCGAACTCGTGCGCGCCGTCGGCAACGGAATCTACGTCGGCCGCATCTGGTACACCTACCCGATCAACGGCCAGCGCGCGGGAGATTTCACCTGCACCGTCACCGGTGATTCGTACATGATTCGCGACGGCAAAATCGCCGAACCGCTGGCGCCCAACTGTTTGCGCATCAACGCGAACATCGCGCAGGTGTTCGAGCATCCGCTCGCGGTTGGATCGCGCCCGCGCCCGGCGACCGTGTGGGGATCGCCGGAGGCCTATTATGTTCCCGCGATCGCTGCCGGCCCGATCGCCTTGGCAGAAGTCGCCGCCACCTAGCGCGATTACATCCGCGCGATCACGTCGCGCGAAATCTCATCGATGCAATCGTTGTAGCCGTCCATCGGCGGATTGATGAACACCTGCGACAGGCCCGCTCGCTCCATCGAGCGCAGCCGCTCGACGACCTCTTCCTTCGGCCCGATTATCGTCGTTGCCGCGATCGTGTCGGGCGTTACGTACTTCTGCTCGAGCGGCGCGACGTACGTGCAATGTCCGACGTGCAGCTCGAGGTAGCGCTCGGCGGGCGGCGTCTTCATGTTTGCGACGTACTCCTCGTACGCCCTGTAAACTTCCGCGACGGCCTCCTGCAGATAACCCGCGCGAGCATATCCCGCCGCGATCGCGTGGAAACTCGCCATCACCCAGTGCCCGGTCATTGCCTTTACGCGCGGCGAATCGAGTTTCTCGCCCGGGCCGCAGGACGCAAATGTGCGTCAGCGATACGATGGGCATCTTGTCCGCGCTGCGACCCGCCTTGGACGCGCCCGCCGCGAGACTCTTGCGCACCGCGCGGACGCGATCCGGGTCGGTGATTCCCGTCGTGATCGCGCCGTCGCCGAACTCGCCCGCGATCGCCAAAGTCTTGGGCCCGTTGGCCGCCACGTACAGCGGAATCTTGTCGTCGAGGTTGATGAAGCGGCGATCGCGATGCAGGTAGCGGATTTTCCGGCTCAGCCCTTCGGTGTTGTAGATTGCCTCGCCGTCGCGAAGCAGATCGCGAATCACTCGGACCTGCTCGCGGAACTCGGCCTGCTTGACCGGCGGCAAGCCCATCACGCGGCGTCCCGTATGGCCCGTGCCGAAGCCCAGAATCACGCGCCCCGGCGCGAGCTGGTTTATCGTCGCGATCGAATGCACCGTCACCGGCGCGATCCTGTTCGACGCAATCGCCACGCCCGTGCCGAGTTTGATCTTCTTCGTATTTACGGCGGCCAACGCCATGCACGCGTAGGTGTCGCCCCAGATCATGTGCGAGTCGGGAATCCACGCGTGCGTGAAGCCGCGCTCTTCGGCGTGCTTGACGTCGGTGATTGCGCGCTCCGGCTTGGTGAAAATCAGTGTGCCAAAATCCATAGTCGCTCCCTCTCTGGGACGCGACTATAGCCGACCTTCACCGCCAGTCGTCAAAGCGCGCTACGGTGCGACGCCGATCGCCGCGAACGCGCGATGCATCACGGGCATCGGATCGTTGGGCCAGCGCTCCGCCAGCATCGCGCGCAGCTCGTCGTCAAATGCCGCAACTGCTTCCGGCGGAAGGCTTGCGCCCACTCCCGCGCTTGCGCGAATCCTGCCGCGCCACGCCTCATGCGAGTAGATCGCGTCGAGGTCGAAGGAGAACGTCTCGATATTTTTGAAGCCCGCGATTGCCATGTCGCGCGGCCAATTCGGGTAGATGCCCAATCCGCCGCCGAATTTCCATTTCGGATTGTGTTTCTCGATCAATTTCTCGGTCGCCTCGATCATATTGCCCGGGCAAAGGAATCCAGTCGAAGTGAGCGATTACCAACGTGCCGCCCCGCTTCAGCACGCGACGCGCCTCAGCGGCGGCGCGTGGACGATCGAACCAATGCCAACATTGGCCTGCCGTTACGAGATCGAACTCCGCGTCCGTCATTCCCGTGTCTTCTGCGGCCGCATTCACATACTTGACGGCGACGCCAGCGCTCGATCCAGCTCCGCCGCTTGCTCCATCAGCGGCGCCGAGCGATCGAGTCCGGTTACTTCGCATCCGCGCAATGCGAGCGCTCGCGCGATGGTTCCGGTGCCGGTTCCCAGGTCGAGCGCGCGCATTCCCGTGCGGAGGATTCCTAACGACGCCAGCCGATCAAAAAAATCGTCGGGGAACCCGGCGCGATGACGTCCATAGTCGCTGGCCGTCTTGCCAAAATCCGCGCGCAAATCCTTGTGTCGAACTTCCGCCGAGTTCATGCGGTGGTTTCCTCCGTGAACTTGACTGTATATAACCGCCTCTATCTTGATGCAAGTTGAATCGATACCACTTGACGACACCCCCGCGCGCATGGCGTCATTCTCATGGTGGCCACTCGCAATCTCAAACGTGCCAATCCCGAGCGCGCCGGCATGATGACCGCGAACGAGGCGGCCGACCAGCTTGGCGTCAAGCTTGGCACGCTTGTACGCCTACGTCAGCCGCGGATGGCTGAAAAGTTACCGTCGCAAAGTCGGCCGCCAGGCGCTGTATCGGCGCGCCGATATCGAGGCGCTGCGCGGTGTCGTCTCCACCGAGCGCGGACGCCGCGGACGCAGCCTGCCGGCCGCATCGACGTGGGTCACCGTCGCGCAACCCAAGAGCATCGACGACGGCGCGCCGCGGCGTTATCGTCGCCGAGTCGGCCGTCAGCTCGATCAACGAGGGCAAGCTCGCGTATCGCGGATATCCGATCGAGGAGATCGTCGCGCACGCGTCGTTCGAGGAAGTCTGCCTCCTGCTCTGGAGCGGCGAGCGCCCGGTCGCCGAGGAAATTGCCGCGCTGCGCGCCGAGATTCACGGCGCGCAGATGCCCCGCTTCGGTCGCCGAGGCCCTCGCCGCAGTCGGTGACGACGCACCGCCGCTGCTGCGGCTCGAGGCCGTGATGCCGAGTCTCGCGGCGTGGGATCGACGTCAACCGCCGCGCACGCGAATCGATCGCGCCAAGCTCATCATCAGCCAGCTTCCGCTCGCACTCGCGCAGCCGCCTGCAGCCTGGCGCACCCGGCGGTCCTGGCATGGCCGGGCGCCTGCTCGGATGGGTTCCCGGCTCGACCGCCTCCGAATGGGAAGTCGAGGCGCTCGATCGCGTGCTGATCGCATGCGCCGAGCACGAGCTCAACGCCTCGACCTTCGCCGCGCGCGTCGATCGCGAGCACGGGCGCCGACCTCTTTGCCTCGGTGCTCGTCGGCGTTGTGTTCGCTGTGCGGTCCGATCCACGGCGGCGCCTGCGATCGGATCGAGTCGATGTTCGCCGAGCTCGAGTCCGGCGCGCGAGTCGACGAGTGCCTCGCGGCCTTCACTCGCGACCATCGCCTGCCGCCCGGCTTCGGCCACGCGATTTATCCCGACGGCGATCCGCGCGCGGCGTTGCTGAAGCAAGTCGCGCAGACGATCGCCAAGCGTCGCGGCCGCCGGCTATTCGAGACCGCGCTGAAAGTCGAAGACGCGTGTGGCGAAACGCGACCGCCTGCGCCCGAATCTCGATTTCTATCTGACCGTGTGCGTGCGGATGCTGGGCTTTCCGCGATCGATGCCCGCCGCGATTTTCGCCATCGGCCGCGCCTCGGGATGGATCGCGCACGCCTCGAGCAATACGCCGATAATCGCCTCATTCGCCCGCGGATGCGCTATCGCGGCGCTCCGCTGCGGCACTGGGAGTAGCGCTCCAGCCTCCGCGAACATCCGTCGCGCATGTTTTCTTTGACGCGAGCCGCCGCGCCGTCGTATTGAAGGTACTCGAGAGGCATTGCAAATGAAAGCGATCGCGAAGACCCGGCCCGCACCCGGCGCTGAATTATCGACGCGCCGGTGCCGGCGCCGCGACAATCCACACTGCTCGTTCGCATCGGCGCGTGCGGCGTCTGCGGCTCCGACCTGCACATCTTCGACTGGGAGCTCGGCGCCGAGCGCATGGTCGCGCGCCTGCCCGTCATCCTCGGCCACGAGCCGGCCGGCGAAGTCGTCGAGGTCGGCGCGGGCGTCACCGATTTCAAAGTTGGCGATCACGTCGCGCTCGATCCTTTCGGCCATTGCGGGCGATGCGGTCCTGCAGCGCCGGCCGCTTCAATCTCTGCTCGTCGCCCACCACGCTTTCGGGCGCGTTCGCCGAATATGCAATCGCACCCGTCGGCAATGCGCACCTCGTTCCCTCGACGATGGATATCGAGCAGGCCGCGCTGCTCGAACCGTTCGGCACCGGCCTTCACGCGGTCGAGCAGTCGTGCCTCAAGGCTGGCGACAGCGCCGTGGTCGAAGGCCCCGGACCCGATCGGGCTTAGCATCGCGCTCGCGGCGCGCGCGCTCGGCGTCACATCTATAGTAATCACCGGACTTGCAGTCGACGCTGATCGCCTCGCGCTCGCGCGTAAAATGGGTTTCAAAACGGTGTGCGCAAGCGATCGCGACTGGATCGAGCAGGTACGCGCGATGCTGCCGCCCGACGGCGCCGACGTGGTCTTCGACGCAGCCGGCGCGATCGATTCGCCACGCGAATTGCTTCGTCGCGGCGGCCAGCTAATCGAAGTCGGATGGCCGGCGCGCGATCTCAAGTCCGTCGAATTGCGCTCGCTTGTTCTTCCACGGCGTGAAGATCATCAACTCGCGCATCCGCACTCCGGAAACCTGGCGCCGAGCAATCGCGATGGTCTCGGGCGGCGCGGTAGACCTAGGTCCGATGGTCACTCATCGATATTCTATCCCGCGCGGCCTCGAAGCCTTCGATCTCCTGCGCGAGCGCCGCGGAGTGAAAGCACTGATTATTCCCGACGATTAGCTATTGGCTAATTGAGTAGTATTTGGAGCGCCACCATGAAAGACGGATTCAAAATCGCTGATGTAGATACTCACTTGATGGAGCCCGACTAGGTATTCGAACGCTACATCGACGACGCTACAAGTCCGCCGCACCGAAAATGGGCATTGCAGCCGAATCAGGCCGCCGCACCTTCCTGGTCGAAGGCGAACCATTCACCCGCGAAAAGGGCAAATACCCGATGGCGGCGCCGGGCTTCCTCGACGCCGTGCGCAAGGCGATGAAGCGTTTCGAGCGCGCCGCCAAGCTCGGCTTCAGCCCCGAAAGCCGCATCATGGACATGGACGAGCAGGGCGTCGACGTCCAGATTGTCTATCCGACCGCGGCCGGCCAGATGCTCGGGCGCGAGTTCCGCGACCCTCAACTGCTCGCCGCTTGCTGCCGCGCCTACAACGACTGGAGCGCCGACTACTGCTCGAAAACTCGCGGCCGCGTGAAGTGGGCGGCCATTTTACCCATGCAGGACGTGGGCGAATCGATCAAGGAAGCGAATCGGGCGGCGAAGAACGGCGCGATCAGCTTTTACGTGCGGCCCAATCCGGTGCGCGGCCGTGCGATCTTCCACGAGGACTACTTGCCGCTGTGGGCCGAGGTCGAAAAACTCGGACGCCCGATTTCTACCCACGACTCCGGCTCGGCGTCGGTCGAGTCGTTCGGCGATCGGATGGACACTCACGTCACCGGCCACATCCTGTCGCATCCGTTCGAGGCGATGGCCGCGATGGCGGGTCTGATCTGGTACGGCGTCATCGAAAAATTCCCGAAGCTCCGGGTCGTACAGGTCGAGGCCGACGGCGGATGGGTTCCCTACTGGCTGCAGCGGATGGAACAGCATTGGGATTTCAGCGGCAACTCGGAGCACGAGTATTTGAGCAAGCGCCCGACTGAGTATTTCAAAAGCAACTTCTTCGTGGCATTCCGCGGCGACGAGCCAACGATGAAGGCGGCGCTCGACATAGTCGGCGACAACAACTTTCTCTGGGACACTGACTATCCGCATCCGGACGGTACGTTTCCGTGGGGAATCGACGCGATCCTGAAACAATCAATTCCGCATTCGAGCAAGAAGAAGATCCTGTGGGACAATGCCACGAGGGCATTCAACTTCAACTGATTATTCAAAGTGGATTTCGAATTTACTCCCGAGCAGGAATCGTTTCGCCACAAGGTCCGCGAATGGATCGACGCCAACTTGCCGAAAGATCTTTGCGTCGACGACGCGCAGGACGAGCGCATCGCGCCGAATCGCGAGGTCTTCGAACGCCGCCGCGCGTGGCAGGCGAAACTCCATAGCGCAGGATATGCCGGCCTGTCGTGGCCGAAGGAATACGGCGGTCACGCCGCCACGCTGATTGAACAAGTCATCTGGGAGGAAGAGTACGCGCGCGCTCGCGCGCCGGTGTCGCCGAATTACTTCGGGCTTGGCCTGTGCGGTCCGACGCTTATGAATTGGGGCACCGAGGCGCAGAAGAAACGCTTTCTTCCGCGAATCCTCAGCGTCGATGACATTTGGTGCCAGGGCTACTCGGAGCCGGGCGCAGGTTCCGATCTCGCGGGCTTATCGACACGCGCCGCCGACATGGGCGATTACTTTCAAGTCAACGGCCAGAAAGTGTGGACCTCGGGCGCGCAGTACGCCGACTGGATGTTCATGCTCGCGCGCACCGATCCTGAGGCGCCCAAGCACCGCGGCATCAGCTACTTGCTACTGGACATGAAGAGCCCGGGCATCACAGTGCGGCCGCTGGTCCTGATGAACGGGCATTCGCACTTCAACGAGGTCTTCTTCGACAACGTGCAAGTGCCGAAGGAGAACGTGGTCGGCCCGCTCAACGAAGGATGGAAAGTCGCGATGACGACGCTCAGCTACGAACGGTCCTTCGCCGGCGGTGGCGGCCACGTATCGCAGGTGCGGCGTCTCGTAGAACTCGCGAAGATCGTGAAGATCGATGGCAAGCCCGCGTGGGAGCAGGAATGGGTGAGGCAGCAACTTGCGCAATTCATCATCGAGTGCGAGGCCTCGCACTACACGCAACTGCGATCGCTGACGCGTCAACTGCGCGGCTTGCCGCCGGGGCCCGAAGGCTCGATGCTGAAATTGTTCGGATCCGAACTGGGCGTGCGCATCGCGCGCTTTTCGACGGAACTGCTCGGCGGATACGGACTGGTCGGCGAGCCGACCGGCGTCGTCGCCGATTCGCCGCGGTGGCTGAACCGCGTGCTCAGCTCGCGACAATACACAATCGCGGGCGGCACCAGCGAGATTCAGCGCAACATAATCGGCGAGCGCACGCTTGGCCTTCCTAAGTGAAGATCCCCGCTAAGGCGCCGATCCTCTTCGCGTTATTTTTGTTTGTCTGCGCTTCGCCCGTCGTTCTCGCTTCCGATCCGCCGGCGCCTAAAGCTCTCAGAGTCGGTGTGTTCATCGAGCCTCCCTTCGTAATGAACACCGCTGTCGGATTCGGCGGTTTCGCCATCGACCTATGGTCGAAGATCGGAACCACCTTGGGCTGGAGCTGGAACTACCAGCAAATCTCTTCTATCCCGGAGTTGCTCGACAAGCTCAATAAGGGACAGCTCAACGTCGGCGTCACCGATCTCTCGATCACCAGCGAGCGATTGCAACTGGTCGATTTTACCCATCCATACCTGGATGCCGGCTTGCAGGTCATGATCAACGAAAAGCATCGGGGAGGTTTCGCCGAGCTGATAAGAGGACTGTCCGAAGCTGGCCACTTGCAAGTCTTCGAGGCTGGCGCTCTTGTTCTGCTGTTCGCCTCGATTGCGCTCACTATTTACGATCGTCGGACCGATCCGACTTTTCATCGGTCATGGATAGTGGGGTTGTCGGAGTCCTTCTATCACGTGGTCTCGCTGGCGACGGCCGGCAGGGCCAGCCACAGGCCCGTCGTATCGGGAGCGGCCGGCAACTGGTTGGCCGGACTTTGGTTGATTTGTGGAGTGACTATCGTCGCCTACATCACCTCGAGTATCACCAGTGTAATGACCGTCAATAGGATCCATGGTCAAATCAACGGTCCCGGCGATTTGGCCGGCAAGAAGGTCGGCAGCGTCACGGGCAGCAATGCCGCGGCCTATTGTCACAGTGCACGCCTGGATACAGAGGAATTCCCCGACATTGACAGCGCGGTAAAGGCGTTGGTAGATAGGCGAATCGACGCGATCGTCTATAACTCCTGGACCCTGCGTTACATCGACAAGCAGCATCCAGAGCTGCCGATAACCGTTGTTGGGCCGTTGTTTGAGCTGCGAAAATTCGGCTTTGCACTGCCCCAAGGCAGTTCTTTGCGGATGCCTATCAACCTGACGCTGCTCAGACTTTCCGAAGGCGGATACATTCGCCAAATCGGCTCTCAGTACTTTGAAAACTTCGGAACCGAATAGTTCGGAGCGCAAGGTGAGCGCACCGTGCACCCTGCGCTACTCAACCTTTTCATTGCAAACATCTGGCGTTCCTGTGAGTCTGAATGAGGATTCGAAGTGGAAATTCCGGGGTGACAGTACGATGTGGAGGATGTGGTGGCACGAATCGTTGCGCGAGGTTCCTTTCGATTAGTCGTCATTTTGGTTTTCTTTGCTTGTGCTCTCTCCGCTTGTAGCGGCGGTAGTTCCCCGCCGACGCCGAGCCCGAAGCCAACAGCTACGGCCACCGCCACCGCGACCGCAACGGCTACACCTACTGCTACCGCGACAGCCACGGCCACGGCCACCGCCACCGCCACCGCTACAGCAACTGCTACAGCTACAGCCACTGCAACGCCGACCGCCATCCCGGGCGCGTCATGGAACTTGTACAACGGCTTCAGCGCTTACTACGCGGTGCCGTACGCGAGTCCCACGCCTCGCTTTGGCACTCAAGGGTTCGATAATCCCGAAATCAACGTCCAGATAGCTGTGCCGGGCGCTACGACGATAGCCTTAGCGCCCACGCTCGACACCGGTTCGCGCGGCATGTGGGTTACTGCTGATCATTTCGCAGCTAACTTCCCTCCCAGCGCACAAGCCACTCCAGGGTATATCTTTTACTGGAGTAGCGGCAACCAGCTAGTCGGCAATTGGACCAGCCTTCCCGTGACCTTCCCCGATGCTCAAGCGTTCGGAGGAGCGCCATCGCCAGCGGTTGCTACCGTGCCGGTGCTGATTGCCAAGCAGTTCTGCCAGTTGAAGGGCAATTGGCCCAATGGGATGCGCAGCGCGACCACCTGTAGCACTCCGGCCAGCGGCTCGATGATGGGGATAGGTTTCGATCGAACGGGCTATGGCACCTGCCCTGAGATTAACCCGCCACCGCCGCAGATCGATCCGGATACACCTGTATGTCCTTCAGGCCCTCCCACAGCCAACCAGAACTACAATGCGATGCTTAACCTGGCCGCGATGCAGAGTGCACAGATGGTAAGCGGCTATATTCTGACTCCTGACGCAGTGGTGCTTGGACTAACTCCTGCCAATACTGCGCCCGTCCTGTCGTCCGGATCAAATACATATGCGTTCGAAAAATTGATTCCGACCGGACAGCCACAGGTCATGCCGAGCCCACCGGACTGGCAGGTCGCGACCGGCTCGGTAGATCTCAATGGCACTGCCTATCCAACCGGAGAAGGCGTTCTCGACATAGGCATCGACGACATGCTTCTGACGCTGCCGGGCTTTCCGACCACCGGTAACGTGGCCAGCGGCAATGACCTTGACGTGGCCTTGCTAGGTCTGCCAGTCGGGACCGTGGGTTACACATTCACCGTGGGCGACAGTACTAATACGTTGGGGCCGACCAGTGTTCAGTGGTCAGCGTTACAACCGGGTGCTTTCTCTGAGGGCCAGACCTACACTACCCTGGTGAATACGGGGCGGGATGTGATGAATGCATTCAACGTCCTGTACGACGCCAGCAACGGTTACTTGGGCCTCCAGCTTAACTCTCTGTCAGCAGGTTCGTCCGCGTTCTTAACACCTACCATAGGTGCCAACGGAACCATTACTTATCCCGACGGATTTGTCACCAACCTGCCGATGAACCTGCTTTCCAACGCCACTATCTCAACCACGGGTACAGTGACCTTCAACGGGCCGCTTACCGGTACCGGAACGCTCACGATAATGGGCGGCACGGTCAACCTGAACTGCGCCAACATTCTGCCGGCTACTGTGGTAGGGAGTGGCACGCTGGTCATTGGCGGTTCGATCACCGGTCCGGTTACGACCCAGGGAAGCGGAACCGTGATAAACTCTCCCAATAGCAAATGTGGTAGCCTATCCGGCTGACACGAAATATCGTGTAGCTTCAGATGAATACGAGAGCCTACTGACCAATGAGGTAGTCACAATGGAACTGGAATCACTTTTCGAAATCAACGCCGAAATCGCGCCGCCGATTTTGATTCCCGATACACCCGACGGCACCCGCGTGATCGTTCACGTCACCGGTGGCAACTTCGAAGGTCCGCGACTCAGGGGGACCGTGCTCGCAAGCGGCGCCGATTGGTTCCTCCTGCGCGGCGATGGTGTCGGCGTGATTGACGTTCGCATCGTACTGAAGACTGACGACGGCGAGAACATCTACATGACCTACACCGGGCGCGGAAAGATGGGTGCGAGCGGTCTGACCGGGATAAGCACCGCGCCAACTTTCGCCGCCTCGACCAAGGGCAAATACGCATGGTTGAATGGCGTCCAAGCCTTCGCCGAAGGTGAAACAACTCCGGCCGGCGTGAAGTACAAACTCTATATTCGCAAATAGCCGGTCAGCCGGCGAGTTTTGCGCGGAGGAGGTCGTTGATTACCTTCGGGTTTGCCTTTCCGCCCATCGCTTTCATTACTGCGCCGACGAAAAAGCCGAATAGCTTGTCGCGGCCGGCGCGATACTCGGCGAGCTTTGCGGGCTCTGCCGCGAGCACCTTGTCGACGGCGGCGGCGATTGCGCTTTCGTCGGATACTTGCGCGAGGCCCAGTTCGGCGATTGTTGCCTCAGCAGTTTTGCCGGATTTTATCATCGCGGCGAATGCGGTCTTGGCGGCATTCAGGCTTATCTTCGCCGTTTCGACCATCTGCAAAAGCGCGCCGACTTCGGTCGCCGGCGGCACCGCTTCGGCGAACGGCGTGTTGGTATCGCGTGTGATCCGCAGTACTTCGGTCATCACCCAGTTCGCGGCAGCCTTGCGATTCTTGAGGCCGGGCAGCGTCGCCTCGAAGTAGTCGGCGACGTCGCGATCCGCGAGCAGCACGCCGGCTTCGTATTCCGTCAGGCCTTCGCGCACGTAGCGCGCTTTGCGGTCAGCGGGCAGTTCGGGCATCGTGGCGCGAACCTGATCGATCATCTCGGGCGGAACGACCAGCGGCGGCAGGTCAGGCTCGGGGAAATAGCGATAGTCATTGGCATACTCTTTCGAGCGCATCGGGCGCGTTTCCTTGCGCGTCGGATCCCACAGATGCGTTTCCTGCGCGACTTTGCCGCCCGATTCGACAATAGCTATTTGCCGATTGACCTCGTACTCAATTGCGTCTTCGACGAAACGGAACGAGTTAAGGTTTTTTATCTCAGTCCTGACGCCATACTCCTTCGCGCCGCGCTTGCGGACAGAGACGTTGCAATCGCATCGAAAACTGCCTTCTTCCATCTTGCCATCGGACGCATCGACGTAGCGAAGTATCGCGCGCAGTTGGCGCAAATACGCGCCCGCATCCTCGGCGGAGCGCAAATCCGGCTCGCTGACGATTTCGATGAGTGGCACGCCGGAGCGGTTGAAATCGACGAGGCTTGCGCTTTCGCCGTGAATATTTTTGCCTGCGTCTTCCTCGATATGGATTCGCGTGAGCCTCACTCGACGCGTCTCGCCATTCTCAGTCGGAGGCAGATCTATGTATCCACCTTTGCAAATTGGAGTCTCGTACTGACTAATCTGGTAGCCCTTCGGCAGGTCGGGATAGAAGTAACTTTTGCGATCGAAAATAGAGTAGTGCGCTATAGTACAATGCGCCGCGAGTCCGGTCCGAATAGCCAGTTCGACGACGCGGCGATTGAGGACAGGCAGTACGCCGGGCATCCCCATGCATATCGGGCAGACGTTTTCGTTGGGTCCGGCGCCGAATGTCGTCGAGCATCCGCAAAAAATCTTCGAGCGGGTCAGAAGATGGGTATGGACTTCGAGTCCGATCACCGCTTCATATGCTTCGCGATTGGTCGTCATATTACTCAGACCACCGGCGCGCGCGGCTTGAATGCTCCGGTGCGCTCGAAGGCATCGCCTGCGCGCAGAATTGTTTCTTCGGCGAACGGCGGCGCGATCAGTTGCATCCCGATCGGCAGATGGTTCGCGTCGTACCCGCACGGCATCGCCATCCCGGGCAGACCAGCCAGGTTTACCGAAATTGTAAAGATGTCCGACAGGTACATCGTGAGCGGGTCGTTCATCTTCTCGCCGAGCTTGAATGCAGTAGTCGGCGCGACCGGCGTGACGATCAAGTCACACTTCTCGAATGCGCGATCGAAGTCATTGCGAATGAGCGTGCGCACCTTTTGGCCTTTCAGATAGTAGGCGTCGTAATAGCCGGCCGAGAGCGCGAAGGTGCCGAGCATAATTCGTCGCTTAACCTCGGCGCCAAAGCCTTGCGCGCGTGTGGTTTCGTACAGCGCGATGTTGTCCGCGGCATTCACGCGCAGGCCGTATCGGATACCGTCGTAGCGCGCGAGATTCGCGCTCGCCTCCGCAGTCGCGACCAGATAATACGCTGCGACGGCATAACCGGTGTGCGGCAGCGAGATCTCGACCGTCGAGGCGCCGAGCGATTCGTAGTGCTTGAGTGCGGCGCGGACCGACCGCTCGACCTCGGGCTGCATCCCCTCGACGAAATATTCGCGCGGCACGCCGATGCGGAGTCCCTTGACGTCGCCGGTGAGCGCGCGTTCGTAGTCGGGGACCGGACGCGCGGAGCAGGTCGAGTCGCGAGGGTCCTTGCCGGCGAGAGTGCGCAGCAGGATCGCGGCGTCGCGCACCGATTTCGTGAACGGCCCGACCTGATCGAGCGACGACGCGTAGGCGATGACGCCGTAGCGGCTGACGCGGCTGTAAGTCGGCTTGATCCCGACGACGCCGCAGAACGACGCCGGCTCGCGAATCGAGCCGCCGGTGTCGGTGCCGAGCGCGCCGAGACATTCGTGCGCCGCGACCGCCGCCGCGGAGCCGCCCGACGAACCGCCGGCAACGCGCTCGATATCGTGCGGATTGGTCGTCGGACCGAATGCGGAGTTCTCGGTCGAGGAGCCCATCGCGAATTCGTCCAGATTGGTCTTGCCGATGAAGACCGCGCCGTCAGCGCGCAGTCGTTCGATCACGGTCGCGTCGAACGGCGGCACGAACGTCTGCGAGAATCCGCGACGCGCAGGTCGTGCGAACGCCCCTGGTCGCGTAGATATCCTTGATGCCGAGTGGAATTCCGCACAGCGCCGGAGCGATGCCGGCGGCGAGGCGAGCGTCGGCTGCGTGCGCCTGCTCGAGCGCCTCTTTCTCGCACACGGTGATGAACGCGTGGAGCTTCGGCTCGGCCGCGGCGATGCGATCGAGGCAATCGCGCGTGAGTTGCGTCGCGGTGATTTCGCGCGCGCGGAGTTTCGCCGACGCCTCGGCGATCGTGAGCTTGTTCAGTTCCGATGCCATTCCAGAAAGACTTTCTACTCGATTATTTTGGGCACTTTGAAGTAGCCGCGCTCGCGCGACGGCGCGTTCGCCAGCATCGCCTCGGCCGCGGGCTGGTTGGTGACTTACGTCGTCGCGCATCGGCGTGCCGGCCTCGCCGACCTGCGTCGTTGGCGCGACGTCTGTCGGTGTCGAGTTCGTTCAGTTTGTCCACGTAGGCAAGCATCTCGTCCATGTCGGCGCGCAGGCGCTGTTCCTCCGTCGGCGACAGTTCGAGGCGCGCCAGGCGTGCGACGTGACGCACTTGTTCGACGGTAATTTTTGCTTCAGCCATGATGATCCTGCGCGAATCGTAACATTCCGCGACCATGTCAGGGTCAGAGTCACTCATTGAATGTGAAACCACGGTGGTTTCACACTTCCTCGGCAGGGGTGACCCCTGCACCGGTAATAGAAAGGCTTGCAGCGGCTGGTGCGGCCTTCTAGCCTCGCGAGAATGGGGGCGCATTGGATATGATGATGCCGCGCGAGTCGATTGCCCGGGCGGTCGACGTGGCTCGGGAGCGCTTCGCGATCGCAGCTTCCGCTCGGGCGGCGGGGCGAGCGGGCGGCGGAGAAGTATCTGCGGCGCTATGGCTATCGGATCGTTGCAGCGGAATTTTCGCGCGGCGGGAGCGGAGATCGATCTGGTTGCGATGGATGGCGAGACTGCTGGTGTTCGTCGAGGTGAAGACCCGGCGGAGTCGCGATGCTGGGGCGCCGGAGGAAGCCGTCGATGAGCGCAAGCAGAAGCAGATGCGGCGCGCGGCAGAAGTGTTTGCGCGCGCGCTATCGCGCGGACGAAGTCGACGATGCGCTTCGATATCGTCGCGGTCGACGCGTCGGGCAAGCGGCTGCGAAATTGAACTGTTGAGGAACGCATTCTGAATGCTGGATATCAAGCTGATTCGTGAACAGCCCGATTTCGTCAAGGCAGAACTCGCCAAGCGCGGGGTCGAGCCTGCCGAAGTCGATCGTACTGCTCGAGGTCGATCAAGAAGCGGCGCAAGCTTCAGGCGGAGCTTGATCAACTGCGAGCCGATCGCAAGCGACGGGCGCGGGAAGTCGGCAAGCTGCCGCCCGAGGAACGCGCAGCTGAGATCGCGAAGATTCGCGCCGAGGAAGCGGACGAAGAGAAGCTGGCGCCAAGGACGACAGCGTATCCGATAGTCCAGCAATCCGCTTACTTCGGTGGGCGGTCGCGAACCGAGTCTATCGAGTTAGCGTCTGATTCCGGATTGTACAGCAGGTTCGAGCGAGCTGATGCTCACGCTGCCGAATATTCCGCGGCCGTACGTTGTCGTTGGCGCGAGCGAGGCTGACAACCGCGTCATCAGGACCGAAGGCACGCCGCTCGAGTTCACCGCGTTCAAGCCGCTGCCGCATTGGGAGCTGGGCGAGAAGCTCGGGATCATCGATTTCGAGCGCGGCGTGAAGCTCTCGGGGACGCGGTTCTACGTCTTGAGCGGCGCGGGTGCGCGGCTGCAGCGCGCGCTGATCGCCTGGATGCTCGACGTCAAGACGCGCGAGCAGGGCTACCTCGAAATGATTCCGCCGTTGATGGTGAGCCGCGAGACTGCCACCAGCACCGGCCATCTGCCGAAGAACGCCGACACGATGTATCACGACAACGAGGATGATTTCTGGTTTATCCCGACCGCCGAGGTGCCGCTGACCAGCCTGTATCGCGACGAGACGCTCGACGAGAGCAGTCTGCCGATTTACCTGACCGCGTACACGCCGTGCTTTCGGCGCGAGAAGATGTCGGCGGGGCGCGACGTGCGCGGTATCAAGCGCGGGCATCAGTTCGACAAGGTCGAGATGGTCAAGCTGGTGCGTCCGGAAACGTCGGACGACGAACTTCACAAGCTGGTGAACGACGCCGCCGAGATTTGCCGGCGGCTCAAGATTCCGTTCCGCGTCGTCCAGCTGTGCACGGCGGATCTGAGTTTCGCGAGCGCAGCGACTTATGACCTTGAGATGTGGGCGCCGGGATGCGGCGAATGGCTGGAGGTCAGCTCGTGCTCGAACTGCACGGACTTCCAGGCGCGGCGCGCGAAGATTCGCTTCAAGAGCAAGGGCGGCAAGCCCGAGCTGGTGCATACGCTCAAT
Organism: uncultured delta proteobacterium; assembly: GCA_963721485.1. Taxonomy (GTDB): domain Bacteria; phylum Desulfobacterota; class Binatia; order Binatales; family Binataceae; genus Binatus. The sequence goes on along the minus strand of CAVRJV010000014.1, from coordinate 985,089 downwards.
GGATCGGGGCTGGCGCTGCCGCGCACGATGATTGCGGTGCTGGAGAATTATCAGAACGAAGACGGCAGCGTCACGATTCCGGAGGTTTTGCGGCCTTATATGGGCGGGATGGAACGGATTCGCAGAATCTAAGTTACACTGTGGATTTAACGGAGCCTTAAATTCGCGCGGATTCATCGCGATTTTTGGGCTCTCGTAACACTCCCGTAACAATTCGATGCGTATGATTATTCGTGACGGACAGTCCGGTCGGTGACGCCGTGGCCGGTCCGGGACGTGAGTGCGATGAGAAAATTCTGTAGGAAGAGATCGTTTGTCCGAATTAGAAGGTTCGATGGCCGACAGTATTCCGGCGGTCCGGCGCGAGCGGCTCGAGAGCGCCCGTGCACGTCCGCCTGTTCGGCGATCGGATTTTCAATACTGCGACGTTTATTCTTGCGCTGGCGATTCTGGCGTTGCTGGTGGGACTTGACGGTTGCGCTGATAGCCGACAGCTTTCCCGCGATTCGCGCGTTCGGGCTCCATTTCTTCGTCAGCACCGATTGGGATCCCGTCAACGATCAATACGGCGCGCTGCCATTTATTTACGGGACCGTCGTTTCCTCGTTCATCGCGCTGGCGATCGCGGTGCCGCTGAGCCTCGGCGTCGCGCTATGCCTGAGCGAGATGGCGCCCGACTGGCTCAGCCATCGCCTTGGCTTCCTGGTCGAGTTGCTGGCCGCGATTCCCGAGCGTCGTGTACGGCCTGTGGGCCGTGTTCGTGCTGGGTCCGTGGATTCGCGACTACGTCGAGCCGCCGCTCGGCCCATTATTTCGGCTGGCTGCCGTTCTTCCAGGGACCGAAGGTAGCGGTCGGCATGCTTTCGGCGGGAGTCATTCTCGCGATCATGATCATTCCGTATATCTCGTCGGTCTGCACCGACGTTTTTCGCGTCGTGCCGCATACGCAGCGCGAAGCGGCGCTGGCGCTGGGCGCGACCAAGTGGGAGATGGTGCAAGACGGCGGTGATGCCGTACGGCATGACCGGCGTGATCGGCGCGATCATCCTGGGCTTGGGCCGCGCGCTGGGCGAGACGATCGCGGTCGCGATGGTAATCGGCAACTCGGCCGGAGATCTCCGCCTCGCTGTTCAAGCCGGCGTCGACGCTGGCGAGTGTGATCGCCAATGAATTTGCCGAGGCCACCTCCGATCTGTATGTTGCCGCGCTGATCGAGCTGGGACTGGTGCTGCTGATTCTCGGAATCGTGCTGAACGTCGTGGCGCGCGCGCTGGTGCTTGGCGTGCAGCGGCGGCGCTATCGGGAGGCGGGCAAGTAATGGCGGCCGGCGTCAGCACTCTTCACGGCGAGACCAATTATCGCTATCGCAAATTCAAGAGCGACATGATGATGGCGGTCACGGTCGGCGCGACCGATCACTCACGCTGATCCCGCTGTTCCTCGTGCTCGGCTATCTGCTCACCAAGGGCGTCGCGAGTCTGAACTGGGCGTTCTTCACACACATGCCCGCGCCGGTCGGCGAGAAGGGCGGCGGCATGGCCAACGCGATCGTCGGCACGCTCGAAGTTGTGGGCATCGCGTGCCTGATCGGAGTGCCGATCGGCGTTGGCGCGGGCCTCTATCTGGCCGAAAATCGCGCAAGCCAGTTCACCAACTGGGTGCGCTTCTCGGCCGACGTCCTGATGGGCGTGCCGTCGATCGTGGTGGGAATTTTTGCTTACGCTGTGATCGTGCGTCCGTTCGGCGGCTTCTCGACGCTCGCCGGCTCTGTGGCGCTGGCGATGATCATGATTCCGCTGGTTACGCGCACCACCGAAGAGATGGTGCTGCTGGTGCCGCCCGAGTTGCGCGAGGCGTCGTTGGCGCTGGGCGTGCCGCATTGGCGCACGACGCTGTCAGTGGTCGCGCGCACGGCGCTGTCGGGAATTGCCACCGGCGTTATCCTGGCGGTCGCGCGAGTCGCGGGCGAGACGGCGCCGCTGCTGTTCACCGCCTTCGGCAACCGCTTCTGGTCCACCTCGCTGTTCCATCCGATCAATACGCTGACGGTGCAGGTCTACACCTATGCCATCTCGCCCTTCGCCGACTGGCAGCGGCAGGCGTGGGCCGGCGCGCTGGTGTTGACGGCGATCATTCTCGCGCTCGAATTGGGCGTGCGATGGGTGACGGGCGGAGCGGCGAAAGCGCCAAGGTAGTCATGGCAGAGAAGCTGGTCGTCAAGAATCTGAACGCGTACTTCCACAAGAATCGCGCGCTCAAGGACGTCAGCCTGTCGTTCGAGGAAGACCGCATCGCCGCGATCATCGGTCCGTCGGGATGCGGCAAATCGACGCTGGTGCGATGTCTCAACCGGATGCACGAGGTGGTGCCCGGCGCGACTGCCGATGGCGAGGTGCTGCTCGACGGCAACAACATCTATGGCGACGACGTCGATCCGGTGCAGGTGCGGCGGCGAATCGGGATGGTCTTCCAGAAGCCGACGCCGTTCCCGACCATGTCGATCGAGGACAACGTCGCCGCCGGGCTGACGCTCAACGGCGTCCAGATAAGCCGCGCCGAGCGCGACGGGATAGTCGAGCGGAGCCTGCGTCAGGCGGCGCTGTGGGAAGAGGTGAAGGATCGCCTGCGGCGTCCCGGCGGCAGTTTGTCGGGCGGACAGCAGCAGCGCCTGTGCGTCGCGCGAGCGCTCGCGGTTCAGCCCGAGGTGCTGCTGATGGACGAGCCGTGCTCGGCGCTCGACCCGATCTCGACCGCGCGCATCGAAGAACTGCTGCTCGAACTGAAGTCGGCGTACACTATCGTCATCGTGACGCACAACATGCAGCAAGCGGCGCGCTGCTCCGACATGACCGCCTTCATGTACACCGGCGACCTGATCGAGTACGGCGAGACCAAGCAGATCTTCACCAACCCCACCAAGCGCGAGACTGAAGACTATATCACCGGGCGATTCGGCTGATCTCGGGGAATTCGACAATGGATAGTACCAGCCGCAGCATACCAACCGGCAGTACGAAGAGGATTTGCGCGGCTTGCGCGCCGGTCTGCTCAAGATGGGCGGACTGGTCGAGCGTCAAATCGCCGAGGCGGTCGATGCGCTGGTGAATCGCGACAGCGACCATGCGCGCGAAGTGATCCAGCGCGACGAAGAAGTGAACCGGATGGACAACGACAACGACGAGCAGTGCATCCGGCTGCTCGCGCTGCATCAGCCGACCGCCAGCGACCTGCGCTTCATCACCACCGGACTGAAGATCACCACCGACCTCGAACGAATCGGCGACAACGCCGTCAATATCTGCGAGCGCACGCTCGAACTGAACGAAGTGCCGCAGCTCAAGCCCTACATCGACATGCCGCGGATGGCGGAAATTGCGCAGTCGATGGTCAAGGACAGTATCGACGCCTTCATGCGCGACGACACCGACCTGGCCGACCAGGTGATCGCGCGCGACGACGAGGTCGACCTGCTCAACTACCAGGTCTATCGCGAGCTGCTGAGCTACATGGCCGAGGATCCGCACACGATCGCGTCGGCGACGCGGCTGCTGTTCGTCTCGAAGTATCTCGAGCGGATCGCCGATCACGCGACCAATATCGCCGAGATGGTGACGTTCATGGTCAAGGGCAAAATGATCCGTCACGTGGAAACCAAGAAGCGGGGTACTTGATTACAAGGTGGAGGGGGTGAAGCGATGAACCAAACCAGCCAGGCCACGAGCACGCCATCAGAGGCGCAACGCGGACTTCGCTACCGCGTGCTGGTCGTCGAGGACGACGCCGACATCCGCGAGCTGATCCGCTACAACCTCGCGCAGGAGGGCTTCGTCGTCGAGGAGGCCGCCGACGGCGCGCAGGCGCTCGACAAGGTCAAGCGCCGCGTGCCCGATCTGATGGTGCTCGACCTGATGCTGCCGGGGATGCCGGGGCTGCAGGTTTGCCGCCAGATGCGCGCCGAGCGCGAGACCGCGCATCTGCCGATTCTGATCGTCACCGCCAAGGGCACCGAAGTGGACAAGGTGCTCGGGCTCGAGATGGGCGCCGACGATTACGTCGTCAAGCCGTTTAGCCCGCGTGAGCTGGTCGCGCGCGTCAAGGCGTTGCTGCGGCGCGCAAATCCGCTCTCAGAGCCCGACTCCGGCGGCGGCGCTTATGAGAAGGGGCGGTTGCGGATGGATTTCGGCACTTACCAGGTGTTCGTCGAAGACCAGCGCAAGGAGCTTGCGCTGCGCGAGTTCGAGCTGCTGAAATTTTTCGTGCAGCATCCGATGCGGGTCTATACGCGCGAACAACTGCTCGACATGGTGTGGGGCCGCGATACGTTCGTCGAACCGCGAACCGTCGACGTGCACGTCCGCCGCCTGCGCCAGCATATCGAGCGCGACGACGCCAATCCCGAATTGATCCTTACGGTGCGAAGCGTCGGCTATCGCTTCAACCCCGAAGCGCTTGGATAGATCACCGACCGCCGGACTGATCGCCGCGATAGGAATCGGCCTCGCGCCCGCCGCCATATTCCTTGTAGTGCTCGCCGCGACCGGGGCGGCTTCGCCGGTGTGGGTCGTGGTCGTGATCCTGGCTCGGGCTCGCGCTCGGCGCGCTTCCCGCAATCGCGATTGGGCGCGGATTGTCGCGCCGCGCTGAAAGACTCGACGCCGTTGCCACCGCGCTGCATGCGTCGGCGTCCGCCGCCGCATCTGCTGCCCGACGGCAGCGACGCGATGGGCCGCGCGGAGCATCATCTGCTCGACGCCGCCGATTCGATCGTCGCTGACGTGGAATCGCTTGCCGAGCAGCGCGACGAGTTCGAGGCGATCCTGCGCAGCATGGCCGAGGCCGTAGTCGTGACCGGTGCGCGCGGCGAGGTGATCCTGCTCAACGGTTCGGCGCGGCGTATCTTCGCCCTGGGCGCCGACACCGACTATCGCGACCGGCCGTTCGTCGAGCTGTGCCGCGATCCGCGCCTGCAGGAATTCGCCGGGCGCTCGATGCGATCCGCCGGACAACCAGGTCATGAGCGCCGAGATCATGATCCAGAATCCCGCGCCGCTGCTATGTCAGCGCGAGCGCCGCGCAGATTCGCACCTCGCGCGGCGCGGCATGGGTGTTCGTGTTCCACGACATCACGCAGCTCAAGTCCTACGAGACGCTGCGCGCCGATTTCATTTCGAACCTCACGCATGAGCTGCGCACTCCGCTGAGCGCGCTGTACGGCTACGCCGAAACGCTGATCCAGGGCGTCGACGATCGCGAAACGGCGACGCGCTTTTTGGGCATCATCGAGCGGCAGGCGCGACGCCTTGCGCGCCTGCTCGACGACCTGGTCTCGCTGTCGGATCTGGAGCGCGGGCTGACGCCGCTGAAGATCGAGCATCTCGAGCCGTCGCGCGTGCTGTCTGAAGCGGCCGAGCTGATGCAGGAGCAGGCGGGACGGCGCGGCTTACGCCTCGAAGTGAATTGCCCGCATGGATTGCCGAAGGTGGCCGGCGATCGCGACCGGCTGCATCAGGTGATGCTCAACCTCATCGACAACGCGATCAAATACACGCCGCGCGAAGGCCGCGTGACAGTCGAGGCGCGCGAAGCCGCGGACGCCAACGGCGCGGCGCCGAAACCGGGTGTCGCGCTGGTCGTCGTGGATACCGGCGAAGGAATTCCAGCGGCCGATATCCCGCGCCTGACAGAGCGATTCTATCGCGTCGATCGCGCGCGCTCGCGCGAGCTCGGCGGCACCGGGCTGGGCCTCGCGATCGTCAAGCATATCGTGCAGTTGCATCACGGCGCGCTCAGAATCGAGAGCAAGGTGCATGAGGGCACGACGGTGTCGGTGTGGATTCCCGCGGCGCAGAATTAAATCATCTGCGCGGTGGGCGGTGACCCCTGCACCCAGTAACTCGGGTGCGGCGCTCCGCACCTGTTCGGAAGTCTTTTTGGGCGAGGACGCCAGGAGCGGCTTGCTCGCGGGGCTGGATATGAAAATTTCTAGGGTTCCGATGCGCCATTAGCTCAGTGGATTAGAGCGGATGACTACGGATCATCAGGTCGGGGGTTCAAGTCCCTCATGGCGCACCATTCTTTCACCATTACCCGAACAGGAAGTCGGCGCGGCATCCTCTGATCTACCCAGACCATTCGATTGTTATAACCCCAACTCGTGCCTTGGATGCATGGAGCGTTGCTCCATTGGCGCGAGTCAGCTTGACCCGGCCGCCGGTGTCCGCGGGGCATTCGGTTCGGCGATTGCTGTATGACGCGCACGTCAATCGCTGCTGGCCGCCGCCGCCTCCTTCGACCAGACCACCCCGGTCGTGAATATTCCGCGGCATCCTTGATCGACCCAGATTCGGTTGTCGTCCTGGACGCCCCAGCTTACGCCTTTCTTGCACTTGGCGCCGCTCAATTGCCGCGCGAGCGCGACGCCGTTGCGCGTATCCGCGCTGCACGTGTTGCGCGCGCCGTTGTATGAATCGCAGTTTACGGTTCCTGCAAATGACCGGCCGCCGACGATCGCGAGCATGAGTGCGATCGCAGGCATGATGCGACGAGTGCCGATCTTCATGAGTCTTTTCCTTTCGCGTTCAATTGAGTTCGCTCAACTTCGGGTTCTTCGAGTTCGAACCGAGTATCGCTGCGAATCGCTTCTTATTTGAAGTTAGCACGGCGATAATCACCGCGGACCAAAGGAGATGTTTCCATGTCAATTGTGAGCCGACTTCTCGAAGCCATACCGCGTCGACAATGGCCGCAAGTTTCGCCTGAAGGACTTCGACCCCGACGACAGCAGCGGCGTGAAATCGAAAAAGCATCGCCGAAAAGGTACTGCCGCGCGGGATCGAGCGGCTGAGCGATTTGCAGGACAAGCTCTACGCGCAGGACCGCTGGGCCATTCTGCTGATCTTCCAGGCGATGGACGCGGCCGGCAAGGACGGCGCATCAAGCACGTGATGTCCGGCGTCAATCCGCAGGGCTGCCAGGTGTATTCGTTCAAGCAGCCGTCGGCCGAGGAGCTCGATCACGACTTCCTGTGGCGCACCAACAAGTGCATCCCCGAGCGCGGCCGCATCGGCATCTTCAACCGCTCCTACTACGAGGAGGTGCTCGTCGTCCGCGTGCACAAGGAATTGCTCGAGCGCGAGAAGATGCCGCCGTCGCTCGTCACGAAGAACATCTGGAACGAACGGTTCGCCGACATCAACGCCTACGAGCATTACCTGTCGCGCAACGGCGTCGTCATCCGGAAATTCTTTCTTCAACTTGTCGAAGGAGGAGCAGAAGAAGGCGCTTTCTTGATCGCCTGGACGAGCCCGACAAGAACTGGAAATTTTCCACCTCCGATATCACCGAGAGAGATCGATGGAATGAGTACATGGCGGCCTACGAGGAAATGATCCAGCACACTGCGACTCCGCACGCGCCGTGGTACGTCGTGCCGGCGGATAAGAAATGGTACACGCGGCTGGTGGTGGCCGCCGCCGTCATCCATGCACTGGACGACCTTAATCTGCACTACCCAGTCGTCGATGCGGCCAAGCGCAAAGAACTGAAAGGTGCGCGCGTCGCCCTCGAGCATGAAGGCAAACACTGATCCGCGCGCGCCCGGCGCGGCAGAATCGCGCGAGGTGCTTCCCTCGATCGAGCTGTTCGACTCTTTGCGCGCGTGGCGGATGGTCGCGGCCGCATTCGTCGCGATGTTTGCCGTCTACGGCGTCGCCTACAGCTTCGGCGCGTTCTTCAGGCCGATGGCTACAGAGTTCGGAGCGCATCGCAGCGCGACTTCGGCCGTCTTCTCGATCACCGTGTTGGTGTGGTGCGTGCTTGGGCCCCGTAACCGGCCATCTGTCGGATCGATTCGGCCCGCGAATCGTAGTCGCGTCCGGCGCGATCGGAATGGGCCTGGGTCTGGCGCTGACCTCGATGATCGATCGGCTGTGGCTCGGCTACCTGACCTACGGGCTTGGCGTCGGCGTCGGCGTGGCGTGCTCTTATGTTCCGATGGTCGCGGTGGTCGGCGGATGGTTCATCCGGCGGCGCAACACCGCGCTTGGGATCGCGGTGGCTGGAATCGGATTCGGCACAATCTTCGGCGCGCCGCTCGCAGCCGCCTTGATCTCTCATCTTGGATGGCGCGGGACGTACCTCGTATTTGCCGTAGCCGCGACGGCGATCCTGCTTGGATGCGCGTGGATAGTCGAGCGGCCTCCGGTGCACGTTACGCCGTCGCGCGTGCGCCTGGCCGACGCGCTGCGCAGCCCCGCCTTCGGCTTTCTATATGCGTCTTCGGTGACAGTCTCGATCGTTATTTTCGTGCCGTTCGTTTATTTGCCGTCGTTCGCTCGCGATCGTGGCGTGAGCGAGTTAGCCAGCGCCGCCCTCGTCGGCATCATCGGTGGCGCGAGCGTCGCGGGCCGGATGGGACTGGGTAGCATGGCCGATCGCGCGGGCGTGGTGCGGCTCTACCAGGCCAGCTTTCTCGTGCTCGCGCTCAGCTATGGCATCTGGTTGTCGGCAGCTTCTTATCCCGTCATGGTCGCGTTCGCGCTGGTGATGGGCGCGGGCTACGGCGGCTACGTCGCGCTCTCGCCCGCAGTGATTGCGCATCTGTTCGGCACGAATCGAATGGGCACGATGCTCGGTGCGTTGTATACCAGCGGCGGAATCGGCGCGATGGTAGGACCTCCGATCGTTGGCTTGATTATCGATCGTACCGGCAGCTACCGCGTCGCAATCGCGTGCGCATTCGTAGTTGCGTTGGCGTCGTTCGCGCTGCTGATCCCGCTGAGGCGTTACGAACCGGCTAGCGAGTCGCCTGCGCCGCAACCGTGAAGCCCCATTCGTAGAGCTTGTCCGCTTCCTTCAACGCAACCCTGTAACGCCCCGGCGTGAGCGGTTCGCGCGGCACGATCACCGCCGCCCCGATTCGCGCAAGGCCGTTCTTGCCAAACTCCGTCTGCTCGCTGGTGCGGCCTTCATACGACTGCGAAGTGATCAGGCAGGTTTCGATCTCGACGCCGTCGCGCGTGACAAAGTCCGACGACACTTCGAGACTTCCGTCTGGTCCATATCCTTCTCCAAGTTGAATCGAAATCGGAGAGCCGGTCGGAGCTTTGTAGCCCGGACACGACGACAACGGATCGGGAAAGTCTGCGCCGGCGAACGATTGGAGGTTGACGGTGGCGCCGTCGGGCGGAAATTCGACGGGAATGCGCAGCCGGCCGGTCTCCGCTGGAATGAGTCCGAGACGCGGATTCCAGGTTAGATCGCTCGCCGGTCCGTCATAGAGCGCGATGCGCACCGACTTCTCCAACGCGAAGCGGTAGGGAATCACGATCGCGCATTGGCCGGGGTCGCAGTACGCTCCGAGTCCCGCCACAGAGAATTGCGGGACCATCGGGATCAGCCCGCTGAACGGCATCGTCATCAACCGGTCGACGAAATCCGCGCCGCTCAAATCGATGGAGTGCGCCGTCACGACTGTCGCGTTTCTGCCGGACGACGCGCCGTCGTCGGTGTAAAACGGCTTCCCTTTGACTTCAAATCGGACTGCGTCCTGCGGCATTTGACGATGAAGGTCCTGCTTGTCGAGCACAAGGTCGCCGCCGGCGATTCCGTTCTTTACGAGATAGCGCGCATGATTCAGCGCTCCGGTGCTGATTGCAGGATCATCGACGATCGGCGGCAACTTCGCCATCGCGCGATAATAGTTCACGCGCGCGGCGGCGCTCGCGGCGAAATCGGGCGGCACACCCGGCGAGGTTATGACGGCAGGCGGCTGCGCAACCGCCTGCATTGCGAGCAGCGTCGTCGCGGCCGCCGCAAGCATGGCGGACTTAAGTATCGCATGAAGATTTGTCAGGGCTCTGAACAGTATCCCCGCGCGCGCAGGTAATTTGCGTCGTCGTCGGTAACCGGCGGGCCGGTCTTGATATGTGCCCAGCTAACCGACTGGTTCAACGTATTCATCCCGCATTCAACTTCGAAGATTTCGTCGCCGTTGAGCTTTTTTTACCGGGACGACGATATTCGCCGTGCGCGCCGAATTCTGCTCGACCATGCGCGAATCACCTTGCAACCCAGTGCCGGACATGTCCACGTTCTGGCCGCGGATGCTGTCGCAGATTCGTGCCGGATCGACGCGGCATCCGTTCAGCACCTTCACGTCCGACGAACCGCCACTCGCGCTCGATGCGCTCTGCGACGCGCATCCAGCGATCGCCGCTGATACGACCAGGAGCAAAGCCACCAATCTCCGCTGCATTGAAATCCCCCTGTGCCTGAAAATAGGTGTTCGATCTCCACCGCAACGTAGCAGTCCATTGTTCCGATGACAACAAACTGTGAAGTATTGCGAACCAGCATGTCGGATCGCAGACCGGTCCGAATCCTCAGTTTGTGAATAGGGGAGGGTGTTGATACCGTCAACCCATTCTCGCACGCGGCTTGGGGGCTTCGTGCCTGGAGGTCGATTCGATGCGTAAGATCATCATGTCGGGACTGTTTGCGATCGCGGTGGTGGGGCTCGCGTACGCGGCCGATCACGATCGTCATGCGGACTTCAGCAATCCCAAGGCGCCGACTGCCGCGCCGGGCTGCAAAGGCTTCTATAACACGGACGATAACCTGACCCCCTGCAACGACTTCTGCGGCCAGTACCGTACCGATAACGAGGGCGCGACTTGCGAGTGCAGCGATGGCAAGTGTCCCGCTGACGACCACACGCCGTAGGCCAGGCTCATGCGGCGTCGTGGAAGATGACGCCCATCGCGAAGCGAACACCGGATTTGATCGTGCTGACGCCGTGACGCATGTTCACGCGATGGTATCCCCTTGCGCCCGCCGCGGGACGGTAACGGTTCGCGAATACTATTCCCTCGCCGAGGTCGAGCGCGATCGTTTCGCCGCGCGACTGCGCCCGCGGCCGCTGCTCGATGAGGATTAATTCGCCACCTTCGAAGTCGCGCCCGCGCCGGCTGAGCGCGCAGGTAAACTGCACTGGAAACGCGACCTCGCCGTACAAATCCTGATGCAGGCAGTTGTAGCCGCCTTGTTCGTAGCGAAGGATCAGAGGCGTCGGCCTGGCCTGTCCGGCGGCGGCGCAAACTTTCAGGAATTCGGCGAGCGAAGGTGGATACGAATCGCGCGTGCGCATCCGCTCGGCCCATCGATTCGCCGTCGGCGCCAGCTTGGCGTACATGGCCACGCGCAGATCCTCGACCAGGCGCGGCATCGGTCGTGCAAAATATTTGTACTCGCCGACGCCGTAGGCATGGCGCTCCATCACGACACGGCTGCGAAAGCGCTCGCGATCGGAATACATCGCGATCAGCTCCTTGCACTCGGACTCGCGCAGAACCGCTCCGGTTGTGGCGTAACCCTGCGAGTCGAGATCGCGCTCGATAAGCTCCCAGTCGATCGCCGCGACTCGATCGCCGATGGACGCGCCGCTCTTACGCGGCGTTGGCGCGGACGAACTCCCCAATTTTTTCGATCGCCTGCTGGCCCTCGTCGAGCATCGGCGCGAAAACCTGGAAGACGTGAATCATGTTCTCCCACGGCTCGAGCGTGACCTTGACGCCTGCTTTGCGCGCGCGCTCGGCCAGCCGCGTCGAGTCGTCGTGCAAGGTCTCAGCCGTGCCGACCTGGATCAGCAGCGGCGGCAGTCCCGCGAGATCGGCATACAGGGGCGCCGCGAGCGGACTGCGCGCGTCCTGCCCGGCGAGGTAGTGCTTGGCCATTTCGAGCAGCGCTTCCTTGTTCACCATCGGATCGACAGACGCCTTGGACTTCATCGAATCCCCCAGCCCTTCGAGATCCGTCCACGGTGAGAGGCACGCTCCCGCGGCTGGGACCGGCAGCTTGGCGTCGCGAATCGCAACAAGAGTCGCAACCGTGAGCCCGCCGCCCGCGGAATCGCCGGCAACCGCGATACGCGAGGCCTTCAGCCCTTGCGCCAGCATCCAGCGGTACGCCGCGACGCTATCCTCCACTGCGGCAGGATACGGATGTTCGGGCGCGAGCCGGTAATCGATTATCAGCACTCTCGCTTTCGCCGCGCGCGAAATTCGCGCCGCGAGATCGCGATGAGTATTGATCGAGCCAATCACGTAGCCGCCGCCGTGCAGGTAAAGCACCGCGCGCCCGCTGTCCGCGCCCGGCGCCGTCACCCATTCAGCCTTGACTCCACCCGCATTCACCGGCTCGCACTTGACGTTGGCGGCGACGGGAAACAGAGTCGACATCTGCTCGAAATTCGCGCGCGTTTCCTGGACGGTCGGATGACCCGCGATCGGCTGCGCCTTGAGCATCTGGATTATCTGCTGGAGTTGCTGTTGCGACATCGATTCACCTCTCCGGAGAGTTTCGCCGATCGCCGGCATCGTACGCGCCCCGACTATAGCGCCGCCTCAGGCAAATCGGCAAAGCCAATGCTCAACTCAGTCGTTTGCCGTTTTCGGTCGAGGAGTTCTACAGTCGGACCATCATGAAAGTATCGCTGTTCTATCTGCCGTCGGTCGGCAGCAAAGCCCAGATCGAACAAGGGATGGTTGGTCTGCAGGGCGATCTGTACGACCAGATGCTGCGCGAGATTTCCGCGCAGGCGCGCCTCGCCGACGACCTCGGCTACGACTCGATTAGTTTCACCGAGCATCATTTTCACGTCGAAGGCTTCGAGCTGTCGAACAATCCGGTGCTGCTCGATCTCTACATCGCGATGCAGACCAAGCGGCTGCGCGTCGGCCAACTCGGGATCGTGCTGCCGGCGCACAATCCGATTCGCGTGGCCGAGGATATCGCGATGCTCGATCACATGACCGGCGGCCGCGCCAACGCCGGCTTCGCGCGCGGCTATCAGCGCCGATGGGTCGATATCATGGCGCAGCAGACGCACGGCATTCACGGCGCGCAGCCGCATCAGCACGACGAGATCGACGCCGCCAACCGCGCCGCCTTCGAGGAAAACTTCCGCATCATCAAGCAGGCGTGGACCGAGGATTTCATTTCGCTACCAGGGCAAGTACTGGCGCATTCCGCCGGGCGAGACGCCGTGGACGCTCGAGGCGACCGCCAAATGGGGCGGCGGCATCGAAAACGGCATCGTGCAAGCGCGGTCAGCGTCGTGCCCAAGCCGGTGCAGAAGCCGCATCCGCCGATCTTCCAGCCGTTCGCGTCGTCGGAGCGCAGCATCAGATGGTGCGCGCAGGAGGGCGTAACCGCGGTTCTGCCGCCGCTGCATCCGTCGCTCGAACATCAACTGTGCGACGTCTATGCGGAGGTCTCGGGCAAGCCGCTCGGCGAAGGGATGGGCGTGCTGCGCGATATCGTGATCGCCGACAGCGACGATGAAGCGCGCGCAATCTGGCGCGAGAGCGGTTACTTCTGCGGCCACGAATGGTTCGAGCCGTTCGGATTCTCGAAGGGCCTCGACGATCCCAAAACCGGCGAGCCCGCCGATCTCTGGAGCAACGGCCTCGCATTCGTCGGCACGGTCGACACGGTCACGCGCCAGGTCGAGCACCTGCTCAAGCGCCTGCCGATCAGGTGGATCTTCGCGTGGATGTACAACGGCCTGATGCCGCACGATCGGCTGATGAAAACGATCGAGCTGTTCTGGACCAAAGTGCTGCCGCGCGTCACTGACGCAAGTTAGGCGACCACTCTCGCGTACGCTCCGCGGCACAAGTTAGAATGCGCGGACGACGACGTGCATCTAATCGCCTCACAGACGTTTCTTGAAGATCTCGCGATGGTGCTGTGCGTCTCCGCCATCACCACCATAGTTTTTCAGAAAATCCGCCAGCCCGTGGTCGTGGGCTACCTGATCGCAGGCCTGATCGTCGGTCCCAACGTGCCGATTCCATTATTCGCCAGCCCCGAACGCATCCACACTCTCTCCGAGTTTGGCGTGATTCTGCTGATGTTCGCGCTGGGTCTCGAGTTCAGCGTGCGCAAGTTGATTCGCCTCGGCCCGACGTCGGGCTTTATCACCGCGGTACAGGTTGGCTTCATGATCTGGCTCGGCTACGTATGCGGGCGCGCGCTCGGGTGGACGCCGCTCGAAAGCATCTTCACCGGTGCGATTCTCTCGATCTCGAGCACGACCATCGTCGCCAAGGCTTACGAGGAAACCCCGGTATCCGATCGGCTGCGCGAACTGGTGTTCGGCGTTCTGCTCGCGGAAGATCTCACCGCCGTGGTCGAGTTGGCGATCCTGACCACGCTGGCCTCGGGCGCGAGCGTATCGGCGTCGCTGATGACGATTACAGTCGCGCGCCTGATCCTGTTCCTGGTCGCATTCGTCGGCATCGGCTTCATCGTCGTACCGCCGTTCGTGCGATTCGTAGTGCGGATGGGCCGGCCCGAGACGACGCTGGTCACGGTCGTCGGCATCTGCTTCGCCTTCTCGATCCTTGCCGAGCACGCCGGCTATTCAGTCGCGCTCGGCGCATTCCTGGCGGGTTCTCTCGTCGCGGAATCCGGCCAGGCCGCGCAGATCGAGCACCTGGTGGCGCCGCTGCGCGACATATTCGGCGCGGTGTTCTTCGTCTCCGTCGGCATGATGATCGATCCCAAGCTCATCGCGGAGCATTGGCAGGCGCTGATCGTGCTGACGGCGGCAGTGGTCGGCGGAAAAATTGTCGGCGTGACTTTCGGCTCGATGTTGAGCGGCGTCGGCAGTAAGACCTCGATCGAGGCCGGTATGAGCTTGTCGCAAATCGGCGAGTTCTCGTTCATCATCGCCGGCGCCGGGCTGCAGACGGGCGCGACTCGCGACTTTCTCTACACGCTCGCGGTCGCGGTCTCAGCAATCACCACTTTCCTGACGCCGTACATGATTCGCGGATCGATTCCGTTCGCCGAGTTCGTTTCCGCGCGGATGCCGCGGCCACTGAAGGTGCTCGAGGCGGTTTACGACTCGTGGCTCGAGCGAATTCGCAACGCGGAACAGCCGGCCCGCGACGCCAATTCGATCGGATGGCCGATTGCCACCATCGTTTCGAGCGCGGTTCTGATTGCCGCCATTCTAATCGTCAATGAATTCGATCCGTTCGACGTAACGACCACGGTCTCGAACATCGAACATCTTCGGTACTTCGACGCCGGCTTGTTCGTGGACGCGTTCGCGCTGCTGCTATGCGCCCTACCGGCAACCTCGATGTATTTCGCGGCGCGCCGGCTCGCGACCGCGCTTGCGTCGCGTGCCTTCGTGGAACTCCCGCCGAGCGGCGCGCCCGCTGTGAGCGCCTTGGTCGAATTGCTCCAGATCACGATTCTGCTCGTCGCCGCAGTGCCGTTGCTCGCGATCGTCCAGCCGTTCATGGCGCCGGTTGAAGGGATCGGCGTCATCGCAATTTCGAGCGTGCTGATGATCGTCGTCGTCGGTCGCAGCGCGCGCCGGATGCAGGGGCAGATTCGCAACGCGACCCGCCTGATCCGCATCGCGCTGCGAGGCGCTCCCGCCGGAATCGACGGCGCTTCTTACGAAGTTCCCGGCATCGGAAAAATCACGCCGGTGCCCTTGCGTGCTGACAACGTAGGCGTCGGCAAAAAATTGTCGGAGTTGGACCTGCACTCCAAGTGCGGCGCAGTTGTGGTAGCGATCGGCCGCGGTGACTCCGAAGTGATAGTCCCGACCGGCGACGAAATCCTGCGCTCGGGCGACATCCTCGAACTGGCCGGCTCCAGCGACGCCGTCGCCACCGCCCGCCGATTGTTGGAATCCGTGCGGACCGTGCCTGCTGAGATCGGGTCAGCGCCGTAGTCCGTGAACTCAGAAGTCGCTGGATACCACCTTCTGCGTCGTAGAATGGTTTGACACACTGCTACGCCAAGTTGTTATATTTGTGGGATCGAAGCCGAAGCGAAGTCAGCTTACTTGTAGGCGGGAGATTATCTGTGAAACTACGAAAGACGACGACGGGATTCCTCACGGGCGCGATGCTCCTGGCTTTTGCGGCGGCGAGTGCGCATGCCGGGGCCGGTGCAGTGTGCAAATCGAATGGCAAGGGAGTTGTTTCGCACACCGGAAAAGACGGGAGCGATTGCGAAGCGGATGCGACTGCGGGCGGCAAGTCGAAGGCAACTGCGAAGACTGGCGGCTCGGCGGAAGCGGATTCCGATACTCAAGGCAAGTCAACTGCGGTCGCGACCGGTGAGGGCACTGCGGACGCTGAGGCTATCTCGCACGGCAAGGCGACCGCCAAGGCTGACACGTCGGGCACCGCCGAAGCGTCAGCGGACGGAACTTCAGGGAAGTGCACAGCCACAGCAAACGCCACCACGAGCGGGACGGCGGATGCACAATGTGAGGCTGGCGGCTTCGTTCGCGCGACGGCAACCAACAGCGGTACTGCAGTAGGCTTCGATGATGCGCCACCGACGTGTTCACCCGGCCCCTCAGGTACCGCGACGGTGCAAAGCTCTGGCGGCAACTGCTGACCGCCAGAGATTTTCCAAACGGCAGTTGCACAATCAGTACCGCAATCCTAACCTCTTCGCGTTCGCAGCATTCACTTTTGCGAGGTTGATATGAATCTCAAAAATGCGGTTGCGCTCGTGACCGGTGGCGGTTCCGGACTCGGCGAAGCAACTGTCCGTGAATTCGCGTCGGCCGGGGCCAAGGTCGCGATTCTCGACTTGCCGTCGTCGCCCGGCGCCAAGGTCGCCGAGTCGCTCGGCTCAAATGCGCTTTTCGTCGAAGCCGACGTTGCTTCCGCCGACCAGGTCACCGATGCGATCGCGAAAACGGTCGCCAAGTTTTCCTCGATTCAGATTGCCGTGAACTGCGCGGGCATCGGCCGCGCGATGCGCACCGTCACGAAGGACGGTCCTCACTCGCTCGACTTGTTCAGCAAAGTGATCGCCGTGAATCTCATTGGGACTTTTAACGTCACGCGGCTTGCCGCAGCGCAGATGGCGAAGAATCAGCCCGGCCCGGACGGCGAGCGCGGCGTCATCATCAACACGGCGTCGGTGGCCGCGTTCGACGGACAAATCGGGCAGGTTGCTTACTCGGCGTCGAAGGGCGGCGTGGTTTCGATGACGCTTCCAATCGCGCGCGACCTCGCGTCGCTAGGCATCCGCATTTGCACGATCGCGCCGGGAACTTTCGAGACGCCGATGCTGGCGGGTTTGCCCGAACCGAATCGCAAAGCACTGGCCGCGCAGATTCCGTTCCCGCAGCGGCTGGGCAAACCGTCGGAATACGCGGCACTCGCACGTCACATCGTCGCGAACGAGATGCTGAACGGCGAAACGATCCGCCTCGACGGCGCCCTCCGAATGCCGCCGCGCTAGAGGTTATGTTGGCGTAGCTTCCTCAGCCCTTTCTTCACGCGCGACCCGTGGCTTTCTGGCGCAGCCAAGGTGCGTTCCCTAGGCCGCCACGACCTTCGCCGCAGCTTCTCTTCGGTGCACCTTTATCTTGACGTTGACCCGCGAGCCGAGCCTATTGAGCATCGCCATCAGGCGTTCGACGCTGATGCGGCGAAAATTCGCATTGCGTACGCGCGAGAAGTCTCCCGCATCGATTCCGGTGAGGCGCTGCGCGTTGCGGACACTAAGGCTTCTTCGATCGAGTGTCTTAATGATCGCAGCCGCCAGGATTGCCTTTAGCTGACGAACATCCGCGTCCGGGAGATCGAAATCCCGATAGATATTCCCGCTCCCGCGAACAATCTCGGGCTCTTGTTTTTTCATCGCAATATCTCCCTCAGCCGCTTGATTCGATCTCTAATCAGATCGATCTCGCGCGTCGGTGTCTTGATGCCCTGCGTCGATTTCTTTTGAAACGCATGCACCACCCACAAGTCATCGCCAAGCTGCACCGCGTACACCACTCGAAAAGCATTTCCTCGGTATGGAAGCGCGATCTCAAAAACACCCGAACCAAACCCTTTCATCGGCTTGGCTATACCCGCCATCCCGCCCTCGGCGGCGACGCTCAGCGCGTCGAAGATCGTTTCGCGCGCGCCCTCCGGAAATCCGTCGAAGGATCGGCGCGCGGGCGTGAGCCAGGATACCGGCCGAGTCAGCCTCATCCTTCCTCTGCCATTCCATGTTGGCATAAATGCCAACACTCGGCAAATCAACCTCGCACAGTTAGGTGGATCTATGCTGTGGAAATCAAATCGTCGACGCGGTGCGGGCGACGCGGGTTGCGAGGAGAATGCGAACGCGGCGAACGCGATCGCGATCAGCACCGACGATCCCATCGGCATCGTCGCGCCACTCGACGCCGGCTCGGCCAGATAGAGCCCGCGTCTCAGCGCGTCCACAGCGTAGGTCAGCGGATTGAGCCGCGTCGTCCATTGAAACCATCCCGGCGCGCCGCGACCGGAAACACCGCGCCCGACAGCATCCAGATTGGCAGCAGCAGCATGTTCATGAACGCGTGGAAGCCCTGCGTCGATTCGGTTCGCCACGCCATCGCCAGCCCGATGCTCGTCATCGCGAATGCGATCACTCCCATCATGGCGAGCGACACGAATATCGCTGCGAGGCTCAGATGGATTCCCGCCAGCGGCGCCATCGCGAGGAAGATAGCGCCCTGCATCAGCGACAGCGTCGTGCATCCGAGCGCCTGGCCCAGCACGATCGTCGCGCGCGAGATCGGCGCGACCAGCACGCCCTGCAGAAATCCCTGGCGGCGATCGTCGACGGTCGAGGCGGTCGCGAAAATCGCGGTGAACAGCAGCATCAGCACGATCACGCCGGGATAAAAGTACTGCACGTAGTCGAGACCCGGCTGGCATCCCGCTGGGCTTGAACGACGCTTGCAGGCCGGCGCCGAGCAGCAGCCAGAAAACCAGCGGCGTCGCAATCGCGCTCATCACGCGGATCGGTTGGCGGATGAACCGCACGATCTCGCGATACCAGAGCGTTTCGGCCTGAATGAAAAATCTCGCCCATCGCCGCCTACTCCGCCTCCGGCGTGTTCGCGAAGAACTGATGTCCTGTCAGATGCACGAACACGTCCTCGAGCGTCGGCTTGCCGAATGAAACCGATTCGATCTCCTCGCCGAATGCGTCGATCAGGTCGCGAACCAGTTCGTGCGCGCGCAATTTCTCGATCCGAATCGCGCCGTCGACCAGTTGGCTCTTGAGCTTGAAGCGCGCGAGGATTTTCCGCTGCAAGCATTTCGGGCGCTGCCGTTTGGATCACGATCACGTCACCGCCGACTTCGGACTTGAGTTCGTCCGGCGGCGCGATCGCCACCAGCTTGCCCTGATGCATGATGCCGATTCGATCGCATCGCTCGGCCTCTTCCATGTAATGCGTCGTCAGCACGACCGTGACGCCGTCGTGCTCGCGCAGATGCTCGAGGTAGTTCCAGAACTCGCGGCGCGCCGCGGGATCGAGCCCGGTGCTGGGCTCGTCGAGCAGCAGCAGCTCGGGCTCGTGCAAAAGCGCTTTGGCCAGCTCGACGCGCCGCTGAAGCCCGCCGGACAGGGTCTCGACCCGGTCGCGCGCGCGCGCGGTCAAGCCCAGCCGCTCGAGCATCGCCGCACTGCGCTCGCGCAGGCGCGCGCCGGAGATTCCATATAGATGACCGTGAGCGGCGAGATTTTCGCCGACCGTCAACTTGCCGTCGAGACTTGGATGCTGAAACACGACGCCAAGCCGCCGCCGAACCGCGGCGGTTTCGCCGGCCAGGTCGTCGCCGAAGAGGCGCGCGCTGCCCGACTGAATCGGCGCCAGCGTCGAGAGCAGTTTGAACAGCGTGGTCTTGCCGCCGCCGTTGGGTCCGAGAAAACCGAAAATTTCGCCGCGCGCGATTGAAATGTCACGTCGGCGAGCGCCTCGCGATCGCCGTAGCGGAAGCCGAGGCCATGCGCTTCGATCGCGCCGGAGGCGGCGCGAATCGCTGCGGCTGTGGTCTGTGATGGATTCGAAATTGTCGAAGCACTCATATATAAAACTTTAGGTCAAGATTGTTACGGTTCGCCGAGCCCGCCTGCGGGTTGCGTGCCTTCTTCAGGCAGTCCGATTTCCGCGCGATGCCATCCGTCCTGAAACGCCGTCGTGCGCTCTTCGCCGTTGCCATGGCCCGGACGCGGCGCCGACGAAGTCGTCGCCCGTCAGCTGGTAGTAACGCGTGACCTCGACCGGATCGAGGCGCCGTAGCCCCATCCGCTCGAGCGAGTAGCCGGCGAACTGATCGGCGGCGAGCTCTTTATTTTTTATCGGCACGCTCTGGCTGTTGGGATCGAAATCGCCGTGCGCAAGATGCCCGATCTCGTGCGCAAAAATAGCATAGAGCATTGGCTTGACGGCATCCGGGTCGTCGATTCTCATCCATTGTTGGAACAGGGTGTCGAGAAACTGCTGGTTGTAGAAAATGCAGCCGCCATTGCGGGCATGCGGCGAGCCCGGCTTAAGCGATTCGTAGACCTGAAAATTAGTTCCCCACATATCGTTGAGCTGAGAGACGATGGTCTTGTAGGGCTCGCCGGGCGGCTTGGCTTCTTCGCCGCAAGCGGTAACGTTACCGGCTGCGGTTGCGATGGCGGGGGCGGAGGAAGCGGCGCCAGTGTCTTCCGGCGACTGCGACTTCGTATGGCGCTGGATGACTTGCCAGTCGTCCTGTGCGCGCGCTTCGCGCGCGCACAGGACGACTGCGCCGGCGAGCATCGCGCACGCCGCGAGCCCCGCGGCCCGGCATCGGCGGTTTCGCGTATCGCGCGAGGCCGCCGATGCCTGTGCTGGCATGCAGCGCCGTCGCCCGCGCGCTCGCGCGCGCGCGACGGCGCTGCGTTTTCCCCAGGCTCCCTCAATTTGTTACGGCGCCGCGCGACGACGACGATACTGTGTTCGCATATTTGGCCATCACGCCGCTCTTGTAGTGAGGCTCCGGCGCCTTCCAATCCTTCAGCCGCGTCTTGATTTCTTCGTCGCTGAGCGCGACATCGAGCCGCCGCTTCGCGATGTCGAAGGTTATCATGTCGCCGTCGCGAACCGCTGCGATCGGCCCGCCGACCGCCGCTTCCGGTGCGACGTGCCCGGCCATCAGGCCGTGCGTCGCACCCGAGAATCGTCCATCGGTCAAAAGGCCGACGGTTTCGCCGAGGCCCTGTCCCGAGAGGGCCGCCGTGACCCCGAGCATCTCCGGCATTCCGGGTGCGCCGCGCGGCCCTTCATATCGAATGACGACTACGTCGCCCGCCTTGATCTTTTGCCCCGACACCGCCTTGAACGCGTGGTCTTCGCAATCGAAGACACGCGCCGGCCCGCGATGCGTCATTCGCTCATGCCCCGCGACCTTCACCACGCATCCTTCCGGCGCGAGGTTGCCCTTCAAAATCACCAGCCCGCCGGTCTCCTTGATTGGATCCGCGACTGAATGGACGACGTTCTGCCCAGCCGTCTCGTGCGCCGCATCGGCCTCGACGCCAATTGTTCTGCCGGTCACGGTCATTTCGTTTTCGTGGAGCAACCCCGCTTCCTTCAGCCGCTTTGCGATAAGCGGAATCCCGCCGGCCTTGTACATCTCGGTCGCCAGATATTTTCCGCCGGGCTTGAGGTCTGCGAGCAGCGGCGTGCGCGAGCTGATTCGGTCGAAGTCGTCGATATCGAGCGTGATTCCCGCCTCGTGCGCGATCGCGAGCAGATGCAGCACTGCGTTGGTTGAGCCGCCAGTCATTGCGACCGACGCGATCGCATTCTCGAGCGCCTTCTTCGTGATTATCTGGCTCGGCTTGAGCTTGCGCTTGAGCAAATCGACGGCGAGCCGCCCGGCCTGGAACGCGCTCTCCGGCTTTTTCGGATCCGTCGCGGGAATGCTGTTCGATCCCATCGGCGAGATTCCCAGCAACTCAGTCGCCGTCGCCATCGTGTTGGCAGTGAATTGCCCGCCGCATGCGCCGACGCCCGGACATGCAACGTCCTCGAGCCGCTTGAGGTCTTCAAGCTTCATCTTGCCCGCCGAATGCGCGCCGACAGCTTCGAACACATCTTGAATCGATACTTGCTGATCGCCGAAGCGCCCCGGCTGTATCGACCCGCCGTAAATCATCAGCGAGGGCAGGTCGAGGCGCTGCAGCGCCATGACGGTTGCCGGAATCGTCTTGTCGCATCCCGACATCGCGACGACGCCGTCGAACAGATGCCCGCGCACGGTCAGCTCGATCGAGTCCGCGATAACTTCGCGGCTGATCAGGGAGGCGCGCATGCCGTGCGTGCCCATCGAGATTCCGTCGCACACGGCAATCGTGTTGAACTCGACCGGCGTGGCCCCGGCCGCGCGAATCCCGCGCTTGACATGCTCGGCCAGGTCCCGCAGATGCGCGGTACAGGGCATGATCTCAATCCACGTATGCGCCACCGCAATCAGTGGCTTGCTGAGGTCCTCGTCGGTGAACCCGACTGCCTTGAGCATCGCGCGCGCCGGCGCCCGCGAGGGCCCGTCAACCAGCACGCTGCTGTTAGATCGGAGAGAATTTTTGTCATCCGCCATTTGATACTTCCTGCCGCGGCCCGATCGAGGGCCAAGCGCTCAACGAAATCAAAACCCGACTAATGATTTGTACAACAGCGCGCATCCGCGCGAAATCCCACAGATTTAAGGAGACCGGCGCGTCTGGACCTCGGTGGCCGTCAGAAGTGGCGCATCCGACAATGAATAGCAACGTATATATCTGCAAGCCCACGGGGAGCGGCGAACAGGTGACACATCAAACCGGTCGTAACTTTCCAGTAAGAATCCTGGCGGCGGTCGCCCTCGCGAGGCTGCTTTCCGGATGCGCATTGCTTGCGGCGCCCGGCGTCGAGGGAGCGGCTTCGCTCGCCGGTACGGCCGGCAGCGCGGCGACCGGCTACATCAGCACGGAATCGAGTCGCGAGCTGAATACCGCCAATATCGATCTAATCCGCGCGCAGGCGCAGATGGAGAAGACGCAGGCCGGGGAACTGAACATCAAGCGCGTAGAGCTCGAGGATGAACGCGCGGCCACGGTCGGTATTCTGCGCGAGATGGCGATTGCCCGCGAAGATCCCACGCTCGCCGATCTGGCGCTGTGGGTTCAGGCCGGCGGCGACCCCGACTATGCTATGCATTACGCGCTCCAGGGCCAGACCAAGACCGTCGCGAAGCTGGAGTAAGCGCGGTGCTGGAGTACGGATGTCCGCTCGGCGTTCCCGCGACGGATCCCGACTCGCACTCTTGGTCCGCGTCGCGCATCGGCGTAAGTTTCTCTCTTGGCCGGTGCCCCCTTAGCTCAGATGGATAGAGCACAGGATTCCTAATCCTGGGGCCGTGGGTTCGAATCCCGCAGGGGGCACCAACAATCATTGCGATTCGATGATCCACCACCGCTTCATCGCGCCTATGCTTGCGCTGTTCATCGCGTCGTTTACTGCGTGTGCGACGCAGCACGTCAGTCCTATAACCCGCAGGTCCGCGCCGGCGGTCGCTACCGTACCCAGACGTACCGCGTGCAAGCTGGCGTCAGACAGTTGGCTATGCAGTCCGATAGGATTCAGTATAGGAACGGTGACCCTGACAGGCCCTCAGGAGATCACGATGCCATCGGGCGCCGAAGGACAGTTCTTTACTATTCGATTAACTCAAGATTCTGTCGGCGGCCACGTTCCTGCCTGGGCTAGTATCTTCCAGTTCCAAAACGTAAGCGGAGAGCCTGCCAGGCGTCTGGTCCCGATCTCCTTGCCTAACGCGTCTGAAAACATTCTATTTCAATATGACCACGAGCTGGATAAGTGGGTATACCTGTCCCGCTCTGGTATCCAGCAGATTGCTCCGCAAATTCAAGGCGCAGGCACCAGTATAGGCGATCACCCCGGCAGGGAGAGTTCCGTACAAGCCTTGTATCTTCCAGCTAACACTGAGACTGGAGTCTTCGGCGACAATGGCGGCTTCTTCGGACCGGAGGGCGGCGGCGTCGTCAGCTATTACCAAATCCAGGCGGGTGCTATTCAGTTTTGTAACTATGACGCTATTACCACGCTTGCGGTCTTTCGATGTAATACTTTGGGAAACTGGCCTTCCGCAAAACCGCAGACCGCTCCGGTACAGGTCCCTGCCGGTGGATGTACTAATTTTCAGGTGCAGATGATAGCTAACGGCAATCCGGCGCCAAAGGTTTTTACCGGCTACGTGTGCTACATAAATCCCGGCAATTCGGCGGCGGCTTACGCGACGTGGAATAGCGTCTATAATGAGGAGATTCCTACAAACTAGTGATACGACGAGTATTGGCAGGACTGGCTCTATTGCTCGTGTTGAATTCCACATCTGCGCAGGCGCAGTTCATCGGCGGCTCATCCTTCAACGGTACCGACTCCATGGTTGCGACCTGGTCGGGCAAAGGAAGTGCGGCATCGGTACAGTTTTCTGCGCTGGCAAAGGTTAATCCTCCGAATTTGCAGAACCTTGGCGGCTTAGTCCAGCTTGTCCTGGGAAGTTCGACCGCTTGCGCATGGGTTATGCCGGATTCCCGTTGGACAGTTATCTCGAATTCAGAGGCGGACGCTGATGGGCTATGTCAGGTGCTGTTTTACCGTAGTTTTCAGGCCGTCGAACACCCTCCATACCGGTTTCGCTGGTTCACCCCGTTAACGTATGACATCAGGACCTATCTGATCTCGAATGTATCGAAGGTAGATGTGGCTTCCGGCAACAGCGGCAAGGGCAGGGTACTGATGGCAAGAGGAGTGACGACGACCGAGCCAGGAGACTACCTGATGGCCTTCTTCGTTAACCCTGGATCGGGGAAATGGACACCGCCCTCGAACATGGGAATAGCTGTAAAAAATGACTACGCCTACAGCGGCCCGGCGAACTTTCCGAACTTGGCGGCCCAGGCTTGGGCCTATCCGGCGGCATCGACTGGAAACAAGATGGCTACACTGTCAGGCGCGCCGATGCCATGGGTGGCAGACCTGGTGGCCTTTAAGCCTCTCTACAGTATTCCTCCGCAGACAGCGGGCGATATAAATCCCGGCCCAATCTACAACGGGTGCAAAGGCAAGGTAGCCCTATCGGCAGGTAAGGGAATGTTCCGTAACTCTTGCATCAAGACGACGAGCTACTGCCAATGCCGTGACACCACCCTCATCGATAAGTCATGTACAACGGCAAACCCGTCAACCGGTCGCGTTCGCCTGATGGGCGAGGGGAGTGATGTCGAGCAAGTTCTATGCATGTGAGGCATAGAACAAGAGAATCCGCCGTCTCGCGACGACTAGGGGATCAAGGAAGAGGAGAGTATCGTCCTAGGCAGCCGCCGAAATGCGATCGATCATCGCGGGAATCTTGCTGCGCTTGGCGTGGCCCGCAAGTCCCGCCGCCGCGATTCGCTCCATGTACTCTTTCACGGCGAGCCGGACGAACTTCGCTGTCGCGACACGTCCCTTGTCGACCTGCGCCTTTTCGAGTCCGCCGCCGCAGATGATGATCATCGGCTCGAGCAGCTCGGGACTGCCGATCAATCCGAGCAGCACGTGCTCGGTAAGCTCGAGGTAGCCCTCGATCGCGCCCGCATCGAGCGGGCGATGCTTCAGATGATAGCGAAGTTGGCCGAGGCCATATGCGGTCTGGCGCGCCGCGTCCTGCATCGCGTAGCGCATGATCCTGCGATCGACGTTGGTCGGCGCGAATGCGGCGATCTGCCTGTATAGCGTGAGCAGGAATCCGGCGAGCGACAGGTTGATCGAGACTGAACCCTGCGGAAACTGATCCGCCCACAGCCATTCTTTGAGTCCTTGCTCCGCGGTCGCGCTCGCGCGTCCGAGCCCCGCGCCGCCGAACAGCGCGCGCTTGCGGAATACCTCGAACAGCCGCGATGCGTCGAGCATCTGCGCGCACATCCAGCTCTTTTGTTCGAGGAAGTCCTGGTTGATGACGGCGACCCACTTCGACGGAAAGTCCATCGACACGATCTGGCATTCCTGCAGGAAAGTGTAGAGCTGCGCGCACGCCATCTCCAGATCGTGTGGTAGCGGATGTGCATGCAGTTCGGTCCACGGAATATCCGTCGCCGGGACCCATCGCCGCGCCTTTACCTCTTCGTAAAGCTCCGCGACGTTGTCCGACCACACGTCTGACTTGCGATTCACCACGTAGCCCATGTCGGGCAGCTTGCCGACCTTCTCACTGCCGCGCGACACCATCGATTGGCTCTTGCGCACATCTTCGGGAATGGCGGTGTAGCCGTAGCTGCCGACGTTGAGATCCTGATAGGTAAGCCCGCGCTTGGGGTCAGAAGGGCGCCCTGCTATGCGCTCGGTCTTGGCCTCGTACCAATGCAGGCCTAAGTGTCCCTCCATCACCTTCTGGGCAGCCTGGAGGACTGTTTCGTCGACGGTGTAATCCTTGTCAGCGTAGAATGCCACTTATAAGAACCTAACCCCTAACCCCTTCCTGCGCGGGAAGGAGGACCGGATTTAATTCGTCTAGTTCAGCTTTATGCCGGCGTTTTCAGCCGCCGCACGTCCCATCTCATACATCAGATAGAGCTTTGAACGCTGGCGGCGCTCTGGCATCCCACACTTATCCAGGCGCTCGAAATGCTCCTGCATCTGCTTGAGATTGAACTGGGTCGTGATTTTAATCCCTTCCTCGATATTTTCCTTCTTGAGTCCGCCACCGGCCAGGATGATGAAGGCCTCGGTCAGTTCAGTTGCGGCGGCGCCGGCGAATGAGATGTTTTCGGCTTCGTCGAGATGCGCGTGCAGCACTTCGCGCTTCTCGGGAAAATGCTCGAGGACGTATTTGAAATGTTGCATGCCGTAGCCGACGTGACGCGCTTCGTCCTGCATCACGAGACGGAAAATCTTCTTGTCGACGTCGGTCGGAGACAGGTACTCGCTGAAGCGGAACAGCGTCAATATGTTACCTTCCGCGACCAAGTGCAGCGCGACAGACATCTCGCTGAACGAATCGGCATCGCGCAGATGCTTCAGCGCCATCTCGTTGATCGGGCTGGCCTGCATCAGGCCCCATCCGGTCGTCAACGCGCGCTTGCGGAAGACCTCGGCGTGACGTGCCTCGTCCATCGCCTGTGCCGCGATGAACGATCGCACCTCGATGAAGTCCGGGTTCAGCCGCGGCAGCCACATCGCGGGGGTATCAGTCGCTATCATTTCCACTTCGGTGAGGAACGTCATCAACTGCGACAGCGCCTTGCCGGTCACTTCGGGCAACTCGACGCCATCAAGCCGGTCCCACGGAATGTCTGTGGTCGCATTCCATTGACGCGAAACCGCCTCTTCGTAATAGCTTTCGGTGTTGAAAGCCCACAGCTCGCTCTTGCGCGAGACCCATGGCTGCGCGTCGGGCACGCCGTCGGGAATCTCAGCCCCGCGCGGCGCATATGATCGATTGTTGCGGACCTTCTCAGGGATGTCGGTGTACCCATAGGTCCCGATGTTGAGGTCGCGGTAGGTCAGTCCGCGGCGCGGGTTGGCTTCTTCGGGACTGATTTTCTCAGTCGACGACTTCATCCACGACAGGTCCATCTCGCCGGTCCTTATCGTGTACAGCCACTTGTCGATAAAGTCCTTGTCCTGGGTGAAATCCGTAGTCGATAGGTATGCCATCGTCGCCGCGCCTCCGCGCCTGCTTAGTTGAAACTCACTTCGAGTTTGCTTGATAGATCGAAAAATTCCTGGATCGATTCCATGAACCGGTAGAGCTTGTCGTGGCCGTCGGGATCGTCGTAAACGATTTTCAGGCGCTCGCCGAAATGCGCGAGCGTGTTGATGTCGTGCGCCGAGTCGGCCTCGCCGTTGCGGCGGATATTCTCGATCATCTCGCGCCACACGCGCGTGTCGCCTTCGATCTTGAAATCGACTTTCTTCAGATCGATCGCCGGCACTTCGCTGATGTTCTTCAGATCGAAGACCTCGAACTCGAGCACGAAGTTGCGCGCCTTGCCGTTGACGCCGACGCTGACACCGAAGATCGTGTCGATGAAGCCGAGGCGCCGGAATTTCTCCTCGTTAGCGGCCATCTGTGCCTTAAGCGCCTCGAAATATTCGGTCGAAGGAAAGCTGATCGCCATAAAATCGATGTCCCGCCGGTCTCCCAGTAAAATTGATCAATACTGAATGAATTTAGGGCCAAACGATCGAAGAAGGCAAGCGACCGCCGTCCAATTCCGTCGGTTGGCGGCACCTCGCATTCGGAGCAAAAAAAGTCCGGCGCCGGCTTCAAGCCGGCGCCGGACGAAGTTTCGCGGTCTCAGGAGATCTACTGTGCCGACGCTTGCTTGGTGTTGCCGCCGGTGGCCAGCTCGTCGTCGATCAGTTCCTCGAACTTCGATGCTGGCTGTGCACCCGTAAGCGGGCGGCCGTCGATGAAGAACGCGGGAGTTCCGTCCACACCGGCTTTCTCGCCGGCGGCCTGGTCGGCTTTGATCTGTGCATCGTAGGTCGCTTTGTCGAAGCACGCGTCAAACTTGGTGGTGTCCAACCCAAGCGTCTTCGCGGTCTCCTTCAGGTCGGCCGGAGCGAGCTTGCCCTGGTTGGCGAAGACCGAGTCACGGAATTCCCAAAACTTACCCTGGTCGTTGGCGCATCGAGCGGCGTTCGCCGCGTCCATCGCGTGCTGATGGAACGGCAGCGGAAAGTCCATGTGCACGAGGCGAATCTTGTCGCCGTACTTCGTGCGCAGGTCCTTCAGAGTGGCCTCGGTGGCCTTGCAGAATGGGCACTGGAAGTCGGTGAACTCGACGATCGTAACAGGCGCATCCTTGGCGCCGAGCGACGGATGCCCGCTGCTGTTCACCGCCAGCCGTTTGGGCTCGAGCAAAATCTTTACCGGCTCGTCCTTGCGCAGGCGTTCGATTAACGCCTGGCGGTTCATCATCTCGATAAGCTGCGATTTGACCTGGTCGTAGGGCGCGGTCGATGCGGTTTTGTGCTTGTCGTAGAAGGCCTTTGCATCGGCGTCGGTCACACCCGATTTTCCGCTGTACTCTTTCTTCAGATACTGCGGCACGGTTAGCTTATCGTGGCCTGCGGCCTGCTCGATTCAATAGTCGTCGGTCATCGATCTCGAGCGTTTGATGACGAAGATCGAAATCGTGACTCTTTTCGGCGATCAGCTGATCGACGCGTTTTTCGAGCATCGCGCGCATCTGTTCGAGCTGAGGCTTGACCTTGGCGTCGAGGTCCTTCTCAGTGATTTTGTGATCACCGACAGTCGCAACGGTCTTGTTGGGATCGTCGGCCCACGCGCGGGGCGCGGCGACTGCCGCGCACAGGATTGAGACGGCGGCCATGCCTGAAACGATTTGCCACGCTGACTCAAGGCGATTTCGCCCTGCCTGATTCATGTTCGCTACCATCGGATAATGTCGAACTCCCTCGTTGAATATAACCGCCAAATACTATCATGAGCCGACGACGATGTCGCGATGGCAAAAACGACGCATTTGCGAGGATCGCCACGACTCCGCTAGCCTGCATTTTACTTTGAAGACCAATCTTGCATCTTCGATCGCGATGCTCGCCCTGGCGGTTCTCGCCCTTCCCGCCACGGGCCGAGCGGCAGGCCCGGCAACCGATTCCAAGCTGAGTGTATTTGTCGATTGTCATTGCTCCGATCCGGTCGGCACAAACTTCTGCTCATCCTTGAAAGACAAGGTTGGCGATTCAACCGCGTATCGGCTGGTCGATCACGCCGACGCGTACGGTATCGGCGTACATCTGTGGTGCGTGGACTTGTTCACCGGACTCCCGGGCGTCGACAGCAAGCTCACCGGCACGATGTCCGCGGTGTCGGTCGCGTTCACTATCTACGCCGACCGGCTGCCGGGCGAGGTTTACGAGGATTCCTCTGTGTTTCGAGTCGGCAAGGAAGCCGCCGACGAGATGTCGGATAAAATCCTCGCCGCCGTCGGCCAGCTGGCCACTGCCAACAAGACGGTATTCGAGCATATCCGCGCAGCCGCGAAGCCGGTAGCGACGCCAACTTAACAAATCATCCAGTAACTCCGAAAATCGCACGCTCCGAAGTGCCGGATTCACACGATATGCCTACCGTCAGAAAGCCGCCGATCATCGGGATCTAAAAAGTCCAGGTCGGGAAAGCGCGCCGATACGCGCAAGATCAGAAACCTCACCGAAGAACTTAGCCGCGAAGAATACGGACTCGGGCTGCCGCTGCTCGATGCCGCGGTGGCGGGCGTGATTCTCGGCTTCAAGCCGTCGGATCGCGAGATGCGCGCGCAGGCGCAGCGATGCTGGGATACGCTGAAGCCGCGGCTCAATCAGCATCTGCTGAGTGAAGATGAAACGGTGCTGCCGTGGGCGGAAGGTGCGGGCGGCATCTCGGCGGCCGCGCTGGATCGAATCAAGCAGAGCCACCTCGAAATGCGCGCGCTGATCGGCAAGCTGACCGGAGTGTCGTTCGCAGAAGATCCCGACAAAGTTGTTTCGGTAGCGGGCAAGGCTTTGTGTGCGCTCGCCGTCAAGCTCGACGATTTGATCGACAGCGAGGAGATGCGCCTGCTGCCGGCGCTGACGAAGGATGCTGTTCGCATAGCGCCCGCATTTTTGTTCCGGGCGGTACCGAAAAATTGTGCTCTCCCAAACAACGTCTCCGTATTACTGGACAAGCTCGCGCCAACCGGAGTAGCGGATTGATTCGGTGAATCGACGGGATCGTCCGTCGATAGCGCCGCGAATGGAGGGGCGCATGGCAGACGAGACGCGGGGCGACGAATTCTCCGAAGAAAACCTTCCGCCGCCCACCGGCACGATCTTCATATTGGGAACGTACATGCTGGTGCTCGCGCTCGGATGGGCCGTGATGTTCTGGATGCTGCTGGACAGGTAGATGGAGCGTTACGAGAAAGCCTTCTTGTCGGCATGCGCAGTGGTGCTGGTGGTCTTCCTTTGCGCGCTGGGCTACGGCAGTGTCGGGATGGGCGTTCACCTGCCGTCGCATAACGGAACGATCTACTGCGACGTGGGGCAGAAGCTGCGCAAGGTGCTGCGCAAGACCCCGCCCTTCGATCACATCGGCGTGCAAGAAACCGCGCCGGGGAAATACCTAGCGGTGTTGATCGCGCAGACCTGGTCATTCACTCCCGACGAGATCGACGTTCCAGTTGGCGCCGACGTGAGCTTCGTCGCGACCTCGTCTGACGTGATCCACGGATTTTTTATTCCCGGCACGCGCGTCAACATGATGTTGATTCCCGGCCAGGTTTCCGAGTTCGACTACCGCTTTACCAAGCCCGGCGAGTACCTGCTGATTTGCCATGAATACTGCGGCCGCCTGCATCACACGATGTCGGGCAAAGTGGTGGTCAAGTGAGCACGTCGATCGTCTCGGATCCGTCCGGCTTCGAACTGCCGCAGGGCCAGCTGAACGTCATCAAGTGGAACATCTACTTCGGCTTCGCGCTGCTCGCGATCGGCGTGATCATGGGACTAGGCCAGGCGCTTGGTTACGCGCGCGTGAACGTCGAGCAGTACTATCCGGTCGTTCATTCGTACTACCAGGGACTCACGATTCATGGCGTGCTGAATGCGCTGGTGCTGCCTACTGCATTCGCCAACGGCTTTCTCGCGCTGACCACAGCGCGTGGACTCGGGCGCAAGCTCAACGATGCGCTCCTCCGTGCGGCGTTCTGGACACTCGTCATCGGTTCGCTGATGGCGGCCTATGCGATGCTCGCCGGCAAGGCCTCGGTGCTGTACACGTTCTATCCGCCGCTCGAAGCGGACTGGACCTTCTACCTCGGCCTCGCGCTCGTCGTGATCAGCACATGGCTCACTTCGGCGGCTCAGCTGATTGCACTGCGCGGATGGCGCAAGGATCATCCGGGCGAGCGAGTGCCGCTGCTCGCCTTCATGTCGATTGCGACGTATGTGATGTGGGATATCGCATCGGTCGGATTGGCCGTCGAAGTCGTGGTGTTCCTGCTGCCGTGGTCGCTGGGATGGCTGCCGGGCGTCGACCCGATGCTCGATCGCACGCTGTTCTGGTTCACCGGCCATCCCATCGTCTACTACTGGCTGCTGCCGATTTACGTTTCGTGGTACGGGCTGATTCCCCGGCAGGCCGGCGGCGTGTTGTTCAGCGACACGCTGACGCGCGTGGCCTTCCTGCTTTTTATTCTTTTAGTGCCGGTCGGCTTTCATCATCAGTTCGTCGATCCGGGAATTTCCGGCAAGCTGAAGTTCGCAGTAGCGGGCGTGACCTTCGCGATTTTCTTCCCCAGCCTGATGACCGCGTTCTCGGTGATGTATGCGCTCGAAATCGGTGGACGCCGGCGCGGCGGCAACGGCCTCATCGGATGGTTCTTCACGATTCCATGGAGCGATCCCTCGGTGGCGGCGCAAGTGCTCGCGATGATCGCATTCCTGCTCGGCGGCATCTCCGGCCTGATGAACGCGAGCTACACGATGAACATGGAGATTCACAACACCGCGTTTATCCCGGGACATTTTCATCTCACGATCGGATGCGCGGTGGCACTATCCTACATGGGAATCGCGTACTGGCTCGTCCCGTATTTCGAGCGGCGCGAGCTATGGTCGCGTCGCCTCGCGCTGGTCCAGGCATTTTTGTATTTCGGCGGCGTGATGATTTTCTCGCGCGGCCTGATGGCGGGTGGGATGGAGGGGATGCCGCGGCGCACCGACATGGTGCATGCCACCTACGACATGGCGGCGTGGAGAATTCCGGGAATCATGACCGGCATCGGCGGCACGCTGATGTTCACTGCCGCGATGCTGTTCTTCTTTATCCTGGTGATGACGAGATTTGCCGGAAGCAAAATCCAGCAAAGCGATCTCCCGTTCACGGCAACCGTACAGTCACCAGCCGTCATCGGATGGCAGCCGCGCCTCGATCGATTCGGCTACTGGACTCTGGCTTCGGTCATTCTCATAGTCGCGGTGTATGGCCCGTTCATCCTCGGCCACTTCCCGCCGCGCCTCACCACTGCCGGCCTGCTCTATCCTTAGTATATCGACGGCAGCGTTTACTGCATCGACGAGGTTTCGATTTCCTTCGAGTCTGCCGGCAAGGTCAGCAGCAATCCGTCGTAGCCGAGGATGACGCCGTGCGGCCGGACGTCCGCGACGCCGCGCATGAACGCGATCTTCGCCAGCATGTTGGGCGTCGGCGGACCGATGTGGCTCAGTACCAGCAACCCGACGCCCGCCTGGTTTGCCTCGGCCGCCGCGTCAACCGGCGTCGTGTGGTAGCGCTGGATGTCCGACATGATCTTGGCGACGCGCGCGTTGCCTATCCTCTCCGCGTCTTCCTGGATCAGCTTCACCAGATGCGCCGCTTGCGCTTCGTGAATCAATACGTCGGCGCCCGTCGCCTGTGCGACCAGGTTCGCGCACTTCACCGTATCGCCGCTGATCACCACTGAGCGCCCCTTGTAATCGAATCGATAGCCGTAGGCGGGCGCCACCGGCGCATGATCGACTGTGAATGCGGTGACCTTGAGTCCGTTCTCGTCGAGCACCATCGCGGAGCCTCCGGCGCATGGCGACGCGCCCGCTGGTGTGTCGATTTTCACGGCGATCGGTTGCATCTGCCAGTTCGCCGGCGGCATCAGCTCGGCGCCGTGATGTGCGATGCGATAGCCTTCGTCGAGCGAGTACGCCTGCTCGAACCCGTCGACCACTTGCTCAACGCCCACAGGCCCGTACACGCGCAGCGGATGGTCCCGGCCCTGCGCCCAGGTCTCGATGTTTAGTTCGCCGAGATCGCCGATGTGGTCGGAATGAAAATGGGTGAACATCACGGCCGCGACCTTGGGAGCTGGAATCCGCCACAGCGCGAGGTTCTTCCATGACCCCGGCCCGATATCCACCAGGTAGATGTTGCCGCCGGCGAAGATTGCGGTGCAGGCGGCGGCGCGCTCGCGATCGGGCAACGGATTTCCCGTGCCGCACAACGCAACCCGGAGCGCATCGGGTGCAAGCAAGTCGTTGCGCGTCGAGGCGAGGGTCCTGGCGATTGCGCGGCGGAATATCGCGTCCTGCACGGCGGGGATGTGAATCATCCAGAAGAAAATCGCCACGAGCGCCACGAAAGCGACGCCTCCGATCATCGATTTTCGCAAGAGTTTTGGCATCCGGGGTTAAGATCGAGCGATCAGACAGCGCAGCTCGGCGGATTTTCGCCCGCGAGATGATTGCTGGAGTGCGACACCGCTTACTCGTACGACATTCCGACGACCGGCGCCACCCGAATACGATGCGTCCATCGGCTGCAAGATGTCTCCTTTGGGGACACTCTCGCTGCGGTATAAGCCGAACCTTTTTGCTTGATCTTCCTGCGGCAGTCCGCGGCATATTACTTGCGTGGAGACGCAGGCAGACTCAACGCGCGCGTTGTGTCATAGGTAGAGGCCGGAACCGACGTTCGCACGCACCAACTACGCTCAGGAGTGACCAATGGGAACCCAACTAGCCAGCGGAAGCGCCGCTGAATTCTCGCTCGACACGATCGATATCGTCAGTCCCGACCATTACCAAAAAAACGGCTACCCGCACGCGGAGTGGGCCTATTTGCGCAAGCATCATCCTGTGGCTCGCATCGAGCGCCCGCGGACGGATCCGTTTTGGGCGATCACCAAGGCGGCCGACATCCGGGAGATCAGCATACAGCCGCGGACGTGGATCAATGGTCCGCGGCTCGCCGTGTTCGTGCTGGACGAGGGCGACACCGGTCTCCCTCCCGAGCTGCCTCTCAAGCATCTGTTGAATATGGATCCGCCGCAGCACGGCGAGTTCCGATCGATCCTCAGCCAATATTTCACGCCGCGATCAATTCGTGAGCTCGAGCCCGAGGTCACCAACATAACGGCGCAACTGCTCGACGACGTGATGGATCGCAAGGAATGCGACTTCGTCACCGAAATCTCTTCCAAGGTGCCGGTCGCGGTCATCGCGGAAATGCTTGGCGTGCCGAAGAAGGATTGGCCGACGATCTTCCGATGGACCAACGAAATTATCGGCGGCGGCGATCCTGAGTTTCAGCGCGGCAAGGATGCGAATGAAACCTTCGCGCAGGCGCGTATGGAAATGTTCACGTACTTCACCAACCTGGTCGAGGACAGCCGCAAGCATCCGAACAACAGCGTCACCAGCATCATCTCGAATGCGAAAGTGAACGGCGAGCCGCTGCCCGCATTGGAGTTGCTGTCGTACCTGTTGCTGCTGGTGGTCGCGGGCAACGAGACCACGCGCAACGCGACCAGCGGCGGCCTGCTCGCGTTTATCGAAAACCCCGAGCAGTTCAAGCGGCTCAAATCCGATCCCGAGTTGATCAAATCGACGGTCGAGGAAATCGTGCGCTGGACTTCGCCGGTTATCCAGTTCTGCCGCACCGCTACCACCGACACCGCCGTGCACGGACAGAAGATTCGCGCGGGCGAGTCGGTCTGCTTGTTCTATCCGTCAGCCAACCGCGATGAGGACGTTTTCGACCAGCCGTTCAAGTTCGACATCGGCCGCAACCCGAACCAGCATCTCGCGTTCGGAATCGGCGAGCATTTCTGTCTCGGGGCGAACCTTGCGCGGCTCGAACTGACAGTGATCTTCAGGGAGCTGGCGAAACGCCTCGAACACGCCGAAATGGCGGGACCCGTCGAGCGCCTGCGCTCGAGCTTTGTCGGTGGCATCAAGCACATGCCGATCCGGTACAAGCTGAAGCCGGCCGCCTAAGAGCCAGTTCGCAGGAAGACCAGGACCTCCGGACGCCTGGACCTGGATCGAATATGCTCAACGCCACGCGCTGATTGCGCAAATCTACAGTTGCGGTCACCGCGGCTCGCGCGACCCGTTGACTTGAGGTATGGTTTGCTCGCACTCGTGGTTATCAGGCCGCGTTCGCGGAGTACTGCTGCCATAAGGCGTCACGACAAGGAGGGAGATTGTGGATCGTTCGAAACGTGGTGCGAGTTTCCTAATCGCTCTGGCCCTCGGACTGCAGCTAGCAGGATGCTCGACCAGGGCCGGATGGCTGTATCAGCCGAGCGCGAGCAAAGTGGCATCTGCGCCGGTGCCGGTGACAGTGGCGGTCGAACATTTTCAAGATCAGCGCGGAACTGAAAACTCAAGATACTTCTGGCTCTGCGCAATCCCGCTCGTACCATATTGTTCGGCGACCTACCACCGACCTGAAAATGCCAATGGCTTTCTGACGGAGGCGGCTTACAACTTCCGCCCGAGCGATGACCTGGCCCAGGCGACCGCATCTGAACTCATTCAGGCCGGGATATTCCGCGAAGTCTATGTGACCGACCGCGCAGCGGATCCAAATGCGCAGCTGCTCATCCGAGGGAACATCATAAGCACTGATTGGGACGGTACGGCTTACGGCTATCTCGTCGGTCCCTACGCTGGTCTGTTTTATGTACTCGGCCTGCCTATGGGCTCGGTCCAGGACACGCTCAGTCTGCGGCTGGAACTGGTCGATAACTCGAATGCGCAGGTGCTGTGGTATCACGACATCAGCCAGAGCTACGAGAAGACCGAAGGCCTCTACTACAACTACGCGGAGGACTTTGGGTATCCGCAAATGTTCCGCGACGGTATCGCACCGGCGATCGCGTCATTGCAAAGTTTCGTCGCCTCTCGACCGCCCGGTTCATGGGAACACATGCAGTCGGCTCCGGGGTCACCGCATCAAGGTCAGTAAGGCCGGGCGCCCGCGTTACGACAACTGCGATCTTGCTCGGCGCCGAACGCCGAGATCGAGCGCCCTTCAACCGGCGCACGTTTTCCAATATTTTCTAACCCAAGCGAGAGTGGCGGAATGGCAGACGCGCTGGACTTAGGATCCAGTGCCGCAAGGCGTGGGGGTTCAAGTCCCCCCTCTCGCATCATCGTCAAATCTGGCCTCGAAGAAGCGCCGCCCGCCAGTCCGAAAGATTGGAGCGTCGGCTCGTTCGTACTGGTTGTTTCGTTATCCTACGCACGGTATACGTGCTGTACTGACGGTAGGAGGGAAATACCGATGCGAATGCGAACCAGGTTGGCCGCTTTGTCGGCTCTTTGCTTGCTCTCCAGTTGTGCCACGGCCTATCAGCCCGACGGTATCGCGGGGGGATATTCCGATCAGCGCCTGAGCGACAGCAGCGTGCGGGTTTCTTTCCGCGGTAATCGATTCACCTCGCCGCAAACGCTTGATTCCTACCTGCTCAGAAGGTGCGCCGACGTCACCATCCAGGACGGATACGGCTATTTTGTGGTGACGGCGCCGATTGAAAGAGGCGCTGAGGCTAACGGTGCCAAAGTGGATGACCAATTCAGCGCAATCACGACGATCCAGATGTTCAAGGGTAACCAGCTTGGATCGGTTGCCAATGTCTATGATGCGGCGGCTGTGATTAGAAGCACTCCCGTCGATGAAGGCGAGACGGCCGAGGCGACGCCGCCTCCTGTTGCGATCGCGAATGCCAACACAGTGTCGTCCGCCGCGCGCTTACTGATCGTGAATCCGAATGCCCTGACCAACGAACCTCCGCCGTTCGAGAAATTCTAGGGCAGCAGCTAACTGTCAAAGATCTTAGCTGCTGCTCGAAATGCTTGACAGAAGGGCGGCGGCGGGGCGCTCGCGTGATTGCGAGCGCTCCGCGTTGCGTATGCGTGCTATTGCTCGGGCATCAGTTCGACGCGGCGATTCTGCGCGCGTCCTTCCGCGCTGTCGTTGGTCGCTACGAAATCGGTCTTGCCGTAGCCGTGCGGATGTAGCTTGCTCTCGCTGACGCCATCCTTGACCAGGTAGTCCACGACCGCATTCGCGCGACGATCGGACAATCTCAGGTTGTAGTTCTCGCCGCCAATCGCGTCGCAGTATCCATTCACGTCGACGTCGACGTCGGGATTGGCCTTGAGCGTCGCCGCAGCTTCATCCAGCACGGCCGCGTCGCCGGGACGAATCTTCGCCTTGTTGAAGTCGAAGTGCACTCCACGCAGCACCAGCTTCTCCTTCACGGGCGGAGGCGGTGGAGGCGGCGGTGGAGGAGGTGGCGGCGGCGGAGGTGGTGGTGGCGGTTGAACGATCGGATCGCAATAGTAATGACCCGCGACGCCGCCGATTACCGCGCCGATACCCGCACCGGCAATAGCGCCCGCAATTTTCCGCGAGCTCGAGCCGTCTTTGCCTTCGCTGGCGTCGCCGATACCGAAGCCGGCGCCGGCGCCAATCGCCATGCCCAGCGCGGCGCCGCCGACCGTACACCAGCCCAACTCGCGTTGCTGCGCGCATCCGCTCACAAACAGCGCAATGGCGGCCACCGCCGGCAACAGAAACGAAGATCTACGCGATCGAATGTTCATGTCCCCTCCCAACAAGCGATCTGTGGAGTCGATGGGCCGCGCCTGCGCGCGCAGACTCCTCCGGCCCAACGAACGGCGTCACCCTAGTTGAGAGACATGTCGGAACAATTAGTTACGGATTAATAGAATGTGACGTGAACGGAGACTGCGTGTCGAGTTGTGAACAACGATACGCCGCGGCTAGATGGTCAGACTCTGCGCTTCCCACAGCGCGCGGAAGCGGCCGTCGCGCATCGCGCTCAGCGACGACCAATCGCCGGACTCGACCACCTTGCCGCCTTCGACGACGTAAATCAGATCGGCCCATCTGATCGTCGACAGGCGATGCGCGATCAGCACGACGGTGAGTTCGCCGCGGCGGCTTTCGATCGCGTCGAGCACGCGTCCTTCGTTTTCGGAATCGAGGCTGTTGGTCGCCTCGTCGAGGATCAGCATCGAAGGGCGGCGCAGGAATGCGCGCGCGAGTGCGAGGCGTTGGCGCTCGCCCTGCGACACCATCATGCCGCGGTCGCCGACTACGAGTATCGAGTCCGTCCTTCAGTCCCGCGACGAAATTCGAACGCCGACGCCTGCCGCAGCGCCGCGAGCATCTCGTCCTCGCTCGCGTCGGGCCGCGCCCATTTGAGGTTCGCACGAATCGTGTCGTGAAAGAGAAATGTGTCGGGCGCGACGTAGCCGATTTGATCGCGCCATCCGCGCACGCCTTCGGGTCCGAGCGGCCGGCCGTCGAGCTTGAGCGTCCCCGAGTCGGGCAGGACCAGGCCCATCAGGATGTCGGCGATAGTGCTCTTGCCTGCGCCCGACGGCCCGACCAGCGCGACGACTTTGCCCGCCGGAATCACCAGGCTCAAATTTTGACGGCGGGCACGCGCCCTTCGGCGTAGGTGAACGACACGCCGTCGGCGGAAAGTTCGCGCGTGAGTGAGAGCCGATCATGTTTGATGCGCGGCCGGCTCGGCCGCCGCGGCGCATCGCGCTTCGATATTGAGCAGGTTGGCGAACGACGGCAGTGAATTGACGAACGCGCGATAGTGTTACTGGCCGCTCATGATTCGCGGCATCACGCGAACGAACAGCAGCAGCAGGATCAGAATCGACGCGGGCGGCACCGCCAGCACTCGAATCGATACGAACAGCACCGCCGCGAGAATCACGACCGATCCCAGCTCGAACCAGGTTGCGGCGATCGCCTGCTGCCGGGCGCCGAACACGTTGGCGCGGACGACCTCTGCGCTGAGCCCGGAGAAGATCGAAAAATTCCGCGCTTCGGCGCCGTAAGTCTTCGCCGCCTTGAGGCTCTGCAGATGCTCGATCGTGGCGGCGTAGAGAGATTTGTTGGTGCTCGGAGACTTCCTCGCCCTGGGTCTCGATCGCATGCGTGCGTCCGCGAAATACGAAGGTCAGCAACGCGCCGGAGACCAGCACCAACGCCGTCATCCCGGCTGATAGCGCAAACGCGATCATCATGTAGAGCGCGCCCAGCACGACTTCGCCGGTCAACACGAGGGCGAGATTCGTGCCGTTGCCGATCCGGTAAGTCTCATGGGTCAGCGCGTGGGTGAAATCCGACGCGCGGCTGCGGCATACGAACAACCAGTTTGCTTCCGCGATCGCATGGTAGAGGCTGCGGCGCAGGTGATGCTCGACTTTCTGCTGAACCGCGTACATCCATACGCTCTGGTTTGTCCGAGCACCGTTCGTGCGCCGACCAGCGTCACGAATACTCCGAGCAGAAGAATCAGCGTCGGACGCAGTCCGATCGCCAGCGAATGCGTTCGAGAGCATCGCCGAGTAGCGTCCCGCCTCGCCCTGTCCCGTCATATTAAACCCGGCGACCTGGAGGGTAGGGAGCAGCAGTGCGATGCCAACGCCCTCGCTCAGCGAAAACAGGACCGCGACGACCACTACGCCGACCAGGTTCCAGCGCGAGACCTGCACCAGCATCTTGAAATAAGCGCGCAGCGTGCTATCCGGCGGCGCCTTGGTGGTTTTCCACGAGTTGTAAATGTGCGAGCGGCACGGGAGGACGCGACGATTGCTCTAAACGCCAGAACCCTTTACATCGCTTGTGAAAGCGACACGAGTGTACCGAGCGTCCGCATCACGGGCAAGTCTGCGGGATATTCAGGCGAGCTTGGGGCGGACTTCGGCGTCGAAGCGGTCGAGGAATTTTTCGAGCGACTCGGTGAAGAGCGGTGCTCGCCGAGCGGGGTTATCAGCATCTCGTCGACGCCGATTGCGGCGAAGCGATTCAGGTAGTCGGCGATTTCCGCGGGCGGCGCCAGGATGCCTTCGACGTAGCCGCCGGTGTCGGTCCATTTCGAGGCGAAGCCGATGTACACGCGATGGCTGATCGAGAACTCCGTCGAGGCTGCGGCTCGCGGCGCGCGGCGATTTCGCGAATCCATCCGATTCGCTCGGCGACCTGATCGGGATTCATCCGCGTCCCATGCCATCCGTCGCCCAGCTCGACGGCGCGGCGAACTGCGCGGCGGCTGGTGCCTCCGACCCAAATCGGGATGTTGCCGGCGGCGGGACGCGGGCCGAAGCGCATGCCCGCCACGA
The DNA here is from genome assembly GCA_963721485.1 of uncultured delta proteobacterium. Lineage (GTDB taxonomy): Bacteria > Desulfobacterota > Binatia > Binatales > Binataceae > Binatus. Next base: position 944,249 of record CAVRJV010000014.1, on the reverse strand, counting down.
TCGAAAAACTCGCCGTGAAATTCCGGCACGGCCGACGACCACATCGCGCGCATCAGCTTGATAGCCTCGTCGGTGTAGGCGCCGCGCTTTTCGAACGGCGCGCCGAGCGCGCGAAACTCCGCTTCGAGCCATCCGCTGGCGACTCCCGCGACGACGCGTCCCGACGACAGCCGGTCGAGCGTGGCGAGTTCTTTCGCGAGATGAATCGCGTTGCGATACGGAACGACGATCACGCTGGTCGCGAGCTTGATCCGGCTGGTAAGCGCGGCGGCGTAGGCGAGCGTCGCGATCGGCTCCATTATCTCGATCGCCGGCAGCCGTCCGCCCGACTCGGGCACCAGCAAATGATCGCTGACCCAGATTGATTCGTAGCCTTCCTGTTCGGCGCGCCGCGCGACCTGCGCGATCTGTGTCAGTCGCGGCGCCAATCTGCGGCAGATGAAGTCCTATCTTCGTGGCCGTTCTCCCGCTGCTTCAGTCGACTCTTGTCGCCCGACATTATCGAGACGATTCCCTTGCAGGTTGGAAAATCCATCTTGAGCGAGCTCATGCACAGCCGCCACGCGCCGACGGTATCGTGCTTGCTGATCAGCGCGAGCAGCTGCGACTTGACCGGATCCTTGACTTGCGACATCGCCGCCTCGCGCCCTTGCGCGACGTTGCTGCCGCATCTGCATCCAGCTTCGCGAACCGCTCCATCCCGGCTTCGGTCGGACACGGCTGCGCCTCGTACCATTTGCCGTCTTCCTGGCCGATGGCCAGGTTCACCGTGGCGGTGTCGCCGTCCTGGTCGGTAAATTCCATTCCCATCAGATGCGTCGGCGGCATCGGGTAGGTGGCGATATTTGTTCGCGGCTCATCAACCTTGCGGCAGCTTGGTAATCGTCAGTTTGTATTTCTTGCTGATCGGCAATTCGAATTGCTTCTTGATGCCGGTCCTGCAGAAAGTCCTCGTTCTTGCCGATGCACTTGAGCGTGGACGGCGCGATCAGCAACTTCATGCGCGCGTAATCTTTCGACGACATCGCGGTCGACCACCTTGCGCGCCAATTCTTGCTGCGCCGGGCGTGCCTTTCTCGGCCTCCTTCATAGCAGCCAGCTGCGCCGCCGCGGCGGTCGGCCGCCCCTTGCGGCACAGCGGCCGGAGCGCGCATCGCCCACGGCGATTCCTGCGGCCGGTGTCGGACTGGCCTGCGCGTATGCAGGCGCGGCGAGCGCGGCGGTCAGCAACAGCATAAACAATGTCGGTCGCAAAGACTTCAGCATCTCACTCCTTCAGCGCCAGGCACGCGCGCGCCTCCGTGATCAAATCGTCAATCAATTTCACCGAATCGCGAACCGCCTGCAAGACGGTCATCTGAATCGAAAACGATGGCGAGATTAGTCTTTGTCGGGGATCGACTTCAATTGCTCGAGCCATGCGGTCGCTTCGCTGTCCGAGGGCGCGCGCCAGTCGCCGCGCGGCGACAGCGATCCGCCCGAACCGACCTTGGGCGCGTTGGGAATCGCGCTGCGCTTGAACTGGCTCAATTGGAAGAAGCGGTACAGGAACGTATGCAGATGTCCCTTGATCGTCGCGATGTCGTACTGGTTGCGGCGGTCGCGCGGGATGTCCGGCCAATCGCCGGCGTCCTTGTCGCGCCACGCGCTGTACGCGAGGAACGCGACCTTCGGCGGCGGATAGCCGAAGCGCAGCGTGTAGTAGAGGAAAAAATCGTGCAGCTCGTACGGGCCCGATCATCGCCTCGGTGTCGTGACTCGGATGCGCCGTCCGCCGACGTGCCGGGAATCAGCTCGGGGCTGATCGGCGTCGCGAGAATTTCGAGCAGCGTCGCGCTGGTCTCGCGGCCGAGGCTTTCGGTCTGCGCCAGCCATCGAATGACGTGCTGGATCAGCGTCTTCGGCACGCTCGCGTTGACGCTGTAATGCGACATGTGATCGCCGACGCCGTAGGTGCACCATCCCAGCGCCAGCTCGCTCAGGTCGCCGGTGCCGACCACCAGCCCGCCGCGCAGGTTCGCCAGTCGAAACAGATGGCTGGTGCGCTCGCCCGCCTGCACGTTCTCGAAGGTGACGTCGTAGACCTCTTTGCCCTCGGCGTACGGATGCCCGATGTCCTTGAGCATCTGCATGCAGCTCGGGCCGGATGTCTATTTCGTCGGTCGGCAGCCGAGCGACTTCATCAGGCGGCGCGCCTGCTCGAGCGTGCGCTCGCTGGTCGCAAACCCGGGCATCGTGACGGCCAGGATGTTCTTGCGCGGCGTGCCGAGACGATCCATCGCCCGCGCGCATACCAGCAGCGCGTGAGTCGAGTCGATTCCGCCCGACACTCCAATCACGACGCGCTCGAGGCCGGTCGAGCGCAATCCGCGTCGCGAGACCCTGCACCTGGATGTCGAAGACTTCGGCGCATCGCTCGTCGCGCGTCGCGGGATCCGATGGCACGTAGGGAAAGCGTTCGTAGCGCCGGTTCGGCAGGCAGCTTGCCGCGTCGCGGCAGTTCCGCCGAAAATGAAATCCGCCGAAAGCTGCCGCACGCGCTCGAGCTCGCGCTGCGCCGTGTCGCCGAACGTGTTCTGGCGCATCCGCTCCTGCGACAGCCGCTCGAGATCGATTTCCGCGCAGACGAGTCTGCGGCTGATCCTTGAAGCGCTCCGACTCGGCGACGATATTGCCGTTCTCCGCGATCAGCGCGTGCCCGTCCCACGCGAGGTCGGTGGTCGATTCGCCCGACGCCCGCCGCCGAGTATGCGATACGCCGCGAGGCATCGCGCGGACTGGCTGGCGACCAGCGCGCGGCGGTAGTCGGCCTTGCCAACCGTGATGTTCGAGGCCGACAGATTCAGCAGCACGCGTCGCGCCGGCCAGCGCCGCGTATGACGACGGCGAGATCGGCACCCACAGGTCCTCGCAAATCTCGGCGTGAAACGTGAGCAGCGGCTGCTCCTCGTGCCGGAAGATCAGACTGTTGCCGAACGGCACGCCGCGATTACCCAGCGAGATCGATCTCGTCGCGCGTCGCGGCGTCGGCCGAGGTGAATTGCCGCGGCTCGTAGAATTCGCGGTAGTTCGGGAGATTGGTCTTCGGCACGACGCCGAGAATCTTCCCGCGATGAATCACCACCGCGCAGTTGTATAGATGATGATCGATCTGGAGCGGCGCGCCGACCACGCTGACGATCGGACAGCTTGGCGGTCGCCTCGAGTACGGCGGCGATAGCGTCGAGGCAGGCGTCGAGCAGCGCGCGCTGCTGAAACAGATCGTCGCACGAGTAGGCCGTCAGACCCAGTTCGGGGAACAGTGCGATCACCGCCTTGCGATCGGCAGCCTCGCGAATCAGCGCGATCGTCTGCTCGGCTATTGTAGGCAGGGTCGGCGACGCGAACGGTCGGCACCCCAACCGCGATTCGTACGAAATCGTGGTTGTAGAGATTGAAAAAGCTTCCGTTCCTGGTCACGAGGGCACCCTATCAAAGACTGTGCCGATTGTAGGCGTGCCGTACAAGATTGCCCGATCCGCGCCTTATCTTGCCGGCGCGGGCTTCAATCCTCCTGCTTCTCGACAAACGCGCGGAGGCGGCCGATTGCCGCGTCCCATTCCTGCGAAATCTGATCGAGGTAGCGCCGCGCTTCTGAGAGTTGCTTGGTCTCGAGCTCCCAGATTCGTTCACGGCCCACGCGAGAGCTGCGCGCGAGGCCCGCTTCTTCGAGCGCGTGTAGATGTTTTGTGACCGCCTGGCGCGAGACCTGCGCGCCGTCCGCCAATTGAACGATCGACAGCGGCCCGTCACCGCATAGCCGCGCGACGATGTGCAAGCGGGTATCGTCGCCGAGCGCGGCGAAGACCGGCGCGGCCTCCGCAAGCTTTGCGGCGGCAATAGTATGCGTGCGCGTCACGTTCAGGCCGCCATTGGGGCATGCAACATGACTTTCTTCTCGATGCGATCGATGTCAGGCGCCATATGCAACCTCCAAGTTGCATGCAAGATAGCGCCGCAGGTGGTTAAGTGCAACCGGATGGTTGCGTTCTAGCGATCCCAGTCTTTTGTTGCAGCTCCGAAAGCAATCGAGGACGGGGTACAAAAAAACAAATCCTCTTGTTTATCAATCACTTAGCTTACAGCCCGCCCGCGTTCGGGTCGTTGAACAAATTGTTCAGTTGAATGTAACGCCTATTTCTATGAAGGGGCAAAAGCACAGGAGAAACGAAGATGCTGTCCACTCTGTATCATGAGAATTTCGCCCCGGTTGATCGCGAGCAAGCGGCCAAGGACTTCAAAGCCCGGCTCGGCAACCAGCTCGACGAGATAGCAGTCTTTGCATTGGTGGCCGTCGCCGTCCTCTACATCGCAGCCGCGAGCTGCTGGTTTATTTTGTAAAGGCGTCAATCCCCCGAGCGCGCCCTGGCGGGGCGTATCTGTGATGAACGGAGCCCCCGCCAGGAAAAACTAAAAGCGAGCCGGGGAATTAAAGAGTTCCGAGTCCCGCACCCGTCGATGCGTTCCCAAGGGGGGCACGCATCGGCGGGTGTTCTTTTGCGTGCATCGAAATTGCCTCGCGTGCCTTGTTCAGCGAGTCGATCATTGCAATAAGAGGGTAGCGCGCCGGCTCCCGCGCCGGTCGCAACGCCGTCGAAGGAGGACTCGCGATGCCATCAAGCTCAGCCGAGAACGGAAACGGAACGCGGCGCGTCGTGCCCGCGAAATTCGCGCACGCCGTACTCGCCACCAAGCAATTCCAGGCGATGGTCGATTGGTATTCGACCGTGCTGCAGGCCGAGGTCGTTCACAGCAACGGTATGCTCGCGTTCATGACCTACGACGACGAGCATCACCGCATCGCGATCGCGGCAGTGCCCGGGCTCGAAGACAGACCGTGCCACGCGGCCGGCCTCGATCACCTCGCTTACACCTACTCGAATCTCGGCGACCTGGTTTATACTTACGAGCGGCTCAAAGCAGGCCGGCATCCTCGCCGGTCGTGACGATCAATCACGGGCCGACCACCTCGATGTACTATCGCGACCCCGACGGCAATCGCGTCGAGCTGCAAATCGACAATTTCGATTCGGTCGAGGAGCTGAAGGGCATTCTTCCAAACCGACGCGTTTCAGAAAAATCCGATTGGCGTGAACTTCAATCCCGACGAGCTCGCGCGCGACTTTCACGCGGGCGTGCCTGAATCGGAGCTGAAAAAATACGACGCCACCAAGGGACTCGATCCCGCCACGATGCGGCGGCTGATGGGCGCCAATCATTACATTCGGAAGTTGGAGTCGAATGAAACTTGCGACATTTTCTCATGGCGGCGCGACGCGCATCGGCGTCGTGGTCGATGATTCGATCGTTGACCTTTCGGCGCCGAGCCCGAGTTGCCGCGCGATATGATCGCGTTCCTCATCGCAGGGACCTTTCGCACTCGATCGCGCCGCTGCGCGCCGCGAAAAAGTCGGGGAATCGCATCCCGCTCGACGAGGTCAAGCTCGAGGCGCCGATTGCGCGGCCGCCCGAGTTTCTCGCCATCGGACTCAACTACGCCGACCACGTCGAAGAAACGAAAATGAAGCAGCCCGAGTTTCCGATGTTCTTCAACAAGCAATCGAGTTGCGTGACCGGGCCCGGCGATCCGATTCATCTGCCGCGCGCGTCGTCGGCGCTGGACTACGAGGGCGAGCTCGGCTTCATTATCGGCCGGCGCTGCCGCCATGTGCCGCGCGATCGCGCGCACGAGGTTATCGCGGGCTACGTGATCGTCAACGACGTGAGCGTGCGCGACTGGCAGCGCCGCGCGCCGACCATGACGCTGGGCAAGTCGTTCGACACGCATGGGCCGATGGGGCCGTGGATCGTCACGCCGGACGAGATCGGCGATCCGCACAAGCTGGACCTGAAGACGTTTGTCAACGGCGAGCAGCGGCAGCATTCGAACACGAAAAATCTGATCTTCGACTGCTTTGCGCAGGTCGAGACGCTCTCGACGGTCTTCACCCTGCTGCCCGGGACCATCGTCTCGACCGGGACGCCCGGCGGAGTCGCCGCCGCGATGAACCCGCCCAAATGGCTGAAAGCGGGCGACGTGGTCCGAATCGAGATCGAGAAAATCGGCAGTATCGAAAACAAGGTGATCGCGGAGCCGGCCAACACCGATTCTGATTTGAGCAGGGCGGCGGCCATCATGGCCGTCACCGTTTTGTCGCCACGGCAAAATCCCGTCGCCCGCTGCGACGCCAATCGACTCGATGTCGGTGTTATCGAGTGCGAGCGATTTGACGTTGTGAGAGACGCTTGCTGAAGCTTTGAAGTCGTCAGGCTCGGCAAGCGACGATTCGGCGCGCGCCTATTTCTGATAGCTGAGGAATGAGATAAGTAGCGTCCGCGACAACATTCATTGCGGCTTGTTGCATAAACTCTACAATTTGTAGCCTTTGGTTGACTGAAGCAGCGCGCGCGTTAGGTATTAGCAGCGCTATTCAATCGACGGCTCGTGGCACATCGATTGCTCAACCTTCCACTCAGGGAGAGGCGGTTCGGACGGGCGGGATGTAAGTGTCAACGCACTTGGGGAGGGCGCGAAGATGCTGCCAACGATATCTAATGGGCTCCGCTAGTCGGAACATGAGATAAGCCAGGCAAGACCATCGCACCCTGGTAAGCTGAGCCGTCTCCTCCTGAAATTTCGCCCGACTTGGCACTCGGACAATTTTTTCCAGAAGCCGCGCCGTTCGATCGACCGCGATCTGCAAGAAAGCTGGCCGGTCGACTATCCGTTGTAGATTGAGCGGTCACTACGGGAAGCGGCCGGGTTGTGCGATGCCCGCGATTGGAACTCCCGGTATCTTCCCTGCGTCGGAGCCTTGGCGCGCATAGAGCAGCGTGGAGGCATCGCTGTAGATCAGCTTCCAGTCGCTCCGTGCGTCCATCAGTTTTCGGGATTCGGAATCGGGCATGATAAGCACGAAGTCGGGAGGATACTCCGACAGCACGGCGTCGCCGCCCGGCATGTTGAAGTTGAACAGCGCGAATGTATAGATGATGTCGAGCGGGAAGAGCGTGTCGTAGCGCCCGTCGATAAACAGGCGAGACGCCGACGGCATGTTCCAGATCATGTACATGCCCCATTGGAACGTGCCCAGGATTTTGCCCTGTAGCCCGTGCTGTTTCATGAACTCGACCGCGCTGGCCGGATACGGGTCAGGCGACTCGAGCGAGCGCGAGAAGAATCCGCCTCGAACGAAAATAACGATCGCCAACGCGAGCAGGATCGTCTGGTTGATCAATCCGGAGGGTTGCGGAGGCACGAGTCGCGTCTTCGCGGACGCTTTCGAGCGCCACGCCAGCGGGAAATGCCGCGCGAGGGGGGCGACGAGCGCGATCATCGCAATCGGAAGATTGCGGTTCGAAATGAACGCCGCGATCGCCATCACCGCGGCAATAGCGAAGAGCGGCAAATCGGTTGCCTCGATCGTGAGAGCCCACGAGATGCCGGTTGCGGCCATCATCGCGATCCCAACGTCGTAGTTCGAGAGCAGGAGCCGGTGCTGCCGCCAATGTTCGAGCGCGGCAGAGGCAAGCGGCTGCCATTCCACGATTACGATGCGGGTATAGGGATTGCGCAAAGCGTGCACGACTGTGGTCCAGGTCGCAAATCCATACGGGGTCACCAGCGTCGCGAGCGCGGCAGCAAAGCTGATAGACGCCAGTCTGATGGCGCGACTGTAGCCGCGACCCGCCATGACGTCCTGCAACCCCGACACCGCGGTGTAAGTACCTAGCGCGGCGACGCCGATAAAGAATCCGCCGTGCAGATTTGACCATAGCGCCAGTAGCGGAATCGCGAGCCACAACGGACCCGCGCGTCTGTACGCGTCGCGCGTCAGCAGGTACATCAAGATTGCGAGGACCGCGAACTCGAATGATTGGGGCCTGAACTGCAACTGCGGCTTGATCACAACCGCCGCTCCTATCATCACCGCAAATTGAACCAGCGTCGACGAGCCCGTCTCCGCGAGTGACTTAGCGAGCGCGAGGATCACAATCGAGGTGCACGCGAGCTTGAGTAGAATGAGTCCAAGGACGCCGGCATGGTTGTATGCCGCGGCTAGCAGCACTTCGGAAAGCCATTCGTGGCCGGTCCATGGGTGCCCAGCCTCCGTGTAGGTGTAAGTATCATGCAGCACGAACGTGTGCTGGCTGAGGAATTCCTGGCCGAAGCGAACGTTGCCCCACATGTCCGGGTCGGGCAGCCGAATCGCGTCGGCGATAGCGATCGAGACAAGTATGAGTCCGGGGGAATAGCGGAACAGCGACATCGACGCGCGCGGATTCGGTACCGGCTCAGGCCCCGTCTTCTCCATCAATGCTGCGTTATCCTCTGTCATCAGGCTCACGCTAAATAGCACAAAGCACGCGCGTAGTTCAGGCGTCGATTTGGAATGTCGGGATTTTTATGAACCGCTGTATTTGGCGACCGCCGCTGCGCGTAGCGTTTGTCCGCGATTCAGATTAAATACCCAGACCGACGGTCTACGCGACGAAAAAATCCGACTGGGAGAATCGAATGAAAATCTACGACTACAAACTGGCGCCCAATCCGCGGCGCGTGCGGATCTTCCTGGCCGAAAAAGGACTCAGCGTCCCGCTCGAGGAGGTCGATATCTTCAAGGGTGTTAATCGCCAGCCGGACTTCCTCAAAAAGAATTCGCTGGGCGGGATTCCAGTGCTCGAACTCGACGACGGCCGATATCTGGCCGAGAGCGTCGCGATCTGCCGCTACTTCGAGCTGCTGCATCCCGAGCCCGCGCTGTTCGGCAAGGGCGCATTTGAGCAGGCGAACGTTGAGATGTGGAATCGGCGGATGGAGCTGGCGCTGCTCGTGCCGGTCGGGATGGTGTGGGGACATTCGCACGAGCTGACTCGCGCGCGAATCAAGCAGATTCCCGAAATGGGCGAGCAGTGCGCGCAAGGTCGTCGAGCAGCGCTACCAATGGCTCGATCGCGAGCTCGAGGGTAAGCAGTTTCATCGCGGGCGACAAGTACTCGATCGCGGATATCACCGCGATGGTCGTCATCGATTTCGCCAAGTTCAACAATATTTCGATTCAGCCGGAGCAGAAGAATCTCGCGCGATGGCATCAGGCGGTGTCGTCGCGCCCGAGCGCGGCTGCATAGCGATGGCGCGTCCAGCTCCGATCGACCGGCTGCGAAAAATCTGTCTTGCGCTTCCCGACGCCACCGAGAAGGACGCGTGGGGCGAGCCGACGTTCCGCGTGCGCAGCAGGATGTTCGCGATGTACGACGAACAACCATCACAACGACGGGCGCATCGCGGTCTGGTGCAAGGCGCCGATCGGATTCCAGGGCATGATGGTCGCCGACGCGCCCCGGCGCTTCTTCGTGCCGCCGTACGTCGGCGTCAACGGATGGATCGGTATGCGCCTCGACGTCGACGTGGACTGGAAAGAAGTCGCAGGCGTCGTCGCGCAGGCCTATCAGTTGGCAGCAACGAAGCCAGCCGCGCGAACCAAGCGCAGAACTGCGTCGAGGGTCGCTCGAAGATAAGGTCAGTCGGCGCGGACGATGTCGCAGGTTGGCGCGATACCCATCCGCTCGTAATAACGCTGGTGATATTCCTCGGCGCGGTAGAACTCAGCGGCAGGCGCAATTTGCGTGACGACCGGCCGCCCAAGTTTGCCGGATTCGTCGAGGCGGCGCTTCGATTCCTCGGCCGCCTTGCGCTCATGCTCGTCGGAATAAAAGATCACCGAGCGGTATTGAGTGCCAACGTCCGGCCCCTGCCGGTTGAGCGTGGTCGGGTCGTGGATCTGCCAGAAGACTTCCACCAGCTGCGCGAACGACACGCGCGCGGGATCGTACTCGACCTGCACGACTTCGGCGTGCCCGGTCTTGCCGCCGCATACCGTCCGATAACTGGGCTTTGGCACGGTGCCGCCCGCGTATCCGACTTCCACGTCGACGACACCCTCGACCGCGCGAAACGACTGATTCGACACCCCAGAAGCACCCCGCGCCAAATACCGCAAATTTGTTCATGTTCGCCATTTGCCTACTTAACGATGACTCGTCGCGCGAATCAATCCTTGCGCGGCGGTGAAGAAATCACTGCCGACCCTGTGCGGCCTTCGAATCCTGTGCCATTATTCCGACGATATGACAAGCATCATGGCGGGCAATATGCGACGCGTACTTCTATTTTCCTTGGCCGCTTTCATTTACTTGTCGTTTCCTGCAGCCGCTCACGCCGGCGAAATCAAGATCGCTGCGGCGTCCGACCTGACGTTCGTATTCAAGGACGTCGCCGCGCAATTTGAAAAGCAGACCGGCGACAGCATCAAGCTCACCTACGGCTCATCGGGAAATTTTTTCGCGCAGATTCAAAATGGCGCTCCCTTCGATCTGTTTTTTTCAGCCGACGTGGGCTATCCGCAAAAGCTCGAGGCCGCGGGCCTGACTGAACCCGGCACTATATACATATACGCGAGCGGTAAAACTCGTGATGTGGGTCCCCAACGCGTCGAAGCTCGATCTCAGCCGCGGCCTCGCGATGCTGCTCGACCCCGCCATCAGGAAGATAGCGATCGCCAATCCTCTCCATGCACCGTACGGAGTCGCGGCGGTCGCGGCGATGCGTCACGCGGGGATTTACGACAACGTCAAGAGCAAGCTCGTGCTTGGCGAAAATATTTCGCAGACCGCCCAGTTCGTGCAGTCGGGCAACGCCGACGTCGGGCTGCTGGCACTGTCGCTCGCCGTCGCGCCTGCGATGAAGAACAGCGGACGCTACGTCGAGATCCCGTCGACGGACTATCCGCCGATCATCCAGGCCGCGGTGATTCTGAAATCGTCGCCTAACAAGGAACTGGCGAATCAGTTTCTGAAATTTCTCAAGCAGCCTGATTCCGTCGCGCTGATGGCGCAATACGGTTTCGCGATTCCCAAGGACGTCGCCGCCGCGAATGGCGAAAACGAGATGTCTGCGCCACACTGATCCTTAATGGATTGGGGTGCGATTTTTCTGACGATCCGGCTCGCGCTGGTCGTCTGCACGATGCTGCTGATAATCGGGACGCCGATCGCCCTGTGGCTGAGCTTCACCCGCTGGCGCTGGAAATTTTTCGTCGAGTCCGTCGTCGCGCTGCCGCTCGTATTGCCGCCGACCGTGCTCGGCTTCTACGTGCTGGTTGCGATGGGCTCGCGCAGCCCAATCGGCCGCTGGTATCAGTCGTTCACCGGCCACGGACTGCCGTTCACCTTCGTGGGCCTGGCGATCGCGTCGGTCATCTATAGCCTGCCGTTCGCGGTACAGCCGATGGCGGCCGCATTCTCGAACGTCGATCGCAACCTTATCAACGCGTCGTCGATACTCGGCGCGTCGCGGATTCGCACCTTCGCGCGGGTCGTGCTGCCGCTTTCGGTGGGCGGCGTCGTCACCGGCTTCGTGCTGAGCTTCGCGCATACTCTCGGCGAATTCGGCGTGGTGCTGATGGTCGGAGGAAATATTCCGGGCGCGACGCGAACGATCTCGATTGCGATCTACGACCAGGCGCAGGCGCTCGACTATGCCGGCGCCAATCGCATGGCCCTGCTGCTGTTGGCGTTTGCGTTCGTCACCCTCTCGATCACTTACTCGCTCAACCGCCGGGTCTGGGCCGTGTGGCCGATGCATCGTTAGCGGCTCCGAACGATGGCCGCGGGCAACAGCTTATCGGTGCGCATCGCGCATCGACTCTCGAACAGCTTCGCGCTCGACGCCGCGTTTGAGGCGGCGGCAGGCTTCACGATGGTCCTGGGGCCGTCGGGCGGCGGCAAGACGACGCTGCTGAATTGTATCGCGGGATTCGCGCGGCCCGACGCGGGCAGGATTGCTCTCGCCGCGCGGGTGCTGTTCGATTCTGATGAGCGAATAAATTTGCCGCCGGCGGATCGCGGATTGGGCTACGTGTTTCAGAATCTCGCGCTGTTTCCCCATCTGACGGTCGCGCAAAACGTTCAATACGGAATTGTGAAGCTGCCGCCCGACGAACGGCGCGCGCGCATGATGACGATGCTCGAGTCGTTTCGCATCGCGCATCTGGTCGCACGCAAGCCCGGCGAGATTTCCGGCGGCGAAAGCCAGCGCGTCGCGCTCGCGCGATCGATCGTGACCAATCCGGCGGCGCTGCTGCTCGACGAGCCGCTGGCGGCGCTTGACCACGCGACACAAATCGAAAATCCTCGACGACCTGCGCGCCTGGAACGCGGCTCATGGAATTCCAATCGTGTACGTGACCCATTCGCCCGAAGAAGCGTTCGCACTCGGCGAGCGGGTGGTCGTGATCGAAGCGGGCAGAATCCTCGCGCAGGGAATGCCGCAGGACGTGTTGGCGACGCCGCGCCACGAAACGATCGCGCAAGTGGTGGGCTTCGAAAATGTTTTCGACGCGACGGTAAGATCGATAGCCGTGACCGAAGGCACGATGCTCTGCCGGTTGGACGGCAGCGCAACTCAGCTCGAAGTCCCGCTGGGTCATGCGGACCCGGGAGCACGAGTGCGAATCGCGATTCGCGCCGGCGACATAATCCTCGCGGGCGAGCAGCCGCACAGCCTGAGCGCCCGCAATACGTTCCAGGGAAGAGTGCAATCTATCCGTCGCGAAGGCGTGAAGGTAGTAGCAACGATCGAGGCAGGCGTGACCTTCGAGGTCCACCTGACGCCGGCCGCAGTCGGCGCGTTGCAAATCGAGACCGGGCAAAACAATCTGGTTGGTGATCAAGACCTACTCATGCAACCTGGTCGAGCCGTCGGAGCGCGGATGAAGAGTTCATCTGTCTTTTGCCTGATATAGCGATGACATAAGCTTAACGCGGGAAAGAATGGTGGAGAAGGGCAACTCTCGGAATACAGACTTCGAGGTTACGAGTAAGCTGGACAGGAGCGCCGCGCATGTAGCACTCCTTGCTCTGGCCCTAGCCGTTGTGGTCAGGACCGCCTGGGTATCCGATGACGCTGAAATAACGCTCCGATGTGTGATGAATCTCATCCATGGTTACGGCCCGACGTTCAATGCCGACGAAAGAGTTCAGGCTTTTACGCATCCCCTCTGGTTTCTGCTCATAGCCGCAGCGGCTCCGACCTTCAGAAATATCTTTGCCGCCACCTTTATTCTGTCGATTGTACTGTCCCTGTTGACGTGGTGGGTTCTGATTTCGCGGATAGCGACAAGCTTCTGGTCCGGGATGCTCGCCGGGACAGCGCTCGTCCTATCCAAAGCCTACGTCGACTACTCGACCTCCGGCCTGGAGAATCCTTTATCTCACTTTCTTCTTATTTGCGGTTTGCTCATCGGATTCAAATACCTGGAAACCGGCGAAAGGCGCCTGGCCACGATCAGCCTAACCGTATTGAGTTCGATCTATCTATGTAGACCCGACCTGGTGCTGTTGGTCGCTCCATTTTGTCTGCTGATACTTTTGCGATCGCACCAGGACTCACGTACTACCGCACGACTAGTCCTCATCGCGGCCGCGCCGGCATTGCTTTGGACGATCTTCAGCATCTTCTACTACGGCGCACCCTTTCCCAACACTGCATACGCAAAGCTCGGTACAGGTATTCCTTTGGGAGAGAGCGTGCAGCAAGGATTTGTGTATTTGTTCGACTCACTATCGAGAGATCCCCTCACTCTGACCTTTACCGCAATTGGTGTAATGCTGGCGTTGCGGCAAGGTCTGGAGCAAAAGGCGATAGCAGCGGGAATCATCCTCTACCTGGCATATGTGGTGAGTATTGGCGGCGACTTCATGAGCGGCCGGTTCCTGACGGTTCCACTTTTGTCGGCTGCTGTTATCGTGGCCCGCACCGAACTGGCAGGTTTCGCGATAGCAACTATAGCAATCGTCGTGGCAGCGCTAGGAGCGGTTTCCTTGAACTCCACTTTGCTCAGCGGACCGACTTATTCTTCCACTTCAATCCCACAAAACGGAATCACCGACGAACGCGGCTTCATGTTTCCCGGACGCGGGCTTTTGACTGCAAGACGGAATACTCAGGACAGTATGTTACAGCCAGACTGGAGCGTTCGCGCGAAGTCAGTTTCAATCCAATGTGGTCTTTTGGGTTCGGCCAGCCTGGCGAGCCCGCCGGAAAACCACTTCATCGATTCCTGTGGTCTGGCTGATCCTCTTCTCGCAAGGTTGCCGGCGAAGTACGACTCGAACTGGAGAATTGGTCATTTCGAGAGGCAGATACCAGCGGGATATGTGGATAGCCTCGAGCAAGACAAGAATCTGTTGAAGGATCCGCTCACAAGGGATTACTGGGAAGTCATTCGGAAAGCCACCCGAGGACCGATCTTCAGCTTTGCAAGGTTCAAGGCGATCGTGCAGCTCAATCTGGGTCTTGTGAGGAAACCTGACTACGATCTATATCGCACGGGGGACGCCGCTCACCCGTAGAGATCTTCAAGCGGGTCGGGCCGGGATTGATGTCAACCGTCGCCGGCGCCGGAATCCTATACACAGCAGTCCGATCCCCGGAAGCGGTAGTCACGCACGTATTTTCTGGCTCTTGCGCGACTGCTAAACTGCTCGGCATGCCAAATCGTAGTTCTGCTGTGATTGCCGGTGGGCCGGAGACGGTGGATTGTTCCCCTGCGGAGCCGAGCGGGGCTCCCGACGAACCCGACCAACGTAGCCGCGGCTTCTTCGAGCGGCTGTACGATCGCATAGTTCCGCGCACCGCCTTGGTGCGATTTCTCGGTTACGTGCGGCCGCATCTGTGGCTGGTGGCGGGCGGCTCCGTTATGGGCATCCTCAAGTTCACGCTGCCGCTCGCGTTTCCGCTCGCCTTCAAATACGTCTTCGACGTTTTGCTGGTGCCGCAGCCGCATCCCGAGCAGTCTGAACTCGATGATCGATCGATGGTGCATCTGCGATCGCAGCGATGCTTCATCTCGGCGCCGAGCTCCGCCGCCAAGCTCGAGGCGCTGACGGCCGCGATGTTCGTGTTGTTCATCGTGCAGGCGATCGCGACCTACTACCGCAACTACTGGGCGAGCATGGCGGGCCATCGTCTCATCTTCGATCTGCGCTACGCGCTTTATAAACACATGCAGCGCCTGTCGCATTCGTTTTTCGATCGCACGACCTCGGGCGCGGTGGTCTCGCGTTTCATCTCCGACATCTCGATGGCGCAGAACTTCGTCGGCTCCGCGATGATCAACATCTGGATGGACGGCGTGTCGCTCGGCTTCGTGATCTGGCTGCTGTTTTACCTGAACGTGCGGCTCGCGTGGATCTCGCTGATAGTCATTCCGTTCTACGTCGCCGTGATCAGGATCCTGTCGCCGCGAATCAAGGAGACCAGTCACGACCTGCAGGAAGTGGTCGAGGAATTTTCGGGCGAGCTGCAGGAGCGCGTCGCCGGCATCTCGACGGTCAAATCGTTCGCGCGCGAGGCCGACGAGGCGCGGCGGTTCCATCAGCGCACAACCGAGCTGTACGACCTGACTATCGAGAGCGTGAAGCTCTCGTCGACGCATCAGATGTTCACCGAGTTCATCTCGCGCGGCGCGCCGCTGATCGTCATTTGGGCGGGCGCGCTGATGATCATGCACGGCCAGATGACGATCGGAACGGTGGTCGCCTTCTTCGCGTTTTTCGGCGCGCTCTATCTGCCGCTGCAGCGATTCTCTGAACTGTCGATCATTGTGGCGACCGCGCTGGCGGCCATCGAGCGCATCTTCGCGTTCTTCGACGAGACGCCCGAGGTGCACGACCGGCCCGGCGCGGAGGCGCTCAACGTTAAGAGCGGGCTGGTCGAGATCGAGCACCTGAGCTTCGGCTACAAGCCGCTCGATGGCGGACCGATCCGCATCACGCTCGACGACGTGAATCTGACGGTGCCCGCCGGGACGACGGTCGCGCTGGTCGGGCGCTCGGGCGCCGGCAAAACCACGCTCGCCGGCCTGATCCCGCGCTTCTATGAGCTGGCCTCGGGCAGAATTCTGATCGACGGCACCGACATTTCGGCGTGACGCTCAAGTCGTTGCGCGATTCGATCGGGATCGTCCCGCAGGACGCGATTCTGTTCAGCGCGTCGATTCGCGAGAACGTGCAATACGGCCGGCCCGGCGCGCCCGACGCCAACGTATGGCGCGCGCTCGAGCAGGCCAACATCCGTGACTTCGTCGAGTCGCTGCCCGATAAGCTTGACACGATGATAGGCGAGGGCGGCGTGCGTCCTTCGACCGGTCAGCGGCAGCGCCTCGCGCTCGCACGCGTGTTCTTGAAAAATCCGCCGATCCTGATTCTCGACGAGGCGACGTCGGGTCTCGATTCAGAGGTCGAAAATCTCATTCACGACGCTGTCCGCCGCCTGATGAAGGGCCGCACGTCGTTCCTGATCGCGCATCGGCTCGCGAGTGCGGTCGACGCTGACGTGATCGTGGTGCTCGATCGCGGCAAGATCGTCGAAATCGGTTCGCATGCGGAGCTGGCGAAGCGCGCCGGCGTCTATTCCCAGCTGTTCAACGAGCAGACGCGCAAGCTGCGGCTGACGCCCGATCATATCGCGCGCGTCCCCGGCTCGCTCAGTCCCGCGCCCGCCGGCGGGGTTGGCACCGACTAGCAACTTCGCAGATACAACGGACTCGGTGAGGCGGTCTAAAGCTCGGAAATGACATAGGCGACCAGCACGAAGAAAGCCGCACCGACAATCGCGTACTCGACCGCTCTTCCTGCGACGATCCTGGGCGCAGCGAACGATTTGTCCGTGGTCTGATACTTCAAAATCACCGGGCCGGTCGGCTGCTGTATCGATGAGCCATAGATGGTAGGCGCCTTGTTGATGGACAGGACGTTGACCCGGCCATTGGCCTGCTGCAGCCAATCCTCGTATTCGTCGGCGGTGGCGAAGCGCTTTTTGAAAATGGCCATTCCTGCCCCCTGCATTACTTTTTGTAGAGTTGAGCTACGTAGTAGTAGGCTTAACGGCGTGCAATTAAATCAATTTACTCGACCGCATTAACTATCCAACTTCGTTACCGGTATGGATAAAAAATGTAAAATAGCATCGACAGAATGCATAAAATCCACAATCCGGCATGGACTTCGCGATAGCGTCCACCGGCGAGCTTGAACAGCGGATACAGCACCAGGCCGGCCGTGATGCCGACGCCGATGTTGTAGGTGAAGCTCATCAGCGCGATCACGGTGAAGGCGGGAATCAGCTCGGTGTAATCGTCGAAGTCGATTTTGACGATCGGCGCGATCATCATCGCGCCGACCACGATCAGCGCGGGCGCATATGCCGCGGCCGGAATCGCGGCGACGAGCGGAGCGAAGAACAGCGACATCGCGAATAGCGCGGCGACGACCACCGCGGTCAGCCCGGTGCGTCCGCCGACGTGCACGCCGGCCGCGGACTCGATGTATGCGCCCGCGGTCGTGGTGCCGACCAAGCCCGCGAACATCGTCGCGATAGCGTCGGCGAGCATCGGGCGCTCGATCTGCGGCAGCGTGCCGTCGGCGTCGAGAAATCCGGCGCGCGCGGAGACTCCGATCAGCGAGCCCATCGTGTCGACCAGCGCCATCACGAATATCGTCAGCAGCACGCCGAAGAATCCCACGCTCGAGCGCCGCGCGCAGATTCGAGTTGCAACATGATCGGTGCGGGATTCGGCGGCATGCTAGACCCACGCCGCCGGCGGCTTGGCGACGCCGGTCGACGAACGCGATCGCGGCGGTGATCAGAATCCCGATCAGGATCGCGCCCGGCACGCGTCGCACCATCAGGATCGCGATCAGCACGAAACTGAAAATCGCGATCTCGACCGACGGCGTCGCGAGGTTGCCGATCTTCACCGGCGCACCCGGCACGCCGATCGCGACGATGCCGGATTCGTTGAGCCCGATGAAGCTGAGGAACAGTCCGATTCCCACGCCGAAGCTATAGCAGAGGCCGGCCGGGATCGCTTCGACCAGCCAGCTCCGCACGCGCGCGACCGTCAACAACGTGAACATCACGCCCGCCAGGAACACCGCGGCCATCGCGGTCTGCCAACGGTAGCCGAGTACCTTCACGACCGTGAACGCGACGAACGCGTTCTCGCCCATGTACGGCGCGATCGCGAACGGGCGATTGGCGTACAGGCCCATCACCAGCGTGCCGACCACCGCGGTCATGATCGGTCACGACCATCGAAGGCCCTTCGGGGATGCCGGCGGCTTTCAGAATCGCCGGGTTGACCGCGATGATGTACGACATCGTGACGAAGGTGGTGATGCCCGCGAGCACCTCGCGTCGAAACGTGGTGCCTGCGGCTTCAAGTCCGAAGTAATTTGCGATGCGCGATTGCAATGAATGGTCCGCGGCCGATGCGCGACGCCTGAATTATCACGTCGCGGCAAGCGCATGCCACAAGAATGCGTGCAAACGCGGTTTGGTATATAAGGAACGAATGTCGCCGGCCGCGGACTCACGCGGCCAGAGAGTGAGCAGATGAAAGAACAACAAACTGAGAAAATTTCGGCGCCGAAAACGATTGCAAACGGACATGGCGCCTGCGAAACCGCCGCCGGCCGCAAAGTCGTCGTCCGCTCCCAAGCCGGCGGCTGCCAAATCCATTACCACGCTCGCGGTGGACGTTGGCGGAACCGGGATCAAGGCGGCCGCGCTCGACGAAAAGGGCAAGATGATAACCGATCGGCAGAAGATCAAGACGCCGCACAACGCGACGCCGAAGAAAGTGATCGCGATCATCGCGGAGCTGGCGAAGATGGCGGGCGCATTCGATCGCGTGTCGGTGGGATTTCCCGGCGTCATCAAAGAACGGCGTCGTGTACACGGCGCCGAATCTCGGCAAAGGATGGAAAAATTTCCCGCTTGAGGCGGCGCTGAAGAAGAAGCTCAAGCGACCCGTGCGAATCGCCAACGACGCCGACGTGCAGGGCCTCGGATGCGTCACGGGCCAGGGCGACGAGTTGGTCATCACCCTCGGCACCGGATTCGGATCGGTGCTCTTCGTCGACGGACATCGGATTCATCTCGAGCTCGGCCATCATCCGTTCCACAAGGCAAGACCTACGAAGACGAACTCGGCAACCGCGCGTTTCTGAAGAAGGGCAAGAAGAAGTGGAACAAGCACCTGCGCGAAGCGATTGACGAGCTGGCGCAAGACGTTCAACTACGACCGGCTGTACATCGGCGGCGGCAATGCGGCGGCGATCAACTTCAAGCTGCCGGCGAACGTCAAGGTGGTGAGCAATACGGAGGGCCTGCTCGGCGGCATCAAGCTGTGGCAGCATCCGCCAGTGCGCGACAAAAGCGCATGCGCGAAAAGAAGTCAGTGGACTCCGATGAGAATCCTGCTGGCGGGCGCGACCGGCGCAATCGGCCGGCCGCTGATTCGTCTGCTGCGAGACGCCGGTCATACTGTGTTCGGGCTGGCTCGTTCGCCCGACTCGGCGCGAGGCTGTAGCTGGAGCGGGTGCGGGAGCCGTCATCGCGGACGCACTCGAAGCGTCGGCGGTCAGAGCCGCGATCGCACGCATCCAGCCACGACGCCGTCATCAACGAGTTGACCTCGCTGCCCGCGCATTACACGTCGGCAGAGATGACAGCTGCCGCCGCGCGCGATTACAAAGTTCGAATCCGAGGGCAACGCGAACCTGCTGGCGGCGCTCCGCGAGGCTGGCGTGCGTCGCTACATTCTGCAATCGTCGGGATTCTGGTACGCGCCCGGCGCGGGTCTTGCCGATGAGTCCGACGCCGTTTGCATTTGAGGCGTCGCCCGCGGTAGCCGCAGGTGCTCGCACCTATGCCGAACTGGAATCATCGCCTCGAAACGCCAGGCGATCGAGTTCGTTTCGCTCCGCTACGGATTCTTCTATGGACTGGCACCTGGTACTGCAGCGAAGGCGACATGGGCGACCAGGTTCGGCATCAGTTGTGCCTGTAATCGGCGGCGGCGAAGGCGTCTGGAGCTGGGTGCATATTGAAGACGCTGCAGCGGCCACCGTCGCGGCGCTCGAATGCGCACCGGGCGCATACAACGTCGTCGACAGCGACCCGTGCCTCAGCGCGTATGGCTGCCCGCTTTTGCGCGCGCAGCCGGAGCAGCGGAGCCGCCGCGTATCACCGAACAGCATGCGCTGGACTCGATTGGGCGCCGACCCGTCTACTACGCGACGCGGCTGCGCGGCGCGTCGAACGAGAAAGCGATGCGCGACCTGCACTTCAGCCGCGCCCGCTCGAATGGTTGTAACCGTGCGCGATCGTTTCGAGATCCAGGAGACACAATGAAGAATCCGACCGAAGCCACGATTGCCGCGAACCGGGCAGCACTCGCGAACGTTCCTCTCGCCGATCGGAATTCGTTCGACGACGCGCGCCGCGGATTTATCGAAGCCCTCGGCGATCGACTCGTCATGCGCGACGACGGCCGCTTGGTCTGGACGCTGAAAGGCTACGAGTTCCTCGAGGCCGAGCAGGCGCCCGACTCCGTCCATCCCGGCCTGTGGCGCCACGCCCGCGTGAACATGGCCAACGGTCTGTTCGAGGTGACCGATCGCGTTCATCAACTGCGCGGCTTCGACGTTTCCAACATGACGGTCATCGAAGGCGACACCGGCCTCATCGTGATCGATCCGCTGATCTCGACCGAGGTCGCCAAAGCTGCGATGGACCTGTACCGCAAGCATCGGTCGAGCAAGCCGGTGGTCGCGGTGATCTATACCCACAGCCACGTCGATCATTTCGGCGGCGTGCGCGGAGTGGTGGACGCCGCGGACGTGATGTCGGGCAAGGTTACAATCTGGGCGCCGGCCGGCTTCATGTCGGCGGCCGTCGGCGAGAATGTGATCGCCGGCAATGCGATGATCCGCCGCGCGCTGTACCAGTTCGGCGCGATGCTGCCGCGGGGCGAACGAGGGCAGGTCGACACCGGCCTTGGCAAAACGGTGTCGCTGGGCACGGTGACGCTTATCCCGCCCACGAACGTGATCGAAAGGCCAATCGAGAAGCATCGCATCGACGGCGTCGATGTCATCTTCGAACTGACCCCCGAGGCCGAAGCGCCGGCCGAGATGATCATGTACTACCCGCAGTTTCGCGTCCTCAATATGGCCGAAATTGCCACCCAGAACTTTCACAATCTGCTGCCGATGCGCGGGGCGCTCGTGCGCGACGCGCTGTCCTGGTCGAAGTACATCGGCGGCGCGCTTCAGCGCTACGGCGACTCGAGCGACGTGATGATCGCGCAGCACAACTGGCCCGTGTGGAGCGGCGATCGCGTGCGCGGCTTCCTGCGCAAGCAGCGCGACGCCTACAAGTTCGTGCACGATCAGACGGTGCGCCTGATGAACTACGGTTACGTCGGCGCCGAGATTGCCGAGATGGTCAAGCTGCCCGCCAGCCTCGATCTCGAATGGTCGGCGCATTCGTTCTACGGCAACCTCAAACACAACGTCAGGGCAATCTATCAGCGCTACCTGGGACACTACGACGGCAATCCCGCGAATCTCGACGCGCTGCCGCCGGTCGAGTTCGCGAAGAAAAGCGTCGAGTACATGGGCGGCGCCGCGTCGGTATTGAAGAGGGCGCGCGAGGACTATGCGCGCGCGGAGTACCGATGGGTCGCGCAAGTCACGTCGCAACTCGTGTATGCCGACCCCGCCAATCGGGAAGCGCGCGAACTTGCGGCCGACGCGCTCGAGCAGCTCGGCTACCAGTCGGAGTCGGCGACCGCGCGAAACGCCTATCTGCAGGGCGCATCAGAGCTGCGCAACGGCGTGCCGAATCTGCCGATGTCCGGCACCGCGCCCGACATCGTTCGCGCGCTCCCGCTCGACATGTATTTCGATTTCATGGGCGTCCGGCTGAATGGCGACAAAGCCGCCGGCAAGACCATCGTGCTCAACTGGCATTTCAACGATACGAAGCAGGACTATGTGCTCAATCTCGAGAACAGCGCTCTGACCTGCGTAGCCGAGAAGCGATCCGATCGTGCGGACGCGTCGCTGTCGCTGAGCCGCGCGACCCTGGATGAAATCTCGTTGCGCAAGACTACCTTCGATGCGGCCTTGCAATCGGGGCAGATAGCAGTGAGTGGCAATCGGGCGAAGGTGTTGGAGCTGCTCGCGATGCTCGAAACTTTTCCATTGCAATTCCCGATCGTCGAGCCGCGCCCGTCACGCAAATAAAGTCGCGCCGTCCCCGCGGATACGATAAATCCTATAGCCACCGGAGGGGTGGCCGAGTGGTTGAAGGCACCGGTCTTGAAAACCGGCAGGGATGAAAGTCCCTCGTGGGTTCGAATCCCACCCCCTCCGCACCCGAGTCTGGGAAGCATAGAAATCTGAGCTTCCGGCCGCGAAAAGCCCGCGTCCACGGCGTTTTCTGAATGCAAAGTCCCTCAGAGAAGGCTCGAATTCAGGCGCACGATAGCCATTTGGCCTAATTCTCTCTTTTTCGATTTTTCGGAGGGGACTTTGTCCGTGCCTTGATCTGAGGGAGGGCCATTCGGGCCCATCGAGCTGCAAATCATCGAGCCGGGCAACCTAGCCAGAGCGCCTTCATAGAAAGCTTCAAATCGCCGGCTGCGAGAGAGCGGCCCAACGATCACCTCTTCCTCTCGCTCGACGGCTTGGTGCTCCCCCCGGAATCAAGTGACCAATCTATTCGTTGCGCTAAGATGTTTCCGCGTCATTGGATGTCGTCGTAATATTTTTCGGCGCACTTCGCACCCCGAAGCGCGTCTGAGCTCGGAGTTGACGTGATCGAGGTGAAGACTTGGAAGGTCCAACCGGAAGGCAATTAAGCTGGTCCCGCACGGCATTAGGCGCGATCCTGACCGGCGCAGCAATCTTGATCTCCTTGAGCCTCGCGTCGGCTCAGGCCATCAATCCCGTTCTCCAACAGATTCCCCTGCCGGGTTCGCCCTTCGCAGCGATCACGACGATGGACGGGCGCTACGTCTTCGTCTCGATGGCGCAACAGACGAGCGGCGTTGCGGTTCTGCGGCAGAAAAGAACTTACGCAGCCGTATTGCAGATCGTCCCAACCTGTGGGCCCGCGTTCGGCTTGGCCTTGAGCAAAGGCGGGAAATATCTGCTGGCGGCGGTCCAGACCGGCAAATCGTGCCCGTCAGGGGGCGTGCAGTTCATCGATGTGCGCAAGGCGATCGCGGGCGATTCCGGAGCTGCGATGGGAACGGTGCCGACCGACCCCAGCGCGATCGAGGTCGCGATTTCCCCCGACAATCAGCTCGTCTTCGTGGCGAACGAATATTCCGGGGGCAAGGGTTGCACGAGTCAGGACACGGTGAGCGTGATCGACTTTAAGAAGGCGCTGTCTTCCGGGCAGAGCCAAAGCTCGGTCATCGGCGCGATCCCGGTCGATTGCGCGCCGGTGGGATTGGCCGTTTCGCGCGACAGCCGCCGCCTGTACGTCACCAACGAGATCGCGTTTCCGTCCGAGCCTTTCTACGATCCGACCTCGTGCACCATCCCCGACGGAAGCGGATGTCCGGTCGAGACTCATCAGGGCCCCGTCGGAACGTTGGACATCGTCGACGTGCGAATGGCGAGAACCAATCCCGCGAATTCCGTGGTCGCAAATGTTCCCGCCGGATGCGCGCCGACGCGGGTGATTCTGACGAACAAGGACAAGATCGCGTGGGTTTCCGCACGCGACGAAAATAATTTGCTCACGTTCGATACCGCCGAACTTCTCACTAACCATTCGGCCGCTCCAATATCGACCACGCCGGTGGGAATCGAGCCTGACGGCGCTCAACCGTTCTCCAATCGGAACTGGATTGCGGTGGCGAATACGAATCGGTTCGATTCATGCCCGGGCGCCGGCGGCACTGTCAGCATCCTCGATTTCGAGAAGGCGCTGAAGGTAGGAGGCAGTGCCGCGACCGTCGGGACTTTCGACGCGGGGGTTTTCCCGCG
This sequence comes from uncultured delta proteobacterium, assembly GCA_963721485.1. Classification (GTDB taxonomy): domain Bacteria; phylum Desulfobacterota; class Binatia; order Binatales; family Binataceae; genus Binatus. Next base: position 920,297 of record CAVRJV010000014.1, on the reverse strand, counting down.
GCAGTGGAGTTTGTCGCCGAACGGCAAGCTTCTTTATCTGACAGAGTTCGGATCGAACACGCTCGCGATTCTGCGCGTCAAATCGATCGTGCACCAGGTCCAATGATCAATCGCTCGACGCCGTACCCAGCCTGAGGATCTTGTCGGGGACGGGCGCGATCGCGATCCCGCGGCATCCCATCGCGCACGACGACTTCGGCGTGAAGTACTCGGCCGAGAATGCGATCCGTTTGCCGTTGGGCGCCCATACGGCGTGATTCGCATTGAGCTTGCAGTCTGTGACCCGTACCGCTCTGCCGGTGGCGGCGGCCTCGATGAATATCGCGTAGTTGCCGTTGTAGCATCCTCGCCGCGATTCAAACGAGATAAAGCGATCGTTTGGCGACCAGTCGGGCGTCCGGCCCTGCAGCGGATCGAGTTGATGCAGATTGGTGTCGAAGCCGGCCGGCGGATTCTGTGGAATCAGCGCTTGCAGCCAGATCTGGTTGAGGTCGTCGTTGTACTGACTGCCCGCCTCGGGCATCTGTCCAGCGAAGGCTAGCATAGTGCCGTCGCGGGAGATCGCGGACTCGCCCGTCCAGATCTGATCGGTCGAGGTCTGAGCCTGCAGGAGCGTTCCGTCGGGCACGCCGATAAGATCGATAAAGGGCTCGCTTGTCATGACCATGCCTTCGACTGTTAGCGCCGACCCGTCTGGAAACCAAGACGGGTAGCCGTTCGGGATCGAAGCGTCAGTCGGAATCCGCGTTGGATTGGTGCCGTCCGGCCCGACTAGATAGACGCCGCCCTCGCCCGACGGCCCGGATTTTACGCCGGTGAAGGCGATCGGCATGCCGACGTTCGGGTTCCAGAGCCAATTGGATCGCGTCGCTGAGACGTTCGGTGATTTGCACGAATTGGATTGCCGGTCCGCCCTTGGCCGGGACCGTGAAAAGGTTCCAGGCACCTTGCGCCGCACCACCCGCGCATCCGCTAGTGATGACGCAGCGGCTGAAAAGAATCGTCTTCCCGTCCGGCGACCAACGCGGCCAATAGTCGACGAGACCTTTCGGATGCGTAACGTAGTGGAACGGACGCGCGTCCGCGCGGCCGGGCAGCATAATCCACAAAAATGCGAGCAGCGTCGAGAACGATTTCATAGTCGAGATGCCCAACCTCAAGCGCGAGAATCATAGTTGCTCGCGGAGCTGTCCGCCACTGCGCGTCGGGAACACGGGGATGCGAAGAATCCGAAGTCCCCTCCGGGTTCGAACGACTGCGCCCAAACAGTCGAGTCCTCTCAGGGTTCGAATTCAGTTCTCTCCGAAGCCGAGTCTCCGAAGCAGAGAAAATTGCGTTCAACGTCGCGAAGAGCCCGCGTGCAAGGCGTTTTCTGAGCTCAAAGTCCCGCAGAGAAAGGCCAGATAGTGACAACCCTTGAGGATTTTGCCCGATTCTCTCTGTTTCGACTTTTCGGATGGGACTTTGAACAATGCTCTGTGAGAGGTGCTACAGCGACATGCTGGTCGACTTCGAGTAAGGTTCGATAAAGCCTTGCCAGCGCCTCCGGGGTAGTCAGAGTTTGTCACGCGATTGCGCTTGTCGCGCGATGTTCCTCTTCGTAGGCTTGCGGCCCAAGAGGACTACATAAATGGGGCTAATATTGCGTTCTCGGAACAGTCGCCGCTCTATTATCGCAGTGATATCAACGATGGCCATCTTAGCGGTTGGTGACAGCACGGCTGGCAGTCACGGCGTGCCAGTTGCGGCTAGTCGCCCTTTGCTGAAACTAGCGGAGGTTCAACTAGCGGGCCTCACGCGTGCGGAAGTCTCGTTGCTTGCTCATTCCGATCTGCAATCGCTCGAGGTTGACGATTTTGCAGCGGGTGGAACTTCACCCAACCCGAGTGATTCTTCCAACGACCCAACCGGCGCCGACAAATGGCCGCGCGATCGTAGCGTACGCGCCGAACTCATTCGGTGGATGTGCGTCGATCCGAGGGCAGTTGCCCTAATTGACCCACGCGGGATTCGCCTCACGGGCGCAAGGATAGAGGGCAAGCTCGATCTCTCACACGTTCGGATTCCGTTCGGTATCGCGCTCGTGAGGTGTTCCATTCCGGAAATCCTCGACCTCACGTCTGCCGACGTTGCAACCCTTGATCTCAACGGCAGCCGCACCAACCGCATCAACGCAGAACAACTGCACGTTCGCGGCGAGGCAGACTTCGGTTGGGACAACCATTGGTGGGGCACGCCGTTCGAGCCCACAGGCGAACTGGATCTGTCTGACTCGCGGATTGATGGATCCGCGGTTTTCGGCACCGGAGTTTTTCATGCTTCGAAGAATCCGGCCTACACGCTTTCGCCGGAGGCTGCGATCGATTTGAGCGACTCGACAATCGGCAGCGACGTCGATCTATGTTGCGGGATGGTCGCGCACGGAATGGTCGATATCGATCGGATTAACGTCAGCGGTTCGATTAACCTTTCCGGCGCGCACTTTGAAAATGCCGGTGCGGTTGCAGTCACCGGCATAAGTGCCAGATCAGGGCACGATATCTATTTGACCACCTTGCCAGTCTATGGCGACTTCCAGGCCGATGGCCTGGTTCGATTCCCGGCGGCGCATGCGGGCGGGCTAATATGGGTTAACCACGCCCACTTCAAAGGTTCTGACGGGTCTCCCAACGGGCTGGTGCTTGGCAGTGCCTCGATGCGGATTCTCGGGTGGCAAGAGGTTGAGCTTCAGAAGAACGCAAAATTAGATCTGGGCTCGGCCAGTGCCGACGTGATGGTCGACGACGAACAGAGCTGGCCGGCGCGCGGCAATCTGATTCTGGACAACTTCACTTATCAATCTGTCGGGCCGATTTCGGATGCGCCGACGCGACTGCAATGGCTTGGTCGGCAGCCGCCCGGGTTCCATCCGCAACCGTACCGCGAGCTCGCGAAATTTCTGCGCGAAGCTGGCGATGAAAGCGGCGCGATCAAGGTACTCGTGGCGGGCGATGACGCCCGCTACGCGCAGATCGGGGGCCTCGGCTCGGTGTGGGGATGGTTCCTAAAATGGACGATCGGTTACGGGCATCGCCCGCTGCTCACGGTATTCTGGGCCGCGTTGGTCGTAACGATTGGTTTCCTCGTAGTACGCGGGGCGGCCAAAGCGGGCGTGATGCGCCCGACTTATCCGGAGAATCGACCGGGAGATGACTCGCGATACGAGGTTCTGCACCCGCTCTTGTACTCGCTCGATGTGTTTCTTCCGTTCGTTAATCTCCATCAGGAGCACTACTGGTGGCCCGACGCTCAAGCTTCGGGACGGTGTTCTGCGCTTGGTGTGCCGGTAAAGCTCACTGGCGCGCTGGTTCTCTACTACCTGTGGGCGCAGATAATCGCCGGATGGCTACTCAGCGCGATCTTTATCGCCGGCGTCACTGGCCTGCTTCGAAACGATTAGAACGATTAGCAGAGGTTCTTCCATTCGAGCGCTAACCGTCGGTTTGTCGGAAGTCCCCCTAGAGTTCGAATGACTGAGCTCTGAGAGGAGAGTCTCCACTGAGTTCGAATCCCACCCCCTCCGCCACCCAGTCGGCAATTTTTCGCGTGCTGCGCAGGAAGGCAGAAAATACTTCGGATGCTCGCGCATTTTCTTCGATTAGGGCACTGGAGTGGCTGTGATTGGAGCATCTGTAGCTGATTCCCGCTCGATTCTCTCTGTTGAGAATCGAGCCGGTGCCACATCGGCGCTTCACCGCTCCTCGCCATATTTCAAATCGAAAATGGCGAGGCGACTTGAACCTGTACGTCGAGGAACGCAATCGGTTGACTGTTGAATGCTCTCGTCTCTCACGTACGAGACGGAGCCGGTGCCCTATCTGCGAATAGACGAGTACGAGGTCAAACGAGCGTTCCGGAAATTTCACGCGCGAATATCGCGGCAATCCGAATATCATCCACGGCCGGGACGCGATCGAGCGATGGACTGGAGTTCAGGATCTGTTCCGAGCGCAGCGAGAGAAGAGGCCGAACGCATCCAGCGCATTCATCCCACTAACGGCATGACTCAGCACCCACGCGTAGTCAGCCGGAATTCTTCGCGCGGCCGAAGGTAGCCGCTAGCCGGGCCTCGCGACGAACCGCGCCTAGCGGCGGGTCCGGCGGACTACCGGAATCGGCGGCTTGATCTGATTGCCGACGATCGCATTGGTGATATTGAAGCACTCGCCAAAATCTCCGTCGAGGGTCGTCAGCACCAGCGCGAACGGATTCGAGCCGCCCAGACCGAGCGATGACGTATCGACGCCCGTCACCTCAAGATTGAGATTCCACTGGCCGCACGACGGCGCCGGCAGCGACGGCAGCGCGACCATCCGGGCCGATACTGTCTCCGGCGGCATAAAAGCTGACGATTTAGACTGTTCTGCCCCTTCGATTAATGAAATTCCCTGTATTTTTCCCTGTAACAGGGAATTTTCCCTGCGAGAGGATTCGAATCTGACTGCGTCATCCGCCGAGTCCTCGATTGGCCGCCAGGATTTCCAGGTCCGATTCTGCTGCGGATGCAGTGGGCTGCGGCCGTCTCAAAGCAAAATTAGATAACCTCGGCCTCGCTCTGACATACGAGCCGCAGATGCTTGACTCATGTTGTCCGCTGGGCTAATTTTCTGGTCGTGCGGTCAGAAGCTATCCCGGTCGGTCAGGACGATCGCTCTTTCATAGAAAAGGCGCGACGCGCTCAAATTATCGAGTGCGCGATCAATGCGATTGCAGAACTCGGATACGCCAAAGCCTCGCTCGCCGAGATCGCCAAGCGCGCGGGCGTCAGCAAGGGCGTCATTTCCTATCACTTTGCTGGCAAGAGCGAGTTGATCGAGCAGATCGTCCGCACCGTGCTCGAGACCGCCGCCGCTGAGATGATGCCGCGGATCTTCGCCGAGCAGAGTCCGGCGCGGATGCTCCGCGCGTACATCGAGAGCAACCTCGATTTCCTTGCGGCTCATCACAACCAGATCGTTGCCTTGATGAACATCGCTGTGGGCGCCACCTCCAATACCGGTAAGCCCATGGTCAATCTCGCGCTCGCTTTCAATCCGGCTGTGACCGAGCTGGAAAGTCTGTTCCGTTCCGGGCAGGAGCGCGGCGAATTCCGCGAGTTCCCGACCCGGGTGATGGCGACAACGCTCAGAAGTACTATCGACGGTCTGGCGCAGGTATTAACCGCCGACCCCAACCTCGATTTGAAAGCCTACGCGAAGGAGTTGGTGACCGTGTTCGATCTGGCAACGCGTAAGTAACTCGCGCAGGGGAGGTAATTCCCATGGCATCGTCAGGAGCATCCGCAATTCGACCGGTAGTCGCCGACCACCACGAGATGCGGGCCGCCAGTATCGCGCGGCCGGGATACAACGTCGCGCTCGGCTACCTGCGCGGCTTCCTCGTGGTGCTCGTGATAGCGCATCACTCGGTGCTCGCGTACATCGACTCGCCGCCGCCGCAGGCCACGTCGTTGGTTACACCGCCGCCGTATTGGCGCGCGTTCATGGTGGTCGATCCTCACCACTGGACGGGATGGAGTCTGTTCACCGGCTTCAACGACGACTTCTTCATGTCGCTGATGTTCTTTCTGTCGGGCCTGTTCGTATGGTCGAGTCTGCAGCGCAAGGGCAACGCCAGCTTCGTCGGCGACCGGATGCGACGCCTCGGCATTCCGTTTCTGTTCGCCGCGGCGATAGTCGCTCCCGTCGCATACTATCCGACTTACCTACTGACGGTTGGGCCGCACAGCGTGGGGGAATACCTTCGCGAGTTCGTGGCGTTTGGTGATTGGCCGACAGGCCCGGCGTGGTTTATCTGGCTGCTGCTCGCGTTCGATCTAGCCGTAGCGGCGTTGTTCGCTATTGCGCCGAACTTTGGTGAAGTGCTGGGACGGCTCACGTCGGATGCGCGGCAGCGTCCGCTGCGATTTTTTCTGCTCCTGGTCGCAGCTTCCGCCGCAGCGATCATTCCAATGATGGCGATTTTCGGACCGGCGGCGTGGACCAGCATCGGACCGTTCCAGTTCCAGACTGCGCGACTGTTTCACTACGCGATCTATTTCCTCGCGGGCATCGGCGTCGGCGCATACGGCATCGACCGCGGGCTGCTCGCGCCCGACGGGATCCTTGCGCGTCACTGGGTACGCTGGAGCGTCGCAGCGGTCGTCATTTTCATGGTGAGCGTGGTGTTCTTTCTGATCGCGATCACAAAGGGCGCGACGATGTCTCCGATTCTATTGAACACAGTCGGCGGCGCGATGTACGCCGCGGTCTGCGGCGCCATATCGTTCTCATTCCTGGCGATGTTCGTGCGCTTCGCCCGGCGCCGCCGCTGGGTCTTCGACAGCCTGAGCGACAACGAATACGGGATGTACCTCATCCACTACATGTTCGTGTCATGGCTGCAGATCGCGATTCTCGCCGCCCCGATCGGGGCCGTCGAAAAAGGAGTGCTCGTATTTACTGGAGTGCTGCTGCTGAGCTGGGGCGCCAGCGCGGCCATTCGCAGCATCCCCGGCGTATCGCGGATTGTGTAGGGGCAGTGGTCGGCGTTATCGCGAGGCCGCGGCCTGCAACGAAGACGGGGCAAGGCAGGGCGGCGTGCTGGCCACCGTGTACCGATAGATGCGTCCGGCCCAGGTGAAAGTTCCCCCGTTGCCACTCGACGGCGGCTTGATTTCGGCCTCGGTGGGATCGTTCGGATTGACCGCGCTCGGAGCATACGCGAGGTAGCTCGTCCCGCTGGCGGGAATCGCCGCCGTCAGCGGTGGATTGAAATCCATCTTGAGGAAGTTCACCGCGGGCATCCATCCGTCCGCGCCGGTCTCGCTGTTGATCGTCGGAGTCCAGTGCGCTTCGTCCGCGGAATTTTGCAAATGAAGCTCGCGGTACTCAGGCGCGCCCGCGCTGTTCTTGCGCAATTCGACCAGCACCATGTCCGGCCGCGCAATCGCCATCATCTGGCATAGATTGGCGGGAGTCAGTTGAGGCGCGGGCTTGCTGGGCTCTTCGGTGGCCTGATTTTCAGCGTCCCGATTTGCGGCATCCGGATTCTTGGCGACAGCATCCGGGTCGTCCGGGTTGTTACCCTTGTAGATCGAGTGAGCGAGATTGATTACCGACGGAATAGCCGTGAGGATCGGCAGGAAGCATCCCGCGGTTGTGCACGCGAGCGCCGCCGCGAGTATCGCGACGAGTGCCGCGCGCAAACCGGCCCTCGGCATCGTGCGATGAACTGATTTCCCCTCGCTCCCCGGCATACCCTCCCCACCGAGCACAACTATCGGACCGAGAGTGTAGCAGTCCGCACAAAACGAAACTATCTGTAGGTTTGTCAGAAAGCGGCACGGCTTCAGCTATCCAAATTGCTGCGATCATCGTTCGATGCGGACCTTGTTTGGCTGTAGGCCAATTAAACTGTGACTCGACGGGTGCTTCCGAGGTTTGGCCCGTTTTCTGGTGATAAGGAACAGGATTTGGTACATTCGCGCGTGAATTTTGACAATCGCGCAGGTTTACCATCGGCCCCCTTCTCCATGAACCCAAGGCATCTGCCGGTGGCGACTGAAGCTCCGATTTCGGTTGCTACGAAAAAATCCAGCGGGAGTAGACGCCATGGCACGAATTGAAATCTCGGGAGGGGGCAACCGATGAGACTAGCGCAACGACTTCACCTGTCCTGGTTATTGCTCACGCTCTTGGTCATCGTCATCGTCGGGATCGCAGGAGCACTCCTGGCCGGAGGGATCAATGTCACTGCGTTTCTCGTGCTCGGCCAATCCAACTTCACGTCGAATACCGCGGCCGCTGGTCAAACAGGCCTATCGGATCCCCGCCGGATCGCGCTTGATACCACGGTGACACCGAACCACCTTTACGTGGTCGACAAGGGAAGCAACCGGGTATTGGGCTGGAACGACGCTTCATCTCTCAGCACCGATGAGTCCGCTGATATGGTGTTTGGCCAGACCGACTTCACTGGCACTTTGCCCAATGGCGGCGGTAGCCCAAGCGCCACCACGTTCACGGGCTCTGGAGGGGCGACAGATGCAGCTGGGAATCTTTGGCTGGCGGACGGCCCCAACAACCGCGTCCTGGAGTACAACACCCCATACGAGCAGTTCGGCCATTCCTGCACTGCAGCAGATCCGTGCATGCCAAGCCTGGCCGCAAACCTCGTACTCGGTCAGGGACCAGATGGCACCAGTCCGGCCGCATTTACCACCTCCGGCAATGGGACTAGCACAACGGAAATGCACACACCGAACGATGTGGCGTTCGACTCAAAAGGCAATGTGTACGTCCCCGACGAACTTAACAACCGGGTGCTGCTATTCCTCAATCCGCTTGACACCTCCGCCCCCTGCGCTGCCCAAGGGCAACCCGGGTGTGCGGGGGATGTGGTGGCTGACTTGGTACTGGGGCAAGGCGCTTCGGGCACCGATTTCTCGACTAGCTCAAGTGGGACTGGAGCTACTAGCATGTTCGAGCCAGTGTCGGTGCGAGTCGATTCGAACGACAATCTCTACGTTAGTGACGTCAACAACAACCGCGTTATATTCTTCCTCAATCCACTCGACACTTCTGCGCCTTGCGCCAACCCCGGGCAACCAGGATGTGCTGGCGACGTGATCGCCGACGCGGTCTTCGGGCAAGGCGCAGCTGGAAATGATTTCACTGGTAATGGGAGCGGCCACAGTGCAACCACGATGTCTTCTCCACTGGGCTTGAGCCTCGATTCTCTCAATAACCTCTTCGTCTCGGATTCGCAAAACAATCGCGTGATTGAGTTCAACGAGCCTTTCGCGGGACCGCCCAATAACTTTACGGCCGACGTTGTGTACGGCCAGGGTTCGGTAGGTACCGGCGCCGCTTTGACTGCCGACACGTGCTACGAAAAATCACCGGCGCCTAGTGCCACCGGGATGTGTGAAACACGCGCCGTCGCTCTTGACTCCAACAACACGATTTACGTTTCCGACGCCAACAATAATCGCGTGTTGCTATTCAATCCGCTGTTCCCAGTTTCAGCGACTCCGACCGCAACCGCAACTCGCTCCGCTACGCCGACAGCCACGGCAACATCGACTGCCGCGACAGCTACAGCGACTGCCACCGCGACTGCGACTCGCTCCGTTACGCCGACAGCTACGGCAACATCAACTGCCGCGACGGCTACAGCAACTGCCACCGCGACTGCGACGCGGACCGTAACGCCGACAGCCACGGCAACATCAACTGCCGCCACAGCTACAGCAACTGCCACCGCAACTGCGACGCGGACCGCGACCCCGACTCCGACCGCGACGCCGGTCAACGCGAAGCTTGAGATCTCACCCAAATCGGTGAAGTTCAAAACGACTGCGGTCGGTACGGTCAGCAAACCTAAGATGGTGACGATCAAGAATGGCAGCTCGAAGAAATCGGCAATAGCCGTAACTATCGAGAGTGAATCGGCTGCGTCGCCATTTGCAGTCACGAGCGAATGCACCACGGCGTTGGAGCCGGGTAAGAGCTGCAAGGTTGCGGTGACGTTCACGCCGCCGAATACCACGCCGCAAACTGGAACGTTGACGATCAACGATAACGAGCAGGGAGAACCGCAAAAGATCCCGCTTTCGGGGACGGGGAAGGCGTCGAAGAAATAGTTCGCGTGATGGGATTGCGGGCAGACTCTCGTTTCTGCCATGAGAATCGGCGGGGCGGCATGCGGATCAAGCGACACTTCCTTGCGACGGTTGCACTCGCGCTCGTCATGATAGTCGCGAGCGGATGCGCGCGGCCGCCCGCTCCGCCTGCGCCCAAGCCGCCGCAGACTATCGAGCAACTGAGAGCCGCGATCGCGGATGTGCTCAAGAGCACTCACACGCCCGGGTGCGGCTTTGCCCTCGTCAACAGGGACAGCGTCATTTATGCGGGCGGCGTAGGCAAGGCTGACCTCGCGGCGAATCGCAACGTTACCGCGGACACGATGTTCCGCATCGGATCGATCACCAAGAGTTTCGTCGCGCTGTCGATGCTGAAGATCCAGGAGGAGGGCAAGGTTGACCTGCACGCGAAGGTTGCCGACGTCGCGCCCGAAGTGAAGATCGTCAATCGATGGGACGCGACCGATCCGATCAGAATCGTAAATCTGCTCGAGCATACGGCCGGCTTCGACGACATGATGCTGGCGGAGACCTTCGACATGAGCGGTGGCCCTCCGGTCGCGCTGCTCGACACGTTCGCGAAGTTCCCCGAGCCTCAAGTCGCGCGATGGCGTCCCGGGACGCTTCAGTCCTACTCGAATGTGGACTACGGCGTCGCCGGCTATATTATCGAGAAGCTCACCGGCCAGCCGTGCGAGGTATATATCGCGGATAACATCTTGCGCCCGCTCGGCATGAATCATTCCGACATGCGGATGACTCCCGAAGTCAGTGCGTCGCTCGCGCAGGGTTATCGCGGAAATCCGCCGATTCCGGTTCCCTACTATCCTATTCTGCTGCGCCCGGCCGGCGAGATGAAGGCGTCGCCGAATGACATGGCGCGATTCGTCCGCATGATGCTCAATCGCGGCACGCTCGACGGCGTCAAGATTGTCAGCCCCGAATCTATTGCGCGGATGGAGACGCCCGAAACAGGTCTGGCCGCGCGCGCCGGTCTAAAAAACGGCTACGCTCTCGGCAACTACGTGACCGTGAGGCATCCGATCGTCACGCACGGACATAACGGCGGCATCGACGGCTTCCTTTCGGTATACGCGTACATGCCGGACCAGGGTGTCGGCTACTTCATGTCGATCAATGCGAGCAGCCCGGCGCTAGGCAAGGTTGAAGACCTAATCTTCGCCTACATCACGCGCGGAGTTACTGTTCCGTCGAAGCCCACGGCCGCGCCGCTTGACGCCAACGTCCAAAACGCAGTCGGTTTCTATCAGTTTGCATCGCCTCGCAACGAGAAATTTAAGTTTCTCGAACAGCTCCTGCTCGAAGGATGGACCTACACGAAAAACGGCAAGCTCTACCGCCGCGGACTCATACCCAGTCCGCCGGAAGAACAGGTCTACCTGGGTCACGGCCAGTTTCGCGGCGAGAAGGAGTCCGCAGCGAGCGGTGTGTTTTGCACCGACGTTGAAGGCAATCGCTACGGCTGCGGCGAGCTCGCATGCTTCCGCAAGATCAGTCCCGTCTGGCCGGCGACGCGGCTTATCCTGCTCGTGGGCGCCGTGATTACGATGGCGACCTCGATCCTGTTCGCGCTCATCTGGATTCCGCGCAAGCTGTACGGGCGAATGAACGGCGTGAAACATCTGGCGGTGCGCGTCGTCCCACTGCTCGCATCGCTCACCTTCCTTGCCACCCTCATCCTGTGGATACGCGGCGGCGGGTCGACGTTTGCGCTCGCGACTCCGAGCCCGTTCGCGGTCAGCATTTTCCTGCTGACGATTCTCTACGCGATTCTTTCGCTCGTTGGGCTCGTGCTTGCGCTCCTTTCATTCGGGTACCCGATGAACCGCGCGGCACGGATTCACTCGTTCGCAGTCGCGTTCGCGTGTATCGGATGGACGGTCTATCTGGCTTACTGGGGAATGATCGGCTTGCGCTTCTGGGCAGTTTAGAATCGCAGGTCTTCGGCGTGATCGGCTGCGATGCGATCCGCCCATTCGGCGCGCCCAGTTTCGCGCAGCCGCTCCAGGTATTCCTTAAGCCGCCCGCGCACATGCCATGGACCGCCCTCGCGCAGCACCGTCCACAACGGATCGATGCCCGTCGTCGAGCGCGCCATCTGCCGCCCGTACCAATCTTCGAGAGTTGCGAGCGCTCGCACTACGAGTTCAGGTCGCTCGGCAGCGAGGTCGCGAGTCTCATGCGGATCGTTCTTGAGATCGAACAGCATCACGTTTGGTAGCCCGTGGTAGCCGTCGTGATAGGTGCGGATACAAATGTAATCGCCGAAGCGCACTGCGCGCTGCGCGGTCCACGCGCCCTGTGACACGACCAGATATTCGCGGCCTGCCTCAGCGCCTTTGCGAAGTGAGTCCGCGAATCCACTGCCGTCCCAGTTGGACGGAACCCGCGCGCCGAGCAGCTCGAGGACCGTCGCTGCGACATCGATTTGATAATGCAGACCGCGATCGACGCGTGCGCCCGCGAGGCCCGGCCACTTCAGGATCATTGGCAGATGAGTGACGCATTCGTCCGCCGTATGGTGATCGCAGTAGATGCCGAGTTCGCCCAAGGTCTCGCCGTGATCGCCTGAGATCATCACCGCCGTTTCGTCGAGGACGCGCATTTCCGCGAGCCGGTTCATGAAGCGGCCGATATGATCGTCGGCATAGCGGATGCCAACGTCGTAACCGTCGAACATCCGCCGAATCTCGGCTATCGAGCTCGCCTGCTGCGGCTGGCGTTTGAACTGCTCGGATACGCCATGCTCGCCGGGCTTGAAGCCGACCATCTCCTGCGCCGAATGCGGACCGGGCATGCTCCAGTGGCGTGCGCGTATCTCCTCGGTGATCCAGTCGGGCGCCGGATCGTGCGCGAACGGATCGCCATATGATGCGGGCGTGCGATACGGCGTGTGCGGATCCCACAGATGGACGTGCAGGAACCAGTTGTCGCGCGCGGCGTTGCGAGCAAGCCAGTCGAGCGCGAGCGGCGCGACCTGGTCGGCGGTTTCGAATCCCATCATTCCCAGGTTGATCACTTCGTTGAAGCCCGCATCCCAATGATACGCCGAATGACGCTCGGCGAACGTGCTGATCGTCGCCGTATGCATCCCGACTGATCGCATTCGCCGCGCCCAACTCGTCGCCGCACTGCGCGACTGGAAGCCACGCGCCGCACCTTCGAGAAACGGATCGGCCCCCGTGCCGCCATGACCGACGACGCCGTTGTGGATTCCGAAGCGGCCCGAAATCAACGCGCTGCGAGATGGACCGCATGGCGTGTCGGACGCATACACACTCTCGAAGCGAATTGCGTCGCGCGCGATCGCATCGATCGCCGGGCTGGTGTTGCGATGGTAGCCGTAGCAGCCGAGATGGTCGGCGCGCAGAGTATCGATATCGACGTAGAGCAGACGCATCGCAGTGACTCCTCGAGGGACAGGGTTCGCATCGTTGACAGTTTAGATGGTCTGAGTCGCGTGCGCGATTTGACCCAGCGGGCCGTTTCGCATCAGACTGCATCCTCCGCGCGCGAGTCTTCGAACGTCGCGCGGGCGAGGATTGGTGCCGCATGATCTCCGGTTACGAAATTGCCAACGTCTTTCTTCTCGTCTACGCGGGCTTGTTTCCAATCATAAACCCGATCGGCGGCGCGCCGATTTTCCTTGGCCTGACGCGCCACTGCACCGACCCGGAACGCAACGAACTCGCGCTTCGAGTGAGCATCAACAGCTTCTTCCTGCTGCTCGGCTCGCTGCTCATCGGATCCTATGTGCTCGAATTCTTCGGTATCACCTTGCCGATCGTGCGCGTCGCCGGCGGACTCATCGTGGCTGCAACCGGATGGAACCTGCTACAGTCGAGCGACGATTTCACCGACGACCGGACCAGCCACCAGCCGAAATACCGACCGACGCGTTCTATCCGCTTACGATGCCGATCACGGTCGGTCCGGGATCGATCGCAGTCGCTATCACGCTCGGCAGCCAGCGGCCGCGGGGGATTCCATCTCACCGATCTCGCCGTCTCTCGGCTGGCGCGGCGATCGGCGGTGTCATCGCGATGGCCGCGACTATCTATCTGTGTTACCGATTTGCCGAGGGGACCGTCGGCGCGCTGGGCGAGTCAGGGCACCAACGTGGTGGTGCGGCTGTCGGCCTTCATCCTGTTCTGCATCGGCATCGAAATCATCTGGAGCGGCTACAGCGCGCTCACGCGTATTGCCGGTTAGTCGCGGCGACGCGTTCGCGCTCTGATTCAATGAGCATTCGGAGGAACGAGGATGTCACTTCACAGAAAACATGACGCCGGGAAAAGCGTCGGACGTTATCCAGGCTTCCAGCGATATTTCGCTAGTCGGTTCCGAAGTACCAAATTCCCCGCGCGAGCGTTCGCCGCGAACTGCTTACGCACTGATCCACGACGAGCTGCTGCTCGACGGCAACTCGCGCCAGAACCTCGCGACCTTCTGCACCACCTGGATCGAACCCGAGGCGCTCACGCTGATGGCCGAGTGCATCGACAAGAACATGTGCGACAAGGACGAGTATCCGCAGACCGCCGAGATCGAGAGCCGATGCGTTCATATTCTCGCCGATCTGTGGAATTCGCCGGACGGCGCCAACACCATCGGATGTTCGACCACCGGATCCAGCGAAGCGGCGATGCTCGGCGGCCTCGCGGCGAAATGGCGCTGGCGAGCGAAGATGCGGGCGCAGGGCAAGTCCACTGACAAGCCGAACCTCGTTTGCGGGCCGGTGCAAGTGTGCTGGCACAAGTTCGGCCGCTACTTCGATGTCGAAGTTCGCGAGGTTCCGGTCGAAGGTGACCGCTTGCTGATGGGTCCGGAACAGGCGCTGGCTCGATGCGACGAAAACACCATCATGGTCGTCCCGACGCTCGGGCGTGACGACGTGCTGCCAGTACGAGCCGGTTCGAGGCTATCGCGCATGCGCTCGACGATCTCGAGAAGAGACACCGGGCTCGACATTCCGATCCACGTCGATGCGGCCAGCGGCGGATTTCTCGCGCCGTTCTGCCAGCCGGACATCGCATGGGATTTTCGACTGCCGCGAGTCAAATCGATCAACACGTCGGGACACAAGTTCGGGCTGGCGCCGCTGGGCGTGGGCTGGGTCGTATGGCGCGATCGCGCGGACCTGCCGGAAGATCTGATTTTCCACGTCAACTACCTGGGCGGCGACATGCCGACCTTTGCGCTGAACTTTTCGCGTCCGGCCGGCCAGATCGTTTGCCAGTACTACAACTTTCTGCGGCTGGGATTCGAAGGCTATCAGAAAGATCCAGAACGCCTGCTATCACACCGCGCAGCATCTCGCGGCCGAGATCGGCAAGATGGGGCCGTTCCGCATCATTCACGACGGCCATGGCGGACTGCCCGCGGTTTGCTGGGCGCTGCAAGAGGGCAAGGACTACGGCTTCACGCTGTACGATCTTTCCGATCGGCTGCGCGCGCGCGGATGGCAGGTACCGGCCTACTCGATGCCGCCGAATCGCGAGGATCTCGTCGTCCAGCGGATACTAGTGCGCCACGGCGTAAGTCCGCGACCTTGGCGACCTGCTGCTGGAAGACATTCGCCGTTCGCTGGCGACTGCTCGAAAAGCATCCGATCTCGCATCCGCTCACTGAGAACGAGGCAGGCGGCTACAATCACAACTGACGAATCGATTTCATCAATTGCCGGCCGGATGAATCACATGCGGCTGAGGACCGGGCGATATCGCTGTCCAAGTCTTGCCGCCGTCTGTGGTTGACTGTAGCTCACCCTCGCCGATGATAATCCATCCCTGGGTTGGGGTGACAAAGCTGATCTGGTCAGCGCCATAATCTGAGCGACCGGTATTAACATCGGCGGCCCCATCTATCGTGTCGCCCGCACCGAGTTGGATAAGCATGGGTTTGTGGTTCGATAGTGCGGCGAAGATCCAGTGAGAGTCCAAGACAGCGGATGTACGGAATTTCTCCCGCGAATAATCGTCCAGATTCTTTACCATCCGATCAGGCTTCCAAGTCCGACCGCCGTCCTCCGTTGCGAAAAGCACGATCGCCAATTTCGATTCCGGGGGTTCTCCGCTTGAGCAATTCACCCGCACAAAACCATGCTTGCTGTCCTCGAACGTCGGCAGGCCCATAACTACGCAATTGGCCGGGGCGATTTCTCTGGGCGCCTCGAGCGTCACTGTTTGCCAACTATTCGCTGCATCGCGCGTGACATATAGCTGCTCGTCGCCGTCATCGTCTTCGCCGTAGAGCCACCCTTCGGTGGGAGTAACGAGTTGCATAGCTACATTGGACCCGACGTTGGGAGCGTTGGGAGCCTCTTTCCAGGTCTCGCCCCTGTCAGAAGTCACCACCAGGAGACTGACCCAAGAGTCCCCATGGGATCCCGCAAGGACGAAATTCATCCAGCCACGCATTGGATCCGAGAAGGCGATCTGTCCGGCGCCTCCGTTGGGCATTGATTCAGGAGAAAGGGAAATCCACGCCCTTTTCGCCGCCGCAAACTTGATAGGTGTTCTTGACCAGGTTGCGCCTGCATCAGAGGTGGAGACCAAATCGCACGGGGTAGCGTTTGCCTCAGTATCGCGCCGACAGGTCGTCATCCAGCCTCTCCGAGTGTCGAGGAAGAAAGTCCCTTCGATGCGCTCGCCGTCAATAGTGGGCGGCGTGATGTCCTTCCAAGTAGAGCCGTTGTCTTTGGTCCAGTAGAAGCGGTTGGCCCGTTCCGCCCAGCCGACGCTGGGGGCGAGCAGTTTCATGTCGGTGACCACTCCGCCCCAGCCCGGCGGGGCTTTGCCGTACCACAACACGTCCGCTCCCTGAGCGTTGGACGCTGCCGCGTGCGGTGTTTGAGAGGCGGCTGGACTATTTTGAGTCTGCGCTGATGCGTTCGGAGCGAGTATTAGCAGTAAGACGACGACTCGAAGATCGAAGCTGAGACGCGGCCGAATCATTGCTGCGAAAACGCTATCGTCGCGATAACTGCGCGTCAATCACACGAACACATCTCGTCGCTCTCGGACGAACAATAAGGTGCAGGGTTTAACCCTGCTCAGGGAAGCGTGAAACCCACGGCGGGTTTCACTTTAAATCTTGTAAACCCGCCGCCCTCGCGACGCTCCCTGCGGCTCGCCTCAGTGGATGTAGCTCTGGTTGGCGGTGGTGAAGGTATTGCCGAACCAGGTGTTCTGGCCTGCCTTGTTTGCATCGTACATGTCATCGACGGTGTCGGTCGACCCATTGCTGCCGAGGACCCTGTTCGACAGGTTTCCCAGATCGATGACGATGCCGTACGGATTCACGCCGGTGCCGTAAACAACCGCACCGTCGATTTCATTCGCCGAACTTGGAGTTGAGCAAGCCGTTAGGTCCGGACCGGCCGTGTCTGAACATCCCATGTACACGTCAATTATGCCGTTGCAATGAATCGTGCCGTAAGGCGATCCGACGACATTAGACGACGACTCCTTCAGGTAAACACCGTAGATGTCGTTCAGATTGATGGCGGTACCGAAAATCTTGTTGCTTCCCGATTTGATAAGTTCGACCCCGTAGGTGCCGTTACTGTTGGCATTCAGACCCGCGATGTTTGTGGCGGTCGACGAGTTCAACGTTATCCCTGACGACGAGTTGGAGTTGGCGGTTGCACTGGTGATAGAGCCGGCGCTCGAGGTGTTCACCACGATTCCGGACCCGCGGTTGCTGCTCGCATCGAGGCTGTCGAAGGTGAAGGAATTCGAGCTGGTGACGGTCACGCCGTTGCCGCCGTTGGAATCGCTGCTGCCCCCGACGATCTTGCTCACAGCCGCGCTGGTAATCTGAATCCCGTCGCTGTTGTTGTCTTCCACGTCGGGCGCTTCGAGCACCGCTCGCGCGTCAGCGAGAATTCCGATATCGAAACCGCTGACAGTACCGCCGACGATGGTGGCTCCGGCACCGGTCGATGTCACGTGGATTCCGTTGGCGGTGCTGGACCCACCGGTACCCGTTATCGTCTCACCGGTCAGATTCAGGTAGACATTCGCCGCTGTGATCTGGATGCAATCGCCGGTGATGCTTGTGTCGGTCAGGCTGGTGGTCATGTTGTAGCAACCCGAGGTCGAGATCACGACTCCGCAGGCCGCCGGCGACAGGGTGTGAGTAGTGGCTGCGGTACAAGCCGCGTAGCCGTTGGATGCGGCCGCCACACACAAAGCCGATACCACGAGGACGAGACTCGCAACCCGCCCCACCTTCATCACCGTAGCCTCGAAACGTGTCATATCATCTCCCCTCTCAGGAAAGTCGTTGGCGTTTCTTCCCGGACACTATGGCACATTTTCCTACAAAAAGCTGTCTGCGCCTCTCCAAAGGCGGGCACGGCGGCCCGCCCCACTACTTACAGAACCTGTAGCGACGGCAAGACTACGCAGATTTGCGGGTGTATGCGAGCGCCGGAGACTCGACGGCGCAGGGCAGTTTGATTGAGATCAGATCGAGCGAAAAATTGTCACAGGCTGCTAGTGTCTTGGGGTCGCGTTCGGATGGCGTGCTTCCGTGAGCCATAAATCCAGCGACGCTCGATTGACTCTCCAGTTGCCGCCGATCTTGAAGCCGGGCAGTTCGCCGCGTTTCACCAGCCGATAAATCGTCGTGGTATGAACTCGCAATATCTCGGCAACCTCACTGACAGTGAGAACGACCTCGTCGTGCTCGTTCCAGGTTCGCTTCACGAGCTGGACCTCCGAATCCAATAGTTCAGACTTGCCTGAATCGATCGCCATGGGGACTCCCCGAGCCCCTAAAGCACGCCAGACCTGTGTAGGTTTCTGTCACATTTGTGGCAGCGCGTGCGTGCGCCCGCACGCCTACTGCGGAAAAAGCAGTGAATTTGGTCTTGGAGCCGGAGTTAAATCTGACTCGGAGTGGGACCCTGTTTCACTCCGCGTCGCTGGGGCGCGCTATTTCTGACTTGCTTGCAGGGATTGGAGGCACTAACCGATTTGCCCTCGGTGGCCTGCGCATCGCGGCTCGACAAAGTCGGTCGAGCTGCGATGCGAGCCAACGATTCGGGGTTGATTAGGCGGCTCTGTTCGCTGAGCCATTCGCGGCGCCATTTCGAGCGCTCGACGGCGTGAATCCTGCGAGCCTGGCCGGGGACACTGCTTCGAATCGGCGCGCCGGCTTGTTGGATTTGTGGCTGCCGTCGTTGAAGTTCCACTTCTTCAGCAGCACGTACTGCTTGCCGCGCCGCGCCAGCAGGCCGGACTCGACCATCTGCGCGATCAGCCGGCTGACCATCGGTCGCGAGCAGCCGATCATCTCGGCCAAATCTTCGTGGCCCACTTCGGGTATCAGGACTATTCCCTCCGAGTCCTTGACCCCCGCGCGCTTGGCAAGGTCGCTGAAGGCAATCGTCAAGCGGTCCCAGAAGGGGAGATTCAGGAGCGTCGCAAAATGGCGGAGGTTCTCCGACCAGAACGTGTTCAGCGACGCGAGGATCGTGATCAGGGCGTCGGGCTGAAGTCCCGTCAGCAAGCGGACCACCTGGTCGCGACTGAAGAGTGCCAGTGTGCATTTGGTCGCAGTTTGCGCCTCGAACAAGCGCGCATATCGACCCTTCTCATCGAGATAATCTGGATAGCCGATTATCTCACCCGGCCCAGCCATCCGTACCAAGGTACGATCGCCGTCGCCGACGGGGCAGTAAACGTTCACGTAGCCGCTCAAAATACAGGCAAGCATACCGTCAGTGTTGCCCTCGCAGAATGCCAAGGCCCCCTTCTCGAAGGAAACGGCGATATGCCGATCAATCAACTCCTCGACAATATCCAGCGGAAGATTCAACCGACTGAGGCTGGTCCGTAGGGTTGTGAACGCT
Source organism: uncultured delta proteobacterium (assembly GCA_963721485.1). Classification (GTDB taxonomy): domain Bacteria; phylum Desulfobacterota; class Binatia; order Binatales; family Binataceae; genus Binatus. The sequence goes on along the minus strand of CAVRJV010000014.1, from coordinate 900,750 downwards.
TCTTCGTGTTGCCGGTTCAGGTTTGCTTTCATTTTCTTCTCGCTTAGTTGATTCACTCGCTCCGATGAGCGGTCTTGAGGTTCTTCTGCGCTATTTGCCGCTTCCTCTCCAAATTGTAATTTTTTCAGTCTTGCTGATTCTCCTGTGGATTACTCGCCACTTGAAGCTAAAGTTTCGAAGGTAGAGTTAGATAAGCACAATGGTGCAGTTACGTCTCCAGAAATACCGCGTCAATTTGCACGCCAGATAACAAAATCTATGTAAGGACTAACCATGGAGGAGTGAATAATCGCGCCCTCTCGAATGGCTTTGAACTTTCGGTAGCCATCTAATAACTCTATTACATACCTCTAAAGATAGCATACGAACACATAAGTCACAAGATGTAGTGGTGCTCAATTAGCCCAAAAGAGCGCCGCCGCTTAAATTAACCAGGTCTACATTCTGTCGAGGAAATCCTGCTGCTGGCATCGGTCTTGCGTCAAGAAGTAGGATTTGATAAATCAATTGTTCTGGTTTTTCGCGAATCTGCGGAGACACGTCTACCTGAGTTTTGATGGTTTGAAGTGCGTTTCCCGCGCCTCCAGAACCCGTCGCGCTTGAATTAAAAATTTCCGCCGGTGCGGTGTACACGAACCGCGCCCTTGGTCACGTCGGCAAGAAAGCTGTCAGCCTTGACCGACAGCTCAGAGGCGTGCGAGTCAGGGGGCGGAGGAAGGGAGGAGGGCGACGGCGCTGAACGGTGGGAGGGTGAGAGTGACGGTGTTGGCGGAGACCGAGATGCCGCCGGGGAGCGCGCCGATGGTGACCGAGTTGCTGTTCTCGTCGTTGTCGGCCAGGCCGTTGGTGTAGAGCACCGTCTCGGCTTTCGCCGGCATCGTGCCGCCTGACGGGAAGGTCACCTGGAAGCTCACACTGGTGCTGTTCGAGTTGCTCAGAATAGCGCTCCACGAACCGCTCTGGTTGAACGCGGCGCCGTAGACTCCCGCGTACTGCGAGGTATCGAGCATGTGATACTCGCCGCCAATCGCGCGGTTGAGTAGCGCCTGCGCCCATCCGATCGGCCGCATGTGGGGGAAGGTCGGTCCGAACGACGAATCGAAGTCGTGCACGATGCCCCAGAGCGCCGAGTCGGTGCCGTGGCCGCTGGCGCAGGCGTTGTTGGGCGTCGTGAATTCGCCCTCGGCCAGGTTGAAGGTCTGCTGCGCCGGCATCGGCGACAACACTCCCGAATTGGGACCATTGCTGCCCAGGGTGAAGCCGAGGATCCAGTTCTGCGCGTTGTACCCGGCCGCCATCCATCCCGCCGTCATGTCCCACGCCTCGACCGGCGTCGCGGTGCCGCATTGATTGCTCGAGCCGTTCTCGTAGGCCGCCAGGAACTGCTGGCATCCAGAGGGACTGTCGCCGCACAGCGAGTTGAGATTGCCCGGGACCACGCCGCCGAACTCGCCCGACGCATTGGGCATGAACTGCTGCAGCGAGTTGGCAAAGCCCAGCGCCGCGTACTGCGCCATCGTCTCGCCGGTGTTTTGCTCCGGTTCGTCCGGCGCATAGTCGGCGACGTTGGCGCCGTACTGCGGATTGTTGAACGGGATCTGAGCGCTGGTGTTCTGCAAGACGCCCGAGTTCGCTTCCTGGCCGTTGACGACGAAGTTCACGTCGCCCGCATACGACGGACAGTTGGCGGTCATGTAGCTGTTGATGATGCCGAAGTTGCGGTTGGCCAAGGCGCCGTACTGGGAAGTATGGCTGCCGCCGGCTGAATGCGAGGTGGTCACCCAGTCTTCGTTGCTCTGCTCGATGAAGGCCTTGGAGAAGCCGTTAGCGGCGAAGGCGCTGCATAGGTTACTGGCGAACGAGGTGACATCGGTGTCGTTGAACACGTCGGGAATCGAGACCCACGGGTTCGCTCCGATCGCACCGGCCAGCGCATACATGTCCTTGAGACTGTAGATCCACATGATATTGGCGCCGACCGAGTAATCGTTGGGCGGGCCCTTCTGGTAATCGTTGCCCTCGAAGTAGGCGTCGGTCTGCGACAGTCCGGGCGGGTACATGTAGCGCAGCGTGCCCGGGTTGAGGGTCTTCAGGGTCGTTACTACGTCGTTGCGGAAGCCGCCCGCGCCGCCGCTGGTCGGGCCCATGAAGGCGTCATCGACGTAGATCTTTGCGCCGGTCGCTGCGCCGCTCTGGGCGGTGGCGGTGAAGAACCAGATGCCGGTGTCGGAGGCTTTGTCGGGACCGGTGAAGTTGTAGGCGTACTGATGCCAGTTGCCGTCCTGGGTCAGGTCGAACGTGTGGCTGATCGAACCCCATGAGCTGCCCTCGCGCGACGCCTGCAGCGTCACTGTGGGCGTGCCGCTGGTGCCCGAAGCCAGCGCGTAAATCGACATCGTCATCGGGCCGGTGAACGGATGGTACGGATATGTGGGCGACTTGACGCAGGTGCCGGCGCTGCAGTCGGCGTTGGTCGAGCAGAACGTCACCGAGTTGTTCGAGCAGGTGCCGACCGAGGACACCGAGCTGTCGCCACCGAAGTTGATCGCATGCGCGTTGCCGTCGTGCACGTCGAACGAGACCGATGAAGCGCCGTCGTAGTGCTGGGCGGTCGACAGCGTCACCCCGGTATCGGAGTTCAGGATGCTCCAGTAGCCGGGCAGCCATACGCCGGAGTTGAAGCCGATAGTGGTGTTGCTCTCGGTCTCGCCGATAAGGTCGCCCGCCACCAGCGAGGGGCATCCGCCGGTACAGGTATAGCTGCCGCCGGCCGTGTAGCTGGCGACCTTGAAGGTCGCGCCCGCCGAGGCTCCGGTGCGGACGGAGACTGTCACGCCGTTCCAGAAGCCGGTGGCGACGGCGTCGTAGGGATCGTTGATATCGGTGAAGCCCGAAGACGACGGGCTCGATCCCACCACGATCACATGGCCGACCATCGCCTGCTCGAAGCCGGGATTATCGAGGTAGTTCTGCAGGTAGGCGCGCGCGTCGTACTGGCTCTGCTCGTCCATGTTGACGCCGATGCGCGGCGCGTTGTTCATCAGCACCGTCGAACTCACCTGCGCCGGTCCCGGCGTCCCGCCTGATGACGGCGTCGATGTCGGCGTCGCCGTCGCGGTCTTGGTTGCTGCCCCAGTCGCCGTCGGCGTCGCGCTGCCGCCCCCGACTCCGGTAGCAGTCGGCGTCGGCGTCGCAGTCGCGCTCACATCCGAACTCGGCGTCGCCGTCGGCGTAAACGTCGGCACTCCCGCCGCCGGCCGGTACGCGATCAATGCGCTCGCCCACGTCGTCGAGTTATTCGTCGTCCATCCAGTCGACGTTGACGACGAACTACCTGGCAAAGCGTAGCCGCTCAACAGCGTGGTGTTGAAAGTAGCCGTCCCGCCGGCATTCAGCAGCGGCTGTCCGGTGTAACCATTCAGCGGTCCATTCATCAGATTTGGAGACGCGCCGAAGTATGCCGCCGCGGAGCCAAAGACGATATCGTTTGGTTCCGAAGAGGTACCGAACGAGGGGGTATTCACGGTCGCTGCGAAGGGATTGGCCGAGTAGCCCTGGGCAGAGCCCGTGTCTTCACTGAGCGCGCCGCCGGTCACCTCATATACGTAGGCCGCGAGGTAACCAAACGGCGCGTTCACCGGGCGGGTTACGGTGATAGTCGCCGAAGTCCCCGCGATGCCGTTGGTATGGTAGAAGCACGTCGAGTTGCCATTGTTATTGTCCGTCTGGCATGCGCTCCCAGCGACGTTGTCGGCAACCCATGTATTGACGCTGTCACCGACGGATTGCGGAGCATAGTAGGTGAGACTCCCGGTACCCAGGCTGACGTTCAGCACCAGCGAATTGCCGGCCGTATAAGTTATCGGGCAGCTCAAATCTGTGCCGCCAGTGCTCGTAGAACATGACGTGACCTTCACGACCGAGAAGGCCGCCGCAGTTGGCGTCGCGGTAGGGGCCGAGGTCTGTGTCGAAGTGGTGGTCGCGGTGGCCGTCTGAGTGGAGGTTGCGGTCGCCGTGGCGGTCGCAGTCCGGGTCGACGTCGCGGTTGCCGTCGCCGTCATCGTCGCCGTGGCGGTCGAGGTTGCGGTTGAAGTCGCTGTGGCTGTGCGAGTCGAAGTCGCAGTTGGAGTTGCCGTTACCGTCGAGGTCTGAGTGGCGGTCGCCGTTGCCGTCGCCGTTACCGTCGGCGTTGCCGTGACGGTTGCCGTCCTGGTCGCGGTGGCCGTTGCGGTCGAGGTCGCAGTCGGAGTCGCGGTTGCCGTCGCCGTCACAGTGGCAGTGGCAGTGGCGGTCGAGGTTGCGGTTGCAGTCGCAGTGGCTGTGCGAGTCGGAGTCGCAGTTGAAGTTGCCGTAACCGTCGAGGTCTGAGTGGCGGTCGGCGTTGCCGTGACGGTTACCGTCCTGGTCGCGGTTGCCGTTGCGGTCGAGGTCGCAGTCGGAGTACGCCGAAACGTTCGAGTCGAGGTCGCAGTCGCCGTAGCTGTTAAGGTTGCGGTCCTCGTGGCCGTGGCGGTTGATGTTGCGGTAATGGTCGCGCTGGGCGTCGCGGTCGCAGTCGAAGTCGCGGTGGCTGTGGCAGTGCGAGTCGATGTCGCAGTTGCGGTGGCGGTTAATGTCGCGGTCTGCGTGGTGGTTGCCGTCGCCGTTTGAGTGGCGGTCGATGTCCCAGTTGCTGTTGGCGTAGCAGTCGCAGTGGGTGTACCGCTCGACGTTGATGTCTCAGTCGCGGTCGCCGTCGTGGTTGCAGTCGCCGAAGGAGAAGCGGTCGCCGTCGCAGTGGAAGTAGCGGTTGCGGTCGCTGTTGGGGTCTGAGTGTCGGTCGCGGTGGCCGTTACGGTCGCAGTCGAAGTGGATGTCTCAGTCGCCGTCGCGGTTGAAGTCGCTGTAGGGGTATCGGTCGCCGTCGCAGTGGAAGTAACAGTAGCGGTCGCTGTTGCGGTCTGAGTGTCAGTCGCCGTGGCCGTTACGGTCGCAGTCGAACTAGATGTCTCAGTCGCCGTCGCAGTTGGCGTTGTCGACGGATCGTCGGTCGGCGTCGTAGTCGCGGTGGATGTGGCAGTCGGCGTCGGCGTCGATGTTTCAGTTGCTGTGGCGGTCGCGGTTGCAGTCGCTGTGGGAGTGGCGGTCGCGGTTGACGTTTGAGTGTCAGTCGCGGTGGCCGTTACGGTCGCAGTCGAGGTCGATGTCTCAGTCGCCGTCGCGGTTGGAGTTGGCGTTGCCGACGGATCGTCGGTCGGCGTCGCGGTCGCGGTGGATGTTGAAGTCGCGGTCGGCGTCCCCGTAGCAGTACGCGTCGCGGTCTCCGTCGCCGTCGCGGTAAGGGTCGCCGTAGCTGTCTCAGTCGGAGTGGCGGTCTCGCTCGGCGTGGATGTCGCCGTCGCGGTCGGAGTTACGGTCGCGGTTGGCGTCGCCGTGTCAGTGGGAGTTGAGGTCGGTGTTGCAGTCGGCAATCCTGCCGGCGAGTGCTTTTTTATTTCGTAGGTATGCTGAACGGGAAAGATATTCCCCTGGTAGTTCAATTCCGCGCTGAGGTTGTATTTCGCCGGTTCCAGTTCCTCCGCGTTCATCGTCACGACCGAATAAGAACCAGTTAGCGGCACGGAACTGGAGAGCGCAGTGGACCCGTCGGTCTTGCGCATCTTGAGCATCAACTGATAGCCGCTAATCGGAGTACCCGACGGCGGCTTCACGGTGACGCCGACCTGAACCATCTGCGGTTTCCCCGGCGCGAGGATGCGGTTGGACGGATAGAGAACTGCGAACTGGACGGCCGGCTGTTCGTGTCGCTTGCGTTTGGCGGCGTGACTGGCCGCAGGGAGTTGAGCGAACGATGCAGCGGTTGAAGAAACAATTCCCAGGACAGCAATCAGGATTGCGGCGAGACAACGCGCAAATGGATGTGCTGCCTTCGTTCCCTGCACCCGAGCCACCTTCCCCGTTCCGGCAGTGCACTAAATGGAGCGGCAGACTTGCGCGCTCCGCGGGATGCACCCCTCCGGTGGCGGGCAATGAGCAAGCGATGTGCCATTGAACTACGTTTAGTTTTACTTCCCTACGGTGAGTAGCAACAGACCGGGGATTTGCCGAAGTGACTGAAAGTGAGATCGAATTCCTTCAAAGTGTAACGATCCTGCAACTCGCTGTCGCACCGATGCCCTACTTCTTGTAGAGTTATACGACACTCATGGGCGTGCGCATTGACGCCCATTCGTCCTATCGGCGCCGATGATGTTCAGCTCAGAGGGGTGCGGGGTCAGGGGGCGGAGGAAGGGAGGAGGGCGACGGCGCTGAACGGTGGGAGGGTGAGAGTGACGGTGTTGGCGGAGACCGAGATGCCGCCGGGGAGCGCGCCGATGGTGACCGAATTGCTGTTCTCGTCGTTGTCGGCCAGGCCGTTGGTGTAGAGCACCGTCTCGGCTTTCGCCGGCATCGTGCCGCCTGACGGGAAGGTCACCTGGAAGCTCACACTGGTGCTGTTCGAGTTGCTCAGAATAGCGCTCCACGAACCGCTCTGGTTGAACGCGGCGCCGTAGACTCCCGCGTACTGCGAGGTATCGAGCATGTGATACTCGCCGCCAATCGCGCGGTTGAGTAGCGCCTGCGCCCATCCGATCGGCCGCATGTGGGGGAAGGTCGGTCCGAACGACGAATCGAAGTCGTGCACGATGCCCCAGAGCGCCGAGTCGGTGCCGTGGCCGCTGGCGCAGGCGTTGTTGGGCGTCGTGAATTCGCCCTCGGCCAGGTTGAAGGTCTGCTGCGCCGGCATCGGCGACAACACTCCCGAATTGGGACCATTGCTGCCCAGGGTGAAGCCGAGGATCCAGTTCTGCGCGTTGTACCCGGCCGCCATCCATCCCGCCGTCATGTCCCACGCCTCGACCGGCGTCGCGGTGCCGCATTGATTGCTCGAGCCGTTCTCGTAGGCCGCCAAGAACTGCTGGCATCCAGAGGGACTGTCGCCGCACAGCGAGTTGAGATTGCCCGGGACCACGCCGCCGAACTCGCCCGACGCATTGGGCATGAACTGCTGCAGCGAGTTGGCAAAGCCCAGCGCCGCGTACTGCGCCATCGTCTCGCCGGTGTTTTGCTCCGGTTCGTCCGGCGCATAGTCGGCACGTCGGCGCCGTACTGCGGATTGTTGAACGGGATCTGAGCGCTGGTGTTCTGCAAGACGCCCGAGTTCGCTTCCTGGCCGTTGACGACGAAGTTCACGTCGCCCGCATACGACGGACAGTTGGCGGTCATGTAGCTGTTGATGATGCCGAAGTTGCGGTTGGCCAAGGCGCCGTACTGGGAAGATGGCTGCCGCCGGCTGAATGCGAGGTGGTCACCCAGTCTTCGTCGCTCTGCTCGATGAAGGCCTTGGAGAAGCCGTTAGCGGCGAAGGCGCTGCATAGGTTACTGGCGAACGAGGTGACATCGGTGTCGTTGAACACGTCGGGAATCGAGACCCACGGGTTCGCTCCGATCGCACCGGCCAGCGCATACATGTCCTTGAGACTGTATATCCACATGATATTGGCGCCGACCGAGTAATCGTTGGGCGGGCCCTTCTGGTAATCGTTGCCCTCGAAGTAGGCGTCGGTCTGCGACAGTCCGGGCGGTACATGTAGCGCAGCGTGCCCGGGTTGAGGGTCTTCAGGGTCGTTACTACGTCGTTGCGGAGCCGCCCGCGCCGCCGCTGGTCGGGCCCATGAAGGCGTCATCGACGTAGATCTTTGCGCCGGTCGCTGCGCCGCTCTGGGCGGTGGCGGTGAAGAACCAGATGCCGGTGTCGGAGGCTTTGTCGGGACCGGTGAAGTTGTAGGCGTACTGATGCCAATTGCCGTCCTGGGTCAGGTTGAACGTGTGGCTGATCGAACCCCATGAGCTGCCCTCGCGCGACGCCTCAGCGTCACTGTGGGCGTGCCGCTGGTGCCCGAAGCCAGCGCGTAAATCGACATCGTCATCGGGCCGGTGAACGGATGGTACGGATATGTGGGCGACTTGACGCAGGTGCCGGCGCTGCAGTCGGCGTTGGTCGAGCAGAACGTCACCGAGTTGTTCGAGCAGGTGCCGACCGAGGACACCGAGCTGTCGCCACCGAAGTTGATTGCATGCGCGTTGCCGTCGTGCACGTCGAACGAGACCGATGAAGCGCCGTCGTAGTGCTGGGCGGTCGACAGCGTCACCCCGGTATCGGAGTTCAGGATGCTCCAGTAGCCGGGCAGCCATACGCCGGAGTTGAAGCCGATAGTGGTGTTGCTCTCGGTCTCGCCGATAAGGTCGCCCGCCACCAGCGAGGGGCATCCGCCGGTACAGGTATAGCTGCCGCCGGCCGTGTAGCTGGCGACCTTGAAGGTCGCGCCCGCCGAGACTCCGGTGCGGACGGAGACTGTCACGCCGTTCCAGAAGCCGGTGGCGACGGCGTCGTAGGGATCGTTGATATCGGTGAAGCCCGAAGACGACGGGCTCGATCCCACCACGATCACATGGCCGACCATCGCCTGCTCGAAGCCGGGATTATCGAGGTAGTTCTGCAGGTAGGCGCGCGCGTCGTACTGGCTCTGCTCGTCCATGTTGACGCCGATGCGCGGCGCGTTGTTCATCAGCACCGTCGAACTCACCTGCGCCGGTCCCGGCGTCCCGCCTGATGACGGCGTCGATGTCGGCGTCGCCGTCGCGGTCTTGGTTGCTGCCCCAGTCGCCGTCGGCGTCGCGCTGCCGCCCCCGACTCCGGTAGCAGTCGGCGTCGGCGTCGCAGTCGCGCTCACATCCGAACTCGGCGTCGCCGTCGGCGTAAACGTCGGCACTCCCGCCGCCGGCCGGTACGCGATCAATGCGCTCGCCCACGTCGTCGAGTTATTCGTCGTCCATCCGGTATTAGTCGAGGACAGGCCGTTCCGTATGAGGTATCCGCTCAGCAGATTCGTATTTGAACCTGCTGTCGCACCAGCGTTGAGCAGCGCTGGACCCGTGTAACCGTTTATAGGTCCAGCCGAGATGCTCGTGGTCGAGGCGAAATAGCCGGCGGCTGAACCAAATGCAATGTCGGTCGGTCCTGATGCCACGCTGGCGGATGGGGTATCGACGGTTTGCGAGAATGCATTGGTGGAATAACCCTGGCCGGCACCCACCTCTTCAGTGAGAGGTCCGCCGCTCACTTCATAAATATAGGCGGCCGCATAGCCAATCGCGTCGCCGGTGGGACGGACCACCGTCAGCGTCGCGGAAGTCCCCGCGATGCTGTTGGCGTGGTAGAAGCACGTCGAATTCCCGTTGTTGTTGTCGATCTGACAGGGGCTTCCGCTTCCGGCGACGTTGTCGGCAATCCATGTGTTGACGCCGTCACTCACAGACTGGGGAGTAAAATCGGTGTTACTTCCAGTGCCCAGGCTGACGTTCAGCACCAGCGAATTGCCGGCCGTATAAGTTACCGGGCAGCTCAGATTCTGATTCGCGTTAGCAGTTTTGCAGGGAGTGACTTTGACGACCCCGAGTACCGCCGCAGTTGCCGTCGCAGTCGGCGTCGACGTTTGAGTCACTGTGGAAGTTGCAGAGCGCGTCGCGGTGGCCGTCGCCGTCGCTTCCGCAGTATGCGTTGAGGTGGCGGTCGCGGTCGCTACCGCAGTATGCGTTGAAGTTGCGGTCGCGGTCGCGGTGGAGGTTGCACTCCGCGTCGCAGTGGCCGTGACCGTGGCGGTTGCACTGGCAGTCTCAGTCGAAACCTTTGTTGGAGTGGTGGTTGAGGTGTGAGTTGTGGTCGCCGTCACCGTCGCGGTCCGGGACGACGATGGCGTTGGTTGAGGGGTCGCAGTCGGAGTTGGAGTTGCGGTGCCGGTTGGCGTCGGAGAAGGCCTTCGCTTCTTCTCAATCCGATATTGCACCGATGCGGTCATCGGATTTCCGTCGCGCTCCAATTTCGCAATCAGGTTGTAGGTCGCCGGCGGGAGCTGGCTGACATTAAGCGTTACCACGGAATCGGAGCTGGCAAGAGGGAAATACCGATAAATGACCGTGCTCCCTTTAGGTCCTTGCATCTTGAGCAGCAGCTTGTACGAGCGCAGCGAAGTGCCGGGCGACGGCGCGACGGTCACGGCGAGTTTGATGACCTGCGCTTGACCCGGAACGAGAATTCCGTCGGATGGATACTGCAGGGACGCTTGCATAGAAGGCGACACACCGCGCGCGCCGGCATCCGACAATGCCCCCGATTGATTTGCCCACGCAGCTGCGCCAGCCGCGAAGAACGCGACCAGAAGCAAGGCGAACGATAACGCAAACAGTTCTGTTGCTTTCGACCTGCGCACCGATCTCCCCGAGATCATCCGACGCGACAACTAACGGCCGACTCCAAACTCAACAAGTTGAGCAGGATATGTTACTAAGTGTTACTCTAAGCCAACTACATTCACCGGCTGGGACTTTCCTCGAAACCGCGAATCGCGGTCCGAAGAGGATACTGAAGAGAAAGGCGTGACGCAGAAGAAGTCGTCGAAGATCAAATCCAGGCGCGAAGCCACCTGCCCAACTCTACTAACCACAATCATCCGCAGCCCTCCAGCAACGTGACGCAGTAAAGTGATCGGAGCGATCTATGTCAATCACCTTCGTATGAATAATTGTATGAATAGATCGATTTTATTCACAGAAGAAAGAAGCCCGTAATTTGCTTTGATGCTGCGCGATCGACGGGGTCATGTCGTGAACGATTGTGGGCGTCTGCAATTCAACTTAATTGCGGAGACGAGACGATAGTGTGCAAAGAGACCACAGAGTGGCCCGCGCATCGGCAAAGCAAATCGTTAAAATCTCGAAGATTGTTCTGAAGGCGGGTTGAAATCGTCGTTAAATTTGTCGTTCTGCGAGGGCTTTCACGCTCCGATGCCTCTTCCGGCTTCCGCCGCCGATGGTATCGTTCGAACCAGCTGCCACCAGGATGAAAATTGTAGTCGTCGCGACGAATTCTTCCACCCGCTTCGGTGGCGAAGCGATTTTGCCCTGGCATTACTTCCGGCTGCTGCGCCGCCGCGGCATAGAAGCCTGGCTCGTCGCGCACGAACGGACTCGACACGAACTGACGGCGATACTGCCGGGCGAAGCCGAGCGGATGCGATTCGTTCCGGACCTGTTTGCGCAGCGCGTGATGCATCGAATGAGCGGGCCGCTGCCCAAACGCGTCACCGACATTACGCTTGGTTGGGGCATTGGAATCTGTACGAGCTGGATGCAGCGAAAGGTCGTTCGAGAACTGGTCGTTCAGCACGGCGTGTCTGTCGTCCACGAACCCATTCCGGTCTCACCGCGGCAGCCGTCCCTGATGTACGGTGTCGGCGCGCCTGTTGTGATCGGCCCGATGAACGGCGGGATGAACTATCCGCCGGCATTCGCTCAGTTGCAGGGTCGCATGGAGCGGAGCCTGATGCGGACGGGTCGATTCGCTTCCGACCGGCTCAACACTCTGATGCCGGGAAAGCGCAAGGCCGCGATTCTGCTGGTCGCCAATGAGCGAACGCGCCGGGCGCTGCCAGCGGATGTCGCGGGCGAAGTGGTTGAGATGACAGAAAACGGCGTCGACCTGAATCTGTTCAGGCCCGCGGAGACCGCCGGCATTCAGCCGGGATCGCCACGACCGAAGTTCGCTTTCGTCGGCCGGTTGATCGAATGGAAGGGCGTTGACCTGCTGCTGGAGGCGACGGCGCGAGCGCTTCGCCGCTGCGACCTCGAACTAAACATCGTCGGCGACGGCGCGATACGGCAGCAGCTCGAAACCCTCGCCGCTAAGCTGGCGCTCGGAGAGCATGTCAAATTCCACGGATTCGTTCCTCAAGATCAGTGCGCAAAGCTGCTTGCGGGTTTCGATGCGCTGGTCTTGCCCAGCCTCTACGAATGCGGCGGCGCCGTGGTGCTCGAGGCGATGGCAATGGAACTGCCTGTCATCGCGACAAAATGGGGCGGTCCCGCGGATTACCTGGATGAAGGCAGCGGATTCCTGATTGAACCTGGCGGACGTGAAAGTTTTATCGAAGGGATAGCCGGCGCGATGGTCGAGCTGGCGCAATCTCCGGCGCTACGACGCAAACTCGGCAAGGCCGGTAGATCGCGAGTGCTCGAGGAGTTCGATTGGGAGAGAAAGATCGATCGTATTCTGGAAATCTACGCCCGCGCGGCGCGGTCTCCGTCGGATGCGTCGCGTCCAAGCGCGTAAGGACGGAAACTAGTCGGCGGCCATTCGGTAGTGCTTGTCGACGGATACTATCGTGGCGGGAACGCCAACCGCAGTCGCATTGCTGGGCACGTCCTGCAACACAACGGCGTTCGCGCCGATACGTGCATGGTCCCCAATCTTCACGCCGCCAAGAATTTTGGCGCCGGCCCCAATGCTTACGTCTGCTCCGACGACTGGCGCGCCCGGGTGGGGCCCCCCAGTTCCAATTGTCACTTGCTGAAAGACCAGGCAATTGGGGCCGATGATTGAGCCGGGGAAAATAACTACGCCGTTAGGATGCATCAGCAACATGCCGCCGCCGATTTGGCAATTGAGCGGGATGTCGGCGCCGGTCACGACGCTCCAGAAACGGTGCTCGAGGACCCAGTATTTGCTCAGCCATCGCCAGGGCGTGGCTCGCTTCGACGCCTGCTGGTAGCCCCTGATCGATCGCAACAGGCGCCGTGCCGGGTCCCAGAACTCGCGGCAACGCTCGCGGCTCCAGTCGGGAGTCTCGCCCAAAACTTTTACGTTGTCTGACATCTTGCCCCGTCAGTCCGCGCCGTGGGGCAGATAGCCGAGCGAACCGCCGACGACTTGATCGATACTCTTGCGAAGTGTCTGCGCAACGAGCGCGCGATCGATCTCGGGCTTGAATATCTCGAGGTGATCGACCGAGTTGACTCTGCAGATCTCGATCTGATTCCTGACGACACCGCCCCAGCCGAAATTTAGATCGCGATAGCGACCGACCAGATGCCGATCGCGTTTGACCAGCAGGACCCTTCCCGAATACGGCGCCGGCCGGTACATCCGCGCGGCGTTGAGGCGAATCGGAGAAGCTCCCATCTCGTCGATAATAGCGCGTGTGCGATTTACTCCATTAGACGCCCACGGCAGCCAACTGGGCTTGCGGTCCTTCAGTCCGGCGGACCTTATCGGCCACCCATGCCGGGATCTCGCGTCCATCGCAGCATGCTCAGATCGGTCCGGTAGGAATTGACGCTCATCCAGAAATCGGAATATTCGCGCATGTAGTAGGGGTTTGGTGTGTCAAACAGCACCAGCAAGCCTACTTCGTGCCCCGCGTCTTCAATCGCTGCGCGATTTCATAAGCGACGATGCCCGACGCGCTGCAACCGCCGAGCATGTAAGGCCCGTGCGGCTGATTCGGCCAGTATGGTCTTGAGTGCGCTTCGGCTTCTTCGGCAATTGTATAGTTTTCGGATTGAGTGTCCTCGTAACCGATAAGGCTCAAGACCGGCTGATCGGTCCCGGTAAGCTGAACGACGATCAATGAAAATACGGAAAGGAATCGACGATGAAGAAAGGCGGCCTTTCTCCGGCCGGCTGAAGCGCAATCATCGGCGAATCTTCCGGCACCATCGCGAGAGATTTGGTGTTCTCGCGCAGAATCGTATAGAACTTACGGCGCATTGTTTTGGCCTTCACTCCGCAACTCCTGCGTTCCAGGTCAGATCGACAAACTCTCGCGGACTGCAGCAGGCCATTTTGCCAGATCAAGACCATGCGTCCTGAACATCGCCAACGCGAGCCGATCCATGCCGAAGGCCACGCAACCAGTATGAGCCTTGTCGCCATTCGTGGTCGACAAATGCCAAGCCGAGCTGAAATGGTCGCGATGACAATTGAAGCTCATGCACGCGGTCGGTTCCTCTTCGGAACGTATCGGAATCAGCAGTTCAAATTTCAACGATTGTTCCAGTTGGCTCATCGCAGCCAATCTGCCGGCTCTGCCGAAAAACGGATCGCTCGCGGGCGCGATACTCATGTTTGAGGCCGAGCAGTTTTGCCATCGCTGCGCCAAGAACATCCATCGAGTTCGAAAATCCATCACCTGTTCGGGTGTTCCCAGGCAAACGAACTCCCGCATCCGGAAGGTTTGGAAGCGCCCGACCTCGGGGTGGACTCGTGACGAAAACAGTCTGACGCTACGTCGTACATCAAGCCCTTTGCCGGAATTGGACCCGCAGCCGCAGCCATCGGATACACCGGGTAACAAGCGGCCGGCGAAAGCACGAGTTCGGTCGCCTACAATTCCTCGACCCAATCCGGTTGTTTCACCGCAGCGCGGATGGTGGCCTCATCGCCCTTCAAGCAACTGACGCCGCCGAGCAGATGCGGGAAACTGTGCAGGTAGCCCGACCTTTCCAGCTCGATCCGACTCATGACCGGCGGAAACCTCAGTACTTGGGTATCAGCTTCACGATGACGGCTGATGAAAAACGACAGCCCTTCGATCACTCGCTCGAAGAGTCCGGTTCGCGCGTAAACCCCACCGACCGGGGTCGGCAGCAGCAGGGCCTGGGTTATTGAGTCGAGGTCGTCTTCGACTAGCGGACGATGAGCACCTTTTCTTCTCCCCTTGCAACACTCTGTCGCATCGATCGATTTGGAACGCCGGCCGCCACGAGCCTAGTCCCGCAGCGTGCGCGGAACCTCGATCAGCAATGACGGCGTGGCGGCATTGGCCAAAATTCGTTCGTTGTTGATCATGATCGACGAGGACAGCACGTCGCGCAGATGACGCGAAACTGAGAACTCGCCGTCGTTTCGATAGCCCGAAAGTCCGCACGCCTGCATCGCACTCATTACGGTCGCGGTCGCCATTTCGGAGGCGTTCACCTTGAGCAGGTTCATCGCGGTTTGGAACTCGAGCGAATCAAGTTCGCTTCGTCTGCGGCCGCCTCAAATTTCCGAAGTGCCGACGACCACGGTTCCCCTCAGCGCGCGAAGCGACATCGTCGCCCGCGTGAGATGGGGCGCACCGGGAGCGAGCTGTCCAGTTCCGTTGCGAACCGCGGTACGGACGCATCGCCGCGCGCGTTCCACCGCGGAAGCAGCAAGCCCGGTCCATACCGCGGCCCAGGTCAGGTGAGCGACCGGCATCATCGTATGCGATTGAATCTTCTCGTAGGGATCCGGCACCACTTGGCCGGCCTCGCCAGCGCCCTTTAGCGTGAAGCCGGAGCTGCAGGTGCCGCGCATGCCCATCGTGTCCCAGTTCATGATGGGATCGAGACGATAGTCATTTTTCATTAACGCGACGATGATCTGATCGCTCGGGGCAGCATCGACGGAGCGGCGTGCGGTGGTCATGATGACATCGGCCTGCCGGCCGTACGAGATAACGGTCGCGCTTTTCGTCAGCGCGATGCGCGAACCGGTCTGCTCCAACGCGCAAGCGCTCCGGCGCAGGTCGCCGCCACCGGCGCCCTCGGTCGTGGACGACGCGATGAGCATCTGTTCGATTGCGAGCCGGCGCAGCATGCGCCGGTGCCATGGGCTGTTGGCGGCGTGTCGCAACAGAATTGCGACCATTATCTGATGCATCGCGAAGATCATCCCGGTCGAGGCGCAACCGCGTGCGAGGATGTAACACGCATCGACTACGTCGGAGATGCTGGCACCGTCGCCGCCCAGTTCCGCCGGAACCATCATTCCGAGCAAGCGCTGGGTTTGCGCGGACTGGATGGCCTCGCTCGGAAAACGTGCTTCGCGGTCGACTGCGTCCGCGTTCTTCAGCGCTACAGCAGCGGCAGCCTCGATGCGCGCATTGAGATCGGCTGCCACCTCGCGCAAAGATCCGAGTTCGGACTCCGTCTGTGAGGCAGGCGCGGCGATTGCCTGTCCGCTGTCTATAGAACGTTCTGGTTGATTCAAGAGCAAACCTTTCCCCCGCTCCATCCAATCAACGTGGCGTAACAGCTCAAAGCAAAAATTAACCTTATTTACCAGTTTCGCCGCTAAACCCCGGTGCGGGATTGAGAGGCGATGAAAAAGCCTCAGAGAAATGGCCTGTTCTTGTGCTAGCGCGTCGCGGCGTGCTGGTCGGTCATATGCACCACCGTCCGGGCATCGCAGGTGAGAATGCACAGTGTTGAAGGAGCATTCGGCACAAGAATCCTTCACGGATAGTCGCTTGCGCGGCGACCCGAAAATTGAATCCAGCGAGAACTATGGAAAACAGCAGCATCTCCGCCGGCGAGCGGATAATCGCGGTGGTACAGCGGATGGTCACCGAACGGTCAATTACGAGGCTGGTCTCCTCGAATGACAGTCTTGCCGAAGCGGGCCTCACGTCGCTGGATGCGGTCAGGCTGGTGCTGCTGGTCGAAGACGAGTTCAATATCGAGATACCCGTTACCGAGCTTACGCTCGCGAACTTTCGGTCGATTTCCACAATCAGCCTGCTGGTCACAAAATTGGCGAGTCAGCCATGACCCACTTTCATCTCTGTTTGGGCGGGGAGATCAAAGGCAGCCGCACTCGCAATCGACGTAAGATGGACCGGACTCAGATCGAGCGCCTGCTTCGAGAACTCTATGCCGCCAGATTGAGCGGCGATTTGGAAGCCGTCTGCCGAACGTTTTCACGCGATGCAATGTTCCAAATCGCCAGCGCCAGCGAAACCAATCCGGTGACGATCGAGGCAGCCGGCATCGGCGAATTTCGACCACTGCTGGCTTTCATGATCAAGACATTCAAGCTCCGCGATCTCAACATTTCCACGATGGATATCGGCGACGCCCAGGCGAGGGTTCATTGGCGGGCTAACATCCGTTCGCGCATCACCGGGGCAACGGTGCTGACCGAGTTGATCGATCTGATCGAAGTGCGCGACGGCCGCATTGTGAACTTCAGCGAAGTCTTCGTTCCGCGTTGACGGTCGGGGATGAATACGAGCCGCCGATGAATTCCAGATTTGAACCTGTAGGGTCAGTTGCGAGCGAGGCATCGTCGCGGTCGCGCGATGTCGCCCCGGAGTACGAAAAAATCGTCGCCGAGCACGGTGAATGGACCGCGATGGCGATCGACCTCGGCCAGGGGCGTTCGACTCGGCCACCAGCTGCGGATTGGCGACTGCGCCGGATTGTCCAGGTCGCCGCAGACCTGCTCGGCAAGCCGCTCTCGCAGGCCCGCGTGCTCGACCTGGCATGTCTCGAGGGACACTACGGGATCGAGCTTGCGATGCACGGTGCGACTGTCGTCGGGATCGAAATTCGCGAAGCGAACATCATCAAGGCCCGCTACGCGCAGCAGCAACTCGGCCTCGAGAACATCGAATTCATCCGCGATGACGTCCGCAACATAAGTCGTGAGAAGCTGGGCGGCTTCGACATCGTGATCTGTTCCGGCATCCTGTACCACCTCGATATCCCCGACGTTTTCGAACTGGTGCGGCGCATGCATGAGATTTGCGATCGCATGGTCGTGATCGACACGCAGATTGCACTTAACCCTCGGGTTACCGTCAGCGATAACGGCCGCACTTACTCGGGTCTGCGATACCGTGAGCACGACGAAGGCGCCCCGCGGGAGGAGAAGTACGAAGACCTGTGGGCGTCGATCGATAACGACCAAAGTTTCTGGTTTACGCATCCGTCGCTCTGTAACCTAATCGCCGACGCGGGGTTTACGTCGATGCTGCGGGTGGAGAATCCGGACATGCCCGCGACGGCGGTCGATCGGCAGACTTATGTTGCGGTGAAGAACCGTCGGGCGGACATCCTGTCGTCGCACCTGACGAACGATTTGGCGGAGTCGCATCGGCCGGAGTTCAACCACGCACCGACGAACACGATACAGTTGGAGCGTGGGCTGCTCTTCAGATTCCTGAAGTCCGCGCTGCCCCAGTCGGTCAAAGACGGGATCAAGCCAATGCTGCGCTCAGCGCGGCTGCTGCCGCCGGATCCAACCCCGGAGTTTTTGAAAAGAACCCGCGCCTAAACTTCCCTGACAAGAAGTTTCTCAAGCGCGCCGGCTGCTGGTTTCCGTTTCGTCGGCGGGAATCAAGCTGTGCACAAGTTCGAGAACGTCCGCCGGCGTCGTCTCGCCATGCGTAACGCACGCCCTGATCACGTCGCTCCCTTCGAACGTCGCAACCGCAATCCACGCCCGGCCTGACGCCAGTACTCGCGCGACGATCGAACGGACGTCGCCGAAGCCGGGCGGTGGCTTGATGCACAAAACCGCGAGCGGTGACGAGTTGACAATCTCCCATCCCCGCCGTGACAGCTCGCCTTTCAGCAACTCAGCAAGGGCGACGGATCGCTCGACGTGCTCGCCATAGCCGGCCCATCCAGCGGCGGCGAGCGACAGGAACAATCGAAGTCCCAGGAATCGACGTGACCACTGGACCGAGTTGACATACGGGTCGAGGCCGGCGTGGTTGGAAGGCATGAAGCCGGTCGAGACCTGGAAGGTGCGCGACAGCAGGTGCGGATGCCGCGTGATGAACATGCCGCATCCCATCGTCGTCGCAAACCATTTGTGCGCATCGATCGTGACGGAATCCGCGCGCTCGATGCCGTTGAGGACCGGTCGCAGCCGATCGGAAGCGATAACCGCGCCGCCCCAGGCTGCATCGACGTGGTACCAGAGGTTGTTCGATCGGGCGAGGTCGGCGCACGCCCACAGTGGATCGATCATTCCGGCGTTGGTGGTGCCGGCCGTGGCGGCGATCATTACGGGCACGCATCCACCTCGGCGATCGCCAACGATCGCGTCCTTCAAGGCGTTCTGATCCATCCGCCCGAACCCGTCGGTGGCGACCAAGCGCACCGCCGATCGGCCGATCCCCGCCTGATGCGCGATCTTGATCCAGGCCAGATGGCTCTCGCGCGAGACGTAGATGACGGGTGGGCCCTCGAAGGCCCTGGCGCCTCTCATCGCGAAATCCGGGTTCGCCCTGGTTAACGCACAAAGCAGCGCGGTGTAGTTCGCTTCGGATCCGCCGGATGTGAAGTGACCGGCGGATTCCGGCGGAAACCCGGCGCGGCGCGCAATAGCGCGGATTACGTGAGCCTCGATCTCAACCGCGACCGGCGAAGTGGTCGAAGTCGCGAGTTGAGGATTGAATGCGCCGGCGATTCGATCCGCGCATTGAGCGGGGAAGGTCGGCGCCGGATTGAACAAGCCGAAGTAGCGCGGATGCGTGACATGGACGAGACCATGCTCCATCTGGTCGATAGTCCACGATAACAATTCGTCGAGGGGGCGCGGCTTGCGAAAATCGAAGTCGGCGAGTTCGCTCCTGAAGCCTGCCATGTTCTGCCGCGGCGTAACCGGACCTGCCGCCACACGCTGGTCGGCGCGCATCAACTCCCGCGTCAGGAGATCGTCCAGCCGGGCGCGATCGACCGTCGGCGGATAGAGACTGGATCCGCTCGCGGATGGGACGCGGCGCCCTTTGAGTTGCGGGACGGATTTTCTGCGGCGGGCCATCGAAGCTACGCAAGCGTCTTCAGGCGGCTTGCGACGCGCCCGCGGAGCGCGACGTACGAGCGCGATTGTCCGGATGCCGATGTTCCACCAGGTACGACAGCCAGTTCGTGTACAGCCGCACAGCGGGCTCATGCCAGTCGTGCGCCACCCGGGCTTCCGCTTCCGGGAAATTCAGGGGGACGTGGGTCTTGCGATCCTGGATCGCGCGCGCGCGAAACGCCTCGAATTCAGCCGCGGTTTCATCGTCGAAATAGCCGCGCGGCAAGTTCGGATAGCGGTCAGTCTCGCGGGCGATGAACGCGCGGATGTCCCTGCGATACTCGCGAAACAGAGCGGCAGGGTCGTATTCCGGATGTCCCTGCAGGTAGATCGAGAGAATCTTTCCATCCTTGACGAACATGTCGGCGCCGGCTTCGCGCGAGGTCGACACGATCGCGATAGTCCTTCGCAACTAGTTCATCGATCGGCAAATCGTTGTGTCGCGAATGCGGCACCCGCCATCGAGGTCGACTACCGGATACAATCTCATGGTCCGCCGACTTTTGCGCACTCGAACACGCCCGAAAGCTTCTCGGGAAACAGGCGCCGCTCTATTCGCGTCCGGTGAAGGACGGCGGCGTGCGCAGCCAGGCACGACCACACCGCCGACGTAGTGTGGTCTTGCGCCCAATCGATAACTTTCGTCATGGCGGACCAATAGGGCTCGTCCGACAACTTCGCCTCTTGCGGTTCGGCTCCCGTGACGATCAGGCCGTCGAGCCGGTCCGCCAGCAATTCGCGGATATCTTCATAGCGCCGGCTGACGTACGCGCGGCCGGCGTCCGAGCGTGGAAGCTCAGGGATCGAGAAAAACCTTACCAGGATCAGAAGATCTTCCGACGCTTCGGCCAGCAGATCGCAGAATTGACGCTCCGTGGCTTGCAGGGCGGCGTCCGGCATGTTGTTAACCAAACCGATCACTAACGGGGCGCTGTCGCGCAGGTTCAACCCCCGTGAGACGTCCCTCAACGATGTGCTGCAAGGCCCGGAGCGTACTTTGATCATAATTGTCCCCCCAGCCTACTTCGCACTGTTGAGCGCCTGGTCGAGATCGGCAGTGATGTCGTCGATGTGCTCGATTCCGACGCTGAGCCTGATCATTTCGGGCGTGACGCCCGCCTTGCGCCGCTCCTCGGCGGACATCTGTCGATGTGTCGTTGAAGCCGGATGACACGCCAGCGATTTGGCGTCGCCTAGGTTAACGAGGCGCTTGACCATTTTCAGCGCATCATAAAATTTCGCGGCCGAGCGGTAGCCGCCGCGAACCCCGAAGGTCATTAGCGAACACGCGCGCCCGCCCAGGTATTTCCCGGCCATCGCGTGATACGGGTTGTCCTCGAAGCCGACGTAGTTGACCCACTCGACGCGCTTGTCATCGCGCAGGAACTCGGCCACGCGCCGTCCATTCTCGACGTGTCGATCGATTCTGAGCGCGACTGTCTCGATTCCCTGGAGCAATAGAAACGCGCTCAACGGCGACAGCACCGAGCCCATCGTCCGCTGAAACGTGGTGCGGCATCGCGCGATGTATGCGCCGGCGCCGAAGTGATCGGTGTAGACCAGCCCGTGGTAGGAAGCATCGGGTACGGTGAACATCGGGAAGCGCGCGGCATGCCTTCGCCACGGGAATTTGCCGCTGTCCACGATAATCCCGCCCATCGTCGTTCCATGACCTCCCATGAACTTGGTCAGTGAGTGGATGACGATATCGGCGCCGTAGTCGAAAGGGCGCAACATGATAGGCGTAGCGACGGTGTTGTCGACGAGCAATGGAACACCGTGCTTGTGAGCTACGGCCGCCATCGCTTCGAGGTCGCAAATGTTGCCGGCGGGATTTCCCACGCTCTCGCAGAACAACCCGCGAGTATCGCGATCGATGAGTTTCTCCATCGCAGCCGGATGATCGCTCTCCGCAAAGCGGACGCTAACCCCGAGTTGAGGCAGGACGTGCGCAAAAAGTGTGTGAGTGGTGCCGTAGAGTTGCGGGACGGAAACGATATTGGTGCCGGGGCTGGTCAGGTTCAGGACGGCAAAGTGCAGAGCAGCCTGTCCGCTGGCGACGCTGAGTGCGCCGACGCCGCCCTCGAGTGCGGTGACGCGGCGCTCGAGAACGTCGCAAGTGGGGTTGCTGATTCGGCTGTAGCGATTTCCTTCAACTTCGAGATTGAACAGCGCGGCGCCATGCTCGGTGCTGTCGAACGCGTACGAGACCGTCTGGTAGATCGGTACTGCGACCGACTTGGTGGTCGGATCGACTTCGTAGCCACCGTGGATGGCGATGGTCTCGCTGCGCACCTTTATTACTCTCTTGCGGCGGAGCAAGAATCTCTCCGGGCATGTTTCATTTAGTAGCTGGGCCTGCGGGGACTATCGTCCGCCAGAGGGTCGTCGGGGGTCCGATAATCTGCACCGCGGACACCTCGGTTTAGGTCAAACATGGGGCCGATGTACGACGGGCAACAGCGCGATCGCAGGCAAAAATGTGCTGCGCAGGCCAGATTTGACCTGAGCGCGATCCGGTTCGGGATACGAATAGAGTCGTGTCAGCCGAGGCAGCATCGATGACGGAGATAGGCGTCCGCGGGCCGATCCCGCCGGGACCGGCGGAGAAGTACAACTCGTCGCAAGATCTGCTGCGCTGGATGAGCGAACAGTTCGACGCCTTCGGCGATATCTACAAAGCCAGCGTCTATGGCGCCAGCGTCTACGTGACACGCGAGCCTGAGCATGCCGAGCATGTACTGCGCGGGAACTGGCAAAACTACACCAAAGGTCAAGCGATCAAACGCGTCGCGTTGCTGCTTGGCAACGGCCTGATGACGAGCGAAGGGGAATTCTGGAAGTCGCAGCGGCGGATGATCCAGCCCGCATTTCATCGCACGGCGATCGAGGCGCTGTGCACGACTATCACCGATGCCAACGTCGCGTTGCTGAGCAGATGGGAGGAAGCGGCTCACCGCGGGGACAGCGTCAATGTCACGCGCGACGTCAGCGGCATGGTGCTCGAGGTCGTGCTCCGGTCGATTTTTGGCGACGACTACCCGCAGGTCGCCCCGCGTTTCAACATTCTGTCCGAAGAAAGCGCGCGCAACCTGCACTTCGCGCAGGCGTTCAGGTCTTTGGAAAAAATCATTTTCGATCTGGCGGCTGATGGGCGTGGCAGGAAGAAGTCGGAGGCCGACATCCTTGGCATGCTGATGGAAGCGCGCGACCAGAAGACAAGAAAAGCGATGCCGGATCGGCAGCTGGTCAACGAGATCAAGACTCTAATCGTCGCGGGACACGAAACCACAACCAGCACCTTATGTTGGACGTGGTACCTGCTCTCGCAAAATCCGGCGGTAGAAGAAAATCTGTCGATCGAGCTCAACAGCATGCCCGCGAACGAGATTTCCAAACTGGACGAGCTGCCGAAGTTCCGTTACGTGCGGCAGACCGTCGACGAGGCGATGCGGTTGTATCCGCCGGGGTGGTTGATGACGCGAAAGGCGCGCAAGGACGATCGCCTCGGCAAATACTTCGTTCCGGCCGGCACCGAGATTTATATTCCTCCGTATTTCATTCAGCGAAATCCGAATCTTTGGGAGGAACCCGAGCGGTTCGATCCGGATCGATTCACTCCCGGTCACTCGACGGGACGGCATCCGATGGCGATGATTCCGTTTTCGGCGGGTCCGAGAAATTGTATCGGCGAAGTCTTTGCGCGGGTCGAGATGCAAATCCATATAATGACGATCGCCAGGCGGTTGCGCCTGCGATCGACGGAAACGAAGACTCCCGAGCTGGACATCGGCGTGAATCTGCGAAGCAAGCATGATCTGATCATGAAACCGGAGCTCGATAGCGTCGGCAGGATGAAATCCGAAACCGGTCAGGAGGGTAGCCGCAATGCTCTCAAGGCGTGGGTACGCGCGCTCGAAAAGACCGCGCCGCTCGCGCAGAACCCCGCGCAAACCTTTCCGGTTCTGATCGATGCGCTGGCGGAGCGATTCGGTTCTGCGCCCGCGCTACTTTCCGACGGCGAGAGCCTGACCTACCTCGCGCTGGCAGAGCGATCGCGGCGTTATGCGCGGTGGGCACTTGAGCAAGGTCTCTCCTCCGGCGATGTCGTTTGCCTATTGATGCCGAATTGTCCCGAGTATGTGGCGATTTGGCTGGGCATCACGCGGGTCGGCGCGATCGTTTCGCTGCTCAACACACACTTGTCCGGTGACGCGCTCGCACATGCGGTCAACATCGTGGCGCCCAAGCACCTAATCGTGAGTGCGGAGCTGGCCGATGCGCTGGCCGGCGTAAGCAGCAAGACATCGCCTTCGATTCAGCACTGGGCGCATGGCGAGAATCAGCAAGCGATGGCGCGGATTGATCGCGAGATCGAGCGGTATGAGGAGGCGGGCCTCAGCGACACTGTGTATCGGCAACCGACCCTCAGTGACCGCGCGCTGTATATCTACACGTCGGGGACGACCGGGCTGCCGAAGGCCGTTAACGTCAGTCATTTCCGCTTGATGCAATGGAGCCACTGGTTTGCGGGGATGATGGACACGCGTCCCGACGACCGCATCTACAATTGCCTGCCGATGTACCACAGCGTCGGCGGCGTGACGGCGATTGGCGCCGCGCTGGTCAATGGCGGGTCGGTGATGATACGCGAGCGGTTTTCGGCGAGCCGCTTCTGGGACGAAGTGGTTGAATCCGAGTGCACGATCTTCGCAGTACATCGGCGAACTCTGCCGCTACCTCGTGAACACGCCGCCGCATCCGCGGGAAACGCAACATCGGCTTAGGCTCGCATGCGGCAACGGACTGGGCGCCGGCGTATGGGAAACGTTCCAGCGCCGATTCAAAATTCCACAGATACTCGAGTTCTACGCAGCGACCGAAGGAAACTTCTCGCTCTACAACTGCGAAGGCCGCGTGGGATCGGTCGGCCGGATACCAGCCTTCTTGCGTCACCGGCTGGCGGTCGAGTTGGTGAAGTTCGATCGCGAAACCGGCGAACCATCACGCAACGAGAACGGCTGCTGTACACGCTGTAAAATTCACGAGACTGGCGAGGCGATCGGGAAGATTCCTGTGGAGAGCGCGAGCGCGTCCGGCCGATTTGAAGGCTATGCCGACCGGGCGGCCACCGAAAGAAAAATCCTGCGCAACGTGTTCGAGAACGGAGACGCGTGGTACCGGACCGGCGACCTGATGCGCAAGGACGAGGCTGGGTTTTTCTATTTCGTCGATCGCATCGGGGATACCTTTCGCTGGAAGGGCGAGAACGTGTCGACGGTCGAGGTGGGCGCACTGGTCTCGAAATCGCCGGGCGTGATCGAGGCTGTGGTCTATGGGGTACATGTCCCCGGCAACGAAGGTCGCGCCGGGATGGTGGCTGCGGTGGTCGGCGAGCATTTCGACCTCGCCGCATTCCGGCGCCATCTGGTTGGGGAGTTGGCGGAGTACGTCCGTCCGCTGTTCCTGCGCATCCGCGAAGAGATTGAGGCGACGGGAACATTCAAACCGAAGAAGGCTGACTTGGTGCGCGAATCCTACGACCCTTCAGCGACTGAGGACACGATCTACTTCAACGATCCTGTTAGCCAGAGCTTTGTGAAGATCGATCCTGAGCTGTTCGAGAAGATTCAGTCCGGCAAGGTTCGCGTCTGACAGAGTACGCGGCGTCACTAAGCGGTGTTGCCGGCGTCGACGGTTAGGACGGTGCCGGTGATATTTTTGGCCTTGTCGCTCAGCAGGAATTCGACGGCGTCGGCTACGTCATCGACCTCGGGCAGTCGGTGGAGGGCGCTGCGGTGCGCGATCTGATCGCGCTGCTCTGCATTTAAGCTGCCGGTCATTTCAGTGTCGAGGAAGCCGGGCGCGACCGCATTGACGTTGATTCCGAGTGGTCCGACTTCGCGGGCGAGCGAGCGCGTGAAGCCGATGATCGAGGCCTTGGTGGCGGCGTAGACGGACAGCCCACTATAGCCGGTGAAGCCGGTGATCGATGCGACGTTCACGATTCGTCCGCCACCGGTCGCCATCATCGAACGCACAGCGTACTTGGTCATGATGATTGCGGAGACGGTGTTCAGGCGCACGAGGCGTTCGATGCGCACATCGTGCATCGTCGCCAGAATGCCGCTGGTGCCGAGCGCGGCGTTGTTCACGAGCCCGCGTATCGGCCCGAACTCCTTGCGCAGCCGTTTGATCAGGGCGGGTATCTCGGCTGTGTGTTCCAGATCGAATGATCTGAAGTGGAGCGAACCTGCACCTTCCGGTCTTTTCTGGCGCATCGCGCATTTGAGCTGTTCACTTTCGTGGCGCGCGATCGCAGCAACCTGGTAGCCGGCGGACTCGAGTTTGATCGCGATCGCGAGACCCAACCCGCGGCTGCCACCGGTAACGATGACAGTTTTAGGCGTCACGCGCGCTCCAACTTGCCGGAGGGCGAGACCTCGAGCGACGGCACGAACCGGACCATCGTCGGCACCTTATATTGCGGCAACACGCGCCGGCAGTTTTCGATAATGTCGCTCTTGATGCCCGCAGTGTCCGGCTGTGAATCAGTCTTTACTACGACGTCGGCAACGACGATCGCGCCCATGATTGGATTCTTGCGGCCACTTACCAGCGACATCTGCACGCTCGGGTGCCGATTGATGACGGCCTCGACTTCTTCGGGGTGAACCTTGCGCCCGCCTACGTTGATGATCCCGTCTTTCCTGCCGATGAAGAAGTAGCGGTCGCCGCGCAGTTCGACCAAATCGCGAGTGTCGACAAAGCCGTCGTCGGCCGCAAGCATCCCGGCTGAGTTGCCGAGGTAACGAGCGGCGTTTCGGGACGAACGAATCCGGAGCGAGCCGTCCTCGACCTTCAGCTGGACGGTCTCGCAGTCGCGTCCGATGAGAGACGCGGGGAAGCCCGCGAGGCCGTCGCGAACGTCAAAGCCAACTCCGGCCTCGGTCGAGGCGAAGGCGTGGACGATCGCGGCGTCGGGGTAAAAGGTTCGCAATCGGTCGAGCAGCGCCTGATCGACGATCTCCCCGGACAGGCGAACGTAACGGGGCTTGATGTGGTGCGCAAAGGGACTCATCAGCGCGCGGCGCCAATGGGAAGGAGTACCGCTGATGTGCGTTATCCCGTGCGAGCCGGCTCGAACAATAAAATCGCCGGTCGACTCATCGGCGTCCGAGAGCACGAGCGAGGCGCCGTCGAACAGCGCGCGCAGAAAAATCTGCAGGCCGCCGTAACGACGAATGTCATAGAAGGTGCTCCAGACGACCGAATCGCCGGCATTGCTGTCGCCCTTTATCGGGCCGGTAAGGCTCGGCAAAGTGTGCAGCACCATTTTCGGATCGCCGGTTGTGCCCGAAGTCAGGAGGATCCATTCGGTCTGACAGCTCTCGCTTCGATCGAGATCAGCTCGAGTTAGCCCGGGCGTGCAGGTTACGAAACGTCCGATGCCGGGAAAATCGGTCTTGAGCCCCGTCTCGTCGGTTACGACCGCATCAACGCCCGCCGCTGCGATTACGTAGGCGAGGCGATCGCGTTCAAAATCGCCGGGGCATAGGACCATTCGGCGTGCGACGCCGTCCAGTTCTATTAGCGACAGGGATGCGGTCAGTTGATCGCGCGTCGACACGAGTACTGAGCGTCCGCGCAGACTGTTGAGGCTGTCACCGAGACTCGAGCCCCATGCCAGATCGCGCAGCAACACCGTCGCATCGCGACCGATCAGAGAGCATCCGGTCAGGGATTTCTCAGCGCTCAGCAAGGCGCATCACCTGGCGCCGTTCTCGTAAATCTTTACAAAGTCACTGAAGGTGACGGGGAATTCGATATCTTCGGATACGGTGAAGGGGTCGAAGCCGAGCTCATCTTCGAGGCGAGCCACAATCACGGCAAAGCACAGTGAGTCGAGGCCGGAATCGAGCAGCACGAGGTCGTCCGACAGCGGCGGCAAATTCTGATTTTGCTCTTTTGCGACGGATTGGAACTGGGAAACTATCTGCGATCTTACCGACATCCTGTTTACGCTCAGTGCTGTGCGAGGGCATTACCCAATAGTCGAATGGCGAAAGGCAAATCTTTCACGAGGTAGCGTTGAAAGAGGCGCCGCGGTTCAAGTCCAAGCCGCCAAATCCACTCCATTCCTACGTTTTGCATCCAGCGGGGCGCACGCCGCGTTCGTCCCGAAACGATGGCCAGACTCCCGCCCAATCCCAACCACCATGCGGACGGCAATCGGTCGCGCAGCGCGCGAATCACAAGCTCCTGCTTGGGAAATCCAAAGCATGAATAGACGATATCAGGCTTGGCTGACTCCAGCGCGTCTCCGATTTCCGTCATCTGCCGGGGATCATACTCGAATCCGGGACGCGGGCACATGATCCCGGCGACCTTCAGGTCCGGATTGATGCCCTTGAGAACATCGGCTGCGGCTTCCGCGTCACCCGGGTCTCCTCCCAGAAGAAAGATGGAGGCGCCCGTACGTGCAGCGGCCGCAGTCAGGCTCAGGATCAATCCCGCACCCGTTATCCTCTCCGGCACCGGAGTTCCCTGCAGCCGACTGGCCCACACGAGGGGCATCCCGTCGGCAACCCTCAGGGTCGCCTCGTTCATCATTCGCAGGAGATCCGGCCGTTCGCTGATGATCCGCAAGTGGTCGACGTTTGGCGTTACGATCCATCCGCCGACGCCCGCACTGATATTCGCGATGACGTGGCTGATGACCTGCTTTTCAGTGACGCAATCCAGTCGCACGTTCATCAACATGACGCTGGCAGGCGCCCTGAGAAACAGTGGGGTCGGCCTCGAAAATCGTGGAACTAGCGCCAGCGGCCGGGGCATCCGACGCGCTCCGATGGCCCGGGCGCGCGATTGGGCATATTCGACGCGGACATTTGCGAGCGTCGAGGTTGTGGACGCGGACGGGTCCGCATCAGGCATCGGGAGGTCGATAATGACCTGCCGCCGCGGAGCGGCGGGAGACCCGGACATTTCTGCGGACTCGGGAGGAACCGTCACTGCATTGCCACCCGTGTTCGAAAGCTACGCTCGTTAAGCTCTGCGCAACTGCTTGCAGATTTGGTGTTCAACATAATCGCGCGGCCGAACTGCGCCCCTTTGCTCCGATCCAGTCATTGAGCAGAGTAGGCGGTCGTGCGCTGATTTGGATGCGAAAACGAACCCCGGAAGGCGGGTGACCGGATAAACCTAACCTAGGCGAACAGCGACGAGGTTAGCGTTCCGTACGAATCCAGGGAGCGGTACTGCGAGCAGATTGCAAGGTTTTCGGTAAAACGGCCAGTTTCCAGGCGATATAGAAGGGCGCACCCAGCAGCGCTGCGAAATCGCCTCGATCTCCGCCGCCGACGATTATTCCGGCTGCGACGTGGAGGATCGTCAATATCAAGCCAAAAAAGGCGTATAGGTGCGCGAGTGTGAAGGGCATCGCTGCGATTACCACGAGAATCGAGACATGAAACGCCAACGGCATCAGGAGCAGATCGAGAACCGGCTCGATCAGCCTCGGCTTCTCGAAAATCGAGCCGGCAAGGCGCGGCAGATTGTCGATCGCGGTCCGCAGCCGCCCGCCCTCCCATCGCGCCCTCTGGGTCGAGGCGGCGCGTGCGCCTGTCGGCATTTCGCCACGAACGCGGGTGCAATCGGCGAAGACGATCCTTCGACCTGCCTCGACCAGCCTGAGGTGATAGTCGAGGTCCTCGACCAGCGATTCAGATTGTAGGGGCACCGCTTCCAGGGTGGCCCGGCTCAAGCCGAAGCCGTTGCCGCAAATCCCCGCGGAAAGACCGAGACGTTCGCGTCCGCGCGCGCGCAATACATTGAACGCCATGAACGCGATGTTCATCAGTCGCGTGCGCAGTGAGGCGGCGGAATTCAGCACGACATATCGAGACTGCACTCCGTCGGCGCCCGCTCTGAAGAGGCGAACCGATTCGGTCAGGAAGTTTGAGTCGACGATACTGTCGGCATCGACAACCAGGATTGCGTCGAAGCCTTCAATCAGCAGAGCCTCAAAGGCAAATTTGAGCGCGAAACCTTTACCTCGGTGCGTGGGATCGGAACGAACAAGAACCCGCGCGCCCGACGCTCGAGCGAGGTCGGCGGTCGTGTCGGTGCAATTGTCGGCCACGACGACGATTTGAATTTCGATCGAATCGGGAACCGCACAGGCGGCAACACTGCGAACACATCGCACAATCGCGCCAGCTTCGTCATGGGCGGGAATCGCGATTGCAAGTTTGGCGATCTTCGTCGCGATGCGTTTAAGACTGCGATCCGACGGCGGCAAGATTCCCGCGAAGGTGACGAGCGCGAGTTCAATGGTACCCGGCAGAGTGAGCAGGACCAGGCACCCGCACACGATCATGAGTTGCGAATGAATCATCAGCTAAGCGGCTGCACGAGAGATGAGGAAGCCAATCCCGCGAGGCTTTGCCGCTGCGTTCGGTGCCCTCCGATACGATCGGCGAAAATCCTGGCCAGGTGCGCGACATTGCGATCGAGATCGTATCTTTCAATCACCCGCGCACGGCCTGCCGCACCAAGACGGCGGCGCAGGCCGGGATTGTCGACCAGCTGCTGTATCGCGCCGGCCAGCTCACAATCGTCCGACGGGGAAACCAGGATGCCGTCGATACCGTTGCGGATGAGTTCGGGAATACCGGCGACAAAGGTGCTGATGCAGGGTATCTCCATCGCCATAGCTTCCATCAGGACCACCGGTACTCCCTCGGCGAAGCTCGCCAGTACGAAAATGTCGGCCTGGCGGTAGTAATCGCGAATGCCATCCTGATTGACGCTTCCTTCGAGGGTCACGTGCTCACTGAGTCCGTTGCCGGCGATCATGAGCGCGAGACCGTCCCGGTCTGGTCCGTCGCCAACCAGCCTCAGCCGAATATTCGGATAGGACTTGACCAGACGATTGATGGCGGCGAGAAGGATGTATTGGCCTTTGTCGGGTACCAGCCTTCCAACGCAAAGAATCTCGAAGGTGTGCGGCGAAGATCGAAAAGGACCCGGCTTGAACAACTGGGGATCCACTCCCAGCGGTCCAATTTCGAACTTGCCCCACTCCAAAGGCGGCGACAGCCTCATCAGCTGGCTACGTGCGAACTGTCCTATGCAGCACGCGAACGATGCCC
This sequence comes from uncultured delta proteobacterium, assembly GCA_963721485.1. Lineage (GTDB taxonomy): Bacteria > Desulfobacterota > Binatia > Binatales > Binataceae > Binatus. Next base: position 870,120 of record CAVRJV010000014.1, on the reverse strand, counting down.
CGGCCATCTTCTCGGGGAGATTGAGGCCGAATGAGTCATAGAACTCGTTGGGGCCGTGAACGGTCATGGAAAACTCTATCGGGAAAGTGCGGCTGGCTATCAGCCCCACAGTTGATGCCGCGTTCGCGAAATGGACATGCAGGTGGCGAAGTCCGCGCGACTGCATCCAGCGCCCGAGTATAATTGCTTCGACAAAATAGCAGATGAAGAGCAGCAGCCGCCGCGGATCGGTGCCGGCGAGTTTCAGCGCGAACGACAGACCCTTGAGATAAGACCGGGGCGAATTCAGAATGGCCGCCGAGTGGGCGACTATCGCGCCGCGAATACCTTCGCGCTTGACGTAGAAGGTTGCGTCAGCTTCGGCCCGCTCTTCGACGGTCATCGCGCCGGTGGCGCGATCGGGCGGATTGATCGAAGCTGTGTGAATTTCGAAATTCGTGGAGCGCAGTCTTTGAACTTCCCGCAGAATGAACGTGTGCGACACCGCCGGATAGGTGCTCACCAGGTATGCGATTCGAATGGGATCGCGAGGCCGATGCACGACTCCGTTGGAATGAGAGGCGCCATTTGCATGGCCATTCAGATGCGCAGAGGTCGCCATTAGTGTTGAGGAGCGGCTTCGTCAGTATACATCGCGAAGCGGCTTGCGAATTCCGCTACGCCTTCCTGCCATGGAGGTAATGTTATGCGCGGATGCTGGATAGTAGTCAGAACGCTGTAGGTAGGACGATTGGCCGCGCTGGGGAATTCGCGATGAGACACGGGGCGCACGGGAGTCGCGATACCCAGGCGGCGAAAGGTCTCGGTCACGAACTGCCATCGAGAGGCTCCGCCGCTCCCTGCCATATGGTAGGTCCCGAACGCTTCAGTTTCGATCAAGCGCGCAATTGCGTCAGCGAGATGAGGCACATAGGTTGGCGAACCGATTTGATCGTCCGTCGCACGAAGCTCGGGCCTCGACGCGTTCGCGCACATCGAAGTTAGAAAACTTTTGCCTAACTCCCAGTAGAGCCATGCTGTACGAACGATATAATGCCGCGGGTTGTATGTTTGTACCGCTCTCTCGCCGGCGAGCTTGCTGGCACCATAGAGTGACAATGGATTCGTCCGATCATTCTCGTTGTACGGCCGCTTCAGCGCACCGTCAAACACAAAGTCCGTCGAGACGTGAACGATTGGAATGCCGAGGTCAGCGGCCGCAAACGCAAGATTGCGCGGGCCGCAACCATTCACGGCGTATGCTTCTTTGCGACGCGACTCGGCTCCATCCACGTCGTTGAAGGCGGCGGTATTTATGACCAGATCCGGTGACACACGCGCGAATACCTGACGAATCTGGTCTGGTAGAGTTATGTCGAGGTCAGAGTGATTCAGTGGAATCAGATCGCGACCCCTCAGCGAGTTCCTTAGGCAGGAACCTAGTTGCCCAGCCGCGCCTGCTATTAGAATTCTCATAGCGATGCCTCCGAATGGCACGGCAGGAGACCTATCTGGTCGGCTAGCGTCGGCGCCTCGCGGTCTTTATCCGAGAGAATAGGGTTAGCAACAGGCCACCGTATCCCTATAGCCGGATCGTTCCAGGCGATGCGCAGCTCGTCGTACGGATCGTAGTAATCAGTGCACTTGTACTCGATTTCGGCGAACTCGCTGGTGATGCAGATTCCGTGCGCGAAACCGGGCGGGACGTAGATCTGGCGAAAGTTGTCGGCCGACAACTCGACTGAAATCCACTTCAGATAACTCGGCGAGCCGCGTCGGATGTCAACGACTACGTCGAGGATCGCGCCGGTCAAGACGCGCACCAGCTTTCCCTGCGGATGCAGCCGTTGAGCGTGCAAACCGCGAATCGTATTACGCGTCGAGCGAGACTGGTTATCCTGCACGAACTCGCAGTCAATTCCGCCGCGCAGGTACTTGTTGCGGCGAAAGGTCTCCACGAAATATCCGCGGTTGTCGCGAAACACGTCGGGCTCGACGACTATAACTTCCCTCAGAGCTGTAGGAATGAAGTTCATCTTGTACTAGGAGTCCTGCTCAAGAATGCGACGCAGATACTGTCCATACCTGCTGTTAGCCATCGAATCGGCCATGCGAATAACATCGCTCCGCCCGATGTATCCCATGCGCCAGGCAATTTCCTCAAGACACGCCACTTGCAGGCCTTGCCGCTCCTCGATTGCCTGAATGAAACTTGCAGCCTGCATGAGTGCGTCGTGGGTGCCGGTATCGAGCCAAGCTATACCGCGACCCATCTTCTCGACGTGCAGATTGCCCGAGCGCAGGTACTTGCGATTCAGATCGGTGATCTCCAATTCGCCGCGCGACGAGGGCTTGAGGCCGGCCGCGAGTTCGAACACGCGATTGTCATAGAAATACAGGCCGGTTATCGCGTAGGAAGACTTCGGCCGTTCCGGCTTTTCCTCGAGACCTGATCGGTTTTCCGGCTGAGTCGAATTCGACGACGCCATAGCGTTCCGGATCCTTAACCCAATAGCCGAAGATGGTAGCCCCTTTGCGGCGGGCGGCAGCTTTGTGCAGCAGATCGCGGCAGCCCGTGACCGTAGAAAATATTGTCGCCGAGCGCCAGGGCGACATTTGCGTCGCCCGCAAATTGCCTGGCGATAAGAAACGCCTGAGCAATTCCTTCGGGTTTCGCCTGCACCGCGTATTCGAAACGAACTCCCCATTCCGCGCCGTCACCCAGCAGACGCTTGAAACATTCCTGCTCGTGCGGAGTGTTTATGATCAGGATATCGCGAATGCCCGCCATCATAAGTGTGGCCAGCGGATAGTAGATCATGGGTTTGTCGTAAACCGGGGCGAGTTGCTTCGAAATCGCTCGGGTAACGGGATAAAGCCGAGTGCCGGAACCTCCTGCCAGCACGATTCCCTTCCACGATGGCTGGACGCGGTTATTGTGCAGTTGAGTGTCGGTATCGAGGGTAAGTGGTCATTGACGGAGTACGCAGCGCGGTTGCTCAGCGCTAGTTGGTCCTGGACGAAATCTGTCTTTGCTCGCGGCGCGTTCACCGCGAGGCCGAGCCGCCTGCCGTCGTAACGGCCTTGCTTGACCGCCTGGCACCAAGCTGCGATTGAGCAAGTACCATCGGACAGTTACGCTAAGGCCCATTTCGAAGCTTATACGGCTGCTCCAAGCGAGTTCTCGTTCTATTCGTGAACAATCAATTGCGTATCTGCGATCGTGGCCGGGCCGGTCGGGCACGAGCTTGATCAAGTCGCGATAGGACTTGCATCCGTTAGCGATGCAGAGCGGCATTGCTATCAGCAGGCTGAAGCTCTTCGAGCGCAGCGCAGACTTCGGTGACGACTTCGAGGTTGGTGCGCTCGCATCTTCCTCCGACATTGTATTGCTCGCCGACCCGGCCGCGAGCCAGAATTGCCAGGATCGCTTCGCAGTGGTCACCGACGAACAGCCAGTCGCGGACATTCTGACCGTCGCCATAAATCGGAATGGACTCGGCCTCCAGTCGCCTTTGAAATCGTGAGAGGAATCAGCTTTTCCGGATACTGATTGAATCCGTAGTTATTGGAACAGTGAGAGATCAAAGTAGGCAGCCCGAAAGTTTTGTGATACGAACGCACCAGGTGGTCCGCCGACGCTTTCGAAGCGGCATAGGGAGAATTCGGCGCGTAACGTGAATCTTCGCTGAAGAATCCGGTCTCGCCCAGCGATCCGAAAACCTCGTCGGTGGAGATCTGCAGAAATCGGAATTCGCGCTGTCGAGACGGTGCCAGCCGGGACCAGTAATGTCGGGCCGCCTCGAGCAATTCGAAGGTGCCGATGACATTCGCCATCAGAAAGCCGCGCGGACCGTCGATCGAACGATCGACGTGCGTTTCGGCGGCGAAATTCACGATCATGTCGGGCTGCCATCGCTCAAGCGCCTCCGCCGACCGCCGACTGGTCGGCGATATCGGCATGAATGAACGAATAACGAGGATCGCCGGCGACTTCGCGCAAATTCAAATGACTGCCCGCGTAGGTCAGTTTGTCGATTACGACTACGCGCCAATCTCTCTTGCTGAGCGCAAGGCGCACGAAGTTAGATCCTATGAAGCCCGCGCCACCTGTTACAATGTATAGTCTGCATTTTATGCCAGACTGAGGAAATTCTCCCCAGGCTAGTAGCCCCCGCCCCGAGCGACTCGAAGAACCGTTCTGAAGATGATCCTGCAATCCTGCAAGATGGACCACGTGTCAATGTACCTGCAATCCAATTCCGACGACTTCTTCGAAGTCAGTGACTTCGTCATTACCGTAGAGCTGCCACAAACCAGTGACGCCGGGCTTCATGCTCAGGCGTCGTTGATGATGCGGCTCATAGCACGCAACCTCCGAAGGCGTGGGCGGCCGAGTGCCGACGAGACTCATCTCGCCCTTGAACACATTCCAGAACTGCGGAAGTTCGTCTATGTACAGGCTTGCGCAGCGTGCGGCCTAGCGGCGTGATTCGGGGATCGTGCCGGATTTTAAAGATATGCCCCTTCATCTCGTTCTGCTCGAGCAATTCTTCGTGCATCTTCTTCCGCATTCACCTCCATCGTGCGGAATTTGTAGAGCGTGAAGAGACGCCCGTTTCGTCCGACGCGGGTCTGACGAAAGATTACTGAGCCGTGAGTCTCACGCTTGATTCGGCGCGCGAAAATTAAGTAAGCGACTGCGCAGAAAACCAGGCCGACGCCGAGCCAATGATATCCATCAGCCGTTTGATCGCCAGAGGCATTTCTCCGACCGGCACCGATCTCGTGCGTCAGCAGAAATCCGCCTGCTCCCAGCGCCTGCGTACGATAGCGTCCGGCGGGAGCGAGCGGAGTTCTCATAAGCGCGCGGAAAGTCTTGCCCCTGATCGAAGAGGAATACAGGATGTCGTCCGGGTCAAGGCCCGCCGGAAGTTCGACCATCAGCACGTCGTCGATAACGTTAGAGTCGAGCGCGTGGTCGACCGTCGAGGGATCAACCTCACCGTTCTTGTTCCTGAAGAGCAATTCGCCGTCGGAACCGGTGAACAGATATCCCGACGGGCGCACGAGGATCGTCTCTTCCCTATCCTGTCACATAGGTCTTCGTAGGAATTCGCGCCGACTATCGAGGCATTGCTGTCGCAGCGGTTTGTTCTTGCGAAGACCGAAGTCCGTAAGCTTCGCGACGCGACCGAGCTGGCGGCAAACGACGCCATCGCCATCGGCAGTATTATCGGCAAGGTCATTCCATCGGACTCCTGCGAAGAAGTGAGCCGCCACGAGAAAGCCCGAACTCAGCAGTATTCCGGGTTTTATTGGAATTGAAATCACCGCGCTCTCGAAGTTTCCTGTTCGCCTTTTGTGCCGAGGTAGTCGGGCGCCGCTTGCCGCGCTTCCCGCGGTTAGCGGGTTGATGCGATGAGCAAGTAAGGATTAACGCGGTTCAGGAAGGAACCAGTCACGAAGAACCGGAGTCTTTCTCGAGCTCCAGCGCCTTCGAAATACCGCCATTTGCAGGTCAAACCGCTCAGGGTTAAACAACGTTCCGCCGTTCCAGACGAGCGCGGCGACGCCGTCTGCCAGCAACCCGCGCGACATACCGATCGACTCTCTTGCAAAAGATACGGCCAACATTTCAGAGTGTTCCCGAAGTCGAAATCGAAAAGTAACGGAAGAGCGTTAGTCGACCGTCTGGAATAGCGCAAAGGTCCAGCTCGATGTCTGGACTGGCATTAAGAGTTGTTTAATGGTGACGAGTGCGGCAATTCCTGCATGAGAATGCTCGGACGGGTTTGAGAATCCGGAATTGAATGGAAGCCCCGATTCAAATCGTTTACGTGGATCCGGGTTCGCCTGGATACCATCCCGTGCATCACATGGCACGGCTCGCGGCAGAGCTGATGGGCGGAGAACTGGTCGTAGTACCGTCCAGATCTCTCACCTTGATTGAAAAGCTGGACGGATTGCTCTCGCGGAAAAAGCGGGGCGCACCCTGCTTGCTGATATGTCCGGGGCCGTCAGCACTCTCCTCGATATTGCAAGTCAAGAACTGGCGAAACAGGTGCGCCCAACTGGTCGCCTGGGTGTTCGACTCATTCTGGACCGATGCAATCCCGCGGTTCGCCCGCAAGGCCGGCGTATTTGACCACGTGTTCGTCACCGAGAAGGAAGACATGGCTGCGTGGGCCAGCATGATCCCGGCTCCGGTGCGATGGCTTCCATGGGGAAGCGATGTGTTGCGGCTGGGATCAGAGAATCCGCAACGTCGCTTCGATTTGCTTCGGTTCGGACGGCAACCGCCGGAATGGGAGGACGACCGTTCGAGTGCAATTGAGTGCGAGCTGCGAGGTTTGCTTTTTCAAGGTCGTCCGCCGACCTTCGATGACGCGACGGACAATGAGCGTTCGCTGATGCGAATTCTGAGCAATACACGGTACGTACTGGCCTTCTCCAATCGTGTCTCCGCGAGCGACTATACGCATCCAAAGCGCGAATACATTACCGGGCGTTGGACCGATGCTCTTGGCGCGGGCGCCACGGTAGCCGGAGTTCCGCCACGCAGCGAGTCCGTTCAGTCGCTCTTGTGGGACGAGGCAACGCTCGATCTCGGAACGGTGAGCCGCGCCGAGGGACTCGAAGTGATTGCTCGCGCATCTCGCGAATGGACGCCGATGCGGGCGCGGGTGAACTATCTGAAGTCGCTCGAGCGTCTCGATTGGCGCTGGCGCTTCAAGGAGATTGTTCGCGTACTGGATGTGCAGGCGCCGCTGCTCGATGCGGAGTTGAGTCGCATCAGCCAGATAGTCGATCGTCAAGCCTCAAACCGCGCGATCGGTTGAGGTAACTATCGTTCCAAAGCCACCAAGCTTAGTGGTGGCAGGGTAACACTTACCGTCTGGCCGGCGGTGTTTATGCCGCCCACCAGAGGGCCGATCTTGACGGAATTGCTGTTCTCGTTGTTGTCGGCGATCGTCCGGGAGTACAGGATGGTTTCTCCAACCGTCGGCAGCTTACCCCGCGGAAAGATAACCTGAATCGTAACTTTTCGATTGTTGGAATTGCTCAGCAACGCACTCCAGTTGTTGCCCAACTTGAACGCCGCGCCGTAGACTCCGGTGAAGTTCGACGTATCCATAGGATAGTAGGCAGCAGTTATGGCGCGATTTGCCAGCGCCATTGCCCAACCTATAGGCCGGATATGCGGGAAAGGAGCACCGAAGGCCGAATCGAGATCGTGGACCACACCCCACAATGCCGCGGTCGTCCCATGGCCGCTCGGACATCCTGCGCCAGGAGTCGTATAGTCGAGTTGAGCGAAGTTGAATGTGTTCTGTGCCAGCATCGGATACAGCGTGCCTGAATTGATCCCGCTCGATCCCGCGCTGAATCCCAGTATCCAGTTCTGACCGTTGAAGCCCGCGGCCATCCATCCCGCAGACATTTCGTATGCCTCCATAGGAGTTGCTGTGCCGCATTGATTGCTGCTGCCATTCTCGTAAATCGCTAGAAACTGCCGGCATCCCGAGAGCTTGCCGCCGCACAGATTTCCGATGTTTCCCGGCACGGTGTTGGTGAAAGGGTTATTTTCGATGCCGCTGGTGAATTGGTTCAGCGAGTTCTTGAAACCCAACGCCGCGTATTGATCCAGCGTCTGTCCCGTATTCTGTTCGTCCGCCGACGGGACATAGTCGGCGATGTCGCCACCATAATGCGGATCGTCAGTCGGGATCTGCGCGCTGGTGTTGGCGAGCACGCCGCCGTTGGCCTCCTGCCCGTTGACGACGAAATAGACATCACCGGCGTAACTGGGGCATTTGCTCTTCATGTAAGACTTGATCAGCCCGAAGTTACGGTTCGCCAGCTGGCCATATTGGACAGTCTCACTCCCGCCGGCGGTATGGCTGCCGCTTACCCAATCCTCGTTGCTTTGCTCCACTAAGGCTCGGCTGAAGCGGTTGTTAGAGAACGCAGTGCAAAGGTTCGCGGCAAAAGAATTGGTATCCGCATCGCTGAATACATCCGGAATCGAAACCCATGGGTTCGCGCCAATTGCACCCGCGATCGCGTACATATCTCTCAGGCTGAAATACCAGGTGAAGTTAGCGCCTACCGAGTAGTCGTTCGATGGGCCCTTCTCATAATCACTTCCCTCGAAGTAGTCATCGGACTGCGTCAGGGTCTGCGGTATCATATAACGCAAGGTTCCCGGATTCAGCGTCTTCAGGGTCGTCAGAACCTCCCCACGAAAGCTCCCGGCCGCTCCAGAAGCCGGTCCGAGGAACGCATTGTCGATGTAGATCCTCGCGTCGGCGCCCGCCGTACTATTCTGCGCATCAATTGCGAAGATGAGCATGCCGGCATCTTTCGACGTGTCCGCGCCGGTGAATTGATAGGTATATTGATGCCATTTGCCGTCGGGAGTCAGATCAAAGCTATGACTAAGCGATCTCCAGGAGCTATCGCTTCTCGAGAGAGTCAACTTTATGGTCGGAGTACCAGCAGTTCCCGACGCCAAAGCGTAAAGCGACATCGACATAGGTCCGGCGACCGGGTGAAAAGGGTAGGTGGGAGCCTTCTTGCACGTACCGATGCCGCAATCCGTACTGTTCTGACATAGGGTCTCTGAATCCTTGGAGCAAGTGCCGATTGAGGATCCCCCGCTATCCATTCCGAACTCGATGGAATGCCTGCCGCCGTCGTGGACGTTGAAGAGGACCGACGAAGCGCCGGCGTAGTGCTGCGCTGTAGATAGTGTTATTCCCGAGTCTGAATTGTTGATTACCCAGTTACCCGGTAAAGTATGACCGCGGACGTAGCCTAGCGAAGGATTACTGGTTTTTATAGCTATCAGGTCTCCGGCCGAAAGAGTGGGGCATTTGCAAGTATAGATTCCGCCGGCCGCGTAGCTGGCTACTGTGAAAGGGCTACCCGCGGACGATCCGCTTCTAACCGAAGCGGCAACGCCATTCCAAAAGCCGGTGCCGACTGCGTTGTAGCTGTCGTTCTTGTCGGTGAAACTCGAAGACGAAGGATTCGGGCCGACCACGATGATGTGTCCGACCATGCCTTGTTCAAAGCCAGGATTGTCCAGGTAGTTCATAAGATAGGCCCGGCTGTCGTACTGACTTTGCGCATCCATGTTGAGCCCGATCCGCATCGCGTTGGCCATGGCCGCGGTCTCGCGCACCGCTGCGTAATCGCCTTTCGGCGAGCGAGTCACCGAAGATGATTCCATCGAGGCTAGTGCGGTTCTGGTGGTGGCGAACGATCTGAATAACAGATGCCTGATGCCGCCATTCACGTGGGCGACTATCGCCAGGATAAAAAGCGACGAGGAAAAAGTCAGGAGAAAAACAGCGCGTTTAGTAAAATACGTAGCCAATTTCCGATTGCACCGAGCGGGTGCGAGTCAGGCTAAGCTGCCCATTCCTGATCGCGACTGGAAATCCGAAGCTCGATCAGTATCGAGAACGTCGCGTAGATAGGCCTCGAGTTTTTCCCCGGATTTATCCCAGGTGAATTGGCGAATGTGCTCTGTCCCAGTTGTTTGCAAGCGGTTCAGCAGGGCGGGGCTTTCGATAGCGCGACAGAGGTTGTCGAACATCGCGTCGCGGTCGCCAGGCGCGCTGAGTAACGCCGTGCACCCGTCAATTGCGTACTCGCGGAACCCACCGATGTCGGTGCCGACAAATACGCATCCGCAGGCCATTGCTTCCGCGGGCGGCAGGCCCCATCCTTCTTCGCGGCTCGCCCCGACGTAAATGCGGTGAGTGTTATAGAGATCTCGCAAGTGTTCAGCCCGCGGATTGCGCACGTAGTCGATAAAGGATGGAATCTGCCGAGGACGTACGTCGAGCCCGAACATGGTCATGCGCAAATTCGGGTACCGCTCATGAAGGCGCGCGAAGATGGCCAGGACGTTGTTGGCTCCTTTCCATGGAGACTGCTGGTGCATCGAAAGTACTGATAACTCTCGTGGCTGCCCGGGTTCCAAAACTCGGAAGTGGTCATGATCCAGGGCGTTCGTGATGTAGCGCATATTCCCCGCGCCAAGCGATTCTCCGACTTCGTATAGCCATCGGGAGACTACCACCTTGTAAAAAGGCGCCAGCCAGGTCTTATCGACGCGGTCTTTCGGTCCAGCCCAGGTTTCATAGTGCTGTATTAGATAGAACTTCGTACCCTTGCTGGAAGGATAGTTCTCTATAGCCTCGGCCGTCTGCCAGTAGGTCGCAAAAATCGCGTCGGCGTCGGGAATGAGGCGCGAATCGAGGCTCGGCACGAAATAGAGGTCGATTCGAGGATCGAGTGGCATCCATCGAAGCGCAGACTTGCCCATAAGCCGCCGGACCGTCGCTGACGTCCGCGCTTTCCACCAGTCTCCGCGCTCGCGCGCCCGATAGCGCAGAGTCTTGAGATCGGCGTCAACCTCGCTGGGACACGGAAATACTATGTTGACGGTGTGGCCGCGGCGCGCGAGGTAGTTGGCGTACTCGTGCACAACTTTGCCGCCGCCGCCCGGGAGCATAGCGTGCATCGGATGTACAAACGTGACGCGCATGCTAGGGCCTCGCCGCCTTGAACCTGGCTGCCTGCCCCGGCGCTAGTTGCGGTCTTAGCTGATCGATCAACGCGAGGTCGTCGGCACTCCAGAAACCCAGGATCCACAGGCATACGAACGAAACGAGAACATATGCGGCGCCGAGAAGACCGACGCTTGCGACACCCTGCAAGCGCGTTGCGAACCATACCGGCGGAATTATGCGGCAAGCGGCCCACAGAATCAGTGAGGCCGACACCGTTCCCAGCGTCAGGCGCCAGAGCCATTCGATCATCGTCGATTGCCAGTCGAGTCCGCGAAGGCGATGGAAGAGCCATAGGAAATAGACCGAGCCGCAAACTTGGCCGATAACCGTACCCATCACCACGCCCATCAGGCCGAAGATAGGAGTCAGCACCAGGGTGGCCGCTATATTTATGACAGCGCCGACGACTGCGTAGTAGGTCTCATAATAGGGCTGAGCTGTCGCGCGGACGATCGTGGTGCCGACGCCGGTCATGTTGTTGACAGCGAACGACACCAGCAGCGCTGCCATCACGATGGTTACATACGGATAAGTGCGGCCCATCCACACCTGGAGTATCTGGGGGCCGGCGCCGATTAGAAAGCCGGAAAGGACAAAGGTCGTGAGCGCCAGGTAGCGCGTACCCCTCACGTACATCCGATCGAGCTGGGTTCCGTCCTGGCGTCCGTCGAAAGCGGAGGCGGCCGGTAGCAGCGGCGCCAGCAAGGTGGCCGGCAGGATCCTGGCGAGAGCGGCGAGCTTATTGCCCAATTCGTAATAGCCGGCGCTGACTACGCTCACGAAGGTGCCGAGGATTATGCGGTCGGTCTCAAGATTGATGACGGCGGTCAGCGCGTTTATCTGCATCCAAAATCCGAACTTGAAAACCCGCTTCACCAGTTCGCGTTCGAGTCGAAAGAAATTGCTCCATGGGTTGCCGAACACCCGGTAGACATAGCCGATACGGATCAGGGTCGAGCACCCCAGCGCGCAGAAGATCGCGTAGGGAAGGGCGTAGACGCCGTAGTGAAGATGGAGCAACAGGACCAACGCGACGGCATAGATGACCTGGTAGCAGGTGTCGATGATGCCGGCCAGTTCGGTGCGCTGCATCGCGATTATGAACGCGCCGAAGATTCCGAACGCATTGGAGATGACGAAGTAGCCGACCGCCAGCATCAGCAGATCGCACGCAGTGGCGGTGTAACGCGGATCAAGTTTCAGATAGCTCACGATGTGCGGAGCGAGGAACCAGAGCATCGGGAGAATCAGCAGACCGATTGCCAGATAGAACAAAAGGCCGAAGGTCATCACCTGGCGCACCTGATCGTGCTCGCGCCGCTCGAGAAATTCCGCAAGGTATTTGATGAAGCTCGAGCCGACGCCACAGTCGAGCAGAGCGAAATAGTTCACAGCGGAGCCAACGATCGCCCAAAGGCCGTAGGCTTCGATCCCGATCGAGTGGATGACCAGTGGAGTCAGAAAAAATCCGAGCGACAGCCCGAATATGCGGGTGAACAGGGTGCTCATCGTGCCGGCAAACATCCGGCGCGAAGTAATCGGAGCGGGCGCAGACCGGTCGTCGTGAACCAGTGCGAGGGCGTCGGCAGGCTGAAAATCGGCGTCCCGCACTTGCTCCTCTGCGGCTATGGCTTCTTTGTATGCGCGCACTCTTTTATCGATCCGCTCCGGAAAAGCATGGCTGACCGGAGTGAAGAAATAGACTCTCAGTCTTGTCGCAAATCCCGTCGGCTATTGATGTGCAGCAGCACGCTCGACGGCGAAATCGCGGTGAATCTGATCGGAATCTGAGGGGCGATTCGAGAGAGCATATGCGAGAGGCATAAAAAGAAACGTCGAGTCGGGTTCGGAGCTTTCGATTTAGACCGGAAAGGCGCTCGACAGGTCAAAACTATCCCGAAAAGGCATCGAAACGGTCCCTCATCACTGCTCGAAAACCGGGTCATCGAAATAATAGCGTCCAATACTGCTCTGAGCGGTGCTCAAGGCGAATAGATGATCGTTTCTGAAGGAAATCGTAATTTGCAACGGCCCCTGGTGGGCCTGATGGCCGTTATCATGGCCGCGCTCTTCATTGGGTGCTCGAGCACGCCGGACGCTCAATCGCTCCAGCATTCGATCAGCCTGAATACAGCGAAACCGGACGCGCTGCCGGTGGCGCCAGCAAGCGAACCCGAGCGCTTCGGGACGCGCGCGCTCGACGATGAACTTCCGCAGATTCAGCCTCCAGCCGGCAAATATATCCTCGGCTCCGGTGACGTAGTCACGGTCACTGTCTGGGGTCATCCTGAACTTTCAGGCAAGCGCACGATCGGTCCCGACGGCGAAGTCCAGTTGCCGTTTGTGGGTTCGTTCAGAGTGGCTGGTCTCTCAGCCGATGCCGCCGGCACCAAACTCACCTCGGCTCTTCGAGAGGACTATCTGAATACCGCGGCATCGGTCACGGTCGACAGCTACAACAGCAACCAGGTAACGGTTCTCGGGCATGTGGCGCATCAGGGAGTGCTGATCTTTGCCTCACAGCCAACGCTGCTCGAAGCGCTCGCGATGGCTGGAGCTGCGCCCGGGAAAGAAGATACGGCCGCGATGCCGGTGCGATGCGCCATCATCCGCGGAAGGGACAGCATCATGTGGGTCGATCTGCGCCCGCTGCTGAAGGGCAATGACGTTTCGCTCAACATTCCCTTGCACAGAAACGATCTGGTGTATGTGCCTGATCCCGACGACGAACTGGTTTATGTGATGGGACAGGTCAAGAATCCGGGTCCGTATCCGCTGACTGCGAACATGTCATTCCTCGAGGCGCTTGCTCGAGCGGGCGGGCCTAACGATAACGCACAGCAAGGAAAAATCGTGCTGGCCCGCAAGAACTCGGAACAGGTCATCGACCTGGAAACTTTGGTCAAACAGGGCGGATCCAATGCCGATCTCCAGCCGGGAGATATCGTGTACGTGCCCAAGAGTGGAATCGCGAGTGTCGGCTATGTCCTGCAACAGTTGAACCCGCTCACGACAATGGCGCTGTTTGGAGCCGCGCTTATGTAGTTAGCGCAACTGCGCCAAAAATTTATGCCTCAGTCCATAAATCAATACGGTGCCGTCGCGCGGCCGGCCTCGTCGTCCTGGGTAGTGGTGAATCGGACCGCGGCGCCGTTGGCCAGTGTTAAGGCACATAAGCGCTTGACGGCGGCGATAGTCGCCGGTGTGCTGCTGCTCGGACTGGTGGTCGCGATCCTCTATGGCCGCAACTACGTTGCTGAAGTGACTATTCGGGTCTCGCCGGTGGTTCCTGCTTCGCTGGCGGGCGAAGAATCTCGCTTCAGCTCGAATGCCGACTACCGCGATTTCGTGCAGGAGCAGGTATTCGAAATAAACAACTATGCGACCGTCAGCGGCGCGCTCGATTTGCTTGGGGCGAGGCGATCGCTCTGGCAACAGCCGGATGAAGGCGATCGCCACGCGGCTGAGCGCCTGATGGCAGCGCTCAAAGTGCAGCCGATTGCCGATAGCTACCTGGTCAGGATCGAACTGAGTGGCGGCAGTCCCGAGGGCCTCGACGAGATCGTGAACGCGGTCGCCAAGTCCTACCTTTCCCGAACCGCCAAGCGTGAGTTGGACGGCGCCGACGTAGGATTTCAACTACTTACATCGCGGCAGTCGGAATTGAAGCAGAACATCGCAAACGATCAGCAGCAATATTCAGGACTGATCCAGGAGTTGGGAGTTTCGAGCGTCTCGGGCGAGTTGGTGAATCCTTATGACAAGATGATTGCCGACACCAATGCCGCCCTTGCTCATGCCCGCCGAAGTGTGTTGCAGGCGCAGGCTCACCTCGACGCTGTCAAGTCGCATCGAGAGCGAATCCAGGATGCGGACGTTGAAGCCAAGGCGCAGGCTGCGGCGGCCGCCGGCACCGACACTACGAGTGCCAGGCAGCAACTCATCGAAAAGCGCGAGGAAGCGTCGGTCGAACTCAGCGGACTCGGTCCCAACCATCCGGGACGCATGGCGCTGGAGGCGGAAATCGCTACCACCAACAAGGAGCTGGCGAAGCTCGATCAGGCTACGCTCGATCGCGCGCGCTCGATGTTGAGCGACAGCGAGAAGGCGGCTACCAGCGTCGACATATCGGAGGCTGAGTCAAATCTCGAGCAGATGGAAGCTTCCGAGAAGGGAATCGAAAAAGAACAGCAGGAAGTCAAAGCGACCGCGGCGACCTTCGGCACCAAGTACAGCCAGGCAGTCAACATCCACGAGCGACTCGATCGCGAGCAGAAGGACTTGCAGGACCTTCAGGAACGCATGAGTCTGCTGCGGATGAAGACCCAGGCGCCTGGGGTTGTCGCGCTTGAGTCGGCTGCGATGGTGCCCGACGCACCGCAGAAGAGTCGTCGGAGATTGATTTTTCTTCTATTCGCGATGACCGCTCTCGCGCTGGGAGTCGCGGTACCCACTGCCATCGATCTGACCGATAGCAGACTCAAAACCCCCGACGAGTTTGAAGGGATACTTGGGTTCCCGCCGCTCGGAGTCGCGTTGGGTTCGAACGGCACCGGTCAGGAAGCACTGCGCCGCATTGCGCTGGGTATCATGCGCGAGTGGCGTACCTCGGGAATCCGCAGCTATGTGCTCACGTCGGTTGGGAAGGGCGCAAACACATATCTTGCCCTGGCGCTCGCCGACGAGCTTGGCGATCTTGGTGTTCGCACGCTCGCGATTGAAGCCAGCTTGACCAGGTCGAATGGCCGTCATCTTAAGCCGCCGGCATCGGTGCAAGGAGTCGTCGGCGTCTCTACGCGCGAAACGAAGCGGCTCATCCCGCGAGTTGCGAATACAGTCGCGCTCGACAGCAGAGGCCAATCGGTTCCCCAAACCGCGGGCGACGGGAGCTTGCAGCGTGCGCACAAGAATGGTGTCGCCCGCACCTTCGGCTATATTCGCGAAAGCGTCGACCGCGCTCTGGGCGATCATGACATAGTGCTTCTTGCCGCACCGCCGCTGCTGTCATCGGCGGATACGGCGGCGATCATCCAAATGCCCGCGGGCGCGATACTGGTCGCTCGTGCCGGCTACGACAACGCCTCTGACGTTGCCGCGGCAGTCCGCGAATTGGAGAGATGCGCTCCGCCCGTTGTGGGAGCGATCATCTGCGGCAACGGACAGCGTAATGGTAACGGCGAATATCCATTCGATCTGGAACTCGACACTTCGGACTCACCCGCCGCATCCCGGTCCTATGGCGTGGCCGGCAAGTGATTCCGCTCGGACAACGCTACTGACCTCCGGTTATAGACGTACGATCCTGGTAGTTAGATTAGCCACTCCCGCGAGAGCTGACAGTGTCAATTGATTTCTCGATGTTGGCTGGACTGGGGGGGCTGATCGCTCTCATCGCATGCCTCGAGCGGGGACCCGCGTTCGCATTCCTGAACATATATCTACCGGTGCTGCTACTCCTGCCGGATGAATGCCGGATGCCTATCTCGGGTCAGCTCAATTTCGCTGAAAGTGCAATCATTCCGATCGCGGCGTTCTACCTTTGGAAAGACGGAAAGAATTGGGAGTGGAGTGTCACTGATCTCCTGGTTTTAGCTTTCGCCGCGCTTGTAGCGTTCTCTGAATACATGGACACCGAGTATTGGCTTGCTCAACACTTGGCGATCAGCATGCTTACCACGGTCATTCTGCCCTACATTGTCGCCAAAGGTCTGATCGTACGTGAGCGTATCGGTGTTCAGCTCGCGAAGCGAATAACAGTCCTCGCCACGTTTGTAGCGATTGTCTCGGTGTACCAATTCAGGATGACGTTGAATCCGTTCACCGACTTTGTCTCGCTATTATTTCCGGGAATCGAAAACGGCGCCTCTTTCCGATATGGTTTTGCACGAATAAGTGGCCCCTGGACTCATCCAATTTTGGCCGGAATGATTTTGGCCTTTGCGTATAGAACTGCACGATGGTTGGAGTGGACTGGTGAGTGGCGCGGAAGCGTTCCGTTCTTGTCCTTTAGTCTGGGCAACACCTACAACCGGCAGGGACGCAGTCCCGTGGTATTTATCAGCAAGGCGCGATTTTGCGAACTGGCTCTGGTAGTCGGGAGTCTGATGACCATTTCGCGCGGACCGTGGCTTGGCGCGGCCATCGCCGCCGTGGTCATGATGCTAGTCAGGGTGCGGCAACGCACCTATGTCACATTACTGGCTCTCTTCGCAGCCGCAATAATCGCGGTTCCCGTATATTACGCCTCAAATTCTTATGTCAGCCTCGACCGCTTTGACGGCAGCAACGAAGCACGAGAGTCCGCCGCTTATCGGCGCGAAATGATCGAGCAATACATCGTGGTCGCCGAGGAACGTCCGCAGTGGGGTTGGGGCGCCAGCGAGACCGGGCAAGGTCTCTATCCAAGAATCGAGAACATGGACTCGATCGACAATCACTATCTGCTGATGGCCCTTATCTCCGGCATGTACTCGCTGGCGGCTCTGGTTCTCATCCTTCTATGGGTTCCGGCCCGTCTACTCGGCTTCAGCCTGCGAAATGCCCGCGACGAACCGGCGACCTCGCTCGCCGTCACGTTGCTGGGCTCGTTTATCCTGTTCGCTGTTGCGATTTCGACGGCATGGCTGGGAGCGCAAACTCAACCGTTGCTTTTTATCATCGCCGGCTGGAGTGAAGCGCTGCTGCTTGCACCGTCGTTTATGACTGTCGAGGCCACTCCTCCGGTGCGAGAGATCAGTTACGGATTTGAGAGAGTGATGGTCTGATCGACTCAGCATGGATAACTATTTCGACAACATCCGCGCCACTGGATCGTCTTACGCTCCCGCGCGCGAGACTGTCGGGAATTTGCCTGACTCCAGGCCGCGAAGTGCACGCAAGCGTCGAGTTGCGTTTCTTGGCGCCGGTTATATTTCCGACTGGCACGCGAAGGCGCTCGCATCGATTCGGGATGTCGAGCTAGTGGCCGTGTGCGATCGAATGATCTCTCGCGCAGAGTCCTTCGCAGAAAAGTTTGACGTGTCCGCCGTATACGGCTCACTTGAAGCAATGCTCGCATCGGAGCGGCTCGACGCGGTGCACGTTCTGCTGCCGCCTGACCTTCACTTTCAGGCCGCCGAAACAATTCTTGCCGCGGGCGTGAGCGCGTTCATCGAAAAGCCAATGTGCCTCAATCCTGAGGACGCTGTGGCGCTGACGCGCTTGGCCGCCGACCGCGGTCTCAGGATTGGTGTCGGGCACAACTTTTTGTTCTCCGAATGCTATGAGCGTCTGCGAAGCGATCTGGCGAAGGGGATACTGGGGTCGCTCGATCACCTTACGATTACTTGGCATCGCGAGCTTCCGCAGGTAACCAGCGGCCCCTTCGACCTTTGGATGCTTCGTGAACCCGCTAACGTGATGCTCGAGATAGGATCTCACTGCGTCGCTCAGATGCTGGACTTGGTGGGCGTTCCGGAGGGTGTGGAGGCCCGGGCTGGCAATCCAGTCGATCTTCCCTCCGGGCAGAAGTTCTATCGGCGATGGCAGGTGAGTGCGTCGAAAGGACGTGCGGCAATCGATCTGAGGTTTTCGTTCGTTCCAGGTTTCAGCGAATACACGATTCACGCGCGCGGCTCGCTCGCATCTGCCACCGTTGACTTCGATCGCGATACCTACACCTTGCGGCGTCATCGGCCCCTTGACGAAGACTTCGATCGCTATGCAATCGTCGCCGACGGAGCAAGAAGTGCTCGCGCCCAGGCGCGGCGAACGTTACGGAACTACCTGCTGTCGAAACTCCACCTTCGCGCAAACGGCACCCCCTACGGAGCGAGCATCGCCGCTGCCCTCCGTGCATTCTATGCAACACCGAATGGAGTATCCGACGAGCGCATCGCAGGTCAGCGCGGCGCGGAAGTGATCCGCATCTGCAGAGAAATAGGGCGGCTGGCTTTCCATGTCCCTTCCGCAGACTCCGTAACAGTGCAGCCGCCGACGTTATCCGAGCACTCGGCTATCGATGCGTCAGGCTCGCCTCATGCAAGAACGCTCATTCTCGGCGCGACTGGTTTCATCGGGCTCGAACTGACCCGGCGGCTGATCGAATCGGGCCATCGCGTGCGAGTACTGGTGCGAAATCCCGGGAAACTCCCGGCTGATTTGCGCGATTCCCAACTTGAATGCATCCGCGGAGATCTCGCCGACGCCGCCGCGTTGCGCCGCGCAATGGAGGGAGTCGACTGCGTTTATCATTTGGCCAGAGCTCAGGTGAAGAGTTGGCCCGACTACGAGCGTTACGAGATAGGTGTCACACGTGAGATTGCGCAGGCCGCGCTGGCGGCTGGAGTGAAACGGCTCATATACACCGGCACTATCGATTCTTATTACTCCGGCGGTCCTGGCGCGATTACCGAAGGCACCCCGCTCGACCCGGCGATTGAACGTCGCAACCTGTACGCCCGCGCCAAGGCTGAATCGGAGCGCTTGCTTCTCAAGATGCACCGGGAGCAAGGACTTCCGGTGGTCATAGTTAGACCTGGAATTGTAATCGGCCGCGGTGGCAACCCAATGCACTGGGGAATTGGCCGATGGTGGTACGGATCGGTTTGCCAGACATGGGGCGATGGCCGCAACCCGTTGCCCTTGGTACTCGTCGCGGACGTCGCCAAAGGTTTGCTCGCCGCGGCCGAAGCGCCGGATGTCCTCGGCGATTCGTTCAACCTCGTCGCCGATCCGAGTCTTACCGCGCAAGACTATTTGGATGAGCTTGATCGCATCGGCGGTATCCGCATCCAGCGTCACGCGACTCCCATCCTGAAGTTCTACCTCGAAGATTCGTTCAAGTGGATGGTGAAAGTCATAGTGCGCCACCCGGATAGGCGCCTGCCAAGCTATCGCGACTGGGCAAGCCGCCGTCAGGCCGCGACCTTCGATTGCACGCGAGCCAAAGTTCGTCTCGGCTGGAAGCCGATCTCGGATCGCAAGGAGTTCATTCGCCTTGGCATTGACGATCCTATGAAGGAGTTGATGAGGTAGTAGTGAAGATCGACGCCCACAACTCGCCGGATGCGTCCGTCATCGTGGTATCCTTCAACACGCGGGACATGCTGCGCGAATGCCTCCTTACCTTGCAGCGCGAGGCAGGCGACGTGTCCTATGAGACGATCGTGGTCGACAATGCCTCCCGTGACGGCTCGGCCGACATGGTCGCGGCTGAGTTTCCGTGGGTGCGTCTCATTCGAAGTGAAACCAACCTTGGATTTGCCGCCGGAAATAATCGCGCCTTTGAGATAACCGGCGGCCGCTACATCGTATTGTTGAACTCGGACGCCTTCCTTCGCCCAAGTGCGCTTCGTCTTTCAATCGAACACATGGATGCCAACCCGCGCGTCGGTCTTGCGGGCGGCAGGCTCGTCGGGCGCGACGGCTCATGGCAGCCTTCGGCGCGGATGTATCCTTCTCTCATCAACAATCTACTTATGATGTCGGGTCTTGCGGCGAAGTATCCTCACTCGCGATTGCTGGGGCGAATGGATCGCACCTGGGCGGACCAATTTCAGCCGGCGCAGGTCGACTGGGTGCCCGGCGCCTACAGTATCATCCGGCGCAGCGTGCTCGATCGGATTGGGTTCTTCGATGAGCGCTTTTTTCTGTACT
This sequence comes from uncultured delta proteobacterium, assembly GCA_963721485.1. Taxonomy (GTDB): domain Bacteria; phylum Desulfobacterota; class Binatia; order Binatales; family Binataceae; genus Binatus. The sequence continues at coordinate 849,916 of CAVRJV010000014.1, read as the reverse complement.
ACGAAGAAGTTGACCTATGCCGCCGCATCCGCGCTGCGAACAGCGAGATCTGGTACTGGCCGGACATCGTGGTGGAACACATCGGGGGCGAGTCCGCGAAGACCATGAAGGATTCCGCGGCAACTTCGTCCGGCTCAAAGATTGAGCTATGGGAAAAGCGAGCCGGGTTGCTTTATTACAGAAAGCATCACGGGAACTTTGGCGCATGGACCAGCATGTTGCTCGATAGGTGGTGGTATAGGCTGCGAGCACTGCGCAATTCCTGGTCGACGTTGGTACAACGAAAAGCCAGAGTGGCGAAGTTCGAGATGGCAATCGCGACGTTGAAGCAGGCATGGCGAGACACTCGGGGCGGAACGACGTCACCGCCGCGGCCCTGGTGATGGACAAATCGCTCGAGATACCGTCGCTCTCAATCGTTGTAATCGGTCGCAACGAAGGGGATCGCCTCGTTCGATGCCTGCAGTCGATCGGAGAGATGCGTCTGGCCGGCTCGCAGCCGGCGATTATCTATGTCGATTCAGCCTCGAGTGACGGCAGCGCGGATCGCGCCGCTGAGCTCGGGGCTAAAGTAATTTCGCTCGCCCCGGGGCGCACGTCGGCTGCCGCAGGCCGAAACGCGGGCTGGCGATCGATCAACAGCGACATCGTGCTTTTCCTCGACGGCGATATGACCTTGGCCCCGGATTTCGTCAAGGACAGCATCGGTGAATTCCGGAATCCAGCGACAGGTGTGGTGTTTGGAGATTGTCGCGAGAGCGAGCCCGAAGATTCGATTTACAATCGCATCTTGGATCTGGACTGGATCGTTCCAATTGGCCCAGTCGAGTATTGCGGTGGCGCGGCGCTCATCCGGCGCGAACTGCTCAAACGAATCGGCGGTTACAACGAGCACCTGATAGCCGCCGAGGACACCGAGCTATGCTCCCGAATTCGCGCAACCGGCAGCACTATCTTGCACGTCGATCGGCCGATGGTTCGCCACGACCTCGCGATCACAAGGTTCAGCCAGTATTGGCGGCGCGCCTTCCGCTCCGGATATGCATACGCCGAAGTTGCAGAACAGATCAGTCCCAACGATGCGCCGGTCTGGTATCGCAACGCACGTCGGAACCGAATTCAGGGAGCCGCGATGCTCGCGCTCATTGCCCTGGGTCCGATCCTCGCCATTAAATTTCGTTCCTTCGTGCCTGCCTTGATCGTTGTCGCGCTCATCGACGCGCTGGCGTTCCGCACCGCAATCCGTACTCACTGGAAGAAGTCTCCACTGTCGACGCGGCTGCTTCATGGCCTGCATTCGCACCTGGTGCAGATACCGCTGCTGTTCGGGCAGCTCAAGTATCAGTGGGATCGTTCGAGGGGCAGATCTTCTGAGTTGATAGAGTACAAGGATAGTTGCGAGCCCGCGTCCAGAACCGCTAGATAGTTCAGGGTCGCTGCAAGCGCAGCGCCGCTTCCATAGCTTTCTGATCGTCACCGCCGACGTATTGCCGGTACAGCGGATGCGCGCGGAAGTGCGCGTAATAGATCTGGTACCGGTAATACACCTCGTTGCGTGCAAGCAGGTTCTGATTGAGACCTACATATACGTCTTGCTGGCGACGATTGAATTCCTTGATCGCCAGCAACTGGCCGTTGCACTCGCTGTACATCTCGAGTTCGGTTCCTACGACATCGTCGAAATACATGAACAGCCGTGGCAGAAAGTGCGCGGGGTCCTGCTCGAATAGCCTTAGCGAATCCCTGGTTGAAGTGTATAGGTCCAGGTCGTTGAATATCGCCCCCACCGGAGCTGGATTGTATTTCGAGAAAAACCCCGACACCGTGTCGGCCACATTGCCCAGTACCAGTTTTGCCGGCCGGAGCCTTGCCTGTAACGCGTCTTGATCCATCCTGTACTGCGATGGACGAAACCAGTACGGCAGATCCTCGGTAGCATTGACTTCCGGCAATCCGGCGCCGGTGTCGAAGCCGTAGACTTCCACTTCGACGCCCGTAGCTTGTCTCACCCGCTCGGCAAAATCCCTTAGGAAGACCAGACCGTTGCCGCCTGCAACGCCAAATTCGATGACTGAAATGCGGGGAATTCCAAGGCGCCGGGCAAGGTCCGCGGCGTGATAGGTGCAGTACGCGTAGTTCGGGCGCGCCGTCCAGTTGAGCGCCACATCGATCTCAAGAGGCAGCGCGAAGTATCTCCGATAGAGCCTGAGAATCGCACGAGTAGCAGTGCCGGCAGGAGACGAGGAAGTGGCATGCCTGAACAGTCCGCTTCTCTCGGCGGCTTCATTCCAATCTTTGGGAACTATAGCTTGCAGGTTCAACATGGCCGCTATGCTTCAACCCTTGCGACATTTTCGCCGGACGCGCGCGGCTCTCTAAGTAGCCATGGTGCAACCGATAGAAGCCGCCGTACTGCCGATGCCGATTTCAACTTGATCTTGTTTATGCGCTTCGGCCCCGCCGGTCTTCCCCACAACGTGTACACCTCGCGCCAGGCCCGCAAGGATTCGTAACCCGAGTCTCCTGCCATCTCCCACGGCTTTGGCGATCCCGCGAAATGCAAAAGCTGTCCTTCCGGTGAATACGCAACGTCACGCCGATTCCACGAGGGTTCGAGCGTCAGTATGCGACCCGCGAAATACTTGTTGAGCAGATCCTGATCGTGGAACCAGAGCACCGAGGGCAGCGCTCGCTTACAATGCATCAATCCGTCAAACGCCGATCCGCGGCGCCACCCATCCACGTCGATTAGTTGAACGCCCGCATTGTGCCAGCGAGTTGGATCGATTCCGATAGAACTGACGTATGCGACGACTTCCGGCGGCATCTTGTCGTTGATCGCCATCGCGATCGAATTTCCCTGCAGCGGCATATCCCAGAGCTCCGCAAGGTCGCGCCCCACCAGGATGTCCGTGTCGAGCCAGATACATCGGCCGACACGCTCCGGCAGCAGCTCGCCTAGCTGTATGCGGGCCCACGTAAGCAGCGGCATGATCTCGGTCTCCCACCACCAGGGCACCGGCATCATCTTCAGGAAATGAACCCCCGCCGCGCCGCTCCAGAAAGACCGCAGCGCATCGAGCGTCTCGGGATCGAGGCCCTCCTGGATCACCCATAATTCCAGCGGCCGCGAGGTTCGCTTGATTGCTGAGAATCCTGCTACCGCCAGTCCGGCCGAAGTCGCCGAATTGCTGGCCAGCATTATGTGGATAGGCTGGCTTTTATCTTCTTTCATTCAGAGGCCACGATCGCCGCATCGTGCGGCGTTTTTCGCTGACTGTATTTTCCGTTTACGCGCCTTCGAATTTTGCTCAGACTCGCCCAAAGGCCAGATGATTTGGTCACTATGAACCTATGGCTGCCGCTGCCGGTTGACCTCTCGAAGACCGCGACGAGCCTGCACGCATGACGGATCATTTTAGGTCAAATCGAACGTGCAGATTTCTCCGCATAGGTACAATGGAGTTGGCGTTGCCGCCGGCGGCATTCGTATGTCCAGGCGGAGGATTGAGCCCCACTATGATTATCAAAACAACATCGACAAATTACGGCTACTTCGATCCATCGATCTCCGGATTGGGAACGCAGTATCGCGACCGATACAATTCCGCGACGCCGTTTCCGCACATCGTCCTGCCCGATTTTCTTGATGAGGACATCCTCGATCTGTGCCTGCGTGAGTTCCCTGCAACAGCGGCTTCGTCTTCGGCTGGTTACAAGCGGAGACAGGAGAACCTGAAGTTCGAGTTCAAACCCGAAACTTTGTCGCCGCCGCTGCGGTCGCTGTTCTATTCATTCAACTCGATTCCATTTGTTGGTTTCATCGAGAACCTCACCGGTATCAAAGGCCTGATCCCGGATCCTTACTTCGCCGGCGCCGGCTTTCATGAGGTGAGCCAGGGCGGGCATCTCGACATCCACGCGGATTTCAATTTTCACGCGGCCCTCGGTCTTGAGCGCCGAATCAACGTACTTATCTATCTGAACAAGGATTGGCGTGAGGAGTACGGCGGTTGTTTCGAAATTTGGGATCAAAAGATGAAGGGATGCCTCGAGCGGATCGTGCCGTCCTTCAACACTTGTGTCGTGTTCAATACCAGCTCTACCTCATTTCATGGCAACCCCGCGAGAGTGAACCATCCCGACGGCAAATCTCGCCGTGCGATTGCGCTCTATTACTACACTGCGACCTGGGACGGGACGCGTCGCGCGCACTCGACGCAATTCAAGGTCCGTCCTGAATCGGCCGATGAGTTTGATCTGAGGATCCGTTTGAGCGAGGTCGTTGAAGATGTGATGCCGCCGGTTGCGATGCGCGCGGTCCGTAAGTTGGCGCGAGTCGTTCGCACCGATCGATCAACGACCGCTTGATCCAATCTGCGGCGGCTGCTCCCGCCGCAAGCCCAGGCTCTCAACTCGGTTAGCACTGCCCGAAGAGCCCGACTGTGCCTTTGGGGCCGATAACACCAGACGCGACTTCCGTTGGCGTTCCATAGTCGCAGCCAGGCTTGCTGTCACCTCGCACGCCAGGATTCCGACGTTAGGGTCGCGCATGATCTCACGATGCGTCCCCGGAATCTCGCGGACCTCGACGCCTTCTTCCGCCAGCGGACCCCATCCGAGTTCGCGATCGGTCGGCATATCCAGGTAGTTCAGCGGCGTGATCGCTCGAAACAAAGTGATGCGGCCCGAATACGGCAGCGCCTGATACCTTCTGGCCGCAAACCAGTTCACGTCCTTCGCGCGAAGCAGGAACTTCGGAATCGAACGCCCACGCGCCGCCAGGATGCCGTATATGAATTGGCGCCCCTGCCCGATGGTCGCATCGAGCCGCTCGCCAAGGTCTTCCGTCAGATAAGCCCGCCGATGCGGTCCGAAGATCAGCCGGCTGAGATGCCTGCCGAACGATCCCGTCTTTCGCTTCAGCCCCTGAAACATGGTCCGCTTTTGTTCCGCGGCTCGAACGTCATTCATCAAAAACGTATCAAGCATCCCGAGCAATTCGACCGACTGCCCCGCCGCATGTAGTTGATGCGCCATCTCGAACGCAAGTAGCCCACCAAACGAGTAGCCAAGCAGGTAGTAAGGGCCATTGGGTTGAAGCTTGCGAATCTCCTCGAGGTAATGCGCTGCCAGCTCTTCCATCGTCGGAATTGTCGTCGACGATAACGTGTCGATTGAATACTCGACGCCCCAAAGTGGCTGCTCAGGGTCAAGATGCTTCACGAGGTCGCGAAAGACGAGCACGCTTCCTTCGATCTCGTGAATCAGAAATAAAATCGGTTTGCGGCCGTTTGGTTGAATCGGGATCAGCGCACGGAATTCCGGCGGCTCGATGTTTTGCTTGCCGATCAGCGCGCTCAGCTTTTCGATCGTCGGCGCTGAGAACATAGTGGCCAGCTTTAAATCGACTCCGTACTTCTTTTTTACTTTCGCGAGCAGCCTGACTCCGGTCAGCGATTGCCCGCCCAGGTCGAAGAAGTTGTCGCGCACGCCCACCTCGCTCACGCCCAGCAGTTCCTTCCACCAGCGCGACAGTGTGACCTCGACGTCCTCGTTCGAAGTCGCGGCGGAGACAGGCGCAGGGTTTTCAGCAGGCACAGCCGTCGGACGCGGCTTTATTCTTTCGAGATACGCCGGGAAGTCGGACGGAAATACGATGACGCCGGATGCTGGCGGATTGGCCAGGATGCGCTCGAAGGCGAGGCCGCCATCGTGCGACGAGATTCCATCAGACAATCGCGGCGACTGCGACGAGCCTGTCTCATCAAATCCGGAGGTGACTGCGAGTTCCTCACCTACCGCTTGATCAGCCGTCTCGAGCAGCGAGACGTTCACGAATCTGGCGCACCGAAAAATCGCGGACTTCGACGACGACGTTGCCTTCCGGATCGAGAACATAGACGTCAAACGTGGCGATAGGACTTTCGATCGCCGCGCCGGACTTGCTCTTCACATAGGCCAAGCACGCAGCCGGAATCGGCCCATGAATCATCACGCTGCCGTAGGAGACAGGAACATACAAATAGCCGGCCTGTTCGTTTCCCTTGATAAGAAACATCGCGCTGCCCGTCGCCATATCCAGCAATGCCGGATGCAGCCGATAGGTCTCAGTCTCGGCCGCAAATTCAGCGGGCAGTTCCAGCAGGCTTAGCGCCTCATCGACGCCAAGCCAGATCTTCTTCGTGCAGCCCCAGCGCGCTCCAAATTCTATGTGACGCGCCTGCGCCTCATTTCGCGGCGCACCCTCAAGCCCAAGTATGCGATCGTTGCACTTTCGCCGGATCGCATCGATATCGAAGCGGTGCGGCTGCGGCGCGGCAACGCCGGCGACGACTTCGCCCGATGCGCATTCTACCCAACTATCCGATCGCTCAATGACAGTTCGTGCTGAGAATCGATACCCATTGCCTTCTTTGCGCGTCAGCAAACGCACCGGCTGCGCGACGCCTGCTTTGACTCGGAGCGGCAGGCTGACATTGAAGTCCGTGATCCACATGACCGAGACGCCAGTCTCTGCCGTCACAGCAGCTCGCACCATCTCGAGGTATGCCGTCGCCGGAAAGAGTCCTACACCGCTGGCCAGGCGATGTTCCGCCACTATCCAGTCGTCGCTGAGACTTAGACTCGCGGAATAGACAGTCAGTCCTTCGCGTTCGTGCCGCGCCCGACCCAGCAATGGATGATAAGTATCCGTGCGCTGATTGGATGCATCCGCGGCCATCCCAACGTCAGTCCATCGCGGCCATTGGATTGAAACGTAGCGAGCGCCCTGTTGCGACCGGCAAGCCGCAAAGGCGTCCATGAATGAGTTGGCGGCCGTGTAGTCAACCTGACCGGCCGGCGCTATGTGCGAGCTGACGGACGACATCAGGAGGAAGAAGTCGATCGGCTCCTGCTGAAAGACCGACTCGATCACCAACGTTCCGCGTACCTTTGGCGCCAGTACTCGCGCCGCGCTCGCCCGATCCTTTTGCAGCATCGGCGCGTCGTCCATCGTGCCAGCCGCGTGGACAATCCCGTTGATCGATCCGAATCTCGCGTGGATCTGCTCAGCGACCCGGCGCATCGCCTCCGCGTCGCAAACGTCTCCCGCGATTACAAGTACCTCGGTCCCAGCCTCTTCGATTGCGCGAATTTTTCTGGTCTGCTCGGCGCTGACGTTCCGACCGCTGCGGCTCAGCAGTACAATCCGCGCCTTGACCGACTTCGCTATCGACTCGGCTATCGTCAGTCCGATCCCGCCGAGTCCGCCGGTGATCAAATATACACCGCCGTCGCGAAGAGCGATCGGCGGTCGCTTGTTCTGTCCGCGAAGCCGCCCGAAGGTTTGAACCCATCGTCGATTCTTGCGATACGCAACCGGCGACCCGGTGGCTCGCGTCTGCAGTTCGGCTACAACCTGCTGCGCAGCTTCCTTGACGCTGTCGCTGTCCGAAATCTCAACGTCGATATTGAGACAGCGCAAATCGGCCAGCTCCTTCGATATTACTCCGCAAGGTCCCGCAATGAGCGCGCGGCTCGGACGCAGGATCTGCTCGCCGGCCACCTGCTGCAGATTGTTGGATACGACCGCAATCTGCACCGGCGCTGCGAGATCGATTCCTGCCAACGCCTGCGCCAGGTATAGCAGGCTGTAAAAGCTCATCGTCTCGGCCATCGGCAAGTCGTCCGGCGATTCCTTTGCCGCCGTCGGCTCGCATACCGGCCACAGATGAACCACGGAACGGGGAAATTCGTTCTTTGCGGCGATCTCGGAAAGCAGCATCTGGTAGTCGGCGAAACTGTCCGGATCGATCTCGAATCTGTCCGCTGCGATCCGCGCAAAGCCTCGCCCGGGCTGCACCGTGAAGCATCGCTCGCCGCGACGCCGCGCTGTCTTGGCGATCCGCGCGCCGAGTCCCTGCGCGTCCTCGAAAATCAGCCACGGTCCGGCATCTTGCGCGCGCTCTTTCCCGATTAGGTCGGCGCGCTTCCACGACGGGCTGAAAAATCCAATCTCGCTTATGTCCTTCGCAGGCTCGGGCGGCGCAACCGCGACCGCTTCGATCTTTGTTCCCGGCTCGATCCAGAAATGCTCGCGCTCGAACGGGTACGTCGGTAACGGCAGCCGCCGGCGCTGCTCGCGCGCATGGTAACCCTTCCAGTCGATTTTCTTTCCGGCCACCCACAATTGCCCGAGCGCACCCGCGATGAACTCTTCGTCGCTGACGCTCTCGTTCCTCGTCCGCATCGAGGAAATCGCTTTGTGCGACTCCGTGAATGCTGCGTTCTGCTCGCACAGCGCGCTCAAGGTATTGCCCGGCCCGACTTCCAGCAGGATCGCGTCGGGAGTCTTCAGCGCCTGGCTGATGCCGTCGGCGAATCGAACCGTCTGGCGCAGTTGCCGCGCCCAATAATTCGGATCCGTCGCTTCCGCTTCCGTGATCCAGGTTCCGGTCGCGCTCGAGATGTATGGAATTCGCGGCGCCGTCAGCTCGAACCGATGTACGAATTCCGCGAACTTGCGCAGGATCGGTTCCATCATGGCCGAATGAAATGCGTGCGAGACCCGCAGCCTGCGATACTCCATCCCCTTGTCGGCCAGGGACTTCTCGAGATTCTCGATCGCGCAGTCCGGTCCCGAAACCACGCATTGCCCGTCCGCGTTAACGCTCGCGAGCGATAGCTTTCCGTTGAGCAGCGGCAGCACCTGCCGCTCATCCATCGGCACCGCCGTCATCGATCCAGTGGGCATGCTCTGAATCAGCCGCCCGCGTTCCGCGATAATCTCCAAGCCCGCCTCGATCGAAAAAACGCCAGCGATGCAGGCGGCGGCGAACTCTCCGATGCTGTGTCCGATCATCGCCGAAGGTTCGACGCCCCAAGACGACCACAATTTCGCCGTCGCGTATTCTAGAACGAACAGTGCCGGTTGAGTGAGGCGCGTCTGGTTGATCAACTCGGCCGCGGCCTCGGCCTCGTCGTCGGACGGGAACAGGACCTTGCGCAGGTCGAGCCCGATGAACTGTTCGAGATACTCGGCACAGAAGTCGACCGTCGCTCTGAACACCGGCTCGGATTCGTACAGCCCCGCGTCCCGCCGAAACGTACTGCGCGCCCTGGCCGGTGCATAGAAAAATCACCGGCGGCTCGCTCTCGGAAGACGAACCGGAAATTACTCTCTTCGAGTCGCCTCGGCCGATCGTCTCGGCGGCGCCGCTCGAATCCGCGCATACGATCGCGCGCCGGAACCGGAAAGCCTTGCGCCCGAGATGCGTGGTGAATGCCACGTCGGCGATCGCCGGCGAAACTTCCTCGAGATGCTCCGCGAGGTCGCGGCCGATCGCTTCGAGCGCGGACGGCGTCTTCGCCGAGATCGTCAGCAGTTGCCATGGCCGCGAAGGCCCCGACGGGCCGACGCCGGGCGCCTCTTCCACGATTGCATGCGCGTTGGTGCCGCCGATCCCGAGCGAAGTCACTCCGGCGCGGCGCGGCTGGCCGTTGCGCTCCCAATCGCGCAATCCGGTGTTCACGTAAAACGGACTGCGCTCGAAGTCGATCAGCGGATTCGGTTTCGCGAAGTTCAGGCTCGGCGGTATCTGTCGATTCTCGAGCGCCAGTATCGTCTTGATGAACCCGGCGACGCCGGCCGCGGCGTCGAGATGCCCGACGTTGGTCTTCACCGATCCTATCGCGCAAAAACCGTTGCGCTCGGTGCTCGCTCCGAAACGCGCGCGTCAGCGCCGCGACTTCTATCGGATCGCCGATGATCGTGCCCGTCCCGTGCGCCTCGATGTATGAAATCGAATCCGCGCTCGACGTCGGCGACCGTCAAGGGCCTCGGCGATCGCGTCGGCCTGGCCCGCAACGCTCGGCGCGAGGTAACTGACTTTGCGCGCGCCGTCGTTGTTGATGGCCGTGCCACGAATCACCGCACGAATGAAATCGCCGTCGCGAATCGCATCGTCGAGTCGTCGCAACACGACTATCCCCATCCCGCTGCCGAAGATCGTCCCGCTCGAAGTCGCGTCGAATGATCGGCAGTGACCGTCGCGCGAAAGAATCTCGCCTTCGCGGTAGATGTAGCCGAGCCCGTGCGGAATCTCGATCGTAACGCCGCCGGCCATCGCCATGTCGCACTCATGATTCAGCAGGCCCTGGCACGCCAGATGAATCGCGACCAGCGAAGTCGAACACGCGGTCTGCACCGCGAGACTGGGGCCGGTGAGATTGAGTTGGTACGAGACGCGCGTCGCGAGTACGTCCTTGTCGTTGCCGGTCTGCTTGAGAAGAAACAGCCCCGCGTTCGCGACCAGTTCGGCGTTGCTCAGAAGATTGTGAATCAGGTAGGTGTTCATGCCCGATCCGGCATAGACGCCTACTCGTCCCGGCGAACTCTTCCGCGCGACCATCCCGCGTTCTCCAGCGCCTCCCATGCGCATTCGAGGAAGAGCCGATGCTGCGGATCCATGATCGCGGCATCGCGCGGACTCAGCCCGAAGAACGCCGCATCGAAGCGATCGATGTCATCCAGGATCGCCGCTGCCCTGACGTAGTCCGGATTTTCCAAGCTCCGCCGGTGTACGCGCCCGCCGCGATCAACTGCTCATCGCCAAGCGCGCTGATCGACTCGACGCCGTCGCGCAGATTCCGCCAGAACTCGCGGATAGTTGCGCGCTCCGGGAAATCGGCCCGCCATCCCAACTACGGCGATCGAGGTGCCGGGAAAATGTTTTCCGTTTCACTCATTCGGCTGCGTCCGAACCGCTATGGGCTGCACCGCGCCGCGCAGTGATAGCAATGCCGCTCGCCGCGCCGTACCCGCGATCCGATGGTCCGTCGATTTTCCATTGTGGCCGTTACCTCCACCCAGATGCGCCGCCAGCGCAGCGATAGTCGGGTAGGCAAAAAAATCGGTAAAGGTATTTCGCGCTTCAATCTTTGCCTGAGACTCGTCGCGACCTCGGCCACGCTCAGAGAATTGGCGCCCAGGTCGAAGAGATTGATCTTCAGGCCCACCGCATCGAGACCCAATGCGTCCTGCCAAAGCTCCGCAATTACCCTCTCCAGTTCCGTGCTTGCGGGACCTGACCAGCCGGCCTCCGCGATCGCACCGAAAGGCGGGATTCGGCAACGCCTTCCGATCGGTCTTGCCGTTGGGAGTGAGCGGTATCGCCCAGATGAAGCTGACGACCGACGGAATCATGTACTCGGGCAATTTCTTACGCGCGTAATCCTTCAGTTCCTGCGCGGCTGACATTCGATCCGGACTTGACTACGACGTACGCCGCGAGCTGCCGGTTATCCGCGCGGGTCGCGCCGCGCCACTACCACCGCTTCATGCACCGCGGGATGCGCTCCGATCACCGTCTCGATTTCGCCGAGCTCGATGCGAAAGCCGCGAATTTTCACCTGCTGATCGGTGACCTGCCGACGAACTCGATTTCGCCATTGTCGCGGTATCGCACCAGATCGCCTGTGCGGTAGAGCATTTCGTCGCCCGCGACGCTTCGAATCGGTTGGCGACAAATCTCTCCGCAGTCAGATCCGGCCGCCGCCAATATCCACGCGTGACGCCAGCACCCCCGATATAGAGTTCGCCTGCGATGCCGATCGGTGCGAGCATTCCATCTTCGCCCACAATGTAAACGCTCGTATTCGCCACCGGCCTGCCGATTGGAACTGAAGTGGCCGCTCTCGCAACCTTATGACTGGTCGACCACACGGTGGTCTCGGTCGGCCCGTACATGTTGAAGATCTCCGCGTCCGTCGCATTGCCGAGTCTGATTCGCCAACGACAGCGGAAGCGCCTCTCCGCCAAGAAACAATTTTCGGACGACCTTCATCGCCGAGAGCGTCTTCGGTCGATCGCGTCAGCGCCTTGGCGAGCGTCGGTGTGCATTGAAAATGAGTTACGCGATGCCGGCGCATTTGAGCCGCTATCGAGTAATCGCCCGATGCATCCAGCCCGTCCTCGACAATCTGCAGGACGACAGTGAAACCGCGGCTCAGGGTCCACAGGAGTTCGAGTACCGAGATGTCGAACGAGATGCTGGTGACGGCAAGCCACACTCCCGGCTCGGTGCCGACGACGCGATCCATCGCGGCGAAAAAATTCACGACGTTTCGATGCTCGACCATCACGCCCTTCGGAGTTCCGGTCGAACCCGACGTGTACATCAGGTAGGCGAGCGACGACGTGCTCTGCCCGGACGAAACAGCTTCGGCAGGCGCTGGTGCTACGGCGTTGAAATCAAACTCATCAAGGCAAATGACCGCTCGCGCTCGCATCAACGACGCGATGCTTGAAATTCCTCTGCGTCAGAATCACGCGCGCTTCGCTATCCTTCAGCATGAAGGCGATGCGCTCCGCGGGAAACGCGGGATCGAGTGGGAGATAGGCGCCGCCGGCCTTGAGAACGCCCAGCAGCGCGACGAGCATGTCCAGCGATCGGTCCATTCAGATCGCGACGATGCTCTCAGGACCAACGCCCAGCCTCGCGCAGACGGTCGCTAGATGCCGAGCCTTCTGGTGCAGTGCCGCGTACGTGAATGATCGATCGCGGCAGATGACCGCTGTTTTTTCCGGAGTCCGGAGCGCCTGCGCCTCGAGCAGATCGTGGATGCACTTATCTGATTCGATTTCCACATCGGTGCGATTCCACTCGATCATCGTCGCTTCGTCTTTCCTCCTCATGCGCGACTCACAAGGTTGTCTTCGATGAACAGGCAATCGATGCCGGTCCCGAGAAAAGTCTCGACCGCCTCATCGCGGAGTATTCACGATCGGCTGCCCTTTCACATTGAAGCTCGTGTTGAGCACGATCTCGCGGCCGGTCATCCGGCCCACCGCCTTCACGAGCGAATGGAATGCCGGATTGTCCTCCGCCGCGACTGTCTGCACGCGAGCCGACCCGTCAACGTGAGTGATGGCAGGCAGCGTCGCGCGATACTCCTCGCGCACATTTACCGTCGCGATCATGTAGGGCAGGGCGGTCATCGGCGCGACGTCGAACTATCGATCGACTTCCTCTATCGACACCGCAGGCGCGAAGGGCCGAAACGCCTCGCGCTTCTTGACCATCGCATTGACCCGATCGCGCATCTCCGGATTCGAGGGATCGGCCAGGATGCTGCGGTTGCCGAGCGCGCGCGGCCCGTATTCCATTCTGCCGCGATGCCACGCGATGACCTTGCCTTCATGGATCATCTTCGCGGCCTGCGCGCACGTCTCTTGGGCGCCGCCGAAGCTCGTAACCTTGATCGCTCCCGCAAATTTCTTGAACGCCGCGTCGATCTCGGATCGCGGATGGCTCGGCCCGAGGAACGGAACGGGGAAACGCTTGTTAACGACCTCGCCCTTCAACGAGGCGCGATAAAGAGCCGCGCCGAGCGCGGCGCCGTCGTCGCCGGCAGCCGGCTGCACGTAGACTTCCTCGAACAGGCCGGAGCGGGTCAGCTTTCCGTTTGCACTGCAGTTCAGCGCGACCCCGCCGGCCATCGCGATTTTGCGCAGCCCCGTTTTTGCTCCGTAATGCCCGCAGATGTGAAGAATCGCGCGATTCAGCGCTGCCTGCAGCGCCGCCGCTACGTCACGATGAACTTGCGTTATCTCAGCGCTCGGTTCGCGCGCAGGAATCAGATTGTGCGACAGCCACTCGCGAGTGCGCAGGTAGTTCTCGCGCTCGTCCCGAGTGCGATTCAGTCGAAGAATCGGAATTCTGACCGTGCCGTCCGCGCGGCATTCGAGCATCTGCTGGAACACTCCTTCGAACTGCCGTGGGTCGCCGTAGGGCGCGAGCCCCATGATTTTGTACTCGTCGGAATTGAAATCGAAGCCGAGATGGTAGGTGACCAGCGAGTAGAGAATCCCGATCGAATCGTTGGCCGAGATCTCGCGGAGCTTTTCGATCTGTCCGCCACGACCGACAAAGATCGATCCGCTTTGCGTTTCACCCATCGCGTCCAACACCACCACCAGGCACTCGTCCCAACCCGACGTGAAGTAGGCGCTCGCGGCATGGCTCAAATGATGGCCGACCTGATGAACGCGATCCGCGGGAAATTTCGGTAAGTGCCGGTCGATCTGCGCGATCAGCGCCTGCTTTGAAAAAACTTCTTCGTAAAGCATCGCGCTGGTCGCGTCGAGACTGAAAATTTCGCCGAACGGAGCGTAGTCGAAGCAGTGCGCGATTTCGTCGATGTCGGCAATCGACCGGCCAGCTTGCTCAAGGCAGTACGCTATCGCGTTGACCGGAAAATCTCCGGTCTGCTTCTGCCGATTGAACCGCTCCTGTGCCGCCGCCGCCACCACGACCCCGTCGACCACGAGCGCCGCGGCGGCGTCGAAACCCTGCAAAATCCTATATTCCCGCTCGTCAAGAGCCGGCCAGTGGGCCCTTTTGAAACGAACAGAATCGGCCAGGCCGCTCACTCCAAGAATTGCGCTCATCGCTGGTTGTTGCCGTTCCCCGAGGTCTTCGTCGTGCAGTCCAATCGGACTTTTTAGCCTACGCTTTTGAGCGACCGGCCTGCGGCAGGATTAGCCGAAAGTCGGCACTTGTCAGTTGAAAAGCACTTCACAGACAACCGGGCCGGTCGTGCGGGACCACCGAACTAACATGCGGCGTTCAGAAGTCACTTTGAGACGATTGCATGGCCGCAACGCTCATGGGACGCCCGCCTGAGCGAGGAATCTTCCCACAAAGATCCTACTTAACCTTGCCCTTCCCGCTGAGTTTCACCGGCTGCGGATCGTGTTCAGCATTGTCGAGAATCATCAAGGTCGCCTTAAACGCCCCCGCGGCAGTCGGTGCAAACGTAACAGCGATATCGCAACTGCCTCCCGGCGGCAGCGGCGCAGTGCATCCGTTCGTGACGCTAAACGGAGTGCCCCCTCCGGTGACTCCCTGCATCAGCGTCGTGATGCCCGGATGCTTCTTGCCACCCTTGGGATTACTCACCGTGATATTCTTTGGTCCTTTCTGAGATCCGATCCCGACCTTTACGGTGCCAAAGTTAAGTGATGCTGGACTTATCTTCAGCTTGACCGGCACCGGCGTCGGAGTGGCGGTCGCAGTCGCGGTCGATGTGGCAGTCGCCGTGGCTGTCGATGTGGGAGTGGCAGTCCGAGTCGCCGTGGCCGTAGGCGTCGCGGTTGGCGTAGCCGTGGCCGTAACGGTCGCGGTTGCCGTGGCGGTCGAGGTTGCTGTCGCTGTATCAGTTGCGGTCGCCGTCGCGGTGCTCGTCGGAGTTGCCGTCAACGTCGCGGTCTGAGTAGCCGTCGCTGTTTCAGTTGCGGTTGCGGTCGAAGTCGCAGACGGAGTCGCTGTCGCCGTTGCGGTGGCTGTGGATGTTGCGGTCGCCGTCGCAGTACTCGTCGGAGTTGCCGTCAGCGTCGCAGTCTGAGTGGCTGTCGCTGTTTCAGTGGCGGTTGGAGTCGAAGTTGCAGTCGGAGTCGATGTCGCCGTTGCTGTCGAAGTCGGAGTGGCGGTGGATGTCGCAGTCGCTGTCGCAGTGGCAGTCTTTGTAGCCGTTGCTGTGGCGGTCGAGGTTGCAGTCGCTGTAGGTGTTGCAGTGGCCGTCGCAGTGCTCGTCGGAGTTGCCGTCAACGTCGCGGTCTGAGTGGCCGTCGCGGTCTGAGTGGCCGTCGCGGTCTGAGTGGCCGTCGCCGTCTCGGTGGCGCTTGCGGTCGAAGTTGCAGTCGGAGTCGCTGTCGCGGTTGCTGTTGCAGTCGGAGTCGCGGTGGCGGTCGATGTCGCCGTTGCAGTGGCCGTGTTGGTAGCCGTTGCCGTGGCGGTCGAGGTTGCAGTCGCTGTAGGCGTTGCAGTGGCCGTCGCGCTGCTCGTCGGAGTCGCCGTCAAAGTCGCAGTCTGAGTGGCCGTCGCCGTCTCGGTGGCGCTTGCGGTCGAAGTTGCGGTCGGAGTCGATGTCGCCGTTGCTGTTGCAGTCGGAGTCGCGGTGGCGGTGGATGTCGCGGTCGCTGTCGCAGTGGCAGTCTTTGTAGCCGTTGCCGTGGCGGTCGAGGTCGCCGTCGCTGTAGGCGTCGCAGTAGCCGTCGCGGTGCTGGTCGGGGTCGCCGTCAACGTCGCAGTCTGAGTGGCCGTCGCCGTCTCGGTGGCGGTTGCAGTGGAAGTTGCAGTCGGAGTCGATGTCGCCGTTGCTGTTGCAGTCGGTGTCGCGGTGGCGGTGGATGTCGCGGTCGCTGTCGCAGTGGCAGTCTTTGTAGCCGTTGCCGTGGCGGTCGGGGTCGCCGTCGCTGTAGGCGTCGCAGTAGCCGTCGCGGTGCTGGTCGGGGTCGCCGTCAACGTCGCAGTCTGAGTGGCCGTCGCCGTTTCGGTGGCGGTTGCAGTGGAAGTTGCAGTCGGAGTCGATGTCGCCGTTGCTGTTGCAGTCGCTGTCGCGGTGGCGGTGGATGTCGCCGTGGCTGTCGCAGTGGCCGTCGCGGTGCTGGTCGGGGTCGCTGTCAAGGTCGCAGTCTGAGTGGCCGTCGCCGTTTCGGTGGCGGTTGCAGTCGAAGTTGCAGTTGGAGTCGATGTCGCCGTTGCTGTCGCAGTCGGCGTGGCGGTGGCGGTGGATGTAGCCGTCGAAGTCGCAGTGGCAGTTGGCGTCGCGGTTGCCGTGGCGGTCGAGGTTGCCGTCGCCGTCGGAGTTGCCGTCAACGTCGCAGTGGCCGTCGCCGTTTCAGTGGCGGTTGCGGTCGAAGTTGCGGTTACCGTCGCAGTTGCTGTTGCGGTCGCAGTTGCTGTTGCCGTCGCGGTGGCCGTCGCACTGATAGTTGGCGTGGTCGACGGCGTCGCGGTCGAGGTCGCCGTCACCGTGGCAGTTGCGCTTGCCGTCCTGGTAGGTGTCGCGGAGGCAGTCGGAGTTGGCGCAGCACCCGGCCTGTACGCGATGATCGAACTCGCCCACGTAGCCTCATTGCCGTCGACCGTCCACTCCGTTGAAGTTGAAGACGAGTTGCCCGGTATCAGATATGCACTGAGTAGATTGATACTATTGGGTTCCTGCCCACCGGCATTGAGAAAATCTTCTCCAGTGAAGCCATTCGTAGGTCCCGACCCGAAGGTTGCCTGAGTACCGTCAGGCCAGTCTGCCGCAGCGGAGGCAAACACAATGTCTTCTGACCCTGCCAGCGAACCGGATGCCGGCGTGTCGACGGTCCCCGAATATGGATTGACCGGATAGCCCTGACTGGCCGCTACGTCTTCAACCAACGGGCCACCGCTAATCTCATATACGTAAGCGGCGATGTAGCCGGTATCGGCACTCGGCGGCAGAGTTACCGTGATATCCGCCGAAGTTCCGGTTACGTTGTTGGCATGGTAGTAGCATTCGGAATAGTCGCTGTTATTGTCTGACTGGCAGGTGACACCGCCACTCAGGGTGTCGGCGGTCCAGGTATTGACGCCATCGCTCACGGACTGCGGGGTAAAGAAAGTATCGCTGCCAGTATCGAGACTCACGTTTAGTACGAGTGAGTTGCCGGCCGTATAACTGACGGAACAATCCAGCTCGGCGCCTTCCGCGGTTGTCACGCACGGGGTGACATTCACCACAGAGAACGGCAGCGAACCAGGGCTGTCGTCTGCATCGACCGATCCCTTATTGCTGCTCGCGTGCAGCTCGGGTTGGACCGCAATGATGTACAAGGGGGCCATCGCGATTAGCAGAACAACCAGCAACCCCGGACGGACCATCGCTGTCGAAGCTCTCAAGCAGTATTCGGCCCCCCGACGTAGAGCGTGCGCCACACGCTTGCGGGGGGTGTGCCAAAAATGTCTTATCCAGCGTCTTGAGGGTTCCGTCACTCGTTGAAACTCCAGGAGGAAATCACTCGCGTTGTTCGGCCGGCGGCGTTGCCTAAGCCTGCCTACGCGAGACATGCGGTCATTTTTTTCATCTTCTTCGCTTCCTTTGCGGAATACCGGCAAAATTCACCTAATGCATCCCTCCTTAAGCTGAAACGAACACGAGTCCCGCGCCAAGCAGCATGCTTTCGACGTAGCGGCCCGCATTCGTAACGCAGGTACGAATATCTGCTGCTCGAATGATCCTTGACTAAATGGCGCGCGACACGATCGGGGTTGTTTCAGTACGCCTTCGAACCTCGCGCTCTATTGGCCGGTCGTACTAACCACCGTGAAGAGGCAAGCATTGGGAAAATTGCGATCCCACACATACTGGAAGGTTTTTCGATGTGTTTCGTTCAGGACGTTGGTGTACTGGACGTATCCCCAAAACCCGAAGTGCAGTTGTCCCGCGACAATCTTCGCGAGCGCTTGGTCGGGTGGAACGCCGCCCATGCTCTTTGCCAGTAATTCGCCAACTGTAGCTGTGGTCCCGCTTGGAATGCTCGCGCCTGCGGCGACTGTAGCGGCGCTGACCTCGCCTGTCGGAGACGTTGGTTCCGCGGCTGGCAGAGCACCGGGAATTCCGAAAGAGAAAACGGACTGAAGATTGTCAGCGCGGGTTCTACCCGAATTTCGATAGTGCAACGTCATCATCGTATTGAGGCCGAACGCCGAGGAAGGAGAACACTCGATTGCAGATAGATTGACATCGGCCGCCTCGGTCACGCGCAACATATCGCGTGTTGTGCGAGCGGAGAGCGCCGCCGCGTCCGCCTGTACCTTGCTGCTGTCGGCTTGCGATTTCGCCGCCTCTGCCGAGACTTTCGCGGCAATCGCCTGTGTCTGGATTGCGGAAAGGGTTTTCTCTGTAATCTCGTGTTGCTTGCTCAGGATGGTAGCTTGCTTCGACACGATGGTCGCCTGCCCTCGGTAGAGCCCAAGCGTTCTGTACAAGACGCCGAGAGTCAGCGCCGACAGAAATAGACTGGCGATAGAAAAGGCGATCGCGGTCTTTGCCCTGGTTTTGTTCCAGTAGAGTTCGCTGGCTTGACGCTCGCGCCGCTCTTGCTGCTCGGTCTCATTCGCGGATTTGAGCTGATCGTAAAGTGTGGCGACCTGGCTCGATAGACTCCTCAGCGCCGCACCGATCACCACTTCGACAAGCGCCAGAGAATTGGCCGGAGCGCCCCCCTCGCTGCGCTCTATTTCTTCGTCTTGTCGGGAATCTTTGGCCACGCCGTCTCCGTTACCATACCCGTAGTGATGTCGGATCGGCACTTATGTCAAACGCGAGCATTCCAGCGCTATTTCGACTCATCGCTACGACGATTTCAATGTCGTAATTACGCGTCGCCCAGCCATCGCCGCCACCGACCCGACCGCCAGGAAGAAACCGCTGACTTGGGCACGCCTGCGTTCGGCGTCCCTGCGTGCTTGCCATCTGGGCAGCTTCACCAGGGCCTCGCGCCGGATGCGATCGGTCATTTGCGCGGTGTCGCACGTCGGAAGTTCGAGCGTTTCGTCCGCCACCTCGAGAGGCTCGATTTCAGGAGGATCGGTTTCTTCCGGCACTTTGGGATTCGCAGCTTCGCGAATTTGTCGCAGCATGAACAGCAGGTCTTGCTTGGAAGTCATAATCCCGAGCATCGACACCCGGGTTAGCGCGTCGAGTTCCTCGGGCGTCACTTGGAGACGCTTGAGAACTTCACTCTTGGCGCAAAATTCGTCGATGATCTCGCGTTGAGTTTTTGGAGCTTCGATTCCATCGCTCGAAACCGGCTCAAGCAAAGCTGCGAGAGGCGGCTCAGGCTCGGGTCGTAACTCCGCCGACTTAGTACTTTTTACAGCAGCCGCAGGCGCCGCTTTGAGCGAGCTGAAAGCGTCGAGAAGATCGCGGACCAATCTTTCCGCGTCGACATCCACTGCCAATTTCGGTTTGTTCATGGCCGGTGAGTTAACGTTGGCGAAGGGAGTTTTTCCAGATCGTTTTAGCTACTGTGCCAGAGGCTGAGAGTTTCGATCGAAACTTTGCGCCAGTTCCGAGAATTCCCGGCGGAGGGTCTTGGCCGGTTCGAATGCGGTAACGAGATCCGTGAGCCGATCCTGAAGTGTGGCTGCCGGTTCGAGCGCTGCGGCAAGCTGGTTCAAATTTTCAGCGAACGATGCCGAAAGCTGATCGAGCTCCTGATGCAACGTCTGGAGCGGCGCGAATTGCTTCAAGACCTGTCGGAGCTGGGTCTGGAAGTTTTGCATCGGCTCGAGCACTTTGGCCAGTTCCCTGATCTGCGACTCGAAGTTGCGCAGCGGCTCAAACACTTTCGCCAGCTCGGAAAGCTGATGCATCGGTTCCAGGATGAACGCGATCTGAGAGAGCTGTATCTGCAGCGGCTTGACCTGCTCAAAAACGGTCGACACTGCAAAACCTGGCTGAAACGAACCCTGCTGATCTGACATCTTCTTCTCTACTCCGGCTACCTATATATGGGGTTGATCGGGCGAAATTTCGCCCAGTGTGGGGGCGATGCATCGCACGTGCCATCTGCCAGTTTGTAGGATTTCAAGTCTACTTGTTATGCTATAAGACCTACAAATAGGCAACAGCGATCTGTGCGTCCCCATTGAACGCAATCAGGCGCTTATGTGCCTAGGTTCAGAGGCTGCGAGATTGAGTCTTGGCGCTAAAATTGACGTTGTAAGCAGTTATGACACAATTTAGTAGCAAGTATGCTACATTTTGTTTCATTCGTGCCAATTTCAGTTAACTTTCGAAGCAATTTGCGAAGGTATGGGTTCTTCCAACCCATTTTCGGTGCCATCAATCAGATCCAACCCGGCCGGCTCTTGAGCGTTTCGCTTGAAACTCCGAGCCAATGCCGAGAATTCGTCGCTGAGTGTCCTGGCCGGTTCAAATTCGGCGGCTAGATGTGCCAGTCGATTTTGAACGATAACCGCCGCATCCAACGAAGCTGCGAGTTGTGTCAAGCTGGCGCCGAACGCTGCCGAAAACTGCACGAGCTCGTGCTCTAGAACCTCGAATGGCGCTACATTGCGCAGCCGGTTCCGGAAATTGCGCATCGGCTCGAGCAGTTGAGCCAGGTCTTTAATTTTGGTCTGGAACGCCGCGAGAGGTGGCAGCACCTCGACAACCTCGGAAATCTGTCGCAACAACTCCGCAGCATTTGCAATCCCGGCCAGCCGCATCTGCAGCGGCCTTACCTCTGCAAAAATTTTCGATGCGGCAAGATGAGGCTGAAAAGTCGGGGGCTCCTCCACCGTCGGTGGGTCCGGTTCGCGGAGAGCGGCTTCCAGATCAAGCAATATCATCAGCACATCTCGATGCCGATCGCGATCGCCGTCGTCATTAAGACGACCACCAGCGAAAGGACGAAGGGTCGGTTGAGCGGGTTGAGACGATCGATATCAGTCGAAGAGTATGATTCGTCAAGCCTGGCTGCGGACTCGCGGCGAATGTGCTCAGCCCACCATCTGAAATCCGACAGCTCGATATCCTTGCCCGATTCCACGACCGGCTCGGATCGTACGGTTGCTTGCATCTTCGAGGCGCTCCTGGCTGCTCGAGTTTGGCGCAGGATGAACAACACATCCTGCTTGCAAGTCAAAGTTCCGAGCAGCGATGTATCGGCCAAGGCCTGGAGTTCCTCGCGACTCACGTGAAGGCGCTCGATAGTCCCATGGTCTCTGCAAAATGCTTCGATGATTCCGTACTGGCCTGACTGAGCTTCGATCTGATCGTCAAACGTCTCCAAATTACCGGTTCGCTCGAACCTCGAGACTTGTTCCCGTTCCTTGACCGCGATACCTGGAACCGCCGAAACCTCTGACGGATCGGCACCGACAAGGGCAAACTCCTTCGCAGGATCGTTGCGCGATTGCGCAAGGATATGTCGCTGCTCTTCTTCCCTGCCCGGTAGGCAATTGGGCGGCGTAGTTGCCGTCTTCAGCGATTTGAAGGCGTCGAGCAGGTCACGGATCACTCGTTCCGTGTCGACCGATGTCCTTGCCGGCTTGGGCTCGTTCATGAACCTGTGCTTTCAATGCGCGGGCAACTAGTTTGCTGCTTGTTGGGCCGGGCCTTCGGATCCTCGTTCGAAACTCTGTGCGAGCGCCAAGAATTCCTGGCGAAGGGTCTTGGCGGGCTCGAATGCGCCGGCAAGATTCGCGAGTCGATCCTGCAGACTGGCGGCCGGTTCCAACGCGGCGGCAAGCTGGCTCAGACCTTCGTGGAATGCCATCGAGAGCTGATCGAGTTCATGATCCAGGGCTTGCAGCGGCCCGAATTGCTGCAGGACCCGTCGAAGCTGATCCTGAAAATTCCGCATCGGCTCGAGCAATTTGGCGAGGTCTTTGATCTTCGACTCGAACTGCCGGAGGGGTTCAAACACATTTGCAAGCTCGGAAAGCTGTTGCATCGGTTCCAGAATCAGCGCGATCCGGGTGAGTTGCTCTTGAAGTGGCTTGACCTCCTCAAATACCGCCGATACGGCTACACCCGGCTGAAACGAGTTTTCGTTATTTGACATTAGAGAAATTTCCTCCCATGCTAGCGCGTCATTAGCTGTGACCCGTCTTATACTCTCAATTTAAGTCGTAGTTCCAACGGGTTAGCAGCCAAAGGCTCGAGCGATAGGACGAAGAGACAGGCGAGATTTGCTACAGAAAGAAGCGAACAACTATAAGAAATTAAACTGGCCGGAACTCGACCCACAGAACTAACTTCCACCACTTGAGCCACCCATGCCGAAAACGACTTCGACTCAATCCAGCACAGCGCCCGCGGCTCCGAGTTTTGGTGAGGTGATACGCAGCAGGCGACGAGCGCTGGGCCTTACACAGGACGAAGTCGCCACGCGGATCGGCACGTCGAAGCCCTATGTGGCCCATCTGGAATCGGGCAACCGTCACCCGTCCGATAAGACTGTAGCGAGATTGGCGGACGTGCTTGGCCTTGACGGCCGCGAGCTGTTTTTGCTCGCCAACCCGCATACCGAGGCGCTGCTATTTTCCGCTGAAGGACAACCGCCCGAGAGTTCGGTCTGGGAACAGTTCCAAAAAGACGGCGACCTTCAAATCCTCTACGGCGTTACGCCCGACGAGATGGAAGTGTTGAGGCGGGTGTCGCTGCTTGGACAATTTCGATCGCCGCGCGATCTGATCTATGTACTGAGCGCGATTCGCCACGCGCTTGGGAAATAGCGGACGCGAACTCAGCGGCGGCGGACCAGTCCGTTTCGTTGCATCCGCCAGCGCAACAAATCGAAACGATCCTGTCCGAAGAACGGCTCGCCGTTGAAGACCATCAGCGGCACGCCCCAATGCCCGGCGCGTTTCTGCGCGGATTCGTTCTCGGTGATCGCGGCTTCATAGCGGTCCGGCTCACGATCGATTTCCGAGTCGAGTTTTGCGAGGTCCAGCCCCGCGCGCTCCGCCGCGCCCGCCAGATGACCGCCGAGATGCCAGTCCTTCACGCCGCCAAAGATTACGCCGCTCACCTGCGCGAGGAACGGCAGCCCTTTGCCCGCGGAGGCCGCGGCTACGCCCAACCTGGTCAGCCGGTGAATATAAGGTTGGTCGTTCGGGACCTCGCCCGTGCCCATATTCATGACGATGGGATCGGGACTGGGCCACGCGAACGGGATACCGAGCATCTCGGCGATTCGCGTGCAATCGCGAAAGAGGTAGGGCGGCCACAGCGGATTCACCTGCTTGAAAAAGCCGGGAATCCGCACCGCAATCGGATAGACCGGCCGCACGTTGGCCCTCGCGTCGAACTCGCGCTCGAACTCAATCAGCCGCGGCGTCACGAGATAGGAATAGGGCGATCGAAAGGACCAGAACAAATCGTATTCAAGTGTCATATGCGATTAGCCGGGCTGCTTGTCGAACTTCGGCAGATCGTCGTCGCACGGGCGCCCATGCCGGCGCGCTCTTCATATACACCTGCATCATCGGCTTGAACTGCAATTGATCGTCGAGGCTGCCCGCTTTCAGCGCGATGAAGTCCGCCATCGAGGGGATGATCGACAGAATCGGCGATCCGCAGTTCGGGCAGAATCCGCGGCTGACCTTGCCCCCGCTATCGCCCGTGACCTCGTAATGCTTTAGCTCGCCGGTCAGCTTGAGCGCCAGTTTTGGCACCAGCATCACCGACGCCATCGCGGTGCCCGTCGAATGACGGCAGTCTGTGCAATAGCAGTTGGCCGCCATGATCGGATCCGCCGAGCATTCGTATCGAACCTTGCCGCACGCGCATCCCCCTGTGATTGATGCCATCGAGATCTCCTCCTGTCTCAGAACAATTCCGCAAAAGCATCATGCTCGCTATCGTCCAAAAAGACGATGCCGCATGCGACTCGCCTTGCCAGCATCAATCGCGCGGAGGCCGTGCCCATGGCGCTCACACACAGCGATCGAGGCATCTCCCATCGCGGACCGCTACGCGCGCGGATGGCATTGCCTTGGGCTCGCCGCCGATTACAAGAATCGGCAAGCCTCACACCGTCAACGCTTTCGGCACTCGCCTGGTCGCCTACCTCGGCGAGGATGCACAGGTGCACGTCCTCGACAGCTACTGCCCGCACATGGGCGCCGACCTTAGCCACGGCCAGGTCCGTGGCAACTCGAGTGCGTATGCCCGTTTCATGCGTGGAGCTGGGGCAGCGACGGCGTGTGCAACAATATTCCGTACGCCAAACGCATCCCGCCCAAAGCGCGCGTGAAGTCGTGGCCGACCTGCGAGCAGAACAAGCTGCTGTTCGTCTGGAACGATCCTGAAGACAACCCGCCGCCGCGGAGGTTTCGATCCCGCGCATCGACGCGTGCTTCTCCGACAAGTGGAGCGACTGGGTCATCGAGAAGTGGACCATCAACACCAACTGCCGCGAGCTGATCGACAACGTCGCCGACATGGCCGCACTTTCCCGTCGTGCATGGCGCGCCGGTCGACTACTTCGCCAACATTTTCCAGGGCACAAGGCGACGCAGATCATGATCGGCTCGGGCACGCAGGGAAATCAGGGCAGCCTCGCCACCTGCGCAACCTACTTCGGCCCTGCCTATCAAATCACCGAGATGAAAGGCGAGATGGGCGGCTTCCCGATCGATTCGATCCTGCTCAACTGCCACGTCCCTGTGCATCTCAGGTGCTTCGATCTGCGCTTCGGTATGATCGTCCGCAAGAATGGAAGGCCTGAGCGACGAGATGTCGCAACAGATCGCGTCGGCCTACATCAAAGGTATCCAGCAGGGCTTCTACCAGGACGTCGCCATCTGGGATAACAAGGTGCGCATCGACAACCCGCTGCTATGCGAGGGCGACGGCCCCATCTACAAGCTGCGCAAATGGTACAAGCAGTTCTATCTCGACGCCGCCGAAGTGCCCGAAGAAGTCCTCAAGCGCCAGGTAGTCGAGCTAAACGCCGGCCTCCCCGATCCCCCACCCCCGCACCACGTCTTCGAAGACTAGCGCGCGCAACTAAGTAGCGCCGCGAAGGTTCGACGTAGTATTCTCCGATTGAGATGAAGTCGAAACGTAAGAGCCGGGGATCGATGACCGCGGCCAATGGCTCGCACCACTACACAGTCTACTTCGAGCCGCAGACCGACGGCAGTCTCTCCGTGGTGTTTCCCGCATTCCCTGAGATCGTGACCTTCGGCCGCACCCACGGCGAAGCGCGCGTGATGGCACGCGGCGCATTGCGTTGCCATCTGGAAGGACTACGCAAGGACGGCGAGGTTATTCCAAGCGACCGGCGGGTATAGGCTTGAGACTGAACCGCACCCAAGTCGAACCGTTTGTAAAGCGTGGCCTAAGAATACTGTTTGCGCTGTCGACGCTGCTCTGGTTCAGAAGCTGCGGGCAACCGATATTTGTAGATATAGTTGATGCCAGCGATCCGGCTTACCCCGCGTTTTGCGTCAGCAGCAGTGAGGTCACTTGCCGAGCAGGGCTCGACCCACCATCGCTTCATGCCTTTGACGTAAGTCTGTCACAACTCGACCTGGACATTCAGAATCCAAATCGGGACTCGTCGCCAGAGGAGAATTGGCGGAGGGTAATGTGGTGGATCGAACCGGCGGGAGAAGGATACCCTCCTGAGTTCGCAATCGTTAGGTACGGGGTCCCTCCGCAAGGGTGGAAAACAACAAAACCTGCAAAACCCCTCGTACCCGGAACGTTGTATGAAGTTGAACACACACTCTTCGCTTGTTTTGGCGAGAAGCCGCACGGCTCCTGCCGAATCTACTCCTGGGAGGAGTATTGGGACCTCGTACGCAGGAAGGCCCAGCCGGGCCAGTGAGCCGGGTTCTACTGCGGCTTGAAGATATCGCACTCATCGACGCCTTGGCGTAGATGATTGTCATGCGCAAGGCGGCTAAGCGGGAGCGACGCGGCTCGCCTCACTTATATCCGTCTCGCTGACGCTGACGGAGTTCAGCGAATTGCTCGCCGCAATCTACGAAGGCCCGCTCGAAGCTGTGCCGTGGAAGAGCGCGCTCGATCTTCTGCGGCGTCACCTGCGCGCCAGTTACGTCACGCTGATGTTGCGGCCGCCGTCGGCCGAGCTCGAGCCGCTGATGGTGAATTCGGCCGGAGATTTGCCGGTCACCCGCGAGGCCGAATACAACAAGCACTACTACGCGCTCGATCCGTTCGTCGATTTGCCGCCGGACCGGGTCGTTACTGTGAATGAATTGATCGGCGACGCGAACTGGCGCGAGAGCGAGTTCTACAAGAATTTCCTCAAGCCGCTCGACATCCTGCATGCGCTCGGCGCCGACATCCGCACCGAGGACGGCCTCGAATGCCGCCTGCGCGTCGCCCGGCCGCATCGCGAGCCGCCGTTCTCCGACAGCGACAAACCGCTATGCACCGCTGTGCTGCCGCATCTCAAGCGCGCCGTGCGGCTGCATTCGCAGCTCGAGGTAATGGACTCCGAGCGCCGTCTCTACGCCGGCACTGTCGATCGCATGCTGGTCGGCACCGTAACGCTCGATGAGACCGGCGCCGTGCTGAAGAGCAATCCGGTTGCCGACGAGATGCTGCGCGAAGGCGACGGCCTGCGCATCGTCAACCGCGTGCTCCGCGCCGATGCGGCCGCGGAAAATCGAGAACTCCAGCGCCTCATCAAACAAGCCCTGAGCGGAGAGACTGGCGGAAAAGCCGCTGTCGTCGACGCGATCTCGATCACGCGCAAATCCTCGCGCGGCAAACTCGGCGTGCTGGTCCGCAGTATGCCGCAACAAGGTTGGTCGAAATGCAAGCGCCGGCCATCGGTTGCGCTCTTCATCCGCGACGCCGAGCGCAAGTCCGAAGCCTCGCGCGAGATGGTGCGCCGACTATTCGACCTGACTCCCGCCGAAGCGTCGCTCGCACTCGCGCTCGCCAACGGCCTGACACTCGACGAAGCGGCCGACACACTTCAACATCCGCAAGAACACCGCCCGCGCGCATCTGCGATCGATCTTTTCGAAAATCGGCGTAACCCGCCAAACGACACTCGTGCGCGTACTACTAAGCAGCGTAATCTGGCTCGGCTGAATCTAAAGTGATCCTTTAATAGTCTTTTCGGACGATGAATCCATGAAACTATCGGACGACTCTTTGCAACGTGAAATCCACCGCCGAAACCAACGGGACCGATCTCGCCAACTCGCTTCTGGCGAGCGCGCGCGAGTTGGTGCCGACGCTCGCAAAGCGCGCCGCGCTCGCCGAGCAGCAACCGCTCGATTCCCGCCGAGACTATCGCCGACTTCAAGCGCGCCGGCCTCTTCCGCGTCATCCAGCCCAAGCGCTACGGCGGCTACGAACTCGACCCCGGCGTCTTCTTCGACATCCAGATGACGCTCGCCGAAGGATGCATGTCGTCGGGCTGGGTTTACGGCGTCGTCGCCGTGCACAACTGGCAGTTGGGCCTGTTCGATCCGCGCGCGCAGGAAGACGTGTGGGCGAAGGACAGCTCGGTGCTGATCGCGTCGAGCTACATGCCCAAAGGGACAGGTCGAGCGGGTCGATGGCGGGTTTCGATTCAGCGGGCGATGGAGCTTCTCGAGCGGCGTCGATCACGCCGACTGGCTCTTCCTCGGCGGAATCGTGTCGACGAAAAACGGCGTGCCCGACTATCGCACTTTCCTCGTCCCGCGCTCCGACATTTCGATCAACGACAACTGGCACACGGTCGGCCTCAAGGGCACCGGCAGCAAGGAAGTCGTCATCGACGGCGCGTTCGTGCCCGAGTATCGCACCCATCGCGCGATCGACGGCTTCGCCGGCACCAGTCCCGGCTTGAGCGCCAATAGCGCCGCACTGTATCGAGCTGCCGTTCGGACAGATTTTCGTGCGCGCAGTTTCGTCCGCATCGATCGGCGCATTGCAAGGCGCGCTCACCGCGTTTCGCGACTATGGATCGAAGCGCGTGAGCATCAACGACATGGGCCGCACGGCCGAAGATCCCGCGGCCGAACTCGCGGTCGGCCGATGCGGCGCTCGCGATCGACGACATGAAGCTGGCGCTGCATCGAAATTTCGCCGCGATGATGGCGACGCTGCGCCGCGGCGACGCGCTCGACGTCAACGATCGCATCCACTACCGCTATCAGTCCGCCGCCGTCGCCGGCCGATGCGCCGAGCACATCGATCGCCTGTTCCACTCCTGCGGCGGCCAGGGACTCTACACCGACAATCCCATCGGCCGATTTTTCGTGGACATTCACGCGGCGCGGATGCACTACGCCAACAATCCCGACAAATTCGGCCGCAACTACGGCGGCGTCCTGATGGGCCTCGGCAACACCGACTTCTTTATATGAGTAGCGCGACGAAACCCGGCGCGCCTCCGAGCCGACGCGCATTGGGATCACGACCTTCGACGTTGTCGTCGTCGGCTCCGGTGCCGGCGGACTCACCGCCGCGATCGCCGCGCAGTGATCTCGGCCAATCCGTCGTAGTGCTCGAAAAGAGTGACCAGTACGGCGGCACCAGCGCAATCTCCGGCGGCGGCGTATGGGTGCCATGCAATCATCTCCTGGCCGCCGCAGGTGCCAACGACAGCCACGATGACGCGTTCACCTATCTCAAGGCCGCGACCCGCGGGATGGTTGCCGAGGCGCGCCTGCTCGCTTATCTCGAGCACGCGCCGCGCATGGTCCGTTATCTCGAAGAGAAAACCTGCCTGCGCTATCGCGCGATGCCCAACTACTCCGACTACTACCCATCGCTGCCCGGTTCCAAGCCCGGCTACCGCACGATGGATCCTTTGCCGTTCAACGCGGCGCGCCTCGGCGACGAATTCGCGCGCATGCGCCCGCCTCAACCCGGCACTCTGATCGCCGGACGCGTCACGATGACCGCGGGCGAGGCGCACGTCAATTCTGTGCAAGGAGCGCGGATGGATGACGCTCTTCATCCGCCGCATGGCGCGCTACTGGCTCGATTTCCCGTGGCGGCTTCGCAGTAAGCGCGACCGCCGCCTCACGCTCGGTAGCTCGCTGGTCGGATCGCTGCGCCGCTCGATGATGGATCGCGACATTCCGCTGTGGCTCAACACGGCGCTGGATTCCCTGGTCACCGATGCGCGCCGCGTGGTGGGAGTCGTTGCAACTCAGAACGGCAAAACGATTCGCATCGCGGCGCGACGCGGCATCATCCTTGCCGCCGGCGGTTTCGAGCACAACCAAGCGATGCGCGACGAATACCTGCCCAAACCGACGCGCGCCGAATGGACCGTGACGCCGCCATCGAACACCGGCGACGCGATTCAGCGCAGGGCAGGGCGTCGGCGCGCAAGTGGCGCTGATGGATCATGCGTGGTGGGCGCCGACGGTCTTCATCATGGGCCGCGAGAAGCGGCGCGCGCTCTTCGTCGAGCGCAACCTGCCGGGATGCGTGATGGTCAATCGCCTTGGCCGCCGCTTCGTTGACGAGGCCGCGCCTTACAGCGAAATCGTTTACGCGATGTATGCCGACAACGAAAAGAGTCACGCCAACATGCCAGCGTGGCTGGTCTTCGACGCTGAGTTTCGCCGCAAGTATCCATGCGGTCCGTTGCTCCCCGGCATGGTGCGTCCCGACAAGTCGCTGCCCGCCGCGTGGGCCGGCACCGTTTACTTCAAGGGCGAGACGCTCGACGCTCTTGCCGCGCAAATCGAACGTCGACGCGAAGGGCTTGCGCGAGACAGTCGAGTCGGATGAACCAGTACGCCGCGAGCGGCGACGACCAGGAGTTCGGCAAGGGCAGCAACAATTTCGATCGCTACTACGGCGACGGCAACGTCAAGCCGAATCCGTGCCTCGCGCCAATCGCCAAGTCGCCGTTTTACGCGATGCGCATCGACGCCGGCGACATCGGCACCAAGGGCGGCCTGCTCACCGACGAATACGCGCGCGTTCTGCGCGACGACGGCCAGCCGATTCCCGGCCTCTACGCCACCGGCAACACCTCGGCCGCCGTGATGGGCCCGAGCTATCCCGGCGCCGGCTCGACCCTCGGCCCCGCGATGACCTTCGGCTACATCGCCGCGCACCATCTCGCAGGAGTCTGACATGCTGAAAGATCGCGTCGCGCTCGTAACAGGTGCGAGTCTCGGAGTCGGCAAGGGAATCGCGATCGCACTCGGCGCTGCCGGCGCAACTGTCTACGTCACCGGTCGCAGCGCCAAATCCGGTGACAATCCTTACGGCGGCACAGTCTCCGCCACCGCCGACGAAGTGACGAAGCGCGGTGGACGCGGCGTCGCAGTCGTCTGCGATCACAGCGACGACGACCAGGTGCGCGCGCTCTTTAAGCGAATCGAGCATGACTCCGGCCGTCTCAACATCCTCGTCAACAACGCCACCGCGATCCCCGACGGCCTCACCGAGTCCGGCCCGTTCTGGACGAAGCCGCTCGATTTCGTGAAGGTGCTCGACGTCGGCCTGCGCTCCAACTACGTCGCGACTTGGCTCGCCGCGCCGATGCTCATCCGCAACGGCGGCGTGGTCTTCAACTCGTCGTCGCCCGGCGCGAAAGCCTACGTACACGGTCCCGCATACGGCGCAGCGAAGGCCGGCGTCGACAAGATGTCCCACGACATGGCGCACGACTTCAAACCGTACAACGTCGCGGTGGTCTCGGTCTGGCTCGGCCTCGTGAAAACCGAAAAGGTGATGATGATCGACGCCAACAAATCCAAGTACGGCCCGATGCTCGCCGTCGCCGAGTCCACAGAGTTCGGCGGCCTCATCATCGACGCGCTCTACAACGATCCCAAGCGCATGGAATTGACCGGCCAGACATTTTTCTCCGCCGAACTCGCCGACCGCTACGGCCTCAAGGACATCGACGGCAAACAGCCGCCGTCCGGCCGCGGCTTCCTCGGCGCGCCAACCGAATTTTCGCCGATAGTGATCGAATAGAGGTTGCTCCAACGTCCAGCATCGAACCTGACACCGCGATTGACGCGAGCAATTCGGGTGCTACCCCGATCGGCGCGCCAATGCATGCGGACGGCGAGCAATCCGTTGCGTGGGACGATGAATGCGACGTGCTGGTGGTCGGCTTCGGCGCGGCGGGAGCGTGCGCGGCGATCGAGGCTGCCAACGCCGGCGCGAGCGTCATCGTAACCGACCGCTTCGGTGGCGGCGGCGCGAGCGCCAAGAGCGGCGGCGTCGTGTATGCGGGCGGCGGCACGCGATTTCAAAAAGCCGCCGGCTACGACGATTCGCCCGACGCGATGTTCGAATATCTTTGCAAAGAAGTCGGCGACGCCGTCGAGCGCGCGACGCTGCGCGACTTCTGCGATCGCAGCGTCGAGATGATCGAATGGCTCGAGGCGCACGGCGTCGAGTTCGATTCCACGGTCCCGCCGTGCAAGACCTCATACCCCGCCGACGGCTACTACTTATATTTCTCCGGCAACGAGAGCGTTAAGGAGTACGCGGGCAAACATCCGCCCGCCCCGCGCGGTCATCGCGTCAAAGGCGCGGGACTCTCGGGCGCAATGCTGTTCCGCGCATTGCGCAAGAGCGTGCAGGCCTCTGGCGCGCGCGCGATGACCCAATCGTCGGTGCGGCGCCTCGTCCTCGACAACAAGACCGGCGCGGTGTTGGGCGCAGAACTCTGGCAGTTCGATAAGGACAGCCGCGCCGCACGGCGCCATCGACAACTCAGCCGCTGGGCCGAGCGAATGTACTATCCCGCGCCCGGCATCTCAGACATGCTGCGCCGCCGCGCGCTCGCAGTTGAACTCGCCGACGCTCGACGCCTGATTGTTCGCGCGCGCGCAGGCGTGATCCTCAGCACGGGTGGATTCATCTTCAATCGCGAAATGGTCGCGAGCCATGCGCCGAAGTACTTGCGCAACTTCCGCCTCGGCACCTCGGGATGCGACGGCAGCGGCATCCGCCTGGGCCAATCGGTCGGCGGTGAAGCCGCGCGGCTGGATCGCGTGTCGGCCTGGCGCTTCATCAATCCTCCGCTGGCATGGGCGCGTGGTATGATCGTCGACGCCAACGGCGCGCGTTTTTGCAACGAGGAAGTGTACGGAGCGAAGCTCGGCTACGAAATGTGCGAGAGCCACAACGGCAACGCGTGGCTCGTGATCGATTCGACGATCCGCCGCGACGCCGTCAAGGAAGCGTTGTCCAACAAGCTGTGGGGGTTTCAGAGCGTCCCTGCACTCGTGCTGACTTACGCGGGAGCGAAGCGCGCCGGCTCAATCGAAGATCTTGCGCGCAAGATCGGCGTCGACGCGACGGTGCTCCGCCAAAGCTGGGACACCTACAACCGCGCCGCGCACAGCGGCGACGATCCGCTGGGCAAGTCGCGCGACTTGATGCGTCCGCTCGAAGCGCCGCCGCTCTATGCCCTCGACATCTCGATCGACAAGCGCGTGTTCCCGTGCGCGGCACTTACGCTCGGCGGTCTGTGCGTCGACGAACTGGATGGAGCAGTCAAAACCGCGAGCGGTCGCACGGTGCCCGGACTCTACGCGGCCGGCCGCGCCGCCGTCGGGATCGCATCAAACCATTACGTGAGCGGGCTGGCGCTGGCCGATTGCATCTGGTCGGGCCGCCGTGCCGGCCGCTGCGCGGCAGCATCGAGAATACCAAGCAAAATGAAAGTTAAAGCAATAGTTTAGAATTCACCAACGGGAAGTTAAGGCATGGGACGCGTTCAAGGAAAAGTCGTAATCGTCACCGGCGGCGCCAGCGGTATCGGAATGCAGGACGCGCTCATCCTCGCCCGCGAAGGCGCGCGCGTCGTAATCACCGACCTCAACGAGGACAACGGCCGCTCACTCGCCCGCGAGATCGGTGACGCCGCCATGTTCGTCCGCCACGACATCTCAAGCGAGGACAACTGGAAATCGGTGATGGCCGCGACGCACGATCGCTTCGGCCGGCTCGACGGGCTCGTCAACAACGCCGGCATCCTCGTCATGGGTTCGATCGAAGACGCGACGCTTGAGCAGTGGCAAAAACTCCATCGCGTCAACGCCGACGGCTATTTCCTCGGATGCAAGTACGGTGTCGCCGCGATGAAGTCCAGCGGCGGCGGCTCGATCGTCAACATGTCGTCGATCGCGGCGGAAGGCCTGCCGTTCGCCGTTTCATATAGCGGCTCGAAAGGCTCGGTCGCGGCGCTGACCCACAGCGTCGCCGTCCACTGCAAAAGTTGTGGCTACCGCATTCGCTGCAACTCGATTCATCCCGACGGCGTGCTGACGCCGATGACGCTGCCGCTGCTCGGCAATCCCGACCCGGCGCGCGTGAGTTACGACGCCGACCCGACCTCGCGCTTCTGCGATCCGAGGGACGTCGCGAACCTTGTGCTGTTTCTGATTTCCGACGAGTCGCGCTTCATCAGCGGCGCGCAGCTGCGAATCACCAACGCGCACTGATGCCGCTTTCTGTCGAGCGGCTAGCCGTTGCGCAGGAAGTCGAGGCAGGTGCGATTGAACAGGTCGCGATGCTCGACCATCACCCAGTGACCGCATCGATTGAGCATCACGAATCGCGCCTGCGGGCATCGCTCGAGTATCTTAGTCGCGCCGCCGACGGGATTGAAGCGATCGTTGGTTCCCCAGAAGCCCAGCACCGGACAGCGGATTTCACCGAGCCGCTCGGTCATGTTCGGCACGCGCATCGTCGATAGCACCGTGCGCGGCTGCGTCTCGCATACGCCAACGCGTTCGGCCAGCAGCTCCGCCGTGATGTGCGAGGGATCGTACAGTTGCAGCGTCAGCAAACGGCGCATCGACTCGGTGTCCATCGGGCCCGCCGAGAAAACTTCGATCATCTTCCGAATGCCTTCCATCTGCAGGTAGGCAGGAAGCTCCTCGAGTCCGCCAGGCGCCATCAGTATCAACTTGCTCACGACGTTCGGATGATCGAGCGTGTACTTGATCGCGATCGCGCCGCCCAGCGAGTTGCCGAGCAGGGTGCATCGCTCGATGCCCAGCTTGCTGATCAGTCCGTGCACAGCTTCGACGAAGAAATCCAGGATGTAGTTGGTGTCAGGCTTCGACGACAAGCCAAAGCCTGGCAGGTCCGGCACGATCGCGCGGTAGCCGCTCGCCGCGAACACCGGGAAGTTGCCCTTGAAGTTGCTGTAGCCGCTCGCGCCGGGTCCGCTGCCGTGAAGGAACACGATCGGCTCGCCCACGCCGGCTTCGTGATAGTGAATCGACAGCCCGCCGTCGGTGACAGAGTACTTGCCTTCGGGAATCGGAGTTGCGCCGGTGGTCATCGAATCCTCCGCGCGAATCGTCGCGACCGCATGCCGTCGATGCAACGTCCGATCAGACTAGCTGGACTTTGCTTGCGCGAGTTCGAGCGCAACCTCGATGATCATATCCTCCTGCCCGCCGACCGCTTTGCGCCTCCCCACCTCCATCAAAATCTCCCGCGCGTCGATTCCAAATTTTTCCGCAGCGCTCTCGGCATGCCGCAGAAAGCTTGAATAGACTCCGCAGTAGCCCAGCGTAAGTGCCGCGCGATCGATCGTCGCGGGCTTCTTCATCACCGGCGGCACGAGTTCCTCGGCCACGTCCATCAGCTTGAGAACATCGAGGCCGGGGTTGAGCCCGAGCTTGTCCAGCACCGCCGCCAGCACTTCAGTAGCAGTGTTGCCGGCGCCGGCGCCGAAGCCGCGAACCGCCGCGTCGATCCACGTCGCACCTTCTTCGATCGCGATGAGAGTGTTGGCGACCGCGAGCGAAAGATTGTTGTGCCCGTGAAATCCGACGTCGCAGCGGACCGCGTCGCGCAGCGCCTTCACTCGATCGCGCGTCGCGTCCATCGTCAACGCGCCCGCCGAGTCGGTGACGTAAACCGCGTGTGCGCCGTAGGATTCCATCAGTCGCGCCTGCGCGGCGAGCTCCTTCGGCGCGAGCATGTGCGCCATCATCAGGAACCCGGCCACCTCCATCCCCAGCTCGCGCGCGCGCCGGATATGCTGCTCGGACACGTCGGCCTCGGTGCAATGCGTCGCGACGCGAACGACCTCGGCGCCGAGTTCTCGCGCCGTCTTGAGATCGTCGCGCGTGCCGATACCCGGCAACAAGAGAACGGTGAGCTTCGCATGTGAAAGAACGGCTCGCGCGGTGCGTATCAGGTCGAGTTCGTTGACCAGCGACCGGCCGTATTGAATCGACGATCCGCCCAGTCCGTCGCCATGGGATACCTCGACCATGTGCACGCCGGCCGCGTCGAGTCCGCCCGCGATCGATGCGACCTGTTCCCGGGTGAACTGATGCCGCACGACGTGCGATCCGTCGCGCAGAGAAACGTCGCAGATTCTGAGTGCTTGACTCATCATGCCTCCCACGCAGCCGCCAGATGCCGCGCCGCTTCTTCGCCGACTCGCACCGCCGCCGCCGTCATGATGTCCAGGTTGCCCGAATATCGCGGCAGAAAGTCGCCCGCCCCTTCGACCTCGAGCATCACCGTCACCTGGTCGGCGTCGAACAGCGGCTCTGTGCGCAGCCGGTATCCCGGAACGTATTGCTGAATCTCCCTCACCATCCGCTTGATCGACGCCGCGATCTCCTCGTGAGAAGCGCCCGCCTCGAAGCTCACATAGATCGTGTCGCGCATCATGATTGGCGGCTCGGCTGGATTCAGCACGACGATCGCCTTGCCGCGACGAGCGCCGCCCAATTGCTCGAGTCCGCGCGCCGTGGTCTGCGTGAACTCATCGATATTCTGACGAGTGCCGGGGCCCGCGCTGGCCGAGGCGATCGTCGCAACGATCTCCGCATACTCAACCGGCGCAACGCGATTCACCGCCGCGACAATCGGAATCGTCGCTTGCCCTCCGCATGTGACGAGGTTCAAGTTGCTCGCGCCGCGGCGCTCATCGATGTTCACGACGGGAACGACATAATCACCGACCGCGGCAGGTGTGAGATCGATTGCGATTATTCCCGCCTCGCGCAGCCGCGGTGCGTGTTCGAGATGCGAGTGCGCACTGGTGGCATCGAAGACAATTTCAGGCTTCGGCGACATGCTCAAAATGCCGTCGAGGCCGTTCTCGAAGACGCGAATTCCCGCCGCGCGCGCCCGGGCCAGGCCCGCCGACGCCGGCTCGATTCCCCCCATCGCGACCAGTTCCAGCGTCTCACTGCGCAGTAGCTTGACCATCAGATCGGTTCCGATATTTCCGGACCCGACAATGGCGCATCGCACGCGCGGCGATGCTTTCGGCCTTGATTCCATCAGATGAACCTAACGCTGACCGCGCCCAGCGGTCCGAATCGCGCCGTGATCAAGTCGCCGGCGGTCACCTCACCCGCTCGGCACAGCGCGCCCGGCATGACGATACTGCCGGCTGCCACGATTTGTCCAAACTCCGCGAGTTTGTTCGCCAGCCATGCGACCGGTTCCGCCGGATGCCCCAGCACCGCGGCACCGACGCCTTGTTCGACCGTCGCGCTGTTCTTATCGAGCGTCATCGCGACGCTTGCGAGGTCGTGCGCTTTCGGCGGCGTCTTCTCCTTGCCGATCACGACCAGCGCCGACGAGGCGTTGTCAGCGATCGTATCCGCGAGCGTGATTTTCCAATCGCGAATCCGCGTGTCGATTATCTCGATCGCCGGCGTCACATAGTCAGTCGCAGCGATTACATCGTCGCGCGTGATGCCCGGCCCGCGAAGTTCGCGTGAAAGCACAAATGCGATCTCCGGCTCCACCCGCGGCAGCAGCAGCGATCTGACCTCGCATTTTTCTCCGCTCGCGATGATCATGTCGTCGAGCAGATGCCCGAAGTCGGGCTCGCTGACGCCCATCATCTTCTGCATCGCGAGACTCGTCAGGCCCACCTTGCGCCCAACGATCCTGCGTCCCGCGGCAACGCTCCGCTCGACATTGATCATCTGTATCCGATAGGCGTCAGCCACCGAGAGTTTCACCTCCGCCGCCGGCGGATCGATTCCCGTCCTGGTCTGCGCCGCTTTCATCAAGCGATCAGCAATTATCTTGAGGCGTTCGTCTTCCATCGCATTGGCCGCCGCACGCTAGTGACGGTTGATACTGACAACAATAAGCGTTAGTGCGTCAAGCCGCGGCCGGCGACAAGTTTGCCGCGCCTCGGAGGACTTGGCATGGCTGCGCCCGGACGAATCGACACTCATCATCACGTGGTACCGCCCTCCTATGGAGCATGGCTCGAGCGCAACGGAATGAGAGCCGGCGGATTGCCGATTCCCAAGTGGAGCGCCGATGCCGCCTTGGCTCTCATGGACAAGTGTGGAGTCCGGACGGCAATCCTCTCCGTCTCCACTCCCGGAGTACACCTGGGCGACAACGCCGAGGCTCGCGACAAGGCGCGCGAGGTGAACGAGTACGCCGCCGAGGCGATGCGCCAACATCCCAGCCGCTTCGGCTTCTTCGCTACCCTATGTCTGCCCGACCTCAAGGGCTCGATGGACGAACTTGCATTCGCGTTCGACCAGCTCGACGCGGACGGCGTCGTCCTGCTCGCCAATTGTCGAGGCATCTGTCTTGGTGAGAAGGAATTCGATCCGCTGTTCGACGAGTTGAACCGCCGCAAAGCCGTCGTCTTCGTGCATCCGTCGATTCCGCCCGGACTTCCACCGCTGACCGGTGTGCCGCCATTTATCGCGGACTTTCTGCTCGACACGACTCGCGCAGCAATTCGTCTGGCGGCTTCCGGCACTCTCGATAGATGTCCCGACATGAAGGTCATCCTGTCCCACGCCGGCGGCTTCGTGCCGTATGCCGCGTACCGGCTCGCCATGGCAGCATCGCCGATTGGGAATCCTGCTGATGGATTGTCGCAACTGCAGAAGTACTACTTCGACATCGCGCTTTCGGGGAGTCCCACGGCGTTGCCGAGCTTGCTCGCATTCGCCAAGCCCGGACATGTGACGTTCGGTACCGACTTTCCTTATGCGCCGGATCCGGTAATCGACGCGTTCAATAGAATGTACGCGAACTACGCCATCGATGGAGATATCCGCGCTTCGATCGATCGCGGGACGGCCGAGCAGCTGTTTCCCCGACTCAGAGCGGTCTGACGCCCCGAGCCCGCTGCTGGACGCCCGATGCGGGCCGTCGCTAGTATTCGCGACGTAGCCTGCACATGGCATCGCCGCTCAATGTATTGTTCATCACCGCCGACCAATGGCGCGGCGATTGTCTTTCCGCGCTCGGCCATCCTGTGGTTCGCACGCCGAATCTCGACGCGCTCGCGGCCGAAGGCGTGCTCTTCAGCCGTCATTTCGCCAACGCTGTGCCATGCGGTCCGAGCCGCGCGTCGCTTCACACCGGGATGTACCTGCAGAATCATCGCTCGGGAACCAACGGCACGCCGCTCGACGCGCGGCATACCAACTGGGCGAAGGAGGCGGCATCGCACGGTTACGATCCGGTGCTGTTCGGCTACACCGACACGAGCCACGATCCGCGCGGACTCGACGCCGGGCGATCCGTGGCTCAAAAGTTACGAGGGTCCGCTGCCCGGCATCCGCCCCGTATGCCTGCTGATCGGCGACGCCGACGCCGTGGACCGATTGGCTCAAGGCGCGCGGTTTCGAGGTCCCTGCGAACATCACCTTCGCTTACGGCAATCGCGACGCCGGGCCCCGACTATGAAGACGGCGCCGCGCATCCCAAGCCGCTCAAGTATCCGGCGGAATTCGACGACACCGCGTTCCTGGTCGGCCAGACGATTGACTACATCAAGAGCGCGCGGGCCTTTCATCGCGCACCTGTCGACTGCTGCGGCCGCATCCGCCGTTCGTCGCGCCCGAGCCCTACAACTCGATGTACGATCCCGCGAAGGTGCCGGGCTTCACGCGCCTGGCGACGCCCGAAGATGAGGCGCAGCAGCATCCGTGGCTCGCGCATCAGCTGGCGCGCCGGGTCTTCAGGGCGACCGACAATGAGAAGAGACTGCGGCGACTGAAGGCGGTTTACTACGGACTGATGAGCCGGGTCGACGCGGAAATCGGCCGGCTCATTCGGTTTCTCAAGGAGTCGGGGCGCTGGGATTCGACGCTCATCATCTTCACGTCCGATCACGGCGAGCAGATTGGCGACCACTGGCTGATCGGCAAGTGCGGCTACTTCGACGGCTCGTACCACATCCCGCTAATCGTTCGCGACCCGCGCCGACAGGCCGACGCCGCGCGCGGCGCGGTGGTTTCTTCGTTCACCGAAAACGTCGACATCATGCCGACGATGCTGCGAAGCGATCGGCGCCGAAGTTCCGGTGCAATGCGACGGCGCTTCACTCGCGCCGTTCCTCGAAGGCGCAGGCCGTCCCGAGCGATGGCGCAGCGAAGCGCACTGGGAGTTCGACTTCCGCGATCCGCGCCGACGACTCGGCGGAGCGCGCGCTCGGACTCACGATGCATCAATGCACGATGAACATCATCCGCGGCGACCGCTACAAGTACGTCCATTTCACAAATCTGCCGCCGCTGTTCTTCGACCTGCAAAAGGACCCCGGCGAGTTCACGAACCTCGCGAGCGATCGCCGCATACGCGCCGCATAGTGCTGAAGTACGCGCAGAAGCTGCTGTCATGGCGCATGAACCACGACGAGCAGACCCTGACTCACATCATGCTCC
This sequence comes from uncultured delta proteobacterium, assembly GCA_963721485.1. Lineage (GTDB taxonomy): Bacteria > Desulfobacterota > Binatia > Binatales > Binataceae > Binatus. Next base: position 809,990 of record CAVRJV010000014.1, on the reverse strand, counting down.
GCGAAGACGGCCCCATAACCCGCCGCGCCCCCCGCTATTGAACCATTGGGTGCAGGGGTCACCCCTGCCGAAGGAAGCGTGAAACCCACCGCGGGTTTCACATTCAGATTGATGATTTGCCCTTCCCTAAGGCCGCTCACCTTTGCGTATCCGTGCCTCGATCGCATCGATAGCAGTCTCGCAATCCGCGACCGCGTCGATCACTTCATGCGCTCCCGCTGCCGACAACGCCGTTCGCGCACTCTCGAGTCGCGCAGCCCGCTCCTCAGGCGCAAGCGCTGCGTAATCTTCCGCCGACAGCCCGATCATGTTGCCCGTGCGCGCGACGCCAACCGTCCACGCTCCCGCGCGCAGTCCTTCCTCGATATCGACCGGCGTGTCGCCGACTTTCACGATCGCTTCGAGCGGCTCGACCTGCATGAGGATCGCATTTTCATAGATCATCCAGGGATACGGGCGGCCGGCCCCGACGTCATCCGGCGTGATCGCGCAATCTGGCGCGTAGCCCTGCGTGGCTGCTGGTTGCAGAATCAGGTCGAGCATCGCGCGCGTGTATCCCGTCGTGCTTCCGATCTTGATTCCGCGCTTTCGGAGACGCGCGACCGTCTCCGCGACTCCATCGATCACGGTCGAGTATCTCACCAGGCATTCGAGCTGCAGCGGCACGAAATTCGCGAACAGGCTCTCAACGTCAGCCTCTGTCGGCTCTCGCGTGACGACCCCGCGCCATCGACGTGACACCTCCGGCTCCAACAGAATCTTTCGGATGTGATCGATCTTCAGCACGCCCATGTCGCGCCGCGCTTCTTGCTCCGAAATCGGCACGCCGCGCTTGGCGAACACTTCCTGGAGAACGCGCACCGGCGCGAGGCTGCCGTGATCGACCGTTGTGCCTGCCCAATCGAGAATTACTGCCTTCACCGGCCCCGAATACGGATGCTTCATTATATGTACATCTCGCGAATCATCTGCTCGGCCAACCCGAACGATAGCGTCATCCCCGATCCGCCGACCGCCGTGACGATCCTCACGCCCGGTGCCGCGTCGATCGCTACCCACGATTTCTCCGGATGCTTCGCGTAGACGCCGTACCATCGCTGCGCGATCGCCAGGTCCGGCGCGATCAGAAACTCGCGCACGTTCTTCATCACCAGTTCGTCGATTTCCGTCTTGTTGAAAATATCGACCGCGAGACCGTACTCGTGCGAATCGCCCAGAGTCAACGCGCCGTCCGCGGTCTGCGAGACGAGCGTGTGAATGGCGTAGAAGTCGTACTCGGCCAGCTCGCGCGCGATTCGCTCCTTGTACTTCGGCAGCGTCAGTGTGCAGATTTCAAACGCGGGATAGAAGCGCAGCGTCAGACCCGCCGCCAGCGACGGCCCCAGCTCCCAGCCGCTTTTCTGCGGCGCAGTCCGCATCATCTGTAGCTTGCATCGATCGATACCGCTGTCCGCGAACAACTCTGGATAGAGTGTTTCGAAATCATCGCCGCTGCAAACGATCACTTGTTCGGCCTGCCAGGTCTCCGCGCCGGCTTCGATACTCGGCAACTGAATCGATCGTACCGCGCTCCCGAATCGAAATTGCACGCCGAATTTCTCGGCGAGAAAGTCCGGCAGCTTCGCGAGAACCTGGCGCGGATCGACCGTCAGTTCCGTAGGACTCCAGATGCCGCCGAGGAGTCCCGTTGGATTAACCGACCGGCTCTTCTTCAGCACCTCAGCCGGCGCGAGCCAAGTGCATGTATAGCCGAGCGCGGGCCCCCGTTCGCAGAACTCGCGCGCCACATCTGCTTCATCTTGATGATAAACGACGTGAAGCGATCCAGTTGGTCGATACGGCAGTCGCGACCCATCGAGGAGCTCCTGCCATAGCTGTCGACTGCGCACCGCCACCTGATGAACTTCGCCGGTGCGCTGCCCGATTGGCCAGATCATGCCGAAGTTGCGCACCGACGCACCCTGCGCCCGCGGAGTGCGCTCGAACACGACAACCTTCCGCCCCGGTTCGCGGCAAAGTAAGCATGCGCGAGCCCGAGGATTCCCGCGCCGACGATCGCCACGTCTGCCTTTCGATCTACACTCATCCAATTACGGCCTCGAAGCCCTCGACCACAGTACCCCGAACAGACCCCTGCGCGCGATTGTTCCCCTTCCCTCGATGACGATATGTACTTTGAGTATGTGCGCACTCGGCATCAGGCTTCATAGACGCGCGTCCCTGGGCATCCTGGGATTGTCCGCGATCCTGATCGTGACCTTTGCGACGTCGCGCAACGCACACGGCACCGACCTGACGACGCCGTCATTCTTAGTCGCCACCCGCGATTTGCAGGACCCGTTCTTTGAGCGTTCCGTAATTTTGATGGTGCCATCCACCGAGCCGCCGCTGCTGGCCGGCCTGATAATCAACACCCCCGCCAAACAGCGCGTGCGCGATTTGTTCCCGCAGGCGCGCGAGTTGAAAGGCGCGGAAGAAACAGTTGTACGCGGGCGGCCCGGTTGAACCCGGCGAAGTGGCGGTGCTCTTCCGTGCGGCCTCGGCCATCGATTCCGCGACGCGGGTCTTCGGTGACACGTACGTCGCGACCGGCCGCGACGCGGTGGCCGCCGTCCTCAAGGATCCGCGGATCGCCGATCTCCGCGTCATCATGGGCAAGGCTCAGTGGTTGCGCGATCAGCTGATGAGCGAGGTCATGGCGGGAGCGTGGTACGTGGTACCGGCGAAATCCGATCTGGTCTTCGGCGATCCCAAAGACCTGTGGTCCGCGCTGGTGAAGGGCGGGGATTTGGAGGAGGCGCGGGCCGCTCCGGCGCCGTTTCCGAATTTGCCTTTAAGTCGCTTGGATGGTACAAACTGGCAGCGTCGAATCTCACCGTTCGGTTACGAGCGCGGTTGATCCCACGCCGCGAGGACTTCTCAAGGGGACAACTTCAATGGCACGCACCAAGGAACGCAGTTTCGGACAGGTACTTCGCGATCGCCGCCGTCAGCTCGATCTGACGCAGGAAGAGGTCGCGCGGCGCATCAAGACTTCCACTCCGTACATCGGGCATCTCGAATCGGCCAAGCGCCATCCGTCGGACAAGATCGTGACGCGGCTCGCCGAAGTGCTCGGGCTCGATCGGCGGGAATTATTTTTCCTCGCCAATCCCCGCGCGCAGGCGCTCCTCAGCCCCGAACCCGAGACCGACGCGAAGTCCGCCTGGGAAGACTTTCGCAAGGACGACCAGCTGCGGCGCATCCACAACATCACCGGCGACGAGATGGAAATGTTACAGCGCGTGGCCCTGCTCGGCGACGTGAAATCCCCGCGCGACTTCATCTACATACTCAATACCGTCCGTCACGCCGTCGGCCGCTAGCAGCTTCAGATCGTCTTCCTGAAGGCGTCGGCCGGCGTCACTCGCATCGCGCCAACGACGGGAATCACCGCGCTCAGGATGCTGATCGCAATCGCAGCGATCAGCGCTTCGAGCGCGGCAGTGTAAGTCACGGTCAGGTATCCGGCGCTCTCCAGCACCGCGCGCAGCGTCGTTCCGCTGCCGAACTGCCATAGCGCCAGCGCACATCCGATCGCGCCGCCCGCGGTGCCGATCAGCGCGCACTCGCCGAACAGAACCCGGGCGATGTACGGTTGCCTGAATCCGAGCGCTCGCAGCACCGCCACGTCGCGCAATCTTTCGCGCACCATCATCGACATTCCATTGGCGGCGATCAGAAAAATCGTCAGCGCGATCACCGCCGACACCGCCGACACGATCTGGCGGATGTCGCCGACCGTCGACATCAGGCCCGAGACCGCCTCGCTCTCGGTCATCGTCGCGGTCTCGAAGTCCGAGTTGTGAAAAGTGCCGTCGATCTGATGAATAACCGGCGCAACGTGAGCCGCCGAGTCGACGCGGGTCACGAGGAATCCCGCCGGATGCTTTTCTTCGGGGATTCCGATCGCCTTTTCCGCGTCGACCAGGTAGTCGCGCCGGAACATGAAAAAATTTGGATAGTTGTCCGCCGGAATCTCGCCGACCATCGTGAACTTGATGTCCAGCCGGTTGGAATCGCTGTGCAGCGTGACCACGTCGCCGACCTTCCAGCCATGCTTGCGCATCAGCAGCCGTCCCGCGACCGCCGCGCTGCGATTGTTCGAGAACCGCTCGATTACTTCTGGCGGAAGATCGTAGTCGGGATACAACCGCGCCACTTCGTCCGCATCCAGCGCGAACGCCTGCACGGTTTCCGATGCGCTCTGATAGGTGGCGCGCAGCACGACCATCGGCATGCATCCGACCACGCCCGGGATTTTTTCGATCGTCCTGCAATCGCGCGCCGGCACGCCGAGATAACGTCCGTCGGCGTTGTACGAATACACCCGCAGCGTCTCCGACGTCTTTTTGAGAATCAAGTCGATCGATCCGGGTATCGCGGCCAGTATCGTGAAAATGAAAGTCGCGACCGCAAACGTGAGCATCGTCAAAACTGCGCGGCGCGGTTGCCGGACCACGTAGCGGATGATCAGACGAACCGTCTGCATCGCCCTCACGCCTCGCGCAGCGACTCGACGATCGGCAGATGCGCCGCGCGCCAGGCCGGCATCAGCCCGCCGGCAATTCCAATCAGCAGCGCCGCCACGATTCCGCCGGCCAGCGCGCTCACGGTGAAGCTCGACGAAAACACCACCGACCCCACGCTCATCAGGCGATTATCGAGACCCGCCGTCACCCCCAGCATTATCGCCAGCAGATCGCCCGCGACGCCGCCGGCCAGCGCGAGTATTACGCTTTCGATCATGAAACTTGTGAGCACCGACCCGCGGCCGAAGCCCAGCGTGCGCAGCACTCCTACTTCGCGCGTGCGCCGCGCAACCGCCGCATACATCGTGTTCATGCCGCCGAAGGCCGCTCCGGTTCCCACTATCAGGCCGACGATCAGCACCAGCTCCCGCAGCCGGTCCGCGACCTTGGCCTGCTCGGCGAAAAAATCCTTCTCGCTGATCACGTCGACGGTCAGCCGCGCATCTTCAGTGAGCGCGTTGCGAAAGGTCTCCTCGGTCCCCGGCTTCAGCACGACGTGGAACGACGAGTAGCCGTTCTCGAAACGCGCATCCTGCTGCAGCACGTCGATGTCCGCCCAGAATTCCGACTCGAGCGCGCTGCCGCGATCGGCAAAGACTCCGACGATGGTCCACGTGCGGCGCCCGTATTTGAACGTCGTCCCCACGCCCAGCTCGGGGAACCGCTCGGCCTGCTTTCGCCCAATCGCCATCTCGTCGCGACCCGGTGCCGGCCATCGACCCGCTACCAGCGTGAGTCCTCGACGCATCCGATAGGCGGCCGGCGACACGCCGCGCAGCGACGCCGGCTTGAACTGAGTGGCGGGCCGTTTGATCGCCGCGTTGAACGGCACCACCATCTCGGGCGAAAACAGCTCCGCCCCCGACGCGTCCGTGGCGATCTCGGACCGCTCCCGCAAGATGTCCGCTTGCGCTCGAGGAATGTAGCTCTCGCCCTCGGATACGGTGCCGCGGCTGAGAATGATCCAATGCCCCGGCTCGCCTGCCAGCTCAAGGCTCCGTCGCAGACCGCTGACGAAGCTCAGCAGAATCACGACCACCATGACGACCAGCGCGATGCCGAGCGCGGTCATCAGCGAGGTCGTCCGCCGGACCAGCAGGCTTCGAAGATTGTAGGTTATCGGGATCGCAGCCATTCACACTGGGTCGAAGTCCGCCGCCACACGGAGTCATGCCCAGTCGTGGCTGTGAGTGATTCGGTGTTCGCCCCGCGCGCAACTCTACAAGTTGTCGTGCGCGGTATGCAAGCACGAATGAGGTGGGTTTAACAGAAAGTCACGGGTTGAATCATCAAGTCATCAGACGGTTGCCTCCGCGACGCGTCCGATGCGTTCGCGATTTGACTCGTCCTCTGCGCGAGCCGTTCGGCGCGAGGCCGTGTGCCCGACCGATTCCTCCAGCACTCCCCAGTACGTCTGCGTCACGTGAGCGCTTTCACGGTACTCCGGTTTCGACATCAGGAGAGCGTGAAGCTTGGGCAGCCGGTAGAAGGGCACGCTCGGGAAAAAGTGGTGCTCGATGTGGTAGTTGACGTTCTTCGGCGCGATAAAAATCCGCTCCAGCAACGTCGCCTTCGTCGTCCGCGTGCGCGGGTACGCGCTCGCCTCACCATCGAGATCGATTGCGTGATGCTCCGCGATGCTGCGAATACGCATGATCAGCACCATCCACGTGAACATCGGGACGATCCAGTACAGCGCGAACGCCTCGAACGCACCTGCGTAAATGATGATTCCAAGCGCGGAGGCGTAGAATCCGTAGCGCAGCGAATTGAACCCCGCCGGCATCGAGTCCGCCGCCGCCACCGACGCTGCCAGCTTCAACATCGCGGGCGCATTCAGCCCGGTCGCGTCGCGGAAGAGCGTCTTCGCAAGCGCTGGAATCGTCTGCGGGAATACCCACACCGGATCGCCCGCCCGCCGCTTCAAATCCGGATCCTGCTCGGTGTTCAGATACTTGTGATGCGCAAAATGATTCTTGCGATACTGCCGCGCCGTCACCAGATGCGGCCACGCCAATACTACTTCCGACAGCCAGTCATTCAGCCGCCGATTGCGCAGCAGCCGATAGTGCACGCCGTCGTGCATCAGGATCACCAGCGCATGCTGCCGCGATCCGATGAACGCGACCGCGAGCACGTACAGCATCGGATGCCAATACCGCTGGCATAGGTAGATCGTCGCTACGATCAATCCCCACTCCATCGCGACGTGCATCAACGCGATTGCCGGTTTCACGGCCGACAGCTCACGCAGTTCCTCCTTGGTGAGTTTGACCGGAATGTTCGAGCCGGCGTCGCCGAAGCGTCCTGCCTCAGGTGACGACTCAGTTGCATCTCCGTAATTCATGGTTCCCCTCGCTCGCGCACTCGAGCCCTCGTCTCTGATCGCCTCTATCACTGCATCGCCGCGCTGCGTCTTCATGCGGCGGCCGCGACGGTTGTCACCGGCGCGTCGCCGTCTTCGAGCATCGGCCGTCCGCCCGCGGTCTTTCCCTTCAGAAAATTTCTGAAACGCAGAACGCTATGGTCTTCGTTCGTCTCGATAATCAGCTGCGAAAATACTCGCGTCAGTTTCGTCAGCGTTTCTCCCCCGAGCATCATCGGCTGCGCCCAAATTGCCTCACCCTTCAGCGTTTCGAGATACGGGTATTCGACCGGCTCGCCCGCTTCGACGAAGCCCGCCGCCCGGTAGAACGCCGTCCCGTCGAACGGCTTCACCCCCAGGTATGCGAGGATCGCCTGCGCGTCCAGCAGTCCCGCCATGATCGCCGCCCCCGCCCGCGCCAGCGCGCCCGCCCCGATCGCACGCGACCACAGTTCGCTGACTTCGATCACCGATCGCGGCGGCAGATGCGACAGGTCGGGCTTGGGGCAAGTCTGCGGAAACATCTCGAGGTCATGCATGACCAACCCCGCGATCATCTGCTCGGCGGGGTCGCCATTGTTCTCGAACAGCGCGTAAAGATTTCCGAACGTCAGGTGAATGTTTGCCAGTCGCGATCGTTGGCGTTCCTTGAAGCCGACTCCATGCTTCGCACGAATCTGCTCTGTACGCGCGGCGAAAATCTTTCGTTCGGCTTCGGTGGTCAGCAAGCGCAGTTCCATTGAATAACTCCCCTCACAGTCTGAATTCGTAACTCGTCGCGTTCTTTATCTGCTTGATTCGGAGATCGTGCCTCTGGGACCGTGTTCCCGATGGAACGGTGGTGGGCGTGGCGCGCTTGAGCGCGGAGGCTGCCCGGAATTCGGCGCACGTGCCGCTTGCGGTGGTCGAAAATTGGTCGTCAAACCTATAAACATCAAGGTTAGAAATCCGCCAATTTGTAGTATCGACGCTAATTACACGCGGTCTGCCTCAAAACGCAACGCAATTTTGGACGGAAAAGGCCAAAAACACTCGTTTGTTGCCTATCTAGCATTAAATCAGTACTTTTGGTTATAATTTGGCATTGGGGATGGAGTTCATATGACCTTTAAGAAACGTAACTCGCGAATCGCCGATCTGACCGCCGCGGTTGTCAAAAATACTGAGGCCCTCTCACGCGTGCAGGTGCCGCCGCTTACCACCACTGCCGACGATGTTGCACCTCTATGGAGCCGTGAGTACGGCCATGCACTCCGTAGCGCCTTGAGCCGCGCGGAACTGCGCGAGATTGTCAGCGAAGCCAAGCGCAAGGCCTGGCCTCATCTCAACGAGGACGCAGTCCGCCTCGGCTCGATGCAGCAATTTGCCGAGCGCGCCTCGGCCCTCGGCGCCGACTTCCGAATCGCCAAGATGCCTTGGCCGTCGGGTCTGGCAGTTTTTGGGTTTTACCTGGGCAGTGACTCCGGTCTGAACAACCGCCCGCTCATATGCCTAAATGGCGCGCACCATCCGGCCGCCGTAGCGACCGCCTTTTTACACGAAGTTGGACATCACGTTACTGCCAAGCTCTTCTCGACACGCAACGAATTGGTACAGCTCTCCAAGCAGACTGGCTACGAGGGACACCTCGGCGATCCACGCGAGCTCGCTGCCGACGTGCTCGTGAGCCTCGGAATGTATCCGCGCAACATAGCCACAAAATTGTTCGAGCCCGCGCCTGCGCCTCGCAAAATCCTCGCGAGCGCGGACGAGCGGACCGAATCGCCCGCCGCCGCAAAGGCGGTCCTCTCCACCGCGCGCCGTTATGGCCTCGATCTCGAAAAGTTACCCGTCCAAAAAAGGCTCCAGTACCAGGCTGGCCTGGTTCATTACACCAGGCTCCGTCAGGCTCTTCTCGACGAATACGGTATGTAGAAGGAATCTAATCTAAAGTTTGAGACGCGCGTCCGCCCATCCGTTAGAAAGCTCTAACGGAGCAGGACTTCCACACTTCTGTCAGTACTACCCTGCAGGGACCTCCCCCTGCTTCAACTGCATCAACGAACTCTGAGATGCACGGCCGAATTCAAATACAGTATGTTGCGATCTATCGCTACTCCTAATCGCCTATTTTCGCGAATTCGTCAATCCTAACGCATTCCGCAGTTTTCCCTTCAGGATGTGGACCAGCTTGCCTTCCCAACAAACGTAATCATCGCTTACGTCGAGCACCACTACCTTTGACGCATGCACCTCGCCGAAGCGGTCGCGGATATGCCGGCGATGCGCCTCTTCCATCACGCAAATCACGTCCGCTTCCTCGACCAGCTCGATACTCACCTGGTTCTTCGCCCACGGCTCCGTGCCCGCCGACGTAACCCACATCGGCGCGCACATCTCCGCCAGCACCATCGCCGCCGTCGGACTCCGATCCTTGTTCCCCGTACAAACCATCAAAACTTTCTTCATAACGATTTCTGCTAAAAGGTTTCTTCGAAAGGAGAGTATCGAAGGTGATGAGAGACTTCATCGAGCGCGCCTTCCTTCTTCACCTCTCCCTGTGAGGGAGAGGATCAAGGTGAGGGTCCTTTCTCAAGTGGCACAGGCTTTAGCCTGTGATTCTTACGCGCGCGATTCAAGATTCTGATCTTCTCTCCGACGACCGCGCGCTCCCCCTCTACGCCAACCCCAACTCTTTCAACGGCCCGCGATCCGACACCGCACGCCGCGATGTCCCCGCTGTCAGCTTGATCGATCCCGGCGTGCGCTCGAACGCGTCGAGCAGATCGATCGACTTCGCATGCTCTTTCAGCGCCGGAATTATTTCCTGCGCGATCAGCCGCATGCTCGTCTGCCGATCCTTGTTTTCCACCGGCCCCTGCACGCTGAAAATCACCAGCGACCCCGGCCGCAGCACCGTCAGTATCGCCTTCAGCTTGGGGATCACCGACTTCGGCGTGCCGATCACAAGCTGTATCGCCTTCTGCGCCTTCTGGTATCCCGGAATCAGCTTCGCCCTCACCGCCGCCGGATCGATCTCAACGTCTTCCGAATGCCCGCGCATCTTGTCGCCGCTGATTCCGAGCCAGCTCCCTTGCGGCTGCTTCGCGAGTTTTCGAATCGCCTCTTTCGAGTTGTATCCGGGCGGCAGCGTATGCTCGACGCGCGCGAACGAGTTCTGGCCGCCGCCGAACAGAAAATTCTTGCCCAGCTCCTGCGCCTTGTCCTCAGTCTCCGCAACAAACGTCGGCAGCACGTAACCGAAATTTTCCGACCCCGCTTCGTATCCATGCTTCGCTGCTTCGTCCGCATAGTAGTCCCACAAATCGCAAGTCGGCCCGAGCGACGTCCCAAGCCCGAAATACGGATACGCCTTCTCCGCGCACCATCGCACCGTCTCCGGACTCAGCGTCCCGGGTATCCACATCTGCGGATGCGGTTTCTGATACGGCAGCGCCCACGGATTCACGTGGCGATAGTGGAAATGCTTGCCCTCGTAGCGCCACGGCCCCGGCCGCGTCCACGCCTGGATAATAAAATCGTGCGCCTCCTCGAAATATTCGCGGTTGTACGACGGATTCGCGTTGTTGAAAAACTGCTCGCTGCCGGCGCCGCGCACCCATCCCGAGATCAGTCGGCCGCGTGAAATCAGATCGATCTCGGCGAGTTCTTCCGCCATGCGCAGCGGATGCTTAATCACCGGCAACGGATTCCCGATCAACAAAATCTTTGCCTTCTTCGTCAGCCGCGCCAGGATTCCCGCCTCGACGTTCATCACGCTTCCCATGCAGAAGGGATTACCGTGATGCTCATTGAGCGCGACGATATCGAACCCCAGTTCCTCGGCGTAAAGATTCTCGTCGATATAGTAATTGTAATCTTCAGCCGCCCGCTCGCGATCGAAGTAGCTATTCGACACCGCGAAATGCCCGCCGTTACGCAGTATCACTTCCTCAGGAATCCACCGCACCGGCCGCTCAGTAAAATATCCAACTTTCATAGTAACTCCTGATTAGCTATTCGCCCCTGAGAGCAAAGTAGCGCGCCGCGCGCAACTTTGCGCTTCACACTGGGTGCAGGGGTCACCCCTGCCGCCCGCCGCGCAGGCGATTGTACTTTTCGCGATTACTCACTAAGAAACCGACTGACTATCTTCACAAAGTCAGTTGAATTCTCAATCTCCGGCCGATGCCCCACGCCTTTGATCGTCACAACCTTCGCCCCCGGTATCGCCTTCTTGTATTCGTCGATACACCCGCGCGGCACGACGCGATCGCTCGTCCCCCACACCAGCAGCGTCGGCACCTTCGTGCCGCGCAGCAGAGTAGGGCAGGGCAGGGTTGTGCATATACGGCTCCCACCCAATCCGCGCCGACTCCGCCCGCGCATCCTCGAACGCCTCGAATTGCTCAGGCGTCATCTCGCCGCCATACAGTTTCAAAAACTCCGGCGTCCCATGCGGATCGGCCACAGTCGCCCGCAGATGAGTCCGCATCGTGATCGGAAAGATATCCATAATCTCGCCTTCCGACGGCTTAATCCCCATCGGCGCCACGAGAATCATCTTCGAGAAAATCTTCGGATCGGCTGCAACCATCTCAGCCACAATAAATCCCCCCGCCGAATACCCAATCACATCAACGGGATCCAACTTCAACTCCCGCACAACCTGCGAATAAAACCCCGCCAAATCCCGGTACGTCCTGACCCACTCAATCTTCGGCGTCTTCCCAAACCCCGGCTGCAGCGGAATGAACAACGTTCGCTCATGCCCAATCGTCTCGTTCCACGTCATCCACCCGGGATACCCAAGCTCATCATGAAAAATAAGCAACGGCTTCCCCGCCCCACCCTTGACGACGACAAGCTTCTCCCCCGCAACGCTAAGAACTTCCTCGGAAGTTTTGATCACAACAACTCTCCTCTCTGTCTCCTCTCCCTGTTGGGGAGAGGATGAAGGTGAGGGTCCAATTACAGCGTGCGAAGCACGCGACTCAAGATTCCGCTCTTCTGTTGGATACCGCAGTGCGCATCATCTGTACAAGAAGTATCGCCCCCCGATACTCGCCCCTGAGAGCAAAGGAGCGCGCCGCGCGCAACTTTGCGCTTCACACTGGGTGCAGGGCTCAGCCCCCGCGACGGTGTCGATGCCGCCCGCCGCGCAGGCGATTTTTCTCACTCACCAACTATCGATGTACCGATACTTCTTCCCCGTCCTCGGCTCCGGCGGTGCGCTCGACTTCAATCCCGCCGCGATCCACCTCCGCGATTCCGCCGGATCGATCACATCGTCAACCCCGAAATGCGACGCATTGTTAATCGCCTTCCCGCGCTGATACATCGTCGCGACCATCTCGTCGAATCGCTTCTTGCGCGCCTGTGGCTCCCCGATCGCCGCCAGCTCGTTGCGATACCCCAGCTTCACCGCGCCCTCGAGTCCCATCGGCCCGAACTCTCCCGTCGGCCACGCCACCGTGAACATCGGCGCGTCGTAGCTCCCGCCCGCCATCGCGATTCCGCCCAATCCATAAGCCTTGCGCAGCACGATCGTGAAAAACGGCACCGTCGCATTTGCCGCCGTCAAAAACATGCGCGACGAATGCCGCACCAGCGCAGTCTTCTCGACTTCCGGGCCGACCATGATTCCGGGAGTGTCGCACAAAAATAAAATCGGAATGTCGAACGCGTCGCACAATTGGATCAACCGCGCGCCCTTGTCGGCGCCGTCGCTGTCGATCGCGCCCGCCAGATGCTTCGGGTTGTTCGCGACCACGCCGAACGGATGCCCCTCGATCCGGATGAACGCCGCGATCATCGTGAGCCCGAAGTCGCGCCGAATCTCGAGCACCGACCCCGTATCCGCCATCGTCTCGATCACCGTCGCGCACGTCGTACACGCGCAGCCGATTCTCCGGAATGATATTGCGCAGCATCCGCTGATCGGCGCAGGCCCACTCGCTTCACCGCGCCCTGGAAGTACGACAGATATTTGCGCGCGACCTGCACCGCCTCCGCTTCGTCCTCACCGCGATATCGACGACGCCGTTCGGCACCTGCACCTCCATCGGCCCGATTTCCTCGGGACGAAAGATTCCCAGGCCGCCGCCTTCGATCATCGCCGGCCCGCCCATCCCGATATTCGATCCGCGTCGTCGCGATCACGACGTCGCAGCATCCCAGCAACGACGCGTTGCCCGCGAAGCACCGGCCCGACGTGATCCCGACCAGCGGCACCAGCCCGCTGAGCTTCGGAAAATCGTGAAACGATCGCGAATTGTGAAAGCCGCCGTCAGTGTCGCCCGGCCGCCCGCCGCCGCCTTCCGCGAACAGCACCAGCGGCAATCGCAACTCGCGCGCAAGCTGGAACATCCGATCTTTCTTGCGATGGTTCTGATGCCCCTGCGTGCCGGCCAGCACCGTGTAGTCGTACGACATCACGACGCAGCGCGCTTTGTCGGCCCCGAACAAATTCCCGTTGACGGTCGCCAGCCCGGTGACGAGCCCGTCCGCCGGCGTGTTCTTGATCAGGTCGTCGATCGTGCGCCGCCGCCGCTGCGCCGCCACGACGATCGGCCCGTACTCGACGAACGTCCCCGCATCGCACAAGTCTTCGATATTCTCGCGCGCCGTCCGCTGCCCCGTCTTGCGCCGCCGCGCCACCGCATCGGGCCGCGCCGCATCGAGCCCGACCTCATGCCGCTCGATCACTTCCGCCAGGTCGGCGCGCACAGTCTCGTTGTCTTTGTCTTGAGATGCCACGTGCGCAGCATAGTCCGGACTGCGAAAAGAAAAACTCTTCTACCGACGGCGCCGATCCATTATTGTTCCTCGACCATGCAAACCGACGACGACCTCAACATCATCAGCCCCGCTATCGGCATCACCGCCCGCATCCTGTTCACCCTGATTTTCTTCCTCTCGGGCATCACCCACTTCACCTCGATGCAGAGCTACATCGACCTGATGCCCGCGCCGATTCCGTTCCGCGCGTTCTGGGTCTCGATCTCCGCTATCGTCGAACTCGTCGGCGCCGCGATGATCCTCTTCAACTACCGCCCGCGCCTCGGCGCCTGGCTCATCGTGATATTTCTCGTCCCCGTCACCATCGTCGTGCACGGCACCGCGATGCTCACGCTTGCCCGACCCCCTGATGCGCGCCATCAACGTCTCGATGTTCTTGAAAGGCCTCGCGATGATCGCATGCGCGCTCTTCATCACGCAGCTCGGCGTCAGCTCCGCCGACTCGCGCTGATCCGAATCACGCGCGCCCGCCAATCCAGATCACGCGGCCGATAATACTTCACGCTCGAAACCACCATCGCTTCGTATTTCGGATTGTCGCTGCGCACCAGCAGCTTGCCGTCGGGACGCCGCTGGATTCGCTTCACTGCGAGCCCGCCGTCATGCCGCAACAGGTAAATTCCGTCCTGCCGAAAGCGCGGCTCCGCAAGATTGGCGAGGATCAAATCCGAGTCCTCGACCGTCGGCGCCATCGAGTCGCCCACCACCTCGATCAGGATCAAGTCGCGCGGCTCGGCCTTCAGCGTCCGCTTGACCCACTCCGCGCGAAACGCGATCGAATCCACCACCTGCTCGCTGCGAAGTATTCCCTCGCGCCCGCTCGAGAATCGAATCCGGTTGCGCGGCATGAAGATGAAGTCGCCATGCTCCCCCGCCCGCGCCATCGCCTGTGCCCCTCTGCCCGGCTCGTCTCCCGTCGCCAGCCATTCCACCGACACCCGCCCCGCGCGCGCCAGCGCCACCAGGTTCGCGACGCTGGGCTGACCCCGCCCCGCCAGCCACTTGTAGATCGCGTTGTCCGAAACCCCGACCGCCGTCGCCAGCGCGACCACCGATCCGAACGAGTGGATCACCTGTGTCAGCCGCGATCGAAATGCGGCGTCTAACTAGTAGTAGTTGACATAAATCTCCTGACGTGAAATAAGATTCATAAAGCGCATGATCCCGCCACAAGCAAATCACTCTCAGCTCAAGCCGAATCCCCCGCCTTTGTCAGCACGAACGTTCCTCCGCAATCCCCCCGCCGTCCGCCCGACCGCTCACCCCTCAGTGCTCACCCCCGCTCGATCTTCTCAACTACTCATCTTTTAGCTCAGATCGCGACTCCGTGTCCGCCGCTGTGAGCGCTTTGTTTTTCAGCTCGACATTCTCGCCCATTCCGTCCGGATCGTCTTTTCTCCGGTCAACGTCCCCACGACCTACCCAACTCGCGCGGAGGATTTATGCAACCCGCGACCTCTCAGATTCGTCCCACCGCCGCCGTTAGCCGCCTCGTCGCTTGCCTCTGGTGTCGCCAGCACGCTGACCACGCTGACGTAGTTCGCAACCACGGCCTCTGCGAAAGTTGCGTTCGCGACAACGTCGATCTTAGCTGGCGCCTCGTTTACGATCGCGATCGCAACATCGGCTCGATTCCCTCAAATCTCCGGGTCGCCTACGGCTTATGAACGCGCTCTCCAGCCGGATGTCCGCGCTCGACCGCGTTCCCTCGATTACGCCGCCGTACAATCCTTTTGCGGACCCCGTGCGCGTCACGCTTTACGATCAGATCGTTCGCTCCATAGGCGCCGACGCTGCCGACAAGCTAATCGCCGACTTCGGCGGCCGCCGCCTGTATATCCCGATTGCGCCCGCGCCCAGCGATCAGATCGCGCGCTCGATTGGATTAGTCCCCGCGCTCGCGATGGCGCGGGTGTTCGGCAGCGACCGCCTGCTGATTCCCGTCACCAGCCGACTATGCGCGCCGGCGCGTGCGTATTCTCGCGATGCGCGCCGACAACGTCAGCATCTCGCGTATCGCGCGGCAGCTCCGATGCACCGAGCGTTACGTCTACAAGGTCCTCGCATTGAACCGCGTCCCCGCAACTCTCGCTTGCTCCCCTTCCCTCGAGGGAAGGGGCCGGGGGTTAGGTCCGCCAACGTCCGCGCCGATCGCAGAGCGATTGAAACGTGGACCAATCAAGCATCGCAGTTGACGCGTACAGCCGCGGAATTTTTAACCGCCGTCGAAGGCGTGCTCGCCGACGAGGGCGGCGATTCGTCGAATCCGGCCGACCGCGGCGGCCTGACGCGGTTCGGGATTTCCGCGCGCTCGAATCCCGGCGTGAATATCGCGGCGCTGACGCGCGACGGCGCGATCGAAATCTACTGGCGCGAATGGTGGACGCGATTCGGCTTCGACCGGCTGCCCGCCGCGCTTGCCGCCAAGACTTTCGATCTCGCGGTCAATATCGGCGCCGCCCACGCGATCCAATGCATTCAGCGCGCACTCCGCGCGTGCGGCCAGCCGGTTGCCGAGGACGGTGTGATCGGTCCGGGCACGGTGCTCGCGGCGACGCGCGCGGACGCCGATGCGCTGATGGCGGCGATGCGTTCCGAGGCCGCCGGTTATTACCGGCTGGTCGCGGCGAATCAAACGAGCGGCGCCGAGTTTCTCAAGGGTTGGCTGAATCGCGCCTACGCATAGAGCAAGAGGTTTCTCAGGTGACTGCAAAAGCATTTTACAAGTCGAAGGCGTTTTACGGATGCGTCAGCACGATCGTTTTGATCGCCGGCGATATCGCATCGAACGGCGTGTCGATCGGCAACGTGACAGCGCTGATGACCGCGGGGCTGGCGCTCTACGGCCGTATCGTCGCGACCGCGCCGCTCGCAATCAACGACCAAGCCGAGAACGAACGTGAGGAGGCACGGGCAGATGTACGAAGAAGCAACGAGACGGTTGATGCTGATCGCGGCAATTAGCAGGGGTGACCCCTGCACCCAGTATTTTTGCGTTGTGCGCCTGCTCGCACGACGTTGTCGTGCTGCGTTGGTTTTGATTTCCGCTTGTCTGCTGATTGCTTGCGCGCCGACGTATGCGCCGCATCTCGACGCGCCGGTTGCGCGGCCCGTGTCGCTCACGCTGGCGCCGCTCGCTCCGCCGCCGAATCTGCCCGACGCCGATCAATCGCCGTGTCCATCGGGGAGTAGTCTCGCCGCATGCTTCACGCGCGACCAGGACAGTGTCCGCCAGTTGCGCTTCAAACTTCTCCATGACGATCGCGACTACTGCCGCGACGCATATGCGCGAGCGGCAAAACGTGCGGCGGGGGAGTGAGGTGAAGGTGAGGAACCTAACCCCTAACCCCTTCCCGAGCGGGAAGGGGCCGGGGCTAGGTTGTTCGCCTCAGTACTACTGCTCGCGCTTGCCGCCGGATGCGCGCAGGTGCATGAGAAGATGTTCACCCTCGACTGCGCGACCGGCCGCGCTCCGCTCTCCGGCGAACTCGCACCGGGCACCGCGATGGCGCTTGACGTTTCGACCAGTCCGATTCCGCTGCTCTTCGCGCCCCATCGGATCGTCGCGCGCTGCGACAATGCCGGCGTTGTCACGATGAATCTCGAGACGCCCGTCGACACCGGCCTGAGCCAACTCACGACCCCACTAAGCACCGCCGCGAGCCACGTGACGTATGTCCCATGACCCGTTGCGACGGGAGCGCAGTGACCCGTTGCGACGGGGCGCGGTGAAAGAAGTGAATCATGCCCGAAAAATCGAAGAGGTGAGAGTGATATGAGTCTGAAGAATCGAAAATTAGCGGGCCCGTTGCTGTGCGCGTTTGCGTTGACGATCGCCGCCTGCGCTCAGCAAGGCGGCGGACTGCTCCAGCCGACGCCGAAGCAGATAATCTCCGGCAAGAACACGATCGTGCCGAGCGCTGCCGCGCTCAGTATGGAGGCCACCAATTTCTGCAACGCGCAGGCCCAGGTCGATTACGCGAGCCTCGTGCTCTACTGCGAGGGCAAGACGCCCGCGCTGCCGCTGTCGATCAGCACCACCTATCAGACCGAGGCCAACCAGTTCTCGTGCCAGGTCTACGGCTACACCAACGCCAGCAATCAGCTGATCGTGCCGCAGACGGTGACGCTCGGAAATTGCCCAACCGGTGTCGCGCCCGCTCCTGTAGCAGCTCCGTCAGGAGCGCCGGCTGTGAAAACTTCCGAGAACCTAACCCCTAACCCCTTCCCGCGCGGGAAGGGGGACCGGATTGTTGGGAGTAACTCCTTCCCCCAGTGGAAGGGGAGCAATCGCGCCGAAGTCACTTCCCCTCTCCAGAAGGGAGAGGGGCCAGGGGAGAGGTCGCGCGCGACATCGGAGCGCGGCCTGGACGGTGAAAAGAACAATGGGTAGCGCGGCGGCATTGGCGATCGTCGAGAAGCTCGCGCCGATTATCGCCGATGCGATGGCGCCGGAGGTCGCGACGCTGTTCAGGTCGCTGCCCTACGGGCTGGTCGCGTCGGCACCGAACTCCGGAGTCGAAGTCGCCGTCGCGGCCAACCTTGCGCACGCGATGCCGGCGGTGACGGCCGCGATGTTCGAGACGATCAAAGACAAAATCGGCGTCGCCGTTGCGATCTACGCGACCGAGCATCCGGGCGACGACCTGCAATCCGACGCGGCGTGGATGGATATTCAATCGACGGCGACGGCCGGAATCGATGCAGAAGGCCTCACTGGCGCGCGGATCCCGATCAGCACGATGCGGCAGATGGTGGCGTCGGGAATCGAGATGTACCGCGCGGGAATCGGCACGCACGCGCTGACGGTGCAGAAGTGAAGAACCTAACCCCCGGCCCCTTCCCTCGAGGGAAGGGGAGCAATCGCGCGTTTGGTTCATCCCTCACCTTAGATCCTCTCGTTTCGGGAGAGGGGAAGAGGCGGAATGCCGGCGCCGATGGTGACCCGCGGCGGCGGGACGCAGTGAAGTGAAGATGAAGAACCTAACCCCCGGCCCCTTCCCTCGAGGGAAGGGGAGCAATCGCACGGAAGTTCGTTCCCCTCTCCAGAAGGGAGAAGGGTTAGGGGAGAGGTCGCGCGCGACAGCGGAGCGCGGCCTTAATACTGAAAAAAGAAAAGAGGCGATCTAATTGGAATGGGGTAACGCAGCCGGATGGGTCGGCACCTTCATCGCGTTTCTCGCGGTGAACGCGAGCACCATTCAATGGCTGCTCAAGCGGCGCGACGAACAGCATCTGCGCGACACCGGCCGCGTCGATGAGCTCGAACGACAGGTTATCGAACTGCGCGTGAATATGCCGCTGGAGTATGTGCGGCGCGAAGACTGGATTCGGTTCAGCGGCACGCTCGACGCGAAGCTGGACGCGATGCGGGAAGAAATGCGCGAAGAAATCGCCGAGGTAAAGGAAAGGCTGTATGCCGGACGCAATTGATCTTGAACAAAAAAATCGCGAGGAAGCGCGGTGGCGGATACTGCGTGTAGTCGACGCGGGCCGGCCGATCGCGGTGTCGGAGCAGATAATCTGGCGCGTGCTCGCCGATATCAAGCTCTCACTGTCGCTCAACGCCGTGCGCCGCGAGCTCGCCTATCTGCGCGACCTGAACATGCTCGAACTCGAAGGCGAGGGCGGCGAGACCTGGTTCGCGAAACTCACCGCCAGCGGCGTCGACGTCGTCGAGTACAACTTCCCGTCACCGGCCGGCGTGGCGCGCCCGCGCAAGTATTGAGGAGGGCGGGTAATGAAGGAAGAAAAAGGCAAAGCGGAAAGCGATCCCGGCGAGCATCCGCAGCGGGTGCCGATCGAGCCGACGAATATGCGGAGGCACAAAATAAACCGGCTGCCTCCCGATTTGAAGGAGGGGCTCGACCGGATGCTCGGCGAAGGCAGGATGCATACGTGCAGGCAGCTCGCGAAGTGGCTGGGGGACAATGGGTTCCAGATCTCGCACGCGGCGATTCACAAATACGGGCGGAAGTTCGAGCGGCGGCTCGAAGCGATTCGGATGGCGACGGAGCAGGCGCGGCTGGTGTGCGAACAGTTCAAGGACGACGACGAGCAAATGCAAAGCGCGCTGATGAGGCTGGTGCAGACGAATTTGTTCGAAGTGCTGACGGCGGTGACCGAAACGAAGAACAGCAACGAGGGCGAGGAAGGCGCGACGATAGCGCCGGTGAATATCACGGCGCTTGCGCGCAGCGTGTCGGGGCTGGCGCGAGCGGAGACGGAGCATCGCAAATGGGCGGCGCGGGCGCGGGCGAACGCCGCGGTGGCGAAACAGAAGGTCGAGGAGGCGCGCGAGAAGGGGTTGAGTCCCGAAGCCGCCAGCCAGATCAAATCGATCCTGATGGAAATCTAGCGAATAGTCAGACGACGAAATGGAATAGTCATTAGCTAATGAGTGAACCACTTTCAATACTGCTTCCTTATCAGCGGCGATGGCTGGCCGATCAATCGCAGGTCAAGGTCAGTGAGAAGTCGCGGCGTATCGGAATCACCTGGACCGAGGCGGCTGATCGCGCGCTCAGCGCGGCCACCGCCGGGCGCGCCGGAATGGACGGATGGTATATCGGCTACAACAAGGATATGGCGCTCGAGTTTATCGAGGCCGCCGCGCGATGGGCGCGGCGCTTCAATCGCGCGGCCGAAGCGATCGAGGAAATCGTGCTCGACGACGAGCGCTCAAACATCCTCGCCTACCGCATCCGCTTTGCGTCGGGGCACAAAATCGTCGCGCTGTCGTCGCGCCCCTCGAACCTGCGCGGCAAGGACGGATGCGCCGTTATCGACGAAGCGGCGTTCCACGACGACCTCAATGGACTGCTGAAAGCCGCGCTCGCGTTCACGATGTGGGGCGGACTGGTGCGGATAATCAGTACTCACAACGGCGCGCAAAATACATTCAATGAGCTAATCAGTGAGATTCGCGCGGGGCGGAGGCCATACTCACTTCATCGGACGACCTTTGATGAAGCACTAGCCGACGGACTATACAAAAAAATCTGCGAGCAGAACGAAGCCGAATGGAGCGAGGCGAAGCAGCACGAATGGCGCCAGCAGATTGTCGACTACTACGGCGACAACGTCGGCGAAGAATTGTTCTGTATCCCGCGCGCGTCGACGGGCGCGTACCTGAGCTCGGTGTTGATCGAGGCGCGCATGAAGCCCGGAATCCCCATCTTGCGCTGGGAGATGCCGGCGGAATTTTCCGGGCGGCCGGAAGCCGAGCGGTACTCGGAAACGTTCGCGTGGTGCGAGGACAATGTCGCGCCGGCCCTTGCTGCGCTCGATCCCGCGCGCGCCAGCTTCTTCGGTGAAGACTTCGGCCGCTCCGGCGACCTGACAGTGATCTGGCCGCTGCAGATCGCGTCGAACCTGACACGGCGCACGCCCTTCGTCGTCGAGCTGCGCAATATCCCGTTTCGAAATCAGGAGCAGGTGCTGTTCTATATCGTCGACCATCTGCCGCGCTTCACGGCGGGCGCGATGGACGCGCGCGGCAACGGCCAGTATCTGGCGGAGACCGCAGCGCAGCGGTACGGCGGTCGAATCGTGCAGGTGATGCTGTCGGAAGGGTGGTACCGCGAGAATATGCCGCGCTACAAGGCGGCGTTCGAGGACGGCACGATCGAGCTTCCCAAAGACGCCGACGTGCTCGCGGACCATCGCGCAATCGTGCTCGAAGGGGGCGTCGCGAAAATTTCGGAGCGGCGCGCGGGCAGCGACGGCAAAGGACGGCATGGCGACTCCGCGATGGCGGCGGCGCTCGCGTTCTTCGCGTCGCGCACGGACCAAGGGCTCATCGCCTATACTCCGGCGCGCCCATCGACAAAAAGGAATCTCTTCGAAGGCCATTTCGATTCATTCGCGACCCCACCGCCCGAAGAGGAGCTGTCCGCCGCCCGAGCGCGCGGATTCTAGCAACAATGAATAGCTACTGGAGATGGAAATGCGAGGAGTGTGGGTATGAGTGCCTAATCGCTGTCGTTCGGTTGCCCGATCCGTGCCATCGATGTGGGTGCGAGTGGTTTTTAAAAGTTGGCGAGGCCACGTCGAAAGATAACTCAAATGACTAATCGCGCTGGAGTACAACAATGACGCTCTACGATGCTTATGGACGCGAAGTAGATACAGGGATGTTGCGCGAAGAGCAGGCGGCGCCGACGATGGCCGGAGTACGAAATATATATTCCGTGATGCATCCGTCGATCGGGCTTACGCCGGAACGTCTGACGGCAATCCTGCAACAGGCGGAGTTCGGCGATCCGTATTTGTACCTCGAGCTGGCCGAGGAGGTTGAGGAGAAAGATCTCCACTACCTTGCCGTACTCGGGACGCGCAAGAATGCGGTCGCGCAACTCGAGGTCGTCGTGCGGGCGGCGTCGAGTTCGTCCGAGGATCAACGCGCGGCGGCGATGGTGCGCGAGATGATTTGCGCGGAGCCGATTCAGCTCGATAGCGTGCTATTCGACGTGCTCGACGCGATCGGCAAAGGTTTTTCGGCGACCGAGATAATATGGGATACCACTGGGAGAGAATGGTTTCCAGCACAATTGAAGTGGCGCGACCCGCGCTGGTTCGCGTTTGACTGGATCTCGGGCGAAGAGATGCTGGTGCGTACACTCAAGGGTGAGATGATCCCGGTCGAGAGCGGAGCGGCGGGAAAGAGCCCGACACATTTCGGCGGCGACGGATTGTACTCCTCGAAGCGTGCGGGAATCGGACTACAGCCGATGACGGCGCCGCTCGCGCCGTTCAAGTTCGTGACGCATATCGCGAAAGCGAAGACCGGTCTGCCGATACGCGGCGGGCTCGCGAGGGCCGCCGGGTGGGCATACCTGTTCAAGAACTACATACTAAAGGACTGGGTAACGTTCACTGAGGTATTTGGACAACCGTTGCGAGTCGGCAAATACCATCCGGGGGCGTCGGAGAAGGATAAGCAAGCACTACTCAATGCAGTATCGCGAATAGGCACTGATGCGGCGGCGATAATGCCGGATTCGATGATAATAGAGTTTACCGAGGCGCATCAGAATGGCAGCTCGGAACTGTATCAGAGCTTTTGCGAATACCTGGATGCGCAAGTGAGTAAGGCAGTCCTCGGGCAGACATTGACTACTGAGATGCCTCGGTCCGGAGGCGGGTCGCGCGCCGCCGCGCAAGTGCATGAGGGGGTTCGGAGGGACATTCTGAATGCGGACGCGAAACGCCTGGCGGCGACGCTCGCGCGCGACCTGGTGCGGCCGATCGTCGATCTCAATCTCGGGCCGCAAAAACAATATCCGAAGATCGAGTTGGGGCTGCCCGATGACAACGATGCGAAAGTGTTCGCGGAGATCGTCGCGATGATGGCGGATCGAGGGCTGAGAGTCTCGCAGAAGGTGATACTGGATAAGTTGGGAATCGCGGAGGCGGGGGCGGGAGAGGCGGTGCTGGGGGCGATTGGGGAGATGGGAGAAGGGAACTGATTTAAGGTGGAACTCCTCCGTGGGTTCCACACCTCCTTGGGCAGGGTTAAACCCTGCACCTTGGGATTAAGATAGTAAGTAGTGGGGCGGGCCGCCGTGCCCGCCTTTGAGAGCCGCGGGCACGGCGGCGCGCGCCACCAGATCAGGTTTTTGAGCGGTCCTTTCTTGCTTGGCGGCGGGCTCTTCGGCGGTGTTTCATTTCCAGGAAGATGTCGTCGTAGATGAGTTTTCGGATTGAGAAGCCGGAAGTGGGGAAGGTTATGGCGGCGTCCGCGAGGTGGCGCTGGTAGCGGTAGATTTGGATGCCGTTCCACCATGTCGGGGAATGATTGCGCGGGGTTCGGAGATCCAGAATCAGTTTGAAGTTTTGCAGGGAGCGGGCGATCAGGGCGTTGGCGGAGCGGGCGGCGTGCTTGTTGGTGTCGTCGACGATCACTACGGCGTCGTCGGCGAGGTGCGCAATGGCCAGCGCGACGCCGTCGTATTGGTCGGCGAAACTGTGGCCGCCGTCGTAGAAGTAGGCGCCGATGCGCGCGGGACGCCATGGTGCTTGCTTGAGGAAGTCGCGGAAGTCCATGTCGTGGAAGGTGACCTGGCCGACTGCGGTGTGCGCGTCGAGGGTGCGGCGGAGCGCGTCGGCCGCGCCGTCGAACTGCGAGAAATTGTCACATGCATAGATGCGCGCTTTCGGATTCGAGGCCGCGGCGCCGACGATGCTTGCACCTTTATAGGATCCTACTTCGACATAAACTTCGTTCGCATCGAGCGAGGCGACGGCGCAGTTGAGAAGGCGCAGTTTGTTCTCGGTGGCCATCCCAGGGATTTCGGCGAGGATGTTCGAGAGCGAGCGATCGATCGGATGGGTCGAGCGGGCAAGGCGGCGCGCGTCGGAGAATTCGGGCCATTGCGCGCGGCATCGGTCGAGGAAGGCGTCGAAGTTCATATTGTGGTGAATGTGATTGAGTGGTCAATTGCAGAAGCGGAACCTCACCCTGGCCCCTCTCCCTTCTGGAGAGGGGAAGAACATTACCAGTACATCGCGGGGCCCATCGGGCCGACCAGGCCGAGGCCGTATGGATTGAACATCTCCTCCTGCATGTCCATATCTTCCATCTGTTGCGCTTCGAGGTCCTGGCGCGAGATCTCGCCTTCCTTCGCCTGGAACTGCTGATTGAGTTTCAGCTTCTCGTACTGCTGATAATTTTCCTCGGTGCCGATGTACATGCATTTACAGTAGTCGGGATCGGCCATGTAGTAGTGCAGCGTGCCGGTCTTGCCGACGTAGTAATTGACGTGATCGGGACCAGCGTCGCCAGTTGCTGCTCGCGCTCCGGAGTGTCAGCCGGAAGCATCCGGAAGCCCGCCGCCGCGAGCATCGGCTCAAGCTGCTCGGCCTGCTGCTGGGGAGTCGGCGGTTGCGGCTCCCCGAGCGATTGAGAGAGCGACGAATTGGAGCCGCATCCCGCGACCGCTATCGCCGCGATCAGGAAGACGAGGACGATTGAAGAGGTCGGGCGTTGCGGCATTGGTTCCTTTTTTTGGTTTCTACGGGCTCGAGGCAGAGAGAAAAAAGGGGCGGCCGTTATCGGGCCGCCCCCGGTGTATCGTCAATCAGGGGACGGAGTTGACTGTGCTTCCGTTCGCGTCGTACAGGGTCAGCGCGCCGACGCCGTCGGCATTGACGGTGAGCGCGGCGCGAGTCTTGCCGTCGGTGCCGAGCAGGGCGAGGCCGGGGCGTCCGTCGGGCGTCATATCAAGGCCAATGCGTCCGCGCTTCTCGTCAGCAAGGCGAAACGTCGGAGTGCCGTCGGCCGCCACGATGATCGACGCGCGCGGATTTCCACTTTTATCCATCAGGCCGAGGCCGGTCTGGCCATCAGGCGCCACGCCCATCGAAGCTTGCGGATTGCCGTCGGCATCGAACAGCACCACGCGCGCGACGCTGTTGGTGAGACCGACTTCGGCGCGCGGCTTGCCGTCGATGCCGTAGATGCCGAGTGCGGGTGCGCCGTCGGCGCCGACACCGAGACCGGCGCGCAGCGTGCCGCCGCCGTCGAAGACGACTATCTGCGCGACGCCCTTGTGGGTGACGTTGAACTCGCCGCGAGTCTTGCCGTGGCTGTCGATGAGCATGAACTTCTGCGCGGTAACGACTTTGGGCGCATAGGCGGCGTCGACAGTGCGGGCGGCGAAGATATGGCCGGACACTGCTCCGCCGACGAGCGCGGCAGCGAGAGTGAGGGTGACGAACCCGATTCGCTCTTTGATGGTCATGGTCGCGGTCTCCTTTCCGGTACCGATGGTTAGGCGATTTTCGGGGAGAAGATTAGCAGGCAAACGGGGGTGCGCACAAAACGTGAGAAGAAGAACTTTATTGAATGTGAAACCCGCGTGGGTTTCACGCTTCCTTCGGCAGGGCTGAGCCCTGCACCCAGTGGGAAGAAAGAAATCGCGAAATGTCGAGGACGACCTTTCGCTCTGAGGGGTCTGTCCTTGTGTCATTCAGAGCGAGGCGAAGAATCCCGGTGCCGCTCACTATTCACTGAATACCTGAACGCGCATTAACCTCCACTCGCGGCCTACAATTTTGGGTGTCCATTGAACGGATTGGTCTGAGCAAAATCCACGGACTTTCCCAGTTCCCTATGTTTGTAGCTTTTGCGATCGCGAAGACCTGCGGGTTTTGCTGGAGTTTCTCGCGTCGAGGCGATTGGCATCTTTGATGCTCTGCCTGTTGGGTAGAGGTAGATGACCATGAAAATCAAAACAAATCTGATGGCGGGGTTGATTGGGTTTGCACTGATCGCGGCGCCGATTACGGCGGCGGCCCAGGATCAGAATGGCGGCAAGTACGATTCGCGGCCGACGCAAGTACAGAAACATGAAACGGCGCCGGCGCCGCGCAACATGAGGCCGGCAGCTCCGGCTAATCACGAGATTTTGCCGCCGCCGCGCAATATGAAGCCGGTGGCTCCGGAAGCGCGCGACGATCGCGACCATGGCGACCGCGACTACCGGACCTACGGCGATCGTGATTACGGCCGTCCTTACGACCGTGACTACGTGGTCGAGACTCCGGTGTACGTGATGCCGCGCGGCTACGCGGGCGGCGCGTGCGCATGGGCGAATCATCTTCGCAACGTGTACCGGCATGACGAATACACCGGTCATCCGGCGGCCGCGGCCGACCTGCTCGGGCAGTTGCATCGCGCGGAGCGGAACTGTGGCGGTGTGCCTTACGGCTTCAACGACTTCGGCCTCTACCGTTAATTACGATTCATCCTGGTCATGACGACCAACGCGCCCCGTCTCCTCCCGGCGGGGCGCGTATTTTTGTAAGTGCGACATTGACAGCGTCGGTGGGAACATTGACACTGGCCGCCATGCGATTACCTGCTATTTTTGTCCTGGCGTCTATGTTGATCTCCTCGCCAAGCCTGGCGCAGGGGGTTCCGGTCTTTGCGATTACCCCGCTGGAGAGCTCGATCAAGTTCGACGTGCAGGCGTCGGTGGCGATCAACGGCACCTTCGACAAATGGAACGCCAGCCTGACGTTCGCGTCGCCGGACGTGACGACGGGGCAGTTGAACGTCGAGATCCAGGCGGCCACGGTCGATACCGGCAGCGGGCTCAAGAACAACAAGCTGAAAAGCGCTGACTTCTTCGACGTTGTCAACAATCCGCTGATCACGTTCAAATCGACGAAGCTGGTGCAGACCGGTCCCACCACCTTCGAGGTCGATGGCGACTTTACGATTCGCGGAGTTACACGGTCGGAGAAGCTGACGCTGACGGTGACCGGCAAGGGCACTGGCTCGGGCACCGTTACCGGGACGTTGTACTTCGACCGCAAGGACTACGGCATGAACAGCGGCATCCCGTTTATCAAAATCGCCAACCGCGTCGAGGTAAACGTCGCCCTGACGGCGAAGCGCGTGAGCGGGCCGCCGGTGGTGTTCAAGCAGTAGGGGGGCGACGAGAAGAACTTGATCGTAGTGAAACCCGCGGTGGGTTTCACGCTTCCT
This sequence comes from uncultured delta proteobacterium, assembly GCA_963721485.1. Classification (GTDB taxonomy): domain Bacteria; phylum Desulfobacterota; class Binatia; order Binatales; family Binataceae; genus Binatus. Next base: position 782,779 of record CAVRJV010000014.1, on the reverse strand, counting down.
TCGGCAGGGCTGAGCCCTGCACCCGGTGAGAAGAAATCGCGAACTGTCAGACGCGAAGAATCTCGTGTCGGTGGGGGCGCGGGCATATGCGTCTAGTGCCCCGTGGGGAACAGGAGCGTGATGCTTGCGCGCATTATCCATTGCGGGGCGCCATCGGGGCGCTTCACCAGGTCGTAGGCGCCGACCTGGAGGCTAAGGCTTTGCTTGCCGAGGGTGAAGGCTTTGCCGACGTTGGCTCCCATCGGGATTAGCCATGCGTTGGCGGTGTCGGCGGTCCAGTCGTAGGTCATCTGCGGGTCGATGTCGGCGTACCATCCGCTCTCGAGGTTATAGCTGAGCATCGGCTCGATGTAGGTTTGATTGACGCTGCCGCGCGCGCGATTTCCGGCAAACGACATCAGATGGTAGGTGAGGATGGCGTTGAGCCACGGACCCTCCGAGTAGACGAGCGCCGCAGTCGGTCCTGCTGACAATCGTCCAGTCCCCAACTCCGAGCTGCTGGCGGTGGGGAATTGAAAGAGCGGACCCACGCCCCAGACCCACGTGGTATTTTTGGCCGGCGATAAAAAAAAGAAGTCTGCAAATCTTCCAGCCCCGATTGTTCGTGCGGTGTCGGCGAGTAGGCGACGGTCAGGCTCGGGCGAGCGAACAGGTCCCAATCGGCATTGAGCGAGAACGGTAGCAACGGCTCGATATTCACCTCGTCGCCGACCTTGTGATCGCGGCCCAGATGAAATCCGGTGTCGGACTCAATTGGAACCTTGACGGAATCCTCGAACGGATTGTGGACGCTGATTGCCAACTGTTGATTGGTCAAGGCAGTCGGCGACGGCGCGGGGGTCGAGGCTAGCTGCGCGTATGTCGGCGGCGCGCTCAGCAACAGGCACAACAATGTGGCGGCGCGCAGAAACTGTAATCGCGGCAGCTTCAAGTTGGATCGATCTAAGGGGCGCCGAACCACTTGTCGTAGATCTGCTGATAGGTGCCGTTCTCACGCAGCGCAATCAACGCCAGGTTGATTTTCCTGCGCAATGGGCTGTCCAGCTGCACCATGATCGCGGCCGGCGCAGTGTTAAATTCAGGACCGACCGTCTTCACCCGTCCCTTGCCCTCATGCGCCGCATAGTAAAAGAGCAACGGTGCGGCGGTTACGACCGCATCCACGTTCTTGTCGAGGAGAGCTTTGAACATTTGATCGGTGGTCTTGAACTCCTGCACCTGTGCGTTCTGACCCCGAAGATAATCGGCGGCGGTGCTGCCTGCTATCGTGGCGATTTGCTTGCCCGGCAAATCGCCGGGCCCCTCGATCGAGCCGCGAATCTGCTGAACGGTCAGGGTTGCGGTTAGCTGGGCGGTATAGAGTGCAACGAAAACGACCCCGACAAACATCCAGAAGTTCGATATGACGCGCGCGATCCATTGATGAGGCATCGTCTGCGCCTGCGAGGTCAACGACGATATCCCCCAATAGATCACCTCGAAGATGCCCGGAAAGTAGTTCGGGCTCGAGATCATGCTGTCGGGGTGGCGGCGTTCCAGAAACCAGATCAGATGAGCCGGGATCAGAACGAGCAGGAAGGCCACACTGAGCCATACTGCGGTGGTTCGTGAAAACAGCAAACGGAGCAGGTCCGACAAGGGGTTCGGGGAGCCCGAGCGCTCGCCGGTTTCGCGCACCATGATTTGCAGGCCCGCTTGCAACGTCGGGATCGAAAAGTCGAAAACCTCGTCCCGCGCTGACGTTATGAATACTGACAGGATGAGGTCGACCCTTTTGGATCGCAACGCTTTTTCCATGGTGCTCACGTCGGGCTCGACCTGATAGTCGGTCTTCAACTTCAGTCGCGCGGCAATCGCGTCCCAGAGATCGACGCTGAAGCCCGTCAGTGACCCGTTCTGTTCCATGGCAATCGGCGGAACAATCATCGCGGCCACGCGGAGCTCCGGTGTCTCGGTCTGCGTCGATATCGCAGCGGGGCTGGAGGTTTGTGAATAGGCGGGAGATGCGAGGGCCGCGCCGACGATCGCGAGGGCCAGCATGAAGAGACCTTTCCTCACCGAATTTTTGAGTACGCCGATTTCGACTGAGGTGTGGCGCGAGCGCCATGTCGAGGCGCGGTTCGCAAGTGCCCGCGTTGTGGCGTAGGGGAGCGCGATCAGTACCGGTCCGATCAGCAGGGCAGCGCCGGGATGGACCATTCGAAAGATGATGAGTTGAGAGATGACGTTGAGAAGAATCGCGATCGCTACCAGGTCGCGGACCGAAGCGAACGCACTGCGCATCAAGCCCGTGCGTTCGGCGCTCTGAAAAACCAGATCGCGCAGGAATGGAGGTCTGCCCGCGCGGGCGTCCTTGATGCCGTCGCGCGTCCCGAAGACGATGGCGGCCAGCGGTTGCAGGATGAATCGCAGGCGGCCGGGTCCGTGGAAACGCGCGACGATGTCCTCCAAAAAGCGGTGGGTGAGTATGTAGAGTTGGCCAGTGTGGATAAATTCCCAGGCAGCAAACGGGAGCGCGGCCACAAGCGCGATTACCACGAGTGCTGAGAGAATTGAGCTGCGGTTGATCGAGATCTTCACGAGTGGCTCATCGACTGAAGTAGTCTCTAATCTGCGGGAACGCGACAGTCAGACCGAAATTGATCGTCGTCTGAGGAGCGATCGGAGCGTATTGCCGATACGCCATCCACTGTCCCGTGACAAAGATACTCATGGGTGGCAGCCCCGGACGAACGATAGTTCGTCCGAGCCCGATGCTCAGCGGCAAGGTCGTTGGGTAGTGGCGACGCCAGCCCATCATCCAGTTAGCCTCCGCCGAGCGCAGGTACCATTTGTCCCACAGATGAAGGGCGAAGACGGGTTGAAACTGAAATGTATTCTGCGGCAGACGGTTGGGCGACGTATAGGCGAAGGAGACCGGGTTCTGTGCAATGAAACCAATCAGCAGTCCTGGAATACCGCTGTAAATCGCGCCTAGTGCCGGACCGGCTTGCCACGCGCCCTGGCCAGCGCTCTTGGAGGTGGCGGTTGGAAAGACAAAGGTTGGCCCCACACCTATAAGAAGCCCGGTTTTCTGCCGGTCCGGCCACGGTAGTACTGCAAGATCGAAGACAGGCAAGTCACCGAACTCGGTCCGCGTTCCGCCTCGGGAGCTTTGTACTGTTACCACTGCAAATGTTGGGCGGACCAATTGCGAAAAGGGAAGCAAGGATTCAGGTGGTATGCGCGGGATCAAAGGCCGAATAAGCACCTGGTTGGTTTCATAGTTTCTGAAGCAGACTTGCGACGTACAAGGTCCCGGTCCGTAGTTGGCCGGTGTGTAGCTATCCCTGATTACCACCTGAGGCAGGGTCGAAAGCGGGTCGGTGAAGTCCAGCTCCAGTTTCTCCTCCTCAGTCAGCGATGGAGTCTGAGCATAAGCCGTAACCGGCGCCGTCATCACCCATAGAACTACGAGCAGGAGCGAGCAGGACGCGGCAATCCGAACAGCAGAGCTAGGATTCAACAATCGCCTTAACCTTTTCCTCTCGGACCGCTCTGACGAACGCGCGGTAATCGCGCTGGTTCTGGTCGGCATACTCGACCGCGAACTCGCCGATCGCATCGTCAAACGTTCCACTCGAACCCATGTATCCAGAAATCATGGCCGCATCGCCGGAGCGGGCGTGCGCCCGCGCGAGTGCCCACGCACACAATCTCGCGTATGTCCGCAGCAAGTCGAAATCCCAGTCCTCGATGATGGCGCTGATCTTCATATCGCGAAGTTGGCGAAAGTAGAAATCGCGTCCGTTGAGTCCCCGCGCCCAGCCGAGAAAAATATCGCTCGCTGACTGCATCAGGCGCTGGCCCACAACGACTCGCTGGGCGTGATTGTGATGCAGGCTCTTGCCCACGTACGGCTCCAGCACCGATGCGTTTGCTTCCTTGGCCTGCAGGAAAAGCGGGTCGTCGTCCGCTGCCAGGAACAATCCGACGGCGCAGAAGGTGCCGACGCTGCCCACGCCGACCGCCTTCACCGCCAAGTCACAAAAGTGGAAGCGATCGAACAACATACGGACATGCTCGGCCAGCGACTCCCGGTAGGCAGCGAGCCCTTCGTGGTATCCGTTTTTGAGTCCCGGTGCTTGTTTTGCAGTGGGGTGGAATATCAGGGGTGGGTTGTCCTTGATGCGGGGTAGCGCCCCATGATGTTCCACCATCTTCGGGTAGTCGTGCTCAGCGATGGTTCGATTGCGCGTCTTTTCAACTCGCTCTTCAGCGCGCGTGCGTGCTTCTTCGCTCGGCATTTCCTTGATGACGCGCTCGATGTCGATTCGGTCGTACCAGACCTCGAGCGCCCGCATAGATGCATAGTCAGTCATATGCTCCCGGTAAGACCGCACTGTAGAGATAGCCGCCCGCGCCGATTCGTTGTCCGACAGGCGGAGGTGACGGCCGGCGACGACCACGCTGGCGGCCAGACGTTTGAGATCCCATTCCCATGGGGCGGGAAGGGTTTCATCGAAATCATTGATGTCGAAAATTATGTTGCGCTCGGGCGTCGCAAAACCACCGAAGTTCATCAGATGGGCGTCGCCGCATGCCTGCACCCTGAGCCCCGAGCACGGCGTGCGCGACAGGTCGGCGGCCATCTGCGCGGCAGAACCGCGGAAAAATGCGAAAGGCGACGAGACCATCCGTCCGTGGCGAATCGGAACAAGTTCCGGGAGCCTGTCTTGATTAGTTTCGAGCAGCAGCTCGACTGGATCGCGCCGGTCCTTGGGCGGCTTCCATCCCGCGTGCGCCTCGCGCGGCGCTTTCTCGCGCAATGCCTTGCCCTCGGCGCGACGCTCCGACGCAGTGCGATATTGATCTTCAGTATGGGAACGAACCGGCATCTCCTTGGGCTTCCGTTCGCGACGCGGCCTTTGGCCAGCGCGTTTCACGAGATGGATATCGGGTTTCTGCGATGCTTCCATGGACTCTGATCTCCTCTATATGACGGCCACATAGCATCAAATGTGCCGCGGAGTAACTGGCGCAGGAGTTCGATCATTTCCGCAACGTGTTTCCTTCGGATGCAGAGCTGCTGCGCGGAACCGATACAGTTGTTTGAGCTTGTCTTAGAGCGAATCTTGATGAGGGAATATTGGCGTTGACGCAGGGTTAGGCTGATGAGTCACGGATGCCATCTCGCGCGGTACTCGGCGTCGACATTTTCACCCGTATCTAGCTTTTTCTAGCTAGTCACTTTCGGTCTTGGGTTGTCGGTTTTAATGTCGGTTCGCGAAGTAAAGTTCATCGAGCAGTGCCTGGAAAAAGCCGAGTCCAGCCGCGTCCGTCATTGCGGTGCTCATGACGCGCTGACCTTTGGGGTTCCCGCTATTGATCCGAATTAGCCGCGCGGCCTCGATCAGACCCTGATTCCAAAGCGGCGCTCGACGTATGGCTATCTTGCGTAGGTTAGCCTCGAAGTGGTCGATCCAAGTGCCATCGGTTCCCTGACCTGGCTTGTTCACCTTCTCGTCAATGATGACAACGTAGCCAATGACAATCTCCGGCGAGAGCTGCTGAACGTTCGCTACTTCGCCCATAAGATCGTCGAGGCGATTTGGAATGACGCCGGATAGATTCTTCAACATCGATTTGAGGGAAACTAACAGGCGCGGCTTACCGGCCAGAACAAATGCGAGATCCCAATCTTTCTGGCGGCCAAGTCCGCGAATACCGACTTCATCCGCCTTTCCGCCGCGTACACCGGCGAGCCCAGCGCGGTCGAATGCTTCAATGCAGTACCGCGCTAGGGCATTGAGCCGCCCCGAATCCTGTTTCTTGCGTTGGAGAAGATCGTCGACGGCCTCGGAAAGACTGACGGGCATCAGGCCAGCAAAGCCTCTTGGGCGCCAAAGAGACGGGAATGATTTGCTTCGCTGCGAACGCGCACGTGGGCGAGCTTCAAGTATTCTGGCTCAAGCTCATTCCCAATCGAATTTCCTCCGCTACGTATTGCGGCGGCCGTCGTCGAGCCGGTCCCGACGAAAGGATCCACGACTGTATCGCCAGCAAATGAGAACATGCGGATGAGCCGCTCTGCCAATTCCACCGGGTATGGTGCCGGATGCCCCTCACGCGTGGATGCCCCCGTGATATCCCCCCAAAAAGGTCGAAACCAAGTTTTCATCTCGCGCTTGGTGAGCATTGAAAGTGCCTTCTGCGTCGGCGTCACTGAGCGATATTGTCCGCCCTTGCGAAAAAACAAGATATGTTCAATGTCGTTCTTGATTACCTGTCCCGGCTGATACGGCTTTCCATAGAACCCAGCGCCGTTGCCTTCCGTTTCGGTCACACCATTGGCGATTTTGTACCAGAGAATGGGCGTCAGACAATCAAGGCCGATCCCGCGCATCCGTACCTGGATATCCGAGTGAAGCGGCATCACGTAATGGCGGCCGCCTCTTTTTCGCGAAATACATACGTCGCCTACGACGCAGCAGATGCGTCCGCCCGGAACGAGGATACGCGCGCATTCGCGCCACGCCTTGTCGAGTTCATCGAGGAACAGGTCGTAGTCCTCGATGAAGCCCATCTGATTGGGCGTTCGCCGATATTCCTTGAGCGTCCAATATGGTGGCGAAGTTACGATGAGATGAGCGGACGAATCGGCGATCCAGGACAGATCGCGAGCGTCTCCGGCGCGCAGTTGGTGGACGGTTCGATTAAAGGGATGCGGCCACGGTTTCGCCCGAGAGCGTTCATTCGCGCGCAGAAGCGCGCGCAAGCCTTCGGACGTATTGTCAGGGGAATTGTTCCCGTTACGGGCTGCCGCTTCGTCCACCGCACCCATCAGCGTGGCCTCTCCGCACCGGACCACACGCTCCAATCGTTCGCTGTCATCAGCTTTGCGCACGGTCCTTCGGAAATCAATTCCGCAACGTGCCGATGCAGGCGTTTTCGCCCTGCGTTGTGGAAAAGTTTAGCAGACTGCCGCTCGACGAAAACAGATCGCGTCACGAAATAGTGTCTTTGGAGTTTCCGCACGACCATCTTACCAGCGAAGATCCGACTGATTTGTGCCCTGAGGAACTTCGATCTCGTTCGGGCGAGCACTCACTTCGGGCTATGCTTCGTTTGACAATTAGTTTACACGCAACCTGACTCCGCCGTCCGGGTTTATCTCGACACGGCTATGCACAACCGGAAGTCGCTGTCTCAGGTGGGCGAAGGAGAGTCTGTGCGTCCTGGCTTGCGGACCGGCGGGATTGTGTTGGCGGCGCTGATTGCGGCGTCGATTCTGATGGCGATGGTGCATGCGGGCGTCGGCGCGACCAGTGCGGATCGTGTGATCGGGCAAATCGATTTTATCAACAACCAGGTTAACTTCGTCGACGCGATCGGGATGAACGCGCCGGCTGGCGTCGCGATCGACAAAGCCAACGGTCACGTGATCGTCGCGGACTCGCAGAATAGTCGAGTACTCGGATGGAAGAGCGCGTCGGCGTTTGCGGCGGGCGGCGCGGCCAACCTCGTGATTGGGCAGCCGGATTTCAATTCGTCGGGATGCAACCAGAATGGGCCGGCGCCGAGTGCGATGACTTTGTGCCGGCCGATTGGAGTGGCCGTCGATTTGGCCCATCGGATTTACGTCGGCGACGCGCAGAATAATCGCGTGCTGGTATTTGCCGATCCGTTCGCGGCGCTGGCCGGATCGGATCAGTCGAGCGACTTCGCGGCCTCCAACGTATTCGGGCAGGCCGGGAGCTTCGTCGCGAACGGCGCAAATGCGGGCGGGCTGAGCGCCGACAGTCTCGACAGTCCGCAAGGGTTGGCGCTCGATGCGGCCGGCAACCTGTTCGTCGCCGACGTGAACAACAATCGCGTGCTGCTCTATTTCTCACCGCTCCCGATGACGATGGTGAAGGGGACGCCGGGTAATTTCGGCGATGCGACCGCCGACGTGGCGATCGGGCAGCCGGATCTCTTCAGCGGGGCGTGCAACGAGGGCGGCGGCGCGTCGCTCTCGACCTTGTGCCTGACGCCGTTCTTCGGGACGGGGGTCGCGGTTGACGGCAGTGACAATCTCTACGTCGCCGACACGCAGAATATCCGGGCGCTCGAATACAACGGGCCGTTCGGATACGGCGAGACCAACAACCGGACGGCGGACCTGGTGTTCGAGGGCAATAATCTCGCGCGGACGTCGGGAGTTGCGGTCGATTCGAATCAGAACTTCTACGTTTCGTCGGAGGCGCACAACCAGGTCTACGAGTACACGCAGCCGGTGCCGCTGATGCGGTCGGACCTGCTCAACCTTCAGATCGGGCCGGGCGCGCAGAATCCCAACGCGGCGTCGCTGCAATTCCCGATGGGACTGGCGATCGACGCCCTTAACAATCTCTACGTCGCCGACCAGGCCAACAACCGGGTGCTCGAATTCAACGAGGGCGGCGCGCCGGGAAACGCCGTCGCCAACGGCGCGGGCGGGCAGATCGATCGGGCGCATAACGCCGCGAACTACGTCGATCCAATCGGTGAGGATTCGGCCGGCGGGATTGCGGTGGACGCGACCAGCGGCGCGCCGCATCGACATCTATATGTCGCCGACACCTTGAACAATCGCGTGCTCGGATGGAACGACGTGTCGGCGTTCGCGGCGCAGCCGGCCGATATCGTGTTCGGGCAGCCCGACCTGTTTTCGTACAAGTGCAACAACGGACGCGCGGCGGGTGATGTCGTGGGTCTCGGTGCGGACAGCTTGTGCGGACCGGCTCGAATGGCGGTCGACGAGAACGGGAATCTGTATGTGGCCGACGCGGGGAATAATCGCGTGCTGGTGTACAACACGCCGTTCAACGCGTCGAGCGGCGAGCCGGGCGCGGGTGACACGACGGCGGATTTCGTCTACGGGCAGTCGGGATCGTTCACGACTCGCAGCTCGAACCTCGACGGCGCGAGCGCGATCACGTTGAGTAATCCGGCGGCGGTGGGATTGGACGGCGCCGGTAACATCTATATAGCGGACGCGGGGAACAGTCGCGTGCTGGAATTTGGACCCGCGGGTAATCCGCCGGCGGCGTCGGATGCGATTGCGAATCGATCGTACGGGCAGGGCGCGGTTGCCGATTTTTCCGATACGTTATGCGCCGACGGAGTGGGCGGCGATCCGTCGCCGAGCGCGCATGGGATGTGCAATCCGGGCGGCGTCGCGCTGGACCCGTCGGGGAACCTGTTCGTCGCGGACACCGGGAACAGCCGAGTGATCGAAATCGACGCGCCGCTGACGGGCACCGAGAGTGCGACGCGGGTGTTCGGCCAGGCGGGCGATTTCGCGGCGTCGGGATGTAATCGCGGTGCGATCACGCCGACTGCGTCGACGCTGTGCGCGCCCGAGGGCTTGATGCTCGACTTCTTCGGCGACTTGTGGGTGGCCGACGTGAACAACGATCGCGTACTCGAATATGTGCCGCCGTTCGGAGCCGACACCGTCGCAACGACTGCGCTGGGGCAGGGCGACGCGGACAGTTTCACGACCGCGGGATGCGATCGCGGTATCGCACCGGCGGACCTGTTCGGACTTGGTGCGGACAGCCTGTGCGCGCCGGCCGCTGTTGCGGTTGACGCGAACGTCGATCTGTTCGTCGCGGATTCGAGCAACAACCGCGCGCTGGTGTTTGACGGAATCCTCGCGACGCCGACTGCCACCGCGACCGCAACTGCTACTGCCACCGCGTCGCCGACCGTCACTGCGACCCCGACGATTACGGCATCGGCGACGGCGACGGTGTCATCGACACCGACCGTGACGTCTACTCCATCCGCGACGCCGACCTCGACGCCGGCGATGGGTGGGAAACTGAAGCTGAAGCCCAAGTCGATCAAGTTCGGCAAGGTCGCCGTCGGCAGTCATTCGGGATCGCGCACGGTGCAGATCGGCAACGTGGGGACGATCACGCTGGTGGCGACGGTGCCGACGCAGGGTGCGCCGTTCGTCGTGAGCGGCGGCGAATTCACGGTCAATCCGCACGGCACGATGGCGGTAACGGTCGAGTTCGCGCCGACGGCAAAGGGGACCGCGCACAGCGTGCTCGAAATCACCAGCAGCGACCCGAAGCGTCGGATGGTGAAGGTGAAGATGAACGGGATCGGGAAGTGAGCGAGGCGCTGTGCTCTGCTTGTCCGAGAGAGCTTTCCATAACTGCGCCGCGTCTTCCCCTCTCCCCGCAAGGGAGAGGATCGCAGGTGAGGGTCCTTATACAGCGCGCTTCTTTGCGCACGATTCAAGATTCTGGCTTCTCCTCGAATATAGAGGTGATGCAGATCTCTCTTGTCCGAGGAGAGGTCGCCGAAAGTCGGGCAGCGGTTTTGCAGGGAGTGGTGCAACGCCGGACATCGCTGCGAGACCGCGTAGCGCCTGCTACACTGGCCGAATGCCGAATGGAGATCGTAAACGAAGGGTCGGCCGGATGGTCGCCCGACGAGAACTAATCGAGATTGGGTCTCCAACCGCACCCGCGGTGGTTGTTCTCATTGGAACGCCTCGGCGTCACTCCAAGAGTCACTGGGAGTGTTGGTTCTCAGTGGAACGTCTCGGAAAGCGCGAGGTGCATAACGTAGGCGGAGCGGATGCGCTTCAGGCGTTACTCATTGCGGTCGAAGGAGCGCGGGTGACCCTCGACAAGACGGGAAGAAGATTTTCATGGCTGGAGTACGATCCAGATAAGGCAGGTTCGGGGATTCCGAGATACGTGCCGACGCATCTTGGACCTTTGGGCGAGGCACGTATCAACATCGCGATAGAGCGCGAGAGCAAGCGCAATTTCCAGCGCATCTTGAACAGGAGGAAGGCGAACATTGCCGCCTTCGAAGCTGAAGTCAAGGAACGTCGTGAAGTGCTTGCGATTTTGGAGCAGAGCTTAGCCAGACGAAAGGCTGGAGCCGCCGCATGGCAGTCCGATTTGAGGAAATGGAAGCTGGGGAAGACTCGAATAATACCGTGATGAGATAGGCCGACTACGATCACTACGGCGCGCCGACGGCGAAGGGGACCGCGCACAGCGTGCTCGAAATCACCAGCAGCGACCCGAAGCATCGGATGGTAAAGGTGAAGATGAGCGGGATCGGTAAGTAAGCGGACGTGATTAAAATGCGGGGCTGCGCGCCCCGCACCCGCGGCAGGGGATGACCCCTGCACCCAGAGATGCTGGGAGAGGTCAGGAGGCTGGCCGCACATCCTCGACGGGCTCAGATCAAGGCCCAATCTTTCTCTATAAGGCGCTGATTTTGGCTCTGTTTGACTGTCGCTACGAGCCATTTTGGCGCTTCCTTACGCGCCGGTTAATGATCGCTGTGGCCATTTTCCTTGTCTTTAGACGGGCGTAATGGTACTTATTCGCAATCTTGCTACTTTGTGCCAAGGGGAACCGTCGAGGGGGCTTTGGTTCTAGTCTTCAGGGCGGGTTTTCATACTGGAGGAACATTAATGTCTGCTGTTAAGTCGGGCGGTTTGTCGCGTGCGCGGTTGGCGGTCGCAGCGGTGTCGATCGGAGCGGTCGCGATTGCGGTTTTCGCGGTTCTGACCTTTGGATCCCGAATCGGCGCCATGTCGAAGGGATCGCCGAACTCCGAAGTTGCGGGCCGGATTATCCCGGCGTCGGCGGGCGCGCAAAGTGCCGAGGACCGTCGCAAGGATGCGATGGGCAAGATAGCGGGCATCCCACTGTATTTCGAAGCCAACCGCGGACAGGTCGATCCGAGCGTGCGCTACCTCGCGCGCAGCGGCCGCTATTCTTTGTTCCTCACCGATGACGCCGCCGTGTTCTCGATGATTGGCGGCGAGTTTCACAAGGGCCCGATGCCGGCCGGATTTCCCTACAAGGCTGGCGGCGAGACGAAGCTCACCGAGTCCGCCGTGCGCGTCCGCCTGGTCGGCGCCAATCAGCATCCTCAGGTCGAGGGACTCGAGCCGCTGCCGGGTCGTGTGAACTACCTGATCGGCAACGACAAGACGAGCTGGCATCGCGATGTCCCGACCTTTGGCCGCGTGCGCTTTCATGACGTGTACCCGGGCGTCGACCTGGTCTACTACGGCACGCCGAGCAAACTTGAATACGATCTGATTGCGGCGCCCGGTGCCGACACCTCGAAGATAAAGTTCGCGATCGAAGGTCCGGCCACGACCACGCAGACCGCCGAGGGCGACCTGGTGATCCAGACCGCTTCCGGCGCTATCAAGATCGACAAGCCCCAGAACTATCAGCAGAATGCCGACGGCAGCCGCACACCGGTTGCGGGCAGTTTCACGCTCGCGAATGACGGCACTATCGTGGCCGGCGTACCCACTCGCCAGGTCGGATTCCAGCTCGCCAGCTACGATCGCAGCAAGACGCTGTATATCGATCCAGTGGTGGCGACTATCCCGTACTCGACTTATTTCGGTGGCAACGCATCGAGCATCGGGCCGCTGAACCTCGAGCAGTTCTCCTCGTTCCTCGGCAACGCGGCACTGGACGACTCCGAGACCGGTGTCGACATCGCGCTCGATCCTTCGGGCAATGCGTACATCACCGGCACTGCGTACTCGAACAATCTCCCGGCCGCCGGCTTTTACCAATCGACGCTCAAGGGCGCGAATTCGCCGCCGTCGCAAAATCCGAACGTGTTCGTCGCGAAATTTGACACCAGCCTCAGCGGCAATTCGTCGCTGATCTACGCGACCTATATCGGCGCTAACGGCAATACCAAGTCCGGCGCCGTCGGCAATGGCGACGGCGACCTGGGCTTCGGTATCGCGGTTGACACTGACGGCGACGCGTACGTAGTCGGGCAGACCTACTCGGGTCAGAACGGCGATTCGCCCAAGGATCTCTTTCCCGGCACCTCGAGCTGCGGAGCGTGGGGGCAGGCTAATATCGGATCGAATTCGTCGACCAACCAGGGCTTCGTGACCGAATTGCTGGCCGGCGGAGACAGCCTCGAGTACTCGTGCTACATTCCGGGCGCCAAGAATGCCACCGCGGCGCGTGTCGCGCTGGTTCCGGGATGCGCGTCGGATTGCGCCGCATACATCGTCGGATCGACGCAGAGCACGTCGGGCTCGACAGGCAGCGGGTTCGACGGCTTTGTTGTAACCACCAGTCCTGCCGCAGCGCAGTCCCAACTCGGCACCGGTGAGGGCGGACTGAGCAACGCGTTCATCATGGTGGTGGGCGGTGACGGCGTCGGATCCCTGCCCCTTTATTCCAGCTACTACGGCGGCGCGGGCAACGGTAAGGAGGGCGACATCGGCCTCGGCATATCCGTCGAGTCCGCCACCGAAGTGGCGATCACCGGTGCTGCGTTCTCGAGCAACATCCCGACTACCACCAACGCGGCGCAAAAGACCTTTTTGGGCGGTACCAACTCGACCAGCATGGCGTACGTCGCCGAGTTCAATACGAGTACGGGCGCGCTGAGTTATGGCAGCTATCTCGGCGGTTCCGGCGCGGTGTTCTCCTTCCTCGGCACGCCGGAATTGGCCATCGGCGACCTCGGAACCTCGATCGTGCTCGATGGGTCCGATTTCTACGTCGCAGGCCTGACCGCTTCGACCAATTTTCCAGTCAACGGCGTAACCGGCGTCAGCACCGTGAACCCTCCTTACGAAGCGACCAACAAGGCCAATACGAACTCAGGAGCTCCGGCATTCACCGGCTTTGTCACCGAGTTGGAACCGAGCGGTACTGCCGGGCTCGGCCAGCTGATCTATTCGAGCTATTTCGGCGGCACCGGCTTCAACCTCGACGGGGAGCTTGGGGTCGGTGACGCAATCGGCGCGATGGCGGAGCACAACGGAATCGTTTACCTCACAGGTCTAACGACCTCCGGCTCGACGGGTTCCGGCGGCTCGACCGAGTTTCCGCTCACTTCAAATGCTTGCCAGGTGAAGAATAACAGCGCCGGCATCTCATTCCAGGTAAGCATCGTCAGCGTAGACGTGCCGGTTACGTCGTTCGTCTCCGCCTTGGACACGACCCAGTCGGTGGCGGCTAACCAGTTGAAGTTCTCGACCTTGCTCGGCGGCTCGGGAATGGCGGACGTTGGATTGGGGCTCGCCTTCAATTCGGCGACGGACGATATCTTCGTGGTCGGCACTACCTATTCGACCGACTTCCCGGTTACCCCGAACGCGTACCAGCTCGCCAACACCGACTTTAATACTGCTAATTCGGAGCAGAGCACGTCGGCCTTTCTGACGGAGGTCAATCCCGCGGGAAATACCTGCCCGACGCCGTTCGTGACGCCGACGCCGACCGCGACTGCCACCGGCGCGACTGCGACCGCAACTCCGACCAAGACGCCGACCGCGACGGCCACCGGTAGTATCGGAGCAACGCCGACCGCCACTCCGACCAAGACGGCGACTGCGACTGGATCGCAAACGCCGACAGCGACCGCAACTGCAACGAAAACGGCGACTGCGACTGCTACATCAACTGGATCGTCGACGCCGACGGCGACTGCAACTGCAACCATGACTCCGACAGCAACGACGACAATTCACGCGACTCCAACGGCGACTGCGACCGCCACCTCTACGGCCACCGCGACCGCGACTCGCACTGCGACGGCCACTCCGACACCGACTGCGACGCCGCTCGGGACGCTGTCGTTCAAGCCGACTAGCGTGAACTTCGGCACCAAGACCACGGAGGGCAAGACCAGCAAGCCCGCGAAGATCACGATCAAGAACACCAGCTCCAAGAGCTCAAAGATCAGCGTGATGATTACCGGCGAGACCACCTCGTCGCCCTTCGCGGTGAAGAGCCAATGCATCAAAACGTTGGCGCCGGGCAAGAGCTGCAAGGTCGAGGTGACCTTCACTCCGCCCGACACTTCGCTGCATAGCGGAAATCTGACGGTCAACGACGATGCGACCGGCAATCCGCAGATGATCCCGCTGTCCGGCACCGGCGCACCGCCGAAGAAGTAAACGACGCCGGCATCTAACTAACAACGCACGCGACGAAGCGGCGGGCTGACATGGCCCGCCGCTTCACGTTCGCGGCATCTTTGACACAAACACGATGAGTAGCCATTCTGGCAACCGGTCCGGCTGGGAGATGCGATGAAACCATCAAAGGGGAAGGTGCGGATTGGTGCGATCGCGATTGCGGTAATTATCGGGTTGGCGATCGTCGCGGCGATCAGGATGTCGCCATCGCATGCGTTGACGGCCGCGCAAACCGCGCAAACCTTCGTCGTCAACTTGGGCGGGAACTCGGTGACCATCTACGCGCCCGGCAGCGATGGCAGCGACCCCTCGACTATCACGACCGTTTCGGGTTCGGGCACCGGCTTCGAAGCGCCAATCGCCATCGCGCTCGCTCCGACCGCTATCGCCGGTTTGACCAGATTCTATACGACCATCTGCGGCAAGGTTTGCGGCGACACCGGCCCCCCCAGCGTCAATCGTTACGACTTCACTATCCCGGAGGGCGGCGGCAACATTGATGCGGGCACCGCTACGGTCATAACGGGCGACGACACCGGCCTCGCTGAGCCGATCGGCGTCGCATTGGACTCGAGCGGGAACATCTACGTCGCGAACGACTTCGGCGGCGGCGCCGGCATCGGCAGCGTCACCGTCTATCCCTTCGGCTCCAACGGCAACGTCGCACCGGTCACCACCATCGCGGGTGGCAAGACCGGCTTCGACTATCCCACCGGCATCGCGCTCGATTCCAGCCGAAACATCTACGTGAGCAATTGCGGCTCCGATTGCGGCGGAACGAACGAGCGCAGCGTCGAAATCTTTGCCGCCGGCAGCAAAGGCAATGTCAAGCCGATGGCCACTATCGCTGGTGGCAAAACGGCCCTCGACTTTCCCTTCGGCATCGCGCTCGATTCTGGCGGCAACATCTACGTGGCGAACTCGAGTGGCGGCGATAACCAGCGCGGCAGCGTCACGATGTATCCCGCCGGCAGCAACGGCAACGTTGCGCCGACCGCCACCATCGCCGGCCATATGACGACGCTCGATAGTCCGACGGGAATCGCGCTGGACGCCGACGCGAACATCTACGTCGCCAACCTGGACAGCAATACCGTCACCGTCTTTGCGGCCGGCACCGTCGGCAATGTCCCGCCGACCGCCACCATCGCCGGCACGGACAGCGGACTCGACAAGCCCTATGGCATCGCGATCCCGGGTCCTCCGACTACGACTCCGACGCCGACCGTCTCGGCCACGCCGACGCCGAGCGTGTCGCCGACTCCGACTGCGACTTCCACCGCCGCCACTCCAACGGCGACGGCGACACCATCCGCCACGCCGACTGCGACGCCGGGCGGCGGGCGCATCGCAGTCAATCCGACGAAGCTGAACCTGGCCGCCTCCCCGATGGCGACAGCGTCGGCGATCATCGCGATCACAAACATCGGCACCGGCCCGCTGACCGGCAACGTGGGCATGGTGAAACACAGTCCGCCACTAACGGAGACGGGCGCCGGCGCGTTCACCCTCAACGCCGGGATGCATGAAAATGTAACGGTCGTATACTCGCCGACGAGCAAGGGATCGATCGCAGATTCGATCGCGATCACCAGCGACGATCCGACGGACAGAAAACCGATCAAGGTAAAAATCAAAGCCAAGTCGAAATAGCGATCGCGACGATCCTCAAATCACAAGCCCGCGATCAGCCCGCACCTTGAGCGCATATCTTCCCCGCGCGCGACTAAGATGCACCCTCGCGGCGAACGCATCCGACAGCGTCTTTGAATTGAGCACTCGGGCGCGCGCTCCCGATGCGAGCACGCGGCCCTGTTTCAGCACCAGCACATGTGTGAACAGCGGCACGATCTCCTCCACATGATGGGTGACCAGCACCATCGTGGGCGCGCCGCGGACGCGCGCGAGGCGGCTGAGAAACTGCAGGAAATGCTCGCGCGCCACCGGGTCGAGACCGGCGCACGGCTCGTCGAGGATCATGAGCCGCGGTGAGGCCATCAGTGCGCGTCCGATCAGCACGCGCTGGCGTTCGCCCTGCGAAAGAAATCGCCACGGACGCTCGCGCAACTCGCGCGCCTCGATCCGCCGCAGAATCGCATCGGCGTCCCGCCGATCCTCGTGGCGCATCTCGCCCCAGTAACCGATCTGCGCATAGCGCCCGCTGACGACGGCTTTGAGAGCCGTCTCAGTGTCCTCCATCATCTGATGCACGCTCGAACTGACGAGCCCGATTCGCGTCCTCAATTCCCGCCAATCAAACCGCCCATAAGTCTCGCCCAGCACTCGAATCTCGCCCGCGGTAGGCGGCAGATATCCGGTGAGCGCGCGCAGCAGCGATGTCTTCCCCGACCCATTAGCCCCAAGAATCGCCCAATGCTCCCCACGCCCAACGCGCCAATCGATCGACTCAAGAATGACCGCCTCCCGCTCGACCCGCAGCGCACTGATTTCGATCACGCTCGAACCAACTTTCATAGTGGGAGATAACTAACAGCCCGATGAATAGAAATGCGAGCAAAAAATCCAGTTCCCCTTCCCGCGCGGGAAGGGGTTCGGGGTCCGCGCGACTTGCGAATCCGAGGTGATGCCGTTTCAGGAGAGATGAAGCTATGAAGCCGGTCCGAAGATAATCTGCTCGCCGCCCGCGCCGTTACCCGTAATTGAAACTTCCGGCACGGGCGCGCCGCTTACCTTTAACTGCTTGGCGCCGAACTTCGCGATCGTTCCGTTGTGGTAGTTCATAACGATCAGGTCGCCCTTGCTGTCGAACACCGCGCCCCATGGTCCGTCAAAAATGGCGCTGGTCAGCTTGACCGCCGGAGCGGAGTCGCCGGAAGCGCCCAGTTGATCTTTCGAATACTCGACCACCGTGTCCGCCCCATCGTTGGTGACCCAAAGATTGCCCTTCTTGTCGAATGCGATCTCTCCCGGCTCGTTGAGGCTGGTGCCGCTGCCGTCGTCGGACAGCACTACATTGGCCGGCTTGGTGCCGCCACCCGTCAATTGGCTGGCGGAGAATTCCGCGATCCCGCCGCCGAGGTTATCCACCCACGCATTCCCGGCTTTGTCGAACGTCACAAATTCTGGCGCCGACAGATCGCCGGAACTTATCACGACGACGGGAGTCAAACTTCCGCTGCCTCCGGCCAGTTGTGCTCTCGACAATTGATCGATCGAGCCGTTGATGTAGTCCACCACCCACAGGTTTCCCTGGCGGTCGAAGTTGCAGCCCTGGATGAGGCCGGAGAACGTAGTGCTCGTGATCGTCACACTGGGCGCCGGGTTCGAATCGTTTTTCAGGTTTTTGAGTTGCGCCGCGGTGTACTCCACCACCTCGTTGCCGTTCAGCACGGCCCAAAGGTTGTGAGACTTGTCAAAGGCGAGACCGATCGCGGGGCTGTTACCCACACTTATTGGCGAGGGTGCGCCGCTCGTTTTGAGCTGTCCTGAAGTGTAGGACTCGATGACACCCGAGATATACGCCGCTACCCATAGGTCCGCGCTCGCGCACCATGCGTGCGACGGCGCTCCGCAAACCAGAACCGTAAGCGCAATCGCGACGCCCAGGCGGCGCAATGAAATCGCAACGGCATTCATCTTTGCGGCGATATTCATCTCTTCCTCCAGCGTGTACCCCCACTTATACAACTTGTCCCGCTACGGCAAGGCGTCCGCCTTCAATAGCCTCTCTCTATCAGGGAGAAGCCGACGCTCGACCGTGAGCGGCGGGTGAAAGTCAAAATTCCGAGTTAACCTCAAACCCGCAAACCCCGACACCAAGTCCATTCCCCCGCGATTGTTCCCCTTCCACTGTGGGAAGGGGCTAGGGGTTAGGTGTGATGTTTCAATAGGTTGTCCTTCCGGGAAGACGCTGGGAAGGTGAAAGGTGCGAACTCAACACCGACACAGGAGGTCCCCCGGATGGACATACATCAGAATGCGCGCACTACGCCGCTTAGTCGAGTCGAGCTGGTCAAGCGAGTGAATGCAGGAGAACCTACAAAGATAGTCGCGGCGGCGATGGGAGTGTGCGACAAGACGGTGCGCAAGTGGGTTGTTCGCTTTGCCCGCGAAGGTCCGGCGGGGCTGGCCGACCGCAGCTCGCGGCCTCAGCGACTGCGTCGTCCGACTGCTCCGGCCGTGGCCGCGCAGGTGCTCGAGTTGCGCCGCCAGCGCCTGCTGATGAAGCACATCGCCGCGCAACTCGCGCTCAGCCGTGCTACCGTCAGCCGCCTGCTCAAGCGCGCTTGCCTGTCCCGGCTCAGCGCGCTTGACCCGCCGCCGCCCAGCGTGCGCTACGAGTACGCCGCCGCCGGCGATTTGCTTCATCTCGACACCAAAAAGCTCGGCCGCTTTAACCGGATTGGCTCGCGCATCACCGGCACCCATCAAAAGCGCTCCCACGGCGCCGGCTTCGAAGTAGCTCACGTCTGCATCGACGACCACTCGCGCCTGTCCTACATGGAAGTTCTGCCCAACGAGCGCAAGGAAACCACCACTGCCTTCCTCGTGCGCGCGCTCGATCATTACCAGGCCCTTGGCATCTCGGTCGCTCGCATCATGACCGACAACGGCTCCGCCTACCGTTCTTTCCCTATTGCCGACCTGTGCCGCAGCCGCAGGGTGCGGCACATCTTCACCCGTCCCTATACCCCGCGCACCAACGGCAAGGCCGAACGCTTCATCCAGACCGCTCTGCGCGAATGGGCCTACGCTCGTCCTTACGACGATTCACAGCAGCGCGCCGACGCTCTCCCGGCCTGGCTCCACTCCTACAACCATCACCGCCCTCATTCCGGCATCGGCGGTCATCCCCCTATCTCCCGCCTCCCTAGGGACAACCTGTTGCAACTCAACAGTTAGGTCGCCGGCATCATCCCAGCACGCTCTGGCACCTCACCAAACTCCTACTATTAGTAGCGATAATATCCGCTGTAGCCACAAAAGTTCAGGGATGAACTGTTCAGCCTTATGCTCCTCCATCGCCCGATGCACAATGCGCCTCGATGGAACACCTCATTACACGCACCGGCGGTGAAAACGAGACGCGGGCGGGCAAACTGATTCCTTCGTTCGTGATCGATACCGCCGGTGCGCCCGCCTCCGCATCGTCGCCCGATGCAGCAGTCGCCGCAGCCCCCGAATGGATCGAACTGCTGCCGGCCGGAGTGTTCTACGGCCGCGACGGGCGCGGACCCTTTCGCCTCGACGATCCCGCCGCCGTGATCGCCTCGACCACCGCGACGCAGATGAACGCGGGCCTCCCCATCGACTATGACCATGCCACCGATTTTGGCGCGCCCGAAGGACGGCCCGCGCCCGCCGCCGGATGGATTCGCGAACTCGAGGTGCGCACTGGCGCCGTGTGGGGCCGCGTCGAATGGACCGCGCGCGCGGCGAGTTCCATCGTCGCGCGCGAGTACCGCTACGTCTCGCCCGTGTTCCAGTTCGATCCGAAAGACGGCACCGTGACGCGCATCCTGCGCGCCGGTCTCACCAACAATCCAAATCTTCACCTGACCGCGATAGCGGCGTCGCGCACGACGGCCGCCGATGCGAAGGAACAACGCATGGAATTTCCAACCGATGAATTGCGCGAGCTGCTGAACCTCGACGGTGATGCGACGGTTGCCGATGTCGTCGCAAAGGTGCGCGAGCTGCGCAATGCGGGCGATGGCAGTGCGCCGGCAATCGGCGCGCATGCGCACGATCCGGCGCATTACGTGGCGATCGCCGAGTTCGAGCGCACCCTCACCGAGCTCAACGCGCTCAAGGCCGAACGCGCGCGCGATCGCGCTGCGCATACGGTCGACGAAGCGATGCGCGCCGGGAAAATCGTGCCGGCGCAGCGCGAGTGGGCGATTGCCTATTGCGCGGCCGATGCGCGCGGCTTCCAGGCGTTCGCGGCCCGGCAGCCGTCGATAATCGGCGAAAACTTGGGCCTCGGCGGAGAGCCGCCGCCCGACCGGCGCGCGGGCGCGCTCAGCGCGGCGGAGCTGCGCGATATGCGCGCAGCTCGGCCTCAAGCATTCCGAGTTCATCCGGCGCAAGCGCGGCCGCGCCGACTTCCTCAGCCTCGATCGCGCCGACGCCGAAATCCGAAGCGCGGAAATCCGCAAGAACGATCTTCGAAACAGCCAGGACTAACTCGCGCTCTCAATACTGAAAAACGAAAGGTGAAAAGATGGCGGCTCTAACCAATGCGCGAAACACGCCCGAGATGGCCGATGGCGGCAGGATGCGCGTGTATCCGGTCGAAGCTAACACCAACGTTTACCTCGGTGGCATCGTCGCGCTGAACGCGGCGGGAAACGCCGTGCCGGCGTCGGCAACGACGACGGTCGCCAACGCGCTCAAGGTCGTCGGGCGCGCCGAATACGTTAGTCACGGCATTCCGGGACAGAATGCGATCAACAATCCCGGCGCCGCGGGCGCGATTTCGATCACGGCGCGCAAAGGCGTCTTCCTCTACGCGACCGACGGATCGGTCGGCGTCGCGCAGATCGGGCTCGTCTGCTTCGCGCTCGACGACAACAACGTGACGGCGACCGACCGCGCGAGCGGCGCGTCCGTGCAGCAATACGCAGCGGCCGGAACGGTGGTCGCGATCGATCCGAGCGGCCAGGTGTGGGTGGATTTCTGGCACCAGGCAACGTCAGCTGCGTGATGAGAATCCTCACGAAGAGAATGAAGAGAAGGGATATCAAAAATGGAAATTAGTGCAGCAAATCTGACCTCACTGTTTACCGGCTTCGACGTCGTCTTCCAGCGCGGATTCGAAAAGCCGCCGTCGTACTACGAGCAAATCACGAGCGTCGTGCGTTCGGCGTCGCGCCAGACTACCTATCCATGGCTCGGGCGCACTACCAAGTTCCGCGAATGGCTGGGCGACAGGGTAATCCAGGCGCTCGAAACGCATGAGTACACAATAGTCAATCGGAACTTCGAAGATACAGTCGCGATCGATCGCAACGACATCGAAGACGATACCTACGGCGCCTACGAGCCGATCATCGAGCAGCTCGGCTGGGACACCAAGGTCCATCCCGACATGCTGCTGTTCGCAATGATCAAGGACGCAGTCGCGAATCCGGGCGACGTCGTGGGCTTCGACGGGGTGCCGTTCTTCTCTGCGAGCCACCCGGTCGGCCTGATGAGCCAGCCCGGCAGCACCGCGGCGAATATCAACTCGAGCGGTTCGGGCGCGTACTGGTACCTGATCGATGCGTCGCGAGTGATTCGGCCGTTCATCTTTCAGCTGCGGCGCGAATACGCAGTCACCCGAATGACCAACGTCGCCGACGAAGCGGTGTTCAACCGGCGCGAGTTTCGCTACGGCGTCGACGGACGCGCCAACACCGGAGTCGGGCTGTGGCAGTTGGCATACGCGAGCAACGCCGATCTCAGCAATCCGACCAACTACGGGGCCGCGCGCGCCGCGATGAGAGCGTTCAAAACCGATGCGGGACAGCCGTTTGGCGCGTTGTCGAGCAGGAGCGGGGTGTACCTGCTGGTGCCGCCGACGCTCGAAGAAGTCGCGCGTCAATTGCTGAATTCCGAGTTCATGGCCGGCGCCGGCGCGAGTGCGAACGTCGCGACTTCGAACATCTGGCGCAACAGCGCGGACCTCATAGTCAGTGAGTTCCTGGCTTAAGACGATGAATCCAGTTTCCCTGAGCCGGCGTGCCGCGGGTCTCCCTCCTGCCCGCGGCGCCGGAATGCGAGACCACTCTCCGCGGGCGCGGGCGATTAGCCTGTCGCCCGCGGAGAGGCCTGTCCGTCGAATAGTCACTTCAGATTCAATGAGGTTAGGACTGTGAGTTACGCGACCGCGCAAGATGTAATCAACCGATACCCTAATCGGGACCTGGTTCAACTGACCAATGAAGATCCAACCGCGACTACGGTGAACGATGTGCCGATCACCCAGGCTCTCGCGGATGCGTCGGCGGAAATCGATGGATATATCGAAGGACGCTTCGCGCTGCCGCTGACCGATCCTCCGGCCGTGCTCAATCGCCTCGCGACCGACATCGCGATGTACCGGCTGCAATCACTGCGGCCGCTGCACGACCTCGAAGACGCGCGCAAGCGTTACGAAGACGCGGTCGCGATGCTGAGCAAGGTTGCGGACGGCGAGCTCACGCTCGGCCTTTCGGCGGATGGCCAGGAGCCTCCGCTGGCAGATTCGGTGGAAGCAGTGCAGGGACCGAAACGCGTTTTCGATCGCAGAAAGCTGAAGGGCTACTGAGATGGGCGTAATGCTCGACGCGCCGTGGACCGGCGTAACGTTTGCTCCCCCGACGGCGATTGATATCGCAACGATTGAAGACGCGATCGTCAATCAGCTGCAGTCGCAAATCAGATCGATCGAAATCGCGCACTACCCGGACAGCCCGGAAACGTGGCGCTTGACGCATCGCGTGGGCGCAGCGTTGGTGATGTACAAGGGTGCGCAGTACGGCGATCTGCTCGACACGGCCGCAATAATCCAGGAACGAAAACTTGAATTTGAAATCGCGGTGATGATGCGCGACCTCGGATGGGCGGTCGGCGGAGATCCGTCGGGGACGAGCCCGGGCGCGTACGCGATCATCGAAAGCATCCGCACAGCGCTAACCGAATACCTGATCCCCGGATGCCGCAAGATGTATCCGGTGCGTGAAAAATTCGTCAAGCGCGACAAACAGGGCGGCGTGTGGACCTATGCGTCGACCTTTGCGCTCAGCACGGTGGCGGTCGAGGAGTCGCGACCAAATGATTTCCCGCTCTTTACCCGGGGCATCGCGATCGACGAAGGCGGACAGACCACGATCACAGTCGGCGCGGCGGCGTACACTTTCAATTCGAGCCTCCAGGTCCAGCTTCCGAACGGCAACGTATTCGCCGTGAGTATCACGGCAGCGGGCGGCGCTACGCTGACGGAAGGCACTGACTATTCGATCGATCGCGCGGACGGAATAGTCACTGCGATTGTGGGCGGCGCGATTGTCGCGGGCGAGACGGTACAGATCGCATACTCTTACGGCGAAGAGGCGATAGCAACAACAGGACAGAGCGAACCGACTAACTAAACGAAACGAATAGTCAATCGATCCAACTGAGTAAGGTGATACATGCCAGCCAGTTTCCTGCATGGAGTTGAAGTAATCGAAGTGCCTAATGGGCCGGTGCCCGTCACAGTGGTCAAGTCGGCGGTGATTGGACTGGTGGGAGCGGCGCCGGCGTGGGCGGTCGAGTCGCCGTCGGTAGCCGCTGCGATCAACACGCCCACGTTGGTCTCGTCGTCACTCGACGCGGCGCAGTTCGGACCCTTGGTGAGGGGATACTCGATTCCATATGCGCTTGCGGCAATCCAGGAGCAGGGAGCGGGGCAGGCGATCGTAGTGAACGTGTTCGATCCCAGCCGGCATTTCACTGCGATACCGGCAACCGTGTTCACATTCAACGCGCAGGGAGCGATCAATCTGGGGCATATGGGGGTTTCGAATGTAGTAGTCACTAGCAATCCGGTGGGTACTACGTACGTGTCGGGCACTGACTATACGCTGGATGTGGTGAATGGTGCGATTTCGATCGTGCCGGCGGGATCGGGCGGACACATCGCAGCCGGCGCGAGCGTGCTGGTTGCATTTAACTACGCCGATCCGTCGAAGGTGGCGGACGCCGATGTGATTGGGGCAGTCACGGGCGGCGTGTACACGGGGCTGAAGGCGTTGCAGACGACTTACGGGACGATGGGTTTCTTTCCGAAGATACTAATCGCGCCGGGCTATTCGCAGGACGCGAACGTCGCAACCGCTCTGGACGCAATGGCGAACACGATCCGCGCGATAGCACTCGTGGATTCACCACCCGCAACCTCGGTATCGACTGCGATAGGCAATCGCGGAGTCGCCGGCAATGGCTTCGGATCGGCGAGCAGCCGAATGGTTCTGTGCTATCCGCAAGAAACATTTTACGACGCGGGGATCGTGCCGACCGGGGTGACGCTCAGCCCGTCGGGTGTGCCGATTCCGTCGCAGTTCAACGCGAACGCGGTCGGGCCGTACTCGCAGTGGGTGGCCGGCGCGATCGCGGCGAAAGATCTGGCGCAGGGCTACTGGTGGTCGCCGTCGAATACGCAAGTCGACGGAATGCTCGGGCCGGACGTTCAGCTTTACGCGTCGATTCTCGACGCGTCGTCCGACACCAACAATCTGAATGCGGCGGGAATCGTGACGGTGTTCAACGCGTTCGGTACTGGACTTCGCGTATGGGGCAACCGGAGCGCGGCGTATCCGACGTTGACCGCACCGGACAATTTCATCTCGGTGCGCCGGACGATGGACGTGATCGAGGAGTCGCTCGAACTGGCGATGCTCCAGTTTATCGATCAGCCGATATCGAACGCGCTGATCGACGCGATTTTGGCCAGCGCAAATGCCTTTATCAGGTCGTTGATCCAGCGCGGAGCCCTGGTCGCGGGCGCAGCGAGCTTTAATCCGGCGGAGAATCCGGCCGCGCAGATCGCAGCCGGGCAACTGGTGTTCGATATCGACGTGATGCCTCCGCCCCCTGCGGAGAGGATTACCTTCGAAGCATTGATCGATACGACGCTGCTGCAGCAACTTGGACAGACGAGCCCGATAACCGCGGCGGCGGGAGCGACTGCGTAACCGGCTGAGTATCAGAGGAACAGAATGAATATTCAGATCAACTCACTGACTAATGCGAACATATATATCGACGGCGTTGGGCTGCTGGGCAGGGCCGAAGAGATAGAGATCGCGAATCCCAAGCACAAGATGATTGACTACAAGGGTCTGGGGATGGCCGGCACCGCGGAGCTGTGGGCGGGAGTGGAGAAGCTCGAGTCAAAGATCAAGTGGTCGTCGTTCGACGCCGACACTCTTTCGCTGTCAGCCAGTCCATTTCAGACGCATTCCTTCCAGGCGCGTGGAAACCTGGAGCGGTATACGAGCCAGGGCCGTAGCGCGCAGCTTCCGGTGGTCTACCTGATGACCGGAATCTTCAAGGACGCGGGCAGTCCCACATTCCGGCAGCATCAAATGGTTGAGACCACGTCAGTAGTCAGTATCTATCACTGCGAACTATACGTCGCGGGCGTCCAAATATACTTGTACGACGTATTCGCCAATATCTACGTAGTGGGCGGCGTCGATCAACTGAGTACCTTCAGATCGAATCTCGGCGGCTGATCAGGTTGTTCATCAAGCCGAAAAACGGGAGCGAGCACCAATGAAGAGCGACGACATCACGGTAAACGGAGTACGCGTAGGCGGCGCTAACGCGAAGACGGACGAGGATGAGGTTCGAACTATCGAGTTGCCTTCGGGCGCTCGGGCCGAGGTGCGAAAGGGTCACGGCCGGGATCTGATGAAAGCGCAGCGGGTAGCGGCGGGAAGCGACGCTAGCGCGGTGATATTTGCGCTAATCGCAGAACTCACGCGGCTCGATGAGCGCAAGATAGTCTACGAGGACGTGCTTGAGATGGATCTCGCGGATGTCATGGAGCTACAGGCTGAGGTGATCGGCGAAAATTTCGACCGCCCTCCGCAGCGAGCTTCG
Organism: uncultured delta proteobacterium; assembly: GCA_963721485.1. Taxonomy (GTDB): domain Bacteria; phylum Desulfobacterota; class Binatia; order Binatales; family Binataceae; genus Binatus. The sequence goes on along the minus strand of CAVRJV010000014.1, from coordinate 756,243 downwards.
CGGGCCTTGTTCAATCCGGATTCTCAGTCAAAGAGCTGAGCGAGATGGACTTTGCGGAGCTGTCGTACTGGCTCGACGCGATGACCGAGTATCAGGAGATGCGCGTCGACGCGGCGGAGGGGGCGAATCGTGAGTAGTAATGCGACTGACTATAGCGAAATGCGGGAAGTAGCTAATTACACGAAACGGTGAGGCGATGGGAATAAGATTATTTGTCGGGAACCTGAGTTTCTCGCTGGGCGACGCCGACTTGCGGGAAGCTTTTGCCGAAATCGGGGGCGTCGAGCGAGCAGAAATCGTACGCGACCGCTTCGACGGGCGATCTCGCGGCTTTGGATTTGTCGAGATGAAGAACGAGGACGACGCCGCCGTCGCGTTGCGGGCGATGAACGGCAAAGAACTCGCGGGCCGTCCGCTACGAGTCGAAGCCGCGACCTCGCAACGCCGGCCGTTCGACCGTAGCGCCGGCGCGCGCCTAACGGGGCTGACAGGGCGGGCTGAAAGCGATCATTAGATGGCGACGCAATCCACCATGGTAAAGAAGCCGGCGACGAACCGGCTTTCCGGTTCCATCCGCGCGCTTGGGGCGCTGGAGCGGCTGTCCGGCATTGGGCGCGACGGGGCCCGAGTCGCGAAGGCGATCGGGATTGTCGACCGTGCAAATCGGCGGTGGCAGCCTCCCGCGCAAATTTCGTTTGTCCAGTATATCGATCGGGCGATGAAGTTGTTCGGTGAAGCTGGGACTCGCGGCGTTCGCTCCAGGAGCCCGTCCGCCGATGATTTAGGACAGGATGTCAGCGGGGTGCGCGGAGCGGCGGAGAGGTCCCGAAATCTCGAAATTGAGAGGAACCGCGCGGGGAGAGTGGCCGACCGCCGAGGCCAAACATCGCGGCGGATGCGGGAACTATCTTCGGCGATAAACGCACTGTCGCGGGTTGAACGCTCGGCTGAATCGCGAAGCCCTGTCCAGAAGATTTTCATCGCGAGTCGGCGCGCGACATTGACGATAGCCGGGAAGACGGAAGCATCGAGTCGAGTACGAGAAAGTATCGGCTCAGTACGAGCGGCGCTTGCCGGGACGCCGACCTTTGCGAACGCTTCGTCGATTCGTGGCGTCATTCCGCCCGCGAAATTGTCGCGGCGCGAGTTCGCGCGGCCGGTCGGCATCATTCGCGATCCTGACGGCAGCGGCGCATCGTCCGCGATCAGTATCAACTCGTCGCCGACGATTGTGATTCACGCGCCCGTCGCCAACGGCAACTTGCAGCATGACGTGATCGGCGCCTTGCGCGCGCACCGCGAGGAACTGTTCGATCAATTGAAAAGAGAATCGGCGCGGCGCGAGCGCGCGCAATTCTGAGGAGCAATTCCTTGTTCGCAGCATTGGGCGATATTCAATTCGAGGTAGTCGGATCTCCGGAAAGCTACGAATCGGCCGCGGCGTACGACTTCCCCGAGCTGCGGGTAATCGAGAGCAAGCCGCGGCTGCAGTGGGTCGGCGACGAACTCGAGCGGCTAACCTTTGACCTGATGTGGCACGCGTCGTTTACGAATCCAGCCGCGCAGCTCGCCTTGCTGAGAGCGACGGCAGCGGAGCATCTCGCACTGCCGCTGGTTTTCGGCAACGGCGGATTCCGCGGGTTCTTCGTAATCGAATCGATCAAGGTTAAATCGCAACAACTGTCCGCGGGCGGCGCACCAATCGCCATCCGGGTCGCGCTCGCGATGAAGGAATGGGTCGCCGATTCCCAACTTCTTTCGGTTGTACGAGCGCCGTCGACGCCGCTTGGAATCACGACGGCTTCGGGCGGAACCGCCGATAGCAGCTCAAACGGGTCGACGCCGGGCGTGTCCGCATTACTCAGTCTGCCAGCGGCCACGGGCGCCAGCGCACCCGAGTCTCGATGCGGACGACGTGCCACTCGCGGTAATCGTGAGGAGCGCCGCGCGATGAAGCTGTCGGGACAGTTCATTGTTCATATCACAACGGCGGGCGAGCGGTGGGATTTGCTTGCCTGGCGATACTACGGCGACCCGACTGACTATTCGCCGATTATAGTTGCAAATCCTGGTGTACCGATCGAACCGGTATTCGATGCGGGGATCTCCATTGCCGTGCCGATTATGCAGAAATCCAGCATAGTAGTAACTGACCTGCCGCCCTGGAAACTGTCGCAGGTGGTGAGTTAGTAATGGCTGCGAGCGCATTATATCCAGTTCAATCTCCGCAATGGATACTCAGTTATCTGGGAGTGAATATCACAACCGATGTATCGGAGATGGTACTTGCTATCAGGTATATCGATCGGCTCGATGGTGCGTCGGGCGAGTTGGAAGTCGAACTCCAGGATTCCGGGAAGCTGTGGCAGGGGCCGTGGTATCCGGCGCTGGGCGACGTCGTGGGTCTCCAACTTGGATACAGCGGTGAGGCTTTGCTGGATTGCGGCAATTTTCAGATCGATGAGCTAGAACTCGACGGGCCGCCCGACGTGATGAGGCTCCGCTGCCTTGCCGCCTACATCGTGCCCGCGATGCGCACTGCAAATACTGTTGCGTACGAGAACGTGGGCATTCTTGAAATTGCGGCGCAGATCGCGTCGAAGTACGCGCTGGCATTGGTGGTTGCGTCTTCGGAGTCCGCGACCGACCTGATGTTTGCGCGCGTTACTCAACGACGCCAGACCGATCTCGAGTTTTTGAAACGTCTCGCGCGGGAGCACAATTTCGATTTTACGTTGCGCGCGGGCCAGTTGATCTTCTACGATCGTTCGGCGCTCGAGTCGGTGCCCGCGGTCGTCGTGATAACACGTTCCGATACCATCCGATTCTCATTTCGCAATCGCGCGCGCCGAATCTACGAGCGTGCGCAATTCTCCTACTTCGATCCCGATAGCAAGGAACTGATAACTCAGTCGGCGTCCGCGAGTGCACCTTCGCCGACAACCGATTCGCTCAAGATCGTTGCGCGCTGCGAAAACGCAAATCAGGCGCAGGTGAAGGCTGAAGCTCTACTTCATCTGCATAACATGGTGTTCGTGGACGCCTCGCTCGAAGGGCCCGGAAACCCGGTGCTGGTCGCGGGTAACAATGTTCAGCTCAGTGGATGGGGCGCGCTCGATGGAACCTACCTGATCGAAACGGCGCGGCATCATCTAGCGCGAGTGGCGGGATACACAACCTCAATTGCGGCGCGACGAGTGATCGCATGAATGAAATAATCGAGTACCGCGAGCGATTCGCCTCGCTTGAATCCCACCTTCCGCGTCGGCATCGTGCAGGCCCAGGATACGGCGCATGCGAAAGTGCGCGTCGTGTTTCCCGACTACGACGAAATGATCAGCTGGTGGCTGCCGGTGATCGTGTTCAAGACCCAGAACGACAAGGCATACTGGATTCCCGACATCGGCGAGCAGGTCGTATGCTTGATGGATCTGCGCGACGAGGCCGGCGCGGTGCTGGGTGCGATTTATTCGAGCGCCGACACGCCGCCGGTGAACAGCGCCGACAAGTTTTATCTCGGCTTCAAGGATGGCGCCCACTTCGAGTACGATCGCGCCGCGCACCTGCTCGATATTCTTTTTCAGGACACCACCGAGCTCACTTACGACGCCCGCGTGCATCTGCTCGATCTCAGGTTTCAGGATCAGGCCGACCTCACATACGACGGCGACGAGCATGTGCTGACTGTGAATCTGCCCAACGGCGCGGCCCTCAATCTTACGGCGAATGGTGCGCAGATTCAGATCGATTCGAGCGGCAACGTCATCATCAAGGCGGCCGGGCAGGTGCAGCTCGGCACCGGATTGCTGGCGGGAGTCGCGCGGCTCGGCGACCGCGTCCAGGTCGGCGAGGAGACCGGAACAATCGTGAGCGCAAGCACCGACGTGTTGGCGGGCTGACGATGCCGGCGGGGGCAATCACGCTCGCGGACATCACGTCGGCGGACTGGTCACTGGCTCTGGGAGCCATCGGCGACGTAGTGCAGGGAATCGCCGACGTCGAGCAATGCCTCGGGATAATCGTGACGACGCCGCGCGGCAGCGACCCGTTGCGGCCAACCTTTGGCGCCGACATCTGGCGGTATATCGATTTTCCGATCAGCCTCGCGTTGCCCGCCATCGTCAGCGAACTGACTACTGCGATTACTACCTGGGAGCCGCGCGTGACTCTTGTGTCGGTGACCGCGCAACCGGTGCTCGACGCGAGCACGCAGTCGGGCGCGCATCTCGACGTGACGCTCAACTGGCAACTGAATCTTGGCGCTGCCGCCGCTCCTGTTCAGAGCACGACCGTGACAATCGCGGGATCGACGGCCTAACGGAGCCGCGCCTACCGCGATGAAAGGATGAGTTGATGGGTGCAGGAATTCCGTCGCTGCCGCCGCCGGTGTTCGTCGACGATGCGGACGGTCTCGATCCGAATCTGATTCTCGCCGATATGATTGCCGAGTTCGAGGCGGCCGCGGGGCGCACATTATACCCGGCGCAGATCGAGCGCCTGCTGATCAATCTGTACGCGTACCGCGAATCGCTGGTCCGTAACGCGATTCAGTATGCGGGCGAGCAGAATCTGCTGGCCTTCGCGTCCTTCCCGATGCTCGACTATCTCGGCCAACTGCTGAGCGTCACGCGCCTCGCGTCGCAGCCCGCGCTGACCACGCTTCAATTCACGCTGGCCGGCGCGCTCACCGTGCCCTTCACGATCGCCGCTGGAACGATCATCGGCACCAACGACGGCCAGTTCTCATTCGCGACTACCACCGCGATAGTTATCCCGGCCGGCGCAACTATCGCGAGTGTCGCTGCCGCCGCGACGGCTCCAGGAGCCGGTGCGAACGGATACCTCGCGGGGCAGGTCAGCGTTCAGCTGAATCCGAATGCGTTGATCGCGAGTGTGACCAACACCAGCACCACCACCGGCGGCTCCGCGCCCGAGACTGACGACCATCTGCGCACGCGCATCCAGGCCGCGCCGAATCAGTTCAGCGTCGCCGGGCCAGTCGGCGCCTACCGGTTCTTTGCGATCGGCGCGGACCCCTCGATTGTCGACGCGCAGATAATCAGTCCCGCTCCCGGCTCGGTGAATGTATACATTCTGACCGGGCCGGTGACCGTTCAGCCGGCGGCGTCGCCGAACAGTGCGGGCGTCGCCAACTCCGCGCTGCTCGCGAAAGTCGCCGCCGTGCTGAATGCCGACACTGTGCGTCCGCTCACCGACACCGTCAACGTGCTCGCGGTCACCGAAGTCGACTATCAGATCACGGCGACCGTGACGCTGTACTCCGACGCCGATCCGACGGCGACGATCACGGCGGCGACGCTGGCCGTCGAGGAGCTTGCGATCGAGCTCGCCTCCAAGATTCAGCGCGACATCGTGCCGAGCCAGATTGTCGCGGCGCTGTCGGTCGCCGGCGTCTACGGCGTGACGCTCACCTCGCCGGCGATGACTCCACTTGGTTCAGGGCAGTGGGCGAACTGCACGGCGATTGGGCTGACGGCGGCGTTCAGCACGGAGCACAGCTGATGCCCGAGCTGTCGGCCGCGCCATCGATCAACGATACCCGCACGCAGGCGCTGCTCGTGCTGATCGATCGGCTCGCGGCGCTCGATCTCACTACTCTGCTCGTCTACCGAATCGACTCGGTGGTGGCGGCGGCGCTGCCGTTCCTCGCGTGGCAATTCGACATCCTCTCGCCGCTGTGGCAGCTGATCGCGCCGGTCGCCGTAGGCGTCGACGCGCTGACCAATATCGATTTGATAATAGACGTCGACAACCTGATCGAGTCGGGCGGCCTCGTCAGCGAGCTGGTTCTGACCGAGACGGCGCAGCGCGCGCTGGTCAAGGATAGTATCGCGCTGCATCGATTTCGCGGCACGCCGTGGGCGATCAAGAATGCGCTCGGCTCGCTCGGATGGACTCAGATCACTCTGCTCGAAGGGCAGTCGAGCTGGGGCGGCGATACGTATCCGTCGAATCAGGGATGGGCCGCGTTCCGCGTGATCATCGATCTTGCGGCCGGGCAGACTGTTGCCTCGGCTGACGCATCGACAGCGGCGGCGGCGGTCAATTTCTTCAAGCCCGCGCGCTCGTGGATGGATTCGCTGTGGTTTGCGGTGCCGGCGATTTCCGACGCGGGTCCGATTCCGACGGACAAGCTGACGCTCGGCGGAATCGCGAAGTATCAACTCGACTCAGCGCCTGCCCCCAATGACAACGCGCTCTCGATTGCGATCGCGAACGCGCCGTTGACCGACGCGTTCGGTCCGACTGTTCCCGCTTACGACGCGCACTATCGGCACAGCGGGATAACTTACGGCGCCAACGAACCGAGAGTTGCGGATTCGGCGCTGATCGTCAACGGCACAGCCGTTCTGCAGGAGGTTAATTTGAAAATGAGAAGGCCGATTGGAATCGTTAGGTTTCGACTGCTCGAGCGCGGCCGCGTCGCGTGGGAATACGAGGGCCGCAATCTGTTCGTGAACGCCGGCCTGCCCGCGCTCGCGGCGCTGCTCGGCGGCGATACCACCGGCGAATTCGCGGCGGCCGTGGGCTTCGGCACCGGCTCGAACGTACCGACGCTGACCGACACGGCGCTGACTGCGCCCGCATACTACAAGGCGCTCGACGGTCACAGCGAGGACGGCGCGGGCGGCCTGACCCTCAACTGGTCGCTGACGACCGGCGACACCGGCGCGGACGGAATCACGATCCAGGAGCTCGCGATCTTCGCCAATCACGGCAGCACCGGACTTCCCGGCACCACCGCGCCGTCGCCGATGCTCGCGCGCAAGACTATTGCACCAATAGTATTTGGCGCCGGAATGAGTATTACCGGCACGTGGACGCTTACCTTCTGAGGTAGTCAATGGCTACACTAATCGACGCAGCCGAGTTCACCTCAAATGAGGTTTACCAGATACAGGCAACCGACCCGGTCGAAGGCGCGGCCGTCGGCGCGAGCTTCAGCGGCACCGGCATTTCAAATCAGCCGCATCAGCAACTGGCTAATCGCACGGCGTTCCTGAAACAGCGCCAGGACGTGAACATCGCGAATATCGGCGTCCTGCAGGCCTTCCAGTCGCTGTTCACCGGCCTGATGGCGCAGAACGGCTATCTGAAAATCCCCGTCGCCGACATCAACAAGGGACTTATCCAGTACATCATACAGTGGGGTATGGTGAATTGGGGCACGAAGCAGAGCGAGGGACTTTACGGGCCGTATTCTTTCCCAATCGCGTTTCCCAACGCATGCGAAGTTTTCATGCCGGTAACGTTGACGCCCGAGACGCCGGGTCACGCCGCGGCCGGCGACGACATCGCGATGGTCAGCGCCGGCTTCCTGCCGACCACTTCGCAGTTCTGGGTCTGGAACAACAATCCCGGCCCCGACTCGACCGATGCCGCGCAAGGCTTCTGCTGGTTCGCGGTAGGATTCTAGGACGATCGGACGAACACCGGCGATTGGACTGAATGGTGATTGATTTGAGACGAAAGATTTGGCGGACGATTCGGCGCGCGACATTCGCCGCGACGATCCTGATTTGCGTGAGCGCGGAGGCGGAGGCGCAGAATCTGCCGCCGCCCGGATCGTATCAGCCGATTCCCAACTTCACCGGCGTCGGCGCCGGACTGCAGTTTCGCGAAGCGATCAATAATCGACTTTCGGGTGCGCAGCCGATTGCGCCCGCGATAGTCACCCCGACCTTTGCCAATCTGCCGCCCGAGCAGGACGGGATGCTTCTCTACTGCAAGGATTGTATCAGCGCGACGCCGTGCGTGAGCGGAGGAGCGGGCGCGTGGGCTCGTGGAATGAGAGGAGAATGGGCCTGCGCGGTTTCAGCCCTGGAATCCAATCTCAACGCGAATGGCAACAAGGTCTCGAACCTCGCCGGCGGTACCGTTAGCGGTGACGCGATCGCGTTCGGACAGACCGGTGCGCAGCTCAACACGCTGTCGGGATCGAAGCTCGACGGCAGCGACGCGATCGCGAACGTCAGCCTCAACGGTGTTAAAAATGTGAAAGCGTTTGGCGCGACCGGATCGCTTGAGACCGCGACCGCGACCACCGTCGCAGGCAACGCGATCGTCACCGTCAATTCAATCGGCGACTTCAAACTTGGCCAGTGGATAAAAATCGATCACGCGGGCGCCAACTCGAATGCGAATCCGCCGACCGGCGTGACGGTCGTCCCGAACAGCTACGGCATGAATCCGAATCCGACTTCGGATATCACCAAGAGCGCGGCCAATGGCGGCGGCTGCGAGGTTGATTCGATATCCGCCAACCCCGCGCACAACAGCGCGTGCAACGTTTCGTACACGTACCAGATTGTTGGCGTGAGCCAGGCCGGCGGTTGGTCCGCGCCGACGGCGGCAGTCTCGACCAGCGCGGGGCCCGTGACGCTCAGCACGAATAACAACCTGCTGCTGAGTTGGACCGGCGCCGCCAACGACATCGCGTACCTGATCTATTCGTGCAGCGGCGCTTCATGCACGCCGACGCTTCACGCGGTGATGCCGCACGCGGGTGCGCCGGGCGCGACCGCGGAATCGTATCGCGACTTCGGGCACGCGTTCGGCACCGACGAAGATTTTGGGACGGCGATTCCTTCAGCCGCCGCCGCGCAAGATCTGTTCGCGCAAATTAGCGGCGTGAGCGGCGCGAGCGTGACGCTTTCTATCGCGCCCGCGCAGTCGGGATCCTTCACGATGCGTCACGATGACAGCGTGCCGATCAACGCGGCGATCGGTTCGATCTGCTCGCACACGGCGGCCGGCGGAACCGTCGGCGGAGTCGTCGAGTTTCCTGCGACCATCGCGTATCCGCTCGGCCAATCGATCAATCTCTACGGATGCTGGGGCGTCACGCTGTCGCTGACCGGCGCGCAGAACGGCGACGGTGGTCATCCGGCGGAACTCGAATGGCACGGCGTCACCGGCGGCACCGTCATCAATATGAACAAGGCCGCCGACTCGCGCGTCGCGGGGCTGTCGGTGTCGGGCATCAACGGCAACACGGCCGGCGTGATAATCGACGTTGACAACTACGCGACCGGCGGCGGTGGCGACAGCCTCGCGACGCAGCACGATACGTTCGAGCACGTGGACCTGGGCCGCGCGGGCATTGGGATTCGCGTCGCCAATCGATCCACCGGCAACGTGCAGGACCTGAATTTCCGCGACGTGCAGATCTCGAATCCGTCGAATGGGCAGGGCGGCATGTGGGGCTACTTCTTCGGCGGCGGAGGCCAGACCTACAACGAGGAAATTCGCGGCGGCCTGATCCAGGGCCACGACGTCGCGATCATGTCGGCCTTCGTCGGCCAGCTCGAGATCTACGGTACCGACTTCGAGCAGAACAAGATTGAAGCGTGGACCCTCGATCGCTTCGGTGGCGGGGCCGACGGCAACATGATGTTCTCGGGCGTGACCAGCGAGGACGCGCAGTACTTTATCTTCGACCCGTCCTACGTCGGCTCCAACTTTATCATCGATGCGACTCGAATCGCCGGCATGCCGGGCCCCAACGGATTCCTGATGCAGTTAAACCGCCCGACCGCGATCAAGAGCTCGTGGATTTGCGGCGGCGGCACGACGACGTGCGGAATCAGCAACGGCAACGCGCCGAACCCGCAGCCGATTTTCTCGATGCAGAACAGCTACGGCGACCCGAGCCCGTTCCGCAACGGCGACGGCAGCAACGTGCCCGACACGATGATCTTTACCGAGTTCACCGACTGGCTGCAGAACGGCATCGTTCGAGTCGGCTACCTGAACCACGCGCCGAGCATCGAGGCGTGCTCCAACGCCGGCACAGTCGCGGTCAACACGACGGTCGCGTTCTTCACGAACTCATGCCAGAAAATCTCCACCGCCACGACAGGACTCACCTACACGCTGTCTACGGTCGGGCTGGTAACGGATCAGGTCGTCACGATCGAGTCGTACATCACCGGCGCGATCGCCGCGGGACCGGTGTGGACTACCTCGAGCGGCGCAATCAAATGGAACGGCGGCTCGGCGCCAATCTCGAGCATCGCAAGCGGTTCAGTCGACGTGCTACGGCTCAAGTGGGACGGCGCGAACTGGATCGAAGTCAGCCGCAGTATCGGCGACCATTGATCGGCGTCAGCCGAGGCGCTCGATGACGCGTTCCATCGCGATTCCGCGCGAGCCTTTTACCAGCAACACATCGCCGGGCCGCACCAATCCCGAAATCATTTTTGCCGCAGCGACACTGTCAGACGCGGTGAATATCTCGGCCGTATCCGCATCACGAGACAGCGATTCGCGTGCGGAGTTCATCTCGGGGCCGACGGCGACGAATGACCGCGGGATGCGCGCGCATCACGTCGCGAATGGCCTCCTGATGCGCGGCGGCGGACTGTTCGCCCAGCTCGAGCATATCGCCCATCGCAATCACGAGTCGGGCGCCGAGACCGTCGGCGACTTCGCGCGCGGCCGCAAGCGCAGCCCGAATCGAGCGCGGATTCGAGTTATAGGTGTCGTCGATTACGAAGATGCCATTGATCGAAGTGCTGGCGAGTCGGCCGGCGACCGGCTGGACGCCGGCGAGCGCATCGGCGATCGCAGCAAGCTCGCGCGATTCGAGCGGCGCAACGCGCATCGCAGCGACGCCGGCGATTGCGGCGGTGCAGTTGAGCGCGGCGGCCTCGCCCAGCAGCGCGATTTCAGTTTCGATGAACGGCTCGACTCCCGAGCCGACCATCGCGCGCGCAAGCTCGACGCGGATGCGCGAGCGGGCGCCGACGCTGCGGCTGGCGAGGCGCACGTGAGCGTCGGCGGATTTGCCGAATGTGATTCGGCGCAGATGGCTCGGAATCCGCGACAGGACCATCGGCTCGTCGGCGGATGCGACCGCGTAGCGCGTGGCAGTCGAGAACAGCGCGGCTTCCTCGTCGGCGATATCGTCGAGCGTGCCGAGACCTTCGCTATGTTCGAGATCGACGTTGAGGACCATCGCGACGTCGGGCTCGACGATTTGCGCGAGCTTCGGAATTTCGCCGCGCGTGTTGGTGCCGCATTCGAGGACGGCCGCGCGATGACTCGCCGGTGAGCGTGAAAATCGTCATCGGCACGCCGATCAGATTATTCAGATTGCCGGGAGTGGAGAGCGTGGCGCCGAAAAGCGCGCGAGCGACGGCGGCGGTGAGTTCCTTGGTGGTGGTCTTGCCGACGGCGCCGCCGATTGCGATGAGCGGAAGGGCGCGGGCCGCGCGCGTGCGCGCGAGATGATAGTGCGCGAGCCGTGCCGAGCGCGTCGAGGGTATCGTCGACCTCGATGCAATCGAGAGCAGGATGACGGCGGCCGGCCGCGACGATCGCGGCCCTGGCGCCGAGCGCGGCAGCTCGTTGAAGGTAGTCGTGACCGTCGGACGCCGAGCCGCGCAGCGCGACGAACAGCGCGCCGGCCTCGAGCGAGCGCGTGTCGATGCTGACGCCGCGGACGCTTTCATCGGTAGAAGATCTCGCACGCACGCAAGTGCCGCCGGTCGCCTCGACGACCTCGGCGAGCGTGAACTCGCATTGATTGATCGGAATCGGCGTCGCCATCGCGAATACATTGTGCCGAAATATCCGCGGCGCTCATACCGCGGCGGCTTGACATGCGGGCGAGTCGCGAATCAGCCTGCAGATTCACATACGAGGGAGGACCACGATGGCGGACAGCAAGGCGCCGATTGTCGGCGTGATCATGGGCAGCAAGAGCGACTGGGAGTACATGGCGGCGGCGGCCGAGGTCATGGAAGAACTTCAAGTGCCGCATGAAGTTCGGATCATGTCGGCGCATCGCACGCCCGACATCACTCTGGATTATTCGGCGAAGGCGGCGGAGCGCGGGCTGCGTGTGATAATCGCGGGCGCGGGCGGCGCGGCGCATCTGGCGGGCGTGGTCGCGGCGAAGACGATTCTGCCGGTGATCGGCGTGCCGATGCCGACGACGTCGCTCAACGGAATCGATTCGCTGCTGTCGATCGTGCAGATGCCCAAGGGCGTGCCGGTCGCGACGATGGCGATTGGCAAAGCCGGCGCGGCGAATGCGGGGCTGCTCGCGGCGCAGATAATCGCGCTCGGCGACGCGAAGCTCGGCGAGCGGCTGGTGAAATGGCGCGCAGCGCGGGCGCAGGAATTGTTGCAGCAGAAGATTCCGTAGAGGCCGTGCTAACATCGGTGCGATGAACAAGCGCGATATCGACACGCCCGCATTGATTCTCGACCTCGACGTGATCGAGGAAAATATTCGCACGATGGGCGAGTACTTCGCGGCGCGGCCGCAAAAGCTCAGACCGCATTTCAAGACGCCGAAGACGCCCGAAATCGCGCGGCGACAGCTCGCAGCCGGCGCCATTGGAATAACCGCGTCGAAGCTCGGCGAGGTCGAAGTGCTGGCGCGCGCGGGGCTGGGCCGGTGCTGCTCGCCAATCAGATTGCGGGCGCGGCAAGATCGATCGGTTTTTCAACGCGGCCGCGCGAATCAGTTTGATCGGAACAATCGAGAGCGAGTTCAACGTGCGCGAGTTCGAGGCGGGCGCGGCGCGGGCCGGACGCACGGCCGACGTGATCATCGAAGTCGACACCGGGATGCATCGATGCGGCACGGAGACGCCCGAGGAGACGGTCGAGCTGGCGCGGCTGCGCGGAGCGGGCGGGCCTCAACTATCGCGGCGTGATGGGCTATGAAGGCCACGCGGTGCTCGTTCCGAATAGTGAGAAGCGAATCGCAACGGCGCGTGAGGCGTTGACGACGCTCAGCCGTCACGTCGAGGCATTGCGGGCGGCGGGGCTCGCGCCGGAGATTGTCAGTGCGGGCGGGACCGGCACCTACGACATCGCGGGCAACTGGCCGGATGTAACCGAAGTGCAGGCCGGATTCGTACGTTTTCATGGACGGCGCGTATCGCATCGTGCGGCCGGACCTTGGCCGTCCGGCACTGACGCTGCTGTCGACGGTGATTTCGCGGCGCGGCGCGCGTGCGATAATCGACGCGGGCATGAAATCGCTGACCAACGAATTCGGTCCGCCGATGGTCAAGGACATCGCAATCAAAGTGGCGCAGCTGTCCGAGGAGCATGGGCCATCGCGGCGGGCGAAAGCAGTATCGAGCCGGGATCGAAAATCGAAATAATCCCGAGCCACAACGACACGACGATCAATCTGCACAGCGAGTATTACGTAGTGCGCGGAGACGAAGTGATCGCGACCTGGCCGATAGAAGCCGCGCGCGCGTACCGGTGAATAGTGCAGTTGCGCAATCGGGGCATCGCGCGATCGCCGCACTGGCTATTGCAGTAGCTATTGGCGGAATGGCGCATGCGACCGACGTCAAGCTGGCGGGCAAGCTTGACGGCGCCCGCAAATGCCACCGTCGATTGCGATTTGCACCGACCCGGTCGTGCAGAACGTGCTGAACGAAGATCTGCGGGCGGCGCGTCATGGCCAGCCGTCCAATCCCGACGAATTCGGTGACGCTCACCGTGACGGTGAATCAGCAAATGCTTGCGCCCGGAGTGTCGTTGAATCAAATGTTCCCGGGCGATCCTTCGATGGTTCGAATTGCTCGAGCAGGCGGGCGCGGAGCCGCCGCCGCTGGGCGACAGCGGCAATCAACCGATCGATCCGTTCGCAAACCAGGCGCGCCAGCCAGGCATTGAATCCGGAGGATCCGACGCCACGCAGTCGTTCAGAGCCTACCAGGCGAGCCGGCAGGCGATGAAGGCATCGGCGGCGTTGACGCCCTACGACGATATCCCGAAGAACCGAGATTTACGACACGGTGATCGTCGTGCGCGCGTCGTTGGAAGGCGCGACCGACGAGCTGAAGGTGGTCGCGGTGGTGCACTCGGGCGACGACGTCCGGCGCGCGAAGGAACTGGTCGTCGGAAGAGATCGCCAACGCCGTGCTGCACTAACGGCGGCTAGTCGTCGTTTGCTTGCGGGGAGCGGGACCTGTTGCGGCTGTGCAGGACGGCTGGCCGGCGGCGGAGATTCGCAGCGCCGGCTCGGGATTCGTCACGACCGCTTCGGGATTGCTCACGACGTTCGACAGCCGGGCATTGGGCTCTCGTTCGGCGCCATCGCGGCCGGCGAAGCGACGGGGCCGGGAGTGCCGCTTCATGCTCGCGAAATGGCGCCATGCGAGGTCCGCCAGCACGATCAGCACCGCGGCAATCAGCACCGCGAACGCGATTCGGCCGCCGGCGGCCGGCTTCTTCGCGACCATCGTGATCTCTTGCGAGATACGCACGACGTTGGCCTCGGCATGCTGCATGTTGCTGACGAAGCGCGAAGCAATTTCCTCGGCGTCAAGACCGAGGAAGGTCGCGTAGCGGCGGAGAAACGGCACGAGATACAGCCGATCAGAAATCTGGTCGTAGCTGTCGGTCTCGATCATCTTGACGTAGTGCGGCGGCAGATGAGCCTCGGTGGCGACCTGATCGCGGGTCAGGCCTTTGCGGTCGCGGGCCTCGGTGAACAATTGGCCGAGCAGGGACCCGGCTCGGGCGCCCTTCCGCACCGAAATCCGAAGCCTGGAGTTTGGGTTTGGATTTCTTGTCAGCCACCTGCGCTCACCCCTCCCCGCCAAAGGTACAGACCGATCGCGACCGAATCCAAGTGTCGCGATCCTGCTCCCACTTATTACCAAGATCCCGACTTGAGACAACATGCTGCGCCCGGCGGCGGTGCGAGGGTGCCGTTGTAAAGTGCGAACTTTTTGCCCTCGCATCCGAGGATTACCGGGGCGGGCTTCAGCGAATCGTCGAGCGCCTGCAGGTCGCGTTGGTTGGCGATCAGAACCATGCATGAGCCGGAAGACCACGCCTGGCGCAGGCGCGCCTCGGAGCCGAGGATGATACGGCGACTTGCCCGGCGCGGGCGGCGCAACTTCAGACAGCTCGCCCCAGTACTCGACGCGGGTCTCGCGTGCGCGCGTGTAGAACGGAAGCGATTGCACGTAATGGCGGTAGGAGGCGAGCGTGCAGTTGCCGGCGAGATAGGGCTGAACGGCGGTTGCGAGGCCGCGATAGGTGGAGAGCGGGGAAGCGTCTTCGCGGCGCGCGCGAGCCGCAAGCGGCACCGTCGCGAGCATCGCGATCGCGAGAGCGGCAATCGCGTAAGGAATCCGATGCCGGCGCGCGCCCCAGCCAATACATCGCGATTGCGCCGGCTGCCAGGGCGACGGCGAGCAGCAGTCCGTCGAGGCCCAGCGCAGGACTTATCGGAGCCAGTGCGAATTCGAAAAACACGAAGAGACCGGCGGCGAGTACCACGCCCGCAATCGCAACGACGGCGAGAAGACGGCGGCGACGCGAGGCGTCGAGCGTGGGCAGCCGTGCAAGGCCGTAGCCGGCGACGATCGCGAGAGGCGGAATCGCGGGCAGGATATAGCTGCCGAGCTTGGAGCGGGGAATCGAGAAAAATATGAAGATGACGACGAACCAGATGGCGAGAAAGCTCGCGGCAGAGCGCGCGGATGGCGCTGCGGTCGCTCGTCAGAGCGGGCGCTACGCATCGCGGACCATCCGAGTGGGACGAAGAAAATCCACGGCCACGTCGCCGCCGACACGATCGGGATGAAGAACCACGGGCCCCATCCGTGCTCGTTCGACGTGTGTAGCGCTGAGATGTTCGTGGACGAAGAAGAAACTCAGAAAGCCGGGATTTCGCGCCTCCATCAAGACGAACCAGGGCACGACGATCAGCGCGTATATCAGCGGCACGCGGCGAGCGGCATTCGCGCGATTTCGCTGAGGCGTCGCTCAATAGCGAGCCACGTCAGCGGGATCGTGCCGCCGAGGACGAGCGCGACGGGGCCTTTGGCGAGAGTGCCGAATGCGAGCATCGCGGCGGACAGCATGATCAAGTCTTCGCGACGACAGCGATGAGAACGAATCGTCGCGGGCGGCGAAGTAAAAGGCAGCCATCGCCGCCGTCAGAAAAAAAGCCAGCGCGGGATCCAGCGTCGCGAATCGGGCGAAGCCGAAAAACAGCGGACTGAGCGCGAGTGCGAGTGCGGCGAAGAAATCCTGCCGTCGCACCGAACATCACCTCGGCCAACGCGGCCGTGACGACGACCTGTCCGACACTGAACAGTGCGGCGGGCAAGCGCACCGCGAACTCGTTGACGCCGAAAATGCCTGATCGATGCGGCTTCGGCCCAATAGACGAGCGGCGGCTTTTCGAAATACAGCTCGAAATCGTCGCGCGGCGTGACGTAGTCGCCCGACAGAACCATTTCGCGCGCGATTTCGGCATAGCGGCCTTCGTCGGGTTCCCACAGCGCAGGCCGGCCGAGACCGGGAAGATAAAGGATAGCGGCGAGCAGCGCGTAGATGGCGAGGCGGAGAGGTCGATTGGCGGCGAGCATCGTCGATGCAGTCTCGCGAGGTGATCACGCGCGGTCAACTGGGCTATCTTTAATTTCCCGAGCCTGTCTGCAAGAATCGCTTCACGCGCCCGCAGTTCTGAACGCGGTCAGGCGCGCATCTCTCGTGAGCTTCCCCGGCAAAATATCACCGATTCGAGGTGCTTCGGCCTCGTCGCGCGAGGAGAAAGGCTTGGTGTCGATCGTGGTGCCGGTGTTCAACGAGTCCGCGAACCTGCGCTCGCTCTGGTCGCGGCTCAAACCGGTGCTCGACGGCCTCGACCGCCCGTGGGAGGCCGTCTTCATCGACGACGGATCGCACGACGACTCGCTCGGCATCCTGCGCGAAATCGCGGCGGGCGAAGAAGGGCGCGTGCGGGTCGTCGAACTGGCGCGCAACTTCGGACAGCATTCGGCGATCCTCGCCGGCTTCAAGCAGTCGCGCGGCGACATCGTCGTCACGCTCGACGCCGACCTGCAAAATCCGCCGGAGGAAATTCCGCGGCTGATCGCGGCGATCGACGAAGGCAACGACGTGGTCGGCGGATGGCGCGAGGAGCGGCACGACCAGGCGTATCGGAAGTATGCGTCGCGCCTGCACAACCGGCTGACCTCGCTGATCGTCGGCGTGCCGATGCACGACTACGGATGCATGCTGCGCGCGTATCGGCGGCACATCGTCGATACGGTGGTCGATTGCGACGAGAAGGCGGCGTTCGTGCCGGCGCTCGCCAACTCGTTCGCCAAGCGCGTCGCGGAAATTCCCGTCGGCCACGACGATCGCGCGAGCGGCACCTCGAAGTACAATCTCTTTTCGCTCGCGAAGCTCAGCCTCAATCTGATCACCGGATTTTCGCTCGCTCCGATCCAATTGCTGAGCATGACCGGGATCGTGAATTTCGCTGCTGGCGACGATGATGGCGGTCGTGCTGCTCGCGCATCGCGTGATCTACGGCCCGCAGGAAGAGGGCGCGCTGTGGACGCTGTTCGCGGTTCTGTTCTTCTTCATCGGGATGATATTCCTGGCGCTCGGGCTCATCGGCGAATACGCGGGGCGCATCTATATCGAAGTGCGGCGGCGGCCCACGTACATCGTGCGCGCCGTGCATGGCGCCGACGGCGAGCGCCGAACGATTCGGGATCGGCGACTAGCGAGCATTCGTGGAGTCGGTGAAGTCCGCGCGATGCGTGCTGTTCGCCTACCACGACATGGGCTACGCGTGCATGGAGGCGTTGCTCAAGATGGGCGCGCCGATTGCGGCACTGTTCACGCATCGCGACGACGCACATGAAGAAATCTGGTGGCGCTCGTGCGCGGACCTGGCCGCGCGCCACGATGTCCCGGTGCACTTCGATGAAGGCGTCAAGGCATTGGGCGCGACAATGGCGGCGTTGAAGCCGGCCGTGATCTATTCCTTCTCCTACCGCCACCTGATTCCGGAAAGCGCGCTGAAGCCCGCGCCGCTCGGCGCATACAATCTGCATCCGTCATTGCTGCCGGCGTATCGGGGACGCGCGCCCGTCAACTGGGTGCTGGTGAATGGAGAACGCGAAACCGGTGTGACACTGCATTATATGGTTGCGCGCGCGGACGCCGGCGATATCGTCGGGAATCGTGCGGCTGCGATCGACGACAGCGACAACGCGCTGACGTTGTATCGCAAGCTGGTGCCGCTCGGCGTCGACTTGGTCGAGGAGATGCATCCGAAGATCGTCGCAGGCACTGCGCCGCGGCGAAAAATGGATATCTCGAAGGGCAGCTACTTCGGCCGCAGAAAGCCCGAGGACGGGCGGATAGACTGGCGATGGCCGGCGCGCAGAATTTTCAATCTCGTGCGCGCCGTGACTCATCCGTATCCCGGCGCGTTCTGTTTCGTTGACGGGCGAAAGCTGTTTTTATGGGAAGTGAAAATTGGCGCTGAAAATGGAACGCTCGGCGAGCCGGGACGCATCGTGCGTAAAACTGCCGACGGCGCTCTCGAGATTGCGGCCGGCGAGGGCAGCGTGATCGTGAAGATTGCCCAGCTCGAAGGCGGCGTCGAAGCCATTGCGCGCGAGGCGCTTTCGCAATCAGGGCGCGTCACGGACACTATTCATTTCGACTAGGAGCGGGTCGTTGCGGACGTGGAAGTCGCACTAAAGATCGACGTCGATACTCACCAGGGCCTCGAACTTGGCGTGCCGCGGCTGGCCGCGATGCTCGAGAGCGAGGGCGTCGCCGCAAGCTTTTACATCACCATGGGCCCGGACAATTCGGGGCGCGCAATTCTGCGCGTGTTTCGTAATCGCGGATTCCTGTCGAAGATGTTTCGCACCAAGGCCGTCTCGATGTACGGCACGCGCACGATTCTCTCCGGCACGATTCTCCCGTCGCGGCCGATCGCGCTGTCGTTCCCCGGAATCATCCGCGACCTGAAAGCGCGCGGCTTCGAGGTCGGCGTGCACGGTTACGATCACGTGCGGTGGCAGGATCATCTCGACGATATCGGCGACGACGGCGTACGCAACGAACTCGGCGACGCGTTCGAAGTCTACCGCGCAATCCTCGGCGCGCCGGCGAAGAGTTTCGCGGCGCCCGGCTGGCGCACCAACGATGCCGCGATGCTCGCGCTCGATGCGATGGGCCTCGAATATCGCAGCGACACGCGTGGCGTCGCGCCGTACCGATGCGTCGTCGAGGGACGCACTCTCGCGACGCCCGAGATTCCGACCACGCTGCCGACGCTCGACGAGGTGATGGGACGCCGCGATTTGCGCGACGACGATGCGGTTCGCGAGTTCTATCTCGGCCAGTGCCGGCCCGATGCGTTGAACGTGCATACGATTCACGCCGAGACGGAAGGCATGGGCCAGCTCGACAGCTTCACTGCGTTGGTCCGCGCACTCAAGGAGCGAGGCGCGAAGTTCGTGCAACTGCGCGAGGTCGCATGGCGGCTGAATCGCGTTGAGCTGCCGGCATGCGAGGTTGTTCGTACCACGCTGCCGGGCAGAGCAGGGTGGATATCGTCGCAGGGTCCCGCGCGCATTTCGTCCGAATGACGAATCGGCCGGGGTGTGTTATATCCCCAACAACAACTTCAACGCAGAGGTTCCCGCAATGCCGACGCAAGATCATTTTGCCGATAGCCCACGTGACGTAGGTCTCGATCCTGCAAAGGTCGAAGCGCTGTTCAATCGCGCCGAGCGCGAAGTCAAAGACGGCTTGCTGCCTTCGACGCAGATCGCGATCGCGCGCAACGGAAAAATCGGCGCGATGCGCACGGTCGGGCGCGCGGTCCAGGGTGGCAGCGAGAAGCCGGCGACCAACGAGACGCTCTACACGATCTTCTCGTGCACCAAGGCGATCATGTCGGCGGCGTCGTGGATTCTGATCGGCGAAGGCAAACTCAAGCCGAGCGAGGTCGTCGCGGAAATCATTCCCGAGTTCGGCACCAACGGCAAAGACAAAATGACCGTCGAGCAGGTGCTCCTCCACGTCGGCGGATTTCCCAACGCGCCCTATCCGCAAGACGAATGGCTCGACAAGGGCAAGCGCCTCGAGCGATTCGCGAAGTGGCGGCTCGAATGGCCGGTCGGCAGCAAGTTCGAATACCATCCCACGTCGGGTTTCTGGGTGATCGCCGAAATAATCGAGCGCCGCACCGGCACCGAGTTTCGCAAGTTCGTGCACGATCGCATCTCGACGCCGCTCGGATTACCCGAACTGCGAGTAGGCTTGCCGCGCGAATTTCAAAATCGCCACGCGCAGCTTTGCTACGTCGGCGAGGCGTTATCGGATGAGGAGCGAAAGAAGCTCGGCCTGCCCGCGATGCCGGAGACCGAAGTCACCGAAGACGCGATCCTCGGCTTCAACCGCCCCAACGTGATGGAAGCGGGAGTGCCGGGCGGCGGCGGAGTCATGACCGCGGCCGACCTCGCGCTATTCTACCAGGGCGTGCTGCACAATCGCGGCACCAACGGCGCGCCGATCAGCAATCCCGAGGCGCTCAAAGAAGCGCTGCGCGTGCGCTCCGGCGACTACAAGGATCCGATTTTCGGCGTCAAGGTCAACCGCGCGCTGGGAGTCGTGGTCGCCGGCGGCGACGGCATGGCGAACGCCCGGGGCTTCGGCAAAACCAACTCCGCGCTGGCATTCGGGCACGGCGGCGCGGGCGGCCAAATCGGATGGGCCGATCCGGCGACCGGAATCTCGCTCGGCTACTCCACCAATGGTTTCGACCGCAACGACATGCGACAGGCCCGCCGCGGCGTCGCCCTCTCCAGCCTCGCCGCAGTCTGCGCATGTAGGACGCGCGGAGAGAATTTGCTGATTACGATCGAACGCGACGAGAACGGGTTTTTCGTCGTGGAATGTCCGTCACTTCCGGGCTGCCTCTCGCAGGGCCGCACCGAAGCCGAGGCGCTCGCGAACATTCGCGAGGCTATCGAAGCGAGTCTGGAAACCCGGCGAAAGTACGGGATTGCGGCGAACTAGTCGGCGAACGGGTTGCTTATCACGATCGTCGCTTCGCGCGCCGCGCCCACGCCGATCATCGCGATTGGCACGCCGGCCAACTCGCTGATTCGCTCGACGTAGCGGCGCACGTTGGACGGGTAAATCCTCCAGCGTCCGCGCGCCGGCCGGGCTCTCGCGCCATCCCGGCATCTCTTCGTAGATCGGCTTGGCGTTCTCAGGATCCGCTGCGACGGCGGCATGTCGTCGTAGCGCTTGCCTTTCACGACGTAGCCGACGCAGATTTTCACCGGATCGATTCCGGTCAGAACGTCGAGCTTGGTCAGCGCGAGCCCCCACATCCCGTTGACGCGCGCGGCGTAGCGCGCGAGCACCGCGTCGAACCATCCGATTCGCCGCGGACGCCCGGTCGCGCTGCCGAACTCGTCGCCCTCCTCGCGCAGCGAGTCCGCCAGGTCGCCGGTGAACTCGCTGGGGAACGGCCCCGCGCCGACGCGCGTTGTATAGCCCTTGCTGATGCCGAGCACCGCGTCGAGATTGCCCGGCGCGACACCGGTGCCGCCGAAAACTGCGCTCGCGATGCAACTCGACGAAGTCACGAACGGGTAGGTGCCGTGGTCGATATCGAGCATCGTGCCGTGCGCGCCCTCGAACAGCACCCGCTTGCCCGATTCGATCGCCTCGGCGACGTACGCGCCGGTGTCGCACAGATATGGCAGCAGCTTGCGCCGCGCCTTTTTCATCGCATCGATCGTCTCGTCGGCTTTGATCGGCTTGGTCTTGAGCAGCGCTTTCAGGTACGCATTCTTTTCGACGATATTGCGGCGCAGCTTCTCCTCGAAAAATTTGAAATCGAGCAAGTCTTCGAACCGCAAACCGACGCGCGCCATCTTGTCTTCGTAGGCCGGCCCGATGCCGAAGCCGGTGGTGCCGATTGCGCGCTTGCCCGCCCGCGCCTCGCGCGCGCGATCGATCGCCATGTGATACGGCATCACCATGTGCGCTTCGTAACTGATCTTGAACAGGTTGTCGTCCGCCAGATGGCCGTGGCGCTTGCAGCTCCGCGATCTCGCTCGAGCAGCGCGAATCGGATCGACGACCATGCCGTTGCCGATCACGCAGGCCTTGCCCGGATGAAGCGCGCCCGCAGGCACCAGCCGCAGGACGAACTTTTTGCCGTCGACGACGAGCGTGTGCGCGGCGTTGTTGCCGCCCTGGAAGCGGACGACGACGTCGGCGTCGGCCGCGAGCATATCGACGATCTTGCCCTTGCCTTCGTCGCCCCACTGCGTGCCGACCACGGCAACTGTCTTCATGTCTCTCCCCCGACCGGCGTCATCTTCGCCGATCTCCACGCGCACCTGTCGGGCTGAAATTCGTCGTGCACGAAATAGATTCAGAGCTTGAGCAACTGCGCCGCTGTGATCGCGGGAATCGTCTTGAGCTTGTCGAGCACCGCGCCGGGCACCGGCTCGTCCACTTCGAAAATGCTGAGCGCGGTTCCTCCCACGCGATCGCGGCCGAGTTCCAGTCCGCGCGATATTTACTTTCGCCTGGCCGAGCATCGTGCCCACCGCGCCGACCACGCCGGGCACGTCGCGATTGTGCAGCATCAGGAAATAGCCCTCGGGCACCGCCTCGACGCGGTAGCCGTCGATGCGGATCAGGCGCAGCGCGCGATTGCCGAGCACCGCGCCCGCGACACTTCATGCTCGCCGGCGCCGGTGAGCACCCGCAGCGTCAGCGTGTTGACGTAATCGGTGATTTCGCGCGAGCGCGTTTCGATGATGCTGATCCCTCGCTCGCGCGCGATGAACGGCGCGTTGACGTAATTCAAATCCTCGTCGAGGAAGCCGCTCATCAGTCCCTTCAGCACCGCGGCGGTGATCGGCGTCGGCCTTGAGGTTCGCCGCCTCGCCGCCGAATGCGAGCGTCACCTCCGTCGGCGCGTCGGTGATCAGTTGCGCGGCGAGCCGGCCCAGCTTTTCGCCGAGCGTGAGATGCGGTCCGAGCATTTCCAGTTCCTTGGTCGATGAGCGCCGGGATATTGACCGCCTGCCGAATCGTGCCGTCGATCAGAAACTCGGCCACCTGGTGCGCGATATCGACCGCGACCTGGACCTGCGCCTCGTCGGTGGCGGCGCCGAGATGCGGCGTCGCGATCACGGAGTCGAGATGGAGCAGCGGATGATCGCTCGGGCGGCGGCTCCTCGACGAAGACGTCGAGCGCGGCGCCCGCGACTTTGCCGGACTTCAGCGCGTCGGCCAGCGCCGCTTCGTCGACGATTCCGCCGCGCGCACAGTTGATGATCCGCACGCCCTTCTTCATCTTCGCGAACGCCGCGGCGCCGACCATGCCGCGCGTGTCGTCGGTCAGCGGCGTGTGCACGGTGATGAAATCCGCGCGCGCGGAAAAGCTCGTCGAGACTTACCAGCTCGACGCCGACGCGGCCGGCGCCTCGCCGGTCAGGATCGGATCGTAGCCGATCACTTTCATCTTGAGCCCGATCGCGCGGTCGGCGACGATTCGCCCGATGTTGCCGAGGCCGACGACGCCGAGCGTCTTGTTGCAAATCTCGGCGCCGGTGAATTTGCCGCGCTCCCATTTGCCCGCATGGATCGAGGCGTTCGCCGCCGGGATATGCCGCGCCAGCGCCATCATCATCGAGATCGCGTGCTCGGCGGTCGTGACGCTGTTGCCGGTGCGGGCTGTTCATCACGACGATTCCGCGCCGCGTCGCCGCTTCGAGGTCGACATTGTCGACGCCCACGCCGGCGCGCCCGATCACTTTGAGCGACGTCGGCCGCGTCGATGACTTCGCGCGTCACGCGGGTCGCGCTGCGAATCAGCAGCGCATCGTAGGGCGCGATGATCTTCGCCAGCTCGTCGGGCTTGAGCCCGGTCTTGATGTCGACCTGCAGCTGCGGGAAGCGCTTGAGGACTTCGATCCCCTGCGCCGCAAGCGAATCGCTCAGCAGGACGCGGAAAGTTTCCGCCATGATTGTTTGCTCAGATGCTCCGTGCGCAGTGCGCGCGCTGAACCGCGGCGACGCCGGCGCCACAGTCGAATGCTTGCGCCGATCTGCTTGAGCGCCATCTCCAGCGCGCTGACCGCGATCAGCATGTCGAACGGGCTCAGATACCCCATGTGGCCGATGCGCACGAGCTTGCCCTTCATCTGATCCTGCCCGCCCTGCACCGACACGCCGAGCTCGTCGCGCATGTACTTGCACCAGCTTGCCGCCGTCGAGGCCCTCCGGCGCGAGCATGCCGGTGACGCCCGGGCGCGGGATTGTCGGGCGCGATCAGTTTCAGTCCGAGCGCCGGCGCGGCCTCGCGCGTCGCCTCGGCCATCAGCGCATGGCGCGCATAGACCTGCGGCAGGCCCTCGGCGTGAATCAGCTCGAGCGATTTGTTGAGGCCGAAGATCAGCGAGACGGCGGCCGTCCATGCGGTGGTATGCTCGTCGCGCTGCGCCTTCAGTTCGCGTTGAGCAAATCGAAGTAGAAGCGCGGCGTCTTGTTAGCTCTTCGCGACGTCCGATCGCGCGCTGCCGACAGCGCGACCATGCCGAGTCCCGGCGGCAGCATCAGCGCCTTCTGGCTGCCGGTCACCAGCGCGTCGACGCCCCACTCGTCCATCTTCTGCTCGAACACGCCGACCGAAGTGATGCCGTCGACGATCAGCATCACGTCGCGCGCGCGGGTGATCTCGCCGATCGCGGCCACCGGATGTACCGCGCAGGTCGAGGTCTCGCTGGCCTGCACGAACACCGCGCGCGCCTCGGGATAGCGCCTTGAGCGCGTCCTCGATTTGCTCGGGACGCACGGCGCGGCCCCATTCGACGCGCACCTCGTGCGCCGACCATCCCGAAGGTCGAGAGCAGCTTGCCCCATCGCTCGCCGAACTTGCCGCCGTTGACGAAAATCGCGTGCTCGCCCGGCGCGAGCAGATTGATGACCGCCGCTTCCATCGCGCCGGTACCGCGTGGACGCGAGCAGGATGACTTCCTCGCGGGTGCCGAACAGCGGCTTCATCCGTTCGCGCGCCTGATCGAGCGCGGCGCTGAACTCGGGCGTGCGATGGTGGATGATCGGACGCGCCATCTCGAGCAGAACCTCGGGCGGCACCGGCGCCGGCCCGGGCGTGAACAGATATTTTTTCATTTGCGGCATTTTCGATTTTTCGACGGGCGCGGCGGACTCGCCCGGAACGAATCACTGAAAACACAAAAAAAAGGCTGGTGCCCGCGGATGCGGATCGCCAGACCCCGATTCGTCCCGGCTTTGC
This sequence comes from uncultured delta proteobacterium, assembly GCA_963721485.1. GTDB lineage: Bacteria > Desulfobacterota > Binatia > Binatales > Binataceae > Binatus. The sequence continues at coordinate 731,114 of CAVRJV010000014.1, read as the reverse complement.
CGGGTCTCCGTCCTCATCACTTGGGATAACGGAGCCGATGGGCAGAGTCAAGGTGACGCGCGGCTCGCGCCGGTTTCGAGGCGACGTTGTAATGGCGTTGCGGCAATTGTTAAAGGTGATCACGCTCCGATGCCGATAGAATGTGAAATCCGCGATGGCGCGCTGGTCTGGATCAAAAGTCCGATCACCGGCGTGATTTCATACGTTGTCGATGTTCGCGGCAAGAGCTTTGCCTTCACGCTCGGCGGCCGCGAGAACGTCGATTCCGAGACGGCTCAGCTCCCTCCTGAGACGATCCGCCGCGCGACCGAGGCGTGTCCCTTCTGTCCGGGCAACGAGAGCATGACGACGCGCGAACTGTTCCGGATGACGCGCGAGGAAATCCCGGAATGGACGGGCGCCAAAGATGAGGACGGCGCTGGATGGGTGGTCCGCGTGATCAACAATCTGTTCCCGCGAATCCCGGCGGAGCTGACCGGCAATCGCAACGAGTCGTACATCGTAATCGAAGACCCGCGGCACTTTATCGACGCGCCGCGATCGCAGGCCGACTTGATGTTCACCGGTGCGCTGGGCGGCGGGCATTTCTTGCATCTGATGCAAGCCGACGCGCGCGTGATGCGGCTCGCACTGGAGAATCCCAACGTCAGCTCAATTGTGATCCGCAAGAACCAGGGGCGCGAGTCGGGCGCCTCGCAGCCGCATCTGCATCAGCAGATCATCGGATCGCCCGAGCCGTTTCCCGCGGTGATCGCAGAGGCGCGCGCCGAGCGCGAGAATCCGCACCTGTGGCATGAGCTCGTCGCGCTGATGGAGCGGCTGGGGCTGGTGATCGATCGCGGCGACGCGGTCGTCAGCTATGCGAGTCCGATCGGGATGTTCCCGCGCAGCTACGACGTGGTGATGCCGAACTTTCGCGGGCTGCTGTCGGAGCTGACGCCCGAGCAGATGAAGAAGTTTGCAAATGCGATCTACCGGATACTGATGATCCTCGGGCCGCTGCCGCTCGACTATGAGATTCACCAGGGCGAAGGGCTGCCGATCCACGCGCACATCAATGCGCGGCTGTATCCGTACTCGAATGTCGCGGGGACGTTGAACCTGCCGAGCACGTTGTTGCAGACGGCGGCGGCGATTCGCAACGCGCTGGGACGGCATTCGGAGTGAGGTGGCCGTTTGTCTGACGGAATAAATTCCGTCCTACTTTCATCCTAAGCTACTGGGCCTTCCAGACTGGTTTGCGCTTTTCCAGGAAGGCGCGGACGCCTTCTTTGGCGTCGAGGCTTTCGCGGACGGAGCGGGCCATCTGGAGCATGTCGTCGTGCCATGCGTCGAAGGTCTCGGACATACATCGGCGGACCGTCGCCTTCATCGCGCGCAGAGAGAGCGGGGCGTTGGCGGCGATCTTCTCGGCCAGCGCGGTCGTCGCCTCGGCGAGCTTCGCGTCGGCGACGACGTCGTGAACGATGTTCATGTGGCGGCCGCGCTCGGCGTCGAGCAGGTCGGCGGTGTAGAGAATCCAGGCGGTGTTGGCCGAGCCGCAAACTTCGATCAGCTTGCGCGTGAAGTCGTACGGCACCATCAGGCCGACGCGGCCGAGCGTCATGCCGAGCCGGGCGTTGTCGGACGCGATGCGCAGGTCGCAATGGAGGGCGAGCTCGAGGCCGCCGGCGAGAGCGGCGCCCTGGACGGCGGCGATGGTCGGGACGGGGAAGCGCTCGAGGCGGCCGAAGACCGATTCGAGCGAGGTCGGGTTATGCACGCCGCTGGTCTCGTCGACTTCCTTCGAGATCGATACCGGCACAGAAGCTGGCGCCTTCGCCACGCAGGAGCAGCGCGCGGATTTCACGATCACCTTCGAACTTGCGGAGCGCATTGTCGAGCGCATCGATCAGCGGCTGATTGAGGGCGTTGCGTTTTTCGGGACGATTGAGAGTCAGCACCGCGTAGTTGGGATGGCGTGTGATTTTGAGAACTTCCTCGGCCATATCGTTCGCTCCTTGCAGATGTCGAATCGTCGCGAGCATCGCACGGGCAGTGCGCGCCCATCAAGGTTTCGCCCGAAGGCTCGGAGAGATCTGTTTATGGCGGTTCGGCATTGAGGTAGGCTGACTATACCGTGGCAGGCGGGATGGAGTTCTTCATGCAGAATCGCTTCAACGTTCAAGTGACCTGGGACTCAGAGGCTGAAATGTGGGTGGCAGACAGCGACGATATTCCCGGGCTGGCCGCAGAAGCTCCCGATGACAAGGCGCTATGGAGGAAGCTCGAGACTCTGATTCCCGAGCTGCTTACTCTCAATCGTGTTCGTCTGAAGCCCAAGAAGGACATCGAGGTCGTGCTCAATTTTCATCCCCGAAAGGCGCGAATTCAGTCACCGAAAGCTGCATAGATGTCCAGCTACACGCCGCGTCTTAAGAAAATTCTTAAGCATCACGGTTGTAGATACGACAGGCCGGGGAAGGGCGACCACGAGATTTGGTACAGCCCCATCAACGGTCACAAGTTTCCCGTCGATTCCAAGATCCGCTCGCGCGATATGGCGAACGTCGTTCTCAAGCAGGCGGGAATCAAAGAGCGGATCGATTGAATTGTTGGACCGATGGCGTAAGCATCGCACGCCTGATGCGCGCCCATCAAGATGGCGCAGGGATTTTCGGCAAGATCGCGAATAACCATTGTGTTTGTTGGCGTTTCCGGCGCGAACGTTTCACGTGAAACGTTTTTGGTTCAGGAGGAGGAAAATGCGAGCAGGGACGGGCTCTTTTCGAGGGTCGGGATCGGAGCTACATCAAATGGCGCAAAAAGTTTTGGTGATAGTGCGAAAAACCGTTGTGGCAGTTGGGGTATTCGATGCGGGCGTTTCACGTGAATGGGTCATTTTGTTCAGGAGAATGAAACACGAAGAGTTTTTCAGGAGCGGGCAGGAAAGCAAAAGGCCGAACTAGGGAGAACTCGGCCTCAAGAGTAGAGTTCGGGTATCAGTCACATGCGCGCTTTGGCGAGCAGAGTATCGAGCTCCTCATTGACGCTATTCATAGTTGCGAGAATTCGATCCAGCGCTGAGTCGACTGTCGCCTTGTCGAGCTTACCGTTCTCCAAGGTGACCTTCGTGAGCGCTTCGATCTTCCGCGAATTGTCCTTGGCGATTTTCATAAGTTCTTTGATCTTTTGTTTTGCTTCTGCGTCCAGCTTTAAGATGGATTAGGCTCCAACAGAAGCCGTAGCGCTGATTGGGCAGCCTCACAGACCTCTGCTGGAGCATTGGGGACCCTACGTTCTGCGAAGGCAGCCGAGTCCCGCCTAAGAAACTCCAATTGCCGCTCGCGTATGGAAGGCAGTCTAGTCTTGTCTTGAAGGGCGAGTTTGGACGCTTCCTGTAGAAAATCATGCTTCAGCAGATCAGCGAGGACCAGGACCTTCAATCCGACAAGGTCCATTTTATCAGCCGACTGTTGATTCAGAGTGTTTTCGAGAGCAGAGCTAGCGGCCTCTACGAAACCGCTCGGAATTGCAACAAAGGGAATGGGAATGGTTTTTAGCCCCTCACTCAATTTTTCGAGAATGGCCAAAAAATGAACATGCTGTTCCAGTTTCTTCAACTCTCCAACGATACCCTGCTCCGAGAAGCCCTCCTCACGTGCAAGTTTGGCAATAAAGCGTTCTGCCTTCTCACTCGGATAAGGCCCCGCAAGTTCTATGGCGTAAAACAAATACCACAATCTTTCAAATTTGCCGCCAGCTTCGAAATTTCCTTGTGGTTCTGGCAATGTCTCAGGAAGGAACAACGACAAAGTGGCATTTTGTCGTTCTCCGTCCGGCAGGTTAGCGATGGCGAAGAGCGAGTAGATGCAGGATAGGGCGCTTTTATCTATCACTCTATCGAAGCGCGCGACTGGTAGTAGCCAGGTGAAGAACCGAATCTTCGCCTCGATACTCAATCTTGAAAACGCAAGATCCGCGGCAAGCCACAATCGATCGCGCACAGCTGCGGTTATCTCAGACTCGTTGCCCCGAGATCCGCTATCCTGTGAAATTCGCTCCTGCCGGCTGTGCCGCCAAGTCGACGATAACAGGCTACCGACCGACTCTATCGTGCCTAATCGCGCGGACCATCGGGAGGGATCCGCGAGAGACGTAAAAAACTCTTCAACCGTGGCACTGTAATGCTCGAAGGGTCCTTCTTGTTTGCCTTTTTCGTCAGCAATTCTGGAGAGTGTTTTTCCGCAGAAAGCACAAACTAACTCGTTGGCCGCATTTTCGTAACCGCAGAATTCGCACTTTTGCACGGCTAACCCCGCAAGCAGATCAAATCCTTTCACTAATCAGCGCAGCGAGAAGATTGCCTTCCCCCAGCGTGTGCCCCGCGGCGTCGTAAGTCTTGTTGGATTTCTTATCGTAGTGCCCTTTGCGCCGACCCGAAGCGTCAAAAATTACTTGCTCGTTTGGCCTATCGTCCACGTACCCGATCGTATGGCCGGATTTGTCTCGCAGATACTGTCGCGCCACCGGTTGATCTCCTTTCTGAGCCGAGATTTCCATTGGTATGTCGGTCTTACGGTTTCTCGCTCCAGCTAAGGTTTTGTGGTATGCAGATTCGGTTGCAGACCGCGTTGCGCCTTGGCTCGCCGCCATCTAGGCGCTGAAACTCGGGCGACTCGGTTGGATGGTCCAAGTGGTATTGGCGTAGAGCGCGCTCCGCAAGAATTGGACAGCCCTCAATCTGTGCCCAAATGACGTAAAAGTTGTTGATTTGCTCGGGGAGATAGGTCTTGTAGAGTTTGATTCCGCCGCTGTGCCAAAGGTCAAAGCCGAGCATTGCGCCGATCAAAGCCCCCGTGCGCGAAAGGCCATCAGCTGAGGCAGTGGAATGGCCAGATCCCACGTACCTAATGTCCTTGGCGTAATCAGATATGCCAGACACTACGTAAACGAGTCCCGTGCCGCTTGGCGCTCGATTGCGGTCAGTGGCGACTTCGCTAACCCTCAACGGCTTCGACCAATTCTTAATCGGTAGCATCAATGCACATTAGCAGCGAGCATGCGGACGGGATACTAGCCAAAAAAAGCTCAGAGCGCAGTGGCGCAGAGATCGACGCGCTAGACGACGATGCTTAGCATTTTGTTTTTTATGTAGATTAGTTTTTTTGGGGGCTTGCCGTCTAAGTGGCGCTTCACCGCATCGCGGCTGAGGGCGAGCTGGCGGACGTTGTCTTCAGATGTATCGGCGGGGACTTCTATGCGGTCGCGGACTTTGCCGTTTACTTGCACCACGATGGTGACTGTCTCGTCGATCACTAGTTTTGGATCGAAGCTGGGCCATCGTTCCAAGTGAATCGAAGAGGGGTGGCCGAGGGAGCGCCAGATTTCTTCGGTTACGTGGGGGGCCATTGGGGCTAGTAGTAGGATGAAAGATTCGAGGGTGAAGCGATCCATCTCGGCGGGCTTTAGTTTTGAGATGTGGTTCAGATGATCCATCATCGCGGCTAGCGCGGTGTTGAAGCGGAGGCGATCGATGTGATCGGTTACCAGTTGAATTGTTTTGTGGGTCTTCTTGAGAGTCTCTTCGCTTGGAGAGCCGGTTGGGGCGCCGGAGTCGATGTAGCGGCGCATCATCGTCCAGACGCGCTGGATGAATCTTAGCGTGCCGCCGATGCCGTTTTCGTTCCAGTTGGTCGCTTCGTCGAAGGGGCTCATGAAAAGCTCCCAGAGGCGGAGTGCGTCGGCGCCGTACTTGTCGATCATCGCGTCCGGGGTGACGACGTTGCCTTTGCTTTTCGACATCCGCTGGCCGTCGCTCGCCCATACGACGCCCTGGTTGCGCAGCGCGGGGAACGGCTCGTCGAAACCGATCATTTCCTCGTCGAACATCACCTTCGTCCACATCCGCGCGTACAGCAGATGCATCACGGCGTGCTCGGCGCCGCCGACGTAGAGATCGACGGGCAGCCAGTCGGTCGACACTGCGGCGATCGAACGGGCGCGCGCTTTCACCCGGCGAGGCGAAGCGCAGGAAGTACCATGACGAGCAGGCGAAGCCGTCGAGCGTGTCGGTCTCGCGCTCGGCCGGGCCGCCGCACTTGGGGCACGTCGTGTTGACGAACTCGGGCACGTTGGCGAGCGGCGAGCGGCCGGTGCCGGACGGCAGGTAATCCTTCATCGGCGGGAGCAGCACGGGCAGTTGGTCTTCGGGCACGGGGACGATGCCGTCGGTCTTGCAGTAGACGATCGGAATGGGGCATCCCCAGTAGCGCTGACGCGAGATCAGCCAATCGCGCATCCGGTAGTTGATGGTGGCGCGGCCGATTCCATTTTTTTCAGCGTACTGGCATACGGCGGTGATTGCGTCAGCGGTGGTCTTGCCGTTGAGGAAGCCGGAATTGATCGCGATGCCGTGATCGCTGAAGGCGCAGTGGGCGGGCGGCGTCGAGCCATCGGCGGGTGCGGTCACGCGCGGAATTTCGAGGTGATACTTGGTCGCGAATTCGAAGTCCCGCTGATCCTCGCCGGGCGCGGCCATGATCGCGCCGGTGCCATAGCCCATCAGGACGTAGTCGGCGATCCAGATTGGGATGTCCTTGCCGGTGAAGACGTTGTGCGCGTAGGCGCCGGTGAAGACGCCGGACTTTTCCTTAACGGTGGACATCCGCTCGATCTCGGTCTGGCGGCGCGCCTCGGCGACGTAAGCGTCGACCTTCGCGCGCTGCGCTTCCGTAGTAATTTCGGCGACGAGCGGATGCTCAGGCGCAAGCACCATGAACGAGACGCCGAAGACAGTGTCGGGGCGCGTCGTGAAAAACCGGACTTCCTTGCCTGTGTGGCCGGTGACGGGGAAGGCGAGTTCGGCGCCCTCGCTGCGGCCGATCCAGTTTCGTTGCATCAGCTTGATCGGCTCGGGCCAATCGATGCCGTCGAGATCGGCGAGCAAGCGGTCGGCGTAGTCGGTGATCTTGATGTACCACTGCTCGAGATCTTTCTTGGTGACGGGATTGTCAGTGTGCCGCCAACAGCATCCGTTGATGACCTGCTCGTTGGCGAGAATCGTCTGGCATTTGTCGCACCACCATTGCGCGCCGTTCGCGCGGTAGGCGAGTCCGCGCTTCAAGAGCATCAGGAAGAACCATTGGGTCCACTTGTAGTACTCGGGCGACGACGAATTGATCTCGCGCGACCAATCGTAAGCGCATCCGGAGATCGTCAGCTGGCGCTTGAAGTTGGCGGCGTAGCGCGGGACGGTTTCAGTGGGATGCGAGCCCTTGAGGATGGCTTCGTTCTCGGCGGGGAGGCCGAACGCGTCCCATCCCATCGGGTGCAGCACGTTGAATCCGGCCATCCGCTTGTAACGGCCGACGACGTCGCACGGGACGTAATTGTGCAAATGGCCGACGCTGAGGCCGGCGCCAGACGGATAGGGGAACATCTCGAGGATGTAGAATTTCGGGCGGCCGGGGTCCTCGCGCGTGAGGTAGAGGTCGGTGCGGGCCCATTCGGATTGCCAGAAGGGCTCGATTGTTTTTGGGTCGTAGCGTTCGTCCATGAGAATCAGCAAGTGTAGCGTGACGGGGAGAAGACGGGAAGGAAGTCACTTTATCTGATGTGAAACCCTTCGCGGGTTTCACGCTTCCGCGGCAGGGGTGACCCCTGCACCCGGTATCAGGAAAAGGATGCGGTGCTGCGCACCTGTTAGGAGGTTTTTTTTGGGGGAGATTCGAGAATATAGAGGACGTGGGGGAGGGTCGCGTGGGTGATGTCGCGCTGATACTTGAAGCCGCAATGTTCCATCACGCGGCGCGAGGCTTTGTTGTGGGGGAGGGTGAAGGCGACGACATGTGAGAGATGGAGGGTGTTGAAGGCGTGGTCGAGGGCGGCTCTCGAAATTTCGGAGGCGTAGCCTTTGCGCCAGTTGTCGGCGGTGATGGCGTAGGCCAGTTCGATTTCGTCGCGGCCCTCGACGAGCGTGTGTTTGATTCCGCCGTAGCCTACGAAAGCGCCGGTGGATTTATCGCGGAAGGTCCAGAGGCCGAAGTTGTAGGATTTCCAGTGGTCGGCGGCGCGATCGAGAAAGGCGCGGGTTTGGTCTTCGGTGAAAGGTGCGCCGTCGCCGGATAGGGTGGCCATCGCGCGCGGGTCGGCGTGGATCGCGCGGAGGTCGGCGAAGTCGGATGGAGCGGTGGGGGTGCCGATTAGGCGGAGGGTGATCAGGTGCTGCATGGGAGCAGAACGGAATTGTCGGCGGTCGTTGCGATTAAACGAGTCGGTGGTGGTGACGTGCCTTGCGTTGCACCTCTCCCGCCGCACGCCTTTGGCGCGCGGCGACCTCTCCTCGGACAAGGAGAGGTTAGGACAATGACTTTTTGCGGACGATTGTGAGGCCGTCGGCGATGCCTAGCATCACGGCTTCGACGCGGGTGTCCGTCGCGATGAAGTCGTTTAGCTTACGGAGGGCCTGGGTGTCGGCGTCCTGTTTGGTATCGTCGGCGACTGCGCCGCTCCATAGCACGTTGTCGATCAGGATGAGGCCGTTGGGGCGCAGGCGTTTCAGGATTTCTTCGTAATAGATCGCGTAGCTGGTCTTGTCGGCGTCGATGAAGGCGAAGTCGAAAGTGTGCGACGCGGGCAGCGCCCTGAGAGTTTCGGCGGCGGGCGCGAGCTTGAGCGTGATCTTGTTGGCGACGCCTGCGCGATCCCAATAGCGGCGGCCCATCGCGGTCCATTGTTCGTTCACGTCGCAGCACAGGAGCTTGCCGTCGGCCGGCAGCGCGCGCGCGACGCATAGTGCGCTGTAACCGGTGAAGGTGCCGACTTCGACTGCGGAGCGCGCGCCGATGGCGGCGGCGAGGAGGCCCATCAAGGTGCCTTGCTCGGCGGCGATTTGCATTCCACTGATGGGGCCGAGCTTTGCGGTTTCGGCAGCGAGTTCGGCGCGGAGCGGGTCGCCGTTGTGGCCGTGGGTCTCGAGGTATTTGTAGATTTGCGGGGTGAGGGAAATATATTTTGCGTGATCTGCCATGTGGTTAAGATGGCAGGATGTTTGGGGGGTGAAAAGAACCTCTCCCCTGGCGCTCTTCCTTTTGGAGAGGGGAACCAGTCAAAGACAGCGGAATCTTGAATCGCGCGCGAAACGCGCGCTGTATATGCCCTCACCCGCGCCTTCGGCGCGGCCTCTCCCGCAGAGCGGGCGAGGCGGATAATCGGGGGCGCGGAACGCGACATCCTAACTTGGACCCTCACCTTGATCCTCTCCCTCACAGGGAGAGGGGAAGACAGGAGCGGGAAGGGATCGTTCTAGCGGCCGCCCAGGTAGGCGAAGTCGCCGTGTTGGTTTACCGTCAGGGTGCCGGTGAAGATCGAGTGATGCTTCTCGGCGCCCATCGCGATTCGGTAGATGAATTCGGAGTCACCGACCTCGTAGAAGGCGTCGTCAGGCGACAGCACGTAGAGCTTTTCGCGATCATCCGTATCGGTGGCGCCGACGAACATCGCGCCCGAAGCGGTCAGCACCGGATCGCCGAGCGATTCAAGCTCGGTGCCGAACGGGGTCAGCTGTCCGCGCTGAATGCGCAAGTCGAGGCGCTGGCGCGTCATGCGGAAAATCGCGGGTATGCGGGCACATCCGGCGAGCACCGCGGTCGTGCCGTCAGGCATCAGGCCCGGACGTCCCGCCGACAGATACGTCACGGGACCGACACTGGTCAGAGTGCCGGTCGGCAGAATTCGCGCCATCGAATTGTCGCTGTAGAGGAACAGCGCCGCGCCGGTCGGCGTCTTGGCCGTGAAGGCGACCATGATGCCTTGCGAAGAGGACAGCGCGGCCGGTAATCCGAACGGGCGCTGGTAGAGCGTGTGATTGGGGCCGTAGTCGCCTTCGACCGCGAGCTCGTTGACGCCGCCGGTAATCGAAGCGAGCAGGAGTGCCTGGCGATGTTCGGTTGGCTTTGCGCTGTCGCCCAGAAATCCGGTGAAGACGACCTGGCCGCCGTCGCCGATTTGCGGACTGCCGAAGCTCAGGATGGCGAGATCGTGACCCTGGTTGGTTTTATCGCCGGCCTTCGCCATGCAGACCAGTTTGCCGTGCGAATAGAAGAAGAGCGCGTCGCGGCCGTGTGGAACGGACGAGATGAATGCGATGTTGCCGTCCATGTCGGCGACAGGGTAGGGGTCGCCGTGGAAGGCCGGCGTGCAATCGCCGTCGAGCGCCTTGGGATTGAGCGCCGCGATCATGCGATGGCTGGGCACCGCGTCGGCATTGCCGATAAAAATATTCCATCGCGGCTTGAGGTTGGTGTCTTTGGGCTGGACCTCGGCGCCGAAGATCACGCGCCCGTCGGGCATCATCGAAGGCACGCCGACTTCGGTCAGCACGCCGCCACCGGGCGCCCGCATCCCGATGCCGGTGATCAAGGAGACGACGCCGTTGCTGTCGCTGGCATAGACGGCCTGCGTGTTGTCATTTTGGAGATTGGCGCCGTTGCCGCTGAGACTCAGCGAGAGGGCGTGTGCGCTCAACGGAGTGAGCATCAGAATGGCGAGCGCATATTTCAACGCCCTGAAACTAAACATTTTTCCCCCAGTCCCAATCAGTTACTCGAATCCAAGATCCCCTTCAAACTTATAGTCATCGCGGCGCACCTGATGCAATGCACGAAAAATTGGCCTATGGCGGTCGGTGTTGTGTTATATGAGCGATCGGCGAAATCGTGGATCGACGGAATATAAAGCGACGGTTTAAGTTTTACAGGGACGCGCGATGAATGAAATTCCGGTCTCGTTTCGGTCGGGCGACTTGACGCTCGAAGGCCTGATCGCGAATCCGGGCGGCAACGCGCCGGCGGCGGTCGTCTGTCATCCGCATCCGATGTACGGCGGATCGATGTACAACAACGTGGTCGATGCGATCCTCGCGGCGATGTGGCAGACGGGATACGCGACGTTGCGGTTCAATTTTCGCGGCGTCGGCGCGAGCGAAGGCGAGCATGACGGCGGTCCGGGCGAAGTCGACGATGCGATCGCGGCGACGGCGTTCATGCTGGCGCAGCCGGGCGTGTGCAACACGGGGCGCGGTGATGGCGGGGTATTCGTTCGGCGCGATGGTGGCGGTGAGCGCGGGATACGAGCGGGCGGAGATTGCGCGAATCGTCGCAGTGGCGCTGCCGATCGCGATGGCCGATGCGCGAATCCCCGACGGCGCGACGAAGCCGGTGCTGCTGGTATCAGGAGATCGCGATTCGTACTCGCCGGTGGCAGGGCTGCGGGCGGTGAAGTCGAAAATCGGAGACGCGGCGCGACTCGAGATCGTCGCGGGCGCGGATCATTTCTTCGCCGGCTCGGAAGCGGAACTGTCGCGCGTGACTAGCGGCCGGGTTGACCGCCTGAAGAGATCGCATAGAAAGGATCGTCGGGATGCGCCTTTGCGAGCGAAATGATCTGCGCGATGGTCGTGCGCAGGTCGCCGTGATTCATGCGGTCGAGCGCGGCGAAATTGTCGAGCTGATGAAAATAGATCAGGTAGTTCACCAGCACGGCGTTGTTGAGCGGCTGCTTGTCGAGGTCGAAGCGCTCGAGTCCCGATAGCGAGCGGCTCGAGTGCGGCGTAGTCGGCCTTGATCGCGGCGAAGGCGGCCTCGCGCCGCTGGTCGAGTTCCGCCTTTCGGCAGATCGGCCATGTAGATTTCGGAGCAGGCGGGCCTGCTGCCTGGAGCAGAAAGCGCGCGAATTTGAGATCGCTGTCGAGGATGCCGCGCGCGGCGCAGCGTCGAGGGCGCCGACGCACCGTCGGTCGCCGCGAAGAACTCGACCGCGCCCGCGCTGCCGACGTAGTTGGCCGCCGACTCGTCGAACATCACGTCGCTCGCGAGATAGTAGGTGCGATGGAACAGCTCGTGGATGAGCACGCCGGCCAGCTCGACGCGGTCGAGCTTGAGCAGATTCGTCAGCAACGGGTCGTTGAAAAATCCGAGGCTCGAAAACGCGACCGCCGGACGCACCATCGTGTCGTAGCCCTTGGCTTCCATCTCCGCGGCCTCGGCGTTCGCGTCGCTCTCGTTGAAATAGCCGCGATAGGGGACGCTGCCGACGATCGGAAACCACCAGGTGTAGGGCTCGAGCGAGTCGCGCGGCGCCGCCATCACGACGTGGACGATCGCGCCCTTATCGACCGTCGGCGATAGCTCTCATACGCGCCGCCGACGTTGAGGCCGAGGTGGTCGGCGCGAACTTGCGCACGGCGAGTACGGTCTCCAGCTTGGCGCGAATGTCGGCGGCAAGATCGCCGCGCGCGAGCACGTCGTCGATCGGCTTGCGGTTCCAGAGGATGCGGCCTTCCTCGTAAGCGGCGCGCGCGATGTAGCATCCGCTGAGAAGCATCGAGGACAGGATGAGCGGCAGCGATGCGCGGACAAGCACGCCGCGGAAGTTGAGATCGCGCCGGCCGCCGCGTCATGACAGATACTGTTGTCAGACGGCGTCAGCCCGCGACGAGGCGGTCGCTGGCCGCCATCGCGGCGTATTGCAATTCGAACAGCCGATAGTAGAGGCCGCGCTGGGCGAGCAGTTCGTCGTGCGTGCCGCTTTCGCGCAGCACGCCGCCGCTCAGCACCATGATTCGGTCGGCGCGCTCGATGGTGGAGAGGCGATGCGCGATCACGACGGCGGTGCGGTCGGCGAGCAACTCGTTGAGCGCGAGCTGGATCAGGCGCTCGGTCTCGCTGTCGACGCTCGAGGTCGCTTCGTCCATCACCAGGATGCGCGGGTTGTAGGCGAGCGCGCGGGCGAACGACAGCAGTTGGCGCTGGCCCGAGGAGAGGTTGGCGCCGCGCTCGCGGATTTCCTCGGCGAGTCCGCCGGGCAACCGCTCGACGAAGCGCAGCGCCTGCGCGCGGCGGAGCGCTGTCGCGCACTTGCGCTTCGCTCAAGCTCGGTTCGCGACGAGCCGGATATTTTCCATCACGTCGCCGGCGAAGAGGAACACGTCCTGCTGCACGTAGCCGATCTCGCGGCGGAGCGCGGTGAGGTCCCACTCGCGCACGTCGACGCCGTCGACCAGGATTCGTCCGCTGGTCACGTCGTAGGAGCGATTGAGCAGCTTGATGATGGTGGTTTTGCCGGAGCCGGTCGCGCCGACGATCGCGATCTTCTGCCCCGGCTCGACGGTGAAGCTCAGGTCCTTCAGAATCGGCTCGCCGGGGCGGTATTCGAAGTTGACGTGATCGAAAACGATCGAGCCGCGCGAGACTGCTGGGCGCGTCGGCTGCGCGGGGAGCGCGAGCGTCTGCTCGCCTTCCATCAAGCGCGTGGATCTTCTCGACCGCCGCCAGAGCCGACTGCAGCGCGCTGTACTTGGTCGAGATATCGCGCAGGGGCATGAAGAATTGCTGCGCGTACTGGATGAAGGCGACCAGCGTGCCGAGCGTCACCAGGTGGCGGATCACGCTGCCGCCGCCGATCCACAGAATTACCGCGACGGTGATCGAGCTGAGCGCCTCGACCGACGAGAACTGGCGCGGCCTCGTAGACGTTGGCCATCATCTGCGACGTCGCGCTAGCGAGGTTGAGCGCGTCGAACTCGCGGCGGCTTTCGCGCTCGCGGGTGAAGAGCTGCACGATCACCATGCCGGCCAGCGCTTCGGACAGGTAGGAGTTCAGCGCGGCGAGACGGTCGCGTATCTGGCCGTACACGATGCGCGAGCGGCGAACTCAGAAAGTAGATCACCATCGTCAGCGGCGGAATCGCGCACAGCGCCGCACAACGCCAGGCGCGGGCTCAACGTGAACATGATCGTTACGATGCCCAGCAGCGTCATCGCGTCGATGAATATCGTCAGCGAGCCGGCGGAGAACATATCGTTGATCGAGTCGATGTCGGTCGTCATGCGGCTGACCAGCCTGCCGACCGGCGTGCGATCGAAGAACGACATCGGCAAGCGCTCGACCTTGCGGAACAGCGCCATCCGCAAGTCGGAGAGGCTGAACTGCGCGACCATCATCATCAGATAGAACTGCGCGTAGAAGGCGGCGAACTCGCAGATCACGAGCAGCAGGTACAGCGCGCCCATCACGAACAGGCCGTGCCCGCCGGACGCGCGAAGCAGCATCGCGAGCCATCGCGGGCGGCGGGGCGCCGTGTGCGCCGGACAGAAATTCGTCGACGGTCAGCTTGATGACGTAGGGCTGCGCGAGCAGGAACGCGGTGTCGAGCGGCATCAGCAACGTCGCGCAGCCAGAACAGCCCCTGGTACGGGCGGATGAACTGCCACACCCATCGGACGCAGCGTCGGCGTCGTAGACTTTGTCGAGCGGCTTTTCCTCGACGACCTGCATCTCAGTAGCGGCGCAATTCCTCTTCGAGCAATTGGCGATGGAACAGCTCGGCGTAAATTCCGCGGCGGCCCATCAGCTCTTCATGCGTGCCGCGCTCGGCGATCTCGCCGTCTTCGAGCACGACGATTTGATCGGAGTCGCGCACGGTGGACGCGCGATGCGACACGACGATCGTCGTGCGGCCCTCGACGCTCTGCTCGAGGCTGTCGAGCACGGCCTTTTCGGTTTCGGTATCGACGCTGGAGAGCGCGTCGTCGAGCACGACGACCGCGGGATTGTAGGCGAGCAGCCGCGCGATCGTCACGCGTTGTTTCTGGCCGCCGGAGAGCGCCATGCCGCGCTCGCCGACGATGGTGTCGAGGCCGTGCGGCAATACCGCGATGTCGGGCTCGAGTCCGGCGATGCGCGCGGCGCTCTTGATCTCGTCGAGCGGTGCGTCGGTCTTGCCGAACGCGATGTTGCGCGCGAGCGTGTCGGTGAACAGCGTGGGCTCCTGCGGGACCATCCCGACCGTGCGGCGCAGTGCGGCGAGCGGCATTTCCTCGACGTCGCGGCCGTCGAGCAGGATGCGGCCCTCGGTCGGCTGCAGCAGCCGCGCGAGCAGCTTGATCATCGTGGATTTTCCCGAGCCGGTGCGGCCGACGATCGCGAGTTTTTCGCCGGCGCCGACTTTGACGTTGATGTTCTTCAGCGCGTAGGGAACCTTGCCGTTGGCGCCGTTGCCGTTGTTGCGCGAGGTAGCTGAACGAGACGTCTTTCCATTCGACCGCGCCGTTGATTTCGAGCTTGAGGTCCTCGCCGGCGACGCTGTCGGCACCGCGCGCGTCGAAGATTTCGTCGAGGCGTTTCATCGAGGCCTTGCCGCGCTGATAAATCGACAGCATCCATCCGAGCTGGATGGTCGGCATCGCGAGCATCCCGAGGTAGCTCAGGAACGCGACCAGCGAGCCGAGCGACATCTTGCCGTTGATGACCAGCGAGCCGCCGTAAATCAGCACGATCATCGTCGAGCTTGCCGACGCGCATCGAATCATCGGCATCATCGCGCCGCGCGTGCGCGCGAGCGCGAGTCCCTGCTCGTTGTAGGAATCGTTGATTTTGCGGAACAGCCCGGCTTCGTGTTCCTCGAGCGTGTAGGCCTTCACGACCGGAATCCCGGCCAGGCTCTCCTGCACCTTCGAGCCGATGCTGCCGAGTCCTTCCTGCACTTTGCAGGCTGCGCATCATCACCGTGCGCATCAGCCAGCGGATGGCGACGAACAAAACGATGTAGGGAATCAGCGCGAACAGCGTCAGGCGGCGGTTGAGCGAACTCATGAAGCCGAGCGCGAGACGAATACATCAGCGGCGTGTTCGAGACCGACAGCACGAACATCCCGACCATCATGCGCACCGCGGTGAGGTCGTTGATCATGCGCGACATCAGGTCGCCGGTCTTGATGCTCATGTAGAAGTCGGTGCCGAGCGTCGTGAGATGCTCGAAGAGATCGTTGCGCAAGTCGTACTCGATATCGCGGCCGATGTTGAAGATGACGAAGCGCGAGAACCAGCGGACCGCGCCCAGCGTCAGCGCGAAGAGAATCATCAGCTCGGCATAGTGGGCGACGAGGTCGGGCCGATGCTTCTCGGTGGCGTTGATCGCGTCGCGGATGAAGAGCGGGATGATCGCCGCGAGCGTGGCGTTCGCGAAGGTGCAGGAAATGCCGAATACGTAACGCAACCAGTAGCGGCGCGCGTAGGAAAAAAGTCGTCTCATGGGCTGACGGTTAAATTATCAGGTCTGACGCACGATAGAAGTGGGCGAGGCCACGGCCTGCTCACAGACCGGTGCGTGATTTCAGGCGGCGCTCGTAGAGCTTCGCGTACTTCAGGAATACGTAGAAGGCGGCGGTCATCGCGGCGTAAAGTCCGCGTCCGCCGTCGCGGAATCCGCCGCGGATAATATAAAAGTTGAAAAATCGCCAGACGGGGTTCGCGAACATCTTGAATGGCGTGAAGGCGTTGGGCTCCTGCTCCATCGCGGCGCGCGAGCTGAAGCGGTTCATCGTCGCCACGTGATCGGAGATGTCGCGATAGCTGAAATGGAGAATCGGTTGGTCGAGGCGGGCAACGCGTCCGTCGACGACGACCTTGTCATGCGGGTCGCGGCCGCCGATATGGCCACGGTCGCGGCGAAACAGTCGCACCGGCGTGTCGGGGTAGATCGCGTGCGAGTAGTAATGGCCGAGGTGATAGAGGATGCGGCGGATGCGGTAGCCGTCGGCGGAGGGCGAAGATACGGCGCGCAGAATTTCCTCGCCGAGGTCGTGGGTCGCCTGCTCGTCGGCGTCCATCAGCAGCACCCAGTCGCCGGTCGCGCGATCGAGCGCCATCTGCTTCTGCCGCAAGTAGTTGGTGAACTCATGCTGGGTGACGTCGGCGCCGAGGCTGCGCGCGATCTCGACGGTCTTGTCGGTCGAGAACGAGTCGATGACTATTTTCTCGTCGCAGAACCACGCGCTCTTGAGGCACTGGCCGATGAGCGCTTCTTCGTCGCGCGTGATCGTGATCAGGGAAATCTTTGGGCGAGCTGACATTCGCTAGGAGGCGTGGATCGCTTCGGAGCGATCGAGGCCTTCGATCACTTTCGCGGCGATCGATTTGAATTCGGCGGTGATCGGATGCGTTGGGTTGGACGCGACGATTGGCTTTGCCTGATCGCCGCCCTCGCGCAGCTCGCGCACGAGAGGCAGCTCGCCGAGGAACGGGACGTTGAGCGATTCTGCAAGGCGGGCGCCGCCGCCGTGGGCGAAAATTTCGTGGCGATGGTGGCACTTGCGGCAGAGGTAGTAGCTCATGTTCTCGACGACGCCGAGGACAGGCACGTGGACTTCGTCGAACATCGCGACGCCGCGCTTGACGTCGAGCAGCGCGATCTCTTGCGGCGTCGTTACGATCACGCCGCCGTCGAGCGCGACGCGTTGAGTGATCGTCAGTTGCGCGTCGCCGGTGCCGGGCGGCAGGTCGAGCACGAGGCAATCGAGGTCGCCCCATTCGACATTGAACAGGAATTCCGTTTCGAGCTTGGTGACCATCGGGCCGCGCCAGATGACGGCGGTCTCGTCGTTGATGAACAGCGCCATCGAGATGTAGCGGATGCCGAAGCGCTCGAGCGGGATGATGCGGCGCTCGGGGGTGAGGGTGACGGCCTTCTCGACGCCGACCATCATGGCGACGCTGGGGCCGTATACGTCGGCGTCCATCAGGCCTACGCGCCATCCGAGGGCGTGCATCGCGAGCGCGAGATTCACAGCGACCGTGGATTTGCCGACGCCGCCCTTGCCGCTGGCGACTGCGACGATATGCTTGACGCCTTTGATCGAGCGCGGCTGTGCTACCCCGGCCGCCGCTTTCGGCGCTGTCGCCGAAGGCTGTTCGATCTGGACGTTGACATTGGGAACACCCGGCATCGCGGCAACGGTCGCCTTGACGTTGGCGACAATTTTCTCGACGACTTCGGGTTTCGCCGACGCCATCGTGAGCGACACGGTCACGCCCGCATAGGCGACCTCGATGTCCTTGATGATCCCGAACGAGACGATGTCGCGGGTGAAGCCGGGGTATTTTACTTTCTTGAGTTCGGCGAGGATTTCATTTGGACTCGGCATTGTGCGGATCGGACCTGTAGCGTTTTTTAAGATCAAGCTGCGCTAGCAGAGCGCGACAGCTATCTTATCATTAGAGAACATGCGGAAAAACGACGGCTCGAACGATCGAGTTCAGCCGAAGATTCCCTGTTCAGCAGGCAGCTTCCCGGTCTGGCCCAGTGGCGGTGGAGTCCATGGGACGTAGACGCCGTCGTGCCAGCTCATCCAGCGCAACGAAGAATCTTCGAGCGGCACCGGGAACTCGTACCGCACTTGATCGGGGTCTCCGTGCGCATCGAGGGATTCGACGACGACCGAGAGACCGGGCAGGTCGAAGCGCTGTCCGGTCGTAAAGCGCTCATTTGGACTGCGCACAAAACGGCTGAATGCAGTAGGAAAGAATCCATCGGGGAAACGTATTTGCAGCGCGCGAGGCCCGACGCGCGTGACCTCGAGCGTGCCTCCGGTCGAGAGCGCGCGGATGTGCCGCGGCATCGGCCGGTGATCGAGCAGGTTCACGGCCCAAATCTCGCCGACGAGGTAGATGTGGTCGGGTGGGTTAATCAGCACCAGGTCCTTCGATGCGATTCTCGAATCGGCTGGAATACTCGCCATCGCACGCGTCATCCTGGAGCTGGCGTCGGCCTGATAGGCGAGCCGAACGATCCCGAGTAAGGGAGCGGCGACCAGATGAATCAGAAGGAGGAGCATCGTCGCAGCCCAGGCAAATCCCTTCCAGATACGGGGCGCGACGACAGAGCCTGCGCAGAGGGCCTGCGTCATTTGAGCGAGCAGCGCCATCGAGCCCAGGCCGACGAAACCCAACAGGCGATTCTCAGGACCGACGGCGCCAATCGGTATCAACGAAAGCAGCACGCCAAGGCCCCAGAACCGCGCGACCCGGTCGCGCAGGACCAGCGGAATAAAGAGAATCAGCACGATCGCGGCGACCACAAAGCTGAAGATGCTCAGATGGAAGAGCGCAGCGGAGCCGGGCGCGGGGCCCATACTCATCTCGGCTGGGAGCGGCGACCACTGTCCCATCATCAGGAATGCCGCGCGCTGGAAAAACAAACCGGCGAAGCCGAGTGGATCGCGAGCCGGGTCGACGTAAAAGCCGGAGCCATGCGAACCGAAATTGCCGAGCTTGTAGATCAACGCCCAGGCTGCCAGCACTGCGCCATGAGGCAGGAGCCGCGTGAGCCTCGATCGAAAACCGTCCTCGTCAACAGTCAGTGCGTAGGAAAACAAGTACGCCACGGTCGCCAAGCCCATCTCGCCCGCCGATAGCGCCAGCACCAACATCAACACGCTCAGCCATCGAGTTATCGAGCGTCCGCGCTGACGCCAGCGAACGTAAGTCAGCAGGCTGAGGAATCCAAAGCAGCAGGCAATCAAGGCGTTGCGGTCGGCCAGGTATGCGGCAGGGATAGCATGCGCGCCGTCGAGCGTATACATCAGAGCCGCCAGCCCTGCAACCCAGTTGACGCCCATCACCTCGCGATAGAGCAGCGCGGCGACGAAAACCGTCGCTGCGAGCCAGAGCAGGCTGTGGAGGTGCATCAGGGCGGGATGGTTCGGCCAGAGCCGATAATCGAGCATCATGGTGAGGGTGCTCGCGTACCGGAGAAACGCCTGATGCAGGTCGGGCGAGCCCCACCAGGGCATCGTGCCGTAATCCATCTGGCGCAGGTTGTGTGCGGGATCGCTGTATTGAATGAAGGTGTTGATCGGTTTGGAATCGCCGTAACCAAGGAGGGTGACGCGTTGAAAATAGTCATCCATCTGCCAGCCGCCGCTCAGCGCCGGCAGCATCCCCAGCGCAGCGAGGACGGCGACTGCGAGCGGAAACAGCCGGTGCTTCAGAATCGCGTCTGCTTGCTTCAGCATAATAATGAAGTGTACTAAATAAATATAGTTGACTAAGTCAATGCAGCGGGTTCGCTGCATATCGCAGACAGGTGTATGTGATTCGGACGATGGGCCTGCGCGAAGAGAAGAAAGCCGAGCAGCGCCGCGCGATTCTGAATACGGCGGCCGCGCTGTTTCGAAAACGCGGCTACGAAGAGACTCGCGTGCGCGACATCGTCGAGCGGCTGCGCATCAGCGAAGTCACTTTCTTCAACTATTTTCCGACCAAGGATGCGCTGATAATGGCCTTCGCCGTGGAGATGCTCGAGTACTCGATCGCGTCGGTGAAGCGCGAACTCGAACGTCACGATTGCAGCGTGCCCGACCGCATTCGCAGCCTGATGCGCCAATGGGCGAAGTCATGGGACGAAGATCCTGAGTTTCATGCGATCGTTGCCAAGCAGTCGAGGATGATGACCGAAGCGAAAGGCATTCTGCGGGAGCGATCGATTCAACTTTACGAGCAATACGAGCGGCTGTTCGCCGAGGGCCAAAGGCGCGGCGAAATTCGCGCAGACCATGAGCCGTTGCATCTCGCGGAAATGATGGAAGGGATGCTCACACTGATTGCCGGCAATTGGGTTAGCGGATGGTGGGAAAACAGGTCGGATCCGCTCGAAGAGCGTTTCATGAATGCGGTGACTGTCTTCCTTCAGGGATGCGCGCCAAGGAAGCCGGCAGATTCGCGAGCATCCCGCGCACGGCGCCGGTTGAAGGGCACGCCGGTAAGAAAAATCCGCCGAGTGTGACTTGGCGATGACCTTGGTCGCGGTCCTACCAAAGCGCGACGCTCATGTTATCATCCCCGCAAGTGCAAACTGGGCCGCGCGGCGGCAGGGGGAAGACATCGTGTGAACACTGGGGGCAGTTCGGATGATGCAGGCGTAGGGCGCAGGCGGCGGACCGCCGCAGCCGGCATTGTCGCGATTCTGGTTGCGGCATTCGGCGGGATTTTCTACTACGAGGAGATTTACTTGCCCGGGCAAGGCGCCGTCGCCGATGCGCGAGCGCATACTGCAGCTGCGGCATCCGGAAAAGAGGCAGACGAGCGAGTGGATCGTTGTCGCACCGACTACAGTCACAAGGACTACGCAGCCGCAGTGCAGTCGTGCCGCGAGGCAGCGTCGGTTGGCGATCCTGTATCGCAAAGATACCTAGGCATCATGTGCCACACGGGCTTGGGCATGGCGCGCAACGATGGGGACGCGCTGACCTGGTTGGGTAAGGCGGCCGCGCAGAACGATCCGGAAGCGCAGGTCATACTTGGGGCGATGTATCGGGACGGCGACGGCGTCAAGCGCGACTATACGCAGGCGCGTAGCTGGTATCACAAGGCCGCGACGCGGGGGAACGCGGACGCGCAGTTCAACCTGGGGGTCATGTACTTCGAGGGTGACGGCGTCGAGCGGAGCTATGCGGACGCGATGAGCTGGTTTCGGATGGCTGCCGTGCAGGGAAACCCGGACGCGCAGAAGATGCTGATCGAAGTGGAACTGCGAGCGTCGGAGCCGGCCAACATGACGCCTCGAGCCGGCGCCGGCTACTTCACGATCGGATCGTCAAAGATGGAAGTGCTGGCGCTGCAGGGGACTCCAACTTCGATGACAACCCTTTTCTATCCGCGCGGAAGCGAGCGATGGTCGTATGACCGTTGCACCGTTACGTTCGACGAGTTCGGGCGGGTGAAGGATTACTCGAACGAATGCGGCAAGCTGCGTATTGCGCTGGGGCCGATTCAATACTTCACGATTGGGTCCAGCAGGGAGCAGGTTCTCGCGATCCAGGGAACCCCAACGAGTGTGCAGACAGGTTATCCTCGCGGGAGTGAGCGATGGTCTTATGACGGCTGCAGCGTTGGCTTCGACGAGTCGGGGCGCGTCAAGGATTATTCAAATATGTGCGGCCAACTGCACGTCAGGTTGGACCTGATCCACAAAAAGCACGAGGAACCTCCCGTCACGGTCGATCGTTCCAGCACCGACCGAGACGACAACAATGGTGACGATAGCAGTAACGATCAAGACCAATGAGTGTTAGCTTGGAAATCCGTGAAAGGTTCCACGAGGATCGAATTGTCGCCTCAGATCGACTAAACGCTGCCAGTTAACTGGCGAAAAGCATCGCGATGCCCGTTGCGGTGAAACGTGCAAATCGGCCTCGCTTAAGAAGTGTCCTTTGCTGATCGGATCAAGCTTTGCCACTACATCCTTCATCCAATCACGATTGGATTGATCATCAGCCGCTTCTTTCCATATGGCGTACACCCATATGAGTGTCCGTTCGTCCATTGAGTAGGCTGCCTCGCCGTCCGGAAGACCCTGTCCAGCCGCGCCATGGCCCGGCATGACAGCTTGCACAAAGCTCTTTCCGGACGGTGCCTCCCTGATCAACTCGCTGAGCATCGACATGGCACCATGCACGTCCTGCGGGGTCCAGAAAGTGTCAGCCAGATAATGGTGGTTCTTCGGGAACGTTGTGTCGATAACGCTGTTGAGCATTTCAAACGGCACGGGGTCCAGTTCACTCTGAAAGACCGAGCTGCAGCCAGGACCTTCGCTGAGCGAATTGAGCGCTTCGCGAGCCTCCTCCTCTGAGTCGACATAGGCGATTGCGGTGACGCCTACCAGATACGATGGGACACCATCATTGGGCGGCAGCATCGGTCGCTCAGGTCCAAGAGTGGAGACGACGACCACGACATTCGAAGGCAGGTTTCGCGACGCATTCACAACCCAACGCGTGACTTCGTTGAGCGAGTCGAGGTCGAAGAGCCAGGAGGACGCGCGCGTATCGGCCGGGCGGATTTGACATTCGAGCTCGAACTCAGTGATCACGCCTCGGAATCCGGGGCCAGCGCCGCGTGCAAGCCACAGAAGTTCAGAATTCTCCGATTCCGACGCCACCACGAGCCGGCCGTCGGCCATGACGACGCGAACGCTCCGAACCGAGAAGCACGCTGGCTTCCAATGGCCCCAATTCAGACCGATGCCGCCTCCCAGGAGAAAGCCTCCAATCCCCGGAGTGCTGCAATGACCGACCGGAAAGGCAAGTCCTTCGGCCGCCAATGCCTTGACGAGTTCTGCACTTCTGACGGCGGGGCCCACCGTCGCTGTTCGCGTCGTTGCGTCGATTGAGATCGACTTGAAGGCGGACATGTCTAACAGCAGCCCGCCGGATCGCACAGAAGAAGCGATCCAGCTATGACCGCCGGATCGAACGGCAACTTTCCAATCCTGCCGACTCGCCTCCCTCATCAAGTCCACCACCTCGACTTCGCTTCGAGGTGATGCAATGACGTCAGGCGATCGGTCCAGCGGGAGCTTGTTAAAGAGAGGATCGATGAGCTGACGCAGGAAGCCTTCATCTGACCGGTACACACGCGCAGTGTTGTTTGCCATCTGTTCCTACTTGTATGGATTGAGGAATAGAAACGGGGATTGCCAATTTAGTTTCCAATTCCAGCCCGGTCGATAGCTCGAAGGGCTTCCCCGTGCGAGGCTTTGATTAGACCTTCCGAGCTGCGTCCTATCATTTCGATCGACGGTGCGGGTGCGCTACTAAAGCGTAGGGCGCATGTTATCATTCCCGAACTGTCGGAAATGCGACGGGTCGAGCGCGTCGGGAGTTCTACAAGATTGAGTAAAGAAGGCGTCATCGCACCGCGAATCAGGTTCAGTGCCACTGCCGGCGAAGTCGCGACGCTCGCCGCTCGCGATTTGGCGAGCGGACTGACTGCGATGATTGGAAGCGAAGTCGGATTTTCCTCCGACGCGTCGATTGCGCAAACTGAAATCAGAATTGATCTCGACAACGCGACTGCCGCTTCCGAATCAGCAATAGCGCTCGACGGCGATAGCTTCGAGGTGTCGCGCGATGGTGGATCGATCGGGATTCGCGCAGGGACGGAGCGGGGACTGATCCACGCGGGGTCGAATCTGCTCGAAAAGCTTGGGGCGAAGTTCTCGCCGGGTGTCGAGGCGTCGTATCCGGAGATCGAGATCGCGCGACTTGCCGCGATCGAACCGTGGAGCGTCACGCCGGCGTTCAAGCGGCGCGCGTTCGTCTCGGACATCATGACCTGGAACTACAACTTCCCGGACCGCCTCGAATTGCATCTGCGGCACGACCGCGAATTCATCCCGTGGATGGCGCGTCGCGGCATCAACGCGTTCTCATACATCCGCCACGCGCACGATACGCGGCTCAAGATCGACGAGATCACGCCGATGCTGCGCGGGCACGGGATCGGCGTCGAGTACGGCGGTCACGTGCTGCAGCAACTGCTGCCGCGCGATCGCTTCGCCGACGCATCCGGAATATTTTCCAGCGGGCGACGACGGCGTGCGCGCGGCGCGCGGAAACCTGTGCGTGTCGAATCCCGAGGCGCTCGCTCTCGTGCGCGAGGGCGCGCTCGCCTATGTGCGCGACCATCCCGAGATCGCGCTGCTGCACATCTGGGGCGCCGACGTGTGGCGCGGCGCGTGGTGCCGATGCGGCGCAATGCCGCGAGCTGCCGCCGCAACTTCAGTATATGGAGGTCGTCAACGCGATTGCGGCTGGCGCTGGCGCTGGCGACGCGAAGGCGCCGCCGATCGCTTATCTCGCCTATCACGACACGATCGAGCCGGATCCCGGGCTGAAGCCGCTCGACAACGTGTGGTTCGAATGGGCGCCGCGCGAGCGATGCTACAGCCATGCGATCGACGACTCCGGCCTGCGCGATCAATCCGCGCTACCTGGAATCGCTGAAACGTTACATCGATATCTTCGACGGCCGCGGCGCAATCTTCGAGTACTACGCCGACGCGATCCTGTTCGGCGGGTTGGGCTTCGCGATGCCGTCGATCGTCGCGTCGCGATCTTCGCGCGTATCGGCGGCTGGGCATCGCGAGCATTTCGTGCCTGACTTTCGGCGCGTTCAGCGTGATGGCCTATCCGGTGAACATCGAGCCTTCGTCACGCGCGACACGCGATCCCGATTTCGATCCAGGCGCGACGCTGGATGATATCGCAGCGGCCGGCATCCGGGATGCGCTACAGAGATGGCCGGCGCGTATGACGCGGTCGAGCGTGCGTCCGAAGCTGTGCCTCGACTATGGCGACGTGATGCGGCCGATCGTTGCGGCGGAGAAGGCGGCGCGAAAACGCTCGAGCTGTCGACGACGCGGCGTTGATCGTTCAACGAGGCGATCGCGGCGGCCGATCAGATCGCGTCGAGCGCGGATACGCGGCTCGCCGACGCCGAGAAGGAACTGTGGCGCTACAGCAGCGACGTGATGGCGGGAATGTCCGACTACCTCGGGGCGCTCGCAACAGACGGGAGTTCATCGCCAGATTTGGGGCGCGGCTGCGATCACGAGAGTCGACCGATGCGATCGCGCACATCCGCGATATCGATCCGGAAATCAAAGGGACGTGGGGCGCGTACGATCTCGAATGGATTCGCGAGTTCTGGATTCGCGGACTTCAGCGCGCGCTCGATGGAGACGGAAAACCGGCGGAGGAACTGTTCTGATGGACACCGACAATGGATTCGTACTTTCGCCGGAACTGCCGCGCGCTTCGCGACCAGGTGGGGAAGATAATCCGCGAGGAAATTATTCCGATCGAAGCGAAATGCGATCCTGACGCGGCCGAAATTCCAGAGGACGACTACTGGCGTATCGCGCGCAAGAACCAGGCCGCCGGCCTGTGGTGTATGGGCGCGCCGCACAAGTACGGCGGCGGCGGCCTCGGCACCTTCGACATGTGCGTGCTGACGGAGGAGATGGCGCAGCATCGCATGGGACTCTACAACCCGGGTGCGGCGTGTTCGGGCGTACGCCGCCGCCGGTGATTTACGCGGGCACCGAGGAGCAGAAGCGCAATTACGCCGGCGGCACGATCAAGAATGCGTGGCATACGTTCTTTGCGATCACCGAGCCGTCGGGCGGTTCCGATCCGGCGGGCGCGATTCAGTGCAAGGCGGTTCGCCAGGGCGATACCTACGTGCTGAACGGCACCAAGATTTTCATTTCGCATGCGCATGAGGCCGAGTGGGGCGTCGTGTTCACGCGCACCGACGCGAAGGCGGGCCGCAAGGGAATCACCGTGTTTCATGATCAAGAAGGGGACACCGGGTTCACCGCGCGGCCGTTCATACGTCTGCGCACGTCGGCGCTGCCCAACGAAGTTCACTTCGAAGATTGCGTCGTGCCGGTAGAGCAGCGGCTTGGGCCCGAGGGCGAGGGATTGAACCTGTGCCTCGATCTGCTGACGCGGCTGCGCTTTCCGTACTCGGCGTGCAACGTCGGCGTCGGCGTGGCGGCGCTGAGGATGGCGATCGATCACGCCAAGCAGCGCAGCACCTTCGGCGAGCTGCTGTCGAAGCGGCAGGCGATCCAGTGGATGCTGGCGGATTCGGAGGTCGAGCTGCGCGCGGCGCGGTGGCTGACGTGGGAGGGCGCGTGGAAGGCCGACCGCGGCGAGGATTTCCGCACCGAGGCGTCGATCGCGAAGCTATATTCGAGCGAGGTGCTCGGCCGCGTGATCGATCGCGCGGTGCAGATTCATGGCGGCTATGGCGTGAGCAAGGAGTTTCCGCTCGAGCGATGGTATCGCGAGGCGCGCATCCGGCGAATCGGTGAAGGCCCCAGCGAAGTGCATCGGATGGTGATCGCGCGGTCGCTTCTGCGATGAGGATCCAACGATGAGTCTGCCGCTCGAAGGAATCCGCGTGATCGATCTGGGACAGATTTACGCGGCGCCGTACTGCACGCTGCAACTCGCGGCGATGGGCGCCGATGTCATCAAGATCGAGCCGCCGAAGACGGGCGAAGTCTGCGGCGGCCGGAGTTGCCGCCGGGCGGCGCGGGCTACTCGTTCCTGATGCTCAATGCGAACAAGCGTTCGGTGACGCTCAACCTGAAGCATCCGCGCGGGCAGGAAATCGTGCTGAAGCTGCTCGAGGACGCCGACGTGATGGTCGAGAATTATCTCGACGGTGTGATGGAGTCGTTCGGGCTCGGCTACGATGAGATCGCGGCGCGCTTCCCGCGGCTGATCTACGCCTCGGGCAAGGGCTACGGCGCCGATAGCCGCTACGCGAAGCTCGGCTCGATGGACAACACGATCCAGGCGTCGTCGGGATTTATCAGTATCACCGGCTTCCCCGACCATCCGGTGAAAACGTCCGCGACGTTTATCGACATGGGCACCGGCAGCCATCTCGTGAGCGGGATCCTGGCCGCGCTGATACATCGCGGGAAAACGGGCAGAGGGCAGCATGTCGAGGTCGCGATGCTCGACGTGGCTATTCCCGCATTGACGAGTGCCGTCGCGCCCGCGCTGCAGGGGATGAAGTTCAAGCGGCTGGGAAATCGTCATTGGGGCGCGTGCCCGACCAACGTCTATCCCGCACGCGACGGCGAGATTCTGATCTTCTGCCTGACGGAAGCGCATTGGCGCACGCTGGCGAAATTGATGGGCCACGAAGAATTGATCGACGATCCGCGCTGCAAGAATCACGGCGCGCGGCTGAAGATTGCCGACGAACTCGATGCGATCGTGTCCGAATGGACGAGCGCGCAGCCGCGTGACCCGATGGTCGAAAGACTGATAGAAGCGGGAATCCCGTGCGCGCCGGTGCGGACGGTCGAGGAAGTGATCGCCGATCCTGAAACCGCTCAGCGGCGTATGCTGATCGAGAGCGACTACCCCACTCGCGGAAAGATCCGCGTTGCCGGCACCCCGATCAAGATGTCCGATGCGCCCGAAGGCGGCCGGCCGATGCGGAGGCCGCCCGAGCTGGGCGAGCATACGGCGGAAGTGCTCGCGTCGATCGGAATCGGGGCCGATGAGATCGAAGGCCTGAAGCGCGACGGGGTTGTTTGAGCCTGATGCGGTGGGTGGTGGCGGTGGTTCTTGCGGTTGGGGTCGCCGGCACGCTGACGGCGTGCGAGACGCAGTCGCCTTACTCTCCGCAGAACAACACAGGTACTCCCGCGGAAGTTGGGAAGCGGCCGCTTGAGTTGTCGTCGTCGGAGTTTGCGGCGGACCTGGTTACAGCAACGGGGATTCGCGTTAAGACTAATGGACAGTACAAGACCGAGGACGGCAAGAAACTGGCGGGGACGCGATCGATCGCTACTGGGGCGAGGTGCGGGCGTGCGCGGTTGGCGTCGAGCGGCCGGGCGACACCGATGTCAGCGATTTGATTGACGAGTTCCCGCGGCATCTGGCAGTTGAGATCGCGAATAACTGGAAAGTCGTCGAAGGCCCGAAGACCCATCGCAGGATGCAAGCATTTCCCTCGAAGGCGCATCCGGGGTCGTGGTCAACGGCGCGGCGGGAGGAAGATGCGCTCTACATCGTCGTCGTCCCGGAGCTGAACGGGCTGGGGCCGCAGATGGTCAATGAGCTGAATCTGTGGCTGATGAAGAATGCGAATGTGCCGCCGACGGCGGACCTGGTGAATGCATGTGCGTCGGTGCCGTGCTTGAGATTCGAGTATGACAACGCGCCGTCGCAGATGTGGAGTCAGTGCAAGGAGTAATTCACTTTATCGAATGTGAAACCCCTCCGTGGGTTTCACGCTTCCTTGGGCAGGGGTGACCCCTGCACCCAGTGATGAAAGAAAGATGCGGGACTTCGTCCCTGTTGGCAAGTTAAGGAGGCGGAGCGTTGCTTGACTGTTTGGGAAAGAAGTGGCATTCATAGTGCCAATAGTTTGCGTGCGAACATGAAATCGATGCAAAACAGATATCGCGTGTATGGGATGTCGCAATCCTATTTCACGCGCAAGCTCAGCGGTTATCTCGATTACAAAGGTATTCCGTTTCTCCTGCGACGATTTGCGGGCGGGAATCGCGCGGCGCGCGACGCGGGATGGCCCGGCGCGATGCCTGTCGTGGTGACGCCCACCGGCGAGTTCATGTGGGATACGACCGCAATGATTCATCACCTGGAGCTGCGTTTTCCTGAGCCGCCGGTGCTTCCGATCGATCCGGTGATCCGGTTTGTCGACTACGTTCTTGAAGACGCACTTGACGAGTGGTTCTACCGGATGGCGGTCGGATCGAGGTGGTTCTACGAGGAGAACCATCGCGTCGGCGGATGGGAACTGGCGCGCGACGCCACCCATGAGGTGAAGGTTTCTGGCGACCAGGCCTACGAGGTGGTGAAGGCGCACGTTACCGCGACGTGCGAGCCCTTTGGCGTGACGGCTGCGAATATCGATTCGTGGATTGGCGAAATTCTACGGCCGTGGCTGCGCGTGGCCGGCGCGCATCTCGGGGCGCATCGATATTTGCTGGGTGCGCGTCCGTCGCTGGCGGACTTTGCGTTCTTCGGCGGCAACGCCGCGCATTTCATCAACGATCCGCTGTGCCGGCGATGGGTCGATGCGGACGCGCCCGCGATCGTCGCGCATACTCATCGCCTGATGGAGCCCGAGGATCAGCAGTTCGGTCAATGGATCGCGCCGGGCGAAGTGCCGGAGACGTTGATCGCGGTGCTGGCCGAACTCGGGCGGTTTTATCTGCCGTGGGTCAGCCTCGCTGCGGTGGACGGGCAGGCAGAAATCGCATTTGCGAGTGGGCCCCGCGTGAAAATCGCGGTCACGCCGTTTCTGGCCGAAGCACGCGCGACACTGCTCGCGCGCTATGTCGAGTTTCGCAGCGATGCGCTCGACACGATGCTCGAGCGTGCGGGGATTCGCGCCTACTTCGCCGACTACGTCGACAAGGCAGGCAAGATTCCGAGCTACAAGGCGCCGCCGCGGCCTGCGTTAAATCGTCCGTTCGGGCCGCCCTGGGAAATGAGAAGGTGCAGTACGATGAACGAGTCCTCGAAATCTGCGCGGGAAGTGGAGCCGGTCGCGTGGTGCGTGGTGGCGCTGATCGGTGTGCTCAACCTGTTTCGCGGCAGTGTCCACACGTTTCTTCCCGATGGCGGCGCAGGAGTGATCGCGGGCTTCGACCTTAGCCATGCGCGGCAGACGATCGTCTTTCTGTTCGCGGTGATGGGAATCGAGCAGCTGTCACTGGGAGTGGTGGACCTGATCGTCGCGTTTCGCGCGCGATGGCTCGCGATACCGCTGCTCTGGTTCCACGCGCTGGAGCAGACCGCTGGCGGAAATAATTTTGGTGTTCTACAAACCGCCGCCCGGGCATCCGCCCGGCATGGTCGGCGCTCCGGTCATGCTTGCCGTTCTATGGATCGCGCTTGGATGGATTTACTGGCGGCGATCGAGCGGCGCGAATCAAATGGCAACGGCTCCAGCGCGCGATGAAATCTGAGGAAAAGATGATCGATGCGAATTGGAACGAAGGGCAGGGTCGCGATCGTCGCGGCCGTCGTGGTGGCAGCGGTCGGTTGGATACTGTTTCAGCGGTACTGGTACTACATTCCGGGTCTCGTTCTCAGCATCAAAATCCGATCGAGGCGAATCATCCGGTGACGTGGGAGAGCGGACCTGCGGTCGCGGCCGCTGCCGCCGAATCAACGCCCGCCGAACGTGGTCGTCATTCTCGCGGACGACCTCGGCTTCAACGACATCACCGTAAACGGCGGCGGAGTCGTCGGACGGCGCGGTGCCGACGCCGAATATCGACGCGATTGCGCACGAGGGCGTGTCGTTTGCGCAGGGATATGCAGGCGACGCGACCTGCGCGCCGTCGCGTGCGGCAATCATGACGGGGCGTTTCGCGACGAGGTTCGGGTTCGAGTTCACGCCCGCGCCGGTGGCATTCGAGCGGCTAATTTCGATGTACGACTACGGCCAGCACCAGCCGATTTTTCACAAGGAACTGGTGAGTCATGAGCCGCCGATGGCGGATGAGGCGGTGCCGACGAGCGAAATCACGATCGCGCAACTGCTCAAGACTCGCGACTACCACACGATGTTTTCTCGGCAAGTGGCATCTGGGCGAGACCGATGCGGCGCGGCCCGACCATCGGGGCTTCGACGAGACGCTCGGGTTTTTGGCGGGTGCGTCGATGTATCTGCGTGCGAGCGATCCGGAGGTCGAGAATTCGGTTCAGGATTTCGATCCGATCGACAAATTCCTGTGGGCCAATCTGCCGTTCGCCGTGACGCGCAACGGCAGCCATCGATTTTATCCGTCGGAGTACATGACCGATTACCTTGGCGACGAAGCGGTCAAGGCGATCGAAGCCAATCGCAATCGCCCTTTCTTCATCTATCTCGCGTTCAACGCGCCGCATGTTCCACTGCAGGCGCTCAAGTCGGACTACGACGCGTCTGCCGCAGATCAAGGATCATCGCCTGCGCGTTTACGGCGCGATGATCCGCGCGCTCGATCGCAATGTCGGCCATGTGATGTCGGCGCTGAAAACCAACGGGCTTGACCAGAACACGCTGGTGATTTTCACCAGCGACAACGGCGGCGCGAATTACATCGGATTGCCGATATATCAACCACCCTTACCGCGGTTGGAAGGCGACGTTTTTCGAGGGCGGGATCCACGTGCCATTCTTCATGCGATGGCCGGCGAAGATTCCGGCAGGCGCGACATTCAATTTGCCGATTGCGCACACGGACATTTTCGCGACCGTCGCGGCGGCGGCCGGTGCACCGCTGCCGACGGATCGCGTGATGGACGGCGTGAACGTCATTCCGTTTGTCACGGGCGCCAGCACGGGAACCCCGCATGGCACGCTCTATTGGCGCTCGGGCTCGTACAAGACGCTGCTCGATGGCGAGTGGAAGCTGCAAGTCTCGGCGCGGCCGGACAAGATGTGGCTGTTCGATTTGAAAACGCGACCCGTACGAGCATACCAACCTCGCGTCGAGTCAACCCGACAAGGTCAAGGAGCTGGTGCAGGTGCTGGACGGCATCGATCGGCAGCAAGCGAAGCCGTTGTGGCCGTCGCTGCTCGAAGGGCCGATCTATATCGACCATCCGCTGTCGTTTCCGGACCATCCTGATGACGAGTACGTGTATTGGGCCAACTAATTTTGAAGGAGGTGCGCTTTGAAAATCCTGAGAACGCCAGAGGCGCGATTCGCCAATCTGCCGGACTTCACATTTGATCCGCATTATTGCGAAATCAACGACGCCGACGGGACGCGCATTCGGATTCATTACCTGGACGAAGGTCATCGCGAGCGCCGCGCCAGTGCTGCTGATGCATGGCGAGCCGTCGTGGTCATTTCTCTATCGCAAAATTGTCGCGAGCCTGGCCGCGCGCGGCCATCGTGTCGTCGCGCCGGATCTGGTGGGGTTCGGCCGTTCGGATAAACCGAGCGAGCAGTCCGACTACACTTTCGAGCGTCACGTGCGATGGATGAGCGATTGGCTCGACGGCGACGCGCCTCACGGACATCACGCTGTTCTGCCAGGACTGGGGCGGCTTGATTGGGCTTGGGCTGGTGGCCGCGTTTCCGGAAAAATTCGCGCGCGTCGTAGTTGCGAATACCGGGCTGCCGACTGGCGAGGGATTCAGCGCGGCGTTCCAGCAATGGCTGGAATTCAGCCAGAGCATACCGGTGCTGCCAGTCGGGCAGATCGTTGGCATGGGAAGCCAGGCGCGGATTGAGCGAGGCTGAGAAGGCGGCGTACGACGCGCCATTCCCGGACGAATCATTCAAAGCGGGTGCGCGGCGCTTTCCTGCGCTGGTGCCGATTACTCCGCAGCACGGATCGGTGGCAGAGAACAAGGCTCGCGTGGACGGTGCTGGAGAAGTTCAGCAAGCCGTTTCTGACTGCGTTCAGCGACTCAGACCCGGTGACGAAGGGCGGCGAGATTGATTTTTCAGAATCGCGTTCCCGGGACCAAGGGACAGAAGCACGTGACAATTGCGGATGCTGGACATTTTCTGCAGGAAGACAAGCCGGACGAGATCGCCGGACGTGATCGACAAGTTTATCGCATCAACGAAATGACGGGAGAAAAAATGAAAGTTGAAAATGCAGTTTATCCGAGCGCCGAAGGAATCAAGGCATTGGGACAGCGACGCGTCAACGAAGCCGATCGCGATGCTGAACCTGCTGAAGTTCCGCGAGAAGGCGGTGTACAAGGACGGGCGCGCTGAGAACATCACAGGGCGCGAAGCGTACATGCGGTATGCGGGCGAGATGACGAAAATCGTCGAGCGCGAAGGCGGCAGGATTCTGTTCACCGGCAGAATCGCGGGACTCGTGATCGGAGAGGTGGGCGACATGTGGGACGTGGCGGCGATCATGGAATATCCGTCGCGCGCGGCGTTCCAGAAAATCGTCACGCTGCCGGAAGTCGCAGAAATCGGCGTGCATCGCGAGGCCGGACTCGAAGGCCAACTGCTGATCATGACGGAGAGCCTGCAGATGTTGAGGTCGATTCTGCTTTTACTCAGTCTACCAGTGGCCGAAATGGACCGCCTCGTTGGTCAGCGCGTTGGGGTTCGGGTTTGAGCACAAGTAATGCGAGGTCGATGAGGATCGCCGCGTTCGCACATGTTCGATGTTTCGGTGCGCGCCGGGATCGGCGGCATTGCCTGACCGCCTGAACGGCCGGCTCCTCACTCTCGCCTTGTTCAGCAAGAGCTCGCGGAGCGGGCGGGCGTCGGCCTGAGCATCCGCCTGGGGTTTGCTCTGGTACATTTCGACGTCATGGTGCAGCCTCTATCGCGAAATGGCGGCGGTGTTGCGCAACGAATTCGGCCGATCCTTTGCGCCAGCGACGAAGTTGTAGCCGTCTTGCACAGATTGGAAGCACCTGCTGAGCAGAAAGTCGATCGACCGGCGCCGGCCTGTTCGACCGCGCGTTGCCGCGAAAGTAACCCGCGCGTGCATTGCCATCGTTCAGTCCTTTTCCGCAGTATTCGCGACGATGAGAAGTCGGGCGGGCAGGCCGAGGCAGCATTGCCCGCAATCAACAAGCAGCGACAGCGAATCAAACTTTTCGAGCATTCGCATCAGGTCCCTCCTTAGTGAGCTGTATCAACATGGCACCATCCCCGACGCGAAACAAATAGACTGTCTATCTACGATCGGATACGCGCGTTTAGTTATTCGAGTGCGGCGAAAATATCGCGAGTGCGTGCGCGTCGAGCCGTCAAAGAAATGAGTGCGGGGAACGCTGCGGTCAGAGGGCGCCCATCTGCTTGAGAGTCTTTTCAGCTTCGGACGCGACGGTGGGATTTTTGGCGCTGTCGGCGAGCGCAATCTTCAGATACTTCAGCGCGTCGTCGCGATTGCCGTTCTGCGCGAGCAGTTCTCCGATTCTCAGCGCGGCGAAAGTATTCTTGGGATCGATTTCGTAGGCCTTGCGATAATAGACCAGCGCGTCGTCGGTCTTCGGCGGCGAAAATGACATGTACGCCTCGCCGATATTCAGGTAAGCGCTGACCTGGTTGGGCTGATATTTGATGAGCTTCTGATAAACCTTGACGACGTTGTCGAAGTCGGAGCGCGAGTTGTAGTAGAGGCCGAGATAGACGTAAGCGTCGTCATGGGTGGGTCGATTTCGGTGGCCTGCCACAGCAGCTTTACAGCGGCGTCGCTGTCGCTCATCTTGATTGCGGCATCGACGAGCGCGCGGGCCTTGGCCGCATTGGCATCCTGGGCGCGCGCGGAAAACGGGAAGGACGCGAGCGCGAGCATCAGGACGACAGCGAGAGTCAGTGATTTCAGCGCGGTTCGATCTCGCATAGCTTCAGGTCGTGCGCAGGAGTTTGCATCTAAATGGTGGCATGAAAGGCGCGCGCTGCAAAGCTATCATGTGCGCGCCGCGCGGCGGCGATTCGAGATGATGAAAAATTTCGGGAGACCGATGAAGGCGCATCGATTCATCAGCCAACGGGCTCGCGCTGAACTGCCTTGACTACGGCGGCGAAGGTAAGCGGCCGATGTCTGTTTCTTCATGGCGGTTCCGCGCACGCGCATTGGTGGGATTTTGTAGCGCCGGCGTTCGTCGGCGATTTTCACGTGCTGGCGCTCGATCAACGCGGGCACGGCGAGAGCGAATGGGCGGATGAATGGGCGTACGGCTCGCGGCATTACGTGTCGGACCTGGACCAAGTGATCGACACGTGGGGATTCGGCGCGCCGATCCTGGTTGGGCATTCGATGGGCGCGCATAACGTGCTCGCGTATGCGGCTGAGCACAGCGAAAAGTTGCGCGCGATCGTTGCGCTCGATCCGCCGCCCGATTACACGGAACGGGCGGTCGAGATTTCTGCAGTCGATCGCGGAGAAGCCGGCGCGCCGATACGAGTCGCTCGACGAGGCGGCGCGAAATTTCAAGGTGCTGCCGCGCGAGACGCTGGCGAAGAAAGAAATCCTCGAGCACGTCGCGCGGCGCAGCTTCAAGCAGCACGAGGACGGCGCATGGACGCACAAGATCGATCGGCGCACGATGATTCGCGAGCCGTCGCGAGTGTGGAAGTCGTTGCATCGCATCGCATGCCCGGCGCTGATCGTGAAGATCACGAAGAGTCCGTTGCTGGATCGCGAGGTGGCGAAGAAGATGGTCGCGCAGTTTCCCGACGCGCGGCTGGCGGAGGTCGACGACTCGTATCATCACGTGATGCTCGACAATCCGACGGCATTTATCGAAGTGATCCGGAATTTTGTAAGCGATTTTAAATGACAGCGCCGCACAGCCATCTGCTCGAAGGATCGCCGCGCCTGCATTACCTGGAGTGGAACGCTCACGCGCGTCGCACGATTATCCTGCTGCACGGCAACTCGGCGAATGCATGGTGGTGGGAGCAAGTGGCGCGCGCGATTGCGCCGGAGTACCGCCTGCTCGCGCTTGACCAGCGTGGGCATGGCGACAGTGAATGGGTTCGGCCTGCGGCGTACTCGCCGACCGACTACGCAAACGACATTGCGAGGTTCGTCGCGCACGTGGCGGCGAACGCGGAGAAGGCGGTCGTTGTCGGTCACAGCATGGGCGGGCTGAATGTGCTGGCGTTCGCGCGAAATCATCCGGAGGCTGCGCGCGGCGCGATGGCGATCGACGTAGCAGTCACGTCGAGCCGTGGTCGCGATCGATATCTGCGGCGGCTGAAATCACTGCCGGTGGTGACGTATCCCGATCTCGCGACGGCGAAGGCGCGCTTTCGGCTGATGCCGAAGGAAGGCGGAATCCCGGAGGAAGCATACTTCACGAGATCGCGGAGAAGAGTCTGGCGCGGACAGAGGAAGGGCGCTGGACGCTCAAATTCGATCGCGACAGCTTTCTCGGCGGCGACGGGCTGGCGGTGCTCGAGACGATCAAGGAAATCACGATTCCCACGATGCTGGTGCGCGCCGAGCACAGCCGAATCATGACGGCGGAGGGCGCAGAGCAGGCGCGCGAGTCGAATCCGAATGCGCGGCTGGTAACGATTGCCGGCGCGCATCATCACGTGATCCTCGAGAAGCCGGAAGCGGTCGCGCGCGTGATCGAAGAGTTTGCCGCGAGCTTGTCGAACTAAAGGTCGCGTTCCATCTTGCGGTGCGCGATGCCGGCTTCGTCGAACACGCCGCCCACCGGAGTGAATCCTTCCTTCAGATAAAATCCTTCAGCAGTGAGTTGCGCGTGCAGGATTGCTTTGCGGAATCCGCGGGTTCGCGCGCGATCGATCGAGGAAACGCAGGATGTGGGCGCCGACGCCGGTTCTGCGATACTCCGGCAGCACGGCCATGCGGCCGATCTTTACTTCGCCGTCGTGATGCTCGACCATCCGGCCGCATCCGATGGCGACGCCGTCGAGGAGCGCGAGCGCGTGAAATGCGTGTGCGTCGTCGGCGTCCATTTCGATTTCCTCGGGCACCTGCTGCTCTTCGATAAAGACGCGGCGGCGAATCGCCCAGGCGCGCTGCATGTCGGCGGGCGATTCGATCGCGATCACCTTGACTGCGTAGATTCATCCACAAACGATTGACTAGCGCGCGATGGGCGTAAGCGTCAAATCCACTTCGAGCGTAAAAGCAAGGCTGTGCTACGCTCCCGGCCATCGAGGAGAGCGCAGTTGTCGGAGACTAGTCATTCGAGGCCGAATACTATTGAGCGGAGGGGGAATTCCCGATGACGAAGCCGAGCGAGCGAGCAAGCGACGAGGAAATTCGCGAAGCCGCGAAGACGATCCTGGCGGCGCGGTATGCGATCGCGCTGACGGGCGCGGGGATGTCGGTCGAAAGCGGGATACCGCCGTTTCGCGGGCCGGGCGGGCTGTGGACCAAATACGGCGAGCCGCCGATGAATGGCTTTCAGCGCTTCATGGCCGATCCGAAGAAGGCCTGGGAGGAACGGCTAAGCAAGCGCAACGACGAGCTTTACAAACCGCTGTCGGTAGCGAAGCCGAACCCCGGGCATCTCGCGCTCGTGGAGCTGGAAACTTTGGGGGTGTTGCGTTTCGTGATCACGCAGAACGTCGACGACCTGCATCGTCAGGCCGGGCAAAAGGCGCTCGCGGAAATCCACGGCAACTGGACTTTGATTCGATGCCTCGATTGCCGGACGCGGTTTCATGGCGACGCGATCAGCCTCGAGACGCTGCCGCCGGCGTGTCCGCGATGCGAAGGGTTGCTGAAGTCGGACACCGTTTCGTTCGGCGAGCCGATTCCGATCGACGTGCTGAATCTGTGCGCGGAGCATTCGGCGAAGGCGGACCTGGTGATCGTGGCGGGAACTTCGGCGACGGTTTATCCGGCGGCGGGATTCGCGCTCGAAGTGAAACAGCGCGGTGGAACGCTAGTCGAAGTGAATCTGTACGAATCGGAGCTTACGCCGATATGCGACGTCAGCTTGCGCGGAGGATCGGCGGAGGTGTTGCCGCGGCTGGTGAAATTGGTTGGGGACGTTAGAAGGGAGAGGCTGTCTTAGGAAGAGATTGTGCATGAGTCGCGGAACCCTCAGCTAACCTCTCCCGTGAAATAACGGGCGAGGGATCAGAGGCCTGGATGTAGTCGTCGGTGGGCTTGGGCGGTTGTTTTGGCGGGCCCGGGTGCTGGCGGAGCAGGAGCATTTCGTCGGTGCCGTCGAGCGAGGTTGGGTTGCTCGCCATGACTATGTCGAAGCGGTCGCGCCTGGCCGCGGGCAGCGATGTGAAGAGCGTCTGCCAGGCGATCAGGTAATCCGGCAGGTCGGGATCCTTCTGTGAGACGATGGGAATTGTGCGGCGGCTGTAGAAGGCGACGTCGTAGTTGAGCGCGTTCAGATAGCCGACGGTGCCGCCGTCCACGGCTTTCATTGCGTTGATCGGTGAAGTCTTTCAGCGAGAGGGTGTTGGCGATGGTCGGCACGACGACGACGTTGACCGCAAGGGTGACAAAAACCATCGCGGCCGCGATTGCGAACATGATTCGTTCAACCAGCGGGCGGGTGACTATTAGCCGCACGCCGAGGATGACGACCGCGAGCGTCATCGCGATCGCGAAGCATCCAGTGTTTGCCCACTGTCGAGATCAAGATGTGCGAGAAATCGGGCGCGCGATTCCGGCGGCTTGCAGCAGGTCTGCGACTTCTGTCGGCGAGGCGACGAGCATCGAAAGCGCGACCAGCGCCCCGCTGCCGAGCATCAGCATCGCGAAGCCGGAAAGCCGCGCGATCAAGTGCACGCAGATGCGCGCCGTCGCGGGATGCATGATGCCTTGGCGGAGATAGATCGCGACGAGGTGGCGAATGCGGGATACATGCAGAGCAGGTACACGCCGCGCTTGCTCTGCGGCAGGTTGTAGAAAATCAACACCGCGGCGAACCAAATGAAAGATATATTTGAGGCGCGAGATCGAGGTAAGCGGCGCGCGCAAGGCCTCGGCGCCGACTATTGGCAGCAGCAATTGTCCACGGCATGAAGCCGGCGAGCAGCGCGAGTTCCATGTAGTAGAAGGGATGGATGTGGCCCTCGTGGAAATCGCCGCCGCCGGCGAAGCGGAGCACGTTCTCGGTGAGAACCTGCTTGCGGAAAAAATCCGGGCCGCCTTCGATCAGCGCCGCCAGGTACCATCCTCCGGCAAGTATCAGCACGACGATCGCTCCGCGAATCAGATTCATTTCGCGGAGAAGTCCCATCGTCGTTCGGCGGCAATCCAAATCAAGGCGACGAGACCCGGCAGAATCAAGCCGATGGGCCCCTTGGTCAAAACGGCGAGCGCGATTGCGACGTAGAGCAGCATCCGGCGGCGCGTGAGTCCCTCGGCCATCAAAATGAATTCGAAGAACGCCACCTCCATGAAGAAGGTCAGCGTCATATCGACGCGCGCTCCGGTGCCGGCTTGCAGATACTGAAAAGTGGTGGCGAGGATGAGCGCGGCGATAGAGTGCTGATCACGTCGTCGAACAGGCGGCGCACGTAAAAGTAACAAACGATGACGCCGGCGATGGCGAGGCCGGCTGACGGCAGTCGCACGGAAAATTCGTTGACGCCGCCGGCGACGATCGAGACGAGCGCCGCCATCCAGTGCATCAGCAGCGGCTTGGAGGGAATTTCGACGCCGGCGCGCTGCGGCAAAATCACTCCGCCGCCGTGAACGATGTCGAAGACGGTGACGGCCTCGCGCGGTTCGCCCTTGGTGTAGAGCGGATAGCCGCCGAGATTTACGAGATAGAGCGCGACGCCGAAGATCAGCAGGATCGGCCACGCGTGGCGCGGCTCGGCGATGTAGCCGAGCCAATCGGGAACGGCAGGCTGGTCAAGCGCCGCATTCGCGAGCGCGGAGGTTCCTGGTCGGCGCGCGTAGTCTCTTGGTCGAGTTTCAAAACTTGGAGTGGGTACCGAAAAACCTAACCCCTAACCCCTTCCCATCGTGAGAAGGAGGAAAATCGCGCAGAGCAGTGGGAGACGGCGCATGACGATTAGTATTCGTTCTTGACGCGGGCGCGGCCGATGTCGTCGTAGAGGTAGATGTCGGTGGGATTTTCGTCGCGGGTCTTCTTGTGCGAGCCGTCGCAAAACGGCTTGTTCTTCGAGAGTCCGCAGGCGCAAATATAGATCGGCAGCTCGGTGCCTTCGGCGACTTCGTAAGGCGCGTTCTTTTCGTGTCTGACAATTCGGGCCATGGATGATTTCCTCGCGTTGGATTTTTAGTGCCACGGTATCTGTGGGTCACTTAAGATCAGCCGGGTCGGAGA
Source organism: uncultured delta proteobacterium (assembly GCA_963721485.1). Classification (GTDB taxonomy): domain Bacteria; phylum Desulfobacterota; class Binatia; order Binatales; family Binataceae; genus Binatus. Next base: position 691,217 of record CAVRJV010000014.1, on the reverse strand, counting down.
GTCAATGCAGGCGCGACATCATTGGGTACCGGCGTTGCGTTTCAGATATTCGACGATCGCCTCGCGCTCGTCAGAAGTCAGCGGCGGCAGGCCGGCTGCCTGCATCTTCCCTTCCATCATCGTGACTTGCGTGTCCCACATCGAGGCTGTCATCTCGTGGGGATTGTACGGCGTGTGGCAGTTGCCACATCGCTGGCGTAGAGCTGAGCGGCTGGGCTGGTCGCGTCGGGAAGCCCAGCTGGCTTGCATGCTGAAGCGCGATGGCGAGCGAGTGCGAGCGCTGAAGCCGCGCGGAGAATTTTGCTAGGCGGCGGGATGCGCGCATCGGGGAAGCGGATGGCGATCTGGCTGCGGAGGGATGCCGATAAGTGCGCGGCGGTCATTTTCGTCGAGGGTTACCTTTCGTTCGGATTCGGGGCGAAGCCAGATCGGTCCGCGTCGCATTTCGTCGGGTTCGTTTCCTGCCGCGGAAACAGATGCCAATGGACGTGAGGTTCGGAGTTGCCGAGGCACTCGTAGTTCATCTTCCACGGCTTGACGACGGCTGGCGATCGCCTGGGCAACGAGGCGCATCTCGTCGGAGAGCAGGCGCGCGGTGTCCGTTGGCATCAAGTAGAGTTCGGTCGCGTGAAGCTTGGCGAACAACACGCAGTAGCCGCGGTAGAACTGCTGATCGCCGAGGATGACGTAGCAGCTCGCCAGCTCCGCGACGAAATCGCGGAATCTGCCCGCCTTGATGCGATCGATCATCACGCAGATTCCGCACGCGGGCTTTACAGATGTCATGCGAGGTTCTGCGGCGGGAACTTCGACCAGCTTGATGCTCGCGCCCTTGAGCAACTGCTCTGACGGTGTGCAGCTTGTACGGGCGCGCGTAATACACGGTGCGGACGCCGGTGTTGATGAGCACCTTGAGGCAGTGGATGCACGGCGTGTGCGTGACGTAGATGTCGGCGTCGCGGATGGCGGCGCCGTTGCGCGCCGCCTGCGAGATCGCGTTGATCTCGGCGTGGATGGTGCGATAGCAGTTCTGCTCGATTTCGCCGTCGGGCGTGCGCGATTCGTAAATGAGGCATCCGACCTCGGTGCAATGCGGCAATCCTGCCGGCGAGCCGTTGTAGCCGGTGGCCAGGATGCTGCGGTCGCGCACGATCACCGCGCCGACCTTGGCGCGCAGGCAGGTCGAGCGCTCGGCGACCTCGCGCGTGATCGTCATGAAGTACTGATCCCAGCTCGGGCGCTCGGGCTGCGTCTTGCTTGCGGCTTCGGTCAATTCGGTTCCCTCGCTCAGATTCGGACGCGGCCGATTTGCCGGAGCATTTCTTCGTAATGCGGCACGTGGTGGATTATTTCCTGGCTGTGGCTGCTCATGCCGGCGTCGGCACCGGCGCTTCGGGCTGCACGAACGAAAGCGGCACCGGGCTGAAGGTCACGATGAACAGCGCGACGGTTGCCCATGCGGCGAGAGCGCGGCGCGGATTCAGCGGCGTGTCGCGATCGACGGTGGACGGATGCCCCAGGCCCAGCGCCAGCGACAACACCACCCAGAGCAGCCAGCCCCACCAGAAATGCCAGCCCAGCGCGAGCGGCACCAGCACCATCAGCACGCACGAGACACGAACAGCCGTGAGATCGTCCGATGCCAGCGGCCAAACAGCGCGTATACCACGTGACCGCCGTCGAGCTGTCCGACCGGCAGCAGGTTGAGCGTCGTGACGAACAGCCCGAGCCATCCCGCGAACGCGATCGGATTGAAGGTTGACGTTGACGGTCGTTGGATCGACGCCGCAGCACCGCATAGGACAGCGCCCAGAACAGGATCGAGTTGCCAAGCTCGAGGCCGCCGGCGGAGTTGTCAAGCGGCGTCACGTCGGAGAGATACAGCCCGATGATACGGCGGGCACCGCGAACACCACGCCCGCCCACGGTCCGGCGGCGCCGATGTCGAACATCACGCGGCGCGTGCGCGCCGGCTCGCGCATGCGGATGAACGCGCCGAAGGTTCCGATGATGAAAATCGACGGCGGCGCCGGGATGAAGTAGGGCAGGCGAGGCGTCGACGCTGTTGGCAGCGCGACGTCAGGTAGTGACCCATCTCGTGCGCGAACAGGATCATCATCAACGGGAATCGAAAACGAGAGTCCTGAAGTCAGCGCGCCCAGGGCGTGAAACGGATGGCAGGACCGAACTTCCTCGCCATCCATGTACGCGCCGGCGGTGCGTGGTGGTCAGCAAAGTCAGCAAGAGCAGCCCGATGTTAAGCGGCGGGATCCGCGGAGCGTCGAGCGCGCGGGCGACCGGCTTCCGGCAGGCGCAGGGTAGCGCGGAATTTCGGTCAGGACGGTTGGCGTGTCCTTGTGAGATCGACTATTTCATCCATGATTAATTGCGGCCTGTGACCGCGACGGCGAGTTACCGATCGAGCCCGGCCCGGCGGCGAAGTGCGCCGCGGCGTTGCCGTCGCGCACGGCGATTTCGAGCTGGCTCGAAACTCCCAAATGTTGCGAGAGGAACACCTTTGGGCGCGTCACCATATGCGTCAACTATCTCCATCGCCGCGCCACGGTTGATCCTAACTGAAAGGCATTTGTGGCGAAAGCGAGTCGCGAACTGCGCGGGCGCGTGACGCGTCGATGTTGCTCACCAGATTGCCGAAACCGTCCACGTAGATAACTTCGCCGCGCAGCTCGCGCGCCGCTCCGCGGGACGCGGCAGATCCGAGCGTCACGCCATCGACTCAGCGTGCAGGACCCAGCGAGGAGAGTGGCGCGCCGCGCCACAGATACGCCGCGGCGGGCGCAAAGATGTCGCGGCCGTGGAAGGTCGCACTCACGTTGGCGAGACGATGGCGCGGGGCGAAGTCGAGTTTCACGATCGCCTGATGCCCGCCTCCTCGCGGCAAGCCACAGCAGACCGTTGTCGGGGCCGACGAAGCGTGCGCCGGCGCGAGTCTCGATCGCCATCGGCGCGCGCGCGGTGCCGACGCCGGGATCGACGACCGCGAGGAACACTGTGCGCGAGGGAAATAGCGCCAGGACTCGCGCAGAGCGATCGCGCCGGCGACGATGCTATTGTGCAGGGACGCCATGGGTGATGTCGATTACCGTGGCTCTGGGCGCGATCGACGCGATCACGCCCTTCATCGCGCCGACATAGTGGTCGCGATAGCCGAAGTCGGTTATCATTGCGATCGGAAAGGGGCTACGCACGGGCGTCGGCATCACGGACAGTAGACGCGAAACAGCGGCGTTGCGCAATTTCCCAATCGCACATCCTCCAGAGCTATGAAGCGCAACTTTCTGCCGGGCGGCTGGCGAGCACAGGCTGGAGCAATTCTGCTGACGGCTGTTGCAGTCGGCACGCTACTTAGATTTGTTCGGCTCGGCGCGCGCGAGTTGTCGATTGATGAGTCGCTTTCATGGGCCGAGTCGGCAGCGAATAGCGTCAGCGACGTTTTCCGGACGCAGCATCAGCTCGATTCGGGGAAGTTCCCGATATATGAGATCGCGCAGCACGGATGGATGCGGGTGTTCGGCGAGAGCGAAGCAGCGATGCGGGCGCTGCCGGCACTGATCGGCTCCATCTCGATCGTATTAGTCTTCATCCTCGGCGTGGAAGTGATGCTGGCGGCGAGTCCAGCGCGATCGACCGACAGCGACCAAGGTAAGATCTACATGGTGGCGGCCCTGTGTGCGCTGCTGTTTGCGGTGGGCCTGCCGTCGGTGGAAATCGCACGCCAGGCGCGAATGTATTCGATGATGCAGGCGTGGATTCTGGTGCAGGCGATCTTCCTGCTTCGCACGAGGCGGCTCGGAGGACTGGAGAATTACGCGGGTCTGACGATCTCTTCCGCGATCGCAGTGGCGATCAACTTCACCGCGGTTCTGGTGATTGGGGCCGAGCTCTTGTGGATGATCTATTTGCGCCTTGCTCTTGCGCAAGGGAACCAAGCGGCTCGAACAGCATCCCCATGGCTGATGGGGGCCGCAATCGTTGCCGCGGTACTGTTGCTGATGCCGTTTCTTGCCGGCCTGCGATACGGAGTCGAAGGCGTAAAGCGGGGCGACTACGAGTGGATCAAGCCGCCGGGGGCGTGGGAGCCGCTGGCCACGTTCGAGGGTGGGCTAGGCAGCTGGCCGTTCCCGCTATTCGCGCTGTTCGCGATCGTCGGCGGGATTCGGCTGTGGCGATCGCATCGCGATGTAGCGGTGCTGCTGATCCTCTGGATCGGGCTGCCGCCGATTGCTCTGTTCGCGGGATCGTACCTGGTAGTACCGATGCTTGTGACCCGCTACATGATATCCTCTTTCGTTCCGTTGTTTATACTCACTGCAATAGGGATTGAGTATCTCCCTGCGCGGAACTACCGTATCGCCGCAATCGCCGCAATACTAATTCTCTCTATACTACGAGTGTCGTCCGATCTGAGGTTGGGAGACCACCGCTGGCGCGATGCATGTGCTACTGCACTGGCTAATGCGGGCCCTCAACGGCGCATCGGTGCATATCACGAGTACTATATCGTCAGCTATTACATTCCGGCGGCCGAGCGGGACACGGTGCAAGTAGTTCGATTTCCGTTCCATGGAACTGAGACCGATGCGCCACGGGTCGTCATCGTTTCTCCAACTGTGGCGCCTGCGCGGGCCGCCGAAATTCGGCGAGAGTATCCAGTGACAGTGGCAACCTTCAAGAATGTGGTCGTTGTGTCGCGGCCTGATGCGGGCGCGCGGACCGCGCCGAGCCTCTAGTTGCGCGGCACGACCGAGACGTAGCGATTGCCGCGTTCGTAAAAGCGCCACGGCTTCGATGCCCAGGTTCCGGCATAGTCGACGTTGATCCTGGGCGAGCGGCCGATGCGGCCGACGGGAACGTCGGAGTATTCGAGATAGAGCTGTGCGCCGCACAAGTCCCGTCCGTAGTCGGCGCCTGTAATAGCCAGTGCATTAGTCAGTTTGCCGGGGCCGTTAGTCAGTTCGCGGGAATCCGGCGGCTTACGCCGTCGCTGCGTCATCAAAGTAAGACCTCGCAGCGGCTCGATTGCCCGAATCAGCACCGCGTGCGGCTCACCATCGGCAGTAGTCACAAGGTTAATCGCCCAACTGATTCCATATAGCAAGTAGACGTACGCGTACCCCGGCGGCCCGTACATCGCCGCAGTTCGTTTGGTCAGCCCGCGCGCGCTATGCGCAGCGAGATCGAGTGGGCCGCGATAAGCCTCGACCTCCACGATTCGGCCGGAGGCGACGCCGTCGGGAGTGCGATGGACGAGGACTTTGCCGATGCATTCTCGCGCAACGAGTAGGACCGGCCGGGCGTAAAAGTCGCGCGTCAGCTTTCGCGATGCGGTTATCGCCGGACTCATTGCAGCCGTGCAAAGCACGGCAGCTCGGGCGTCAGAGTATAGCTGTACTTTCGGCCGCGCCACGTAAAGTTTCCCTGTGCGGCGCCGAAGACCGCGCTAGCCGTCGCTGATTTCTGACGGTCGTCGGGGCTAAGGCTGTAGACCGGGGCGTAGGCGAGGAAGACGCTGGGGCGAGTTGCGAGAGCAGGCTCGAGCGGCGGCTGAAAGTTGAGCTTGTCCAGGCCGGGCTTCGGCGCCCAGCCGTCGGCGGCGCCGCCTTGCGCCCTCAGATAAGTCCATTGCGGCTCGGAGCCATTGGCGACGATCGTCCATTGGCGGCTCTCGACGGCGCCCTGATTTATTCGAAGCTCCTCGACTCCCGGTGCGGCCGCAGCCAATTGATCGCAATGTTCCTGCGATTCTCCGTTGGGATGGCTCACGTCTCTGCGGAGATCGGTTTGCTGTTGTGCATACAATTCCAACTGCTGTTGAGTCGGAGGACTCGCCGAGCTCGACTTTAATCCAAGACGAGAGCATCCGGCGGACATGAGGGCGACGCTTCCGGCGATGAGCGAAAGAAATGCTCGACGGCGACGTGGTCTAGCTGTGTCAATCGCGTGTGTGATGATGGAGCAAGAAGCCATACAGGAGAGTTTTTTGATCGAGGGCGGCGAAGTCAATGGCGGGGCGCGCTTGAATTCGCGGGAGATCTACTGTCGGCGAGGCGGCCGGGAGTTGAATTGACAGTATAGAGGTCGGCACCTAGACTCGCATCAGAGCGGGTGTAATTCAGTGGTAGAATGCCAGCTTCCCAAGCTGGACGTTGCCGGTTCGACCCCGGTCGCCCGCTCCATCCTTTCACTTGTACTTCCGAACAGTTAGCGGCAAGTCGCGAAAATCGCGACGATCGCGATGGCTCGCGATAAGCGGGCACGCTCTCACGACTCGCAGCAGAACTCGACGGCGAGCAATTCGCCGGGCCGTGGATCAAGAGTCTCTTTAGCCGAAGGCCTGCCCGCTTCCGATAGTTGCGCTCAAAGCTAGGACGCACTCGCGGCAAGCGCCTCGCGCGGGAAAAGGTGGTTAGAGGGGAATAGTCGCGCGCGCGAGCGCACCTACCGCTTTTCTTCGCGCTCTATTTTTCGGCAATGGTTCAGTTGGGCCGGATAAACTGTGACTGACCAAACAGGATGACACCGATAAGTCCGACGAAAGCTCCAACCAGCGCAAATATCAATCCATTCAACAGAACGGCGACTGCGAAAAACGCTACAACCTCAAACCATGGCGGATTTCCAAAACCAAGAAAAATCATGGCGATAGCACCTGGCCACAACGGGCCAGCGGCCCAATCATTGGGGCCTGGAGGGATCATCTCAACGAGGATGCTCAACAATGGAGCGACCAGCCCAAATACCGCACCTACTATTATGCTTTTTCGCAAGTTTGTCTTAGCAGATGAAAATAGGTACGGCGGCGCTATCTACCTTCGGTCTTACTCAACACATTTCGGTCCGAACGTGCCGTCAGCCAATCGAGTAGCGGCAGCGGCCCGCGCGCGACCGCCACGCGCGTATCGCTCGTACTCAGCGATGTAGGTTTCCGAAATCTCCGACTCCGGCATGAACGTTCCGTCAAAGTAACGCCATGCGCGCCGAGCGCGCGCGATTCCGCCAGCGCGTCCGCGCGGTTGCGGTGCTCTCATCGCTTGAGCAAATTTCTCGACCGCGCTCCCGATGACCGGCGCGGCCTGCGCCGCTCCGACGATCTGCGCCGCGAAAATTCGCACTCGGTGCTCACCTTCGAGCCGCGCGCGAATTTCCGCGTGCTCGCGCTCAAGACGCTGGATGCGTTCGAGCAACTCGCTGGTAGCGTCATCTAGTGCGCGTCTTTCGCTGGCACGAAATAGCCACATGTCGCTGGATTGTACGCTCGAAGTGAATGCGCTGAAATAGTGACTATTCCGCTTGTTCACGCGCGCGGATGCGCCTACTGGACGTTGCCGGTTCGAGTCCGGTCGCCCGCTCCACTCACTCTCGATTCTTTACGTGCTGGCCGGCGCCGAGGCTGTAGACCATCGCGGTCTTGGTCGTGCCAAGCTTGATCCATTCCGCGCAATCGAGTTGCACCTTTTTGTAGAACTCTTCTGAAAGTTCGAGAGACTCCTTGCTTACCTCATCGAGCCGGTCGAACTTGCACTGGAAGGCGAACTCGCCGGAGAGCGACTTTTCCAGCGCGCGGCTGCGCCATATCGCGATCGTCGTCTTGCCTTTGAAATGATGGCCGAAGTGGATCACGCCCATCGTGTTCTGCACTTCTTCGACCGCCACGTTGTTGACCAGCATCATCTTGGTCCGTGGGCGTATGTCGATGTTCTTCAGGGTCGGAAAGGCGCGGGCGATGTCCTCGATGCCGCGATCGAGTTCGATGTTGGGCGACGTCAGGACGCATCCGTGAGAATAGACGCTGCGCATCCCGCCCAAGCGGTCACGCTCGAGCAACAACTCTTCCTTGAACTTTATTTCGTCGTGCCCGCCCAACTGCGGATGCACGTCGATGGCGGCGGCGTCCTTCAGCTCCGGGGCCCGGTACTTGAAAGTCAGCTCATGGCCTGGACGAGGCCATCCCTGATCGTAGTAAGTGCGCTTCCGCAGGATGAAATGGTTGTTGTACAGGTCGAACTGCGGAGTGTCGTAGAAGAGCACTTCCCGAACCTGGCTGTCGAAGGCGTGATCGTCGACATCGACCTTGACGTGGAGCTTCTTCAGAGTCTTGGAAGCCGCCTCCCAAAACTCGATGAAGCCGTTCTTGCTGGTGAACCGATCGGGCTGCAGCAGAATTTTGTACTCGCGATAGTGAACTACGTCGCTGGCGAGATGCTGCGTTTCGGGATGCTTGCTGATGTGCTTGTCCATTTTCAAAACGGTACTACGAGAAAATCAGAATTTCCAGACGATATTGAGAGCGACGAAGTTCAGAAGGTTCGTCGAGTAATGCCCTTGCAGGGTCTGGGTGAGCGGACCGCCGCGACCGCGCGTCGCGCTGTAGGGGCCCGGACCAGCATCCATCAACTCCCAAGTGGCGCCAGCCGATAGATCGCGGTTGATTTCATACAGTACGCCGGTGGCGTATCGCAGCTGTCGATCGAGAGGCAGAACGGGATTGCGATTTGCCCTCGAAACCGGGGAACTGTCGTAAGCGAATCCCGCAGACCACAGCCATTTCTCGCCGAGCCGGAGCTGCTGCCCGATCGCGATTTGGCATGTGTTCGAGAAATGAAGGTTGGCAGTCACAGTCCGCGTGTTTTTTCCGGAGATTCCGACCGGGAACTCGCCGAATTGCGTCCAATTCTGCCATCCGACGTTGCCCATCACACTCCACTTGGGCAGGACCTCGTAGACCGCGCTTCCCATGACCTGCTGCGGCTCTGTCAAAGGAACGTTCCATTTCGTGCCGCCGATTCTCTTGCCTACGCGGCTGAGAAGAGGGCCCAGTCCTGTTATGAATGGCCGAAAGCCGAACTTGTAGTCTTCCGGCGACTGATAGGTGAGTCCGACACGAAGCTTGGAAATCGGCCTGAGCAGGACGCCAACCTTCGCGCCGAACGCTTCGTCCCACGATTCGAATGAATAGCCTCCGTCCGGCGATCTCGGTGCGAGGTTATTAATCTTCGATTGAAAGGTGAGGCGCCCGACGCCAAAGCTGAAACCTGCTCCTACCGAGAGCCAGTTGTTTACCTCGTAGGCGAGCGACGGGTTGACTTTGCCCGTGATTAGTGAGGCCTCGGTCAAGTAATAGCGTCCGACCCATGTTTTGCCGTAGTCTCCGCCAAGTCCGTAGTCTGAATAGACCGCCACACCCAACCGCAAACGCTCGGAGAGGTTACGGACGTAAAAGAACGACCCTAATGGGAAGAAAACGCCGGCGTTGCCGCCGCCGCCGCCCGAATATGTCGTTTCTTTGGCAACGTCGAAATTGGTCGAGGGCAGCAGCGCGCCCGGAGTGGTCATCAGTTGCGAGCGGTCGAGTAGCGTCATTCCGGCGGAATTGGAGGCTGCAGTCGATGCGTCCGCAGCTATAGCCGCTTGTCCGGCGCCCGCCGTGCCCGCGTCAGTTGGATACAGCTCTATACCGGCTCCGCGGGCGGACGTGATGAATGCCAGCAAGACTGCTGTGGCTAGAGAAATAGTTCTGCAGACTCCGCGCGATGCGGTCCGCAATGCTGCCTCAAAACTGCGATTGGTCGCGCTCTGCACCATTTGAAGATACCTCCCGCACAGCCCTTCCCACTCGAGCGATCACTTCGACAGTAGTACCTTGCCAGTTGTGCTGTCGATGTTGAATAGCCAGAAGGCGGTCACGTCTTCCTCGAGGATCATCGCGACCATTCCGACGCCGGGTGCGAAAAAGTTATACCCAGTGTTATGTGTGTGAGCGGGGCCGACTTTGCCCTCGCAATCGACACGGAATAGGATCGCCGGGAACGTGCCGGCTGGCACAGTCACCTGGTAGGTGCCGAGGTAGGTGTAGGTGCCGTTGATTGTGCCTGAATATCTCTGATCGCTTGGGTCGTCGAGATAGTTCACCGAGACCTGCTGGGTATAGGTCTGCGACTGGCCAGGCTGTATGCCCTTGGGGATGAAGGGATTAGCCGGTGTCGTGACAACTACGACGCCTTCGCCGGAGTCGGTGAGGGCGGCCATGATGATGTCGCCCTGGTCGCTCTCGCGCATGAAACCCGCCAGCGACGGAGTCATCTGAAAGCGCCAGGCTTTCCTTCCACCGGGACGCCGAGCTTGCCACAGGCCAAGCGTCTGCACAGTGCCGGCGTGAGGCCCCGCGACAACCTGGAATTGCTGCGACTTTTGCTGAAGCGGGAAATAAGCAGTGGGGTCGGTTATGGTGTTGCTGGGCAATGCGGTTCCGACTACGCCCGGCCCAAGTTGCGCAGTTATGTTTTGCCGATCCTGCGCGGACAGAGGCAGCACGACGCCCTGCGCGCGCGCCGATCCGGAGGCTAAAAGCAGGAGACCGAGCGTTACAGTTACAAACGTTCGCATTTGGGTTTCCTTCCTCACTTCATGAGACGACGGTGCATTCAGCCCCAAAAGCGCGGTGAAATCAAGCCACCATCATCGCGCCTTTGCTAGTAGCCACTTTGAACGAAGACGCTACCCTTCGGTCCGATTCGGACACACTCGGCCTGTCCGTTATAGTCGGGGTTGCACATTGGCTTGTCAGCGGCCGGACACTTATACAAACCCGGCTCGATCGGCTGGCACGCGTTGATATCGAAATGTAACTCGGTCTTCGCGAGGCCAGCTTGGGTAGCCGCTGAAGGTTCCGACGACGAGCATCCAGCCAACGCCAACAGACCTAGCACCGCGAAAGACACGACCGTCCGGCTGATGATCCGTCCCGCCTTCGAGCCTGAGGTTCGCTTCAGCATCGGACTCTCTCTTGCCGCCTTGATAGGTGGTTGATGTTTGACTGCAGGCGGCGTTTTTGCACCGCCTGCAGTCCTTGGATGTTAGAGATTATTCACCTTCGTGTTGCTTTATCGCCGCATCGATCTGAGCTTTTATTGCCGATAGGTTGAAGGACGCCGGTGCTTGCATCGGAGGATAATCGATAGCCGTCATCGCCAGCTGTCCTATGTACTTTTGCACCATTACGAAGCGCCAGAACTCGCGCGCATAGAAATCGTTCAAATAGCCTCCTCCCATATCATTCAGTGCTTTCGCCACGCGTGGCGGGCGTGCGCTCGAACGGATCCTGTCGGAGGTTCACGATGGTCGGCATATCGGTCGTGACCTTTTCGCCAGGCCATCCCCATGGCTGCTGGATAGAACTGGTACTTGAAGTCATCGATACGCACGGCGCCGAGATGCGGTCCGCCGAAGTAGAAGACCTCGTGGCGCTCGGACGGTCCTTTGCCATTGATGCAGGTCCATCTGGTTATAGCCGTCGAGGTGATTCTTGTACTCGCGATCGCCGAGTGTCACTCCCTTCAGGAGTTGTTCGGTGATGTCGGGATTGCCGGCGGCAGCCGAAAGAGTGGGGAGCCAGTCGAGGCCGGAGAAGATGCCGTTCTCGACCCGGCCCGGCTTGAATTGTCCCGGCCAACGGACGATAGCAGGCACGCGGAAGCCTCCTTCGAAGACAGTGCCCTTGGTGGCTCTGAACGGCGTCATGCCGCCGTCCGGCCAGGTGAACACTTCAGCGCCGTTGTCGGTGGTGAAGATGACGATGGTGTTATCGGCCTCGCCGATGTCATCGAGATGCTTCAGGAGCTCGCCGACGCTGTCATCCATCTGCGCCATGCCGGCCTCTTCTACATTGTAGTTGTTCTTGGCATTCATCATCGCCTGATACTTCGGCGGGATGTAGGTGAAGACGTGCATGCGCGTGGTGTTGTGCCAGATGAAGAATGGCTTGCCGTCTTTCTTGGCCTTGTCCATGAAATCGTTGGTGTGCTTGACCAGCACGTCGTCGAAGGTCTCCATGTCGTACTTGGCCTTGGCGACCTTCCTGCCAGTTCTGCATGTCTTTCATGTCGGGAAATGGCGCCAAAGGACCCTCATCCATCGATCTTCTGCTTTCCGACCTTGCCCCAGCGCGGCATCACTGTCGGGTCATCGGTCGTCAGATGCCCAGCAGTGCGTCAGATCGCGCGGACCGGTTTTGTCTATCCAGTCCTGCGGGTAGTCGAACCAGTACGGGTCTGACATCGCGTCGAGGTGGTACAAATAGCCGAAGAATTCGTCGAAGCCATGTACGCATGGCAGGTACTTATTCAGATCGCCGAGATGGTTCTTGCCGAACTGGCCCGTTTCATAGCCCTGCGCCTTGAGGACCGTGGCGAGGGTAACGGCCTGCGCCGGCAATCCTACGTCAGCGCCAGCCTGGCCAACGGTCGTCAAACCCGTGCGAATAGGCAACTCGCCGGTAATGAAATTGGCGCGGCCCGCCGTGCAGCTCGCCTCGGCGTAGTAGTCGGTGAACATCATGCCCTGAGAGGCCAGCTTGTCGAGATTCGGCGTCTTGCCCGACATGATTCCACGATGGTAGGCGCCGATGTTAAACCAGCCGACGTCGTCACCCATGATGACGAGGATGTTAGGCTTCTTGTCCTGAGCCGATGCTGTATGCGCTATCGACAAACCCATAGTCACTACTGCCAACAGCGCAATTGCGACAGATTTGTTTTTCCAACCGAGCATATAACACTCCTTAAACTAAACGGGGTTCCCTAGCTCTGTGCGGCTTTTCCTTGTAGCTGCAGGATGCGATTGGGGATTTTCTGTGCCCAATAGTCCATCGCGTTCTGCGCGTCACCCCATTGGAATGATGCCGCGCCCTTGATTCCCATGCCCCCTGCGCGCTGATCTACGGCGCCTGCCAGCAACTGACCCGAAGAGTCGGTAGCCTTCATCTCGGCCTCTGCCGAGCCGACGAACGCGTAGCTGCCGGTCGCCAGAGACTGCACCCCGTTGAGTACACGCGCTTGCGGAACGATAACCGAGATGCTGCGAAGGCCAGGCACAGCGGTGGTCGCGTCCATCAGCGCGACGCGCAAAGTAAGAACGCCCGGACCCGGCTGATCGACGAGGGTGAAGCTCTTGGACAGGTTGGTCTGCAGTTGGTTGTAGAAGTATTCAGTCAGCGTCGCCTGGTCTGCGGCCGATACTTTCGAATCGGCGGCGGCCCAGAACTCAACCGGCATCAGTTGAATCTTGGTGTACTGGCTCCATTGAGCGTTCGGATTGACGTAGGCCAGCGCGGCGCCGCCCTCCGGTCCAGGCGCCAGTTTGGACGCATCATCCCCGAAGAAACTCGTCACGGCGGGCGGCAAGGGACCGCCGGATTCCAGCGCCTTCGCCGCGGCGGGCTGACTCTCGACTGTCGTCGAGCATCCCGAAGCGAGCAGTGCTGCCGCGACAGCGGTCGCTGCTATAACGGTTGCCATTTTCTTTCCCAGACTCATGCTGATCATTGTTTCCTCCGTAATTTTGGCTCTCGCCAGTTCAATAGGTTTCGCAAACCAAAACTTGATCTCTATTGTTGTCCGCTTTGTTGTACATTCCAGCCGCTGGCTCCCAGTTGCTGACGTGCGAGCGGTGTCATACCACCGCTGACCAAAAGAACGCGATTGTGATGCACCATCAAATTGGGATCGGTCGCGAACCCCGCGATGCGCTGGGTCCATGACAGGTAATCGACCGGCGCGGGCAGAATCGTCGTGCCATTCTGATCGCGCCCAACCAGCACTCCGGGAGCCTGAATCCTGGTGATAGGCGCCTGCTGCTGGCCCCACTGAACAAGCATGTGCAGCGAAGTAACCAGGAAGCGCGCCTGGTATTCGGTCATCATGTTGCCGATCGCGACCGCGGTCTGGTGACGTCCCGGAATGTTGCCGAGTGCCTCGAGGTCTTTGACTGCCGTAACTTGCAAGCTCAACGGAATCGCCGTGTTGCTGCTGAACGCAACGATCTCTTCCTGCGACAGCCCGAAGCTCTTCAGCTTCTTTTGAACCAGGATGATCAGGTCTGCTCGCGGTGTCTGATAAACGAGATCGTTAGTAACCGTGACAGCCGTGATGATCATTGAGCCAGGGACCGCCATCATCGCCGCGGAGACCGTCATGCGGGCCGAGAACATGACCCAGGCGACGTGGTTCAGCTTCTTGGTGAGAATCGGGTCGGAGCTGTAAGGATCGACATGCAACTCATGCGCGAGCTGCCGGCGCACCTGGTCGTAGCCAAGCGCAGTGATGGTAGCATTGCCGGCCTTACTGGCGGCTTCCCCACTGCCGAAGGAATTCACGGCCGCCGAACCTATTTGCTGTGCGCCGAGACTTACGCGTCCAAACAAATCTCCGACACCGCTGGGCAGCCCGGTGACGGTATCCATCGGATGCATCACCATGTTGGCGGCGGCGCCGACCGGTCGTACGGCGCTCGACACCAGCGCATTGGCAAACACGCTGCTGTTGCTCATGCCGTCGAGCGCTACGATCGCAGGAATTTCGGAGAGCCGTATCTTCAGCATGTCGAGGCTCTCGACGTAGTAGGTACCCGCGTCGTCATTAAAGACGCTCGGATCGGCTACGATGGTGTACTGGCCCATCGCGCCGTTAGTGGGAGCTTGTGGTTGAACCGAATACCCTTGCCCCGAGAGCGGTGTAGCGGGCAGCAGGTCGGCTACATTGACGATAGGTGGTTCTTCGTACTGCCCGCTCGCCGCGCCGGGCTGAGCGGGTTGGACGGCCGCCATCGGCGGCGGCGCCGACTGAGCCGGTGCTTGCGCGGCTGAAGTTGGCGCGGACGGCGAGGTTTGAGAGCACCCGGCCAGCAACAATCCGGCGAACAGAAAACTTGCCAGTAACTTCATACTTCTGGAATTAAGATTCATTTTCTCCCTGGACAGATTCGTTTGGTTTGCCGCTGCGCGAATCGATGCGCGGAACGATCGGACTACAAGAAGCGGCGGCTCTTGCACCTTCCTTGCGAGGGCAAGCTTCGTCGATTTTTCAAAGAGGAGATATTGTACTTTGGTACAATGGCCGGGCAAGCGTCGCACAGCGCACAATGTTTGCGCAAGGGACCGCATGTGCCATGAGCGGTCTATCTCTCACGGAGCCGGTAGCGTCAATTGCCGATTGAATCGACAGTCACAGTGATTGTGGTAGATGACGACGCGTCAGTTCGTCACGCGCTGCGACGCCAACTGCTTGTCCTTGGATTCAGAGTATTGGACTTTGTGAGTGCTGAAGATTTCCTGAACGCCGATCTTCCGACCGGCGATCTGTGCCTGCTGTTGGACGTCTACATGCCGAACATGACCGGGGTTGAATTGTGCGGGAAGCTGACTGCGTCGGGTCGCCAGTTGCCGACGATTCTGATCAGCGGCCGCGACGACGCGCAAACCAGAAAGATGATGCGCGATGCGCATCCGATCGCCAGCCTGCTCAAGCCGTTTGACGAAAAAACTCTTCTGCGGGCGATTAGAAAGGCGTTACCGAATCAGTTGAATTTGCCCTAATAAAGGCCACTCACCGCGATAAAGCGGCAGCAAATTCTCCGTGAAATCTGTGTGACCTTCTGGTTCATTGCTATCGGGGCAATGAACGCTCTCGCATTAACGAGAATCGCTGTTGTATGGTGGCCGTTGTAAGAACCGTTTCTTGTTGCGCCTTGGTCCTTGCGCACCTTTCGCGAGACTTCAAACTCAAATTAGCGGCTCACGATTCAGCAGATGCAACGACGAGCGACTACTGCCACCATCCAGCATAAACGCGACCGAGCCACGCGCGTCACGCGCGAACGGCGCGAGGTTGAACGATTTGAATCGTTGGTGGGAGAGCTGTCGGAGGCGATGGCGCGAGCGACAGCTGATGCTGTGGACCGCGAAATTGAAAACTGGTTGGGCAAGATCTGCGAGGCGCTGGACCTCGATCGAAGCGCCATTTACGAGCGCGACGCGCCCGACAAACCAGTCCGCACTACGCATACATGGCATCGAGCGGATTCTCCGCCATTTCCGCGGAACTACGATCCGCAAAAATTCTTCCGGGCGACCATCGACTGCGTGATGGCAGGAAAACCAATCACGTTTTCGCGTGCGGACGGAATCCCGGCTGAGCTCGCGGATGCGAGGCGCTTCGTCGAGCGATGGGGTCCGAAATCCTCAGCTGTGATCCCGATGTGGGCCGGCGGGCGGGTGATCGGGGCGGCAAGTTTCGGCAAGTTCCGATCCGCGCGGCAGTGGCCGACCGAACTGATCGATCACCTGGCTCTTGCGGTGCGCCTCTTCGGGAGCGCGATCGAGCGCAAGCAATTGGTGATTGAAATGCGGGCGGTTCGCACCGAACTCAGGGTCGCGTCGCGCCGCAATACGATGAGCGAGCTGGTTGCCTCGCTTTCGCACGAGATCAACCAGCCGCTTGGCGCGATACTGAGCAATCTCGGCGGGCTCGCGCGCTTGCTGGGCCAGGGAAATCCGCAGCCTGCGATGGCTTTGGAGGCGGTCAACAGTGCGATTGAAGACACCAAGCGAACGGCCGAGATCGTCCGGCGGATCCGCTTCATGTTCAAGCGGCACGACGAGCACAAAACCGCCATCGGCGTCGGCGCACTGCTTGGCGAAGTGGTGAAACTTATTGCCGGCGAGGCAGCGGTTCGCAGGATCTCGCTGCGGACCGAGGTGGCACCTTCTGTGCCGCGAGTCGTCGGCGACGCTATCCAACTCCAGCAGTGCGTGCTGAATCTGATCATGAATGCGTTCGACGCGATCGCGGAGAGCGCGTCGGAGCGGCGCGACGTAACAATCAAGGCGGCCCAGGAGAGGACCGGATGGGTGGCAATAAGCGTGCGTGACAGCGGCGCCGGGATTGCTCCCGCGGTCGCGAACCGGTTGTTTGAGCCATTCGTTACGACCAAGAGCGACGGAATGGGATTAGGGCTGCTCGTCACAAAATCAATCGTAGAAAGTCACGGCGGCAAGATCTGGGCAACAGCGAATCCCGACCGCGGCAGCACGTTCACGTTCACACTGCCGGTTGCCGAGCGGAAGCGCGCGAGCAAACCCAGGCACGTGGAGTGAACGGTCCGCGAGGTCGTCGGCCCGAGCCTTCAACTGGAGTGAATCTGCAGGATTCCCGACATGCGCACCAGGTCGGCGAGCGAGCCGGCACCCATCTTGTTCATCACACTTGCGCGATGTGCCTTCACGGTCCGCTCGGTTGTTCCGAGTTCGGCGGCGACCTGCTTGTTAAGTAACCCTGTGGTTATCAGGGCGAAGACCTCACGTTCGCGTGATGTCAGTGAGCGCTGGACCTCTTCAAGGTCGACTCGCTGCGATTGTTCGGCGCGGCGCGTACGCGAGCGATCGGCGCCGCGAGCTATCGCACTTATCAATGCCTGATCGTCGACCGGCTTCTCGAGGAAATCCACGGCGCCTTTCCTCATCGCATGCATCCCGAGTGACAGATCGCCACGGCCGGTGATGAAAACGATCGACACGTGCGGAATGGTGCGAATGAGTTCTTCCTGGAGCTGCAGCCCGTTCATCCTCGGCAGGTAAATGTCCGCGACGATGCAATCGAATTCCCTTGCTTCGGCGGCCTCGAGCAGCCCTTCGGCCGAAGGGTAGGCCGCGACTTTGAAGCCGGCGGTGCGGAGCTCAAATGTAAGCGCGCGGCGCAGACTCTCGTCATCCTCGATTATCGCGACTTTGATACGCTCCTCGGTCGCCGGCGCGGTTCGGATGTATCTGATGCCAATCGCGCCGCCAACTTGAGATCCAGCGCGAGTGATTGCGATCGAGCCCATACTTCCCTCCCTGTACTTTTGGCAGCGATACGTGCGGCAAGAATACAAACCGTTGACGGCTGCCGGCAATTGGACTTTGGTCTCATCCGGAACGAATCGCGCCGAGATCTGATCGTTGAGCAAGAAGAAAAAGACTCGCGGTAAACAGCCGACCACCGCAACGACCGGAAAGGCTGCGGCGGGGGTGCAGCCGCGCACAGCATCGCCGAAGTCGCCGACCCCGCGAGTTGTATCACTGATTGCAATCGTTGCAGTGTCGGTTGCGGCTGTCGTTCTGCTGGTGCGATGGATGCGCGAAACCACGACGCCATTACTGACAAGGCGGCCGACGGTCGAGGCGAAATTCGTCGGAGCGCCAGAATGCGCTACATGCCACGAAAGTGAGAACGATCGATGGCGCGGCTCGCATCATCAACTCGCAATGCAGCCGGCGACAGATTCCACGGTGCTGGGTGACTTCAACCATGCGAGCTTTAACAACAATGGCGTCGTCTCGAGCTTCTCGCGTGATGGATCGAAGTTCATGGTGCGCACGGACGGCCCCCACGGCGCGCTACGCGACTACCAAATCGGATACACATTCGGCGTTTACCCGCTGCAACAATATCTCATCGCGATGCCGGGCGGACGTTTGCAGGCGCTCGGAATTGCGTGGGACACCCGTCCGCGCGAGGCTGGCGGCCAACGATGGTTCTTTTTGTATCCCGGACAGAAGATCACTCCTCAGGACTCGCGGCACTGGACGGGGATCGATCAGAACTGGAACTACATGTGCGCCGACTGCCATTCGACCAATTTGCGCAAGAACTACGACGCTCGCACGCGAACGTTTTCCACTTCGTATGCGGAGATCGATGTGTCGTGCGAGGCTTGTCACGGTCCGGGGTCCAATCACGTGGCGTGGGCGAAGAAGCAGGGCGATTGGCAAAGGCTCGACGCGACCGAGGGGCTGACGATCGCGCTCAACGAGCGCAAGGGCGTGGCGTGGCCGATCGATCCGGCGACCGGCAATGCGCGTCGAAGTTCGCTTCGTCAATCAGAGCGCGAAATCGAGATGTGTGCGCGATGTCATGCGCGGCGCGGCGAGATTCACGAAGACTACGTACACGGACAACCGGTGGGCGACGACTATCGCGTCGCGCTGCTCGACGAGGATCACTACTTCCCCGATGGGCAGATCAAGGAGGAGGACTACGAGTACGGATCTTTCATCCAGAACCGGATGTTTCATGCGGGTGTGACGTGCAGCGATTGCCATGAGCCGCACGGTTCAAAGCTTCGCGCCCAGGGCAACGGTGTATGCGCGCAATGTCATTCGGCCGCGAAGTACGATTCGCCGGCGCATCACTTCCACAAAGTTGGATCGGCGGGCGCGCGATGCGTCGAATGTCACATGCCGACACGCACCTACATGGTTGTCGATGGGCGGCGCGATCACAGCATCCGCATTCCGCGCCCGGACCTGTCGGTGAAGATCGGCACTCCCAACGCATGCACGAATTGCCACGCCGACAAGTCCGCCCAATGGGCCTCGGATACAGTGGACAAATGGTTCGGTCACGCGCCTGAAGGATTCCAGCGTTTTGCTGAAGCGCTGGCCGCAGGTACGGCTGGATCGCCGGGTGCGCAGCAAGCGCTCGAGCGATTGGTCGCCGACGCCGAACAGCCGGCTATAGCGCGCGCTACCGCGCTGTCCCTGCTTGCGAACTACGCTCCACCGCCGACTGACGAGGCGGTCCGCGCAGGCGTCGGCGACGAATCCGCCCTGGTGCGACGTGCTTCAGCGCGCGCAATGTCCGACACTGAACCATCCGCGAGCGCGAGCGTGTTGGCGCCTCTTCTCAGCGATCCTGTTCGCGGCGTGCGGATCGAAGCGGCGGAAGTGCTTGCGGGAGTTCCTGGAAATAATTTGCCCGCCGATGTCGCCGCGGCTTTCAGTCGCGCTACCGACGAGTACATCAGCGCGCAGCAATTGAATGCTGACCGTCCAGAGGCACACATGAACCTCGGGCTGCTGTACGCGCGCCAGAATCGTTTCGACGAGGCGGAAGCAGAACTCAAGACGGCATTGTCAATCGACCCGAGCTTTGCGCCAGGGGCGGTCAACCTTGCCGACCTGTATCGGGCGCAGAATCGGGACGCCGAGGGTGAACGGGTGCTGACGGACGCAATCAGCCGTTCGCCGGATGACGCGTCGCTTGAAGAGGCGTTAGGTCTGCTGATGGTTCGTCAGAAGCGGAGTATCCAAGCGCTGGATTTGTTGGGCGCTGCCGCGCGCGGCGAACCGGACAACGCGCGCTATGCATACGTCTATGCGGTTGCGCTGAACGACGCGGGCAAGACGAATGCCGCGATCGAGAAGCTCGAGAGTGCTATCAAGGCGCATCCCTACGATCGCGATTCACTTGCCGTGCTGGTGAATTTCCTGGAGCAGTCAGGAGATCCCGCGAAAGCATTAACCTATGCGCAGCGTCTCGATGATCTGGAGCCGGGCAATCCGCAAGTTCTTCAGATGCTAAAAGAGCTACACGAGCACTAACATGGATGATGAGAGAAGCGATCGAAGAGGGCGGAGCCAGGTTGAGTTGTGGATTGGCGGTACGGCGGTCGTCGTATTGGCAGTGCTATGCCTGCTCGTTCTGCGTCCTTTTATTTCTGCGGCAGCGTGGGCAGTGATTCTCTGTTTCACGACCTGGCCGCTATTTCTGAATCTCGAATCAGTGCTGGGGGGACGGCGGACGCTGTCAGCGCTGCTCGCCACATTGTTATTGGCTGCCATCATTGTAGTGCCGGTTCTTATCCTCGGAGCTACTCTTGCCGATAACGTGTCGGCGCTGATTTCGGCAAGCCAGAAACTCATCGAGCAGGGCCCGCCGAGTCCGCCCGACTGGATCGCGAGCGTCCCGCTGGTAGGTGGCCATGTCGCCGACTACTGGAACTACCTGGACCAGAGCACGTCGGTGCGGCTGCATGAGCTGGCCAGGTTATTGCCGGCGGCGAAGAAGATAGGTGTGTGGGGCGGGCGCGCACTTGCGGAGGGCATTTTTCAAATCGCTCTCAGCCTGCTGATTGCGTTCTTCTTCTATCGCGACGGCCATGCCGCTGCGGGTCAACTGCAGGCAGCGCTGCATCGCATAGCCGGGGAGAGAGGCGACCGCCTGCTGGAACTCGCGGGCGCTACGATTCGAGCAGTGGTCTACGGCGTTCTGGGAACAGCGCTATTGCAGGGCGTAGTCGCGGCGATAGGCTTCGCAATTGCCGGAGTGCCGGGCTCAGTGTCGCTGGGATTCGTCACCTTCGTGCTGTCGTTTATACCGGGCGGGCCACCGATAGTCGCGGCGCCGGCGGCCTTCTGGTTGTATCGACAAGGATCGACCGGTTGGGCGATCTTTATAATGGCGTGGGGAGTGATGGTCGGGATGCTGGATAATGTCGTGAAGCCGCTACTCATCAGCCGCGGCGGTTCGACACCTATGATACTGGTGATGCTTGGAGTGTTAGGAGGCGCAGTCGCGTTCGGAGTTATAGGTATGTTTCTGGGACCGACACTGGTGGCATTGGGCTATAGCCTGCTCGAGCAATGGTCAGTGCCTGAGACTGGAAACCAGGGGAGTCCGCCGGTCTAAGCTGCTGTTAAGAGTCTCGGTGCCCTTCCCGGTGCCCCAGCGGCCAGACCCTTTGAATCATGGCGAAGAGAAAGGCCGTGGTCAGTCCAAAGAGCAGCATCCCGTTGAGTGCCTCCAAGGCACCCATAAGCTGCCAGCGAGGTTCCAGAAACAAATTCGCGTGTCCGTAGCTCGTCATCGCGCTTATCGAGTAGAGCATCGCCGACCTGTTGTCCGGCAGCGCATCCAGAAACCGGTACGCAGCTGCCCAGATTGCCCCTTCGAATCCATGAAGGACGGTGCAGAGTAAAGCTGTACCGCTCATTTTCATACCGAATTTGAGCATGAATTTGCGGCGATCGACGGGATCGCCGACGAACCTTTCACCGATGAGACCGAGGCCGCTCACGTGAATCACGACAGTCAGCGCGATCAATGGAAGGCTCCAGGCCCAGTCGCCGATCCAGCTGCCCATGGCGGTTGAATTCACTTGGATCACCTGGCCGCGAGTCTACACGCAGCCGGAACACATATCATCAAGCGCCGCCGCAGAGGGTTCTGAGATCGATCTCTATCAGATCATGGCCCGGTACCAGTCAGGCTGATGTTGTGCGGACTCGTCGGATCGCTCGCTACACTCACCGCCATGCTCGCGCTTTCGGCCGAGCCGCCGGCGGTGGGCATAAACTTCACAGCTATTGTGCATGACGAATGTGCCCCCACCGTCGCGGCGCAGGTGCCGCCAGCCAGGGTAAAGTCTGCCGCATTCGTGCCGCTGAAACTCTCGCTCAAGGGCAGCGAAAATTCGGACAGGTTGGTGACCGTCACGTTCACGGTCTTGGTCGTTGTCTTAAGCGTGCCGTACGCAATCGAGGACGGCGCGACAGTCGCGGGGATGGTAGGTCCCGTGCTTATCGCCACTGTGTGAGGACTCAGCGGATCGGGACTGTCGGAGACTGACAGTACCGCCGATTCTGTTCCTAAGGCGCCCGGCTTGAACGTCACCACTATTGTGCACGCTTTGCCGGCGGCGAGGGTCGTCGCGCAGGTGCCGCCGGTTATCGAGAAATCGGCGGCATTGGTGTCACTGAAGTTTTCGCCGAGAGTGACACTTCTGGTCTGATGATTGGTCACACTGAAGGACGTCGCGGGTTTGAGGCCGAATTTCTCGCTTGCGAAGGAAAGGCTGGTCTTCGATAGTGTGAGGCCCGTGATACCGGTGCCTGACAGCGTCGAGTGCTGCGGGTTGGTGCCGGCGTTGTCGAACAGCGTCAGCGTCGCGCTGTGCGCGCCGAGCCCGCTAGGCGTGAAGGTCACTGGCAAGGTGCAAGTGGTTTTGTGCGCAAGCGTGACGGGAATCGGACCACACGTTCCGGCGCCGCTCAGAACGTATTCGGCCGGGTCGGATGATGTCGCACTTGAGATGATCAGCGAATAGGTCGCGCCGGTGTTTTCGACGGTGAGATTCTTCGTAGCCGACTGTCCGAGGGCAACATTGCCGAACGCAAGCGCGGCCGTCACCGACATCGTAGTGGTCGCGGTCGCCGTCGGCGTCGGAGTCGAAGTCTGGGTTCCTGTAGCAATCGAGGTGCTCGTAGCAGTAGCAGTGGATGTCGCCGTTCTGGTCGCGGTAGCTGTCGCTGTAGCCGTTGCGGTCCTGGTGGCAGTGACGGTGGGCGTCGCGGTTCTGGTTGCAGCGGCGGTCGGGGAGATGGTCGCGGTCGGAGTAGCTGTGCTGGTCGTGGTGGGGGTTGGCGAAGACGATCCGCCCGTCCCGAATGCGATCACGTTGGCCGAGTAGGCTGGGAAGCTAAGCGAAAAATTGGTCGACAATCCCGTCACGGGGCTAGTTGCTATATCCGCTGAACCGACGCCTGTCTCCGCCGCGTTGTCCTGCGGGATTCCATAAGAATATAGAGTGCCGGTGCTGCCTGGTGACGCGCCGCTCACCGTGATGTTGGCGTTGAGTGCGCTGCTCGGGCTCTTGTTCACGACCAGCAGCGTCAAGCCGCCGCCGGAGCGCTGCGCCGCGCATACACTGAGGAAAGGATAGTCACTGGTCGAGCTAACGAGCTGATCGCCGCCGCGAGCGAAGTATTGGAGCAGCCTGTCGACGTACTAGGTTGGATAGGTGTCAGCCGGGCCGGCCGGGTCAACGCTGTCGACGACGCCATAGTCACCGTACTGTCGCCATCCGTATAGAGATGAGGAGTTGTTGTTGCCGGTCTCCTGGCCGTTGCGCAGGTCCCACCAGACCACCGCATTGAATTCGGTATTCATCGCAGCGCAGATGCTATCGGCCATGAACAATCCATTGACCAGGCTGGTCGTTTGCTTGCCGGGGTTGGAATACACGGAATTATTTTCGGTGCAATCGAGTTCGACGCCAGTAGTGGCGCTGCCGAGATAGTCATTCAATTGCTGGCGAAGATCGGCGGCGTCGGTACTCCAGGTGCCGGTGGAAAGGAGTAGTCCCTGATCGCTTTCGGCACCCGGCGCCTGCGCGTAGCGATGATAGATGAGGAAATCCGGCGTGACGCCCAGGCTGTGCAAGGTTGCGAGCATCACCGGCGTCCATCCATTGTGGGTTTGTCCGGTCCGCGGATTAACCACCGGGTGATTGGTGTTATTCGCGTAACTGTCCTCGCCGGTGACTGCTACGGCACCTATCTTGATAGTCGGGTCCACCGCCTTCATCTGCGTGTAGTATTGCTGGAAGCGCTGTGCATAGGTGTACGGATCGTGCGCTACAGTGTTGTTGTCAGTCTCCCATGAACCATAGCACTCGTTGCCGATTTCCCAGTACTTGAAACCGTAGTGATGAGTGACGTTGGATTCCTGGACCCATGCCGCAGCCTCAGCGGGCGTTCCCGATCCGTAATCTGCTGTGATGAAAGCCTGTGCGCCTACCGCGGTCGCGACCTGGGCAAACTGATCGAACGACGTGGCCCATTGCCAGGTGTTGCTGTCGGTGGTGTTGGTGGCCCAGTGGTAATCGTCGGAGAGCGAACCGCCGGGGAAGCGCAGCGCCTGCTCGCCGATCTTGGTCAGCAGATTGATGGTGTTGGCGGTGTCGAAGTCCGCGTCCCATACGGCGGTGTTGACGCCGAAATGGCGCGCGTCGACGATGCGCACCGGATTCGCCGCGTTCACCGTAACGTTCACCACACTCGGGCGGCGGCTGCTGCCGTGAATGAGATCGTATCGACGTAAAATGCCGGCTGCGTCGTGCCGCTGCGATCCTGGATCCAGAACCCGTCGAGGTCCGGCTGGTCCTGCACGCCGAGCGAAGATAGCGGAATGGTCACTTGCTGCCACGTGTTCGCGGCCAGGGCCGGCAGAGTCACCACCGTTTGCGCAGTGCCGTTGAGCGTGGCTTGGACTTGCAGCAATTGCCCGCCGGCCGCGCCGCCGTTAATCCAGAAGACCAGGTCGCTGTAAATTGCGGAATCGAAGGCGGTTGAGACAGGTAAAGTGCCTGGTACGGACCGGCGCTGACACTGATGGAGTCCGTACCCGATTGGACCGGCGTCGTATTGCTTAGATTGACTGTCGCCCAGCTCCAGTTCTGCCAGCCGTTGACGAGGGCGTCGGTGTAGACGGCTTGGTTAACCTGCGCACGCGCGGCAGCGGGCAGCGCCAGGCAGCATAGCAGCGACATCAGGCTCAGCAGCAGAGGCCGTGCCAGCCGCAATGGCAGAGGTCCGAACATAAAATTACTACAATATGTATAGCTGCGCGGCGGCGTTCGAGCAAAGGGACGCAATGGCGATAAGGGCGCTGCGGCAGCGCACTGCCCCAGCGCCCTTTCAAATTCTCTGAACTCGGCGCTACTCGGTGATCTTCCCTTTCCAGGTCCGCGCCGCCAGGTCTATTTCGCCCGTGCCGCCAATCCGGCGGCCGTCCAGATCTCCATCGTGTTCGCGGTGGCCCACTTGTGCTTGCCCTTGCTCTCGTAGCTCCCCTGGCCGATCCCATTCACAATCTCGCCGTTGTCCATGTACGCTGACCCGACGATGCTGAAAGTTCCGTCCTTACCACCG
Organism: uncultured delta proteobacterium; assembly: GCA_963721485.1. Lineage (GTDB taxonomy): Bacteria > Desulfobacterota > Binatia > Binatales > Binataceae > Binatus. Next base: position 665,893 of record CAVRJV010000014.1, on the reverse strand, counting down.
CCGACGAAGGTTGCGGTTTCGAAGATTGCACCGAATCCGGTCGCACTCCCCTCAAAATTTTACGTGGACCAGAATGTTGCCCGCAGGTCCGGGGGTGTTGATTATGGTGATTATCTTCATTGAAAACTCGCCGTTGGTTTGCCAGCCATGATCTTCTCCTCGATCGATCGTTTTGAATTCGTACCCTTTCGACGCCCAAAGCACCAAACTGGAGTCCCGCAGATTCGTCGTAGTTCCGGCGGAGAGATATTGTACTTTGGTACAATAGTCGTCCCGTAACGCGCGATGCAGAATGTCTTCCCGGGCGCCGATCGTCAGAAACCTCGTGCGCTAAACAATCGAGATCAAACGGAAGAGGAAATGAGGGAGAGATCAATTATGCGCAAAGCTAAATCGAAACGGCATTACTCGTACGCCATTGCGATTCCGGTGCTGCTGCTCGCCGGCGTGGCCAGCGCGCAATACGGCCAGTACCCGATTCTGGACAAGGTCTCCAACAAGGTCGTCCAGAAATACCAGAACTCGTCGTGCGAGCAGTTGTGGGCGGAGAGAGGGCAGCCGAAGTCGCAGCGAGAACAGGAAGCCGTGAATTTTCTGCGCAGCGATCCACAGATGCGCGCCATGTTCATCGATAGGGTTGCGGCGCCGATCGCTAACAAGATGTTTGAATGCGGAATGATTCCGTGATCGTAACCGGCCAGTTGAAAATGGCTGGCCTGCATCTGTAGTCAACTGGAGGCAAAAATGAGCTTCAAACTTGCGCTTGCCGCTTGCGGCGCTGCGCTCGGAATCGCGTTGACCTTGAACGGCGCATTGGCCGCGGACCCGTCCGCATCGCCCACTCAAGCCGCGCCCCCGGTCCAGGCCGCTCCGATTCCCAGCATCGATCCGCACGCCGACGAACTGTTGAACAAAACCTGCGAGGCCATGGGCTCGGCCGACGCTTTCAGCTTTCATGCGGAGATACTATTCGACAAGGTGCTGCCCCATGCGGTGAAGGTGCAGTACGCGGCTGAAATGAATTTTGCGCTGCAGCGGCCGGACCAGCTTGTGGTTGATTACCACAGTGACTTGGGCGGCAAAGAGCTTTGGTACCAGGGCGGCACCCTGACGATCTTCGACGAGCCGCACGCGATGTACGCGAGCATGAAGGTGCCGTCTTCGATCGACACGATGCTCGACGAGGTCGAGAAGACGCAGCACCTTACGCTGCCGCTGTCGAACCTGGCCTACAGCGATCCGTGCCAGAGGATCCGCAAGCAGATCATCTTCGGGTCGTACATCGGCGTGAACGACGTCAACGGCGTCGATTGCGATCACGTGGCGTTCTCTTCCCGTAACATCGACTTGCAGTTGTGGCTCGATCGTTCGGGCAAGCCGGTTCCGCGCAAGCTCGTGATTAACTACCGGACCGAACCGGGTGCGCCGGAATACATCGCCGTGCTTTCGGATTGGAAATTCCCGAAACAGATAGCAGAGAGCCGCTTCAGCCCGCATCTTCCAAAAGACGCGAAGCGGATCGAGTTCTTGAAGGTCAAGGAGTCAACACCATGAAGAACAAAGTTGATCTGCGCATCGCTGCGAAAGTCTCGGCACGGGTCTTCGTTATGGTTAGTGCGCTGGCGCTCGCCGGCGCTCCAAATGCGCTGGCAAGGTGGGGCGGTGGAGGCGGAGGAGGGGGCTTCGGTGGACGTGGAAGCTATGGCGGCGGAGGCGGATACCACGGCGGTTCGGATGGTTTCGACGGCGGCAGCATGGGTCATTCGGGTTCGTCGAGTTATGGTTCCTACGGACACTCGTCGACCGGTTCAGGAAGCCAGTACAAGTCTTCTGATTCCGGAAACACTTACAACTACAATAAGTCTTCTTCGTCTTCGCAATACAACCAGTACAAGCCACCGTCGGATTCGGGAAGCACCTACGGCAGCAGCTCGAGCAGTTCCACCAACAAGCAATCGGACTACAACGAGTACAACGCGAATCAGCAGGCGCAGAAGCAGGCTCAGTACAACGAAGCCAATACCCTGCAAGAGAACAATGAAAAGACTGAAAAGTCGATGAACACGGAGAACGACAACACGATCGACACCGTGAACGGCAACAACAGCAATAACTCCTACAATTACAATGGCGGTGGTGGTGGCGGAGGTAATAACTATTACTACGGCGGAGGAGGCGGCGGCGGTGCGAGTGGCGGCGAAGTTGCCGGCGCGGCCGCGCTCGGAGCAGTTGGCGGCATGGCAGTCGGCTCGCTGCTCACGGCGAATTCTCAGCCTAAGACGCAAACAACAGTTATTGAAAATAATCCGTACGGCTACTATCCGCCTCCGGCACCACCACCAGGGTATCAACCGTACTACAACGGCAGCCAGGTGACCTATGCGCCGCCGCAGCCGGCCTACAACAACTACTAGATAGAACTGGCGGCCAGAGAAAACGGTATCGAACTATGATGGGTGGACGACGTATTGATCGAAGTGGGTCGCTGCTGGCGGCGGTGATGCTGGCATGCCTGTTGAACGCCAGTGCCGCGCACGCTCAGCAGATCAACGGCGTTGCGGGTTCGCCTGACGCCACACTGACGCTTGACGGCAAGCAACTTCCGCCGCAGCCGATGCCGTTCGGTGGAGTGATCAAGGAGAGCGCCAAGGATTCCACGCCGTGGTGGCCGCCGCGCGTCGTACCGCCCAAGGGCGCGCCGAACGTCCTTCTCATCATGACTGACGATCAAGGTTACGGAGTTTCGGGAACCTTCGGCGGCGTTATCCCGACGCCCGCGATGGATCGCATTGCCAACGCCGGGTTGCGCTACACCGAGTTCCATTCTACCGCGCTTTGTTCGCCAACGCGCGCGGCGCTGATCACGGGTCGCAACCATCATTCGGTCGGCTACGGTGTGATCGGCGAGTTATCCACGGGTTATCCGGGCTACGACTCGGTAATAGGGCCGGAAGACGCCTCGATTGGCACTATTCTCCGGGATAACGGTTACGCCACATCCTGGTTTGGCAAGGATCACAACATTCCCTCTTTTCAATACAGCGCGGCCGGGCCCTTCGACCAATGGCCGGTCGGGATGGGCTTCCAATATTTCTACGGGTTCCTGGGCGGCGAGACCGACCAGTGGACGCCCTATCTTTATCGCAATACCACCCCTGTATTTCCGTGGATCGGCAAGCCCGGTTACAACTTCACCACCGACATGGCGGACGACGCCATCAAGTATATGCGCGACCTGAACGCCGCCGCACCCGACAAGCCGTTCTTCCTGTACTACGTTCCCGGTGGCACCCACTCGCCGCATCAACCGACCAGGGAGTGGATCGATAAATTCAAAGGCAAGTTCGACATGGGCTGGGAAAAGCTGCGTGAACAGATATTCGCAAACCAGAAGCGGCTCGGCGTGATTCCGGCGGATACTCAACTCACTCCCTGGCCGGACGGCCAGGCCGCCTATGGTGGCGCAAAGCTGCCGCGTTGGGATTCGCTGTCGATACTTCAGAAGAAGCTCTACGCGCGTGAGGCCGAGGTCTTCGCCGGCTACGCCGCTTACACCGACCACGAGATTGGCAGGGTTATACAGGAGGTTCAGGACGAGGGTAAACTCGATAACACGCTGATCATCTATATTAGCGGAGACAACGGCACCAGCGCCGAAGGAACCCTGGAGGGTACCTATAACCAGATGACCGCCTACAACGGCATCTTGACCCTCCCTATAGCTGCGCAGCTATTGCACTACACGGAATGGGGCTCGGACAAGACCTATCCGCATATGTCAGTAGCATGGTCGTGGGCGTTCGATACTCCCTTCAAGTGGACCAAGCAGGTGGCGTCACATTTCGGTGGTACTCGTCAAGGCATGGCTATATCATGGCCCGGCCATATCACGGACGCCGGCGGCATCCGGCCGCAGTTCCACCACGTGATAGACATTGTGCCGACCATCCTCGAAGCGACGGGCATTAAGGCTCCTGACGAGGTTAATGGGATCAAGCAGAAGCCGATTGAAGGCGTGAGCATGGTCTATACTTTCGACAAGGCAAACGCCAACGCGCCGTCGAAACATGAGACTCAGTATTTCGAGATGGTTGGCAACCGTGCGATCTATCACGACGGTTGGATCGCCTCGACGACGCCTCCTGCCGCACCATGGCTTCTGGCAACCGGAAAGCTGACCGACATCAACGACTATAACTGGGAACTATACCACGTCAGCGAAGACTACTCGCAATACAACGACCTGGCCTCGAAAATGCCGGATAAGCTGAAGGAGATGCAGGCGTTGTTCCTGAATGAGGCGGCAAAGTACCAGGTCCTGCCTTTGGATAATACGGGCTTCTCGCGGGTTCTTACGCCGCGGCCAAGCGCAGTCGCGGGAAAAACCGTTTTCACATATACGGGCGAGAATACCAACATTCCCGTCGGGAATGCCCCTAGCATTCTGGACCGGGATTACACCATCACGGCCGACATCACGGTCCCGCAAGGCGGGGCAGAAGGAATGATCGTGACGCTGGGCGGTCGCTTTGGCGGCTATGGCCTTTACCTACTCAAGGGTAAGCCGGTCTTCGATTACAACCTTCTCGACCTGAAGCATTACCGCTGGGAGGGAGGACCATTAGGCCGCGGCTTGCTGGCCGATGCGCTGAAGCCGGGCAAGCATACGATAGTGTTCAACTTCAAATACGACGGGCCTGGTCCCGGCAAAGGCGGCGAGGGAGTTTTCACCGTCGATGGCAACGAGATAGCTCGCAAGAAGATCGATCATACGATTCCATTGCTCATGGCCATAGACGAGACCTTTGACGTTGGCAGCGATACCCGTACGCCGGTGAACGACGATTATAAGCTGCCGTTCCGATTCACCGGTACCATCGACAAGCTGACCTTCAACCTCGGGCCCGAGCAGTTGACCGACGCAGATAAGAAGGCAATTGCGGAGAAGATGGCGCGGGCAAAGGACTAGGAGGGCAGCCGATAGCAGTCATGAAATCCGCGAGCGTCCCAGTAAACGTTTCCTCATCGGTGGACGCTTTGCAGACCGCGACCGCATTGATTGAAGCAGGAGCCGGCCTCGCGTTGCTAGGTGTTCCTTCGAGAGCGGCGGTACTCCTGCTCGGCGCGCCGTTGGAGGCGCCCGACGCGCTCACGGTGGCGCGCGTCGGTGGGGCTGGACTGCTTACTCTGGGGGCGGCATTCTGGCTGGCGCGCGGCGACACGCAGAGCGGCGCCGCGAAAGGATCGATCGCGGCGGTGGTGATCTACAATGTCGCTGTAGTATTTATCCTCGGCGCCGCCGGCATTCGTATGGAGCGGGTGGGAGTGCTGCTGTGGCCGGCGGTTGTGCTGCACGCAGCGATGACCGTCTGGTGCGTCGTCAGCCTTCGATATTGGAACGTCGCCGAATGAACGCGAGAATCTCCGCCTGAAGCAATTGCGCAATGAGCTATAATACACCGGTCGGAGATACATCGCTCATAGCGTGCCTGCACTGCGATCTGCTGCAGCGCATTCCGGATCTTGCGCCCGGCGCGTCCGCACGATGCCCGCGATGCAACAAGGAATTGTGGCGGCATCGTGAGGACTCGCTCAACCGGACCTTCGCGCTGACGATCGGGGCCGTGGTCCTCTACGTGATTGCGAACTCGGTTCCGATGCTTGGTCTTACGATCGTCGGGCGCGACGCTTCGACCACTGTGATCGGAGGGGCTCAGCATCTGTGGAACAACGATCAGAAGATCGTCGGGCTGCTCGTGCTGTTCACGGCCGTCATCGCGCCGGCGCTGCAAATCGGCTTGATGCTCGCGATTGTGATTGGGGCTATGCGGCCGCGTCCGCCGCGATGGGTAGGGACGCTGTTGCGGTATCACCCGACCACGAAAATCTGGAGCATGATCGAGGTCATGATGGTCGGCGTGCTCGTCGCGCTGGTCAAGATTGCGGACTACGCGACGGTGATTCCCGGGATGGCGCTGTTCGTGCTCTGGGTGCTGGTCTTTGTCCTGGCCGGTATGTCTGCCAGCTTTGACTCGCGTGAGGTATGGGAGCGCATCCAGTGGGCGGACGAAGCGCAGCACGACGCCGCCGGCGAGTTGGCTGAGGGAACGTCGTGAGCTCCGAAGGCATCACCGCAATGCAGCGAGGCCTGCAAAGCTGCGAAGGCTGCGGCCTGCTCTCGCGTCCGGCGCCGGGCGAAGAAGAAGGACGTTGCCCGCGCTGCGACGAGGAACTCGAATTTCGCAAGAAGGCCAGCTTCCAGCGCACCTGGGCGTACCTTATCGCGGCGGCAGTATGTTATATCCCGGCCAACGTTCTTCCGGTCTTGACGACGACCACCGCCGCCGGGGCCGATTCCGATACCATCCTGCAAGGAGTGGTATTGCTGTGGTCGCCGACGGGATGGCCGTTATCGATCATCGTTCTGGTCGCGAGCATCATGATCCCCAGCGCGAAGATCCTCGCGCTCGGTTATTTGCTCATCACGGCGCAGCGCGGTTCGGTCGCGAACAATGATCAGCGGGTGCGGATGTACCGGATGGTGGAGTTCATCGGGCGCTGGTCGATGGTCGATGTGTTCGTCGACACCTTTACCGCGGCGTTAATTCAGCTTCAGCCGCTCATGTCAGTTGAACCGGGTCCCGGCCTGATCTTCTTCGCCGCGGTGGTGGTGTTTACGATGCTCGCGGTCGAGTCCTTCGATCCGCGGCTAATCTGGGACTCAGCAAGTCAGCTCGAGGCTGATTCGAAAGAGGTTAGCTATGCCTGATCGCGAACCGCCACGCTCTTCAGTTCCCGAGTCGAGGAACGTGCCCAAAAAGCGCACGCGACTCTCACTCGTTTGGTTCATTCCGATCCTCGCAGCGATTGTCGGCGCATGGGTGGCAGTGACACGGGTGCTGAGCGAAGGGCCTAAGATAACCATCGTCATGAAAACGGCGGAGGGACTGGAAGCGGGCAAGACCAAGATCCACTATAACGGCGTCGATATCGGCACGATCGAAACTATAGAATTGTCGACAGATCATCAGACGGTGATCCTGCATGCGCAGATGGCGCCCAAGACCGAAGCATTCCTCGTCGACGATACGAAGTTCTGGGTCGTGCGGCCGCGAATTTCCGGCGCCAACATTACCGGACTGGGCACTCTTATTTCGGGGGCTTACATCGGCGTGGAAATAGGCTCTTCTACAGTAGATCGGCGGGACTTTGTGGCGCTCGAGACTCCCCCCGTGATAACCGGCGAAATCCCCGGCCGCTTCTTTATCCTGAAGACTCCCGACTTGGGCTCATTGGACACGGGCACGCCGATTTACTTCCGGCGGCTGCAGGTCGGGCAGGTTGCATCGTATTCGCTCGATAAGGACGGCAAGAATCTGACGGTCAAGGTATTCGTGCAGACGCCTTACGACCAATACGTCAATCCTAATACACGCTTCTGGCACGCCAGCGGGATCGACGTGTCGCTCTCAGCGAGCGGTCTTACAGTGCAGACCCAGTCGGTGTTGTCGATCCTTATAGGTGGTATAGCGTTCGAGACCGACGCGGCTGACCCGGTGCTGCCGCCAGCCGAGGAGAACACGGTCTTCAGGTTGTTTGCCAATCGGGCCGCAAGCCTTCAACCCACCCCCGCGCAATCCGCAGACCTACGAGCTCATCTTCAAAGATTCGGTGCGAGGGCTATCAGCCGGGGCGCCAGTCGAGTTCCGCGGCATTCCTATCGGCGAGGTCTCGGATATTCGCGCGCAAATCGATATCAAGACCTTCCAGTTCTCGGTGCCGGTGACTATTCAACTGGACCCGACGAGGCTGGGAGTGAAGATTCTTGACACGTCGGCCGGCGTGGATCTTGAGACCATGCGGCGGAGGTTGATCGACGCGTTGGTGGCACACGGGGTTCGTGCGCAGCTCAAGACCGGGAACCTGTTGACCGGAGCCGTATACGTATCGCTCGACTTTTTGCCGGGCGCGCCGCCGGCGACGGTAGACTGGTCGCAAAAGCCGGTGGAGCTGCCGACCACGCCGGGGCAGCTTGAGGCGACCGAAGCGACGGTGGAGAACATCATCAATAAACTCGACAAGGTGCAGTTCCAGGAGATTGGCGATGACTTGCGCAAGGCGATCGCGCAGCTGGATAAGACTCTGGTGACCGCGCAAGGCACGCTGTCGAGCGCACGCGGCACGCTCGACAACACCAGCGCGCTCACCGAGCCGAATTCCTCGCAGGTCCAGCAGCTCGGCAGCACATTGCAGGAGGTGAGCCGCGCGGCGCGATCGGTCCGCGTGCTTGCGGACTATCTCGAGCGCCATCCCGAGGCGCTCCTACGGGGCAAGACTGGGGAGGCGAAGTGATGGCACGTCGTATCGCGCAACTGATCTCGATCGCGTTGATAGCACTGGCGGCAGGATGCAGCACTGCGCCGTCGCGATTCTACTCGCTCTCGCTCGACTTCGACGGCAGACGGCACGCCGCGACGCCCGCCTCGGTGATGGTCGGTCCGGTGACGATTCCCGCGTCGGTGGACCAGCCGGAGTTCGTCGTGCAGGTCGCGCCGAACCGCGTCGAGGTTGACGAGTTCAATCGATGGGTCTCGCCGCTGAACGACGGTATCGCGCGCGCCGTCGCCGGCGACCTGGTCGTGCTGCTCGGCACGCCTGATGTGGCCAGCTCGCAGTTGGCCAACTTCACTCCGGACTATCGGGTCACGATCGACGTGCAGCGCTTCGAGTCGCAACAAGGGCCAGGGAGTCACCGTCGAGGCGGTGTGGACGGTGCGCAAGACTGATGGCGGAGTAACGCGATCGGGACGCACTGTCGCGAGCGAAACCGCGCAGGGTCAGGGCTACGACGCGCTTGCAGCGGCGCATAGCCAGGCAATAGCAAAGATGAGCGGCGATATCGCAGCCGCGATTCGCGCGGAAGCCGAACAGAAATCGTAAGTACAAGAATGAAGAGCTTGAAAAATTTCGTACCGAAACAACATTGAGGGATTTCGAGGATGAAGTTACTAGCCAGGCCTGAGGGACGATCGTTACCACTGATAGTTGCGGCGGCCGTCCTCATATCTACGTCACCGATGGTGACCGGATGCTCGCGCGGCGATGATCAACCTGCCGCCGCGCCGTCAACACAGGCAGAGCCGAGCGTCGCTGCGACCGCGCCTGTGGCTGCTCCTCCTCCAGCAGCGGCTGCCGAACCCGGTCCGCCGCCGGGAGCAGCTACGCCGCAGCAGTTGCAGGAGCTGGTATCGCCTATCGCTCTATATCCAGACGTGCTGGTGGCGCAGATTCTTGCCGGCTCCACCTATCCGACACAGGTCGTGGAGGCCGATAGGTGGCTCAAGCAGAATCCGAATCTCAAGGGCGACCAGTTAGCCAACCAGGTGAATCAGCAGGAGTGGGATCCCAGCATCAAGTCGCTGACGCAGTTCCCAACCGTGCTGCAAACGATGAACGACAACCTGGCATGGACCTCGGACTTGGGTGAGGCTTACTACAATCAGCCCGCCGACGTGATGAATGCTATCCAGGTGCTGCGTAACATGGCGGTGAACGCGGGGACCTTGAAGTCCACCACGCAACAGCAGGTCGAACTCCAGCCTGCTCCCGCGCCCGTTCAGGGCAGCACCCAGCCCTCGGTGCAACAAACCGTCATCATTCAGCCGGCCCAGCCGAACACGGTTTACGTACCACAGTACAATCCCACCACCGCCTATGGCGCTCCGGTCGCGGCGCCGGCTGGATACAGCGGCAGCGATTTGCTCCTTACGGGTGTCTTGTCGTTCGGAGCCGGTATTTTGCTCGGCTCGCTGATCAACAACGGCCACAACGATTGGAACTGCGGTTGGTATGGCGGCGGTGGGAGCACGGTCAAGTACAACAACAACGTCTACGTCACCAACAACAACGTTTACCCGGGACGATATCCCGGCGGTGGCGGCGGCGGTTATCGACCACCCGGATACCGTCCGCCCAACGGTGGCTACCCGCCGCGGCCGGGATATCCGAACAACAGGCCACCCTACAACGGCGGCGGCGGATACAATCGTCCGAACAATCCAGGGATTCCTGCGACGCGGCCTTACGACAAGAAGACTGCAAGACCGGCAAATCCCGAATACGCAAAACCGAATTTTCCCAAGCCCGGCACACTGCCCAATACTCCGGGCGGGTCAAATTTGAACGGGAAAAATCCTGGAAAGAATCGACCCAATCAGCCTTCCAATCCTACGGCTGGCAACAGGCCGGCGAATCCCGGCGGTGCAAACCGGCCGGCAACTCCTTCGGCCGAAAATCGGCCTAATGCCTCCAAGCCCGCTAATCGCGCGGCGGACCCGGCGCGAGGATTCGCGAAAGACAACGGCAGCACTGGCGGCCGCAATAGTGCGTTGGGCGGATATGAGCCTGGCGGAAACACGAAGGCCTCAAGCGATCGCGGACAAGCCAGCTTCAAGGGAAATCAGAAGGCGGCTGGCCAACGCGGCAACGGCGGCGGCGGTAATGCCAATCGCGGTGGAGGCGGTGGGAACCGAGGTGGAGGTGGCGGAGGAAATCGCGGCGGCGGGAATCAAGGCGGCCGGAAGAAGGGCAATTGAGGCATTCCAATGACTAATTCCTTTAAACTTATAAGAGTCAGAATCTCGCTCGTCCTATCAGCGCTTTTTCTGGCGTGCATGTTCTTCCCGCCGCTTGCGTCCGCTGAAGATGCTGGAGCACAGCAAACCTTCCCGTCACCCGACGCTGCGGTAAAGGCATTGGTTGGCGCCAACAAAGCCGATGACATGAAGACCCTCGGCTCGATACTCGGCCCTGACGCGGATCAGATCCTGTCGTCAGGAGATCCCGTGGCCGACAAGAACGCACGTGATGAGTTCGTGCGCCGTTACGACGAAATGCATCGGCTCGAATATGACGATGAGGGTCGGGTCATTCTCTATATCGGCGCCGGCAACTGGCCCGTTCCAATTCCCCTGGTAAAGAAGGGCGATAGCTGGGTTTTCGATACGGCGGCTGGCAAGGATGAGCTATTGTACCGGCGAATCGGCCGGAACGAACTGTTTACGATCAAGGTCCTCGAAGACCTGGCGGATGCCCAAACGGAATACGCCGGCGATGCGCACGATGGCGAGAGTGCCGGTCTGTTTGCGCAGAAAATTCTGAGCGACACAGGTAAGCAGAACGGTTTGTATTGGCAAGCGGCTGAAGGACAGCCCGAGAGTCCTATCGGCCCGCTCGTCGCCGCCGCAACCGCGGCTGGCTACACGAAGGGCACTGCCGGAAATCCCGTCCCGTTTCACGGATACTACTACAAAGTCCTGACGAAACAGGGCAGGAATGCGCCGGGTGGAGCAAAGAACTACCTGGTCGATGGCGAGATGACCAAAGGATTCGCGTTCCTGGCCTATCCCGCGGACTATCGCTCCTCGGGAGTAATGACAATGATGATCGACCAGGACGGCGTCATCGTTCAGAAGGACTTGGGGCCCGACACCGCCAAGCTTGCGAGCGCAATCGACCAATACAATCCCGACAAGACCTGGCAGGAAATCGACAAGTAATTTACTGATGGCGCGTCGAGAGCATAAATCACGCGAGGCTGGCCTGCTGACTCAACTACGAAGGGAAATCCGACGCCGTCTCTTTCCGCACAGGCATACCGCGCTGCTCGCCGCGCTCATCGTTATGTTTCTGGTGCGACCTTTTACCGGCGGTTCGAGAGCCGGTCCGACGCTAACCACGGTCGCAATGCTGCTTCTACTTATGCTGGCTCTGTATAACATTGACGTTGATGAACTCGTAGGTGATCGAGAAACCCTGCTGGCTCAGAAGCGAAGGCGTAGCATCATTGCGTGGACACTTGGCCTGCCCGCAGTTGCGGAACGATTGGTGGCTATCCTGGCGCCCAGCCATAAGCTTTACTTCGGGGGTACGTTTCTGTGGCTGCTGCTCTTTGCATTCATTACGTGGAATGAATTGCGCGCGGTCTTGAGACAGAAGGCGGTGACGCGAGAAGTCATCAGCATGTCGATTTCCACCTATCTGCTCCTCGGATTTACATGCGGGCTTTTCTATATTGCACATTCACGACCTGCAACCGAATGCCTTCAGCTTCGGTGCCGGAGGCTCCGTCTCCGAGACTGAGACTATCCCAGTTCTAATCTACTTCAGCTTGACGACTCTTTCGACCATCGGATTTGGCGACATCACTCCGTAACTCTGCAGGCCCGCTACGCTGGCGGTCGCGGAAGGCATCACCGGACAGTTCTACCTCGCGATTCTGGTCGCGCGGCTGGTCGGAATGCAGATGAGCCAGTCTCCCAAGCGCGACGTGGAAGATAAAGACTCTCGATTCCGACACATAAGCCATGAAGTGAATGTACGTGCAATAGCCCTGATCCTGGCTTGCTTGGTGTAGTTGGTATATGAGCAGGCTATCGCGCAGGCTGACAGTGGTAATGCAACCAGCCCATCGTCCGTCAGATCTCGTCAATCAGGCAAACGCGCCCATTTCAAGTCTCTTTCAGATCCGACTGCAGGATGCGTACGCGCCCGCATTCCAGGGCCAGTTGCGCGGGCAGGGCAACTCTTTTTCGATCGCCGTTGGTATGCCTCTGCCGCAATATCGCCTGCTGCCGTTCCCCCAGTTGTCGCTGCTGACGATTCCCGCTGCGGTTACGCTTCCGCTTCCTCTCGGATCATCGACCGGGTTCGGCGACATTCGCTTTGTCGATCTCGCAATCCTTGATGCAGGCCATAGCCTGCTCCTCGGATCGGTCCTACCTTTGTATTTCCCACTGCCAACGAACTTACCAGCGGTCAAGGCAAATGGCAGATTGGACCGGCGGCTGCCGTGGCATGGGTGCCGCGGAATTGGCTGTTTGGAGTGCTGGCGCAAAATCCGATTGCATTCGCGGGAGATCCGAAGTCCCCGGATGCGAACGCCTTGTTTCTTCAACCGTTCATTACCCAGCTCGGACATGGATGGTTTCGTGAGATCCGAGCCGCAGATGATTTTCGACTGGGAGACGAACAAGCAGCAGCTGCCGATCGACGCGGGTATAGGCCGGGTCTTCAAATTTGGCCGACAGTACGTGAATACTTCGTCGAGCCGGCCTGGAACGTTTCGGGCGACGGTCCGGCTCCGCGGTACGTGATCACATTTGGATTCGCGTTGCTGTATCCTAATTTCTGGGGTTCGCAGCCCGGTCCTGGGGCGCTCAGCTCTCGCGGACACGGTTAAATTAGAGGGAAACACCGTGAGCCCAATCGACGTTGGCTGCATCGTACTGGTGTGCGTCTTCGGGGGCGCGCTGCTCGGGATGACTATCCACACGATGTCTGCCCGAGCATCATCTGAGCACTGAGTCCAAGGATGTCATCAAGCTGGGCATGGGTCTGATCGCGACGATGTCGGCGCTGGTATTGGCGCTGCTGACCAACTCGGCAAAGGGTTCCTACGACGCTCAGAGAAACGAAGTCACTCAAGCCGCAGCCAATATCATCCTGCTCGACCGTGTGCTGGCGCATTACGGGCCAGAGACGAAAGAAGCTCGCGATCTTCTTAAGGTCTCTGTCGCTGGAATGATCGATCGAATCTGGCCCGAGGACCCGGTCGAGAATGCGAAGTTGGGCCCGACCACGGCCGGCGGCGAAATGTTCTTCGACAAGATCCAGGAGCTCACGCCACAGAATGACGTTCAGCGCTCGCTTCAGGCCGAAGCCATGAAGATGAGTATCGACATCGGGCAGGCGCGCTTGCTGCTGTTCGAGCAAAGCGGTCGATCGATCCCGATGCCGTTTCTTGTGCTATTGATCTTCTGGGTGACTATTATTTTTCTCAGTTTCGGACTTTTTGCGCCGCGTAATGCAACCGTGATCGCGACGCTGTTCCTTTGCGCGCTCTCGGTCTCAGGTGCGATCTTTCTGATAATGGAGTTGGACCGGCCGTTCGGCGGAGTGATTCGGATTTCCAGTGCTCCGCTGCGCAACGCCATCGCCAATATCGACAAATAGCATGAGCGCAATGCCACAAAAGATCGCGGCGACCGGTAAATGGCTACACCGCGAGTACGTGGCGGCCAGACCGGTCTTTCTATTTTTTCTCGTCGCGTTTCTTCTTCAGCTCTTGCTAATCAAGCTCGCGGTCGCGCAATTCTTTATCCCGATAACCGTCCTTTCCAAGGCAGTCGTGGGCGCGTTGCTGGCGGCCAAGGCGGTCCTGATACTTGATGAGACGCGCCTCGGACGAAGCCTCGAACGTTATCGCCCAATTGTTGCCGTCGCAGCCAAAACACTGCTGTACGGGTTCGGCACGCTGTTACTCGGCTATCTCGAACAATTCCTGGAAGCCCTGCACAAGTTTGGTAGCATCGACGAGGCCGTCCAGGACATGATCGACCAGGCGAACCTGTATCGATTTTCGGCCTGGGTGCTGGGAACCACGCTGGTATTTGCAATATATTTCGTATTCTCAGAGATCAGCGAACACATGGGCAAAGGCACTCTATGGGCGCTGTTCCTTGAACGGCCGAAGCCTACAGCGTGACCAAGTCAGGTTTGCCACGAATCCGCCGCAAGGGTGCTTTCTCCTGACAGATATTTGTCGCTTTGGTCAGACCGAATGCGAAGCATTAGCCTGAGGGACCGTACCTCCCGCTTTGCTGTTCGTGTGACCGTTCCATGGAAGCGGCATTTCTCTTGCTCCGGTATCACTACGCACCGTAAAGGAGAAGTAATATGAAAACCAGCGGCATTGGCAGGCGTCTCAAGGTTCCAGGTCTCGCGATTGTTTTCTGCTTACTGTTCGGCGCAAAAGTGGCGCAGGCATGCACCGGCATCAGGCTGATCGCCGGAGATGGGACGCGTCGTTTACGCGCGAACGCTCGAGTTCGGCACTCGATCTCGACTCCGACGTGATCATGGTGCCGCGCGGTTATGCGCGAACCGGCACCACGCCTCAAGGCGACATGGGCTGAAGTGGACCTCCAGGTATGCCTCGCTCGGCGCCAATGGTGTTGGGCTGCCTTCACTTCTTCGACGGCGCTCAATGAGAAGGGCCTGGCGGTCGGCTTGTTCTATTTCCCCACGACCGCCGGCTACATGAAATACAATGCGGGACGAGGCCTCGAAGACCATCGCACCCTGGCAGGTCGGTTCGTGGATTTTGGAAAATTTCGCGAAAGTCGAGGAGGTCAAAGACCAGCATTGGAAGCGTCGAGGTCGCCGAAGTCGAGTTCAAACAATGGGGCTTCGTGCCGCCGGTGCACTATGTCGTCCATGACGCCTCCGGCAAGAGCATCGTGATCGAATACGTCGAAGGCAAACTTGCATGTCCACGACAACCCGCTGGGCGTGATGACTAATTCGCCGACCTTCGACTGGCACATGACCAACCTTCGCAACTACGTGAATTTTCGATGATGAACATTCCGCCCGCCGAAGTCGGCGACCTGACAGCTGATCGCGCTTCGGTCAGGGCACGGGGATGCTCGGGATGCCCGGCGACTTCACTCCGCCGTCGCGCTTCGTTCGCGCCGTCGCTTACAGTACCTCGGTGCTGCCTTCAAAGACCGGGGACGAAGCAGTGCTCCAGGCATTTCATATTTTGAACAATTTCGACATTCCTAAAGGCGCGCGCGCGCGAAGACCAGAAAGACGCGCACGGCAATATCATCGTCCGACTACACTCTTTGGACCAGTGCCTGCGATTTGAAGGCGCGGCGATTCTATTTCCGCACTCTACGAGAACAGCCAAATTCGTTCGATTGACCTGATGAAAATGCCGCTCGATGCGAAGAGCATCTCCAGATCTCGATGAAGGGCCCCGAAGTCATCAAGTCACTGAACCCCTAGAGTTAGTTGAGCCAACATAGGGGACGGTGAGAGTTGGCAGCGCGATTTCGGTCTGTTTGCTCGGACCGCGCGGGCAAGAACTGAATCGCGTTTTTGGTAATCCTGCACCTCTTCGACTATCTTTCGGGTGGCGTTCCACTTTTGCCAGTGCTAAAAAGTTTCATCTCGCGAGATTTATTTTCGGGGAGTTATTTGAAAGATGGCATGGGTTTCAGCCCGTTGGGCTAGGTTGCGTCGCCGGGGATTCGCTCAGCTTGTTTCCATCGCATTCGTTCTCTCGCTTGGCTTTATCTGCGCCGTTTCCGCCACGGGAGCTTCACTTTCGTCTAATCGCGCGTCGATTCCCGAGTGTCTGGCGTCCGCCGACACCTCGGTCTCTTCACGGAACGCGAACTCGCTTGGCGCCAGCACAGAGGAAACATGCCCGGATCCGAATGGCGACCCGCTTGGCCCCGGCAACGCCGACACCGATCTGGTCGTGACTGGCGGTACTTGCGTCGTCGATGGCTCGGCGCCCAGCGGAAAGTACATGTACCGCAACATCAACATCATCAAGAACGGTGTCCTGCAGCTCAACGACGCGAAGATCGACCTTTACGCCGCCAACATCATCGTCGAGAACATGGGAACGATGCGTGCCGGCACCGTCGACTCCAGCACCGGCAAGATCACTCCCGTCGCGGGCCCCATCACGATTCACCTGTACGGAGCTAATCAAGGCCCCGGCGGCGCGGGCGCGCCCTGCAAAACCGACGCGACCTGCGGCGTTCCCGACAAGGACGGGAACGACATTTGGCGATCCAACGAAAGCATGTCGATGTATCCCAACAGTTGTAAGGAGACCAAAGGCCTGCCGGGAGGTGTGGACGACTGCTTTTACAAGTACGACGCCATGCCTTTCGACAACGGCAAGCCTGCCGACAGCACCTTCAACCAGGCGGTCGGCTACTACGGCTACAAGGTGCTCGGAGTCGGCTATGGTGCGACGCTTCAGCTCTACGGAAAAAAAGGTGCGACCTACGATACAAAGGTTGACCCGGCGAACACCGGCAACAGCTGGGTCCGTTTGAATAATTGCAATAGCGAAAACCCCACGGACGCCAATTGTAAGCAGGGCGTGCTGCAACCCGGGGCGAACATGCTGATGTTGTCGAGCGCTGTCGATTGGCAGGTGAACGACAATGTCGTCATCAGCTCGACTGACTATTTGCCCGGACACGCCGAGCAGGTGCAGATTACGGAAGTTATCAATCCCACTACTTTCATGATCAGCAAAAAACTGCCCGACGGAACTGTAACCAACCTTCAGTTTCCTCACAATGCGTCGGTCTACAGTCTTAGTAAGGTCACCGGGGGACAGGTGCCGACTGGCTGGACTTCGGTCGACACGCGCGCGTCGGTGGCGCTTTTGACCCGTAGCATTCGCATCATTTCAGAAGGCGACACCATAACTACTCTTTTCCCGCCGCCGCCTCCTGCTCCGGTGACTCCGGCCACCCAGGGTTATTGGTTCGGCGGTCACATGGTGATTCGACAGGGTTTCCAGAAGGTTCAGATCCAGGGAGTTGAGTTCTACCAGATGGGGCAGGGCGGAAAGCTCGGTCACTACCCGGTGCATTTCCACATGGCGCGGCGGGTTCCTTCGGATACATATCTGAAGGACAACTCAGTGTGGGACTCGATGACGCGATGGTATGTGCTGCATGCCACCCAGGGCGTGCTGCTGGCGCGCAATGTCGGCTATGCGTCGATTGGTCACGGGTACTACCTGGAAGACGGAACTGAAACCGACAACAAGCTCTATACCAATATAGGAATCTTTGCGCGCGCTGCGGTCACCAACCCTCAGAATCCGCGTAATGTCCCGGGAATCCTGGCGGCTCCCGACTATCCAATCATTGATCGGCCGCCCGAGAACGGTGGCCCTCTGCAGACCGGCCCGTCGGATGACGTGGTCCCCTACCATACGGACTGGGACCATCCCACCGTGTTCTGGATCATGAACGGCTGGAATGATTTCGAGAACAACATGGCTGCCGGCGCCGGCACCTGCGGAGTCTGCTACTGGTTGTTGCCCGGTATCAACAGCGGCGGGTCGCGCAACATGAACTGGAAGTCCTATGCATCCGAGCAGCAGTTGCCGGACAAGCTGACTTCGGGCGGTACCACGCCGCTGCAAATATTTACCGGCAACAGTTGTGTCTCAGCGATGTCTTCGTTCCTGACGGTCGGCGATACAACGGCTTGCAACGGCGTTCAAATAGGA
Organism: uncultured delta proteobacterium; assembly: GCA_963721485.1. Taxonomy (GTDB): domain Bacteria; phylum Desulfobacterota; class Binatia; order Binatales; family Binataceae; genus Binatus. The sequence goes on along the minus strand of CAVRJV010000014.1, from coordinate 647,775 downwards.
CCGAATCGGAACAATGCCAAGTTCCCGGTTTTGAACGAGTCCGCTGCAGTGCCTTCGTCGCCCGATTACAATCTGCCCCCGTCATCCAAGAGCGGCACGAAGAAGGACGCCAATGGGTTCTCCGCCGACAACTACTATCCGCATGTCGGCGGCGGTGGGCGTTTCCCCACCAAGTGCAGTGGCCCGGGAGATTGCAGCACTCAAAAAGTGTGTAGCAGTCTGGATGAGTCCAATTGTGTAATCACCAACATCGACCATTACACCAGCTCGTTCAACTGGCAGGCAACAAACTTCGCCGCGATATGGCTGCGTCCGCTGTGGTACTTGTTTATCAACAGCGCACTCACTGATGTACAAAACGGCGGGATCACTTTCGTGACCGGCGGCGGCTACACAAAATCTGACGCCATCAACGGACATTGGGCGCTAGCGCGCAAGGACGTTTTCATCGGTAACACACAGAATTCCGCGGCCGATGGCTTTGCCTCAAACGTCGGACCGTTCAATCCTCAGACCGGCCTGAAGTGCGCTCAGATGCCACAGACCGCGGCACCAGGCAACTATTGTCTCGACTCGGACGACGGCGTTTCGTTCGCGCTGGCCACTTTCGCCAACAACCAGCGAATGTTCAGCATCTACGACGGGCCCGCTTACGAGGACTCCAACGCCTATCTCGATATTACGCGCTCAAGTCTGCCCAACGACCCTGTCAAGGGATGCAATCCTCAGCCCTCTAGCGACCCCAGCCCCGATCATAACTGCGCAAATAGCCAGTATTCGCAGGCTGGCAAGATGCTGGGAATGCCATACGACCCGATCAACAAAGTCTGCTATCTGCCTAATGCCGCCATCGCGTGGAAACAACCTAACGGCTTCTACTACCCGCCGGCTTTCCACTCTACGAATCTCTTTTTTAACAACGTCGATATTCGTCACTTCGTCATCGAACCGTTGTTCAAGTCGACAGGCCTGTTCATAAGTGATCCAGTCCAGTCCAAGATTAGGTACTGTACCTATGACCCCTCGATGTTCACCGGCTTTACCGATGTCGATCGGCAGACGGAACTCAATGACGATGATGGGACTTTGACCGGTCTGATTGGGCCGACAGCGCAGACCGGGCTGGTAGGTTCAGTTTCGGTCAATCAGGACCCGTTTTTCAATGCACCCTTGCAGACTCCGGAGTGCCTGTCCGACGTGGACGTAACTCCGTCGAACTCCGTAAGTAATCCCAAGACCTACGCAGGAACCGCGGTCACCAGCCCTTACGACTACGTGACCACTGTGGTGTTTCCGAATTGCGCCGCGTCCGGAGCTAAGTGCGACGACGAGAATAAGCCTGGCTCGCTATCGCCCTGGGCCACCGACTGTACCAATGAAACTTGCTACGGAGTTCCTCTGTATCGCGAGAACCTTATTCCCGGCGAGACTTCCAGTACTGGAGTACCTATCCGCTTGATGGGTCAGGCCACCTTCCAGAGGAGCAGTCTGACAGTCAATAACGGCAGGTACTATGTCGACACCAGTCCGAGCAAGACAGCACAGTCGCAGCAACCGAATATCAAATCGTGGAACGTCTTCCGGAAAGGCGGCAAGTATTACGTCTTCCTGCTATTCGCCAAGTCAACTACCAAGCAGACCTATGACATATACGTTGGAACCGGTTTCGACAAAACCAAAATGGACCAGTTGTGGCTCACACGAGTGCAACTGCCGAGTTCTTATGAGTTTCAAAGGCCAGAGCCGTTCCCTCAGGATCAGGTGACCTACAATGAAAGCACCGGCATCCTGTCTGTTACTCTGGACATGAGCAAGTTTCCAAAGTTCGCCACGGAATTCGCCGAGGAGAAGGAAAACCAGTGCCAGCCGAAGACCTTCTGCCAGTGGATCGCCAAGCCGGATATGGGACAAGATAACTGTCAATGTGCCCAGTCAATATTTTCACCTCCGACTTCGGCCTTTCAAAGCGCCGAATGCAGCACGACTAACGGCATCTGCAGTTGGTCCACCAAGGATACTGACTGTCCCCACGGTGGCTGTTACGGATTCGGCGTTAAACTGTCGGATAATTTTGTGACTAGTGACACTCCTCCAGCCCCGACGCCGCAGAACGTCGCGTGCTTGACCAGGCCGGTTCCGCCGCCCACGCCGCCGCCGTTGTCGCCCTGCAACGTCAACTGGACTCTAACGACCAATAGCTCAGCCTGTAACTACTCGACGACTAATCCTTCAACCTTCTGCACGAGTCCGACTGGCGCTGGCCCCGATGACCCAGGCAACGGCCCGGGCGCAACCGGGCCCGATGACACATACTGAGGATGTGTCGAAGGAGCACGAGACTAGCGGTCTATAGTTCTGACGATGAATTCGGCGGCGAGCGCGATGGCCGCGCGTACGTTTTCGGCCTCTGTGCGGCCGCTGCGTGCACGCGGCTTGAAGGAGTGATCGCCATACTCGATCCACTCGATGCGCATGGCGGGCGATAGCTTGTAGCCACTGATTTCGTTCGGCAGGCCGAAGCTGTCTCGGCTTCCCTGGACAATCAACGTTGGCGTCCGCATCGTTTCAAGATGCTTCGTTCGCGTCTTGTCGAGTTTGCCCGGCGGATGAAACGGATAGCCGAGGCAGACCACGCCGCGCACCGCTGCTTCGTCCGCGACCATGCTCGCGATCCTGCCGCCCATCGACTTGCCGCCAATCACGAGTCCTTTGCCACCACCCGCCTCCGCGATCGCATCGCGAAACGATTGCATCAACACACGCGGCGGATCCGGCGCTCCTCCCTTGCCCGTCTCGCGCCGCCGATGCATGTAGGGAAATTGAAAGCGGATCACCCTGACGCCGGACGCGGCAATTCCTTCTGCGACACGCTGATATGAACGCCGAATCCATCGGCGCCCCGGCGCCGTGCGCAAACAGGAACGTTTTCGCCGCAGTCTTTGGTCCGTCGATGATCACAGCGTCACGACGACGGATCATCGAATGTTCGTCGCGCCCACGCAAGCAAAGTGGGCGAGGCCCGGATCGAGCTTCGCCCACCTATGCGTTCGACTACGTGCGGGTGCCAAATGTTTACGCGTGCGCGGATGCCGCTGGCGCCGATGCTCTTAGCGGTGCAGTCGCTTCGGCAAACTCCGCCAGGTAGCGCGCGACGCTCGGCCGCTTGCCCATTCGCGCCAGCCAGTTCGCCAGGTTGCTGAACTCCGGCGAGGGAGCTCCCTCCATCAACGAAGCGATGTTGATCGGTGAGAAACACGAGATATCCGCGACGCTGAATTCACCGCACAAGTACTCGCGCTTACCTAGCTCGCGCTCGAGCCGCTGGTACTGCCGCGCGAGTTCCGCCTTCGTCTGCGCGACCGCGGCCGCATCTCGCGTCGATGCGTCCGGCTTTAACAACACCTCGCGCACCAGCACGCCGAGGTTAGGTGCAAGCAATGCATCGCCGATATCTTCGAGCACCCTGCATCGCGCGCGCTCGGCCGCGCCCGCCGGATACAGCGGCGCCTTGGGCACGCGCTCGTCCAGGTACTCAAGGATGATCGTCGAGTCTGGCACCACCGTCTCTCCGTCGACCAGCACCGGGATCTGCGCCTTGGGATTCAGCCGCGGCAGTTCCTCCGGCTTTATCCACCCTGTTGCCGGCGTCCAGTTGACGATCTTCGTTTCGTGCGCAATCGCCTTCTCGAATAGCGCGATTCGCGGCTTGGCACTGTAAACACTGAGCGGTGAGTAGTAGAGCTTCATCGTCGTCCTCCATTCCTTTCGAAGAGTTTCGTGATCACTTTTTCGGCTCGCTCGCCAGCACCATCTGGGTTTGCGTGACGATCGCAAGCAGCTTTCCGCATTCCGGTGTCGCGCTCGTGAACCTGATTCCAAGCAGCTTCGCGAACGGCAGCATGTCGCGGTTCAGTTGTTCGATTGCATCCATGCGGCCATCATGTGCTCGCGAGCGAGGACGAGTGGACCATTGATAGTTCCACTTTAGGAAGGAATTAAGGATCCACTTTCACCGTTGATGCGCGAGTAGTACGGTCAATCTTCGGAGGTGCGCGGATGCTGAAGCTCGATGCGAACGGCCCTTTGTACGATCAGATCTATCGCGCGCTAAGAGGCCAGATCCTCGGCGGACGCCTGGCCGCCGCAACGCGCGCGCAGTCCACTCGCGATCTTGCGCTCGAACTCGGCGTCTCGCGCAACGTTGCGATCATGGCGTACCGGCAATTGCTCGACGAGGGATACCTGATTGCACGGAAGGGATCCGGCACTTTCGTCGCGCGTGAACTTCCGCGCCATCTTACGACCGTCGCATCCGGCCGCCGCAACGCGCCTCCTCGGACGCAGGTGCCCGTTCATCTCTCGGCGTATGCGCGGCGTGTGCGCGAGAGCTTCGCACGGAACGCAGTTCACCTGGGCGCCGCGCGTCGACCTGCTGCCGTATGATTTCCGTTACGGTCCTCCTTCATTTACGGACTTTCCGCATGAAACCTGGTGTCGCGTTGTGGCGCGCCGTGCGCGGCGCATCACGATTCGCGACCTCGACTACGGTCCGCCAGAAGGCTTGCCCGCATTGCGCGAGGCAATCGCGGATTATGCGGGCCGCGCCCGCGCGATCGCATGCACTCCCGAACAGATCCTTGTCGTCAACGGCTCGCAGCAAGCGCTCGATCTTGCCGCGCGCGTGCTGATCGATCCCGGCGACGTCGTGCTGATGGAGGAGCCGCACTATCGTGGAGCGCGCACCGTGATGAAGGCGGCCGGCGCGAAGATCGAAACCGTCGCCGTGGACGAGCATGGCCTCCGCACCGACGATCTCACCGCTCGCCGAACCTTCGGCAGGCTTGCCATCGTGACTCCCTCGCATCAGTTTCCCACCGGCGCTGTGATGCCGTTGAGTCGGCGGCTCGAACTGCTCGCGTGGGCCCGTCTTTCCGGCGCATGCATCTTCGAGGACGACTACGACAGCGAGTATCGCTACTCAGGCCGGCCCATCGAGGCCTTGGCCGCGCTCGACGACAGCGGATGCGTGCTTTACGCCGCGACGTTCTCGAAAGTGATGTTTCCCTCGCTGCGGCTCGGATACATGATTCTTCCCGAACGGCTCGTCGAGCCTCTGCGTTCCGTGAAGGCGCTGATGGACACGGGCGGCCCGACTTTCGCGCAGGCCGCTTTGGTCGATTTTATTCGCGACGGCCACTTCGAGCGGCATCTGCATCGCTCGCGAACGCGCAATGCGCGCCGCCGTGCTGCGATGCTCGATGCGATCGAGCGCCACCTCGGTAGCCGCGCGCAGGTGTCGGGCATCAATGCCGGTCTTCACCTGACGCTGTGGTTGCGTGACTTGCCCGCATCGAAATCGCGCGAGTTGCGGATGCGCGCGGCGCGTGCCGGCGTCGGCGTGTATTCAGTGGATCCGTTCTATCTGAATCCGCCCAGGCAGGTCGGGCTGTTGCTCGGCTACGCGTCGATGCCCGAGAAGCAAATCGCCGAAGGCATCCGCCGCTTCGCCGCGGTCGTCAACTCACTCTGAATACGCGGAGTCCTATAAGCCACCTTAACGGCGACCTATAGGACTCCTTCGTCTATCACTTGGCTCGCGCTAAGACGACCATCCCTGGCGATTGTAGTAGTTCGTCACCTGTTGAACGATCTGATCGCTCGTCTTGTTCACCAGGTAGCCGGTCGACGACGTGATGTTCTTCACGCCGCCTGCCGCGACGTTGACGCCGAGCGATACCGCTGCTGCGGTTCCACCCGCCGCGGCGCCTGCCGGTCCCGTGATTCCCGCCCCCGGCATGTAGCCGCTGTCCGCGCTCGTGGCGAAGTCCAGTATTTCGGTCGTGCCTTGCGGCGTCTTCTGAATCACTTGAACTACGGTGTCCACTTTCGAAGCTCCGACGCCCAGCCCGATAACCATCCGGCGCAAGCGGTTTCCTTCGCTGATATCGGTGAACTGTCCATCAAGTATCAGGACGTTGTTGCCCGTAGGCGGCACTCCACGCTGCAGGCACGTAGTAGTGATGCCCTTTTGCGAGAGGTCTGCCGCCACCTGGACGCAGATATTTTGCGCAGTCTGGTGCGCCAGCTGCTCTTGCTCCGCAGTCTGGCTTTCGCCGGACATGTTTCTGTACGCGACCTGGAAAATACCGGAGTTCAGTGAGACATCCGAGGCATCTACCGCGAACGGATAGATCACGACCGCGGTTGGCGGCGTTGCAGAGATTGGCGCCGCCGAACTCGACTGCGTTACCTGGGCTCCCGCGCATCCGAACGCCGCGATAGCCAGTAGCAGATACATTCGATTGAAAACCTGTGACCTCATAATTTCCCTCTTCCGTTGTCGTTGGTTACGTCTAACTATCTTCCCTACAACTGTACTCGCGGCAACAATATATTCACTTGGAACCGCAGCCCGAATTGCTCGACTTGTGTAGCAAACTGTCGATACGCCATCCACTCGCCGGAGAACGACGTATCGATAGCTAGGCCGTTGTCGTATTTCCAGACTTTCCCGAACCCGGCGCTGATCGGGATTTGCGTCGAAGTCTTGTGTCGCCAGTTGATGGTCCACGTCGAGTCGCTCGACTTCAAATACCATCCGCGTCCCAACTGATAAGATAGCATCGGTTGAATCTGGAGCGCGCTCACCGGGACCGAATGCGACGACGAGTACGCAAACGAGGTCGTCTGCTGAAACAATCCCGAAACACTCAGTCGGGGAATTCCCTTGTAAGAGAAAGCCCACGCCGGCCCCACCTGCCATGCGCCGTGCCCAGTGTACTGGCTGGTGGAGGTCGGGAAAACCCAGGTCGGTCCGACGCCCCAGCGGAAGCGAGTCTCCTGTTCGTTCGGCCACGGCATCACGAACAGGTCGAGGAGCTGGAAGTCGTCGAGCGCGGTAACCGTTGTCGCGCCCTTGTTACGCGGAACCGTGACGACTTGAATCGTCGGCCGAACGAGCTGCTCGAGAGGCGTGAATAATTGCGGCCGGACCGCCAGCAGCGGCCGAATCTGCAGCGTGTTAAGCTGCGCATTCGTGCCGTATTCGGCGGGCGTGTAGATGTCCTGGACCTTGAACTGCGTGAGGTCCGCCGTCGGATCATATTCTTTGACGGCCAGCCCTTCGTCTGAGAGATTCGCCGATGCGGTCGACTGCCCGAAACTCAGCGAGCATCCCACTATCAACATGACCAGCGCCGCAATGCTGGAAACGATGATGCGCATTTGATTCCTCACAATCCTGTTGCAGCGCCACTTACCGCCACGCGTATGGCGACCAGTCTGCGTGTCCGCTAGATAACGGTAAATTGGCCTTTAGTACAATATGGGATGCTCGCCGCTCCGCCTTCGGATCCAATCGCGCGCGATAAGCTCTTTTCACACAGATCAATCCGACATACGCTCGCAGATCGGTGACTATCAAAGTTGCGATCATCGACGACGACGAATCGGCACGAAAATCCCTCGCGCGTCTCATGAAATCGGCGGGGATTTCGGCGATGACGTTCTCCTCTGCCGGCGCATTCTGGGCAGACGCGGCCCGCGATCAGGTCGATTGCGCGGTGACCGACATGCGGATGCCGATTGTCGACGGTCTGAAGCTGCAGGAAACGCTCGCGCAAACGCTTCCACATCTTTCGGTGATATTCGTAACCGGTCATGGCGACGTTCCGAGCCGGCATCAAGGCGATGAAGGGCGGCGCGATCGATTTTCTCGAGAAACCGGTCGATGACGAGGCGCTGCTGGATGCCGTCCGCCGCGCCGCAGATCGCAGCCGCGACCCAAAGGGCGTCGCGCGCGGAGTTCGACGACCTCCGGCTCCGTTACGATCGTCTGACGCCCCGCGAACGCCAGGTGTTCCAGCTCATTACGTCGGGACTGCTCAACAAGCAGGCCGGCGCCGAGCTCGGCACCGGCGAAAAGACCATCAAGGTTCAGCGCGCGCGCGTGATGGACAAGATGGAAGCCGCATCGCTCGCCGAGCTGGTGCGGATGGCCGACCAGTTGCATATCCCGCGCGCCGCCATGGACCGATTCGAACCTCGCCGTCCTGACAGCCGCGGCACCGGCAGCCACTCGCGCTCAATCTGATCAAGCAGTAGCCACGCCAATAGCCGCAATTAACGGCAGTTGATTGGAACCCTTTTGTTATATACTATACCCCCTAAGGTATAGCTGAGGTTTCCTGTTCGATGAGTCATACGATTAAGGACAAAGCCAAGCTGCTCCATCGCGTGCGCCGTGTTCGCGGTCAGATCGAAGCGGTCGAGCGGGCGCTCGAAGACGAGAAGGGCTGCGCCAACGTGCTGCACCTGGTCGTCGCGGCGCGCGGCGCGATGAACAGCCTGATGGCGGAGATTATCGAGGGCCACATCCGGACGCACGTCGTCGATCCGAACCGCGAGCGCAGATCGCAGCCGGGCCCAGGGCGCGCAAGAGCTGATCGACGTCGTGCAGGCCTATCTGAAGTAGACGGTGGGTCGAAATGGAAGACGAAGACGCGAAGAGCGAACCGACCGTTGTCACGCAGGACGAGCGCGCCGAGCTTCGGCTGGATTGAAGGCGCTCGAATTGTCGCGGTCGTGGCGCTCGCGGCCGTCGCAGTGCGGTTTCATCTGTGGGAGCCGTTGCCGCACGTCAGCGTCATCGGGATCGCGGGCCTCGTGATCGGCGGATGGCCGATCTTCGAAGAGGCGTTCGAGCACGTGGCCGCGCGCCGGATGACGATGGAACTGTCGATGGCTATCGCGATCGTTGCGGCGGCCGCGATCTCCGAGTATTTCACCGCGCTCATCATCACGCTGTTTGTGTTGATCGCCGAGGTGCTCGAGGGCATGACGGTCTCCCGCGGGCGCCGCGCGATCCGCGACTTGCTGGATTTCATGCCGCGAACGGTGACCGTGCGCCGCGGCGGCGGTGGCCGCGAGATTTCGGCCGACGCGCTGAAGATCGGCGATTCGGTGCTCGTGAATCCCGGGGGCGCAGGTGCCGGTGGACGGCGTGGTGATTGGCGGACATTCATTCGTCGATGAGGCGCGAATCACCGGTGAGTGGATGGCGGCTGAAAAGCGGCCGGGCGCGATGGTCTACGCCGGGTCGATCAACCAATCGGGCGCGCTGGAAATCCGCGCGGACCGGATCGGGCGCGATACCAGCTTCGGGAAAATTATCGAGGCGGTCGAGCATGCGCAGCGATCGCAGGCGCCGGTGCAGCGGCTCGCCGATCGGCTGGCCGGCTACCTGGTGTACTTCGCGCTGATTGCCGCCGCGCTCACGTTCGCGATCACTCGCGACATCCGCTCGACCATCGCCGTCATCATCGTGGCGGGCGCATGCGGTATCGCGGCCGGAACGCCGCTGGCCATTCTCGGCGGCATCGGTCGGTGTGCGCGTCTCGGCGCGATCGTCAAGGGCGGCCTCTACCTCGAGACGCTCGGCCGAGTGGACACCGTCGTGCTCGACAAGACCGGCACGCTGACCTTCGGCCGGCCCGAAGTGCACGAGTGTGATTCCGGCCGACGGCGTGTCGGTGACGGACGTGATCGATGCGGCCGCGTCGGCAGAAGTGCGCTCGGAGCATCCGCTGGGCAAGGCGATCGTCGCGCGCGCGCTTGCGGACGGTCGAACCATCCAGGAGCCGGAGCGGTTCGACTATCAACCCGGACGCGGAATCACGGCGACGGTGAATGGCGCGACGATCGTGGTCGGGACTCGCGCGCTGATGGCCGAGCGCGGCGTCGACGTGCCGAGCGCGGCCGATCTCGACGCGACGTCGGCGGTTCTACGTCGCGCGGGCAGGGCGGTACCTTGGACTGATCGCGATCGCCGACGCGATTCGGCCCGAGGCGAAGAACGCGATCGAAGCGTTCGACCGCATGGGAATCCAGCACGATTCTTTTGACGGGCGATACCGAGCCGTTGCGCGCAACGTCGGGAATGCGCTGGGGATCGGCGACGTTCGAGGCGGGACTGCTGCCCGAGATGAAACTCGCGCGCATCAAGAGCCTGGTAGCGAGCGGCCGCGTGGTCGCGATGGTCGGCGACGGTATCAACGACGCGCCGGCGTTGGCAGAAGCAAGCGTTGGCGTCGCGATGGGTTCAGGCACGGACGTCGCTCGCGAAAGTGCTGACGTGCTGCTGCTCGGCAACGATCTCGAAAAGTTTGCCGAGACTCTGGCGATCGCGCGATGGACACGGAGAATCATTTTGCAAAATTTCGTCGGCACGATTGCGGTTGATACGGTCGGAATCGCGATGGCGGCGGTCGGATTGCTGAGTCCGCCGCTCGCCGCGTTCATTCATGTCGCGTCGGAACTGACCTTCATCATGAATTCGGCGCGGCTGCTGCCGCGGCGTGAGTCGCTGCCGGCACGCCGGAGCCTCATCGCCAGACAGGCGCCGCGCGAACACTGGCGGGCGTCCACGCCGACCAGTTGATTGGCTGCGATCAACTTGACCGGGCGATGCGCTGAAAGAGCAGGGCGGCGCCTTCGTAGATCGTTGCGCCTTCTTCGGGAGCTGCCGACGAACTCCGCGATCTGCCGCATCTCGTCCACCAAGCGGTACGCCTTCGGACGCATCGCGGGAACAAAGCGATCCAGATGCTGCGAGAAATCCGGCTGGCTGCGCGCGAGTTCGGCTCGCAGCGCGTCGTCAAGTCCGTCGCGCTCGGCCGCGCCGAGCATCGTCGCACATAGAGCGGTGAAGCCCTTCGTCAATCCGGCATAGGCGAGCTTCAACGCCGAGGCGGCGCCAACGGGACCGTCGAGAACCGCGATGTCGAGACCGAAGCTCGGCCAGCCGTGTCAGCAGATAAGCGTCGCGGCCCGATGCGTAGAAGCGCGGACCTTTGGCGGGATCCTGAGTGCCGGCGACGGGCGGTCCGCCGATGATGCCGGCGTCGATGAAATTCGTCGGCGCGTCGATCAGCTCGCAGATGCGGCGGCACGTCGCGGGCGAAATCGCGTTGCATTCGACATACACCGGCGGTTCGTCGGCGCGGCCGATTGGACCGCGAAGACGTTCGGCGACTTCCACCGCGACGCCGGGAGGTACGATCGAAAGCACGAAGCTCGCGCCGCGCACGAGCGAATCGTCGTCGTTGACTACTTCGAGTCCCGCCTGGCGAACCCGCGCAGCGCTCTCGGCGCCGCGCCCGGCAAGCGACGTCACCACGCGCGCACCGGCTTCGCGCAGCCGGCGGCCTACCGCGGCGCCCATCTCGCCCGTGCCGACGATCGCAACCGTAATGGAGTCTCGCTCGCTCATCGGAGCACCCTCGAATAAAATTGTGTGCGGAAATTTTCAGTAACGATTAAGTGCGCGCGAGCCGGTCGGCGTGAAAGTTCGAATCGCCGAACAGTTCCTGGCATACGCGGACGCGCTTCATGAACAAGCCGATGTCGAACTCGTCGGTCATCCCGATCCCGCCATGCATCTGGACAGCTTCCTGAACCGCGAGCGTCGCGCTAAGACCGGCGCGCGCCTTCGCCACCGACACGATCGCACCGGCGCGATCATAGGACTCGTCGAGCGTCTGCAGTGCCTTAAGCACTGCTGCACGCGTGACCTCGAGTTCGCAGTAGAGATGCGCCGCGCGATGCTGCAGCGCCTGGAATTCGCCGATCGCTTTGCCGAATTGTTTGCGTTCCTTCAGATAGGCGACCGTGCGACCGAACGCTTCCTCGCTGGCGCCCACCATCTCGGCCGCAACCGCTGCACGCCCGACGTTCAACACGCCCTCGAGCACATCCCAACCCGCGTCGACCTTGCCGAGCACGTTGTCGCCACCGACGCTCACGTCATCGAACGTGATCCGCGCCGCATTGTGCGTATCCACCGTGGCGTGCGCTCGGCACGAACTCCCGGAGCCTTCGCATCAACGATGAACAGCGTGAGTCCGCTGGTTTCGCCCGCCTTACCCGAAGTGCGAGCCACGATGATCAGCAGATTCGCGACGTGGCCATCGACCACGAAAGTCTTGGCGCCGCTCAGCTTGAAGCTGTTGCCCGCGCGCGCCGCGGTCATCGCGGTTTGCTCCGGATGATGCTTTGCGAATTCGTCGATCGCCAAAGTCCCGATCAATTCGCCGGCAACAATTTGCGGAAGATATTTTTCCTTTTGCTTGTCGGTTCCGCCGCGCGCGATTGCGGTCGCCGCCAACACCGCGGTCGAAAGAAAAGGGGAGGGCGTCAGCGTGCGCCCTAGCTCCTCCATCACGACGCCCGCCTCGACATGCCCGAGTCCAAGGCCGCCATAATCTTGTGGAACAAGAATTCCGGCCCAGCCCATCTCGACAAAGCTTTTCCACAGCGCGCGCGAGAAGCCGTCGGCGTCGCGCTTGTCACGCAGCGCACGCAGATGGGCGATCGGCGCATTCTTCGCCAGGAAGCCGCGCGCATTGTCGCGCAGCATCGTCTGTTCGTCGTTGAGAACCAGCGCCATCTGCGACTACGCCCCCGGCAGCCCCAGGATGCGCTTGGCGATGATGTTGAGCTGAACCTCGCTGGTGCCGCCCTCGATCGAGTTGGCCTTCGAGCGCAGCCACGCGCGTGCGGTGCGCCCCTCGCGCGATCGCTCGCCTTCCCATTCTAGCGCGTCCGTGCCGCCGGCCGACATCACCAACTCCATCCGGCGCTTGTTGAGTTCGGTGCCATAATATTTCAGCAGCGACGACACGGCGGGATGAGCCTGACCGGCCTTGGCCAAGTCGCCCGCGCGATCCATCGTGAGCCGGAACGCGAGCGCGTCGATCTCGAACGCCGCGATCTGCCCGCGCAGCACGGTATCCGCGAGCATCCCGTTGTCAGTTCCAACCGTGTCGCTCGCGATCTGGCCGAGCGATCGATTCTCCGATGTGCCGCCCATGCCGCCGATCATGTCGCGCTCGTGAGTCAACAGGTACTTCGCGATGTCCCAGCCCTTGTTGAGCTTGCCAACAAGGTTCGCCTTCGGCACAAGCACGTCGTCGAAAAATGTCTGGCAGAACGGCGACGCGCCCGAGATCAATGTGATCGGCTTGGTCGACACGCCTGCGCTTTCCATATCAAACAGGAGAAAGCTGATACCCTCGTGCTTGAGCGCGTTGGGGTCGGTGCGCACCAGGCAGAAAATCCAGTCGGCCTTATCCGCATACGAGGTCCAAATCTTCGATCCGTTGACGAGGAACTGATCGCCCTTGTCCTCGGCGCGCGTTTGCAGCGACGCGAGGTCGGAGCCGGAGCCGGGTTCGGAGTAACCCTGGCACCATCGAATCTCGCCGCGTGCAATTTTCGGCAGATGCTCGCGCTTCTGTTCCTCGGATCCGTACTTCAGCAGCGCCGGACCGAGCATCCAGATACCGAAGCTGTCGAGCGGCGAGCGACAGTTGAGCGCGCGCATCTGCTGCCGCAGGATTTTCGCCTCGTCGCGCGACAGTCCGCCGCCGCCGTATTCGCGCGGCCATTCCGGCACCGTCCAGCCCTTCTTGCCCATGCGCTCGAGCCACAGGCGCTGCGCGTCGGATTGGAATTTCCAACGCCGGCCGCCCCAGCAAGTGTCTTCCTCGGTCTGCGCCGGCCGCCGCATCTCGGCGGGACAATTCGCCTCCAGCCAAGCGCGCGTCTCTTTCCGAAAATTTTCAAGATTTTCCATAGCTACATCAGGTGTTAGTAGGTCTCCCCCCACGATTCAAGGTTCCTATAAGAAGCCGCCTACTTCTTGTCCTTCTGCGGCGCGAATCCTCCGGCTTCGAACTGATGCCCGTACACGTCGCCCTCGAAGTACTCCGACTGATAGGTCGCATCGCGCGCGCCCCATCCGTATTCGAACGCCCAGCCCGACGGATTGCGAAAGTAGAACGAGTACATGTGGTCGTTCGAATGTTTGCCGGGCGTGATTGTCACCGGGACCTTGTTCTTGCGCACGAGGTCATAGGTCATGCCCACATCGTCGAGGTTGTCCACCTCAAGCATGATGTGGTTGAGCCGGCTGTCGGCGCCCGGGATTCCGAAGGCGACGGTGTGGTCGCGCTCGTTGCAGTGCATGAATACGAGCCCGGCCGCGCCCTTGCCGCGACCGAACTTGTACTCGACGCCCCCGCGCATCCCGAGCTGCGCATAGAATCGCTGCCCGGCGTTCACGTCGCGCTCGCGGATGATGCAATGGCCAAGCCCGCCTGAGCCGGTCTTGAAACGGCCGTGCATCGGACGGCCGGGATGGAACGGTCTGCTGAACTGCATCAACGGGCCATGAAAAATCTCGACCGGATTTCCGTCGGGGTCCTCGAGCTTAAGAACTTCCAGCACGCGGCGCTCGTCAGCCTCCTCGACTGATCCAACGCGGAACTTGATGCCCCCTTCGGATAGCTGCCGCTGCATCTGCGCGAACTCGTCGGCGCCCGCAACGCGGAAGCCCAGGTATGCGAGGTCGTCAGTGCCATCGTCATGCAGCACGATCCGATGATGATTGTAGTCCATGCGCAGGTAGCATCGATCGGACTCGCCTTCTTCGGCGATCTCGAACCCGACGATCTCAGCCGCAAAGTTCTTCCACTCCGCCAGATCCTTAACCCCAACTCCCATGTAGCCTAACTCAGTTACCTGGATCATGAATTTCTCCTCCGAGCTTTCATCGAGTTTCGGCGCGAACCCAATCGGAACCCAGCGCAACGCGCCGCACCGAATCGGTATCGGTCGGCTGATGTCCAACTTTATGCATGGGCGCAGGGGCTTCGACAACCTTATTCGACAACCGTCCGAGCCCGCTGACCTCGACTTCGACCAGGTCGCCGATGTTCATCGGCCGCGAATTCTTCGGCGTGCCCGAAAGTATGATATCGCCGGGGAGCAAAGTGATGAAGCGCGACAAGTCGGCGAGTATGTAGTCAATCGGGAAAATCATTTCGGAGATTGCCCCCTCTTGTACTACTTTGCCGTTGATATAGGTACGCAAAGTGGATTTGCGAATGTCTACTCCACTGACTATTCCCGGACCGATCGGACAGAAGCCGTCCTGACCCTTCACGCGCAGCATCGATCCGGCGTCAGTGTCGCGATAGTCCTGGCATCCAACGTCGTTGGCAGGCGCGAACCCCGCGATATAGTCCCAGGCGTCTTCGCGGCTGATATTGCGCATCGGCTTGCCGATGATGACGCCGACTTCGCCTTCGTAGTTGAGATATTTATGCCCCAGTGGCCGGCATAGCACGCCGCGATGAGAATTTAGCGCTGTCAGGGGCTTCTGGAAGTAAGTCGGCGTATCGAGCATCGGCGCCTTGAACTCGACGCGTCGCGAATCGTAGTTCAGATGAATGCACAAAATCTTGGTCGGGTCGCACGGCGGCAAATACGTCGCCTCGGCGTCGCCGATACTCCTGCCATCGCCAAGCAAAAGGCGGTCACCCTCGGGACGTACCCACTTCGGCTGTCCCTCGTGCAGGATTCGCCGCCATTCCTGTCTCGGTCCTTCAAGTACGCTCATTGGCTGTTCTCCGATTACTCAGTTGTTGCAGGCTTCAGGCAAACGATCCTTTGAGCGCAGCAATGTTTTTGACGTCGCAGTAAAAATCGAAGCTCCAGTTGCCGCCTTCGCGTCCGATACCTGAGTTGCGCGCGCCTCCGAACGGGCGCGCGCCAGCTCGCGCACGAAAAAGCAATTTACCCACACCGTGCCAGCCGTAACCCGACTCGCTATGCGCATCGCGCGCTCTTCGTTCCGACTGAAGACCATCGCGGCCAGACCGTAGTTCGTGCCGTTTGCGAGCCTCGAGCATCTCGTCCTCGTCGCGAAAGGTCTGCCACGTCAGCACCGGGCCGAACACTTCGCGCTGCACGATCTCCATGTCCTGCCCCGCGCCTTCGAGCAGCGTCGGTTCGAAGTACAGCTCGCCGACGCTCGAGCGCTTGCCGCCCCACAGCGGCTTGACGCCGGACTTCAGCGCGCGATTGACGAATCCTTCGACGCGCTTGAAGTGCTCCGGCGTGATGAGCGGACCGACGCGCGTGCTCTTCTCGCGCGGATCGCCGACCGTCATCTGCGCCGCCGCCGCGCGAAACTTGCTCTGAAATTCGTCGGCGACTTTCGCCTCCACCAGCAGCCGCGTGCCCGCGAGGCAGACCTGACCCGCGTTGAAGTACTGGCCTGGCGGCGGTTTGCGCCGCCGCGTCGAGGTCGGCATCGGCGCAGACTATATAAGGAGACTTGCCGCCGAGCTCGAAGGCTAACGGGCGTGAGCGAGCGCGCGGTGGACTGCCCGATCAACTTCGCGGTGTCGGTCGAGCCGGTGAAGCTCAGACGGTCGATATCGGGATGCGCGGCGAGCGCCGCGCCCGCTTCCTCGCCGATACCCTGCACGACATTGAGAACGCCCGCCGGGACGCCGGCCTCGGTGGCGAGGTCCGCCATCATCGAGCACGTCAGCGGCGCCCATTCGGGCGGCTTGATCACGACGGTGTCGCCCGGCCGCGAGCGCCGGCCCGACCTTCCACGTCGTCAGCATGAACGGGCCGTTCCATGGCGTGATGAGCGCCGCGACGCCGGCCGGATCGAAGCGCACGTGATTGACGACTTCGGGCGAATCGATTTGCTCGTGACCCAGCTTCAGCGCGCGGTCGGCGAAGAACTCGATGTTGAGAGCGGCGCGCGGAATCACGCGCGCCAGATTGCCCATCAGCAACGATCCGTTGTCGACAGTCTCGACCGCCGCGAGTTCCTTGCCGTGATCGAGGATCGCCTGCGCGAAACTTCTTCAGCACGCGATGACGTCCTTCAGCACCGAGCGCCGCCCATTTCGGAAACGCGCGCCGCGCCGCCGCCACTGCCGCATCGACTTCCGCGGCGCCGCCCGCGCTCATATCGGCGAGATGTTTTCCATCGATAGGCGAGCAATTCGCAAACGTCTGCTTCGACCCGACCCGCTTGCCGTCGATGAAATGCTCAGTGGATACATCCACGCCCGCTATTTTTGAGGTGCTCATCTGCGAATCCCTCCAGGCAGGTTGATTTTTCGTCTTTCAAGAATGTCGTGGTCGTCGTCGGTCTGTGGCTGTGCTCCGAGGATGCCATCGACGAGCCGCCGCGCGCGTTCCTTCGGCGCGAGCAGTTGCGCCAGCTGATAATTTCGCGCGCCCGACGCCAGGTAGAAGCGCTCGTACAACTCGTTGCGGCTCGCGAGCGCGCTGCCGACGAAATCCCACGCCAGCCGGAAGATTCGCGCACGCTCCTCGGACTTCATATCGCCCGCGCCGCGCAGATATTGGTCGATGAGCGGGCGGAGCTTCGGATCGTCGAGCTGCGCCTCGCGTCGGCGCGGCGAGCAGATTGTGCGATCCGATCAGCGTGATGATCTCGCCGACGCGCGGAAACCAGGTCGGCAGCGCCGCGCGCAACGCGGCGAGCGGGCCGCCGTTGGGAAACCACACGCCTTTGCCGTAGTCGAAGGCCTCGGCCTCGGCGCTGCGAATCGCCGCGCGCGCGAACTCCGCGTACGTCCAGATTTCGCCGAGCATCTGCCGCGTCGCCGGCGAAGATGTCGTTGATCGCTTCGGCCATCCGGTTCGCCAGCCCGTAAGCGAACTCGAGCTTGGTCTGCGCCCGAATCATCGTCTGCTGCATGATGTTCGGATACCAGCCGGTCGCCATCACGGTGTTGTAGGCGACGCAGGTTGGCATTGATGAAGACGCGGTCGCGCGGCACCTCGACATCGTCGAAAATCACGAACGCGTCCTGCTCGTCGAAACGGCTCGACAGCGGATGGTCGAATTGATTCGGCGCCGTAGCGCAACTATCGCGGCAGATGAACTTTAGCCCCGGCGTGTCCATCGGCATGCAAAACGACAGCGCGTACGCGTCGGTGCCTTCGGGACCAGCGGGACGGCGGGGTAGACGGCTATCTCGTCGGCGAACGGCGCCAGCGTCGCGAGGATTCGCGCGCCGCGCACGACGATCCCGTGCTCAGTGTCGGCGACCTTGTGCAGCGCCACGTCGTTGCCCGGCTCGGGCACGTCGCCTTTGGCCTTGTCGATAGTCGGATGAATGATGGTGTGCGTCAGCGAGATGTCGTTGCGCGCGAGGATACTTCTGATACGCGACCAGGTTCGCCGCGCCGCGCTCGTTGCCGTTGACCGCCCACTCGTCGGCGCGCCCCGCGAAGCCCGCGAAGGTGACATTCATATAGTCGGGCGTGCGGCCCATCAGGCCGACGGTGAACTCGGCGATCGTTTGCAGGCACGCATGACGCCGCTCGAGGTCGGCGAGCGAGCGCGGAATCATGTGGCTGACGTTGATCGGCTCGCCGGTCTCGGGATCCGGCATCAGGCAGACGTCGCGCGCTTGATGCTGCAGGTCGAAAATCTGCGCCATCGTATTCGCCGCGCCCGCGAATGCGGGATGCGACACGATGTCGGTGACCTTGTCGTCGCCGACCCACAGTTCGCGCGGCTTCGACAATCCCTTGAGAAATTCGCGCCCGGTGCGTGCCGGCATGTAGCCTCCTTCGAGGATCGGACGCGCGGCCGATCTCCTCGCCGAAGATCAGCACCGGCGCGCTGTTTTGTCAAACGGCGCGTGCGAATTTCGGACTCGCATATTTGCCATGTCGGGAAGTGCTGACTAGTCTCCGATCGCATCGGAGGACACGATGGCCGGATTAGTGCTTCGCGAGGACCGGGACGGTCTCGCCACGCTCACGCTCAATCGCCCCGAGAAACTCAACTCGCTCAACGTCGAAATGTTCGTCGAATTGCGCGCGCACGTCGATCAAATTGAGGTCGAGACCGATCGCATCGGCCTCGTCGTCGTGCGCGGCGCGGGCAAATGCTTCTCCGCCGGCCACGATCTCGCCGACATCGCGAAGGGTGAGCGTCCGCCGAAGCCGAACTTCCAGTCCGAGACGATCGAGCACCTCGCGAACCTTCCGCAGCCGGTCATCTCCGCCGTGCATGGACATTGCTACACCGGCGCGCTCGAGTTGGCGCTGGCGGGAGATCTGATCTTCGCGGCGGAGTCCGCAAAATTCGCCGACACCCATGCGCGATGGGCGCTCACTCCAATCTGGGGGATGAGCCAGCGCCTGCCCCGCCGCGTCGGCGCGTCCAAAGCGCGCGAGATGATGCTGACGTGCCGTACGTACTCCGGCGCCGAGGCGGCCGCGATGGGCCTCGCGAACATCTGCGTGCCCGATGATTCCTTCGACAAAGAACTCCGTGCGCTCGCCGACACGATCCTCGCCAATTCGTGGTTCAGTCATCGCGCGAACAAGCGCCTATTGATCGAGACTGACGGTATCCCGCTGGGCGCGGGCCTCGTCGCACGAGGTCTATCGAAACCCCGGCGTCGGTCCCGATATGCGCGAGCGAATCGCCGCGTTCAACAACAAGACGGCGCGCCGTGCCTGAGATCGACGCCGCGCCCGCGGAGGAGACCGGCCAAGCCGACCAGCTCCAACCGCCCGACGAACCTTCGAGCGAGCGCCGCGGCGCCTTCCGCGCGCTCCGGCATCGCAACTACCGGCTCTATTTCTTCGGCCAGCTCACCTCGCTCGCCGGCACCTGGATGCAGAGCGCCGCGCAGGCATGGCTGGTGCTGAAGCTGACCAACTCGGCGACGATGCTCGGCGTCGTGACGTTCGCGCAGTTCACGCCGATTCTGCTGGTGGGCTTGTTCGCAGGCGTGATCGTGGACCGGCTCGATCGGCGCCGCCTGATAATCACCACTCAAATCCTGCTGATGCTGAGCGCGTTCACGCTCGCCGCGCTGACCTGGACCGGCGCGGTCCGCGTCCAGTACGTGATCATGCTCGCCGCCTTCAACGGCACCGTCGGCTCGTTCGACATGCCCGGCCGTCAGTCGTTCGTGGTCGAGATGGTCGGTTACGAAGATCTCGCCAACGCGATCGCGCTCAACTCTATGATGTTCAACAGCGCGCGCATGATTGGTCCGGCGGTGGCCGGAATGCTGATCGCGTATCTCGGCATCGGCACCTGCTTCTTCCTGAACGGCGTGAGTTTCCTCGCCGTCATCTGGAGCCTTACCCAGATGGATATTCCCGCCCGCGTCGTCGCCGGCGCCGGCACGCGCATGATTCATCAACTGCGCGAGGGCCTCGCCTACGTCTGGACCAATCGCCCGCTCTTCTACCAGATGGTGCTGGCGGCGGTGACCAACGGCTTCGGCTACCAATACCTGGTGCTGGTTCCGTTGTTCGCGAAAAACGTGCTCCACGGCGATGCGCGCACCTACGGATTCCTCGCGGCGATCCAGGGGCTCGGATCGGTTATCGGCGCCGTCACGCTGGCGTCGCGCGTCTCGACGCGGGGGATGAGGAACAATCTGCTGGCCGGACTTTTTCTCTCCGCGATTGGAATCGTGGTCTTCGGGCATGTCGCGGTCGTTCGTGCTCTCGCTTGCGGCGCAATTCGTAATCGGCGCGGGACTGACCAATTTCAGAGCGAGCAACAACACTCTCGTGCAGATGTTCGTCAACGACGATTGCGCGGGCGCGTGATGAGCACCTATCAGCTCGCCGCGGTTGGGATGGCGCCGATTGGCGCGCTCGAGGTCGGCTACATGGGCTCGCACCTGGGCCCGACGAAGGCGGTGGTCATCTGCGGCGCGGTCACGATGCTGAGCGGAATCGTGCTGCTCACGCGGCTCAAGTCGGTCGGTATGGACGCAGCGCCCGCGTAGTTTCCGCCTTGCCAGACGCCGCACTTCGTGTGTTCTGCTCGCTAACCGTCGAACCGAAGGAGCCCCGTCTATGAAGTCCTGGATATCCACAACTGCGATCGCGCTCGCGCTGCTCGTCGATACTTCCGGTCCTCGCGCACGCCGATACCTGGCAGATCGATCCCGCGCACACCAACGTTGAATTCACCGTGCGCCACATGATGATCTCGAACGTGAAGGGGCAGTTCCAAAAGACCGCGGGCACGATCACGGTTAACGGCAACGACGCGGCCTCGGCGCAAATTGACGCGACTATCGACGCGTCGTCGGTCGACACGCGGGTTGAGCGGCGCGACATGCATCTGAAGAGCCCCGACTTTCTCGACGTCGCCAAGTACCCGACGATCACGTTCAAATCGACCAAGGTTGAAGCCGCCGGCCCGAACAAATGGAAAGTCACGGGCGACCTGACGCTGCATGGCGTAACCAAGCCTGTCGTGCTCGACGTCGAGTCATCCGGGCGCCGGTTTCGTGGGGGGCAAGACGCATGCGGGCGCCTCGGCGACGACTGAAATCAAGCGCAGCGATTTCGGCCTGACGTGGAACAAGGCGCTCGAAGCGGGCGGCGTGATGGTTGGCGACGAGGTCGCGATCTCGATCGACGTCGAGGCCATCAAGCAATAGCGATTCGTCTCGACGCTGTCAGATCTGTGCGGCGCCGCCGTCGACGAACAGCTCGGTGCCGTTCACGAAACTGCTGTCGTCCGAGGCGAGGAAAACCGCCGCCTTCGCAATTTCGTCCGACGTGCCCATCCGTCCCAGCGGCACGGTTGCCACGAAGCCTGCTCTTGATCTGCTCACGTTGCTCGGCGGTCGCCGCCAGGCTGTCGAAACCGGGCGTATCGATTGGTCCCGGACTGATTGCGTTCGCGCGCGAATTTTTCGTTCCTTCAAGTCGAGAATCCACGTGCGTGCGAACGATCGCACCGCAGCCTTGGTCGCACTGTAGACGCTCATCGCAGGATTGCCGGTGGACGCGACGACCGAGGCATTCAGGATGATCGATGCACCGTCCGGCATTTGCATTTAACTCGGCGGCGGGATACGGCTGAACCGATTTAACGTACGTCACTTCCGGGGAGGGTCGGCCATGAGTATGTCGCGACGATTTGCAGCGGAGTTAATCGGCACCTTCTGGCTGGTTTTCGGCGGATGCGGCAGCTGCCGTAATCTCGGCCGGCTTTCCCAAAGTCGGCATCGGCCTGCTCGGCGTCGCGTTCGCATTCGGCCTGACGCTGCTCACGATGGCCTTCACGATCGGATCGATCTCCGGATGCCACATCAATCCGGCCGTCACGATCGGACTGTGGGCGGGCAAGCGCTTCCCCGGCCGCGAGGTCCCCGCGTACATCATCGCGCAAGTGATCGGCGGAATCCTCGCGCCGACTGTGCTCTACGTAATCGCGAGCGGCACCGCGGGTTTCGACTTGAGCGCGAGGTTTCGCCTCCAACGGTTACGGCGATCATTCGCCGGGCGGCTACAGCATGGGCGTCGGCGTTCGTCGCCGAAGTGGTGCTGACCTTCATGTTCCTGATCGTGATCCTCGGCTCGACCGACAAGCGCGTGCCCGCAGGCTTCGCGCCGATCCCGATCGGCCTCGTGCTGACGCTGATTCATCTGATCAGCATCCCGGTCGACAACACTTCGGTTAATCCTGCGCGCAGCACGGGCCCCGCGCTTTTCGTCGGCGGATGGGCGCTGTCGCAGTTATGGCTGTTCTGGGTCGCACCGATAGCCGGCGCCGCAATCGGCGGCTTCTTCTACAACTGGCTCGGCGTGGAAGAAGTCACCAACGAACAACTAGCCCGCGAGACCGGACCGTCTAAGGCTTGACGTTACGATGATGCTCGATCGTGCGCGCGCCCAGACGCGCGGGGGCGTTTTCTGACCCCTGCACGACGACGACGCATCGTTTGGGGTCGGAGAGATCTTCCGGCGAGAGGCCGACTCTGTCCGCGAGGTTGGTCGCGATTACTACCAGGCCGCCCGGCGTCTGACGCGCCAGTTGAGCGGCGGTCGGTGCGCTGAGCACGTCCGTATGCAGCCGGCGGCCGAGGGCGCGGCCGGCGTCGCGAATCAGCTCGAGCAGTTCGGCATCCTCCGAGTTCCCATCCTCGGGCACCAGCACCGCGTGCAGTCCCGATTTCTTGCGCATCGCCACTCGCAGCGCGAGGTCGAGCGCCGCGCGCCCATGCGTGCCGCGATCCACTACGGCGAACACCCGGTCCAGCGGACGCTCGCCGCCGTGAATCACGACCGCGACGTTAACCGGCAGCGCGCGCGCCTTGTCCAGAATTTCGCGGACGACGCCGCCCATGAAGTCGGAACCGAAGACCGCGCGATGCGATCCCATCAGCAGCCACCCGATTTGCGGCTGATTGGCGAACGCCAGGATGTCCGCCGCGGGATTGGTCGTCCACACTGCCTGCGGTGTGATAATGCTGCCGCGCGAGAGCGCGAGATCCAGCGCCGCCGACAGCGCGGGCGAGCGGGGCGGCACGCGCTGGTCGGCCTCGCGCAGTCCCGATCGCACTCCGCCCGGAGGAGTCTTCACCAATGCGAGCACGCGCGGCGGCGGCGCATCGTGCGGCGTCGCCGCCAGCGCCAGCTCGACCAGCATGCCGACGCCTTCGGGGTTCGATACCGGCACCAGGATCGCGCTGTGCTCGGTTCCCACCAGCATCGGTCGCGGCGGCGGCTGCGCTGGCCGCGGCGCGGTATACGCGGGGCGAGTAGGCGCTTGAGGAGCGACGGCGGGCTCGGGCGAGAACGTGCCGAGCTCCGGGAACGGCTCGATCTCGGCACCTTGCCGCCGTGTGATCAGATGCAGAATAGGCGTCGTCGAAAAAGTGGTCACCAGCGCCATGACCACCAGCATCGCAAACAGCGTCGGCGAGATGACGCTCATCTCGAGGCCGATATTCAGCACGATCAGTTCCATCAGCCCGCGCGTGTTCATCAGTACGCCCAGCGCCGACGCGTCGCGCCAGCTCGAGCCCCGTGATTCGCGCGGCGATCGCACTGCCGCCGAACTTGCCCATCGACGCGACCACGATGATCAGTGCGCACATCATCCACTGCTCGTATCCGCTGACGAGCCCGATCTGCGTGCGCAGTCCCGTGTATGGCGAAAAATGCCGGCAGCAGCAGCACGATCACGATAGTCTTCGAGACGGTCGGTCAGCTCGCGCGCCATCCCGCTGTCGTGCGGAATCACGGCGCCGAGCGCGAACGCGCCGAACACGGCGTGAATCCCGATCAGTTCGGTAGCCGAGCGCCGAGATCAGCAGCGCACAAATATCGATCGCCATCACGCCCTGCGTCAGCCGTCCGCGATTTCCATACAGCAGCGACAGCCGGACCATCGTCGGGCCGCACCACGAGCAGCATCAGCACGATGAACCCGAGCGCCATCACGATCGTCAGCCACCGCGCCGGCCGCCTGCGCCTCGCGCCACGCCGACCACGAACGCCAGCATGCACCACGCGGTCACGTCGTCCACCGCGGCGCAGGTCAGCGCAATCGCGCCCATGCTGGGTTTTCTGGATCCCGCGGTCGGTCAGAATTCGCGCCAGCACCGGAAACGCCGTCACCGACATCGAGACGCCCAGGAAAAGCGAGAAGCAGGTGAACGGCACGTCGCTGGTCGACGAGCTGCGGATAAAGATAAAGCGCAATCGCCGCGCCGAGCAGAAATGGCGCGACGATGCTCGCGTGCGAGATCGCGACGGTCGCGTGCCCGCGTTTGCGCAGCAGCGCCGGGTCGAGCTCGAGCCCGACCAGGAACATATAAAGGATGACGCCGACCTGGGAGATGATGTTGAGGTATGGCCCGACCGTGGCTGGAAAAAGATATCCTTCCGCGCCCGGCACAAGACGCCCGAGCAGCGAAGGACCGAGCACGATACCCGCGAGAATCTCGCCGACTACCGGCGGCTGATTGACGCTGCGGAACACCCAGCCCATCGCGCGCGCCGTCGCGATCACCACGACCAGCGCGAGCAGTACGTGCAGCAGGTCGCCCTCGCTTGCCCGCGACGCTACCGATCCGAAGACGTTGCTCCCGACCGGCGCAGGCGCAGGCAGCGTCTCGCCGTACGATCGAATCCACAAGTACAGCAGCACCAGCGCGCCGATCATCAGTCCGTAGACGGCGGCGGCGCGCGTGCCCGCAGTGGTAATTCGCGGCTGTGTGTCAGCCATCTCGCAATTCTACCAGAGCACGAGCTTCAGCGCAGGCGCGGCGTCGAGGCCCTGGTGCGTAAAGTCGCGAACCTCTACCGAAGATCGGCCGGCGGCTTCGATGCTCGCGTGCGTTTTTTCTTCGGCTTGGCCGATCCTTGTGACGATGCCGCATCGCTATTTGGCTTGTCGCCGTTCGCAGCAGCATGAGCGGCTACGGTGCGCTCGCGGCGGCGTCGAATCGCTGAGAACGTCGCAGCGATCTCGACTGCCTGCTCGGCTGCGCGCTCGCCATGCCAATGGTTTATGACGTCGCTCAGGGAGAGGATTCCGATCGGACGTCCCCGCGTATCAACCACTGGAACGCGGTGAATCTCATGCGTACGCATCAGGCGATGCGCGGTCTCGAGATCGTCGGTGCGCGAGCATGAAATCACCCGTTTCGACATCACCCGCTCGACCGGAATAGCTTCGAGCGGCACGCCTTGCGTGTATGCGGCCATGCAGACATCGCGGTCGGTGACGATTCCGACCACCTTGCCGTGCGCATCGACCACCGGCGTGCAACCGCAATCGTGATCCCACATTATGCGGGCGGCCCCATTCAACGAATCTTGTATCGAACACGTATGAACGTCACGGGTCATCAAGTCGGCGACTTTCAAAGAATGTTACTCCTGACATCGGCTCTCGCCGTATTACTTCCAGGTCGAGAACGGCTTAACCGATAAGTTCGAATTGAAATAACGCGGATCGCCGCTCACTTCGCGGTCGACCCAGTCGGGAAGTTCCACCTCTTCTTTGGCGTCTTTGAGCTCGACCTCGGCCACCGCCAATCCCCGATTCGCGCCGTCGAATTCATCGACCTCCCAGGTGTGGCCCTTGTACACGATCCGGTAACGCAGTCTTTTCGATCGGCGGATGCTCGCACAGGTGCAGCATGATTTCGTTCGCATCGCTCATCGGAATCTCGTACTCGTACTCATCGCGCGTGATCTCCGACGTCGCTCCCTTGATCGTCATGTAGGCGCGGTCGCCGTGAGTCCGCACGCGCACCGAAGATTGCTTCGAGGCGCACAGGTAGCCCTGGCGAATGAGGAGGCCGCCGCCCAGGTCGCTCCATTTTCGCGGCCGCACCAGGAATTTCCGTTCGATCTCTTTCGCCATTGCTTAGGTCGCCGCCGCACCCGCGCGCGGCGTCATCCCGGTCATCAGCTTCAGATGACGAACATAGTTTATGTTCGGATGAGAGTTCAGGCCAAGCTTCGCAATTGCCCGCAGCACCGCGGCCGGGTCTTCCGATTCGATCTCAATCGTCTCCGAAGTGGCGCCGCCCGCGATTCCGACCTCGGCGAACTCCGCGGTGTACTTGGCCGAGGTGAACTGCCGCCGCATTTTCACCACTTCCAGGATCGCGAGGTCGCGATGCGGCCGCACGAGGTCGCGGATGAATTCGCCGTGAGTGTATGACGGTTGCGCTATCTGCGGGACTGCGGCGCCCAGGTTGGGAAACACCTGCTCGACGATCGTCCGCGAATCCAGCGGGAACTCCGCCTTCACTATCGGACGCCATCGTTCGAGCCGCCCGACCTGCTCGAACATCAGCTTGATGTCGAGCAGACCGGCGCGAATCTTTACGTTGGCAGTGTCAGTGGCGCGCGAGAGGATGTAAGTTTCCGCGCTCTCGGTGGGCTCGGCAGCCTCTGCAATCGCCGCCAGCCGGTCTCGATACGGGCCGAGGTGACTTCCCCAGACGCGGAACTCAAATCTTCCCAGCGGATTGCTCATCGTCGTCCAGCGGCCACACCATCGCGGCCGCTCACCACGATAACATTAACGCCGGGAACCTGGAAAATTCAGGCGGCGACCCGTTGCCTGTATCTCACTGTCTCAGCTTTTCAGCCGCCCGCGCCCTCTCTCATCCCTGCCCCGCGTGCCGACGAACCAGTATCGCCGCCGTCCGATCGTTTGCGCGAAGACCGCCGCCCCGCGCGTACAACTTGCCGCCGCCCGACCGATCGCATCTGCTTGGTCGGCAGATCGTTCGCGTTCAGCAGGCCGAGCCGCGATCGCAACGCTCCCGGCTCGATTCCCAGCACGTCGCATACATATTCAAACGAAAACGGGCTGTGGATTCCGACTTCCGCATGGAACCAGCGTTGAACCTCTTCGAATTGCTCGCGATCACCTCGCCGCGGCGAGTCGATAGTCTTCACGTAGCATCGGACCGCATCTTCGAGCACTGCAAACACCAGCCGCGTTTCGCCGTCCAGCATCGATCGCCGGCGGGTTAAATCGAAAAATTGCACGGGCACCAGAAAATCCGGCTCGAAACGCGCGCTCAGCCACGGATCGGGCCCTGCGCATTCGTTGAATACTCGGGTCTGGTTCGAAGGTCCGTATTGAAGAACCTGTTCTGAAACAGCTGTGGACATGCGCGTTGGACCCTCCTTGAGCCGAATTTGGACGCCTGCCATCGCGAGCATGGTCTGTGCCAACTCGCCTCACACAGCTAATGATTGCAAATAATTGGGGAATTCAGCGATTTTGCGATCGTCGCAAACCTCGATGCTGCTCAATTATGCGGCATCAACTACGATTGTCGCCTGTGCAGTCAGGCTTCGCATGGCACTGCGTCTTGAATCGAAAAAGGCTCTCGCGCGCGTCCTCTGATCGCGATACACTGCCGCGCTTCGGGACGAACGCAACTCCCGATCTGGCAACCGAATTTGAAACAATTTCCGTATATGGAACTACTGGACTCGAATTCGTGCTCGCGCAAGACTATTGAGTCCGTTCGTTCTTTTGGAATGTGGCGCGAGGCACGATCAATGCTGATATTAAAATCTCGCTCGATGTGCGCGAACGGTTCTTACCTATGAAAACCCGAACCAAAACACGACCGACCAAGACTGGCAAGAGGCAGAAGACCAAGATGGAAGCCGCAGTTGAACACCGGCGGACGAAGGATCGATGCACTCAAAAGACTGCTCGCCAAAGAGCGTGCTGATACGCTCGCCCGGGTTAAAGAATTGATGAGGGAGCAGGCCCGCAACGGCGGCCAGCCGCCTGCCGATGAGATGGATGTCGCGCGCTCGCTGTCCGAAGTCGAGACGCATGCCGCGCTTGTTCGACCGCGCGCAGGAACGTCTCAGCGCGATCGACGCGGCTATCGCCCGGCTCGGCGCGGGAGTATACGGAACCTGCGCGCGATGCGGTGACGAAATTCCGCTCGCACGCCTCCAGGTGATTCCGTTCGCGCAGTATTGCGTCGATTGCCAGAACGAAGCGAACACCGAAGCGCGCAGCGGGCAGAGTGGACTCGCCAAGCCATTCGGCGGCCGCTGGTCCGGTTCCGAAGAGCTCAGCAATCCGGACGACGCTGAAGAACACGTCGAGCGGGTCCCCAACGCCGACGACGACGTCCAAGTCGACAGCGCATTCGGCCCCGACGAGGACGAGCTCGAAGCAACCGGCGTCGAGAAGCGCCGCCGCGGCCGTCCGCCCAAGGCGAAAAAGCCGCCGGTGCAAAAGAAGGCGCGGTAGACCTCTCAGCGCTCCGTCGTCAACTAGTCGACCTCAGCTATCGTAAACCCCATCGCGGGCTTGCGTAGAGCTGCGGCCATCGAGCGCGCACAGTGTTTCATTGCGGGACGCGCGCTGATCATTTACGGAACATTCAACTGACAGTCAGAAACTTCCCTCGTAGCATTTCGTGCCTTTTGACAACTCCCTCGGATACATCCGCGTCGGCATAGCGATTGCTCCTCAGAGTCGTGACGCGCAGTAGCGCGCCGCGCGAGGACTTCTTCGAGTGCACTTGTTGCTGGTGGAAGACAACCCTACCGACCGGATGGTTATCCAGGCCCGGCTGCGGCATGCGTTTCCAGCCGCGCTGATTCTCGCCGCCGACGATCCGCTCGCATTGAACGAGCACCTCAAACGCGACGGCTGCGATATCGTCATTACCGACTATTGGCTGGGATGGAGCGACGGCTTGTCGATCCTTCAGCGCGTCCGTGAGCGATGGCCGCGGAGCCGGGTGATCATGCTTACCGGCAACGGCGGCGAAGAGGTCGTCGCTGGTGCGTTCAAGCACGGCCTCTATCACTACCTGCTCAAGCCCGACGGCTTCGACGAGCTGGCCGCGGTGACGGGGGCGGCGATGCAGAGCAAGCGGCGCGAAGATTTCCTCGAGTCGATGGCGATGATGCTCGACTCGATTCCGGACGCTGTTCACAGCGTCGACGCGAGTGGGACTATCACTGCGATCAATGCGGCAGCGCGGCAGATGTACCACTACGTCGATATCGAGATTGTCGGACTCACCAACGAGGTCCTGTTGCCGGCGCGTCGTCGCGAGGAAATTCGCCGACTTCATGAGCGAGTATTCCGCGGGGAAACCGTGCCACGTTTCGCAACCCTGCAAGTCCGCAGCGACGGCGCCGAAATACCGGTTGCGATGACGATACTGCCGATGCGCGACGGCGACGGCGCAGTGTCCAGCGTGGTCTGTATCGCAACTCCCGCCGGCATTGCGGCTCACGAGGCTGGTCTGCCCAGCGTGCGCGATGAGTCGCACCCACCCCGCCACGCATTGCCTCTGCTCGTCCACTAGCGCGGCTGCCGCCGTCGAAAACCTGAAATAGCCCGGCTACCTTGGAGCGCGCTGGAGGACTAAAGTATCCGGTCTGATGGCGCACGATCACGGCTCGCAAAAACTCACTGAACACGGCGCGCTGAATCACGTGCCGCTCTACCGCAGCCGCCCGATTCGCATCGCGCTCTATTATGCCCTCGGCGGACTCATCTGGGTCGCAGTCTCCGACCGTGTCCTGTCGTTGATGCCGGCGCATTCGTACGACCTCAACCGTCTGATGTTCGTCGGCGTCAACGCGCTGCTGCTCTATCTGGTCGCCGCCCGCTACATGAAGACCATTCGCGTCTCGGTCGCGGCGCGCGAGGAAGCCCTGGTGCGCGCGCGCGGCTACTTCGAGTCGTCGGTCGAAGGAATTATTTCGGCTGACAGCAACGGCTTGATTCGCCAGCTCAATCCGCGCGGGCAGGAGATGTTCGGCTACCATGAGATGGAACTGGTTGGTCAGCCGATCGAAGTCTTGGTGCCGCAACGCTTCCACTATCGCCACGAGGCGCATCGCGGCGCATTTTTCACGGCGCCGAAATCGCGCAAGATGGGCCGCGGGATGGAGATCGCCGGACGCCGCAAGGACGGCAGCGAATTTCCCGTCGAGATCAGTCTCAACGTCGTGCATACCCATCGCGGCAAACTGGTGATCGCGTTCGTCACCGACATCACCGAGCGCCGCGCGATGGAGCGTGAGGCGCGCCGCAATGAAACCGTCGATGCGCTGGCGGCGGTGGCCGCCGGAATCGCGCACGAATTGAACAATCCGCTGGCCGTGATGGCCTCGCGCATCGAGCTGATGCTTGCCGTCGGATCAGGATCTCAATATGCAGACGCGTGACGATCTGCTCGTGCTGCAAAAAAATATCGAGCGCGCCAGCCGCATCTCGCACAACATGCTTTCGCTCGCACGCCAGCGCCCCGGCGCGCGCCAGGCGGTCGACATGAACGTAGCGGTCGAAGACGCGATTCTGATAGTCGGCGCCGAGGCCAAGGCCGGCATGCTCCGCTACGAAACGATCCTCGATCGCTCCCTGCCGCCGGTGATGGCCGAGCCGACCGGTATCGAGCAGGTGCTGATCAACTTTATTCTGAACGCGCGCGACGCGGGCGCGCGCCTGGTACGAATCGAGACTGCGCTGGCGGACGGGCGCGCCGGGCATCTTCAGATTGACGATCACCGACGATGGCGCGGGAATCGAGAGCAGACGTGCTGCGGCAAACTGTTTCAACCGTTTTTCACGACCAAGGCGAAGGGTACCGGCCTCGGCCTGTGGCTGAGCCAGCGAATCATCCAGGACCACGGCGGCAGCATCATCGTCGAATCGGTGAAGGGCAAGGGCACCACGTTCACGATCACAGCTGCCCGCGATGACCGATCCCGCATCGGCACGCCTGACGCTTGCCGCGCGCGAAGAAACTGCGGTGCCGCCGCTAATCGCCGCACTGCGAAGCAATCAATCGGGCCGTTAGAGCGGATTTCGCGTGCACTTCGATGGCCAATGCAAGCGACAATTCTGATCGTCGACGATGAACGCGACCTCGTCGACGCGTACGTGCGCCTGCTCGAGCGCGCGGGCCATCGATGTTCGCCGCATTCGACGCCAGCGAAGCAATCCAAATAATCGACGCCGAATCGCCCGACCTCGTGATTACCGACCTGAGCCTGCCCGACACCAGCGGCATCGAGGTCATCCGTCACATCCGCGCGAAATCGCGGACCCTGCCGATCATCGTGATGTCCGGCCACAACACCCCCGGGCTCAACGAAGCCGCCCACGCCGCCGGCGCAAGCATCTCGCTGTTGAAACCAGTCTCAATCATCGCCCTCCAACGAGTAATCACCGAAGCCCTCGCCCGGTAAATTGTTTTCCCTTCTTCCAATGGGGAGAGGTCGACGCGAGACCTTGAGCGGCGGGTGAGGGACCAAATTCCTGATTCCGGATCAGAGTGGCGCGACGACACTCCTCCTAATGCCAGAGACAGCCACAAAAGTTCAGGGATGAACTGTTCAGCCTTACGACCCCGTGCCTATACGCGCTAAGCTCGCAGCGTGGCCGCCCTCAGCATCATCCAAACCCGCCCGACTTTCCTGCTGAGTACTCGCGACGAATGCAACAAAAATTACGGAACGAAACGACCGGTGGTGGTCTACGAACGTAGCGACCACAACATGTGGTATGTCAGAGCGTCCGCTTGAACGACACGCTGGCGAGCACCAGCATCAACACCATGAAGATCAGCAGGAACGCGATGTCGCCGCTTACTGCCCTGAAAGTCGGCGCCCTTGAACAGGATCTGCTTTATCGCGCTCACCGAATGGGTTTCCGGATTGTAGCGGGCGAAGGCGCGCAGCCACGGCGGGAAGCTTTCGACCGGATAGATCGCGCCGCTCGGAAAAAACAGGATCACGTTCAGAAATCCCGAGAACGTTCCGACCAGCCGCGGATGGCCCGCGCGGCCGAGCATCGAGAACGTCATCGCCAGCAGTCCGGTCGCGCTGATTATGATTATCCCGATCAGCATCAGCAGCGCCGGCGACTCCGCCCAGAGATCGCCCGCGCGTGATCAGCAAGCCGAGGAACAACACCAGGACGCCGCCGACGCTGGTTATCGGTCACGCCGCTGGCCAGGATGCCGCCGGCGATGTCCCATCGCGACAGCGGCGTCACCAGGTAGCATTCGGTGACGCCCATGAATTTGTCCATCACCCAGTTGAAGACGCCCGACATCAGCGAGCCCATGAACAGCGCCATCACGATCACGCCGGGGATCAGCGAGCGATCGTAATCGACGTACGGGAACAGCCAGCTCGGGCGCAGCGAGATATCGTTCAGCTTGGGCTCGCGCGCGGTGACGAACGAAACTCTTCACCGTCGCGGCGGCCGAGTCGAGCACGCCTTCGAGCGTATCCGAGCTGACGGTGTCGACGTTGTCGGTGAACAGGCCGATTTGCGCGATGCGGCCCTTCGGCGACGTCGTGGCTGAAGTCGGGCGGGATGACGACGACGCCCTTGTAGAGCCCGTCGCGCACTTCGTCGACGGCGCTGCCCGGGTCGTTCTCGAAGGTGACGTCGACGGTCTTCGGTCCCGCCTGCAGCGCGAGCAACTGTTCGACGATGCGCCGCGCGTAGAGTCCGTGATCCTGCTCGACGACGACGACCGGCAGATGCTTGAGCTGGCCCTGGAAGGAATTGCCGATGATCACGAGGTAAACGATCGGCATCAGGATGACCGAGATGAGCGTGATCGGATTGCGCGTCAGCTTCTTCAAGTCGCGGCGCATGATTGCGAGGAATTTCAGCCCGAACATCGGCGGCCCTCCTCAGCGCTGCTGCGGCATCCCGGCGCCGACGAACAGGCTGACCTTCTTGGCCGGCTCGTCGCGCAGCGTGCGCCCGGTGAAATGGATGAAGACGTCTTCGAGCGACAAGTTTCTGCACGGTGATCGAAGTGACGCGGTCGCCGGCTTGCCTTCGATCGGCGTCGAGAATCTTCGGAATCGCGTGCGCGCCGTCGTTGGACGAAAGCTGCAGGCGGTTGCCGCCGTCGAGATTCACTTCGCGCAGATAGGGCATCGGCTTCAGCATCTCGGCGATCGCGGCGGGATTCTTTTCGACCACCAGATCGATCCGGTCCGCGCCCGGCACCATCGCCTTGAGCCCGATCGGCGTGTCGAGCGCGATTATCTTGCCGCCGTCGACGATCGCGATCCGATCGCACAGCGATTCGGCTTCGTCCATGTAATGCGTCGTGAGCGAGATGGTAATCTCGCTTTCCTCGCGCAGCGTTTCGAGCAAATCCCACACGGCGCGGCGGCTTTGCGGGTCGAGCCCGATAGTCGGCTCGTCGAGGAACAGCACCTTGGGCGAGTGAATCAGGCCGCGCGCGATTTCGAGCCGCCGGCGCATCCCGCCCGAGTAAGTCGCGACCAGATCGTTGGCGCGCTCGGTCAGCCCGACCATGTGCGAGCAGGCGCTGGCCGCGTTCGCGGCGCTCGCGGCGCGACAGCCCGAAGAACTCGCCGTAGATATCGATGTTCTCCCATCCGGTGAGATCGAGATCGGAGGTGAGCGCCTGCGGGATGACGCCGATATTCTCGCGCACCTGGCGCGGATGGCGTCGCGACGTCGAAGCCCGCGACGAGCGCCTGGCCGCCGCTCGGCACCAGCAGCGTGGTCAGCATCCGCACCAGGTGGTCTTGCCGGCGCCGTTGGGTCCGAGCAATCCGAACACCTCGCCGCGACGGACCTCGAAGTTGACCTTGTCGACCGCGGTGAAAGTGCCGAAGCGCTTAGTCAGGTCTTTGGTTTGTATTGCTAGTGAGTCGGGTTCCATCGGTCCTCGGGAAGGTGACTTCCGCGGTCATCCCGGGTTTGAGTTCGCCTTCGGCCTGCAGCACCTGGACCTTGACGTAAAATGTGCGAATGTCCTGGCGGCCGCGCCGCACGTCGCGCTCGGTCGCGAACTCGCCTTCCTGGCCAATCGCCATGACGCGCCCGGTGAAGACCTGCGGCGGGTCGGTCGGCAGCTACGACCTGCGCCGACTTGCCGATGTAGAGCGAGCCGAGGTCGGTCTCCTCGACGTCGACCCGCGCCCAGATCGTCGAGAGGTCGTCGACGGTCAGAATCGGCACGCCCGGCGTCACCCATTCGCCGACTTCGAGCGCCTTGCTGACGATGACGCCGTCGACCGGCGACTTTATTTCGGTGTCCGTGATTTGATCGGCGTAGAACTTGACGTTGGCCTGCGCGCTGAGCACGTCGGCCTCGTCCTGCTCGACGGCGGTCAGCGCGTCATCGCGAGTCTTGGTCGCAAGCACGTTCGCCGTCGTGAGTGTTTCATCGCGCGCGAGGTCGCGCCGCGCCTGCGCCAGGTTGGCCTGCGAATGAGCAAGGTCCGCCTGCGACTTGCGCGAGCTGATTTCTGAGATCGATATCCTCGATCCAGCGCGACCACCTGGCCCTTGGTGACGTGGTCGCCCTCGAGCAGATCGAGTTGCTTGATCCGGCCGCCGATGCGGCTGGTGATATTTACCTCGGGCGCTTCGATCATGCCGACGACCTTGATCGTCGAACGATCCTCAGGCGGCCACAGGTAGCTGCGGCCGAAAAAATAAAATCCCGCAACGATACCGGCCAAGATTGCCAGCCGAATGACCCGGCGAACCAGGGTTCGGATCATTGCGGATGCACCAGCCGGAAGGGCTGCGACGGATCCGCGCCGAGCGATCGAAGCATCATGTTGCCGAGCTCGCGGCTCAAGTTCGGCGACCGGGCGGCTCGGTGCCGTAATACAACAGCAGCGAGCGAATCGCGCCCTGGATCGTGAAAGTCGCGAGGCGCGGATCGACGCGCGTGAAAACACCCTGATGCGGATTCCCTCTTCGATCAGCGACGCGAAGAAATTGAAGCCGCGCTCGCGCGATCCCTCGATGATGCGATTGCGCGCATCGGACAGCCGCGGTTCTTCGGTCGCGTAGAACTGCAGAAAATCGCGCCGCTGATCGTAGAACTCGACCATCACGCCGATCGAACGGCGCAGCCGCTCGACCACCGGCAGTTTGGGATCGGCGACTGGCTCTGGTAGGCGCGATAAGCGCTGTCGAGCCCGTCGCTCAGAGACGCCCAGGTAGAGCGCGTCCTTCGACGGAAAGTAGAGATATAGTGTCCCTTTGGCGACCCCGGCAGCCTCGGCGACGCGGTCCATCGTGACGGCCTGGTAGGGCTCGTGCGCGAAGAGCTTGAGCGCGGCGGCGAGGATACGCTCGCGCTTGGCGGCCTGCTCGTCGTGGACGTGAAAGGGGCGGCCATTGGAAATTCCTGCGCGAATTTGGTGCTTGTTCTGTTCATATACTGACCAGTCAGTCATATATTAGAGTGCGAGAGGCAGCGAGTCAACAGCGGATGGCGGCCGACGAGCCCGATTAGTTGCGCGTCCGGGCATGCGTGCCTAGACTGCTGAACTTCGAACTCGCAGTCACGAGCGCGCCCGTAGCTCAACTGGACAGAGCATCAGACTTCGGATCTGAGGGTTGGGGGTTCGAATCCCTCCGGGCGCGCCACTTTCCTGCATTCTGTGGTCGGGAAAAGTAATCGGCTAGTCATCGGATGGGGGGTTCTACTCTCTCTCTCTCTATTTATCTACCCGACTAATCCGACTAATCCGACTAAAGGGGGCTGAAATCCAACGGAGAGCGGGGGCGGATGTAGTCGGACAGGAGCGGTTGAATCCGACTAGACCGACTAAACCAGAGTCGGTGGGGGCGGTTGGGAATGCGCCGCCACAGCGGCTCCGGCGTGGCAGGCGCGGTTAACGCGGTTTCGTCGCAGTCGCGTGTCGGTCGCCGGATCGCTTCGGTGCTCACCCCGCTGCGATTCCCGACTCACCGGCGAAAACATCTGCCGCCGCCCAGCTCCGGGGCGTGCTAGGCGCGTCGGAAGCCGGACCGTCGAGTCCGCCGTCCGCCCGGACACGGAAAACACGGGAGACACCCATTTCCGTCGCGAAATTCCGCGCCGCGATTACTCCGCGATTACTCGCCGCGACCGCTCGGTGATGGAAGTGCTGATTCTATTGAGTGGAAGTGATGTTAACCCGGAGATCGCCGGTTTCGGGTTCTGGCTGTTGAACCTCGGCAGAAAAAAACTCCGTTAGGTCACAATTCCCCGGCGGGTCGCCTGGTGCGCCGCAAAAATCGCGAGAAGCAGAAGTGCAAGACCCACAGGAAGGTAGAAGAGAAGAAATGCCGCCAAATTAACAGCTGCTTTCGGCTCACCGCGCCTACGACTGCGACTCCATTTCCCGAATCGCCCATCGATACGGGTGCTCAGCACGATTGCCCCTTCGCTCTTCTTTTCTATTTCCAACAATGCATCGACCGCTCCCGTCAGCAACCTTGAGTAGTAGAACGCGTCGAGCATGAATACCATCAGCCAGGCAGCGAGTAGCAAAGTGGAGCCGACACAGATCGAGAACCAAGGAAGTCCCGCATCTTCTCCGAATCCGCCCTCAAGGACAAAGCTCGCTACTGCGACGATAGCTGCTACGGCTCCAAGGGCCTGCGTCCGCAATCGCATCAACAAGTCATTGAAGTGCATCGCCACATCTTCATATTTTGCCCAAAGCTCAATGAGATGACCTTCTTCCATGGCTTCTGATCCCCTTTTAGCGGGCATGCTCCGCTCGTCTGTCGCCGGGGCCATCTACTCTTGTTCTTCTGGCGGGGCTTTTATAACAGCATCTCCGGGTTCACGACGGTTACAGTTTTCAAGGTGGTACGTGTAGTGCCAGTAGCCGCTGCCTTCGGTAAAACCGCCCGAAAGCATCATTAGGGCTAGCGCGCCTTTTTTGTCCGCTGACGCCGCTTCGAGGAATGTCTTGAAAACTGGACGGGCACCACACTCCGGGCACTTGTGCGCTTCGCTCTTCTCAGAAAGTTCTGCGGTCGCTAGACGGATGACGGGGTCAAGGTCAGGAAGCAAATAAGAGGCGATTAGTCTGGATTCGAGCAGCTGATGGAGCGCATTTAATTCTGTATGGATTTCTGCTGTGAGCGCTGCGAGGTTATTCATGATTCCTGCGCCAATTCCCAACGCGATAAGAACGACCACTCCTTGACGATGCTGCCACACAAACTCGGCTGCCACAGCCGCCATACCGAGAACCAACCAAAACAAGTCCGCAAGATTCATCGTCCACTCAAAAACAACCAATTCGACATTGCGTCATCAAAGCGCTTGGTAAGGCGGTTCGCAAGTCCGTATCGGAAGTCGGTGAAGCGACAATCACTGCGCCGAGTGCGCGGTTGTCGGCCCGCACTTGACAGGGTCTATACGCATGAACTATCTGGGCGGATTCTGTACAATCTCACTCGGGTCTCCGAAGCGGAGTTCACGAAGCTCAGCAGCAAAGTCGTCTGAAAGTTGAATGGACGAGCAGTTTCTTCAATTTCGTGTCATCTACGAAGATGTACATCTGTTAGAGATAAGCGTGCGCGTGCTCCACGGCGAATGGTCAGCCGTATCGACGGCTTACACGTCGCTGTCATTTTTCACTGAGAATGGCAACGCACTTCTCCGATGGGTTGAAGCACCTGACGAGCCTCTGCGGATCAAAGCCGGCGCGGATACAGGGATCGGTTGGATGGTGTTGCAGTTTTATACCATCAACCTTTCCCGCCACGTGCGATGTGCCATAACACTTGCTACGCAGACGACGACGGGCTACACGCGTCCGGCAGAAACATCGCGGTTCTCTATCGAGCTTCCTACCGAGCTGGGACTTGTCGTGCGTTTTGCGAGAGAATGTATCGCGCTTGGCGGCAACCACAAACGTGAAGCACGACTCCTCGGCTTGTCGGAGTGACGTTCCCGCGCCGCAAAAATCAGGACGCACAGTTTCCGCGACCTTTTGCTTCGGTGCAATTGATGCCTGCGCGCCATTCCTGGGCGCAATTCGGCTTGCGCGACATGCTGTAACTAAATAGAGCTATCGGTAGATGTTTTGTGGGGCCGGCGGCCGATCGCGCTGCGCGTCACGAAACACGATTGGAATACCAATTGCTCCAAAGGTCAGGGGAGAGCACCTTTCGAGTGAACGGATGAAATATCGTATAGCTGCGCTCGTACTGCTGGCTGTCCTGGCATCGCGAAGTCTTCCTGCGTTGGCGCAGGTTGGGACATGCAGCGGGATGACCGTCGGCCAGCTCACCAGTCTTAACGGCTTTGTGCCGTTCTCCGGTGACGAGTCTGTGGAACACCGATATTTCCAGCGCCCCCGTCGATCCCAACTCGGCCAACATCATCAACTACATCGGCTCGTCGGTGACGCTGCATCCGGATTTCGGCTCGGGCGAATACGCGGGGCAATACATCGGCATCCCGTATCAGATAGTCGATAGCTCGCAGGCCGAATGTGAACATCACCTTGGGCACGTATGCCGATGAAAGCGATCCCGGCCCGATGCCGATTCCGGCGAACGCGCTGATCGAAGGCTACCCGAGCCCCGGCGGCGGCGATCGCGCACGTGCTGGTGCTCGACAAGGACGGATTGCTGGCTGTACGAACTTTACAACTCGCAGTAGCAGAGCCAGCGCCGAATGGAGCGCCGAC
Organism: uncultured delta proteobacterium; assembly: GCA_963721485.1. Taxonomy (GTDB): domain Bacteria; phylum Desulfobacterota; class Binatia; order Binatales; family Binataceae; genus Binatus. The sequence goes on along the minus strand of CAVRJV010000014.1, from coordinate 609,126 downwards.
TCGACCGCGGTTTGGGACATGACGATCGACCAGCAGCGGCCTTACACGTGGACCTCCGCCGACGCCGCCGGGCTGCCGATTTTCCCGGGTTGGTTCGATACGACGAAGTTGCCGCCGGCGCTATCAACCATGCCGTCTGCTTCACGGTGCCGGTGACGCAAGCAGTCGTTCACCGCGCCCGCGTCGCATTGGGCATCGTCGACTACAGATCCCTACGCGCCTCCGATGGGCACGCGGCTTCGGCTGAAGGCGAGTTTCGATATCTCCGGCTTCTCGCGCGCAGAACCAGGTGATTCTCACGGCGCTGAAGAAATACGGAATGATCCTTGCCGACAATGGCAGCGCCATTTACATCAGCGGTGCGCCCGACAACGGCTGGAACAATGACGACCTGCACTGATTTGACCAATCTCACCGGCCGCGGATTTCGACGTGGTGACGACCGGGCCCCGTTCTACACCGAGCAACGTACCGACCGGCGCGAGCCCTGTCGATTAGCACTTTCAGCGCGAGTGCCACGCGCATTGTCAGGGGCAAGTCGGTGACGCTGAGCTGGTCCACCAGCGACTCCATTTACAACATCATCTCGCCGAGGGCAGGCCCGGTGCGCGGCAACTCGATCACGTTGAGCCCAACGCGACGACGACCTACACGCTCTACTCGACAAATCAGTATGGACGGACTACGGCCTCTGTTACGGTCGCCGTCGAAGGCATCACCGTCAGGAGGTAGCGTCGTGGAACGCGCGCGTATCAATGGAGTCGAGCTAGCGTTCGAGCTTCGCGGACGCGGTGCGCCGATCGTCATGATTCATGGCGCGCAGGGCGACCAGACGATGTTCGCCGGTCTCGCGGCGGCATTCGCCGAAAACTATCGCGTCCTCACATTCGATCAGCGCGGTTCCGGGCTGAGCGGGAAACCCGATGTGTCGTACAGCATGGCGATGCTGGCGGACGACACGGCCGCGCTGATGGACCATCTCGGCGTATCACCGGCGCACGTCATCGGAGTCTCGATGGGCGGGATGATCGCGCAGGAGTTGGCGCTGCGGCATCCGCAGAAGGTTCGATCGCTGGTGCTCGGATGCACCACGGCGGGCGGTCCCACGGCGGTTCGCGCCGGTGGCGGCGCGCTCGCGAGCGCCTATTCGACAAAGCCGATGACCGCCGAGGAGCGCGGCAAAGCGCTGGCCGAGGCGGCGTTCAGCAAGGGCTATCTCGTGCAGCATCCGGAGATCATCGCGTCGATGATCGAGTCACGGCGCCAGCGTCCGATCGATCAGCGCGCGTTCGCGCAGCGGATGAAGGCCGCCGCAGATCAGGACACCTACGATCGGCTGCCGCAGATTCACAGTCCGACGCTTGTGATCGCGGGCAAGGACGACGCGCTGATCGCATGGGAAAACTCGCGCCTAATCGCGGATCGGATCAAAGACGCGGAGTAGGTAATCCTCGAGCCCGCGGGCCATTGCTTCTGGATGGAGCAGCCTGCACAAACGCACGCCGCGATTGCGGACTTCCTACGCATCTGCGATCGGTCCTAGCCCAGGTCGCGGACCCTGTGGGAGGCGATTCCTATAGATATAGACCGCTCAGCTACTTTGCGCTGGTGTATGTCCTGACGTGGATTACGTGGTTGTTCGCCGCGTATTACAGCTACCAGCCGAGGATGGTTGTGGTCAGCAACCTGTTCGCGCTGCTTGGATTGCTGGGACCGTCTTGCGCAGCCTTGATCATGATCTCGCGCTCAGGAAGTCCGGACTTGAAGCGGGACTTTCGGGATCGATGCAGTATCAACCTTATCAAACCCCGATATCTGCCGATCATTCTCCTGCTGATGCCGTTTGCTTTGTTGCTTTCGACCGGGCTGTCGATAGTTCTTGGACGATCTGCCGATCAGTTCCACTTTTCGGGTGGACTGGCCAGAATGCTGCCGATCATTATTCTCGCGCCTACCTTCGAAGAGCTCGGATGGCGCAGCTACGGAATGGACAGCCTCCGAGCGACGTTTGGCATGATGACGGCGACGCTGTTGTTCGCCGTCCTATGGGGAGTATGGCACGTACCGCTGTTCTTCATCGATCATAACTATCAGCACGGGCTGCTGGAGATAGGCCCGATATACGTCGCTAACTTTTTTGTCAGTGTCCTCCCAGCAGCCATCCTCACCAACTGGCTATATTACAAAAACAATCGAAGCATCCTCGCAGCGATCCTGTTCCATGGGACATTGGTTGCAACGTCCGAGGCGTTACAAACCGAGCAATTCACCAAATGTATTGTGACTGGTGTCTTGCTGGCGATTTCGATCGTAATCATCGCAACGGAGTACGCATTCTTCGTCGGAGATAGGAAGAGCTACGTCTGATCCAGGCGTAACTTAGAGCGGGATTGCCGTTCGGAACAGGATGAAGCGGCCGAGCATTTCGCCGACCAGTACCGACATCACGGCGATGTAGAGCAGGCCGGTTGCCGCCATCGTCTGCGGGATTTTCAGCGTCTGCCAGCACATCCAGACCAGCACGATCGTCGCGACCGGGCCGAGCACCAGCCGCACCGCGAGCAGTCCGAGATGCGACGCGAACAGCTCATGCACGGCCGCCGCCGAGCCCGCGCTGCCGATCGATCGCGGGCATCGCAATCGCCAGTCCGAGCGCGATCAGGTCCGCGACCAGCACGATTCCCAGCAGCCGGACGAAGGTGCGCAGGTAATCGACCGGCATCTCGAGGTCGATGAGGTACCAATGGCCGAACAGCATCGCGCCGCTGACCAATCCCAGCACCAGCGCCGAGGTTATCGCAGTAAGTGCGTACGCGATTGCCGCGACCGCGCCAAAGCCGGCTGGCATCAGGAGCGTCACGTTGGCGATCAGCGCGACCAGCCCGAGTCCGAGGCCGAGCACGTAGGCGCGCGACGCGCAGCAGGCCGTTCTCGGTCCACAGCGTGTAGAGATAGACGGCGACGGCGACGCTCGACAGCGTCCACAGCGCGGACGCCGTCCACAACGAAGCCGCGCCGGGTCCGGCGGACGCGCCGCCGCGAAGCGCGAGTAATCCCGAGGCCGACGGCGGTCGTGATCGAGGCGGCCAGGTAGACCGACGCGCTCGATTTGTAAAAGCCGCGCTCGACGTTGAAGAACGGCGGAATCGCCAGCGCGAAAAGTCCGCCCCAGGCGAGTTCGCCGAAGACGAGGATGAAGCAGGCGGCGAATCTGGTCACGCGGGAATACTACCGGTCGCAGCGAACGCCGACAGAGCGCCGAGCGTCGATCGTCACCGAATCGCTTGCCCCGTCGTGCCATTCGGTGAAATAAAATGTCAGCCGGGGCGCGCGACGGCCACGATTAGACATCCGCGGCGGCGGGGCTATAATTGAGACTAGATAGAAGGGGACCGACGGGGAACAACATGCGTTCATCGAAAATTCTGACGTGGGTTGGCGATTGGGCTCGCGCTGTGGATTTCCGGATGCGCCGCGGCTCGCGAGCAGGAAGTACAAAAGCAACAGGTGTTCGAGCATCGCGTCGACATGGCGCATATCTGGGTCACGACCGAAGCGCCGCCGGCCGGCAAACCGTACTCGGAGCTGGGCGATTTGACTTATACGGAGCCGTTCTCGCCCGATGCGATCGACGAGGCGAAGATCAGCGACAAGCTGAAGGCGATGGCGTTTGCAAAATGGCCCGACACGATTGATGCGATCGTCAACGAGGATCAGACGACCTCGGCCGACGGCTCGCAGATCACGGTCACGGCCAAGGCGATCAAATACGACTCGTCGGTTGACCGCGACGCTGTTGCATCACATGAACGAGAAAGCGGTCGTGTCGCCGAACGGAAACCAGTAGCGGCTCGCGACACCTTCCGAATCGAAGGCGGGCGCGTCGCGGAAATCATTCCGCGATGCGCCCGTTCTTGTTTGCAGAGAAGAGAGCCGTCCTCTGAGTGGCTGTTCAGGCCGGCGCCGATTCGGCCAACAGACTGTCGAGCTTGCCCGGCGTCGTTGAGCGCCCTCAATTCGTCGAAGCCGCCGATAATCTTGCCGTTGATAAAAATTTCGGGGACCGTGCGCCGTCCGCCGGACATCTCGATCATCTTCGCGCGCAACGCGTCGTCGTCGGTCACGTCGATTTCATCGAACGCGATACCCTTGCTCTTGAGCAGGCTCTTGGCCCGCGTGCAGAACGGGCAGTAGGTGGTGGTGTAAAGTTCGACTTTCGCCACAGCGTACCTCGCTGATGCCATTGTTATCCGCGCGAGTATCTCTGTCCAGCGCCGGCTAGCGGGTGTCGGCGTACATGCGCTTGAGCCGCGCGGGCGGCACGCCCAGCAGATACATCGCGCGAATCATCCACATCCGGACCACGGTGCGCACGATGCCGTCGCGGTTCCATCGCCGCGCGGACGTCGTCACCCGCGCTGCGCAGGCATGCGACGCGTCCCGCGCGCTTCATCCGTCGCGAAAACTCGAGGTCTTCGCACAGCTCGATTTCGGGGAAGCCGCCGAGGCGCTCGAAGACTTCGCGCCGCACGAAGATCGCCTGGTCGCCGGTGCCGGTACGGCTGACTCGCGAGCGGAGGCTGATCATCGCGCCGATGATCCGGTAGGGCAGGGCGCTCGGCGTCGAGCTTGCACGTCGAAGCGTCCGCCGACCACCGCGGGATCCGACAGCGCCGATCGCGATGTCAGCGGCAAAGGTCGGCGGCACTATCGTATCGGCGTGCACGAAGACCGAACGCGTCGCCGTGCGATGCGCGTGCGCCCGCATTCATCTGACGCGCGCGGCCGCGCGACGCTGACGATCAGCGTGTCGCACAACGGCTGCGCCATGCGCGACGCTCGCGTCGCTGCTGCCGCCGTCAACGACGATGATCTCGGCGTCTCGGAGCGCCGCGCGAAGCGCGCGCAGCGTGCCCGCGATCGCCGCCGCCTCGTTGAGCATCGGCACGATTACCGAAAGTTTTTTCAATTCGTGAGTCAATCCAGCGGCGGATTCACCAGCGGCGACGAATTCGGCGTGGCCGAATCGCCCTTGATGACTACCCGGCGGCCCTCGATTTCGAGCCGGCCCTGCTGAAACAGCGCGATCGCGTGCGGGAAGATGCGATGCTCCTGCTGCAGGATGCGCGCGGCGAGGCGATGCTCGTCGTCGCCGGGCAGCACGGGCACAGCGGCTTGCACGATCACCGGGCCGACGTCGACGCCCGGCGTGACGAAGAACACGGTGCATCCCGCGATCTTTACGCCGTATTCGATCGCGTCCTTCGGCCCGTGGATTCCGGGAAACGACGGCAGCAGGCTGTTGTGAATATTCATGATGCGGCCGGGGAACGCGTCGAGCATCACCGGCGACAACAGGCGCATGAAGCCCGCGAGCGCGACCAGCTCGACCGCGCGATCGCGCAGCGCGTCGAAGGATGGCGCGGTCGAAGTCCTCGCGCGACGGAAATTTGCGATGGTCGATGACGGCCGTCTCGATTCCGTGACGGCGCGCGCGCTCGAGTCCCTGCGCGTCGGCGCGATTCGAGATGACGAGCCGGATTTCGGCTTTGAGATCGCCGCGCAGGATCGCGTCGATGATCGCTTGCAGATTGGTGCCGCTGCCGGAAATCAGGACGCCGAGTTTGACCGTCGGATTTTCCGCCATCGAATTGACCGCGGCTCAGCGAATCGACACTCCGCGCTTGCCGCGCGTGACTTCGCCGACAACATAGGCGGCAAATTTGCGGCGGTCGCAAATGAGCGACGACGCGATCGGCCTCGCGCGCGGGCACGATCGCGACCATCCCGAGGCCGTTGTTGAAGGTGCGATCCATCTCGCGCGCGATCGATTTTGCCGAGGCGCTGAATCAAGCCGAAAATCGGCGGCGTCGGCCAACTGCCGCGCTCGACGATGGCGCGGGAGTTCGCGGGCATCACGCGCGGCAGATTTTCGAGCACGCCGCCGCCGGTGATATTCGCGAGGCCGTTGATTTTGAAGCGCTCGAACAGTTCGCACGACGACTTTCGCGTAGATGATCGTGGGCGCAGCAGTTCCTCGCCGAGCGTGCATCCGAGTTCGCCGATGTGCGCGCCGAGCTTGAGTTTCGCGCGCTTCGAGCAATACGCTGCGCACCAGCGAGAAGCCGTTGGAATGAAGCCCGCTCGACGCGAGTCCGATCAGCACGTCGCCGGCGCGCACGTTCGACGGCTCGGGGATTCGCGCGCGCTCGACGATTCCCACCGCGAAGCCCGCCAGGTCGTACTCGCCGGGCTTGTACAATCCGCTGAGCTGCGCGGTCTCGCCGCCGACCAGGCTCATGCCCGGCCTGCGCGCATCCGCGCGCGACGCCCTTGACGATTTCGAGCGCGACCTTTCTCTTCGAGCTTGCCCGAGCCGATGTAATCGAGAAAAAACAGCGGCCGCGCCGCGTGGCAGATGATGTCGTTGACGCACATCGCGACGCAGTCGATGCCGACGGTGTCGTGGCGGCCGGTCTCGAACGCGATCATCAGCTTGGTGCCGACGCTGTCCGTGCCCGCGACCAGCACCGGCGCGCGCATCTTGCGGCGCGCCGTTGAGCCCGACCAGCGCGCCGAAGCCGCCGACGCCGCCGATCACGTGCGCGCCCGACGTGCCTTTCGCGATCGAGCCGAACAGCGGAATCAGGCTCTGCTTCAGCGCGATATCGACGCCCGCCTCCTTGTAGGTCATCGCCGACGCCATCAGCTCGATTTCCTCCGCCGCGCGCGCATCGACGCGCGAAAGGCGCGCTCGCCGTTTGGATAAGCGACCGAGCCCTCGCGATACCGCTTCGACTTCGAATCCGTCGACCAGCGCGCGAAGTTCGTCGTGACCGAGCAGGAAGCGCGGATCGCGCGGATGGCCGATCGCGGCCTGATCGACGAGGAATGTCTCGGCAACCAGACACGCCGCCGGGCCGGAGCGCGCGCTCGAAATTCGGGAACAGCGCGCGGTCGAGGAAATTTATATTCACGATGGCGTCGAAGGATTCGTCCTTGAGATGAAAGCTATCCAAGTTTGCGACGATGGGCCAGATGGCAAGCCGCGCGGCGCGCGCGGTCGCGGCTGAGGAGACGCATCGCCTCGCCGAAGTAATCGACCGCGACGACCTGCATGCCCGCGCGCGCGAGCGCCAGCGCGTTGCGCCCGCGTCCTGCGGCGACGTCGAGCGCGACGCCGCGCGGGATTCGCGCGAGCATCGCAGCGAGGAACGGCTCGGCCTCGCCGGGCGGCTTGCCGCGATGGCGCTCGTCCCACTCTGCGCGTGGGCGTTCGCTCATAGCACGCGCGCGAGGGTGAAGACATCGACGCGGACGGCGCCGGCGGCGAGGAGCACGCGGGCGCATTCGTCGACGGTGGCGCCGGTGGTCATCACGTCGTCGACGAGCAGTATGCGGCGATTCGTGATGCGTCCGGGATGCGTGACGGCGAACGCGCGGCGGACGTTCTTGACGCGCTCATCGTGATGTTGCGCGGTCTGCGGCGGGGTGAACCGGCGGCGCGTCATCGCAGTCGTGTCGAGTGGGAGATTTGAGCCGCCGCGCGACTTCGGCGCCAAGCAGAGCGGCCTGGTTGAATCCGCGCCACCATAGCCGCCGCCAATGCAGCGGCACGGGAATCACAACGTCGTAGTCGGCGGCCGAGACCGGCAATTCGTCGCCGAGGTACTCCGCCAGCGCGCGGCCGACCGATTGATCGAGGCCGTACTTGTGACGGCGAATCAGCGCGGGCAGGCTGCCGGGCTCGTCCTCGGCGGTGGTGCGATAGCGCGCGACCGTGCGCGCGATTCGGTAGCGTGGCGGATGCGCGAGGCATCGCGCGCATCGCATCGCGTCGCTGGCGGCGGATTCGAGCGGTCCGCCGCAAACTTCGCAGCGCGGCTCCGGCATCCGCTCGACTCGCGCGACGCATCGCGCGCACACGCGCCGCCCGGGTTCCGCCGCGAGCGGCGTTCCGCACGCGGTGCATCGGGGCGGATAGAGAAAGTCGGCTACCGTCGAGAGCGTCTGCGCGAGCGCGGGCATATATGATTGATGCGTCCGGCGGGGCCCAAACTCAAGAGGGTTGTGGTATACAGAAAAGCATGAGCGGACCGCTTGACGGAATTCGGATTATCGACTGGACGATCTGGCAGCAGGGGCCGGTCGCGACGCAGATGCTCGCCGACCTCGGCGCCGAGGTGATCAAGATCGAGGAGCGCGAGCGCGGCGACCCCGGCCGCGGAATCACGGCGGTCGCGGGCAGCGGTACCGTCAAGGGCGGGCGCAATTATTACTTCGAGGCGAACAACAAGCACAAGAAAAGTATCGCGCTGAATCTGAAGCAGCCCGAGGCGCGCGAGATCGTGCATCGGCTGGCCGCGCGCAGCGACGTCTTCGTGCAGAATTTTCGCAAGGGCGTCGCGCAGCGGCTCGGGCTCGGCTATGCGGACCTCGCCGCGCACAATCCGCGGATCATCTATGCGAGCGCGTCCGGCTACGGCCCCGAAGGTCCCGACAGCGGCGAGCCGTCGTTCGATTATCTCGGGCAGGCGCGCTCGGGAATCATGAACGCGATCGGCACCGGCAGCACGGCGCCGACCTACGTCTACGGCGGTATCGCCGATCAGATGGGCGCGATCATGCTCGCCTACGGCGTGCTGGCGGCGCTGTTCGCGCGCGAGCGCACGGGCATCGGGCAGGAAGTGGACGCGTCGCATCTCGGCTCGATGATGGCGCTGCAGGGACTGAACGTCGTCGCGCGCACGATCATGGGCAAGGAATTTCCGCGCAACACGCGCGCCAACGCCTACAATCCGCTGTGGAACCATTATCGCTGCGCCGACGACAAATGGATCTCGCTGGCGATGCTGCAGCCCGATCGTTACTGGAAAAATTTCTGCGAAGTCGTCGGCAAGCCCGAACTGGTCGAGGATCCACGCTTCGCCGAAGTCAAGATGCGCGGCAAGAACGCGGCCGCGCTGATCGCGATTTTCGACGAGGTTTCGCCGACGCGCCCGCGTCGACGAGTGGATGCGAGTCCTCAAAGGCCGCGGCGACTTCATCTACACGATCGTGAACTCGGTGTCGGACCTGCCCGACGATCCGCAAGTCAGGGCCAACGATTACGTCGTCGAATACGATCATCCCGCGCTCGGCAATCTGACATCTGCTCGGGATGCCGGTGAAGTTGAGCGCGACGCCGGGCGAGCCGCGCGGTCATGCGCCGGAGCTCGGCGAGCATACCGAGTTGCTGCTGACCGAGATGCTCGGCTATTCGTGGGACGATGTCGCGCGGCTGCGCGAAGCCAACGTGATTTGAATCATCCAGGGGAGTTGATGCGATGGGAATTACCGGGACACTCGAGGATCGCGAGGAAGTTCGCACGCTGCATGCGCGCTACTGCCTGACGATCGACACTGGCCGCTACGAGGAATGGATCGACTGCTTCACCGAGGACGGCGTCTTCGAAAGCCCGCGCTTCGGCAAGCACAGCGGACGCGACGGCCTCAAGCGGTTCACCGCGACGCTACAAGGAATCACTCGGCGGCGCGCAGGTGCTGCACGTCGTCGCCAATCCTGCCTTCGAGCTCGACGGCGACAGCGGCACCGGCACATCCTACCTGCTCTACTACCACTGCAAGGAAGGCAAGGTGCAGCAATCGACGGTCGGCTACTACACCGACAAGCTGCGCAAGACGCCGGCCGGATGGCGCTTCGTGAGCCGCCAGGTGACGATCCTCGGGATCGCTGATCCCGCTGGACTCAAACTGGACCCGAAGTCAGGGCTTGATAAAATTTTTGTTAGACGTCGCACAGCGCCTCTCGTCAACCGCAGGTTGAGGTTCAACTATGGACCAATCGACGGCTGAACTGATCGAGCGGCTTTCACGGCTGGAACGGCAGCAGGCCAGGCCTCCAGCGCAGCAACAGGCATCTGCGGATGATGACCGGCGCGCTGATGCTGGTCTGCGGTGCGGTGTTCACGATGGCGCAGACGAGTTCGGTCGTGCCCGATACGGTGGAGGCGCAGCAATTCCTGCTGCGCGACAGCGGCGGCAAATTGCGCGGCGCGATGGGCGTCATGTCCGACGGCGCAGTCGGGCTGAATCTTTACTGATCCCGAGCGGCCGCACCCGCTTGACTGCTCGATCTCGCCGCGAACGGTACTCCCGGCGTTGACCTCTACGATCAGGACGGCAAGGTTCGCGCGACCATGGCGCTGGGCGATGAGGGTCTACCCGGAGTCGGGCTCTACGGACCCAACGGCAATCTGCGGACCGCCTTGATATTCCAGCCGCCAAAACGCCCGGTCTGGCGTTCTACAGGAACGACGGCAAGCCGGCGTGGGGAGTGCCCTGACATGCGCGCACAGGCAAGATATTTCAGCCCGGGTCGTGCGATCGGCGCGGTCGTTATTGCTCGGAGCAATCGCTGCGGTGCCGGCGGCTGCTATGACGAAGGCGGTTACTACGGCGGGGATTACCCTGCGTATGGCTACGCGCCGTACTCCTACGGTTGGGGTGGGGGTTGGGGAAATGGCTGGGGCTATAGTCCCGGCTTCGACGTTCACCATTCCTGGGAAGGGCATTACGGTAGCGGCGGCCATCATACGGAGTTCTATCACGGTGGCGGCGGCGCAGGTCGGGCATGCGGAGGCAGCGGCCACGTTGGCGGCGGGCGGTGGCTTGGCCACGGCGGCGGAGGCGGTGGTGGTGGCCACGTCGGCGGCGAGGCGGTGGTGGTGGTCATGCGGCGGTGAACATCGGTGACGTTCGGTTTCCGGCGGGGAGATGAACCTAAGAACCTAACCGCCTAACCCCTTGGGAAGGGGAACAAGACAGAGCATAAATAATGCGGCGCCGGATCGCGATTGCGATCCGGCGCCGCATTTTCGTCTTGCTCAATCCGCGCTCAGAAGGCCGCGTACCACGGCACTTCGTGCGGATTCTGCACTTCCCAATTGATGTTGAACTCCTGCAGCAGCGTGCCGTCCGAATGCGCGAGCGCGAGCTTGGCGTTCTCGAGATCGACCTCCGCCTGCACCTGGTTGCCCTCGGCGCTCACTTCCTCTTCCTGGAATTGCAGCAGGTCGTGCGTCGTCGCCAGGCCGACGCGGAACCTGATTTGCTCATCGTGCAGCGACTGGCGAGCGTAGTAAGTCGCCGACGCGGTCGCCGACGCGCGCTTGTAGTCGGCATACAGATTGGCGATCGAGCTCTCCACGTTGACCACCGCTTGCGACAGCGCCGCCCGATACAGCACGCGCTGCTGCTCGTATAGCACTCGCGCCTGCGCCAGCGCCGCGCGCGGCACGGCGTTGTCCAGCGGCATCTGGAAGGTCAGCACCGCGGCGTAGTTGTAGTAGCTGAAGCCCCACAGACGATCGAGCGCGTCGCCGTAGATTCCGCCGAACGGAAGCTTGTTGCCGATTCGCCAGGGTCGGCACCGTGGGCGGTCACACGTGGTGCAATCTCCACTAGTTTCCGCCGGTGTGCCGCCAAGACTCAACTGGCAAGGCGTAGTGCCGGCGGTGGAAGTCAGGCCGAATTGCGCGCCGAGGTTGAGCTGCGGCAGCACCTGGTTCTCCGAGAACTTCACCTGCAGCAGCGCGTCGCGAATCGCCTCGCGCATGCTGCCCAGCGACGGCACGTACTGCACCGCCAGCTCGAGCGCCCGTTCCTCATCGACGCCCACCTGCTCCTGCGGATTGGGCCGCGTGAGCGGCTGGATTTCCTCGGGCAGGAAGGTGCCGTACGGATTGAGCATCACGTCCTGGCGCAAGCTGGGTGCGGGAATTTTTCAGATTGGCCTCGGCGGTGTACACGTTGGCCTCGGAAGTGGCGGCCGCCGACTGCGCTTCCTGCAAATCGATCGGCGCCAGGGTGCCGACCTTGACGCTGATCGCGTTCTGCCGCACGAGGTCGAGGTTGAAGCGCAGCGCGGCGCGCGCGACCTCGAGATTTTCCTCGGACAGCACGACGTTCCAGTAGTCGCCGCCGATTTTCTGCACGAAATCCTGCAGCGCCTGTCCGTAAGTCCATTGCGCCTGCTTCTGACCCGACTCGGCGATTCGCACGTTGATAGTCGCGAACTGCCAGCCGAAGTTTTGCAGCAACGGCTGCGAGAGCGAGAGTGCGAGCGTCGGCTCGTAGGAGGGATTGACGCCGGAGAAGGCCGAATTCGACAGCGAGCGATCGTTGTTGAAGGTCACGCCCCAGGTTCCATTGGTGACCGCGGAAACCTTGTTGAGGCCGAAGTTCCAATCGTAAAATTTCTGCACGTATGCGGTCGCCGCCGCCGGTCTGCAGCGACGAGGTCACCGGCACGACGGTCTTCTCGATATCGCCCTGCGCGGTAAGGTTCGGATCGAAGGTGCCGTTGGACTCGCTGACGGTTTCCATCGAGGCGACCGGGTCGAGCTGCGAGGCCTTCAGCGACGGATTGTTCTGGATCGCGATGTAAATGGCTTCCTTCAGCGTGAGGCCGCGCGCGTTGGGATCTTCGGAGCGCAGGTAGCGCTCGCTGATCACGTTGTCGGGCGCGACTTCTTTGGCTGGCGACCACTGATGCGCGAAGATGCGCGGCAGATTCAGAAAGTCATCATGATGCTGGAACTGCGTTCGAGGCGCTCGGCGGCACGCTGGCATGCGGCGGCGTCTGCGGCCCGACCGGCATGACTGCATCTGGATCGGTCCGGTCAGATCCGGCGGCGGCAACGGCGTGTTCGGCAGCGTAGCCGGTGACCTTCAACGGATTCGACGGATTCGGACTCGTAGTAGTCAATCCTGGGCGAACCCGGACGAGGTCCCGAGCAGCAGGATGGAAACCGCCAGTATCGCTAATCGAGACGGATTTACTTCTCGACATTCTAACGAACCTCCTTGATACCTGTTGCCATCACCCGCGATGGCCCGCCACTTCCGCACAGCCAGATGACGCGATTCGACTCAACGGCTGGGATCGATTTGCCGGCGCCGTAACCGAAGCGAAGAGCTTGCGCGGCGCCAATCAGGCTCGCGATTATAGCCAAGGCCGCCAAACTTGTCTTGCGGAATCCGACGCGGCCGACTTTCTCGCGAGTCACATCTTGGAGATGGTATGCGCGCTGTCAGGCTGGTAATCGCAGTACTCATCGTTTCCCCGATCCTTATGCTTGCGCTCAGCGATTCGAGGCTATCGCGCCAACCGTTCGCACAAGTTACCGCAGCGCCGGGGCCGGTGACACTGACTGCACCGGTGGCTCCCGGTCAGCCGCAAGCCTTCTCGACGATCGGCGCGTTGCCCTCGCTCGCGGCCGCGCCCGGCACCGTGCCGCTCGGTGCGGCGACCGCCGTACCGACGCCGCGCGCATTCCGATGCACCTGTTCGGCGCCGGGGACCTGGACCGAGTGGGCGGGCATCGTCTCGTCGTCCAGCTATTTTCTCGCAAGCCAGTCGGCGAAGTCGCAGTGCGCCGACTACATCCTAAACGCCAACGCGCCGTCGCCGTACATAACGCCGGAAGGATCCACTGCGAGCCAGCAAAGGCCGACCATCTACAATGGCGAGGCGTTTACCCAGCGCGGGGAGGTGGCGACCTCCGTCGGACAATCGTTCCTCCAGCAACGTTCAACCGAAGCGATGCAGCAGAGCCAATGCACGCGATGCGCCTGCAACTGAAGTCGTTTAGCCGATAAGTCTTTTCAGGTCCTCGGGGAGCGGCGCGCTCGCCTTGACGTGACCGACTGCCGGCGAATCGAACGCGAGGTCGCAAAGGTGCAGCCAGAAGCGTCCGTGCGCGAGCATCTCGCTCGCGGGTCCGCCGTAGAGAGTGTCGCCGACAATCGGATGCCCGATACTCGCGAGATGAACGCGAATCTGGTGACGGCTGCCGGTCTTTGGCGCGACTGACAACAGCGTGAACTCGCCGACGCGGCGAATCGGCTCGACGACAGTGCTCGCGGCGCGGCCGGCGCGTTTCGGATTCGCACTCGACGAATCGCCAACGACCATCTTGCGCGCGTTCTTTGCATGATGCGCGATCGGCGCGTCGATGTCGGTCCTGCGCTCGACGATTCCGGCGACGAGCGCCTCGTAGCGCCGCACGATTCGTCCCGCGCGAATGGCGTCGCGCAGTTTGTCGAAGGTCCCGCGATTGCGCGCGATCAGCAGCGCGCCCGAAGTCCCGTTGTCCAGCCGATGCACCAGTCCGCCTTCGAGCGGCTTCTCGCCAACGGTCGCAATCTCGGGAAACCGCGCGACGACCGCATTCATGACGGTCTCGCGCTCGTCGGCATTCAGCGGATGACACGGCACGCCACCTGGTTTGTTGACGACGATCACGCTCGCATCTTGATGGACAACTTCGAGCGGCAGATCGGCATTCGGTTCGATCACAGGACGCCGATTGTTCGACGCAACCTCGATCCGATCCTCGGCCCCGACGATCTCACTCTTCTTCGAGCGCCGCCCGTTGATTCGCACCAGCCCGCGCTCGACGAGCTCCTGCGCCACGCGCCGCGAAGTCGCAAACCCCGTTCGCACCAGATAATGATCGAGCCGTTCTTTAGATGTCTCGGGCAAGAAGTTAGTTGCTTGCCGCGGAGCCCGTGGGAGTCGCGGCGGCGGGCGGGCGATTGTACACCGAGAATTGTAGCGTCGCGGCCCACAGCAGAATCCCGAGCAGGACTGCCGCTGTGAGAATATCGACGAAGCCGAGTTGCGTCGCGCCCCGCGCCATTCGATTGAATGCCCGCATCCTTCCTCCTTGCCGCTTCATCACTATACTCCCGCCGCCGTGCGCAAAGCTGATCGCACCTGCCGGCCTCGATCGGGCAATCCGAACAATCGCCGCAGCTCCCGGCCGGTCTCTGACTTGTCGCACGCCGCGATGTCGATTGGCGAACCCGTCGCCACGACGCGCCCGCCCTCGTCGCCGCCGCCGGGTCCAAGATCGATCACGTAGTCGGCGTTCGCGATGAACTCGAGGTTGTGCTCGATCACGACCAGCGTGTTGCCCTCGGTCACCAGCCGGTTGAGCACTTTGATCAGTCGCTTGATGTCGGTCGAGCTGAGCCCGGTGGTCGGCTCGTCGAGGATGAACATCCGCGGCAGATGCTTGCCGTCTTCGCCCGCCGGCGCGGGTTCGAGATCGGCCAGCAGGAAGCGCGCGAGCTTGAGGCGCTGCGCCTCGCCGCCGGACAGCGTCGAGGTGGTCTGGCCGAGCCTGATGTAACCGAGGCCGACCGCGATCAGCGCGTCGAGGCGCTTGACGATCGCGGGGTGGTGAACGAAAAACGCGCGCGCGTCCTCGACGGTGAGATCGAGCACCTGGTTGATACTGTAGTTGCGCAGCTTGATCGCGAGGATGTGGCTCTGGAAGCGGCGGCCGTCGCATGCGTCGCATTTCACCTCGAGATCCGCCATGAAATGCATCTCGATCGTGACGGTGCCCGTGCCGCTGCATTTCTCGCATCGCCCGCCCGTGACGTTGAACGAAAAATGCCGCGCCTGCACGCCGAGCCGCCGCGCCTCGGGACTGGCGGCGAACAGCTTGCGGATTTCGTCGTAGATTTTCAGATAGGTCGCCGGATTCGAGCGCATCGAGCGCGTCGGCAACTCCTGCCCCATATGCACCATCTCGCCGATCAGCTCGAGGCCGTCGATTCGCTCGCACTCGCCGGCATCGGCCGCCGCATCGCCGTGGCGGCGCAGATAGTTGTTGTAGAGCACGTCCTCGACCAGCGTCGATTTTCCCGATCCCGAAACGCCGGTCACGCAAACCATCCGGCCAGCCGGAAGCGCCACGTCGATGCCGGCGAGATTGTGCTCGCGCGCGCCGACGATTCGAATCGCCGGATCGCGCTTGGTGAATTTGCGCTGCTTCGGCAATCGCGCGCATCAGCAGCACCCGTCCCGGCGACGACGCCATGCTGTCGAGATTCGCCTTGGCCGCTGGTCCCGAGTAGGTCAGCTCGCCGCCCTCGCTGCCGCCGCCGGGCCCAAGCTCGACGACGTAATCGGCGCCAGCGATCATCGCGGGATCGTGCTCGACGACCACCACCGTATTGCCGAAGTCGCGCAGGCTGTACAGCACCGCGAGCAATCGCCGCGCGTCCGCCGCGTGCAGGCCGACGGTTGGCTCGTCGAGCGCATAGAGCGTCCCGACCAGCACGCTGCCGAGCGCGCTCGCCAGATGAATCCGCTGCGCCTCGCCGCCCGACAGCGTGCGCGCCTGCCGCTCGACCGTCAGGTAACCGAGTCCGACCTCGAGCAGGTAGCCGACGCGATTGCGCAGCTCGCGCATCACGACCGCCGCGCGCGTCGCCACTTCGGGGATCGATTGAATCTTGTCGAGCCACGTGACGAGGTCGCGAATCGAGAGCCGCCCGACGTCCGCAATCGACGCAGTCGTCCACCAGCACGTTGAGCGCCTCGGCCTTGAGCTTGGCGCCGCCGCACGCGGGGCAGGTGACGAAGCGCCGATATTTCGCCAGCAGAATCCGCACGTGAGTCTTGTAGCGGCGCCCTTCGAGCCACTTGAAGAAGCCGTGCACTCCGGGCCACTTGTCCTCGTCCCACTTCGCGCGCGGACCTTCGTCGCCGTCGAGCAGCCACGTGCGCTCCTCGTCGGTCATCTCGCGATACGGCGCCGACGTGCGAATTTTTCGGCGCCGCGCCAGCTTGAGCATCCACTCGTTCATCTCGCGATACGCCGGCGTCCGCCACGGCGCGACGAGCCCATTGCGCATCGAGCGGCTGTGGTCGGGAATCACCTTGTCGAGATCGAGTTCGACCGTGCGGCCGAAGCCTTCGCATTCGGGACACGCGCCGATCGGACTGTTCGACGAAAACAGCGCGGTGGTCGGCTCGGCGAAGGCAGTCGCGCATCGCGAGCAGTTGAAGCGCCGATCGAAATCGATCGCGCCGACGCTATGCGTGTTGCCATTATCGCGCTCGACGCGCACCGCCCGCGCTCGCCCGCTGCCGAGGTAGAATGCTTTCTCCAGCGCCTCGCGCACGCGCTCGATTTCGCCGTCGCCGCCGCTCACCGAGATGCGATCGACGACCACCATCATCGTTCTGTCAATCGGCGGCGCAGACCCGTTTTGCGCTTCGGCCGCAATCGCGCGCGCAGCGAACTCCGCCGTCTCGGCGATCGCATCGTTGGCGTACAGGCGATGGTACCCGTTCTGAATCAGGTAGCCGGCGGCGTCGGGAAGCGAGCGCGATCCCGCCTCGAACGGCGCGAGGATCACGTAGAGCCCCGGCTCCGCGAGGATTCGCGCGCCCGCACTTTCGACGCTGTCGCGGCTCACCTCGCCGCCGCACTTCGGGCAGACAGTACGCCCGACCGTCGCGAACAGCAGCCGCAGGTAGTCGCTGATTTCGGTGACGGTGCCGACCGTCGAGCGCGCATTCTTGATCGTGTTCTTCTGGCGCAGCGCGAGCGCCGGCGGAATCTCGGAAATCGAATCGACGTCCGGCCGCTCCATCCGCTCGAGGAACAGTCGCGCGTAGGTCGAGAGGCTCTGCACGTAGCGCCGCTGCCCCTCGGCATAAACGGTGTCGAAGACCAGACTCGACTTGCCCGATCCCGACACGCCGGTGACGACGGTCAGCTTCTCGCGAGGAATTTCGAGCGAAATATCAGCCAGGTTGTGAGTGCGCGCGCCCCGGATACTGATTGAGCGATCCAAGCTTGCTCCCAGCCGCTTACCGAGGGTCTGCGATCGGGCGCGCCTTTTTCTTGCGCTCGCCCGGATATTCGTCGGCCACTTTCGCGTACATCTCGGCCAGCTGGACGTCGAACTTCGCCTGGATGCGCCGGGTTTCGGCCTCGCGTTCAGCCGTCGGGAGCGAACCGAGCTTGCCCAACTCCTGTTCGAGCTGCTGCATCAGGCGATTTCGCGCCACCAGATATTCGTAACCGTTCATAGGCGCTAAAACCTCAAATTCCAAAGATCAGAATTATAGGTTATCCTGCGACGAGCGAATAGCCCGCGGCGTGGCGCGGAACGCATGGGTGTGGATATCCAAACTGAATCATCGCCGGAATCACGCGTCGAAATCCTTCGCACATGGTCCGACGCCGCGATTTGCCACGGCTTCATCGGGCGCGGAGGCGGTGTCAGCACCGGTGCGTTCGCCTCGATGAATCTTTCGTACTGGGTCGGCGACGACGAACGCGCCGTCGATACGAACTGGGAGCGCCTGCGTCGCGAAGTGCCCGACCTGAAAATCGTCGCGCGGCTCAACCAGGTGCATGGCAACGAGGTTCACGCCGCCACTCGCGACACCGCGAAGCTCCGACCGGCGGGCGACGGCCTCGTCACCGCCGAGCCGGGCGTGATGCTGGGAATATTCAGCGCCGACTGCGTGCCGATCCTGATGGTCGATTCGAAGCGCAAAATCGCAGGCGCGCTTCACGCCGGATGGCGCGGCATCATCGCCGACATCGCCAGCGCCGGCGTCCATGCGATGGTTCAGCTCGGCGCCGACGCGTCAGACATTCGCTCTGCGATGGGGCCGTCAATCGGCCCGTGTTGTTTCGAAGTCGATGCCGAGCTTGGTGAACGGTTCGGCAACGAGATCGAGGGCGCGCGCAACACACGTAAGGCCGGGCGTCCGGGCAAGGCGTTCATCGACTTGCGCGCCGTCGTGCGCGATCAGCTCGAGCGCGCAGGACTTGCCAGCGGCGAACATCGCGAGCGTGGGCCCGTGCACCCGATGCGCGTCAGATCGCTTTTTCTCGCGCCGCGCCGCCGGCGGACAGACAACCGGCCTGCAGATGAGCTTTGTCGGCTTCGCCGCGTAGCAATATGCCGCAACGCAAACCAAAGAAGCTTCGTGCGGGCGAGCTGATCTCGAAAATCCGCAAGCCGATGGCGCCGCCGTCGAAAACGATCGAAGACCCGACCAAGTACAAGCGCGAGCGCGAGCTGGAAAAACTCCGTCGCGAGGAAAAATCCAGGAACTCCTGATGACAGCGGCTATCAACGGACAGATTCGCGTCGGTCTTATCGGCGCCGGACTCATCGGGCAGTTGCATTCGATGATGCTCCGCTACGTCGCCGATCGCACCGAGCAAAGCGTCGCGCGTCGTATCGGTCGCCGACGTCTCGCATCAAGCGGCCGAGCAACTCGCCGCCAGATGGCAGGGCGCGCGCGCCTTCGAGTCGGCGGAAGAGATAATCGCCGATCCATCGATCGACGCCGTGTGGATCTGCACGCCGACCGCGATGCATCGCCAGGTCTGTATCGCCGCCGCTCGCGCCGGCAAGCATATTTTCTGCGAGAAGCCGCTCGCGATGACCGCGGCGGAAGCATTCGAGATGGCCGCTGCGATCAAAGCGTCGGGCGTCGTCAGCCAGGTCGGCCTCGTGCTGCGATTTTCGCCGGTCTACAACGTCATCAAGGCGATGTTCGAAGAGGAAGGCGTCGGCAAACTGCTCAGCGTAATGATGCGCGACGACCAGGATTTCCCGACGCGCGGCGCTCACGCGAGCGCATGGCGCAACGACCCCTCGCTGACTGCCGGCGGTACGCTGATTGAACATAGCGTTCACGATTTCGACTTGCTGACGTGGATGTTCGGTCCCGTCACGAGCCTCTACTGCCGCACGCGCAACGTAAACGGCGCCGACGGAGTCGAAGACTTCGGCGCGACCTCGATGGAATTTGCGGTGGTTGCACGGCCAACTCACTTCGATTTGGCATCGGATGATCGCGCGCGCCAGTAATCGGCGGCTTGAAGTGTTCGCCGAGAACTTGTTTGCTGCGTCGGACGCCGATACGCTCGGACCGATTGTTTTTCAGCGCGGGTCCGGCGCACACGAGGAGACGATTTCAGCCGACGTTGTGATGGCGAAGTTTACTGAAAAAATCCTGCGCGAGCGGCCGTACCTCGCGCCGATGAAGGACCGGCTGACGATTCCGTATGCGGCCGAGGATGCCACGTTCATTGCCGCGCTCAAGGGAGCTGTGCGAGCCTGATCCGGAATTTGCCGCCGGTGTTGCCGCGCAGTGTTTGGTGGAAGGGCTTACGAGTCGGCGCGCTCGGGCGCTTCCGGTGGAAATTAAAAACTTAAAGCGTTACTTTAGATGAGGATGCGATTTCAATTCATGATCGATTTTGAACTCAGCGAAGAACAACAGATGATCCGCGACAGCGTCGGCAGCTTTCGCGCGCGAGAAGATTCGTCCCGCGGCGCGGCCCGCCGACGAAAGCGGCGCGATTCCCGCCGCGCTGCTCGCCGAGGCATGGCAGTTCGGATTCGTGCAGCGGCGCTATCCCCGAGAAATTCGGCGGCGGCGGCGATGCGCGCTCGGCGATGACCGGCGCGATCGTCGCCGAGGAACTCGGCTTCGGCGACATCTCGATCGCGCCGCATGTGCTCGCGCCGCGCCTGTTCGCATTTCCGATCCTCGAGATGGGCACCGACGAACAGCGCGCGAAATATCTGAAGCGATTCGCCGGCGCCGACTTTGCTGCCGCGACCGCGGCCGTGATGGAGCCGCGATTCGATTTCGATCTTGTCCGCGCAGCAAGTCTCGGCCAGGCGCGACGGCGCGGGATTCGTGCTCAACGGCGGCAAGTGCTATGTGCCGCTCGCGGCCGAATCCGAGTCGATCCTGGTCTATGCGGCGACCGACGCGTCGAAGGGCTATCGCGGGCGTCGACGGCTTTATCGTTCCGCGCAGCGCCGCGGGCGTGACGATTTCCGAGCGCGAGAAGAACATGGGCCTCAAGGCGCTCGCCACTTACGAACTGACGCTCAAGGATTGCCGCGTCGGCGCCGACGCGCGCCTGGGCGGTGACAAGGGTATCGACTTCTCGCGCCTGATGAGCGAGTCGCGCGTCGCGTTTGCCGCGATGGGTGTCGGCGTGATGAGCGCGGCGTTTGACTACGCGCGCGACTACGCCAAGGAGCGCAAGGCGTTCGGCGTGCCAATCGCGACCAAGCAGGCGATCGCGTTTATGCTCGCCGACATGGCGATCGAGATCGATGCGGCGCGCCTGCTGGTGTGGGAAGCGGCGTACGAACTCGACAACGGCGACGACGCGCTCAAGGAAAGTTACCTCGCGAAAAATTATGTCGCGCAATAGCGCGCTCAAAGTCACCGACAACGGCGTGCAGGTGCTCGGCGGCCACGGCTATATCCGCGAGCATCCGGTGGAGATGTGGCTGCGCAACGCGCGTGGATTTTCCGCAATCGAAGGAATCGCAACGGTCTGAACGCGGCCGCGACGGAGATAATGTCATGATCGATTTTGAACTCGAACCGCAAATCCTGAGCCGGCTGCAGATGTTCCACGCCGTGGCGGAGCACATGATGCGCCCGATCTCGCGCGAATGCGACGAGCACGAGCACACCAAGCCGACCCAGTTCTACGAGTCGATGTGGGCCGGCATCCGCTGCCGCCGATATCCAGGTCGGCAACGACAAAAGCAAGAAGCCCGACGGCGCACAAGCGTCGCGCGCCGCGCCGCGCCAATCTGATGACCGTGCTCACCACCGAGGAGCTGTGCTGGGGCGACGCCGGCCTGTACCTGTCGACGCCCAACGCGGGACTCGGCGGCGCGGCGGTCATGGCGGCGGGAACGCCCGAGCAGAAGGAGCGGTTTCTCAAGCGCTTCAGGGAAGGCAAGCCGAAGTGGGGCGCGATGGCGATTACCGAGCCGAGCTTCGGTTCCGATTCCTCGCAGGTCACCACCACCGCGACCCGCGACGGCGACCATTGGGTGATCAACGGCACCAAGATTTTCTGCACCGCCGGCGAGATGGCGGCCGAGAAGTCCGACGGCTTCGTCGTGGTGTGGGCGACCGTGGACAAGAGCGCAGGACGCCCCGGAATCAAGCCGTTCGTCGTCGAGCACGGCACGCCCGGCATGACGGTGGCGCGGGTCGAGAACAAGCTCGGCATCCGCGCGTCGGATACCGCCGCGCTCATCTTCGACAACTGCCGCATTCCGCTCGACCATCTGCTCGGCAGCGCCGAGGTCCGCAAGGAAGGCGGCTTCAAGGACGTGATGGCGACCTTCGATGCGACCCGGCCGATCGTCGCGGCGATGGCGATTGGAGTAGGGCGCGCGGCGCTCGACTTCGTGCGCGACTTCCTCAAGGAGCAGAACGTGCCGGTCCGCTACGGCATCTCGCCGCGGCGTCTGACCGCGGTCGAGCGCGACTTCATGGAGATGGAAGTGCAGTTCAAGGCCGCGCGACTGCTAACCTGGCGCGCGGCATGGATGCTCGACATCGGCAAGCGCAACAGCCTCGAGGCCTCGATGGCCAAGGCGAAGGCGGGCCTCGCGGTCACGCTGATCACGCAGAAGGCGGTCGAGCTGCTGGGACCGCTGGGCTACTCGCGCAAAATCCTGGTCGAGAAGTGGATGCGCGATGCGAAGATCAACGACATCTTCGAGGGCACGCAGCAGATCAACATGATCATCGTCGCGCGCCGGATCCTGGACTACAGCAGCAAGGAGCTGAACTAAAGTCACGAATCGCAACTACGCGAATGTAATCGCGGCGTATGGGTTCGCTTTTCTCCTGTTTGCGCTGTGCGTAACGCAAACCGTTGCCAGCGCGCAGACTTCGCAGGAGCCGCCTGTTCCCGATCCCGCGGTGATCGATGCACCTGCCGGTCAGCCAGGCTATTACGTTTTCGGCACTGGCGGTGGAATTTGGTTCTCGACCGACCTGCTCAATTGGACATATGAGGGGCAGGTCTTCGACCAGCTGCCGGATTGGGCCGAGCAGGCGGTTCCGGGCGCAAGTACCTACTGGGCGCCGGATATCTCGTTTCACAACGGCCTGTACTATCTCTACTATGCGGTTTCCACTTTCGGCAGCCAGCAATCGGCGATCGGGCTTGCCACCAACGTGACGATCGATCCAACTGCTCCTGGTTACAAATGGCAGGACCTCGGCCCGGTAATTGAATCGATGCCGGGCCGCGAGAACTTCAACGCAATCGACCCCGCGTTGTTCGTCGACAGCAAAGGCAGGTGGAATCTGTTCTTCGGCTCGTACTGGACCGGAATCAAAGTCACGCGAATCGATCCGCACACGGGCAAACGCCAGCACCGTAGCGCAATCAAGGCGGTAGCGTCGCGCGGCACAGCCGTTGATCCCGATTCGATCGAAGGCGCATACGTGATCCGTCACGGAGACTTCTACTACCTGTTTGTTTCATGGGGCTTCTGTTGCGGCGGGGCTTTAAGCACCTACAAAATCGCGGTGGGACGTTCGAAATCCGCAACTGGACCATATGTGGACCAGACCGGAGTACCGATGCGGAAGGGTGGAGGCACGGTCGTGGTCAAGGGAGACAGCCGCTGGATCGGCCCCGGGCACAACTCCGTTCTCACGACCGCCGACGGGCAATACCTGCTTTGTGCCGGCTACGACGCGGACAATCTGATGCTCGATCGCGTCCTTCAGGTTCGCCCAATGACCTGGACCAATGACGGCTGGCCTTTGGTCGGCGAACCGTTGGTACAGCAATAGAGCGGAGATTCCTTGGCGGGATCTGCTTACCCTACGATCGCATCTAGTAGAACCACTTGCCGTTATCCCAGCGGAAGATCTCCGTGGTGTGCAAGTCGCTGATAGTCTTCGGCGGAGCTTGCCGTGCTTCCTGCTCGGACTTGCCCGCGATGTAGTAGATGTATTCCTCGTAGGAGATCTTTCCGATCGAGTAGCCGTCCTTCGATTGATGCGACTCGCAGCCGGAAACCTTGCCGTAGGCGGTATAGGTCGCCGTCTCGTAGCCGTCTTTCTCGACGAACTTCAAGCTCGATAGATTGTTGACTTCGCGGTCGTGCAGGTCTTGCTCCCAATGTCTGCAAAAGTCCGGGAACAGCGCCGACGCTTTCCTGAATTCGATATCGCGCTTGATCCGATCGGGCGTGAGCTTCACCACCAGCGCTTTGACCTTCTGCCGGATCGTGGTCTTCGCCGGTGGGGCGGCTGCCGCGGGGGCGGCCGCGCCGTCCGAGGCCGACGCGGCTGATGAGTCCGGCCCAGCTTGCGATTGTGCACCCACCGGTGAGACCAGCAGCATTGCCGCTAGTGCGAATGCCCCCACCGCCCCGATTGCTACAGTTCGTATGGACTTCATTGCGATGGTTTCTATAGCAAAATTCCGCACCATCGTCAGCCTTCCTCCAAACTTTTGTGTAGCGCCAAAGAAAAGGCCGCAGTCCCTCGGAGGGACTGCGGCCTGTTGCGAGCGTTACAATTTCGGCGCGATTTATTCGGGCACGAGCTCGACGCGACGATTCTGAGCGCGTCCCTCAGCCGTCTTGTTGGTCGCGACGAAGTCAGTCTTGCCGTAGCCGTGGACCCTCAATTGGGTCGCCTGGATTCCGCCGTTGATCAAGTAATTCGCCACGGCGTTTCCTCGGTAACGGGACAACCTCAGGTTGTACTCCTCGTTGCCGATCGCGTCGCAGTAACCGTTCACGTTGATCACGACGCCAGGATTGGCCTTCAGAGTGGTGATCGCTTCGTCGAGCACCGCCGCATCACCCGGCCGTATCACCGCCTTGTTGAAGTCGAAATGCACACCGCGCAGCACCAGCTTCTCCTTGACCGGAGGCGGTGGCGGAGGCGGCGGAGGCGGTGGTGGAGGCGGCGGCGCCGGTGGTGCCGGTGGCGCAGGCGCGATGAGGTAGCCGACTACGCCGCCGATCAAAGCACCCATCACAACCCCGGTCGGGCACCCGATTTCATAGGCCTCTTTGGAACCGTTCGTCGCAGCCAATCCGCATCCGAGTCCACCGCCAACCAGCGCGCCGCCGGCTGCACCGTACGTGGTGTACTCCTTTTGCTCGGGCGTCCATGACGCACACGACGAGACGGTCAAAAGCGCGATGGTTGCAAAGGCCCCGACCCAATTCTTCCACTTATGCACTAGGTAACCCCTCCCTGGGTTTCAGTCTGTTCCGCAATCGAACTCGCAGAATATTGCCATTTTTGAGGAGGTAGGTCCATTCAAGGGGTGAATCCGCCTCATATCGAGAGCTTCGCGGCAGTTAGCTTTCGAAAAATGAAAACGGCCGCAGCCCCCGAAAGGACTGCGGCCGGTTACCAGACGTTTCAGCCTTCGACCGACTTAGTCGTTCGGCACCAACTCGACGCGGCGATTCTGAGCGCGGCCCTCCGCCGTGTCATTGGTCGCGACGAAATCGGTCTTGCCGTAGCCGTGTGCTATCAACTGGCTCGACGGAATACCGGCCTTGACCAGGTAGTCCACGACGGCGTCGGCACGACGATCTGACAGCTTCAAGTTGTAGTTCTCGCCGCCGATCGCGTCGCAATAGCCGTTGACGTTAACCGTCGTATTCGGATTGGCCTTGAGAGTCGATGCGGCCTCATCCAGTACGGCTGCATCACCCGGCCGGATCTTCGACTTGTTGAAATCGAAATGCACACCGCGTAGCACCAGCTTCTGCTTGACCGGCGGCGGCGGAGGAGGCGGTGGCGGAGGAGGCGGTGGGGGTGGCGGCGGTGGTGGCGGCGGTTGGATTATGGGATCACAGATGTAGTGCCCGGCCAAAGCGCCCAAGACCGCGCCCGCGCCGCCGAGGCCAGTGGACCAGGCGACCTGGTTTTCATGGTCACCAGTGTTCTCGTTGATTGCGACTCCGATTCCGGCCCCCGCGCCTGCGCCGACGAGTCCGCCGACAATCGCGCACGTGCCCCATCTCCTCGGAGCCGAGAGATTCGCACATCCCGACGCCGTCAAAAGGACGACGCAGGCGGCCACACCAAGCCAATTTTTCCATTTGATCACGTACTGCCCTCCCAAGATCGAACATTCACGGAAGTTAAACTTCTCGCATTTTGCCATTTTTAAGAAGTCAGGTCCATTCAGCGAGAATACCCGTCCAATAGCGACTGATCTGTAATAGTTGGTTCATAAAAAGCTGCGACCGCAGCCCCCGAAGGACTGCGGCCGCATGTTCATTCAGTACGCTCGGTCTCAGTCGTTAGGCACCAGTTCCACGCGACGGTTCTGCGCGCGTCCCTCAGCCGTATTGTTCGGCGCGACGAAATCGGTCTTGCCGTAGCCATGAGGGATCAGCTGGCTCGACGGAATACCGGCCTTGACCAGGTAGTCCACGACCGCATCGGCACGACGATCAGAGAGCTTCAGGTTGTAATTCTCGCTGCCGATAGAATCGCAATAGCCGTTGACGTTAACCGTCACGTTCGGGTTGGCCTTCAGAGTTGAAGCAGCCTCATCAAGGACTGCCGCGTCACCCGGCCGAATCCGCGCCTTGTTGAAATCGAAATGCACGCCGCGCAGCACCAGCTTTTGCTTGACGGGCGGCGGAGGCGGCGGTGGCGGAGGAGGAGGCGGCGGTGGTGGCGGTGGAGGTGGCGGCTTGGGGTTCGGCGCGAGCAGGTAGCCGTTCACAGCACCGATGAGGGCACCCATCACGACGCCGGTGGGGCATCCTATCTCATAGCTCTCGGCGGAACCGCTCACTCCGGCCGCGATTCCACAACCCAGGCCACCGCCGATGAGCGCACCGGCAGCGGCTCCGCCCGCGGTATATTCCTTCTGTTCGGGCGTCCACGACGCGCACGACGAAGCTGTCAGCAAGACAGCGATCGCCACGGCGCCAATCCAATTTTTCCAACTAGTCACCAGTACCCCTCCATGAGTTCAAGCTATTAAACGAGGATAATTCTGCCTATTTTTTGAACCTGAATCTATTGGGGTGTCAATAAAGCTTCGTCACTGCGGGGTTCGTAATTGTTCTTTAATGGACAGGATGTGCGAAAAAATGCGGCCGCAGCCCTCGAAAGGACTGCGGCCGCTTTCAGTCATCTCAGTCTCGGTCCGGCCTACTCATTCGGTACCAATTCGACGCGGCGATTCTGAGCGCGGCCCTCCGCCGTGTCGTTGGTCGCGACGAAATCGGTCTTGCCGTAGCCACGCGGTACCAACTGGCTCGACGGAATACCGGCTTTCACCAGGTAATCCACGACCGCGTCCGCACGCCGATCAGACAGCTTGAGGTTGTACGCCTCACTGCCGATCGCGTCGCAGTAGCCGTTGACGTTGACCGTCACGTTCGGATTAGCCTTGAGAGTAGTTGCGGCCTCATCCAGAACTGCGGCGTCACCCGGCCGGATCTTCGACTTGTTGAAGTCGAAATGTACACCGCGTAGCACCAGCTTCTCCTTCGGCGGAGGCGGTGGTGGCGGAGGAGGAGGCGGCGGAGGCGGTGGTGGCGGAGGAGGTGGCGGCTGTATGATCGGATCGCACAGGTAGTGGCCCGCCAGCGCGCCTATAATCGCGCCCCCTGCTGCACCACCGGCACCTGCCCAAGCCCGGGAATCATTGCTGCTGTTGGAGCTTCCTTGGGTATTGTCGACGATCACAATACCTGAGGCGGCGCCCGCACCGGCGCCGAGCAATCCTCCGACGATTGCGCAGGTTCCCCACGATCGCGGCTGCTCCAAATACGCGCAGCCAGTCATGCTGGACGCAAACAACATCGCTAACGCGACGCCGGCGACCGCATTCAAAAGCCGTGATTTGACTCTCATGAACTCCTCCTCACCCAAGTGCGTCTACGCGCGAGGCGAACACCACACTGGACCCCCGAGCCTAGAACAGTCTCCGAACCGGAACGAATCCCACCCAATTGACGGGGAAATATAGTTATATTTGTAACAAGAATGCAACACGTCGGCGGGTGAATCCGCCAGATTTTTTGTTCGGACGGGCGACCGCCTTGCCGGCGCGGCCGGGGTAGCCTGTGGATAAGTGGCGATGAAGGTGGGTCGGTCCCGCGCCCCAACGCGTCCGAAATGACACGCGCCGGACCCGTGTGATCACAGGGGTCCGGCGCGATCG
The DNA here is from genome assembly GCA_963721485.1 of uncultured delta proteobacterium. Lineage (GTDB taxonomy): Bacteria > Desulfobacterota > Binatia > Binatales > Binataceae > Binatus. The sequence continues at coordinate 581,278 of CAVRJV010000014.1, read as the reverse complement.
CGTCACTCTAGATACTTGCCGAACTAATTGTGGTGCTGGTGGGCAGCGGCTTCGGCCTCTGCGTGATGCACCTTCTCTTCGTGATGGACGGCTTCCTCATGGTGCATAGCTTCGATCGGGTGCCGGAACCATTCGGGATGAGCATTCTCGTCGCCTTTCCAGTCCGGATGGTTTGATGCCCATTCAGGATGGTTTTGGTAAATCCATTCCGGATGATTTTGATGCCACCAGTTTGAGTCGTGCCATTGATGATGCTCATCGTAGGCGCCGATGCCGTGGGCCTCGAGGGTCTTGTATTCGTTGGGGTGGTTCTGCATGAAGGTCTGCAGCTCGGGATGCTCATGGCGGAACTGCCGGTCCATAAGGAGCGACGGATCGGCGCGCACCTTCGCGGCCACGTCGGGATGTGCATCGAGGAACTTGTTCATCTTCTCGCCGAACTCCGGCGTTTGCGCGAGCGCGAGAGATGTTATCGCGGCGGCAAACAGCAGAGTTACGCCGGCCAGGATGGTTTTCGAGTACTTCATTTGTGATCTTCTCCTCGTAAGGTTTCAGGTTCCATAATAGCAGCAATCGATATGCCATCGGTTGTGCGACTCGAATCTTAGCAAATTCGCGGGCCGGACAACCATATTGTTTGGCATCGGCAAATTCGCGTACCCCGAAAAGTGATACGCTTCCGTCAGTTTTCGGTTACCGTGCTGTCAACCGCTGACTGCTCGGAATTTCCGCATAAAGCGGAGCCACTGCTATAATAGCGGACTCATCATGCTTTCGCTCGCGCGCGGTAAAGAAGGAAGTTTCAAGCTGGTCTCCGGCTACAAGCCCGAGGGCGACCAGCCGGCTGCCATCGAATCGATCGTCGCCAACCTGAACGACAAGGTGCCGCACCAGGTGCTGCTCGGCGTCACCGGCTCGGGCAAGACCTTCACGATGGCCAACGTGATCGCGCGCGTGAACCGGCCGACGCTCGTGATGGCGCCGAACAAGACGCTCGCCGCGCAGCTCTACAACGAATTCAAGAGTCTGTTTCCCGAAAATGCGGTCCGCTATTTCGTCTCGTATTACGACTACTACCAGCCCGAAGCCTACGTGCCCTCGACCGACACCTTCATCGAGAAAGACGCGAGCATCAACGACGAGATCGACAAGCTGCGCCATTCCGCGACCAAAGCGCTGCTCGAGCGCAACGACGTGCTGATCGTGGCGTCGGTCTCGTGCATCTACGGCCTCGGCGAGCCCGAGGTGTACTTCGAGATGCTGGTCTTCCTCGAAGAGGGGCAGACGATCGATCGCGACAAGATGCTGCGCAAGCTGGTCGATATCCAATATCAGCGCAACGACTACGATTTTCATCGCGGGACGTTTCGCGTGCGCGGCGACACGGTCGAAATTTTCCCGGCGTACGAAGAGCAGCGCGCGGTGCGCGTCGAATTCTTCGGCGACCAGGTCGACGCCATGTACGAGATCGACGCGCTGCGCGGCAAGGTGATCCGCAAGCTGCAGAGCATCGCGATCTACCCCGCATCGCATTACGTGACGACATCGGATCGGATGGAAATCGCGGTGCGCGACATTCGCGCCGAGCTGAAGGATCGCCTCGAGTTCTTCCGCCAGCGAGAACCGTCTGCTCGAAGCTCAGCGCCTCGAACAGCGCACGATGTATGACCTCGAGCTGCTGGCCGAGATGGGCTTCTGTCCGGGAATCGAAAACTACTCGCGTCACCTGACGGGACGCTTGCCGGGGCAGGCGCCGCCGACGCTGCTCGACTACTTTCCCAACAACTCGCTGTTCTTCATCGACGAGAGTCACGTGACGGTGCCGCAAATCGGCGGGATGTATCGCGGCGACCGATCGCGCAAGTCGGTGCTGGTCGATTTCGGATTCCGGCTGCCGTCGGCGCTGGACAACCGTCCCTTGAATTTCGAGGAATGGGAATCACACATCGTGCAGGCCGTGTATGTCTCGGCGACCCCCGGCGATTACGAGCAGCAGAAGTCCGGCGGCCTTGTCGTCGAGCAGCTCATCCGCCCGACCGGCCTCATCGATCCGCAAATTGAAGTGCGCAAGGCCGGCACGCAGGTCGACGACCTGCTCGAAGAGATACACAAACGCGTCGCCGTCAACGAGCGCGTGCTGGTGACCTGCCTCACGAAAAAGATGGCCGAGGATTTGACCGACTACTACCACGACCTCGGTATCCGCGTGCGCTACCTGCATTCGGACATCGAGACGATCGAGCGCGTCGAGATAATCCGCAGCTTGCGCAAGGGCGACTTCGACGTGCTGGTCGGAATCAACCTGCTGCGCGAGGGCCTCGACCTGCCGGAAGTTTCGCTGGTCGCGATTCTCGACGCCGACAAGGAAGGCTACCTGCGTTCCGCCCGCTCGCTGATCCAGACCACCGGGCGCGCCGCACGTCATATCAACGGCCGCGTGATCATGTACGCGGACGTCGTCACCAAGTCGATGGAGCAGGCGATTGGCGAGACCAACCGCCGCCGCGCCAAGCAGGTCGCGTACAACGAGCAGCACGGCATCACGCCCACGTCGATCATCAAGGCGATCGACGCGTCGCTGGTCGAGATGTACTCGCCGGAATGGGCGGTCGTCCCGGAAATCGGCGACGACAAGGGCAAGGAAGAAGAGTTCATCCCGGCGCACGAGTTGCCCGATCGAATCACGGGGCTGCGCCAGCAAATGATGGAAGCCGCGGAGAAGCTCGACTACGAAAGCGCCGCCGACCTGCGCGACCAGATCAAGAAACTCGAGCGGCACGCCTTCGGAATGGATCAACCGCGCCGTCCGGAACAACCGTCGATGCCGCCGGGGTCGGCGCATCAACGCCCGAGCATCGAGAAAGGCATCCCGGCCAAGACTCGAGGCCGCCGCGGTGCCGGCGCCGCAACCGGCGCGGCGGCAGGCGCAACGCGCCCAGTGAAGCAGGGCAAGCTGAAACTAATGCCCGACGCCCCGAAGTAGTGGCAACTTGTGGCTGCGCGACTACGGGACCGGCGGGCCGAACCTTATCGGACCGGGAAGGAATAGGTTCGTTTCCGTACTGTTCTGACCGATGATCACAGACGGCGTGAGGTTCCCACCGACACGCAATTGCGACGGAGTAAACTCAACAAGCGATGTGTCGCCGGTACTCCCTTCGCAATCGGCGTTGTCTGTGCCGACTGACGCCCAGAGGTCGCCGGCAGAGTCGAAATCAATGCCTCCGATGCAGGAACCAGTTCCAACCAGGACCCCGAACGCGGACGAAGTGATTATCACCGCCGCAGACGGTGAGACTTCCCCGGAACCGCTGAGGTCGCTCGCGGAAATCATCGCGAGTTCGTCACCGTGAGGGCCCGGGCCCGCCACCCACAGATTCCGTGCGCGATCGAAGGCGAAGTTCACGGGGAAGGTTAAATCCGGCAGGTTCGCAACGAGGCCGGGTGTGGCCGGCCCGCTCGCGGCACGATCGCTCGCAGAGTATCTGCTTATCTGCATCGTAAATCCCGGTTCAGCGGGCAGCGGAAACTGCGCTGCCCAGAGATTGTCCGAGGTGTCAAAGCGAAGCGTCTCGGGGACGAAATCCTCCGCGTGGAGAAAGACAGCGGCCGAAGGCTTGCCACTTCGCTTGATCTGGTCCGGCGTGAACTCCATCAGACCCCGCTGGCCGGCATCTCCTGCCGCGTTTGACAACCAAAGATCGCCAGCATGATCGAAATCGATACCAGCGGGATTTTCGAACGGATGTGGGCCGCTTCCATGGCTTAGCAGTACCACCTTTTCCCTGGCCGGTTTCCCTCTCCTCAGCGGCGCGAGCTCGGAAACGACGTTCTCCACAATTGCGACTCGGCTGTCGCCTCGGGTCACGCCTTGGTAGCCGATCCACAGGTTGTGATGTGGATCGAACGCCATCGAATTCGCGCTGTAGCCATCTGCGTCACTGAACGAGACCCTCGAGCCAGGAGTGCCGCCCTGCTTGAGAGGCTTCCCTTGGAATTCTGAGTTGTAGTTCTCCTGGCCAACCCAGAGGCCTTGCGGTTTCAATTGCTCTGCGGCTGCCGGCAAGGCCAAGCAGGTGAACGAACAAAGCGCGGCAAGAAACGCCGTCAGAATTACCGTTCGTTGCTTTTGAAGCATTGTTCTCTGCGGAAGTTGTGAATCGTTTACGAATAAACAAGTCAACGCTACCGCGCAAGAACGTTCACAGTCAGTCGCAAAGCAACAGAGGAGGGCGTTTTTCCGATGCCCTTCCTTTCGTGGGAGGTAGAGTGAGGGAGCCTAGGAAACTACTTCGCGCGCTCTCTTAATTGGCGGGCGGCGCCTGCGAAGAAATTTCGCGCGATGAACGATTTCTCGCCCGCCGCCATCGCCTCGAGGATTTCCGCGTTGAGCGTGATCGCGTCTTTGTCTGAGGGGTTTGCATTCAATGCGATCTCTGCGACCGCGAGCGCGCGCTTCAGTTGTGCCGAATCCTTGAGTGTGCGCGCTCTTTCCAGAATCGCCTGCCGTCCGCACAGGGCCATGATGTCCTGGCCGCGATCTCTCCGCGAGGCCGGGAACATCTGCGACGGCTCGCCCGACCACCATCCGGCGTAACGGCGGATCACGTCGCGCACCACGAACGGGACGCATCCGTAGATCGGTTGCAGGTAGGGTTTCGCCGCGAGGTCCGCCGGGATCGTGATGTCCGCCTCGACGATATCGACCGGCCATTCACCGGCGTTGAGGCGCCGCACGACTTCATCGTGGATGAGCCTGAGCGCCCGCGCCGTCTCGCTCAGCACTTCCTTGCACAGATTCTCGCCGCGATATGCGGGTCCGTGGCCCGGAAGAATATACTTGGGTCCGCACTTCGCGATCGCCTCGAGGGTCTCCGCCCATTCGAGCGTGTAACGCTGCACCTTGTTGGGATTGCCGGTGTTCGGCATCGACGAGACGATCAAGTCGCCGACCATCGCGAGCCGCCGCGTCGGCATCCAGACCCAGGTCGCGTCGTCCGTCTCGCCCATCGCATGATGCAGCTCGACCGGCTCGCCCAACAGGTCGAGAAATTGTTGGTCGCGATAAACCAGGTCGGGGTAGCTGAACGACTTTTCCTCGAAGAGGCCGTCAGTCGCGAACGCGCCGCCGAACTGAAGCCGATTGATATGCGTCTGCCATCCCCGCGTGAGTGCGTAACGCTTGAAGCGGCCGGCAACGTCTTCGTGCGCCCAGATTTTCGGCCGCGCATGCCCGTGAGACATCGCGTCGTCAATGAACGCTTGCGTTCCGAACGCGTGATCGCCGTGCCCGTGCGTATAGATGAGAAACGCGAACGGCTCCTCGCTGACCTCGCGAATCGCGCGCACCGCCATCGCGCCCATCAGCCGCGAGCTGGTATCGGCGACGATCATCTCGCCGCGCCCATACGCGAAGGCGACGTTGGCAAAGCCGTGGAACATCGCGATTCCCGGCTCGATCACTTCGAGCTGTCCCATCATCGGGTCGAAGCCAGGCAGGTTGTTGGATCGGTTCGGGTTGGGCGTTGAACTCATCGTCTGACTCCATTCCGGGCGCGCGGGTCGCTTGCAACGAATCTATCGTTTAGACTTTGGACTTGGAATGAAGGCTGAAGTCATCGCAACTAGCGCGCCGCACAACGACCTGGAACGTCTGCTCGCCTTCGAGCATCACGATCCTCACGCGATCCTCGGCGCCCATCTCGACGGCAAGCATCTCATCGTGCGCGCGTTTCGCCCCGGCGCGTCGTCGATCAACCTGATCGTGCCCGGCGATGCGCCGCGCCCGATGCGCCTGCGCGACCCGGCGGGACTGTTCGAGACCACCGTCGAGGGCCGGGTCTCGCTCTTTCCATATCAGTTCGAAGTTAACTACCCGGATGGCGAATCGATCGCGATTTACGATCCGTACTCGTTCATGCCTACGCTCGGCGATCTCGATCTTCACCTGTGGGGCGAGCAGAAGGACGACCGCGCCTACGACAAGCTCGGCGCGCACGTACGCGAAATGTCTGGCATCGCGGGCGTGTCGTTCGCGGTGTGGGCGCCCAACGCGCGCGGCGTCAGCGTGGTCGGCGATTTCAACCGTTGGGACGGCCGCGTCCACATGATGCGCACGCTTGGCGGATCGGGCGTGTGGGAACTGTTCATCCCCGGCGTCGGCGCGGGCGCAAATTACAAATACGAAATCCGTACGCGCGACGGCGGCTTGCTGCTGAAGAGCGATCCTTTCGCGCAGAGCATGGAAGCGCCGCCCGCCACTGCGTCAGTGGTCTACAAATCCTCGTACGAGTTCCACGACGCGGACTGGCTTGCAGAGCGGGCGCGCCGCGAATGGATCAAATGCCCCATCTCGATCTACGAGGTCCATCTCGGCTCATGGCGCCGCGTGCCGGAGGAAGGCAATCGCCCGCTGACGTACCGCGAGATGGCGCCGATGCTTGGCGACTACGTCACGCGCATGGGCTTCACCCACATCGAGCTGATGCCCGTGATGGAGCATCCGTTCACCGGTTCGTGGGGCTACCAGGTCAGCGGCTACTTCGCGCCGACCTCGCGCTACGGCACTCCCGACGACTTCCGCTACTTCATCGACGAGATGCATCGGCGCGGCATCGGCGTGATCCTCGACTGGGTGCCCGCGCATTTTCCCAAGGACGAGTTCAGCCTCGGCCGCTTCGACGGCACCGCGCTGTTCGAGCATGCCGACCCGCGCCAGGGCGACCATCCCGAATGGGGCACCTACATCTTCAACTACGGCCGCGCCGAGGTGCGCAACTTCCTGACCGCGAGCGCGCTCTACTGGCTAGGCGAGTTCCACGCCGACGGCCTGCGCGTCGACGCGGTCGCGTCGATGATCTACCTCGACTACGCGCGCCGCGACGGCGAATGGATTCCCAACGCATTCGGCGGCCGCGAGAACCTCGACGCGATTTCATTCATCAAGAAGCTCAACCAGGACGTCTACCGCCTCAACCCCGGCGTCATGATGATCGCCGAGGAATCCACCGCGTGGGCCGGCGTCAGCCGCCCGGTCTTTCTCGGCGGTCTCGGCTTCGGCTTCAAGTGGGACATGGGCTGGATGCATGACACGCTCGAGTACTTCACGCTCGATCCCATCTATCGCCGCTATCATCATCGCGATCTCACCTTCGGCCTGCTCTACGCGTGGAGCGAGAATTTCGTGCTCCCGCTCTCGCATGACGAGGTCGTGCACGGCAAGCGCGCGCTGCTCTCCAAGATGCCGGGCGACCGCTGGCGCCAGTTCGCCAATCAGCGCGCGCTGTTCGCCTACATGTGGGCGCGTTCGGGCAAGAAGCTGACTTTCATGGGCGAGGAAATCGGCCAGTGGCGAGAATGGGATCACGACTCGAGCCTCGACTGGAACCTGCTCGACTATCCCGAGCATCGCGAACTGCAAGTCCTCGTGCGCGATCTCAATCGCATCTATCGCGCCGAGCCCGCGCTGTGGGAGGCCGACACCGACCCGGCCGGCTTCCGATGGCTCGAGGCCGACGACGCTGACAGCAACATCATCGCCTTCATGCGCACGGCGCCGAGCACCGGCCGCCGCCTGATCTGCGTATGCAACTTTTCACCGGTGCTGCGCCGGCGTTTCCGCGTCGGCGTCCCCGGCCCCGGCTTCTATCGCGAGATTCTCAACACCGACTCGGCCGCATACGGCGGTACCAACGCGGGCAACATGGGCGGCGTCGAAGCCGCCGCGATTCCGTGGCACGGATTTGCCCATTCGATCGGAATCGTGATGCCTCCGCTCGCGGTGATCTGGTTCTCAGTCCCGTAGTCGGGCTATACAGTCCGCGATGGACGAAGACGACTCCGACCAGCATCCCAGCGAACCGCTGCACAACGAATCGTCCGCCGATCGCCGCGACCGCGAATTAATCCGCACCGAGCGATCGCTGGTAGCCAGGATGGCGGAGGCCATCAAGCTCGCCGACTTCATGGCGCTGCTGATGGTCCTGGCGACTTTCTTCAGCGCTTATGCAACCTGGCGCACCGCGATGGTCACCAGCACGATTTTCGCAGTCGCGGATCGTCCGTTCCTTGGCGTCCAGAATGTGGTCTTCGAAGGGACCGATCCTGCACATCCGATAATCCGGGTTGATTTTCGAAATTTCGGAAACATCCAGGCGCTCGATGCAATCGTAAGTGCTCATGCGGTCGTCGATGGCAAACAAGTCAAGATTCCGGACACGATGTCGGAGATGGACGCGGGGATTCTCTCGCCAAACGTCCCGCACACCTTTTACCTCTACATCCCGGCGGACAAGTACCAGGCTGTCGCCGCGGGTAAGTCAAATCTGCAAGTCCACGTCAGCATGGTGTACAAGGGCCCCGCGCATGTGCAGCAACTCTGCTACTTCGAGCGCTTCGCGTACGACTCGCGCACGAGCATTTTCCAGGCCTCCGGCGGCAACGACAAATGCCGCACCGATGTCTTCTGATCCGATCTGTGCCGCGCCCGTTATTTCAGGGGAGAGGTTAGGTGAGGGTGCAGCCGAATCGAGCAGAGTCCGCCCTATACCCCCGATTCCCTCTTTGAGGGAGCGTGCCCATCGTGTAATAGAATCGTTCAGCGCGTGATCGCCTGCCGCGCGGCTCGCTTGGATCTCGAAACCGGCGGATGACCGCCTCAACCTGGTTGAGAGGAGAACGCGATGCGCAGCCGAAAAGTTGTCAGTTCTAAGATTCGCGAACGTGAACTGGGAGTGATTCCGGCTGTAGGCTTGGCAGCATCGCTGACCATGCTTGCGTTCGCCGGATGCTCGTCGCAGAACGCCGACCAGCCACCCGCGCAGCCCGTCCAGGTAAATTTCGCGCTCGACAAATGCCAGCCGATCGAGCCGAACCTCTACAAATGCCCGGCCGTCGATCAGCCGATCTGCACGCCGGAATTCATCCGCACCGACGTGAATTGCGTGCGCATCGGCCCCAAGGGCAGCGTCTTCGTCCAACGCCAGGGCCTCCCATAGGGTTTCTTTCCGAACGACCGGTCCCCCTTCCCGCGCGGGAAGGGGTTAGGTTTCTGTGCGGTCCGGTTCCCCTTCCACCTGGGGAAGGGGTTAGGGGTTAGGTCGTGAGCCTCCGCCCGAATCTCTCGACGCGCTGCATCCGTCGTTGCGCATCGCACAGGCATCTGACAATTTTTAGATCGGTACCCCACGATGCCGTGTCCCATCTGCAAAAAGCCCGCCGACATGTCGCAGCGAAATCGCTTCCGCCCGTTCTGCTCCGAGCGATGCCAGATGATCGATCTCGGCACCTGGGTCTCCGGCGACTACGAGGCGAATGACACGGCGCCCGCCGACCACGAGCATCCCGACGATCTGAAAAAGCGCAGGCTCCTCAATTGAGTGACGCGCCGCCGCGGATTCATCCAACTTCGGTGATTGGTCCCGACGTCGTGCTGTCGGCCGGCGTCGACATCGGCCCGCTATGCCTGCTCGACGGCAAAATCCGCATCGGTGCGCGCACCCGTCTGATCGGTCACGTCACGATTCTCGGCATCACTGAGCTCGGCGAGGACAACGTGCTGCATCCGGGCGCGGTAATCGGCGACGAGCCGCAGGATCTCACCTACACCGGCGTCGCGCGCTCGGTGAAAATCGGCAATCGCAATATCTTCCGCGAATACTCGACCGTGCATCGCGGATGCGAGCATGGCGACGTCACCATTATGGGCGACGACAACTTCATGATGCAGAATGCGCACGTCGCGCACGATTGCCGCATCGGCAACTCGACCATCATCGCCGGCGGCGCGCTGCTCGCCGGATGGGTCCAGCTCGGCGATCGCGCGCTCGTCTCCGGCAACTGTGTGGTGCATCAGTACACGCGCATCGGACGGCTCGCGATGATGCGTGGCCTCTCCCGCACCAGCCGCGACGTCCCGCCATTCTGCATAATGGACGGAACCCACACGCTGCGCGGCATCAACGTGGTAGGCCTCAAGCGCGCCGGCATCCCGTCAAAATCGATTCACGCCCTGCGCCACGCCTTCCAGTCCCTATTAGGCACCCGCCAAAATCTGAAACTTGCAATCGCGCGCCTCGAAACCTCGGGCCCCCTTGAACCCGAAGTGATCGAGCTGATCGATTTCATCAAATCGTCAAAGCGCGGCGTAGCCTTCGGCCCCCACGACAAGCCCACCGATGATTCCGACGCTTAAGTACTCCGAGTGGCACTGGGGATTTCGTTACGCGGCTCGCAGTTAAAATTCTCGCAGTACTGATCCTCGGGACCATGCTCGGCATCGCAGCCACCTGGCTGACAGTCTTTCGTATCAGGCGCGGCGCAATTGCCGATGGCCCCTGGAAAACCAACCTCACCACCGGCAGCGCGCAAAGCGATCCCTATCATCGCGCCAGTGTCGCTATACACGGTCTCTTCGCTCTGAATCCTAGGGAAACGATCTATTACACGGCCGGCACTGACAACGACGGCTATGCCCTCGAAGGCAATTGCCGCTACGAGATCAGCGGCCGCGATCCCGACGCGCGATGGTGGAGCATAACCGCTTACGGCCCCGACGATTTTCTTATCCCCAATCCGGCGCATCGCTATTCGGTTTCGAAAACGACGGTTGCCCGCGACGCGACCGGCAACTTCGCCGTACAAGTCGGCGGCGATGCGTCCGGCGACAACTGGATTCCTGTCGGCGCAGGACGTTTCTCGCTGTCGATGCGCCTCTACAATCCCGGCCCGGGTGTCGTCCTCGATCCATCCCGCGCAGTTCTGCCGGGTTTGCGAAAGGTGTCCTGCTCATGAGCCGGTGGATGCCATGGCTCGCCGCCACTCTCGCGGTGGCCGCACTCGTGCACGTGGCCACGCTCTACGCACTGCCCAGACGCATCATGGCCGGAGCCATGGCGCGGATGGGGGCGCCGAACACGATGCGTTTCGCCAAACGCCCCGACGAGACGTCGCGCGCGGTGGTGAGGCCCAGCCCCGATATTCTTTATTCTGCATGCCCGTTCGATTTGTCTAAGGGCCCGTTGAAGCTGACGGCGCGCGTGCCGCATTCAACCTACTGGTCGGTCTCTGGCTTCGACGCTGCCACCAACAATTTTTTCGTCCGCAACGATCTGCAGGTAGCCGGCGACTCGATCGAAATCCTCGCGCTGCGCAAGGGAATGCCGCTCCCGCCTCTCGACACCGCGACCGAGCAGGTAATCCTCTTCGCGCCGACGACCAAGGGCCTCTTTCTGATCCGTACCGTCATCAACGACGAAAAAGATCTGGCCGCCCTGGACGCTGTCCGTCATCAAGCCTCTTGCGAAACCGTCGCCTCACTCCCCGCATCGCACTAGCCAAAATCCTCGGCCCCAAAAATAGGGGCGAAGTCCCGCATCTGCTCTTGATACTAAGGTGCAGGGCTTAGCCCTGCCGAAGGAAGCGTGAAACCCACCGCGGGTTTCACTACAATTACATCGCAATGCGCATTCGTCCTCGATTCTTCATCGGCGTCAGCCTCATCGCCGCCGCGATCGGCTACCTCATTTACAGCTCGATTCGCACGACCTCCGAGTACTACCTGACCGTCCCCGAAGTGGCCGCGCGCCAGGCTGAGCTCGGCGGGCAGGCGATCCGCGTCGCCGGCCGCGTCAAGCCCGGCAATATCGCATGGGACCCGAACTCGCTCACGCTCAAATTTGAAATCGCGCCGATTCCCGACATCGACGCTAACGGCGCGCCCGTCAAACCGGTTTCCGCGGTCGCATCCGATGTAGCTGGCGATCCCGCGTCGTTTCGCGTCGTAGCGGCCGGTGAGCCGAAGCCCGACATGTTCGCGCCCGGCCGCGACGTGATCGTCGAGGGCAAGCTCACCGCCGACGGCTCGATCGCCGCGACCCAGGTGATGACGAGTTGCCCTTCCAAGTACAGGCCTAAGCAAGCACAATAGCAGCGGGTTTTTTCGATGCCGCAACTTGGCAATCTCGCGCTCGCTATCGCGCTGATTCTCGCCGTCTATTCGATCGTCGCGAATATCTACGGCGCGCGCCGCAACTCGCCCGATTTCGTCGTCAGCGCGCGCCACGCATTGTGGGCGATGTGCGCGATGGTCACGATCGCGGTCGTCGTGCTGTGGACGGCGCTGCTCCGCAGCGACTTCTCGCTCGAGTACGTCGCCTCGTATTCCAGCACGACGCTGCCGACCGTCTACAAAATCACCTCGCTATGGGGCGGGCAGCAGGGCTCGCTGCTGTTCTGGACCTGGCTGCTCTCGATCTTCACGTCGATCGCCGCGTTCCAGAACCGCCGCCGCAATCCCGAGATCGCGCCGTATGCGCTCGCGGTGCTGGCCGGAGTCGCGATCTTTTTTCTGGGGATGCTGAACTTCGTCACGCGCCCGTTCGATTTGCTCGCGACGGTTCCCGCCGAAGGCTCCGACCTAAATCCGCTGTTGCAGAACTACTGGATGGCGATACATCCGCCGTCGCTCTATACCGGCTACGTCAGCGCGACTGTGCCGTTCGCTTTCGGCGCCGCCGCGCTGATCACCGGCAAGCTCGACGACGGATGGATTCGCATCACGCGCCGCTGGGCGATCTTCTCGTGGTTCTTTCTCACCCTCGGCAACATGTTCGGCGCGCGCTGGGCCTACGAAGTGCTCGGATGGGGCGGCTACTGGGCGTGGGACCCGGTCGAGAACGCCGCCTTCATGCCGTGGCTGGTGATGACGGCGTACCTGCATTCGGTGATGATCCAGGAACGCAAGGACATGCTGAAGGTCTGGAACCTGGCGCTGATCGGGCTCGCCTTCGGCCTGACGCTGTTCGGCACCTTCATCACGCGCAGCGGCGTCATCTCGTCGGTGCATTCGTTCACGCAGTCGGGCCTCGGCCCATATTTCCTGAGCTTCCTGATAGTCGTGACGCTCGCCTACACGTCGCTGCTGATTTTCCGCGTCAAAAGATTTGCGCAGTCCCGCCGAGTTCGAATCGTATCTCTCGCGCGAGGCCGCGTTCCTGTTCAACAACCTGATGCTGGTCGGCATCGCGTTCGCGGTCTTCTGGGGCACGATCTTTCCCGTGCTCTCGGAAGCGGTGCGCGGCGTGAAGATCACCGTCGGCCCGCCGTTCTTCAATCGCGTCAACGGGCCGCTCGCGCTCGGCCTCGTCTTCCTGATGGGCGTCGGGCCGCTGATCGCATGGCGCCGCACGACGACAAGCAATCTCGTCCGCAGTTTCGCCGCGCCCGTCGCGATCGGCGTCGCCACCGGAATCGTCGCGGCCGCATCGGGCCTTCGACAATGGTACGTGCTGACCGCGTTCTCGCTCGCCGCGTTCGTGCTCGGCACGGTGCTCGTCGAGTTCCGGCGCGGGATGAACGCGCGCCGCCACATGGTCTCCGAGCCGCGCGCCAAGGCGCTGGTCAATCTCGTCGCCAAGAACAACCGCCGCTACGGCGGCTATATCATCCATGTCGGCGTGATCGTCGCCTTCGTCGGAATCGTCGGCTCGTCGTTCTTCCGCACCGAAGTGAAGAAGAGCGTTCACGCCGGCGACAGCTTCACGATCGGCTCGTACACTCTCCGCTTCCAGGGTTTGGATGAAACCGACACGCCGCATCTCGAGAGCGCGACGGCCCGCGTCCAGGTGCTGCGGCGCTGACGGCCGCGAGATCGCCGTGATGTCGCCGGCCAAGCTCTTCTACAAACGCCCGCAGCAGCCCGCGACCAAGGTCGCGATCCGCTCGACGCCCGCGAGCGACCTCTACGTCGTGCTCGCCGGAATCGACGACAGACGGGCAGACCGCGACCTTCGAAGTATTTCTGACGCCGCTGGTCTTCTGGCTATGGGCGGGCGGCCTGATGATGGTCTTCGGCACCGTGATCGTGATGTGGCCGAACGTGCGCGAGCGCGCCGCAATCGCCACCGCGCTCAGCCGCTCATCGGTCGAAGCGCGCGAACTCGCCGACGCCGCGCCTGGAGGCGACTGATCCGTGCGCGCGAAATTCACCCTCGCAGCGTCGCTCGTATTCCTCATCGCAGCAATATTCGTTTTTCTTTCTCCTGAACTAAAGGACGTTTCACGTGAAACGTTTGCGGCCGAAAACCTCAACGAATTCAGACGTTTCCGAAGGTCTGACCTGCCAATGCGGCTGCGGATTGACGGTCGCCAACTGCAACATGCCGACTTGCGGTTTCTCGGTGCCGATGCGCCGCGAGATCGATCGCATGATCGGCGAGGGCAAGTCTCGCGCGCAGATAATCGCCTTCTATCGCCGCGAGTACGGCGAGAAAATTCTGTCGGCGCCGACCACCGAGGGCTTCAACATCCTGGCATGGACGATGCCGTTCATCGCGCTCGCACTCGGCGGCGGCCTGATGGTGTTCGCGGTCGGGCGCTGGCATTCACATCGGTCGTCCACGCCCGCGGACTCGAATCCCGGCGCACCGGCGACTCCATTCGATCCCGAGCTGAGGCGCAAGCTCGAAAAGGAACTCGAGGAGCGCAGGTAGCCGATGTTTATCCTCGCCGCTGCGCTGATCGTCGCCGGAGTCGCGCTGTTCGTCGCCGCTCCGCTCGGCATCGGTCTGGCCGGAGCGCGCGCAAAATCCGCCGATGATCTTCAGATCCGAGCGTCACGAGCATGAACGCGCGCTGGCGGTGCAGGGACTGCGCGAACTCGAGTTCGATCGCGAGATGGGCAAGCTGTCCGACGCCGACTACGACTCGATGCACAAGGCGCTGGAGGATCGAGCGCTGACCGCGATGGCGGCGATCGAAAACATTCGTCATCCGGAAGAACCCGAGAGCGCGAAGAAGCCATCCGTGACGCCGATACGCCGGCCCGCGCCGCTGCTTCGCCGCGATGCCGTGCCGACTCTGATCTTACACACCGAACCTGTACGCCCGCCGAAACCTCCGCCTCCGCAGCAACAAGCGCAGGCGCCGTTGTCGTCGCGCAAGATCAGTTTCTGTCCCGAATGCGGGATGCGCGCGGCACCCGACTCGAAGTTCTGCGCGCAATGCGGTATCGCGATCAGGCCGCTCCCCGGCGCGATCGCCCGGAACGAGTGATGTCGGCGCCGGTCGTCGAGACGCACAGCCTCGCCAAGACTTACGGTCTCGCGCCCGTGCTGCGCGACGTCGATCTGCGGCTGCTGCCGGGCGCCGGCGCGTTTGTGATTGGCGGCAACGGCAGTGGCAAATCGACGCTGCTGCGAATCCTGGCGGGTCTCGATTCGCCGAGCGCCGGTCAAGCGGTGGTTTTCGGGCAGGACTCGCGCAAACTTGCCGCGCGCTATCGCCGGCGTATCGGCATGATGGCGCATCAGAGCTTCCTCTACCCGAATCTGACCGCGCGCGAGAATCTGGAATTCTTCGGCGAGCTGTATTCGCTCCACGACCCGCGCGCGTCCGCCGATCAATGGCTCGAGCGCGTGGGGCTCGCCGGCGTTGCCGACAGTCGCGTGCGTACCTTCTCGCGCGGGATGGAGCAGCGGCTGTCGGCCGCGCGCGCGATGCTCGCCGATCCATTGCTGTTATTACTGGACGAGCCGTTCGCGTCGCTCGACCACGACGGCGCGGAAACGATCGCTCGACTGATTTACGCCGCGATCGAACGCGGCGCGACGGTGATAGCGACCGCGCACGGCGTCCCCGAAATCGAAGGCGTCGAGTTTGCGGTGTTCGAAATCTCGCGCGGACTGTTGGTGCCGCGTGCGCATAAGGAGGAGAGTCGGCGCGGCGGGCGAATCCGCTCGCTGCTCGGCCGATAAATCGTGTCAGGGTTCGCGGCTGTACTGCGCAAGGACCTGCGCCTCGAGTTGCGCAGCGGCGAGAGCACGCTGGCGCTGCTCGCGCTGTCGATGCTGGTGCTGGTCGTGCTGGTGTTCGCGCTCGACGCGGCGCGGGTGCGCAGCGTCGACGCGGCTGCGGGCGCGCTGTGGGTCGCGATGGTCTTCGCTGGGATGCTCGGCGCGAATCGGGCACTGCTCGCGGAGCGCGACAACGGCGCAATTCGCGGGCTGCTGCTGAGCCCGCTCGATCCCGCGACGCTGTATGCCGCCAAGCTCGCGGCCGCGTTGATCTTCATGGCAGTTGCCGAGGTGGGCGCGGTCATCCTGATGGTGTTGTTCTTCAACCTCGAGTTCGACGCCTCGATTGCGCGGCTCGCGCCGATTCTCGCGCTCGGCGCGATTGGATTCTCGGCGCTGGCGACGCTGCTCTCCGCGATCACGGGGCGCACGCGCGGCGGCGATATGCTGTTGCCGATTCTCGCCGTGCCGATTTTCGTGCCCGCGCTGATTGCCGGCGTTAAGGCGAGCGCCGCTGCGCTGGCCGGCGTGCCGCTTTCGTCGATGGGCGATTGGCTGAAGATCATGATCGCATTCGACGTACTATTCGTCACCGCCGGTTACCTGCTATTCGAGCATGTGGTAGGTGAGGACTAGCTATTCAATGAATAACTCGGCGATTCGCAACGGACTCGGGTACGCGACGCTTGCGCTGATGCTGGCGGCGCTGTTCATGGTATTCGACTACGTACCGCCGGAAGCCGAGCAGGGAATCGCGCAGCTGATATTTTATTTTCACGTGCCGCTCGCGTGGGTCGCATTCGCGTCATTCGGTTTGGTCGCGATCGCGGGAGTCTTTTACCTGTGGCTCGGCGATCAGCTGTGGGACGACCTGGGTTACGCCGCGGCCGAAACCGGGATGGTCTTCTGCACGCTGATGATCGTCGCGGGATCGATTTGGGCCAAGCCGATTTGGGGCACGTGGTGGACGTGGGACTCGCGGCTGACGACCACCTTCATCCTGTGGCTGATGTATGGCGGCTACCTGATGCTGCGCGCGAGCGCCGACGACACGCCGCAGGTGGCGCGCTTCGCCGCGGTGCTCGGAATCGTCGCGGTGCTCGACGTGCCGATAGTCATTGCGTCCGTGCGGCTTTGGCGCACGATTCATCCGGCGGTGCTGGTCACCAAGCAGGGCGGGCATGGCCTCGAGGATCCGCGGATGGTCGCGACGCTGCTGGTTTGCCTGGCCGCGTTCACACTGTTGTGGGCGTGGCTGCTGATGCTTAGATTCAACGATGTTGCGGACGCGCAGCCGGATGGGCGCGCTGGCGATCAGGATTGCGTTTGCGTCGGCGGCTGCGTTGGATAGCAAGTGATGGAATCGAGTTGATGGAACACCTGGGCTACCTGTTCGCCGCCTACAGCAATCATCTTCGCGGCGATCTTTTTGTACGTGGTGTTCATCTGGCGGCGGCAGGCAGCGCTCGACGCCGAGTTGCGCGCGCTGGAGGCGCGGATGACGGCGCTCACTGACGCTTCGACGGAGACTGTCGCGCCGGAGCGTTCTGATATTTAAGTGACTAAGCGACTGACTATAGTAACTGAGCCTCTGGATTATCTCGAACTGAGTATACTGGATGGAATTTCGCGATTACTACAAAGTTCTTGGCGTCGAGCGCAAAGCCAGCGAAGCTGAGATCAAGAGTGCCTATCGCAAGCTCGCCCGCAAATTCCATCCCGACGTCAATCCCAACAACAAGGAAGCCGAGGCGAAATTCAAGGAACTGAACGAGGCCTACCAGGTAATCAGCGACCCCGAGAAGCGCAAGAAGTACGACGAGCTCGGCGCCGACTGGGAGCATGGCGTGTCGCAGGAAGAGATGATGCGCCGCTACGCGCGCCAACAATCGGCCGCCGGCGCGGCGCGGGCGGCGGGGCTGGCGCGGGCTTTGGCGGCGGCGGTGGTGACTTCAGCGATTTCTTTTCGCAGTTTTTCGGCGGCGGCGGCGGCGGACGAGGCGGCTTCGCGCGAAGCTCGGGCGGACGCAGCCGCGGCGGTGCGCCGCGCGGATTTTCGACTTTCGATTTTGGCACCGAGCCGCCGCGCGCGCCCGATTTGCGCGCCGAGGTAGGAATCACGCTGCTCGATGCAATCAAGGGCGCCAAGCGGCGGCTCGATCTCGTCGCCGAGGACGAATGCGCCACCTGCGGCGGCAGCGGGATGATCGCGCGCGAGGAGAAGCAGGGCAAAGCGCGCGTGATTCGCATCGGCCGAGCCATGCCCGACCTGCGGCGGCAGCGGCGTGGTGGCGGCGCGGCGCACGCTCGAGGTGACAATCCCGGCGGGAGTGACGGATGGCACGCAGTTGCGCCTGAAGGGGCAGGGCGGGCGAGCGCCGCGTCCCGATCAGAATGGCGACCTCTTCCTGACGATTCAGAATCGAGCCGAACCCGGTGTTCGCGATCGCGGGCCGCGACCTGCGCGTGAACCTGCCGGTGTGGGACTACGAAGCGGCGCTCGGCGCTGAAATCACTGCGCCCACGGTCGATGGACGCGTGTCGCTGAAAATTCCGGCCGGCAGCCAGACGGGACGCGTGATGCGACTGCGCGGTCGCGGACTGCCGGCGCGCGGCAAGGAACCGGCGGGCGATCTGCTCTACGAGCTGAAGGTGCTGGCGCCGACCGAGCTTGAACGCCAAGGAGCGCGGGTTGATGCAGCAACTGGCCGACAGCCTCAAAGACCGCGGTGTCGCCGATCCGCGGGCGGAACTGATGGCGTCGAAGTGAGCGGAGCTGAATGCAATGGCGCGGCGGACTCCAATCGAAAGCTCGACCCGCGGCGAAGTGGTATTGATGAGCCGCAGCGTGTTCTGCGCGATCGGCGGAATCAGCGAGCGTGAGTTGGCCTCGTGGGAGCGCGAGGATTTGATCGCGCCGGTGCGCGTCGAGCACGGACGCGGCCGCGTCGAGGCGCTGTACGATCGGGACGCATTGCGGCGGGTGCGAGTCATTCGCACGCTGGCGAGGAACTCGAAGTTAATCTTCCGGGGATCGGCGTGATTCTCCATTTGCTCGATCAGATGGGCCGCTGATTTGGAATTGATGCCGTTCTCCCGCGGTAATAATCTCGTCCGTGATGCCTCGCGATATTGAAAATAAGTTCTTGCCGCGATTGAGGCGGCGCTGGTGCGTGCCGGCGTTGGGCGCGGCGCGTCCATCGTCATCGGGCTTTCCGGTGGTGGGGATTCTGTCGCGCTTACCTCGGCGCTGATCGCGCTGCGCGAGCGGATCGGGATTGAAGCTCGCGGCCGCGCATTTGAACCATCGGCTTCGCGGTGATGAAGTCGGATCGCGATGAAGAGTTCGTGCGCGCTATGTGCGCGCGGCTCGGGCTTGAGTTGCATTGTTGAGCGGGCCGAGGGGCTTGGCGCGATTTCCGGCGCCAATCTGGAGGAGCGGGCGCGAGACGCCCGGCGTGAATTTTTGGGCCGCGCCGCCGATCGAGTCGGGGCGGACTTTATTGCGCTGGGACACCATCGCGATGACCAGGCCGAGACAGTCCTGATGCGTTTGATGCGCGGGGCCGGAGCGGCCGGGATGGCGGCGATGGCCGAGCGCGGGCCGGAGCGGCTGATTCGTCCGATGCTTTCGATTTCTCGCGCCGAGATTCGCGAATACCTGGAGGCGTGCGCGATTTCGTTCGTCGAGGACTCGTCGAATTCGTCGCGCGATTTTCTGCGCAATCGGATTCGCGGCGAACTTACTCCCGATGCTCGAGCGCGACTATGCGCCCGGGCTCGGCGGACGGCTGGTCGAATTGGCGGACGAGATGCGCTCGCTCGACGCGCTGGTCTCGGCGATTGCGGCGCGCGAGCTGGACGCGATGCGCTATCGGCGGCGGCGTGCTCGACGTGTCGGGATTCGGCGCGGTCGATCGCGCGGTGCAGGCGGCGGTGATTCAGACTGTTTCTCGCCGAGCGGATGGGATCGTTGCGCAAAATTTCGCGCGCGCATGTCGAGGCGATGCGCGAGCTGATACTCGCAGGCGGGCCGAGCGACTCGGTCGATCTGCCGGACGGGTGGCGCGCCGAGCGCAAGTACAATCTTTTTCGACTCGCGCATGAGCGCGAGCGTATCGCCGCAGCACGGACGGCGCCGCGCGGGATTCTCGGTTGCGATCGCCGCCGGACGGAATCACGACTGGTCGAGGCGGCGGGATTCAAATTCGAGGCGTCGACGATTGCGGCGGCCGGCGCGCCGATGCCGGATAATTTGTCCGTCGCGACGTTCGACGCGGCGAAAATCGCCGACACTGGATTAGTCGCGCGCAATTTTATGCAACGGCGACCGGATGCGCCCGGTCGGGATGCGCGGCACGCGCAAAGTTCAGGATATCTTCGTCGATCGCAAGCTGCCGCGCGCACGGCGCGAGCGCTTTCCGGTCGTGACCGTCGGCGACACGATCGCGTGGCTCCCGGGTCTTGCGCGCGCGCAGCTGCGCGCTCGTACGGCAAGTCGACCGAAACCTGTACTGCGAGTTGAGGCGTCGGAAATCGCGGCGTAAGCGATTACCAGATTGCGTGGTACATCAACGTGCGTGATACTTTTTTAATAGCATGAACCAGTTTTCCCGCAGTATTGCGCTATGGCTAGTGCTGGGACTGATGTTCCTGCTGCTGTTCAATATCTTCAGCAGGCAGCAACCCAAAGAACCCGAAATAATTTTCTCCGACTTCCTCAACCAGGTTGAAAAGGGCCAGGTTGCGGAGGCCACGATCCAGGGCAACGTGATCAAGTGCGACAACGACCAACGGCGATCATTTCAAGACCTACGCGCCCGACTTATCCCGACCTGGTCAAGACGCTGCGCGACAAGGGCGTCGAAGATCGCGGCCAAGCCGGCCGAGGGCGATCCGTGGTGGATGGTCGCGCTGGTGCAATGGTTCCCGATGCTGCTGCTGGCGGCGCTGTGGATTTTCTTCATGCGCCAGATGCAGATCGGCGGCGGCAAGGCGATGTCGTTCGGCAAGAGCCGCGCCAAGCTGCTGACCGAGAATACGCACAAGGTTACGTTCGCCGACGTCGCCGGAATCGATGAGGCCAAGGACGAGCTCGAAGAGATCATCCAGTTCTTGCGCGACCCGAAGCGCTTCACGCGCCTCGGCGGGCGAATTCCCAAGGGCGTGCTGCTGGTCGGGCCGCCGGGAACCGGCAAGACGCTGCTCGCGCGCGCGATCGCGGGCGAAGCGGGCGTGCCGTTCTTCTCGATTTCGGGCTCGGACTTCGTCGAGATGTTCGTCGGCGTCGGCGCGTCGCGCGTGCGCGACCTGTTCGTGCAGGGCAAGAAGCATGCGCCGTGCATCATCTTCATCGATGAGATCGACGCCGTCGGACGCCATCGCGGCGCCGGCCTCGGCGGCGGTCATGATGAGCGCGAGCAGACGCTCAACCAGTTGCTGGTCGAGATGGACGGCTTCGAGGCCAACGAGGGCGTGATCCTGGTCGCGGCGACCAACCGTCCCGACGTGCTCGATCCCGCGCTGCTGCGGCCGGGCCGCTTCGATCGGCGCGTCGTGGTGCCGCTGCCCGACGTGAAGGGCCGCGAGGGAATCCTGAAAGTTCATACGCGCAAGGTGCCGCTGTCGGACGACGTCGACGGCAGCAAGATTGCGCGCTCGACGCCGGGATTTGCCGGCGCCGACCTCGAGAACCTTGTCAACGAGGCCGCGCTGCTGGCGGCGCGCCGCAACAAGGAAAAGGTCGAGATGTCGGACTTCGAGCTGGCCAAAGACAAAGTCATGATGGGCGCGGAACGGCGCTCGATGGTGATGTCGGGATCGGAGCGCAAGATTATCGCCTATCATGAAGGCGGGCATGCGCTGGTCGCGATGCTGCAGCCCGGCGCGGACCCGGTCCATAAGGTCACGATTATCCCGCGCGGGATGGCGCTCGGCGTCACCCAGCAATTGCCGATGGACGATCGCTACACCTATCCGCGCGACTACCTGATGACGCGGCTCGCGATGATGTTCGGCGGCCGCACGGCGGAAGAGCTGGTGTTCGGCCAGATGACGACCGGCGCGGGCAACGATATCGAGAAGGCGACCGAGCTCGCGCGCAAGATGGTCTGCGAATGGGGCATGAGCAAGGAGCTCGGCCCGATGACGTTCGGCCGGCGCGAGGAGCAGATTTTCCTCGGCCGCGACATCGCGCATCACAAGGATTACTCGGAGCAGACCGCGCTCGAGATCGATCGCGAGGTGCGCAAGATAATCGACGACTCGTATCAGAAGGCGCGGCAACTGCTGTCGGATCACCTGGTGCTGCTGCATGCGATCGCGGAGCGGCTGCTCGAGAAGGAAGTGCTCGACGGCAGCGAAGTCGAGGCGATGGTGACGGCGTTCCGCGAAGGGCGCCCGCTGCCGCCGTCGCCGGCCGCAGTGCGCAACGATCTTCCGCCGCGGCCCGGTCCGGACACCGGCAAGGAAAAGCGCGCCGAGGACGAAAGCCCGGTGCCAGGACTCCCGCCGAAGCCGGTTCTCGTCTAGTCGTCACGCGAGCGCGTTTCTGCGGTCGCGCGCGCGATTGATTCGGCGCTTCGCCGGTTGCGCGCGGGCGACCGCAGGCTGAGGGGGAAGTGGGGCCGGTGCGATGCGACGCTCGCGGATTCAATCGAAATCTTCGATCAACGATCGCGGCTCGCGCAAGCGGGCGGCGCGATCTGATTCGTCGCCTTCAAGTCTCAAGCTGGCCGACGGCCGCGTAATCAAATTTCCCGCGGTGATGGGCGTGCTCAACGTGACGCCCGACTCCTTCTCCGACGGCGGAAAATACCTCGACCCGGATCGCGCGGTCGAGCACGCGCTCGCGATGGAAGCGGCGGGCGCGGACGTGATCGACGTCGGCGGAGAATCGTCGCGTCCGGTCGGTGCGGTGGAGATTCCCGTCGAGGTCGAGCTCGAGCGGATTGACGCCGGTGCTCGCGCGGCTGGGCAAGCGGCTGCGAGTGCCAATCTCGATCGACACGCGGCGGGCGGAGGTCGCGCGCGTCGCGCTCGAATCGGGGGCGGCGATAATCAACGACATCACGGCGCTGGAGCACGACCGCGAGATGGCGCCGCTCGCGGCGCGGACGAAGTGCGCGGTAGTGCTGATGCATATGCGCGGCGGTCCCGCCAATCATATCGAGTTCGCGCGCTATCGCGACGTGGTGCGCGAGGTGGTCGAGTACCTGGACGCAGCGCGCGCGATTTGCCGTCGGCGCCGGAGTCGCGCGCTCGCGAATTATCGTCGATCCGGGGATAGGATTCGCCAAGACTGCGCAGCATAATCTGAAGCTGCTGGCCGCCTTGCCCGACCTCTGTGCGCTCGGCTATCCCGTATTGGTAGGCGCGTCGCGCAAGACGTTCGTGGCGCGAATCTCGGCCGCGGCCGCCGGTGCGGACGAGCGGATCTGGAATTCGGCACGGCGGCCGCCAACGCGCTCGCGATTGCGGCCGGCGCGTCGATCGTGCGCGTGCATGACGTAGGCGCCGGCTGTCGCCGCGGTGCGGATGGCGGCGGCGATGGCGGGACGGGATCAGCGGTTCAGGCGCAATGCATAACTACATGCCCATGATACCGCAGCCGCGATGGCAGGATGTCGTCGACGTCCTGATCGTGGCGTACGTGATCTACCGGATCGCGCTGTTGATTCGCGGCACGCGCACGATGCAGATGGTGCTGGGGATGGTGATCGTCGGCGGCGCTTTCGTGGCGTCGCAGGTGCTCGGACTGTTCACCCTCAACTGGCTGCTGAACAACTTTCTCGGATCGTTGTTCGTGATCCTGGTGGTGATCTTCCAGGCGGATATTCGCCGCGCGCTGACCCGGGTCGGCGCGCAATCGTTTCTCGGACGCAACAGCGCCGACGGTCACGTCCGCGGAGGAGATCGCGACCGCGGCGGCGTGGCTGTCGGCGCGCAGAGTCGGCGCGCTGATTGTGATCGAGCAGGACGACG
This sequence comes from uncultured delta proteobacterium, assembly GCA_963721485.1. Classification (GTDB taxonomy): domain Bacteria; phylum Desulfobacterota; class Binatia; order Binatales; family Binataceae; genus Binatus. The sequence continues at coordinate 557,504 of CAVRJV010000014.1, read as the reverse complement.
GACTCGGCGAGTTCGTCGAGACCGGCAGAGTCGTCGACGGCAAGGTCTCGCCGGAACTGCTCGAAACGATCTTCATGAACGGCTCTCCGCTGCATGACGGCGCCGTGATAATCAACGGCGATCGGATACTCGCGGCGGCGTGCCTGCTGCCGCTGTCGCAGAACCCCAACGTGAGCCTGTCGCTCGGCACGCGTCATCGCGCGGCGATCGGCATGAGCGAGGACAGCGACGCGGTGGTGCTGGTGGTTTCCGAGGAGAGCGGGGCGATTTCGCTGGCGCGCGGCGGCGTGCTGAGCCGCGGGCTCGAGCCGGCCGAGGTTCTGTCGACGTTGAGGAAGCTGCCGGGTTAGGCGCGCGAGGCGAAAGAGCGACGAGGCACGATGAGGCTGGGCGATTTCAATCGTATGTTCGCGGCCAGCGGCTCGCGGCGGCTTCGCGGCGGCGACTATCGGGCTGCGCGTCCTCGCGGTGGTGCTCGCGATCGGACTCTGGATCTTCGTCAACGCCGGCGAGCGCGGCTCGGTCGCGACGCTCACGGTGCCGATCAGCTATGCGTCGCTGCCGCAGGGGATGGTGATCGTCAACCATCCGCCGACGCAGGTGAAAATCGAAGTCACCGGTCCGCGCACGCTGCTGTCGCTGCTCGATCCGAACCGGCTGACGCTGCATGATCGATCTGCGCAGCGTTGCGGCCGGGCAATCCGACTTCAAGATTTACCCCGCGATGTTCAACGTCGGCCGCAATACCGCCGTGACCAGTATCTCGCCCGATCAATTGTCGCTCGATGTCGATCGCCTGGTCACGCGCGACGTGCCGGTGCATCTGGCGGTGCCAGAACCGGGTCGCGCCGGGCTACACGATTTCGGCGGTCGATATTACGCCGCCCAGCGTCACCGTGGTCGGGCCCAGCCGTTATGTGGACGCCGCTTAGCGCGGTCAACACGGAGCCTTTCGATTTGAAAGGCCTCACGGCAAATACCGACCGTTCGGTTGATATCGATGCGCCCGATCCGTCGCTGGGACTTCCACCGGCCATGTCGACGCGAAAGTCAACGTGGCCGAGGCGATTACCGACCGCGAGTTTCGCGCGGTGGACGTGCAAGTGAAGGACAGCGATTTCAAGTACCGCGTCGAACCGAAGCAGGCGACGCTGACGATTCGCGGACCGGCGGTGAAGCTGGCGGGCCTCGCGCCCAAGGGGCTGGCTTACGTCGATGCGAAAGGCGTCGCGCCGGGCTCGCACGAATTGCCGCTGCAGGTGACGTTGCCCGACGGAATGCAGTTGGTGCGCCAGTCGCCCGACAAGGTTAAACTGCGAATGTATCACGAGAAGCTGACCACCACGGCCGATGAGCACCCATCGTAAACTGTTCGGCACCGACGGCGTCCGCGGCGTCGCCAACGAAGAGCCGATCACCTCGGAGACCGCGCTGAAGCTGGGGCGCGCGCTCGCCTACGTGTTCCGCAATACGACCGGACGCCATCGCAGAATTCTCATCGGCAAGGACACGCGGCTGTCGGGCTACATGCTCGAGACGGCGATCGAGTCGGGAATCTGCTCGATGGGCGTCGACGTGTGGCTGGTCGGACCGCTGCCGACCCCGGCCATCGCGTTTCTGACGCGCAGCATGCGCGCCGACGCCGGCGTGGTGATTTCGGCGTCGCACAATCCGTTCCAGGACAACGGCATCAAGTTTTTTTCGCGCGAAGGATTCAAACTCGACGACGAGACTCGAGCGGCGAATCGAAGAGCTGGTCTTCGACGACGGCGAGATCTCGCAGGCATCGCGCGCGCACGCGATCGATATCGGCAAGGCGACGCGAATCGACGACGCGCTCGGGCGCTACCTGGTGTTCCTGAAATCGTGCGTGCCGCGCTCGGTCACATTCGACGGGCTGAAAGTCGCGATCGATTGCGCCAACGGCGCGGCCTACAAGGTCGGTCCCGACGTGCTCGAGGAGCTGGGCGCCGAGGTCGTGGCGATCGGCGTCGATCCCAACGGCACCAACATCAATCTCGAATGCGGCGCGGTGCATCTCGCAAGCGATTCGCGAGACCGTGCTGCGCGAGCACTGCAACGTCGGTATCGCGCTCGACGGCGACGGCGATCGCGCGATGCTGATCGACGAGCGCGGCGAAGTCTTCGACGGCGACGACGTGATGGCGCTGCTCGGGCCGCAAGCTCGCCGCCGAAGGCCGGCTCTGCACGGCAACGCCGTGGTCGCCACCGTGATGAGCAACTTCGGACTCGAGCTGGCGCTGCGCGACGCGGGCGTGCGGCTGATTCGCACCGAGGTCGGCGACCCCGCGGTCGCGCGCGAGATGCGGCCCAACTCGTACAACCTCGGCGGCGAGCAGTCGGGCCACGTGATCTTCATGGATCATTCGACCACCGGCGACGGCCTGATCAGCGCGCTGCTGGTGCTCGCGCACATGGCCGAGAGCGGACGGACGCTGAGCGAGCTGCGCGCGATGCGCCGGGTGCCGCAGGTGCTGGAAAACGTGCGCGTCAAGAATCGCGTGCCGCTCGCCGAGATGCCCGACGTGCAACGAATGATCGCCGACGCCGAGCGGCGCCTCGGCCGGCACCGGCCGGCTGCTGGTGCGATATTCAGGGACCGAGATGCTCGCGCGCGTGATGGTCGAGGGCGAGGACGGCGATCGCGATCAAAACGCTAGCGCAGGAAATCGGCGCCGCGATCCAGAAATACGCCGGCGCGCTGTAACCGATTATTTTCGCTTCTGACGCTTAACGTGCAGCGGCTTCGAGCCGAGCGCTTTCAGATAAGCCTTTACCGTCCGCGTCAGGCCCATGTAAAGCGCGTCCGCAGATCAGCGCGTGGCCGATTGACACTTCCTGCAGGCCTTTCACCGCTTTCGCGTAGGCGGGAATATTCTTGAGATCGAGATCGTGGCCGGCATTCACGCCGAGCCCGATTTTCCGCGCGAGGCGCGCGGCCTCGCGATGCGCCGCGAGAATCTCCAGCGCCAGCCGGCGTGCCGAACGCGTGCGCGTACGGCCCGGTGTATAGCTCGATTCGATCGGCGCCGAACTCGCGCGCGCGTTTGATCTGCGCGGAGTCAGGCTCGAGGAAAAGACTTGTGCGGATGCCGGCGCTGCGGAACTTGGCGAGCAGGTCGCCGAGCCAATCTGCGTGCGCCGGGCGCCAGGTTCCATCCCGCGTTCGAGGTGAGCACGCCGGGCGGGTCGGGCACGAGCGTCACCTGCGTCGGACGCACGCGCAGCACGAGGTCGATGAATTCCGCGCCGGGGTAACCTTCGATGTTGAACTCGACCGTGAGCATCGCGGCGAGATCGAGGACGTCCTGGAACGTGATGTGACGCGCGTCGGGACGCGGATGGACCGTGATGCCGTGGCATCCGGCGGCGATGCAGGTGCGCGCCGCCTGCGACCACGTCGGGAATATTGCCGCCGCGCGCATTGCGGAGCGTGCGCGATTTTGTTGAGGTTGACGCTGAGCCGAATCATTGCCCGATCCCAAAGCTACCAGAGCGGCACATGCGCATTCACCAGCACAGCTGATGGTGTAATATTTTCGCTGGGATAGCTGATCAATGATTCTTGCTCAATGCCGCCGAGAGCCGCGAACTCGATCGCCTCAGCCAGGAGAAGTACGGCATCCCGTCGTACTCGCTGATGACGCGCGCGGGCGAGGCGGTTGCCGACGCATTGGTCGAGAATTTTCCGGACGCGGCGACGGACGTGCTGGTCGTCGCGGGCAAGGGCAACAACGGCGGCGACGGATTCGTCGCAGGACGGCGGCTGATCCAGGACGGCTTCGCAGTGCGCGCGGTTCTGCTCGGGCGCGCGGCGGACTTGAAGGGCGACGCGGCGCGGGCGCATGCGGAGTTTCGCGCAGCCGGAGGCAAGGTGATCGAGGCGATCGACGGAAGCCAGCCTCGATGCGGCGCTGAGCAAACGGCCGAGCGCCATCGTCGACGCGATTTTCGGCACGGGGCTGAATGCGGCGGTGAAAGACGTGCCGCCGCGCGCGATCGAGATTGTCAATTCATTCGCGGTGCCGACGGTCGCCGTCGATATCGCGTCGGGCGTGAACTCGGATACCGGCGCGGTCATGGGCGCGGCGATCGAGCGTCGCTGACGGTGACGTTCGGGTTCGCGAAGTTCGGCCATGTTTCATATCCGGGCGCCGGCCAATGCGGCGAGCTTGCGGATCGTCGAAATTGGTTTCGCGCCGCGGGCGATTGAGGAGATCGCGCCGCGCGGACGGTTTCTCGAGCGCGCGGACTTGCAGCATCTGATTCGCGCGCGACCGGTGAATTCGCACAAGGGCATGTATGGGCATCCGCTCGTGATCGCCGGCGGACGCGGCAAGTCGGGCGCCGTGCTGCTCGCGTCGCGCGCCGCGTTGAGAATGGGCGCGGGCCTGGTTACGGCGGCGATGCCGGAATCGATCCAGCCGATCGTCGCGGCGGGGCAGGCCGAGCTGATGACCGAGCCGATTGCGGATCGCGACGGCCATTTTGACGGCGCTCATGCGCCCGACGCTTTGAAGATGTTGCTCGACGGCAAGAACGCGATGATCGTGGGACCGGGAATTGGCGTCGAGCGACGATACGAAGCGGCTCATCGAATGGCTGATTTCGGATGCGTGCGAGCGCGAGCGTCCGATGCTGATCGATGCCGACGGGCTCAACGCGGTCGCCGCGATTGGTTGCGATGTTTTGAAGCGTGCGCGAGGGCCCAGTCGTGCTGACGCCGCATCCGGGGGAAGCGTCGCGGCTGCTCGGCATTGCGACCACGAAGATCAACGACGATCGCGTTTCGGCGGCGCGCACTTTGGCGGAGCGCACGGGCGCGACTGTGCTGATAAAGGGTGCGCGCTCGGTGATCGCTTCGCCTGACGGCGACGTCTACGTCAATTCGACCGGCAATCCCGGGATGGCGCACGCCGGGGATGGGCGACGCGCTGTCGGGGATGGTCGGCGCGCTGCTCGGACAGCATCTGCGCCCGCTCGACGCGCTCGCGCTCGGCGTTTTTCTCCATGGCTACGCGGCGGATCGCGTCGCGGCGCGAATGGGCCGCGTCGGCTATATCGCCGGCGACCTGATTGACGAGTTGCCGGCGGCGCTGGAAGCGCTAACTGAGTAGTTGCAGTTATAGTAGTTATTGAGTAATCGCGATGGCTAATGCGCGACAGAGTCGGGAGCGACGGTGGTCACGATGGTGATCGAAAGCCGCTCGGCGCACGAGACCAAATCCTGGGGACGCCGGCTCGCGTCGATGCTCGAAGGCGGCGAGCTGCTCGGCTTGATTGGCGATCTCGGCGCGGGCAAGACCTGCTTTCATCAAGGGCCTCGCGCGCGGGCTGAGTCTGCGCGAAGAGGACATCCTGAGCCCGACCTTCACGATGATCCAGGAGCATCACGGGCGCTTCCCGCTCTATCATATCGATCTGTACCGGCTCGAAGAGGCGACGCTCGACGACCTCGGCCTGCGCGAATATTTGTTTTCCGAAGGTGTCGCCGCGGTGGAATGGTTCGAGCGCCTGCGCGGCGGCGCCGAGATGGAATACCTGTCGGTGCGAATCAGCTACGCGGGCGCGAACCTGCGCCGCATCGAATTCAGCGCGATGCGATTCGCGCCACGCACAAATCATCTCAAAGCTAAAACGCTCCTTCGCCTGAGTTTCCTTCTCTGGTCTGTTCTTCTCAACTCGTGAGGCGGGCCGCCGTGCCCGCTCTCGAAGGCCACTAATTAAGATTTGGTGCCGCTCATTTCGCGCAACGGATAATCCACGACAATCGCCCGTCCATCGGTGACTGCCCTCACAAAATGAAGCGTGTCCGGCGGCACGATCGCCACGCATCCTGGCCCCGCTATCTGCTTCTTCCCGCCAATCGTCACTTCGAGCTGCCCTTCGATCACGTTCCAAACTTCCTCGTTCGCATGCGAGTGTTCGTGGATTTCCGATCCCGCCTCGAAGACGTAGTGGCCGAAGGTCATGCTTTTCGAATCGAAGTATTTTCCCTTCCAGCCGGGCAGCCGCTCGATCGTCTTCAGCTCGTTAGTGTCGATGAAGGGCATCCGTTTGCCTCCGCATTGCGTCCGATGCCCATACTAACCGTCTTCTGGCTCAAAAGTTACGGTGGGATGGGGGCTGGTTTGGGGGGCATTTTCCGATCATAATACTCGATTACCCCGTTTTTCGGGGCTAACAGGGTCATTTTGGTGGGATTGGTCGTTCAAAAATACGGCGGAACTTCGGTCGGCTCGATCGAACGGATCAAGGCGGTCGCCGATCGCGTGGTCACGGGCGCGCGACAACGGCGATCGGATCGTCGTGGTCGTGTCCGCGATGGCGGGCGAGACCAATCGGCTGTTCAAGCTCGCTTCCGAGCTGAGCGAATCGCCCAGCGCGCGCGAGACTGACGTGCTGGTCGCGACCGGCGAGCAGGTCTCGGCCGCGCTGCTCGCGATTCGGCTGCAGTCGATGGGCCATCCGACGGTTTCGTTTCTCGCATTTCAAATGAACCTGACGACCGACTCGAATCACGGCCGCGCGCGGATCAAATCCGTGCAATGCGATCGCGTGATGCGCTCGCTCGACGACGGGAAAATTGCCGTCGTTGCGGGATACCAGGGCGTCAATCCCGACGGCGATATCACGACGCTCGGCCGCGGCGCATCGGACCTCACGGCGGTCGCGCTCGCAGCCGCGCTCAAAGCCGACGCGTGCGAAATCTACACCGACGTCGACGGCGTCTATACCGCCGATCCCAACATCTGCCCCAAGGCAAAGAAACTCGGCCGCATCTCCTACGATGAGATGCTCGAGATGGCGGGACTCGGCGCCAAGGTCCTGCAAACCCGTTCGGTGGAGCTTGCCCGCCGCTACAACGTGCCGCTCGTCGTCCGCTCCAGCTTCGGTGAAGCAGAGGGGACGTGGGTCGGACAAGAGGATCAATCGATGGAGGACGTGCTCGTCTCGGGCGTAACGCTCGACCAGAATCAAAGCAAGATTACGGTGGCCGGCGTCGAGGATCGGCCCGGTCTCGCGGCGAAGATTTTCAGCCCGATCGCGGACGCGGGAATCGTCGTCGATATGATTATCCAGAATGCCAGCGCTGACGGCCGCACCGACATGACGTTCACGATCGGGCGCGAGGACCTCAAGCGCGCGCTTGAAATCGTCGAACGCACGGCGAAAGAAATCGGCGCGGCTGGCGTTCGCCATAACGACCAGGTCGCCAAGGTCTCGGTGGTCGGCGTCGGCATGCGCACCCATTCGGGGGTCGCGTCCACGATGTTCAAAGTGCTGGCGGCGGAGCGAATTAATATCGAAATGATTTCGACCTCGGAGATTAAAGTCTCGGTCGTGGTCAATTCCAAATACGGCGAACTCGCGATGCGTGCGCTGCACGACGCGTTTATCAACGGCGACGGCGGGACCAACGGCGCGCCGCGGGAGTCAGTTTGAGTCCGATGGCGGATGCAAAACATATCCAGGTTTACGACACCACTTTGCGCGACGGGTGCCAGTCCGAAGACGTTTCGCTGACGGTCGAGGACAAGGTCACGATTGCGGAGCGGCTGGACGATCTCGGGCTTCGACTATATCGAGGGCGGATGGCCGGGATCGAACGATCGCGACGCGGCGTTCTTCAAAGAGGTCAAGAAAATCAAAATTCGGCACGCGAAGATCGCGGCTTTCGGCTCGACCCGCCGCTCCGGCGTGCGCGCCGCAGCCGATCGCAATCTGCAACTGCTGCTGCGCACCGGCGCCCCGGTCGCGACCGTGGTCGGCAAGACCTGGGACATGCACGTGCGCGAGGCGCTCAGAATCCCGCTCAACGAAAATCTCGAAATTCTCAACGACACGATCGCGTTTCTGAAAAAGAACTTCGACGAGGCGATTTTCGACGCCGAACATTTCTTCGACGGCTATTTTCACAATCCCGAGTACGCGCTCGCCTGCCTGAAGGCCGTCGATGACGCCGGCGTCACGCTGATCGCGCTGTGCGACACCAACGGCGGCCGCCTGCCGCATGAAATCGAGGCGGCGGTGACGGCGGCGCGCGCGGCGGTGAATTGCCCGATCGGAATTCATTGCCACAACGACTCGGAAGTCGCGGTCGCCAACACGCTCGCGGGCGTGCAGGCGGGCGCGACGCAGGTGCAGGGCACGGTCAACGGCTTCGGCGAGCGATGCGGCAACGCGAACCTGGTTTCGATTGTCGCGAACCTCCAGCTCAAGCTCGGATACCATTGCGTGCCGCCCGCGAAGCTCAAGACGATGCGCGAGGTCTCGACGCTGGTCTACGAGCTGGCCAATATCACGCCGTTCGCGCGCCAGCCGTACGTCGGCCGCAGCGCGTTCGCGCACAAGGGCGGACTGCACGTCTCGGGAATCCAGCGCAACACGGCGACCTACGAGCACATCGATCCCGCGCTGCTCGGCAACGATCGCCGCGTGCTGCTCTCGGAGCTCTCGGGCCGCGCCAATATCGTGTACAAGGCCAAGGAGTTCGGCCTCGACATCGATGCGGCCAGCGACGACAAAATCGGCGCGCTGCTCGACGAGCTCAAGCGGCTCGAAGGCGCGGGCTACACCTTCGACGGCGCCGACGCCTCGTTCGAGCTGCTGATGCTGCGCACGCTCGGCCTCGCGAAAGAACATTTCAACTTCGTCAGCTTCCGCGTGTTCGACGACAAGTGGCATGAGGATCGCGCGCCGTTCAGCGAGGCGGTCGTGGTGATCGAGGGCCCCGACGGCGTGCGCACGCGCAACTCCGCGATCGGCAACGGCCCCGTCAACGCGCTCGATTCGGCGCTGCGTCATGCGCTGCTGCCGTACTATCCGAATCTCGAAGCGATGCAGCTGGTCGATTACAAAGTGCGCGTGCTCGACAACGGCGCCGGCACCGAGGCGCGCGTGCGCGTGCTGATCGAATCGACCGACGGCAAGCGCCGATGGGGCACGGTCGGACTGTCGAGCAACGTGGTCGAGGCGAGCTGGCAGGCGCTGGTTGACTCGGTCGAATACAAGCTGCACAAGGATAATGCGAAGCCGCGCAGCGAAGGCGGCGGGCAAGACCAACGGAGCGCGTCCGCGGTCCGCCAAGACCTGCGGAGCAACAGTCACTGCCGCCCATCCGAAAGCCTGACCCGCGGCGCGTGCTAGAAGAGGAACGTGCCATGGGTGTTGTGAGCCGAATGAGGGAAGACATCCAGTCGGTCTTCGACCGCGACCCGGCCGCGCGCACCCGTCGAAGTGGTGCTTTTGTATCCCGGCCTCCACGCCATCTGGTCCTATCGCGTCGCACATTGGCTCTGGGAGCATAACTGCAAGTTGCCTCGGCCGGCTGGTGAGCGAGACTGCGCGCTTCATCACCGGAATCGAAATCCATCCCGGCGCAAAAATCGGCCGGCGTCTGTTCATCGATCACGGCATGGGCATCGTGATGGGCGAGACTACGGAGATCGGCGACGACGTGCTCATCTACCAGGGCGTCACGCTCGGCGGCACCAGCCTCAAGAAGGAAAAGCGCCATCCGACGCTCGAGGATCACGTGATGGTCAGCGCCGGCGCGTCGGTGATCGGGCCGGTGCGAATCGGCGAGGGCAGCAGTATCGGCGCGGGCGCGGTGGTCGTGTCGTCGTGCCCGCCGTGGTCAACGATCGTCGGAATCCCCGGCAAAGTTATCGAGGGCGACAACGCCGCGCCACGACGTGATGGAACTCGATCACGCCAAGCTGCCCGACCCGGTCGCGCGCGCGATGGGCAATCTGATCGAGAAGCTCAACCGGATCGGCGTGCGGATGGAAGAAATCGAGGAGCGTCAGGATTGCCTCGAAGACAAAGTCAGCGAGCATCACCCGCCGCCGCCTGATCGCATCGCTCGCCAACAAGGGCTAGCGGTATCGCCAGCCCCTGTTGGCGAGCGCGCGCCGCTACTTCTTCTGATGCGGCGCGCCGATGTACGGAAACTCCTTGAGAGTGTCGCTGTGCGGTTTCAGCCCGCTCGGCGGACATTCATTCTTCGTCAGGAACGCGAGCCGGTAGTCGATCACGTCGTCGGTGAAGAGGCGGCCGTTGGGATACTTCGCCGGCTTCGACGGATCCAGGGTCATCATGTCGGGCAGCGTACCTTCCTTGTCGATCGCCGCGATCGCTTCTTCGCGCGTGTAATTTCCCGTATGCCCCATCAGATGGACGAATTGATCGGTCCAGCGCTTGCGATCGTTCACCGGCTCGCTGGCATTGTATTCCAGCTTGGTGTCGTCGGTATTGAAGAAGCTGCTGACGCTAGGATGACCTGCGCGATCGACGTGGAGCAGCTTGCCGTTCTCACGCACGCTGCATCGTCCCCAGATGCGGATCACGGGCTTGGCGACTCAACTCGCTCGTTGGCACTTCGATCACCGTCGAGAACACGTTGGCTTGGGTGTTCGAATCGACGCCCGTCCATGGCGACTTGCCGCCGAGGGTTGCCAGATGCGGTTCGGTGAAGTTCCGTTTGCCGCGGATATCGAACAGAGCCTTGATTCCGTCGAAGTCGAAAAAGAAAGCGTCGCTGCGGCGCCGGCGAAGAACGTATAGTCGCCCGACTTGACGGATGTTGGGTTTGGTGCCGAATGAGACCTCCGCATCGGCGATGATCTTTGTGCCGACCGCTTCGACCGAGCGGGACTCCGCGCCTTTCGCCACAAATACGCTGAAGGTCTGCTTGCCGCTTTGCGGCTTCGAGAACACGTAACTGAACGCGATATCCGTCAGGCAGATCACCGTCGTTGTCGATGTTGAGGCGATAGATGGCGTCGGGATGGAGCGCGTCGACATTCAGATTTGCATTGAGGATGATCGCGGTGCGCGACGGATCGGCGGGCGACTGGAACGCGTAAAGGTCGCAAAGGTCGAGTCGCTGGATCACCGAGCGGCGGGCCGAGGCTTAGTCCGGTAAAATGATTGGACATGATTTCTCTCCTTTTGGGTTGAAGAGTGAGTTCTGTCGTTCGACCTTCGGAACTGTAACAAACGGCAGATTTCAATGTCGCGCAGAATTGTTCGACGGTCAGAGCTTGTGACCGAAGCCCGCGCCCATCTCGTATTCGTTCGGACTCTCGATCATCCGCCCGCTCAAGATTCGCTCGAATCCGAACGGCGTCAGATCGACCGTCGTGCTCTTACCGGTCAGAATCAGTTCGGCCATCGACGCGCCAACCGCGGGCGCAGTTTTGAATCCGGTACCGCTGAAACCGGCCGCGACGAACAGTCGCGTCGACACCCGGCACCGCTCCCATCACGGCGCGCGAGTCGGGGCTGACATCGTAAATACCGGCGTGGCCGCGAGAGTATGGCGCATCGGCCATCGCGGGAATCCTCTGCGCCAGCCGCTTGCGCACGGCCGCGATGAAGTCGGCATCGTTGGTCTCGCGAAAATCGTCGGGATTCGCCTCCGCCTCGGGCTTCCATCCACCGAGCCCGGCCAGCGTCAGATCGTCGCCATGCGGACGAAAGTAACTGCCCGCGATCGTATCTATATAGATGCAATGTCTGAGTTGAGGCGGCCGTTTGAAAAACGCGATCTGCGCGCGCTCGCTCTTGATGCCGATCTTCACGCCCAGCGGCGCGAGCAACGCGTCGGTCCACGGTCCGGCGACGACGCAGACCGCGTCGGCCTCGTGGACGATGGTCGGCGCCGTCCACGACTCCCGATCGCGCGTCCGCCGCGGCTCATGATTCTCGCGATCGGCGTATTGGTCAGGAACGTCCGCGCCGTGACGTTTCGCGGCGGCCGCCAACGACTCTGTCGTCGCGACCGGATCGGCGTATCCGCTGTGTGGCTCGAATGCGGCGAGTGCGACGTCATCGACGAAAGCGTTCGGCTCGCGCTGGCGCAATTCCGCCGCGGTGACAACTTCAGTATCGACGCCGATGCGTTGAAGCATCGCGACGTTTGCGCGTAGCCGCGTCGCGTTGCGCTCGTCGACGACGACCGCGAAACCAGTCTCGACGAAACCGCATCGCCCGCCGACGATCTCGCTCCAGTTGCGGAAGTAATGGATGGCTCTTCCAGGCCAGACTCGGCTTCCGGCGCGAACGTGTAGTGCATCCGGACCAGCGCGCCCGACCGCGCCGACATCCCGGCGCAAATCCCGCCCTTGTCGAACACGCTCACGCGAGCACCGCGCGCGCGAGATGGAACGCGATCGAGCATCCGACCACGCCCGCGCCGATTACGATTATGTTTGCGCCCGATGATGCCTGCGTCACGCGAGAAGCCCCGTCTTTTTCCGTCGATCGGTGTAAGATAAGCTAATCGCCGCACTGGTGGCCACTAAAACAAAGTACGCATGATCGATTTATCTCGATCATAATGCAGGCGCTCCGCTTCGGCGTCGAGGCGGCCGCGGCGATTTCGCGCTTGCTGGCCGATAGCGGAGGAAATCCCTCGTCGGTGCATCGCGCGGGCCAGCGCTCGCGCCGGATGCTCGAGGCGGCGCGCGCGCAGGTCGCGGCGATCGTCGGCGCAGAGCCGCGACGGATGGTGTTTACCAGCGGCGGCACCGAGTCGAACAACCTCGCAATCTTCGGCGCGATCACCGCCGCGTCACGCCGCCGTAAAATTATCTCATCTCGAGATCGAGCACTCATCGATCCTCGCTCCGCTTGCGGAACTCGAGCGCCGCGGCTTCGAGATCGTCCGAATCGCGCCCGACCCCGACGGACGAATCGATCCGGCGCGCGTGCTCGCCGCGCTCGATAACGAGACGGCGCTGGTCACGCTCGGGCTTGCGAACTCGGAGGTCGGCACGATTCAGGACTGTCGCCGCTCTTGCATCCGACATGCAACAAGGCTGGCGCGCTGCTTCATGTCGACGCGGCGCAGGCGGCTCGGCCGAATCCCGGTCGATGTGGCGGTGCTCGGATGCGATCTGATGACGCTCAGCGGTCACAAGCTTGGCGCGCCAGCGGGAATCGGCGCGTTGTACGTCCGCGACTTTGTGCGCATCGCGCCGTCCGCGTTTGGCGGGCCGCATGAGAGCGGCATGCGCGCGGGAACGCCGAATCTGCTTGGCGCAGTGGCGTTTGGCGCGGCGGCCGAAGCGGCGACGAACGCGATGCGCGAAGAATCGATCGAATCGATTCGCTCGCGGCGTCGCTGCTGAACGAACTTCGCGCGAGCGATTCCCGGACTTCGCTTGAACGGTCCGCTCGAGGGCCGGCTGCCGAATACGCTCAATCTCACGTTTCCCGGCGTGCTCGGCGAAAGCATGCTGATCGCGCTCGACCTCGAGGGCGTTGAAGTTTCGATGGGCTCGGCGTGCGCGGCGGGCGCGGTCGAGCCGTCGCATGTGCTGCGCGCGATGGGCCGCAGCGTGCCGACGCGCGCAGCTCGCTTCGGATCAGCCTCGGATGGAACAACACTGCGGATGAAATCGATGCCGCCGCGGAGATCATCCCGGCGGTGTGGCGGCGCGTCGCCGATGCGGAACCTCTGACAGAGGCGAGCGCGCGATGAAGCCGCGAGTGTTGGTTGCGATGTCGGGCGGAGTGGACAGCTCCGTCGCGGCGGCGATTCTGCGCGAGCAGGGCTACGACGTGGTCGGCGTCGCGATGCGGCTCGCGCCGGAGCCGTCTGTACCCCAATCGCGAAGCGGCGCGGGACCTGCTGTTCGCACGACGACTTCGAAGATGCGCGCCGGGTCGCGGAGCGGATGGATTTTCCGTTTTATGTGATCGATCTGCGCGCCGACTTTGCCGCGCGCGTGGTCGACAACTTCGTCTCCGAGTATCTGCAGGCCGCACGCCGAATCCGTGCGTGATGTGCAATCGCGAGATCAAGTTCGATCGCCTGTGGAGTCGCGCCCGCGCACTGAATGCCGACTACGTCGCGACCGGCCATTATGCGCGTATAGAGCAGGGTGCCGACGGCCGGTTTCATCTGCTGCGCGCCGCCGACGACGCCAAGGATCAGTCGTACTTTCTGTTCACGCTCGGGCAGGACGAACTGTCGCGCACGATTTTTCCGCTCGGCGCGATGACCAAGGCCGAAGTTCGCGCGCGCGCGCGCGCGTTGGGTCTCGCCAACGCCGACAAGCCTGAGAGCCAGGAGATCTGCTTCGTGCCCGACGGCGACTACGCGAGTTTTGTCGAGCGCCGCAGCGATTCCACCGCAACTTCGCCCCGGCTCAATCGTCGACAGCGACGGCAGACGTCTCGCGGATCATGCCGGAGTGCATCGATTCACCGTCGGACAGCGGCGCGGCCTGGGTATTGCGAGCGGCGAGCCGCTGTATGTCCGCGAGATTCGGGCCGAGTCGGGCGAGGTCGTGGCGGGGCGCCGCGAGATCTCGATTCCGCGGGTCTCATCGCGCACCACGTCAGCCTGGTCGATGACTCGATCGCGTCAGGTGTCGAGCTGAGCGTCGAGGTTAAGATCCGCTATCGGCATCGCGCGATTCCGGCGACGATGCGCGTTGATCCGGCGCGGCGCGCCGAGATTCGCTTCACGGCGGCGGTCCCGCCGTGACGCCCGGACAGGCGTGCGTCTTTTACCGCGGCGACGAAGTGCTCGGCGGCGGATTTATCGAGCGCGCGCTCGAGGCAGCGTGACGATGAGCAACGCGCTTCGCGATCGCCACGCTCGGATGCAAGGTCAATCAGTACGATTCGGCGATTATCGAGTCGCGGCTCGGCGCGCGCGGGATGGAGCGCCGCGAGTTCAACGAGCACGCCGACGTCTATATCGTCAACACCTGCACCGTCACCGATCGCGCCGACGCCGAGAGTCTGCGAATCGCGCGGCGCGCGCGGCGGCTGAACCCGAACGCGCGCGTGGTGATGACCGGATGCCTCGCGCAGGCGAGTCCCGAGGTGCTGGCCAAAGCGGCGGAAGTCGATGCCGTGATCGGGCTCGGCCGGCTCGACGATCTCGAGCGCGCGGCGGCTTCAGGAGCGGGCGAGCGCGTGATGGTCACGAACTTGCGCAAGGAGAAGGCGCCGATCGAACTGGCCGCGGTCACGCTCGACGGCCATACGCGCGCGTTCCTGAAACTGCAGGAAGGCTGCGATCAGTTCTGCACCTTCTGTATCGTGCCGTTTTCGCGCGGAACCTCGCGCAGCGTCGAGCCGCGGCGCGTCATGGCGGCGCTCGACGATCTTCATGCGCGCGGCTTCAAGGAAGTCATTCTGACCGGCGTGCATCTCGGCGGCTACGGCAAGGATCTCGATCCGCCGGTCGAGCTGGCGGATCTGCTCGAGATGATCGCCGAGCGATGCCCGATCGATCGGGTGCGGATCAGCTCGCTCGATCCCGAGGAGTTGAGCGACCGGATCGTGGAAATCATTTCGGGCAGCGACAAATTCTGCCCGCATCTTCATTTGCCGCTGCAGGCCGGCGACGACGAGACGCTGTGCGCGGATGCGGCGGCGTTACGAGCGCGACTACTTTCGCGATCGCGTCGAACGACGTGTGAGCGCATGGCCCGATGCGGCTATTGGCACCGATCTGATCGTCGGGTTTCCGGGCGAGACGACGGCGCATTTCGAGTCGTACTTCAATTTCGTCGAATCGATGCCGCTGGCCTACTTTCACGTGTTTCCGTATTCGGTGCGGGCGGGAACTACGGCGGCCAAGTTGCCGGGCGAGAGTGCAAGCCGGCAGAGATCAAGCGCCGCGCGGCGCTGATGCGCGAGCTGGGCGAGCGCAAGCGGGCGGAATTCGCCGCGCGGTTCGTCGGAACCAAACTTAAAGTATTGCTTGAAGAGCGCGAGCCGGGCGGCGAATTGCGCGGATACAGCCGCAACTACGTGCGGGTGTCGACGCAGGGCCCGATGTACTGACAAATCGCGAAGTCGAGGTGGAGGCATCAACCGTTGAAGGCGCCGCAACTGGTTGGGGAGATTGTTCGGCCGCGGGCAGACGCAACCGCCTGCGGCCGCAGCCTCTCTGAAAGTCCCGGCACCAAACTCGAGCGCGTGCTCGGCTATGCGTTCGCGCGGCCGGAACTGCTCGAGACCGCGCTGACTCATCCGAGCGCCGCGGTCGGCACCGACGTGCATTACGAGCGGCTGGAGTTTCTGGGCGACGCGGTGCTCGATCTCGCGATCGCGGATCTGCTGATGCGCAACTTTCCGACGGCCAAGGAAGGCCCGCTGTCCAAGCAGCGCGCGTCGATCGTCAACGCGCGCACGCTCGCGCTCAAGGCGCAGGCGGTTGAGTTGAACGAGATGATGCGGCTGGGAAAAGGCGAAGAAAAAAGCGGCGGGCGCGAGAAGACCTCGATCCTCGCGGCGTGTTCGAGGCGGTGATCGGCGCGATCTATACCGACGGCGGACTGGCGCCGGCGCAGCAGGTGGTCGAGCGCCTGTTCGCCGACGACATCGGCGGACCGGCGCGCGGAGCGCGACTACAAGACCGAATTGCAGGAAGTCGCCTATCGCCATTTTCGCACGCAGCCGGTTTACGAACTGGTCGGCGACCGACGGACCCGATCATGCCAAGCTTTTCACCACGCGCATCCGAATCGCCGGGCGCGATCTCGGCGTCGCCGAAGGCGGCAGCAAGAAGCAGAGCGAGCAGGCCGCAGCGCGGCTCGCGCTCGATCGAATCGAAGAAGAGCGCGGAGAGCGCAATGGCTGAGCATCGCGCGGGCTTCGTCGCAGTGGCAGGCCGCACCAACGTCGGCAAATCGACGCTGGTGAATCGGCTCGTCGGGCACAAGGTCGCGATCGTCACGCCGCGTCCGCAGACCACGCGCCGGCGAATTCTCGGAATCCGCAGCGATGCCGACGCGCAGTTTCTGCTGATCGACACGCCGGGACTGCATGAGGCGAAGAAGCAACTGAATCAGCGGATGGTGCAGACTGCGCGGCGCGCGATCGCGGAAGGCGAAGTCATCCTGGCCGTGGTGGAAGCGGGCGATCATCTGAATCCGGGCGATCGCGCCGTGCTGATCGATATCCGCGCGCTTGGCCGTCCGACCGTCGTCGCGATCAACAAGGTCGATCGCATCGCGCGCGCGCAACTGCTGCCGCTGATCGAGGAATTCAACCAGGGATTTCCCGGGGCCGAGATCGTTCCGATCAGCGCGCTTACCGGCGAAAATGTCGACGAGTTGCTGGCGACGCTCAAGCGGATGCTGCCGGAGAGTCCGGCGCTGATGTCGCCCGATGAATACACCGATCAGACCGAGCGGATGATCGCGGAAGAAATCGTGCGCGAGAAAATATTTCTGAAGATGCGCCAGGAGATTCCGTTCTCGACCGCGGTCAAGGTCGAGAAATTCGAGGACGACGAGGATCGCAAGCTCAAGCGAATCGGCGCAACGGTGGTGGTCGATCGCGAGTCGCACAAGGGCATGCTGATTGGCGCGGGCGGGCGCACGCTCAAGGAAATCGGCACGGCTGGCGCGGCTCGAGCTCGAGGAGATCCTCGGCTCGCAAGTATTTCTGGAAATCATCGTCAAGGTCGAGCGTGACTGGACGCGCGATCCGCGCAAGCTCGCGGAGTTCGGGCTGTGACGAATCCGCGTAAAGACTCGGGCGCCGAGGCGCGTCGAATCGCGGCGCGAAGGGATGCCGGCCGTGGTGCTGGTCGGCCGCGCGAACGCGGGCAAGTCGACGCTGTTCAATCGAATCAGCAAAGGCGGGCGGGCGATTACCAGCTCGATTCCCGGCACCACGCGAGATCTGAATTTCGCGCGCGCGAAATATGGCGATCGCGAATTCGTCGTGGTCGACAGCGGCGGGCTGGAGCTTGGCGGGCATGAACGGATGACCGAGCGGATCGTCAGCGAGGCGCTGGCGGCGGTCGGGGTCGCCGACGTTGTCGTGTTCATGCTCGATGGACGAGGCGGGTTGAGCGAGGCTGACTCGGAAGCGCTCGCGCTCGTCCGCGAGACTGGATGCCCGCTGATCATGGCAGTCAACAAGATCGATCGGCCG
This sequence comes from uncultured delta proteobacterium, assembly GCA_963721485.1. Classification (GTDB taxonomy): domain Bacteria; phylum Desulfobacterota; class Binatia; order Binatales; family Binataceae; genus Binatus. Next base: position 539,564 of record CAVRJV010000014.1, on the reverse strand, counting down.
GGGCAGGAGGCCGAAGCCTCCGAGTTCTATGCGCTCGGCGCCGACGAATTGTTATTTGTCTCGGCGGCGCATGGCCGCGGAGTCGACGAACTGCTCGATCAGGTCGTCGCGCGTCTGCCGGAGCGCGAAGGCGTAGCGGCCGCATCGCCGGATTTGAGGCTCGCGCTGGTCGGCCGTCCCAACGTCGGCAAGTCGTCGCTGCTCAATCGTCTCGTCAGGATTCGAGCGCGCGATCGTCGATGACACTCCCGGCACGACGCGCGACCCGGTCGACGTGCGGCTGACTTCGCATGGCCGCGACGTGCTGCTGATCGACACTGCGGGAATCCGCCGGCGGCCGAAGGTCGAAGGCGAGCTCGAGCATCATTCGGTCGGCCGCGCGATCGAAACGATCCGGCGCGCCAACGTCGTGCTTCTGGTAATCGACGCGAGCGAGGGAATCACCGACCAGGACGCGCGGCTGGCGCGGCTGGTGGACACCAGCGATCGCGCGATGGTGATCGTGTGCAATAAGTGGGACGTGGCGGCGAAAGCGGGGCGCAAGGTCGCGACTTTCATCCGCGACGCGCATGAGCGCTACCCGTTCCTCGAGTACGCGTCGATGGTGTTCACGTCGGCGGTGACGGGAGACGGCGTCGACGGGATCATTCCGGCGGCGACGCAGGCAGGAGATTCGTGGCGCGCGGTGTTTCAGACCTCGCGGCTGAATCGGACTTTGGCCGAGGCAACGGCCGCGATGGATCCGCCGCAGGTCGATCGCCGCCGCTTGAACCTGATGTATGTGACGCAGGTCGGCAGCGCGCCGCCGCGGTTGAGATTTTTCACCAACGTCGAGCGCGGCATCCCGGCACACTACATCCGCTTTATCGAGACGCGATTTCGAAAATCGTTGGGCCTGGTCGGCACTCCGCTGCGGCTGGATTTTCGGCGCACTGGCCGCTCGTGGGTGCAGGGCGCGCCGCCGCGACCGACGCGCGGCAAACCCCGCAATCGTCCCGCACCGCGTACTAAACCCGCCCGCGCGTAGCCAACGTGTATTGCGAACTCAATGCGTAAACAAGGATGCCTCGCGTTCATCATCTCAGTTGCGATTCTCTTCGGAGTGCACCCGGTCTCGGCAGCGGCAAAAGATCTCCCGTGCAGAGATTTGCGAAAGGCTAAGGCCGCTCGCCTCATAAGCATGTTCGGGACTGCTTTGCCAAACGAAATGGCTTTCTCGCACGGTCTGGGTTGCTACACGGAAGATGAAGAGTTTCCAAACCCGTGTGACTGGAAAGTGGCTGTCTCCGAAGACCGCAATCTATCGGAGGACCGTCGCCTCATTGTAGTCGATACCGAGCACATGACTGGTCAGGGCGCACAGGGGGATGTGCTTGTACTCGGCTGTCAGGCCGGAAAGGTTACGGCGCTCTTGCATCAGACATTCAATCGGCAGGTAGCGGTCGAGGAGGCTTCTGCAGACAAGCTGGTCCTGAAGTTCGCAAGGTGGGAGTCCTGCGACGCTGTGTGCTGCCCCTCAACGGAGGTGAGACAGGTGTACGTGTGGAAGAACGACACTCAGCAGTACGTGCTCGACCGAGAGATCGCAAAGACATTCGCTTCACCCATGAATACCTGTGGCAAGAAAAATAAGTAGGCGTTGAAGCAATCAGATCGGGACAGTACCCGCGAAGGTTAGACGCTTGTGGACCGTCGAGCGCGACGGCATTTCGGTTGGCGCGCGGCGTCCGGTATATTTCTAGACACAGTGATCCTGATTCTTGATTTCGGCAGCCAGTACACGCAGCTGATCGCGCGGCGCGTGCGCGAAGCGAACGTGTATTGCGAAATCCATCCGTTCAACTTTGCGCCCGAGAAAATCCGCGAACTGAAACCGCGCGGAATAATTCTGTCGGGTGGACCCGCGAGCCTCTACGACGAGAACGCGCCGGATATTTCCGACGAGGTGCTGAATCTCGGCTGCCCGGTGCTCGGAATCTGCTACGGGCTCTATGTGATCGCGCAGCACGTGGGCGCACGCAGCGTCAGCTCGCGTCAGCGCGAGTACGGGCCGGCGACGCTCGTGATTGACGGTGACGATGCGCTGTTCGAAGGGCTCAGCGGGCGCGAGCATCGCGTGTGGATGAGTCACGGCGATCGCGTCGAGGCGATTCCGGGTGCGCTGTGCGCGATCGCGCATAGTGACAACTCGCCGTACGCGGCGTTCAAGTCGCGCGACGGTAGAATGCGCGGAATCCAGTTTCATCCCGAGGTCGTGCACACGCCGTGCGGTACGCAGGTGCTGCGCAATTTCGTGCTGAAAATTTGCGGCGAGCGCGGCGACTGGACGATGGCCAATTTCGTCGAGACGAAAGTCGCGGAGATCCGCAAACAGGTCGGGCCGACCGACAAGGTGCTGATGGGACTGTCGGGCGGCGTCGATTCGTCGGTGGCCGCGGCGCTGATACATCGCGCGATCGGTTCGCGGCTGCATTGCGTGTTCGTCGACACCGGACTCGCGCGCACGGGCGAGCGCGAGCGGATGGAAAATACTTTCGCGGGACAGCTCGGCATCGATCTTAAGGTGACCGACGCCTCCGAGCTGTTTCTTTCACGGCTCGCGGGCGTGCTCGACCCCGAGCAGAAGCGGCGCATCATCGGCCATACGTTCATCGACGTGTTTGAATCTGAAGACATCGTCAAAGGCGCGAAATTTCTCGGGCAGGGAACGCTCTATCCCGACGTGATCGAGTCGGTGTCGTTCAAGGGACCGTCGGCCGTCATCAAGAGTCATCACAACGTCGGCGGATTGCCGGAGCGGATGCGCCTGGAACTGGTCGAGCCATTGCGCGAGTTGTTCAAGGACGAAGTGCGCGAAGTGGGGCGCCAGCTCGGGCTCGCGCCTGAAGTCGTAGACCGCGAGCCGTTTCCGGGACCGGGGCTGGCGGTGCGAATCGTCGGCGAGGTCACGCGCGAGCGGCTCGACTTGCTGCGGCGCGCCGACGCGATCGTGATGGAAGAAACCGCGGCCGCCGGCTTCGGACTCAAGCTGTGGCAGGCCTTTGCCGTGCTGCTGCCGCTCAAGACGGTCGGCGTCATGGGCGACGGGCGCAGTTACGAAAGCGTGATTGCGATTCGCGCGGTCGAATCGATGGACGGGATGACGGCGGATTGGGCGCGGCTCGAGCCGGCGTTTCTTGCGCGCGTGTCGAGCCGAATCACCAACGAGGTCAAGGGCGTCAACCGCGTCGTTTACGACATTACGTCGAAGCCGCCGGCGACGATCGAGTGGGAGTGACGTGACGGTACGCACGCGTTTCGCGCCGAGCCCGACCGGCTCGCTGCACATCGGCAACGTTCGATCGGGGCTGTTCGCTTACCTCTACGCGCGGCACAATCACGGCACGTTTATTCTGCGCATCGACGACACCGATCTCGAGCGGTCGACGAAAGAGTCGCTCGAGGAGCAGCTCGCGGACTTGAAATGGCTCGGGATCGAATGGGACGAGGGTCCGCCCGACCCGACTTACTTTCAGACTAATCGAGTAGGGCGGCATCGCGAGGCAGCGCTGCAGTTGCTGCGCGAGCGAAAGGCATATCCGTGCTATTGCACGGCGGAAGAACTCGACGCCAAGCGCAAGCAGGCCGAGCGCGAGCATCGCAGGCCGGTGTACGATCGGAAATGTCGCGGCCTCGACTTTGCCGCGGATCTGGGTCTCCCGGATAAATCCGCAGGCCGCAACTATACGCTCCGATTCGCGATGCCGCTGGACGGCGAGACGGTGGTCGACGATCTCGTCAAGGGCCGCATCGTCTTTCAAAACAGCGAACTTGACGATTTCATCATCGTGCGTTCGGACGGCTCGCCGATCTACAACTTCGCGAGCATCCTCGACGACGTTGACCTGCGTGTGACGCACATCGTGCGCGGCGACGACCATGTGTCGAATACTCCGCGGCAGATGCAGATGGCGTATGCGTTGGGGTTCACGCCGCCTGCGTTTGCTCATTTGCCGCAGGTGATGGGGCCGGACGGGCAGAAGCTGTCAAAGCGTCACGGCGCTACTTCGGTCGTCGCGTACCGCGAGGCCGGCTATTTCCCGGAGGCGCTGCTGAACTACCTGGCGCGGCTGGGATGGTCACATGGCGACCAGGAAATTTTCTCGAAAGATGAACTGATAAAGCTTTTCGGCTTCGAGGCCTGCGGAACTTCGGCTGGTGTGTTCAACGCCGAGAAACTGCTCTGGCTAAATTTTCACTACCTGAAGGAACGGCCGCTCCCGCAGCTGGTCGCCGAGGTCAAGCCGTTCATCGCGCAACGCGGGTGGCCGATCCCCGGCGATGACGCATGGCTCGAGAAAGCCCTGGCGACACTGCACGAGCGCGCCAAGACGCTGGTCGAGCTGGTCGACTTCGCGTCCTTTTACTTGAAAGACGACATCGAGATCGATCCGAAAGCTGCGGCGAAATTTCTTAAGCCGGAAGTCGCGGAACCGTTGCGCGCGTTGGCCGCCGAGCTCGAGGCAGGCGAGGGCGAGGTTTCCGAAGAATCGGCGAAGGCCGTCTTCGAGTCCGTCCTGGCGAAATTCAACCTCAAACTGGGTCAGCTTGCGCAGCCGGTCCGCGTTGCGCTGACGGGCGGCACCGTCAGTCCGGGGATTTACGAGGTGATCGCGGTACTCGGCAAGCGTCGCACCGTCGATCGAATAAACGCCGCCGTCAGCCGGATCGAGCAGCCCGCCTGAGGATCACTTCGTACTGGTCCGAGGCAGCACGAGGATCTGGCCGTTCATCTCGGGCTGATGCACGGCGCAGTAGAAGTTGAAGATTCCGTCCTTGTGAAATGTGAAAATGTACGACGTCTTCGTGAGCGGCATCAGTTTCAAGTGCATCAGGACGGTACCGTCGGGCGCCGCGAGCATGAAGTCGTGCTCGTCGTCGGGTTGCAGATTCCAAAACGTCAGCATCGTCGGCGCCTCGCGGCGAACGGCGATGAAGGTCGGCGAGAAAGCGTAAACCTCGCCGAATTTGGCGACCGTTTCCTTTGGTCCCGTCTCCTTGATCGCGACCGCCTGGGTCAGCACGATTACCTCGGCTTCCGGCGTGCCTTCCTTCGACACCGAAACGATCTTCGAAGCCTTCGCATCGGGCAGGTAGAAGTTCTTGTCCATCGGCGGCGCTGCCGAAGCGCTAGCGACGTGCATCAACACCGGCAAAATCGCCAGCGTAATTTTCAGAGCTCGCCGGATTTTGTGAGGCACTTCCCAGTTACTCATCCAAATAGTACCTTTGAAGCATGAGTGTACTTGTACCATACGTAGTCGAGCAGACCGGCCGCGGCGAGCGTTCTTACGACATCTATTCGCGTTTGCTCAAGGACCGAATCGTGTTCCTGGGCGGCACCGTGACCGACGATCTCGCCAACCTGGTCACGGCGCAACTGCTGTTCCTCGAGTCCGAGGATCCGGAGCGCGAGATCAACATGTACATCAATTCGCCGGGCGGATCCGTCACTGCCGGCCTCGCCATCTACGACACGATGCAGTTCGTGAAGCCTCCCGTGTCGACGCTGTGCGTGGGGCAGGCCGCCAGCATGGGATCGCTGCTGCTGGCCGCAGGAGCCAAGGGGCGACGCTACGCACTGCCGCACTCGCGAATATTGATTCACCAGGTCTCCGGCGGGTTCGAGGGACAAGCGAGCGATATCGAGATCCACGCGCGCGAAGCATTGCGCCTGCGCGAAATCCTGAACGAAATTCTTGCTCATCACACCGGCCAGAACGCCAAGAAGATCGAGAAAGATACTGACCGCGATAACTTCATGTCGGCGGCACAGGCAGTCGAGTACGGGCTTATTGACGAAGTGATTTCCGGCCGGCCAATCAAGGCGTCGCTGTAGCCGGCGCCGGCCGGCACTCGGCCATGGACGCGCAACATATTCTCGAGAGCCGGGCCCACGAAAAGATCGAACGCTTCCGAATTCGCGGCATGCATTGCGCGAATTGCGCGGACACGATCGAAAAAGCCGTTGCGCCAATTCCCGGCGTCATCGAGGCCAACGTAAACTTCGCCGCCGAGACGCTGACCGCGCGCGTCAGCGACGAAATTGTTCCAGGCGAAATCGAATCGAAGGTCGCGGCCGCCGGGTATAGCGCTATCGCCGAGACGGGCGTCGTTAGCGCCGGCGAATCGGCGCTCGATCGCCATGATGCACGCCGCAACCTGGCGTGGGTTGTCGCGGCTGCAATCGGCGCAGCGGTCGTGATGTACCTGCAGGACGGCGACAGCGTCGGCGCGCGTCTTGCGACGCTGGTCGTCGCCACGACGCTGATGTTCACCGCCGGACTGACGTTCTACCGCGGTGCGTGGATGGCCGCGCGCAATCGCACCGCGAACATGGACACGCTGGTCGCGCTGGGCATCAGCGCCGCCTACTTCTATTCGGTCCTCACCACATTTCCGCGGCTGTTCTTCGCTGGTCCGCGATTTTTCGACACCGCCATCGAGCTGATTCTTTTTATTCGCTTCGGCAAATTGCTCGAGTCGCGCGCTCGCGGCCGCGCGATGGCCGCGTTGCGCTCATTGCTGACGCTGGTGCCCGACGCCGCAACCGTGGTGCGCGACGGCAAGGAAACCGCCGTGCCCGCTTCCGACCTGGTCGTTGGCGACCTCGTGCTGGTCAGGCCAGCTTCCAGAATCCCGGTCGACGGTGTGATCGTCACCGGCGCCAGCGCGATCGACGAATCGATGCTGACGGGCGAGTCGATGCCGGTGGATAAGAGTGCGGGCGCCGAGGTCTCGGGCGGCACGCTCAACACCAATGCGTCGATTACGGTGCGCGCGACGCGCGTTGGCTCTGAAACGGCGCTTGCGCAGATTGTCAGGATGGTTGCGGACGCGCAGGGCGACAAGGCTCCCATCCAGCGCGTTGCGGACGCCGTGGCCGCGCGCTTCGTGCCGGCGGTAATTGCGATTGCGGCGCTCACCTTCGTCACATGGATGTCGTTCGGCGGAAGTCTTGTGATGGCGTTGACGGCGATGACTGCGGTGCTGGTGATCGCGTGCCCGTGCGCGATGGGCCTGGCGACGCCGACGGCGTTGATGGTTGGCAGCGGGCTCGGTCTGCGCGCCGGTATTCTGTTCAAGCGTGCGTCGGCGCTGGAACTCATCACGAGAATCCGTGTGGTGCTGTTCGACAAGACCGGCACTCTGACGGTCGGGCGGCCCGAACTCGAATCGGTGTTCGCTCTCGATGGCGACGAGAATAGTGCTCTGTCCTTTGCCGCGATTGCCGCTGCCGGCTCGGTTCATCCGCTGTCGCGCGCGGTCATCGCCAGCGCGGAGTCGCGCAAGCTCGCGCCGCAGTCCACTCCCGAGAACTCGCGCGAGATTCCCGGCAATGGCGTCACCGCCGAGCACCAGGGAAAACAGATCGCGCTTGGCAACGACCGGCTGATGACGCAGGTGAACGCGAGCGTCGATTCCCGTGCGCGCGATGAGGCCGCACGCATTGCGGCATCCGCGGCGACGCCGCTGTTTCTGGCGATCGATCGCAAAGTGAGGGCAGTGCTCGCGTTTCGCGATCCCGTAAAGCCTGAGGCGCGCGGCGCGATTGAGGCGCTTCATCGTATGGGCATTCGCACCGTGATGATTTCCGGCGACAACACCGAAGTCGCGGAGACGGTCGCCGCTCGATTGGGAATCGACGAGTTCCACGCGCAACTGATGCCGGCAGACAAGATTGCGCTGGTCAAGCGCTACCAGGGGGCCGGTCAGTTCACCGCGATGGTCGGCGACGGAATTAACGACGCGCCCGCGCTCGCCGCGGCTGATATTGGAATCGCGATCGGCTCCGGCACAGACGCCGCCAAGGAGACCGGCGAGGTGGTGCTGACGCGCGACGACCTATACGACCTCATCCGCGCGCTCGTGCTCGGCCGCCTGACGTTGAACAAGGTCAAGCAAAACCTCTTCTGGGCTTTTTTCTACAACGTGCTTGGAATTCCGATTGCCGCTGGAGTTTTGTATCCGGCGTTTGGAATCATGTTAAATCCTGCCCTCGCCGGACTCGCGATGGCGCTGTCGAGCGTGAGCGTCGTCAGCAACGCGCTGCTCCTCAATATCACGGGCCCGCGAAAATTGGCGAGCGTGCACCCTGAAATCGAAGCGGAGCAGGGCGCTCCTCCATCGAATCCCGCGCCTCAGGCGATTGCCGAAGACAAGGTTCCTAAAGAGAAGGAGACGGTGGTGGCAACGAAACTCAAATGCGGAAAATGCGGCGCCGAGACCGCGATGCCGATGCATTGCAATCGCCCGATGCATTCCGAAAAAGTTGGCGCCGAGAGCAAGCTCGTGTGCTGGATGGGTCCGGATTGTGGCGTCGCCGACCTGCCCAAGCATTGCGACGCGCCGATGCACGACGCAGTCTAGCTCATCGAGTTGCTCCACTACTGGTTCCTGCTCCCCGTCGGCATCGCGATCAGCGCGCTGGTGATGTCGGTCGGTGTCTCCGGCGCGACACTCTGGGTTCCCGTCTACTTGTTGTGGCTGAAGCTCGACGCGCCGGTTGCGTTTTGGCTCGGGCTTCTGACGATGCTTTTTGGATTCGGCAGCGGCGTGATTCGCAATTTTCGTGACGGCACTTTCGACGGCGCCCTCGTTCGCCGCTACCTACTGACCACAATACCCGCAGCGCTTGTTGGCGGATGGGCTTCGGGCTCAGTTGACGATGCATTCATCGTCGCACTCTTCGGCGTGTTCCTCATCGCGTACGCGGTAGCGATAGGCGCACGTACGCTAGGCATCCGCGGTGACGGCGATCGCCATGACGACGTTCCTGCCGCAATCGCGGTAATCGGTGGCGCGCTCACCGGGCTGATCTCGATTGGCATCGGCATCCTCGCGATGCCATCGGTGTTGCGCCATCGCTCGATTCGTTCGCCGGGCGCGGCAATCGGCTCTCTTGTCATGATTATTTTCTTCACGAGTGTCGCCGCGACCATTGGTAAAATGCGTCCCTCGCTCATATCCGAGCTGATGCGCGACTCACGTCAGATTATCGCGATATCGGTCTGGGCCGTGCCCGGCGTCGTACTCAGGCGGACAGATCGGCCCGCACTTCGCCCGGATGCTTCCCTCGGAACGCCACGCGCGACGGTACTTCAGCGCCGTTCTGCTGATCGTCGGTATCCTGACGCTGGCTCGCGCTGTCGCCGTCCGCTAGAGCAGCGGAGCCGTCGTTGCCCGAGCATCGCGCGCCTGATCAGTTTGATGGAATAAAGCCTTGCTTGAGAAACGCATCATGGAATTTGCCGAGGTCGAATGCGGCGCCCTGCTGTTTGCGGACGTCCTCGCGCAACTTCAAAATCATCAGCTTGCCGAGTTGGTAGCGCAAATAGCCAGGATCGCCGGTGCCGCGCAAGCGCTTCGACCATCGCGTTGTGCGGCGTCTGGTAGGCGTTGTCCACGAAAAATTTCGCCGCCTGGTCCACCGTCATCCCCTGCGTATGCATTCTGATTCCGACCAGGTAGCGGCACGCGCGCATCAGCGCCATCTGCAACTGCGCCAGCCGGTACTTCGGGTCGCCGTCATGCAGGCCCTCGTCGAGCATCATCTGCTCGCAGTAAAACGCCCATCCCTCGATGTCGGCGCCCGAGCCATAAATCAGGCGAACGATATCCGGGTTGTGCCGGTTGTTGAGGAACTGCACGTAATGGCCGGGAAGACTTCGTGCACCGAGGTGTCTGAAATGCTCGGCGCAGAATAGAACTCGAGCAGTTGCTCCTTCTTCGTCGTCGGGCCACGACGGGATCGGGCAGCGTGACGTAATAGAATGCCTCGGGCGATTTCTCGAACGGCCCCGGCGAATCCATCGAGGCGAACGTCGTCGCGCGCGCGTACGGCGGCGTCTCGCGCACCATCGGCAGCACGTCCGACGGGATCGTCGCGATATGATGCGCGACAACGTACGCGCGGATGCTCGCGAGTCCGGCGGCGACGGTGGGCAAGACCTGCTTGGCGTCGGGATGGACGCGGCTGAGCGACTCCATCACCGCGGCTGGCGAATGCTTCGGATCGATCAATGCGGCGGTCTTCTGGAATTCGTCGCGCAGCCGCGCCATCTCCTTGACGCCGACCTGTTCGAGCTGATCGAGCGGAATATCGACCATGTCGGCGTCGTTGAGCATCCGCCGATACGCGTCGGCGCCGATCGCGTAGTCGCCCGACGCCTTCGGCATCAGATCGCTCTTGAGCCATTGCGTAGCCCTCGAATCGCCGCGACCAGGTTTGCGTTCGCCTTGGCAAACGCCTGCTTGTCGGGACCGTCGGCGACCTTGGCGAAGGCGAGCGGAACATCGTTGTTGAAAAATCCGATCGTCGCCGGCATTTGCTGCAGCGCGATATCGACGATAAACCTTCGGCGTAAGCGCGGCTTCAGATTGCTGCCGCGCCGCGTCGAGATTTGCGGAGCGCCGCAATCTCGCGGGCAGTTACCGAACGCATCCGACTTTTCGGTCGGCGCAAACTCGCGCTTGATCAGGCTGTTTACCGCCGACGTCGGCAAGTACATTCTCGGGATCGCGCTGGTAGCTGCGGACCTGTTCAGTCCACAGCAGTTCGCCGTCCGCGTGCGCCAGCAGCCATTCGCGATCCGCTTCGTCGGCGGGCGACAGAGACTCGTCGGGTCGTGGGCGCCGAACAGCGCGAGCCACTTCTTCGCGTGACGAATCACCTCGTCGATGCCGCCGGCGCTGAGATCGTCAACCCGACCGTCGAAGCGATGGTCGCCCAGGTGTGTTGCGCGCTCGGGATAGAGCCGCAACTCGGATTCGACGAATTCCGAGACCTGCTCTCTGAACGCTTCATCGGTCAGCCGACTCGGTTTGCGCAAGCGCGGGCGCGGCGATCGCGACGATGAAAAGCAACTCCCGCGAGACGAGCGGCTATCTTCATCGCGAACGCGGCTACTTCAACGTGCCGCGAACAACCCGGTGAGTTTGTCGAATGCGCGATCGGCCTGCGGCTTGTTGTAAACCGGCGCGTCCGGCACCGTCCAGCCGTGAAACGCACCTTCATAAACTTCGCTTTCGTATTTTCCGCCCCACGCGGCCAGCGCGCGATCGAACTTTTCGATCGCCTCGGTCGTCATGCTGCGGTCGTTGGTCGCGTGTCCGAAGTAGAGGCGCGCCTTGATCCGCGGCAGCAACAGATGCGGGCTGGTCGGCTCGTCGGTGTAGAGACCGCCGCCGTGGAATGAGGCCACCGCGGCAACTTTGCCCGGCATCGCAGCCGCCGTGCGCATCGCCATCGCGCCCGTGAAGCAGTAGCCGACGACGCCGATCGGCGCCGCGCTGACGGAAGCTATGCGCTCGCGAGAAAATTGACGTAGGCGGTGACGTCGCGCTCGACGGCTTCAGGAGTCATCGGCGCCCGCAGCTCGCCGAATCGCTTCATCGTGCGCGGGTCTCCCATCCCAATCGTGATGTCGATAATCGGCGGCTTGGCCGTGCGATAAAAGACGTTGGGCATCAGCACGGTGTAACCCTTTGTCGGCCAGCCGCCGCGCCATCTCGCGATGCGACTGGCGGATGCCGCCGATGTCAGTCAAATGGATCGCGCCGGGGATTGCGCTGCGCCCTCTGCGCGATAGAGAAAACCGTCAGCGGTGCCGTCGCGCGTGCGAATCTCGATTGCTTCTTCGATCATTTTGCTCTCCTTCGATTCCCGCAGATGAGTCCGATCCATATACCACAGTCTAGAGCGCCGACGACTGCCGTGCGCGTCAAAGCGCGCTTTCATCGAGCGCATGGGACTGGGACTATTGCACTCGGGTGTGCGAATGCCGAGCCGGATTCATCAATTCTACGCGGTGGCCTTTGAGGAGAATTTTTCGCTCCGCCAGATCGCGCCCGCGTTTCCCGAGGCAAAGACATCGCCGCTCGAGATGTTCGTGCCGATCGAGTCCGACGGCGGCCTCTACTTTTTTCCCTTCGGCGCCATCGTCACGCACGACGTTCCGGTCGAGCATCGCGAGCGCATCTTCGGCCGCCTCACCCAGGTCCTGCCGAAACTCACCACGCGCATCATCCGCGAGGATTACTCCGTGCTGGAGGATCCCGCCGCGCCGATCGGCATTTCCGCCGGGATGCTGCGAGTCGACAAGCTGACTCCGCAGCGCGCTGGAATCGTCGCGCTGACGGTCGGCCAGAGCGCCGCGATGGAATACTACGAGCGCATCGTGGACAGCCTCTTTGCGCGCACCGCGCAGCTGGTCGATCGGATGGCGACGCGCGGCACCGTGCCTTATCGCATCACGCCGTTGCATCGATTCATCGGCGAGGCGATTTCGTCGCGCACCGAAGTTCTCGCCGTGCTCCATCTGCTCGACAAGCCCGACGCCGCGTGGGAAGACCCCGCGATGGATCTCATCTACGACGACCTGCGCGACGAATTCGACCTTGTCGATCGTTACGCCGCGCTGACCAGCAAGCTGCAGAGTATCCAGGATTCGCTGGTGCTGGTGCTCGACGTCGCGCGCGACCGGCGGCTGGTGCTGCTCGAAGTCATCGTCGTGCTGCTGATTCTGCTCGAAGTGATTCTCAGCATCGGACACTTTACTTTGTAAGATTTCCCGAACCGTGCGCGTTCACATTGTCGCAACACTGCTCTGGTAGTTTCGTCATCGCGCGAACTTAATTCTCGCGGCTGTTGCGGCGGCGCGCCGGAAAATTGGGGGCATGTTGATGTCAGAGGAAACTCCAACGTACGAAAAAACCCTCGACGCCGGACTTCTTACTGCCGGGGCAGTATGTCGACCTGGTCAGGCGAAATCACGTGATCGAGGGCGAGCTGAAGCTCCTGCTGGCCGTTTTGGAAGACGCCATCCGATGCTACCTGCGAAACGTTAACTCGAAGGACGGTGAGCGCCGCCGCGACTTCATCGAGGTCAGGAATTGGTTCGAAGGCGGCCGAGCCGGCGTTCGGCGCGGCGATATTTTCAGCTTCGAGAATCTCTGCGCGGCGCTCGGCATCGAGCCGCGATGTCTACTCGACCGCCTGCGAATTCTGACCATCGGCGATCTCCCGTCGCGCCGCTACCAGATGCGCCGTCATCGGCCGCTGTCGAGCCTGCGCCATGCCAATGGCGTACGCAATCGCGGCGGAGCCCGATCGCACGGCTCTTAATACTGGGTGCAGGGGTCACCCCTGCCCAAGGAAGCGTGGAACCCACGGACGGGTTTCACATAAAATTAAGTTCCTTCCTCGAACTCCCATCTCGTCGCACTGCCCTGAAATTCACCTGGCGTCGCATCGACGGCGATCACCTTGCGCGGACGCACGGCGAAAATCGGGCCCATATCGAGCACCGTCTCAGGCTTCAAGTCCCATTGATACTTGGGATTGTAGGCCCCGACGAACCTGCGGATGGTTCCCGCGTCCGTAATCCTTTGGGCGATGCCTTCGAGCGAGACCGCCTGGATACCGTCTTCGGGGCATACGACGCAATTCGGATTCGCCGTGAGGTTGCGCGCTTTACGCGACTTTGCGCCGCTGCTGAAGTAGAACGCGTCGTCGAGCCATACGCCCCACACCGGCACGCAATGCGGCCGCCCGTCGGGGCAGGTCGTCGCGATCCAGTAGTTCCGCGACTTGGTTAATCGCTCGACGGCCCAATCCCAAGGCAGCAGTCCACGCCCGCCGTTCGCGTCGAGGATCCCATAGCCGGGCATGTACGGCCGGCTCGCTTTGGGCATCGCCCGCTTGGTTTCCATGCAGGCAACGATCTCACCATCGGATCGTTATGCGCAACTATGTTCAGGCGATGAGAGTCAGCAAGGAATCGACAATTTTCACGCGAGGGAGGGAGGGACGGGATCCAGCATTCCTCAAGATGGAGAAGCGCCCAAGTTCAGGGCCAAGGCGTAGTATCAATCTGAAAGCGCGGGAAATTAATTTCCTGTAAGCCTGGTGTCGTCGATCGTGGCCTCGCACTCGGCGTTCTCTTCCTGCCACGCCTTTATCGCCAGAGCCCGGTTGCCCGGATCGTCGCGTGCATCGATCTCGGCCATGTCGTAGCCCTGCGCCCGCAATTGCGCAACCGCATTCTCGCAGTCGCTCCGGGTGCTGTAAGTCGTGGCGAAGGCGATACCGTTCGGCAGGATTGCGCCCTTGCCATCCGGCACCATCAGGTACCAGCTCGCAAGCGCGAGCGCGGCAGTCGCTACCCGCATCCAAGCTTGAACAGTGTGAATCGATGGCATGGACAGATCCCCCCGACTCAAAATGTCTGACGACTCCTTGCTGAATCCTTCTACTCCACAATGTCGCAAAGTTGTCAAACTGTAGTAAGAATTTTAGCGCGAATCCCCCATTTATCTGTGCGCAATAGCTATTTCGACCCCGTGGATTCGCGACTTTCGCGATGTGCATCTTGACCCTACGTGGACATCGCCTGGGCCGCAGTCTTGCCGCGAGGGGCAGGTTGGACTAACAGGCGAGTTTGGAGTCAAAGCGACGCAGAACGGAAGCCTTGGGTTTGCACTGATACTCACCCAGATTCATTTCGGAGGTATCGCATCATGAAGAAACTACTACTCGTCACAACCGGCGCTGCTGTGCTGGCGTTTGGTTCCGTCGTATTTGCTCAGTTCGGATCCCGCCCGCATTTGATGGCAGCGCACAACAAGATCGAGGAGGCCGTGATGGAATTGCGCGCGGCCAACGACGGCAAAGTAGAATACGGCGGGCATCGTGATCGCGCCGAGCAACTTCTGATGCAGGCCCAGGGCGAGATCAAGGAAGCGGCGGAGTTCGCGAATTCACATCATTGATATCTGGTAAAAACGGGGATGTTGGTAGGCAGGGAGTGAATCGAACACTCGACACAAGGATTTCCCCACCCTTTTCTTTTCGATGCGTCTGAGTCGCCCAGACGCGATTCGGCGGTTCACTTCGTGCCGCGGCTCTTGAGCTTTGCGACCTTAGCGTTGAGGCTTTTCGCAGCCAGCTCGTAAACCTTCGCGTCTTGCGCGTGGGTTTTTAGTCGCGTGTAGATGAACTTAAGCGATTTATCCATAAGGTCGACGATGTCGCAGCACTCGTCGTCGTTGAGGTCGTGTAATCCGACACTCAGCAATTCATATAGGTCGGCAAACGGATTAATCCCTCCTGGTCGAAGATGCGTTGGAATTACTTCACCGGCGATTCTAACCTTGTCTTCAAAACGGGTTCCTTTTTTCGCTGCTTTAAGTCGTTCGATCGCCTCCGGCGCAGCTTGGGTCTCCTCCATAGATTTTTCCAGCAGATCGAGCATTTCGTCAGTAGTGTCCTCTATGACACGTCGAAAGTAACTGAGCGCGCCGACGCCGTAGGCGTTGTGGCGTAACGTCATCCCTTTCATGTACAGCGCGCGCTTGTCACCCAACGCTTCGTTGAAGTCCGTTGGTATCGGGATCTCTAGCTTCGGATACTGGCCGGCCTTCTCTACGACGATACCCGGATCGGACGGGTTCCAATAGAACCAGATATTAAAAGAAGCTCCTTCGCAGTTACGGCACACATATCGTAGATGTGAGAGCTGCTCCTCCGAGATCATCTCGTCATCCGTGTTCAAGCTCCACTTGGTCGGCCCGCACGTTTCGCACCTTCGATCGATCAGCGCTGGTACACGGATCCAATTCGATCCACTACCGTAGCGCCTTTCGGTACGAATTTCTGGAAACTGCTCGACGCGATAGAGCGGCGCGTTTGCGAAAAATTCGGCCAGATCGGCGTAGGGCACGAACACCTCCGTGAAATCGGATTGACTTTTCAATTCTACTGGGGCGCGGGTCCGCCGACAAACATTCGACCTCAGGGTCGAATACAATGTCGAGTACAGTCGTCAGATTTGCGTCAGCGTGAAATGCGCGAAACCCCACGGGGAGTTGGTGGGCAGGGAGTGAATCGAACACTCGACACAAGGATTTTCAGTCCTTTGCTCTACCGACTGAGCTACCTGCCCACCGTGCGTGGTGAGGTGAACCTTCATTCGTACCGATGATTACGCCGCCTTGCAACGGCTTGCTCATCCGAAACATCGCGTCCCGCCCAGCTAGGCCGCGACCGGCGTGACCGCGACTGAGACCGCCTGCCAAATTCCGTCCCGCTTTGAGAACACGCGCAGGAAGCGCTGGTCGACGGCGATGCGGCCGTCGTTCAACTCTATCTGAAAACGTCCGCGGCTGATGCCCGCGTCTCCGAAGACGTGCACGTATTGCTCGCTGAATATGACCGATTTGACCATGTCCGACGAAGGGTTGATCATCAGCAACGACTTTGTGATCGGTTCGCCCGAGGGCGTCAAGCCAGTGAAGTCATCCGCCAGGATGTGAGCCAGCGGCGATCGGTCGCGACGCCGATACGCCTCGTTCCACTCGTTATCCAGGCGCAATATCTGCGCTTCGTCTTCGGCTTGCGCCCCCATCATGCGCGCCCTTCATCGCTTGAGCGCCGCCACTCGCGCCTCGACGAAATCGATCACCTTGCCTTCGAGGTTCGCGCCGTCGAGCCGATCGATCTCCTGCACTCCGGTCGGACTGGTCACGTTCACCTCGGTCAGGTAGTTGCCGATAATGTCGAGCCCGACGAAATAGAGCCCGTCGCGCTCCAGCCGCGGCTTCAGCATCCTGCAGATTTCGCGATCGCGCGCGGTCACCGGCGATTTCACGCAATTGCCGCCGACATGGATGTTGCCGCGATTCTCGTCGTCGCGCGGCACCCGCAGCATGCATCCCAGCGGCTCGCCGTTGAGCACGATCAGCCGCTTGTCGCCGTTGCGCACTTCGGGCAGATAGCGCTGCGCCATGATAAGGCGCGACTCGTACTGCGTCACCGTTTCGAGAATCGCGCCGAGGTTGCGATCCTTCGTCGTGACCAGGAACACGCCTTCGCCGCCGTGTCCGTCGAGCGGCTTGACGATCATCTCGCCGCCCTGCTCGTCGAGAAAGTCTTTCAGCCGCGGAATCTCGTACGTTACCAGCGTCGGCGGAATCGCGTCGGGAAAATTCAGCGCGTAGAGCTTTTCGTTGGCCTCGCGCAGGCCTGCCGGATGGTTGATCACGAACGTGCGGGTGCTGTCGGCCAGGCTCAGCAGCATCGTCGCGTATAGATACGCCGCATCGGCGGGCGGATCCTTGCGCATGAAGATCGCGTCGAAATGCTCGATCGGATACTCGGCGCCGTCGTCGAGAAATTTGTAGTGAGGATTTCCGCGCCGTGTCAGCTCGCATTGCCGCGCCCGCGCGATCACCTTCGGCCCGCGCGCGTAAAAGTCGCGCAGCCCGAGAAAATAAATCTCATGCCCGCGAAATTGCGCCTCGAGCATGAACACGAACGTCGTGTCCTTGTCGACCAGCACCCGCTCGAGCGGATCCATGATGAACGCGAACTTGCGTGCGCCCGCCTTACTTTTTTTCGCCACTTTCTGCCGTCCCTTGTCTATCGTGAAGCAATCCCTGCGCTATACCGACCGCTGCCAGAGCCGCCGTCTCGCTCCTGAGGCGATTTGGCCCGAGCCCGACTGCGACGAAGCCAGCGCTCGATACTTCCGCGCGTTCGTCGTCGTCGAAATCGCCCTCGGGCCCAACCGCTATCAATATCGCACGCGGATGCGCTCGTCGAATCAACCCGTCCAACGGCTCGGCGCCCTGCGTGCAGACGACGGCAAGCGTGCCGACGGAGACGCTTCGAATCATGTCGTCGATATCGATCGGCGCTCGTACTTCCATCGCAGATGCCGACTGGCTTTGCTTGGCCGCGGCGATCGCCAGCCGCCGCCATCGTGCGATCCGCTCAGCCCCCGGCGACCGAACCAATCCGCGCGCACAAACTAAAGGCCATAGCTCGGACGCTCCCAACTCGGCCGCCTTCTCGACTATGAAATCCATGCGCGGCCCTTTGACGATCGCAGCGGCCAAAATGATTCGACGGCCGGCACTCGGCGACGACGATGATTCGAGGCGGACGACGGCGCGGTCGTGTTCGTAGCGCTCGATCACGCCGCGATGCTCGACGCCCGCGGGATCGAGCATCGATATGCGCGCGCCGGCGGACAGCCTCAGCACGGTGCGCATGTGACGCAGCTCCGCGCCATCGACGTACGCGAAGCCGCTTGTGTCGGGCGCGTGCGCGATCGAGAAGCGCGTCGGCGTCGCGGGCATCAGCGGGGCGCTCGCGCCATCACAAGAGTCGTCCATCCGCGATGCGTCTTTCGACTGAGACATCTTAGCGGCGATCGGTAGTGACCCAGCACGTCGTCGGCCTCGTCGGCGAGAAAGCCGCCGAGGATCAATCGTCCGCCGGGCGCGAGGATTCGCTTCAGATGCGGCGCGAGTTCGATCAGCGTGCCGCTCAGGATATTCGCGACTATCAAATCGAAATGCCGATGGATCGACGCGAGCGGCACCGACGAAAATCGAATCGACTTCTCGACGCCGTTCAGGCGCGCATTAGCCCGCGCGTTCTCGAGCGCCGTCGGATCTATATCGATTGCGATTATCTCGGCCGCGCGCTTGCCCATCAGCGCCGCGGCGATTGCGAGGATGCCGGAGCCGGTGCCCGCGTCGAGGATCGACCGCGGCGCATGCGCACCGACAATCGATTCTATCGCCCGCAGTGCGCCCGCCGTCGTCGGATGATGTCCCGTGCCGAATGCTTGTGCTGGCTGGACCACGATAGTAGTGCGCCCGCTCTCACTCTCGCGCTTCCACGGCGGCACGATTAGTATTCGTCGCCCGACCCGAAACGGCCCAAAGCGCTTCATCCAAAGCGTCGACCATCCCGGATCGACGATTCGTTTCGCTGTGCCGTCGCCGGCACCGTCCACTAACATCCCGGCTTGTTCAAGCGTGAGCTTGAGCCGCGATAGCTCGGCCGTGGAAATCGCATCGAAGTACGCTTCGAGCGCCACCGTCTTCTGCTCGCGTGCGCGCGGCAGCTTCATCCCTGCGACGGCGCATCCGATCGCCCCGCCCGCAACGAGGATTCCCGCCGCTTCATCCGCAAGATGCGCATGCGTGTGGAATATCGCCCTGGTGTAGCTTCGCCTAGCTGCCGATGTGCGTTGCATGGTGGTCGGCGGAGTTGCTCAGGTCATCGTCAGATCGCGCGCGGCCGCCACGTGGTCGCGATAGGCGTCGAAGATGTGCCGCAGCGCCTCCGGCATCGAAACCGTCGGCGCCCAGTCCAGGTCGGCCTTGGTGTTATCGATCTTGGGAACGCGGTTCTGCACATCCTGGTAGCCGCTGCCGTAGTAAGCGTCCGACGTCTCCGCGATCAGCTTCACCTTCGCCGCGTTGTCGCGGTACTCGTCGTATTCGGCCGCCAGCGCCAGCATCATCTCGGCCAGCTCACGGATCGAAAAATTATTCACCGGGTTGCCGATATTGTAGATCTGTCGCGTGGCGCGGCCCGCCGGATTCTCGATGATGCGCATCAGCGCGGCAATCCCGTCGTCCACATAGGTGAAGGCGCGCTTCTGCTGACCGCCGTCGACCAGCTTGATCGGTTCCCCGCGCACGATATGCCCCAGGAACTGCGTGATGACGCGGCTCGAACCTTCCTTCGCCGTGTAGATACTGTCGAGCCCGGAGCCGATCCAGTTGAACGGGCGGAACAGCGTGTAGTCGAGGCCCTCGCTCATCCCGTAGGCATGGATCACGCGGTCCATCAGTTGCTTCGAGCACGCATAGATCCAGCGCGGCTTGTTGATCGGGCCGTAAACCAGCTCCGACTCCTGCGCGTCGAATTCGGCGTCGCGGCACATGCCGTAAACTTCGCTGGTCGAGGGAAACAGGATTCGCTTCTTATGCTTTACGCATTGCCGCACGATCGGCAGGTTGGCCTCGAAATCCAGCTCGAACACCCGCAGCGGGTCCTTCACATACGTCGCCGGCGTCGCGATCGCTACCAGCGGCAGGATCACGTCGCACTTCTTGCACGTGGTACTCGATCCATTCGCTTGTTGATCGTGATGTCGCCTTCGAAGAAGTGGAACCGCGGATTCTCCAGCCATTCGCTGACGCGGTCGGTGCTCATGTCCATGCCATAGACCTGCCAATCGGTCGTTTCGATAATGCGCTTGGTCAGGTGATGGCCGATGAAGCCGTTGACGCCGAGGATGAGGATTTTTTTCATAAGGAGTAACTGCTCATTACAATCGCGCGCATTGTTGACAGTCAAGGCGGGCGCGTTTGCGCCTGCGCTCAATCAGCGCGTAAACTCAATCATTATCAGACTTCAATTCTTCCATCGTGGTGGAGGCGGGCTGTGCTGAACATAGCCCATCGCGGGGCGAGCGGTACTTTTCCCGAGAACACCCTGAGCGCGTTTCGCGCCGCTATCGACGCGGGTGCGGATATGTGCGAGCTCGACGTCCAGCTCACGCGCGACGGCACTGTCGTCGTGATTCATGATGAGACCGTCGATCGCACGACCGACGGCAAAGGTGAAGTCGCGGAACTGACGCTCGAGGAACTCAAACGCCTCGACGCGGGCGCCAAGTTCAAAGGCGGCGCTGTGAAGGGCGAGCGGATTCCCACGCTCGACGAAGTGTTCGCCGTCACCAGCGGCAAGTGCGGGCTCAACATCGAGCTCAAGGCCGGCGGCCTCGAGCACAAGGTCGCGCAGCTCATGCAGGCTCGCAACGCGCTCAACGACAGCATCGTGTCGAGCTTCGATTGGGATTATCTCAAGAAGATTCAACAGCTCCATTTCAATATTCGCATCGCGCTGCTCGCCGAAGAGAAACCGGTCGACCTGATGATGAACGCGGTTGCGATGCGCGCGCATGCGATCAATCCGCGCTGGGACATGGTCACCGCCGACCTGTGCAAGGCGGCGCACGAGCGCGGGCTCAAGGTCTACACCTGGACCGTCGATGCGGACGCGCGGATGCGCGCGCTCGCCGAATGCGGCGTCGACGGAATCATGACGAACTACCCGGAGCGGCTGCGGACGGTGGTGGGCGGCTGATGGGACGCTTCGGCGACGACAAGATTGAAGAAATCCGCTCGCGCGCCGATATCGTCGAGATTATCGGTGCGCACGTGCGGCTGCGCAGGGCAGGGCGCAACTTCGTCGGCCTGTGCCCATTCCACAACGAGAAGACGCCGTCGTTCTCGGTCAATGCCGAGCGCGGATTCTTCCATTGTTTCGGATGCGGCGTCGGCGGCAGCGTTTTCAATTTCATCACGCGCGTCGAGGGCCTCACCTTTCCGGAAGCAGTACGTTCGCTCGCGAAAAAATACGGCGTGACTCTGCCCGAGTACGACGTATCGGGCCCGGCCGCCGGCGAACGCGAGGCGATGGTCAAGGCGAGCGAGGTCGCCGCAGAGTTCTTCGCGCACGTGCTGTGGAACACGACCGACGGCGCGATGGCGCGCGACTATCTGAAGTCGCGCGGGATCAGCGTCGAGACCGCGCGCGCGTTCATGCTCGGATTTGCGCCGAGCCGGCCCGCCTCGCTGGCGAAGGCGCTGGAGAAGCGCGGCCTGCGCGACGCCGGCGTCAAGGTCGGCCTCGTCAAGAAAGACGGCAACGACGCCTACGATATGTTTCGCGCGCGCGTGATGTTCCCGATTCGCGACGCGCAAGGCCGCCCGATCGCATTCGGCGGCCGCGTGCTCGACGCGCGCCTGCCCAAGTACATCAACTCGCCCGAGTCGCCGCTCTATTCGAAAACACGCACGCTCTACGGCCTGTTCGAAGCGCGCCAGGCAATTTCATCGAGCGCATCGTCAGGCAAAGACCGCGCGATCCTCGTCGAAGGATACTTCGACGTGATCGCGCTGTGGCAAGCGGGCTTCAAGGAAGCAGTCGCCGGATGCGGCACGGCGCTGACTGTCGAGCAGCTTCGCGTCCTGAGCCGCTACACGAAAAATGTAATCGCATGCTTCGACGGCGACACGGCAGGCCGCAAAGCCTCGATGCGCGCCCTCGAAATTTTCCTGCAGGCCGGTCTGCTCGGCCGCGGCATCTTCATTCCATCGGGCTTCGATCCCGACACTTTCGTCCGTGAACGCGGCGCCGCCGCGTTCACGGAACTGATCGATCAAGCCCAGTTACTGGTCGATTACTTTCTCAGCGAACAAGCAACAGAGGCGCGCGGCTCGATCGCCGAGCGCGCGCGGGCAGCACAGCGTGTCGCCGAGGTGCTCAAGCTGGTCGGCGATCCGTTCCAGTTCGACTTGCTGGCGCGCAAGGCGGCAGACCTGTTGTCGATAGGTGAGGAAGTATTGCGCAAAGAGGCGCGCGGACCGCTATCGCGGTCCGCGACGCCCTCGCGGTTCGCGCGCGATACGCGCGCGAACCCCATTCCGCCACCCGCCGCGTCCGCGGCGGGCGGCGGCGACGCCGGCGCCAAGGCCGAGATCGGCCTTGTCGCGCTGGCGCTGCTGCATCCCGAACTGCGCAATGAAATTGCGCAGTCCGGCGCGACGGCGAATTTCGAAGAAATTCGCCTCGCCGGCGTCCTCGCCGATCTTTGCAAGACCGACGAGCCTTACACTGCGCTCGAGCAGTGGATTGCCGATCGCCTGTCGCCTGACGAGCAGGGGCGCGTGAGCGAGTTCGCTGTCGGTCCCCAGACTGAAGAGTTGGAAGACGAAACCGCCAAGGTGTCGAGCGATCTCGACAAATGTCGCGCACTCGCCAGCGACTACGTCAGTGCGCTCGAGCGCCGCCGTCGCGAACGCGAAGTCGGCCGCCTGCGCCAGGGCGCATCCGACGTATCCACCGCGCAAGCCGTGATCGCGCTTCGACGCGAGGGCCGCGGCGCGTGACCTGAATTGAAGATCTCGTTTCTGACCGTCGGCGCGATGGGCGATACTCAGCCCTTCGTCTCACTCGCCGCGCGGTTCAAGCAACAAGGACATACGGTCAAACTCGCGGCGCGACCCGACTTCGCCGGCCTCGCGGCGTCGTACGGTATCGAGTTCGTTCCGTTGGGGAATCCATACAAGTCCTTGCTGCGCAGTGAGGAAGTAGCGACGGCAATCGGCTCCGGCAACATGCTCAGGATGATCGTCAAGCAGGCCTCCGATTCCAATCAGCGGAAGGCCTTCTTCGACGGTCTCGACACCGATGCCATCCGCGCCGTCGAGGGCGCCGACGCGATCATCTACAAGAGCAGCTGGATTCCCTTTTACAGCATCGCGGAGAAAGCCGGCGTCCCCTCCGCAGCCGCGATGTTCATGCCGCTTACGAGGACGGCTGCTTTCCCCAGCTTTCTCATTGGTGGCGGCAAGGAACGCGGCGCGATAATCGATTCGCTGATTTGGCGAATCACGGAACAATTTATCTGGCAAGTATCCCGCAATTTCGACAACAAGATGCGCGGCGAACTGCTCGGCCTTCCGCGATTGCCGTTCTGGGGACCTTCCGCCCGTCAACTGGAACGCACGCCGCTCTACTATGCCTACAGTCCCACCGTGATTCCTCGTCCCGCGGATTGGCCCGCCGGCATCCACGTCACGGGATTCTGGTTTTCCGATCCGCCGCCGGGATGGACGCCGCCGCCTGATCTCGTCGCCTTTTTGGAGAGCGGACCTCCGCCCGTGTACGTAGGCTTCGGCAGCATGCCGAGCGGCAGCGCCGAGGACACGCTGAAGCTTATCCTGAAGGCGCTGGAGTTGTCGCATCAGCGCGGCGTCCTGTTGTCAGGTTGGGCGGGTATCGGCGAGGATCGCAAGCTGCCGGAATATGCGTTCGGCGTTGAGAGCGTTCCGCACAGTTGGCTTTTCCCGCGGATGAGCGCAGTCGTTCACCATGGCGGCGCGGGCACGACCGGCGCCGGCCTTCGCGCAGGAGTGCCGTCGATTGTCACGCCGTTTGTTGCGGACCAGCCGAACTGGGCTAGGAGGATCGAGGCGCTCGGAGTCGGGCCTCGCGCGATTCCATTTCGCGAACTCACCGCCGAACTCCTCGCCGCCGCAATTCGTCAAGCGACATCGGACTCCGCGATGCGTCAACGCGCTTCCGTTCTCGGCGAGCAGATTCGTGATGAAGATGGAGTCGGCACGACCGTGGATTTGTTTATGAGCTTCGTGGGGCGCGAGGGCCGCGGCGCGTGACCGCTCATATGCACGTAAGTTGAACGAATGTTTAAACGATCAGCCCTTAAGGTTGCCGCGCGAACTTGCTACCATCATTGGAGCCTGATGCATCTCGAAGGGCCCATAGCTCAGCCAGGTTCAGAGCTGCCGGCTCATAACCGGCTGGTCCCAGGTTCAAATCCTGGTGGGCCCATACCATTCGTGCCCGCGGTGACACCGGCGGGCTATCGCAATGACGAACAAAAAACTCTGCGCGACGCGCACAACTTTAGCGGAGGAACGAATTGCGTGAAGAGATAAACCGGCTGATGGATCTTCAGATCATCGACCGGCAACTGCAAGGGTTGGAGCAATCGCTTAACTCGATTGCCGGACGGGTTGACCAGCTTCGCCTCGAGAACCAGGCCAACCAGGTTGAACTCGATCGCCTTACCGAACAGGACAAGGAAATCACCACCGCGCGCAAGAAGGCCGAGCGCGAGCTGGCCGAAGGCGAAGTCAGAATCCGCAACAAGCGGATGCGCCTGACGTTGATTCGCAACGACAAGGAGTTGCAGGCGCTGACCCACGAGATCGAGTCCCTCCGCGAGACCAATCAGCGCCTCGAGAGCGAGTTGCTCACCTCGATGGAAGGCGCGGACGCGAGGACGGCGCGCATCAAGGATCTCACCGAAGCGATCGCGAAAGGCCGTGTCGATCAGACGGCGGCGGAAAAGGAGATCGCGGCGGAAGTCGAGGAGCTGAAGAGCAATATCGGCAAGACCCGCAAGGCGCGCGAGAAAGTCGCCGAGAACGTCGATGGGAATCTGCTTTCGCGCTACCAGATGATCTTCAGCCGTCGCGCGGGCGTTGCGGTCGCGCTGGCGAAG
This sequence comes from uncultured delta proteobacterium, assembly GCA_963721485.1. Taxonomy (GTDB): domain Bacteria; phylum Desulfobacterota; class Binatia; order Binatales; family Binataceae; genus Binatus. The sequence goes on along the minus strand of CAVRJV010000014.1, from coordinate 514,623 downwards.
GGCGGGACCTGCCAGGGATGCCGGATGCGGCTGCCGCCCCAGCTCTACAACGAGATCCAGAAGCATTTGCAGATCCACTTCTGCCCGAACTGCCAGCGCGTCCTGTACTACGAGGAGCCGGCGGCGGAGAAGGAAAGCTCGTAGAGGGCAGGGGGTGCAGGTTGACGGAATAAATTCCGTCCTACGTAACAGTAGGACGAATTTATTTCGCCGAATCTTCCTTGGCCGAGACCGTCCAGCGATCCCCCTCGCGGATCAATCTGAACACCGCGGGCGTGGGAATCGATTCCCAGAATTCATAATCGACGCCCGCCATGACCGCGTGCATCGCGAGCGCGATCAGATTCCCATGGCTCGCGACGATCACTGTACTCGCCGAGTGGCTCGACGCTATAGCGTCGAGCACTCCCATCATTCGCGCCTGAGCGACGCGGCCGCTTTCACCACCGTTGGCCGCATAGTCGAAGTCGTTCCACGATCGCCGCAGATGCGCTCTCCAGTCCGCCGTGTCGACCGCCGACAACAACCTCTCACGTAAATCGTCGACAGTCTCGATTTCCAGTCCGCGCGTCCGCGCAATCGGCTCGATAGTCTGCCGAGCACGCAGGTAGGGACTCGAGTAAGCGCCATCGATCCTTATCCCCGCGAGCGTCTCGCCCAACTGTTCCGCATCACGCATCCCTTTCGCGGTCAGCGGCCGCGTGAATTCGTCGAAGCCCGCAGTGCCCGGCGCGACTGGCTCCGCATGCCGAACAAGTAGAATCGTGAGAGCTGCCGGATTTTTCAATGCGTCAGCACCGCGCGAAACCTCACCTTGCCCGTCATCATCTTCTCGTATCCCTCGGCCGCCCGCTCGATCGGAAACGTCTCGATCATCGCGCGCACTCCCGTCTGCGCCGCGAACTTCAGCGTATCCTCCGAATCCTTCGATGTCCCCGCCGGCCATCCGATAATCGAGCGCTGTGCGCTAATCAGCTGGAACGACGAGACTGCGAATGGCTCTGCACTCGCCCCGACGACGACCAATCGGCCGCGCGCGCCGAGACCGTCCACCAGCGCACCGATCGCCTTCGCGTCGGGCGCGGTCACGAGAATCACGGCGGCGCCGCCTTCCTTGTTCAACTCTGCGCCCACGTCCTGCCTGCCAGTGTCGATATAACACCGCGCGCCCAGCTTGAGCGCCAGCGCCTGCTTGTCCTCGCCCCGTCCGATCGCGACGACGTTGTATCCGAACTTCGCCGCAAACTGGATTCCCAGATGCCCAAGGCCGCCAATCCCCTGGATTCCCACGAGGTCGCCCGGCCCGGCCCCGCTATGCCGCAGCGCATTGAACGTCGTGATCCCCGCGCACATCAGCGGCGCCGCCTCTTCCGGCTTGAGCGCGTCGGGAATACGCGCGAGCGCCTCGACGGGCGCGATCACATGCGCCGAGTAACCGCCGTCGTAACTGATTCCGGGAATCTTGAAAAATTTGCAATTGATAAAATCGCCGCGCCGGCACGGATCGCATCGAAAGCAGTTCCCGCCATGCCATCCGACACCGACCCGCTCGCCCACTTTCCAATCCGCCACACCTTCGCCAATCGCTTCGACCACGCCGGCAATCTCATGCCCCGGCGATCGCGGATACGTTATCCCCGGCCACTCGCCTTCCTTGGTAAACACGTCGCTATGACAAACCCCGCACGCCTGAACCTTGATCCGAACCTGCCCGCGCGCGGGCTCGCCAATCTTCTCATCAAAAAGTTCGAAAGGCCCCTTAGCCTGCTTAACCCGAACGGATTTCATGATTCATCACCTCACATTTCAATGAAGTACGATCAGCATTACCCCGGCCCGCAAGTTGTGTCAGCAGGAAAGCTGGTCTGACCTCTTCCGCTCTTCGTCTTTGTGTCATTCTTCGCTTCGCTCAGAATGACACAAGGATCTTCCCTTCTTCCTGTAAGGGTCAGCGCGCCTCCTTCTGTTCCCCTCTCTGAAGGGAGAGGGGCTAGGGGAGAGGTTCCGCGATGCGCCCATTTCTACGACCAAGCTCGATACCGCTCCAAAAGATGCTACTCTAACGTCGCCGGAGTGAGTCGGGCGATCGCTTCCCTTCGATGGGAAGAGGAAAGTCCGGGCTCCACAGGGCAGGATGGCCGTTAACGGCGGCGCGGAGCGATCCGCGGAAAGTGGCACAGAAAATAAACCGCCCGCAAGGGTAAGGGTGAAACGGCGGGGTAAGAGCCCACCGGCGCGCGAGTAATCGGGCGCGCATGCCAAACCCCATCCGGAGCAAGACCAAATAGGAGGCTGAGCGGCCCGCTCTTAAGGCCTCGGGTATGGTCGCACGAGCCGATGAGCAATCACCGGCCTAGAGGAATGATCGCCGCCCGCAAGGGCACAGAACCCGGCTTACAGACTCACTCCGGCTTCTTCAGCGAATGTCATGCGGGCGCCGCCGTCTGATCCCTCGCCCGTTATTTTCACGGGAGAGGTTAGGTGAGCAACTGTATTGAGGGATGGTGGCGGCGCGTTGCCCACAGGGTCCACAGGCGGTGGGGTCGCTGGGAGGACCCCGCCTGTGGACTTGTGGACAACGCGCCGATTTTTTAATTTTCTCCGACGCTCGCATGCGGGCATGGCGGCCTCCATAGGGTGTTGGTTCTGATCATGGCATTGAGGGTCACGATGAGCTTGCGCATCACCGCGGCCAGCGCCAGCTTCTTGGGCTTGCCGCGCGCGACCAGCCGCTCATAGAACTGCTTGAGCACCGGGTTGCGGCGCGCCGCGACCATCGCGCACATGTAGAGCTTGTTGCGGACCTCGAACCGTCCGCCGGCGATCATCCGCCGACCATGGCGGCTGCCGCTATCGTCGGGCATCGGCGCCACGCCCACCAATGCGCCGATCTGCTTGCGGTTGAGCGTGCCCAGCTCCGGCACTTTGGCCAGCACCATCGCGCAGAACGCTTTACCGAAGCCCGGCACGCTGCGCACGATCTCGCTCTTGCGCCGCCATGCATCGGAGCGGCGCACGGTCTTGTCGATGTCCTCTTCGGCCTCCTTGATGCGTCCCTCCAGATACGCGATGTGATGGCGCAGTTCCTTGCGCATCGCGTTTGAAGCGCGGGCCAGGCGCTGCTTCTCCGCCACCAGCATCTCGAGCAACTGCTCGTGCCGCATCACCAGTTCCTGCAACGCCTGGGTCTCGGCGTCGGCCGGTGGCCGTGGCTCGGGCCGTTCCCGTTCTGCAAACAGCGCCAGCAGCTCGGCGTCCTTGCGATCGGTCTTGGCCCTGACCCCGTGGCCTTTGGCAAAGTTGCGCACCCACGACGGATTGACCGCCGCCACTGCGATCCCCGCCAGCCACAACGCCGCCACCAGCTGGCGCTGCAGCCCGCCGGTCGCTTCCACCACCACCAACTGCGGCTTAAGTTCATCCAGGCGCCCGACCAGGCGCTTAATTCCGGCGCGGTCGTTGGCAAGCGTCATGCGCTCGCCCGAAGGCCGCACCGCCACCACCAACTCCGCCTTGCTCACATCGATCCCAACGTACGCTGCTTCTGCCATCGTCCCGCTCCTCGGTTGGCGTCCTACCCTTCCTTGTCCAATGCGGGCTCGCGCCGCTTGCGGCGCGGCCCTGTCAACTGTTCGGGCTGTGGACGCGTTAGCTCGCGGACGCGGCGATCCTTGCTCACCTTCGGCCTTCCCAGACCCAGGGTCCTGCGGTCTGCCGCCCCCGCCGCTATCTTCATACCCCGGTTCCCAGATACAAGGGTTCCGGATTCGACCACAATCCATGTTCGCGTCGCGCCTCACGCAGCCTCCCCCCAACTTGAGCGAAAGCGCGTCCGCGCGATTTCGCGATTTCTCTTTTAACACTGGGTGCAGGGGTCACCCCTGCCGCCCGCCGCGCAGGCGATTAATTCTTGCTTTCCTCCGTCGCGATCAGTCCCTTCGCCGCCAGTTCCAACTTCTTCAGTATCGCGGCGCCCGACATTACATAGCTCGCGACCCGCGACAGCGCCGCCAAATCCCGCACCCCCGCCTCGATCTCGGGCGCAATCGCCAGCCTCACCCCCTTCGGCAACTCCCGCGCGAACGCCGCCACTCGCTCGATCTCTCCAAGCGTCCGTGCGCGATAGCCCTCGAAATGGTTCACCAGCCGCCCGAACCCGTTCGCCTCGGCGCCATCCCGAGCAATCGATTTTCTCAGCTCCGAAATCTCCGCCAGATGACTCAGCGGACGCTCACCGGAATCCGCAACACTCGACCACGTGCGCTCGTCGAGGAACCTGTTGATCACGATAGCCGACAGCTTCAGCCCCTCTGCCTCCATCTGCGCGAGCAGCTCCCGCGCCTGCCGTATCCGGTCCGGCTCGGCCGTCGTCACCATCACGAACCTGACGGCCGGCGAATGCAGCAGCGCCTCGGTCTTCTGCAGTCGATCGACGATCGCGTCCATACTCTTCGCCATCGCCGCGAAAAAATCCGTGATCGTCGAGAGCACGTTGCCGCCGGCAAACCGCTCGATCTCGCGCACGACGAATCGCGCCGCCTCGTTCGCCACCTTCATCGCGATCCGCCCAACCGAGAGCGACGGCGTAAACAGCCATCGCGCGGTCCGCGAATCGAGCAGCCGAATCATCCGCGCCGGCGCTTGCAGGAATTCGAACGAATGCGACGCGGGCGGCGTGTCGACCACTTCCAGCTCGAACGCGCCCGCCTGATGGAGGTCATACAGCCGCTGCAGTGCCGCAAACGCATCCGCACCCGCAAATTCAGCCGTCAGGCTTTTGTAAAATGGATTCTCGAAAACCCTCCGGCGTGTCGCCGGATCGGCGACGAAGCGCTCGACCATATCGTCCCACGCCCCCGACACGTCGAGCATCATCGCCGACAGCTCGAGACTCGCGTCGAGCCCGGCGGCCGCGAGTTGGCGCGCGCCAATTCGCGTCGGATGGCCCCCCAGGCGCGCGAGCCCGAGCGCGTCGCGCAGCCGTTCCGACGGATCGACCGTGATGACGGCAGTGTTCAGACCAGCGGATGCGCCCGCGAGCGCCAGCGCCGCGGCGATCGTCGTCTTCCCGACCCCGCCGGTTCCAAGCAGAATCGGAATCGAGCCCTTGGTAAGCAGGTCTTTCAAGAATCGCCCCCGTACCAGGTCACGATAGCAGGAGCGACCGATTCGCGCGTATCGAAGCGCCGCTACTTCACGCTGATCAGATCGACGTCGAATATCAGCGTCGCGTTCGGTGGGATTACGCCGCCGGCGCCGCGCGCGCCATAGCCGAGATCCGGCGGAATGATCAGTGTGCGCGTGCCGCCGACGTGCATCGTGCCGACGCCTTCGTCCCAGCCCTTGATAACCTGGCCCTGTCCGATCGTGAATGAAAACGGCTGGTTGCGGTCGAGCGAGCTGTCGAATTTTTGGCCCTTCTTGCCGTCGACGAACAGCCAGCCGGTGTAATTGACCGTCACGGTCTGGCCCGCCTGCGGCACGGGTCCGGTGCCCGGCTTCGTGTCGATAATGCGCAGGCCGCTTGGCGTGGTGACCTCGTTCGCGGCAAAGGCGGACCGAACAGCCAGGGGCGCTGCGGCGAGCGCCAGGAGGATTGTGGACAGGAAGAGACTCTTAGACATAGGACCTCGTCAACTGAATTATAGGATTTCAATGGCCGGCAGCCGCCGACTCGATGACGCGAGACAGTAGCATCATCAAGGTCGGTGCGGGAGAGCCCGTTCTTCCCCTCTCCTTGTGAGGAGAGGATCGAAGGTGAGGGTCCGCTTACAGCGCGCCTCGCGCGATTCAAGATTCCGCTTCCTTCTCCAAATTCCCTCCTCCCACGATGGAGGAGGGTTAGGGTGGAGGACCAAACTGCCGGAATCTCCTCAACCGACAACCGTTGTCATCCCCCTTGGCTAAACTATCCACACTGAGATTCGACGCCACCCCAATCGAAGACTACAATCTCGATCGGATGGCGTAGGAGGTGGCTTTGATGGAGTCGGAAACTGTGGTGATGGCATTACTTGTCCTGAGCGTCATGACGATCGCGGCGCTCCTCTTCGTAATCGCAAAACTGCGCGCGCTCCCCGCCAAAAACTCCTTCGCCGATCTCGCCGATCGCCTCGATTCGCTCGCGCGCAACCTCGACGAGAAACTGACCAGCACCCGCACCGATCTCGCCGGCCGCCTCCAGCAGGCGCAAGGCGATCTCAATCTCAGTACCGCCGACCGCCTTTCCGACGGCTTCCTCAACCTCAACGCCGCGCTCGAGCGCCACCTCTCCACCGGCCGCCAGGAGCAGGCCAACTCGCTGAAACTCGAAATTGCCGCGCTCACCACCCAGACCCGCGACAGCATCGAGGGCATCCGCTCCGACGTCGGCGAAAAACTCGCCGCCATCACCAACACCGTCCAGCTCAAGCTCGATCAGAACATCAAGGACGGCTTCGCCCAGTTCGAGAAAGTCCAGAACCACCTCAACGAAGCGCAGGAGCAATTGAAAAACCTCGGCGTGATCGGCGCGTCGATCAACGATCTCAACAGCCTCCTCAAGATGCCGCATCTGCGCGGCCGCTTTGGCGAGCAAGGCCTCGAGCGCCTGCTCGAAGATTTCCTCCCGCGCCACATGTACGACCTGCAGGCCTCGCCCGGCGGCGAAGGCTCGGGCCGCGTCGACGCAATCATAAAATTCCCCGACCGCAATCTGCCGATCGACGCCAAGTTCCCGCGCGAGCAGGTCCTCGCGCTGTTCGACACCAACGATCCCAACGCCATCGACGACGCCCGCGTCGAGTTCGAGCGCGTGATGAAGGAGCAGGCCAAGCGCATCGCCGGCTACATCCGCCCCGAAGCCGGCACCACCGACATGGCCCTGATGTACCTGCCGAGCGAAACGCTCTACATGGAGGCCGTCCTCAACGCCGACTTGAGCAACTGGCTCAACCAGCGCCGCGTGTATCCCGTCTCGCCCAACACGCTGATCGTGACGCTGCAGTCGATCCAGATGGTCTTCAAGATGTACGAGTATGCGAAGGGCCACGAACGCGCGACCGAGGAACTGAAAAAAGCGCAGAGCGCATTCGGCCACTTCGAGAATCAGTTCGAGGCGCTCGGCAAGTCACTGTCGAAAGCGCAGGATGCGTTCGAAGTCGCCAAGGGCCACCTCAACCGCTATCGCAATCGCGTGACGAATCTGACCGGCGAGCCGGCGCCCGAACTCGACTTCCCCGCGCCGCCCACCAACCTCCGCGAGATTGCGTAATCTTTACTCCGATTCCTGATCTGACGGGGGCGGCGGTTTCAACTGGCTCCGCTCCTTGCCCGCGACGATCCATCGTTCGACTTCGTGCCGCTCGCGTTTCAGAAATCCCGCAATCGCGCGCTTGAGATCCGGATTCGCCACATAGTGAATACTCCGCGTCAGCGCCGGATCGAATCCGCGCAGCCATTTGTATTCGCCGCCCGCACCGGGCTCGTAGCGCTGGATGCCCTTCAGAATCGAATACTCGATTCCCGCGTAGTAGCAAACATTGAAATGCAGGAAGCGCACGTCGCGGAAGCATCCCCAGTAGCGCCCGTACATCACGTTCGCCTTCGCCAGGTTGACCGCACCCGCAATCAACTCGCGCCCCGCGTACGCCCCGATAAAAACCATGTTGCGCTTGAACGTCTTGCGAATCAGATCGAAAAAATCCGGCGTGAGATATCTCCGCCCCCAATACAGCTTCTCGATCGTCGAGCAGTAGATTCGGTACATCTCGGCGAACAGCTTGTCCGGGATTTCCTCGCCCGCGATCACGCGGATATGCACGCCCTGGTCGTCCATCGCCGCGCGCTCGTGACGCACCGCCGTGCGCCGCTTGTGCTTGAGCCGGTTGAGGTAATCGTCGAACGTCGCGAAGCCCGCGTTATGCCAATGATACTGGTAGCCGAGCCGCTCCATGAATCCGATCGGCGCCAGCGCCGCCGCTTCGTCCGGCTCGCAAAAGTTCACGTGCACCGACGAAAGCTTGTTGTCCTCGCAGATCGAAGTGAGCGCGAGCCCAAGCAGATTGATCAGCCCCGCGCGATCAGCTCCCGGCGCCGTGAGAAATCGGCGCCCCGTATGCGGCGTGAACGGCACACCGACCAGAATCTTCGGGAAGTAGCGGATACCGGCGCCCTCGGCTGCGTCGGCCCACCCGTGGTCGAACACGAACTCGCCCATGCTGTGAGTCTTCAGGTAGAGCGGGCACGCGGCGACGATCTGTTTCCTCGGACCCTGCCGTACGATCAGATGGTACGGCGCCCATCCGGTGTCGCGCGCCGCCGACCCCGATTGTTCCATCGCGCGCAGCCAGTCCCATTCGACGAACGGCGAGTCGTCGGGCGCGAGCAGACCGTCCCACGCCTCGCGCGAAATCTTGTCGATACCCTCGACGATTGCGACATCGAGCCGCGGCGCTGAGTCATTCATTTCGGTTTCAGGACGATCAAAATATCAGACCTGTGGCAACTGAGGCGATTTATTCCGATGCTCACTAGGCATCGGCGAATTTGTTATTATATTTATCAGACGGAGCGAGGCGCTCCGAGCGACAGAGGTGCGATGGCGGATTTCGTGCGCAAAATCCTGGCGCGAATCACCGACGGTGACGGCAATGACGACGGCCGCTCCGGCGATGGCGACACTGTAACTGAGCGCAAGACCCGCACCAAGTCGAAGACCGCGAAACCGCCTCTCTACAAGGTGATTTTGCTCAACGACGACTACACCCCGATGGAATTCGTCGTCGAAGTTCTCAAAGCGGTGTTTCACAAGCCGCATGCCGACGCGACCCGCATCATGCTCCATGTGCATCAGAACGGGATGGGCGTCGCGGGCGTGTATCCGTTCGAAGTCGCGGAGACCAAGACGCACACGGTCGAGGAACTCGCGCGCCAGGCCGAGTATCCGCTCAAATGCGTGATGGAAAAGGAGTGACAGGCTATAGCATCGATGGCTTCACCGAATAACAACATCATGATCAGCCGTGAACTGCAGGTAACCCTGCAACTTGCGATGACCGAAGCAGTAAACCGTCGCCATGAGTTCGTGCAACTCGAGCATCTGCTGTTCGCGATGCTCCATGACGTGACGACGACCACGATTCTCAAGAGCTGCGGCGCGGATTTGGACGCGCTGCGGCGCAAGCTCGCGCATTACCTCGACGAGCAGGTCGAGCGGATGCCCAAGGCCGAAGAAGTCTCGCCGCGCTATGCGATCGGGGTGCAGCGGGCGCTCCAGCGTGCGGCGCTGCATGTGCAGTCCGCGGGCCGCCAGGAAATTACGGGCGGCAACGTGCTGGTCGCGATGTTCCACGAGACCGAATCGCCGGCAATTTTCTTTCTACAGGAGCAAAACGTCACGCGCTTCGACGTGATCAATTTCATCTCGCACGGCGTGTCGAAGGCGGGCGCCGAAGACGACGAGGACGGCGACGAACCGGACGGCAAGGACTCGATCGAGCACGAAGGCCATGAGCATGAGGGCGGCGGCGACGACGAAGGCGAGCGCAAGATGTCGCCGTCGAAGGCGCTCAACACATACGCCATCAACCTCGCCAAGCGCGCGGCGGACGGAAAAATCGATCCGCTGGTCGGCCGCAAGAAGGAACTCGAGCGCGCGATGCATGTGCTACTGCGCCGACGCAAGAACAATCCCGTATTTGTCGGCGAGGCTGGAGTCGGCAAGACGGCGCTGGCCGAAGGACTCGCGCTCGCGATTCACAACGGCGACGTGCCCGACGCGCTGAAGGGCGTCGAGATTTACGCGCTCGACATGGGCGCGCTGCTGGCGGGTACGCGCTTTCGCGGCGACTTCGAGCAGCGGCTCAAGGCCGTTATCAAGGCTGTGGTCGGCGACTCGAAACGGATTTTGTTCATCGACGAGATCCACACGATTGTCGGCGCTGGAGCGGCGTCGGGCGGCACGATGGACGCGTCGAACCTGCTCAAGCCGGCGCTCGCGTCGGGCGACCTGCGCTGTATCGGATCGACGACCTACCAGGAATACAAACGCTCGTTCGACAAGGACAAGGCGCTCGCGCGGCGCTTCCAGCGAATCGACGTCGTTGAGCCGACGCAGGACGAAGCGGTGCAGATTCTCAACGGCATCAAGTCGTACTACGAGAAGCATCACAATGTTCGCTATACGAATTCGGCGATTCGATTGTCGGTCGAGCTGTCGGCGCGATACGTCAACGACCGCTTCCTGCCGGACAAAGCGATCGACGTGATGGACGAGGCGGGCGTCGCGGGCCATCTGCGCGGCACTGGGACGACGGAGCCGGTGACAGTCGGCACGCGCGACGTCGAGCGCACGGTCGCGCGGATGGCGAAGATTCCGGAGCGCACAGTGTCGGCGACCGATCGCGGACGGCTGCAGACGCTCGACGAAGATATGAAGCAGGCGGTGTTCGGCCAGGACGAGGCGATCAACTCGGTCGCTCGCGCGATCAAGCTCGCGCGCTCGGGCCTGAGTCATCCGGACAAGCCGGTCGGCGCGTTTCTGTTCGCGGGACCGACGGGCGTCGGCAAGACCGAAGTGGCGCGCCAGCTGGCGAAGGTGATGGGCGTCGAGTTCATCCGCTTCGACATGAGCGAGTACATGGAGCGGCACACGGTATCGCGGTTGATTGGCGCGCCGCCGGGATACGTCGGCTTCGACCAGGGCGGCCTGCTGACCGACGCGATCAACAAGACGCCGCATGCGGTGCTGCTGCTCGACGAAATTGAAAAGGCGCATCCCGACCTGTTCAACATCCTGCTGCAGGTGATGGATCACGCGACGCTCACCGACAACAACGGGCGCAAGGCGGATTTCCGCAACGTGATCCTCGTGATGACGACCAACGCCGGCGCGCAGGAACTGTCGCGCGCGATGATCGGCTTCCACGGCGGATTGGGGCAGGGCGATCCGAAGAACGTGCTCGAGCGGATGTTCTCGCCCGAGTTCAGCAATCGCCTGTCGGCGACGATCGACTTTGCGCCGCTGAGCCCGGCAACGATGGAACGCGTGGTCGACAAGTTCATCGCAGAGCTGCAAGAGCGCCTCGACAAGCAAAAGGTCACGCTGACGGTGACGCCGGCCGCAAAGAAATGGCTGGCTGAACACGGTCACGATCCAAGGTTCGGCGCGCGTCCGCTCGGACGCCTGATCGAAAACGAGATCGCGCGTGAACTGGCGGACCAGGTTCTCTTCGGCAAGCTGACGAAGGGCGGCAAAGCGACAGCAGACCTCGACGGCGACAAGCTGGCGTTCTCATACGAGCCGAATCCCGCAAGACAGCCCGCGCCAGTAGCGTAGTTCTGATACCCTCCTCCGATGTTGGAGGAGGGTTAGGGTGGAGGACCTTTCGTGGCGCGATTGTCTGTTGCGCCGCGATTTCTTCGGTACGCGCACATGGCTTCCAAGCCAACACTCCCACGCGATACGGCACGCGGCCTTCGAGTCAGCGCTACTGATGCAGAACAGAAGCTCTGGTCGCGGCTGCGCAACAAGCAACTCGATGGCTTCCAGTTCCGCAGGCAGTATTCGATCGGGCCTTTCTTCGTCGATTTCATTTGCCTGGAAGCGGACTTGATCATCGAGGTCGATGGGTCGCAACACGCGGATCAAGAACAGAGAGACGAACGCCGGAGCGCGTTTCTGAGCAACTATGGATGTCGAGTGTTGCGATTCTGGAACTCCGAAGTATTGAGCGATGTCGATTCAGTGGTTGAAAGGATCATGGAAGTGCTGAGGCACACGCCGAAGAGAGGGAAGCAAAGGTAGTGCTTGCTGCGCGTCAGGCAGGCGCGCAGCAATTGGTCCTCCACCCTAACCCTCCTCCAACGGTGGAGGAGGGGATCAGACGGCTAGGCCCAAATTGGTGAGCCGCTCCTCCAGCACTGGGAGACGGTCGTGGCCCCAGAAAGGTTCGTTCTCGAAAATGAAGAGCGGGACGCCGAAGACGTGATCGTTTGCGGCTTCTTCCTGGGCGCGTTGGTAGGCGAGGGCGCCATCGCCGGAGAGATATTCGCGGTAGTCATCCGCTGACATGCCGAGATCGGCGATCACCTTTGCTACCGCGTCGGGCTGATCGGCTTCGAGTTCGCGCTTGAAGAATAATTCGTAGACTTTGCGGCTGTAGTCGAGCAGGCGGCCTTGTTGATCGGCGAAGAGGCCGCCGATTAGTGCGGGCGTCGTGTCGTAGACTTTCAGCGGGCCGCGGATTGTCAGGCCGCGCTGGTTGGCCCATCGGCGGGCGTCGAGGTACGAGTAGCGCGCCTTGTACTCGGAGTATTGACTGCGCTCGCCCTTGCCCTTGATGCGAAGCTGGAACGGGATCCATCGCAGGCGGATGCGATATCGGGCTTCGAGTGCGAACGCGGGATCGAAGGCGAGGTAGGCGAACGGACTCTTGTAGTCCGAGTACATCTTCACCTCTTTTTTCAGTGAAACCACGCCCCAAGTTTCAGATCTGATCTGAAGGCTTTTGCAGAACCGTCGGATGCACGAATTCGGGGCCGCCGGTTTCGGGATGATCGATGTTGTAATGCAGGCCGCGGGACTCGCGACGGCTCATCGCGGATCGCACGACCAGCTCGGCGACCTTCGCGAGGTTGCGCAACTCGATCGTGTCGGCGTCGAGCAGATGGTCCCAGTAGTAGCTGTGGATCTCGTCCTTGACCATCAGGATTCGGCGTAGCGCGCGCTCGAGGCGGCGGTCGCTGCGCACGATGCCGACGTAGTTCCACATCAGGCGGCGAATCTCGTCCCAACTCTGCGTGATCATCACGCGTTCTTCGGAGCGAATCGCGCGCCCAGGATCCCATTCGGGAAATTCGGGCGGAGCGCCGCCACCCGACGTGACGATCTCACGCGCCGACGCGAACCCTCGACGGCCCATCACCGCGGCCTCGAGCAGCGAGTTCGACGCGAGGCGATTGGCGCCATGCAGCCCGGTCATCGCGACTTCGCCGGCCGCGTACAGCCGCGGAATCGAGGTGCGACCGTCGAGGTCGGTCTGCACGCCGCCGCACATATAGTGAGCCGCAGGCACGACCGGGATCGGGCCCTTGGTGAGGTCGTAGCCAAAACTCAAGCATCGCTTGAAGATATTGGGGAAGCGCCGTTTGATGAAATCGGCCTCGCGATGGCTCAAATCGAGATACACGAAGTCGAGGCCGTGACGCTTCATCTCGGAATCGATCGCGCGCGCAACCACATCGCGCGGCGCCAACTCGGCGTCCGGATGGTAGCGCTTCATGAACGCGGTACCGTCGGGCAATTTGAGGATCGCGCCCTCGCCGCGCAGCGCCTCGGAAATGAGGAACGATTTGGCGGCGGGATGGTACAGGCAGGTGGGATGGAACTGGTAGAACTCGAGGTTCGCGACCGATGCGCCCGCGCGATACGCCATCGCGACGCCGTCGCCGGACGCGATGTCGGGATTGGTCGTGTAGAGATAGACCTTGCCGGCGCCGCCCGTCGCCAGCATCGTGGCGCGCGAAATCACCTTGCGGATTTCGTGCGTGTCGCGATCGAGCGCGTAGACGCCCCAGCATTCACCGGGCTTGCCCGCGCTCGGAGTCTCGACCAGCAGATTGATCGCGACGTGATTTTCGAGCGTGCGGATATTCTTGCGCGCCGCGGCGGCCTCGGTCAGCGCGCGCATTATCTCGCGGCCGGTCAGGTCCTGCGCATGCAGCACGCGCCGATGGCTATGTCCGCCTTCCTGGCCGAGATCGTATTCGATTTCGTTGTCGTCGGTTCCGGTGTTCTCGACGCGGGTGAAGCGAGTGCCGAGACGGATCAGCTCGCGCACCGCCTCGGGACCTTCGCGCACGATGGTCTCGACGGCGGCGCGATCGCACAGACCGGCGCCCGCGCGCAGGGTGTCCTCGATATGCGATTCGAACGAGTCGTCGACGCTCCATACGCTCGCGATACCGCCCTGCGCGTACGCGGTGTTAGCCTCGGAGCTGCCGGCCTTGGTGAGGACGGTGACGGATCCGACCTCGGACGCCTTGAGGGCGAAGGTCAGGCCGGCGATGCCGCCGCCGATTACCAGGAAGTCGCTGAACAGTTGCGCGTTATGCCTCATCAGGTTGGCCTCGTTGTGTCAATTTGACGCTACTCGGTCTGAGCGCGGCCAGTCAAGACGATCGCGATACTGCGATTTGCCCCCTCCAGCCGATTCCAATATTCTTGAGGGCGCGAATCGAAACGAAAACGCCGAAGATTCGTCTAAGGGCTGAAGGCCAATCCCCGTGCCGATGACGCCGCCAAATATTGTCACGCTGTTCCGCATCACGACCGCGCCGGTGCTGATCTGGATTCTGATGCACACCGGGCCGGAGGCGTCGTGGGCGGCGGCGGGCGTGTTCTTCTTCGCGACGGTCAGCGATTTTTTCGACGGCTACCTGGCGCGCAGCTACGACTACGTCACGACGCTCGGCAAATTTCTCGATCCGATGGCCGACAAGCTGGTCGTGACGACCGCGCTGATCATGCTCGCCGGGATGGCGCGCATCGCCGCACGTGCCGGCGTGGATGGTGGTGGTGCTGGTGACGCGCGAAATAATGGTGACAGGGCTGCGCGCGGTCGCGGCGGCCGAGGGGCTGATCGTCGGCGCCGAAGAGCTCGGCAAATACAAGATGACGCTGCAGGCGATCGCGATTCACGGCCTGCTGATTCATTACACGTACCTGCACGTCGATTTCTTCGCGGCCGGGATGTTCATCCTGTGGCTCGCGATGGGCGTGAGCGTATGGTCGGGCGTCGATTACTACGTGCGCGTGGTCAGAGAGCTGCGCCCGAAGCCGGTGGTTGCGGCGGCGGGCAAGCGGGCGGTAATTTGACAGGCGCGCTTGCGCCGGATAATCAAGTGGATTCGATCTACCGGGTTGGAGAGCGGGTGTAGCTCAGTTGGTAGAGCGCGTGCTTGCCAAGCACGAGGTCGTCGGTTCGAAACCGATCACCCGCTCCATTTTCCCTTAAATATCACATGGTTGGCACGCCTTATTTCGCGGTCGTCCGGTATCGCCGAAATTGTAGGCGTACTGTAGGCGCGGCGTTTGTAGGCGGTGCGCAAAAACCCATGCTCGACAATGGTTTCCAGCTCGACGCTTGGTTTGCACGAGCGCGGGCTGTGATTGGTACTCTCACGAAAATACGCGCCTGACCGATTCACGAAAAAGTGTGCTGACGAAAATCGAGACTCGCGCCACGCGATTCTTGAACGCGTACGCGTTATTGAGTTTCCTACGCGTGAATTCCTGCCGTCCCTCTGTCACAGGCACGGCAGTAATTGCGTTGATCGAAGCGATTGGGAGAGAGGAGGTCTTTGAATAATAATTAGTGCGCTCAACAAACGAAGATAGCGCATCAATTGAGAGTAGGAAGACGTTGGGGCAGACGGGTTTCCGGAAACTTCGAATTGCTGCCGTCGAGGAAGTCAGACTAAGGGTTCAAAAATCGCGGGTGCGTCGCGATCGGCGCGCAATCTACTTTGCAGCTTACGCGCCATCTCGGAATCGCCGCTGACGGCCACCCAGGCCCAGCCCGATTCGCGGTCTCGTTCCTTGAGGAGCTTTACGAGCTGAACGATTATGTCGACGGTCTCATCGAACAAGAGGTCGCTCATTCCGGTGGCGGTTATCGCCTCGCCGTCGTACTCGACGATCGGCTCTCCCAAAGTGCCACCGCTTTCTGGGGCACCGAACGCGGTACCAGCAGGCGCGGTGAGCTGCCGCTTTATTCTCAGCTTCCCGTCTTCCCAGACCGCCGACCACCAGCCACGGCAAAACTTGGATTGGACGCGGTTACGTTCGTTTCTTTGTTCGGAATGGGCCATCTCCTCCCAGGTGCGGCTGGCAGGCTTCCGGAGGGATGGGGCGGGTGTAAGAACTAAGTGTCTATTGCACATCGTTCAAGTTTAGCGCGATCTCGTTCGACTCCGAAGTCATCGTAAACGTCGCCTAACATTCGTTAGAGACTTTGCCGCTAATCTTCTCTAAAGCGGCTCTATGCTCGTCAAACTTGTCACTTGTCAGATCGCTGTTTCGCTTCTTGCGCCTAAGCATTTGAAAAAACTGTACTTTTGACGGCGGCAGGTCGTGAATCGCACCTCTTCGAAACCTCTGAAAGATAACTAAACCCATGCCAGACGCCGACTTCCGCAATTCTGCCTTGTAGGCACGCCCGCGAACGCGCACGGTGCGCGCATGAACGCACTTGAAACGTCAGAAACACTTCTGACCTTTAGTGAAGTCGCCGCGCGCGTCGGGAACGCCAGCCGAGCGTCGATCTGGCGTTGGGTCCGAGACGGCGTTTTTCCGGCGCCGATTAAGATCGGTCTCCGTCGAATCGCCTGGCGCGAGCGCGAGATTACGCGCTGGCTCAAGGAGCGACGCTGATGACCGCCACCGCACCCTCATCGGGTCTCCTGACCACAGCGGAAGCGGCTGAGTATCTACGTCTGCCAGCGCGAACGCTCGAATTCTATCGGGGCTGCGGACGCGGTCCCGCGTTTCTCAGAATCGGGCGGCATGTTTTTTATCGCCGCCCGGAGCTCGACCTCTGGATCGAGAGCTGTCGCGTTGATCCTTGTGAGCGCTGATGCCGGATGAGAAAAAATCAGTCTGGTCTCGCGCGCTGGCTGCACCGGATTTCCTGGCCGCACGTGGCCAGGACGATGCCGAACCAATCATCGACCGGATACTCGTTCCCGGATCACTAACCTTGAAAGTAGCACCGCGTGGACTGGGTAAGTCGCATCTCGCAATGCACATAGCGGGTCAGCTTGCGACGGGCGGCCTGTTCTTGAGCCAGCAGCTTCCAAAGTTGCGAGTAGCCTATATCGATCGGGATAACCCGCGCCGTGAATTGCGCCGTCGCGGAACTCGCTGGGGCTGGTCCGCCGCCGGCGAAAATCTTCACATCTTAACCCGGACGGATGCCCCGCCGCTCACCGATCGAGCTTGGTTGACGTTTCCGTTCGCCGACTTCAACGTCGTCATTATTGACAGCGTGTCCTCCTCGACTGAGGGCGTGGACGAAAGCAGCGGCGGTGATTCCGGCGCGGCTCTAGCGCCACTGCTCGATGTGGCGCGCAAAGGGCCGGCAGTTCTCGCGCTTTGCAACACAGATAAAATGGGATGGAAGATCCGCGGCTCCGGCGTGTTGAGCGATCGCGCAGACATCGTCCTCGAATGTCGCGATGCGACCAATTTAGATCTCGACGCCCGCAAAGACACTTGGTGGGAATCGCTGCCCGAATCGGGCGAGCACACTTGGGCGCTGCGCGCAAAGCGCCGGCGTCGTCGCGATACGTACCGTCTGGCGGTGGTGCCGTCGAAATTCCGATCTGCCGAAGAACCGGATCCTTTCGTCATTGAAATTTCCATGAAGGACGATGAACCGTGGGCGATGCACGAAGTGACGGGCGAGATAGAGGCCGCGCTCGAGGGCGCCCGACGCGATGCGACCGCTTCGCGGGAGCAAAAGATTGCCGATGCCGTCGTCGATCTGATGCACGCTTTGGATAAGGAGCCGATGGGGAAGACGGCCGCAACGGAATTTCTGCGCGAGCGCGGTCTGAACCGGGAACAAGCGCGGGAGAAGGTGAATGGATTGCCCGCCTCAGTGTTCGCTCCCGACGCCAGCAAGCCGGGTCCGCGCGCCGCGAAACAACCCGTGTTGAAGTTGGTGAAAAACGAACCGGCGAAAGATGCCGTTGTAACTAAGGAGATTTGAAAGGTGGACATTCAAGAAATTGAAAAGATCGAAACCGAAGAGGGTGTGAAGTTCTCGCTGAGCGATTCAACTGGGCGGATCGTCACGTTGGGCTCAGAGGAGGCCGTCGATCGTGCGCTCGCGCGCATCGCTCTCTTCCGTGACGAACTCGGCGAAGCGTTGCGCTCGCGCCAGGGGCTACCAAAGCCCGCCGAAAAGATCGTTACGCGCGAGGTGTCAATCAACGTGCCGGCGCTCGACGTGCAGCGCGCGAACTATATCCGGTGGTTTAGCACCAAGGGTGTTTATTTCACACCGACTGAGCAAGAGCTTGACGCGATGTTCGCTGCCTGTAGCGAGGGAGATGAAATCCTGCCCGATTTCGCGCACAGCTTCACCGTGCGTAAACCCAACGGCCTATTAGTGAGCGTGGATCGGAAGGGACGCGTCAGTCAGCCGAGCCCCTACTCGCCGGCGCTGATTCAAAAGTAGAAAAAAAGGAACGGCCGCAGCGGTTGGCGCCGCGCGGCCGGAGAGAAGGGAGAGAAGGGAGAGCAATGAGTGTTGAGAGTCTAACGCAGGGAGAACGTGCCCACTGGCGGAACGATCTGCGCACCGAGTTGAACGCGATCGCGAATCAGAACCTTTACAGGTATCAGGGGATCGAGGGCCTAACGCTCGGTCTTCACGTAATACATGTCGAAGCGCCGGGCTATGTGGACCGCGATGAGTACGCCCGGCTGTCACCGAAAGAACGCCGCGCCGTTCGCGATCCTTATAGACCGGGTCCGGCCATGTCGCGGCAGCGGTTTGACGAGCTGGTTGAGCATGAGCGCCGCTTCGGACGAATCTCGCGCATCACTGACGAAGATCGCCAGATCTCGGGCGTCGACCCACTACATGACAATTCGTGGCCCTTCTGCCGCGACTGCCTATTGCCGTTCGTGACGATGCTGAACGGCCATCCGAGACAGGGTTACTGGGTTTGCAGGACCGGGGATGCCGACGAGATCTGCGAGTGTTGCTGGCTCGAGCAGCGCTACGCCGCCGACCGCAAGCGCGTGATCGAGCACGTCTTGCGATACGACTACGGCGGCGACGTGATGCGCCAGTCGGTCAGGGTAGGTCTTCGCCGCGGCTGGGATGATGACACAGTTATCTATCAGAACATTCGCGATTACTGGCAATCACCCGGACTGTTCGAACTGTTGCGATTGCATCGTGTCAGCCTGTCGGAGTCGGCCGGCGTAATCCTGTCGATGCTCGAAACGCTGATTGTAGAGGTGAAAGCTGACGAACGATCGAATCATTCGCGCGGTGTGAGTGTATCGAATCGGCTCAATTCTGGCACGCCACGCGCGTGCTACGCATAGGAAAGTGAGCTTTCTGGTTTGGACTTCTGACGACTGTTGAGGGGGTTGCGGGGGTGAGAAAGGGGGGAATTTTCGCGGCGCTCGTAGTTTTGCTCGCACTCGCGCTCGCGTACACGTTGCACTCTAGGCATCAAGAGCAGCGTCCCGATTTTGATCAGACGGCCGGTCAGGACAAGCGGGGGTGGTGGTGATGAGGCGGTTGCGGTTACTTTTTGTGTTGACGCTTTTGGCGCTTCTATGCGGCAGAGCCAGCGCCCAGTACACCCCCATCCCGGACGAACCGAGCGGCTCGGGCTGTCCCAATGATCCGACGCAGTGTTCCGGCTACAAGGTAAGGGCGGACATGAACGCGAGGCTTGATGGACAGTCGCGGATCTCTCCGTTCATATCCGGCCTCGCCTATCAACCGAACATATTGACGTTCTCAACGCAGCGGAATTGGGCCGCCGGCGATACGCAGGTCGATTTCGATGCGACCGCGGGGGATATCACTTACACGTTGCCCGCGTGGACTTTGGGAATGCAGCTCGTTTTCAAGCGAGTTGATTCGACGAGCAACACGGTAACCATCCTTCCGAGTGGATCGAACACTATCGACGGATCTGGTTCGCTCAGTTTGCTGGCCAAACAGGCGGTCACGCTTGGGGCCGGATTCAGGAGCGACTGGTCAGTGGGACATTCTGAATTCCGGATCTAATCTGTCCGGCTATACCGGGCCAGTGGGTATCACCGGAAATTCGGGCAACGGCACCGACCAGATTTCAGGGCTGTCGGTCAACGGCGTCTTCAACGTCAAGGCGTACGGCGCGACGGGCAACGGCTCGACCTGCGATCAGACTGCGATTCAGAACGCGATCAATGCAGCCGAGGCCGCCCACGTCGGCGGCAGTCCTGTGATCGCGCCGGTCGTGTATTTTCCGTTTGGCTATTACATCGTTGGTTGTCTCACCCCCGACGTTCCGCTCACGATCACTGGCGTCGGCAGCCCCGCAATTCAAGGCATCACGCTCAGGGGCGACGGCGCATGGACCTCTCGCATCCGTTCCAACAGCGGCGTGCCGGTGTTTTTCTTTGAGCCTGCTAACTTCTACTCCACCACGTTGGGCGGCAGCGGGTCCAATCCGCCGTTCTCGTCCGTAACCTTTGGCGGTGGCAGCGTCACCGCATTGGACTGGGGAAACGGCAACGGCACTTCGAGCGATTCGAGGTGGATCAATCTCAAAGACAGCGTAGTAGGAATCGACACCGGGCCGTGGTTTCAGACTGCGACGATGGCGAATGGTGCGACGAGTTTCGATTTCCAAGCCTTCGTGCAGTATCCATCCAGCACGCTTGCGAATGGCACGACTTACGAAATTACCGACGTGAGCGGGAACGATGGCATCGGTTCAGACAACCCCTTCAATATTCACATGATCCCGGGCGCGAGCACGACGACGCTGTCCTGTTCGATCGCGATGAGCGACGGATCGCATTCGGTCAGCGCGGCGATCGCGAACGCGAGCATCGCTCCCGCGACGATTCATTTCATCGAATGCAATGTGGACGCCGTCTCCAACACCATGAATTTCTTCCTCGACGGCACGAAGGTGAACACGTCCGCGAGCGTGACCTCGGGCGCGACGGTGGTGATGACGCCAAGGGATCAGTGGACGATCGGATGTAATTCCGCGGGACCGTTCGGTGAAGATACAGATTGTTTCACCTACGGCAACCATTGGGTCGGACAGATTTTCGGCATCCGGATTTCCAGTAAAGCGTACAACACGTCGAACTATACGGCCCCGACCAGTTTGCTTGCCTCCGATGGAAGCAACACGCAAATGCTGATCAATGGAACCCGTACGAGCAACGTCTCGGATCGAGCCGGAAACGGCGGGCTTCACTAGCTCGCTGCCCTGGCATTCGCATCAGCTTGCGACTGGCCCGAGTAACAGCACGGTGCAAGGACTCCAACTACAGCTCGGCAGCTATGGCGTGCTGAATTTTGGATCGCTGTACCTGAATCTGTACGACGATTACATGAGCGCGTGTGGGGAAGAGTGTATCCGGTCGGAAAACAACGCCTATGGCGGAACGTGGCGCGGGCTATATATCGACGCCGCATCGAACGCGCAGTCCAATTTTGAGTTGAGTCACAATGCGGGCCTCACGAGTAACGATAATCTCGTGATGCCGGCGCTGCCGTACTACGGCGGCCTGCTGCTGAATTCCGCGTTCGTCCAGAATGGCGGCTTTCTCGGAGTGTCTACGCAGACCAACGCCGCGTTCGTGCTCTATGGCGAGACGGGCGTCGGCCTTGACTCCTACACCTTCAACAACGTGAGCACCGACGTGGAGACGGGGACGAGCGGTCCCTGCTATCTGATCGGCGGCCAGGGCAATTACACGATCAACGGCGGCGCGTGTCAAACGTTCGAGCTCCTACAACCCGATCGAATGGAACCCCGGCACGCATACTGCGCTGCAGGTGACCGGAACGGCATTCCAGACGCAGGGTGGCAGCTCGGCGTACATTGTTCACATCAACGGTAGCACGACAAACGTCGGGCCGCCCGCGCTGCTGTCGAATGTGATGATCAACGGGATGGCGATCCCGAATCAGTCGATTCCGGCCTGCTCGAACATGGCCGATTGCTGGGTGCAGGGCTTGGGCAACCTGCCAGCTTCGGCGACCGTCGCGAACCTGCCGTCATGTAACAGCGGAAATACGGGATTTCAAATGGAGGTTCGTGACTGCAACGCGAACTGCGGGACTTACCTCGGGACAACGTTCACCGGCGGCGGCTCGACGCGGTCGACGGTGCAGTGCAACGGGACGAATTGGGAGCTTCATTGAGATGGAAATCGATTTCGATCTTCAAAAACATTTTCGTACGGCCGTCGAGCGCATCGAAGCGCGCGAGGTGGACCAAGCGCTGACGCCCGCGCTTCGTGAAAGTGCCATAACCCAACCGCGCGCTGAACTGGATGCGCGCGTACAGGATGCGTTGCGCGACTTTCGAATCGATAAAATTCCCGCGGCGTTGGCGGACTATACGAACGCGCTGCGCGAGCGGATGCAATTCGAGCGGACGCACGGAGCGCTGAAACAGCCGACCATGCCGGCTGACGAGGTGAAACGCGTCGCCGCGACCGGATACTTTTCGAAGAACTTGATCAACGGCTTTGAGATCGCCGCGCTCGCGGATGGGCTCGAGCAGGGCGAGCAGATCGACGTTCACGCTTCCGCATTCCGCGCCATCAAAACCGATCGCCGCGAAATTCCACGCGGCAGCGATTTTTTTGACAGGCTGCGGCCGAGCGGCTACACAAAAGAGTTTTGGTTGAAACAGTGCACGTCAGCCGCTCGGCTGGCCGACGCCGAGGCGATGGAACGCCACGTCGCGCAAGAAACCTCGCGGCCCCTCTGGAATGATTCGCCCGAGAGCTTCGCAGGTCCACACGCGAGGCCGCGATGATCCAGACGCAAGTTGGCGGACTCGCGATCCAAATTCTCGACGCGCGCGGCGGTCTAATTTCGAAACATGCGAAAGAAGGGGTTAAGGAAATGCCGAGAGAAATTTCGTTGAATGATGCCGACATCAAGGTCGCGCACGCGATGGGGATCGATCCTAAAGCCGTCGCGATGCTCAAGTATAAATTCGGGAAGGGCGGCTTGGCGTCGGGCGTGGCACTCCTCAGCCTGGATGGGTTTTTAGATACCGGCCTCGGAACCGGATCGATTCCGCCGACAAATCCTGGCCGGATCACCGACAAGGGTGGCGTGCCGGTTCGCACCGTCGTCGCGCCCGAAGACTCCGACGCAGAGGATCTCCCGGGAGTCGGCCGGCCGGTGCGAACCATCGGCGTGACGTTCCCGAGCGACAGGAAATGAAATGTTTGCCGAGGCGCGAATGCGCTCCATTCGTGTAAGGCCGCTGGAGTCGTTGCCGGCGGTCCCCCTCGGCAAGTCAGAGCAAACGCGGCTGTTCCCCGCGGGAGGGTGGGCTCCTCGTTCAGCCCACTCTCTGCTCTGGATTTTTTTGATGGGTGAGTATGGAAACCTCAAGTCAGATCGCGCCGGCTAGGCGCGGCTTGCCGCGTAAACGCGATCAGCAGGTGCGGCGATTCGTCGCTCGTATCCGCACACTGGCGCCGCATTGCGACAACCCCGTGTTCGCGGGCTCGCTGGCGGCTTTTGCGCGCGTGACCCTCATGCTCGAGCGTAGCTATGCCTTTATCCGCGATAAAGACGTTGTGGGCGAAGACGGCGAACTGCGGCCGTCCGTGGATACAGTTCGCCGCCTGGCGGAGACGCAATCCCGGCTCGCGAAGGAACTCGGGCTAACTCCCACGACGTTGCGCGCACTGTCGCGCGAGAAGGTTCTCGATCCGCTCGAGGGCGATTGATGGGAGCCCGCGAAACACGATGGCGCGCCGATCCTGTCGCGTTCGTTCGCGAAGCGCTGATAAATCCCGAAACCGGTCAGCCCTTCGAATTGTATCGCGCGGAAGAACGCTATCTCCGCGAAGCGTTCGTGGTTGACGCGGCCGGAAAGTTGAAATTTCCCGAGTGCGTTTTCTCGGGGCCAAAAAAACTTGGGAAGACAGCTTTCGCGGCAATGAGCGTGCTCTATGTCGTGATCGTGCTGGGCGGTCCTTACGCTGAAGGCTACTGCGTCGCAAACGACTTCGATCAGGCGCAAGGGAGAGTGTTTCAAGCGATCGCCCGGATCGTCGAAGCGAGCCCAAAACTACGCGACACGGCAAAGATCACTGCAAACCGGATCGAATTTCTGAATTCAGGATCGACGATCATTGCGATCGCAAGCGACTTCGCCGGCGCCGCGGGCTCAAACCCGACGATCACCGTATTCGATGAGTTGTGGGGCTACACGTCGGAGCGTGCGCAACGTCTCTGGGATGAGATGGTTCCGGTTCCGACGCGCAAGATCAGTGTCCGGTTGACCGTAACGTACGCGGGCTTTGAAGGGGAATCCGTACTCCTCGAGCAGCTCTACAAGCGCGGTCTGGAAGGGGTGGAGATCGCGCCGGCGCTGTACCGACAGTCGGGCTTGCTGATGTTCTGGACTCACGCGCCAGTCGCACCCTGGCAGACCCCGGAATGGATCGAGCAGATGCGAACGCAGCTCCGGCCGAACGCGTTCCTGCGATTGATCGAGAACCGATGGGTTACGAGCGAATCAACCTTTATACCGATCGAGTGGTGGGACGAATGCGTCGATGCCGATCTACATCCGGAATTAACCGATCCGCGCCTTTCCGTATGGGTCGGCGTCGATGCGAGCATCAAGCGCGACTCAACCGCGATCGCCTGTTGCACCTTCGATCCGACAGCGAAAAAAGTCCGGCTAGCATGGCACAAGATATTTCAACCGACGCCGGGAGATCCGTTGGATTTCGAAGCGACGATCGAAACGACGTTGCTCGAGCTGCGTCGCCGGTTTTACGTCCGCGAGGTTAGATACGATCCGTACCAGCTCGTCGCCGTCGCGCAGCGGCTAACAGCGGCCGGATTGCCGATGGTTGAATTTGCGCAGAGCGTTCCGAACCTGACTGAGGCGAGCTCGAATCTGTACGAGCTGCTGAAAGGGCGCAACCTCGTCGCCTATCCCGACGATGAAATTCGGCTGGCAATTTCGCGCTGCGTCGCGCTCGAAACGTCACGCGGCTGGCGAATCGCGAAGGAAAAGGCGAGCCACAAGATCAACGTCGTGGTCGCGCTCGCACAGGCTGCACTCGGCGCGGTTCAGCAAGGCCAGGCCGCGCGGGAGTATGCATTTTTTCCAATACCGCGGAGCGGTGTGCCGGCCCAGTTCGGCGATATTCGCGGCCGTCGTGAGCGCGAAAACGCGATCGAAGACGCCGCCATAGAGCGCGGCAAGTGGTCGCCAGCCGCGCGGCGGCAACGCTGGCGCCAGTGGGCCGAATATTGAAGAGGGAGGAGAGGAATTCAAATGCGTCTCTATGTGGGAAATCTCAGGTACACGATGACC
The DNA here is from genome assembly GCA_963721485.1 of uncultured delta proteobacterium. Classification (GTDB taxonomy): domain Bacteria; phylum Desulfobacterota; class Binatia; order Binatales; family Binataceae; genus Binatus. Next base: position 489,519 of record CAVRJV010000014.1, on the reverse strand, counting down.
GCGCGCGAATTGCGCGACCTGTTTTCACCGTACGACTGCAGCGACGTTGAGATCATGCGTGACCCCAAAACAGCAGACTCGCGAGGGTTTGCATACCTCACAGTTACCGACGAGAAAGCAATCAAAGATCTCGACGGTCAGGAGTTTAGCGGCCGGAAATTGCGAGTCCAGGCGGCGCGCCCGAGGGCGGAAGTAGAATTCAATCGGCGACACCGGTCAGCAGTCCTGCTTCGCGATAATGGGCGTTCACGAATCCCGAATCGCCAGAATCTAGCCTAGAATCTAGGCTAGATTCTGGATGTCATAACACTTCATAGGTGACCTTGACATACTTCCGCTACTTCGCTAAATACCCTCCCCAACGTTCAGGGATGGCCAAATTGGGAGGGTAAAATGTTGCAAAAGATGTTGTTGGCTGAACTTCGGAAACTGCGGCGCCGGGGCCGAATCGCCGTCCGCGTCCTCGGTTTCCGCGGTAGTGTTCGCGAGATCCTCTACGATCACGAGGAGGATTTCTTCCACGATACCGCGGGCTCGACGCGACGTAAGCCGGGCTATGAACTAGTGACTACCACCGCGCATGAAGGGCGCTGGTATCCGCCGGCAATAGCTGCCCGCGTCCGCTGCCGCGATGCCGTTTGGGGTTGGCTCCGGCCTTTCCAAATACTTGATGAGCTGAATCACAATGATCGCTCGCTGGATGGATGGGCGTACATCGATCGCTGTGTCGAGGCCCTCGATTACGTAGAGCGCGCGGCGCCGGCGCCCGATCCGAAAGCGGTCCGAGCTTGGAGGAAGCGGTGCCGGGCGGAAGATCGGATTGAAATGCAGCGAATAGAGGCAGAAGTGAAGCGGCGGTGTGGGATCGCGGCTTGATCGCGACTCCGGGTGTGCAAAACCAATAATGGCTCAGTTGCGAGCATCGCGGAGCGTGTGCATCCTCGATCCTTATAGGGCTATGGCTTCGATAGAGATACCTGAGATTCGCAACCTGGTGGAACTTCATCAGGCCACTATCGGCTTGATCGGTCATGGCTTCGCCGAGCTGCTCAACGACAAGCACCTATACCAGCACGTTGATATCGACAGCCAAGAGATCGTGAGGAAAACTCACGCCCCGATGCTAGGGCTACGCCCTGCTGAAACTTGGACGCGCATGATCGAAAAGGCGGACTGGTTCATATTCGGCTCTTCCGGAATCCCGACGAAAATGCACGAGCTGCAGCTACTGATAAATCTTCCCGTCATCAAAGCGTACTGCGATTTTTGCGAAGGCCGGTTTCCAGCGAACCAATCCATGGAGGGCGCATCTCTGTCTTCGATGATCCGGCTGAACCAGGCGCTTCAGCTGTTCACGATCCCGCTGGTATGCCAGAGCTGCCGCCGTAGCGTTGTGACCTTCCTAGTAGCCCGCGAGCACACTCGTCTGACCCTCGCGGGACGATTCCCCATCGAGCGTATCGAGGTCCCGCGACACTTTCCAAAGAACGTCCGTGCCTTCTATTCGGACGCACTCCTGGCATTCAACTCCGATCAGGTGCTTCCCGCGTTGTTCATGCTGCGAACGCTAATAGAGCAATTCATGCGTTCAAAAGTGGCCGTCGATTTCAAGCGAGGCGAGGATCTGAGCAGTGCATACAAGGACACGCTTCCCGAAGGCTTCAAGGCGCAATTCCCGACGCTCGCCGATAGTTACGAGTCCCTCAGCGAGGCCCTGCATTCTGCAAATGCTGACCCCGATCTATTTAAGGTACAACTCGATAGAATCGACGAGCACTTCGACGCGCGACGGTTGTATAAACTCGATGTAACGCAAAAGCAGAAAACGAAAACGTGATCCTATCTCTTCGTCGAGTGGCCCGAATTTCGATCGGCTGTGGATTGACGAGCTGCCGATTCTGTTGACAGGTAGCTTTTCGGAGCGGGTGGTCAACCGTTTCTAGAACAGAGTAAGGATCCATAGAATGTGCCCGATCCTCCAGATGGAACCCTTATCGCGACGTGGGTTCTCGTCGTCCTCGCTTTCGCAAGCATATTCTACCAAGTGCGCGAAACCACGAGGAGCAGGCGCGCTCAGGCGTTTGCAACATTTAGAGATTATTGGGAGTCACGGACGACGCGGACGAGACGGCGACGCCTCGCGTCCGCTCTCCTTGACGGCATGACGGTCGACACGATTCCCGAGGCCGTGATCGAGGACTTGGTGAATTTCTTCGAGGACCTCGGGACGGCGTTCCGACAAGGATATCTAAGTCCATTTGATGTTTGGTCGCTATTTCATGAGGACGCGATTCATTACTGGTCTGCGATCGGTGAGGCTTATGCTCGCGAGTGTCGCGAGAACGCTGAGTCGCAGGAATATGCGGAGTTCGAATGGATGGTCAACGAGCTAAACAAGTTCGAACGCCGAAAGACCGGCCGGATACCGGTCTTGAATGCGGAAGATGTCAGGGAGTACCTAAATCTCGAATCTCAATTGGACCAGCCCATAACCCTAACCTCCGGAAAGCGGATCTGATCGCTTTCGCCGACTCCAACACGCAATTGCTGAACCGCGGCTTCGACGAAGTGGCCCCCGATGCGTTGCGTATCTTGGAAGAATACCGGCCACAGCTCGCCGCGGTTCTCATTCAGGAAAACAATGTCAACGGTTGTCCACGTGTGGATTCCCGCTCCGAAAAAGGCTTGTGTGCTCGAGCGGGACGCGCAACCATTAGATAGGAGGTAGACGAAGATGAGAGATGGGTTATACAAAGTTGCGTTCTCGACACCACGAGGATCGGGAGTTGGAGTGTTGGCAATTCAAGGTGGCAAGGTGAGGGGAGGTGACTCGCGCACCTACTACGTCGGTACTTTCAACGAGAGCGGCGGAATGGTCACCGCCCAGGTGAAAGTAGATCTTCATACCAATACTTCTTTTATGACTTCTGTTTTTGGCATGGACCGAGTCAACGTAACGCTGAAGGGTTTAGCACTAGGCGACACCGCGGAGTTGACAGGAACCGCGGCCGAGGTCCCGGGAGTTAACTTTCGGGCGGTACTTACTCGGCTCACTGATTAAGCGGGAATCTGGTTAACTGTCGGCTTGCGTCGCACTCCAAGCCGCATGAGCTTCGCGTTGGCCTCAAGCGCCGGCCGGATCGCTTCTGTGTCGAGCCGCGCGTAAACAGCGGTCGACGCCGGATCGGCATGATTCAGTACGCGACCGATCGTTGCGAGATCAGCGCCGCTCGCCTTCAACCAGCTCCCGAGCGTCCGTCGCAGGTCATGGATCCGGACGTTGGTAACCTTCGCCCGCACCCGAATCCGGTGCCACGCGCTCTTGGGCTCGACCAGATGCCCGGTCTTGCCATCGCCGGGGAATACCCACGGGCTGCCATCGCGCCGCGGCAAGGCTCGCAACAGCCGCACCGCCGCGGACGGCAAGGGCAGCGATAGCAGTTCGTCCGTTTTGCTCGTCGGGACGACGATGGTGCGCGCTTTCAGATCAATCTGATCCCACCGCAGCGCGAGTAGGTCGCCTTTTCGCAGCCCGAGCGCGAGGTCCAGCGGGAAGTATGCGCGCCAGTAAACATTCTCCTCTTCGGCCAGCGCTGCGTTCACCCGCCGCATCTCTTCGACGCTCAGGAACCGTCGGCGCGAGCGTTCGGGATACTTCTCGATCCTCTCGGCCGGATTCTGACCCTGCCATTTGAGTGTGTGCCGGCCGAAATTAAAAACAGCGCGCAGCAGTTCGACCGCGCGATTCGCCTCGATCTTCCCGCGCTCTTTTCCGACTCGAATATGCAGGGCTGCCACGTCCTCGGGGCTGATGTCCGAAATTCGTCGCGTATTCCATCGTGTGAAGTGCAGTTCGAGCCGGCGCTCGATGCGCGCCCAGCTTCGCCGCTTCACCTTCGCGTGTAGCTCGAGGTACTTGTCCGCCAGGTCCGCGAACGTCAGCTCGCGCTTTTCGCTCAGCCGATCCTCTGCGGGATCGCCCCCGGTGGCCACAATGCCGCGAATCTTTGCCGCTTCGTCGCGCGCTGCAGCCACGCTCAAGTCAGGGTATTGCCCAATCGAGATGCGACGGTTCCGGCCCTTGATTCGGCCTTCCCAGACAAACGTCTTGGCGCCCGTATAAAGTACGCGCAGCGCGAAACCCGTAATTTCGTCGTCTCGAAAAAACACCTGCCCCTTCAACGGAACAGCCGCAGTGCGTACAGACGCCTTCGTCAGATTCATTGATTTCCTCTCCCGTCTAAGTTTTTCGGCGGCAACAATTCGACACACCTGAAATCATTCTCTCCCAATGGTTTCCGGCAGTGAATTGCTGCGGTCCTTGAGCCGAGTGGCGGCATTAATTCGACGTGGATTTGGCCCCTCTGCGAGAACGACTTCGTGAGGGGGTAATTGCTGCGGTCAAATTGTTCGACGCAGGGTGTTTTTCAGACCGGTCAGGTTGGCGTGTCCTGCTCCGAAGCATAGATAATTGTAGGCGCATTGTAGGCGGTCTGTCAAGTAAACGCCCGATCCGGTCCGGTAGCTGTTGTGCCTAAAACTGAGGAAATATGCGGGTTTCTGCGGTTACTCGGTAGCTGCTGCGTGTCGCTGTAGGCGATACCCTGTGCTTGCCAAGCACGAGGTCGTCGGTTCGAAACCGATCACCCGCTCCATAAATTCCCTAATCAGTTCAATACCTTTTGTTGCGCAACGCAGTTGGTCCAGCCGATGTTCCGGAGCCGGTCTGTCGTCTTGCCGCGAGCGCCGGTTTTGTCTATAAGGCGGAGTTATTGTCCAATAGTAATAAGGAGAGTTCGTTGAACAGCGAAGTTTCCCGATCGCGCCGCTTGGCGGCCGTCATCGTCCTTTTGGCGCTGAGTTGCGGCGCGTCGTCGCGCGCATGGTGCAAGACGGTGGAAAGCCTGTGGGGGACCGACAAGGATGGGGCAAAAGTAATTGAGCTCACGCCGAGCGATCTTGCCAGCAGCGGCGCGCCGACGCCGGTGGTGCTCGACAGCGCGGCGCTCGACTATCCGCTTGGCATCGCCTTCGACAAATCGAAAAACTTGTGGGTTACTAACGGCGGCAACCTGGTGCTGGAATTCACCGAGTCACAGCTCGAGAATTTGGGCACTGTTTCCAATCCGACGCCAAACGCAACGATCGGCAGTTCGTCATTCGGCTACATCCTCGGCTGCACATTCGACAAGCACGGGAATCTCTGGCTCATAGATGACGGCAGCGACGGAGTAGCTGAACTCACGCATGCACAATTGAATGCAGGCAGCAATGCCAACATCACTCCCAACGTGAGCATCACGTCAAGCGCACTTTATGATCCGAGTTTCGGCGTATTCGACAAGTCAGGCAACCTGTGGGTCTCCAGTCCGTACAATTCGCAGGTCGTGAAATTTGCCAAAAGCCAGCTTGGTTCGAGCGGCGCCAAAACGCCCAAGGTTATCCTGTCCGGCAGTGGCCTCGATGAACCCGAAGAAGCGGCGTTTGACAGTAAAGGAGACCTCTGGGTCGCCAACTACATGAGCAATACGGTAGTGAAGTTTGGGAAGAGTCAATTGAGCAAGTCCGGCAATCCAAGGCCCGAGGTGATACTCAGCGGCTCGGCGATTTTCGAGCCGAGCGGATTGGCTATCAATAGTGCCGGCGACCTGTGGTTCTCAGACTATGACAACGGCGACATTTCCGAGTTCACCTCGACACAATTGAAGACCAGCGGAACCCCGACGCCGCCGGTCGTACTGACCGGATTCCTTCCGTTGAGCTGGCAAATGATCTTCGGTCCCGTCTTTTAGCCGGACCGCAGGTCAAAGGTGCGGAGAAGGATTCAGTCAGGAAAACAGAAAGCTCTCTTTCCCCAGCAAGCTCAAGTACCGACTAGGATCAGCAGGGACGAAAACAAGTTCAGACTTCTTAATCCATTCTCTCCCAGCCACGGTGAGGGAATAGCCGTCACGCGATACGTCAAGTCGGAACGTGAGCGCCAAGACTGTAGGCAGCAATGCGCCAGATGAACGATCGGTGAAGGCTCGAAATTCCGGGATTTGCTATGCGTCGGCGCTCAGTGCGGTTCCTCTCCCACTTGGCGGTGCAGTGTGATATAACTCGCTGTAGCAGGTGATATCGTGATGAAACTTTACAAATTCATTCCCTTGGCGATGTTTGCGGCTGCGACGATCGCATTCGCAGGCCCCGCGTCTGCTGGCAGCGGAAGGGGCGCCGGACATGCAAGCGCCGCTCGTTCCGAGGGCAACATCGGAGGCGCTCGCGCTGAGATGGGACACCAGTCGTCATTCAGAGGCCGCAATCGCCGATTCTTCAACCAGGGGTTTGCACCGTTCGGGTACGGCGGCTACGGGTACGGTAATCAGGTTTACCTGAATCCTGACGAGGCCGACTGGGCGGAGCAGTGGCAGTCGTTGAGCGAAGACAACGATGGCCCGTACGCGAAATCGACTTTCGAAGGAAACCCGCAGGGTTCCGCGCGCATGTGGGAATTCCCGGAAGACGGCAGCGCGCCGAAACCTAGCAAGTAGGCTCTCCGCAGTCCTTCGCGCAAATTACGCCGGGGGATTTCCTATCGCGGCGGGGCCGCCGGGTGTTGTCCTCGAATCCGATCGATCAAGCCATCGCACCGAGAAATACGCGCCGATCCACGAGCCGGTCGCCGCGAACACCACATATATCGAATTGCCCGTGTAGCTGATCACCGCGAACGCCGACAGCAGGTACCATAATGCACTCCACGACGCTGCCCGCGACGCACGCCGCGAGGTTACTGCGGCGTTGAACATCACGTAGACGGCGTCGGTCGCGGCGGTCGACGCTACGACGCCTGCTGCGATCAGTGGGTTCAGGTTGAGCGTCATCGGCGCCTCCATCTCTATCGCGAAAGATTACTGACTTTTCTTCGATGCCTCGGCGGCTTTGAGGCGTGCGCTCGCGAGCGCGAAGATCCCCCAGTTGCCGGTCTGCCAGGTGAGCGTCAGCTTGCACGCGCGGATTTTCCATCCGGCGGGCGTGCGGATGAATCGATTCGTGTAATAGCCGAACATGTTTTGTGTGTCGTCGCCGGTGTCGTTGGGCAGGTAGTGCCGCGCCTGCACGTACGCGATGCAGGTGGCGTTGTCGCCGTCGATGGTGATCACATGATTGGTAATCATGTGCTGCGTCGCCTTGAGGCCGCTGAGCGATCGCCGCGCCGCCTCGGTCCATCGATCGGCGCTGACCTTGCGCGGCTCGCCGCCGAAGACCGAGGTGAAGTCGGTCTCGATTTCATCGGCGAAGCATGAGCGGAACAGCTGCCAGTCGCGCGAGTCGAGGCCGGTAGCGTAGCGCAACTGCACGTCGCTGATTTCCGCGCGGTCCAGCAGCAGCTGAAGTTTCGCCTCGTCCATGATTGCGTCTCCCTCGGAACGAACATTGCGGCAATCTCAATTGTTGCGTCTATCAACAAACCGCCGGCAGTGCGAGAATTTTCGACGCTACAAAGACTAGAGGCCCTTCCTCCATGGCAGAACCGCTCTCAGACCAGCAGCTTGCTCTCCTCGACGCGTACTGGCGCGCTTCCAACTATCTGACCGTCGGGCAGATCTACCTGATGGCGAATCCGCTGCTGCGCGAGCCGCTCCGCGTCGATCACATCAAGCCGCGTCTGCTCGGCCATTGGGGGACCTCGCCGGGCCAGAATCTTATCTACGTGCATCTGAACCGGCTGATTCGCGAGCACGACGCCAACGTCATCTATATTTCCGGTCCCGGCCACGGCGGTCCGTCGGTCATGTCGCACACTTATCTCGAGGGCACGTACTCCGAGATCTATCCGCGCATCTCCGAAGATGCGGAAGGCATGCGAATTCTGTTTCGCCAATTCTCGACGCCGGGCGGAGTGCCGAGTCATGCGGGCCCTCACGTCCCCGGCTCAATCAACGAAGGCGGCGAGCTCGGCTATTCATTGGTGCACGCGTTCGGCGCGGCGTTCGACAATCCCGACTTGCTCGTCGCATGCGTGATTGGCGACGGCGAGGCCGAGACCGGGCCGCTCGAAGGCGGATGGAAGGGCGTGAAGTTTCTCAACCCGGCGCGTGACGGCGCAGTCCTGCCGATTCTCCATCTCAACGGCTACAAAATTTCAGGGCCCACGGTTTTCGGCCGCGACGACGACGAAGACATACGTGTGCTGCTCGAAGGCCACGGCTACGAAGTCCACTTTGTCGAAGGCGACGACCCGCCGAAGATGCATCAGGAGTTCGCCGCCACGCTCGACAATTGCTACGCGACGATTCGCGCGATCCAGTCCGATGCGCGCGCCAACGGGCTTCGCAAGCGGCCGCGATGGCCTGCGATAGTGCTGCGAACGCTCAAAGGATGGACGGGGCCGAAGGTTGTCGACGGCGTGCAGATCGAAGGTACGTTCCGCGCGCATCAGGTGCCGCTGTCGGGCGTGAGGGAAAATCCTGAGCATTTGAAATTGCTCGAAGGGTGGATGCGCAGTTATCGGCCCGACGAGTTGTTCGACGATCGCGGAGCCCTGAAGGCGGAGATCAAAGCGATCGCGCCAAAGGGACTCCGCCGGATGGGTGCGAATCCGCACGCCAACGGCGGGATTCTTACAGTCGCGCTCGACATCCCGTCGTTCACCGACTACGCGGTGAAGCTCGATCAGCCCGGCAGCGTCAAGGTCGAATCGACGCGACCGTTCGGCAAGATGCTGCGCGATATCTTCACGCGCAACGCGAAGCAGCAGAACTTCAGGCTGTTCTGCCCCGACGAGACCAACTCGAATCGTCTTGGCGACGTGTTGAACGTCGAGAACCGATGCCTGGTGAGCCGCGTCGAGAGCTACGACGATCACGTCACGTACGACGGCCGCGTAATGGAAGTGCTGAGCGAGCATTGCCACCAGGGATGGCTCGAAGGCTATACGCTGACCGGGCGCCACGGCGTGTTCGCGTCGTACGAGGCGTTCGCGATGATCGTCGACTCGATGGCGACGCAGCACTCGAAGTGGCTGCAGACCTGCCGCACCGAGCTGCCGTGGCGCCATCCGGTGCCGTCGTTGAATTACCTGCTCACCTCGACCTGCTGGCGCAACGATCACAACGGCTTCAGTCATCAAGGCCCCGGCTTTATCGACACGCTGCTGACCAAGCGTGGCATCGTCTCGCGAATCTACTTGCCGCCCGACGCGAACTGCCTGCTATCGGTCGCCGATCATTGCCTGCGCAGCCGCGACTACATCAACTTGATCGTAATCGACAAGCAAGAGCATTCGGTATGGCTCGATATCGACGCGGCCCGCGAGCATTGTTCGCGCGGCGCGTCGGTGTGGAAGTGGGCCGGCAACTGCGGCGGCGACGAACCGGATCTCGTGCTCGCATGCGCTGGCGACGTGATGACCGAAGAGACGATCGCGGCGGCGTGGCTGTTCCGCAAATATCTGCCCGAGATGAAAATTCGAGTGGTGAACGTCGTCGATCTGATGACGCTGTTTCCGCCCGACCGCCATCCACATGGCATGAGCGAGGATTATTTTCTCGAACTCTTCACGCGCGACAAAGATGTCATCTTCGCGTTCCACGGCTACCCCGGCGAGGTTCATCAACTGATGCACGGCCGCCCCAATCCCGATCGCTTTCACGTGCGCGGTTACGTTGAGGAAGGGACCACGACCACGCCTTTTGATATGCTGGTGTTGAACGAGGCGAGCCGCTACCACCTGTGCCTCGAGGGGCTGCGCCGCGCGCCGCGTTACCAGGCTCGCGCGCGCGAACTGATCAAGATGACCGAAGCCGCGCTCGACGCGCATCGCAAGTACGTCGTCAAGCATCTCGAAGACATGCCCGCGATCACCAACTGGAAATGGACGCCGGACTAATTCGATGAAAGTCAGCCCGCTCGCCGGAAAGCTCGTCGATCAATCGCAGCTCGTCAACGTGCCGCGTCTGATCACCGCGTACTACAGCCTCACGCCCGACGTTACAATTCCCGCGCAGCGAGTCTCGTTCGGCACCTCGGGGCATCGCGGGTCTGCGTTTGACACCGCGTTCAATGAGGCGCACATCCTCGCGATCACCCAGGCGATTTGCCTTTATCGCAAGAGCCAGAATATCAGCGGGCCGCTCTACCTCGGGATGGACACGCATGCGCTGTCGGTGCCCGCGAACTCCAGCGCGCTCGAAGTGTTGGCCGCCAACAATGTTGAGACGATGGTCGACAGCGCGGGCGGGTACACGCCGACGCCGGCGATCTCGCACGCGATCCTGACCTACAATCGCGGGCGCAAGAACGGGCTCGCCGACGGCATCGTGATCACACCGTCGCACAACCCGCCGCCAGACGGCGGCTTCAAATACAATCCGCCCAACGGCGGTCCGGCCGACACCACCGTTACCGATTGGATTCAGAATACGGCCAACGATTTCCTCAGGAACAAACTCGCCGGCGTTCAGCGCATTCCGTACGGGCGCGCGCTCACCGCATCGACCCTTCACAAGCACGACTACATCGGCGCTTACGTCGGCGACCTGGGCAACGTCGTCGACATGGAGGCGATTCGCGGCGCTGGCGTCCAGGTCGGCATCGATCCGCTGGGCGGCGCCGCGGTGCATTACTGGCCTGCGGTTATCGAGAAATACGGCATCAAGGCGACCGTCGTTAACGATGCCGTCGATCCGGCGTTCCGCTTCATGACCGCCGACTGGGACGGCAAGATCCGCATGGATTGTTCGTCGCCGTATGCGATGGTGCGCCTGCTCGCGATGAGCGATCGTTTCGACGTCGCGTTCGCCAACGACACCGACGCCGACCGCCACGGAATAGTAACGCGCTCGAGCGGCCTGATGAATCCGAATCACTATCTCGCGGTCGCGATCTCGTACCTGTTTCGCAACCGCCCGCGATGGCGCAAGGACGCCGCGATTGGCAAGACCGTTGTGAGCAGCAGCATGATCGATCGCGTCGCGGCGAGCCTCGATCGAAAGCTGATCGAGACGCCGGTCGGCTTCAAGTGGTTCGTGGACGGGCTGATCGATGGCTCGGTCGGCTTTGGCGGCGAAGAAAGCGCCGGCGGCTCGTTCCTGCGCACGCGACGGCACCGTCTGGACCACCGACAAGGACGGACTCATTCTCGGCTTGCTGGCTGCCGAGATTACCGCGCGCGAAGGCCGCGATCCCGGGACCATATACAACGACCTGACGAAAAAGTTCGGCGCGCCTGTGTACGAGCGAATCGACGCGCCGGCGACATTCGCGCAGAAAGCGATTTTGGCGAAGCTGTCGCCCGATCAGTTGAAAGACAAAGAGCTCGCCGGCGAGAAAATTATCAGCACGATCACCGTCGCTCCCGGCAACGGCGCGCCCATCGGCGGTATCAAGGTGACCGCCGAGAGCGGATGGTTCGCGGCGCGTCCGTCCGGCACCGAAGAGGTCTACAAAATCTACGCCGAGAGCTTTAAGGGCGACGAGCACCTTCACAAGATTCAAGCCGAAGCGCAGGAACTGATCGCGCGAGTCTTCAAGCAGGCCTAGCGTCCGAGGGAACCAGATGAAGCTTTATTTCGCACCGCAGACCAGGGCAATAAGACCCCTCATCATGCTCGAGGAACTCGCCGTACCCTATGAAATTGTGTTGATCGATTTCAAGGGAGGCGAGCACCAGACTGTCGAATATCGAAAGATTCATCCGCACGGACAACTGCCCGCCTTGCAGGACGGCACGCTCACGATGTTCGAGTCGGCCGCGATTTGCGCGTACCTGGCCGACAAGTTCCCGGACAAGCGGATGGCGCCGGAGCTCGGCACCGTCGAGCGCGGGATGTACTACCAGTGGATGTTCTATTCGATGGCCGCGCTCGAGGCCTACGCGCTCGACCGCGAGCGGATGAAGGAGTGCTTCCTGGTCCTCGATCGCACGCTCGAAAGCCGGGAATATATCGCAGGCAACAGGATCACCGCAGCCGACGTGATGATCGGTTCGGGCGTGGTATGGATCGACGCGCGGCACCATTTGCTAAATGACTTCCCGTCGCTCGATGCCTATGCCAAACGCATGATGGCGAGACCGTCATTTCAGCGCGCGTTCACGCCGCCCGGTGAATCTGCGCGAACGTAAATTCCGAAAATGTGCGGACGATTCACAATCACGCGGCGTGACAGTAATTCGCTGGCCGCGGAACTCGGCGTCCCGGCGGAATCGTTCGTCGACTATCGCCCGCGCTACAACATCGCGCCGACGCAGCCGTATTTCATCGTCAGGATCAAATACGAGAATCGCGAAGTGGTTCCCGCCACGTGGGGACTCGTCCGGAGCGGTGCGAAGGACGCGAGCATGGCGGCCAAGACAATCAACGCGCGCTCGGAGACGGTCGAGACGCGAACCGCATTCCGCGACGCGTTTCTCGAGCGTCGATGCGTCGTGCCGGCGGACGGCTTCTTCGAATGGACGGGTCCGAAGACCGCGCGCCAGCCGACCTGGTTCCATCGCGAGGACAGCGGCCTGCTGCTGTTCGCCGGCCTCTACGAAGCCTGGCAGAAAGAGCAGGGCAGTTGGCAGACGACCTTCACGATTCTCACCACCTCAGCCAACGCGCTGCTCGAATCTTACCACGATCGTATGCCAGTGATACTCGCCGATCGCGATGCCGACGACTGGATGGATCCGCGCGCCGCTGACCCGCACGCGCTCAAGCGCTTACTCGTCCCGGCGCCCGCCGATTTGATGATAGCAACTCCAGTTTCGCCCGAGGTCAACAACGTCGACAACGATTCGCCCGACCTGCTGCAAGCGCCCAGGCAGGCGACTTTCTCACTGCGTTAGCGTGCTGGCATGTTGAGCGGGGCTAGGACAATTTCGTTGCGAGTGGAGGGTTGGCGCAGGCGAGAGGAATTACTTCTGCCCATGGCTGTCCCGAAGTAGTCGCCACCTCCCTGGTGCGGATGGCCAGCCGCCTCGGGGGACGCTCAATTGATGCACTTTCCCGCGCGTGATATTTGAATGGGTCCGGTCGCGACTGCGACGCGGCACGGGGCGGCGTACCCAAGTGGTTAAGGGAGAGGTCTGCAAAACCTCCATGCATCGGTTCGAATCCGATCGCCGCCTCCAACACTTCCCACAGTCCCGAGAATATCGCTCGCTTGACGCAAGCCTGGCAACGGCATAAGCCTCCGGCTCTTCGGCCAGCTTTTTCTTGATTCTCTCGGAACCAGCGATTCGCCGAAAAGGGGTGGACGCGGTTACGAGATGATTTCTCTCGCCATTGCTCCACCGCGATCGTCAACAGTTACGTAACGGCAGGAGGCTCATTATGGCAGCGGTATCAAGCGTGTTGTTTCTCAAACCCCTACCCGGTCGTCTTGAGGCGCTGACGCGCGATCTCGGGCGGGCTCAAAAAATGATCAAGCGCCTCGGTGGAACGCTCCGAGCGTACAACGAAGTGTCGGGACCGAACGCAGGAGCGATCGCCCTGGTGGTCGAGCACACCGATTGGAAGGAGTACGGCAACTACATGACGAGGCTCGAGACCGACAAGGATTGGCAGTCATTTGTCGCCGAGATCAGTTCGACCAAGTCGCCGAACGCCGAGAGACTCGCAATCGGCCTCAACGTCGAAGTGCCGAGCTAGTCTGAACCTGCACGCGAAAACACCTTCATCACCAATTGGGAGATAACAATGGCTATCGCACAAGTATTTACCTACACGCCGCGGCCCGGCTCTGCCGAACAGTTCCTCGCCATCGCCAAGCGCGCGGATAAAATTCTACGAGGATTAGGCGCCACCACGCGCACGCTCAGCGCCGTCGCCGGCGCAAGTCCGAATGCCTTGGTTTATGTGATCGAGACGCCCGACTGGAAGGCGCATGGCGAGCTCAGCACCAAGCTCCAGACCGACAAGGACTGGCAAAAGCTCGTCGCGGAGGTCAGCTCGACTGACAAACCGTCGGCCGATCTCGTTTCATCGGCGGTGTACTCCGAAATCCCGCTCGGCTAACTGAAACTAACGGGAGGGGGCACGATCCCCTCCCATCCCTCATTATCTGCCAGAGCTCAGGACTTCGGGTTGTTGCGCGAATACTGCCGAAACTTGGCCAGCAACGAAAAGCCTGCGGGATTGTCGATGACTTGATCGAGCTCGAAGTCGACTACGCGTTCCGCGCCCGCGAACGTATGCACGCGCGCGGGACTCCAGTCGATCGACGCGCGGCCGGTAAGTTGAAGCGTGCGGCCGGAATCGAAATCGATGAACAACAGTCCGGCGTGCTGATTCACCGTAAGGTTGCCGAGCGTGTTGAACATGCTGTTGCCGTTGTAGTCGGGAAATGCGATGTGCCGCTCGTCGATCACTTTCACGAAGCCGGGATTGCCGCCCTTGTGCGACACGTCCGCGCCGCGCTCGGGATTGTCGGTCGCGATGAAGAACGTGTCGGCGCGCACAATCTGCTGTTGCTCCGACTCCGCCAGCTCGTTGCCACGCTTTGCGGGCGCGCTTTCGGCCGACGGGGCGCTCGCCCATGAATATCCGCTCCTGCAGGTAGCGCCGGCAGTTGCCGTAGACTTCCTGCGCGGGAGATAGATTGCGCCCTGCTTGATCATACCGAGCCGTTTACGCGAACGCGCCGCGAACTGACGAAGTCGGGTGCGAACAATGCCAGATGTCCCTCGTCCGTGAGATTTTCGGAAAATCGGATCGCTCGACGGCTTTGGCGCCGTGATTTTCAGCGTGTGATCGTCAACCGTCTCGATGAATCTCGGCTGACCGGTGATGACCGACGCCCAGACGCGACCGCTGCTATCGACAGTGCCGAGCACCGCCATCTGCCGACGCTCGAGAAAATCGCTGGCGCCGGGAGGAAGATTGTCGACGATGCCTTCGCCGACATCTTCGGCGATGTCGCGGACGCCGGCCCGTTCCTGCATCGCGATCTCACCGCTATGAAATTTCATCGGCGTCTACGGCGCGGGCGCCGCCGGCATCGCGAGATGATGGTCCGGCTTCACCTGCAGCTTGACCAGGCAGGGCGGGCCGTCGTCGCCGTAGCAGAGGTTGCTGACTTCGCCGAGCCGCGGATTGCGGTCGTCGTGCGTGTAGTCGGGGCAGACCCAATGGCCGCCTCCGCGGTAGAGAGCGACGGCGAAGTATCGGCCGGCCGCGAGATTCCCGGTGATCGGATCGCCGCGCGACGAGATCTCGCGTGAGTTGACTATGTCGAAGCCGTCGTGCGCCGCGTCCGGCGAGTACTGCATCAGGAACAGCCGCCATTGCCGTCCGGGCCGCGCGGTCGCAACGTATTCCATAGAGCGTTCGTACGAGAACACCGGCTTGTCACGGCACAGCCACGGCCGCGCCTCCTGTGCAAAGGCCAAGCTCGACATCAGCATCGCGATCGCCGCTGCGGTCGACAAGTATCTTACGATTCTCCAGCTGCTCATGATTTCTTCCCGTTTGCGATCGCGATGATGCGGCCGACTATTTCGCCGAGGTTCGAGTCCTTGGGCGTGAAGACCGCCTTGACTCCAAGCTCGAGCAGCGCTTTGCGATCGGCCTCGGGAATGATCCCGCCCATCACCAGCGATACGTCGCCGGCGCCGCGGCTCTTCAGCAGTTCGATCGTCTCGCGCGCGATCGACATGTGCGCGCCGGCGAGGCTCGAAATCGCGAGCACGTCGACATCCTCCTCGAGCGCCGTCGCCACCATCTGCTCCGGCGTCTGCTTGAATCCCGCAAGCACCACTTCCATCCCGGCCTGCATGCACGCGTGCGCCAGCAGCTTGATCGCGTTGATATGTCCGTCGAGACCGGCCTTGCCGAGCGCGATGCGAATCTTGCGCGGCGCCATCGGCACCTTGAGCGCACCCACCGCTACACTGGTTTCGAGAATCGGGGGCGTATAACGCCCGCGCCCGACGCGCACCAGCGAATCAGTCCATTCGCCGACGGTGCCGCCCGCGCGCGCGAGATCGATCGTCGCCTCGATCAGTCCAGCGCCGCCGTTATCTGCGCCGGCGCGTTCAAGCGCCTCGCGCGCCTTCGCCACCGCCGATTGGTCGCGCTCCGCACGCCATTTCTTAATCGATTCGATTCGTTCCCTTTCCTTCGACGCCTGCGCGGCGTGATCCGCATTCTGTTTGGGCGGCGGCGTGAGTCCGACTTCGCCGGTGAATGCGTTCACGCCGATCTGCACGATTTCGCCCGACTCGACTTTGCGATGACGCTCGGCAAGCTGCCGCGTCAGCTCGCCGCTGACGATTGAAATCGCGCGCGAGTAACCAGCCTCGCGCAATCGAATCGCGATTTCACGCGCGCGCGTCGCCGTCTCGTCGGTAAGCTTCTCGATAACCTTGCTGCCTTCGAAAATGTCGCCGTAGCCGGCGAGCCCCGTCTCGTGCATCAGCACCTGCTGCGTCCGCAGGCTGAGCGTCTGCTCGGACTGGTCGGGCAGCGCGAGCGCCTCGCGAAAGCCCGGCAACTGCAGCGCGTTCACGCGCGCGTCCGCCGAGATAACGACCGGCATCGCCTCGTATGCGATGCGAATAATGTTCACTTCTGGCTGCGGCTCGGTGAGCGTGAGCGATCGCACCTGGCATCCCGCGCGGAAAGGCGACGTCCTTGATGCCGTATTCGCTCGCGCACAGCTCGCGCCACAGTTTGAAGTACGCGCGAATCTTGCAAATCTCGGGCACCAGCTCGATTCCGCTGTTGATGAAAAATGAAATGCGCCTGACCGTCTGCTCGAACGCCGCCGCGTCGAGCTTCGGCGCGAATCGCGTCGAGAATCAGCAGCGCATTGCCGAACGCGTAGCCGATTTCCTCGGCCGGCCCGGCGCCGCTTTCCATATAGTGGTAGCCGCAGCAGTTGATCGGATTCCAGTTCGGCACGCGCTCGACGGCGAAACGAATCAACTCGGTCGAGAGGCGGAACGACAACTCCGGATGAAAAATCGACGTGCCGCGCGCGACGAATTCTTTCAGCAGATCGTTTTGCGTCGTGCCGCGCAGCTCGGTCCACGGCACGCCGTGCTTTTCCGCGACGACCAGATACAGCGCCAGCAGGAACGGCGCGGTCGCGTTGATCGTCATCGAGGTGTTGATCGACTGCAGCGGGATTCCCTCGAACAGCCGCTCCATATCATCCCAATGGCAAATCGAAACGCCCGCCTCGCCGACTTCGCCGCGCGCAACCGGAGCGTCGGGGTCGTAGCCGTTCTGCGTGGGCAGGTCGAACGCGATCGAAAGTCCGCGCTGACCCTGCTTCAGATTCGCGAGGAAGCGCTCATTGGCCTGGCGCGCGTCGCCGAATCCCGCGTAGGTGCGGATGATCCACGGTTCGCGGGGCGCGCGGGATTTGTTCTCAGGCTCAGGCATCGTCACAAGGTTAGTTGTCGAGGCATCGGGATTCCAGCCGGTGTTCAGCCGCGCTTCTCGAGCGGCTCCATTCGAATCTCAATCCATGGATACCGCCGGCTTTCGTGGTAAACGGACACGGTTGGCGGTGGAAATGAGAGGTCCGCGAAAGTGCCTGCCGACACCGCAACGACGCCGGGGATTCTGTCGATACTCCACGACACGGTGACGCCGCAACTCGGGCAAAAGCGATTGCTGATGCGCCCGCCGTCGTCGCCGACGCGAACGAATTCCTTCGCACTCCCGTCGATCACTACATCCTTCTCGCCAAACCAGGCGCCAAAGCCGAACGCGCTGCCTGTTTTCCGCTTGCACGCCAGGCAGTGGCACACGGCGATGCGGCGAGGCTCTCCGGAACACGTGGCCGAAAGTTGTCCGCACGCACATTCTGCTCGACGAGTGGTTATCCTTTGCTCCTGCGGTTGTGGGTTGCGATCGCTCAACGACCACGATAGCGCGGCGCGCGGCGCGGGTGCAGTTTCACGAGATCGCGCGCGAGTTCCTCCGACGATGCGATCGATGAGTGCGATTCCCGAAAGACCGCTGTGCTCGGGGATCTCCAGCACGGGACCGCCGGTCTCCTTGCGGATTCGCGCGAGCCCATGCGCGCTTCCGCGGCGCGATTCAGCTCCGACTTTGCCAGCTCGGCGAGATGCTCGAGATCTTTCCTGCGCAGATGAGGTCCGCGGCGGCTGGTCAGCGTCGCTATATCGTCGTCGTCGAACTCTGACGGCGGCATCCGATTGAACAGCACCGCGGCCGGCGTGAGACGCATGCTCGCTCAACTGCGCGTGCGTCTCGATCGTTTCGGAAATCGACAGACTGTCGGCGGTCGTGACCTGGACGATCGCGCAATTGCGCTGGTCGCGCATCATGCGCGATGATGTTGCGCGCTTCCTTGCCGACCACGCTGTCGCCGAAGGTCGAGCGCGCGGCGGTCGGCATCTTCAGCAGGCTCATCGCCTGGCCGCTGGCGGGCGCGTCGACGACGATGAAATTGCTCGCGGGCCGCTTCGAGTCCGTCGCGCTCCGCTTCGTAGATAAACCTTGCCGAGCATCATCAGTTCGCGCAGGCCCGGCGCCGCTTGACGAAAAATTGATAGAGGCGGCTGGCGAACACCGCCTTCAGCAGCATCCGCGCCCGGCACGACGAGGCGCAGATATTCCTCGAGCGCGGCGCGCCCTTCGAGCATCATCAGCGCGAGAGTCGATCCGCGACCTTCACCGGCACGAACGCGGGCTCGACGCCGAAGCGTCGCGGCCATCGGTGCGCGCGTGTCGCATTCCATGATCGAACTGCGCGCGCGCCCGACAGCGGTCGCGAGCTTTGCGATCGCGGCGCTGAGCGTCGATTTGCCGACACCGCCCTTGCCGAGCACGATCAGCGACGCGGCGGGCGAGGATTTCGTTCACGCATTTATTTGCGGTGCGACGAATTGTGCTACCAGCGCATCAGGTTCGCGCCCCAGGTCAGGCCGCCGCCGCATGCGTTGAGCATCACGATGATCGTTGTCGTGGATTCGGTCTTGTTCGAGCGCCTCGTCGAGCGCGATCGGCACCGACGCGGCCGAGGTGTTGCCATAGCGATCGATGTTGGTGAAGACCTTTTCCGGCGGCAAGCCCCAGGCGCTCGGCGACCGCGTTGATGATGCGCATGTTCGCCTGATGCGGCACGATACAGTTCGATCTCGCTCGAGCGCGCACGCCGGCGCGCGTCGGCCACCTGCGCGGCTGACCTCCTCCATGCTCTTGACGGCGATTTTGAACAGCTCCGGCCCCTTCATCTGGATCGCGTCGTCGGGGATCGCCGCACTTCGGAATCGAGCGTGCTGCGCGTTCCGGTCGCGCGCACCGAGAGCAAGTCCCAATGCTCGCCGGACGAGCGCAGCAGGCTGCCGAGCACGCCGCGATTGCCCGGCTCGGAGACCATCATCGCAGCGCCCGGCGCCGTCGCCGAACAGCACCGCAGGTGCGGCGATCGTTCCAGTCGACCATCGTCGAGAGTGCGTCGGTGCCGACCACCAGCACGCGCCGATAGTCGCCCGGCGCGCATCGTCGAATCCGCGACCTGAGAGCGCGTAGACGAAGCCCGAACAGGCCGCGGCGACGTCGAAGGCGGGAATCGATGTCGATGCCCAGCGCCGTCTGCAGCTGGCAGGCGAACGACGGGAACGCGTACTCGGAGGACACCGTGCCGACCACGATCGCGTCGAGGTCGCCGGGCTTGATGCCCGCGCGCTCGAGCGCGATGCGGCTTGCGTCGGCGGCGATCTCGACCAGCGACTCGCCGCTGCGCATCAGGTAGCGCTGCGCAGATTCCGGTGCGCGTGCGAATCCATTCGTCGGACGTGTCGATGTCGCGGCTCAGTCCGTGTTGGTCATCGCGGTGCGCGGCACCGCACGTCCGGTGGCGACTATTCTCGAACCCATGCTGCACCGGTCTCCGCTGGTCAGGACCCAGGCCTGAAGGCCAGCGTGGTGTTGGTGCCGCCGAAACCGAACGAGTTGTTCAGCGCGAGGCGAATCTTCTTCGCGCCGCGGCTTGTTGGGCACGTAGTCGAGGTCGCATTCCGGATCGGGATACTTCCTGGTTGATGGTCGGCGGCATCATCCCGCGTTCGATCGCGAGCACCGTGAAGACCGACTCGATCGCGCCGGCGGCGCCGAGCGTATGCCCGGTCATCGACTTGGTCGAGCTGACCGCCGATTTGCGCGGCGCGCTCGCCGAAAACATGCTTGATCGCCTGGGTCTCGGCGAGATCGCCCTGCGGCGTCGAGGTGCCGTGCGCGTTGATGTAGTCGACCTCGTTCGGATCGAGGTCGCTATCCTTCGAGGCACATCCTGCATGCACTTCGCCGCGCCGCAGTCCCTCGGGCGAGGGCGAGGTGATGTGATAGGCGTCGCGTTGGCGGCGTAACCGGCGATCTCGGCGAGGATCTTCGCGCCGCGCTTGATTGCGGCCGTCGCGCTCCTCGAGGATTAGCGCGGCCGCATCCTTCGGACATCACGAAGCCGTCGCGCTCCTTATCGAACGGGCGGCTGGCCTTTTCGGGCTCGTCATTGCGCGTCGACAGCGCGCGCATCGCGACGAAACCGCCGAGGCCCAGCGACGTGAGCGCCGCTTCCGCGCCGCCGGTGATCGCCGCGTCGAGGTAGCCCAGCCTCATCATGCGGTAAGCCTCGCCGATCGCATGGCTGCCCGAGGCGCATGCGCTGGTGGTCGCGAAGTTGGCGCCGCGCGCGCCGTACCGAATCGAGATCTGCCCTGGCGCGAGGTTGCTGATCAGCTTGGGGATGAAAAACGGCGTGATGCGCTTCAGCCCGGTTTCGAGGAAGTCCTTGTGGTACTCCTCGATCGTGCAGCAGGCCGCCGATGCCGACGCCGACCAGCACGCCGACGTTGTCGGCATTCTCTTCGGTGATCTTGAACCCCGACTGGCGCATCGCCTGCTCGGCCGACGCCACCGCATACTGGATGAAGAGGTCCATCTTTTTGATGTCGCGCTTGTCGATCCAGTCCTCGGGATTGAAGTCCTTGACCTCGCCCGCGATCCGCGCCGGGAAGTCGGAGACGTCGAAGCGCGTGATCGGGCGCGATGCCGGAGCGCCCCGCCATCAGGGCCTCCCAGTTCTTTTCAACTCCGGTTCCGAGCGGCGTAACCAGGCCGACCCCGGTTACCACCACGCGGCGGTCAAGGATTCGTCTCATCGGAGCCCCTCATCCTCCGTCGAGTTCAACCTTAATCATCTATCAAAAAGCGCCGCTGGTCGAGAATCCGGGATCGCACAATGCACAGGGCGCCTCGGCTATTCGTAGACTTCGCGACGGTGCGCGATTCGAGTTACATCGAGAAAACTTGTCGGCATCGTCATCTCAGAACGGCTGCGCCACTGACATCGCAACTGAGATCAGATGGAAGGTGCTTGGAATCGCGAAGAACAAGGGCATATCCCGAGCCACGACGGTCCGCGTGGGTGTTCAAACATCCATGTCCAATCCTATCAATATTTAATCAGAATGTGTTAGAAAATCACCTTCTCAAGAAGACAAGACACTTTTTTCCAAGGCTAGCGGAGGCAGAATGCATCAGCGCAACTTCTATCGGTCCCGTTATGCGCTTCGCGGGTTTGCCCTCATTGCTTTGGTTTCTTTGCTCGCGATGCTCTCGCGTTGGCGATTAGCCATCCTCCAGGAAAGACCGGTTACCACTGCGGGGCATACAGCCGCGAATGCAAATATTCATGTTCTTGATTTGTACGCGAAGCAGCCGCTGAGTTTTGAACGCAACGACGGCCAGACCGACGCGCGGGTAAAATTCGTCTCGCGCGGCGACGGCTATACGCTGTTCCTCACATCGGCCGAGGCGGTCCTCGCGCTGCGCCTGTCCGGTGAGGTTCATGGCACGAGTGAGAATGCGCCTCCGCGGAAGGTCGAAGGCGAGATGCTGCGCATCGGACTCATCGGCGCCAATCCGGCCGCTCGAATTGAGCCGGAAGACCGGCTCGCGAGCAAGTCGAACTATTTTGTTGGTAAGGATTTCCGCAACTGGCATGCGAACATTCCCAACTATGCGCGGGTGAAGTACCGCGACGTTTATTCGGGAGTCGATCTCGTCTACTACGGCGCAAGCCAGCGCCAACTTGAATATGACTTCGTCGTTGCGCCGGGTGCAGACCCAAGTGTGATCGGACTTCGCTTCGACGGCGCAAAAGCGATCGCGCTCAACCGCGATGGCGACCTGATTCTGCGCCTCGCCGACGGCGGCGAGGTCGTTCATCATGCGCCGCTGATTTACCAGGAGCGTGACGGCGGACGTGAAACAGTGGATGGCAAGTCGGTGCTCAAGGGCCACGACACTATCGGCTTCGAGTTGGCAGCGTACGACCACACGCGCCCGCTGTACATAGATCCAGGGCTGAGCTACTCGACCTACCTTGGCGGCAGCGGCGGCGACATGGGCGAGGCCATTGCCGTTGACTCAATGGGATTCGCCTACCTGACCGGGATAACCGGTTCGGCCGATTTCCCCACGACGATGGGCGCCTACAAAACCACCCCTCCCGGCGGCGGCAATATGTTCGTGACCAAGGTAAAGGCTGACGGGTCCGGATTGGTCTATTCGACCTACTTGGGCGGTGATTCTCACGATAATTTCGAGGACGGCTATGGCATTGCCGTTGACTCCTCCGGTGACGCTTTCATAACGGGCGACGCCGGCAACAACGGCGATTTCCCCACTACTCCCGGCGCCTTCCAACCTTCTCCATCCGGCGGTTATTCCGACGGCTTTGTGACTAAGCTGAGTCCCGATGGCTCGAGCTTGATCTATTCGACCTATCTCGGCGGCACCTATCATCCCGCTGCAGGTACGACGGACGCCTACGCCATCGCAGTCGATTCCATGGGGTACGCGTATGTGACTGGAAAGACCACATCGGGCAGTTTTCCCACGACCACCGGAGCCTTCCAGACGGCCAATAATTGCGTCTCCTGCACCAACGCGTACGTGACCAAAATGAATCTCGACGGTACCAACGTAGTCTACTCGACCTACCTCGGTGGCAGCGGCAGTTCGTACGGCGGCGACAGCGCGGCTGGCATAGCCGTCGACAGCACGGGCAACGCCTACGTATCGGGGACTGCCAACTCGACTGATTTTCCCAAGACCAGCGGCGCCTACCGAACGACCAATTCCGGATTTTCGGACGTCTTCGTGACGAAGCTAAAGGCCGACGGCACTGGCTTGGTTTATTCCACCTACCTGGGCGGCAGTCAGCCTGATCTCGGTCAAGGCATCGCAATAGATTCCGCCGGCAGCGCGTACGTCACGGGTTACACAGGTTCGAGCGATTTTCCCGCGAGCACCAACGCCTTTCAGAACGCGATGCGCACCGTATATGGGAATGCGTTCGTGACTAAGTTGAAGCCCGACGGCTCCGGTCTGGATTACTCGACCTTCCTTGGCGGTTACGGCGATACCGCCGATACCGTCATAGACTCTTTCGGAACCGACCATGCCTATGGCATTGCCGTCGATTCCTTCGGCTATGCCTATGTCACCGGCGAAACCTGGTCGAGCAACTTCTACTGCGCCGGTTCGAAAAACCCGATCTCATGTTGCACTGGTGGCGGAACAGGTACCTGCAACTTCCCCATCACTGGCGACGCCTTCCAATCGACCGACAATGCCAGCAATTTTGAGAACCCAGGCCCTAACGCCTTCGTGACGAAAATGAATCTCGACGGCTCAGGGCTGGTTTACTCGACCTACTTGGGTGGCAGCGCCGCGTACAATGGCGACCGCGGGTTTGCCATCGCCCTCGATTCCGCCGGCGAAGCCTACGTGACCGGCTCATCGTATTCGACCGACTTCCCCATCACGCCAGCGTCCGCCCAGACTGCCGCCGCCGGCAGTGGCGACGCCTTCGTAACCAAGCTCATCGTACCAACCGGTCCAACTCCCACACCGACGAGCAGCCCCTCGTCGACGCCCACTGGCAGCGTGACCGTGACTGCAACTCCTACCTCGACCGCGACGGCAACTATCACCGCCACTGCCACGGCCACCGCGACCTCGACCATAGCGACGACTACCGCAACTCCGACCGCGACCCCCACTCAAATCACCGAGCCGTTGAATGTCGGTCCCCAGTCGCTGGCCTTTGGACAAAAAGTGACGGTCGGAAAAACCAGCAAGCCAAAGACCGTCACGATCAAGAATGCCGGCAAGAAGAAAACCGGCATCGCAGTGAATGTAGAGATGGAGACCGTGTCGCCGTCGATGTTCGTGGTGAAGTCGGCGTGCAAACAAACGCTCATGCCCGGCAAGAGCTGCAAGGTATCGGTGACCTTCACGCCAATCGATACCACGCCGCAAACTGGAAGCTTGAAAATTTACGACAACGTGATCGGGTCGCCGCAGACCGTGCAGGTATCAGGAACCGGAAAGCCCCCGAAGTAGAAATACAGACGCAGCCCAAGCTGGGCTATGAACGTCGCCGCCAGTGGTCGTCGATGCGCGATTGTGTTTGTCGCGATCCGCGCGCTTGCATCTGAACTTGTAGTCATCGCATGACCTCGCGATATGCGGCTCATCGCGACAGGCTTCTGACTGGTGAACGCTCCTTAGACAAGCTTGGACTGGCGCGCTAGGCTGGGTCGTGGAGACCGTTTCCTAATGACTAGCGAGTTTACAGCTATACTTGAGCGCGACGGCGACTGGTACGTTGCGTACTGCGCCTAAATCCCTGGCGCGAACGGCCAAGGCCGGACCAAGGCAGAAGCAAAAGAGAGTCTGGCCAAGGCGATCAAACTGATCCTCTCGGATCGGCGCGCCGACAATCCTCTCTGAGTCCGTCCACAACACTACGCTTACACGTAACGACGCGACGCGGGGCAAGAGAACTCGGCCTTGCATCTAAACTTGTGGCGGTGAAACAATCCACTCGTGCCGCTCAGCAATCCCGCAGATGATCCCTTTACCAAACTCGCGCAAAATCTTGGCGAACTCGAGATTGTGATCGGCGAGCGCGCACGGCCTGCGATTGCCGGCGTGCGCGACGGGCTGCGCGACGCGCTCGCATGCCGCGAGCGGGGCGATATGCCAGGCTCGCTCGCCGCCATTCGTGTCGCGATGGAGCGGCTGGCGAATCTCGGCAGCACGCTCGATCCGGAAGAGGGCGCGATGATGCGGTTTATCGCGGATCGGTTTACCGAAGCGCTCGGTGCGGGGCAGAAAGGTGACGCGAAATCGACCGTCGACCTGATGCGTCGTAAGGCTGGCGACACCAAGGACGACGACAAGAAAGATTGGTGACTGCGCTTGCCGTTGGCGAGCCGCGCACCTCCTGCGATAAAATTTAGCGATAGCAAACTCGCGGATCCGACAACCGCCCGAAACCAATCGTGGAGAAATCTTGGCGACTGCAGCTCAAATCAAAGTGAATCGGTCCGACCTCGACCAAACCTGCATCAACGCGATTCGCGTGCTCACTATCGACGCGGTCCAGAAGGCCAACTCCGGCCACTGCGGATTGCCGATGGGCATGGCGCCGGCCGCTTACCTGCTCTACACGCGCTTCATGCGCCACAACCCGAAAAATCCAAATTGGTTCGGCCGCGACCGCTTCGTGCTCTCCGCCGGCCACGGCTCGATGCTCCTCTACAGCCTGCTCTATCTCACCGGCTACGACCTCTCGCTCGACGACATCAAGCAGTTCCGCCAGCTCGGCAGCCGGACGCCCGGCCATCCCGAGCACGGCCTCACGCCCGGCGTCGAGACCACCACCGGCCCGCTCGGCCAGGGCTTCGGCAACGGCGTCGGGATGGCGATGGCGGCGAAGCATCTCGAGGCGCGCTTCGAGCGCGACAAGTCGGGGCTGTTCGACCATCGCATCTTCGGCATCTGCAGCGACGGCGACCTGATGGAAGGCGTCGCGCAGCGAGGCGGCGTCGATCGCCGGCCATCTCGGGCTCGGCAACATCATTTTTCTCTACGACGACAATCACGTGACCATCGACGGGCACACCGAACTTAGCTTCGACGAGGACGTGGTCAAGCGCTTCGACGCTTACAAATGGCATACGCAGGACGTCGCCGACGCCAACGATCTCGATGCGCTGTCGAAGGCGATCGAAAATGGAATCGCCGAGACCAGCCGCCCGTCGCTCATTCGCGTGCATTCGATCATCGGCTACGGCAGTCCGCATAAGCAGGGCACCTCGGCCGCGCACAGCAATCCGCTCGGCGTCGAAGAGGTCAAGCTGACCAAGGAATTTTACAAATATCCGACCGAGCCGCCGTTCTTCGTGCCCGACGACGCGCTCGCGCACTTCCGCGAATGCGTCGAGCGTGGCGAAGAGCTCGAAAGACAGTGGAGCGCGAAGTTCGAAACCTACGCAGAAAAAATTCCGCGCTCGCCGGCGAATTTCAGACGGCGCTCGCCAAAGAACTGCCCACGGGATGGGACGCCGAGCTGCCGGTATTCACGCCCAAGGACATCCTCGCGACGCGCAGTATCCGCCTCGCAGGCCGAAGCAGCGATCGCAAAGAAAGTCTGGAACCTGTTCGGCGGCTCCGCCGACCTGAACGAGTCGACCTTCACCGATATCAAGGACGGCGGCGATTTCGAGCGCGGCCATTACGAGGGCCGCAATCCGCATTTCGGCATCCGCGAGCACGGCATGTGCGCGATCCTCAACGGCATCGCGCTGCACGGCGGGTTCATCCCGTACGGCTCGAGCTTCCTCTGCTTCACCGATTACGCGCGCGGGTCGATTCGGCTGGCGGCGCTGATGGAACTGCAGGTCGTATTCGTCTTCACGCACGACTCGATCGGCGTCGGCGAGGACGGCCCGACACATCAGCCGATCGAGCATCTCGCGTCGCTGCGCGCGATTCCGCATCTCACCGTGATTCGTCCCGGCGACGCCAACGAAGCCGTCGAGGCCTGGCGCACCGCCATGACGCATACGCACGGCCCGGTGCTGCTCGCGCTCTCGCGGCAGAAAGTGCCGACCCTCGATCGCACCGAGCTGGCGCCCGCCAGCGGCACGCGGCGCGGCGGCTATGTGATTACCGAGACCGCCGGCCGGCCAGCCGACATCATTCTGATCGGCGACCGGCTCCGAACTTGCAGCTCGCGGTCGAGGCGAAAGCGAAGCTTGAAGAAAAGGGCAAGTGCGGTCCGCGTCGTCAGCATGCCGAGTGAGAACATTTTCGAGCGGCAGGATCAGGCCTATCGCGATTCGGTCCTGCCGCCGAACATTCGCCGCCGGTTGGCGGTCGAAGCGGGCGCGCCGATGTCCTGGTATCGATGGGTCGGGCTCGACGGCGACATCATCGGGATGACGACCTTCGGCGCGTCGGCACAGTCCGAGGATGTGATGAAGCATTTCGGCTTCACCGTCGACAACGTCGTCGATCGCGCGCTGAAATTGCTCGCGCGTTAAGGCGCGCTCGACCGAATTTTCAAACCAGGAGCGAGCCAATGGCCAGCGCCGAAAATCCACTCAAGCAGTTGGAGCACTTTGGACAGGCGGTGTGGCTCGATTACATCCGCCGTCATCTGCTCACGTCCGCCGAATTTCGCCGCATGCTCGACGAGGACGGCCTCAAGGGCATGACCTCGAATCCGACGATCTTCGAGAAAGCGATCGACGGCTCCACCGACTACGACGAGCAGTTCGAGCGAACTCGCGCGCCACCGAAAAAAGCATCGACGAAATTTACGAGGCGCTGTCGATGCAGGACATCATGATGCGCGTGCCGACGCGTTTCGCCCGCTGTACGACAAGAGCGGCGGCATAGCACGGCTACGTCAGCTACGAAGTCTCGCCGCAGCTCGCCAATGATACCGACGGCACCATCGCCGCAGCGCGCCGCTATTGGGGCGCACTCGCGCGGCCCAACGTGATGATCAAAGTGCCGTCGACGCCGGCAGGGACTCCCCGCGATCGAGCAGCTGATTTCCGAAGGCATCAACGTCAACGTCACCCTGATGTTCTCGATGAAGCACTACGACGACGTCGCCGAGGCCTACATCCGCGGCCTCGAACGCCGGCTGAAGGCGGGGCACTCAATCGACGAAAGTCTGGTCGGTCGCGAGCGTCTTCGTCAGCCGAATCGAAACGCTGGTCGATCGCAAGCTCGACGAGAAACTGAAGGCAGCGGAATGAGCGCCGTCGCCGCGCTGATGGGCAAGGCCGCGGTCGCCAATACGCAAGCTGATCTATCAGCGCTACAAGGAAATCTTCCACGGCGATCGATTCGAAGGACGTAGCGGCCAAGGGTGGCCGTCCGCAGTGGCCGCTGTGGGCCTCGCACCGGCACCAAGAATCACGCCTACAGCGACGTCAAGTACGTCGAGGAACTCATCGGCCCCGACACCGTCAACACGATGCCGCCGGCGACGATGGACGCGTTTCGCGATCACGGCAAGCCGCGGGCGTCGCTCGAGGAGGGCGTGGCCGAGGCGCGCGACATTGTGAAGCGGCTTGCCGCAGTGGGGGTTGACCTCATCGAGGTTGGCGAGGAGCTGCAGAAAGAGGGCGTCGAATCTTTCGCGCAGTCGTTCGAGGACTTGAGCGCCGTTATCAAGGGCCGCCGCGCGGCTATCGTCGACGGCGCGCGCGACAAGCAGACCATCGCAGCCACCGGTTACGAATCGCAGATCAGCGCGGCGTTCAAGGATCTCGACAAGAACGATTTTCCCGCGCGCATGTGGAAGAAGGACCCCACGCTCTGGTCAAAAGATCCCAAGGAGCAGGACAGTATCAAGACCGGGCTCGGCTTCCTGACTCTGCCCGAGACGATGGCCGAGCGCGCGAAAGAGCTGGCGTCATTTGCCGACGAGATCCGCAACGCCGGCTTCCGCGACGTCGTCCTGCTCGGGATGGGCGGTTCGTCGCAAAGCGCGGACTTGTTCGCCGCGGCGTTTCCGGCCTCGCCAGGCTTCCCGAAACTTCACGTGCTCGATTCGACCGTGCCCGACACGATCCACGCGCTCGATCGCAACATCGACATCACGAAGACGCTGTTCGTCGTTGCGAGCAAGAGCGGCGAGACTATCGAGACGGTCTCGCACTGCAACGCGTTCTTCGAGCGCGTGAAGGCCAAGTCGTCGAATCCCGCGGGCTCGCATTTCGTTGCGATCACGGACCCCGGAACCAAGCTCGCCGCGCTTGCGAAGGAAAATAAATTCCGCCGCATGTTCCTGAATCCAGCGAGCGTCGTCGGTTGCTACTCGGTCCTGTCGTATTTCGGGATGGTGCCGGCCGCGCTGATCGGCGTCGACGTGGCGACGATTGTCGACCGCGCGATTCGGATGACGCACAGCTCCGCCGGATGCGTGCGAGTCGATGACAACCTCGGCGTCAGCCTGGGCGCGGCTCTGGGAGCGCTCAAGAAGGCCGGCCGCGATAAGGTCACTTTCATCATTTCGCCGCCAATCGGCGCGTTCGGCCTGTGGGTCGAGCAATTGCTCGCCGAAAGCACCGGCAAGAACGGCATCGGTATCGTGCCGGTTTGCGACGAGCCCCTCGTCGACGCGAAGTCCTACGGCAAGGATCGCGTGTTCGTCTATCTCAAGCTGAGCAACGGCGCCGACGCGGCGCAGGACGCGGCGTTCGAAGCCATCAAGAAGGCCGGCATTCCGACCGTGCAGATCGCGCTGACGGACAAAATCGATCTGGGCGAAGAATTCATGCGCTGGGAGATCGCGTCGGCGACCGCGGCCGCGCGTGATCGGCGTCGAGCCCTTCAAACAGCCGGGCGTGCAGGAGAGCAAGGACAACACCAGCCGCATCCTCGCGGAGTTCGCGCGCAGCAAGAAGCTGCCCGAGCAAGCGCCGCTTGCCGAGGCTGGCAAGCTAGCGCTCTTTTCCGGCGGCGTTGCGAGTGACGCGCTCAAGGGCGGCAAGGATTTCCGCGCGATGCTCGCCGCGTTCATGAATCTCGCAAAGCCGGGGGATTATTTTTCCGCGGTCGCTTACGTCTCGCCCAATCCGACCGTAGACAAAGAGATGGCGGCGATTCGCAAAGCCATCGTCGATCGCTATGGCGTCGCGACCACGTTCGGCTACGGCCCGCGATGCCTGCATTCGACCGGACAGCTGCACAAAGGCGGCCCGAACACCGGCTTGTTTTTGCAGATAACGCAGGACCATCGCGACTCGATCGCAATTCCTGGCGCGGCGTACGATTTCGCGCAACTCAACCAGGCGCAGTACCTCGGCGATTTCCAATCGCTCGAGACGCACGGTCGCCGCGTCATCCGCGTCCATTTGGCGGGCCACGATCCGATCGGCGCCGTCGAAGCGCTTCACAAGGAAATTGCCGCCGCGATCGCCGGGTAGGATATGGCTGAACCGAAACTGATCATTCTCAACGACGCGCAGGAGCTCTACGTCCGCGCCGCCGAAGAAGTTGCGCACATCACCGGCGAGGCGATTTGCACCCACGGCGAGTTCACGTTCTGTCTCTCGGGCGGCTCGACGCCCGCCGCCACCTACGACCTGCTCGCGACGCGATTTCACCTGAGCGTCGATTGGAAGGAAGTACAATTTTTCTGGGGCGATGAACGATGCGTCCCGCCCGACGATCCCGAGAGCAACTACGCGATGGCGAATCGCACGATGCTGAGCAAGCTCGGCCTGCGTCCCGACCAGGTGCATCGGATGCGCGGCGAAGATCCGCCGGCCGCGGCGGCCGCCGCCTACGAAGATCTGTTGCGCAAACGGTTCGGCCTTGGCGACGGCGAGTTCCCGCACTTCGATCTCGTGATGCTCGGGCTTGGCGACAATCGACATACTGCATCGCTGTTCCCCGGCGATCCCGCGATTCACGAGACGCAGCGGATGGTCGTCGCCGTCGAGGTTGCCGCCGAGCCGCCCAAGCGCCTGACGTTCACGCCGCCGGTGATCAACAACGCGCAGCGCGTGATGTTCCTCGTGGCGGGGCAGGGCAAGGCCGCCGCTGTGAAAGATATCCTCGAAGGCCCGCGCGATCCCGACAAGTTCCCTGCGCAAATCGTCGCGCCTCAAGGCGGCGAGGTCATCTGGATTCTCGACAAGGCCGCCGCCAGCCTGCTTTCTCCGCGCTGATCAACCGACACAATAGTTCGCGATGCGATTCGTATTGCGCCACTTCACCGCGATTTTGATCCTAGCCGCCGTCGCCGGATGGGCAATCTTCTACCTGCCGAACTCTCCGAGTTGGGCCGTGCTCCGCCTCAAGCAAAACATCGACGCGCGCGACGGTGACGAGGCCGCGAAGTACGTCGACTTCGAGAGCGTCGTGAGGAAAGCGGGCCAGGAGATGGTGCAGAAGCAGGGCGCCAACGACCCGCTGAGCGCGATGCTCGGCAACGCCGCGATCGATCTGCTGACCAAGCCGATGGCGCAGGTGGCAAAATCGTGGGCCATCAAGAAAGTCGACGACGGCGCGCACGAAGTCCAGATGCCCGGCGTCGCGGTCGCGGGCTCGCTCGTCATGTTGCATCGCCATGGCGACACTGCCGCCACGGACTTCACCGACAACAAGGGCCAACGCTGGCGAATCCACCTGGCGCGCGATGCCGACGGCTACTGGCGCGTGAATGAGGTCGAAGACGTCGAGCAACTGCTGCAAAAACTCCAGCGCAACGCCCCGATGGCCGCGCCAACGCCTTAGCGTCGAATCAAGACGCGCGCTCTAGGTAGGAGCGCGCTTCTTCAATCTCTTCGAATGTCACAGCGCCCACGAACGCGGCCGTGCCCAAATCATCGACCCCGCTGTCTTGTCGAGCCACGGCTGAATAACATTTGAGTGCCAGGCCGGTGTCGATCGGCACGCCCAATCCCCGCGAGTAAATGCGTCCCAGATGCAATTGAGCGCGTACTTCGGAATTTGCGACCGATTCATAGAGACGTATTGCTTTAGGTATGTCTTGAAGTGTTCCGAGGCCCTCGGCGTACATCCGCGCTAAATTGACCACGGCGCGGGAAGCTCCTCTATCTGCGGCGAGCGAAAGTAAGCGGAACGCATCAGTGTAGTTAAGTTCTACATCGATTCCCTCAAGGTAGCAGATCCCCAGGGCGGACTGGGCTGCCAGGCTACCCGATTCGGCCTTCCGCCGCAGTTCGGAGATATTCATCGGATTACTCTCACGAGTCAAAGTGCCCCAGATTGAAGACAGCGGCAACTCACGAAAAGCTTCCGCACAACCAGCATGCGGCGACCCTCAGCCGGGTTACCGGAGTGTTTCGCCGACCCTTCGCGCCCCTGCGTTTACTCTGCTGCCAGCGACAGCTACAATAGTGTTCCGCGCGGGCGAACCTACTAGGCTCGGCCGCGTTTTAGCATTCATCACACAATGAGACGCCCAGATATAAGAAATTTAGCGATCGTCGCCCACGTCGATCACGGTAAAACCACTTTGGTCGACGCTATGCTGCGGCAGTCGGGCGTGTTCCGCGCCAACGAGCAGGTCATCGATCGCGTCATGGATTCCAACGCGCTCGAGCGCGAGCGCGGCATCACGATCATGGCCAAGAACACCTCGATCCTGTGGGGTGACACGCGCATCAACATCGTCGATACCCCCGGCCACTCCGACTTCGGCGGCGAGGTCGAACGCACGCTCTCGATGGTCGACGGCGTGCTGCTGCTGGTCGACGCATGCGAGGGTCCGCTGCCGCAGACGCGTTTCGTGCTCAAGAAGGCGCTCGAGTCGAACCTGCCCGCGATACTCTGCATCAACAAGATCGATCGCGCAGACGCGCGCGCGCCCGAAGTGCTCGACGAGGTTTACGATCTGTTCATCGACCTCGGCGCCAACGAGAGCCAGCTCGATTTCCCGGTGCTCTACACGCACGCGCGCGCCGGCACCGCGTCGCTCAAGCTCGACGGCCGAGCGAAAACCTGGTTCCGCTGTTCGACGCGATCGTCGCGCATCTGCCGGGGCCCGAAGTCGACCCCGACGCGACGCTCCAGTTCCAGGTCAATAACATCGACTACGACGATTACGTCGGCCGGCTCGCGGTCGGCAGAATTATCGCCGGCTCGATGACCGCGTCGCAGAACTACTCGCTGTGCCGCCGCGACGGCAAGACCGTGACTGTGCAAAGTCGCCCACATCTACGGATGGCAGGGCCTCACGCGGGTCGAGCGCGACACCGCCAGCGCGGGCGAGATTGTGATCGTCGCCGGCGTCGAGGACATCGCGATCGGCGAGACCATCGCCGACCTCGAGAATCCGCGCCCGCTGCCGCCCATCCGCATCGACGAGCCGACCGTGGCGATGACTTTCTCGGTGAACAATTCGCCGTGGGCCGGCCGCGAAGGCGACTTCGTCACCTCGCGCAAGCTGGGCGAGCGCATCGAATTCGAGGCGCGCCGCAACGTCAGCACTCGCGTCGAGCAGTTGTCGCCCGAGTCCTGGCGCGTGATGGGCCGCGGCGAATTGCAGCTCGCCGTGATTATCGAAACGATGCGCCGCGAGGGCTACGAGATGCAGGTCTCGAAGCCCACCGTCATCACCAAGCAGGCCGACGGCCAGGTGCTCGAGCCGATGGAGATGCTCGTCATCGACATCCCAGCCGAGTACATCGGTACCGTCACGCAGATGCTCTCGACGCGCAAGGGCAAGATGCGCACGATGGTCACGCATGCGAGCAATCGCGTGCGCCTCGAGTACGACATCCCCGCGCGCGGCCTGATCGGATTTCGCGGCCGCTTTCTCGAAAGCACGCGCGGCAACGGCCTGATGAATACGCTGTTCAACGGCTACGCGCCGTGGTCCGGCACGATTAGATCGCGCGCCAACGGCGCGATGATTTCCGATCGCGAGGGCGTCAGCACCCCGTACGCGATCTTCCATTTGCAGGAACGCGGTATATTCTTCGTCGGACCCGGCGAGCCGGTTTACGAGGGGATGATCGTCGGCGAGTATGCGCGCGAGATAAACTTGCCCGTTAATGTGTGCCGTGAAAAGAAGCTCAGCAACATCCGCGCCGCCAGGCCACGACGAAGCGATTCGGCTGTCGCCCGCCCGCGTGCCGACCCTCGATGCGGCGCTCGAATGGATCGACGAGGAAGAGCTGGTCGAGGTCACGCCCAAATCGGTGCGGCTGCGCAACCGCGTCCTCAAGACCGGTCTCAGGAACAAGCATCGTGCGGGATACATCGACGCGCCGCCGTCGGAAATGGCCGAAGGCAACTGATCGATTCGTGAGCCATGCCGGCTGCACCGCGCCGGACTTGGCGATACTGTCGCGGCAATCATGAGACTGGTCCGAATCGCCGCGATTTCCGCCTTCATCCTCTTAATCGTCATCGGCGGGTCCGCGGCGCTGATCCTGTCCAACCAGGCGCGCATCGTCGTCTACGTTCTCTCTTCGATCAACAAACGTACCGGCGTCCAGATCATCCCGCGCTCCAGCTCCGTTCATCTCAGCACTCACTTGATCGTCGTTCTCGACCAGCCCCAGGTCATCGAGAATGGCCATGAAATCGTCAAGCTCAAGTCGCTCAGCGCCGTAATTTCCTACCACTCGATCTTCACCGGCACCGGCCTTCCGCTCTATCGCCTGTCCGCCGCCAGTCCGGAAATCACGCTCCCCGTTGCCTCCACTAACCCCGCCGCATTCTCCATACCGCGGCCCGGGACGCCGATGATCGATGCCCTGCAGGATTCTCTGCATGCACTCGCGCGGATTTGCTGGCGCGTCGAGGCCGACGACGCCACCGTGCGGTACGCCGACGGCACCGCGCTCGCCGAGCATGTCGGAATCGTCGCGTTCCGCACCCGTCGCGAGCCTTATCGATGGCGCCTCGGCTTCAGCGGCGCGCTGCTTGGCGTGCGCGTTTCCGGCGCGCATTTCAGCGGCAAGTTCAGCCTCGGCACTTCGAGCACTTCACGCCCCGGCGAATTCGGACACGGCGAGGTATGGACCTGGGACGTGCCCCTGGAAAGAATCGAGGCCGAGGGCTTCACCCTGGTCGGTGCGGTTCGCAGTAACCTCAAATATTCAATTCACGATGACGGCACAGTGACCGGCGATCTCGACGCTGGTGCGCAAAGTCTCTTGCTCAAGAGCGCGCGCCTCGCTGCACCGCAGGATCTCGGCGAGTATTCCCTGCACGCCGGCTTCGAAATCACCGACGGCAAGTACGCCTTCAACCAAATCGTCCTGCGCCGTGTCAACACGCCGCTGCTTTCCGCCGACACCGTGCTGATGGGCCCCGATAGCGAACGACCGCAGCTGGGAATCCACCTCGGCGGATTTCACCTCGACGCGGCCACGGTCAAGCAGAAGCTGCAGGTAGTCCGCCATCTGCCCGCCGATTTCGTGAATATGCTGGATCGCCTCGGTCCCGGAAAAATGACCGTCGGTGGCGCGACGCTGAGCGCCGCCCTCGAAGAAATCAAAACTGCCCCGCTCGATACGATTCGCAAAAACCTCGTGGTGAGCGGCACCGTCCAGGATGTCGGTTTCACGATCCCGTCGGATACCAGGCTGCCGCCGGTCGCGGGTTTGAGCGCACAGATCTGCTTACTCGAAAGGACTGCTGACGGTCTCGCAGGGCACCGCCAGGTTCGGTAACTCGAATGTCCACGACCTGAACGCGAGCGCCAACCTCGGCAACGGCGTCGAGGGCGCCGACTACAGGAGCAGCGTGAGCCTCGACGCGGACCTGGCCGAGCTCTTTCCGGCCATCGCACATGCGCTCGACCTCTATCAACTGCAGCAACGCGATCGTCTCCAGCACCTCGGCGGCCGGGTCCAGGTGACGGCAACCGCAATCGGAAAGCTGAGCGTAAAAACTCTGGTCCCGCCGAAAGATTACCAGGTTCACGCCGACGCGATCGGCACGGTTGTCACGATCAAGGGCTCGCCCGGGCCGCTCAAAGTCTCGCGCGGCACCGTCACCATCAATCCGGGTGCAGTCCGCTTCGATCACGTGATGCTGGCTGCGACCGGCGGCGACGCGACCCTCGACGGCGGTGTGAACTTCGTCAAGCAGGGCTTCGTTCTGCGCGACGTGACTCTCGGCCTTCACGATTTCCCGTCCGAAACGTGGTTGTCATTGCTAGTCGATCCGTCCGACTTCAGCGTCAGCGGGCCCATCGGCGGCAAGGTTGTCGTCAACAGCGATCCAAGAAATCCCACCAACATGACGCCCG
This sequence comes from uncultured delta proteobacterium, assembly GCA_963721485.1. Lineage (GTDB taxonomy): Bacteria > Desulfobacterota > Binatia > Binatales > Binataceae > Binatus. The sequence goes on along the minus strand of CAVRJV010000014.1, from coordinate 453,456 downwards.
AGGGCAAGCTGACGCTCGCCAAGGGCAACGTGAAATTTAACTTCCTGCGCGCGCCGATCCTGGTCCAGGGCGCGACGCTCACGATGCATCGCAAGCAGATCGTCCTCGCCATGCCCGGCTCGAAGCTCGAGGACTCGCCGATCAACTTCAAGGTCACCGTCGCCGACTACACGCATCCCACAATTCGCATCGACGCGCTGGTGCAGAAGCTCGACCTCGAGGTGATGAGCTTTGTGCGGATGCCGTGGTCGCCGGCGACGCCGCCCATCCATTTCCCGGTTCCGTGCAGCGGCCATATCGAGGCGCGCGCGGCAAATCTCGCCGCGTTTCAGATGACCGACGTCAAGACCGATTTCACGCGCAGCCCCATCGGCGATTGGCGCATCTACAACATGACCGCGACCGCTTATCGCGGCAAGATGAGGCTCGAACTAGTCGGCCGCGCCCCCGACAACTGGATTCACATGATGGGCAGCGCCACCGACATGGATCCCGCGCCGCTCTTCATGCTGGGCGGCAAGAACAAGCAGTCGCCGCTGCTCGGCCATCTCTTTCTCGCCGCCGATCTCTGGGCCAACACCGACACCAACTTCTTCGAGACTCTCGCCGGCGACATGACCATCACCGTCCGCGACGGAACGCTCAACAAGTTCACGCTGCTCTCGCGCCTGCTCAGTTTCATCGACATCAAGAATTGGCTGAGCGCGCAGATTCCCGATCCGCGCGTCAACGGCGTCCCTTTCAAAACCATCTTCACCGATTTCAAAGGCAACGGCGGGCTATTCTACACCGATAACTTCGCGCTGAAGGGTCCCGTGATGGATATTACCGCCAACGGCAGCGTTCAGTTCGGCGCCGGCACGCTCGATATGCAGGTCGGCATGTTCCCGTTCGACACCGTCGACTGGGTCCTGAACCACATCCCGGTGATCGGAGAACGAATCGGCAGCGGCACCGGCAAACTGGTCGCCGCGTACTTCCACGTCAAAGGCCCGATTAGCAACCCGTCGATTGTGCCGCAGCCGATCACGTCGGTGGCGAAGTTCATCAAGAAAACCTTGGGCATGCCGATCAACATCATTCGCCCGAACACGATCAAGTGATCCGGTGAGACATTCGCGGCCAGCGCTGATCGTATTTTGCCGCGAGCCCATCGCGCATCAGTCCAAGACCCGCTTGATTGGCGCGATTACTCCCGCCGCCGCGGCCGCATTGTCCGACGCCTTCATTCGCGACGCGCTCGCCAAGGCAGTCGCGGTCCGCCCCTCCCGCATCGTCATCGCGGCCAGCGCGCCCGGCGGCGCCGAACAGCAGCAAATATTTTCGGCGCCTCGCGCGGCGGTTCGGCGCCGATCTGATCGATCAAGGCGACGGCTCGCTGGGCAGAGCGGATGGCGCGGGCGCTCGACCCTGTTCTCATCCAACGGCGCGCTGCTGATCGGCACCGACACGCCTTCGCTTCCATCCGCGCTGCTCGCGGCCAGCCTCGAGGCACTTCGCCGCACACGCATCGTGATCGCGCCCAGCCTCGACGGCGGCTACTACGCAATCGGCGTGCGCGGCGCGATGCCTCCGATCTTCACCGGCATCCGATGGGGCACCAGCAGTGTGTTCGACTTCAACCATCAAGCGGCTCAAAGCGCGCGCGGCCTTCCGTACGCGCTCGGCCCCGCGTGGTACGACGTCGATCGATGGCCCGACGTGATGCTGCTCGCCGCTCATCTGCGGATGCTCGCGCGCTCGCGCCGTCGCGCGGCCTCGTCGCCATGTCCCGCGACCGAGTCTGTCCTCGAGCGGCTTGGAGTCCTGCGCCACGATCGCTAAAGTACCCATGCCGGCCTCATTATGATCGAGCTGATTCTCTACACCCGCAACGACTGCGAGTTGTGCCGCGAGATGGAAGAAGTGATTGCCGCCGAACTGCCGAAATTCGACGCGCGCATCCAGCGAATCGAAATCGACGGCGACCCGGACCTCGAAGCGCGCTTCGGAACCGAAGTGCCGGTGCTGTTCGTAAACGATCGCAAGGCGTTCAAGTATCGATGCACTCCGCGCGAATTGCGCAAACGCCTGGCGCGCGAGGCGCGAGCCTGATATGCCGGCGCGAACGCCTCATAGGATGCGGGTGATCTTCGTGACCACCGGCAGCGAGGAGCAGGCCGTCGCGATCGCGCGCGCGCTGGTCACCGAACGGCTTGCGGCCTGCGTCAATATCGTCGGCCCGGTTCGATCGATCTATCGATGGCGCGACAAGGTCGAAGACGATCGCGAGTATCTGCTGATCATCAAGACTCGCGCGACTGCTCTATATGAAAGTCGAGACGCGCGTCCGCGAGATGCATACCTACGAGGTGCCCGAAGTCCTGGCGTTGAACGCGGACCGCGGCTCGCCACCGTACATCCAGTGGATGCTTGATTCGACCGGGGCGCGCTCCAATCAAGCCTCCGCCCAAACGCAATCCGGACGCTCGCGATGATCAGGATTGCGATTTCCGGCGCCGGCGCGATTACCGAGCGCGCGCACATTCCCGCGCTCAGGAGCGTCGCCGACGCGCAAATCGTCGCGACTACAAAGCCGCACCGCGGATAAAGCCGATCGCGTCGCACGAGCGCTTTGGCCTGATGACGCGGGCCGCCCGAAAATCTATTCCGATTTCGACGAAATGCTGGCGCGCGAACGTCCCGACGCTGTCGGAGTCTTCACGCCGAATCGTTTGCATTGCGAATTTACCGTGAAGGCGCTCGAGCGCCGGCGCGCACGTGCTCGTCGAAAAGCCGATGGCGCCGACTGCTGCCGAGCGCGCGCAAGATGGTCGACGCTGCCGCGAAAGCCGGCGCGTGCTGATGGTCGCGATGCAGCGGCGCTTCGGCGGCGTCGAGCGCGCCATCAAGGACGCACTCGCGAGCGGCGCAATCGGCAAGCCAAATTTCATTCGCGCGCGGCTTTCGCACGGCGGACCCCACCTGTGGGCGCCCGGACAGAAGTGGTTCACGACCGCTTCGGAAGCGGGCGGCGGCGCGATGCTCGATCTCGGCGTTCACGTCGCCGATCTTGCCATCTGGTTCATGGGCGAAATCGATTCCGTCTCGGGACAGGTCGGCACCCTCGCCAAACAGATCGAAGTCGACGACACCGGCGCGATGATTCTGCATTTCAAGTCGGGAGCGATCGGCGTCGTCGAGGCAAGTTGGAGCAGCATGCCGCCGCTGTCGGCGATCGAGATTTACGGCAGCGAGGGCAGGGTGATGGCGGGTTACCCGCGCAACGACATCTCGATTCTGAAAGCCGACGGCAGCGCGGCGCCGGGGTTCTCGCGCGACGAGGTGATGAGTCGCTTCGATCCGCGCGATTTTCTCGCTCCGTCGCGCGAACTCGCGGCGACCTTCATCGGCGCGATTCAAGGCCGCGAGAAACCTTCGCCCGACGGCAACGACGGACTGCGCGCGGTCGAAGCAATCGAGGCTTGCTATCGTTCGTCGCGCACGGGCAGTCGAATCAAGCTGCCGCTCGATTCATAATTCACAGATGTTTCGCGAATCGATCAAAAAGATGGCGCCGTATCGGCCCGGCGAGCAGCCACGCCCCGGCCAGCGCCTGATCAAGCTCAACACCAACGAGAATCCGTATCCGCCGTCGCCGCGGGTGCGCCGTGCGGTTGCGAAAGCGATGGCGGGGTCGGCGCTGCGTCTGTATCCGGCGCCGCGCGCCGATGAATTCGTCGCGAGCGCCGCGCAAACTCTACTCGATTCCGCAAAGCATGATCCTCGCCGGCAACGGCTCCGACGAGCTGCTCGCGATGGTGTTTCGCGCGACGCTCGGGAGCGGCGACACCGTCGCGTATCCGGTGCCGACCTATTCGCTCTACGACACGCTGGCGCTGGTGCAGGAGGCGCGAATCCTGCACTTCCCGGTCGGCGGCGACTTCGAGCTGCCGCTCGACGCGCTGGCGGACGCGCGCGCCAATCTCACGATCGTGTGCAGTCCCAATTCGCCGTCGGGCACGCTGACTCCCGCGCGCGACCTCGGCGCGCTGGCGAAGCGCCTCGACGGCCGGCTGCTCGTGATCGACGAAGCCTACGTCGACTTCGCCGGCGAGAATGCGCTGGGCCTCGTGCGGCGGCATCGCAACATCGTCGTGCTGCGCACGCTGTCGAAGTCATACTCGCTGGCCGGCATGCGGCTCGGCCTTTGCTTCGCGCATCCGGCGGTCATCGACGCGCTGATGAAGGTCAAGGATTCGTACAACCTGAGCCGCGTCGCGCTCGCGGCGGGAGCCGAAGCGTTGCGCGATTCCGCCTGGATGCGCCGCAACGTCGAGAAAGTAATCCGCACCCGCGCGCGGACCGAGGCGCGGCTGCGCAAGCTCGGCTTCGAGGTGCCGCCGTCGCAGGCCAACTTCGTGCTGGCGCGGATGCCCGGCCGCGACATGGCGCCGGTCACGCGCGGCTTGCGCCGCGCCGGAATCCTCGTGCGGCATTTCGCGACGCCGCTGCTGCAGGACGCGCTCCGAATCTCGATTGGAACTCCGGCCGAGATGGACGCGCTGTTCAAGGCGCTCGCGCCGTTGGTCCGCGCCACTTCGCTGCCGAAATCGAAGCGCCGCGTTCGCGCGTGAGCCGGCTGAACTCCGATGGCGGCGATCAAGCGTCTGTTCGGGAGTTTCCGTTCCTCGCGCGCGCAAAAAATCCGACTCCGAAGCGCACTCGTCGATTCAATGGGTGGTGGCCGGGCTGGGAAATCCCGGCGAGGAATATTCGCGCTCGCGTCACAACTCCGGCTTCATGACGATCGATCGAATCGCGAAAGCGAAAGGCGTCGAGCTGAGCCGCCGCAGATTCAAAGGCGTCACCGCTGAAATCGACCCTCGCCGAAAAGCCCGCGCTCCTGGTCAAGCCGCAGACTTTCTACAACCTGAGCGGCGAATGCATCTCCGACCTGCTCGGATATTTCAAAATTGCTCCGCAGCATCTTGATCGTGCGTGCACGACGAGCTCGATCTCGAAGCGGGCCGGCTCCAGGATCAAGCAAGGCGGCGGCGACGCCGGCAACCGCGGCGTGCGTTCAATCGCGGAGTCGCTCGGCACGACGGACTTCATTCGCGTCAGAATCGGAATCGGCCGGCCGCCGGGATTTACCGACGAAATCGAAATGGAGCCCGGGCGCCAGCCGAAGACCGAAGAAAACAAAGACTACCTGCTGCGCCCGATGACTGCCGCCGAACGACAGGCACTCGCGCCGATTCTCGATCGCGCAGCGAGCGCGGTCGAGGCAATCGCGGAGCGATGGACTCGAAGCCGCGATGAATCGCTACAATCAACGCGGCTAAAGTCTATTGAGCGACAATCGTGGTAACAAATTGTCTCTAATGATAAGCATTCTGTTGACAGTTCAGCGCCCGCCGCGCTAAGCATCAAATATAGAGCCCTCGTCGCATTGAGCGGTTAAATGTTGCGCCGCGCCCGGATAGCCGCGGCTGTTCGGACGAAAGCGAGAGGGTCCTGGGTTAGCCGCCGTCGGCCGCGCGCTGTCGACGGTCTCATAATTTTACATTCGAGGGTAGGAGTACCCATGTTTTGACGAAAACAAGACCCGCTTCAGGAGCGCGGAGGAAGCTCTGCGATTTTATTTTCGTTTGCGCGAACTGCTGCACAGCGGACACACGCGACGTTTGATCGCGCGACGAGTTGCCGGCCGATGCGTGTACCGTCAGCGCCAACGCGATCGACGACTACCAATGTATCGGATGGTGCATGCGCGGTCTCGACGACATCGCGCTGTGGCTGCTCAGCGAAATCTACGGACCCACCTGCTTCGGCGTGCATCGGCGAACGTTTTCGCACGCACGCAAGGCCGGCGCTGCGCAGTTCCCGCAGCGCGAGTTTCGCCTGCGCGAGGTCGCGCATGATCCACGAGCACGCGCTCGGCGTCGTGAAACGCGGGCCTGCGCGAACTCGGCATGATTCCCGTCCGCCAGACTGCAAGCCGTGCGCAAACGTCGTCTGACGCCGCAGATGTCGGCAAAACGCGCGCATCTTCAGGGCAGCAGGGCGGCGAATCGCGGATAGCTCGTGCGCTCGCCTTGCGCCTGCCGCGACGGGCTATTCCGCGGCGTCAGAATTCCTGTACGCTTGAGGCATCATTCGGAGTCTCGGGCGAACGGATTTGACGAAGCGGAACGTAAACGAAAATCAGGCGAATGAACAGGCGGCGGCGCTTGCCCGCGGCGCCACCGAGACTATTTCTCCGGCCGAGCTGGCCGCCAAGTTCGCGCTCGGCCGCCCGCTGCGGATCAAGCTCGGGATGGATCCGACCGCGCCCGACCTTCATCTCGGCCACAGCGTCACGCTCAAGAAGCTGCGCGATTTTCAGACGCGCGGCCACACCGTGATTTTCCTGGTCGGCGATTTCACCGCGATGATCGGCGATCCGACCGGGCGCTCCGAGACGCGCAAGCCGCTGTCGCGCGAGCAGATCGAGCGCAACGCCGAAACCTATCGCGCGCAGGTTTCAAGATTCTCGATCCGCGAGCTGCACCGAGGTCCGCTTCAACAGCGAATGGATGGACAAGCTCGACGTGCGCCGGCTGATCGAAATCGCCGCCAAGTTGAGCGTCGCGCGGATGCTCGAGCGCGACGACTTCGAAAAGCGCCTCGCCGACGAGCAGCCGCTGTTTCTGCACGAGCTGCTCTATCCGCTCATCCAGGGTTACGATTCGGTCGCGCTGAAGGCCGATCTCGAAATCGGCGGCACCGATCAGAAGTTCAACATGCTGGTCGGCCGCGAGCTGCAGCGCGCATTTAGGCAGACGCCGCAGGTCGTGATGACGATGCCGCTGCTCGAAGGACTCGACGGCGTGCGCAAAATGTCGAAGTCGCTCGGCAACTACGTCGGTCTGACCGACAAGCCCGAGGACATGTTCGGCAAGCTGATGTCGATTCCCGACAGCTGATGGCGCGCTACTACGAGCTGCTGACCGACGTCGCGCCCGAGGAGCTCGCCGCGGTCAAGTCCGGCGAGATGCATCCGATGGAAGCGAAGAAGCGGCTCGCCCGCATGATCGTCGCCGAGTACCACGGCGCGCGCCGCCGCGAACGCGCGCCGAGCATACTTCGAGAGCAAGTTTCAGCGCCGCGAAGTCCCCGCCAGCGCGCCGGTCTATCGCATCGCCGAGGATCTCTGGATCTGCGAGCTGATGAAGCAGCTCAGTTCGCGCCCTCGACCAGCGAGGCGCGCCGGCTGGTGAGCCAGGGCGCGGTGCGCGTCGACGGCCGACACGATCACGGATGTGAATTTTCGCTTCGTGCCGGGCGAGCACAAGGTGCTCGAAGTCGGCAAGCGCCGCGTCGCGCGCATCGAGCCGTAACACGGCCGACTAGTCGCTCTTATTCTTCTCCGCCGCCGCGACCGCTTCGCGCAGCTTTTCCATCGTGCGGCCGAGCGCCTTGGTGTAGCGCTGCTTGGTCCAGGTTTCCTTGGTCCGCATCTTGAGCCATCCGAGCTTGACCGCGTCGGGCTTGTTGCCCATCTCGCCGGTCGAAACCTCGATGATCGCGCGCTCTTCGGGGTTGAGCGAGTCCAGCACTTCGCGCTTGAGGTTCTGCAGAAAGCCGGCCTTGAGGTCGATATCGATCTTCATCGAAGAGGTACTTCCACAGTTGAGCGTAGACCATCGGATGCGGCTCCTCAACGGGTCGGGCATGGTGCTGCACCCGCAGGTCGCGCGCAAACCAGCGTAGCGCAAGCCCAATCCCCGATGAGGAGTTGGCTAAGCCTCAAGCACAGAAAATGTAAAAACCGGGACCGGCTACTCTTCTTCCTCGACCGCCTGCCGAATCGCGTTCAGGATGAACAGGAACTGATTCGGCGCCGACACGCGACCGAGCATGTTCACGTTTTTCAGCACCTTGAGTTCCTGCGCCGTCACTTTGTGACGCGACAGCGTCCCGCGATCCGCCGCGAACTTGCGCCACGCGTCCTGGCGCCGCTTGTCGGCCGAAGATTCCGCCCGTTCACCGATGATCCACTGCGCTTCCGGATGCGCGAGCAGGAACAGGCGCTTCTTGTCCAGCTCGAGTGTGTCCGAGATTCGCGACAACAGCGACAGGGAAGGGCGGCGCCGCCCGTTTTCCAGGTACGCGATATGGCTGGCTTTGACGCCAAGCTTTTTCGCGAGTTCCCGCTGAGTGTACGCGTACGCGCCGCGCCGCTGTTTCAAAACCTGTCCAAGCGTTTCCTTTTTTTTCATAGTTCGCATTCCGTCACTAATGCTCCGTCTGCGTGGTGGATGTTTACCGACCAGATGGTTGATTATCCTGGTCGACCGGTAGTTAAGTGCCAAAATCGGCACCCCCCGATTTCTGCGTAAGCTGCCCTCATGCTCGTCAAATGTCTGTTGCGGCGGACTCGGCCCGCTTTGCCCGCCACTATATACACGCCTGACCGATCGTTCAGGGTTCCGTACTGCCACCAAGAGTTGCACATTTATGGACATAAAGTCCACAACAACAGTTCTAGGCACACGAAAAGCGAGTGCAACGTAAGCGGTTCGTAACCTCAAGATGACTATCTGACCTTGCCGTATGCACGGACAGTTATCGAGACACTTTAGTTGTTATCGTTTGCGTTAATCGGCGACGCGACTTCGCGCTAGTGTTTGTGATCTAAATCGCGGAAACGATCGGTCTGGCGATCGATCGCGGCCCAGTCGCAGCTATAAAAATTTCCGATTAGCCCGCTGACGGCGAAGGCAGAGTTGGCTTCTGGCAGCTGCCGCCGCCCACACAATTAACGCCGGCGCCGAAATAAATTGTCGCCGCCTTTACCGGAAAGAACAGGTAGTTGAGCGGCGTCTCGATTGGATCGAACTGCACCGGAGGACCGGCAGCCACCGCCTCCTGATGCGCCTGCTCCTCAACTTTCTGCTTGGTGTTGGTCTCGACATCCTGCACGCTCGCCAGCCGTTCGTCCGATCCGAAGATCGCCGCCTTGCCTGGCTCGAGCCACACGTAGCGCAGCACGCTGGCGCCGCTGTGATTCGGGTCCGCGATATGTCCTTCAGGTCCGGCTCGCCCACCCCCCCCCCGCCCCCCGCGCCCGCGCGCGCTCGCTCCCCCTCCCCCCGCCCTCCCCCCCCCCCCCCCCCCCCTCCCCCCTTCTCCCCTCTCCCCCCCTTTTCCCCCTTTCCGGAAAGAACAGGTAGTTGAGCGGCGTCTCGATCGGATCGAACTGCTCCGGAGGACCGCGCAGCCACCGCCTCCTGATGCGCCTGCTCCTCAACTTTCTGCTTGGTGTTGGTCTCGACATCCTGCACGCTCGCCAGCCGTTCGTCCGATCCGAAGATCGCCGCCTTGCCTGGCTCGAGCCACACGTAGCGCAGCACGCTGGCGCCGCTGTGATTCGGGTCCGCGATATTGTCCTTCAGGTCCGGCTCGCCCATGGACTGCACCGTCTGGGCGGGCGTCATGCCGGGAGCCAACGTCCCAGCCTTGACCGTCGAGCATGCGACCGCGAACAGCGCGATTAGCGCAATCGCCCCGCGCGAAACAAGTCGTTCTCAGCGTCATCATCGATACCTCAAGCTTCGTAAGGAGCTAACATAGGAACCTATCCCCGGCAACATGGCGGCTCGTCGTGACAATCAAGATCATTTTGCAACAGCCGGATCCGCAGTGATTGTCGCGGGCGCCGCCACCGCCGGAATCGCTGATAGCGTCGCCGGTGCCTGCTGCGAATTGCACACCCCGGCCTGCGACTCGGTCAGCATCAGCGGCTGTGCGCCGCCCTCGGGCGAAGGGTTCGCCAGCGGATGCGTCAGATTGTAAAACCCGTTGATAAACCGAATACCCAGCCGCCGCCGTTGTCCATGAAGGCGGTAAGCTGTTTATAAAGAACCGGATCATTCACGATCAGGCCGGCGGTGCCGCGCCGCGAATTAATCTTCGCCAGTATTTCCTTCAAGTCATGCGACGATTGGCGCAGGTTGGGCAGCACGTCGTCGGCGAAATCCTTGTTCTCCATCAATTGCGGAATCATCCCGTTGGCCTTGTCGAATCGCGCAAGAATCGTGTCGAGCCGCGCGCTGGTCTGCCGAATCTTCGTCGTCGTATCCTCAATATTGTCGAGAAACTGCTTGCCGTCCGTCTCGTTACTCAACATCGCGCCCACCAGCCCTTGCCCCTTGTTGACGCGGTCCATCACCTCGCTGAGCGCGACCGACAGCTTGTCGACGTGATCGAGCGTCTGCTGAATCGATTGGAGCGTCAGGCGATGGTTCGGCTCGTTGGCGTCCTCGCCGCGCACCAGTTCGCTGAGCAGCCCATGGCCGTTTTCAATCGACGCCAGTATCGCGCGCATCGATCCCGAGATCGCCATCACGTTCGAGATCAGATCGTCGGTGCCTTCGCGCTGCAGAATTGCCTCGTAGTCGATCGGATTTATCGAGGCGAGCACGATGTCCGGATTCGCGGGCGGTGCGGCCGCCGTGCCCGGCGTCAGCGCGACGAACTTGTCGCCGAGCAGGCCCATCGAATGAATCTGCATGATCGAATCGGTCCGCACCCGCTCCGCTGCCGATTGTTCGACCCAGATTTTTACGATCACGTAGCCGTTCTCGGGCTCGGGCGGAAACGTTATCGAATCGACCGCGCCAATCCGCACTCCCGACAACGTCACCGGCGCACCGGTCTGCAAACCCTCGATTCGCTCGAAATGGGCCTGCAGGATTTCGGTGCGGGTGAAGAATTGCGCGCCATGCCCAATCGTCAGGATCGCGAAGCCCAGAGCCCCGAGCCCGGCTGCGATCAGCGCGCCCACCCGAACTCGCGCGAACGTTGAATCAGCCACGCGCGCCTCGCGATACGTTCGTCATAGTGCAATCTCCACGAACTCCCGCATCAGCTCGTCCCTGGTCGCGCGCACTTCCTCAGCGTTGCCGCTGAATCGTATCCGCCCCTGGTCGAGCAGCGCGAAGCGATCGCCGACCATGAACGCGCTCTTGAGATCGTGCGTCACCACCACCGACGTAAACCCCAACTGCCGCTGCAGATCGCGGATAAGCAAGTTTATCTTGTGCGTCACCAAAGGGTCCAATCCCGTCGTCGGCTCGTCGTACAGCACCGCCTTGGGCTGCAGCGCGATCGACGCGCGCCAGCGCCACGCGCTTCTTCATCCCGCCCGAAAGCTCCGCCGGATAAAGATGCTCGACCTTCGTCATGCCCACCATCTCGAGCAGCTCGGTCACGCGCCGTTCGATCGCCCGCTCGTCCATCCCACCATGCTCGCGCAGCGGATAGCTGACGTTGCCGAACACGGTGAACGAGTCGAACAGCGCGCCGCGCTGGAAGACCATCGCGACTTCCTTGCGCACGTCAGCCATGGCGTCCTCGCTGAGATCGTTGAGCCGCCGCCCCGCGACGATCACCTCGCCGCTATCCGGGCGCTCGAGCCCATTAAGATGCCGCAGCATGACGCTCTTGCCCTCACCGCTACCGCCAAGGACCACGAGGGTCTCGCCCTCGAACACCTCGAGGTCGACGCCCTGCAGAACCGGCTTGCCCGCGAAGCTCTTGCGGAGCTGGCGCACCTTGATAAATGTTCCGTTCGTCCGTCGTTCAGGCATCAGATCGACAGAAAAAACTTGGTCAGGAAGAAATCCGAGATCAGCACCGTGATCGACGCTGCCACCACCGCCGAGGTCGTCGCGCGCCCGACGCCGTCAGCGCCGCCGGTCGCCGACAGTCCCTTGGCACATGCGATTATCGCGATCTGGAAGCCGAAAAACACCGACTTGCCGATTCCGCTCAGCAAGTCGCCGAGCTGAGCGTTCTGAATCAACGAGCTGTAGAAATAGTCCGCACTCACTCCGAACTGCGTGACCGCGATCACCAACCCGCCGAAGAGTCCGACCGCGTCGGCCAGCACCGTCAGTATCGGCAGCATGATAATCGTCGCGAGCACGCGCGGCACCACCAGTTTTTTGACGGGACTGGTGGCGAGCGAGCGCATCGCATCGATCTGCTCGGTGACCTTCATCGTGCCGAGCTCCGCGGTGATGCCCGCGCCGACGCGCGCCGCGACCATCAGCGCGGTCAGCACCGGACCCATCTCGCGCAACAGCGAGAGTCCCATTATGCGGCTGACGTAAATCTTGGCGCCGAACTTCGCCAGGAACTGCCCCATCTGCAGCGCCAGCACCATCCCGGAAAAAATCGCGGTCAGGTTGACGACGTTGACCGACTTCACGCCGACGGCGTCGAGTTGATCGAGCAGCAGCCGCCCCTCGAACGGCCGCCGCACCAGGTAGCGGAAGAATTCGCCGGTCAGAACTCCGACTTCGCCAAGTTCGTCGAGGAACCGGTATATTCTCTCCAGCATCGGCCCGATGCGTGCGAGCGTAAGCGAACCGGACAAGTGCGGCAATACAAAATGGAAAGTGACAACCAACTACTCTTCGTCTACGGCACCCTGATAAACCCCGTCGAACGCCTGCGCCTGCTAGGCTCGCCCGATCAACGCAAACCCGGCTCGCCTCATCGGCTACGCGCGCGGCCGCAAGCGCTACTACTTCGTCGCGAAACAACCCGACGCTGTCACCGACGGCGCAATCCTCGAAGGCCTGACGGCCAACGACTTCGCGATCCTCGACGCCTACGAAGAAGTGCCGACCCTCTACACCCGCGCCCGCATCGAAGTCCTCACCCCCGACAGCCGCAAAATCAACTGCTGGATTTACCTGCCAACCAGTGGGCAAAAGACTAAATCGTTTTCTTGGACGGTACTCGCCGCTATGCAACCTAACCCCTTCCCTCGGAAGAAGGGGAACAATCGCATAGAGCGACCGATGCTCTCTTCTCAAACTTGAGAGCAAAATGGCGTCCTCGCCGTTTTGCGATTAGTACCGGGTGCAGGGGTCACCCCTGCCGCGGAAGTTTGAAACCCACCGTGGTTTCACATTCAAATAAAGTGGCTTCTTCCCTTTATTTGATTTCCGGCGGAATCGCCTTAGGCTGCTCCCCGCGCTTCAACCCAAACTTGTCGATTCGTACTGCAGCGTCCGATAGCTCATCCCGAGCATCTTGGCCGCCTTTGCGATCACCCAGTCATTGCGCTCCATCGCCTGCAGAATCACGTCGCGCTCGAAAGTCTCGAAGTTGATGCCCTCGCTCGGAATCTCGAACTTGCCGCCGCGTTGACGCTCGCCGCTGCGCATCGGCATCTTGCGCGACAGTACTTCCGGCGGCAGATCGCGCGGCGTGATCGTGTCGCCCTCGCACAGCAGGATCGCGCGCTCGATCGCCGATTCGAGCTGGCGCACGTTGCCCGGCCACGAGTAGTCGAGCAGCACTTCCATCGCCTCGCGGCTGATCTCCTTGACGCGCCCGTCGGCCAGATGGCCGAATTTCGCCAGCGCATGATTCGCCAGCAGCGGGATATCGCCGCGCCGATCGCGCAGCGGCGGCAGCGTGATGGTCACGACGTTGATCGCGGTAGTACAGGTCCTCGCGAAAGCGCCCCTCGGCGACTTCCTCGGCGAGATTGCGATTGGTGGCGGCCACCAGCCGCACGTCGACGCGAAACGATTCGTTGCCGCCGACGCGCCGCACCTCCTTCTCCTGCAGCACGCGCAGAATCTTGGCCTGCATCCCTTGCGGCAGGTCGGCGATCTCGTCGAGGAACAGCGTCGATTTGTCGGCGCTCTCGATCAGCCCGATCTTGCGCTCGGTGGCGCCGGTGAACGCGCCGCGCTCGTGCCCGAACAGTTCGTTCTCGATCAGGTTCTCGGGAATCGCCGAGCAGTTGATCGCGACGAACTGCCGCGCCGCGCGCGGCGACAGCCGATGGATCGCCTTGCGCGACGATCTCCTTGCCGGTGCCGCTCTCGCCCTGGATCAGCACCGTCGAGTTCGACGGCGCGACCTTCCGCACGATCCGGATCACTTCCTGGATCGCGGGATCCTGCCCGATGATGCCCTCGATCTCGAAGCTTGCCCTCGAGCCGCCGCTTGCAGCAGCTGATTTTCCTGCTGCAGATTCGCGAACTCCGCCGCCTTCGCCACCCGTCATCACCAGCTTCTCGCGATCGGTCGGCTTGGTCAGGTAGTCGAACGCGCCGGCCTTCATCGCCTGGACCGCGCTGTCGATCGTGCCGTGCGCGGTCAGCACCACCACCTGGCTGCCGGGATAGGTCGCCGCGCACCTTCGCCAGCAGCTCCTCGCCCGACATCCCCGGCATCATCAGGTCGGTCAGCACGACGTCGAAGCGGCCCAGCGCCAGCAGCTCGATCGCGCGCTTGCCGACGGCCGCCTCTTCGACCGCGAAGCCTTCTTCGCGCAGCGTCTCGGCGGTTATCTGGCGTTCGAGGTCGTTGTCTTCGACGACCAGTACTGAGGCTTGCGTCATGATTTGATGTCCGTTTACCACCGCGCTCGGCGGGAAGGTGAAAGTCAACGTGGTCCCGTGTCCGTCCGGCGTTCGGCGCCGATTTTGATTGTGCCCCCATGCTTCTCGACGATCGCCCTCGACAGAAACAGCCCGAGGCCGATGCCCTCGCGCTTGGTGGTGAAGAACGGCTCGAACACGTGGTTCGACGACCTCCGGCTTCGATGCCCGCGCCGGTGTCCGAGAAGCTGATCACCATGCGATCGCCGTCGCGCCGCTGAAACGCGATCCGCATCGTGCCGCCGTCGGGCATCGCCTGGATCGCGTTGGCGACCACGTTGATGAAGCAGGTGCGCAGCTTTTCGGCGTCGACGTTGAGCATCGGCGAGTCCACCGTCGCATTCCTCGACCACCTCGATCGCTGGCTCTTCATCTTCGATTCCGACAGCGCCAGCACGTCGTCGACCAGCTCGCGCACATCGGTCGGCGCGGGGAGGATCTCGATCGGCTTGCCGTAGTGGAGAAAGCTCTGCACCAGCTCGGACAGCCGGCGAATCTCGTCCTTCATGATCGCGATCTGGCGCAGAAATTCCTCGCGATCCTGCGGGCTGCTGCGGCGCATAGCGCGCGCGCAACTGGTCGAGCGCGAGGCTGATGAAGTTCAGCGGATTCTTTATTTCATGCGCCAGGCCGCCGGCCAACTGACCCAGCGCCGTGAAGCGCTCGAGCCGGTTGAGCTCCTGCTCGCGCTCGCGCGCGTGGCGCAGTTGCCCGACCATCTCGTTGAAGCTGCGCGTCAGCAGTCCGATTTCGTCGCGCCGATGCGCCTCGGGCACCGGCTCCAGCCCGCGCGCCGCGATATTCTGCGCCGCGTTCGCCACCGCGTGGATCGGCTTCACGTAACGATCGGCCAGGACATACGCGAACACCAGCCCGATCGCGAAAATCGCGAGCGCGATCAGTCAGCTCGCGCGTGCGGCTCTCCTCCAGCGGCTGCGCGAAGTCGCCGAAATTCGCCACCACCTGCACGTAGCCGAGCAGATGGTCCTCGACCTCGACCGGGATCAGGTAGACCGTCGTCTCCGGCGCCAGCCCGAGCTGGCCCGGCGGAATCGTCACCAGTTTTTCCGGATGCTTGAGTTGCTCGGGCGTCAGCCATTCGGCCTGTTGGGCCGCAGCGCCGCGCCGATCAGCTTCGGATTGGAGCTGTTGAGGATCAGGTTCTCGCTCGACGCGATCGAAACCTCGAGCCCCTGCGTGTGCAGGTCATCGACGTAGTTGTGCAGCCGATCGCGATCGGTGTTGCGCACCGCGGTCAGTTCCTGCACGCTGATCTGGATCACGCGCGCCAGGTCCTTGACCTTCTCCTGGGTGTCCGCGACGATCGCCTCCTGGGTGCCCGAGGCTGACCATCACCTCCGCGCCCAGCGTCAGCCCCAGCAGCCCGACCATCAGGACGATCAGCTTGGCCTTGAGATTCAGCGCGGGAAAGTATGATGCCATCGTCGATTCTATCGGCGGTCGGTCGCACGCGGCCGCGCAAGACAATTCGGCCGACTGTCGGTCTCAGCTTTTGGCTGCGCTGGCTCGACAGTCTTGCGTATTACCAGCAGCCGCGTCAGGTACACCAGCAGCGCTCAAGACCGCCACGATCCAGATCAGTTTCTCGAAGCCGCCGATATAGCGGACCAGCATCTCGAGCTGCTTGCCGAAGACATAGCCGAGCGTCACCACGATCGGCACCGAGATCAGCGCCCCGAGCAGATCGTAGAACAAGAACACCGCCGGTCGCACGCCGAACGATCCCGCCGACAAATAGACCAGCGCGCGCAGACCGGCCAGAAATCGCGCGTAGAAAATCGCGCGATGGCCATGGCGCTGCATGAAGCTCTCGATCCGCTCGATCTGATGTTTCGCGGCCCGGCCGCCCGATTGAGAAATAGCGCACCAGTCCCGATGCCGAAGTGCCGCCCCATGAAAAACAGCGAGTTGTCGCCCGCGACCACGCCCAGCAGCGACACCGCCAGCGTGATCGGATAGCGTGTGATCCCGCGATGCACCAAAAAGCCGCCCGCCAGCAGCGCCACGTCTTCCGGCATCGGCAGCCCCAGCCCGCACAGCATCAGCACCACGAACAATCCCACGTAGGTGAAGTGTTCGATGTACGCGGAGATCAGTCCGACCAAGCTCACTCCCCGTGCGAGTAGCGCGCCGCGCAACGCGTCGCGGATTTGTTCGACCGGCATCCCGCGCTGCGCCATCGGCTCCGCATCAAGCGCCTCGCCGCATGCAGATCGCGCAATGCGCGCCGTGCGTATCGCGATAGCAGTCGAGCAGGTTCTTATGTCCGTCGGTTCTGTCGCATCCGCAATAGCAATGCAGTTGCGCGAGCAGTGCGGGATCGCTTCTCTGCGACTTCGTAGGCCTCGCGCACGTTGCCCTGGAACATCTGTGGGATCGAGCGTCAGGCGCAGTTGCGCGCCTGCATCGCCGCCCGCCGCCGTCCGGCTCTCCGACGACGGGCGCGACATGAAGGCCGCCGTACGCGATCGCGACCACCAGGATCACTGCGCGCGCTCAGCGCGATTATTCCCTTGACGCCTTTGAACATGAATCTCCCTGCGGCCCGAAATTATAGCATCTCGATGATCTCAGGCTTTGATTCGCGAAACTGTATAGAGCGGCCGGCCGATGCGGGCCGCGCCGCGTTGCGGCAGCCGTTTCTGAGCATTCCCATCGCCAGGATGCTGCGCCGGAAGTTTCGCCGGTCGAGCGGCCGCCCGAGGATCAGCGCGTACAGCTCCTCGAACTCGGCGAACGTGAACTCGCGCGGCAGCAGCGCATACGCGATATTGGTGTATTCGAGCTTCGACTTCAGCCGCTTCAGCGCATACGCCGCCATCAGCGAATGATCGTACGCGAGCTGCGGCAAGCGCGTGACCTCGTACCACTTGCCGGTCGCATATTTGTCGCACGGCGCGCCGACTGCGTCCGCGTCCGGAATCAGCGCCATGTACGCGACCGACACCACGTGCGCCCGCGGGTCGCGCGACGGATCGCCGAAGGTGAACAGCTGCTCGAGATAGGCGCCGCGCAGTCCGGTCGAGTCGTGCAGCTCGCGCCGCGCGGCATCATCGAGCAGCTCGCCCACTCGCACCAGGCCGCCCGGAAACGCCCACCGCCCGCGCCCCGGCCCTGCGCCAGCTCGACCAGGTAGGTCTGCAGGCGACCGCCGTCGACCGCGAACAGCACCGTGTCGACCGCGACCATCGGCCGCGCCAGCTTCTCGCCAGTGTCCGTCCCACTGTCTCAGCAGTGAGGCGGGCCGCCGTGCCCGCCATCCTCTGTGTATTGGCCGTCTCAGACGCTCAGCTCGAGCATGCGCTCCAGCGCCCGCTTCGCGCCCACGCGCACGTCCTCGGTCAGTTCGATTTCGTAGCGCAGATATCTCAGTGAATCGAGCGTGCCCTCGAGCGTGATCATCTTCATGAATCGGCATAGCTTGCACGCTTTGTAAAAATGCTTGTCGGGAATCTCCATCAGCAGCCGATCCGACAACCCGCACTCCGTCACCACCAGGAATTTGTCCGCGTCGCTCGCGCTGCGCATACGACGATCATCGCGCTGGTCGACAGCACCGCGTCCGCAAGCGCCAGCACGTCGCGCCGGCATTCCGGATGCGCAATCACCTTGATCCCGGGAATCGCGCGCTTGACCTTGTTCACTTCGTCGGGGGTTATCTGATGATGCACGTAGCAGTTGCCATCCCACGAAATCACGCGCTTCTTGGTCTGCCCCTGCACGTAGTTCGCGAGATTCTGATCCGGCACGAACAGATATATTCTCGCGAGTCGATCCGCTCGACGATCTTCGCCGCATTGGCCGAAGTGCAGCACGCATCCGACAGCGCCTTCACGTCCGCCGTGCAATTCACGTACGACACGACCTTCAGATCGGGATAAATCTTGAGCAGCTCTTCCTTCCGCTCAGCCAACGCCTCGGCCGTAACGCTATCCGCCAGCGAGCATCCCGGCCTTGAGATCCGGCAGCAGCACTTTGCGTTCGGGATTGAACACCTTGGCCGTCTCGGCCATGAAATGCACGCCGCAAAACACGATCACGTCCGCATCGCGCACGTCGCGAGCATTGCGCGCCAACTCCAGCGAGTCGCCGATAAAATCCGCCACCTCGAAAATCTCCGGCCGCTGATAGTTATGCGCCAGAATCACCGCGCTCCGCTCTTTCTTCAGACGCCGAATCTCCGCGATCATCCCGGCGTAGCGCTCGCAAGTCTCAGCGGTATAACTGTCATTCCCCAGCACCGCCAGCTTCTCGCGCAGCGCGCCCGCACTCAATCGCCGTCTCCACAGCTTCCATCAAAATCAATCCTCTTCTCAATACTTTGCGTCAATCTGACACTTACTCCAGGCCGCCGCGCGCCGGCGCAAGCCCTTCTGTAATTGCTCGTTCGCCCTGCTAACCACTCATTGGAAAGGAGTTACGGTTCCCCAGGAGTTAAACGCAATGGATGAAGTATTGGAGCGCGAAATTGTCGCCGCCGTCCGCCGCTTCGTCGATCGCGACGTCATCCCCAACGCCTCCGCCCTCGAGCATCGCGACGAATATCCGCATGCGATGGTCGCCACGATGCGCGAGCTCGGCCTCTTCGGCGCCACCATCCCCGCCGACTTCGGCGGCCTCGGCCTCAGCTTCACGACCTATGCGCGCGTGATGGAAGAACTGTCGCGCGGCTGGATGTCGCCTCGCCGGCGTCATCAACAGCCATCTGATCATGGCCTACGTCATCGCCAATCACGGCACCGACGCGCAGAAGAAATATTTCCTGCCGCGCGATGGCCCGCGGCGACAAGCGCGGCGGCCTCGCACTCACCGAGCCGCACGCCGGCAGCGACGTGCAATCGATTCGCACCACTGCACGTCCGCCGCGGCGACGACTACATCCTCGCCGGCTCCAAGATGTTCATCACCAACGCGCGCCACGGCACGATGCTCGCCGTCGCCGCCAAGACCAATCCCCACGCCGAACCCGGCTTACGCCGGCATCAGCATGTTCGCCGTCGAGAAGAGCGAGCGCGGCCCCACCGTCAGCCGCAATCTCGACAAGCTCGGCTACAAAGGCATCGACACCTGCGAAGTTCTGTTCGAGGACGTCGCGGTGCCCGCCGCCAATCTGATCGGCGGCGCCGAGGGCGCAGGGCTTCAAACAAGTGATGAGCGCGCTCGAAGTCGGACGCATCAACGTCGCCGCGCGCGCGGTCGGAGTAGGGCAGGCCGCCTTCGAAACGGCGATCCGCTACGCGCAACAGCGCACCGCCTTCGGCAAACCCATCTGCCAGCATCAGGCCGTCCAACTCCTGCTCGCCGACATGGCCACGCGCGTCGAGGCCGCGCGCCTGATGGTCGCGCAACGCCGCGCGCAAAAAAGACGCGGGCGAACGATGCGACGTCGAAGCCGGGATGGCGAAGCTGTTCGCCTCAGAAGCGTGCGCGAAAATTTCGCTCGACGCGATGCGCGTGCTCGGCGGCTACGGCTTCATGGCCGACTTCCCGGTCGAACGCTTCTACCGCGACGCCCCGCTGATGATGATCGGCGAAGGCACCAACGAAATCCAGGCGCTGGTAATCGCCCGCGGCCTCCTCGCAAGGTACGCGCTCTAGTCTTCCCCTCTCCCTGTCAGGGAGAGGATAAAGGTGAGCAACTGTATTGAGGGATGGTGGCGGCGCGTTGCCCACAGGGTCCACAGGCGGTGGGGTCGCTGGGAGGACCCCGCCTGTGGACTTGTGGACAACGCGCCGATTTTTTAATTTTCTCCGACGCTCGCATGCGGGCATGGCGGCCTCCATAGGGTGTTGGTTCTGATCATGGCATTGAGGGTCACGATGAGCTTGCGCATCACCGCGGCCAGCGCCAGCTTCTTGGGCTTGCCGCGCGCGACCAGCCGCTCATAGAACTGCTTGAGCACCGGGTTGCGGCGCGCCGCGACCATCGCGCACATGTAGAGCTTGTTGCGGACCTCGAACCGTCCGCCGGCGATCATCCGCCGACCATGGCGGCTGCCGCTATCGTCGGGCATCGGCGCCACGCCCACCAATGCGCCGATCTGCTTGCGGTTGAGCGTGCCCAGCTCCGGCACTTTGGCCAGCACCATCGCGCAGAACGCTTTACCGAAGCCCGGCACGCTGCGCACGATCTCGCTCTTGCGCCGCCATGCATCGGAGCGGCGCACGGTCTTGTCGATGTCCTCTTCGGCCTCCTTGATGCGTCCCTCCAGATACGCGATGTGATGGCGCAGTTCCTTGCGCATCGCGTTTGAAGCGCGGGCCAGGCGCTGCTTCTCCGCCACCAGCATCTCGAGCAACTGCTCGCGCCGCATCACCAGTTCCTGCAACGCCTGGGTCTCGGCGTCGGCCGGTGGCCGTGGCTCGGGCCGTTCCCGTTCTGCAAACAGCGCCAGCAGCTCGGCGTCCTTGCGATCGGTCTTGGCCCTGACCCCGTGGCCTTTGGCAAAGTTGCGCACCCACGACGGATTGACCGCCGCCACTGCGATCCCCGCCAGCCACAACGCCGCCACCAGCTGGCGCTGCAGCCCGCCGGTCGCTTCCACCACCACCAACTGCGGCTTAAGTTCATCCAGGCGCCCGACCAGGCGCTTAATTCCGGCGCGGTCGTTGGCAAGCGTCATGCGCTCGCCCGAAGGCCGCACCGCCACCACCAACTCCGCCTTGCTCACATCGATCCCAACGTACGCTGCTTCTGCCATCGTCCCGCTCCTCGGTTGGCGTCCTACCCTTCCTTGTCCAATGCGGGCTCGCGCCGCTTGCGGCGCGGCCCTGTCAACTGTTCGGGCTGTGGACGCGTTAGCTCGCGGACGCGGCGATCCTTGCTCACCTTCGGCCTTCCCAGACCCAGGGTCCTGCGGTCTGCCGCCCCCGCCGCTATCTTCATACCCCGGTTCCCAGATACAAGGGTCCTCTTACAGCGCGCTCATTGCGCGCGATTCAGGATTCCGCTCCTTGTCGCTCACTCGCCGCGCGCCAACTCATGCAGCGCCCGCGCGCATTCCACCGGATGCGTAAACATGACCTCATGCCCGCTCTTCACGAACTTGAGCGTCGGATTCTTCAGCCTGCTCGAAAAATGCGGATGCCAGTTCGGCGCCCCCGCGACCGGCGTCTGATCGTCCTCGCAAACGAGATAGCTGCTCGGAATTCCAGTAGCGAAGTAGGGCGCCATCGCGACCGGCGTCGACCATCGGCGCAATCGGCTGCGGACCCACCGCCGACAGCACGTATTCCTTCACCGCCGGCGCCATGTCATTGCTGAGCCCGTCGAGAAACTCCTTCCCCATCATCTCGATCGGGATCGATCGCTCCGGCAATGTCTCGGCTGCCGCCGCCAGTGGCGACGTCGCCGGATCCATGATCGGCTGCCCGTCGAGCGCCACCAGCGCCGTCACCCACACGACGCGCTTTATCCGCGCCGGAATCTTCGCCGCGACTCCGGGAATCGTCAGTCCGCCGAGACTATGCCCCGCGAGCACGACGTTCTTCAAATCATGCCGCTCGATAAACTCCGCGACGCTATCGACATAGCTCTGCGAGCGTAACCTTCGACCGATCCGCCCGATTCATCCCATGTCCCGGCAGATCAACCGCATAGGCCGTGTCGCCCAACTTCTCGAGCTGATTGATAACCGCGCCCCAGCACCATGCCCCATGCCAAGCGCCATGCACCAAAACAAATGTCTCCGCCATTCTCTCTTCTCCTGAAATTACCGATCCCGCACGGGATGGGTAATTTCCCAAAACTTCCAAACAGGGACGCAGTCCCGCATCTTCTCTTGGTACTAAGGTGCAGGGCTTAGCCCTGCCGAAGGAAGCGTGAAACCCACCGCGGGTTTCACATCAAATAAAGTGATCTCCCCTTCCCCTAACTCGCGACCGCCGTGACTTCCTGCCCTTCTTTCAGTGTCGGCCGCCGGCACGACGATCACCATCTCGCCGCCGCTCAACCCTCTGCCTGACCTCGACGCCGTCCTGGAATTCGCGGCCCACGAGATCGGCATCTGATGCATCGTGTCGCCGCGCACGACCCACACTGAATTTGCGCTGCCGTCGGTGACGATCGCCTTCTTCGGCACCAGCACCATCGGCGCCGCCGCCGCCTGCGTGACGATCGATTGGAAGGTGACCTTGGCGCTCATTTCCGGCTTGATAATTTTCAAATCGGGCTGCAGGATTTTGACCTCGACCTTGACCGTGCCTTTCTGCCGGTCGGCCTCGGGATAAATCTTCACCACTTGCGCCGGGAACGGATTGTCGGGATACGCGTCCGGGATTACCGTCGCCGGCGTGCCCATCTTGACCTTCGCGATATCGCTTTCGTTGATATCGACTTCGCAGCGCATATCGCTCAAGTCCGCCAGTTGCGCGATATCGGTGGCGCCGCCGCCGGCCTGGATTTCGCCGCCGAAATTAATCGTGTCGCCGAGCTCGCGATATTTCTGCAGCACGACGCCGTTGATTGGCGACGTGATCACCGTCTGGCTCACGTTGAACTTCGCGAATTCAATCTCACCGTCCGACTTCTTCAGGTCCGCCTCCGCCACTGAGAGCTGATTCTCCGCGTCGTCGAGCGAGTCCTTCGACTCGACGCCCTGCTTGTACAGCTCGCGCATCCGCTTGGCGCGCGCCTGCTTCAGCACGAGGTTGGCCGCCGCCAGATCGCGATCCGCGTACGCCTGCTTCAGTTGCGCCTGGTAGTCGCGATCGTCGATTCGCGCCAGCAGGTCGCCAACTTTGACCCGCTGCCCTTCCTCGATCGGCTCGGCGACTATCTGCCCGAGAATCTTGGTGCCGATCACGATGTACTTGTGCTTGCGTGATTATGTATCCGCTGCCCGTCAGTACGGTGCCGGCCTGTCCCGCCTGCTTGACGCGACGATCGCCGTCTGCACTTCGGGCGGACGCCCAAGAGTCTTCTGATAGACGACATAGCCCGCCGACACCGACGACGCCGAGGATCGCGAGCGTGATCGCAGCCGGCATCAATCCGGCTCGGCTTCTTCGGCTGCGCCGCGCGCGCAATCCGCAGCGACTCGAGCTCGCGGATATTCGGTCCTCTTGGTGCTTCGGTGGACAAGGTCACACGCTCCTCAACGCATCTACTACCGGCATTTTCATCGCCTGCCGCGCGGGAAGCCAGCCCCCGACCATACCCATGACGGCGGCGAAAATCATCGCCTCGATTACGATTGCAAAGGTGACGCGGAAGCTGAAGGCCAGCGTCGAGAACGTGACGAAATTGCCAAACGTCGTCGACAGCCCGTTAATCGGCAGCGCCAGCAGGATCCCGATCACGCCCGCCGCGACCGCCAGCACCAGCGACTCGAGCAGGAACGACGTCATCACCGCCATCGGCGCAAAGCCGAGCGCGCGCAGCGTGCCGATTTCCGTGGTCCGCGACGAGACTGCCGCATACATCGTATTCATCGCGCCGAAAATCGCGCCCACCGCCATTATTACCGCGACGATCATCCCCAGCACGCGCATCTGGTTGGCGACGACCGCCTGGTCCTTGTAGTAGTCGGCCTCGGTCTCGCCTGCAGATTTATTCGCGGATCGTCCGCCAGCCGCCGAATCAGCGCGCCGGTATCCGCGCCCGGCGCCAGCTTGAGCCGCACGTCGGCATAGTACGCGCCGCGCTGCGCATCGTCCTGCACGTTATGCATATCGCCCCAGACTTCGGACTCGAACGATCCGCCGTCGGCCGCCATTATCCCGACCACCTTCCAGTTGCCGCGTCCGAACCGCAGCGTCGACCCGAGCTGCATATTCGCGTAATGCCCCTGCAGACCCTTGCCGACGATCACTTCATTGACCGACGGATTGAACATCCGGCCTTCGATAATCTTCACCTTCGGATGCACTTTGAAGCGCGATTGGCAGCACTCCGCGCACAACTATATTGTCGCGCCCGCCGCCGACCCGTTCCATCAGCGCCTGCACCGGCAACTCCGGCGACGCATCGACGCTGCCGTCAGGCTCGCGCCGAATCTGCGGCAGAAATTTCATCGCGTCGAACTGATCGAGCTGAATCGCCGAGTAGGTCTCGGTGGTAGCGCCTTTGCGCAGCACGATCACGTTGTCCGGATCGCCAGTATCGGAAATCGCCGAGTTAATCCCGCCACCAGCGCCATCACGATCACGAACACGCAAACGACCAGCGCGATCCCGCCCCCGGTCATAGCGGTAGAGACCCGCCTGCACCAGCAGCGAGCGCTAACATTATATTTCAGCGGTATCGCCATATTTAGATTTTAGTCCTCACTCGCAACCACCTACGCGGTCGTCCTCCTTTCCTCGACGGGAAGGGGTTGGGGGCTAGGTTCCTAGTCTCCGCCACGTGTGCGATTCAAGATCCCTCCTCTTCATCATGCCGCGCCTAAAGTAAGGAGCCGCGCGATTCTTCGCTTCGCTCTAGAATGACACAAGAACAAAGAACTCTCGAGCGAAAGGTTGTCTTCGAACATTTCGCGCCTCTCTTATTCACTGGGTGCAGGGGTCACCCCTGCCGAGGAAGTGTGAAACCCGCGGTGGGTTCCACATTCGATCCTCACGCAACCGTCCTCAGCGCATCGACGATATTGCGCCGCGCCGCCGAACTCGCCGGCACCATCGCGCTCAGCAGTCCAATCAACGCCGCCACCACCAGCGTCTCCGCCAGGATCAGCCGGCGGCATCCGGTTATCGACCCGAGCGGCCCGCCCACGTTACCAATCGAGAAAACCTTCAGCACCACATATGCCGACCCGCATCCGATAATCCCGCCGATAAGTCCTATCAGCAGCGACTCCGCCAGCAGCAGCGACAAAATAGTGCGCGCCGGAAATCCCATCGAGCGCATCACCGCTATCTCGCCGCGCCGCTCGCGTATCGACATCGCCGCCGTGTTGGCCGCCACCAGTCCGATAGTCAGCACCACGATAAATCCCAGCAGCTCCGCCATCCTGAAAAAGGTGCGGTACTGATCGCATGAAGCTGCCGATAAACGCCGACTCCTATTCCGAGATCGTCTCCGCCGACGAATTGGCAAAGCCTTCGTCGATCGCCGCGATCACTTGCGGCACATTCTCGGGCTTGTCGACCTTGACCCAGATATTATCGACGATTCCCGGCCGTCCGGCCGCCTCTTCCAGGTAGTCGCGCCGGAACAGCAGAAAATCCGGCGGCGCCTTGCCGCTGATCGTGCCGACAATCACCAGCGTCACGTTGAACGGATAGAGCGTGCCCTTGAGCTGAATCTGCTGCCCGACATGCAGACGGAACCTTTTCATCGTGCCGGCGCCGACCAGCGCTGCCGTGCGGATTTTCTTCCACTGCTCGAACTGCTCGGGACTGATACCCCAGTCGGGCCACATCTGATCGACATTGTCGGGATCGGCCGCCAGGTTCGGAAACTGATCGTAAACCTCATGGTAGACGCCGCCGAACCAGCTCTCCGGCACCACCACCTCGACATGCGGTATCGGCGCGATCCGCTGCTTGTAGGCGACCGGAATCGAGTACGCGAGCCCGGCCTTGTTATGCGTCGCGACGCGGGTCGAGGAAGCGGTATTGCCGAGTATCTGATTAGCAACGGTGGGGATACTGACCAGCGCCGAAAAAATAAACAGCGAGACGGCAATCGAAAGCACAGTCAGAAACGTCCGCCGCTTGGATGCGCAATAAATTCTTAAAAACCAGCGCCATATACTTCATCGCGCTCACACTCCCTCGTTCACTTCCCCGTGACCGTATCCTAACCTCTCCTCTGTTCAGGGAGAGGGTCGAGGGTGAGAGTCCGATTACAGCGCGCTTCGCGCAGATTTAAGATTCCTGCTCCCTCCTCGACGATCCACCCTCAGATTCCAGAGAGCAGAATCCTGATTCGCGCACGCAACGCGCGCTGCATAGCCCTCGCACCTCGAATCCTCTCCGCTAACAGGGAGAGGCAGAAAGAACCGGAATTCGCCTTCGCCATACAAAGATCTCCTCGTCGCGAGTACTCATCTACGCGCCGATTCCAGAACAATGCCCATCCGCCCCACAAAAAACCTCCAAACAGTGGACGAAGTCGCCGCGATCGCTTTCTCTCCTTTCACTCGGTGCAGGGGTCACCCCTGCCAGGGAGTGTGAACCCAGGAGGTTCCACATTCAAACTCCTCCCCTTCCCTCCTCACGCATGCGCCGCCGCCTCGCCTGGCGCTCCTCGTTTCCCCGGCTCAACCCCGGCCAGCACGCCCTTATCCAGCCGATAAACCGTATCGACATACCGCTCCGCGCGCGGGTCATGCGTCACCATCACGATCGTTTTCTGAAACTGCCGATTCATATCCACCAGCAATCCCAGGATTTCCTCCGCCGACTTCGCGTCGAGATCTCCGGTCGGCTCGTCGGCGACGATAATCGTCGGGTCCGCCACGATCGCGCGCGCAATCGCGACGCGCTGTTCCTGCCCGCCCGACAACTGGCGCGGATAATGGTCCATTCTGTCCGCCAGACCCACCACCTTGAGCGCCGTCTCGACATGCTCGCGCCGCTCGGCCTTGTTGAGACTGCGTCAGCAGCAGCGGCAACTCGACATTCTCGAACGCGGTCAGCACTGGAATCAGGTTGTAGAACTGGAACACGAGCCCGATATGCCGCGCGCGCCAGCCGGCCAGGTCGCGCTCCTTCATGCCGGTGATTTCCTCGCCGCCGACCGCGACGCGTCCGCTGGTCGCGTGATCGATTCCCGCGATCAGGTTGAGCATCGTGGTCTTGCCCGAGCCCGACGGCCCCATGATCGCGACGAAGCGCCCGACCGGCACCTGTACCGTCACGTCGTCGAGCGCGCGGACCTCGAACTCGTCGCGTTTGTAGATTCGGGTCACGTGTTCGAGATCGATTGCAAACTTTTCGTCCATGACATCCTTCCCTTTTGTTTATCGCTTGACCCCGCCGTCGCGGCCCCTTTTATCCGGCTCTTCCCCTACCAGACTTCCTGACAGGGACGAAGTCCCGCATCTTTCTTTTCTTAATACCGGGTGCAGGGGTCACCCCTGCCCAGGGAGGTGTGGAACCCACGGCGGGTTCCACATTCAATAAAGTGATTTTCCCGCGCTTCGCCCCCCGCGCCTGTATTTCACGCCGCAACTGCGCGCAAAGCCGCGCCAGCACCCGCGCCTTGGCATCGACAATCTCGCAGCCAAGCTCGACCACGATTCTGTCGCACCGGACTTGCGCCCGCGCGCCGCATCTCGGCCACCATCTCGGCCAGAATATGCTGTGTCCGCGCCTCGTCGTCGCGCCGCGATGCGCTCCATATGCTCGAGCGCTATTTCCGGCTCGTGGTCCGCGAAATAAATTTTCACCTGCGATTCGTCGAACACGAACAGCGGTTGCGCCGGCTCGCGCAGCATCCGCCTGAAATGCGCCCGGCCGCGCGGCGTGATCGCATAAACCTTGCGCGCGCGCCGCCCGCGCCGCTCCGTCCGCAGCTTCACCAGCCCGTCGCGCGCCAGCTTTTTCAGCGCGGGATATATCGAACCGTCGCTCACCCGGTAAAAGAATCCGACTGGATCCTGGAACCGCTGCTTCAGATCGTAGCCGGTCGCCTCCGCCTCCATCAGGAACCCGAGGATCGGAAACTTGACGTCCATCCGCGGCGGCGTCTTCTCGAATTCGAGCGCCGACTTGGCCGGAAATAATTGCGCGCCGGACCGATAGCCCCGCGTCCGTTCACCGACGGATTCAACGACACCTCATGCATACCTATCGAGCCAATAGCTCGACTTGAGCTATGTGTCAAGACTGTCGAATCAGGGTGCACATACGACTGCGGATCGATTCGCTTACAGATTGCTCGATCCGGAAAGCGGCGCGACCCGCGCACCCGATTTCCGCCAAGTTCGCGCATCCGCTCCGGCGTCGGGCTCCGTCCCGAACACGACGTCCCAGATTCGCGATGTCACCCCGAAAATCGCGTCCGGTTCGCTCGCATGATGCGCCAGATGCCGCGCCCGCAACCTCGCCTCGACCGCCGCCGCCGGCTTACAAAATGAATCCGATAGTGAACGTACTCATAGACGGCGAATCCGCACACGATACCGCCATAGAAGACAACCCCCGGCGCCAACCCGAACCACGCAGTCGCGCCCGCCAGCACGACCGCAGTCGGAATCCACGCGCCGAGCGCAAACACCGCGCGGGGATCGCGATGGTGGACGTCGTGCAGCGACGTCACGAACGTCCGATGCGCATGGCCGAGCACGCCATGGATGACGTACTCGACCAACGTCCACGCAAACAGCCCCGCAATGAAAATCATTACATCTGCCGGCATCTCCGGTGATCGTAAGCCCGTTACACCCCCGCAATCAACGCAGCGCGTGCCCGATCCCGACCCTCTCATAGTGGCGACGAACCTGGCAGGCGTAGTCTTGATTGCGGCGTTTTCGATTTCGATCGCGTACTTCTGGTCCATGAGCATCGCCCTTGCGATTTTAATTCCGTTACTCGAGCCGCCGCTTCACAGAAGTCCGCGCGGGTCGTACGGCTTTGCGGGAGCGAACTCTCCGGCGAAGCCTCGCTCATGCACCTCCCATGGCGACGCGCCCGCCTTGCGCGCCGCGATCATCTTGTCGGGATCGACGAACACCCGCCTTGGACCGCTTCCGACCGAAGCAGTCTTCATGTGCTCCGTCGCCGTCCACTCGTTGCCGTAGTTGTTGACGTTGAGCTCGACGCTGTTCTGCTCAGGGTCCAGGTAATAGAAGGAAGTCTGCGATCCTTCGTCCGCGGCCATCACCGGCACGATGCCCAAGCCCTTCAGCCGCGCAAACGTGCCCAACAGGTCGTCGAGCGTCTCGTATTCGAACGCGACGTGCTGCACCCGCGTGTGGCGGCGTTTGTCGGGATCGGTGGCGAGGCCGGGCAATTCAAAAAATGCGATGCGATGGTTGACCTCGTCGTTGCTGACAAATGCGGCCGAAAACAGCGGCTTGCCCTCGGGTCCGGCTGGCGCATCGGCGCTAGCGTTTTACCGTCATGCCGAGCACCTTGCGGTACCACTCGAGCATGGCGTCGAGGTTGGCAGTGGCGATCCCAAAATGCTGCAGCTTCGGGTGGATAGTGATTTCGGTGTTCATTTTGCCTTTCCTCGTTGATATTAATGGAACGATACCGTATCGTTTATTTAATACTCATCAACCTGGGTGCTGTCAATAGTTCGATACGGCATCGTTTCGTTGGTGCCCTACAACAGGTAGGCGACCTTGATCGGCAGTTCCAGCCGCCCGCCCGCGAACTTGAACTCCGCCGGTTCATATCTCGGTATTCCGAAGTGCGGCTTCTGGTTCCCCAATATGCCGACGCCTTCCTTCGGGATTCCGATAATGTTGCGATCGAGCTTGCCGTTGGAGTTCTCGTCGTGCACGACGGCGATCGCGTAGCTTGCAGGCTTTACCTCGTGAAACTCACACGCGGCGTGCTGATTCGAAATCGCGACAGTGGTGTGCATCAGTGCCTTGTCGAAGTCGTGCGGAAAGCCGTTTGGCGAAGCGAACAGCGCGCACACCACCTGGCCGGTGTCGTTATGCAGTCCGCTGACGTCCACGTGGACGACGTTCGCGGCGGGCTCGGAATTTGGGTTGGCAGCGCGCGCGATGCCGCCGACCAGGCGGAGTGTGGCCGCCGCGAGAACCGCACAGGCAAGCGTCCTCTTGAGTCCGCAGATTCGGCTTCGCTGCGGCTTTTGGCTTTGGATGCTCTCACTGTTCATTTCGAGTTCTCCTTTTTCGACTGTCAGAACGAAACGGTTTCGTTCACTTTAATATCGAAATCGCGCCGGTTTGTCAAGAGAACTGTACGCAATCGTTTCGTTCATTTACTTTGCCCGCCGGACCCGCTAAGAATAACGCGAAGAAGCGCGCCGCCAGGCTTCGCCCGGCGCGACGCCGTTTCGCGATACGTTCCCGTATGCTCGGGTGACCAATGCCGGCTGACCCTACAGAGTTCCGTACGCGCGGCGACCAGGTGCTGCGGGCCGAGGCCCTGAGCGATGTCGTTTTCGGCTTCGCACTCACGCTGCTGGTGGTGTCGTTGCGGGTGCCGCGCACCTTCGATCAACTGCTCGACGCGATGCGTTCGCTGCCGTCGTTCGCCGTAACTTTCCTGCTGCTGATCACAGTCTGGCGCGCGCACTAAGAATTTTTCCGGCGCTACGGCCTTAGCGATCGCGTGACGATGGCCCTCAACACGATTCTGCTCTTCGTCGTCCTGTTCTACGTGTACCCGCTGAAATTTCTGTTCTCGATTGCGCTCGCTCCGCTGACCGGCGCCAACTTGGTCGACCAACCCCTCGGTTCACTCGCGCCGCCGATTCGCCCGGATCAGGCGCCGGTCCTGATGGAAATCTTCGGTATCGGTTTCACCGCCGTTTACGCGGTTTTCGCGCTCATGTTCGCGAACGCGTATCGCCTTCGTGAATCGCTCGATCTGAACCAGTTCGAACTGATCGAGACGCGTACGTACATCGTCTTGAGCTGCGCGCTCGCTGCAACCGGGCTTGTCGCGATCGCGGTTGCGATGGTCCTTCCCGGGCAGCGGTCGGGCTACTCGGGATGGATCTACGCAACGATTCCGATCACGGGGCAGATCGTGTGGCGCTGGGGACGGGGGCAAAAACGAAGGCTGGCAGGCAACAGCCCGCTTTGACTCGCGGCCGTGACCTTCGCGAACGATCCTTGTCAAGAGATCTATACGGTACCGTTCCGTTTATTTACTTTGCCGCCAGACCCGGTAAGAATTAAGCGAAGGATTCGATGCGCGCCGGAAAGGATGCATTCATCTGCAAGGTGAGGGGAATCGATGGCTAGGCTAACCGCAACTCGAAAGCGCCGGCACAAGCGACCGGCTGTGCGCATCGGACGACCACCCAGGGAACTTGCGGGAAAAGTCGATGATCGCATTCTGGATACGGCGCGCCGCGTTTTTCTGGAGCGCGGACTGGCCGGCGCCAGTATCGATGAGATCGCGCGCCTCGCCCGCGCGGGCAAGCCGACTATCTACGCGCGGTTCCCGACCAAGGAAGCGCTGTTCAAGGCCGTCGTGATGCGCAACGCGGCTAACGCGCGGGCGCGATTCGAGAGCCAGGCGCCGGCCGGTGCAACCATCGAGGATCGTCTTGTAAGCGTCGGTGCCGATATCCTCAATCGCCTGTTGGTCAATGAGGTCATCGACTTCATGCGGCTCGCCGTTGCCGAAGCGCGCCGGTTTCCGGAATTGGCGAACGTCGGCCGGATGGCGCGCGAGCGCGGCGCGCAAGCCGTTGCGCGGGTGCTAAGCGAGACGGCGCAATCAGACGAGCTCGAGAAGTACCCGGCATTCGCTCCGGAGTTTCTCGCAGCCACGACCGGCTTCTACATCGATCTGGTCGTCGCCCGCCTCCTTATGCGTGCCGTATTCGGCGAAGACCTCAAGCTGCTGCGCGCGGAGATCGGCACTCATGTTGCCGGCAGCATGGCGTTCTTTCTCTCCGCCTGCCTGCATATCGGCATCAATTGAATTTACGAACCCGCGCGGCCCGCATCCTTCCCTCGTCGATTACGAATCAGTTCACCCCCTCTTTCTTCAACACCTCCAGGTTCTGCTGCTTCTTGCGCCACGCCTCGCCCATGCTGTTCAGCATTGTGGGCGGCAGAGTTTGTCACCGGGCCACCAGGTCGGTTGACACGGGCCACACCTGCAGCAACTGGGGTGGTAGCCCTTCGGGTAGTACAGGTTCGGATCGATCTCATGCTCGCGGACGAAGGGCTCCTGGATCTCCTGCGCGCGAGGTGGTCGGATGCGGAACGATAGTTGTCCCTTGGAGAAGTCGAACTGCGGCGCTCGTGAGTTGGGGAACTTGGGGATGACGCCTTCTCGCACCCAGACCTTGTCCTTCGTTACGTTGACGACAACCCCGTCGGGCGCTCCGAAGTGGTACGGGCCTTGGTAGTGTGTGCGTACCTCGGCCACCGTCTCTTCGTTGAGGTAGGGGTCGAAGGGCATATGCGTCGTCATGAACAGCCGGGGTTGGATCTGGTTGGCCAGGTAGCCCGCCGCGTACGCTGGAGTGTGGTGCGTGTCGACGGTGTAACGCGCCGAGGAACGGCGGCACGCCCTGAACACCGGAGCTGATCTCGCAGAGCTCGGTCTGCGCCTCGGTGACATAAACGTCCACGCCCTTCGCGTATTTGATGTCGAGGTCGCTCGGACGGCCGTCGCCGGTCCACACGAAGGAGAGGCCGTTCCAATCGAGGCGATAGCCCGACGCACCGTCCTTGGCGTGCGAGCGCTGCCAGTGGATTACGCGCACGCCGTCCTTGTTGTAGATGACTCCGCCATTGTCGCGGAAGTCGAACTCGTGGACTTCGATGTCGTGGCCCTTGCCGACCGGGAACACGCTGAAGGCGTCGTCATGCCACGCCAGCATCTGCTTCATGCCTTTGACCATCGCGGCGGTGCCGTACTCCGGCGTGCGCCCCGACGGACCATACACCTGCAAGCGCCCTGTCCCAACGCCCAGCCCATCCGCCGAATTCGTACATGTACGGCAGTGAGCCGAAGTGGTCGATGTGGAGGTGCGTGATGAAGACCTTGTCGAACTCGTTCAGCGCGAAGCCCGCGGCGATGTAATTCGCGACCGACCCTTCGCCGAGGTCGAAAATGAAGTTCTCACCGTTGCCGAGCTGGACCAGGATCGAGGTATTCATCTGACCTGGACGGATGAACGGCGCGGTTCCCATGAAGATGATGCGCATCTCGTCGGGTTGGACGTTTTCGGTGCGCGGGAACCAGTTCGCGGCGCTCTTCAGCCACGGCTTTGGTGCGATGCCTTGGAATAGGAGCCCTTCCTTCCAGCGCCCCATGGGAACGCCGCCGAAGAGGGCTGCCTTGATGTCCGCCTCGGAGCTCGGCTGCTCCTGCGCCGAGGCGATGGTGTTGAGTCCGGATGCCACGAGCACGAGAGCGAGCGCGGCGAGAAGGCCCCGTGTGAGTGTGTTTCTCATCTTGGAATCCCCTCTGAGAAATCTGCGTGCCGTTAGACGCGTAGCGTGTAACACACTTTCCCCTTGGGGACCACGTACTACATCCCGGCCTGTCTCCCTCCCGGCAGCTCGGACCGCTTTGAAACTTGCCTGCGCGTTGTCAGCACACGCTGCACTGGTCTGGAACGCGATATTGAACGCCGTCAACTCAGGCTCCCATTGAATCCACGCCGCGCGCGCGCCGCATCCTCGCTCGTTGATTACGATCATCTCGGCTACAATACGCACCGTCTTCGCTATGCCCTTGGCAGTGAAATGTGAAATTCACAGTTTGAGTCTCTGCCGCCGCCCACTGCTCTCAACCCGCCGCATCGGCGGCGCTCGACGATGACATCGCCGCCCGTTGTCGAAAATCTCCCGCCCCCGGCAACCCCGGGCATCTCGACTTGGCGAAGCGAGCCGTTTCGACTCTTCTTTCCGCTCGGCGTCCTTCTCGCGTGGATCGGCGTGGGCCACTGGCTGCTCTACGCGACCGGCATCGCAGCCACCTATTCGTGCATGTTTCACGGGTTGATTCAGATGCAGGCATTCATGATGGCGTTCGCCATCGGCTTCATGCTCACCGCATTGCCGCGTCGTACGCAAACGCCGCCGGTCGCGCGACTCGAGATGGCGGCGTTGGTAACTGCGTTGATTGCCTTCGCGGGCGCGGCGATTGCGGATTACTGGGTGATCGCCGAGACCGCCTACGCCGCACTATTCGCTGTGCTCATCGAGTTTGCGCTCCGGCGTTTCCTGATGCGCGCCGTGGGTCGCCGTCCGCCCGCCGCCTTTGTGCTCCTGCCTATCGCCGCGATGACCGGAATCGTCGGCGCCGGTTTGATTGCCGCCGCTGAGATGAACACCTTGGCGCCATGGACCGGCCATCTTGGTCTCTTACTCGTCGAGCAGGGAGTATTTCTCTGCCTGGCAGTCGGCGTTGGCAGTCTGGTCCTGCCGCTCATGAGTGGGATGCCTCCGCCTGCCGATCTCGGCTCCGCGCCGCGCGAGACCTGGAAGGCCGTGGCCTATGCCTCTGCCGGGGCAGCGATCGTCCTGAGCTTGATCCTCGAACAATTCGGCTTCGATCGCGGCGGACCGATGCTGCGAGCGCTGGTGGTTTCGCTCGGCCTGGGATTGGCCGGTGGTGCGTGGCGCCCGCCATGCAAGCCGGGCGCACACCGCAAGCTGGTCTGGATTGCGGTATGGCTGATGCCGCTGGGATTGCTCGCTTCGGCAATCTGGCCCGACTATCGGGTACCGGCCCTGCACATTCTCTTCATCGGCGGCTTCAGCCTGATGGCTTTTGGAGTAGGCACCCACGTGACGCTGAGCCATTTCAATCTGGACCAACTCGCGCTGGGAAGGCCGCCCGCGGTGATCATACTCGGCGCGGCATTCCTGATTGCCCTGCTCGCCAGGCTCGCGGCTGATTTCAGTAACACCTACTTCATTCATCTGGGATGGGCTGCTGCCATGTGGATGCTGGGTTCGGCCGTGTGGCTGATATTCTTCTGCTCGAAGATGCTCCGATGACGAACGCAGAGACAATCCGAAGTTTCCTCGAACGCGATCACGCCCGCCTCGACCGATTGCTCGCTCGCGCCGCCGCCGATCCGGACAAGATCGATACCGAAGCGTTCGGCGAGTTCCGCCGCGGACTTCTCAAGCACATCGGCATGGAGGAGAAGATTCTGCTCCCCGCTATACCCCGCCTTCGATCTGGCCAACCACTCGCCATCGCAGCCAGGCTGCGTTTGGATCACGGCGCCATCGCGGCGCTGCTGGTGCCCACGCCGCGCACCGCCGTCCTGCGGGCGCTCACGACAGTGCTCGCGATCCACAATCGAGTCGAAGAGGGGACTGACGGCGTTTATGCGGAGTGCGACCGTGTAGCCGACCGTGAGGCTGAAGCTCTCGTGAACCGGCTTCGCGCCGCACGGGAAGTGCCGGCCGCCGCGCACGTCGACAGTCCGAAGGTCGAATCGGCTGCGCGCCGGGCGCTTGCCCGCGCCGGTTACGATCCGGGGTTGCTCGACTCCTGATTCCGCCGTCCTTCGAGCCCTTGACACCCTATTCAAGGATTGGAATAGTCCATCTATTAACTGGAAGGGGCTGCCCCAAAATGGAAAATTCAGCCAATCCCTACCTGACCGGCAACTACGCACCATGGCGCGAAGAGGGCGACGCCTTCGATCTCGAAGTCGAAGGCGAACTCCCGCGAGAACTCAACGGCGCCCTCTATCGCATCGGACCCAACCCGCACTTCAAGCCGCTCGGCCCCTACCATTGGTTCGACGGCGACGGGATGGTCCATGCGTTCATCATCCGCGACGGCCGCGCCGCCTATCGCAATCGCTACGTGCGCACCGACGGGCTCAAGGCCGAGATGAAAGCTGGACGCGCGCTGTTCGGCGGATTGCTCGGCAACCCGCGCGAGATGCCGCCCGACATGCCGCCGTTTAAAAACGCGGCCAACACCAACATCATCGGCTACGCCAACCGACTGCTCGCGCTGTTCGAAGCCGCGTCGCCGCATGAGCTCAAGCCGCTCACGCTCGAGACGGTCGGCCTGTTCGACTTCGGCGGCAAGCTGCAAGGTCCCGTCACAGCGCATCCGAAGTTCGATCCCGTCACCGGCGACCTGCTGTTCTTCGGCTATCAGCCGTTCCCGCCGTATGCGACATGGTACCGCGCGAGCCGCGACGGCACGCTGCTCGAATCGCGCCCGATAGACACGGGGCTGCCGGTGATGATGCACGACTTCATCGCCACCGACGACTACGCGATCTTCTTCGTATGCCCCAGCGTGTTCCATCTCGAGAACGCAGCCGCGGGCAAGCCGATGCTCGCTTGGGAGCCGCAGCACGGGACGAAGATCGGCGTGATGAATCGCAAGACCGGCGACGTGAAATGGTTCCGCGACGAAGCGTTCTACGTCTTCCACTTCCTCAACGCGTACGAGGAGAACGGCTCCATCGTAGTCGACGGATGCCGGATGAAGGCGCTCGACATGACCGGCAACTCGTTCGGCAACCCGCCGCTGACCTGGCGATGGAACCTGAATCTCGATGACGGCTCGATCAAGCAGCATCAGATCGACGACGTCACCAACGAGTTCCCGCGCTTCGACGAGCGCCTCGCCGGCCGCAAACATCGCTACGGCTACTTCGCCGGCGGCAATCCGGGCTCGCCCGGAAGCGAGACCCGGTTCAATGCGCTGCTCAAGCGCGACTACCAGACCGGCAAGCTCGAAGTTCACGACCTCGGCAAAAACTTCGCGCCCGGCGAACCAGTCTTCGTGCCGCGCAACGCGAATTCGTCCGAGGACGACGGCTGGGTGCTCGCAGTCTGGTATGACGCCGAGCTGAATCGCAGCGAGATGGTCGTACTCGACGCGCACAACTTCGCGGACGCGCCGGTCGCGCGGATCAAGCTGCAGCATCGTGTGCCGTGGGGCTTCCACGGCAACTGGGTGCCCGCGCAATGAAGAAGGTGTCACGCCCATCGCGGTCGCCGGTTCGCGAGTCGCGGCGCGAGAGAGTGCGCGAAGCCTCGAACGGCGGCCTCGGCTACCTGCGTCTCCCCACGCGCAAGGCGTCGCTGGATCTCGCGCTGCTCGGATTGATCGCCGAAGTGCCCGGCGTCTCCGGCTACGACATCATGAAGATCTTCGACCTGTCGATGGCGCATTACTGGCACGCAGGTCCGACGCAGATTTATCCGACGCTCGATCGGATGGAGGAGTCCGGCCTGATCAAGCGCCGCAATGTCGTGCAGCGCAACCGCCCCAACAAACGCCTGTACACGATCACGCCGGCGGGCGAGCGCCTCTTGATCGATTGGCTCGAGAGTCCGTTCGAGGGAATCAACCTGAAGCATCCGCCGCTGCTGCGATGCCG
Source organism: uncultured delta proteobacterium (assembly GCA_963721485.1). GTDB lineage: Bacteria > Desulfobacterota > Binatia > Binatales > Binataceae > Binatus. The sequence continues at coordinate 416,064 of CAVRJV010000014.1, read as the reverse complement.
CTTCCTCGGAAATCTCGGCGCCGACGGCGCGATAGCGAGTCTCAAAGAAGAGAAGCGCTCGTGGGCGATTCATCTGAAGCGCTACCGCGAGATCGAAAAGACCTACTTCGCCGACGGCAAGGGCTACCGCGACGTGAACGCGATGTTCTCGATGTTCACGCTCAGGCGCGGCATCGACTGGATGGAAGAAAACATCCGATGGTGCGAGTGGGCAATCGGCGAAATCGATCGCCACCGCGCCCTGTTCCCGGCGGAGAACATGCGGACCAACCTGAAGCCGATAGTTCCATTCAATCCCATCCGCCCCAGCCAATCCGGGCGGAGGAAAGCGGCCACCTAGTTTTGGTGCGGGCGTAACCTTTTCGGGGGCACGCGGTTTCTATAGATAGAGGCTGATGTGTCCCCGCGAGCTGTATCTTTGTGTGCGCGCTCCTCTGTGCGGGCGAGCATCCTTCCTGCGTTGCAGGAGAGCGGGTTGAAGGCGCGGGGCGCATCGAAGGTTGCCCGCGACTCCGAGCACTCGGCCGATCGGGCGCTGATCGAAGCGGCGCAGCGGGAGCCGAACAGGTTTGCCGATTTGTATGAGGCTAACTTCGAGCGGGTCTATGCTTACGTCGTGAGGCGGGTACGCGATCGCGACGATGCACAGGATCTCACCGCCGACGTTTTCCATCTCGCGCTGAAAAGTCTGCCGCGCTTCGAGTGGCGCGGCGTGCCCTTCGCCGCCTGGCTATTCCGGATTGCCGCCAACGAGATCGCCGATCGGTCCAAGAGTATCGCCAGGCGTCGCGCGCATGAGCGCGTTCTTTCTTTTCAGGATAATGATCCTGGCAGCGCAGACGCATCGGGGTTCGAGGAGGCCGAGCGGCGAGGGCGGCTGTTCAAACTGGTCGAGCGGCTGCCGCGCGATCAATCGCGCGTGATCGTGATGCGGTTCGCTGAGCAGAAGTCTATTCGCGAAATCGCAACTGCGCTCGGGCGCTCCGAGGGAAGTATCAAGCAGCTTCAATTCCGCGCCATGCAGAATTTACGGGTGCGGTTGGGTGATTCGAATGGCTAAGGGGAAACTGATCGAACAACTCGACGATGCGGTGGAGGCTCTCGTGGCCAAGCCGAACGCGCCGATCCCGGTCTCTGATCCGCGGCTGGCGGCGATTCTGCGGATCGCGGGTGATCTGCGGGATTTGCCGCGCGCCGATTTCAGGAGTCGTCTGAAGGCGGACCTGGCTGCGCAAACGAAAGAGATCGAAGCAGCTCCCGCGTGCGGCAAGCCTCTGATCACCCATGAGGATATAGAAGAGCGGCTCGAGGAGCTGAAGGAGCAGCCGAAGTTTATCGTGCACGACGTGCGCGCGGCGCTGAGTGATTTGCCCGAGATGTCGATGCGGTTCCTCGACTCGATGAAGGACCATCTGTTGGTGGTCTCGCGCGGCGACCAGCGCACGCATTGGGAGCGCCATCTCGGGTCCGACGAAATGATCTATGTGATAGAGGGCGAGACCGACGTCGTCACGCTGACCGACGGCGGGCCGATGGAGTCGACGATTCACGAGGGCTCGTTGTTCGTGTGCCCGGAGGGCATGTGGCATCGCCTGACGCCGCGGCCGTTCGTGTCGGCGGTTTACCTGACGCCGAGCAATACAATGGGATCGGCGGCGAAAGATCCGCGGCCTAAGAGCGAGCGCATCGCGAAGCGGCCGATGCGCCGGACAACCGCCGCGAAGCTCCAGGAACACGACCTGCGCGCCGCGTTGCGCGAGGTGCCGCATCTCAATATCACGGCGGACACGACCGCCGAGGACGCCAATGCGGCCGTGCGCAACGTCGCGAAGATCGGGAATCTCACACTCGGCGTGATGAGTTACACAGGGCTGACGCCGTGGGAGCGGCATCCCGATGGCGACGAGCTGCTGCTCGTGCTCGATGGCGACCTCGAAGTGACCGTACTGACAGACGAGGGCCCGGTGATGCGTACGTTGCGTGCGGGCGAGGCGTTCGTGTGCCCGCAGGGACTGTGGCATCGCCAGAACGCATCGAAGTCGGTGTCGATGTTGTACGGGACGCCGATCGCGCACGGCGAGTTTTCGATGGCGGACGATCCTCGCGTCGAGAAAAAAGAAGCCATGGCGACGGCGCCCGGAGTTTCACGGAGCATCATGCCGTTCCTTCATATCGAGGGCGCGGCGAGTGCGGTGGAGTTTTACAAGGACGTGTTCGGCGCGACGGTGCTGATGCGCGACGAGGAGCCGAGCGGAATCGTCAGTCATGCGATGCTCAAGATGGGCGATACTACCGTGATGCTGTCGGATCCCACGTCGGCGGATGTGAAGCAGAATGATACGCGCGGCTTGTCGCGCGCGCCGCAATCGTACGGCGGCTCGCCGGTGCATCTGTATATCTACGTCGCGGATACCGACGACGTAGTCCGGCGCGCGGTCGCAGCCGGCGCGAAAATTATTGACCCGGTGGAAGATCGCGACTGGGGCGACAGGTGCGGCGGAATCGAGGATCCGTACGGTCACGTGTGGTTCGTCGGTACGCCTTTGAAGGACGTGCCGTCGAAGAATCCAAAATAGGCAACGCGGAGAAAAATCATGGCGAACAAGGTGAAGACAGTTCCAGACGGTTGGCATAGCGTGACTCCGTTCCTGTGCGTCCACGACGCGGCGCGAGCGATCGAGTTCTATAGCAAGGCGTTCGGCGCGACTGAGTTGGAACAAATGGCGGAGCCTGACGGGAGAGTTAATCATGCGGTGCTGAAGATCGGCGATTCGATCGTAAGGCTGTCGGACGACAGTTCCCGGCATGCGGCGGAGTGGGTTGCGAAGGGCTGGTCGCGTAGTCCGCAATCGCTGGGCGGCACGCCGGTGCACTTTTATGTCTACGTCGACGACTCGGACGCGGTATTCAAACGTGCAATCGCCGCGGGCGCGAAAATGATGGAGCCGGTCACGGACAAGCCCTGGGGCGACCGGACCGGCGCGCTGACCGATCCGTTTGGACATTTCTGGATGATCGCGACCCACATAAGAGATGTGCCTATCGAAGAGGTCGCAAAGGGGCGCGCGGGAACCAGTCGCGCGGCAAACCGAAAGTGAAAATTTCTCGCATCATATCCATCGTTCTCGTCGTGCTGTTCATCCTGGCGGTCGCGCGGTTGACTCGGTTGGAAAATGGCGGGCCGGCGCACGTGTTCGTCATGCTGCCCGGCCAGGAGCCGGCGACCATGTATATGCCGGGGCCGGGAGATCCGTTCTATACGCTGTTCCCCAAACCCGTGTCGCAGCGGCCGCCGGCGGTCGTGCTGATTCATGGCTTCACCGGCGATCGCGTACTGATGAGCGGGCTCGCGCGCCGGTTGGCGGAGAATGGTTACGCGGTGCTGGCGATCGACGTAAACGGCCACGGCGAGAATCGAAATCCGTTCAACGGCGGCACGGCTGAGAGCGACAGCCTGCGCGCTAACGTGAAGGTCGCGGTCGACTATCTTCGCGCGAGCAACCTGGTGGATGGATCGCGGATCGTCGTGATGGGGCACTCGATGGGCGCCGGCGCAGCGCTCGACTACGCGGTGAACGATCCCTCGATCAAAGGCGCGGTAATGATTTCTGGTGGCTGGGCACTCGGCCCGAATCGTCCCAAGGATGCGCTGTTCATTTTTGCCGAGCGCGATCCGCAGGAGCCTATCCAGGATCCGTCCGCGGCGCTTGCGGCTCATCTGGCGGGCGTCGCGCAGATCGATCTCGGCAAGACCTACGGCGACTTCACGCAGGGCACTGCGGTCGAGGCGATCCGGATGCCGGGTCTCGATCACGTGACGATCGTCAATTCGCCGGCGGCTGCGAGCGTAATCGTAAAATGGCTCGACAGCACATTTGGAACGCCAAGGACTGCGCCGATCGAGCTCAAGGACGCGCGGCGCGGATCGGCGAGATTCGCGCTGCTGATCTTCGTGATCCTGCTGATACCGTTGGGCCGGGTTTGCGGATCGATGGCGCCGGGCGGGATTGAGCTGCGGCCGGGACCGAGCGCTCTGATCGGCATACTGATACTGGGCGGCGCGCTGCTAATTGCGATGCCGCTGACGGCGGCGGATCCAGCGTCGTTTGTGCCGGTAATCGTCGGCAGTACCCAGATCTCATGGTTCATGGTCGCGGGCTTGATCATTGTCGGTGTGATTGCGTTGTCGCAGACGCTCGATTGGGGCCGCATCCGCGAGGGCGTGCTGCCTGCGATAGTCGCGGGCGCGGCCGGTTTCGCGGTAGTGTATGTTTGCCAGGTCGCGATGTCCCCGATGTTGCATCACCTGTCGCTGTCGCCCGAGCGGGTGATGGTGATGGCGATGGGCGCAGTGCTGACGTTTCCGTTCTGGATTGGCTTCGAGTGGCTGGTGCGGCGCGGCGGGCTTGCGATTTCCACAGTGTGGGCCTCGCTGGGCCGTATCCTGATCCTGGTCTTGATGGCGGTGGGCGCGAGCCTGGGGATTCTGCCGGGCGTGCTGATGCTGATCATGCCGATCCTGGCCATCGCGTTCGTGATGATCGAAATGTTCTCGGCGTCGGCCTATAGCGCCTCGCGCAATCTCATGGTGATTGCGACTTTTGAAACACTATGGTTCGCGTGGATGATCGCGGCGGCCAGCCCGATCACTTTTATGTTCTAGGAGAAAGCTTATGGCGAACAAACTGGATCCAATCCCGGTGGGGCCGCGGGCGATTACGGCCTACCTGACGATCAAAGGCGCGGCGAAGGGAATCGAGTTTTACAAGAAGGCATTCGGCGCGAAGGAGCTGATGCGCTGGACCGGTCCCGACGGAAGAGTCGGGCATGCCGAGATCGAGATCAGCGGAACCCCGGTGTTCATCAGCGACGAGCATCCGGCGATCGGCGTGATCAGTCCCGAGACGCTGGGCGGGTCCGGTGTGGGACTCCATCTGCTGGTCGAGGACGCGTACGCGACGTTCAAGCGCGCGCTCGAGAATGGTGCGGAGCAGATCACGCCGGTCGAGGAAGAGCCGTGGGGACAAACGTCCGGCACACTGAAGGACCCGTTCGGGCATCGATGGTATGTCACGACGCGCACGGCAGAACTGTCGGCGGACGAGATGGACAAGATCGGCAAAGCGGCGGGCTACAAGACGCTACCTAACCCCTAGCCCCTTCCCATAGTGGGAAGGGAGACCGGATTTTCGGAATCTTGAAGCGGGCGCGAAACAGGTGCGCGCGTGCTAGGCTTGTTCGGGCAGATCGACTGGTCTGCATTCGTCACTTTAAATCAAATGCGTCGTGCGCGACGAAGGGAAAACAATCATGCTCGAAACAGGAAAACCGTTTGTCAATTTTAATCTGTCGAACCAGGACGGCAAGCAGATGAAGCTCGGCGACTTCGCGGGCAAGTGGCTGGTCGTGTACGTTTATCCCAAGGATGACACCCCGGGATGCACGATCCAGGGAAAGTCGTTCACGGCGAGCAAGGCGGAATTCGACGCGGCCGGAATCAAGGTGGTCGGCGTCAGCGCCGATGACGTCGCCTCGCACAAGAACTTCTGCAACAAGTTCGCGTTCACGATCGACCTGCTGTCGGATACCAAGGCCGAGCTGCTCAAGGCGGCCGGCGTCGACCAGGCGGATTTTGGCGGCACCAAATATTGGAGCCGGACCAGCTTCGTAATCGATCCCAAGGGCAACCTGCGCAAGGTGTATGAGAAAGTGAATCCGCAGGGGCATGAGAAGGTGCTGCTCGAAGACATCAAGGCGATGCAGAAGGGCTAGCGTCGCGAGGCGGGATCGGTCCTTTATGGCCTGACCGGGGAACGTTTTATTCTTGCCCCGTGAATTTGATTTGATGGACTAGCCGGTAAGGGTCTCTGACCCACGAGGCGGCGGCCATAAGGGGTCAGGCGAAAGCCTGAATTTTGGACCGAATTTATCGTCCCATTAACTAGATGGTCCGGTACGTGCCCCGCCTCATGACGCAAGAGTTTCGCTACATTCCAGGAGGAGTGCATGCTTAAGAAGATCGCTGCCGTAGCCGGCGGCGTTTTGATCGGCCTCACAATAGCCTTTGCGCGCGTCGGCGCGTTCCCATTCTGGGGTTCCGATTCCGACGCATCCAAGGCGCCGCCCGCCCAGCAAGCCCAGGCGAATCCGCCCGAACCACTGCCGGCGCCGCCGGTGCCGGGAGCGCAGATTGCGCCATTGGCGCCCGCCGCACCGAATACGCCTGAGCCCAACGAAAAGGTCGGCGTGATCACGTCGTTCGCGCCGCTGGTCAAGAAAATGATACCCGCGGTCGTGAGCGTCAACGTCGTGCAGGATGTGAAAGTTTCGGGCATGCCGTTTGGACAGCAAGCCGGGCCCGGCGACGATAATGGCGAAGGCGACGACAACGGCGACAATGGCGGCGGCGGTGACCAGGGCGGTGGTCCGCCTTCGGCGGCGGCGGCGATCCATTCGATCAGTTGCGCCGCTACTTCGGACAGGGTCAGCGCGAATACAAGCAGCACGGGCTGGGTTCGGGAGTGATCGTGTCGTCCGACGGCTACATCCTCACCAACAATCACGTGGTCGGGAACGCCGAAGAAATTCACGTGACGCTGCAGGACAAGCGCGAGTTTACCGCGAAGGTTATCGGCAAGGACGCGAAGACCGACCTCGGCCTGATCAAAATCGACACCAAGGACGCGCTGCCGGTCGCGCCACTGGGCGATTCCAATACCACTGATGTGGGCGACTGGGTAATCGCTATCGGCAATCCGTTCAACGTCGGCATGACGGTGACGGCGGGAATCGTCAGCGCCAAGGGACGAATCCTCGGCGGCGACTACGACGACTTCATCCAGACCGACGCATCGATCAATCCTGGCAACTCGGGCGGCCCGCTGATCAACACGAAGGGCGAGGTCATCGGGATCAATACCGCAATCTACAGCCGCACCGGCGCCAACAACGGCATCGGCTTCGCCATTCCAATCGACATGGCGCGCAACGTGATGGATCAGCTGAAGGCGCATGGGCGCGTCGTGCGCGGATGGCTGGGCGTCGAGATACAGGAAGTGACGCCGGACCTCGCGCAGTCGTTCGGATTGCCGAAGCCCGAGGGCGCGCTGGTCGCGAGTGCGGATAAGGATGGCCCCGCAGGCAAAGGCGGGATCGAGCGCGGCGATATCGTGCTCAGCTTCAATGGGCATCCGGTCGACGACGAGCATGAGTTGCCCGCGCTGGTCGCGCAGACGCCGATCAATCAGAAGGTGCCGGTCGAGGTCGTCCGCAACGGCAAGCACATGACGCTCGAGGTCACGATCGGCGAGCGCAAGGAACCGCAGGTCGCGTCGGCCAAGGCCGAGACGCCGGGCGGCAACTGGGGCATGCAGGTCGGTGATATCACTCCCGAGATCGCCCAGCAGTTCCATCTCGAGGGTACAAAGGGCGTGGTGATTCAGAAGGTCGCGCCGGACAGCCCTTCGGCCGAGGCAGGTTTGCAGCCGGGCGATATCGTATTGGAAATCAATCACGAGAAGGTCGCGGCAGTGTCGGACTTCGTCGCCAAGGCGAAGGATGCGCAGACCAACAAGAAGCCTGCGCTCCTGCTGGTGCAACGCGGAGGCGCGACGCTGTATACGGTGATCAAGCCGGCCGAGGCGGCGCAAGGCTGATCGCGAAGTAAGATACAGGGAATGAACGCGCGGCGTATCGAGACGATCGATGCGCCGCGCTTGTTTTGATGCTAGGCGTTGAAGCACGTGATGGAGTCCTCGCGGAAATTTGATGTGGCGATCGCCGGGGCTGGTCCGGCGGGACTCGCGACTGCGCTTTTTCTCGTGAAGAATCGGCCGCGCCTCGCGGGCCGGATTGTCGCGATCGACAAATCGGCGCATCCGCGATTCAAGGTTTGCGCCGGCGGACTCATTCCCAAGACGATGCTTGCGCTTGGCGAGCTTGGGATCGCGCTCGATGTCCCGAGCGTCGAGGTGATCCGCGGCGAGGCGTCGACTCCGATTGGTGGCGTCGACTTGTCGCGCGGCGGTGACGCGCTGGCGACGGTGATTCGGCGCGACCGCTTCGACGCGATGCTCGCGCGGGCGGCGCGTGAGGCGGGCGTCGAGATCGTGCAACGCGACCGCGTACTCGACGTAGCTCAGAACGCAAGTGGCGTGCGGGTCGACACGGAGCAGGGCGTCTACGAAGCGCAAGTGCTGGTTGGAGCCGACGGATCGGGAAGCATCGTGCGTCGCGCAGTTTTTGGTGCAAACAAGGAAACGATCGGGCGCGCCTTGATGACGGACATCCCGGTCGATCCCGAGCGCACGCCCGAATTTACCGAGCGCCGCTACCGGTTTGACTTTCGCTGTGTGAGCCGCCGTATCAACGGCTACAGCTGGTCGTTCCCGTGTCTCATCGGCGACGCGCCGTATCTCAACGTGGGTATCTACGATCAACGCCCGCGCCAATTCGCTGAAAGTGGCGGCGAACAGTCGCGAATGATTGCGGAACTCGTCGCGGCCTTTCCCGAACTTCCACTAGATGGCCTCAAGCATCGTGCGATGCGATGGCAGTCGTTTCCGATTCGATGGTTCGACGCGCGTGACAGCTATGCCTCCGGACGCGTGATTCTTGCCGGCGATGCGGCGGGAGTCGATCCGTTGATGGGCGAGGGCATCTCGTGCGCCTTCGAGCACGGCAAACTGGCGGCGAATGCGATCTGCAATTACCTGGAGGGTGACAATGGCGCGCTGACGGCCTACGATCACACACTGCATAAAGGCGCGGTGGGCAAGAAGCTGAGCAAGCTCGCGTTTGCCGCGCGCCATTTCTACAGCCCGCACCACCGTCTCTTCTTTCGAATCGCGAGCATCAGCCGCCGCGCGCAAGAGATTGGCGTTGACTGGTACAACGGTGCACGGCATCTCGACGAGGTGCCCACCCGGCGGTTGGTTGCGCGATGGGTGCGCGCGGTTCTATCTGGTCAGCCTGTGCGGTAGCATCGAGTGGTCGCTCGCCGGGGAGGGAAACGAGGTGGCGGATCGAGTACGAGTGACGCCGGCGCGCAAGCGCGCAAGCGTGAAGCGGCCGTCGAAAAAGAAGCGGAAGCGGCGTCCGGGAATCCTCGTGATCGCCGCGCTGGCGGCGCTGATCTTGGGATTCCTGGCGAAACGAGTGATGATACCGTCGGCCGTACATTACATCGCCTATCGGCCACCCGATCAGCCGCAGGCAAATTCAACGGCGGCTTCGGCAGGCAACGGCGCCTCCGACACTTCGGAAAACATTACGCCGGGGATCGCAGCCAACTGGACTCGATTATCAAGCGCAAGGACAAGTGACGAACTGTTAGATGGCGGGATCGATGCAAATTGCGGACGACATGGGGTTTCGCGTCGAGCTCGAGCGCCCGCCGTCGCGGATCGTGTCGTTGGTGCCGAGCTGGACGGAGACGCTGTTCGCGATGGGCTTCAGCTCCGAGGTCGTGGGGATCACGAAATTCTGCGTCGAGCCAGTCGCGGCTGTAGCGTCGATTCCAAAAGTCGGAGGGACCAAGAACCCCGACACTGCTGCGATCGTGAAGCTCGAGCCCGACTTGGTGATCGCCAATGCCGAGGAGAATCGGCGCGAGGATATCGAGCGCCTGCGCACCGCCGGCATCCCGGTATTCACGACGTATCCGCGCACGGTGCCGGGCGCGGTCGAATCGATCCTGCGACTGGGCCGGGTGCTGAGTCGCGAGGCTGAGGCTGCAACGCTGGCCAAGGAGATCACGTTGAGCGTGAGCGGAATCGAAGCGTCGCTCGGCGTATGGAGCAAGCTGCGGCTGCGGGTGTTCTGCCCGATATGGAAAAAGCCGTGGATGTCCTTCAACGCCGACACTTATGCGCACGACGTGCTGCGGATGCTCGGTTACAACAACATCTTTGCCTCGGCGGGCGAGCGGTATCCCGTGACGACACTCGAGGCCGCGGTCGAACTCCGTCCCGACATCGTGATACTTCCCGACGAGCCGTATGAATTCGATGAGTCCGACATCGCAGAGTTGAAACCATTGCTGCCGCCCGCGCTCAGCCGCCGCGTGCTCATAGTCGGCGGGCGCGATTTGCACTGGTATGGGGTCCACATGGTTAGGGGGCTGAAATCGCTGGCGGATCGAATGGCGCGTGTGCGTGCCGCAGTTCTATAATCTGGCGGTGCCGGAACGACGTCATGTGTCAATCACACTGAAAGGGAGATTTGTATGATCCCGAAAATCGGCTTTGCAGCCGCGTTCGTCCTGCTGGTGGCGCCGCCGATGGCGTGCGCTTCGACTCGCGGCCTCGCGAATCCCGCGCCGATGACGCGCCAGGCGTTTCGCCCGCCGCTCGTCGTCGCCCAGGAGGGCACTAGCGACAGCGATAACAGTAGTGATAGCGACAATGACAGCGACTCAAACGACAGCTCGGATGACAATCAGAACGGCGACGGCAGCCAGATGGATCAGAATGCCGCCGGCGACGATCAGCCGGTCCCACCGACCGTTCTCAACAACAACGAGAACGATCCCGACGACGCGCCGCAGCTCAACCAGGCGCCTCAGCAGCAGCAAATGAACCCGAACCAATAAGGCGTCGCGAATGCCCGCACCACTGGACGGAATCAAAGTACTCGACCTGACCAAGCTCGCGCCGGGACCGTTCTGCACGATGATCCTCGCGGACCTCGGCGCCGAGGTGATCAAGATCGAGGAGCCGGGACCGCCCACCGGAAGACGCGCTGAGCAGGCCGCCGCCGCGAGCACGCGCGCAGCAGACCGAACACCTTCGGCAGCTCGCCGCATAACGCGCTCGCGCGCAACAAGAAATCGATCGGGATCAATCTCAAGAGCGGCGTGGGCAAGGAAATCTACACTCGCCTCGCGCAGCGCGCCGACGTGATCGTCGAGGAGTACCGCCCGGGCGTCGCCAAGCGGCTGGGGATCGACTACGAGAAGCTCTCGTCGCGCAACCCGCGCCTGATCTATTGCGCGATCACCGGCTACGGCCAGACCGGGCCGTATCGCGACCTCGTCGGCCACGACATCAACTATATCGCGACCGCCGGCGTGCTCTCGATGTTCGGGCGGCCGGGCGCGCCGCCGACGATTCCGCAGAACCTGGTCGCCGACTATGCCGGGCGGCGGGATGCATGGCGCGATTGGCGTGCTCGCGGCGTTGGTCGCGCGCAACCAGACCGGCCGTGGGCAGTACGTAGATATCGCGATGATGGACGGCAGCCTCGCGCTGCTGGCGCAGGCGTTCTCGACTTCTTTGCGAATCACAAACTGCCGCGGCGCGGCGAGACGATAATCGACGGCGGCATTCCGAACTACAACGTCTACCTACCAAGGACGACAAATACATTACGATCGCGTGCGATCGAGCCGTGGTTCTTCGCCAACCTGTGCCGCGCGCTCGGCCGCGAAGATTTCATTCCGCACGAATACGATTCGAGCAAGCGCCGCCGAGATCGCGCGCGTCTTCGCCGAGATCTTCAAAACCAAAACGCGCGACGAATGGTTCGAGATTCTGAGCAAGAGCGACATCTGCGCCGGCCGGATGCTCACGCTCGACGAAGTGCCGAACGATCCGCAGGTGCTCGCGCGCAACATGATCGTCGAGGTCGAAGGCGCCGAGCGGCGAGAAGGTCAAGCAGGTCGGCATCTCGGCGAAGTTCTCAGATACCCCCGGCATCGATCAGTTCGCTCGCGCCACAACTCGGCCAGCATACCGACGAAATCCTCGGCGAACTCGGCTACAGCAAGGAAGATATCGAGCGCTGGCGCGAGTCCGGCGCGATCAAGTCAGCTCCCGTCCGATTATCGTCGCGTTGCCCGCCGCATCGAATCGACGGTTAAGATTCGAGCTATGCCACAGCCAACTACCGATGTTTATGCGCGGGCCGCACGATCCGCTTCGCATCGAGCGCGCCGAGGGCCCCTGGCTCTACGCCTCCGACGGCAACAAAATCCTCGACGCGGGCGGCGGCGCCGTGGTCGTCAATATCGGGCAGGGACGTCGCGAAATCGCCGAGGTCGCCGCGCGCACGATCGCCAACCTCGACTACATCGTGCCGGTGTGGACCTCGCCCGAGCGCGAGAAGCTGGTCGATCGGCTAACGCGATGGACTCCGCCGGGACTCACGCGCTTCTTTTTCACCAGCGGCGGATCGGAGTCGGTCGAAGCGGCGCTGAAGTTCGCGATTCTCTATCACAAGGCGCGCGGCAAGCCGTCGAAGAGCAAGATCATCGCGCGCCGATTCTCCTATCACGGCAACACGATCGCGGCGCTGTCGGCGGGCGGCAGCGGGCGCCGCGCCGACTACGAGCACGTTCTGTTCGACTGGCCGAAGATCAATCCGACGTATTGCTATCGATGCCCGTGGGGCAAAACCTATCCGTCGTGCGATATCGACTGCGCCGACGCGCTCGAAAAAGAAATCCTAAGCATGGCGCCGACTCGATCGCGGCGTTTATCGCCGAGCCGATGATGGGATCGAGCGGCGGCGTCGTGCCTCCGGTCAAGGAGTACTGGCCGAAGATTCGCGAGATCTGCAAGCGCTACGACGTGCTGCTGATCGCCGACGAAGTGATGACCGGCTTCGGCCGCACCGGACGCCGCTTCGGCGTCGATCATTGGGACGTCGTGCCCGACATCCTGGTCGGCGGCAAGGGACTGACCGGCGGCTACATGCCGATGGGCATGATCGCGGTCAAGGAATCGCTGGTCGAGGAACTGCGAGCAGGCCAAGGCCGATTTCATGTTCTACACCTACAGCTCGCATCCGGTCGCGTGCGCGGTCGCCGACGAAGTGCTCGCAATCATGGAGCGCGAGCGTCTGGTCGAGCGCTCGGCGGAAGTCGGCGCGCGGCTCGGCGCGAGCTTAAGGAAGAACTGTCGGGGCATCCGATGGTCGGCGACATCCGCGGCACGGGGATGTTCTGGGGCATCGAGCTGGTGCAGGACAAATCGACCGCGCATGCCGTTTGCGCCCGAGAAGAAAGTTACGAATCGCGTGCTCGGCGCGGCGGTCGCAAGGGGCTGTTCTTCTATCCGGCGACCGGGATGGCGGGGAAGGCCGGCGGCGACGCGATGATGATCACGCCGCCGTTTATCATCGGCGACGCCGAAATCGAGTTCATCATCAGCACGGCGCGCGCGGCACTCGACGAGATCCAGCCTAACCTGTAGCTTTTGCAGATAAGGAAACAGAGGGAGAATCCTGAATCGCGCGCGAAGAGAGCGCGCTGAAAAAGGACCCTCACCTCGATCCTCTCCCTTACAGGGAGAGGGGAAGACGAATCGTGGAGAAACCGGGACATGGCCGATAGCATCATCGGGCCGACTTCGCATTACTTCTATTCGCAGCGCCTCAAGCTGCACTACGTCGATTGGGGCAACCCTGACAAGCCGCTGCTGGTGCTGGTGCATGGCGGCCGCGACCATTGCCGCAACTGGGATTGGGTCGCGCTCGACTTGCGCGAGCACTTTCACATCATCGCGCCCGACCTGCGCGGCCATGGCGACTCCGACTGGGCGGTCGGCAGCAGCTACTCGATGATCGACTACGTGCTCGATCTCGCCCAGCTCATGAACGCGGTCGCCAAAGAGCCCGCGACGCTGATCGGCCATTCGCTCGGCGGCGGCATCGTGCTGCAGTACACCGGCACGCATCCCGATGCGTGAAGCGCGTCGTCTCGATCGAGGGCCTCGGGCCGCCGCCCGGGATGATCAAGGACACGCCCGCCTACGAGCGCATGAACAACTGGGTGGGCGAGATGCAGGCGCTCGCGCAGCGCAAGGTGCGCGAGTACCCGACGATCGAAGAAGCGCTGGCCCGCATGCGCGAGGCCAATCCGCATCTCAGTCGCGAGCAGGCGCTCCATCTTACGATTTGGGGCATTCGCCGCAACGAGAACGGCACCTACTCGTGGAAGTTCGACAATTACGTTCACGCCACGTCGCCGTACATGTTCAACAACAGCGACGCGCGCGAAATCTGGGGGCGCATCACCTGCCCGACGCTGCTGATTCGCGGCACCGAGTCGTGGGCGGGCGATTGGGTCAAGGACGGCCGCATCCAGGCGTTCAGCACGCCGAGTCGGTGACGATCGACAAGGCCGGCCACTGGGTGCATCACGACCGGCTCGACGAGTTCCTCGCCGTCGCACACCGCTTCCTCGGGGTGTAGCGACGTCCCGCCGGTAGCCTGCTGATGCGACGACCTTCACTCTCGCTGCGCAGCGACCAGTTCGAATACGTCCAGCTGATCCTGCTCGCGGTGATCGTGGGAGTGCTCGCGGCGCTCGGCAATCTCGGCTTTCGCGAGCTGATCGAATTCTTCTCGTGGCTGTTTCGCGGGCTCGAGTGGAACGCGCTCGGCATCGCAGTTCGGCGGACTGTATCGCGCGCTGATTCCAGTGATCCTGCTGAGCGGCGGCGTCGCGCATGCTGCTGCTCGACCGGATCTTTCCCGGCGACGTGCTCGGCTACGGCTTTCCGAATTTTCTCGAGATGGTCAATCTCGGCACGCGCGCGCATCAAGCGCCGCTGGATCTTCGTCAAGGCCGCGGGCGCGGCGCTCTCGCTCGGCGCGGGCGCTTCGGTCGGCCGCGAAGGCCCGATCGCGCAGATCGGCGGCGCGATCGGCTCGGCCATCGCGCAGCTCCGCAAATTGTCGCCCGATCGCGCGAAGGTGCTGGTCGCGGCCGGCGCCGGCGCCGGCATCGCGACCACCTTCAACGCGCCGATCGGCGGCCTGATGTTCGCGCAGGAGATCGTCCTGCTCGGCCACACCGAACTCGCCAACCTCACTCTGCTGATCATCGCGACCTTCAGCGCCGTGATCACCTCGCGCGCGATTCTCGGCAACGCGGTTGTCTTCCTCGCGCCCGAATTCGTGCTGCGCAGTTACTGGGAGTTGGCGACGCTACGCGCTGATGGGCGCGGTGCTCGGCGTGCTCGCCGCCGGGTTACATCCGCTTCTTCAACGCCACCGAGGCCTGGTTCCGCAGGCTCGATCTGCCGCTCTGGGTCAAGCTGGAAGCGGGCCTTGCGGTCGTCGGCGTGATCGCGATCTGGTTGCCGCAGAACTTGTCCGACGGCTATCCGATGATCAACGCGCGATGGCGGGCGAGTTCGGCATCGGGATGCTCGCGGCGATGACCTGCGCGAAGTTCTTCGCCAGCAGCGTGTCGCTCGGATGCGGCGCGCCGGGCGGCGTCTTTCGGCCCGACTTTCTTCATCGGCACGATGGCGGGCGGCTTGTTCCAGCGCGTGTCGCGCGATGTTGATTCCGCATCTGACCGGGCCGCGCGGCTCGTACGCGCTGGTGGGGCTCGGCGCGTTTCTGCGCCGGCACCACGCACGCGCCGCTGACGGCGCTGTTCCTGCTCTGGGAGATGACGCACAGCGACACCGATCGCGCTGCCCGCGATGATCGCGACGATCACGGCGCTGGTCGTCGCGCGCGCGATCGAAACCGAATCGATCGACGACTTCCGCCTCGCGCGCCAGGGCAAGACGCTGCAAATCGGCAGCGAGCGCCTCGCGCTCACGCTGATTCCGGTCAGCGCCGTCGTAACGAAAAACGTGACGATGGTGAGCGAGAACACTTCGCTGTCGGACGTGCTGCGCACCGCCGGCGAGACGTCGCAATCCACGCTGCCGGTAGTGACCAGCGACGGCGAACTCGCGGGCGTGATCGTGGTGCGCGATCTGCTGTCCGTGCTCAGCGGCGGCACAGGAGCTCGGCCCGCTGGTCAACGCGTTCGACATCTGCAACGCGCACTGCCCGACCGTGTCGCTCGACGCGAATCTCGACGAGGCGAGCCAGTTGATGGAGCACGACGGCCTCGACGAGATTGCCGGTGGTCGATCGCATCAGTCGGCGCTTTCTCGGCCTCGTTACCAGCCGCCAAATCGCGCAGGCGCTCAACCGCGTTACGGTTTCCCTTTCGACCCTGGCCACGCGCGACCCGAATATCTATTGGGCGACCGGTTATCGCGTGACGCGCATCACGGTTCCGGCCAACGCTGCGGGAACAACGGTGCGCCAGCTCGATGCCCGCGCGCGCTTCAGCGTCACCGTGCTGGCGGTTCAGGACGCGGGCAATCCGGAGGGCGAATTCTCGCCGATCTCGCCCGATCGTCCGCTGAAGGCCGGCGACCAGCTGATTGCGGCCGGCCGCGCGCAAGACATCCGGCGATTCACGCACGAGTTGGAGAGTGAAGATTCAGTGGGCGGCGCGCAGGCGCCGGCTCAGACCGGATCGGCAAAGACGTAAGGCCGCGCGCGCCCGGCGCGGATTTCCGCGCACATCTCCTCGACCGTCTTCACCTCGCGCTCGAACTCCGTCGCCACTGTCATGAACCATTTCGCGGTCGCGAAATGAGCGTCGCTGCCGCCGACCGCCGTCAGCCCGAGCTTGAGCGCCGCGTCCTCCGCGCGCCGATTCTCCTCGGCTGAATTCTGCCCGTTCAGCACCTCGACCGCGCCCAGCGCCGCGCCGTGACGGCTGAGCAGCGCGTCGAGGCGCGCGCCATATCCGGAATCGCGAAACGGATGCGCCGGAATCGCGACGCCGCCCTCATGATGGATCACCTCGATCAGGCTGTCGCTCTTGAGCATCCGCGACGTCAGGTCGAACCGGCGAATCACTTCGTCGTTGACGCCGAACAACAGCAGATGACCGAGGTCGGTGTCAGCTTCGATTCCCTTGAAGATGGCGATCTGAAATCGCTCGGCCAATTCCGCATACTGCGCGCCGACTTCGCGTCGGCCGGGAACAAGCGATGCTCGGTGAAGCAAATCGCGCCGAGGCCGCGCGCCGAGCTCTTCGCAAATTCGAGATACTGCTCCGGCGCGACGTTGGAGTCGGACGAAAGCCGCGTATGGACGTGCAGGTCGGCGATCATGGGTGGATGCTACGGCTCGGCGAAGGTGTCGCGCACCTGGATGTGATCCTCGATCGAAAAAATTCGCGCGAACAGGAAAATCTGCGTCTGCACCATCAGCCGATCGGCTTCCGTCGGCACCGTACCCCACAAGATGATCGTGTCGCCATCCATTTTGAAATGCACCGACGCGTAGCCCTGCATGTCGAGCTGCCGGCGCAGTGCGATCTTCGCGCGGCTCAGTATGCGCAGGCTCGGACGCGTCGGGCGCGGCGGCGCTGTCCATCCGGCGCCGGCCTGAAGGAACTCCGCCGTAGTCCGGGCCCGGTGTCGCCGTCGGAAGGCTTCGGCTGCTACGAATGAAACAGCCAGTAACCGAGCAGGAAAAATCCGCCGATCACCAGCGCCAGCGTCCGCCCTGGACGCCGCCGGCGACGGCGCGATCTGAAAGATCGGCCCGGGAAAGTCGCCCGGCGCCGCGACGTCGTCGAGCACGATCGTCTGCGCCTCATGCGCGCCGCGATGCGATCGCCGGCATTCGCAGCCGCCCGGTCACGTCGGCGGCGCAGAACGAGCAGAAATTCGAATCCACCGGGATGATCCGGCCGCATCGCGGACATTCCGTATCGATCGCATTGCTCAGCATCGTCGGCGCCGACGCTTGCTGCTCTTTCGATTTGACCCCGCTCAGCGGCAGCTTGAGTTGCGGCCGCGACGACGCGTGCCGACGAATTGCGCTGCGGCGTCGTAATCGGCGCTCCCGACTTGATCGCCATCAGCCGCTGCCTGAATTCCGCGGCGTCGGCCACGCGCAGGACCACGTCGTACTTGAGCGCCTGATCGACCAGCTCGCACAGCGCGGGAGTGACGTCGGGACACAGCGAGCGCAGCGGCGGAAAGCTGAACGGCGGCTCGAGCGCGGGGTCGCGGCCCGACAGCGCATGATGCATCGTGGCGCCGAGCGCGTACAGGTCCGAGCGCAACTCGACCTTGCCGCGATACTGCTCGGGCGGCGCGTAGCCTTGCGTGCCGATCATCGTCGCGTTGCTGAGCGGCTGGAACAGGCGCGCGATTCCGAAATCGATCAGCTTGACCTGCCCCGACGGCGTCAGCATCACGTTCGACGGCTTCAGATCGCGATAGATCACCGGCGGTTCGAGATTGTGCAGATACTCGAGCGTGTCGAGCACCTGCAGCGCGACGTCGATGACCTCGCCCTCGGGCAGTTTGCCGCCGGCGTCCTTGAGCTTCTGCTCGAGCGTGATGCCGTCGATAAACTCCATCACGAGGTAGTGATGGTTCTGGTCGCTGAAGCGATCGAACACGCGCGGGATGTGCTCGTTGCTGAGCTGCGCGAGCATGTCGGCCTCGCGCTGAAACGCGGCGACCGCCTGCTGCTGCGTTTCGGGGCTGGTGAAAGCTGTCGACCATCTCGGCCAGCGCGCACGGCCGCGCGGCCAGGCGCAGGTCCTCGGCGAGATAGACGAGTTTCATCCCGCCGCCGCCGAGCGGCTTGGTCACGCGGTAGCGGCCGCCGACGATGGTGTTGGGCGCAATCATGCCTTCGGTGAGAATCTAACCATTACTTCGATTTTGTAGCAGCGCGCGGCTTCATCTAGTCAGCGCGCGATCACGTCTTCAGCGCTGCGTATCAGAGAAGGCCGCGTTGGCGGCGCAGATGATCCAGATAAGAAAGCCGAACGGAGGTGCTACGTTGTATGCGAACGATACACCGAAAAACCACATGATCCCCTTGAAGGGCTTGCCGCGATAGATGTGGCCGACGCCCGGCACGATGCTCAGCACCAGCGCCAGCATCGGGGTTGAATCCCGCGACTTCGGCGCATCAGCGGGAAGCGGCGTCACCGGCGCGCCGCACGATTTGCAGAAGCTCGCCTCGGCGACGACGATCGGCTGCACCGCATCGCGAGCAGAACCTCGGCTTTTCGAAATCCGCGTCAGCCACGGAAGGTAAACTGCGCGTCGCCGAACCGTACGATGTCGCCGTCGTTGACGCGCGTCGGTTCGGTCACGCGCCGGTTGCCGACGAACGTTCCGTTCTGGCTGTTGAGGTCTCGCACCACGAAGGCGCCGTTGGAATTTTCGATGCTCGCGTGATGCCGCGAGACCGACGATGGCTCACCACGATTTCGTTGTCGAGCGCGCGCCCGATTCGCGTAACCGCGCCGGTGCGGACGGGGTAGGGCTGCCCCGACGCGTCGATCAGGCTCGGCCCGTCGACCCTGGCGTTCGCGCCCGCCAGCCGCGTGGCGATGTGCGCGGGATTCACCGGATCGACGGCCAGCGACGCCTGTTGCCGCGCCGGCTGACGACGTCCCGCGCAGATGGAACGTCATCTCGTAGCCGCCGATGCTGATTCGATCGCCGTCGTGCAGATCGACGGTTTCGATTCGCTTGCCGTTGACGAAGGTACCTTCCTGCACCGCGAGATTCCTGATGACGTAGTCGGCGCCGCGCCGCTCGATCACGGCGTGCCGCTGCTGCACCAGAGGATCGCCGAACAAGCCCGACCGGATTTTCCTCGGCGCGCCCGATCGACGCGCGCGCGCCTTCGACCCGGTACTGCCGTCCGCGCAGCCGTCCCTGCTCGACCGTGATCCACGCGGCCTTGGTCAGCTCCTGCACCAACCCGATGAACAATCCGATCGCGAGGCCGGTGACAGCCTCGCCAAAGAATCGCGATGCCAGGCCGCCGCCGACGATCGCAGCCGATCAAATCGAAAGCGATCCCGCCGACCGCGCCGCCGACGAGTCCGCCCAATGCGCCCTTGGGAACGTTTTCCATCGTCGAGCGTCGCGAGTCCCACGCCCGCGCCCACGAAGAGCGCCGTCGATCGCCCATCCGAGCAATCTCGCGATGACGAGAGTTACGATCGAGCCCGAGACACAGCTGTCCGCTTGGACTGAAGCCGACTCCACCCGCCTGCAGAACCAGATTGAACACATAATTTCCGAGCGAAGGTCGACAGCAGCGAGAGAAGCGCGCATATCGCGAAGCCGCGGATGAATCGGCGCTGCGCTTCGGGCGTCACGCGAACGTCCGAGGTATCGACCGCCGTGATGAACGCGCCGATCAGGCCCGCCGCGATCGCCGCCGACAGGTAGTAGGCAATCATGTCGCCCCACGGTCTGCGCCTCGCCAAGATGAGAGTTATGCGAGGCCAGCTCGACCGGCAGCCATCCGATCGCGCCGCCACACAAGCCCGCCAGCGCCTTGAACGTCAGTTCGCGCCGGTTCAGAGAGTCGCTTTTGAGAAGAGCTAGAGGTGAATCCACGCCGCCCTCGGCACCAGTTTCAAGGTTACGAATATAATAGCCCGCAGCCGGTGCGCCGGAAAACGCTGCCCCCATCGCGGCATGCAATCAGCGCACTGCGGGGCTGATATTGCTCCCCCCGGACAAAAACGGGCATCATCGCCGCAATCATGAGTATCGAAAATCTGGTTGCCGAGAACTTTGGCCCGCTGCAGGGCGTCAAGATCGTCTCGACCGGGACGCTGATCGCGCAGCCGTTCGCCGCCGAGCTGGCCGCCGAGATGGGCGCTGAAGTGATCCAGATCGAGCGGCCGGGAATCGGCGACGTCGGATGGCGCAACATCGGCATCAGGCTCGACGACCAAGACGGCAAGTCGGCGGTCGCGACCACGTTGGATCCAGGAACGGCGCAACGTATTTTGCGTCTCGCTCGATTTGTCGAAGCCGCGCGGGCGCGAAATCTTTCTCAAGCTGGTCGCGCGCGCCGACATCTGGATGGAAAGCTCGAAGCCCGGCACCTATCAGAAAGTGGAATCTCGACGACGCCACGGTTTGGAAGGTCAATCCCGAGCTCGTGATCACGCACGTCTCGGGTTTCGGGCAAAGCGGCGACCCGGACTACGTCCATCGCGCGTCGTACGACGTGGTCGGGCAGGCCGTCGCGCGGCATGATGTACCAGACCGGCTTTCCCGACCCGACGCCGCCGACTCGCGCCGCGCCGTGGACCGGCGACTACATCACCGCGCTGTTCACGATGTGGTCGTCGCTCGCCGGACTGACCTACGCGCGCGCGACCGGCAAGGGCCAGTCGATCGACGTCGCGCAGTACGAAGCGATTCACAAGACGATGGGCGGCACGATGGTCGAATATTTTCAGAACGGCATCGTGCGCGAGCGCTCCGGAAATCGCGCGCAGGGCTTCCAGCCGCTCGACTCGTTCCAGGCGAGCGACGGATGGGTCGTGCTGGGCGCGCTCGGCGACGTGTACGCAGCGGCTGCTGCGCGTGATCGGGCTGGATCCCGCCGATCCGAAATGGGAAACGGCGCGCACGCAACTCGAATCGATCGAAGGCATCGAGTTCGACGCGATCCTGCGCGGATGGATTTCTGAGCGCACCGTGAAGGAAGTCGTCGCCGCGATGACGGCCGGTAATGTGCCGTGCTCGCCGATCATGTCGAGCAAGGACATCGCCGAAGACCCGCAGTACCGCGCGCGCGGGATGCATGTCGAATGGGAAGACGAGCAGGTCGGCACGGTCAAGGGCATCGGCATCGCGCCGAAGTTTTCACTGACGCCGGGAAAAATCGTGCGCGGCTCGGTGCCCGTCGGCCACGACAACGATCGCGTCTATCGCGAGCTGCTGGGAGTCAGCGCGGACGATCTCGAATCGCTGCGCCGCGACAAAATCATCTAGCTCGCGACTTTCGCCATGAAGGTCTCGACCGACTTTGCCGAATGCGATGCTCGTCCGCATAGCGGCCCAGGTCGAGGATGAAATACGTCGCGCCGGCTTCTTTCTCGGCCGCGACTTTTGCCCGCGCCGCCGCGGTGTCGTCGAGCTTGCAGCCCTCGCCGCACGATGATTTCAGGCAGCCTCGCGTCCGGCCGCGCGCGCCTCGCGCCTTCAATTCTTCAACTTTTGCTTTAAGTTCTGCCGCAGGCAGCATCGGATGCCAGCCGTCGCCGAATTTCAGCACGCGATTCATCGCGGCCGGGCCGTTGCCGCCAATCCAGATAGGCGGGCGCTCCGGACGCGGCAGGAATACGAACGACGGAAACTTCACGAGCGGGCCGTCGTAGGCGCCCGGCACGTCGGCGCTGAACAGATGATGAAGCACGCTCAGCGTCTCGTCGGTAATCGCGCCGCGCTTGCGAAAGTCGGCGCCGAGCGCGGCGAACTCCGGCTTCATCCAGCCAACGCCGACGCCGAGGATCATGCGCTCGCCGGACAATTCCTGGATCGTCGCGACCTGCTTCGCCGTCAACACGGCGGGGCGATAGGGCACGACCAGCACCGAAACGCCGAGCCGGATTTTCTCGGTCGCGCCGGCGATGAAGGCCAGCGTCGCGAGCACGTCGAGATAGCGGCCGCCGGAACCTTCGGTCTGGTCGGGCGGGATGCACAAATGATCGGAGACGAAGAGCGCGTCGAAGCCGGCTTGCTCGGCGATTCGCGCGCAGGCGCGGATCGTGGTGCGGTTGGATTGCGGACCCATGTTGCGGATGGCGATTCCAAACTTCATCGCTGACTCTCCCGGACGGCCGGCTGCGCATTGTACCCGAAAGACTGGCAAGCGTGCGCGCATCCAGTCAAACTACCCACGGCCAAGGGAGGCGACATAAGCGTGGGGCGTCCATCGGCGAAGCGAGCGGAAACCTTACAACCTCGACGCGATCCTCGACGTTGCGGTGCGCGTGTTCCGCGAGCGCGGCTACGACGGCAGCACACTCGACGACGTCGCGCGCGCGGCCGGCATCACCAAGGCCAGCATCTACTATCACGTTCGCAGCAAGGAAGAGCTGCTGGCGCGCGGAGTCGGGCGCGCGCTCGACGCGCTGTTCGCGGTGCTCGACGAGCGGCCCGCCAAGCGCGGACGCGCTGCGGCGCGCCTGAAGTACATCGTGCATCGCACGATCGAAATCACCGTCGATGAGTTGCCCGAGGTCGCGCTGCTGCTGCGCGTGCGCGGCAACACGCCGGTCGAGCGGCAGAATCATGGAGCGGCGGCGCGAATTCGACCATCTGATTGCGCGGCGTTATGCGCAATGCGCAGCGCCAGCGCGACCTGCGCGCCGACGTCGATCCGCGGCTGGCGACGCGGCTGCTGTTCGGGATGCTCAATTCGATCACGGAATGGTACCGTCCGGGCGGCGGGTTGGACGCGCCGGATGTGGCCGAGGCCGATCTTCCGCATGGCTTTCGAGGGGACTGGAGCGCGGCGCGCGCCGGCGGTCGCTTTGAAAATCAACCGAACGGTTGGTAGATTAAGGGCCAGGAGGATACCGCTCGATGAGCGAATTCGAAATTCCCGAGGGCGGCCTGCTCGAAGCGCCCGCTCGTCCCCCAGCCCAATATCTTCCCGATCGAATGGCGATGCGAGACGCCGAAGCTCGCGGAGATCTACGAGCGCGCCAAGCGCGAAGGCTTCAATCCCGCCGATATCAACTGGAGCGAGTTGTCGCCCGAGGCCTGGAGCGACGACGAGAAGGTCGCGATCATGTACTGGTGGGCGCTGCTTTCGAACTTCGATTCCTCGGGACCGGCGGTGTTCGCGCGCGCGACGATTCACGCGTGGGAAATGCACGAGGAAGATCCGGTCCGCAAATGCTTCTTCTCCATCACCCGCGACGAGACCAATCACGAAGAAACCTGCCAGCGCGTCATTCAGCGCCTGGTGCCCAACGGACCGCAGGGCTTCACGCCGACCAGCGAGCTGCAGCGCGTCGCGCTCAACAATATCGGCTGGCTCTACCATAACGGCGGCCGCTACTGGACCGGCTACAACCGCGCGATCGATCGCTATCCGCTCGCGGTGATCTTCACTTCCTTCATGATGGGCGAGGTCGCTTCATCGACGCTGTTCCATGGCATGGCGCATGCCACGACGCATCCCGTGTTCCGCGACATCTTCACGAAAATCGGACGCGACGAAGCGCGGCATCTGCAGATCTGCATCAACCTGCTCGAGAAGGAGTGGCCGGGACTCACCGACGAGCACAAGACGTTCATCACCAAGCAACTTCGCGCCGGCTTCGTATTCCTCTCGATGGTGCTGTGGGAGCCACCGGCGCAGTTCTGGAATCTGCCCGGCTACTTTCTGCATAACCATCGGATCCTGCTGCGCACGGCGCGCGAGGCGGGCCTGGGCGTCCTCACCTTCGAGCAACAGGCCGACAACTGGCGCCTCGCGATCGCGCGCGTGCGCAAGCTGGTCGAGCGCTGGGACATCCAGTTCCCCGCGATTCCCGAACTTGATATTGAGGGCGTCGACG
This sequence comes from uncultured delta proteobacterium, assembly GCA_963721485.1. GTDB lineage: Bacteria > Desulfobacterota > Binatia > Binatales > Binataceae > Binatus. The sequence continues at coordinate 391,895 of CAVRJV010000014.1, read as the reverse complement.
TCGGCGACATCACCGCCGAGGACATCATCCCGGTGTTCTAACGAAGACTCAGAGGCCACCAATATGAGCGTCGATTTGTCGGTCGAAAACGGACTCGCGGAAATTGTTCTCAACCGGCCCGACAAGATGAACGCGTTGAACGACGCGATGGTGGCCGAGTTGAACGGTGCGCTCGAGCGCGCGGCGGGGCAGGGTGTGCGCGCGATGATGATTCGCGGCGAAGGGCCGGCGTTCTGGCAGGCCGCGACCTCGCGGACGCGCATCCGGGCGACGAAGACGCCGAGGCGATAATCGAGAGCACTCTTCAATCCGCTGCATGAAGCGGATCGTCGCGTTTCCGGCGCCGACCTTTGCCGCCGTTCATGGCGCGTGCCTCGGAGCAGGACTCGGACTGGCGCTCGGATGCGACGTCGTCTACGTCGCCGACGACGCGAAGATTGGCTCGCCGTTCGCGCGCATCGGCGCGGTGCTCGATTCGGGCGGACATTCGTTTTTCGTCTCGCGCCTCGGGACTCATCGCGCGCTCGAGCTGATCTACACGGGACGATTGCTCTCGGGCATTGAAGCGGCGCAGCTCGGGCTCGTTAATCGAAGCATGCCGAAGGATTCGCTCGTCGCCGAGACGCGCAAGGTTGCGGCGCAGGTAGCGCAAGGCCCGACCGCGGCGTTCATGCAATCGAAGCGATCTGGTGCGCAGGATCGACGAAGAGGCGATGGGTCTGTTCGCGGTGCTGAAATGCGAAGCGCAAGCGCAAGGCGCGGCGGGCAAAACTGCGGACTACAAGGAAGGCATCACGGCGTTCCAGCAAAAGCGCGCGCCGAAGTTCGTCGGAAAGTAACTCGACCCGGCGTTGGACCCGCGCCGGATTTCGGCGGGTACTGATCGGGCCGTGGAGAATTAACTAGTGCAAGAAAAAATTCAAAATTGGATTCCAGGCTTTGTTTCCGACGGCGGCGAAGAGTTCGGCGCGGTGCGGCAGGTTGCGCCGGGCGGACGGCCCGAGCTGGTCATCTTACGTCGAGAATGCCGGCGACTTCACTGTCCCGCTGAGCGCGGTTGAGGCGGTGCATTCGGAGAAGGTCGTGCTGAATTGCGCCAAGCTCGATCGCAAGCTGCGCCATGCGATCGGCCATGCGCATGACAGCGAAAAACCGGGGCTTTAGCGATTTAACTGCCGCCGACTCCCCAGAAACCCGACCGCTGACCCCTTCAATTCGGTTTAACCAGACTCGCGATCGTGCTCAAATGCTGGCGCTGTGCCTGATCTGAACGCGACAAACAACGCAACCTCTCCGCAGCCCGTGACGCCACAAGGCGTCGTGATGGGTCCGACGCAGGCGTCGTTGTTTATCGTGGTGACAATCGACCCGCGCCCTGAAAGTGCTACGGCGGTGCGCGCGATGTGTCCGGACCTGGCCGGCCTGATTGCGCGCGGTGGGATTCCGCGACACCACCGCAGGCCTTTCGTGCGTGATGAGTTTTGGATCGGCGGCGTGGGACCGGCTGTTCGGAGATCCGCGGCCCGCTGAACTGCATCCGTTCCGCGAGATCACCGGCGGATCGCGCAAAGCAGTATCGACGCCCGGCGACGTGCTGTTCCATATCCGCTCTTCGCGGCCGGATTTCTGCTTCGAGCTTGCAACGCAGATCCTGACGGCGCTCGGCGGCGCGGTCTCCGTCGAGGACGAAGTTCACGCCTTCAGCTATTTTGACAATCGCGATCTGCTGGGCTTCGTGGACGGCACCGAGAATCCCGTCGACCAGGAGGCGCTCGACGCCGTGCTGGTCCGCGATGAGGATCCGTTTTTCGAATGCGGCAGCTACGTGATCGTCCAGAAGTATCTGCACGACCTCGCGGGATGGAACGCGCTGCCGACCGAGACGCAGGAGCGAATCATCGGCCGCACCAAGGTCACCGACATCGAACTCGACGACACGGTCAAGCCGACCTCCGCTCACAACGCGCTCAACACTATTGTCGAAGACGGCGTCGAGAAGAAAATTTTCCGCGCCAACGGCATCTTCGGCCGGCCGGGGCATGGCGAGTTCGGTACCTACTTCATCGGGTATGCGCGGACGCCGCGAATTATCGAGCAGATGCTCGAGAACATGTTCATCGGGCGACCGCCCGGCAACTACGATCGAATTCTCGATTTCAGCCAGGCTATTACCGGCACGCTATTTTTCGCGCCGTCGGCTTCGTTCCTCGACAGCGTGACACCGACGGGCGCTGCGGTCGCATCTGCCGCTCCGGGTCTCGCTCAGAAAAGTTCTTCACCTGATGCCGCGCGCCCGCGCGACGGATCGCTCGGTATCGGTTCCCTGAAAGGAGAATCGCGACGATGAATAATCTGCACCGCGAGCTTGCCCCGATCTCTGACGGCGCGTGGGCTCAAATCGAGGAAGAAGCCGAGCGCACCTTGAAGCGTTACCTGGCGGCGCGGCGCGTCGTCGACGTCAAAGGTCCCGGCGGCAGCATGCTGTCGGCGGTCGGCACCGGTCATCTGAAGAATCTCGCTGCACCGAGCGCCGGCATCATCGCGCGGCAACGCGAAGTGAATGCGCTGGTCGAGTTGCGCGTGCCGTTCGAGCTGGAGCGCCAGGCGATTGACGACGTCGATCGCGGCGCGAACGACTCGGACTGGCAACCGCTCAAAGACGCCGCGAAGCTAATCGCCTTCGCCGAGGACCGCGCGGTCTTCGACGGCTATGCGGCCGGCGGGATCGAAGGTATCCGACAGGGGACCAGTAACAAGGTCGAGGCGCTGCCCGGCGACCCGTCGCACTACCCCGACGCTATCGCAGAGGCGCTCAGCCAGTTGCGGCTTGCCGGCGTCAACGGGCCGTACTCGGTCGTGATGGGCGCCGACGCATACACGGCGCTTAGCGAGGCGAGCGATCATGGCTACCCGGTCATCCAGCACATTCAGCGTCTCGTCAATGAAGAGATCATCTTCGCGCCCGCAATTGCCGGAGCGTTCGTGCTGACGACGCGCGGCGGCGACTTCGAGCTGCATCTCGGGCAGGACGTGTCGATTGGCTATCTGCGCCATGATGACAAGAACGTCACCCTGTACCTGCAGGAGACGCTGACGTTCCTGCTGCTGACGACGGAAGCCGCAGTAGCGCTGAAGCCCGCGTCGAAGAAATAGCGCCGAGCCAGCGCGCTGTGCGCGAGCGCTGTCCAGCTGAGTGAGTGCGGTGCGCCTCATCTAAGCGGCCGAGTTGCGAGCGTGATCGGGCGCAATGAAGGACCCAAAAAGCGGTAAGCAAACGGTGGCCAGCAACAAAGCCCCGAGCGTACCGTCGTACGTTGATCCTATGAAGGTAAAAATGGGGAAGGCGAGCGTCATCATGCCGACGCCTGACCATGTCCCAGGGTTCGCGAAGCCAGCGCCGTCGAGAGTCCACGAAAGCATCATCATCCAAGGACCGAAAAGCCAAATGCCGAGGACGGGCAGAACCATTCTGCGGAAGCGGGTTCTAAAGGCGATTCCTTTCTTCCAAATCCAGACGAGGCACACGGCTGAACAAACCGGCAGGAGTATTGTCAGCAGCATCATGTCGCCTCCCGAAAAACGTTTGGCCCTTAGTGCATGGACAATTATATCTGGCGCCCAAAATATGATGCCCGCCAATGCCGTGTCTGCCAGAACGTGAACCGACTTCTGGCTAAGTGTCTCTGTTGTCGCAACCTTCATCGGTTCGCTCGCTGGCCTCACTGCAATGAGTAGCGAGTTAAAATCGTCAGGCGCGGCGGCTGGAGGTGCGGGATTCGGCCAGGCGGCGGGCTGCTTCGCCGATGGCGCCTGCGCGATGCCATCGGGAGTACTCTTCGACGGTCAGGCCGTGAGCGAGTTCCAACGCGACGGACAGTCCCGCGAGCACGAATACCTCACCGAGTACGCTGATGCGTGGCGCGAGTCCCAAGCCGCCGCCTTCGTTGGGGATCGGCACGTGGATGACGAGGTCGGCGAGTTGCGCGAGGCTCGAATCCTTGTTGCCGGTGATGGCGATCAACTGCGCGCCTTGCTCGCGAATAGCGGTGGCGGTCGACAGCAATTCGTCGGTGCTGCCGCTGTTCGAAATCGCGATCACCACGTCGCGCGGATGCACCTGGCCGAGGCTGCCGTGCAAGGTCTCGGTCGCGTGCAGGAATGTCGCGGGCGTGCCGACCGAGCAGAACACGCTGGCGGCGTAGCGCGCGACGTGCTCTGGCTTGCCAACTCCGGTCACGTGGACGCGGCCGCCGCGGCCGAGCGCGGTACGGATTATCTCGACGGTGCGCGAGATGGCGGCGATGTTCAAGCTGCCGCGCAGTGCCGACAGCTCAGCTAGCGCGAGGTCGAAGAATTTTTCGACTTCGCTGGTCGAATCGCCGATAGCGGCCTCGCGCGGCTCCTTGTCGAGACGTGGTGTCGGCAGCGCGATCGGCTCGGCGTATAGATCGAGAATTTCCTCGCGCACTTCGAAGCCCGATGGAAATGCGCCAAGCCGCGTGACCGCGACCGCGCCGGCGGCATTGGCGAGGCGTCCAATTTTGTCCCACGACAGCCCGAGTCGAAGACCGGCGCATATCCCCGCGAGGAACGCGTCGCCGGCGCCGGTCGAATCCACCTGCTTGACCTTGAATGCGGGCACGCGAATCGAGACGTCGCGCGCTGCGATCGAGCATCCCTTGTTGCCCTCGGTGATGATGACGGCGCGATTGTTGTACTTGGCGCGAATCGCGTCGGCAATCTTCAAAGGGTCGCGCCCGTTGCCGGCGATTTCGCGCGCGGCGGCTTTCGACGGCTTAAGAAATGTCGCGAGTTTCAACGCGCGCTCGAGTTCCGCACGCGTGCCGATCGATCCGATTGCGTCGGAAGGCGGCACGTCGACGTCGAGAATCGTGGGAATGGAATGCGTGCGCGCAAACAGCAGGATCGCAAGCACGGTGTGCAGCGGCAGCTGCGAAATCTCGGTCGAGACGAGATTGGCGCGGCGGATGAACGCGCCGTGGCGGTTGCGGACCTCAGCCGGCGTGAGCTCGCCGGTCGCCCCGCGCGACATGTAGATTGCGCGATCGCCCGCGGCGTCGACGAAGATAGTCGCGAACGCAGTGGCCGTGCCGTCGAAGGTCAGGTGATGGCGGATGCCGAGGCGATCCATCCCGTCGCGCAGGAATTCGCCGTTGCGGTCGTCGCCCATCTTGCCGAAGATGCCGGTCTTAAGCCCGAGGATGCGGCCCCATCCGAGATGATTCAGGACCAGGCCGCCGACCTGGGTGCGCTCGATCGCGGCGCTGGCGGTATGCGCGCGCAGTAAAATCTTTTCGTCGGCGCGGATGATGCGCGGGGTGCGGTAGAACAGGTCGACGACCATGCTCCCGCATCCGACGACGTCGAGTTTTTCTTCAGCCATTGCGCCCCGCAGATTTTCGTTCGGTTGCCGGCGCGCGCCCGGCGGGCGAATCGTATTCGCTGACCCATCCGCGCTCAAGCATCTCGGCGTTGCGTTCGCGGAGCGTAGCGAACCGTGCGGAAAATTCGCGGCGCTCGGTGTCGGTCAGCGGCGGCGTGCCTGTGCCTACCGCGTCACTGCCGATCACGCCGAGTTCCTTGAGCGACGCCTTGAGCGTAGCAATCGTCGGGCGGTACGCCTTGCCGCCGCGCTTGAAGGTGCATGTGATGCGAAACTCCTCGATCGCATCGGCGTACAACCGCATCAACTCGGCGTCGCCTGAGCGGCATACCTGCCACGCGCGCTGCCATTCGCGCGGCATCGCATTTGCGGGTCCCGCCACGACGCCGTATGGGCGAGTGCGCTGGGTCAGGTAACGATTCCAATAATGGCGCATGCGATCGCCGACGCCCTCGGGCGGCGCGAACAAATCGAAAATCAGGTACGCATTGCCTGCATAGATTGCGAACTCGTGACCGGCCTTGAAGTGGGACGCGGCGCGCGTGTAATTGCCGATTACCGTCTTGCTCGCGGTGACCTTGATCCCGCGCACATACGGCAGCCGTGCCATCACCTTCACGTCGCGCGTATGCAGATGCTGTGCCTTGCCGGGCGCGGCAATGTCGGCGTTGTCATAGAGAAATAGCGGGAGCATCCGGCCGGCGCGCTCGAACACCGCGCCGATGTCGCGCTCGACGAATTCTGCGGGATGCTCTACGTCCTCGATCGACAGCGGCGCGACGACGACCGCGTCCGCGCCGGCCTGAATCGCGTGGTTAAGATTGTCGAGGGTGTCGGCGCGCGTGTGCGCGGTGATCCCGGCCCACGCCTCGATCTTCTTGGCCGCAGACGCGCGCGCGCGGCGGCATTCCTCGATTGCGATTCGCGCGACTGCCTGCCGGCGCGAGTTATCGAGGCGATCCCATTCGCCGGTCGTGCCTGCCGCAAAAATGATGTCGGCGCCGGCGCCGTCCTGCAGGGCGAAGCGAACCACGGCTCGCTGCTGATCTTCGAGAAGGCGGCCGCGACTGTCGAGAATCGTAACGATCGGGATCGACAGGCCCGGCCGCGGGAGGTAGTCGTCGAGCGATTTCACCGCGGCGATTCTAGCAGAAGCGCGGCATCGCTGCCCGCATGGGATTCGACACGGCTAGCCGAGGCCGAGGCCAAGGTCGGTTATGAAGCTCCAGTGATGCTCGTCTTCGGACGCGTAGTTCTCGAGCTTCAGCTTGATCGTCAGCTTGTAGTTGCCGTCCCCGGAAAGCGCATCGATCGGCGGATTCTCGTACCAGATACTTTGCTTGCAAACGTCCAGCATCATCTTGTCGATTTTGGCCTTGCCGCAGTGTTGCTCGAGAATGAGTTCGGTGAGCTTGCCGCTCTTATCCATGATGGCGGTGATAATGACGGCTTTGATCTCGGTGGGCAGCCTGGTTCGCGAAATTTCCTCACTCCGCTCGGCGACCATGAGTCGCACGTATATGCGCTCGAGAATCGCCTCCGAAAAATTCCCGAACTGTGCGGCTTTCCGGTTCAGCAGACGCACCGTGCCCGGATTAAGGTCGTTGCCGATGGACCGCGAGATGCCGGGATCCGCTTCGTAAGTGCGCGGTCCCTCCGTTATGGCGCCCGGCTCGTCGTGCAGCATTCCTTCGCCGGGGGCGGGAACCGCGTGGATGCTGAGCGGATCGACGGGAGCGTCGGAGACGTCGGACAAACTGCTCAGCAACTTCGGCTGCTGAGCGCCGGCGTCGGGCGCTGGCGGCGGTGGCTTGTCGCTGGTGGCGCATCCGGCGGCGAAGATGGCGACTACAAATATCGCGGCTGTGAAAAAACGTTTACCTGGCGCGCGACTCATTTGGATTTTTCCTGTCGGCTATGCTGATCCGAATCCAACGCGAGGATTGCCGGACGCGCATCATTGTAATCTGCGACGAACGCGTCGAAAAGTTCCTCGCCGAAGGCCCGCTCCTCGGCGCGAACCTGGTCGTTGTGCTCCTGCGCAATAGCGTCGCCGATTCGCGCAAGCAGCTCGAGCGTCGGCGAGTAGTTCAGTTGCATCGCGACGCCGCCGGCGAAATCGTAAGCGCCGTTCGGCAGCAGCCGCGAGGTGAGCTTGGTGTTGAGGCCGCCGTTGCCCGTAGCCAGCACCTTCAGAAAATCGCCCGCGACCAGATCCATCACCTGATGCACACCGGGCGGCGCGATCAGTTGCGGCACGCTGTTCATCCGGTTGACGAACGTCACGGCGCCGGGATCACGGCGGTAGTCAGTTGCGAATCCTATGTTGGCGAGCCCGAAGTTCATCGCGAGGCTGGTGATCTGACCCGACGCGAGAGTGCGGTAGCTGCCGTGCGAGATGTCGCCGATCGCGACACCGTCGCCCGCCGGTTGCATCGCAGCGTTGAACGGCGTCAGCAGACCGTTGCGAATCATGAACGTAACGCCGATGTGCCCGTGGTCGAACGCCTCGCGGAACCAGTAATTGCCGTGCGAATCCATGATCTCGGATTTCGCCGTCACCGCGGGCACGACTTTGCGATAGAAATCATAGAGCAGCGGATATTTCTTGAGCGCGTCGAGGCGAACTTCCGCATCGGTGTTGAACAGCACGACAGGTCCCGCCGGCGAATTGAACTCGTCGAGCAGGTTGTTGAACTTGAAATAGTGATCGAACTTCGCCGCCAGATGCGGCATCTGCCGATGGAATCTGTCCATCGCCGAGCGGTCGTGACGGTTGAACTTGCCGGGCACGGTGTCCCACGGCGGCTTCAGGTCGCCGTGAAACTCGCGCAGCGTATCGCCAATCAGATCGACCAACGCGCCGAGGCCGTAGGTGTCGATCATCAGTTCGCCTGCGAGCGTGCCGGTGACGCTCGAAATATTGTCCGGCGTCGAATCGGCCGTCGGCTTGAGTCCGAACACCCCCGAGAATCGCGCCGACTCCTCGGGACTACGCCATTCGCACGCGAGCTTGTAGAGATAGTCGGCCTCGTCCGGTCGCCCGGCGACGAGGATCTCGTGAGTGCCGTCGGGCTGGTCATGCCACGGGATTTCGGTCTTCGAGTAGAGTGCGGCGGCACGGATCAACGTCGACTGCCGCGGTGGCAGATAGTTGAGTACCTGCTGTAGCGCCGGATCGAGTTTCGGGTGGAAGGAGATTCTGCGCTGGAAATTGAGCTGCCGGTCGAAGATCGCGATTGCGCGCGACGCGCGCGCGGGCCCGGGCGGCGCGAGATAGACGATAGGCGCGAACAGGGTCCGACTGTCCGGCGCGAAGCCGGCATTCGACGCCGTCGGCGCTGACGCGGGTTTCGCAGGCGAAGAAGCGGCGTAGCTGGCATTCGCCCGTATCGTGATTATTATTGCTGCGAGCGAGATGGCTGAAGCGTTGCGAAAGGCCCTAAATCGTCGCCACATCGGGCGAATTGTGCGAGATACCTTGCGATGGTATCCTGCAACACCATAGGTTGAAGAGTTCGAGAAATTAAAATGAAAGCTGGAATCCATCCCGAATATCGTCGCTGCATGGTCGTCTGTGCATGCGGCAACACCTTCGAAACGCGCTCGACGCTCAAAGAGCTTCACGTCGAGGTCTGCTCGAAGTGCCATCCTTTTTACACTGGCACGCAGCGCCTGGTCGATACCGCGGGGCGCGTCGAGCGGTTCAATCGCAAGTACGGCATCAAGAAGCCTGCCGAAAAAACGGCGGAACCGCCGCCGAAAAGTAGCATAGCAACTCCCGCCGCCTGCGGTGCCAGACGCACCCGGGTGCGCGGGGGAGAATCCATCGGCACGGCCATACGCGGCCGCGCCGTTTTTTTTTCGTGCGATTTTCCGGATGCGGGACTGATTGGCGATGCTCGATAAGGCAAGCGCAATAGAAGAGCGGGTCGCGGAACTCGAGCGCAAGCTCAGCGATCCGGCCATGATCGGCAATCAGCGCGAATACGCGCAGCTGGCCAAGGAGCGTTCGCAGCTGTCCGAAGCCGCGCAATGCGCCCGCGAGTACATTCGCATCGCCGACGAAATCGCGGAGCACAAATCGCATCCTCGACGGCGACGACGCCGACTTGCGCGAACTGGCCAAGGCCGAAATGCCGACGCTGCAGAAAAATCTCGAAGCCGTCGAAGAGAAGCTCAAGCAGCTGCTGACGCCGCGCGATCCCAACGACGAGAAGAACGTGATCCTCGAAATTCGCGCCGGCACCGGCGGCGAAGAAGCGTCGCTGTTTGCGGGCGACCTGTTCCGGATGTACACCCGCTACGCCGAGCGCCACGGCTGGAAGCTCGAGACGCTTAGCATGAGCGACACCGGCCTCGGCGGAATCAAGGAAGTGATCGCGCTGGTCAGCGGACGCGGCGCGTACTCGCGGCTCAAGTACGAAGGCGGCGTGCATCGCGTGCAGCGCGTGCCGGAGACCGAAGGCTCGGGCCGCATCCACACCTCGGCGGTGACGGTCGCCGTGATGCCCGAAGCCGACGAGGTCGAGGTCAACATCAACGAGGAGAAGGACCTCCGCATCGACGTGATGCGCGCCTCGGGACCGGGCGGCCAGAGCGTCAACACCACCGACTCGGCGGTGCGAATCACGCATATCCCGAGCGGGATGGTGATCATCTGCCGCGACGAAAAATCGCAGCACAAGAACAAGGCGAGGGCGCTGAAGATCCTGCGCGCGCGCCTGCTCGAACAAGCGCAAGCGGAGCAGCAGGCGAAAATCGCGCAGACGCGGAAATCGATGGTGGGCACCGGCGACCGCTCGGAGCGCATCCGCACCTACAATTTTCCGCAGTCGCGCGTCACCGACCATCGCGTCAACCTGACCCTGCATCAGCTCGACCAGTTCCTCGACGGCGCCATCGACCCGCTCATCGACGCGCTCGCGGCCTACGATCGCGAGCAAGCGCTCGCTCAGCGCGTAGCACGCCGATGATCGTTTCGGCGCGCCGCGCGTTAGAGGAGATAGATACAGCGTCGCGCCGGCTGGCGACGGCGGGCGTCGAATCGTCGCGGCTCGACGCCGAACTCCTGCTGGCCGCGGCCGCCGGCGTGACCCGCGAAGCCGCGATCATCGGCTCGATTGACCTTTCACCTCGCTACCCTCGATAAATTCGACGCGCTGATCGCGCGCCGCGAGAAGCGCGAGCCGCTTGCGTACATCCTCGGCCGCAAGGAATTCTATTCGCTCGATTTCGAGGTGACGCCGGCGGTGCTGATCCCGCGCCCCGAGACCGAATTCGTGGTCACCGCGGCGCTGAATGTATCGCGGGGAAAGCCAATGCGCGCGTGCTCGACATCGGTACCGGCTCGGGCGCGATCGCGATTGCGATCGCAGTCAACGCGCCGAGCGCACGCGTCACCGCGGTGGACATATCAGGCGGCGCGATCGCGGTGGCCTCGCGCAATGCTCGGCGTCATCGGCGTCGAGGATCGGGTGACATTTCGCCGCGCCGATTGCTTCGGTGCTCTCGACGAAGGACCGCTCGGCTCATTCGACGTGATAGTCTCCAATCCGCCCTACCTGGAGGATGCGGAGATTGCTGCGATCGAGCCCGATGTCCGCAATTTCGAGCCGCGCGACGCGCTGAGCGCGGGATCGGGCGGCCTCGACATCGTGCGCAAGATTATTTCCGGCGCGGCGGCGCATCTCGCGCACGACGGCGAGCTGATCATGGAGGATGGAGCGGGGCAGGCGGCCGCGGTCGTGAGGCTCGTCGGAGAAGCAGGCTTGAGCGCTGTCGCTGTGATAAATGATTTCGCTGGCATGAGCGCGTCGTGCAGACGCGAAGAAGTCGGGCGTAACTCAGAATGGAAAAAATGATCATTCATGGCGGCGCGCCGCTGCGCGGGACCGTCACGCTTAGCGGCAGCAAGAACGCCGCGCTGCCGATCATGATGGCGTCGCTGCTGACGTGCGAGCCGCTCGTGCTCAGCAACGTGCCGCGGCTGCGCGACGTGAAGACCGCGATGGATCTGCTCGTCGGCCTCGGCGTGCAGGCGCGCTGGACTCGACGATCATCGCGTCGAGCTGCACGCCGCGAACGTCACCTCGCACGAAGCGTCCTACGACCTGGTCAAGACGATGCGCGCGTCGTTCTTCGTGCTCGGCCCGCTGCTGGCGCGGACCGGACGCGCGCGGGTCTCGACTCCGGGCGGATGCGCGATTGGCGCGCGGCCGGTGAACCTGCATATCGCCGGGATTCGCGCGCTCGGCGCAAGATCCAGTTGCGCCACGGCTATGTCGAGGCGCACGCCGACCAACTGACCGGCGCGCGCATCTGGCTCGATTCGCCTTCGGTCGGCGCGACTGAAAACATTATGATGGCGGCGGTCACTGCGCGCGGCCGCACGGTGATCGAAAACGCGGCGCGCGAGCCCGAGGTGCAGGACCTCGCGCGGGTGCTGGTCGCGATGGGCGCGAACATCAGCGGCGCCGGCACGCACGTGATCGAAATCGAAGGCGTCGAGCGGCTGCATGGCGCCGAGCACGAAGTGATCCCCGACCGAATCGAGGCCGGGCTCGATGATGGCGGCGGCGGCGATCACCGGCGGCGACGTTACGATTGCGAACGCGCCGGTCGAGCATCTCGATGCGGTCATCGCCAAGTTGCGCGAGGCGGGCGTCACCGTCGAAGCCAACGGCAAGGCCTGCGCGTCGCGCGCGGAACGCTGCGACTCAAGTCGGTCGAGCTGCGCACGCTGCCGTATCCCGGGTTTCCGACCGACCTGCAGGCGCAGATGATGGCGATGCTGACGCAGGCCGACGGCACCTCGGTCATCACCGAGACGATTTTCGAAAACCGCTTCATGCATGCGCAGGAGCTGGTGCGGATGGGCGCCGATATCGTGATGAAGGGTCCGACCGCGGTGGTGCGCGGGCCGTCGAAGCTGAGCGGCGCGCCGGTGATGGCGACCGACCTGCGCGCCAGCATGGGCTTGATTATCGCCGGGCTGGCGGCCGAACACACCACCGAGATCAGCCGCGTCTACCATCTCGATCGCGGCTACGAGGCGCTCGACGCGAAGCTCTCCCAGCTGGGCGCGCGAATCGAGCGCGCGCAAGAATAATGCGGCCGCGGGTTCTCAAGTCTCAGACGCCGGAGTTCAAGAAATTCCTGGCGGCGATTCTGGCGCGGCGCGGCGGCGACAGTAGCCGACCTCGACGCCGCGGTCGCGAAGATTATCGCCGACGTGCGCAAGCGCGGCGATCGCGCGCTGATCGATCTGCACGGCCAAGTTCGATCATGTGAAGCTTACCCCGGCGACGCTCCGCGTGACGCCCGCGGAACGCCATTCGGCGCTCAATCGGATCCCGCACGACGATCGGCGCGCGCTGGAGCTCGGCCGCCGAGCGGATCGCCGAGTTCCATCGCCGCACGATGGAGAAGTCGTTCATCTATCGCGACAAGTCCGGGATGCGCCTCGGGCCAGATGGTGCAGCCGCTGAGCCGCGTCGGGATTTACGTGCCGGGCGGGCTCGGCGCGTATCCGTCGTCGGTGCTGATGAACGCGATTCCCGCCCGGGTCGCCGGCGTCGCGGAAATCGTGATGGTCTCGCCGCCGTCCGCCGAAGGCGAGCGGCTCGCCGTGCTGGCGGCCGCGGCGATTGCCGGCGTCGACGAGTTCTACCGCGTCGGCGGAGCGCATGCGGTCGCCGCGCTCGCGTACGGCACCGAGAGCGATCAAGCCGGTCGACAAGATCGTCGGCCCCGGCAACGCGTACGTGCAGGCCGCCAAGCGGATGGTCTACGGCGTCACCGATATCGACAAGATGGCGGGGCCGAGCGAGGTGCTGGTGATTGCCGACGACCGCGCGCATCCCGAATGGGTTGCCGCCGACCTGATTGCGCAGGCGGAGCACGGCTCCGGCGACGAGGCGGCGGTGCTGCTGACGACCTCCGCGAGTATCGCGAATGCGCGTCGCCGAGGCGGTCGAGACTGCCGCTCAAGACCTGCCGCGGGCGCGACAGGTCGAAGCTGCGCTCGTCAAGCGCGGCGCGATGGTCGTCGTCGCGCGATCTCGACGAGGCATTCGATCTCGCCAACGAGATCGGCCCGAGCATCTCGAGCTCGACGTGCGCAATCCGTCCGATGGCTGCCCGAAGGTGAAGGCGGCCGGCGCAGTCTTTCTCGGGCCGCTGACGTCCGGCGCCGCTGGGCGATTACCTTGCCGGCCCCAATCACGTGCTGCCGACGGGCGGCGCGGCGCGTTTTGCGTCGCCGCTGGGCGCATACGATTTCCTGAAACGAACCAGTATAATCGAGGCGTCGACGGGCGCGATTGCGGCGCTCGGGCCGCGGTCGCGCATCTGGCGCGGATGGAAGGGTTCGAGGGTCACGCGCGCGCGATGGAACTGCGCAGCGGCGGAGACGGCAACGGCGAAAGCGGAAAGCAGGCGGAAATCGAAATGCAAAAGCAAACAAAATCGGCTTGCAAAGTAAAAACAAGGACTGCGACCGGTCGCACGCTTGGCGCCGGTCAAGGCGAAACGCACTGCCGAACGTCGAGCGCAAGACGCGCGAGACTGCGGTGACTGTTTCGCTCAAGCTCGACGGCGCCGGCCGCGGCGAGGCGAAGACGGGCGTGCCGTTCCTCGATCACATGCTCGAGAGCTTCGCGCGCCACGGATTCTTCGATTTGAAGGTCGCGGCCAGCGGCGATCTGCACATCGACGACCATCACACGGTCGAAGACGTTGGCATCGTGGTAGGCCGGGCGTTTCGCGAGTGCGCTGGGCGATCGCTCCGGAATCAAGCGCTTCGGCGAGGCGACCGTGCCGCTCGACGAGGCCGTCTGCACGGCGATTGTCGATATCAGCGGCCGCGCGTACCTCGGCTACAACGTCCCCATCAGCCAGGAGCGCGTCGGCAACTTCCAGACCGAGCTGGTGCACGACTTCATGAAGGCGCTGACCGACGAAGTCGGGATGAACCTGCATCTCAACCTGGTCAGCGGCCGCAATCCGCATCACATCATCGAGGCGACCTTCAAGGCGCTGGCGCGCGCGATGGACCATGCGACCGCGTCGCGAGCCGCGGCTGTCGGGCGTGCTGTCGACCAAGGGCACGCTCAGCAGCTGACGACGCTTGTTCGAGAAGTTCACCGTTATTCCCTCGATCGACCTGAAGGGCGGCCAAGTCGTGCGCCTGCTGCACGGCGACATGAACCGCGCGACCGTCTATGGCGGCGACCCGGGAGGCGTGGCGCGTCGCTTCGAGCAGGCGGGCGCGGAGCTTATCCACATTGTCGATCTCGACGGCGCGATCGCCGGGACGCCGCGCAACCTCGACGCGGTCGCGCGGATTCGCGCCGCCGGTCAATGCGCGATCGACGTGAGCGGCGGCCTGCGCACAATCGAGGCGGTGCGCGCGATGTTCGCGGGCGGCGCCGACCGCGTCTCCATCGGGTCCGCGGCGTTGCTCGATCCCGCGCTCGGTGCGGCCGCGCCTGTGCCGAGTTTCCCGGACCGGGTGTTCGGCTCGCTCGACATTCGCGATGGGCGGCTGGCCGTCAAAGGATGGGTGGAGACCAGCCAACTCACGCTGGTCGAAGCTGCGGATCGGTTCCGCGCGGCCGGCGTCGCCGCTGCAATCGTCACCGACATCGGGCGCGACGGCGCACAGGTTGGCGTCGACGCCGGTGCGGATGTCAGAAATCGGCGCAACGGTTCGTATTCCGGTGATAGCCTCGGGCGGCGTTGCGACTCTCGACGACATTCGGGAACTGCGAGCGCGATTCGATGCCAGCGTGGTGGGCGTCGTTATAGGTCGTGCACTCTACGAAGGAAACTTCACGCTCCGCGAAGCGTTGACCGCAGCCAGATCATAGCAATGCGCAATGGCCGCAAGTGCTGTTCCACATCTCTCTATAGCCACTAGAGTCCTGCTTACAATCATTTAATCATCCTATTGATTTTCTTATTTTCGTGCGTGCGGCGGGATCAAGCTCTAGTCGACTCGGAGATTTTTTCATCTCCTTAATTAGAAGCATAATGCATGTTTAGAGAGCTTAATTCACCTAATGATTGTTTAAGACTTCTCATTGCCAATCATTCAGTACTTATAACTGATAATTTATGCACACTGGGCGCTTGACATAGTCGGGGTGCCTGTAGAGAATGCCGAAAGTGGGTATAGACATGAATTTATGGTCTGAACCAACTGTAACCAATCAAGAGCAAATAGTGATTGAAATTGAATCGTCTGTCCGTCGTAGCTAGCAGTAGGCCCATATAAACATCTAGATGAATTACCCTACAATTAGTTATTCAAAAAGCGCGGGAACTTTCCGAGTCCTTCGCGAATGTACCAGCGGAAGGGAGGCACTCGAAAATGGATCTGATCAGGAAGCTGTACGTGAAGGCGAAAGTATTAACGCGCGGCCAGACGATGGCTGAGTATGCACTGCTTCTCGCCTCGGTCGCGCTCATTGTCTATTCGGGCTACCAGACAATGGGCGCGTCGATCACGTCGGTGCTGACCAAGGTGGACGGCAAGCTTTAGGCGCCGATTCGCGCCGCAAGGCTGAGTAACGTAACCCGGTGGGACTTGGCTCCCGCCAATTAACCAGACAGACGGAACGGAGGGACACGGGAATGGACATGATCAGGAAACTGTATGTGAAGGCAGATGGGCTCGCGCGCGGCCAGACGATGGCTGAGTATGCGCTGATCCTGGCGGCAGTCGCGGTTGTTGTCTTTGTCGGCTACCAGACGATGGGGTCGACGATCACTTCGCTGCTGACCAGCGTTGACAGCAAGCTCTAGGTCTCGCACAGCTGGGTAATCTGAACCGGCGGGGGCTGGTCCTCCGCCGGTGTATCAAATGTCAGATGAAATCCGAGGACGACACAGTAATGGATATTATCAGGAAACTCTACGTGAAGGTGGAGGGGTTCGCGCGCGGGCAGACGATGGCCGAATACGCGCTGATTCTTGCCGCCGTAGCGGTCGTTGTCTATGTCGGCTACCAGACCATGGGTACGACGATCACGTCAATGCTGAGCGGCGTCGACACCAACCTTTAGCAGCCCGCGCCGCTACATTAGATACCGGAGATACCGGGTCGGGTTGCGTTCTCGAACGGACGCAGCCTGACCTCGGGATTCGCACACCATAGCGGAATTCTCCCGCGAAAAATCGCCAGGATATTGTCCGCCGCCAGTGACGCCATCCGCGCGCGCGTTGCGATGCTGGCACTGCCTATATGCGGTGTGATCACCACGTTCTCAAATCGCAATATTGGATCGCCCCCCGCAGTGGGCTCAGGATCGGTGACGTCCAGGCCTGCACCACCCAGACGTCCCACTTTCAGGGCCGCCACCATCGCCGCCTGATCGACTACCGCGCCGCGCGCTGTGTTAATCAGAATCGCGCCCGGCTTCATCCTCGCGAACTCGCGCGGCCCTAGCATGTGGCGCGTCCCTGCGGTCAGCGGCACGTGAAGCGAGACGTAATCTGATTGCGCCAGCAGGCGGGGCAGGGTGACCCCGGTAGCAGTGGCCAGGCTCGCGTCCGCCGCCTTGCGCGACGAGTGCCTGAGATAAAGCACGCGCATCCCGAAACCCATTGCGCGCCGCGCCATCGCCTGGCCAATCGCGCCAAAGCCTATTATGCCGAGCGTGCTCGAATGGACGTCGCGGCCGAGCATCGTCATCGGTCCCCACGTACGCCATTTTCCTGCGCGTACGTGACGATCGGCCTCGGCGATCCGTCGCGCGGTCGCCATCAACAGGCCGAAAGCGAGATCCGCAGTCGCCTCGGTCAGGACTCCAGGGGTATGACCGACCGCGATGCCTGCGCGGGTGGCCGCTTCGAGGTCGATATTGTCGATGCCGACCGCTAGGTTGCTGATGACGCGCAGCCGCGGCGCACCTGCGATCGCTTGCGCATCGATCTTGTCGGTGACCATCGAGAGCACAGCGTCGGCGTCCGCCAGCCCGGATCGGATGGCGGACTGCGGCGGTGGCATTTCACCGGGCCAGACCGTGACCGTGGCTGCCTCGCGCAGGCGCTCGAGCGCACTGCTGTCTATCGCGCGGGTGACGAAGACTTTTTTGCGTGGACGGGCCGGGCGCGGCATGAGGAGAAGCTCCTCCCGATGGTTCAAATAGTTCCGTGGCTCTGCTATACGCGACAAGCGTGACTGACTCCATCGTTTCATCAATAATTTCGTCGGCTCGTTCGAGCCGACGGACGGTTCTCACGGAAATCGAGAGCAAGCGGATTCTGCATTCGCTCGGCCTGCCGGTCGTCGTGCCCGAGGCTGCTCTGACGGCCGACGATGCGGCGCGGGCGGCGACGCGAATCGGCTTCCCGGTAGTGCTGAAAGTGCTGTCGCCGGACGTGAGCCACAAGAGCGACGTCGGCGGCGTCGAGCTGAATCTCGGCGACGAAGCCGCGGTCCGAGACGCGTTCGATCGAATCCGCCGTAGTCTCGCCGCCAAGGCCGCCCGCCGCGCGTTTCGAGGGCGTCGCAGTACAGTCGATGGCCAAGCCGGGCGTCGAACTGATTGCGGGGTCGTTCCGCGATGATCGATTCGGCCGCATGGTGATGGTTGGGCTCGGCGGCGTATTCGTCGAGGTGATGAAGGATACCGCATTGGCGTCTGGCGCCCGTCGAGCGAGTCGCGAGGCGCGCTGCGATGCTGGCGCATCTGCGCGGCGCTCGCGATCCTGCGCGGCGTCCGCGGCCAGCGCCGGCGGTCGACATCGACGCGATCGTTTCGACTGCATCGCGAAGTCTCGGAATTCGCCGCGGCGCATCCCGAGATCACCGAGATGGATCTCAATCCGGTCGTCGCCTACCAAAACGGCTTGCAATCGCTCGACGCGCGCATCGTGCTCGTCGGCGCCAACGGCCGCGCCCGCAAGCCGACCCGCGCCACGCCGACGCGCTCGAGAATCTCGAGCGCGCGTTCGAGCCGCGCGTCGCGGTCGTCATCGGCGACAAGCGGATGGGCGGCTACATGTGGCTGCGCGCGATGACGCATCTCACCGGCAAGCTCTACTCGGTGCAAATCGATCCCAACGAAATTCCCGGAATCGAAGCGATGGGCATCGAGAACCGGAAGAGCCTCGCCGAGATCACCGAGCCACATCGACTACGCGGTCAGCGCGGTGCCGCGGCAGATCGCGCCGCGACATCCTGAAGGATTGCGTCGCCAACAAGTCGGCTCGATTGGATTTTTCACTTCGGGATTTTCGGAGACGTCAGAGGAGCTGGGCATCCAGCTCGAGCACGAGCTTGCGCGACCGCGCGATCAATTCGGATATCGCGCTGGTCGGCCCCAATTGCATGGGGCTCTACAGCCCCGGCGCTCGGTCTGTGCAATTTCCCCGACGAAAAAGTGGGCGAGGCCGGCGACGTCTGCTTCATCTCGCAAAGCGGCACCCACACCATCAACTTCTGCCTGCAGGCGCCCGGCCACGGCATCAAGGTGAACAAGGCCGCGTCGATCGGCAACGTGCTGGTGCTCGAGGCCGCCGACTATATCGACCTGATGGCGGCCGACCCGGACACGCGCGTGATCGGCATGTATATCGAAGGCGTGCGCGACGGGCGGCGCTTCTTCGACAGCGTGCGGCACGCGGCCGAGCGGCATCCGGTGGTCATCTGGAAGGGCGGGGTGACCGAGGCGGGCGCGCGCGCGACCTTCTCGCATACCGGCTCGCTCGCGACGCCGGACGCGACGTGGCGCACCGTTGTGCGGCAGAGCGGCGCGGTAGAAGTCGGCGAGCCTCGACGCGATGCTCGACGCGGTCGAGCTGTTCGCGCGCGGCTAAGCGCTTCGCCGGTCGCCGCATGGGCCTGGTCGCGATGACCGGCGGGCAATCGGTGGTAATCACCGATACGTTCGCGACCGCCGGGCTCGAGATTCCCGCGCTGTCGGACTCCTCTTACGACGAGCTGAAAACGTTCTTCAACATCATCGGCGGCAGCTACCGCAATCCGCTCGACGCGGGCGGCACCATCGGCGCAGGGCATCATCAGGGCAATCTCGATCGCATTCTCGAGATTCTGGAGCGCGACCCGGTCATCGACGCGATCGTGCTGGAGGTCGGCACCGGCCTGCGCGCCGCGCGATGGGCCACGCATGAGGATGAAATCGACTGGGCTGCTCGACAAGCTGGCGGAGTTCGCCACGCGCTCGACCAAGCCGTTCGCAATCGTGATGCATCCCGCGCACGTCGAGGCGATCGTCGCGCGGGGCAAGGAGCTGGCGCGCGCACGCGGCCTGGTCGTGTTCGACAGCTTCGAGCGCGCCGCCGCGGCATTCCGCACCGCGTCGGACTACTGGTCGAATCGCGCGCAGCTAGGCAGCTAAACTTCCTCGCGTGGCCGGAGGTTCTTTAATATGGACCCGCTTTTGTCCGAACGCGCGCGACCTTACTTCGAGAAGGTGCAACAGCTCGCGCCCATAATTCGCGAGCATGCCGATCGCGGCGAGCGTGACGCGCAGATGCCGCGCGAAATTGCCGATGCGTTCCGCGAAGCCGGGTTCTTTCGAATTCTGGTGCCGCGCGATATGGGCGGCGGCGATCTCACCATCCCCGATTCGCTGCGGCTGTGCGAAGAAGTCTCGCGCATCGATGGATCGGCCGGATGGAATCTTGCGATCTGTTCGGGCGGTCCGCTGTTCGGATACAACCTTTCGCGTGCGGCATTCGAGAAAATCTACGGCGATCCGCGCGGCGCGAGCGCCGGCTCGCTGAATCCCGCGACCACCCGCGTGGTTAAGGCTGAAGGTGGATGGAATTTCAGCGGCAAGGCCACCTATGCGAGTGCGTCGGCGCACGCGACCTACCTGATGGCGGCCGGGATGGTCCTGCACGACGGCGCTCCGCAAATCATCGACGGATTTCCAGTGATGCGCGGCGGCCTGTTTCCGATCGCAAATGCGAAAATCCTCAACACCTGGTCGACCGCCGGAATGCGCGGCACCGGCAGCAACGATTGCGTGTTCGAGAACGTCTTCGTGCCCGACGAATTCACTTTCGACTGGCTCAACGCGAAGTCGCCATGGCAGCGCGGACCCCTGGCGAACATCCCTTTGCAACTCCAATTTGTCGGCGGACTCGTATCGGTGGTGCTCGGCGCCGCGCGCCACGCGCTCGACACGCTCAACGAAATAGCGCAAGCCAAAGTCCCTGCAGCTACTCGGGCGACCTTGCGCGAGCGTCCCCTCGCACAGATCCAATTCGCACAGGCGGAGGGCTTGCTGAACGCGGCCCGAGCGTACTTCTACAATTGCAACGACGAAATCTGGCGCAAAGGCGAGGCCGGCGAAGCCTTCAGCATCCAGGACCGCGCCCACGCGCGGCTCGCAGTCGTGACCGCCGCAAAGTTGGCAGTTCAGGCTGTCGACCTGGTCGCCGATGCGGCGGGTATGAACTCCGCGCAAACTTCGTGTCCCATCGAGCGGTGCTGGCGCGACGTACACACCGCCACCCAGCATGTGCTGATGAACAGCGCGCGCTTCGAGGTCGTCGGCCGCATACTGTTCGGCCTCGACCCCGGCTCCCCGGTGATCTAAAGGGCGTCTGGTGTACGAAAAGGTCGGGATGTACAATTAGTCCAGTTCATCCTCGGAGTTCAGAATCATGCCCACGACGAAAAAATCCTCAAATGAGGCGGTCACTACGGCAGCCGCACGCAAGAATTTCTCAGACCTGATCAACCGTGTAGCTTACGGGAAAGACCGCGTCGTTCTGACTCGCCGCAACAAGCCGTTGGCGGCAGTAGTGCCGATCGAAGATATCGCGCTGATCGAGGAAATAGAGGACCGCGAGGACTTGAAAGCGGCCCGTGCGGCAATGCGTGATATCCGGCGTAACGGTGCGATTCCGTGGACGCGCATAAAGAAGGAGTTGGGCCTCTGACGTCAGATGGCCTACCAGATCGCGTTCTCGCGGCGTGCGAACCGCGAACTGAGTGAGCTGCCAAGGCCGATCCAGTTACGATTGCGCCCTCGAATTGAAGCGCTCTCCTTGAATCCGCGGCCCGTCGGCTCAAAGAAGTTGGCTGGAAGGGAAGACTTGTGGCGCATCCGAGTCGGCGACTATCGAGTCGTCTACGAGGTGCACGATCGGATTCTATACGTCCTCATAGTCCGGCTGGCTCATCGTCGCGACGTTTATCGCTGATGTTTACCGCGGCGGCTCGAGTACCGACATCACCGTCCCCACCGTCGCGTCACCGTCGAGGAACGCCAGCCATCTGCCGCGCAGCGACCAGCTCATCGTGACGGTTCCCTGCGCCGGACCTTCGGCGAGCAGAAACGCGCTGTCATAGCGCAGCGAATAGGTCACGATTTTTCGCCATGGCACCGGCAGGCTCGGCGCGTACACTTGCATCGCAG
Organism: uncultured delta proteobacterium; assembly: GCA_963721485.1. GTDB lineage: Bacteria > Desulfobacterota > Binatia > Binatales > Binataceae > Binatus. Next base: position 370,088 of record CAVRJV010000014.1, on the reverse strand, counting down.
CTTCGTCCGCGCCCTTCGAATACGCCATCGAGCTCTGCGCCATCATCGTGGGCCACGTATCGAAGCCCAGCGATTTCACGTCCGTCTGTCCCTGCTCGGATTGCGCCACCGCGACTTGCGCGACGACCGGCGTCTGGGGATGTTCGATAGCCCGCGCAAACGTGAGCTCCCGATTGCCCAGCGTGACCGTGTTGCTGCCAATGGCGAAGGAAGCCGCGCCCGTCGATATTCCGATCAGGTGTTCCTCGCCGCTCGCGATGTTGTACTTGTAGACGCCAACTGTATGTTTCGTCGGGTCGGGTCCGACATACAGAAACGAACCTTCGTCGGCTGTGTCCCAATCAAGCACGTGGATTGGCTCGCGCACGTGAAACCTGGTGCAGGTTGAGGCGCGCCGATCGATGATGACCGGCGGAGCACCCGGGTCGCCCTGGCCGACCGCATAGACACCGTGCACACTCCAACTGAGCGGCGACATCGGGCACGACAACTTCAGCGGCGCGACGGAGCCGGCGCCGGTGATAACGATTAACTGCAACCCGTCCGAAATTGTCGGCGGCGGCTGAACATCCGGCTGATCTGGATTGGGCTTCGGCGGTCGCTCTACATCCACCACCGATTCCTCCGGGGGCTTTGGATGCAATCGGAGCGCGAGCGCGATGGTCGAGTCGTTCAGCCAACTAAGCGAGATCGAATCGTAGCGGCCATTGAAGCTCGAGATCGGACTGCCGGGACCGCTGGCGATCAGGTCCCGAACTATCACGTCGACTCGATCGCCGCCCGGGGCGACCGTCGCGGTTGCGAGCGTCATCCCGTTGGGGCTCACCGCGATGTCGGCGATTGTTCCCTCTTCGGCGGCGGCGGGTCCCGTCTCCGCTGCGAGGATTCGCCCGGTGCGCCACGCGGCGCCGCCCAGGCCGTACATGATCGTGTGCCCCGCCTGCGTCCCGACGACACCAATCTCCTCGCCGTTTTGCATCCACATCGGCGGACGTGTGGAAATCGGCGCGAACCCTTGCGGCAGCTGGACGTTGGTCAGCACCTTGATCCCGTTGGTCACCGCAAGCGTCGTCGAGCGTCCGACAAACGGTGGCGGCCCAGGCTTGGGCGCGGGTTTGCTGGTCGAGCACGACGCAGCGCCCACGACGGTTAAGGCAAGAATCAGGATGAGGACAGACCGGTGCATCGAAAAGCGGTAGTGTATTTGGACCGATCAAAAAAGGCGACCGATTCAAGCAATGAAGAACCCATTTAGCGAACGATTGTGGATAAGCCGCGAAGTACGACTCGGAATCATTGTCGCGATTCTGTTCTCCGCCGGCTCCGTGCTCTGTGCAGCCGGCGACTTGAAGGCCGGCTTTGGCATCATAGGAATCGCGGTCGCGATGGTCGGGGCATTCTATTTCGCCATCGTCAGGCCCGCGCAGATTCCGCGTGACAGTGTCCTCGTAATTCGCCTGGCCGGTCCGATCGAAGAGGACGTGACCCGCTCACCGCTCGATCAGCTGTTGCGTCGCGGCGCCCAGAGTCTCGACCATCTCCGCTACGCGCTCGAGTCCGCAGCGCTCGACAACAACCTTCGTGCGATCGTCGTTGAGATTGCGGGCTTCGGCGCCGGTCTGGCGACCGCACACGAAGTCCATCGCCTGATGCGCGCGGCGCAGGCCGGCGGCAAGCGCGTGATCGCACTGCTGCGCGGCGACGACGCCGGCCCGCGCGAATACCTGGTCGCGGCGGGCGCGGGCGAGATCGTCGCCAATCCCGACACGATGCTTGCGATGCTCGGGGTGGCGACCGGCGGCGTTTTTCTCAAGAACGCGCTCGACAAGCTGAAAATCCAAGCGCAAACGCTGCAATGGAAGGAGTACAAGGGCGCCGCCGAGACCCTCGGCCGCGACACGATGTCGCCGGCAGTCCGCGAGAGCATGGAGGCGATCGTCGCCGACTGGGAGAAAATCCTCGTCGAGGCAATCGCGTCAGCGCGCAGACTCTCCCATGAAAAAACGCGCGAGCTGATCGCCGCGGGATTCGTCAGCGCAAAGTTCGCCGTCGAAAATAAACTGATCGATCGCGAGGGCTATATCGAAGACCTCCGCGCCGAGTTCGACCCCGAGTCGAAGCGCAAAGTATTCGTTAACCTCGCGCGTTACCGGCGCCACGCAGTCTTCACCCGCGAGCGCGGACGTCGCACACGAATCGCGCTGGTGCACGCCAGCGGCCCGGTAGTTTCGGGCGAGGCGCCGGCGACCGGAGAATATATCAGCGGCGTCGAGACCGCCGCGCAAATCGATCGCGCCTCGCGCGACGAGCAGGTCAAGGCAATCGTGTTTCGCGTGAACTCGCCCGGCGGCTCCGCCGTCGGTTCCGATCTCGTATGGCGTGCGGTGCGCGAGGCGCAGGGCCGCGGCAAGCCTGTAATCGTGTCGATGGGCGACGTGGCGGGCTCGGGCGGCTACTATGTCGCGGCGGGTGCAGACGCGATCGTCGCCGAGGCTGCCACGATCACCGGTTCCATCGGCGTCGTCTACGCGAAGATCAATTTCGGCAATCTCCTGACTGACCTCGGCGTTCATTTCGATTTCGTGAAGAGCGCGCCGATCAGCGATGCGATGTCTTTCGCGCGCGCGATGACCGACGCCGAGCTTGCGCAGCTCAACGATACGGTCGGCCATCTCTACTCGGCGTTCACCGCGAAGGTCGCGGAGGGCCGGCATCTCACTCCCGAGCAGGCTGAAGCTGTCGCCAAAGGGCGTATCTGGAGCGGTCTCGCCGCGAAGGATCGCGGGCTGATCGACGAAATCGGTGGACTCTCAACGGCCGTGGCAATCGCGCGCGATTGCGCCCATATCGCCGCCGATCGCCGCCATCAACTGGTCACGTATCGCGCTGAGCGCCGATGGCTGGATTTTCGCGGCCGCAGTTCGGAAGTCTCGACACCATGGGCGATTCGCGTAGCCGCCGGCGCGCTCGGCATCCCGAATCGATGGGCGCCGGCGATGCTCGAGCTGCTGATCCGCGGCGGCGTGATGCTGCTTTGCCCGTTCATCGAGCTGTAGCGGCGTCGCTAGAGCGGCGATCGTTCCAGCTCTTCGCGTATCGAGTACATCTTCTGCCGCGCCTCGGTGATATACGCGTCGAGGTTGCGGCGATGGTTCGCGAAGAGTCCGTCCGGCGACCCGTCCATCACGATCAGCGGCTTCATCACGGCGGCCTTGCCCAGCGCGTCGATCGAATCGTCGAACAGCGTCTTCAGCACCGGGTCATCCTTGATCTGCCCGGCGTACTCACGTTCGAGCGCCTCCATCATGTGGTACATCAGGTGCGCGTAACCCTGCGCGTGATAGAAATAATGGTCGCAGTCCCAGCTTCGCACCGGGCTGCCGTCGTCCTTGGTCGTGCGGTACAGGTTCGCATGTGCGTCGCCCAGCAGGTCCGTCCACGTCTGGATCAGGCGCACCAGTTCGACGGCGCGGGTATTGAGTTCGCGCGAATCCGGCGGCGTGGTGTGCAGCCCGGCGACATACGCGCGCAGATGCGCGACGCCGTCGTCGTATTTGCTTTCAGCTGACGGCAGGATCCATTTCTCGGCGTCATTGCGAAAATCCGTGTCGGCGATGACGAGATTCGGATCGTACTGATTCGACGAAACCTTGGTCAGGTGATCCTTGAACACGCGCGTCGTCTCGCGCACCGCCTGGATTATCCCGAGCTGGCGATCGGAGTTGTTGTCCGCTGCTACTTTTGGTCCCCAGAGAAAGAAATCGTTGGGACGCCAGCCAAAGCCGGTATGCAGCTCATGGTCCATGATCGCGGCGAGCGTTGAGGCGAAGATCTCGCCGGGTACGAACGGCTTGCCGGGCGTAAAATTCGCATCGATATCGTAGTCGAGACGATCGTGCGCCTTCTGTCCGAAATGAAGCGCGAGGTTGCCGCCAATCCAGACCAGGAGGAGGGCCGTAGCCCCATACAGGAGTCGGTTCCGGTTCATCGCCGAACGGAACTATATCAGGATTCTTACGATGCCGCGCGCAGTGGAACTACTGCGGCGTTGGCGCTCTTGAGTTCGTCGCGCGTGGTGCCCAACTGCTTCAGCAGTGGCAGGATCGCGCGTGTGAAGAACAGCCGCGGACTGATACCGCCGCCGCCGATTCGAAGGTTCTCGTGATAGTTCGGAATCAGGCCGTCACCCGGCATCTTGAAATTCGCGATCACGTGCGCAAGATCCGCCAGCGTGCCGACCCGATCTTCAGCCATTTCGATTTCGATCATCGAGCGGTAGAAGCCGGCGTGAGCGGCCTCGTCGCGGCTGACGAGAAAGAAAATCGCCGCCAGCGTCTCGTCCTTCTCGAGTTCGGCGCGATCCTTCTGCGCTCGATACGCCAGATAGGTCGCCGATTCCTGCAGCGCGCCGTAGCAGCTCATCCGGCGCCGCGTCGCGAATGGCGCCTTCCACGATCGCGAGAACACGTCGGCTTCCATCGCGTCGAATTGCACCTGCGTGCGCAGCCCGGATCGTACCAGGTACTCGCGGAATACGAGCCCGTGGCGCGATTCTTCATAGCTCCAAGCGTTCTGAAACCACGCGAGTCCGAACACACCTCGCAGCAACTCGTTGCCCGTCGCTGTGTAATCCGGCAGGAACATCTCTTCGGCGCAATACGTCTCGATACGAACGGCGCGCGCTTCGGTGTTCATCGCAGGCGAAAGCTTGTCCCATGGCACGTCTTCGAAGAGATTCCAGCGGCGCTTGCGCTCCGCAGTCTCAAAGAAGTCCATGTATGCGCGGTAGAATTTCTCTTTTGGAGTCATCAGGCGGGAACGTCACCGAACACGGTAACATGCCCGCCGAATAGAACCTAATCGAAAATGTTCTTTATATGACAAATCGGAAAAACGCTGCTTAGAAAATACTTAATAGACGTTTAGTTAATGAAGCGCTTTTGGCGACGTTGGAAGGCGCGAGCAATGCGATCGAGGCTACCGATTTGCCGCCTTCGGTCACATTCGCCGTTCCTATCTGCTGACCCGCCTTCACCGGCGCCGCCACTGATGCTGGCAGGTTGTAGTCGACCTTGATCGCGCTTTTCGCATCGCCATGCTTGACGAAAACGCCCGCATCGCCGCCCCAGACTGGTTTGATGCTGGTAATATCGGCGTCGCTCACTGCGACGGATTGCGCAATCGGCGCGCCTTTCTTCGCCACCTGATGCATCTCGTAGTTGAGGAATCCATTCGACAGCATCTCGGACGCGACCTTGAAATTCGTCAGCTTGTGCTGACTGCCGAGCACCACCGCGATCAACCTCAGGTCATTGCGTTTTGCAGTGGCGACCACATTGAAACCGGCCTTGTCGTAGAATCCGGTCTTGAGCCCGTCGCATCCCTGGTACGTCCGCACCATGTGATTAGTGTTGCGCAGGACGAACGTCCCCGCGCGAAACGGCGCCGTGTCGATCGACGACCATCGAAGCACATCGGGATACTTCAGCAGCTCGCGCGCGAGAATCGCCTGGTCGTACGCGCTGGCGACGTTGGGCTGCTCGCCCTTCGCCGGCGGCAGCCCGTGCACCGAGTAGTAGTGCGAGTCCTTCATTCCAATCGCAGCGGCCTGCTGGTTCATCATCACGACGAAGGCCTCCGTCGATCCCCCGATATACTCCGCGACCGCCACCGACGCGTCGTTGGCCGAATGCACGACTACCGCCTTCATCATGTCGTCGAGCGTGAACGTCTCATTCTCCTTGAGATAAACCTGCGACCCGCCCATCTCGGCCGCCTTGGCCGAGGTCGTTATGTTGTCGGTAAGCTTGAGAGATCCGTCGTGAAGTTTCTCAGCGACGATCAGCATCAGCATCATCTTCGCCAGCGACGCGGTCGGCCACGGCCGACGCGCATTGGGCGATTCAAATATGACGGTGCCGGTGACAGGTTCGAGCACGCACGCCTCGGAGTACTCCCCTAACGCCGCGCTCGACGCGTTGGCGTTGCTCTCTTCATCCGAAGCCTCAGCCTTCGCAGCCGCATGATGCCGCCGCGCGGCGAGGGCAGGGCGCGCCAACATCAACGCAGATGTCGCGATGAGCAAGGTCAAAAGAAATTTTCGGAACCCGCCGAACGGCGAAAGAACTTTCATCGCACACCACCTCCACAGCACGTCGAAACAACGCAACGATACTAGCCAACAACCCGCCCCGCGGCGAGTTTCCGCGCGACTACCGCTCTCGTTCAGTTTGAAAGCGAAGCGCCACTCAGTGGATCGGGCTCTACGATCAACTCAACTTCAATACCGCCGAATCGAGGTGACAACACGTTATATAGCCAACTGGCAAACGCTGTCAGAATGAAAGCGACGATTCCGTATATCGGAGAAGCTATCGCGAGCAGAGCAAGGACGCCTGGTAGAGGAATAGGGTGCGGTCCTTCAGGCCGAAATCCGTGAGCCGCGCGCATTAAGGTTAGATATATTAGGTAAGACGCCAACGGGAGTGCGACCATACTTGCAATCACAATCGCTCCAATCTTGGCAGTTTTCCAAACGGCGAACGATTTGATCTTCCCCTTCTGATTCACTTGGCCCCTCGATTTGACGTTTCGATCGGTTTCGCTTTCAAACTGAATCAGTACCGCGAATACTAGAAGCGGTCGGCGGTCCAGAACACCGATCGCGAATCGGCGAACGCCTCGAACGCATGCGCCGCCGCAGCTTCAGGAGCCATCGCGAACCTCTTCGCGAGCTTTTCAGGATTCAGCACCCGCCACATGTAGTTGTTGTCCACATGATGCGCGACGGGGCATCCCGCCTCGCCCAGCGCTTTTTCAAGCGCAGGATCGTGCGCCGTATGCGTGACGATCACGGACGGCTCCTCCGGCTTCGTCGCGCTATGGAGCAGGGCAGCCCGTTTGTGATCGCCGACCCGCTTCACCGTGACCGGCACGCCCGCCGCCAACTGCCCAAGATACTTGAACGTCGCAAGCATCGCGTCGATACCGCCCGCGCCATCGACGTAGCCATACTCCATCACCATCGAAACCCCATGGAACCGCGTGACTCGCGCATACGCAGCGATTCGCGCGCCGTCGCGGCACACGACGAAGTACTCCTCCGAACCTTCTCCCGGGTGCAACGGCTGATTGCCCGCAAACTTCAGATTCGCGCGCCACGCAGCCTCGTCGCGAACGGCGGTCACATTGAACCGCCCGCTGTACCCGCGATGTATCCCCGCAATCTCGCCGAGGTCTCGCTCCGCGTCGAATGAATCGATCACAAACCGCTCAGGCACGTCGATCGACGCCGCGCCCGCCAGGATACTGAACTTGCGCTCGACCTCGCGCCATCCGAACTGGTTGTAAAACGTAAGCCGCTCCGCAAACAGCAGCGATACCTCGAAGCCCTCGCGAATCATCGTCTCGATACTGAGCCGCATCAGCGCCGACGCAACCTTCTGATGCCGATACTCTTTGCGCGTGAACACCGATCCGATCCCACCCATCGGCACCGCCTGCCCATCTAGGTTGATCGTACGATCGAAAATCTGAACGGTCGAAACCAACCGCCCCCCATCCCGCGCGACAAGACACAACTCATCGCGAAACGCGGGATCGTTCTGGTTATACAGCGCGAAAAACTCCCCCCGATCGCCGTACCAATGCCCCAGCAGCTCGATCACCTCATCCCGCTCCCCCCGACGCGCCGCCCGAATCTCCATGGTTTCAGTCTTGTAACTTACTTTAACGGTCCCAGCTATAGCGCGACCGAGGCATCGATGCTGCAAACAGACCTAAATTGTCACCGGAAAATCTGCCGCGCGTCGGATTCAGAGAGAGCATCCACTGATGGCAAACACCGTGAAGACTGATAGAAGTCATTATTGGCCTGCAAAGCTCGGGGTGAATGTGACAGACGAGCGTTTCAAATTTTTATTCCAGCACTTCTAAGGGATCTCGGTTACGAATCTATCCCTTGCATAAAGTCGTTGGGCCAACAGGGCGCCGAAGTCAGGCAGGACTTTATTGGAGTCCACGAAAATTGGGCTCCATGGCGCGGCATTCTTGAGTACTTATCTTTCGTGGAACTAGCTCGATTTCGCCTGAAGGCTTTACCGACAGGTTCGGGGATTGGGGGTCAGCACCTACTCTCGGCGCGCTACGAATCACTGGCCCTTATCTTCTTCGCCCAAGCGACCCTCGATCAGATTGCTGCTTGGCTAACTCGCGATCTGAAGCTAAAAGTACCCGGTCGGAACCGGCAGTTGCACAAGGAAGATTTTCGTTCAGCGCTATCGAACTCAGGTCTTCGAGGAGCGGGAATAGCTGCCTCTCTTGACAAGTACGAACAGTATTTCTCGGAGTTGGAGAAATTTCGTCAGACTTGGATTCATTCGCTCGCAGGGGGCGCCGCCGGATTCAGTGACCGAGCGCCTGACAAGGGAGGCATTCCGGAGATTGCTGTGCCCATCGACCCGACAATCCCGGAAGTACCTCATGCCAAGTATGTAGAACGCGTGCAAAAGTGTCGTGAACAAAATGGCGGTAGATGGCTCTATCCCATCGGTGAGTTTGCTGATCGATTCGCCGAGGGTACGAAATCGGTCACCCTATCCGTTCTAAATGCCGCAACCAGTTCTGCAGCATCGACCGAGTCTTAACCCATTCAGCCGTGCATTTAAGTCACTCTGGTTTTGGCGAGCGCTGCTATTTGATCGCGTTGCCCGCCGCGCGCTGGAAGGTCCAGAACCTCACGCCGCTCACGCCGGCTTCTTCGCCGTTCACGATCAACTCAAAGCCATGCTTCCGATAGAACGCCACGTTGCGCTCGTTCTCGGTTTCGAGATAGCACGCGATGCTCTCTGCATCTGCACGCTCGATCGCCGGACGCATCAACGCGCCGCCAAGCCCGCGATGCTGACTATTCGGCTCGACACCCAGCAGAAACAGGTACCAGCACGGAGTCTTGATGTCGCGCTCGCGCGCCTGCCATTCGCGCCCAACCACATCGCGATATCGTTGATACGCGTCGTCGCCGATTAGCGCCGGCATCTGCGCCATCCCCGACGCCTCAATATGCTCGCGCGCCCACTTCGCATTGGGCGGCATCCACAACGCGACGCCTTCGATCGCCTCCGCCGTCGTGTACACTTCGCCCGCGAGCACGCCGAAGCGGATCATCCTCGCGTACATGTCAGGCAGCAGCCGCGTTCGCTCCGCCGCGTCGGGAATCGCGTACCGCATGAGCGGATCGTCGTGAAAGGCGCGCGCCAGCGTCGCTCCGGCCGCCGGAATCTGCGGCGCGGTGAGTCTTACGATGCTTGCGCTCACGCTTGCATCCTCGCACAACTCGCGCCGCTAGAATATCGCCGGATGTGGAATGTAATATTCCACTCGCCGACAGGAGAAAGTCACCGTGAAAATTTCCATCTACGACCTGGCGCTCGACGCGTTCGTCCCGATGCTCCAATCGCTGTCAAACTTTCTCGACAAGGCGCCCAGCATGCGAGCGCGGCCAAGCTCAGCCCCGCGACGCTGATGAGCGCACGGCTTGCTCCCGATATGTATCCGCTCGCGCAGCAGGTGCAGCTCTCTTGCAATGTTGCCGAAGATTCGACCGCGCGCCTTACCGGCCGCGAAGCGCCACGCGTCGAGGACAACGATCAGACCCTCGACGCTCTCAAGCCGCGTGTCGCAAAGACCATTCGCCATCTGCAAGCCGTCCAGGCGCCTGCGTTCGAAGGCGCCGAGGATCGCGAAATCAGGATTGATCTGCCGGAAGCCAACGGCGTGTTCGTGATGAACGGCCTGCAGTATCTAAGAGATTGGGCGCTGCCGAATTTCTACTTCCACGTCGTGACCGCATACGACATCCTGCGTCACAACGGCGTCGATCTCGGCAAGCGCGACTACTTGAGCCAAGTAGCGCGTTACATCCGCCCGTCGTGACAAGCTTCGTCGAGGCACCCCGACAATCCCGCGCGACAACGGAGCGCGGCCTGGATGCTGGGTGCAGGGGTCACCCCTGCTCACCCCTGCTAACGCAGATCGAGATGAACTGACGTGGGCGTGCCGCCGCGATTCACGGTGAGGTCGATCGCCGATGCCGTCTTCACCGCCTGTATCAGCCCCATCGCCTGCATCGGATTGGTCACCTGCTGCCCATCGATCAACGTCAGCAAGTCGCCGTCCTGCAGGCCGAGCTGTTGGAACACCGATCCCGGCGCGACCTGCGAAATCGAGAAGCCATCGGTCTTGCCGTTGACGATATGCGGCATTGCGCGCATCTGCGTGAAGAACTCCATGGGATTTTCCATGGTCTGCTGAACCTCGGCGCGGCTGACTTCGAATTTTCCCGGGCCCAGCTTCTTCAGTTGAAGCTTGGCGCCGTTGTTGTCGTCGCTGTTGTCGTTGTCGTCGCCGTTATCGTTGTCCCCACCGGCGGGTGGACCGGGATGCAGTCCGCGCAGCCTGTGCCGCATCGCAGCGCTCAGCCCCCGTAGCATCGGCCTCCGTATTCCAGGGCCGCCCAGCGCGGACGGCGGCACTTCCGGAATGTCCGAGGACGGAATTTCAATCGCCACGCGATGACCCCCGCGATCGATGATCGCGCGGTTGGCCTCGACGCTTACCAGCTTGCCCGCATCGGGGATATCCTCGCCCACCTGGTAGAGTTCTTCGTTGCCGGTCGGGTCCTCGATTATCGCGTACGGTCGCGATTTGGTCGCCAGCGAAGTGCCTATCAGCTTGATATTCAGATCCGCCTCGACCACCGGCGCGGGCCCGCTCTCCTGCGGCGTCTCATTGAAGATGTCGCGCTTGACGATCGAGTCGTAGTAGCCACGCGGCCGCGCGCCAGCCGCGGTCCGATGCGCCGACGGACTCCCCGGCACCGCGTCGGTATCATTCGACACACTCCGCACGATTATGTCGCGCACGCACATCGCCGACACGATGGCGAGGCAGGCAATCAGCACGAAGTTCAGGATCGTAACGTGAATTTGTGAGAATCGCAGTTGCATCTACAGGATCGATTCAGCCTGGTACGCACACCCTTTGACTAGACGGCCCACGTCGTAATTCCATTCACCCTTCCAGCGACTGATCACCAGGCTCGCCTGGCTATGCCCACTGCGGACCAAGTCCATCAGGCGCAACAGGTAGATGCTCTCATCCTGCCCCGCATTGTTCAATGCCCGCTGCCGCTCGAGGCCCTTGGCCGCAATATTCATCAGCTCGTAGCCAAGCGCCTGCAGTTTGAAGCGGCCAGCGCGCGCGTCCAGGCCATTCTTATGCGCCGCGTCGGCTGTCTGAAGCCGCTCCCGATAGCTCCAGCCCTTGACCAGGTCCCACGCCGCATTGAGGCAATCGTCGTCGTACAGCATCCCCTTGAGCAGCGCCGGCAGCGCGAGCATGAATTGCGGCGGTTGGCTGTCGGCAGTGCGTATCTCGACGTACTTCTTCAGCCGCACTTCGGTGAAAATCGTCGTCAGATGATTGGTCCAGTCCTCGACCGTCGCGCGCTCGCGCCCGTACCCGCGCTCGAGATACTGCCGAAACGTCAGCCCCGGCGGCTTGGTGAGATCGATATACTCATGGTTGCGAATCAGGAAATACATCGGCACGTCGAGCGCGAACTCGGCGTAATCCTCGAACGAACAATCGTCGCGAAAGATAAATTCCGGAACTCCGCTGCGCTGATTGTCGGTATCGGTCCAGATATGCCCGCGAAAACTGTGGTATCCGTTGAGCCCGCCGTCGCTCAGCGGCGAGTTCGCGAATATCGCGTACAACAGCGGCACTATCCCCATGCTCACCCGCAGCTTGCGCATCGCGTCGCGCTCGTCGCTGTAGTCGAGATTCGCCTGCACTCCCGCCGTCTGCTTCATCATCCGCTGGCCGAGCGTCCCCACCCGCGCCATGTATGGATACATGATATGGTAGCGGGCTTTCGGCAGCAGCTCGATCTGATCGATGCGGCTCACCGGCTGCATCCCGAGCCCAAGCACGCTCGCGCCGATCTTGCCGGTTAGGTCGATCAGTTGCTCGACGTGAGTTGCAAACTCGGCGTATGCGCAGTGGATCGTCTCGCACTGCTCGCCCGACAGTTCGACCTGCCCGCCCGGTTCGAGCGTGATCGTCGATCGATCGCCCTTGAGCGCCAGGATATGCCCATGCTCGTCTTCGGTCTCGAAGCCGTAATCGGCCACCAGCCGCTGCAGCAGGTCCTCGACACCGCCGGCGCCGGAGTAGGGGATAGCGGTTCCGTCAGCGGATCGGACGATGACCTTCTCGTACTCGGTGCCAATTCGCCACTGCGCGCGTGGCTTGCCGCCTTCCTCGAAGTATCGGATCAGGTCAGTTTTCTTTTCGATCAGATCGCTCATGAACCAAATCCAATCGCGACTCTTCGAAAAAGGGCCGCGGCAAGCGCGCCTATAATGGCCCCGCCAATCCTGCGAGGCAAGCACTCTTCCGCTCTCAATCTTGTACCAAAGTACAGTATCGCTTATCCCTCAAAATGAACGAAGCTGAGAACGTTTTATTGCGAAAATGCCCCCAATCAGGAGTACCTCCTAATGCTCGATTGCAGAAGAAAATTTCCGCCAGCAGCGCCGAGGCTACGCAAACCATGGACCTCCCTTGTATTGATCTGCGCGGCTCTTGCGGCTTTCGCCATCTCACTGACCGGCGTGGCTTCCGCCGACAGCATCGAAGGTCAGGTACTCGGCGCAGGTGCACCGATCGCAAAATCGACAGTGACGCTATGGTCCGCCAGTGCCGACGCGCCAAAGCAGTTGGCTCAAACTCAAACCGGCGACGACGGCCGATTTACTCTTGAGCGCCGAAGGATCGCCCGACAGCATCCTATACGTAGTCGCCAAAGGCGGCGTACCGGCCGGCAACCAAGGGCGGCGGCGACAACCCGGCGATCGCGCTTATCTCGGTGCTCGGCATCAAGCCGCCGGCCAAGGTCGTCATCAATGAGATGACGACCGTTGCGTCGGTATGGACCAACGCGCAATTCCTCGACGGCGCCGCGCTCAAAGGCAACGCGCTAGGCCTTCGTATCGCCGCCGGCAACGTTCCTGAACTTCGTCGATCTTGAAACCGGTGGCTGGGGATCCGCAATCCAGGATCCGCTCAACGGTCCCCAGACGCCGACGATGGCCAACTTCGCGACGCTGGCCGACGTTCTGGCCGGATGCGTCACTCGCGTAACTGCCGATGCGTGCGACAAACTATTCGCAGCCGCTACACCTCCTACCGGTAGCGCCCCGACCGACACTCTGATCGCAGCTGAGTCAATCGCTCGCTATCCGTGGTACCGCCCCGAAGAATCTACGCGCTGCTCGATTCGTTCTATCCAATCCCGCAGGGCAAGAACCTGCGCCCCGTTCCTTATATGCCGTATCTAAATTGGGAGCCGAGTGCGTGGGTGCTGCCACTGAAGTTCGACGGCGGCGGCTACCGCGCAGGCGGCAAGGGCGGCTTCGACAGCGAGGGCAACTTCTGGGTCGGCGACAATTTCTCGGTTGGCTGGCAGGGGCAGGATTCGCTGTGGGAGGGCCACGCCACCAAGTTCGCCCCCGATGGCAAACCGCTTTCGCCGATTACCACCGGCTTTACCGGTGGAGGGATGGAAGGCGGCACGTTCGGCGCGGCGGTCGACGCCAACGACAATGCCTGGTTCACCACCTATGGCTCCAAGGCAATCGTGGTATTCGACAAAAACGGCAAGCCCCTGACCCCGCCCGATGGCATCACCTTCAATGGCCGCTTGGGGCTGATGCAAGGTGTCACGGTCACGCCAAACGGCGATGTGTGGGTCCTGGGTGTCGAGAAAAAGCAACTCGTCTACTTCCCCAAGGGCGATCTCACCAAGGGCCGAATTGTCTGCGAGGGCGATAGTGCTGAGCCGTGCAAGTCGTTCATGGCGCCGTTTCATCTCGCCATCGATGCACAGGATCGGATCTGGGTCTCCAACAGCGGCATCGACCATGTAACGCGCTTCCCTGCTGCCGATCCGAGCAAAGCGGAGAACTTCAAAAGCGGATTCAACACCAGCGGTCTTGCCATCGACAGCAAGGCAATGTCTGGGTCACCGCTCGTTTCGGCAACAGTCTGGTGGGCATGATGCATCTGGTCGATATGGGGCTACGCCTGAAGCTCCACGGTGTGACGACGGCCTCTGACTACCTGACCAAGACCATGTCTGAGCAGAAAGGCGGACGCCGAGGCGGCAGCATGATCCTGCTGCGGCCTGATGGCTCCCCCTATCCCGGCTCTCCGTTCACCGGCGGCAGTCTGCCGGGGCCATGGGCCGTCGCCGTGGATGGCGACGACAATGTCTGGGTCTCCAACTTCGCCGGCGCATCAGGCCAGATCGCGCACCTCTGCGGCACCCGCACCGAGAACTGCCCGCCCGGCATGAAGACGGGCGACCCAATCTCGCCTCCGCTTGGCTATGTCGGCGGTGGCCTGCAGATGGAGGTTGATATCGACATTGATCCGGCCGGAAACGTTTGGGTCACCAACAACTGGCAGGACATCGACAGCTGTATCGGTACGCCACAGCGAGGCGCTTTCGACCCGATGCGGCGGCCAGGGCGTTGTGGTCTTCTACGGCATGGCCAAGCCGGTCCACGCACCGCAGATCGGCCCCGCACGCGGGTTCTGACAACCCGGGAGGCGCGAGCGTGAAACATAGAGGGCACGTTCAGCGCTATTGCGCACGATTCAGGATTCCGCTCCAATTCCCTCCTCCCACGTGGGAGGAGGGTTAGGGTGGAGGACCAAATGCTGCGCGATTCCCCCCGCGCAGCACTCTGCCTGTATGCCAAGTTGTCAGAGCCACTCGGATTCAAACGCCGGCTAGGAGCCAACAAACTGTGAAACATCAATACATGCGAGTGATCGCCCTGATAGGACTCCTTGGCTTCCTAGTCGTCGCGAATGCCTCGGCGCAAACCACGCCGAGCCCGCCGCCGGGCGATGAGTCAACTCTACCCGACAACCAGAAATCAGAGACCGAGGTCAACAAGGAACTCTCAAATCCTATCTCGAGCATCTGGGCGCTCCAGTTTCAGGAAAACACCTACTTCATCCATCCGGGCATCGAGGACAAGTCGAGCCGCAACTCGGTCAACGTCCAGTTCCAGCCGGTCCTGCCGCTCGCTCTGACCGACGATTGGAACTTGATCACCCGGCCGGTGTTTCAAGTGGTCAATTCGGTTCCCGTTCCAACGAGCACGGGTCGCATCTATCAGGCGACCGGCTTTGGCGACACTATCCTGGCGACTCTCCTTTCGCCGAGTCCGAAACTGGCGGGACCGTGGCTCCTCGCCGCCGGACCTACCTTCATCTTTCCCACCGCAACCACGACCAATGTCGGCCAGAAAAAATGGCAGCTCGGACCCGGCGGAGTTTTCGGCTACCTGGGTGAGCACTACATCATCGGCCTGTTCCCGCAGCAATGGTTCTCGGTCGGTGGGAACGGCTCGAAGCAGACCAGCCAGATGAATCTGCAATACTTTGCAACCTACTTTCTGCCTCATGGATGGTCCGTCGGCACATCACCGAACATGCTGATCAACTGGTATGCGAGCGACGGCAACAAGGTGACATTTCCGATCGGCCTCAACGTGGCGAAGGTGCAAAGGCTCGGTATCCTGCCGGTGAAGTTCGCCGTCCAGGGCCAATATATGCCGGTCAACCCGTCGGTCTTCGCTCAACGATGGAATATTCAGGTTTCAATCACCCCAGTCATACCCAAGCTGATCAAAGAAAATATATTCGGTGACTGAATCGCGACCTGCAAATTGGAGAGCGCAATGATCAAAGCCCTCGGTAACACAATGAAGGTCGCTATCTTGGTCTCATTCGCTGCCATGCTCGCGCTGTCGCCCTTCAACGCGGCCGCGCAACAGGCGCACCCCGCGGATTCGGCTTTCTCCTTCGCTGTTTACGGTGACTCGCGCTCCCTGATGTACCTGCCATACAAGGAAGATCAGGAGCCTGAGGCTCGCGCAGTGATGGCCGAAGTCTTTGAACTCGTACTCCCTCCGGACCGCGCGAAAGAGCTAGTCAAAAAATATGTCAAGATGACCTATGACCCCGGCACCCACGAGCTCACGCAAATGGTCATGCCGTTTATTACGATGAGCGAAAAAACCACCTTGACATTTGACAAAGGCTGGGTCACGAAGGCTTCGGTCGAGGATGTGAAACTCCTTCCCGGCGTGCACCGTACTATGTATGAGATTTCGGGCGGCGAATGGGTCGCCCGCGAGCTCGTGCAGGATGTCAATAGTGGGCGCGCAAAGTTCATTCTCAGCACCGGTGATCTGGTCTGGTCGGGTGCGCAGGGCTCGAAGCCTTCCGATAACCCTTACTGGAGGCTGGTCAACAACGACTTGAAGCAGTTGCCGCCTGCGGATGACCAGATGCGCGCCGCCGGCCTGCTGGGTCGGATGTTTCCAGCCGCCGGCAATCACGAAGTACAGAACGACCCTGACGCTGAAGGCCTGCTCAGCAGCTTCCCCTATTTGAAGCCGCTTGGCGTCTCAGAGAAAAACCTTATCTACAAATTTGACTATAGCGGTGCACGCTTCATCTTCCTGTGGACCGGCAAGTACAACGAGCACTCGCCCACAGCCTGGGGCGCCACCCGGCCTGCCTATGAAGAGCAGATGAAACAGTTAGCTGCGTGGTTGGATGAAGCCAAGGCCGCCGGCATCCACAAGATCTTCGTCAGCTTCCACAACCCGACCTTTTGCCGTTCAGGTTTCGGCGCGATCCCCGACGCGCAGAATCCCCACAAGCTTCTAGCGTCCTATGCCAAGGACATGGACATCGTTGTCTTCAACGGCCACGTCCACACGACCGAGATTTATAATGTGGACGGCGTAAAGTATCTGCTACTAGGTGGCGGCGGCGCCGAACAGGATCCAATTCTCCCCGGCCGCACAAGCGTCGAGGTGCCCGCCGGCTATCCCCCGAATCTCTACCAGAAAGGCGAGCCCCCACAGCAGGAGTACAACTACCTGCTCGTAGATGTAGCCCCCGGCCAGCCCACAAAATTTACCCTGAATCGCCTCCGCCCAGACTCATCCAAACCTTTCGAGACCGTGGAGTTGTTCACCGCCACCAAGTGAGAGGGCGCCTTTCCCTTCCGCGGCAATAGCCTCCGCCGGCGGTCTTCCTGATACTGGGTGCAGGGGTCACCCCTGCCCAGGGAAGCGTGAAACCCACGGTGGGTTTCACATTTAATCAAGTTGGCCTCGAATCCCTCGACTTTGCCCAAAAAAATGAGACACTGACGCCGGAGAAATTTCGCGATGCCTCAGCTGATACTCGCCATCGACCAGGGAACTACCGGCACTACCGTCTTCGTCGTCGATGCGCGCGGACGAATCCGCGGCCGCGCTTACGCCGAGATTCGTCAGTTCTACCCAGAGCCCGGATGGGTCGAGCATGACCCCGAGGAAATCTACCGCTCGGTAGTTACACTGGCGAAAAAAGCAATCTCAGCCGCGAAGGTTTCGCCGTCGGCGATCGCTGGAATCGGCATCACCAATCAGCGCGAGACGTTTGTCGTCTGGGATCGGCGCAGTGGACGCCCCGTATATCGCGCGATCGTCTGGCAATGCCGCCGCAGCGCCGCTATCTGCGACGCTCTCCGCGATCGCGAGCCCGAGGTCGCGTCGCGCACGGGCCTCCTCGTCGATCCTTATTTCTCCGGCACCAAGCTCAAGTGGCTGCTCGACCTGAAACCCGAACTGCGCGCTCGCGCTGCCCGCGGCGATCTATGCTTCGGCACTATCGACACCTGGCTTGTCTACAAGCTCTCGCGCGGTGCGGCCTTCGTGACCGACTTCACTAACGCGTCGCGCACCATGATGTTCAATCTGGCGAGCCGTGAGTGGGACGACGACATGCTCGCGATGCTAAATGTCCCGCGCGAGATGCTCCCGTGCGCCGTCAGCTCGCGCGGCCCGCTGGCAGAGACGGCGCCAGGAACGATCGTGCCGCATGCGATCCCAATCGCCGCGGTCATTGGCGATCAGCAATCCGCGCTGTACGGGCAGGGCGCTGTCGCGGCCGGCGACTCGAAAGCGACCTACGGCACCGGCGCATTCCTGCTGATGAACACCGGCGACAAAATAGTGCCGTCGAAGAATCGCTTGCTCACGACCGCCGCGCTCGGCCCCGCTGGCGATCCCGCCTATGCGCTCGAAGGCTCGGTCTTCATCGCCGGCGCCGCCGTGCAATGGCTGCGCGACGGCCTCAAGCTCGTGCGCAAGGCCGCCGACACCTACGCCGAGGCACGCGCCAGCCTGGCGAAGAATAAAGATCGCACGCTAGCTTTACGTCGTGCCCGCGTTCGTCGGTCTCGGCGCGCCGCATTGGGACGCGAACGCGCGCGGCGCTATCGTGGGGATTACTCGCGGCACCACTCGCGCCGATATCGTCCGCGCGACGCTCGACAGTATCGCCTACCAGGTGCGCGACGTAATAGTTGCGATGGAATCCGACACCGGTCATCCGATGAGCGAGCTGCGCGCCGACGGCGGCGCGACCGCGAACCGCTACCTGATGCAGTTCCAGGCGGATATTCTTGGCAAGCCGGTCCGCCGCGCGAAGATAGCCGAGACCACCGCGATGGGTGCGGCGATGCTCGCCGGTTTGGCCGTCGGAGTATGGAAGTCGCCGGCCGAGATGCTCGCGCTGATCAAAGGCGCCGACGTGTTCAAGCCGAAGATGAAAACGATTGAGCGTGAACGATTGCTCGCCGGATGGCATGATGCGGTCTCGCGCACGCTCACGAAACGCTCATAGAGAATCGAGGATCGAAAAATGCCTGAAAATGGAAAACCTTATGTCACTGCGCTCTATCCCGAGCAGCACGAACAGGCCGCGGTTTCGCTCGGCCGCGCCTTTATCAACGATCCGATCTTCAAGGCGATAATTCCCGACGTCACCGATCCCGTCGAACGCGCGACGCGTCTCGCGGATCTGTTCCGCGGTATGCTCGCGATAGAGCGCCGCTCGGGACAGCCGGTGTTCGGCATCGTCGACGATAACGGCCGCGTCGTCGCCGCCGCGTTGACCGAGGGCGTCGGCCACGCGGGCGCGCTCGCGATGGTCGGAACCGGCCTTGCACAGATGCCGCGGATAATCCGTGCGCTTGGCGTCGGCGGCATATGGCGCGGGCTGAATCTGGTCAGCGTGCTCGCCGAGAATCATCCGAAGGAGCCGCATCTGTACCTGCAAGTGCTCGGATGCGATCCGCCGTTCCAGGGCAAAGGCTACGGCAAGGCGCTGGTGGATCATCTCGCGCTCGAGGCCAAGGCGCGCCCCGAAATCGCAGGCGTGTACCTCGAGACCATGACCGAAGCCAACGTCGCGTTCTACAGTTCCAGAGGCTACGAAATTCTCGGAGAGCTACACCCAATAGGCGTCAGGACCTGGCGCATGTACCAGCGCAAGCGGTGATTTCTCCTACGATTGTTCCCCTTCTCACTATGGGAAAGGGATTAGGGGTTAAGTTGCCCGCATCGAGCACGACCTTTATCACCTCGAGGCGTCGCGCGGATGGATTGTCGTAACGCGCAGTCCCTTGGAGGTCCACCCAACGTCGAAGCCAACGATATCCCCTTCGCGAATCAGATCGATCCCCGGCATCGCGCCGCCGATTCTCGCGCCCGACACCGTCACGAACGGAAACTCGAAGAGAATCTCCTTGCCGCTATGCGATCGCACCACGCCGCGGCCGCGTGCGCGGTCGAGCTTGAGAATCATCCCTTGGTAGAAATTTCCCGGAAAGCGTTCGCTGTCGAAATCATCACCCACGACTTATAGGGAGTAGCATCCCGCGGCGTCGCGGAAAAGTGGAAGCTCAGGTACCCAGCTTGTAATCGATCACCTTGGTCGCTGATTCCACCAACAGCCTTCCATTCCAGGTCTTCCGGGTTTCTTCCTTGACCAGGCCGCCCGGGACGTCGTCCGACAGCCAGTCTTTCGCGGTGGATACCTCGTTGCCGGTCTTGACCGTGGTCTCGACCCAATGAGTCTTGAGCTTGTTGCCCATTACGGTCAGCTCCTCGTCGCCCTCCGTTTCCTTGACGGTTTGCGGCTTTGAAGGCTCCGGCTGCCACATCGAAACGCTCGCGTTCGAGACCTGGCCGTTGGCGAAAAGCGTCACCTTGTCGGCCGGCATCTGGGTTTCACTGCCGTCGCCGAGATCGATCCTGGTCTCTTCGAGGATGGCTTTGTCCTTGTCGAGATCGACCATCTTGGTGTTGATGCGCATGACCGAAGCGCCGGGCGGATGTGCCATGGCTTCCACGACGCCGACGTTGTTCTCACCATGTTCAAAAACTTTCCGCTCCAGGGTCACATAGGTGCCGGGCTTGAAGTGAGCCCATTGCGCGTACTCAGGATTAGCCGGCGGCGGATGCGAATCGTCCGCAGCCATCGCGAAGAGACTCGCGCCCACCAGAGCGAAGCCCAGAATTGCCGTGGACAGCGTTGGGCGGAACCTCATGGTGATACCTCCGGAATGAGTTAGGTAGTCGCCGATTCGATAGCCGATTGTGCTCTGCAGGAGCCTACTGAAAGAAATTTGTCGATGTCAAACGAAACCCGGGAACGGCGCCGGCGTATTCTGCTTTGGTTTGACATTGGACTTGCGTAATCGTTAGATCGATCGAGGCAATCGCTTCGCCAGCGACAACCCCGAGTTAGTCTTCCTGAAGGAGGAGCCGGTGGAATCCGAAAGACCCGCCATCCGGAGCAAGCTGAAAGAACGGTTCGCGCGATCGTTACCGCAGGCGCCGGCACTATAGTGCTCGCGACGACGATACTCAGCGCGATTCCGGCCGACGCCAATCGCCGACAACAATCCCTCCGAGACTCTGCGGCAGCGCGTCGAGAAAATACGGCCGCAAGTCCAGGACGCGAACGCTAACCTCCGGCAGCAGGGTGATTCGAATATCCAGCTCGCGTGGTGGCGCAATTGGCGCAACGGCGGATGGCGCGGATGGGGCTGGCCGAACTGGCACAACTGGCGGAACTGGCGCAATTGGTAGCATCCGCGAAGCCTCATTCGAGGGCCTCGCGCGGCGTCGAGTAAACTTTCAAGATGGCGGCGGGCGATAGATGGCGGATTGCCGGGCCGCTCGAACTCCTTGTCCTGCAGCCGACTCCCTTCTGCAATCTCGATTGCACCTACTGCTATCTGCCCGACCGCGACTCCAAGCGCAGGATGTCTGACGCGACACTGAATCGCGTCGCTGAATTCGTCTTCTCGAGCGGTATCGTTGAGCGAGGCTTCACCGTTGTATGGCACGCGGGCGAACCGATGGTCCTGCCGGTCGGCTACTACGAACGCGCGATTGAGATTTTCGCCGCGCACAACGCCGCCGGCTTCCAGGTGGGCCATTCGTTCCAGACCAATGGCGTGCTGATAGACGACGAGTGGTGCGATTTTTTCAAGAAGCACCGGGTCAACGTCGGCGTCAGCGTTGACGGGCCCGCGTTTCTTCACGATCGCAATCGAAAAGCACGCAACGGCGCCGGGACTCAGCATCGCGTCATGGACGGCATCCGAAAACTGCAAAGCCGCGAAGTTCCGTTCCACGTCATCTCAGTGCTCACCAACGAATCGCTCGACTATGCCGACGAGCTGTACGACTTCTACGTCGAGAACGAGATCCGGGAGGTCGCGTTCAATATCGAAGAGATCGAAGGACCGCACGCCGCGTCGACCCTCGGCGGCGCCGATGTCGAGCGTCGCTTCCGGCGTTTCATCGGCAGGTTTTTTGACCTCGTCGCGCGCGACGAAATGGCCATCAGCGTGCGCGAGTTCGACTCGATGGTTCCGCTGATTCTGGGCAAAGACCGGGGCGAGGTTCCGCTTACCCAGGAGAATGCTCCCGGCGCTATACTTAGTGTCGATTGCGAAGGCAATTTCACCAGCTACTCGCCGGAACTGCTCGGTCTCAAGAGTACTCATTACGGCGATTTCGCAATAGGCAATGTGCATACCGACACTCTCGCGTCCGCGATCAACAGTGACAAATTCCGCCGTATGAGTAATGACATCGCACGCGGACTGAGTAAGTGCCGCAACACCTGTGAGTACTACAGTCTGTGCGGAGGCGGTGCGCCGGTGAACAAGTATTTCGAGAACGGCTCGTTCGACTCGACCGAGACTATGTTCTGCCGATTGAATCGCAAGGCAATCGTCGATGTGATTGTCGACAAGCTGCAACCCCCGATTGCCGCCGCGGCCGGCCCCGCCTGACTCAATGAAAATTGGTCACGCGCCGAGGTACCAGGGGCGGCTGTCACTTGCCGAACGCCTGCAGGTTTTTCGCTCCAAAAGATGGCGCGCTGCAACCCCAAACGAGTTGCCGGCGTTGCGCGGCGAGGACGGCGACGACCTGTCGATCATCGGCATACCCGGACATTTGTTGAAGCGATGGTGGAGTCTGGCGGCAGCAGAGGATTTCAATACGGGGTTTGAAGGTTACGCTCGCGAGCTGACTGAGTATCTGACCTATAAGAACTGGATAGAGCCGGGCCATTTTCTGATGACCGTGGTGGCTTCCGGCGATAAGCGCGATAGAGCACTGGTACCCAGCAAGCCGATGCGGTTCGGCAACCGCGGCGCAGTAGGAACGCTGGTCTTGTGCATCAACCTCGATGACGAGAACGCCGCGATAGCTATCAAGGCACAGTCCGGACGGGTTCGCGTCATCCTCGAACCCGGCGAGGGCCTGATGTTCCCGGATAGCCGCGTCCTCTGGAATCGATCGAGAGTCGGCCAGTCCGATCTCGCCGTAACGCTGCTGATCGGATCGGCTTCGACTGACTAATCGACTGACCTACGGCATCGACTCGCAGATTTGCAGTTCGTTGATCGCGTTGTCGATGTATCCGATCGCGTTGGCCTTGTGCCCGCGGTAGTCACTCGCGGCCTTGTCCTGTAGCACGTAGCGCGCATGCTGCAACGCACTCATCGCTTGTGAAATTTCTGGATGACCGGCGGGCGGAGGGCCGCCGTAATAGCCGGGGCCTCCCGCTACCGGACCATAAGAACTGGTGCTGTAAGCTGGCGTCTGCGAGCATGCGGCGCAGGTGATCAGGACTCCGAAAATCAGCCCGCAGGCGAAATATATTGCTTTCATCATCTGGAGAGACTCCTTCATCAGATCGATATGCTTCAGGCTCGTCGGCCGTGGCGCCGCAATCTAACACAGCGGCCGTAAGCTTGCATCGAGAAAAGATGGCGGAGCGTTCCATATCCTCCTCAAAGCCGATAAGTTCTAAGAGCGCTGCCGCAGCGACATTTTAGAATGGCGAAAGTTGAACGTTTAAAGCCAGGGGAAACCGACGGCGCGGCCGACAAGGCCGAAACGCTGGCATTGCGCGGCGAAGGCCTCGTCAAGGTCTACGGCGGCCGCGCGGTCGTCGACAACGTCAACGTCATCGTCAAGCCGGGCGAGGTCGTGGGCTTCCTCGGCCCCAACGGCGCCGGCAAGACGACCACCTTCTACATGCTGGTTGGACTGCTCAAGCCCGATAAGGGCCGCATCATGTTCAGCGGCGAGGACATCACGACGCTGCCGCTCTACCAGCGCGCGCGCCGCGGAATTTCCTATCTCCCGCAGGAGCCGAGCGTCTTCCGCAAGCTGACCGTCGAGCAGAATCTGCTGGCCGTGCTCGAGACGCTGCCGCTCACCGAAGAAGAACGCTATGCGCGCCTGCAGTCGCTGCTCGACGAACTGGGCATCTCGAAACTCGCGAAGTCCAAGGCCGGCGTGCTCTCCGGTGGCGAGCGTCGACGCGTCGAGATCACGCGCGCGCTGGTGCTCGATCCGGTCTACCTGTGCCTCGACGAGCCGTTCGCCGGAATCGATCCGATCACCGTCGTCGAGATTCAGCGCGTCGTCTCCTATCTGAAAGAGCGCGGCATCGGCGTGCTGATGTCCGATCACAACGTGCACGCGACGCTCTCGATCATCGATCGCGCCTACATCATTCACTCGGGCAAGATTCTGTTCGAAGGCAAGCCGCGCGACATCGTCGCCAGCGACGCCGTGCGCCAGGTGTTCCTCGGCGAAAGATTCAAGCTGGCGAGTAAGATAGCGACGGATCCGAAGACGAGCGGTCCGAATCAGTAAGGGTATCCCGATCCGCTGAAGCCGGAACTCGGTGGCGGATATGTCGGATAGCCGTATCTGCGGTAGCCCGGCGCATAGCCTGAGCTGAATCCACCGTAGCCGCCGCCGTAACCGCCGCTGCCCATCGTCATGCCGCCGCCGATCAGCATCGGTAAGATCATACCCAGCATGCTCGGCGGGCTGACTGTTGTACTGCTGATACTGCTGCATCTGTTGTATCTGCTGGCCTTGCGCCGCGTAAGCCTGCGCGTCGGGCGGAAGATTGTTCTGATAATCCTGGCCGATCCCGACGTGCCATACGGATCGGATCCGTCGCTACGGCATCGCATTGGCCGACGGGACTCCGTTGACAGTCGAACCGGAGCTGCCGTGGCCGCCGGCCAGCTCGGGACTGATCTTGATCCGGTTGTCGACGACCAGCGTCGGATCCTTCAGATAGTGCCGCGCCTTCTGCTCGGCGTCAGTCTTGCCGAAATCGCTCGCGACGAAGCCGAACAGGATGACCTGCTCGCCACCGCTCGAGCTGGTAACAACTTGCGCGCCAACCAGTGGCAGCGAGTGATGTTTCAGGTAATCGGACAGTCCCTGGCTTTGCGCTGAATCGATCGTGCCGCCGGCGACGGTGCCCGAGCTCGATGCGTGCTGCATCCCGGCTCCGGAATCGAAGCTGCTCGAATTCCCCAGCTGTGACGCCTTGGGTCCCGCGTTACCGTAAGGGTTCTGCACGGGCTCGCACGCAGCTCAACCCGATCAACGCCAGCGCGAGCCCGACGGCCGTCAGGGCATTTGCGATGCGACTCATAAGCTAGAGTATAGTCCTGTGCAACGCACCTAACAATTCGACGAAATCGGACGATTTAGGTTTCATTTCGCGAAGCGCGCTTCGCGTTGCGAGAATGCGTACTCATTCTGCGAGAGAGACTTCGGCAGGACCTTGGGCTTTCCGGTGGCACGCTCGATGCTAATCATTGCGATGGCAATGAATAAGGAAATACAGGCTCAGCCTGAAAAGTGCGCGATGGCGGAACGGATCGAAGCCGCGGTTGCGCGGTTGAGTCTCGAGGATTCAAAACTGGGCGAGCGGTTGCTCAACGCGGCGGTCGCCGGCGCAGTGGTCGCGCGCCAGCCGTGCGATACGACACTGCGTGCTGAAGCGGACGAGGCGTGGAACTCGATTAAGACCGTGATCGCGCATCACCCTGGCAGCGAAGAGGACATCGTCGTCCCCTGGATGAAGTCGCAGGAGAACTTCCCGCCCGATCTCATCCTGCGCACCTGCGAACAGCATGCCCGGCTGCGCGACCTGGCGCGGACCGTTGACGCGACCTCGTTCATCACCGGCTCGAACGAGGACGTTACCAAAGCGGGCGCCGCACTGACGGCGTTCGCCGTATGCCTCGACGATCTGATCGACGGCGAAGAGCGCGACCTCTTCCCGATGATCCAGCGCACCCTCTTCGGCGCCCCAACCCCCGCCGGCGTGTAACCTCGCGACTACTTCGAATTAGTGGGGCGGGCCGCCGTGCCCGCCTTGTACCCGACCTCCACCAGAAAGTCCCGCACCAACTGATTGAACACCGGCGCATTCTCGAAATAGATCGAATGCCCGCTGCCGGGAACCGTGCACATGCGCGAATTCGGCAGCGCCGACGCCAGCGCCCGCACGATCTCGGGCGCGATCAGCGTGTCCTCCTCGCCGACCATGCACAGAATCGGCATCGTCAGGCGCTTCTTCACCACCGCCAGGTCGTAGCGCGTTCCGAACAACCGCATCCCGGCGTCTGCCGGAGGGCGCGCGCCGAGAATCCGAATCTCTTCATACAGAAAAGCCATCTCGGGATGCTTCGCGAAATAGTCCGCCGCATAGGTCGGCAGCGATCCGATTGGCGGCGACGCATCAACGGCCAGCGGCTGCCGCGGCGCCGCGAACTTCATCTCGGGCGTGAAGATGCCCCCCGGCGTATCGGCCATCACCATCGCAGCCACGCGTTCAGGATGTTCGAGTGCGTAGCCGACGATCGTCCATCCGCCCATCGATTGCCCGACGAGCACGCCTTGTCGAACTTCAGATGGTCGAGCAGATGGCCGAGATCGCTCGCGTGCGCGCGATTGAACAGGTCGTCGGGATCGGGCGACAGACCGAAGGCGCGCTGGTCGACGGTGACGCATTCGAACGCTCGCATGAAGTCGGGCACCTGCTGCCACCACGACATATGGTTCCCGCCAAGCCCGTGCAAAAAAACAATCGGCGCCCCCGCCCCAACCCGCTCGTAGTAAAGCGAGAACTTCCCGATGTCGACCCTCCCCGGCATGATTCGATATTCCATTGGAAGCCTTAGATGCCCAGACTTGTTACTTGCCGACAAATGCGCCGATTTCGCAGATCGGTCGCGGTTTAAGAGTCTTTCCACCCGGTCTTCGTAATCCTCTTTCCGTCGGGAACCATCTCTCCTTCTATAGCCATTCCCTCAAGCAATTTTCGTTCGTTGGGTCCTAACCTTGGATCACGTATCTGCTTGTAGCGAGTCACCATTTCACCAAAGCGACCTTCTTGGCCATTCAACGCGGGTTCAAAAGAGTGAATCATAATTGCTTCTAAATGGTTTAAAAGTTGCTTCGTTGATATGTGGAAAGTTACTCCAGACACCGATAAACTTGGGTTGTCACCGCCGATCACATTGCGAAGACCAAACCAGGTGAAGCGGTCCCACCTGCCAGCGAAATCATCGCTCAAATGATGCTCTTTAAGTCGAGCAAACAAGCGTTTATTTGCTTGACCTACGTAGATAGGCGTGAAGTTCGCGTATAACACATATATGCCGCTTTGATCAGAAAAATTTGCCTCGGGAGATTTAAGAGCCTTCGCCCGAACCCCTAAAAGCATTCCATTCGCTGGGGCAGAATTCCAATAGACATCTTCAGCTCGCCAGCGGGCGCCGAGGCAAAGTATCGGAGCAGACGGCATGCTTCTTTCTCCTATGACCAGGTCTTCGAATAGAAGATGTTAGTGTCAGCTAGCTCCCTGTTGATTATCGATCCGCAAACCTGACAGCAGTTGCGCGACGTTCTCGCCGACCTCGCGGCGCGCAGCGGGCTTGTCGTCCGCGTGCGCGATGAAAGATAGCGGCCTCGGTGATCGCGCCCATCAACAGATACGCCAATGAATCGACCGGCCGCGCGCGATGACTCCTTGATCCATCGCGGCCTCCAGCGCGGCCATGACCAGCGCGCAGGTTGTATTTGGCGTCGATCTCGCGCCATCGCTCCCATCCCAGGACGGCGAGCGCGTCGATCAGCACGATGCGTTGCACGGCGGGGTCGAGGCATGCGTCGAGGAACGCGTTGCATGCCGGCCAGCATCCCGTCCCAGCGCCAGGCCGATAGCCGCGCCGGCCGCCGCGCGACCGATTTGCGCGAGGCGCTGTTCCTCGAGATCGAACACGGCC
Source organism: uncultured delta proteobacterium (assembly GCA_963721485.1). Taxonomy (GTDB): domain Bacteria; phylum Desulfobacterota; class Binatia; order Binatales; family Binataceae; genus Binatus. The sequence continues at coordinate 342,466 of CAVRJV010000014.1, read as the reverse complement.
GAGAACAGGTCCTCGCTTGTCCTTGAAATGGTGGTATAGCGCGCCACGGGTGACGCGCGTGCGCTGGCGACGGTTTCGATATCGGTGTCTGCGTAGCCGAGGCGGGCGAAGAGCTTGCGCGCCGTCTTGATCAGGGCGGCGCGGGTAGCGCTCGGACTGCTCGAGCTCCGGCGGCTCTTGACTGTCATACTGCTCTCATGTCACATACATACCGTCGGTATGTGAAATCGATCTTCATTGACGAATTAACAGGAGGCAGGTTAGCAATGAACGCAGCAGAGTTCCATCAGGCGCGCAAATTCGCGGACACCACCTTCGGCCGAATCGCTTACGTCGAGAAGGGCAGCAGACCCGCGGCGCTGTTCATTCACGGCTTTCCGCTTAATGGCTTCGCCTGGCGCGGCGTGCTCGACGATCTGGCCGCGACGCGCCGATGTATCGCGCTCGATTTGATGGGCCTTGGCTACACCGAAATCAAGCCTGCACAGCACGCTCTTGCTTCGACCAGCAAGCCACGATGATCGCAGGCTTCCTCGATCGGCTCGGAATTTCGCAGGTCGATCTCGTCGGCAACGACAGCGGCGCCAGCATCAGCCAGGTCTTCGCCGCGCGCTATCCGTCGCGCCTGCGCAGCCTCACTCTCACCAACTGCGAAGTCCACGACCTCTGGCCCAATGCGATGCTGAAGGCGGCGTTCGACCAGTTTGCCGATCCTCGATCGTCGCTGGATGAAGGCGATGGTCGAGGCGCCGGCCATCGCGCGCCAGGCGTTCGCGACGGTCTATGAAATGCGGAGCGTATCCCCGACGAAGCCTTCAAGACCTACTTCGAGCCGATTGTTTCGTCCGAGGACGCGGCGACAGCGATGCGACGCTTTCTGAGCCTCGGCAACCTGAAGGTCCTGACCTCGATCGCGCCTCAATTGCGCGAGCTCAAGCTGCCGACGCTGATTGTCTGGGGTGAGGCCGACACCGCCTTCGATCTAAATCGCCCGAGTGGCTCAAGGACAATATCGCCGGCGTCAAGCGCCTGATCATGGTGCCGGGCGGAAAGCTGTTCTTCCCCGAGGAGCATCCCAAGCTGATGAGCGTGCTGCTGCACGAGTTCTGGAGCAGTATCGCATGAGGCGCAGGACGCGACGCCGTATGGTTCGCGCGAGAGGGCAGGGCCGCCTAACTGCACGAGGGGCCGACGCGTCGCCATCGCGCGACGTGCGCGGTGCCCTTCGCCCCCTTGATCATTCCCGATAATTCGCGGCCGTCGTCCGAGAGGATCAGGTTTACCTGCGGCGAAGCTGGATTGGATGAATTCATTTTCACCGAGACGGCCTGTCCCTTGACGGTTCCGCTGCCGACGGCCAACCGCTTGCCGTTGTCGCCAAAGTGGCTGGTGACGGTTAAAGCGTGCCCGCTCTGTTTTATCTCGTGACAATTCGAAGCCATGTCGCGCCACGCTCCGTTCAAGTTCCTCGCGTGCGGCAAGCTCGGCGAGGCCTGCGACGCTGGCGCTGCGTCGTTGGACGCAACGGTTGCCGGAAGCGCATGCGCCGCGGGAACGTCGGCTGATGCCAGCGCACCGTTTTGATCAACGATTCGCGGATGCAAGCGTGCCCGAGCTTCGGCTCCGGCCCTCATGTGCGGATGGTTTCCGAGATAGCCGGTCTGATGGAGCAGTCCGATCAATCCGGCAGCGGCGATCGCGGTCGCGATACCGTTGAACACGCTCGGCATCAGCTGTCGCAGCCCAGCTCTGCTGGTGTCGGCCATCGAGCGGCTTACCTCTCTTATTGGTACGACGTGCGAATCTTAAGGTAACGGCCACGACCGCATCAAGCGCGCGGATGGCGCCTGATGCGAGATCGTGAGCCGAGACATTATCGGCACGTGAGATGGAATTCTTCACGTGCCTTGGGACCGACTGGACGGGACTGATTTAGTTGTAACGGCGGCTGGGTCTGACCTTGAAGCGGCGGGGATCCCGGTTCCTGAAATAAACGACCAAGGTTACGCCGATCACTAACAGAATTTCGAACATCAGCAGTACGTTGAAGTGGTCGAGACCGTCGTACCAGTTGCCTGAACTCGCCGCCTGACTGACCGGAGTCCCAGCAACGGTCGCCAGGTTGTCGCGCCAATGCGACATCAGAATAACGCCATTCGATACGAGGCCCACGACGAGGACCGACACCCAGAAGAGGACTCCGAAACGCTCACTTCGGCGTCCACTAGCTTTACCGCCACGCGAAGCCGGCTCGGTAACGACCTTGGCAACGGGACGAATCGGGATTCGGCGGAAGTCCGGAAGGGTATCCTCCTCGTACATGGACACGGCCGGCTGGGGGAACACGCTCGCATGATCGAATCCGGAGTCGGTTGCCTCGCGAATCTGCCGCAGGATGAACAGCATATCCTGCTTGCTGGTTAGAGTTCCCAATAGAGCGCACTTGGAGAGCGCCTCGAGTTCCGGCGGCGTTATGCTGAGGCGGGCTATGAGTTCGCGGTCATTGCGAATCTCGTCGAGGATCGTGCTCTCTTGGCGTGGCGCCAAAACCAAAGCGTCTTGTGTATCGTCTTTCATAGAGGCAGATTTTGACGCCGAACACGGCATAAAGCAAGAGTAAAGATGACATGAGATGTATAGAGTGTTATAACGCCAGTAAGAGACCCATTAAGGCCCAAAAGACTAAACGTACAGTACGACTTTCCGTCCTACAGTATGTTTCTTAGGCGAACATGTAACGAAACCCTACTTATAGTATGGTAGGACGGAATTTATTCCGTCGCCCTCGCCGAAGGGCCCGACGGCTGCAACTGGGATGGATAGAGAATGCCCCGGCCGGGAATCGAACCCGGACTTGAGGTTCCGGAGACCTCCGTGATGTCCTTTTCACTACCGGGGCGCAGTCGGATGGCAGACGACAGAATTATACCAGCGAGGCGCGTTGGACAAGGCAAGCGGCGGTTGCTCCCCGCGCCGAGCGCGGCGCAACATGCTCGCCATGGCCACTGACGCCGGCATCGACTCCGCCCGAATCCTGCGCGAACAATACAAAGACGGCTCGAACCTGTCGGCGCGCGTCCGGCTGCATCAGCGCTTCAGCACCAATCGCTACGGACTGATGCGTTGGATATTCGACCGCATGCAGCTTCCCGATAACGCGACGGTGCTCGAAGTCGGCTGCGGCACCGGGATTCTGTGGCGCGGAGGGGTGAAATTTCCCCGGGGATGGCGCGTGATTCTCACCGACATGTCTGCCGGAATGCTGGCCGAAACGCGCGCGAGCCTCGCGCAACTGGGGCATGCGTTCACTTACATGCAGGCCGACGCGCAGGCGATCCCGTTTCGCGACGAATCCTTCGACGCGGTGATCGCGAACCACATGCTCTATCATGTGCCCGACATCGCGCGCGCTCTCGATGAGGTCCGCCGAGTGCTCAAGCCGGTCGGCTACTGCTACGCGGCGACGATGGGCCTGGCGAACATGAAAGAGATGAACGACCTGGCGGCGCGCTTCTTCTCGATTCCGCGCATGACCGAATCCACCGCCCGCTTCGGCCTCGAGAGCGGCGAGGCTTACATGCGCGCCAGTTTCAGCGACGTGAAGCTCGAACGCTACCCCGATTCGCTGATAATCACCGAAGCGGCGCCGCTGATTGACTATGTCTGCTCGATGCGCGTGCGGAGCAGAGTAACCGACCAACAGATCGCGGCCCTCCGCGCCCACGTCGAAAACGAAATCGCAACCCACGGCGAAATCCGCATGACGAAAGACTCCGGATTGTTCGCCGCCCGCCGCTAAGTATCTCCCGCAACCAACCTTACGCCGCCCTTTGTCATCCCGCACGCGGCCAGCATCGCGCGTTCCGGCTCCCCTTCCCACAATGGGAAGTTCCCCAAAACCGGTGCCCCGTCCCTCGAGGGAAGGGGTTAGGGGTTAGGTTCCGCGCGCACTTCGCGCGCACTCTGTCATCTTGACGACGGGAGCGTCAGCGACGGTCGGAAAAACTTCGGACAGCTTCACGCTTTTTGTCTGTCATTCTGACGAAGCGAGCAACGCGAGCGGCAGGAAGAATCTCGGACAGCTTCGCGCACGCGAAGCCGGTTCCGGTCTCCGAAATCGCGCAGCGCTCCTTCACTCCGCGACTGTATTCCTCAACACCCCGATCCCCTCGATCTCAATCTCGATCACGTCGCCGACCTTCATCTTCCCCACCCCGGGCGGCGTCCCGGTCGAAATCACATCGCCCGGCAACAACGTCATCACATGCGAGATGAAGCTGACCAGGACGTTGCACTTGAAGATCAGGTCCGACGTGTTCGCATTCTGACGAAGCTCGCCGTTCTGCTTCGTCGCCAGCGCGAGCGCATCAGGATTCTCAATTTCCGTTTCGATGATCGGGCCGATCGGCGCGAACGTGTCGAAACTCTTGCTGCGAGTAAATTCATTATCGCGAGCTTGCAAGTCGCCCGCCGTCACGTCGTTCATGCAGGTGTAGCCGAGCACGTATCTACGCGCCTCGGACAACGAAACGCGGTATGCTCGTCGCGCGATTACGATCGCCAGCTCGCCTTCGAAGTACAGCTCGCGGGTCTGCGGCGGATAGACTATCGCGTCATCGGGTCCAATCACCGCGGTCGACGGCTTGAGAAATATCAGCGGTTCCCGCGGCGGCTCGACCTTCTGCTCACGCACGAACGCGCCGTAGTTCAACCCCGCCGCGACAATCTTGCTCGGCGCGACTGGTGCGAGTATCCGCACTGTGTCGATCGGTATCGCTTTCGCCCGCCGCGCTCGCGCGAGCGCGTCGATTGCACCTACCATCGGCACGATCCGGTCGCCTTCAAGCGCCCCGTATTGCTCGCGTCCATCGCGCCTATATCGGACAATTTTCATGATTCGTGCTTGTGTTCGGCGAGGACTTCCGCGATCGCACGTCGCCCGCCGGCGGCAAGCACCGGGTTAGTGTGCCGGTAGTAGGGAATCTGCATCAGCGCGACGGACAGCGCCCAACCGCGGCCTCGCGTCCACGCCGCGTCATCTACCGATAGCGCCGCGCGGAACACCTCCCGCGCCTCAGCCGGCAGCAGCATCCATGCGACCATCAAGTCGCATGCTGGATCGCCTACGCCTAAACCTCCGAAGTCGATTACGGCGCTTAGCCGGCCGCGCTCCACCAGCAGGTTCCCCGTTTGAAGGTCTCCGTGAATCCATACCGGCGCACCATTCCACGCCGGCGCCTCTAGTGCTGCCTCCCACGCCAATGTCGCTGCTTGGGTATCGATGACGCCATCCAGACTCGTGATTGCGGCTCGGGTGTTGGCGTCTCGCATCGCCAGCGGTACCCCGCGGCCAAAGTTGTGCGCCCCGGGAGCCGGTCCGCCGGTGGGATCGATCCGGCGCATCGCCGCGATGAACTCCGCGATCGCCAACGCCGCCTCGCGCCAATCCGCGATGCGCCCGATGGTCGCGTTCTCGCCTTGGATCCACCGATAGACCGACCAACGCCACGGGTAGCCCTCCGCCGGTTTTCCCTTCGCGATCGGTACTGGGATGGCGAGCGGCAGATGCGGTGCAAGTGTCGGCAGCCACCGATGTTCCTTCTCCACCTGTCCGACAGACGACTGTCTTCGTGGCAATCGCACGGCCATCTCGTCACCGAGCCGATAGATCGCGTTGTCTGTCCCCGTTGAGACGACCAGCTCGATCGCAAGATGCGCCCAGTCTGGAAACTGCGCTGCGATCAGCCGTCGAACGAGCGATCCGTCAATGTGCACTTCGTCGGCATGCATCTTAACGGCGGCCACGTTCACTTCGCCGATCCTGCCAGCGCCACTTCCGGTGCCTCGCGACGCCTCGTCGCCCAATAGACCGGCGCCGCGCAGAGCGAGATGAGGCCCGCGATTTGCCATTCAAACGGGATTCCCGCCGTGTCCGCGATTCGCCCGGCAAACAGCAGGCCGGCCGCCCCGCCCATCGTCTGGAAGGTCGAGTTGAATGAAAGCAGAGTGGCGCGATTGCCCGATTCGATCTGCTCGTTGAACCAGCTCTGCACCAGCGGCTGCATCGCGCCGGTGAAGAGATTCATGACGAACAGCATCGCGAGCGAGAGCACCGGCCGGCCGCCGAATAGGCCGCCCAGGAACAGCATCGCGCTCGCCGCGATAACCAGCATGCTGACCCGCGCCGCGCGGCGCGATTCGTCGACGGCCAACCGCGCGCTCACCTCCGCGCCGATCAGCCGCGCCGCCGACAAGCCCGCAATAAATCCATCCGATGATCCACACGCCGACGCCGAGGCTCTGGTCGAACAGGATCGGCCACGAGACCCAGTACGGCGCCCATGCGGCGAACGTGATTGCGTTCGCGATACTAGCATCAGCACGGTGTGCGCGCCCAGTCCGTCGCGGATGCCGTCGCTGACGTTCACGGCAATCTGGCGCGGAATCGCCGCGATGCGACCGCCGCCGCGCGCGGACGTTCGTCGTGCATCAGCAATGCGCCGACGACGCCGGCGATGACGTAGCCGGCCGCGCCGAGGATCCACGGCTACGCGATATTCACGTCGGCGACGTACGCGCCGATCATCGCCGAGCCCATGAAGCCGAGCGTCGTCAGTTGCGAGATGCGCGAGAAGAGCCGGTCCTTGAGCCCGTCGTAGCCGGCGTCATCGAGCGCGTCGACGCCCCACGCGTCGATGGCGCCGTTGCCGAAGGTCGTGCCGATACCGTCGATGCTCTCGGCGATGATGAACACGTAATAATGATGCGCGACGAAATAGAGCAGGAACGCGCAGACCCGCAGCGCCGCGCCGAGCACGTAAGACCGGCGGCGTCCGAGCAGATCGGCGAACGCGCCGGTCGGCACGTCGGTCAGAAACAGGACGACGAAGTACGTCGCCAGCACGCTGTCGATCTGGAACTGGTTGAGGCCGCGCGAATGCAGGAAGATCGGATAGACGCCGAACAGGAAGCCGCCGGCGAACGAGTACAGCCCCCACACCGTGTAGTAGCGGCGGATGATGTCGCGAATGGTCGGAGCATGCGGTCGCGCGATATCCACCGTACTTCTCCCCGTAATCTCCCAGCCTAGCTGCGGCGCCAAAGTGAAAACACTCCGAAAAGAAAAGCCCCGGGGCTCGCAAGCGCCCGGGGCTTTTTTGAGCCAAGTATCAATGTCCGTCTCAATTCAGGAGGACCTTCATTGAATTGGGGACTCGACGTACATTACCACTCGGCTTCATTGCGACACAGGATATTACGGCGGCGAACGAGCAGTCAAGCGACCAATACAGTGCGCCGCTCAGAGTTGCCTGGCGGATGAACTTTTCAGCCTGCACAGCCCCTGTGCGAAGTGCTACTACTTATGTAGTGGACTCCCTAAACCGCAGAACAGTTCCGACTCGACCGAACAACCTCGTTCTCCCGAAGGATGAGTTTTTACGGAACGAAACGACCGATGGTAGTTGTCCGCACAATAAACCACCACTAATGGTATGATCTCTGATGAACCCGAATTGCCGCAGATCGGACTCTTCGGAACTCTTCGTTTCTCAGAATCGGATCGTTTCACGTAGGATTTAAGTCATCTGAACTCCTCGCATGAGCAGCCCGAACTTCAATGACAGCTTCGATTTTCGCCGCCGACGTGCCCGAGCCCGGCCTCGGGACTCGCGCGTGGCGCTTCTCCAACGTGCTGTGGCTCGCCGCTTACGTATACGTCGGCTACAAAGGCACGCAGCTGTGGACGCGCCTGATCGACGATCGCAACAAGGCGGAGCTGTATCGCCGGCAGGATCTTCGCGCCGCGCAAGCGCTGAACCGCACTGCGCTGCGCCTCGAGGGCCTGCTGATCAAGGCGTGCCAGTTTATCGCGACGCGCACCGACGTGCTGCCCGACGAATGGGTCTCGACGCTCGTCGGGCTTGCACGACCGCGTCCCGCCGCGGCCGTTTGCGATGATCCGCGAACAGATCGAGCGTGAACTCGGCCGATCGCTGGAGGCGGTATACGCCGAGTTCGATCCCGTGCCGATCGCGTCGGCGTCGCTCGCGCAGGTGCATGCGGCGCGCCTTCACGACGGCCGCCGATGCGCCGTCAAGGTGCAGTACCCGGGCATCGACGGCATCGTGCGCGCCGACTTGCGCAACCTGACGCTGGTGCTGCGATGGCTCGCGCGGCTCGAGCGCGACTTCGACTATCGCGTGCTGATGCGCGAGGCGCTCAAGTACGTGCCGATGGAGCTCGACTTCATTCACGAGGCCGACAACTCCGCCACGATGCGCGCGCAACTTCGCCGCCGATCCGTTGGTGCTGGTGCCCGAGGTCTATCGCGAGTTCACCACGCGGCGCGTGCTCACGATGGAACTGGTCGAGGGCATCAAGGTCACCGACATCGACGCGCTCGAGCGCGCCGGCATCGACAAGCACCTGGTCGCGCAGAAGCTGGTCGAAATTTTCTGCGACCAGGTCCTGCGCGACGGCTTCTTCCACGCCGACCCGCATCCCGGCAACATCCTGATTCAGCCCGGTCCGCGAATCGTGCTGCTCGACTTCGGGCTGGCCAAGGATTTTCCGCCGGCCTTCCGCGACGGCATTGTGCGACTGACGTTTTCGATCCTCAGCTCGAATCGCGACGGCATCATCACCGCGTTCCACGAGCTGGGCTTCCGCACCCGCAACGGCAATCCCGACACGCTGCTCGCATTCGCCGACTTGTTTCTCGGCAACACGGTGAAGTCGAAGAAGGCCTACGCCGACAAGGACCTGATCGAGCAGTTCAACGAAGAGCTGCCGCGCGCGATCAAAGCGAATCCCGTCGTCGAAGTTCCCGCCGACGTGCTGCTGGTCGGCCGCATGATGGGCCTGCTGAGCGGGCTCGGCAAATCGCTCGACACTCAAGTCGATCTCTTCACGACGATCATGCCGTACGCGCAGCGCCTGATGATGGCGCAATCGACGCCGGCGCTGACAAACGCCCACGCAAGCACACCGGCCGGCAAGTAAAATTTCTTGCTCCCGGACGAGTGCCTGACTCACACCACGAAGGTTCTTAGCGGTGTGGTCATGCCGCTTTCGATCAGGCGGCGCGAGGCGAATTTCCATTTTTCGCCCACCTTCTTGTACTGGTCTTCGTAGTAGCCCGAGCCGACCCACTCCAACTCGAGTTTCGCGCTGCGCAGTTCGACGTAGCATCGGCCGGTCGCGCTGTCCGCGCCGTGCAATTCGACGACATGGGTGTGGGTGTAGGGCCGGGGTTCCACTTCGCTGATCACTTTTTTGTACATTTTCCTGAGTTGTGCGCGGCCACGCGTGACGACCTCATTCTCGGAGTCTTTCACCAGGAAAGTACCGTCCTCGGTGAAGAGGCTCGCGACGCCCTCGGGATCGCTTTGGCATATGTAGTCGCAGTAACGGAGAGGAAGATCGCGGATAGCCTCGCGATCGGCGATCTCACGAATCAATTCATCTGCTGTCTTCATGATGGGTTCAACTTTTAGTCCCGCGCCGAACCAGTAGCAAATCAGGCTGCGCCGCGGTCGCCATCGCAATCCGGACGAAGACAAATTTGAAACGCTCGCGCATTGTCGATTGATCTGCTCTCCGCGCTGGACGCTTCACCTCGCGCGTAATACTTTTCCTTACCGTGATCAACGAAATCGAACAGGTTGCGCTCCGCGCCGCGCGTGCCGCCGGCAGAATCCATCTCAAACGCCTCAGCCGAATCACCATCAATCGCAAGTCCAACTCGATCGATCTGGTTACCGAAGCCGATCGCGAATCCGAGGCCGCGGTCATCGAAGTGATCCATCGCGCATTTCCCACTCACGCCATTCTCGCCGAGGAAAGCGGCGCCAGCGCCCATCAGAGCGACCATCGATGGATCATCGACCCGCTCGACGGCACCACCAACTTCGCCCACGGCTATCCGCAATTCTGCGTATCGATCGCGTACGAACGGCGCGGCCGCGTGCAGTTCGGCGTGGTCTTCGACGCGCTGAAAAAAGAATGCTTCGTCGCGCATCGCGGGCAGGGCGCGCGCCTCAACGGCAAGCCGATTCGCGTCAGCGCGACGCCGAATCTCGTGCTCCGCCCTGCTATGCACCGGCTTCGCGTACGACCGCCGCGAGCGCCGCCGTTTTTACTTGTGCTTTTGGGAAGAGCTGATGACGCGATCGCAGGGCGTGCGGCGCACCGGCTCCGCCGCGCTCGATCTCGCCTACGTCGCCGCCGGCCGCACCGACGGATTCTGGGAATTCGGACTGCGCCCCTGGGACGTCGCCGCCGGCGCGCTGATCGTCGAGGAAGCGCGCGGACGCGTGACCAACATGGACGGCTCCGATCTCGACCTCGCCGGCTTGAACATCGTCGCCACCAACGGCCGCCTCCACGACGAAATGGTCGAAGTGATCGCGCAGACGCGACCCGAGGCCGACCGCCGTCACGCCGAGATGCTCCGCGAGACCAAGGCCTCCGCTTAAATGTCGTAGCATTGGAGAACAGTGCAGATGAACACGAAGATTCGGCGTGCGACCCGCGAGGATATCGAGGTTCTCGGCGATATTTGTTATCGCGCGTTCGCCGCGATTGCCGATGAGCACCACTTTCCACGCGAATTCCCGTCGCTCGATGTTGCGGTCGGCGTGCTCCGCTCCATGGTCTCCACGCCGGGCTTTTACGGAATCGCGATCGAAGTGAACGGACGCGTCGCCGGCAGCAACTTCATGGACGAGCGCGCGCCGATCGCCGGAATCGGGCCGATCAGTGTCGATCCCGAGGTGCAGAACAGCGGCGCCGGGCGCGCGATGATGCAGCACATGCTCGACCGTGTCGCTCGCCATCGGATGCCCGGAGTGCGGCTGGTGCAAGTCGCATATCACAGCCGCTCGCTTAGCCTTTACACGAAGCTCGGCTTTGAAACCCGCGAACCTTTGTCGGTGATGATCGGATCGCCGATCGGCGAGACAATCCCAGGCTACAACGTTCGTGCCGCTGCCGAGGCCGACGTCGCCGCTTGCGACCGGCTCCATTTCGCAGTGCATGGACACGAACGCGGCCGCGAATTGCGCGACGCGATAAAGGCCGGGACAGCGACATGTCGTCGAGCATCTCGGCCGAATCACGGGTTTCGCGACCGCAATCGGATACGGAGGCTACGCGGTCGGTGAATCTAACGACGAGCCTCAAAGCGCTTATCTCAGCGGCGACCGAGTTCGCCGGATGCGGCCCGCTGATTCCCTCGCGCAACGGCGAGCTGCTCCGATGGTGCTACAGCAAGGGCCTGCGCCTGATGCAGTTGAACACGCTGATGAGCGTCGGCCTCTACAACGAGCCGCGATTCCCATTCATCCCGTCGATTCTGTACTAAGCGCCCGGCGCTCAAGGAACCCAACTCTTCTCCCCAAACCCGAGAGCGAAAGGTCGTCCTCGACATTTCGCGATTTCTTATCACTGGGTGCAGGGGTCACCCCTGCCGAAGGAAGTTTGAAACCCACCGCGGGTTTCATTTCAATTCCGTGTTCCGGATCCCCACTAGCGGCGTCCGCGAGGGTCCGTTAAAACTTATAGCTCAATGGATTTCCCACGAATCAAGCGGCTGCCGCCCTACGTCTTCAACGCCATTGGCGAGCTGTGCCTGAAGGCGCGGCGCGAAGGCGAAGACATCATCGATTTCGGGATGGGCAATCCCGACGAGCCGACTCCGCCGCATATCGTCGCGAAGCTGGTCGAGGCCGCCACCAAGAACGCCAATCATCGATATTCTGTCTCGCGCGGCGTCTACAAGCTGCGCCTGGCGATTTGCGATTGGTACAAGCGGCGCTACGGCGTCGATCTCGATCCCGATTCGGAAGCGATCGTCACGATTGGATCGAAGGAGGGCATCGCGCACCTCGCGCTCGCGATTCTCGACCAGGGCGACGTGGTGCTCGCGCCGACGCCGACCTATCCGATTCATCAGTACGGATGCATCATTGCGGGCGCGCAGGTGCAGGGCGTGCCGATCCGGCGTGGCGAGGAATTTTTCGACGAGCTGATGGCGACGGTCAACCGATGCTGGCCGCGGCCGAAGTTCCTCATCATGAACTTCCCGCATAACCCGACGACGGCGACCGTCGATTTGCACTTCATGCAGCGAGTGGTCGAGTTCGCTCGCGAGAACGACATCATGGTGGCGCAGGATTTCGCGTACGCCGACCTGTGCTTCGACGGCTACAAAGCGCCTTCGATGATGCAGGTGCCCGGCGCGAAAGATATCGGCGTCGAGTTCTTCACACTATCGAAAAGTTACAACATGCCAGGATGGCGCGTCGGTTTCGCGGTCGGCAATCGCGAGATGATCGCGGCGCTCGGCCGCCTGAAGTCGTACTTTGACTACGGGATGTTCGCGCCGGTGCAGGTCGCCGCGATTGCGGCGCTCAACGGGCCGCAGGAATGCGTCGCGCAGATCAACGCGACCTATAAGAATCGGCGCGACGTGCTGGTCGACGGATTGAACAAAGCAGGATGGCCGGTCGAGAAGCCGAAGGCGACGATGTTCGTGTGGGCGCCGATTCCGGAGCCGTTCCGCGCGATGGGATCGCTCGAATTCGCCAAGTTCCTGCTCGCCGAGGCCAAGGTCGCAGTCTCGCCCGGAGTCGGCTTCGGCCAGGACGGCGACGGCTTCGTGCGTTTCGCATTGATCGAGAACGAGCATCGCACGCGCCAAGCTCTTCGCGGAATCCGCCACGCGCTGCGCGCGGGTAATGCCGTAATTCCGATTCGCGCGGCCAGCGCTTCCTGAGCGCAATCGCATAACGTTGGGGGATGAGTTGGAAGCGGGCTTCCGTTTCAAATTGATAAATTGCGAGAAGAAGCCTAACAGACGTAGGTTGGGAAGGGCGCTGTTCCTGGGATGCTTACTGCTGGCAGCGACGGCTGCACAAACTCCTCAACAGGATTCGAGGCAGGCCGACTGGTCTGTGAAGGCGCCTCACAACCTAGCTGACGATCCGCCGTCCAACGAGCAAGTGTGGGAGTTCATGAACAATGCGTGGATGTCAGCTGGGGTGGGCGGCGTCCATTCACTTGGGGACGTACACATTGGCCACCTGTGTTCTTTTCGCTTCGCCGATCTGCGGCATTCGAGTAAGCTCTCGTTGGTTGCCGTGTCCGACTCGGGCAGCACCACGGGACCCGACTGTAACGAGGCTCTATATTTTCGACCAGAGCGCGAGCGGGGTCGAGATCTTTAAGGCCTTCGATATTCACCCAGGTTCTGACGTCCGTGACATCGTAAAAGATCTCAACGGTGACGGTCGTTCCGAGCTGGTAGTGGATGATTCGCTGCACAATAAAGGAGCGGACCGTTCCGGTATCTGCCAAGAGATTTGGCCGCGGATCTATGCTTGGACCGGCGGTAGTTACACGGAGGTAAGTTCGCGATATCCCAACTATTACGAGCGCAAGCTTGAATCGCTAAACAAGCAGATTGCTGCGCTTGATGCGGCTAAGGCTGCCGCGCAGCTCTCACCGTCTGCCGCACCAATTCCCGCGCAGCCCGCGCAAAGGGTGCTCAGAACGGAAGCACAAGCAGGTTGGACATCGCCATTGTCTGAAGGGTCGCAATCCGAAGTAAGCCAGCCGCCAGGGCCTGGGACCGAGCCACCTGCCGCTGCGTCGCGAGTCCGCGCAAGACTTGATCTGGAAGACCTCGACTGCCTGAAGGCGGAGGCTGCAAAGATGGAACGGTATCTCGGCAACTCAAATGACGCTGGGATCAGCGACGCGATACGCTGGGCCAACAGCGACGACCCCATCGATCGCGATTTCGCGGCCCAAATTCTCGGCGACATCGGCACGGGGGAAGCGCTGAAATACGAACAGACACTGAGCCGCGATTCGAACCATGACGTAGCTAGCTGGGCCAAGTACCAACTTGAGCACTGGGGGAAGCCTCACCCTGCGCAGGCCTCAGTTTTTGAGCGTCCCCAGTTTTGAGCGTCCACTGGAAGCCCCACCATGAGTAGCACCGAGTCACCAAAGGCCGTGCGATGAGGAACAATTCTGCATGAAACCGGTACGGATTGCCCTGCTCGGATGCGGAACCGTCGGCGGCGGCGTCGTCAAACTGCTGCTGCGCAATCCCGACAAGTACGAGCGCATCCTCGGCGCGCCGCTCGAGTTGGCCGTCGTCGCCGATCGAAGCCTCAAGCCGAGCGATGTGCCCGGCCTCTCCGCGAAACTGATCACCCGCGATGCGTCAGCAGCAGTGACGCGTCCCGATATTGATATCGTCGTTGAGCTGTTCGGCGGTCACGAGCCGGCGCGCGCTCTCATTATGAAGGCGCTCGCGGCGGGCAAGGACGTCGTGACCGGCAACAAGGCTTTGCTGGCGGAACATGGCGGCGAGATTTTTCGCGAGGCCGGCAAGCACGGACTCGCGGTCGGCTTCGAGGCCAGCGTCGGCGGCGGCGTGCCGATCATCCGCACGCTGCGCGAGGCGCTCGCCGGCGACCGCCAGCGCGCCGTTTATGGAATCGTCAACGGCACCTGCAACTCGATTCTCACCACGATGACCGAGAATGGCGTCGAGTTCGGCGACCGCGCTCGCCGACGCGCAGGCGAAGGGACTCGCCGAGGCGAATCCCGCAACTCGATGTCGAGGGGCATGACTCGGCGCACAAGCTTTGCCTGCTGGTGACGCTCGCGTTCGGCGTGCTGGTTAAGCCGGCGCAGATTTATACCGAAGGCATCACGCATATCACGCAGGCGGATATCGAGTATGCGCGCGAGCTTGGATGCGTCATCAAGCTGCTTGCGATCGGCAAGGACGACGACGGCGCGATCGAGGCGCGCGTGCATCCGACGATGATTCCCGAGCGCCATCTGCTCGCCAGCGTCGGCGGCGCGTACAACGCGATCTATATCCACGGCGACGCGCTTGGCGCGACAATGTACTCCGGGCTCGGCGCGGGCGAGATGCCGTCGGCGACGGCGGTGATGGCCGACATACTAGAAATCGCGCGGCATCGGATGGCCGAAGGCTCGGCGCGCACGCACGCGTTCGGATTTCCGATTCACTTGATGAAGGGCGCCAGTGTCAAGCCGATGGACGACGTGGTATGCGAGTACTACCTGCGCTTCACGGCGCGAGGATAAGCCCGGCGTGCTCGGCGCGATTGCGTCGGTGCTCGGCAAGCATGGGCTGTCGATCGCGTCGGTGATCCAGAAGGATCGCGGCAAGGCGGCGACGGTGCCGGTGATCATGCGGACGCATGAAGCGCCCGAGCGCAGCCTGAAGCGCGCGCTGGCGGAGATTCGCCGGAGGAAAATCGTGCAATCGGCGACCCGCGTTTATCCGAATCGAGGAGAAGCTTTAAGCGATGGCGTCGGACTCGAAGAGCGGATCGAAAAATCAGCGGCTGTTCCACTGGCCCGGGCTCATCGAGCATTACCGGCGCTTCCTGCCGGTGACGGATTCGACGCCGGTCGTCACCCTCAACGAGGGCAACACGCCGCTGATCGAGGCGCCCGCGATCGCCGAGCGGCTCGGGCTCAAGACATCAAGGTTTACTTTAAGTTCGAAGGCGCCAACCCGACCGGCTCATTCAAGGATCGCGGCATGACGGTCGCGATCTCGAAGGCGCTGGGCGAGGGCGCTCGCGCCGTCATCTGCGCCTCGACCGGCAACACGGCGGCGTCGGCGGCCGCCTACGCGGGACGCGCCGGACTGAAGGCATTCGTGCTGATTCCCAAGGGCGCGGTCGCGCTCGGCAAGCTGTCGCAGAGCGTGATGCATGGCGCGCGCGTGCTCGAGGTGATCGGCAACTTCGACATCTGCCTGAAGGTGGTGCGCGACGTAGCCGAGCGCGACCCGGTCAGGATTCGGCTGGTGAACAGCGTCAATCCCGATCGAATCGCGGGGCAGAAGACCGCGGCGTTCGAGATTTGCGATCAGCTCGGCGACGCGCCGACGCATCATTTTCTGCCGGTCGGCAACGCCGGCAATATCACGGCCTACTGGGCGGGCTACCAGGAATACAAGTCGGTGGGATTGAGCGAGCGCGTCCCGAAGATGATGGGCTACCAGGCGGCCGAGTCGGCGCCGATCGTCATCGGCCATCCGATCGACGATCCGCACACGGTCGCGACCGCGATCAAAATCGGCAATCCCGCGAGCTGGAAAGGCGCGACCGCCGCCCGCGACGAGTCCGGCGGCATCATCGACATGGTCACCGATTCGGAAATCCTCGCGGCCTATCGGTTGATCGCGGCGGGCGGAATTTTCGCCGAGCCGGCCTCGGCGGCCTCGGTCGCGGGACTGCTGAAGTACGGCGCGGCCGGCGGCTCAAGCCGGGCTCGGTCGTCGTCTGCACGCTCACCGGCCACGGCCTCAAGGATCCCGACACGGCGCTGAAAAATCTAAGTAATACTATCGTGGTCGAACCCGACATCGCGAAAGTGCTGAAAATCCTGGAGCGCGAATAGTCAGCTCGATGAAGTACATCATCATACACGGCGACGGGATGGCGGATTGGCCGTGCGACGAGCTCGGCGGCAAGACGCCGCTGCGAGGCGGCGCACAAGCCCAACATGGATTTGCTCGCGACGCGCGGCACGCTCGGGATGGTCGCGACGATTCCCAAGGGCATGCCGTCGGGCAGCGACGTCGGCACGATGACGATGCTCGGCTACGACCCGGCGCGGTATCACACCGGGCGCGCGCCGATCGAGGCGGCGAGCCATGGGAATCGACGATGGGGCCGCGCGACGTCGTGTTCCGCATGAATCTCGTGTCGCTGAAGCCGGGCGACGATGGCGCGATGATCATGAACGACTTCACCTCGGGCCATATCACCAGCGAGGAAGCGGCGCAGATCGTCGCCGACCTGCGCAAGGAACTCGCCGGCGACGGCATCGAGTTTTTCAACGGCGTCAGCTACCGCCATCTGATGATGTGGCGCGGCGGCGTCGCGACGACCCACCTCACGCCGCCGCACGACATCACGGGCAAGCCCGTCGAGGAGCATCTGCCCGAAAGGCGCGGGCGCCGATTTGCTGCGCGACCTGACGCGCCGCTCGCAGGAGATTCTGCGCGAGCATCCGGTGAACCAGGCGCGGCGCGCCGCCGGCAAACCCGAGGCCACGTCGGTATGGTTCTGGGGGCAGGGCACGCGGCCCTCGGTGCCGACCTTGAAGGAGCGCTTCGGCGTCGACGGCTCGGTCATCTCGGCGGTCGATCTCGTCAACGGCCTGGGACGGCTCGCCGGTCTGAACTTGATCAAGGTTCCCGGCGCCACCGGATTTCTCGATACCGACTATGCCGCCAAGGGGCGCTACGGACTCGAATCGCTCAAGTCGCGCGACTTCCTGCTGTCTGCATATCGAGGCGCCCGACGAGGCCGGTCACATGGGCCGCGCCGATCTGAAGAAGGAAGCGATCGAGCGCATCGACGAGTTGATCATCGGCCCGATGCTCGCAGGGCTTGGCGCGCTGGGCGATTTCGCGATCCTGCTGATGCCCGATCACGCGACGCCGAGCCAGCTCAAGACGCATTCGCCCGAGCCGGTGCCGTTCGCGCTGATGACCTCGGCGCAATTCAAGCCGGGCGGCGCGCCCGCGCGTCGCTACACCGAAGATGACGGCACCGCGACCGGCGTACTCGTCGGCGACGGCTATCACCTGATAGAATCGCTGTTCGGCAGCCCCTTGATAACTTCATCGAACTGACCGCGGAGGCGACTGGATGGAGCGGAATCTTGCCCTTGAAGTGGTACGCGCGACCGAAGCGGCGGCGCTGGCGGCCGTCGCGTTTCATCGGCAAGGGCGACGAGCGGATGGCGGATCGGGCGGCGTGCGACGCGATGCGCAAGACGCTGAACTCGGTCGCGATGGACGGCAAAATCGTCATCGGCGAGGGCAAAGAGGGCGACGCCGAATTCCTCTACGAAGGCGAAATCGTCGGCACCGGCGCGGGCACCGAAATCGACGTCGCGCTCGACGCGATCGAAGGTCCGATCATCTGCGCGACCGGCGGGCCCAACGCGCTGTCGTGCGTCGCGCTGGCCGAGCGCGGCCGAATCCTGCGATGCCCCGACACTTACATGGACAAAGTCGCGTGCGGACCGGCCGGCCGCGGCGTGATCGATATCGACCGCTCGCCGACCGACAATCTCAAGGCGCTGGCCGAAGCGAAAAATGTTTACGTCGAGGATTTGCGCGTCGCGATTCTCGATCGCCCGCGGCATGAGAAGCTGATCAATGAAGTTCGCCGCGCCGGCGCCGGCATCAAGATGATCTCGGCCGGTGATTTGTCGGCGGCGATCGCGACGACGCGTCCCGAGAGCGAAATCGACATGCTGATCGGAATCGGCGGAGCGCATCAGGGCGTGCTGGCCGGCGCCGCGATTCGTTCAGCCGGCGGCGAGATGCAATGCCGCTTCGTGCCGCGCAACGGCGAGGAAGCCGAGGCGTGCCTCGCGATGGGCATCATGGACCTGAAGCATCGCTACACGCTCGAGGAGTTGGCGGGCGACAACGTGATGTTCGCGGCGACCGGCGTGACCACCGGCGACTATCTGCGCGGCGTGCGATTTTTCTCCGGCGGCGCGATGACCAACAGCGTCGTGATGCGCTCGAAGACGCGCACCATTCGCTTCATCGAAGCGATTCATCATTTCGATTTCAAGCCCGAGTACTAACGGACCGGTTGTTCCAATCGCGCCTTCCCGCGTACACTTGTCATCGTGAGGAGTGTTTCAAAATGGCCGCGACTGCGCGACGCCCCGTCATGGCGCGGCGCAAGCTTCGCTGAACGGGCGCGCGCTATCGAAAATGCCTGCCGCACCGCGATCCAACTGCTCGAAGATTCCAAAGAGCGTGAGGCGAGACTGCGGCGCACCGACCCGGTCCCGAGCTCGACCCGCGCCATCATCCGCCGCCTCGCCGCCAGTGGCTACGCGAAGCGCTAAGACCGCCGCTCAAGTCGCTCGCTCTATCGCGGACGCTCTCGAACGCCGCAAAATTCCATACGCGATCGGCGGAGCGATCGCGCTTGGCTTCTATGCGCCGCCGCGCGCCACGTTGGATGTTGACCTCAATATCTTTGTCACACGCATGCGAGGGTTCACCAAAGCTCTCGGCACCCTCCACGATTCTGGTTTTGTCGCCGAGGCTGACCCCGCGACGCTATTGCGGCAGGCGCGAGCAGAGGGTCAGTTCCGCGGCCGGGTGGGGAGCATTCGAGTCGCCGTGTTCGTCCCCACGATCCCCTTTTACAAGGAGTTGAAGCGGAGAGTGCGTAACGCTGTTCTCTTGGCCTGCCAATCAAAATTCTGGCGGCAGAAGATCTCTTGGTGCTCAAGTTGATGTTTTTTCGGCGCAAAGATCTGGCCGATGCTGAGGCGGTGCTGCGAGACCAGGGAGCCGCACTCGACGAAAAGAGAATCCGCGCTCGGCTGGTGAAACTGGTCGGCGAAGAAGACGATCGTGTTCGCGCTTGGGACCAGCTTGCAAGCGAGCGATAGTCTGTCCCGCGCGCTTTCCATCGCCTATTATTAGCCGAATTCAGGAAGAGGTGGCGGGATATGTGGCTGCGCGTGACGTTGAACGACAGGCCGATGATGATCAACGGCGATCGGGTGGTGAAGATGGCGGAGATTCCGGGCAGCACCAAAGGCAGTCGCGGATGCCACGTGTATCTCTCGCTCACCGACTACCTGGACGTCGATCAATCGCTGCGCGAGATGATGATTTCGCTCGGCTTCGAAGAACGCCAGTAACCCTACATCATCTGTAAAGCCTGGCAGGTGCTCGAGTCGGCTTTGAACTGCCCGCTCAGGCAGGAGAGCTTGGCCGCGTCGATCAGCGCCGGCTCGTCCCATTTCGTCGGCCACGGACCGACGTTGACCGCGGCGCACGCCTGAGTGTTGCCCATCGAGCACCACGCGCTCAGCTCGCTGTGCAGCACGGCCATCTGCTCGCATGCGTCCTGTTTGCCGGCGTTGCACGCGGGCGTTTGAATTCGATCGGCGCGGTGGAATCGATGGCAACCTTGGTGTCGCTGAGCGCCTGCACGACCGTATGACAGGCCGCCTGATTGCCTTCGTTACATTTCTCGGTCGCCTCAGCGCGAATCTTGGTGACGAAGTCGTGCGACTCCGAACTGCATCCCGCAAGCATAAAAGCTAGCGCGAAAAAACACGCACGCATTCTGAATCCGACGATCACGAGCGCATTGTTCCGCGCGCGATGAGTCCCGCGCAAGCGCCGCTTCAGATTTCGCCTCCTCCCACGAGGGAGGAGGCCGGCGCGTGTCATCACGCGCCGGGTGGAGGACCAAATCTCCGGATTCCCATCCCTCGCCCTTCATCCGCCCACCGCGGGGTTGACACTGAAAACGCGCATGGCGGAATTAAAAGAATGGATCTCAAAAATATAATTTTCGACAAAGCCGCCATTGCGACGTTGACGGTGAACCGCCCAACCGCGCTCAACGCGCTCAATCGCGAAGTGCTCGAGGAAATCGCGCGCGTGATCCGCGAGGTGCGCCACGACCCTTCGGTGCGCGTGCTCATCGTCACCGGCGCCGGCGACAAGGCCTTCGTCGCCGGCGCGGATATCGCTGCGATGGCGAAAATGTCGGCCGTCGACGGCCTCGATTTCTCGCGCCTCGGCCATCGCGTGATGGAAAGTTTCGAGGACCTGCCGATTCCCGTCATCGCGGCCGTCAACGGCTTCGCCCTCGGCGGCGGCCTCGAACTCGCGCTCGCATGCGACCTGATCGTCGCCAGCGAAAAAGCGCGCTTCGGCCAGCCCGAAATCAATCTCGGACTCATCCCCGGCTTCGGCGGCACGCAGCGCCTGCCGCATCGCATCGGCCACAACAAGGCGCGCGAGCTGATCATGACCGGCGACATGTTCGACGCGAAGACGGCGCTGGATCTCGGCCTCGCCAACCAGGTCGTCGCGCCCGACGTTCTCCTCGAAACGACGCGCAAGCTCGCCGAAAAACTCGCAACGAAATCAGCCGTCGCACTCCGCCAGGCGAAAGCCGCGCTGCGAGCCGCATTCACGATGGAAGAGGATGCGGGCCTGCGCTTCGAGCAGGAGGCGTTCGGCGTGACCTTCGCTAGCGCGGACCGCGTCGAAGGCACCAGCGCCTTCGTCGAAAAGCGCCCCCCCAAATGGCAGCACAAGTAGGATAGTGCGGGTATTTGTCACAGGTGCCACAGGTTTCATCGGCTCGGCGCTCGTCCCGGAGTTGATCAACGCAGGTCATCAGGTGGTCGGGCTCAGCCGTTCGGATGCTGGCGCCGAGGCACTCACCCGTGCGGGAGCGCAGGTCTTTCGCGGCGACGTGAACGATCTGGACCGCCTGCGCATCGGCGCAGAATCGGCCGACGGTGTCATCCACGCGGCTTTCGACCATGATTTCTCCAAATTAAAGAAGAACTGCGAGAGCGACCGCAAGGTCATCGAGACGCTCGGCGAGGCCCTGGCCGGCTCGGACCGGCCGCTCGTCGTTACCTCGGGCACGGGCGTCGCGCGGTCTAAAACCGGTGGCCCCGCAGTTGAAACCGACGGCCACGTGAGTTCGGAGGAATTCGCCCGCGCAGCCTCCGAAGAGGCGGCCGACGCACTCATCAGCAGGGGTGAGCATGTGATCGTAATGCGACTTCCGCAGGTGCACGACACGCGTCATCAGGGCCGGATTGCACTACATATCCAGTTGGCTCGGCAGAGGGGCCGGGTGGCGTATGTCGGCGAGGGAATGAATCGGTTGCCCGCCGTGCACGTCTCCGACGCCGCCCGAGTGTTTCGGCTGGCACTGGAAAAGGGTCCGGCGGGAGCGCGCTACCATGCGGTCGCAGAAGAGGGCATCCCGCTCCGCGACATCGCCGAGGTAATCGCTGCGGGGTTGAAGGTGCCCGTCGATTCGATCACATCGGATGAGGCGCTGGGGTACTTCGGATGGCTGGCAACGCTCGCCCAAATCGATCTTGCAGCGTCCAGCGCGCTAACGCGCCAACAGTTGGGCTGGCATCCCACCGGCCCGGACCTGCTCGCCGATCTGCGCAACATGGATTTCGGCGTGGCGGGGTAGGCATCACCATAGTACGACACTGAGCGGAGGAGGGCATTTCAGATGGCACACCTGATTACGGTTCATCTTGAGCAAGACTATCAACCAATCGTCGTCAACGCCGACCAGATCATTCACGCGGATCGGACGCCTGAACAGCGGTCGGCCAAATACACGACCATTTTCTTAACTGGCGCAAAAACTTTCATGATTCGCGAATCGTTGGATGAGTTGGTCGATCTGTGTAGAACCCGTTAAATGTTGAAAGTCCGCCGATACGGCAGCTCGGGACCGGAGGTAGTCGTCGTGCACGGCGGGCCGGGAGCGTGCGGCACGATGGCGCCCGTCGCGCGCTCTCTCGCCGACTCATTTCGCGTGTTCGAGCCGTTCCAAAGCAGCACCAGCGCGACCGTCGCCGCTCACGTCGCCGACCTGCATGAAGTAGTCGAATCATGCACGCAGGGTAGGGCGCCCGCCCTCGTCGGCCATTCGTGGGGCGCGATGCTGTCGCTCGCCTACGCAGCCGCGCACCCGGACTCGGCCGGACCGATCGTGCTGATATGCAGCGGCACGTTCGATTTGGCCGCGCGCGATCAATTCATCATCAATTTGTCGGAGCGCAAAACGGATGAAGGCGCGCGCCAACGATTCCAACGCGCGCTGCAAATCCCCGATCCAAAGGAACGATTCCGCGAATTGGGCAAGCAGACGCTTGAACTATATTCGTACGACCTCGCAACAACCGATTCGGAGATCGACGAGTCCGAACCGGGCGCCAGCTCTGACACCTGGGACGACATGGTGCGCCTGCAGAACGAGGGCGTCTATCCGGCGGCCTTCACCGCAATCGAGTCGCCGGTCCTGATGCTCCACGGCGCCGCCGACCCGCATCCAGGCGAAATGATCAGGGCAAGCCTCGCGCCATACATCCCGCAGTTGGAGTATCGCGAGTGGGACCGATGCGGTCACTATCCGTGGCTAGAGAAGGCCACGCACGATATGTTCTTTTCGCTATTGCGCAACTGGCTCGGTGACCGACTGGCGTAGCGAAAATGCTTTCCCCAAAGGACGAGACGGTTGATGACTTCCGGCATCCGGGATTCTTCGCTTCGCTCTGAATGACACAAACATCGGAAAGAAGTTCGAGCGTCAGACCCCGCGGTTGATCCGTGAGAACGGGGTGCGTCGGCGGGCATCGAGAAAGATTCGGGGTCTCTCGGCTTTGCTCGGGATGACACAAGGAGAAGGAGGACACGAGAAAAAGAACCGGAGATCAAAAGGGCGTCCTCGCCATTTTGCGATTAGTACTGGGGGCAGGGGTCACCCCTGCCCAGGGAAGTGTGAAACCCACGGCGGGTTTCACATTAGATCAAGTGATTTCCCCTTCCCGGTGTGAGGGTTGACGACCTGTTGGCCCTGTGGGAAACTCCGGCAAAAGAGACGGACCGCGCCGCCGCACGGGCGGCGTTAGTCATTCTGAGTTCACCATCAATCGAATTGAATAGTTCGGAGGATCTTCATGGCTGAGCAGGCTCAAGCTACTGACACTGGACCGCGCCCGATTGTTCCATGGTTGAAACTGGCGCCCAAGCCCCATCTCGAAGGTATCAAGTGCGCATGCGGCGCAATCTATCTCGATCCAAAGCGCGTCGCATGCTCGAAGTGCGGCGAGACCGACAAGTTCAAGCCGCTGACGCTCTCCGACAAGGGCAAGGTCTACGTGTTCTCGGTCGTGCATCAGTCGTTCCCGGGAATCAAGACGCCGTACGTCACGGCGATCGTCGATCTGCCCGAGGGCGTCAGCGTCCGCGCGAATCTGACCGACGTCGATCCCGAGCAGGCGCAGAAGGAACCCAACAAGATTTTCAATATGCCGGTCGAGATGGTCACCGGCGTGGCGGCCAAGGATCGCGAAGGGCACGACGTAGTGGCTTTTCGTACCAGCCGAGTAAAAATTAGGGCGGCTTCGCCAGCGCACGCGAACAACTTTACGACGGACCTGAGCTTCGGGCCGGGCCGCCAGGAGGAATCAAGATGCGAAATGTTTATGTGCTCGGAACCGGGATGATCAAATTCGGACGCTATCCCGACAAGACCGTGCCCGAACTCGGCGGCGAGGCGGCGATCCTCGCGCTCAAGGACGCCGGCGTCGGAATCAAGGACGTCGAGATGTTCGCCTGCGGAAATCTCTACCAGTCCAACGCGATGGTCGGGCAGCGAATCCTGCAGCAGATCGGCCAGACCGGAATCCCGGTGATCAACGTCGCCAACGCCTGCGCCACCGGCTCGACCGCGTTTCGCGAGGCGTACATGTCGGTCGCCTCGGGGATGTACGACATCGCGATGGCGGTTGGCGTCGAGCAGATGGGCAAGCAGGGCTTGCTCGGCGGCGCCGGCGGCGGCGATCCCGCGTACTCGACCGAGGGCAAGGTCGGCTCGGGCACTGATGCCCGCGGTGTTCGGCCAGGCCGGTATCGAGCACATGCGCAAGTACGGCACCAAGCTGGAGCACTTCGCCAAGATCTCGGTGAAGTCGCATAAGCATGCGACCAAGAATCCGTTCTCGCAGTATCGCAACGAGGTCTCGCTCGAAGACGTGATGAATGCGCGCATGGTCGCGTATCCCAACACGCTCTATATGTGCTGCCCGACCGGCGACGGCGCGGCGGCGGCGATCCTCGTCAGCGAGGACAAGCTGAAGCAGCTCGCCGGCGGACGCAAGCGCCGCGCAAGTCGCGGCCTCGGTGCTGACCTCCGATCCGTGGACCGATCGCGACCTCACGCTGCCCGACGTCAGCACGCTCACGCGGCGCGCGTCGAAGCAGGCGTACGAGAAGGCCGGCGTCGGCCCCAAGGATATCGCGCTGACCGAATTGCATGACTGCTTCGCGACCGCGGAGCTGGTGCATTACGAGAACCTCGGCCTGTGCGGCGACGGCGAGGCCGGCGAGTTTCATCGACTCGGGCGGCGGCATGCATCCGGGCCTCGGCGGCCACGATCCGGTCAACGTTTCGGGCGGGCTGCTCTCGCAAGGGGCATCCTCTCGGCGCGACCGGCGTCGCGAATATCTGCGAAGTCGTGTGGCACCTGACCCAGGACGATCGCGCGAAGGATCGCCTGGTGCCCAACGCCAAGGCGGGTCAGGCCCACGTGATCGGGCTGGGCTCCGCCTGCACGATTCATATCCTGACGATATAATTCAGGACCAACGCCTAATCGGCACTTCGAGAGAGGGCCGCCCAAACAGGCGGCCCTTTTTCTTTCCTCGATCAGGCCGATAAATTTGACGGATCGGATAAGATGAATATGGCGAAGCAGAGAAATCTCGACGGCTGAACGCCTCGGCTACGACGCCGATGCGCGCGTGCTCATCCTCAATGCCGACGACTTCGGCATGTGCCACGATCAGAACGAAGGCGTGATGCGCGGATTGAAGGAAGGGCTGTTCACGTCGTCGACGATCCTCGTGACCTGTCCGTGGTTCGAAGAGGCGGCTGAGTTCGCGCGCAACAATCCTGCCGCCGACCTGGGGGTGCATCTCACGCTCACCGCCGAATGGGACAGCTACAAATGGGGTCCCGTGCTGGGCGCGCGCGCCGTCCCCTCGCTCGTCGATGAGCGCGGGTATCTGTGGCAGACCGTCGCGCAGGTTTATGAGCATGCACGCCTCGACGAGGCTGAAGCTGAGCTGCGCGCGCAAATCGAAAAACTGTTCGCCGCGGGAATCGACGCGACCCATCTCGATTCGCACATGGGCACGCTGCAACTGCGCCAGGACTATCACGAGATCTACGCGCGCCTCGCCAACGACTATCGCCTGCCGATCAGACTGGCGTCGCGGCGCCGGATTGGCGTCGAGGGCATGGGCGCTATCCTCGATCAGCTCGACGCGTTCGGCGTCGTCACTCCCGACCATCTCGTATTCTTCGGTCCGCCGAAACTCGACGAGACCGAGGCCTACTGGACGAATCTGCTGCGCACGCTGAAGCCGGGGCTCACGGAGATTTTGTGTCATCCCGCGATTGCTCGCGAAGAGCTGAAGACCTGCGCGCGCGACGCGATGCAGCGCGAAGCTGATTTCCGCTACTTCACATCGGACAAGGCGCGCAAACTCGTCGCCGACGAAGGCATCAAGATGACCGGTTTCCGCGAACTGCGCGACCTGATGCGCGGAGAGAGTAATCGCCTGCGCGGCGAGCGGCAGGGCTGAGCCCTGCACCCAGTGAGGTTTGAGTTGGTGTGACGACGTGGAACTGACACGACTTCGTGGATTTCGCGACCTAATCGGCGCCGACGCGCGCGCGATGAGCCTCGTCGAGAAGCGCGCTCGCGCGATTTTCGAGCGCTACTCGATCAAAGAGATCCGAATCCCGGTGCTCGAGCGCACGCAACTTTACCAGCGCTCAACCGGCGAGACCTCGGATATCGTTGAGAAGCAGATGTACACCTTCAGCGACCGCGACGAGGGCGAAACGGTCGTCGCGCTACGGCCCGAAGGCACGCCCGGCGTTGTGCGCGCGTATATCGAGGCCGGCCTCGATCGCACCGACCCCGAGCAGCGGCTGTTCTACTCGGGCCCGATGTTCCGCCGCGAGCGTCCGCAGAAGGGGCGCTATCGCCAATTTTTCCAGTTCGGCGTCGAAGTCTTCGGGCGCCCCGACGCTGCCTGCGACGCCGAGTTGCTGATCATGATCGATGAGCTTTGCCGCGACCTGAAAGTGCCGTTCTCGATGGAGATCAACTCGATCGGCGACCAGAAGTGCCGGCCCGCATTTCGCGAGGCGCTCGTGCAATGGGGCCGCGCGCATTGGGACGAACTCGACGACGACTGCCACAACCGTATCGACCGCAATCCGCTGCGCCTGCTCGATTGCAAGCGAGACGCGAAGGTCACGGAGTCGGCACCGCACACCCTCGACTACCTGTGCGACGAATGCCGCGCGCATTTCGACACCGTCAAGGAACTGCTGACTGCCGCGAACGTTCAGTACGTCGTCAACCCCCGGATGGTGCGGGGGCTGGACTACTACACGCGCACGGCGTTCGAGGTGATGGCGGGCGGTCTCGGCGCGCAGAGCACAGTCGTCGCGGGTGGACGATACGACGGGTTGGTCGAGACGATGGGCGGGGCGGCGATTGCGGGAATCGGCTTCGCGATCGGAGTCGATCGAATGGCGTTGGCTTTGGAAGCAGCCGGTGTCCTGCCCGTGGCTGGACCGGATGCAGTGATGATTTCGATGGGTGAAGCGGCGGCGCGACAAGCGGTCGTGATCGCGCGCGATTTGCGCGCGGCGAATCTGAATGTCGAGATGCTCTCGCCGGAGCGCAAGATGAAGGCGCTGCTCACGCGAGCATCGAAGATCGGTGCGCACTTCGCAGTGATTATCGGCGACGACGAGCTGGCGCGCGGCGTCGTGCAACTCCGCGACCTCAAACAAAGCACGCAAAGCGAAGTCGCGGTGGCCGATGCGGCTCGCGCGATCGCGGACGCTCGCACGCAGTGACTGTTTCTTGCGCCCCTTGGCACAGGTATTCTTCGACCGACGGGATAGACTTCAACTGTAATGGGTAAAACTGAGCAATATTCTCCGCTGCCGCCGTGGACTCGGACCGATTACTGCGGCGCGATTCGCGCCAACGACGTCGGCCGCGAGGTCGCGCTCTGGGGATGGGTGCAGACGCGACGTGATCATGGCGGTCTTATCTTTATCGATCTGCGCGACCGCGACGGAATCGTGCAGCTCGTGCTGAACCCCGCGCATAACGCAGCGGCGCACGAGGCTGCAGGCGACGTGCGCTCCGAGTTCTACGTCGCGGTGAAAGGCAAGGTAGTGCGCCGCGCCGAGGGCACCGTCAATGCCGAGCTGCCGACCGGCGAGATCGAAATCCAGGTGAGTGCGTTCGAGACGCTGAGCGCGTCGGCGCCGGTGCCTTTTCAGATCGCCGACGGCGACGCGATCGCCGAGGAAATCCGCCTCAAGTACCGCTATCTCGATCTGCGCCGGCCCGGGATGCAGCG
Source organism: uncultured delta proteobacterium (assembly GCA_963721485.1). Taxonomy (GTDB): domain Bacteria; phylum Desulfobacterota; class Binatia; order Binatales; family Binataceae; genus Binatus. The sequence goes on along the minus strand of CAVRJV010000014.1, from coordinate 314,385 downwards.
CAATCTCCGCCGCCGCCATCAGGCGTTGCAGGCCGTACGCAGCCATCTCGACCAGAACGGCTTTATCGATGTCGAGACGCCGATTCTCTTCAAATCGACGCCCGAGGGCGCGCGCGACTACCTGGTGCCGAGCCGCGTCAATCCCGGGAAGTTCTACGCGCTCCCGCAATCGCCGCAGTTGTTGAAACAGATCCTGATGATCGGCGGATTCGATCGCTACTACCAGATCGCGCGATGCTTCCGCGACGAGGATTTGCGCGCGAATCGCCAGCCCGAGTTTAGCCAAATCGACATCGAGATGACGTGCCCGCGTCCTGAAGACATCCAGTCGATTGCGGAAGGAATGATCGCGTCGGTTTATCGGAGCGTGCTCGGCGTCGATGTGCGGCCGCCGTTTCCGCGGATGCAGTATGCCGAGGCGATGGAGCGGTTCGGCGTCGACAAGCCTGACACGCGCTTCGACCTCGAGCTCAGGAATCTCACGACCGCATTCGCGGGCACTTCGTTCAAGGTGTTCGCGGAAATTCTCGCGCGCGGCGAGGCCGTCTACGGAATCAACGTCACCGCCGATCACACGCTGAGCCGCCGCGAGCTCGACGAGCTTACCGAGTCAGTGAAATCACGCCACTCGATGGGACTGGCGTGGATTAAAGTAGGCGAGGGCGGCGCGTGGCAGGGACCGATCGCAAAGTTCCTGAGCGACGGGGAGAAGAGTGCGGCCACCGCCGCGGCGGCTCTCAAAGCCGGAGACACTATGCTGATGGTCGCCGGACCGCCGGACAACGTGCGGCCGGTGCTTGGCGATATCCGTTTGCAGCTCGCAGCGAAATTCGGCCTCGACAAATCTGATGAGCTCAAGTTCCTGTGGGTCGTCGACTTCCCGATGTTTGACTACAGCGCCGAAGACAATCGCATGGTCTCAGTGAATCATCCGTTCACCGCGCCGAATCCCGACGATCTCGCGATGCTCGAATCCGCGCCACTGAAGGCACGCGCTCTCGCCTACGATATGGTGCTCAACGGCCAGGAACTCGGCGGCGGCTCGATTCGTATCCATAGCCGCGAGCTGCAATTGAAGGTATTTCAATTGTTGGGGCTGACGCGCGAAGAGGCGATCGATCGTTTCGGCTTTTTGCTCGACGCGCTCAAGTACGGCGCGCCGCCCCATGGCGGAATCGCTTTTGGTGTCGATCGAATTTGCATGATGCTATGCGGCACGGACTCACTGCGCGACGTGATTGCGTTTCCCAAGACGCAAAAGGCGGTTGACCCGATGAGCGGCGCGCCGTCTGAAGTCGATCCGCGTCAGCTCAAGGAACTGTCGATCAAGGTGACATCATGAAGGCCGCTTGGATTGCGGTGGCGGCGCGGATGACGTTGGTGGCGGGTGCGCTATCGCTGGCGGCTGGATGCACCACGCTTGCGGCGGACGCCGTCAATTCCACCACCGGCGCGGTGAGCGACGCGATCAACCAGCGCGACGTCAAATCGCACGCGGTACGCTCGATCAAAACTGTCGCAATCAATCGTATCGCCGTGATGCCGCTGATCGAGGCCGCTCCGGGCGGCGGCGAGCCGCTGGCTCCAGGAGCGGCAGAAGCAATCAGCGCCGAGCTCTACAGCCAGGTCGCGGTGGCCGGAGGATGGGATCCCGATCCCGGAGCAGGACGTGGCCGATGCGATGCAAAAGATGCCTCCCACAACGTTGGGCAACCTCGATCAGAATGCGCTCAAGCTCGGCCACGACGTGTCCGCCGACGGCGTGATGTATGGCACGGTCGAGAGATACAAGGAACGCGTCGGGGCGGACTATGCGGCCTCGAGTCCGGCCTCGGTGGCGTTCTCGCTCAAGTTTGTCGATCTCAAGAGCGGTCAAGTCGTGTGGACGGCGAAGTTCGCCAAAACGCAGGCGGCGCTGAGTCAGAATATCTTCGACTTCGCGAATTTTGTGCAGCGGTCCGGTCGCTGGGTGCGTGCTCACGAAATCGCGCAGGAAGGCGTGAAGGAGGCCGTCGCCGATCTTCACGGCGACCTCAACCTGAATCAAAACGTCAAGCGCTTCGAGACCGGCACCTACGGCGAACTCAAGTCGGGCCAGCAGAGATACAACACGGGACCGAACGGAATCTACTGAATTTGATGTGAAACCCGCGTGGGTTTCACACTTCCTTCGGCAGGGGCGCCCCCTACACCCACTATTCAAGACCACGGCGAGTGAGGTTTCATCTTGAGAGCGCTCGCCACCGCTGGATGCACGACGTGGCCGTCGAAGATGTTGAGACCGTGGCGGACCGCGGCGTTCTGCTGGCCCGCTTCGAGAATTCCGCGGTCCGCGATTTCCAGCGCGTAGGTCAGCGTCGCGTTGGTGAGTGCGTAGGTTGATGTATGCGGCACCATCGCGGGCATGTTCGTCACGCAGTAGTGGACAACGCCGTTGCGGATGAAGGTCGGGCGCGCGTGCGTCGTCGGCGCCGACGTCTCCGCGATTCCACCTTGATCGATCGACAGATCGACAATCGCCGCGCCGGGACGCATCCGCGCGACCATCCTGGCGCTCAGCAGCCGCGGAGCGCGCGCGCCCGGCACCAGCACCGCGCCGATCACGAGATCGCAGTTGGTGACCTCCTCATCCAGCGTCGCGCGATTCGACATCACCGTCGTCACGCGCCCGCCGAGCAGGTCGCTCAAATAGCGCAGTCGCGTTGGGTTAATATCCATGATCGTCACTTCGGCGCCGACGCCCGCCGCGACACGGCATGCGTTGAGCCCCGAGATTCCGCCGCCGAGCACGACGACCTTGCCTGGACGCACTCCGGACGCTCCGCTTAGCAGGACGCCACGGCCGCCGCTGCGCGCCTGCAGGCACCATGCGCCCGCCTGGATGGCGAGCCGTCCCGCGACTTCGCTCATCGGCGCCAGGAGCGGCAGGCTCCCGTCTTCGAGTTGAATCGTTTCGTAGCCGATCGCGGTCACGCGGCGGCGGATCAGCTCGCGCGACAGGCGCGGATCCGCGGCGAGATGAAGATAGGTAAAAAGGATTTGGCTGGCGCGCATCAGCGGATACTCGGGCGGCTGCGGTTCTTTGACCTTCAGAATCATGTCGGAGCGGAGCCAGACTCCCGCCGCACCGCTGACAATCGCGGCGCCCGCCTTGCGATAATCGTTGTCCGCGAATCCGCTGCCGACGCCGGCTCCCGCTTGCACCATCACGTTATGACCGTGTGCGCGCAAAGCGGCGACGCCCGCCGGCGTCAGCGACACGCGCTGCTCGTCGGATTTGATTTCAGTTGGAATGCCGACATTCATGCAATCACGTCCTCCGCATGCGCCCGACCGCTAACGCCATCGACGCGCGACAGTCAAGAGTCTGGCGGATGATGGACGCTCATGACAGGGCGAATCGGAACTTGACAAAACTCGCGCCGCTGCGCTTCATGAAGTTGGACGCGATACGTGATCGGATTGTCGCGACGAACGCGCACCGCTCACGATTTCCGGAGGAGTCATGGAGATCCCGCAGGGGCTCAAATATTCGAAAGAGCATGAATGGGTCGCGACTGAAGACAGCGTCGCGACCGTTGGAATCACCGATCATGCGCAGGACCAGTTGGGCGAGATCGTGTACATCGAATTGCCCGCGGTCGGCGACAAGATCAGCAAGGACGATCCGTTCGGCGTCGTCGAGTCGGTCAAGGCCGTCTCCGATATCTACGCGCCCGTCACCGGCACCGTGATCGAGATCAACGAAGATCTGCCCGAGAGTCCCGAGACCGTCAACGAGGATCCGTACGGCGACGGCTGGCTGATCAAGGTGAAGATTACGGACATGAGCGATCTCGACGACCTGATGGACGCGGAAGAATACGCCGAGCTGCTCGCGCGCGAGAAGGAATAGTCGCGCGACTACGCCGGCGGCTCAGGCGCGGGGGCGGAATCGGGAGCGACCGCCTTCGATACCGCGATCCTGATTTTGCCGGCGCCCGCGGGAGGATCGATGAACACCATCAGGAACGGGGCCGACGCCGACGGCTCAATCGCGAATGCCTTCTGCGGACTCAACGCCTGAGAAAATTCGATCTCGCGCGGCGTCATCTCACCGAGCATCGTGGCCGAAAGCTCGTTGCCGCAATAGACGATCTGGCTGGCGAGCGGATGCGCGCCGTCGCCGATCAGGTTCGCGTCGATTTCGACCAGGTGCAGCGGGCGCGCGCCAACGTTTTGCGCATTGCCGGTGATCACCAGCGCGACATGACCGCCCTTGAGCGTGTAATACTCCGAGCGGACATCTTGCAGCGCCACCAGCATCGCGGGGACAATCGGACGCGCAAAGTAATCGCCGATTCGCGGCGCCTGGCTCAGGATGCGTGCGCTGGCGGCTGGCTCGTCGCAGATGAGCGCGCTTACGCCAAGGAAAGCGATCGCCACGAAGAAAAAAATCGCAAGAAAAAATCCCGACGCATGAGTTGCGCTCGGCGACACCGGCTCAGTTTGCTCGTCGTCGGCCTGACCGAGCTGGAATCCACCGGCCTTGGGCGTCGCGGGCGGCGCGAAACGGGGCGCGTCCGCAATCAGCGGAGATGCCATCCGACGCACCGGCGTTGGCGTCGGGCGCGGAGCAGGCTGCGGCTCCTCCATCATAGTCGGCGCGCGCCGAATCGGCGCGGACGCGAACTCATCCGGCAAATCGCCCACCTGCCATCCACCGTCATCAGGCTCATCGCGCTCAAGCTCATGCTCGGACGGCTCGTCGCCGACTTCCTTGCGTTCGTCGCTGAAATCAAACCTCAGATTTTCGCCGGTGTCCGCTTTCTGCTCGCGGTCGCCAAAGGTGCGATTGAGGGGATCGTCGGCCTCGACGACTTCATCGCGAACTTTCTCGCGCCGAACCTGGGGCTCTTCCGGCACAGGCTCCAGCGTTTTTCGCTCGACGGGCTCGCGCAGTTCCGGCGCCTGAACCGGCTGGGCCCGAACTTGCGGCGCAGGCACCGTCGCAGGCCGCGATTCCGCGCGCTTGACGACGTCGCTTTCGACTTGCGACCTGAGTGCGGCTGGACGCGGCCGCGCGGTGCGGATCGTGCGCGCCGGTTGCGATTCGCTTTCAACTGCTGGTGGAGCGGGTTTGCGCACTCTCGCCGGCACCGGGTCGGCGTTGAACACGTGGCCGCATCGCGAGCACTTGAAGGTCGGTGTATCGTCGGGCAGGACCCGCTCGTCAATCCGATAACGGGTATGGCAACTGGTGCATTGAATTTCGATCATACCCCCACCTCACATCCCGCGCAGAAAATTATCATATGGCAGGCGGTCGCGCATCTTTTCGCGCCGGCAACCGCGAGTGTCGGACAATGCGGCTAGCTCTGCTGACGCGCCGCTTCGACAGCGCGGGCGGAGGCACCGAGCGCGACCTAATCGTCACGGCGGAGGGCCTCCGCGCCGCGGGCCATCAGGTCACGATTTTCGCCGACGAGATTCGCGGCGCAATCGGCGACTGCGATGTTCGCCGGGTCGGCGGCGGTCCAAGGCTGGGACGCGCGCTGTCGCTGGTTCGCTTCGCATGGTCGGCCGCGCCGGCGGCACGCCGCGCCGGCAATGACGTGGTGCTGAGCTTCGCGCGATGCGTCGGGGCGGATGTGATGCGATCCGGCGGCGGTGCGCATGCCAGCTACCTCCGCGCGGCCCGGAAGTGGCGTGGCGCGCTCGGTGCGACGGCGATGCGCCTTAGCCCGTATCATCAGGTGCAGATGCTCGTCGAGCGTCAGGCGTTCCGAAATCCCGGCCTCAAGCGCACGATCGCGGTGTCGAATTTCGTCCGCGACGATCTGATTCGAGAGTTCGGCCTCGCGCCAGAAAACACGGTCACGATTTACAACGGTGTCGATCTCGAACGCTTTCGTCCTGCGTCTGATCCTTCCGCGCGTGCGGCTCTGCGCCAAAAATTCATCGTGCCGGCCAGCGCGCGCGTGGTCGCCTTCGTCGGCAACGGCTTCGCACGCAAGGGCTTGGGATTCCTGATCGAGGCGTGGCCGCTGGTCGCCGGCGGCGCATTCCTGCTAGTGGTTGGCGCCGACCGACATACCGACAAATTCATCCGGCGCGCCAACGCTCTGAACGTTGGCTCGCGAGTAGTCTTCACCGGCCCGCAACCAAACGTCGAGGCGATCTTTCACGCGGCCGACGCTTTTGCGATGCCGTCGCTGTTCGAGCCGTTCGGCAACGTCGTCATGGAAGCGATGGCCAGCGGACTACCCGCTATGACCAGCGCTTTCTCGGGCGTCGCGGAGGTCATCCCGCCATCGATGCGCGGATTTCGCGTCGAGAATCCTGACGACGTTGGCGAATTGGCGCTTCGCCTCGGCGCCTTATTCGACGCGCCCACGAGTCTCGCCGCCGACGCGCGTGCAACCGCCGAAAGATTCACCTGGGCGCGCTACGCGCACGAACTCGGCGCGCTGATCGAATCAATAGGATAGGGGAAGGGCAAGTCACTTCATTGAATGTGAAACCCGCGGTGGGTTTCACGCTTCCTTCGGCAGGGGTGATCCCTGCACCCACTGAAATCACCCGCCGAGGCCGTCGAACATGCCGCGCGCGATCGCGAGTCTGCGCTCCTCTCGCGCGATTCGCGAGATGCTTGCGCGTGTGACTTGCGCAATTCGCAGGCGCACCCAAGCGATCGCGTTCTTCAGAATCACATCGAACGCCGAATGCTTCTTCGTGCAGCATCCGGCACCGCCCGCGCTCGCGCGCGATTCTGATGAAGCGTTCGCGATTCGCGCGTGACGGATCGACTTCGTGATAGACGACCGCCCTGGGTGCGTACCCGATTCGAAAACCCGCGCGCCGCATCCGCTGCGACATCTCGGTTTCCTCTTCATGCCCGCACGCGCCCGGGCCGAGGCGCTCATCGAAGGGTCCCAACCTGTTTGAGCGCGTCCGCGCGAAACGCCATGTTCGCGCCGAGCACACCGCGCACCTCGACAACTTCTTCGCCGTGATCGACAATCGGCAAGTCCAGGTAGACGGCCATTGGCCCGGCCTTTTTTTCGGGATCTTCGGCTGCGAGGATTCGTCCCTTCATCGCTGCATACTCTCGATGCGTATCGAAAAAGCTCTCGACCGCCTCGAGGTAACCCGGCGCGACGACCAGATCGTCGTCGAGGAAAACGAGTATCTCTCCCGAGGCTTCCGCGATTGCGCGATTCTGGATACGGCATTTTCCGGCGCGCGCTTCGTGCAGATGCTTGAGCGGCGCGGCTTCGGGTGCAATTGGCATCGGCGCAGGTGTGCCATTTTCAGCGATGATTACCTCGCGCGAACCTGCCGCAAGTTCGGTCGCGAGGCTCGCAATCAGCCGCCGCACCGAATCGGGCCGGTTGTGAGTCGCGATGATCACCGACGTCTTCAACGCCCTTCAATCTTGCGAAAGCGCATGATGATGTTTTCGTCCATCAGCAGGCTCGCGCTGGTCATGAAGCCGAGCAGTTCGCGATTTATTTCGCGCTGCTTCGGATCTTTCTCGCGGCCGTAAAGCATCCACGAGAACCCCGCGATGAACGGCCACAGTATCGGCGCGAGGATTCTCGACCGCATCTTGCGCCGGCTGCGCCCGACCGTGTCCATCCGCAGGCCAGCGCCCCACGCAATCCAATGCAGATCGTTGAGGCCCATCACATGCCAGTTGCGCCCGTCGGCAACGCGATATTTGTACGCCAGCGGCGCGCGCCGTCCCTTGTAGTAACCGCTCAGCAGGTAATGTATGCGCGAGCTGACGTTCAGGCGATTGGGCGTTGTGATGATGGCGACCGCACCCGGCCGCATCACGCGCGCGATTTCGCCAAGCATGTGCGGGATGTCTGCGAGATGCTCAATCACCTCGAGCATCATCACCAGGTCGAAGCTCGCGTCGCGAAAGGGAAGGTCGTTGTCGAGGTTGACCGCGACCCAGCCGCGGTTGCGCGTGCGATACTCGGTCGAGACGACCCGCCATCCGCGCTCACCAAGCATCCGGCTCGACAGCCCGTCACCCGCACTCAAGTCCAGCGCGAGCGACGACGCACCCGCCCTCGGCGCCGGCGCAAGCACAATAGCGCCGCGAACCCGTTCACTCATCGTAACTGCTGATTGTGTTGCACTGTGCGCCGCGCGCTCAAGACAGTCCGCGCGAATTCTGAAATACCGTCTTGAATTGGAATCATCAGCCGGTTAAACCGTATACTCTTGCCTCGCTCGCGAGAGTGGCGGAATGGCAGACGCGCAAGGCTCAGGACCTTGTGAGCGCAAGCTCGTAGGGGTTCAAGTCCCCTCTCTCGCACCAATTTATTCAGGCCCCGCGGTCGCGGCGGCCTAATAGGCAGAATGGGCGACGGCGCTGGTCGAGTCCTTGTTGCCCGTATGCTCCGCTCCGTGGCACTTGGCGACGTCCGCTTCGCTGCCGCCGATAGCAGACGCAATCTCGGCGTCGGAGCGGCCCGATTGCTGCTGCAGCTTCACCACGTTGCAATCGACGTGGTCGGTGGACATCGAGCTGCAACCCGAAATTCCGCCTGCCAGCAGCAACGTCCCCAGCGCGGCCGCCATCCCCAGTTTCCGAAACGCGTCAGCCATTGAAATTCCTCCTCGCGAGTCGAATACAGCTCGATCCCCAAGTCCCAAGCATGCGCACGATATTATTAAGCGGCGCGATTTTACAAGCTGTAGATCCGCGGCGCATCGGCGTCGCGGATCGCGCTTGAGAGGCGACCGGCGGGACAATATGATTTGAGCGAAGGGCGCGCGCCCTTTTTTACACGGCCGCCCTTTTTTCGACGGAGCGACACAGGTGGATCTGCCCAAGACATTCGATTCGAAGGCCGCTGAAGAACGATGGTTTCAGAAGTGGATCGACCTCGGCTACTTCAAGGCCGATCCGGCGCGCCCGGGCAAAGTTTTCTCGGTCGTCATCCCGCCGCCCAACGTCACCGGCCAGCTCCATCTCGGCCACGCGCTCAACGTCACGCTGCAGGACATCATCGTGCGCACGCGCCGGATGCAGGGTTACAACACGCTGTGGCTGCCCGGCACCGATCACGCCGGCATCGCGACGCAGAACGCGGTCGAGAAGGACCTCGCGAAAGAAGGCAAGGACCGCCATCAGCTCGGCCGCGACGCGTTCGTCGAGCGCGTCTGGGAATGGCGCGAGACCTACGGCAACCGCATCCTGAACCAGTTGCGCCGGCTCGGCGCGTCATGCGACTGGAGCCGCGAGCGCTTCACCCTCGACGCGGGCCTCTCGCAGGCGGTGACGAAAGTCTTCGTCGATCTCTACAACAAGAAGCTCATCTACCGCGCCAAGCGGCTCATCAACTGGTGCCCGCGATGCGAGACGGCGCTGTCCGACCTCGAAGTCGATCACAAGGACGTCGCCGGGCAGCCTCTGGTACATCCGCTATCCGCTCGCGGACGGCACCGGCTCGATCACCATCGCGACGACGCGGCCCGAGACGATGCTCGGTGACACCGCGGTCGCGGTGAATCCCGACGACGAGCGCTACAAGTCGTACGTCGGCAAGACTGCTTCGCCTGCCGCTGGTGGGGCGCGAGATTCCGATCATCGCCGACGCCGCGATCGATCGCGAATTCGGCACCGGCGCGCTGAAAATCACGCCGGCGCACGACCCGGTCGACTTCGAGCTGGGCAAGCGTCACAACCTCGAGCAGATCTCGATGATCGACAGCACCGCGCACATGAACGAGAACGGCGGCGCGTATCGCGGGCTGTCGCGCGAGGACGCGCGCAAGCAGATCGTCAAGGATCTCGAAGTCGCGGGCCTGCTCGAAAAGATCGAGCCGCACAAGCACGCGGTCGGCGTATGCTCGCGATGCGACACGCGTCGTCGAGCCGATGCTCTCCGAGCAGTGGTTCCTCAGCATGCGCGCGATGGCCGATCGCGCGATCGAGGCGGTGCGCAAGGGCGACACGACCTTCCATCCCAAGTTCTGGGAGAACATCTTTTTCAACTGGCTCGAAAACATCCACGACTGGTGTATCTCGCGCCAGCTATGGTGGGGCCATCGGATTCCCGCCTACCGATGCGTGCGATGCGATCATCTGATCGTCGCCGCCGAGCGCCCGTCGCGATGCCCCGAGTGCGACGGCTCCGACATCGTCCAGGACGACGACGTGCTCGACACCTGGTTCAGCTCCGGGCTGTGGCCGTTGTCGACGCTCGGCTGGCCCGAGTACACGCCGATTTCGAGCGCTACTACCCGACCAGCCTGCTGCTGACCGGCTTCGACATCATTTTTTTCTGGGTCGCGCGCATGATGATGTTCGGGCTCGAGTTCACCGACAAGGTGCCGTTCAAGGACGTGTACATCACGCCGCTGGTGCGCGACGAGCTCGGCAAGAAGATGACCAAGTCGAAGGGCAACGTGGTTGACCCGCTCGACTTGATGAATCAGTACGGCGCCGACGCGGTGCGCTTCACGCTGGCGCAGTTGGCGGCGCAGGGCCGCGACGTGATCCTGTCGCACGACCGCTTCGCCGCGTCGCGCGCCTTCGCCAACAAGATCTGGAACGCGGCGCGCTTCGTGATGATGAACCTCGAAGGCGCGCCGCAGCCGCTGCCGAAGGTGGAAATCGCGAAGCTCGGACTGGCCGAGCGATGGATCCTGTCGCGTCTCGACGACGACGATCCGCGAAGTGAGCAGCTCGATCGACGCGTACGAATTCAACGTCGCCGCGATGAAGCTCTACCAGTTCATCTGGCACGAGTTCTGTGACTGGTACATCGAGCTGTCGAAGGAGCCGCTCAAGGCGGGCGGCGAGCGTCAGGCGGCCGCGCGATGGGTGCTGATCAACGTATTCGACAAGATGCTGCGCCTGCTGCATCCGTTCATGCCGTTCGTGTCCGAGGAAATCTGGCAGGTGATTCGCCCGTACCTCGACGAGCCGAATCTCGCGCCGCATCTGCCAATCGCGAAGTATCCCGAGCCGTCAGCGAAGCAATCCGCTGTCACCGGAAGAAGAACTCGCGATGAATCGCTGCATCGAGGCGACCGAAGCAATGAACTCGCTGCGTTCGCTGCTCGGTTGGCATCCGGGACAACGTGTTCAGGCGACCGATGAAGCGGGTGACCGAAACGTCGATACGAGCAATTTGAGCGTGGCTGCCTTATGCGATCACGCTCGCGAAACTCGAGAGCGTCGACGCACAACGATGAACCCCGACGACCGAAGGTAGTCTTCACAGCAGGCATCCTTCGGCGATGTTGGACTGCGCTGCGCCTGAGGGCTACGACTTCGAGGTCGCGCGCCAGAAACTTCGAAAACAACTGGCGGAAGTCGACAAGCACTTCACTCAGCACGAGGCGCGGCTGAACGATCCAGCGTTTCTTGACCAAAGCAGATCCCGAAACCAGAACAGAGGTCGAGCAGCGCCGCGAAGCTCTTCGAGGTCAGCGATACTTGCTGAAAGAGCAACTTCAACAACTCGGCGATTCGGCATGAACCGTCCGTGTCATTCTGAGCGCAGCGAAGAATCCCGGATGCAGTGCGGAGACAAGCACCTTCAACCGCGGCTATGATCGCTTTGCTCAATACCACGGGCTCTGCGCATCGACGCGTATTGGCATGGCGTGCAACGGCGCGCGCCGAGAAAGATCCGGGATTCTTCGCTCCGCTCAGAATGACACAAAAAATAAGAGCCCGCGCAGAAACTCGGGATGAAAGCGTAGTTCGCGGATAGCTGTGGAACTGTTCAAGCAATTCGATCCCGACCGACCTCATCAAGCGGGCGCTTGCTGAGGATGTGGGGCAGGGCGATATCACTACCGCTGCGACTGTTGCGCCGGGCGCGATGGGCCGCGCGCGGATCACCGTCAAAGAGCCGCGGATGATTCTCGCTGGCGGCGTCCTGATTGAGCCGGTGATGCGGCAGGCGGGCGCGGAGCCGCGGATCGTCGCGCTCGCGCCGGAAGGCGCACGAACTGAAGGCGGGCGACGTGCTCGCTGAAATCGACGGCAAGCTCGCGGGATTGCTGATTGGCGAGCGCACTGCGCTCAACTTCGTGCAGTTGCTCTCGGGAATCGCGACGACGACGCGCGCGTTCGTCGATGCGGTCGCAGGCACTCGCGCGAAGATTATCGACACGCGCAAGACTCATCCCGGTCTGCGCGTCGTCGAGAAGTACGCGGTCCGGGTCGGCGGCGGGCACAATCATCGCCTCGGCCTCGACAGCGGCGTGCTGATCAAGGAGAACCACATCGCGGCGGCCGGCACGGTGACGAAGGCGATCGAAGGCGCGCGCAGAATCGCGCCGCATACGCTCAAAATCGAAATCGAATGCGAGACGCTCGCACAAGTTGAAGAAGCACTTAAAGCCGGCGCCGACGCGATCCTGCTCGACAACATGACCCTCGACGATATTCGCAAAGCGCGCGCGTTGGCGGGACCGAAGTTCAGCTCGAAGTTTCCGGCGGCGTGACGCTCGAGACCGTTCGCGCGATTGCGGAGGCCGGCGCCGACCTGATCTCCGTCGGTGCGCTGACGCATTCGGCGCGATTTCTGGATATCAGCATGAGAATCGACGGAGTCTGATCGGCGGGCGCCTCGCGCGCCCGATGTCTGAGAACTTAAAGTAATGCCTCAGAATCCATATCTTGGCTATCGAACGAGGCGCGCCGGGCCGGATCGGCTGGCGAATCCACTATTTCGACGAAATCGATTCCACCCAGGAAGCCGCGCGCGAGCTGGCCGCGAGCGGCGCCGACCAAGGCACGCTGGTTATCGCCGAGCAGCAGACGGCGGGGCGGGGCAGGATGGGCCGCACGTGGCATTCGCCGTCGGGCGTCAATCTCTACACGACGATAATTCTGCGCCCGCCGATTCCGCTCGCCGACGTGCCGCGCATGAGCCTGGTCGCCGGCGTCGCGGCCGCCGAGGCGCTCGAGCGTGAAGCGCCGGGGATTGTCGCGCTCAAGTGGCCCAACGACGTGTGGCTGCGCGGGCGCAAGGCCGGCGGCATCATTGCCGAGGCCGTCACCGACGCGCGCCAGAATCTCGACTGCGTGCTGCTCGGCATCGGCATCAATATCAATCTCGCCGCCGACGACATTCCCGCCCGACCTGCGCGACAAAGCGACCTCGATGCGTATCGCGACCGGGCCACGCATGCGACCGGATTGCGATCGCCGATTCGCTTTTTAATCTGCTCGACTCTCGCTATATGGAAACTCTGACGCGCGGCTTCGACGCGGTCCGCCCTGCGTGGGAGCGCTTCTCGGCGCTGACCGGCAGGCGCATCGCGATTGTCGACGGCGACCGGCGTCAGACTGGGCGTGGTGAAAGGAATCGACGCGACGGGTGCACTGCTGCTAGACATCGGAGACCGCGTCGAGCGAATTGTCGCGGGTGAGGTGAGCGTGGAGGGGGCGTACGAGTAGGCTTATGTGACGAAGGCGAAATAACTGCATCGTTCGGGGCGCGGCGCTCTGAAATCGGCGCTGGTCCCCGGCGGGCAAAGCTGAGAGGTGAACTCCATGGCTGTGGAGGAAATCGGACGGCTTCGGACAATCGCAATCGTGGGCCAGGGCGGTACCGGCAAGACGCAGGCCGCCGACGCGATGCTCTTCACCGCAGGCGCGACGCCGAGATTGGGCCGGCCGGACGACGGCTCGGCCGCGATGGACTTCGAGCCCGAAGAAACCAAGCATCACATTTCGATCAGCTCCTCGTTCAATCATCTCAACTGGAAAAAGACCGAAGTAATTTTCGCCGACACGCCCGGCTACACCGCGTTCCTGCCGGAGACGCTGACCACGCTGCGCGCGGTCGACGGCGTCGTGATGCTGATCAGTCCGGGCGCTGACACCAAAGTCGAGTCCGAAAAAATCTGGGCCGCGACCGAGAATCTCAAGCTTGCCGCGAATTGCATTCGTGTCGCGGCTCGATCGCGAGCGCAGCCAGCTTCGACGCCGCGATGAAGGACCTCGAGAAGGTGCTCGGCGCGCGCGCCGTCGCGCTGACTATCCCGATTGGCGAGGAGCTCGGCTTCAAAGGCGTCGTCGACGTGCTCGCGATGAAGGCGCTCACCTACGCCGACACCAGCGGCAAATTCAAGGAAGAGGAACTGTCCGGCGATCTCAAGACTCAAGCGGAAGCGGCGCGCACGGCGCTATTCGAGGCGGTGGCGGAGACCGACGACGCGCTGCTCGAAAAATATCTCGACAAGGGCACTCTCGACGATGCCGAAGTTCGCGCGGCGCTGCATGCGGCCGTCGTCGAGCGCAAGATCACGCCGGTGCTTCTGCGGCTCGGGCGCAAAGAATATCGGTTTCGCGCCGCTGCTCGACGCCATCACGACGTACCTGCCCGCGCCAAACGAACGTCCGCCGGTGGAATGCCAGAATCCCACGACCGGCGAGCCTGTCAGCCGTCCTGCGGATCCGGCTGCGCCGTTTGCAGCGCTGGTGTTCAAGACGATCATCGATCCATTCGCGGGCAAGCTTTCGATCTTCCGCATAATTTCGGGCCACGCGCAGACCGATGCGCCTGTGTTCAACTCGACGCGCGAATCGAAAGAGCGCTTCGGCCAGCTATTGCGGCTCGAGGGCAAGAAGCAGTCGCCCATCGCGAGCGCGATCGCCGGCGAAATCGTCGCCGTCGCCAAGCTCAAGGACACCACCACCGGCGACACGCTATGCGACGAGAAGGCGCCGGTCCTCGTGATGCCGCCGCTGACGCGTCCCAACGGCGTAATCTCTTTCGCGATTCGTCCCAAGACCAAGGGCGACGAGGAGAAGTCGTCGGGCGCGCTGCAGAAACTGATCGAGGAGGACCTCGCGCTCGAGATGCATCGCGACCCGCAGACCCACGACATCATCTTGTCGGGCACCGGCCAGATGCATATCGAGATCACGGTCGAGAAGCTGCGCCGCAAGTTCAACGTCGATGTCGAGTTGCAGGCGCCCAAGGTTCCCTACAAGGAAACCATCAAGGGACGCGCCGAGGCGCAAGGCAAGTACAAGCGCCAGTCGGGCGGCCGCGGGCAATACGGCGATTGCTGGCTGAAAATCGAGCCGATGCCACGAGGCAAGGGCTTCGAGTTCGTCGACAATATCGTCGGCGGCGTCATCCCGCGCAACTTTATTCCGTCGGTCGAGAAGGGCGTGCGCAACACGCTGCCCGAGGGATTCCTCGCCGGCTATCCGATGGTGGACGTGAGGGTCACCGTCTTCGACGGCAGTTACCACGACGTCGATTCGTCGGACATGGCGTTTCAGATCGCGGCCTCGATGGGATTCAAAGCGTGCCTCGAAAAAGCACGACCGATTATCCTCGAGCCGATCGTCGCGATCGAAGTTGCATGCCCCGACGAATGCATGGGCGACGTGATCGGCGACCTGAACGCGCGCCGCGGCAAGGTTCTCGGCATGGACAGTAAGGGCAACGGCCAGGTGATCAAGGCGCAAGTGCCGATGTCGGAGGTGCTGAAGTATGCGCCGGACCTGCGCTCGATCACGTCGGGCCGCGGCTCATTCGAGCAGCACTTCTCGCATTACGAGGAGGCGCCGGCGCCGGTCGCCGATAAAATAATCAAGGAGACGCATGCGGCGCGCGAGGCCGCCGGGGCCAAAGCGGGAGGCCACGCACACGCCCACGCCTAAACGGCGGGCAGGGTAGGCCGCCCTTGTATTGTAAGGGGCGCCCGTCTTGTACAATCGGGCCAGTGTGACTCCGATGGCGCCGATAGGAAAAAGCCTGGTCTTCGCCGGAATCGCGATCATCGTCGTGGGCTTGGCGCTGTGGGGATTTTCGTCGGTGCCGTACGTCGGCAAACTTCCCGGTGACATCTACGTTCGCCGCGGCAACTTCACTTTCTACTTTCCGCTCGCCACGAGCATTCTAATCAGCGTTATCGCGACGATACTCTTTTCGCTGATGAGGCGTTGACGAATTGGCAGCGCAAAAGTCCGTAAGCCCGCATCGGCTTGCAGAGCGCAAGCGGCGCCGCCGCGAGCTGATCGCCGTCGGGGTGGCCGGCGCAACGCTGATCGCATTCGTATTCGCGCAGACCGAGTTGCCGCCGCTCACGCGCCACACCTCGCTGGTCTCGAACCTCGCCGTCATCTCGCTCTTCAACCTGAGTTTTTTGCTGCTCGGCCTGATGCTGTTCCTGGTCGGACGCAATCTCGCCAAGGTCATCTTCGAGCGACGCCGCGGATACATCGGCTCAAAATTCCAGGTCCGGCTGGTTACAGGATTCATCGCGGTAGCGCTAATCCCGAGCGCGTTCCTGCTCTACGTCTCGGGCGTGTTCCTGCACGCCGACATCAACAGCTGGTTCAATCCCGAGTACGAACAAATTCTCAACGACTCGCTCGAGATCGCGAAGACCTACTATCTGAACTCCGCCAACAACGCGTCGCATTTCGCGCGCGTGCTCGCCGGAGAAATCTCGGCGCAGGGCCTGCTCGCTCCGCAGAAGCGCGACGAACTTAAGGCGTTCATCAACAAGCGCCAGGAGGAGTACAACCTCGGCACCATCGAGGTCTTCTCCGCCGATCGCAAGCTGCTGCTAATCGACATCAGTCCCAAGACGCCCACCGGAATCGGCGCGTCACCCGATTCGCCGATCATCTCGCAGACGCTGAAGGGCCAGGCGCTCACACGCACCGATCGCCTTGGCAGCGCCGACGTGATGCGCGGCTCCGCGCCGATTTACGTCTCGAGTGAAACCGACAACGTCCTCGGCGCTGTGCTGGTCGATTACTATCTGCCTCAAAGCCTTGCGACCCGCGCGACCAACATCTCGCGCGTCTCCGAGGATTACTTTCAGCTGCGAATTCTTCGCCAGCCCATCATGAACAGCTACCTGATTACGCTGGTGCTGATCGGGCTGGTGGTGGTCACGCTGGCGAGCTGGTTCGGAATATTTCTCTCGCGCGGAATCACCGGCCCGATCAAGCTGCTCGCACGCGGGACGCAGGCGATCGCGGGCGGCGACCTTAATTTTCGTATCCCCGCCGTTGGCGATGACGAGATCGGCCAACTGGTCGATTCGTTCAACCAGATGACCGCCGACCTGCGCGCGTCCGCCGCCGAACTCGAGCGCCGCCGCCAGTACACCGAGACATTGCTGCGCAACGTGTCGGCGGGTGTCGTCGGCCTCGACCACGAAGGCGTCGTCACCATGATCAATCCATGCGCTGAGCGGCTGCTCGACCTTCGCGCCGGCGACGTCATCGGCCGCAACTACCAGGGCGCATTCCCGGCTGCGCTGGCCCGCGTGCTCGACGACGTATTCGCCTTTGCCACGCGCCCGCGCGAAGCTCGCTCGACCGTCAAGCTCGAAGTCGCGGGCGCGGAGACCGAGCTGATGATGACCGCGAGCCCGCTCGGCGACGCCCCCGACGAACCGGCCGGCACCGTGCTGTTCTTCGAGGACGTCAGCCAGATTGCCAAGGTCGAGCGGATGGAGGCGTGGCGCGAAGTCGCGCGCCGAATCGCGCACGAGATCAAGAATCCGTTGACGCCGATTCAGCTCTCAGCCGAACGGCTCCGCCGCCAGCTCGGTGCACGTCCGGGAATCGAGTCGACGCTGGTCGAAGAATGCACCAAAACGATCATCGGCGAAGTCGAGGATCTCAAACGGCTGGTGAACGAATTTTCGGCGTTCGCGCGGATGCCGCATCTGAATCCAGTGCCCGGCGACATCAACGCGCTCGCCGGCGAGACCGTCGCAAATTTCCGCGAGGCCAATCCCAACGTTGAGTTCGCGCTCGCGCTCGACCCCGAGATTCCGCTCATTCCGATCGATCGCGACGCGATGAAGCGCGCGCTGGTCAACCTGCTCGACAACGCCGTGGCCGCCGTCACCGCCATCAATCACAATGGCGCCGGCCCGAAAATCGAAGTCCGCAGCCACCGGCTTTCCGACAACTCGCTGGTGACGCTCGAAGTTACGGACAACGGCCCCGGCATCGACCCGCGCTTGCGCACGCGCATCTTCGAGCCCTACTACTCGAGCAAAAAAGGCGGCACCGGCCTCGGACTCGCGATCGTTTCCGCGGTCGTCACCGACCATCATGGCTTCGTCCGCGTGACCGACAACCGCCCGCGCGGAAGTAGATTTGTGCTGGAATTTCCTGTTAAGCTTCAACGACTCGCAAAGGCAACCGGCTGATGCGATCCCTTGCCGCGCGCGGACAAGCGCGCTTCCCGGAGAAAATCTAACGTGAATGAGACCGTGTTGGTGGTGGATGATGAGGAGCGGATTCGGTCGTCTTTGCGTGGAATTCTGAGCGACGAAGGCTTTCGCGTCGTAGATACCGGCCATGCGCCGGGTGTGATGGACCTCATCGCGCACGAGAGCCCCGCGATCGTTTTGCTCGACGTGTGGATGCCCGAGATGGACGGCATCGAGCTGCTGCGGCTGATCAAATCCGAGCAGCCGCGCGTGCCGGTGATCATGATCTCGGGCCACGCCAATATTCAAAGCGCGGTCGCCGCGACCAAGCTCGGCGCCGCCGACTTCATCCAGAAACCGTTCTCGGTCAGCGGATTGCTCGCCTCAATCGCGCGCGCACTCGAAGGCGACTCCGCCGGCCCCGATCCGGCTAACGCGCGTGGGATGAGTGCCGAAGTGCGCGCCGCCGGCCGCAAGGCAATCCGCTCCGGCGCGATTCCGCAGCGCACCGTCGCGCGGTCGATCGTGATGGGCGGGCAGGGGCTGCATACCGGCCTCAAGACCGGAGTCATCTTGCATCCGGCGCCGGCGGGATTCGGAATCGTGTTCACCTCGCTCGCCGACGAGACCGCAATTCCGGTCCGCTTCGAGAACGTCACCGACACCGGGCTACAACACCACGCTCACCAGCGGCGGCCGCTCCGTCCGCACCGTGGAGCATCTGCTGTCCGCGCTGCATGCCTTCGGCATCACCAACCTGCTTATCAAGACCGACGACGAAGTGCCCGCGCTCGACGGCTCGGCGCTCGAGTTCTGCAAGCAGCTCGGCGAAGCCGGACTCACCGAGCAGGACGCAATCGTCGAGCCGATCAGGCTCAAGCACAAGATAGTCATCGGCGAGGAAGGCGAGGGTCGCGAATTCATCAAGGCCGAGCCCGCCAGCCATCTGATCATCGACTATACGCTCGACTATCCGAAGCCGATCGGCGTTCAGCAGGTGCACTTCGAGCTGACCTCGCCCGAGGCATATATGCGCGAGATCGCGCCGGCGCGCACCTTCGGCTTCGTCCGCGAGTTCCGCAAGCTCAACCAGATGGGCCTCGGCGGCGGCGCTCGGCTGGACAACGCCATACTCGTCGACGACGACAAAGTCGTGAACACAACGCTGCGCTTCGCCGACGAATTCGCGCGCCACAAGGTCCTCGACCTGATCGGCGACCTCTACCTGGTCGGCCGTCCGCTGCACGCGCACATAACCGCATCAAAGACCGGCCACTCCGACAACCTGGCCCTGGTAAAAGCAATCCACGCGTCGCTCTCATAAGATCCGGTTCCCCTTCCCACTATGGGAAAGGGGTTAGGGGTTAGGTTCCTAGGTATCCGATACACCTGAACCCAGCTCTCCGCATGAACCTCAAAAACAAAGTCGCACTCGTAACCGGCGCAGGCCGGCGCATCGGCCGCGCAATCGCACTCGACCTCGCCGCTCACGGCGCGATCGATCGCAGTTCACTATCGCACCTCGCACTCTGAGGCCGACGCAGTAGTCGCCGAGATCGGCGCGCAACGCCCAAACCTTCCGCGCCGATCTCGAGCGTGTCGCCGAAATCGAACAACTGGTGGCGAAAGTGCTCGACGCCTTCGGCCGCCTCGACATCCTCGTGAACTCCGCCTCGATTTTCGCGCCGACACCGCTTGCCGAAATCACCGAGCACGACTGGGACGCAAACCTCGTCACCAACCTGAAGGCGCCATTCTTCCTATCGAAGTTCGCCGCCGCCGCGATGCGAACGCAGCGCGCGGGAAAAATCATCAACCTCGGCGATTGGGCCGGCATCCGCCCCTACAAGGACTACCTTCCATACTCCGTCTCAAAGAGCGGCCTGATAGGTCTCACCAAAGCCCTTGCCAAAGAGCTAGCCCCCGAAGTGCAGGTGAACTGCATCGCGCTAGGCATGGTGATACCTCCCGAAAACTACTCGAAGGAAGAAGTGGAGCGCCTGGTAAACCGCACCCTCACAAAAAAGATCGGCACCGCCGAAGACGTCGCGCGCGCCGTGCGGTTCTTATGCGAAACCGACTACGCCACCGGCACAGTACTAACGCTGGAAGGCGGCCGCCTACTGGTCTAGGCGTCCCCCCTAAGTTCTAACAGGGACGAAGTCCCGCATCTTTGACACTGGGTGCAGGGGTCACCCCTGCCCAAGGAAGCGTGAAACCCACGGAGGGGTTTCACATTAGATTTAGTGTATTACTCCCCGTCCTTCGCCGACGCGCTCCGCCCCGGCGGAGTCTTGAATTCTATCTTCGCTACCTTCGCGAGCTTCTTGAGCATCCCCTTCACGACCATGTCCTCATTCTCGTCGAGGATGAACGACTGAATCTTCACCTTGACTTCCGGTAGCGGCGAAATCGTCTCGCCGCGCCGGGCGACCACCTTGATGAAGCTGTAGCCGAGATTCGACTCGACGATTTGCGTCACCTGACCGACCGGTGTGGCGAACACAACCTTGTCGACCACCGGCGGCAACTGCCCGGGCCGAAAGTAGCCGAGGTCGCCGCCTTTCGCCGCCGACTCCGTGTCTTCCGAGTCTTTTTTCGCGAGCGCGGCGAAGTCCTTGGTAGTTTTCGCCTCGTTATAAATCTTGATTATCTTTTCGGCCCCCGCTTTCTTCTGCGCGTCGGTCGCGTTGGGCGGCAGCTTCACCGCGATATGCGCGAGCTGCACCTCGCCGGGATCTTTGATGAAGAGATCGCGATGCTCGTCGTAGTACTTCTGGACCTGCGCGTCGGTCGGTTGCACATGATGCGCGCTGAATTCGTCGTCGAGCATCTTCTCGATTTCCATCGACCCGCGCACCGCGTTCATAAGTTGCGCATCCGGCGCGCCGGTCGCCGGCACGGCCTGACCCTCCGCGCCCGCGATCTGGAACTCGCGCGCGCGCTGCGCCACTTCGCCGTCGGGAATCGTGATCTTGCGCTTCGCAGCTTCCTGCAGCAGCAGTTGGCGATTGATCAGATTCTCGCTCGCATCGCGAAACACCGCCTTCGATTCCTCGGTGCTGGTCGCATTGATCATCTGCGCTTCGGTCTTGGCGTAATCGGCGATTTCCGCCGCAGTGATCGGCGCACCGTTGACCGTCACCACCACCGGGTCTTTCGGATCCGGCTTGACGAGCGGGATGATCCCGAGAAAGCGCTGCTGCCAGTTCAGTCCCGACTCGCCAAGTTGCGCGCGAGCCGGATACGCGGTTGCAACCGCGGCCGCAATCGCGACAATCAGACAGGCAATCGGCTTTCGGCTAATGCGCATCAATTCAAAACCCCCAATCGGTTCGCGTCCCGCACCGCTTTCGATGAACCCACGGCGTATACTCGGCTGCACCATGGCGTCAAGGCAACCTGGAGATCCGCGATGGCGCAGTTGCGCACGGTGAGTATGGTCTTCGCGATTATCGCGAGCGTCGTCGCGGTTGTCGCCGGCTTCATCCTGTTCTTCGTGATCGAGCCGCCGTTCCTCGCCTCGATTTTCCTGGCCGCCGCTTCAATCGCCATCGGATGCTTCATCCTGACCGGCATCGCCGCCTACTTCAGCCCTCTGACTTTCTTATGCGATTGCTCCCCTTCCCTCGAGGGAAGGGGCCGGGGGTTAGGTTGTCCGCTCATTCGCTGCTTCGCGGCACCATCGCCGGCGCATATGCCGTCACGCATGGCGGCCCCGGCGCAAAGTAGTGCGCAATCTCAGGCCCCTCACGCATGAAAATCAAGCTCGACGACCGCGTCCCATAATTTTCCAGATGCAGGCACAGCGCGTTGGGCCGCCCCGATCGCGAATCAAGCTGCGTGTTATGATCCGCTAGCAATGATCCCAGCGCCGCGCGATTGCCCGATCGGATCGCATTGAAAGTCCGTCCGATTCCCAAGCTCCGCGAACTTTCCATACGACGCACTGATCTTCGGACACTCGAAATCATCAACGTCGAGATTTGACAGCAGATGCAGCCCAGGCTTGATTTCGACCACCTCGATCGACGCGCCGCGATTGTAAGCGACGAACGCCTCGGATCGTGACACCATCAACAAGTTGAATGGATTATAGTCCGACCCGCGCTCGCGCGACGCAAACTCGGCCGCCTCGGCCGCAGTCCGCCGCCGCAACGCATCCAGGCACAACAGCCCGCGCGATCGCGCATCCGGATTCGCACCATTCTCAGCGCGACGATTCAGCAGCCCCGCAACAACACCGTGCTCGCTGATCCCCAGCCAGGTCCCACCGGCTTTGAGATCCTTCCCGCCGACGACATGCGGATGCTCTAGCAGGGTAGTGGGATCGCCAGCCGCCCGCTCAAGAAACTCATCTCGATTGGCCGCGATGACGACGGGACAATCGCGGGTAGCCCGGAAATAAATCGCCAGCGTGCACATCAATACATAACTGGCAGTAGCGCGGGCATCCGCACAAGCCCTGTCCTTGGTGGCTGCCCAAAACCTCCTAACAGGGACGAAGTCCCGCATCTTTGACACTGGGTGCAGGGGTCACCCCTGCCCAAGGAAGCGTGAAACCCACGGTGGGTTTCACAAACGATTACTTTGATAGAATCGTTCGCATGTTTGCGGGCGAGCGATTCGATGTGATTGTGATCGGCGCGGGCGGTTGTCGGCAGTTCGGTCGCGATGGGGCTGGCCGAGCGCGGGCTCAAAGCGCTTGCCGTCGATATCGATCTCAGCGGACGCCTCAGCTCGAGCGAAAAAAACGCCGGCGGCGTGCGCGCCACATGGTGGCAGCGCGGTCAATATCGCGCTGTGCCGCGCGTCGATCGAGTACTACGAGCGCGTGCGCGACGAAGTTGGCTTTCGCCAGAAGGGCTACCTCTGGCTCTACGACGACGACACCTGGGCCGGTGCGCTCGAACATATCGCGCTCCAGCGCGAGCTCGGCCATCCGATCGAGGCGCTCACGCCGGCCGAGGTCAATCGCCGCGTGCCCGAAATCGATAAGCTCGACGGCATTGCCGGCGCGACGTTTTCGCCCGCCGACGGGCTCATCAATCCCGAACCTGCTCAAGGAGCACTACCGCGCGCCGCGCGCTGAAACTCGGCGCGCAGTTTCTCGATCGCATCTACGTCGACGCAATCGACAGCGTCGAATCGAGGCTTGCGCCTCCAATGCTGGCAGGCCGACGAGCCGCTCACCGACGAAGGCCTCGTCCGCATGATGACTCAGGACGGGCCTGGCGAAGCCGAGACCGGCCGCGTCTTCGATCTGAACTGCGATTCGATCGTCGTCGCCGGCGGCGCATGGTCGCCGACTGCGATGAAGCTGCTCGGGCTGCGCAACTGGACCGAGCCGATTCGCCGCCAGATCTGCATCGTCGATAATCGCGCGACCAACCTCGCGAGCTACGGCATGATCGTCGATACCTCGGGCGTCTATTTTCACAACGAAGGCCCGCACATCCTCGCCGGATACTCGCCGCCCGAGGAGCCGCCCGGTTATCATTTCAACTACGACGGCGAGCCGTTCTTCCTCAACGAAATCTGGCCGCGCCTGTTCGCGCGGATGTCCGTGATGGAGCGCATGCGCCACGTCACCGGATGGGCCGGGCTGTACGAAGTCAGCCCCGACCGCAGCGCGATCGTCGGGCGCGCTGCGCCCCGCGTATACGAGGCGCATTCGTTCAGCGGCCGCGGCGTGATGCAATCCTACGGCGCCGGCCAGGCGCTCGCCGACTTGATCGCGAACGGCAAATACGAGCGTTTCGACGCCTCCGCACTGTCGCGCGACCGCTTCGATCGCGACGAGCAAGTCTGGGAGGAACTCCATATCTAAAAGCTCAAGATATTCACGCCCTAAAACGTTCTAACAAGGACGAAGTCCCGCATCTTTCTTTTCTTATCACCGGGTGCAGGGGTCACCCCTGCCGAAGGAAGCGTGAAACCCACCGCGGGTTTCACATTTTAGTTCTGCGGCCGTCCTGCCGTGGGTTTCCTCGCCTTAACCTGCCGTGATATTTAATCTAATCCGCGCGGGGCTTGCCCCTTCAGCTTCCGCTGTCGAGGAGGATGGATGTTTTCATCGATCGAGGACGTAATCGAGCGATTCGCCAAGAACAACTATATCGCCAGCCGCCGAATCGCGACCGTCATCTATCTGGCGAGTGAAATGCGCAAGCCCATCCTGGTCGAAGGACCCGCCGGCGTCGGCAAGACCGACCTGGCCAAGGTGCTGGCCGCCTCGCTCGGCTTCGACCTGAT
This sequence comes from uncultured delta proteobacterium, assembly GCA_963721485.1. GTDB lineage: Bacteria > Desulfobacterota > Binatia > Binatales > Binataceae > Binatus. The sequence goes on along the minus strand of CAVRJV010000014.1, from coordinate 289,962 downwards.
CCGCCTGCAGTGTTACGAGGGCCTCGACGAAGGCAAGGCGCTCTACGAATGGGAGTACGCCAAGCAGCTGCTCTACACGCAGATCCTGAAGGACAAAATCAGCGAGGTGCTGGTCGGCGCCAAGGGCCTCACCGAGGCCGTCGATCGGATCGCAGCGCAGGACGAAGTATTCTTCTCCGAGCGCTTCGTGCTGCCGCGCCCGCTGCTCAAAGCGATTTCGAGCGAACAGCCGTCGGTTCTGCTGATCGACGAGATCGACAAGGCCGACGCCGAGTTCGAGGCCTTCCTGCTCGAACTGCTGTCCGACTTCCAGGTCACGGTGCCTGAGTTCGGCACGCTCAAGGCCAAGCACATCCCGCTGGTCGTGCTGACCTCGAACAACGCGCGCGAAATGTCCGACGCGCTGAAGCGTCGATGCCTGCATCTGTACATCGACTTTCCCGATCGCGCGCAGGAACTCGCGATCGTCAAGCTCAAGGTGCCCGAGGCCGCCGCCAAGCTCGCCGAGGAAGTCGTCACACGTCGTGCAATCGCTGCGCAAGCTCGATCTGAAGAAGACGCCCGGCATCAGCGAGACGCTCGATTGGGTCAAGGCGCTGACGCTGCTCAACGTCAACAGCCTCGACCAGGAACTGGTCAACGAGACGCTCGACACGATCGTCAAGTACGAGGGCGACGTGCGCAAAGCGCAGGAAGAGCTGAAGGACTACGTGCGGCGAGTGCGCGCGCGTCGCGGCACCGAAGCCGGCAGCGACAAGGATTTGCTGAATTGACCGGAGCAGAGTAGGGCACCTAACCGATGCAAGAAAAGCTCGTCGAATTTGCCAACCTGCTGCGCGAGAACGGCGTGCGCGTCTCGCTGGCGGAGACGCTCGACGCGTTCGCCGCCTCCGAAGTCACCGGGCTGAACGAGCGCGACGCGTTTCGCGCGGCGCTGCGGGCCACGATGGTCAAGCGGGCGAGCGAATTGCCGGTGTTCGAGGAACTGTTCGACGTCTATTTCTCCGGCCTCGGCGAGATTATCAAGCAGGCCAGCCAGGCCGTGCAGAACGCGCTCTCGATGTCCGATCAGGAATTCCAGAAATTCCTCGACGAAATCGAGAAGATGCTAAAGAAAGAGGGCAAGAATCTTTCCGAGCTCGCCAAGCAGCTCTTGCAGAACAACTCAGGCGAGATGGAGCGGAAAATCCGCGAGGCCGCGCGCGCCGTCAAGCTGCAGGGCATCGAGCGCACGATCGAGGAAAACTATTTCGCGCGCGCGCTCGCGCGACAGCTCGGGCTCGACAAGATCGAAGCCGAGATCAAGGAGCTGCGCGAACAGCTCGAGAAGATGGATATCGGCTCCGAGCTCAAGGCCAAGATGGAAGAGTACCTCGAGCGCCGGCTCAAGGCGCTCGACGATATTATCCGGCGCTACGTGCGGATGGAGCGCGAGAAGCGCGATATCAAGCAGCAGGAAGATCAGCGCCTCAACCAGATCGGCGAGAAGAGTTTCTATTACCTGACCGAAGAAGAGCTCAAGAAGATGAACGAGGCGGTGACGCGCCTCGCGCAGCGGCTGAAGAACGTGATCACGGTGCGCCGCAAGCGCGCGAAGAAGGGCCGCTTCGACATCAAGCGCACGCTGCGCCAGAACCTCGAGTACGGCGGCGTGCCGTTCAAGCTGCGCTTCGAGAAGCGCAAGAAGGAAAAGCCGCAGGTCGTGATCCTGTGCGACGTTTCGGATTCGGTGCGCAACGCGTCGCGCTTCATGCTGCAGTTCGTGTACTCGCTGCAGGACCTCTACTCGCGCGTGCGCAGCTTCATCTTCGTCGCCGATATCGGCGAGGTCACCGAACACTTCCGCAACAACGACGCCAAGGAAGCGCTCGACGTCGCGCTCAAGGGCGATATCATCAACGTATACGCCCACTCGAATTTCGGCTACGCGTTCCGCAACTTCGTGACCGATCATCTCGGGCGCTGTGAACAAACGCACGACGGTGATCGTGCTGGGTGACGCGCGCAATAACTACAACCTGCCGCATGATTGGTGCCTGCGTGAAATCCGCCAGCGCGCGAAAAGAGTGATCTGGCTTAATCCCGAGAGCCGTAATACGTGGGGCTTCGGCGACAGCGAGATGGATCGGTACGCCCCGCACTGCGATATGGTCGAAGAGTGCCGCAATCTCAACCAGCTTTACCGCGTCGTCGATCGCCTGGTCGCAGCTGACAGACTGGATACTCGCTGTCGCGCAGCTTGTTCGGTTGACCACGCGTCGTCTTTGGGCCAAGATACTTTCTCGGAGCGATGCGCGGGAATTCCACTCGAAACCGCGCGCGTTTGAAGAGAAAAGGTTGATGAGCCCGGCTATGGCAGGTCACAGGGAAGACTTCATTTTGATGATCGTAGGCGGGATCACGCTCGACCCCTCCACCAAAATGCCCATCGTCGTGCTCAAGGATCCTGACAACAAGCTCAACCTGCCCATCTGGATCGGTCCGCTCGAAGCGACCTCGATGGCGACCGAGCTTGAAGGGGCCAAGTCGCAGCGGCCGATGACTCACGACCTGCTGCGCAACCTGCTGGTCGAGCTTGGCGCGACGGTCGAAGCGGCCGAGATAACGGAGCTTCGCGAGAACACCTACTTCGCGCGAATCCAGGTAAAGACGCGCGACGGCAAGGCGCTGGAGATCGATTCGCGGCCGAGCGACGCGATCGCGCTGGCGCTGCGCACCAAGTCGCCCATCTACGTCGCCAAGAAAGTGCTCGAGGCCTCCAGCGAACTGCACGAATCCCAGGGCGAACCGCAGACTTCGGATCAGAACCTCGCCGGCGTCTCGCGCGACAAATGGTCCGAGATCCTCGAGCGGATGTCGCCCGAGGATTTCAAATACAAGATGTAGGGCGCGTGCGCGCTAATTCCTCTGGTCCTCTGCCGGGCGGCGCCCGCTGGAGCATTCGATGCCGCCGACTACTCATCGCCGAAAACTAACTCAGAAAGAACTTCGCGCGCCCGACGAATTCACAACCTTCGTCGACGGCGCGCGCGACTTCCTCGTCAATAATCTGCGGCAGGTGATCGTTTCCAGCGCGGTCGTAGTGATCGCGGGCGCGGTCGTGATCGGCGTGTACTACTACGAGCGCCATCGCGACAGCCTTGCGGCGGCGCAGTTTTACGCTGCGATCACCGCGCTCAACGCCGGACAGAACAAGGACGCCGAGACTCAGTTCAAGCAGCTCGCCGATGAAGAGCCGGGCCGCCGCCTCGGTCGACTCGCGCGCTTCTACACCGCGAGCGCATACATTGCCGACGGCGATCTGCCGAACGCGCGCGATTCACTCGTCGCGTTCCTGGCCGAGGAGCGCGACCCGATGTTCCGCAGTCTTGCGCTGACCAACCTGGCGGTGGTCTACGAACGCATGGCCGAATGGAAGAAAGCCGCCAGTGCTTATCAGCAGGCAGCCGCCGATCCCGGGCCGGAGCAGGTGAGGGCGGAGCTGGGCGCCGCGCGGATGCTGGCGAAGGCGGGCGACAAGCAGGGTGCGATCGACGCCTATCGCGGCTTCCTCGCCGCGCATCCGTTCGCGCAACAGCGCCAGGACGTAGTGGAATCGCTCGCACTGCTCGGCGCGCCGGCCGATCTCGCGCCGCCGGCGTCAGCCGCGGCAGGCGGCCCGCAGCCCGTCGTCATTCACTAGTCCAGATTTCTATTTTGACTTTTCCCGCGCGCCGTGGGCTATGATGCGCCGATGAATCAACCCACTGCGCCCTGTAGAAACCAGCTCAAGAGCATCGCGCGACGTGCGATGCTGCAACGAGGCCTGCTGCCGGACTTCTCTGACGACGTAATCGCCGAGACCAACTCGATCGCGAATGCGGCCGCGGCGACTGATCCGTCGCTGCGAGACCTGCGGCGCCTGCTGTGGGCCTCGATCGACAACGACGATTCGCTCGACCTCGATCAGCTTTCGGTCGCCGAGCAGATGCCCGACGGCGCGGTAAAGATTCTCGTCGCGATTGCGGACGTCGACGCGATCGTAAAAATCGGCTCGGCGATCGACGGCCACGCGCGGACCAATACCACTTCGGTCTATACCGCCGCCCAAATCTTCCCGATGCTGCCGGAGAAACTCTCGACCGACCTCACATCGCTCGCCGACGGGAAGGAACGGCTGTCGCTCGTGATCGAGATGGAAGTTGGACGCCGATGGCGCGGTGGGCAAATCCGACATTTATCGGGCGGTGGTCGTGAATCGCGCGAAGCTCGCCTACAACAGCGTCGCTGCGTGGCTCGATGGAACCGCGACCGGCGCCTGCGCCGATAACGAAAGTGCCGGGCCTCGATCAGAACCTGCGGCTTCAGGATCGAGTCGCGCAGACGATGAAAGCGCGGCGGCATCAGCATGGCGCACTGACGCTCGAGACTATCGAGCCGCGCCCGGTGTTCGACGGCGATTCGCTGACCGACCTGCAAGCGGATCGCAAGAATCGCGCGACCGAGCTGATCGAAGATTTCATGATCGGGGCGAACGGGGTCGACTGCCAGATACCTCGAAGAGCGGGGTTTTCCAGCGCTTGCGCCGCGTTCTCCGCTCGCCCGAACGATGGGCGCGGATCGTGGATCTGGCCAAGGACGAGGGCGGCCATCTGCCCCCGCGTCCCGATTGCAACGGCGCTGCAGGAGTTCCTCGAGGAGCGACGGCGGGCGGATCCGGTGCATTTTCCGGATCTGTCGCTTTCCGTCGTCAAGCTGCTCGGGCGCGGCGAATACGTCGTCGAGTTTCCCGGCCAGCCAGTGGCGGGCCACTTTGGACTTGCGGTGAATGACTACACCCATTCGACCGCGCCGAATCGACGCTTCCCGGATCTGATCACGCAGCGCCTGGTGAAGGCTGCGCTCTCCGGGACGCCTGGCCCGTACACCTCCGACGAGCTTAACGATTTGGCCGGGCACTGCACCGATCAGGAAGACAGCGCGACCAAGGTCGAGCGGCAGGTGCGGAAGTCGGCGGCCGCGCTGTTGCTCGAGTCGCGCGTCGGCGAACGGTTCGACGGGATCGTCACCGGAGCTTCGCCGAAGGGGACCTGGGTGCGAATAGACCATCCGGCGGCGGAGGGACGAGTGGTGCGAGGATTCAAGGGCTTCGATGTCGGAGACCATGTCACGGTCGAGCTTATCGACATCGATATCGAACGCGGCTTCGTTGATTTTGCGGGGGTCCGAAAGTCATGAAAGTGCGCAAATCGGATTCACCGGTCATTCCCTCGCTCGCTTACAAGGACGAGAAATTTCTCGATAGCGATGAAGCGCGTCCGTTACGAATTCTCGCGGAATATCTCGAGCCGCTTCGAATTCTCTGCCGCGAGCAGGTACACGAGACGATCGTGTTCTTCGGATCGGCAAGGATTACTCCCGACGGTCCGCTCGGGCGCTACTACCAGGATGCGCGCGAGCTGGCGAAACAGATCACGACCTGGTCGAAGAGCCTGCGCTCGAATTGTCACCGCTACGTGGTCTGCTCGGGAGGAGGCCCCGGTATCATGGAAGCGGCCAATCGCGGCGCATCGGAAGCGGGAGGCAGGACGATAGGGCTCAACATCGGGTTGCCGCACGAACAGCAGCCCAATCCCTACATCACGCGCGGGCTGGCATTCGAGTTTCACTACTTCTTCATGCGCAAGTTGTGGTTCGCGCATCTCGCACGAGCGCTGGTAGTTTTTCCCGGAGGCTTCGGCACGCTCGACGAGATGATGGAAATATTGACGCTGGAGCAAACGCAAAAACTCGATCGCCCGATCACGGTAGCTGCTCTACGGATCGCAATACTGGAAGGAAATCATCAACTTCGACGCGCTGGTGCGGCACGGCACGATCAGCCGCGAAGATCTCGACCTGTTCAGCTTTGCCGACGATCCGGCAACGGCGCTGAGCCTGCTGCAAAAGGGGCTCCGCGCGCATCCCGAGGGAGAAGCGCCGGCCTTTGCCCATTCATGCTCGCCCCGACGCCAGCGCGGCTGAACCTCCGCGAATCCGCCGGCGTCAGGGGAAGGCGGCCGCCTAAGCCGGGCGCTCTTATTTAGTCGCGGACGCCGATGATCCCTTACCGGCGAGCTCCGAGTTGATCACGTAGTCCAGCACCTTGTTGTCCGGCAGTCCCACGACGGGGATTCCGTTGACGAAGAACGTCGGCGTCGACGTCACGTGAATCGTGTTGCCGTCCGACTGATCCTGCTTGATGCGAGCGTCCGTCTGCGGGCTATCCATGCATGCTTTCAGCGAGGGCGCGTCGAGCTTCGTCTGCCTTGCCAGCTTGTCCACGTTGTCCTGGATGTTCTTGACGTTGATCGATCCCTGGTTGGTGTAGAAGTACCGCGCGAAGTCCCAGAAGGCCGCCGGGTTCTGCAAGCGCGCACATTCGGCGGCGGCCGCAGCTTTAACCGCCCACGGGTGCACGTTCAGCGGGTAGGCTTTGAAGATCACCTTCACCTTACCCTTGTAGGTCGTGTTGACCAGCGTCTCGATCACGCTGAACGCATGGGCGCAGAAGGGGCACTCAAAGTCGGCGAACTCGACGATCGTAACCGGCGCGTCCGCCGGTCCCTGGGTCGGACGATCGTCCAAGCTGACGGCGCCCATGTTCACCCGTCCCCACGGCTCCGTGCTGGCATCGATGTACTGTCCGATGATCGCTTTGGTCTCGCTCTTGTCGAAGAACAGCATCGTGCTGACAGTCTGTCCCGCCTGATTACCCACGCTGAGCTGCCGCGCGTAGAGCCCGGGAATCGGGGTCTTGATGGCCGGGCCCATGTTGATCAGGTCGGCACTTGGAATCTTGAAGTGTTTCTGGAGGAAGGTCTTCAGCGCCGCGTCCTTCGCCGGGTCGGTATCGACAGGTGCAGCGACGGCAGAGGACATCGGCCCCGCATCCTGCGCAAGCGCCCGATTGGCGGCGCCCATCAACGAGAGGGCAGCGACAAATATAGAGACGGATGCTATCTTTTGACCATACCGCAGCTTCGCATAAGAAGTATTATGTAAACTAGCCGAAATAGTTGGAAATCCAAAAAGGCCTGAAATCATTGATGCTCCGACGCTCCTGGCTTCAAGTGTGATTGCGTCCGGCGTTGGTTTGATCGAAACACCGCCGACGGATTCCGCACAGTTCTAGCTAATCGCGGCGGTTCCGTACAGCGTCCGCCTTCTACCCGGCTTGCCACTTCAACCGATCCAGCGCTTTGATGACAAGATGCCGAATCGATGCCTCCGCACTGTATATCGGCATGGCCAGGCGGTGCGTCCGGAATTCACCGATGCCGATACCGCCCTGGCGCGCTATGAGCGATACGTTTCGTTCGTCAACAAATTCACCTCGCCCCAATCGCGAATTCTCGACGCCGGATGCGGCGAAGGCTGGAGCACTCTCAGTCTTCGGCGTCTCGGTCACGATGCTATCGGGATGGACCTCGGGGCCAGCGCGCTGATGACCGACGTTCCGTACGTCGTCGCCGACGCGCTGAGTTTGCCGTTTCCCGACGCGTGCTTCGACGCGGTGGCAGTCCACGAGGTCATGGAGCACATTGAATCCCCTGAGAAAATGTTGCGGGAGTTCATGCGGGTTCTGCGCACTCCCGGGCGGTTGATTGTAGTCGGCCCGCATCTGCTCTCGATCGGCATGGCTACGAAATCCGCTTTTCGGCAGACGTTAGAGGCGATCAGGAACCGCGGCAAATGGGAACGGCGGACTCCGGATACTCCGAGCCATCCCTATGGAAATACTTTGCCCGAAACATGGCAGTGCTTGGCGCGATGCATCAGCCAGAATCTGCTGAAGGCTCTCTCTCCGCAGCGCGTCAGATTCCTAATGCGCGAGCCGGACTCGAGACCACCGTTTTTTGCGGACAACGACGCGTGCTATCTGCTCGACCCCGCAGACCTGGTGAATTGGGCGCGAATCGAGCCGGGGACGCGCGCCGTGCGATGGTGGTCGGAAGACAGAATCGGTGGACGATTTCTCTGGAGATTCACCGGAGGAACGTGGGTAGTTCTGGAGAAGTCCGGCCCGATCTAATCGCGACGACCCTGCAGGAAGGCCCACTTGCCAGCCCCTCCCTGTCGCGCTTTGATGACGGCATGTCGAATTTGCTCCCAACGCCTCGAATACTGCTCGGGGCGTTTTGTCTCGCCATCGCTTGCGCAAACGCATCGTGGGCTCAGAGTCACACCGAAGACTTGAAAACCTTCACCGCTCCCGATGGTGCGTTCAGCTTCAATTACTCGGACCAGCTGATTCGTTGTGTGAAGGACCCGCGAGGAAGTTATGTCTGGTCTCCTGCTGAAAACTGCAATGCCCACGCGCCGGTCTGTGACGACACCGCACACTGGGCCAGTGCGGGCCAGACATCCATCGCCTGCTTCGCATATCCCAAGAACAAATTCACCGATACCCCAGCTTTTGAAGCCGCGACGTTTTCAGTTGAAGTAGTTGACGATCGCAAAACAGCGAAGAGCTGTCTCGCGGGGCCCGAAGGTGTCGAAGATGTCGACAAGCATGGGATCGCGAAAATCGATGGGGTTTCGTTTTCGGTCTTCGAGATCGGCGAAGGAGGAATGAATCAATCCACCGAAGGAGATGTGTATCGCACATTCCATGACGGAAAGTGTTACCAGCTAGGAATCAATCGAGGGACCGCCCAGGCGGATGTCTTCGATCCGCCTGTCAGAGAGCTGAGTGACGCCGACTGGCACGAGGTAAATGGCACGCTCGAACAGGCTCGCAAGTCGTTTCGGTTCCTGAAATAGCTGAGGCGGCAAGCCTAACACGCCAGCGAATTCGCCTAGTTCCAGCTAATCGCGGCGGCTCCGTACAGCGCCTGATTCCTTGGCGGGTGCGGTGGGCTTGCGGCCCAGTGCGCTCAAGGCTCTGCGCGCGACGAAATTGCGCGGCTCAATCCTCAATGCTTCTTCGTAGTACGCGACCGCGGTCGCGCTTCTATCCAGACCCGCGGCACATTGGGCCATTGCGATCAGTATCTCGACGCCGTCGGCGCCGAACACGCGGGCGCGCTTGAGCGCGGCCAACGCTTCAGCGAATTTCTCCTTCTGAGCAAGCGCGAGGCCAAGGCGGAAAATCGCCTCCGCGTTCAGCGGATCGAGATCGAGCGCGTCGCGATACATCGCGAGCGCCGATCGCTTGGCGCCTTTCTCGTATAGCTCACGTGCGAGCGCCGCCATCCGCGCGCCCTCCTCGGTCCATCCGCGCGATTCGACCTCCACCGTGATCTCGTTGTGCGAGACCTCCGCCTTGACCAGCTTCAGCTTGTCGCCCAGGAACTCGCGAATCCGCTCGAGCACCACGTCGCCGTTGGTTTCCGGCGACTCGAGAAATGCCAGCCCGAGCGGATCGCCGACGTGATCGACGCGCCGTAAAACGAGCGATCGCCGCACGCGCAACTTCCTCGATGGCGGCTGCTTGTCAGACGCGCTCATTGGGATCGAACAGTTTGCGATACTCGTCGAGTGCGAAGCGGTCAGTCATCCCCGCGATATAGTCCGCGACCGCGCGTGAAATCGGCTCGCCGTAGCGTTCCGCGCGCGCGACCACGTGCTCGGGCATCTGGCGCGGCTCGGTCATGTAGGTTTGGAACAGCGCGGCGAGCACCCTGCCCGCCTTCTCGGTCATCCGACTGACGCGGTAGTGACGATACAAACGATCGCGCATCACCTGCTTTATTTCCTCGACCTTCGGGCCCATCGCTGTACCGAAGGACGTCAGTACCCTGCCCGCCTTGCGCACGTCGTCGATGCTTCGAATTTTGTTGCGCTCCAGCTCGGCAGCGAGATTGGTCATCAGGTCGGTGGACATCGCGTCGATCATCCTGATGACGGTCTGGTAGCGAAGCACGCGCATCTCGGCCGCCGGTGAGGCGTCGCGCGCCGCCGCCGCCGATTCCCTGAAAAGAGCGGACGCGTTGAGCTCGTCGACGGACAGCATCTGTGCCTTCAAACCGTCGTCGACGTCGTGCGCGAGGTATGCGATCTCGTCGGCCAGATCGACGATTTGAGCTTCGAGGCATGGGTAAGTGCTGACGTCGAATTCCTGCGCCGCGGGGCGGCCTTGGAAGTGCGAATGCTTGACGATTCCCTCGCGCACCTCGAAGCTCAGATTGAGTCCGCGAAAATTCGGATAGCGAATCTCGATCCAATCCACGGTGCGCAAACTCTGCGCGTTGTGATCGAAGCCGCCGTACGGCGTCATCAGCTCGTTCAGTATCTTCTCGCCCGCGTGGCCGAACGGCGTATGCCCGAGGTCGTGCGCGAGAGCGACCGCCTCCGCCAGCTCCTCATTGAGCCCGAGCGCCCGCGCAACAGTGCGCGCTATCTGCGCCGCTTCGAGCGTATGCGTCAGGCGAGTGCGGTAATAGTCGCCCTCGTGATTGACGAAAACCTGGGTCTTGTATTCGAGACGTCGAAACGCGGCGGAATGAATCACGCGATCGCGATCGCGCGCGAAGACGGTGCGAACACGATGCTCCGGCTCGGGAAAGCGGCGCCCGCGACTGGCCCGCGACGCCATCGCATACGGCGCCAGCGTGCGCGCCTCGATTTCCTCCAGCTCCTGCCTCGTCCGCAGCATTGCGTTCAACAGTCGAGATGCTACCACGCCGCCGACGGCTCCCGAAGTGCCCGGCCCGACATCGGTCCACACGATGCGCCCTTATCCCACTGCGCCGGGATTCCTATAATTGAACTTGGGTTACTTGACGTGGCGAACATTCCAAACTTCGGCCTCCTGCGCCGGATCGCCTTGGCGATCGTCATGAGCGTAATATTCGCTGCGTGCGCCACGTCCCAGCCGGTACCGCCATCGCCCCCGCCGGCTCCCGTGCTTGCGGTGCCGCAACCAACTCCGACGCCGCAGGTAGTCGGGATGGCGTCGTGGTACGGCCCGGGATTCCACGGTCACAAGAATGCGGCCGGCGGATACTACGATCAGGAAGATCTCACCGCGGCGTCAGTCGCGTTTCCGTTGGGCAGCCGTGTGATGGTGACGAATCTGGAGAATGGCCGATCCGTCGAAGTGACGATTACCGACCGCGGGCCATTCGTGAAGGGCCGCAAGATCGATCTATCGCACAAGGCGGCGCGGATGATCGGTATGATCGATCACGGCACGGCGCGCGTTCGGATCGCGCTCATCAGCAAGCCGCCTGGTACTCGCGACGTTGGCGCGCCACTGCGCTACTGGGTGCAGGTCGGTTCATTTTCCGATCAACAAAACGCCGAACACGTGCGGGATAAGTTGACCGCTTCCTACAACGACGTCCATCTGGTCGACGTCCTTGATGCTGACAATCACCGCTACTACCGTGTCCGGATGGGCGCATTTGCGAGTCGCTCCGCCGCCGAGGCGCGCGCATCCGACTCGGCCCGTTTCGGATTACCAGTTGTGATTGTCACCGAATGACCACCAGGGCCACGATTTTCGCGCGACGGCTCTGGTGGCCAATCTGCGCCGTCACGGCCCTGATCGTTCTCCGCGGATGCGCTTACTCGCTGGTCAGCGGCAAGCGGGTTAATTCGCAGCAGGTCGCAGCGGTCGAGTCTGGCATCCAGAACTTCCGCCAGCTTCGATTCAAAGGGCCGGTTCCAATTGTCGTCAAAACTCCGGACGAAGCGGAGTCGATGATGGAAGCCGATCTGATGCGCGATTACACCGACGATCAGCTCGCGGCCGATGCGGTCGCCGGCGCGCTCACCGGACTCTATCCCGCGGGGCTCGATCTCAAGGCCGCGTCGCTCAAGCTGCTCAAGAACCAGGTGGCGGGCTTCTACGATCCGCACGGCAAAGAGATGGTGCTGGTCGAGGGTGGCGCCGATCTCGGCATCTGGAACACAACGGCGGAGTTTATGATTCAGCGCGACGTCGTGGGCGAGATGCTGCTGGCGCACGAATTGACGCATGCGCTTCAGGATCAGAACTTCGACCTCGAAAAGAGCCTGGACGAGGTGAAGGACGATGACGATCGCGCGCTCGCGCTGAAGTCGGTAGCCGAGGGCGACGCCACCATCGCCGGGTTCGCTTACGCCGCCGGACGCATGGACAACAGCACGGCCGATGCGCTCGCCAACAATCTCAAGCAGCTCCCGCAGGCTCTGGAAGCCGAAGCGCCGGATACACCCGAAGGTCTCAGAGCACCGCTGGTGTTCCAGTATACCGACGGCGTCCGCTTCGTCGACGAGGCTTATCGCCGCGGCGGGTGGCCCTCGGTCAACGCGCTCTATCGCAACCCGCCGCAATCGAGCCACCAGATCCTGCATCCCGCGCTTTATTTCGACAGCGCCGGGCCGGCACCGCGAATTACGATCGCGGGCTACGACAACATCATGCGTGGATGGAAAAAAGCCGACGACGACACTTACGGCGAGCTGTTGCTGCGCGTCATCCTCGAACGCAATCTCGGCAAGCAATCCAGCGAGGTCGGACTCGCCGCGCGATGGATCGCCGATCGCATGATCATCCTGCAGCAGGGCCGCGACGTGAATGTGATCTGGATGATCGCGTTCAGCGACGAACAAACCGCCAGCCACTTCACCGTCGTCTACGAGACACTGCTCGACCGCTTGCTCGGCGACTCGACGCCTCACCGCATCGAACCGCGCTCCAACGCGGTGCTGATCGTAATCGGCCAGGGCGCAGATTATTTCGACACGCTCGCGCCCGCGATCTGGAACGCGAGCACAATCGAAACCGGCGGCGTCACCGCGCGGATCAGGCCGTCTGTCGATCAATAAGCCGTGCCGCGATGCGGCCTACCCTACGTCGCCAAGACTGAAGCCGAGCGCCAGCATCTTTCTTACCGCCGCGCGCGCGCCTTCCGACTCGCGGCTGGACAACGACGGGTCGTGCGTGAGCCAATCGTCGGCCAGCTTGCGCGCGCGTTCGATCGTGCGATGGTCGCGAATCAGATGCACGAACTTCAATGGCAGCGCGCCGGTCTGCCGCGCACCGAGCAAATCGCCCGGTCCGCGCAGCCGCAGGTCAGCTTCCGCAACCGCAGCGCCGGTCGTGCATTCGCGCATGAGCGCCAGACGTTCGAGCGCCCCTTCGTCAGCTTCGCCCGATGCGACGATACAACAGCGCGACGCCCTCTCGCCGCGCCCCACCCTGCCACGCAATTGATGCAATTGCGCAAGCCCGTAACGCTCGGCCGCGACGATTACTATCATCGTCGCCTCAGGCACGTCGATTCCTACTTCGACCACGGTGGTCGAGACGAGCACGTCGAGCGCGCCGTCGCGAAATTCGCGCATTGCGCGATCCTTTTCCGCCGCGGCCATTCTGCCGTGCATCGTGCCGATTCTGGCGTTGCGCAGCGTCCCCTTCTTGAGGCGCGCAGCCGTCGCTGACACCGACTGGGCTTCGTCTTCGTCGCCTTCGATAAACGGCACGACATAGTACGCACGCCCACCGCAGTCGATTTCGGTGCGCAAACTGTCGTGCACTCGTGCGATATCCTCTTCGGCGAAGATTTCGGTCGCAATCGGCGTGCGGCCGGCCGGCATCTCGTCGAGAAACGACACGTCGAGATTCGCGAACAGGCTCATCGCGAGGCTTCGTGGAATCGGCGTCGCGGTCATCATAAGCAGATTCGCCTTCGGCCCCAAAGCTTTCATCTTCGCGCGATCGAAAACGCCGAAGCGATGCTGCTCGTCGATCACCGCGAGCGCCAGTTCACGCATCCGCACGCGTTCCTGAATCAGCGCGTGCGTGCCGAACACCGCCTGGATTTCTCCGCTTGCGAGCCCGCGTAAAATCTGACTACGCGCCGCGCCCGTGACATTCCCGGTGAGCAGCGCGTGCTTGATACCCAGCTGCCCGCATACCCGCGCGAATCCTCGATAGTGCTGCTCGGCAAGCAGTTCGGTCGGCGCCATCATGGCGGCTTGATGCCCGCATTCGATCGCCCGGAGCATCGCCCAGAACGCAACAATCGTCTTGCCGCTGCCGACATCGCCCATCAGCATCCGGTTCATCTGGTTTGACCGCCGAAGGTCGGCGCCGATTTCCTCGATCGCGCGCGATTGCGATCCGGTGAGCGCAAATGACAGCTCTGTGAGCATCCGCGCGCTAAGGCTGTGCGAGCCAGCCAGCGTGATTCCGATTCGCCGCTCGCTGCGAAGTCGTTCAATTGAAAGCGCGAGCTCGAAAGCGAACAGCTCGTCGAATGCGAGCGCCAGGTGCCCGCGCGATTCTCCATTCGCCATCATTTCGAAGTCCGCATCCGGTGGCGGATCATGCAGGTAAGCGAGCGCCTCGCGAACCGAGGGCACTTCGCCGCGCACGTCGTCGGGCAAAGCTCCCTGAATCGAGTCGCCCGCCTCAACCAGCAGGCGCGCGATCAGACTCGCGAAGAGCCGCTGCCCGACGATCGAAGGCAAACGGTAAACCGGTCGAATTCCTTTCGGCTCCCCATCCGACAGGCGATGCAACTCGGGCTGCACGATTTCGATTCCGCCGTCGGCCGCCGTCGCCACTCGCCCCCGAACGAGAACGCGTTCTCCACCTGGAAGATAGCCGCGCATGTAGGCCGGCAGATTGAACCAGACAACCCGGATTTGGCGCCCGCCAACCTCGAGCCATCCCGTGGCAAGCCGACGCCATCGCGAACCGCGCATAGGCCGCTCGGAGATCTTCCCAACGTTCCCTTCGACAACGACGGTGTTTCCGGCGCGGAGATCTTTCGCAGACGAGCGCCCGCGCCAATCCTGGTAGCGAGCCGGTAAATGAAAAATGAGATCGCCGGCAGTAACGATCCCGCGAGCTTCCAGAGCCACCGCGCGCTTAGGCCCGATTCCCGGCATTGCACCAACCGGAGTATCGAGCCGAATCGCTCTCTTTCCTAATCCCTCGCCCGTTACTTTACGGGAGAGGTTAGGTGAGGGTTCCGTGATCATCGACGGCTTGGCAGCCCGCCCCTCGTGCTGTCACCCGCGATGGTAGTCCTGCAACGCGCGCACCTCGAACGGCTCATGCTTCAGCGCATGAATCCCCTCGACCGCGGCCTTGGCGCCCGCCATCGTCGTGAAATAAGGCAACCGTAATTCCAGTGCTGTGCGCCGAATCGAGAACGAATCCCTGGTGCCGCCCGCGTCCGGCGTGTTGACGACCATCGCGACTCGCCCCGCTTTCATCGCATCGACTATATGCGGGCTGCCTTCTAGCACCTTGTTTATCTGTTCGCACGCGAGCCCAAGATTTCGAATATGACTTGCGGTCCCGCGCGTTGCGATCAGATCGAATCCCATCGTCACCAGCCCGCGCGCGATCGGCTCGAGGTATCGCTTGTCTTCATCGCGCACGCTGATAAATACACGTCCCGCATCCGGCAGATTCGACGACGCCGCCAGCTCCGCCTTGGCGAACGCCATCGCGAAGGTCGTGTCGATTCCCATCACTTCGCCGGTCGATTTCATCTCCGGTCCGAGAATCGTGTCGACGCCCGGGAATCGCCCGAACGGAAACACCGACTCCTTGACCGCGACATGCGTCGGCACACGCTCGGTCGTAAATCCGATTTCACGGAGCTTCTTTCCCGCCATCACAAGCGCCGCGTACTTCGCGAGCGGTACTCCGATAGCTTTGCTGACGAACGGAATCGTGCGCGACGCGCGCGGATTAACTTCCAGGATATAAACCTCGCCGCCGTAGATCGCGTATTGAATATTGATCAGGCCGATCACGCCAAGTTCGCGCGCGAGCATCTTGGTCTGCTTGATCAGCTCCTGCTGCAACGCCGCGCTCAACGTCGTCGGCGGAATCGCGCAGGCGCTATCCCCCGAATGTATCCCGGCGTGCTCGACGTGCTCCATTATTCCGCCGACGACAACAATTTCGCCGTCCGAAATCGCATCCACGTCGACTTCGATTGCGCCTTGCAAATAGCGATCGATCAACAGCGGATGGCGCTCGGAGGCTTGCAGAGCCTGCGTGACGTAGCGGCGCAATTCTTCCTCGTTCGGAATCACCTCCATCGCACGGCCACCCAGCACGTACGACGGACGGATGAGCACTGGGTAGCCTACTTTCGACGCGCCCGCCACGGCTTCGTCGAGCCCGCGCGCCAGCACTCCCTCCGGCTGGCGCAACTTAAGGCACGCGACCATCTCGTTGAAGCGCTCGCGATCCTCCGCACGATCGATCGCATCCGGCGTCGTGCCCAAAATAGGCACGCCCGCGCGCGCCAGCGGCACCGCAAGTTTCAGCGGCGTCTGCCCGCCGAACTGGACGATCATGCCGACGGGACCTTCGCGCTCCGCAATCGCCATCACGTCTTCGAACGTCAGCGGCTCGAAGTACAGGCGATCGGAAATGTCGTAGTCGGTCGAGACGGTCTCGGGATTGCAGTTCACCATGATCGTTTCGAAGCCGGCGTCCTTGAGCGCCATGCTCGCATGCACGCAGCAGTAGTCGAACTCGATTCCCTGCCCTATCCGATTTGGACCGCCACCCAGGATGATCACTTTTTTGCGCGCCGTCGGCGGCGCCTCGTCTTCGCCTTCGTAGGTCGAGTAGAGGTACGGTGTGAACGCCTCGAACTCGGCGCCGCATGTATCTACCGATTTGAAAACCGGCGTCACGCCAGCATCGCGCCGCGCAGAGGCCACTGCAGCCTCGTCGATCCCGCGCAAGTCCGCGATTCGCCGATCGGAAAATCCCATCGGCTTGAACTCGCGGAAGTACAACGCACCCAAGGGCTCACGCGCGACGCGTGTTTCCTCCGCCACGAGATCCGCAACCGCGTCGATAAACCAGGGATCGATCTTGCTCAGATCGTGAACTTCCGCGCGCGTGAGGCCGAGCCGCAATGCATCCGCCAGATGGTACAGCCGGTGGCTGCTCGGCATCGCGACCCGAGCCCGGATTTCCTCGAGCGCGCGCGCCCTCGGCCGCTCTGAGAGCCCGCTTTCCAGCCCATGTGAACCTATTTCGAGCGAGCGCAGCGCCTTTTGCAGCGACTCCTTGAAGGTCCGCCCGATTGCCATCGCCTCGCCGACCGACTTCATCTGGGGGCCCAGCTCGTCGGCCGCGCCGCGAAATTTCTCGAACGTGAAGCGCGGAATCTTGGTCACCACGTAGTCAATCGTCGGCTCGAAGCACGACGGCGTCATGCGCGTGATGTCGTTGGGAATCTCGTCGAGCCGGTAGCCGACCGCCAGCCGCGCCGCTATCTTGGCGATCGGAAATCCGGTGGCCTTCGACGCCAGCGCAGAGCTCCGCGATACGCGCGGGTTCATTTCGATCACAACCATCCGGCCGGTCGCCGGATCGATCGCAAACTGGATATTCGAGCCGCCGGTATCAACGCCGATTTCGCGGATGATCCGAATCGCGGCGTCGCGCATCAGCTGGTATTCCTTGTCAGTCAGGGTCTGGGCGGGCGCGACCGTAATCGAGTCGCCCGTATGCACGCCCATCGGATCGAGGTTTTCGATCGAGCAAATGATCACGACGTTGTCGGCCATGTCGCGCATCACTTCAAGCTCGAACTCCTTCCATCCTTCGACCGATTGCTCGATCAGCACTTCATGGCTGGGCGATTGCTCAAGGCCGTACGCTACCTTGGCGCGGTAATCGCCGATTTCGCGCGCGATGGATCCGCCCGTCCCACCCAGCGTTCGCGACGGTCGGATGATCAGCGGTATTCCCAGCTGTTCCAGGACTCGCTCGGCGTCTTCCATCGAATGCGCGATCGCCGATCGCGGCACTTCGAGCCCGATTTTCAGCATCGCATTCTTGAACAGCTCGCGATCTTCGGCCTTCTTGATCGCCTCGAGCTTCGCGCCGATCAGCTCGCACTTGAATCGATCGAGTACGCCAGCCTCCGCCAGCTCGATCGCGAGGTTCAACGCAGTCTGTCCGCCGACGGTCGGCAGGATCGCGTCCGGACGCTCGCGCTCGATGATCTTCGTCAGCACCGCGACCGTCATCGGCTCGATATAAGTGCGATCGGCCAACTCCGGATCGGTCATGATCGTCGCCGGATTCGAATTGACCAGAATCAGACGCAGCCCTTCCTCGCGCAGCGCCTTGACCGCCTGCGTGCCCGAGTAGTCGAACTCGCACGCCTGTCCGATAACGATCGGCCCGGATCCAATCAGCAAAATTGATTTCAGATCTTTACGAAGCGGCAATTTGGAAATCCTGCGATAGCTTGTCATTGCGCCGCGGCTTCAGCCGCAATGATTCGTTCGAGCGCCTCCGCGCCGTAGCGCGGGAACGTTTCGACCAATCTTCGAAATCGCGCAAACAAATAGCTCGAGTCATGCGGCCCCGGCGACGCCTCCGGATGGTACTGCACCGAGAAAAACGGCACGCCGGTTCCCTGCAGTCCCTCGACAGTGTTGTCATTGAGGTTCAGATGCGAAAGTTTCGCGCGGCCCTTCAACGATTCGTCATTGACCGCGAAGCCGTGGTTCTGCGACGTAATCTCGACGCGCCGCGTGCGCAGATCCATCACGGGATGATTCGCGCCATGATGACCGAAGTCCAGCTTGTAGGTTTTGCCGCCGAGCGCGAGCCCGAGCAATCTGATGCCCGAGACAAATGCCGAACACCGGCTTCTTGCCCAAAACGCCGGCGATGGCTCTGTAAGCGTACGGCAGCGCCGCGGGATCGCCCGGACCATTCGACAGAAAAACGCCGTCGGGATTGTGCGCGAGGATCTGCTCCGCAGTTGAACGCCGCCGGCATCACCTTGACGCGAAAGCCGGTCGCGACCAGCCGCCGCAGAATATTCAGCTTGATTCCGTAGTCGAGTGCGACGATCGCAGGCGCGTCGCGAGTCGCCTCGTGACTCGCGCGAACGTGACCGCTGCCCAGTTTCCAATCGCCGAAGTCCCAATCGTAAGGCTCGGTGGAGGTGACCTCCTTGACGAGATCGCGGCCGACCAGCCCCGGCGACGCCTTGGCCTTGCGCACCAGCAGAATCAGGATCCAGATCGACGCTCGAGATGACGGCTTCCTGCGCGCCGCGGGTTCGGAGATGACGCACCAGCGCGCGCGTATCGATTCCCTCGATACCGACCACGCCCGCCTCCTCCAGGTATTTGCCGAGCGGCATCTCCGATCGCCAGTTCGACGGCCGCTCCCAATATTCCTTGACGATGAACCCCTCGACGTACACCCGCCGCGACTCCGCGTCCTCGGCATTGATTCCGACGTTGCCGATCTCCGGATAGGTCATGCAGACGAGCTGGCCCTTGTAGGACGGGTCGGTCAGCACTTCCTGGTAACCGGTCATCGCGGTATTGAAGACCACTTCGCCGACCGCCTCGCCGATCGCGCCGAATGCGCGGCCGCGGAAAATTCGGCCGTCGGCCAGCGCCAGTATCGCTTCGCGCCCCTTGCCCATCGTCCCGCTACGCCTTCCTCCCGTCGTAAACTACTTCGCCCGCAACGATAGTCAGCACCGCCCTGCCTTTCAGCCGCATACCCGCGAACGGAGTGTTACGGCTCTTTGACAGAAATTTTTCCGGCGCGACGTTCCACTCGAGATTGGGATCGATCACCGTGATGTCCGCGATCGCACCCACCGCCAGCGTCCCGGCCTCCAGCCGCAACAACGCCGCCGGATTGCAGCGACATCATCTCAACCAATCTGCGCAGGTTGTATCAATGATCGATGCACCAGTCCGATCGCAAGTCCGAGCGAAGTCTCGAGCCCGACGACTCCATTCGCGGCATGCGCGAATGCATCCGCTGCCGCATGGTCGAGATGCGCCGCCTCGCGCTCTGGCCCGAAGAACGCGCCGAGTTGATCCATCTCCTTCGACCTCGGATCGTGCGGCGCATGATCAGTCGCGATCATGTCGATCGTGCCGTGGCGAATCGCCGCGTGGAGCGCTTCGACATCGTTCGCGGCTTGCGCAGCGGAGGATTCATCTTGGCGTTCGGCCCCCAGGTCAGCGCGGCGCGTTCATCCAGCGTGAAATGATGCGGCGTGACTTCGCAGGTGACTTGCGCGCCGTTGCGGCGCGCGGCGCGGATCAGTTCGAGCGACTCGGCCGTCGACACATGCGCGACATGAACCGCGGCGCCCCGAGCCGATCGCAAGCGCGAGATCGCGGCGCACTGCGTTGCGATTCCGCCGAATCGGGATACCCGCTCACACCGAGACGCTTCGATACTGCGCCGGCATTGAGCGCACCCTCGCACGACAGCGCGCGATCCTCTTCGTGCAGCGAGACCGCGTAGCCGAGCCGCTTCGTTTCATCCAGCGCGCGCGACAGAACCATCGCATCGTCGATCGGAATTCCGTCGTCGGAGAACAGTCGCGCGCCCGCTTCAACCATCGCGGCGAAATCCACCGGCTCGATCCCGCGCAGCCCCTGCGTCACCGCCGAGACCGGCACCAGCCGCGCCGAGTGCGTCTCGCGGGCGCGCTCGAGCATGTAGCGCGTCGTCGCGGGATTGTCGTTGACGGGCGACGTATTCGCCATCGCGGCGACGGTCGTAAAGCCGCCAGCCGCCGCGGCGCGCAAGCCCGTCGGAATCGTTTCCTTTTCGGGGAAGCCGGGGTCGCGCAGATGTACGTGCGGATCGATCAGCCCCGGCACGACCCAGCATCCACTGACGTCGATTGAAATCGCGTCGGGCAAGTTCATCCGGGTCCCGGCGCGTTCGACTGCTGCGATCTCGCCGTCGCGCACGAGCACGTCGTATTGCCCGTCGAGTCCGCTCGCCGGATCGATCACGCGGCCGCCTCTGAGCAGAGTCGAGTTCAATGCGCCGCCTCGGGTTCTTTCATCGGTTCGACCATCGAGTAGATCATCACGCGGTCGTGCGATTTGGCCTTGGGATCCGTGCTGGCCGCCGCGAGGCGGACCTGCACGCGCTCGGTGCGCGAGGTCGGGATGTTCTTGCCGACGTAGTTCGGCCGAATCGGCACTGCGCGATGCCCGCGGTCGATCAGCACCGCGAGCTTGACCGCCGCCGGACGCCCGCGCTGCCAAATCGTCGCCATCGCGCGCTGCACCGTCCAGCCGCTGTTAATCACATCGTCGACCAGAACTATCGTGCGGTCTTCGACGTTGAAATTCTCGGCGCCGTCGATCGGACGCTAGTGCGTCAGCCGGTTTGTACACGTCGAGCGCGGCACACGGCGGCAGGACTCCGGTCTTCGATCCGATCAAATCGCGCAGCCGAAGCGCGAGCATCGCGCCGCGGCTGACGACGCCGACAATCGAGACGCCCGACATATCCGGCAACGTCGGCGATCACCTGGTCGGCCAGCGATTCCACCGCGCGCACGACCTCGTCGTCGTTCATAATTTCGCGCTGCGGGCCGCGCTTGTAAGGCTCGTAGCCGTCCTCCTCGGCCTGCTTCACGCTGTCGAAAACGGCCAGCGATCCTTCTTCGATCCATTGGCGAACGTAGCCTTGCAGATTTTCGTCGAAGCGATAGTAGCGATGCGATCGCGCATGGCCGACGTACTCGATCTTCAGCTCGCGCTCGCAGAAATCGCACTTGAGCAGCGAGCGATCGAGGTGTCGATGCTGCGCCCGAGCGTGAAGCGCGGAGCGAGGTATGCGCCTTCGAATCGCGTGATGCAGTTCGGATTGGCGCATCGCGGCGGCGGCTCCGCCTTGAAGCGAATCGGCTCGGCGAGTTGCCGTGGACCGATTGACGCGGCGTGGCTTTCTCCATCAGCCACGCGATCAGCGCCATCCGAACCGGCACGCCGGCCGCGGCCTGCTCGAAATAAACCGCGCGCGGATCGGCGTCGAGCTCATAGGCCAGCTCGCTGGTGCGCGGCAGCGGATGCATCACGACGGCTTCCTGGGTGCGGCTGGTGCGAAGCGCGCGCGCGTCGAAGCGAACGTACTCGCCGGCGCCCGCCTCCTTGCCGGACATGCGCTCCTTCTGGAGGCGCGTGACGTAAAACGCGTCGAGCGCCGCGGGCGGCTCGGCTCGCGGGAATTTCGGATCGCCTCGTCGCCGGTGAACAGCGCCATCTGATGCGGCGCGCTGGGCGTCAGGTAGAGCGCGTCGAGGCCGCCCGCCAGCGACTTCAGCTCATCCATCGTGACGGTCGAGAAGCTGTAGTTGCGCTCGGCCGCAAGCCGCTCGAGCACGTAGTCGGGAACGTCCATGCCGCTGGTCGGCACCGCGACGATATTCGCGCCGAAACGCGCGAGCGCGTAGATCAGCGAATGCACCGTGCGGCCGAATTTCAAATCGCCGCATAGCGCGACGGTGAGTCCCTTCAGGTGTCCCTTCTTCTTGCGCAGGATGTAGAGATCGCACAGCGTCTGCGTCGGATGCTCGCGGCTGCCGTCGCCGGCGTTGAGCACCGGGCACGGCGCGTATTCGGCGGCCACGCGCGCCGCGCCGTCATGCGGATGGCGCAGCACGATCAGGTCGGCATAGCCGGCGACGACGCGCACCGTGTCGGCCAGGCTCTCGCCCTTGGCCGCCGAGCTCGCTTGCATGTCGGCGGAGCTGATCACCGCGCCGCCGAGGCGATGCATCGCCGACTCGAAGCTGAGGCGCGTGCGCGTCGAGGGTTCGTAAAACAGCGTCGCCATGATGAGCCCGGCGGCGGTCGTGATCTGTTCGCCGCGTTCGAGCTGCGCGGCAAACCGATCGGCCAGCGCAAACACGCGTTCGATCTCCGAGGTCTCGAGATCCTCGATCGAGACGACGTCAAATTTTGCCAGCCGTGACATTTTAGTGCTCGTCGCGCAGCTCGAGCGCGCGCGTTCGACCTCATTTTCCGTTTGCGTTGCCAATCACGACCGCATCGGCGCCGTCGATTTCGGTGAGGCGCACGTAAACGCGCTGACCGCGCGGCGCCTGGATGTTTTTGCCGACGTAGTCGGCGCGAATCGGCAGCTCGCGCTCGCCGCGATCGACCAGCACCGCGAGCTGAACCGATTCCGCGCGGCCGAGATCCGAGATCGCGTCGAGCGCGGCGCGCACGGTTCGCCCGGTGTAGAGCACGTCGTCGACCAGCACGACGCGCTTGGCGTCGAGCGAAAACGGAATGTCGCGGCCGAGCAGCCGCGGATCGCCGGGCGCGCCCTTGCCGTCGTCGCGATAGGACGAGATGTCCAGCGTGCCGACCGGGACATCTGGCGCTTGCCGTTGGCGCGAATCTCGACCGCGATTCGTTCGGCGAGTGGTGGCGCCGCGGCGGACGATTCCCACCAGCACGACATTGTTCGCGCCGCCGTTGCGCTCGGCGATTTCCATCGCGATCCGCTTGAGCGAGCGCCCGACCTGCGCGGCGTCGAGTGCGACGTTGGACGCGGCGCTCATCGCGCGAACCAAAAAAAATCCCGGCTGCAAAAACAGCCGGGTCCGGAAACATACACTTTCATTGTCGTTCCTTTTCGCTATCTCAGTAGCGGGTTAAAGGTAGATTAGAATTATAATCGCGATCGGATCCGTCAACCCCGCGCGCCAAAATCACTTCGCTACTGCGATTTCTCGAATGCGTCCTCCATTGCCGCGGCTTCGAGCGACAGGCCGCGCGTTTCCGGCAGCAGGAGCGCGACGATGATCACGTTGGGGATCGCGAGCAGGCTGAGATAGCCGACCACTATCGACAGGCCGCCAATGCGTGCGGCGAGAACTGCGATCAACGCCTGCGCAGTGACTGAGGCGACCGCGCCTATCAGAGAAAACCATCCCATCATCGCGCCGCGGATTGCGGTCGGAAACAGTTCGGTCCCTAGCGAATTGCCGCCCACCTGCGCTGCGCTCAGGCCGGCGGTGAAGCAGCAATAGGTTAACTCGATCCATAGCCAGCGAACGCCGATGTGCGCCGGCGGTCCCCAATAGAATGCCAATGCGCCGAGACTCGTCATCATGCCTGCGACGAAAATCGTTGGGATGCGGCCGTAACGCTCGCAGCCGCGCGCGGCGATTGGAAAGCCGAGCATCCCGGCGCCGCCTCCGATCAGCATCAGGATGCCGGCGGTGCCCGGCACTATTCCGACGACTGAGACCAGGTGGAAGTATGCCCAACTGCTCGCGGCGACCGCCGAAATTGTGCCTAGCAGCGAGCAGAAGAGGATAGTGACCGCGCGGCGTCGATAGAGCTTTCCGAACGGGTCGTAGAAGTTGCTGGCCAAAGTCGTACCGCTCGCGGCGGCGCGTTGCCATCGGCCGCTCTCCGGGATGACGCCGGCTGCCTTCCACAGCGCGACGACCCCCATCGCCGACGCCACCACCAGCATCGTTCGCCACGAGTAGCGACTCGCGACCATCGGCATCGCGATCAGGCACAGCCCGCCACCGAGACCCATTCCCAATCCACCCCAGCTTTGCCCGCGTGCGCGCTCGGCGATCGCGAGTTCCTCCGCCAGAATCACGATGCAGCCGGAGACCGTCGCGCCGATAAAGGCGTAGAGCGCGATCTCGCACACGACGAACACTGCGATGTTGCTCGCCAACGCGTAAAGCCCCGCAATCCCTGACTCGCCAAGGCCAAAGCTCTTCGCGATCCAGGGCGCGCCGATGCCGTTAATCGACATCGTGAAACCGTTGAAGACGAGCACGCGCGCGATCGAGCGGACTAGTTGCCGACTACTCGGCACGGGCGGTCGTTCGCCGGGCCCGCGCGCGGCTTCGGCGATGCCGGCGGCCGAACTCGCGTCAGGCCGGACTATAGCAGCCACGAGAGCTTGCGATGCATCGGATGGCGCGCGATTTTCGAGTAACTGGACATTGCCCTCCGCTCAGAACTCCCCCGAAATTGACACCGCCGGCCGTCAGACACCACAAGCGATGTGTTACCGCAGTAACACCATTCAGTTAATTTGATTTCTCGCGTCGGCGCGCGCCGGCAAGGAACGTGACGCGAATTATGCGCCGCGCTTGCGTTCGAGTTTTCTCAGGCGTTGGTCCTGGTCGCGCGTTTGAACTGTGATCCGATCGTCGAAGCGGTCGAACTTGTGGGCGAGGTTGGCCAGCGCCTTGCTGGTCTGCTTCAGTTCGGCAGCCGAGTTTCTTCGCCGCCATCTCGGCTGATGCCGCGATTTCCCGCTTGAGAACCTTGGTCGTATCGCCCCCTGACTCCGCGCCTGCTTGCCGGTAGACGCGACTGCGCGCGCGGCTTCTTCGCGGAACTCGACGGCGCGCGCGGCAAACTCTCCGCGAAGTCCCTTCTCTGCCGCGACCAGCTCGTCGCGGAACTCGACGCGCGCCTTGCCGAGCGCCTCGCCCAGCCGCACCATCTCGGCGCCGAGGTCGTCATGCGAGGCGACGATGCCTCGCCGATTTTCGGCAATCTGTTCCGACAGGAAGCGAATCTGGCCGCCGACTTCCGCGAACTGCCCGAAAATCTCGTCGCGCAACGTGTCGAGCCGTCCGCCGAAACCCGAAACCGCCTCGACCACAAGATCGAATCGCGCCCCGAGCTCTTCGAGGATCGCGCCAATCCTGTTCACCGCTTCGTCCGCCACCTGATGCTCCTCTTCGAGCTTTCGGCTAATGCACGAGCATGCCGACGCGATCCCATCTGATGTACTCAAACCACAACAGCAGCTCGCTCAGCGTCGACGCGCTGTCCGCTTTCTCCTCGTTCCAGGGCAGGTAAATTATCGTGGCGCGCCCTTCGACGTCGTTGAGATCGACGAATCCCCAGAAGCGGCTGTCGTAGCTGCGATCGCGATTGTCGCCCATCATGAACAGCTTGCCCGGCGGCACGGTCACCGGCCCGAAGTTGTCGCGCGGAGAGACCGGCGATCGATCGCTCGCGGCGCACCTCCCAGTGCGCGATGCGGATCGTCCATCGGCGAACCGTTGAGCCACACCACGCCGTTCTTCACCGCGATCGTGTCGCCGGCGACGCCGATCACGCGCTTGATGAAATCCTTGGTGCGGTCGGGCGGAAAGACGAAGACCACGACGTCGCCGCGATGCACCGGCTCGAGATGAAAAACATACTTGCCGAGCGGCAGGCCGGGAATCTCGAGACCGAAAATCGAGTCGGGCACTCCGCAGCCCGAAGATGATCTTGTTGACGAGGATGTGGTCGCCGATGAGCAGCGTCGGCTCCATCGAGCCCGACGGAATCTTGTAGGCCTGGACGAAAAAAGTGCGGATGAAGATCGCGAGCACGAGCGCGATGACCATCGCCTCGCCGTATTCGCGCGCGACCGACTTCTGCGCGGGCGGCTTCGGCGCTCCGCGGCGCGCTAAGCGGCTGTGCCTTGGAAATGTTGCGCGCTGGTTCGGCCACGATTGC
Source organism: uncultured delta proteobacterium (assembly GCA_963721485.1). Taxonomy (GTDB): domain Bacteria; phylum Desulfobacterota; class Binatia; order Binatales; family Binataceae; genus Binatus. Next base: position 263,721 of record CAVRJV010000014.1, on the reverse strand, counting down.
CCTACTCCCCGACCTTGAGCAGGGCCAGGAAAGCCTCCTGCGGAATCTCGACGCGCCCGACCTGTTTCATCCGCTTCTTGCCTTCCTTTTGCTTCTCGAGCAGCTTGCGTTTTCGCGTGATATCGCCGCCGTAACATTTGGCGGTGACGTTCTTGCGCAGCGCCTTGACGGATTCGCGCGCGATAATCTTGGCGCCGATCGCGGCCTGAATCGCGACTTCGAACATCTGGCGCGGAATCAGCTCGCGCATCTTTTCGCACAACGCCCGGCCCCGTTCGTAGGACTTGTCGCGATGCACGATCATCGAAAGCGCGTCCACCACCTCGCCGTTGATCCGGATATCCAATTTAACCAGAGGCCCGGCCCGGAAGTCCAGAAACTCATAGTCCAGCGAGGCGTAGCCGCGGCTCACCGATTTCAGCCGATCGTAAAAATCGAAGACGATCTCGGCCAGCGGCAGCTCGTAATGCAGGATGACCCGCTTCTCGCCGAGGAACCGCAGGTCGCGCTGGATGCCGCGGCGGTCCTCGCACAGCTTCATCACGGCGCCGAGATACTCCTCGGGCATGTGGATAGACGTGAGGATGAACGGCTCCTCGATCGCCTCGATCGTGTTCTCGTCGGGCAGATGCGCCGGATTGTCCACCGTCATCAGCTCGCCCGCGATGGTGCGCACCTGGTAGGCGACCGTCGGCGCGGTGACGATCAGGTTGATGCCGAACTCGCGCTCGAGCCGCTCCTGCGCGATCTCCATGTGCAGCAGGCCGAGGAAGCCGGCGCGAAAGCCGAAGCCCAGCGCCTGCGAAGTCTCGGGCTCGCAGATCAGGCTCGCGTCGTTGAGGCGCAGCTTTTCGATCGCGTCGCGCAGCGCACCGTACTGATTCGCCTCGGTCGGATAGAGTCCCGCGAACACCATCGGCTTCAATTCCTTGAAGCCCGGCAGCGGCGCGACCGCGGGATTGTCAGCGTCGGTAATCGTGTCGCCGACGCGCATGTCCGCGACGGTTTTGATATTCGCCACGACAAAGCCGACCTCGCCCGGTCCGAGCGTTTCGGCGCGACGTTCGTGCGGCGTGAAATGCCCGAGGCGCATCACCTCGCCCAGCTTGTCGGTGCCCATCAGGCGAACCTTCATGCCGACGCGCAGCTCGCCGCCGAAGACGCGCACCAGGCCGATCACGCCTTCGTACACGTCGTACCAACTGTCGAAGATGAGCGCGCGAACGGCGCTTTCGTCACTCGGCTTTGGCGCGGGAATTCGTTTGACGATCGCTTCGAGCACTTCTTCGATGCCGACGCCTTCCTTCGCGCTGGTGAGAATCGCGTCGGAGGCGTCGAGCCCGATCATCTCCTCGATCTGCTGCTTGGTGCGCTCGATGTCGGCGCCGGGCAGATCGATCTTGTTGATCACCGGAATAATTTCGAGGCCGTGATCGAGCGCGAGATAAACGTTGGCGAGCGTCTGCGCCTCGACCCCCTGGCTCGCATCGACCACCAGCAGCGCGCCCTCGCACGCGGCCAGGCTGCGCGAAACTTCGTATGCGAAATCGACGTGCCCGGGCGTGTCGATCAGGTTCAGCACGTAGGTCTTGCCGTCCTTGGCCGTATAGTTGAGCCGCACCGAGCGCGCCTTGATCGTGATTCCGCGCTCGCGCTCGAGGTCCATCGAGTCGAGGAACTGATCCTTCGACTCGCGCATCGTGAGCGCGCCGGTGCGCTCGAGGATCCGATCGGCGAGCGTGGACTTGCCGTGATCGATATGCGCGATGATCGAAAAATTGCGAATCGAGGCGGGTTCGGTCATTTCAACTCGAGCGGGTGCGTTGCTGCTTGAAATATTTGAACGTGTCTTCGAGCCCGTCGGCCAGCTTCTTTTCGGGACGCCAGCCGAGTTCCTTGTGGGCGCGCGCGGGCGAGATGACCGAGCGCTTCTGCTCGCCCGGACGCGCGGCCGCATGCTCGGCCTTGGTCGGGAAATCGGCGATGCCCGCCAGCGTCGAGTAGAGGTCGTTGACGTTGGTCTCGAGGCCGGTGCCGATGTTGATCGCGAGCCCCGTCGCGCTCGATTTTCCCGCCGCGACCACCGGCCCGCACCACGTCGCCGACGTAAACGTAGTCGCGCGTCTGCGTGCCGTCGCCGTAAATCGTCACCGGCTGGCCGTCGAGGATCTTGCCCGCAAAAGATTGCGACCACGCCGGCCTCGCCGTGCGGATCCTGGCGCGGGCCGTAAACGTTGCCGAAGCGCAGCGCGAGATAGTCGATTCCGTACTCGACCTTGTAGAAAAACAGGTAGGCCTCGGTCGCCAGCTTGGCGACGCCGTAGGGACTCACCGGACGCTTCGGATGATCCTCGGTCGCACGGGAACTCGTCCTGCTCGCCGTAAATCGCGCCGCCGGTCGAGGAAAAGACCACGCCGCTTGAGGCCGTGCTTGCGCGCCGACTCCATCAGGTTGAGAAACCCGACCACGTTCACCTGCGCGTCGAACGCCGGATCGGCGACCGACCGCCGCACGTCCATCTGCGCCGCGAGATGGAAAATAACCTCGGGCCGCGCCTTCTCGACCACCGCCGCCACCGCGGCGGCGTCGCGCAAGATCGATCTGATAAAGCGTCGCTTGCGGGTTCACCTGTTTGCGCTTGCCGGCCGAAAAATCGTCGAGCACCGACACTTCATGCCGCCCCGTGTGCAACCAACGCATCCACCGTATGCGAGCCGATAAAGCCGGCGCCGCCGGTCACCATAATTCTCATCGAATCTGCTCCTTGTCCTAAACGGGATGCCGCCCGACCGAGTAGTACCGGATTTCGAGCGCCTTCATCAGATCAGGATCATACAGGTTCCGGCCGTCGAATATCACCGGCTCTTTCAGCTCGGCCTTGATGCGCTGAAAGTTGGGATGCCGGAACTCGTTCCACTCGGTCAGAATCAGCAGCGCGTCGGCGCCCTGCAGCGCCTCGTAGTTGGTCGTGTGGTAGCTGACGCGATCGCCGAAAATCTTGCGCGCATTCTCGAGCGCCTCCGGATCGTGCGCCCGCACTTGGCGCCCGCCTGCAAGCAGCTCCTCGACCACCACCAGCGACGGCGCCTCGCGCATATCGTCGGTGCGCGGCTTGAAGGCGAGCCCCCAAATCGCGAAGGTCCGGCCGCCCAGATTCGTCGCCGAAGTGCTGCTTGACGCGCGCGGGAATCAGCCGTTTCTGGCGCGCATTCACCGCTTCCGCCGCACGCAACAGCGCGAAGTCGAGGTTGTGCTCGCCGGCAGTATGAATTACCGCCTGCACGTCCTTGGGAAAGCACGAGCCGCCGTAACCGACGCCAGGAAACAGGAACGACGGACCGATGCGCCTGTCGGTGCCGAGTCCCGCGCCGCACGGCGTTGATGTCGGCGCCGACCGCGTCGCACAGATTCGCCATCTCGTTGATGAACGAGATGCGCATCGCGAGCATCGCGTTCGACGCATACTTGGTCAGCTCCGCCGAGCGCGGATCCATCACGAGGATCGGATTGTCGGTGCGCACGAACGGGTTGTGAATTTCCTTGAGAATCGCCGTCGCCTGTTCGCTCAAGCTGCCGATCACGACGCGGTCGGGCCGCATGAAATCCTCGATCGCCGAGCCTTCCTTGAGAAACTCCGGCACCGAGCACACGTCGGCGCGATGCTTGGCGAATTTCGCCGACGATCTCCCGCACGCGATCGTTGGTGCCGACCGGCACCGTGCTCTTGATCGCCACGATGTGATAGCCGGTGATCGCCTTGGCGATGTCCTCGGCGGCCTTGAAAATCGCCGCTCAGGTCAGCCGCGCCCGACGCGCTCATCGGAGTGCCGACCGCGATATACGAGACCATCGATTGCTTGATCGCTTCCGTGATATCGGTCGTGAAATGAAGCCGGCCTTCCTTGATGTTGCGCCGCACCAGCTCTTCGAGCCCCGGCTCGTAGATCGGAATCTTGCCCTCGTTTAGCTGGGCGATCCGCTCCGCGTTGATGTCGACGCAGAATACTTCGTTGCCGCTTTCGGCATAGCAGGTGCCGCTGACCAGTCCGACGTAGCCGCTCCCCACGACTGCGATGTTCATCGATATACCTTCTCGACAGCCCCTAGAATTCTTCCTTGATTACGTAGATCGGCTTGCCCTGCGATTCGTGATACGTGCGCGCGAGCATCTCGCCGAACAGTCCAATACTCACGAACTGTACTCCGACCACTACTAACAAAACCGCCAGCAACAGCGCGGGCCGATTACCCAGTTCGCGTCCGAGTACTAACTTCTCGAACACCAGGATGAAGGTCCACAGGCTGCCGAGTCCGCCGAGCACTATTCCGATCAGGCCGAACACCTGAATCGGCGCGGTGGAATAGCCGGAGAGAAATTTGACCGTGATCAGATCGAGCAACGTGCGCACGATGCGCCACAGCCCATACTTCGAGATGCCGGCGCGGCGCGGACGGAAATCCAATTTCGACTTCCGCGATTCGCGCGCCCTGCTCGGCCGCGATCGCCGGGACGAATCGATGCATCTCGCCGTAGAGCTGTCAGGCTGCGCGCGAGGTCCCGCCGGTACGCCTTGAAGGTGCAGCCGTAGTCGTGCAGCTTGACCCCGGTCATGCAGGAAATCAGCGCATTTGCGGCCATCGACGGCATTCGGCGCGTCAAGCGTTCTTCCTGCCATCGCTCGGTGCGCCAGCCGCTTACCAGGTCGTAGCCCTCGTCGAGCTTGGCCAGCAGCCGCGGAATATCGGCGGGATCGTTCTGGCCGTCGCCATCCATCGCGACTATCACGTCGCCGTTCGCATGCGAAAATCCGCACGCCAGCGCCGCGGTCTGCCCGGAGTTGCGCGCGAGCGCGATCACGCGCACGTTCTTGTCCGTCGACTTGATTTGCCGCAGCGCATCGACGCTGCCGTCGGTGCTGCCGTCGTCCACGAATATCAGTTCGTAGGGGCGCCCGAGGCGCCTGCATCACGTGGCTCAACTCGTCATGCAGCGGGGCGAGATTGTCCCGCTCGTTGTAGAGCGGAATGACTACTGAGTAGTCCATCTCGAATGATGGGAGTCGATCAGATTGATAAACGCGCGATAGCGATTGTCTATTTCTTCCCAGGTCAAATCCAATAGCCGCTCCAGCGAGAAGCGCTCGACCACGAACGACGCGAGCACGCTGCCGTACACCACCGCCGTGCGCAGCGAACGACTCTGTCACGCGCCCGTGACGCGCGATGAAATCCCATCATGGCGCCGGCAAACGTATCGCCCGCGCCGGTCGGATCGACCACCTCTTCCAGCGGATACGCCGGCACCGCGAACATCCCTTCGTCGCTGAATTGGAGCACGCCGTACTCGCCGCGCTTGACCAGCACCGTCGACGGGCCCCATCTTGAGAATCGCGCGCCCGGCCTTCACCAGGTTGTGCTCGCCCGTCAGCATCCGCGCCTCGTTGTCGCTGCACAGCAGGATTTGCGATCCGCTCGAGCACCTTGGCGAGCCGCGGCCGCGTGTTCTCGATCCAGTAGTCATAGTGTCGGCGACGACCACTTTGGGACTGAGCACCTGGTCGAGCACGTGTTCCTGCAGCGCGGGGATCGTTCGGCGCAGGAACAGATAGTCGGCGCGGCGCTGGTCGGGCAGCAGTTCGCGGCGTGAAATCTTCGAGACGTTGAGCGCAAGCGCGACCGTGTCGCGCTTGTTCATGTCCTCGTGATAGCGGCCGTGCCATCGCATCGTCTGCCCGTCGCGCTTGCTCCACCCCGCGCACGTCGATACTGCGCTCGGTGAACAGCCGCATATCCTCGGCCTTGAAATCCGTGCCGACCACCGCGACGATGCTGACCGGCGAGAAAAAGCGCGCCGCGATCGCAAAATAGCTGGCGCCGCCGCCCAGCACCTCGTCGCACTTTGCCGTTGGGCGTTTCGACCGTGTCGTACGCGAGAAACCCGACCACTACGATACTCATCTATTGCATCCCAGCGCTCTCCAGATTTCTAAAGATACTTGCCGATAATCGGACGCAGGTCGTCGATCAAGCGCTGGCGGGATCGCCGCGCGATCGGTGATGATCGCGTCCTTCAGCGCGTCTGGCAGGCGCACGTCCGCGGCCGCTCGCCATGCGTTGCGCCAGCGCCGACACCGCGCTCTGCGCCTTCTCCACGTTGGCTTCATCACGCGCAGGATCTCGCCGATATCCACCGCCGCCACCGTTTCATGCCAGCAATCGTAGTCCGTCACCAGCACCAGCGTCGCGTAACACATCTCCGCCTCGCGCGCGAGCCGCGCCTCCTGCATCGCGGTCATGCTGATGACGCTCGACGCCCCAGCTTCGATAGAGATTCGACTCGGCGCGGGTCGAAAACTGCGGGCCCTCGATGCACAGATATGTCCCGCCGTCATGAATCGCCGCGCCGCCGGTGCGCGCTGCGACTGGCGAGATCGCTCGCGAGATTCGCGCACACCGGATCGGCCAGCGATACGTGCACGACGATGCCCTTCGCCGAAAAACGTCTCGGGACGCTTGAACGTGCGATCGATAAACTGATTCGGCACCACCAGTTCGCCCGGCTGGATCTCCTCCTTCATGCTGCCCGCGGTCGATACCGAAACCAGATGCGTCACGCCGAGCTGCTTCATCCCGTAGACGTTGGCGCGAAAATTTATTTCCGACGGCAATATTCGATGGCCCGCGGCCGTGGCGCGCGAGAAACACCACTTCGATCTCGCCGATGCGCCCCTGGTAGAACGGATCCGACGGCCGGCCGAACGGCGTCTTGAGCTCGACCTGCTCGACCTTGTCCAGCCCCTTCATCTGGTAGAAGCCGCTGCCGCCGATCACTCCGAGTACGTTGTGTGCCATCTTTGTTTGACGCTTTCAGGCCGGATGGTGCTGTTCGGCGTACAGCTGGCCGCACGCCGCCGCAATATCGAGTCCCCGGCTTTCGCGAATTGTAGCGGTCAAATTACCGTTCCTGAGGATCGCTTGAAAGGCCTCGACCGCCGCCCGCGAACTGCTCCGCAGCGGCGAATCCGGCATCGGATTGTAAAAAATCAGATTGACCTTGCCGCGCAACGGCGCCAGCAGCTTCACCAGCCGCCGCGCGTCGGCGATCGAATCGTTCACCCCCGCGAGCATCACGTACTCGAAGGTGATGCGGCTGCGCCGTTTGATCGGCAGACTGCGGCACGCGTCGAGCAGCACTTCGAGCGGATAGCGCTTGTTGATCGGCGCGAGGCGATCGCGCAGTTCGTTGGTCGTCGCATGCAACGAGACCGCGAGATTCACCGGCATCTCGCTCAGCAGCCGCTCCATCATCGGGACCAGGCCGACGGTCGAGACCGTGATGCGCCGCGGCGAAATGCCCATCCCCCACTCCGACGTCATGATCGCGAGCGTGCGCGACCAGGCGCGGATAGTTGGCCAGCGGCTCGCCCATCCCCATGAAAACATAGTTGGTGAGCTCCTCGTCGGCGCGCGAGTTCGCGGCGCGCGGCAAAATCTGGCCAGCATTTCGGACTCGGTGAGATTGCGATGCAGTCCCATGCGCGCCGTCGCGCAGAACTCGCACGCCATCGCGCATCCGACCTGGCTCGACATGCACAGCGTCACGCGCTTTTCGGTGGGGATGATCACCGATTCGATTTCTTCGCATCATCGAGCCGGATCAGCAGCTTGCGCGTGCCGTCCGACGAGCGCGACACGAACGACGACACCGCGATGCCCGATCGTGAAGTGCTGCTTCAAGTAATTGCGAAGCGACGCCGGCAGATCGCGCATCTCGTCGAACGACTCCGCCCCGCGCGCATGCACCCAATGCAGAATCTGGCGCGCCCGATAGCGAGCGCTCGCCCGCGTCTCGCGACCAGTTGCTCGACTTCGTCGAGCGTAAGGTCGCGGAAATCAGCGCGCACGGGCGGACGCAGCTTCGGCCAGATGTCAGGCGATTCGCATTCACGGCCAGTTATTGTATTCAGAAACGCAGCCCTGAAAGCAGGACGGAGGATCGAGGTGATGCTTAGGCGAAGATTTCGCGGCGGGGAAGAAAAACCCGATCTCCTGCGCTGCCGTCTCCGGCGCGTCCGAGCCGTGCGTCGCGTTCTGCTCGACGTCGATTCCGAAATCCTTGCGAATCGTGCCGGCGTCGGCCTTCTTGGGATCGGTCGCGCCCATCAACTGGCGCCACCGGCTGATCGCCCTGTCGCCCTGCAGCACCACGACCACCACCGGGCCCGAAGTCATGTAGTCGCACAGCCCGCTGAAGAACGGCCGCGCCTTATGCACGTCGTAAAACTTTTCGGCGTCGGCGCGCGACAGATGAATCTTGCGCATCGCGACGATACCGTCAGCCCCGACGCCTCGATCCGTTTGAGTATGTCGCCGGTGAGCCCGCGCCGCACCGCGTCGGGTTTGACGATCGCGAATGTTCGTTCCATCGAATTACTTCTTGCCTTCGAGTACTGATTTCATCGTCGATGCCGAGGTCCGCCGGACTCATCGCGACCGTGATGCCCGCCGCCTTGAGCGCCGCGATTTTGTCCGCCGCCGTGCCGCGTCCGCCCGAGATAATCGCGCCCGCATGGCCCATCCGCCGCCCCTTCGGCGCCGTCTGTCCCGCGATAAACGCGACCACCGGTTTCTTAAAGTTTTGCTTTATATATTCGCGCGGCCTCTTCTTCCGCCGTTCCGCCGATTTCGCCGATCATGATGACGGCGCGCGTCTTCGGATCCTCATTGAACAGCTTCAGCGCGTCGATATGCGTGGTGCCGACGATCGGGTCGCCGCCGATTCCGATGCAGCTCGATTGCCCGATGCCGAGTTGCGTCAGCTGATACACCGCCTCGTAGGTCAGCGTGCCCGATCGCGACACGACGCCGATATCGCCCGGCTTGTGGATGTATCCCGGCATGATGCCGATTTTGCATTCGCCCGGCGTGATGATGCCGGGGCAGTTCGGCCCGATCAGCCGCGACTTCGCTGCCCGCCATGTACGCCTTCACCTTGACCATGTCGAGCACCGGCACGCCCTCGGTGATGCAGATGACGAGCTCGATTCCCGCCGCGACCGCCTCGAGCATCGCGTCGGCGGCGAACGCCGGCGGCACGTAGATCACGCGTCGCGTTGCAGCCGGTCGCTTTGCGCGCCTGCTCGACGGTGTCGAAAATCGGGATGCCCTCGAAGTCCGTGCCGCCCTTGCCCGGCACCACGCCGCCGACCATCTTGGTGCCGTATTCTTTGCACGCGCGCGTATGGAGCTGTCCGACCGCGCCGGTAATTCCCTGCGTCAGCACGCGGCGTGTTCTTGTCGACTAAAATGCTCATCTGAAAACTTCCTCAGGCTCCGATTGCTTGCACGATGCGCTTGGCGGCGTCGGCCATGTCGCTGGCGGCGATCACTTTGATGCCCGACTCGGCGAGAATCTTTCTTGCCCTCGACGACGTTGGTGCCTTCCATCCTGACCACCAGCGGCACGTTGAGTTTGACCTGCTTCGCCGCCTCGACCACGCCCTGCGCCAGCACGTCGCATCGCATGATGCCGCCGAAGATGTTGATGAGCACGCCTTTGACGCGCTTGTCCGCGAGCAGGATGCGAAACGCCGCCGCGACCTTCTCGGTGCTCGCGCCGCCGCCGACGTCGAGAAAGTTGGCCGGCTCGGCGCCGTAAATGCTTGACGATGTCCATCGTCGCCATCGCGAGGCCCGCGCCGTTGACCATGCATCCGATGTTGCCGTCGAGATGCACGTAGCTGAGGTCGAACTTCGCCGCCTCGGTCTCGGCGGGATCTTCCTCGTTGGGGTCGCGCAGCTCGCGGATATCGGGATGGCGGAACAGCGCGTTGTCGTCGAACGACATTTTCGCGTCGAGGCAGATGACGCGGTTGTCCTTGGTAACGACCAGCGGATTGATCTCGATCAGCGAGGCGTCGGTCTCGATGAACGCGCGTGTAGAGCGCCGTCGAGCAGCGTCACGAACTGACCGACCTGCTTGTCCTTGAGCCCCAGCGCGAACGCGATCTTGCGCGCCTGGAAGCCCGACACGCCGAGCAGCGGATCGATCGGCTCGGTGAGAATTTTCTCGGGCGTCTTCGCCGGCGACTTCCTCGATATCCATGCCGCCCTCGGTGCTCGCGATCACGGAGACCGTGCCCGCCTTTCGATCGACCAGCATCCCGAGGTATAGCTCGCGCGCCACCTCGCTCGCCTCCTCTACATAGACGCGGCGCACGACGCGGCCTTCGGGGCCCGTCTGATGCGTCACCAGCGGCTTGCCGAGCAGCTTGGCCGCGAAATCGCGCACGTCGTCCGCGGCGATTGAGCAGCTTGACGCCGCCCGCCTTGCCGCGCCCGCCCGCATGGATCTGCACCTTGACGACGGCCTTGGGCTGGCCGAGCGCCGTGAACGCGGCCGCCGCCTCTTCAGGCGTCGTCGCGAACTGCCCCTTGGGAACGGGAACGCCGAAGCGCCCGAGAATCTGCTTCGCTTGATATTCGTGGATGTTCATTCAATTACCTGCGACAACTATTTCATAAACAGATCGCGGAGCCATTTGATAGACGTCTGCCGGCCGACCGCGCCGATCGCCGTCGTCAGCGGAATTTCCTTGGGGCAAACTTCGACGCAGTTCTGCGCGTTGCCGCAGTCCGCCACGCCGCCCTCCGACATCATCGCCTCGAGCCGCTCTTCGTGATTCATCTTGCCGGTCTGATGCTGGCTCATCAAATAGACCTGGCCGATCACGGCTGCGCCCATGAACTTCGAATGCGCGTTAACCTGCGGGCACGCCTCCAGGCAGCATCCGCACGTCATGCATCGCGAGAACAGGTACGCGAACTCCTGCGTGCTCGGCGCCATTCGCGGACCCGGCCGAGATCGTATGTGCCGTCGATCGGAATCCACGCATGCGCCTTCTTGAGCGCCTCGAACATCTTCGATCGATCGACCCACAAATCGCGGATCACCGGAAACTTCGACATCGGCTCGACCGTCACCGGCCCGTCGAGTCCGTCGGCCAGCTGCGAGCATGCCTGCCGCACGCGCCCGTTGATCACCATCGTGCACGAGCCGCAAACCTCCTCGAGGCAGTTGGCGTCGAACACCACCGGCGCCACGCGCTTGCCCTGGCGAGTGACCGGATTGCGCCGAATCTCCATCAGCATCGAGATGACGTTGTGATTCGCCAAAAACGGAATCTCGAACTCCTCGTAGTACGGCTCGGAGTTCGGCGATTCCTGGCGCTTGATTCTCAAGACTTGCGTCTTTTCCGGCACTGCGATGCTCCTGCTCGAGCCTACGCCGCTTTCGGCTCGCTGGCGGATTTCTCGACGTCGTAGCGCCGCGCCCGCGGCTTGATCAGGCTCACGTCAACCGGCTCCCAACTGAAGCGCGGACCGTCGGACGACCACGCCGCCATCGTCGTCTTCATGAAATTCTCGTCGTCGCGCTCCGGGAACTCGGGCTTGAAATGCGCGCCGCGCGATTCGTTGCGATTGAGCGCGCCGAGCGTGATCGGCCGCGCCAGCTCGAGCATGTTCCACAGCTGCCGCACGAACAGCACTTCCTGGTTCGCCCACTTGCCCTTGTCGTTGAGCCCGATCCGGCCCCATCGATCCTTGAATTCGAGCAGCTTGTCGTCAGTCAGCCTTGAGCTTGTCGTTGTAGCGCACGACGGTGACGTTCTCGGTCATGATGTCGCCGAGCTCGCGCCACAGCGCGAACGCATTCTCCGGTCCGTCCAACTTGAAAATCTTGTCGAACGATTCGCGCTGCAGCTTCAGCTCCTGATCGAAGATCGAAGAGCTGACCGCGCTCTTTTTCGACTTCGCGTAGTCGATCATCGCCGGCTCCGCGATATTTCCGCCGTGCATGCACGACAGCAGCGAGTTCGCGCCGAGCCGGTTCGCGCCGTGATACTGGAACTCGCACTCGCCCGCCGCGAACAGCCCCGGCATGTTGGTCTGCTGATGGTAATCGACCCACAGGCCGCCCATCGAGTAGTGCATCGCCGGGAAAATTCTTCATCGGAACTTTGCGCGGATCCTGGCCGGCGAACTTCTCGTAAATTTCGAGCACGCCCGCGACCTTGCGATTCAGCTCTTCGGGATCGAGATGGCTGACGTCGAGATAGACCTGCGGATTGCCGTCGACGCCGAGCTTCATCTCGAACACGACCTTGTGAATCGCACGCGTCGCGATATCGCGCGGCACCAGGTTGCCGTACGCCGGGTACATCTCTTCGAGGAAGTACCACGGCTTGCTGTCGCGATAGGTCCACACGCGGCCGCCCTCGCCGCGAATCGATTCCGAGATGAGGCGATTCTTGTCCTCACCCTGCATCGCAGTCGGATGCACCTGGATGAACTCGCCGTTGGCGTAAGTCGCGCCGGCCTGGTAGCACGCGCTGACCGCCGATCCGGTATTGACCAGCGATTGCGTCGAGCGGCCGAACACGAGACCCGGCCCGCCGGTCGCGATCAGCGTAGTGTCGGCGGGAAACGCGCGCATCTCGAGCGAGCGCGTGTCGATCGCGACGATTCCGCGGCAATCGCCGGACTCATCCTGCACGAGGCTCAGCATCTCCCAGCCTTCGAACTTGCGCACGAGGCCCGCGGCTTCGTAGCGGCGGACCTGTTCGTCCAACGCGTACAGAAGCTGCTGGCCGGTGGTCGCGCCCGCGAACGCAGTGCGATGATGCTTGGTGCCGCCGAAGCGGCGGAAGTCGAGCAGGCCCTCGGGCGTGCGATTGAACATCACGCCCATCCGATCGAACAGGTAAATGATCGACGGCGCCGCCTCGCACATCGCCTTGACGGGCGGCTGATGCGCCAGAAAGTCGCCGCCGTAAATCGTGTCGTCAAAATGAATCATCGGCGAGTCGCCCTCGCCTTTCGTGTTGACCGCGCCGTTGATTCCGCCCTGCGCGCACACCGAATGCGATCGCTTGACCGGCACGATCGAGAACAGATCGACTTGCTCGCCCTGCTCCGCGAGTTTCATGGCCGCAGTCAAACCCGCCAGCCCGCCGCCTACGATTATGTGATGCCCTGGCATTGCTCTTCTCCTCAGGCGGGTGCGCGAAATGCGATCAGAATCGAGACGCTGACAATCGTCAGCACGACGAACAGCGCGACGCACGCGCGGTTCACCAGCGTTTGCGCCCGCGCGCCGACCGCGATTCCCCAGGTGATCGAGAAGGTGAAAATGCCGTTGGTCAGATGATAGACGCACGCCATCGTGCCGACGATGTAGGTCGTCAGAATCAGCGGATTCATCATGAAGTTATGCATCCGCATGTAGTTGGTCTCGACGCCGGTCGCGTAGAAGTATGCGCGCGTCGAGAACACGTGAAAGCCGATGAACAGGAACGCGAGGATCCCGGTGATGCGCTGCAAGCGTGTACTGGTAGTTGCGCTCGTAGGGATAGTCGTTGGGCTGCGCGGTGGCCGTGATGACGATTCCGTAAATCGCGTGATAGAGAATCGGAATCCACAGCACCAGCGCTTCGACCGCGATCTGAAACGGGATGTTGCGCGTGAACTCGGTTTCCTTCCACCACGTGCCGCCGCCCTTCAGCACGAACGCGTTTTCGAACAGGTGGAAAAACAAGAATCCGCCGATCGGAATGATCCCCGACAGCGAGTGCAGTCTGCGCAGCAGCCAGTGCCGTCTCGTCCGCCGTCATCCCGGCTGCGACCGCGGGCGCCGCAACTGCTTCTGCTTCAGCCATAAGCCTTTCCTGTATCGCGCGGCCGCGTCAGCCCGCCGCGATTACTTTGTCCATCGCCTCGACCAGCTCGCGCACGTGCCCGACCGAACTGTCGAAAGCTTTCTTCTCGGCCTCGGTAAGCTGGATCTCAACAACGCGCTCGACGCCGCCCGCGCCAATCACGACCGGCACTCCCGCGAACAACCCCTTCACGCCGTATTCGCCGTCGAGATACGCGGCGCACGGCAGCACCTGCTTGCGATCGAGCATGTACGCCTCGACCATTTTGTAAACCGCGGTGCCCGCCGCGTAGTACGACGAGGTCTTCATCAGTTCGACGATCTCTCCGCCGCCGCCGCGCGTGCGCTTCTCGATTTCCTCGAGCCGCTTCGCCGCGATCAGCCGTTCGATCGGCTGCCCGCCGACCGTCGTGTAGCTCCGAATCGGCACCATGTCGTCGCCATGCCCGCCCAGCACCATCGCCGACACGCTCTCCGTCGACACGCCGAGCTCCGACGCCAGGAAAGTCCGGTAGCGCGCCGAGTCGAGCACGCCCGCCTGCCCCACGATTCGCCCTTTCGCAAAACCGGTCACGCGCTTGAGCTGCGTCACCATCGCGTCGAGCGGATTCGTCACCGCGATCACGAACGCGCCCGGCGCGTGCTTCTTGATCGCGCTGCCGACGTCGGTCATCACCTTCGCGTTGATCTTCAGCAGGTCGTCGCGGCACATCCCCGGTTTGCGCGGCGATCCCGAGGTGACGACGCAGCAATCGGCGCCTTCGATCTGCTTGATGTCGGTGGTGCCGATGACGTTGACGTCGATACCGAGCACCGGCGCCGACTCGAGCATGTCGAGCGCCTTGCCCTGCGGCAGTCCTTCGATAATGTCGTAGAGCACGATGTCGCCGAGTCCGCGCAGGAAGCATAGATGAGCGCAGGTCGCGCCGACATTACCAGCCCCGATGAACGCAATTTTCTTCCGAGCCACGCTTTTTGCTCCCGCTCTCTATCTGAAGATTATCTTATATTCGCGTTTTTGTTAATGAGCAATACTTAAGTGAGTCGGCGCGCGAAAACTCCCCGCCTTCGCCGCCGGCATATCCCCAAACGTGCGATAGATAGCAGCGTTCGTCGAGATTGTGAAGCAATCGCAGCAGCCGGATTTCGCTTCGGAGGGGGATGAACTTTTCAGCCTGCCGGAACTGGATCGAGTCTGCTAAACTTGGTTGCATGTACAGCGTCACCGAGGCCGCTACTCAAACTCCTCAGACGAGAGTCGCGCATCTTCCGCTCTCGGCCAACGCTTTTTTACGGAACGAAACGACGCCTAGTGGTCTCTTCGTCCGTAAACCACAATCGGTGGTATATTTCACCTGTTCCGGCTGTATTCGACCCGGTCGAATCACACCCTCAACGGTTCGTTTTGGAAGGCTATCTCACGCGGTCCGCAGCCATCGCGACAGCTCACGAATCGTCGGACGCTTGCCGTACATCAGGATTCCGGTCCGGTAAATCCGCGCGCTGACGAACATCGCTCCGCCGATCGTCGCGATCAGCAGCAGCAATGACAGCGCGACTTGCCATAGCGGCGGATTGTGCACTGCGAGCCGCTCGAACATCAGTATCGGCGAGCAGAACGGAAACATCGACGCCAGTACCGAGATCGCCGAGTCCGACGCAGTCGCGACCGGCAGGATCATCGCCGACGCCGCGATCAACGGCAGGATCACCACGAAGTTCCACTGCTGCGCCTCGTCGATCGAATTGAAGATCGCGCCGACGCCCGCGAAGATCGTGCTGTAGAGCAGGTAGCCGAGCGTATAGAAGATCACGAAATAGACGATCAACGACGGCCCAACGTCGAGCGCCGTCATCGCCGTCCGCAGATACAGGCTGCGCGACGCGCCCAACGCCGCCATCGCGAGCCACACCCCGATCTGCGTCAGGCCGACGCTGCCGGTGCCGAGAATCTTCCCGCTCATCAGTTCCTGCGCGCTCGCCGCGCACATCAGCACTTCGGTGATGCGCGAGCTTTTCTCCTCCATCACCGATCGCATCACCATCACGCCGTACGACAGCAGCGAAAAGAGCATCACGAACATCAGGATGAACACGACCACGGCGCCGCGAACCTCGTTGTAGGCCGCGGAAGTGTTCTGCGCGCGGACCGCAGTCAAGTCGACCGGCTCGCAGCGTCGCGGCCACGTCGCCGGCGCTGCTGCCGTCCTTCACCATCCGCTGCGCTGCGAATGCGTACGACAGTGCGTCGCCGAGCCGGCGCTGCAGAATGAAATCGCCCATGCGGCGCGTCGTAAAAACGACGTGGCGCGAGGCGAGCGCCGGCGCGTCAAGCCATACGTAGCCCTCGATTTCGCCGGCGTCGAGCTTCTGGTCGAGTTCCGCGTGCGCCGCGTCTGTCGCCGGCGAAACGGCCGATGGTTCGTAGTGAGTGCCCCGCTGGCGCGTCAACTCGCCGCTCGCCAACTCCGCCAACGCACGGTTGTCGGACGCGATCGCGACCCGCGCCGGACGCTCGCTGTCCTCGCATAATTCCGCGGGCTGTCGTCGTGCTGATCAACGCGGGCAGAACCAGGAACGTCGTCATCAACACCGGCGTCACGAAGGTCGAGAGCAGAAACGATCGCGTCCGCACCCGCTCGAGGTATTCCCGCTTCGCGATGATCCAGACTTTGTTGATCGAGAACTCAGTCATGTTTGCCCGTTATCCGTTCGATGAAAATCTGTTCGAGCGACGGGTCCATCACCTGGAAGCGAAGCACGCGCAGCATGGCGCATCGCCGTCTGCAGCAGTTCCTGCGAATCGGCGCCCGGCTTGAGACGCAGCTCGGCGTGATTGCCGTAGTCGTTCAACGAATCGATCAGCGGATTGCCGGCCAGGCACTTGCCGTCGCCTTCGTAATCGATTTGCACGAAGCGCCGGCCGTTGCCGTTTTTCACTTCGCTCAGGCTGCCTTGCAGCACCGCCTTGCCGCGATTGATCAGGCAGATCGAGTCGCACAGCTTTTCCACCTGGTCCATCCGATGGGTCGAGAACAGGATCGACTTTCCCGCCGCGCGCAGGCCGACCAGCACGTCCTTGAGCTGCATCGTGTTGACGGGATCGAGACCGGCGAACGGCTCGTCCATCACGATCAAGTCGGGGTCGTGAAGCAGCGCCGCGATGAACTGGATCTTCTGCTGCATCCCCTTCGACAACTCCTCGACCCGGCGATCGACCCAGTCCGCAATCCCGAGACGACTGCGTCCATGCGTCGATTCGCTCCTTCGACGTGGCGACCGACAAGCCCGCCAGCTGGCCGAGGAAAACCAGGTTGGCGCCCACCGTCATGCGGCGGTAGAGGCCGCGCTCCTCGGGCAGGTAGCCGACGCGGCGCAGCGCGCGGCGGCGCAGCGGCTCGCCGAACAGCCGCACGACCCCCGAGTCGGGCGAGGTGATCCCAATCATCATGCGGATAGTGCTGGTCTTGCCCGCGCCGTTGGGTCCGAGCAGGCCGAAGATGTGCGCATGGCGGAATCGAGAACGAGATACCGTCAACGGCCGCATAGCCGCCGTACGATTTCCGGACTTCGAGCAATTCGACGGACGGCGTCACTACCTGTTAGTGCGCCCACACGAGTTGCGGGTTGGTCTCCCAGGGATAGACGTGAACCATCCAGCCGAATACCTGCGGGAAGAAGCGGCCGACGACGGCGTCGCAGGCTTCCTTGGTTGCGATCGATCCGTTGGGGCCGAACTTCGTCCAGTCGGCCGTCTTCATGTCGGCGCCGCGCGCCGGGATGCAAAAATTGACGTGCCGATGCCATCGCGCGACGCTCAGCGGCACCCGCTGGTTGAGCTCGTCGAGAGTGGCGCCCTTGCGATCGGTATACATCGCGCCGATCAGTTTGTAGCCGCCGTCCGGCGTGCGCTCGTAGAGCAACGAGGTCGGCTCGTTCGGATTGAACGTGAACTGCGCTTTGAGGGCGTACCAGCTCCGGGTGAAGTGTACGACCTTCTGTTGCTTGATTTCGGGATGAAACGGCTTGAAGCCGTCCTCCTCAGCGACGTGATAATCCTTGTACTTCGCCAGCGCATGCTGAAGATCGGTAACCAACACAGCGGCGCGCGCCTCGTCGCCCTCGCCGGCGGGGCGCAGGCTGGTGAAGTCCATGTGCTGGAACATATTATTGGTCGTGCACATCGGTATCGCCGCACCGCCTGACATCGCCGCCGTCGCCCCTTGGTTCACGCTCGGCTGAAGTTTGTCCGCAGTGACGGAAATCCGTGACGTGTCGTGGTCGCTCAGGTCTACACCGTCCAGGTCTTCCTCCGCGAAGGCCTGAGCCGATACGGCGAGCGCTACCGCGAGCATCGCAGCAATTATTGCAGCCGGAATTCGAACGAGCATCGCCTGGTTTCCCGCGAACGAGTCTATGCCCTCGACGAATCGCAGCCAACGATCGCACAATCGCGCCACATCAATGCAAAAACGCGTGCCGGTGAGAGAGCGCGTGCGCCGTTACATGCCGTTGTAAATCAGATACCGGGCGTTGCCGTCGGTCACGATAAGCTGGTTGCCGCTTTGAAAGACTCCGGTCGGCTGGCTAAGATTACTGGCCGATGCCGTACCTGAGTGGCATCCCGAGCCGTCGTTGTTTGCGACGCCGCAGGTGAAATTTGGCTGGCCAAGCACGACATCCGCGGGCGCGAAGTTCGCGGTAGGGAACGTGTTCCACACCATGATTCGGTTATTCATCTGATCGTCGACAAAGAGTTGCGTGCCATTACTGAACACACCGTCGTACGGCATGTTCATGTTTTTTGCGCCCGGCAATCCCGAACCGCCCGATCCGTTGTTGTTCTCGACGTCGGAGGTAAAGTCGGGCTGTCCGAGCACGATATCAGCCGGTTGAAAGTTCTTTTTCGGAAAGCTGTTCCAAATCAAAACCCGGCTTTCGTCCTCATCCGTCACCACGATCCTTTTGCCGTCGGTCCACACTCCAGCCGGATAGCTGAAGTTGGCGTCGCTCGGAGCGCCCGAGACTCCCTTCCCATTGTTGAGCGTGACGCAGGTCGTGAAGTTGTTCTGCCCGAGCACAATATTCGCTTTTGCGCCGTTCTTCTTGGGAATTTTTTTGAAAATGAGCACGCGAGCATTGCTTGAATCGGCCACTACCAGTTTTCCGCCCGCCGCGGAAATCGTTTCGGGAGCATTCATGCCGTTGGCCGTGCATGCAGAATTCCGCGTTCCAAATTTAGCCTGTCCAACCACGATGTTCGCTGGAGCCTGAGTCGTCGTCGGAGCTGTCTTCCAAATGAAGATACGGCTGTTATACCAATCCGAAACCAGCAGCTCCTTGCCGTAGATGACCGGCGACTGAGGTCCGCCGAACTGGTTGGCCCCATTGCCCTGGCCGGTCGTCGTAAGATTCGGCTGCCCCAGCACGAAATCCGCATCCGCGTCATTGTTCGGCGGAATTGCATCGAATCCGAGCACGCGCTGATTACTTTCATCGCTAAGATAGAGCACGCCGGTCGGTCCAACCGCAGCCGCACCAAAACCACCTGAGATGGTATCAGCCGAAGGGCTGCCCCCCTGGTTCACCATACTTCCAGAGAAATCAGACTGGCCGATAACCACCGAGGCCGCCTGGAAGTCGGAAAGAGTGATCGTCGCGTCGGGCGACGATGTAACTTCCGAATCGTCGCCGGCATGCGTAAAAACGGGCGTCGTGAAAATAGCGACTGTCAAGATCGCGGCTGCGGAAATAGTGCCCAGAATCCGGTGCCTCATCGAATCCTCCACAAGAAACGCGTCTGTGACTCAGACCGTGCTTATCTAAAGGGCCGACGCAGGCTCTCATAGCGCCTTGTCTCTTTCAAGGCGGCGGTGGTGCGGTCTCACCGTGTCTTGTATGTTGGCCGTGGAGAAATTGCGATGAATAGTTGGAAACATATATCGGTGAATCCGATCGCCGGTGCCTTGGGCGCAGAGGTTGCCGGAGTGCATCTGGGAGACCTTGGCGATGACGCATTCCGCGAGGTTCGCGCGGCTTTCGTCGAGCATCAGGTTCTGTTTTTTCGCGACCAGGAGATTACCCGCGACCAGCATAAGGCGTTCGGGCGCCGCTTCGGCACGCTTCAGATTCATCCCTTCCTGCAGCCGCTCAAGGACGAAGGACATCCCGAATTCGTCGTGTTGCAGAGCGACGAGAAGCATCCGTACCTCGCCGAGGCCTGGCACAGCGACGTGACTTTCATGGACGAACCGCCTCTTGGCTCGGTGCTGCGATGCGCGGTCGCGCCGGAGTTCGGCGGCGACACGATGTGGGCGAGCATGTACGCGGCTTACGAGGCTCTTTCCGACAAGATGCAGCGGATGCTCTCAGACCTCGTCGCGATTCATGACACTGCAACCACGTTTTCGCGCACCGGCTATCGCACTGACCATCTCGGCGGTACGCCTGCGCGCGAAGTCTTGTCAGCCGAGCATCCGGTTGTTCGCTCGCATCCGGAGAGCGGCCGCAAGGGATTATTCGTCAACACGACCTTCACTGCCTCAATCAAAGGGATGAAGCCGCGCGAAAGTTTGGCGCTTCTCGGCTTTCTTTACAGGCACATCGAGTCGCCGGATTTCAGCTGCCGCTTCCGATGGCGTCCTAACTCAGTTGCGATGTGGGACAACCGATGCACGCAGCATCGCGTGGTAGCCGACAACCGTACCGCGACCCGCCGGATGGAACGAATAACAATCAACGGCGACAAGCCGTACTAGATATCGAAGCTCCAGGGTCAGCCCGCTGCTGAGGCTAGGGTCGTCGCGACAAGCTCCTCCTAGTGTGGCGGGCCGCCGTGCCCGCTAGTTCGATCTTCTTCAGTTCGACTTTGATGGGATCATTCTGTTCAGCTAGTGTGTGCGCGGGGGATCTTCATGTTCACAATAAGTTCCGCGCGCCCCGCCGCGTGGGTAATGGTCGCATTGCTTACCCTGACGACCGCGATTGTCACGTGCGATGTGGCAGCCGCGGCAGAACTCGGGACCGCGCCAGATGCGAAGAAATCCAATTCCGCGACGCTCAAAATCACACCCGACAAGCACGACTTCGGCAAAGTCATCGTCCCGCTGACGAGCGCGCCCGAGACGATAACTGTCACCAACACCTCGAAGTCAGCTTCGGTCGAGTTTACGACTATCGTCGCCGCGCCCCCTTTCTCGATTCAAAGCGACGGATGCTCCGGGTCGCCTCTAGCCGCTGGCGCTATATGTCAGGTTGCTGTCGTGTTCTCTCCGACCATCACTGGGAAGGTCAAGAAGAAGAACGGATTGACGCTCAGTGACTCGGCGAAGAAGAGCCCGCAAGACGTTCGAGCTCTCGGGCCAGGGCGTAATCGGTCCGACGCCTACTGCGACGTATACGCCGACTCCTTCTCGTACGCCTATGTCTACTCCATCGCCATCGCCAACCGGCGTAACACCAACCCCGACTGCAAGCGTGACCCCAACCGTTACCTGCACGCCAAAGCCCTCAGCGACTCCGGACATCGCGCATCTCGTCTTGATCTCGGGAGGTCAAGCCTCCGATGGCACTCCGCTCAGCAGCGCGGAAGTCTTCAACCCGGCCACTAATACATTCACGCTCACCAATCCGATGAGTGATGGCAGGTACGGCCACGCATCAGCGGCGATCAACACGAGCGCGGGAGCTGATGTCCTGGTGACAGGTGGCTTCGATCCGACTGGCGTCGCGCAATCTACCGAGATCTTCAGCGGTTCTTCATTTGCCGCCGGCCCAGGCATGACCGACTCGCGTGAAGGCCACACGGCCACGGCGTTCAACGACGACACGACCAACGTGTTAATTGTGGGCGGGCAGAATGCTGACGGCACCGTTCTCAATACAGCCGAGATCAGTGGCACCGCCACCAGCCCGATGAATACGGCGCGTGTAAACGCCGCTACCGTGGTGCTGGCAGTGCCGTTCTCAAACACGTGTCCGGCCGACGCGATCGTCACAGGCGGCTCGAACGGGACAACCCCGTTGCAAACTGCCGAACTTTTCAACCCCGCCAATAATACCTTCACTCTGACCGATGACGTCTCGCTGGGCGGCAGTCAGATGAACGCCGCGCGTGCGTTCCATACGGCGACGCTGATTCCCAACTCCGGCGAGTTCCTGGTGGCGGGCGGTGAAGGCGTCGCCGGGGTTGCACTGGCGAGCGCGGAGATCTTCAACGCGTACACAAACAAATTCACGCTGACGACAACTCTCGGCGGAACGGACATGACCGTCGCGCGCCAAAAGCATACGGCCACAGCAATCGGAGGAGGAATGGTCTTGATTGCGGGAGGCCTTGACAGTTCCGGTAACGCGCTGTCGAGCGCAGAGGTGTTCGATCTCGCGACGGATTCGTTCACGGCGGTCAGCTCGATGCATAGCGCGAGGTTCGATCATGCGGCCTCAATACTTCCGAACGGCAAGGTGCTGATCACCGGCGGCGAAGATGGAAGCGGAGATACTCTCAATACTGCCGAGATCTTCGATCCGACGACGAACAAATTCACCCTGACCACCGATACCTCGCTCGGCGGCAACAACATGAACGTCGCACGGAAGCTGCACACGGCAACCCCGTACTAGCGGCGAGAAGCGCGCCGCGAAACACAAGCCCGCCGTCTCCTTTGCCAGGCGGACGCGCGAGCGTTCATCGACCGTCAGAATCTGGTAGGCTCTTCATAGTGATCGCAAGAATCCTGAGAGCGCGGTCTCTTATGTTGAAAGGAGAGAGCCAATGATCAAACCGACGTTGTTAGCGGCCGCCGCCGTTTTTCTGATCGCGTACAATCCTTCACCGTCATCCGCAAGCGCTGAAAACCCTTCCGGAGGTCCCAGCGTAGTCTCGAGTGCGCAGGCGCCCATCACCAAGGCGACGACCAGCCTTTCCCTCGACTTGGGTGCAAGCGGGCAAACTGCAGAGATCGCAATTGCCAACGTCTTAACCTACGGCGGCCCGCAGCCCACGATCACCGCGCCGGACGGATGGCAGTTGATCCGCGATGACTCCACTGCAACGACCCGGCAGTCACTCTATTGGCATGCAATCGCGCCCAACGACTCCAATACGGCGAGCTGGACGTTCAGCGACCCGGTTGATGCGCAGGGCGCGATCTTGTTGCTAAACGATGTCGCGTCAGACTCCCCGGTTGATGTGACCAGCGGCAACACCGGCGGCCCGAGCGGCGGAACGCTGACGGCCAACTCCGTTGCGACGACAAGCGACGGCGATCTCATCCTTACCTTCAACGCGACTGATTTCGGCGCCTTCCGTCCCACTGCATGCACTGACTGCAGCGGGCTGATTCCAAAGCTGCCGGAAAAAGAGAACCAGAACGTAGTCCTGAATCACGAATCCACCGCGCTCGAATATTGGATTCTGGCGAACTACCAGAACCAGACGGGAAACACCGACGTTCAGGTCACTTCCGCTCCGCAGTTTTTCAACTGGGTAGCCGCGCAGGTAGCGATAACGCGCAGGTAGTCATAAGGTCGCGCGCGCCGGCAAACTTACTCATGCCTAGTAAGAAGGTCATCGTAGTCGGTGCGGGGATGGCCGGGCTGGCTGCCGCGTATCGCCTGCGAATGGCAGGCATCAACGTCACCGTGCTCGAATCCACCGGCCGCGTCGGCGGCAGGGTCGCCACCGAGACTCGCGACGGATACTTGATCGAGCGCGGCGCGCAACTGATCACCAGCACCTATCGCAACGCGCTGGGCCTGGTGAAGGAGTTGGGCCTCGAAGCGGAACTGAGGCCGACCAGCCCGTGGATGGCGATCGTCAAGGACGGACGCCCGCGACGGATGCCGTCGGGCGCGATGTTCCCGGTCTACGCACTCACCTCAGGGCTCGTCAGCATCCCGGACCTCGCGCGCTTCATCTGGCATACGACGAAGCTCAAGTGGCCGCCGGTCGACAACTACGCGGCATGGGCCGAGTACGACGATGAGGACACCGCCCGATGGTTCGCGCCGCGGCTTGGTCGCGCCACAGATTATCTCGTCGAGCCGCTCGTCGCGGGTGGCCTCCTCTGCGTGATGGAAGAAACGTCGCGGGCGGCCACGCTGGCGACGCTCGCGCTAACCGACAACGGCCGCGGCAAGGAGATGAGCCTCAGCGGCGGCCTGGGAAGGTTTCCCGATGCGCTCGCGTCGAAGGTCGATGTGAAGCTGGAATCGCCGGTGCAGTCTATCGAAGTTCGCGACGACGGTGCCGTCGTTAATTTGCAGGGCGAACAGATGCGCGCCGACCACGTCGTGCTCGCGGCCACCGCTCCGATCGCATCGCAGCTGTATCGCGGCGCTGACGACGTTGAGCGCCGACTGCTCGCGACCGAGTACGTAACGGGAATCAAGATTGGTATCGCCGCCGGCCGACATTGGCGCAATGAACCGGGGCTGAAAGATGTCTGGGCTTTCCTGATCCCGCGTCCCGACCGTCAACTGATCGTATCGGCCACGCTCGAATCGGCCAAGGATATTGCGCGCGTGCCGGACGGCGAGATGCTCAACGTGTTCATCAAGAGTGAAGCAGCCGGCGCCATGATGGCTCTTTCGGACGACGAGATTGTCGCGAAGGTGTTGCCCGATATCGAGCGCTTCTTCCCCGGTGTCACCGCGACCAAACGCTTCGCGCAGGTCGTGCGATGGCCCAACGCGCTGCCGAAGTCTCCGGTGGGACGCAGTCGCGACGTGGCGGAATACAGGAAATCCCGGCCTTCGTCGCGGCGCGTGCTGCTCGCCGGCGACTACATGGGCCTGCCGCATTTCGAATCTGCAATCGAGACCGGACAATGGTGCGCCGAGGCGATCCTCGGCGCTACCCCGCGTAGTTAATTACATATTGTCGACGATCGCCTTGCCGAACTCCGAGCACTTCAGCAGCTTCGCGCCGGTCATCAGCCGCTCGAAGTCGTAGGTCACTTCTTTCTTGTTGATCGTCTTCTCGAGGCCGCGGATGATGCCGTCGGCAACTTCCTGCCATCCCATGTGCTCGAACATCAGCACGCCCGACAGGATCACCGAGCCCGGGTTCACCTTGTCCTGGTTGGCGTACTTCGGCGCGGTGCCGTGCGTCGCCTCGAAGATCGCGTGACCGGTCAGGTAGTTGATGTTGGCTCCAGGAGCGATCCCGATTCCGCCGACCTGCGCCGCCAGCGCGTCGGAGAGGTAGTCGCCGTTGAGGTTCATCGTGGCGACGACGTCGAATTCGTCGGGCCGCGTCAGCACCTGCTGTAGCGTGATATCCGCGATCGCGTCCTTGACCAGCAACTCGCCGGCGGGCGGCTTGCCGTTGCAATCGTCCCATCCGACCGCCTTGCCCTTGTACTCGCGGCGGACGAGTTCGTAGCCCCAGTCGCGGAACGCGCCCTCCGTGTACTTCATGATGTTGCCCTTGTGCACGAAGGTCACGCTCTTGCGCTTGTGGCGAATCGCGTAATCGAGCGCGGCGCGAATCAGCCGCTCGCTGCCCTCGCGCGAGATCGGCTTGATGCCGATGCCCGAGGTGTTGGGGAAGCGGATTTTCGTGACCCCCATCTCGTCCTGCAAAAATTTGATGAGCTTCTTAGCTTCGGGCGACTCCGCCGGCCATTCGATTCCCGCGTAGATGTCTTCTGTGTTCTCGCGGAAGATCACGACGTCGAGTTTCTCGGGATGCTTGACCGGGCTCGGCACGCCGGCGAAGTAGCGCACCGGGCGCAGGCAGACGTAGAGGTCGAGCATCTGGCGCAGCGCGACGTTGAGCGAGCGGATACCGCCGCCAATCGGCGTAGTCAGCGGACCCTTGATGCCGACAAGAAACTCGCGGAACGCCTCGACAGTCTCGTCGGGCAGCCAGTTCTTCCATTGGTTGAACGGCTTCTCGCCCGCGAACACTTCCATCCACGCGATCTGGCGCTTGCCGCCATAAATTTTCTTGACCGCGTTGTCGAACACGTACTGCGACGCGCGCCAGATGTCAGGTCCGGTGCCGTCGCCCTCGATGAACGGGATGATCGGGCGGTCGGGAACTTTCAGAGTGTGATTGGCGCCAAGGGTAATCTTTTCGCCGTTGCTGGGAACCTTGATGTGCTCGTATGCCATCGGTGTCGCAATTAGCCTCGTAAGTTAATGATCAATGCCATGCCGCTATCATATAGGAAAGGAGTTCTCTTGCCAGCAGGTTTGGCGTTCGTTAACGCTCAAGTATCGATCGCGCTATACTCGCGCCGACTACGCACCATGCGGAGCAGCCCATGGATTTCACTTACACGCCGGAACAGGAGAAATTTCGCGCCGAAATCGCCGGATGGCTCGAGAAGAACTCTGCCGAAGCTTTCGGGCACAAGGGCGAGGGTCTCGGCGGCTCGACCGCCAGCCTGCTCGACGTGCGCGACGACGGCCGCTGGGCGCAACTCCTCGACTACCATCGCCGGCTCTACAAGGCCGGTTACGTCGCGCTGCACTGGCCCAAGGAATGGGGCGGCGGCGGCGCGAGCATGATCGATCAGGCCATCTATCAGGACGAAGTGCTGCGCCTCGGGCTGCCGCTCTACGGCGCCAACCAGCTCGCGATCGATCGCATCGGCCCGACCATCATGCATCTCGGCACCGAGCAGCAGAAAAAGCGCTACCTGCTCAAGATGCTCACCGGCGAGGAAATCTGGTGCCAGGGTTATTCAGAACCGGGCGCCGGCTCCGACCTCGCGGGGCTGCAAACGCGCGCGGTGCTCGACGGCGACACTTTCGTAATCAACGGACAGAAAGTGTGGACCAGTCTGGCGCATCGCGCGGACTGGCAGGTGCTGCTGGTGCGCACCGACCCGACAGCGCCGAAGCACAAAGGGATCTCCTACCTGCTGGTCGATATGCATAGCCCCGGAATCACCGTGCGGCCGCTCGTTCAAATCACCGGCGACGCTGGATTCAACGAAGTCTTCTATGACAACGTGCGCGTGCCCAAGGAAAACCTGGTCGGCGATCTGAACGCGGGATGGCAGGTCTCGATCGCGACGCTGATGTACGAGCGCGTTTCCGGCGGCACGCGGCATCCGGTGGAGCGCACGATTGGCGAACTGCTCGACCTCGCGAAGAAAGTGGACTTCCAGGGCACTCCCGCGTGGAAGCATCCCTACGTGCGGCAGAAGCTCGCGCAATTCGCAGTCGAGGCGCGATGCCTGCGCTTGTCGCGCTACCGCTCGCTATCGGCGCAGCTCAAGGGCAAAGTGCCGGGTGCCGAGAGTTCATTCGGCAAACTGTTCGCCACCGAGCTGAACCTGCGAGTCGCGATGTTCGCCGACGAGATGCTCGGCGCATTTGCCAACGTCGAAGGCGACAGTGTCGGCGCAGTCGAAGGCGGCCGCTGGATGCATCGCACGCTCGCGGCGCGGGGACTGACAATCGCGGCCGGCTCGAGCGAGATTCAGCACAACATCATAGGAGAGCGCGTCCTCAAACTGCCGAAGGGCTAGTGCGCCGAGTCGAGCAGCTTCTGCAGATTACTCGTGTCGCCCCGCTCGCTCGCAGTCTCGCCGGCGCGGTCATAGAGGACCTTGCCGGTGCTATCGATCACCGCAATAGTCGGGATGTAACCGTTGTAGTACTTGGTGATCAGAGCCCGCTGCGCGAGCGACGGATTTCGCAAGTCGACGACGACGAAGCGAATCTTGTCCTTGTACTGCGGATAGAGCCGCACCAGGCGCTCGGCCTCGCGTGCCGTGTTCCAGCAGTTCGCAGTGCCGAAGAAGATGACAGTGGCCTGGTCGTTGCCGATCGAACCGTCGGAGAGATTTTTCCCCGCGATAGGGAAGTTCGGGCTCGAATCGTCTGTGAAGGATAAATCCGGTGCGAGCTTCAAGTCGGCAGCAGGCGAACCCGAGACTTCCGCAGCGAGCGCGATAGCGAAAATCAGACTGAAGACAATCGAAAAGGAAGTAGCGAGTGCCTTAATATTCGGTTTCATATCACAATAACCTGTCCACGGGGTTCTATGTTCCGAGGATGTACGAATGCGAACCCAGAGTAACTACAATAACCATGCATCGTATGGGCCGCACGGCGAAGGCGCGACAATCGCGTACGCGATTGTCGACTCTGCTCTGGGACGCCTAGCTGGTGGCAGGCACGCGCCGTGGTATCTGCTTCGCCGCGATGGGCGAAGCAGATAGCATGCTGGTCGCCGAGCTGCGCAACGACTACCCCCTCGCAACGATTCGGGTCTGCGACCCGAATCGGCGCGACGACACGCGCGTCGGCCAATGGGCCGACGCGCTCGCCGACTACATTGCTGGCCGTTCGAAGATGCCCACTCCGACAATGGATATCCGCGGCACTCCGTTTCAGTTTGCCGTGTGGAATCAACTCCGCGCGATTCCCGCAGGCGAGACGCGCTCCTATTCCGAAATCGCGCGCCGCATTGGACGACCGCGCGCTATCCGCGCCGTGGGCACCGCCAACGGCGCGAATCCCGTGTCGATTATCATCCCCTGCCATCGCGCGATTCGCGCGTCGGGACATCTTGGCGGCTATCGATGGGGATTGGAGCGCAAACGATTGCTCCTCGAGATGGAACGCAGAGGCCGGCCGAGCGGAGGAACCGCCCAGCGTGCATCCGGAGCTGAAGGTCCGATTCCTTCCGGTGGTGAACCCACGCTCTGAAGGTATTACCCTTCCGAGCGTGAAGCCACGCACTACGGAGCACGCCGGCCGTGGTGCTTGTCTACCATGGAGGCTTTACTACTGCAAATCGGTTTTCGCGTCTGATAGTAGAGATCAGATGCCCTGAACCGGCGCGGCCCATCGCGAGAAAACCTTGTCGGAAACTTTTCCCAGCGACGGTAGGAACTCGGCCGCTTGAGCAATCATTCGATCGGCCGGAATGTTCTCGCGGACCATCTCCTTGGCGAACGCATTGGCCATCGCGCCAACTCCCTCTTCCGTCACCTCGAAATGAAACTGGAAGCCGTAGACCTTGTCGCCGTTCCGAAATGCCTGGCATGGAGTCTTGTCCGATGATGCCAACGATACTGCGCCGGGCGGCAGCTCGAAGATGTCGCCATGCCAGTGGAACGGCGTCATCGTCGCGGGCAAATCGCGCATCAGGCGATCGTCTGTGGCCGAAGCGTGCAGCCGGATCTCATGCCACCCGATTTCTTTGCCGTTCGGATTGCGCTCGACCTTCGCGCCGAGCGCCGCCGCGAGGATCTGCGCGCCAAGGCACACTCCGAGCACCGGCAGATTCGACTTTATCGCGTCTTCGATCAACTTCATTTCGTCGCGCAGCCAGGGATAGCGGTCGGTCTGATAGACGCCCATCGGTCCGCCCATGATTATCAGGCCGCCGGCGCCTTTCATGTTTTCCGGCACGGGTTGGCCATCGTTCACGCGCACGTATTGCCATGCGAGCGCGGCGCCTTCGAGCGCGTCGGCGATAGTGCCGAGATTCTCGACCGGGTGATGCTGCAAGACGTAGATTTTTGCCATCGCCGTTAAAGTAGCGTGCCGCGACGCGTGCGGCCGAGATGCGTATACGCGCGCTGCGTGGCGACGCGGCCGCGCGACGTGCGCGCCAGGAACCCTTCCTGCAACAGGTATGGCTCGTAGACTTCCTCGATTGTGTCGGATTCCTCGCCGACCGCCGCCGCAAGGCTCTCGACGCCGACCGGGCCGCCGTCGAACTTGTCGATGATCGCGCCGAGTATCGAGCGGTCCATCTTGTCGAAGCCCGCCGTGTCGATTTCGAGCAACTCGAGCGCGCCCAGCGCGACCTCGCGCGTGACGACTGGCGCTTCGTTGACCTGCGCGAAGTCGCGGACGCGGCGCAGCAGCCGATTGGCGATGCGCGGCGTGCCGCGCGATCGCGACGCAAGTTCATGCGCACCCGCCTCGTCGATCGCGACCTTCAGCAACGCCGCCGAGCGCCGCACGATCTCCGCCAGTTCCGCGTGATCGTAAAAGTCGAGATGGAAATGCTGGCCGAAGCGATCGCGCAGCGGCGAGCTCAGCAGGCCCGACCGCGTGGTCGCGCCGACCAGCGTGAACGGCTTGACCGCCAGCTTCATCGTGCGCGCGCCCATCCCCTTGCCCACCACGATATGGAGCTCGAAGTCCTCCATCGCGGAGTAAAGGCTTTCCTCGACGACGCGCGCGAGGCGATGGATCTCGTCGATGAAGAGTACGTCGTGCTGCTTCGAGGTTGTTGACGATCGCGGCGAGGTCGGCGGCGCGCTCGATCGCGGGACCCGAGGTAACGTGAACATTCACGCCGAAGCTCGCGCGCGATGATATGCGCGAGCGAGGTCTTGCCGAGGCCCGGCGGCCCCGAGAACAGCACGTGATCGAGCACCTCGCCGCGTGCCGCGGGCGGCGTCGATCGACATGCCGAGGATTTTCTTGGTGCGCTCCTGGCCGACGAATTCGTCGAGCTTGCGGGGCGCAGCGCAAGATCGAGCCGATGCTCTCCTCGTGGCCGGCACGCGAGGCGATCCGCGCTTCAGCAACGGGCGCATCGGCGCTGGCATTTCCGCGTGAACTTACTTTTCGCCAAGCAGCACCGCCAACGATTTGCGAATTATTGTTTCAGGATTCTGTGTCCGCGCCCGTGTCCGCGGCGATGACCGCGTCGACCGTGCGCTTCGCTTCGACCGGTTTCATGCCAAGATTCACCAGCGCGGAGACCGCTTCGTCGGCGGGGCCGCCTGGCTGGCCGTCGCTGTCGGGCACCTGACGCAGTGGCCGTTGGACGCGCTGGTGGACGGTGCCGCGAGCTTCAGATCGCCGACCTTGTCGCGCAACTCGCGCACGATCCGCTCCGCGACTTTGGGACCGACGCCAGGCACCGCGTCGATTCGCTCGACGTCCCCTTCGCCGATCGCAGCGACCAATTCTTCGGGCGCGAGTACCGACAGGATCGCGAGCGCGAGCTTCGGCCCGACGTGCTGCACGCTCATCAGCAGATCGAATGCGCGCTTCTCGGTCGCGCTGGAAAAGCCGTAGAGCATCAGCGCGTCCTCGCGCACGACCTGCCGAATCTCGAGCGCAACGCGTTCGCCGAGTTGCGGCAATCGATAGTAGGTGCTGAGCGGAATCAGCACTTCGTAGCCGACGCCGCCGGTCTCGATCATGATGCGCCCAGCGTCGCGAACGGCGAGCGTGCCTGACAATGTCGCAATCATTGCGGCACCATCCGCGGTTTGGTTCGACGCGGCGCAGCCGGCCGGATGCGTTCAATCGCCTCGACCATGTTCGGCAAGCGTCCGCGCCCCAGATGGCACAGCGCGATCGCGAGCGCGTCCGCCGCGTCGTCGGCGAGCTCGATTGCTCGGGTCGAGCTGCAAGCGTTTTACGCACCATGTATTTCACCTGCGCCTTGTCGGCGTGTCCGTGGCCGGCGACGCAGAGCTTAACTTCGTTGGGCGGATATTCGAACATCGCGAGCCCGCGCTCGGCCGCCGCCAGCATCGCCATCGCGCGCGCCTCGCCGAGGCGGAACGCACTCTGCACATTGGCGGCGACGAAGTGCCGCTCGAGGCTTACAGCGCCGGGAGCGAACTCGTCGATGATCGCGAGGAGATTTTCGTGGATGCGCTGCAAGCGAAGCGGGCCGGGCGCAAGCGACGCGCATCGAATCGTGCCCGCCGTCACGTAGCGCTGACCGGGGCCCTCGACGACGCCGTAACCGCATACCGCACTCCCGGGATCCACCCCGAGTATCCGCATACCCCACCTCCGCGGCAGCACCCGCGCGGTTTACGCCGCCGAGAACTGCGCCATCTCTTCGTCGCTGATGTCGAAATTCGCGGCGACGTTCTGCACGTCGTCGTGATCCTCGAGTTCTTCCATCAGCTTGAGCACCTGCTCCGGCCGCATGGCCGGAGACCGCAACCGTATTTTCCGGAATCCGCGTCTGTTCCGCATGCGCGATCGCGAGGCCGGCTTTTTCCAGCGCGTCGCGCACGGCGTTGAACTTGTCGGGCGGCGTGAGCACCTGGAACATTTCGCCGTCGCTGGTGACGTCGTCGGCGCCGGCGTCGAGCGCGAGTTCCATCAGCTTGTCCTCGTCGATGGCGGATTTCTCAATTCCAATGACGCCGCGCTTTTTGAACATCCAGCCGACGCATCCGACTTCGCCCAGGTTGCCGCCATGCCGCGAGAACATGAAGCGCAGCTCCGCGACCGTGCGATTGCGATTGTCCGACAGCACGTCGACCATTATCGCGACGCCGCCGGGCCCGTAGCCTTCGTAGGTGATCTCTTCGAGCGACGCGCCCGCGATTTCGCCGGTGCCTTTCTTGATCGCGCGATCGATGTTGTCGTTCGGCATCGACTGCTTCTTGGCCGCCGTCACCGCCGTGCGCAGGCGCGGATTGGAATTGATGTCGCCGCCGCCGAGCCGCGCCGCGATCGTGATTTCCTTGATCATCTTGGTGAAGACGCTGCCGCGCTTGGAGTCGGTGAGCGCCTTCTTATGCTTGATCGAACTCCATTTCGAATGACCCGACATGGCAAATACCTTCCGCGGGACGGCCTTGGCGGGCTAGTCCCGAACGAAGCCGAGATTATCATAAAGATTCGCGAAAAGGGGAATGCCGCAAAGGCGCCGAGCCACGTCACGAGGGCGAGGAATGAGCCATCGAGGTCATCACATCGTCGAGCGCGGCGCGAGATCGGGATGCTCGAAGACGTAGCCGCTCTGCTCGGCCACCTTCGGCAAGACCTTCTGTGACGCGATCAATATGTCGCTCACTTCTCCAAGCGCGAGACGAAGCGCGGCGCGCGGCATCGGCAGTATGGCCGGCCGGTGGACGGCACGACCGAGCGCGCGCGTAAAGTCCGCATTGGTGACCAGGCCCGGCGCGACCCCGTTCATCGGCCCACGAATCTCTCGGTCCAACTCGCATGCAGCATCAGTCCAATCATGTCTTTGATATGGACCCACGGCATCCACTGCCTGCCGTTGCCGAGCCTGCCACCCACTCCCATCCGAAACGGCGTCAGCATCCCCGCCAGCGCCCCACCGCCGGGAGCGAGGACGATTCCGACCCGCACGCAGACCACCCGGATGCCAAGCCGCTCTGCCGCCATGGCTTCGCGCTCCCAATCCGCGCAGACCTCGGCGAGAAATCCGTGACCGGCCGCCGACCGTTCATCCAGCTCTTCGTCACCGCGGTCGCCGTAATAACCGACCGCGGACGCCGACACCAGCACGCGCGGCCGGCTCTTCAGTAAAGCAAGTCCAGCGCACCAGGTTGCGCGTGCCCACGACCCGGCTATCGCGGATTCGGCGCTTCTTCTCGTCGGTCCAACGTCCTTCTGAAACTGGCTCGCCCGCAAGATTGAACACGACTTCGGTGCCGCGTAAGTCGCGTCGTATGCGGCGCAGGCCCCGCCTTCGGTTCCAGGCGATGGACCTCAACGTTGCGCGAAGGCGCCGCCGGGCCTCGCCCGGACGGCGGCTCAGGACGACGGGACTCTCGATGTTCCTGATGAGCTGCCTTCCGATGAGGCCGGTGGCTCCTGTGATTAGCGCTCTCATGCCATCTTCCTTCTATCTTACCCTACACGTGTTATCATGCGGTCGCCTGCGATTGGATCGAACAGCAATGCTTGATGTGCGTGTTTCAATTCTCGGAATAGTCGCAGCGATATCCGTCGCGGGATGCCTCTATCCGCCGGTCACGCAGCCGCCGCCTGACGAGCAGCAGCAAGTGGTGATTCCGCTGCCGTACGACCTCGCATGGGACGCGGTGAACGCGGTGGTCACCGAGAACTCGCTGCGCGTGCAGGCGCAGGACATGACCAACGGTATCATCGAGGCCTCCGGTCCGCGCTTCACGCTGCACGACGCCGATTGCGGGAAGATCAAGAGCGCGGTGGGTTCTTATACGGCGGAGCCGGAGGCGAACTCGTCGTCGGTCTACAATTTCCTGGTGCGGCCGCGGGGTCCGGAGGCGACCCTGGTCGAAGTGCGCGCGACGTTCAACTCGTCGGTGAAGGTCCCGCTGCATCCGGCGACCGACGTCGATTGCGTATCGCACGGAATTCAGGAATCGAATCTGCTGCGCGAGGTTCTGGTCGAGGCGAAGCGGACGCATCGCCCGGAGTACGCCAAGCCCAATGTCCCGCCGCAGCAGGCGGCGCCGTCGATGACCGCGCAATCGTCCACACCGGCGCCGCGGCCTCCTTCCTCGATTGACAAACCCGGGCTGCAACGCGAGCCGCCGGTCTCCATGCACGGATATTCGCTCGGCGGGAATTTCAATCTTCCAGCGCCGCCGCAATAGCCTGGGGATCCGCGCGGGCTTGACATTTTTTTCTTCCGGGATGAAACCGGGGCCATCACCGCCGCGCTCCGGAGGATAGCAATGAAAGGTCGCGTCGCGTTCATCCCCACAGCTCACAAAATCGAATTTCACGAGTATGACGTTCCCGCGCCCGCTGCCGGCGGGCTGGTCGCGGCAGTCACGCAGACCAACGTATGCGGCTCCGAAGTGCATATGTGGAAGGGCGAGTTCGGGCGCGCGCGGCGTGATGCCGGGGCATGAGATGTCCGGGCGCATCGAGGCGCTCGGCGCGGGCGTGCGCGCGGATTGGGCGGGCGTGCCGGTCAAGGAAGGCGACCGAATCGCGCCGGTGTACTACACGGTCTGCAATCGATGCGTCAATTGCGTCAGCGGGAATCATGCGGCGTGCACGGCGAAGGTGATGGGCGCGCGGCATCCCGATGAGCCGCCGCATTTCACGGCAACGTTCGCGACGCATTACGTAGTAAAGCCCGATCAGCATTTCTATCGCATCCCGGACAACGTGCCGGACCTGGTCGCGTCGTCGGCGAATTGCGCGATGTCGCAAGTCTTCTGGAGTCTCGATCGCGCGCGCCTCGCATACGGCGAGACGCTGGTTGTGCTCGGTGCAGGCGGACTCGGGCTGCATGCGATGGCGATTGCGAAGGCTCGCGGCGCGCGCGTGATCGCCGTCGATGGGGTCGATCTGCGTCTGCGCGAGGCACGCCGATTCGGCGCTGACGAAACTGTCGACATGCGCGACTACGCCGACGCCGAAGCCCGCGACAAGCGCGTGCGCGAGCTATGCAGTGGATGGCCCGACGTAGTGCTCGAAGTAGCCGGCGTCCCCGAGGCATTCAGCGAAGCGCTGAAGATGGTGCGCGCGGGCGGCCGCGTGCTCGAAGTCGGCAATATCTCGTCAGGCTTGACGGTCCAGCTCCCGCCGTCGACGATCACCTTCAAGTCCCTGGAAATAATCGGCGTAGCAACCTATCCGCCGCACTATCTAAAGAAGTCGCTGGACTTCCTGGCCGCCAACATCGACCGCCTCCCCTACCGCGAAATGTGCGACGCAACCTTCCCACTGTCCCACGCCGCCGAAGCCCTCGATAAGAGCG
The DNA here is from genome assembly GCA_963721485.1 of uncultured delta proteobacterium. Classification (GTDB taxonomy): domain Bacteria; phylum Desulfobacterota; class Binatia; order Binatales; family Binataceae; genus Binatus. Next base: position 228,588 of record CAVRJV010000014.1, on the reverse strand, counting down.
AACGCCGCGAAGTCACGCGGGCCGGATTGTTGCCTTAGCGAGGACGCTTGGCCAGTTCCTGCGCTATCAGGCACAAGCGCGGTATCTTTTTCCAATGACACTGGTGATCACAGGACATGAATCTTTCCGAACACACCACAACTACATCCAATCCCTAAAACATCTGATGGGTGGTTCTACATTATCGCACACCAATATAGGTGCGATCCGCCGTAGGCCAATTCCACTCGTGGATTCGAAGAAGAATCTGATCGATCTGACCAAGAAATCTCTCGCCGACGAAGCAAAGATTGTTCAGAGAGACAAAGACTACTCTTACGCTTCGACCAGTTGGTTACCCATCAAGACGTACTATCTTCTGTTCAACATGATGATGACGATCGATTATCTCTTTACGCTAGACCCGGCCTCCTTCAGGATCAGCCACGCAAAGTGTTCAGAGAAATTTACGAGGCGACTGGCTGCTGAAGAAATTACTTTCGTCGAGCAGAAACTTAACACCGTGTACGACAAAAGCGTCTTCTCTCACCGTGAGGCTCCGGGAGCCAATCTGCGAGCCGCGATCATTTCTGGTCAACACGCCACTCAGGCGATGAAAAAAATCGCTCAATACAAACTTGAAGAGTGGATGCGCCATAGAAAGATTCCTGACTTTAAACATGAACGACATCGGCAAGAAAAGCAGAAATTCCACGACGAATTTCGACTATCAATTTTCGAGTTTCCGTATCATATGCGGCTCCGCGCCAACTATCGAGACTTTGCTTTCATTGATGGAGTGTCGTCTGCAGAAACGGCGGTCTACTTCAATGATTACTTTGCATTCACCCGCGATTTCTATCGGGCCCTCCAGAATCTAAAGAACGAGTTGGTAGAAGCCCGCACCCATTAGCCCGTTCACTCTGCAATATCTCGCCCCAACATCGTAAAACCGCGCCGGGCTTCTCAGCTGGAGCGCGGGTTTTCAGTTCTTACAGAGGTCGAAGAGGACTGGCGCGACTCGCTCCGTCGCGGCGCAGATCTGACTCTTCATTGAGATACCGGATTTTACAAGGACTCAGCTGCCGGCGGGGTCAGGGATTAGGGCGGCTGCCGGGATGATTTCGTTGTCGGATGTGCCAGGGAGTTTCCAGTATAAGTGGAGATAGGAGCCGCCGCCGGTGTTGCGCTCGCCGACTTCGATGCGATGCGGGCCTTCAGTCAGGTGAATTGTGCCGGAGTCGTGCGGCTTGTTGATCGCGCCCGGATCGCGAATCACCGGCGTGCCGTCGATCGTAACCCATCCGTCGTCGTCAACGTCGATTGAGAATTCGTAGTTGCCGGTCTTTGGCGCTATCAGCTGCCCGCGCCAGATGTCGCACGACGGAAACGGCATCGCGCCCATTTCGGAAATCTGGTCGAAGTCGATTTGCCGATCGATGCGTACGATATGCGGCACGCTCTGACCGCATTCACCGACGTAGTACCTGCCCAGCAAGCCGTGATTACCGCTCTTCATGAAGCCTTGCATCATTCGCTGGCTCATCGAGAGCAGAAAAAGCGCCGCGATACCCAGCGTCAGCGCCGACTAGCGTCAGGCGGCGCGACGCGCCGTCGCCCCACAGCCCGAGCTTCTCGGACAAATCGAACGCGCCGAAAATCCAGAGCGCCGCCGAGCGGCCAAAGTTGGAACGGGCCGCGGCAGTCCCACGAGTTTGCCGAGGTTGAAGGCGACCGAATCGCGCACGATCATGCCGCCGCCGAAGAAAGCGTCGCGGTTGGTGGCAAAGTCGCCGCGCATGAATTGCTGCAGCGCGAAGTCGCGCACCGGGTTGTCGTACTCGTAGGGAAAATGCGGATTGGTGGAGGTCGCCATCAGCATGATAGCGGCCGACAGCGCGCCGATTGCACCCAGCAGCCAGTTGCAGGCGGCGGGAAGAAACGCCAGCGCCAGCACCATGAACGGCACCGACGCGACGATTTGCCGCGGGCCGGTGGCGGTGCCGCCGCCCCACGATACGATCGATTCGCCGTACGACGCGTTGAACAGGATCAGCACGACGAACGAATAAACGGTGACGACAAATTCGGCGCGCCATCGTTTCGATCGGCGCGAAATATCCGACGCCGACGATCGACAGCAGCAGCACCGGGTTGCAGAAGAACAATCCGCGCTGCGGATCGAGCAGCATGTTCCACAAAATCCGCATCTTCGGATAAGTCAGGCCGACGAAGCCGACCGCCTGCTCGGGAAATTGATGATTCTCGGTCGGGGCTGCCTTGAACGCCTGGTAGCTGAAAAAGAGCGGATTTCCGAATGCGCCCCAGTTGTACGCCGAGCATGACGACGACCGTGATTGCGGCGCCGGCGGAAAACGCCGCCAGAAATTTCAGCTCCGGCAGCTTGAACAGCGAGTAGATTCCGATCGCCGCCGCCACCAGGAACACCGGGTAGTCGTTGAGCACCGCCCATCCCGCGAGGAACCCGGCCGCACAACGCGCGCGACGACGACGGATGCTTGTCGAACGTCGCCAGCAATAGAACGCCGTGAAGACGCAAACCGCGGCGACCGGTTCGCCGGTGAGTTCGGTCGCGTACGGAAACGCGATCGTCGCAAGCCCGAGAATCAGCGCGACGCCGGCCGCGCGCCCCTCAGACGCGCCGAGAAATCGCGCGAAGCGAAACATCACGACGCACAGCGCGGAGATCAGCAGTCCGGTCGTGAAGACCGTGGTCAGGTAAGTTACGAGCGCCCAGTACAGCGTCCTCGTGCGCCGCGTTCATCGGCAGCAGCGCGTTGCGGAAAATCAGCCACGGGATACAGCGCCGTGTACGACGTGCCGGGCGCTTTGACCGAATAGATGTGGCCGTGGAACGTGATGATGTCGGCGGTGTTGTAGCCGCAAAAGTCGTTGATCCACAGCGCGCCCTTCTCGATCATCGAGCGCATCAGGTCGAAGCGGCACGCGATGCTCTGATCGGCGCCCTGGTAAAAGTAGGCGTAGGTGATGAACGGGATCAGGAAGATCGCGGCCTCGATTTGCCGGATGCGATCCGCGGGCGCGATCGCGCGGCTGGAATTCGCGGCGCCCCACTTCATCGCTTATTCGGGCGCCCCGCCATCGCGGCGCGAATCGGGTTGAAAATGCGGAAATCGTCGTCGCCGTAGATGCGCCAACCCGCCCATGCGATCCCGATCAGCGCCACGAACGTCAGCACCAGCGAAATCGGCGAGCCGATCGGCACCGGCTGCCGCCTGTTGTCGAATCGCCTTCAAATCGTAAGTCGGCGTCGCGTTCGGCGGCGGCGCGTCAATCGTCAACCAGCGACGCATTTCTGAAAAATGCCTTGCCGGTATTCAGGCTGCCGAATCCGCCGACTCGCAGCGCCACGTCGACGTCGGCGCCCTGCCCTCCAACCTTGAGATACAGCGTCTCGCGCTGCCAGTCGGGGTGCCGTGGATTTCGGGCGACATGATGCCGTCTTCCATGATCGAGATCGGTTGCGCCGGATTGCTTGGCGCCGACATTTTCAGTGCGGATATCGACGCTCAACTGATACCATCCCGGCGGCAGCGTCAGCGGCTGCATCCAGCGCCCGTCGTTGGCCTGAAGGTTGTCGACCTCCATCTCGCTCGGCTTGTCGCTGTAATGATGCCAATGCGTCTGGAACGCTTCGGGACTGTTGATCCAGGCCTCGGTGCGCCACGAGTCCGGCTGATCCTCGGAGCCCTTGGCGAAGTCGGCGTTGAGCAGCAGATTTTTCTGCTCGTCGGCGATAGCGCGGCGCCGAGGCGGACACGCACCAATCATCGCGCAAAGAAAACTGCAGCGAGGAACCTAACCCCTGACCGCTTGCCGCGAGGGAAGGGGAACAATCGCGCAGGGCTACGACGCTGCGCGATCATATCCAATTGCGCAGTCCCGCCGCCTGCAGCCACATCCGCGCGTAATAGCCGTCGCGGCTGATCGGGATGCCGACCCAAATCGGGAAGTAGTACACGAACAGAATCAGCGCGGTGGCCACGTACACGCTGGCGACGTATCGGCCCGCGTACGGTGTGCTCAGCAGCATAAACACGTACGCGGCGACGACCACGAGGAACGCCAGCCACGCCCACGTCGGCGGCAAGCCGAGAAAAAACACCGGCGTCATCGTCAGCAACAGCGCCAGATGCTCCCACGGCTCGGCGCGATCCTTGAAACATTCGGACAGCAAAATCGCCAGCGCCAGGTATCCGAAATAAACCGACGCCATGTAGTGGTAGAGGAACAGCGTGCGGCCGATCCACGCCCAGATCAACAGGTAGCTGAGGTAGCCGACCACCAGGAACGCGCGGGTCACATTCGGCCGCTCGATAGCCTGCACCGCGGTGATCGTGATCGCGGTCAGCGCGCCCCACCACAGCACCGGATTGCCGCCGCCCCAGACCGTCTGCACGTCGCCCGTCTTGGGAAAGTTCTGCCAGTACGCGATCGGACGCAGCATCAGCGGCCAGCTCCACCACGGCGACGCGTACGGATGGGTGGCGGTCGAAACGCTCTTCTCGTACCAGACGACATCGCTTGTAATACTTGAACAGGTCGGAGATCCCGCCCCACCATCCGAGCGTAGTAATGCGGAATGAACACCGCCATGTACGTGATCGAGGCGACCGCTCCGACCAGCACGAACGCGCCGACGGTCTTCGGCTCGAGCAGGTCGGCGAACCTAGAAGGCATCTCCGTCGCGGCGCCGCGTAATGTGCGGCGGCGCCAGAAAATCTCTCGCTACTCGCAATGCCAGCACGGCCACAATGGTCAGCACGATGTACCCAGCAGTCGCGCCGCTGAAGAAAAGCAGCGCACCGACGACGATACAAATCAGCGCAATCGAGATCGTCGAGGTCGTGTCGAAAAGATCGATTCCCGCTGGTGGCCGGCGTCAGCGCCGGTGACTTGACTTTCTTCGGCTTGGGATCGGTGCGCGGCCTTCGTCTCCTTCGGCTCGGCGAAGGCGGGCGTAGGCAACGGCGGCCGACCGGGCGCTCCCTCAGCAGCACATAGAGAATAAATCCCATCACCAGCAAAAACGTGATCGCCGGGATGTAGAGCTTGCTGGCCAGCATCAAACCCAGCGCCAGGCCAAGCCACGGCAGAATTCGCCGGCGCGCATCCGCGTCGGGCGTCTGCACGAATTTGAAAAACAGCAAATACGAAACGGCCGCGCACGTGAGATAGACGATGTCGATGACGGCGTAGTGCGAATCGACCAGGTACATCCCGTCGAGCAGGATGATCCCGCCCGCCAGCGCACCCGTCCAGCCGCGATCCCGACATCCGGCGCCCGAGCAGGTAGGTGATTCCCACTATCGCGGTGCCAAGCGTCGCGTTGCCGACCCGCCAGCCCCACGGATGGTCGCCGAAAATCGCAATGCCCGCCGCGATTATCAGCTTGGCCAGCGGCGGATGAGGATCGAGGAACGATTCGCCGTGCAGGTAATGCCGTCCCTGCGCGACGAAATGAACTTCGTCGAAAACGATCTCGGCGGGATGCCCAAGTGGTAGAAGCGCGTGCATCGCGGCGACGATCAGCAGCGCCGATATGATGATCGTGTCGGTGGCAATCCACGGCGGCGCCACCGCCGGCTCTTCGACGTAATCCTCAACCTGCCGCGGCATCGCGAATTTCTCGAAGAACTCACCGACCGCGCTGGTCGCGCCGCTTCCGTCCTGCATCCGCGTGACCCCGTAGTAAACCGCCAGTCCCCAACGCGACCACGTTGAGCGCCGAGGTCGCCATCGCAAGCCCGTCGCGCGCGTTGAGGAACACCACGGTGTTGAGGGTGTGCAGGATGTAAGCGAGGTTGATCAGGGCAGTGAGCGAGACGATCACGAACACTGCCATCATCTCGGGCGCTTCCAGAGCCAACGGCACTGCCAGCGCGATCGCGGGGTAGATGTACCGCTCGTGCATCCGGGGCGCGACCATGAAGAATCCGAAAATCGCGATGAACGACGCGAACAGCAGCCGCGTCGGCGTGCGTCCGCGCCACAAAATCCACGCGACGAATCCGTACAGCGGCACCAGCAGGCTCATGCCCAGCCAGAAGAACGAAATCCCCGCGAACGTGTCCGAGTCCGAGTTGCCGCAATCCGCCGATCAGCGCCATCAGGTTGAATGCGTTGACCGAGGTCTCGTGGTAGTAGGCCGCGGTCGACGTATAGAGCTTGATGATCCAGTTCCATTCGTGGCCGATTTGGAACGGCGCGATGCCGATGATCGCGACCAGCGATCAGCGCGAGTCCCGATCTGATCCACGTCGCGAAACGGCTTCTCGAGCATCGTCCAGATGCCGAGCACCGGGAGCATCATCAGCCCCTGCGGCTTGACCAGCACGGCGATCGCCGCCAGCCCCCATGCGATTTCGTATTGCTCGCCGAGAATCGCCACGATGCTGAGCAGCGTGACGAACGTCATCACCGAATCGCTCTGGCCCCAGACGACGGTGTCGAACAGCATCGCCGGATTCAGCGCGACCATCAGCATCGCGATGAAGGCCATCTCGGGCCGGCTGCTGCGCCGCACGAACGCGTACACCAGGATCGCGAGCGCGAAGTCGGCGACGATCGCCGGACTCTCCATTATGATGCGGTAGAAATCTCCCGTCGCGCCGATCGCGTGCGCGATAAATCCCGACGACCCATAGCGCGTACAGGTAGCCGGGCGGATAATCGAGAAAGAATCCCTGCTGATAAGTATGCGCGGGACCGAACGTCGCAGATCTGGCTCGCCCACGCCTGGTAGTCGCCGACGTCGGCGCCGAAGCCCGGGAAATACGGCATGACCGCGAGCTTCAACGCGGCCAGCCCCCCGAGCACGAGCAGCGCGACCATCAGGCCCGACTCGGGATCTTCGGCGAACAGAGGACGCAGGTATTCGACGAAAGCGTAGACGACCAGCGCGATCAGAATCGCGCCGGCGATGAATCCCGGCAATTTCCCGCTGGACGTCCCGTCCGATGCGGCCGCGATCGAAAATACCGCGAGCGTGACGGCGCCCCCCGCGAAAATAACGCCCGCGCAAGTCCACCGAGGCCTGTCCCCCGCGACCTTCAACGCTCGCTCATCCTGCTATTGCCCACATCGCGCAGCCGATAAAGATAGCGGTTATTGGGCCCGCGATGAACACCTTGCAAGCGCCCGCTCGCGGCGACGCCGCTCGCGCGCAGTCTATTATGCGGCATTGCCGCCAAGGAGAACGACGCGATGCGACTGATCCATACCCTCTATGAGCCCGCGGGCGAGGGACCTCATCCGACGCTGATCGCGATGCATGGGTTTGGCGCCAGCGCGCTCGACCTGCTCGGCCTCGCGCCGTACATCGCCGATGGCCGCTTCATGGTGATTTGTCCGCAGGGTCCGATGGAAGTGCCGATCGGTCCGACCCGCGGCTACGCATGGTTCCCGATTCGAATGGGCGCGTCGCCCGATCGCGGCGCAATTGACGACGCCAACAAAATGGTGACCGAGTTCCTCAACGAGGCGCTGAAAAAATATCCCGTCGATCGAAAAAAGCTCGTGGTGCTCGGCTTCAGCCAGGGCGGCATGATGGCGTATCGGCTGGCGATTAGAAATCCGTCGAAGTTCGCGGCGCTCGTCGCGCTCTCAACCTTCTTCCCGCCCGACCTCAAGGACGAGGTCAACGACCCCGCCGCACTCGAAGCGCTGCCGACACTAGTCCAGCACGGCCGCGCCGACGACATGATCGAAATCACGCGCGCGCGCACGTCGGTAGAATCTCTCCGCGCGCTGAAAGTCCCGCTGACCTATCGCGAATACGATTGCGGCCACGAAATAACCGCCGAAGGCCTGACCGACCTATCGAACTTCCTGACCGAAAAAGTCCTCGACCCAATCGCGAAGCCGTAGCGACTGCTACCTCGCCCGTTACTTTACGGGAGAGGCGGCCGACCGCAACGCGGTCGGCGGTGAGGGTTCTGCGGCAGGATCTCAGTCCTCCACAATCACGACCCCCCTCACCCACCCCGCGCTGCCGCTCGTATTCGTCTTTGCCGAAGCAAAGCATGCTAAGATCATCTTTATGAGCGACGACCCCAATGCTAGGCAGGCATTCGCGAGACTACTCGCGGTCGTCACCGACCTGCGCGCGCGATGCCCGTGGGATCGCGAGCAGAAACTCGCCGACACCCCGCGTCACCTGATCGAGGAAGCGTACGAAGTGGCCGACGCGGTCGCACGCGGCAACTCCGTCGAGATCGCTGAGGAACTCGGCGACGCGCTTGTGCAATGCCTCTTTACCGGAGTGATTCTCGCCGAGGACTCGAAGCTCGATCTCTCGACCGTCATCCAGAACGCCGCCGACAAACTCGTCCGGCGGCATCCTCACGTCTACGCCGGCACCCGTGCCGAAACTTCGGCTCAAGTCGTCGAGAACTGGGAAAAGATCAAAGTCGATGAACGCGCGACCAAGAATCCCGACGGCGCGAAAAGCCTCGCGCACGTCGGCCGCGGCCTGCCCTCGCTGATGCGCGCGGAAAAACTCGGCGAAAAAGCCCGTCGCGCCGGCATGGACTGGGCCAACATCCGCGAGGTCCTCGCGAAGGCTCGCGAAGAACTCGACGAAGTCGAGCAGGCGCTCAATCGCAACGACACCGCCCATGCCGCCGAAGAGCTGGGTGACCTGATGCTCGCGATCGCCAACGCGCCCCGCTTCATCGACCGCGACGCCGAGCAAACCCTGCGCGCAGCATGCGACAAGTTCGTCACCCGCTTCGACGAGGTCGCCCGCATCGCAACCTCGCGCGGCCTCGATTTGAAAGCGATGACGCCGTCCGCCATCGAGGCGCTGTGGAACGAAGCCAAGGCCGCCACGCCCGGGAGGTCCCGCTAACAATGGACCGAGCAATTTACAGGTTGATAACCTATGGCGCGATCGCTCTCGCGCTCGCGTACATCTATCTACACTTCAATTCGATAGAGAACGCGATTAGGTCCGGCGTGAACGACTGGTGGCACTAAACCGCGCCGAGAATTGAAGCCACTCTATTGCCCCCGCCCTCGCGCGCTGTTACAAGTGACTGGTTATGCCTCATATTCCAGTTCATCCATCGGCCGAGAAGCGTCATCGGCAAAGTCTTAAACGCGCCGAGCGCAACCGCGTAGTCCGCACACGTGCTCGCACCCTGGCCAAGACCGCGGCGGAAACGATCGCCACCAGCACCGACCAGGCCAAGGCACAAGAAGCGCTCAAGCAGGCCACCAAGGTGCTGTACAAGGCGATCAGCAGCGGCACGATGCATCGCAATACGGTGCGCCGCAAAGTCGCGCGACTGTCCGCCAGTCTGCATCGCAAGTTCGGCAAGAAAGCTTAAGCGCCCTTACTCGGGCGCGGTCATCAACTCGAGGATCAATCCCGCGAGCGCTTCTTCGCGATTCTTGATCGTCCCGTCCTTGAAGCCCGCGTCCATCGCACACGCGCGCCAGTAAACACGCTCTAGCCGCGCCAGCCCGAAGCGCCGCGCCCCTTCGATTGCGCGCGTCGCCAACCCGCTTTGCGGCGGCAGTCCCAGCGCCGCCGCAACATCGCCCGGACTCCTTCTCGACGCCATCATCGATGCCGCGATCATCATCCGGCGCATCATCGGGATTATCTCGACCGCGAGAATCTCGAACACCTCACGTCCCAGTGCGAGCGCGCGCCCCAATTGCGCCAGCGCCGTGGTGGCCCGGCCGCGCGAGACGCTCTCCGCGAGCTCGAATGCTTCCGGCATCCGGCGCGCGCCCTCGTCCAGGTCGCCCGGCTGCACCGGTTTGCCCGGCTCGGCAAAAATCGTGACCTTGCCCAGCGTGTTGGCGACGGCCGACAAATCTCCGCCATGACGCGAAATGATCAGATCGATTGCGCCAGGTGAGAGTTTCAATCCGAGCGAATTCGCGAACGCATTGACGTACTGCTCGATCTGATTGTCGAACGGACGCATGCAGTTCACCAGCAGCGCCGATTTTTCCGCCGCCCGCCGAACCTTCGCCGGCGCGTTGTCTTTTTCATAGAGCAGGACCAGGCTGCCGGGACCGCGCGCCGACTCGATTGCCTCGACCAGCGCCGCTTCCGATCCGCCGCCGCCCACTGCGCGCGCGTCGCCGGCGTCAGCCTCGCTCACGCTCTCCGCCTTGTCCCGGCGCGACTTCAGGATTCTGCACGCGATCGCGCGTTTGGGTGCGAACAAGTCGGGCGCGCTCAGCTCGTTGAGCGCCGCACCATAGTCGTCGCCCGCGCCAATCTGGAAACTGCGGTATTGGGATCCATCAGCGACCAGCCTGCGCACGATCGAGTCGAGCACGTATTCGCGGAGAAACGCGTGTGGGCCGAAAATGACCACCACCGGCGGGATTCGCTGTCCCCCGCCTGTCCCTCGAAGGTACGCGAGCGCGGTTTCAAGCGGCATGCGGGTAGAGTTCTCGCGCTATGCGTCCGGCTAGAAGCCTTCCGCCATCTCGGTGTAGAGGTTCGCCGCGAGTCGCTGCATCATCTGGTCGCGCGTGAACGCGGTTTGCGATTGCGCGACCTGGAGATCGGGCATCTGCGAGAGATCACCGCTGCGGAGGTTCTGCTGCAGGAAGGTCGGCGTGGTGCTCACTATCGTTTGCGCGACGACCGAAGTATGTTGCGAGTTGGTGATGCTGCGGCTGCTCCAGATTACCTTTCCCGCATGCAGGTCTTTGAGTACCGCCGAGACTATCAGGCTGTTGCGGTAGGTAGTCGGCTCAAGCGCCGTGTTGAAGTTTATCGGCGCCTGGACGCTGACCCTGACCTCACCCGATAGTTGCAAGTCGGCCGCGTCCGGACTGTCCACGATCTTGAGCCTGTCATGCGACGCAATTTCGTCCTTAACGTAGCGCATCAACTCGTCGTTGACTCCGGTGATGCGCGTGCCATTACCGAATCGCGCGACGTAAATCGTCTGCGCGTCTTTCGGCAGCGCATCGCCGGAAGCCGCGAAGTGATAGCCGCACCCGGAAAAAAGGAGGCCGGCGGCAATCGCGATGCCGAGCAGCCTATGCAGCCTACTCGGCCTTCGATAACGCGACTTCCTCACCCTTCTGCTTGAGCCCCAACCGTCCAGCAATTTCGTCCAACACCCCGTTCACGAAACGCCCCGACTCAACGTCGCCGTAACACTTCGCCAGCTCGATCGCTTCGTCGATCGTAACGCGCGCCGGAATATCCTCCATCCTGATCAATTCGTAAAGCGCGATTCGCATCACATTGTGATCTACCCGCGACAGCCGCTTGACCGACCAATGCTCGAGCGCGTCCGCCAGATGCTTGTCGAGCGCAGGCTGCTCGCGGCGAACTCCTTCCATTAACTGCACGGCAAATCTGCGTGCCTCGTCTTCGACCGGGAAGCTCTCGAACAGCGCCGCCAGATCGTCGCTGCTTGCGCCGCCGCATATATCGATCCGGTACAGCGCTTTGAGCGCAAGCTCACGCCCCTGATGTCTTAGTCCCATTGCAAATTCAAAGCTCCGCGCTCGCGGCCGCCGCGCGGACAACTCTCTCAAGTGATCAGCTTCAGCTCCGAGAACAAGTGGCCGAGTTTTTCTTTCTTGGTTTTCAGGTATCCGATATTCCCCGCGTGCGGCGTCACTTCGATCGACACGCGCGAAACATTCACCCCGTACCGGCGCAGGCTTTCGATCTTGTGCGGATTGTTGGTCAGCAACTGCACCTCGCCGACGCCGAGGTCGCGCAGAATCTGCGCGCCGATCCCGTAGTCGCGCAAGTCCTCGTCGAAACCCAAATGCAGATTCGCCTCGACCGTATCCATCCCCTTGTCCTGCAGTGCGTACGCGCGAATCTTATTTCCAAGCCCGATTCCGCGCCCCTCCTGATGGAGATAAATCACCACGCCGCGCTCCGCCGCCATGATTCGCTCGATCGCCTCCTGCAACTGCTCACCGCAATCGCATCGCGCCGACGCGAACACGTCTCCGGTGAGGCACTCCGAATGCAGCCGCACCAGCGCCGTGCGCCCGCCGCCGACCTGACCCTTGATCAGCGCCAGATGCTCGCGGCCATCGACGACGTTGCGAAAAACGACGGCATTGAGCAACCCGCCTTCGATCGGAAACGGCTGCTCGGACACGCGCTGCACCAGCACTTCATTGGTCAGTCGATGCGACACCAGTTCCTTGACGTAAACGATAGGGAGCGAATGCTTGGCGGCGAACTCGCGCAATTCACTCAAACGGGCAGCCTCACCGTCCTCCCGCAGAATCGTGCACAGCGCCGCAACCGGGCCCATCCCGGCCGATCGCATAAGGTCCACCGCGCCCTCCGCGCGCCCGATTCGCACCATCACGCCGCCACTCAACGCCATCAGCGGCAGGATATGGCCGGGCATGACGATATCGCTGGATCGGGACTCGTCGAACGCGACCACCGAGATCACTCGCGCACGATCGCCCGCCGAAATTCCGGTGGTGGCGCCCTCGCGCGCATCGATCAACACGCCGGCCTGTTCATTCGAATCGCCGTTATCGGTCGAAGGCTGGAGCGGAATCCCGAGTTCGCGAAAACGCTTGTCCGGAATCGCGACGGAAATGACCCCGCGGGCCTCGCGCGCCATGAAATTGATGTCGCCGGGCGCGATTTTCTCGGCCGCCATCACGAGGTCGCCCTCAGCGTCCTCGCGCTCCTCCGCAACCATCACGACCATTTTGCCGTCGCGCAGGGCGGAGAAACTTTCTTCTAAAGAAGCCGATTTCATCTGAATCAATTCAACGGTGGCGATATTATCACCGCCCCACCAACCTAACCAGTGCGGTCGGTGCGCGCGATGACGCGCCCTTCGAGCAGCCAGTCGTCACCGACCGTCCTGGCCGACAGATCTTCAGTTGCTATGGAATCGCGCACGCTGCGCGACTTCATCCCTTCAATCGCCGGCAACCCCGCGCCGATTATTTTCGGCGCGACGAAGAAGGCCACTCGATCAACGATCCCCGCGCTCAGAGCCGATCCGGCGAGAGTAGCACCGCCTTCAATCAACACGCGGCACCATCCGCGATGCCCGAATTCGAGCATCAGCCGATCCAGCTCGATAATCCCGGCATGCGTCGCGACCGCAATCACTTCGACGCCGCGACGCCCATATCTCTCCCGGGCGCGCGCGAGGTTCCCTGGCGTGGTGACGAGAATGGCAGGCGCCTTCGACCGCTGCCGATACACTCGCGCGGTCGGCGGCGTCCGCAGGCGCGCGTCGACGACGACGCGCGCCGGATCCCGTCCGCCCACAATTCGGCACGTCAGCTGCGGATTGTCCACGATGACCGTGCCGGCGCCGACCACGATAGCGTCGCATTCGCGACGCCATCGATGCACCAGTTCGCGCGATTCGCGCGAACTGATCCAGCGCGAATCGCCGCTCGCGGCGGCGATTCGCCCATCCATCGACATCGCCAGCTTGAGTATCCCCAGCGGCCGCCCCAGCCGCACCCGCGTGATGAACCCCTCGTTCAACCGTATCGCTTCGTCTTCCAGCACCCCGCTGGTAACGTCGATCTTCGCACGCTTGAGAATCGCGATTCCGCGACCGCGGACTCGCTGATCAGGATCGACGCATCCGATCACGACGCGCTTGACGCCTGCGGCGACCAGCGCGTCCGCGCACGGCGGCGTCTGCCCAAAATGCGCGCACGGCTCGAACGACACGTACGCGGTCGCGCCGCGCGCGAGTGCGCCCGCGTCCGCCAGCGCCTGCGTCTCGCCATGCGGACGCCCGCCGCTACCCGTGACCCCGCGCCCGACGATCTTGTCGCCGCGCACGATCACACATCCTACCGACGGATTCGGTGTGGTCAGTCCGAGTTGTTCCTGCGCCAGCGCGATCGCCTCGCGCATGAAGCGCTCGTCCCGCGTCGCAGCCGAATCAGGACGCGTCGTCGCTTTTCTTGTCACCGGCGCGCGGCGCGGGCGTTTTCTTCCGTTGATTGATGAGATCCTCGAGCTCGTGCATGAACTCGTCGATGTCCTTGAACGATCGATACACCGACGCGAAGCGCACGTATGCGACCTGGTCGATCTTGTGCAGCTCGTTCATCACCGCCGCGCCAATCGCGTTGCTGGCGACCTCGCGATCACCCTGCTCGGCCATCGTGGTTTCGATGTTGTTGGCGATCTGCTCGATCGTTTCCATCGAGACCGGCCGCTTTTCGCACGCCCGCTTGAGGCCCGCGATTATCTTGGCGCGATCGAACGGCTCGCGGCGGCCGTCTTTCTTGACGACCATCGGCGACGCTTCTTCGACCCGCTCGTAAGTGGTGAACCGCCGCTTGCACGATGAGCACGCGCGGCGACGCCGAATCATCATGCCGTCGTTCGACATCCTCGAATCGACGACCCGGTTGCCACGATGGCGGCAGAAGGGACAGCGCATGGGCTAGCTCCGGATGCGCCCGATGCGCGTATCCTGCGATTTGTGGCGATCGAGTTTTGAGTCGAGCGGTTTCAGCTCTTGTGAGCCTCGATGTAAGTGACGACGTCCTTGACGGTGCGAATCTTCTTGGCGTCCTCGTCGGAGATTTCGATGTTGAACTCCTCTTCGAGCGCCATCACCAGCTCGACGATGTCGAGCGAGTCGGCGCCGAGATCCTCGATAAACGAGGCCTCCGGAGTTACTTCGTCTGCGGCCACGCCCAGTTGCTCGCTTATCTTCTCGCGAACCTTGGTTTCGATGTCTTGAGCCATCGTGCTGTCGTTCCTCCTGGCAGCGAGCCGTAGTTAGGCCGCCAATCAATATTCTAACATCATCCCACTGCCGCGAAGACCTGTGGTAACGGGCGAGAGGGTCAGGACTAAATTATCAGGCGAGCATAAGGACTGAAAGCCGCCGACGCAAGGCGTGCCTCAGGTTTTGGCGGAAGACAAAATCAACTGCAATTGTTATTTGTCACGCGTGCTCGTTCGTTTCAGAGTTTTTCGACCGCCGCCTCTGCGACTTCGTTCTACCATAGTTCTTCAGGCTCCCTTCTTGATTCGCTTGTCGCGCATCTCGATCAAATGTTTTGCCAGTCGCTCAAAATACAGGAAATATGTCGGATCGTCCTCGGCGCCGCGAACCGAGCCAATCGCCTTCCGTATTTTCTCATCTTCCCACGCATCGGTGATTGAGTCACCCAGAATCTCATCGACCAATTCGACATCTACAAGGTTGCGGTAAAAATACAACCCAATTTCTTCAAAGAACCCCAGGTAGTCATCGATCTCATCGTCGGTTAGCGGTTCCTTCTTGATACTGATTTGGCGCAGGTTTTCATCTTCACTGAATTCCCGCCTAAATCGTTCAAAACTCTGGATTTGAAACCTGAGCAATTCTCGCTTTGTCGCCAGCCGATCGCCAACGAACTGCGCTGTAATTGCCGCCGCGGCACCAACAATCGCGCCTATTAGGCCGCTGAGTAGGATGGGGTTCATGCGTTGGAGAGAACCCTACACTATCCATCATCTTCTCCAAACCATCAGTTACTTCAGGTTTTGGCGCCGGCGGGCTCCGCGATCGCCTTCAGGCTCGCGAGGTCTTCGAGCGGTCGCACGCGGATCGTCCGATACGTCCGGCGCATCAGGCCCATCAGCACGCGGCCGCTGCCGAATTCGATGGCCTCGGTGACGCCGCTGCGCGCGACCACGCCCATCGATTCTTCCCATCGCACCGGCGCCGTTATCTGTTCGAGCAGCAGCGGTACGACGCGCGCGGGATCGGTGTTCACCTCGGCCGTGACGTTCGCGATCACGCCGAACTTGAAGCTGCCTATCTTCAGCGCTCGCAACACCGGTTCCATCCCGTCGCGCGCCGATTGCATGAGCAGACAATGAAACGGCGCGCTGACCTTCAGCTCCACCGACATCGGGGCGCCCCGCTCTTTCGCGATCTCCAATGCTTTCCGCACCGGCGTCGCATGACCCGCGATAGCGATCTGGCCGGGCGCGTTGAGATTCGCGGGCACAGCGAGCATGCCGTCGCGAGTTACCTCCTCGCAGATTTCTCGCACTTGCTGCAGCTCCAATCCTATCAACGCCGCCATCGCACCCTGTCCTGGCGGCACGGCGTTCTGCATCAAGCGTCCACGCTCGCGCACCGCGCGCACCGCGTCGCCAAACTCGATTGCTCCGGCCGCGACCAGCGCGCTGTACTCGCCAAGGCTATGCCCCGCCGCAATTTCCGGCTCGCCACCGACTTCTTTGCGATAGACCCGCAGCGCGGCTATCGATGCCGCCACCATCGCGGGCTGAGTGTTCGCCGTCAGCCGCAGCTCGTCTTCGGGACCTTCGAAGCAGAGTTTTGAGAGCGGAAACCCAAGCGCGTCGTCGGCTTCCTTGAACGTGTCGCGCGCGGCAGGAAAATTATCGGCCAGCTCCTTGCCCATCCCGACGCGCTGCGATCCTTGCCCAGGAAAAAGAAACGCCAGCTTCATCTATAGTCGACGCCTCACGAATCGCTCTTCGGACGATCCGGCGAATGCGCATCCGCCTCCGACTCGTCATGTCCGTGCAACTCGCCCGACTTGTGCGCCTTGTCTGCGGCCTGCCGTTGGTGGATATTGGCGCCGCGGCTTCGTCGCTCGATTCGTTCCGCGCCTCATTCTTCAGCGATCCGCTGCCGTGCGAGCGTGAGTGCGTCGACTCGTAAAGTTGGCCCGTTCAATCTTGGGATCGACGTGATGGTCCGCGACGTGCTCCGGCGTCGCCTCGTGCGCCGCGATGGCTTCAGGAGCGGGTTGCGTCTCGTCGCGCTTTGCGGCCTCGCCTTCCTTCTCGCGGCGATGCAGCCGCTCGCGCATCTTGCCGAACAGCGCGCGGATGCCCTTGCCCGCCGGCTGCTTCACAGGCCCGACCGGCTGAGTCTTCGCCAGGATTTCGAAAATTTCGGCGTTCACGTGATGCACCAGCTGTTCGTTCGCCGCCGCGCGGATCGCATTGCGAATCGCCTTGGGATTCGACGATCCGTGCGCGATGATCGACACGCCGCTGACGCCCAAGAGCGGCGCGCCGCCGTATTCCGACGGATCCAGCCGTTCGCGCATCGCCGTGAGATTCTTGCGCACCAGCAGGTACGCCAGCCGCGTGCGCCAGTTGGCGCCGAACACCTCGCGCAGGCTGCCGAGCAGAAACGACGAAAACCCTTCCATCGTCTTGAGCGCGACATTGCCGGTGAAGCCGTCCGTCACGACGATGTCCGCCTTGGCGCGGTTGATGTCGCGGCCCTCGACATAGCCGATGTAATGCACGTAGGTCTGCATCTGCTCGAGCATCGCCGCCGCCGCGCGCGTGTTTTCGTTGCCCTTCGAAGCTTCCTCGCCGTTGGACAGAATCCCGACGCGCGGGCGCGAGACGTTGCGCACATGCCGCCAGTACACGCTCCCCATCACGGCGAACTGCACGAGATTGATCGGCTTCACGTCGATATTCGCGCCCGCGTCGATCAACAGGCTGAAGCCCTCGCTGGTCGGCACCAGCGACGCGATCGCCGGCCGATCGACGTTCGTCAGATTGCCGAGGATCATCATCGACGCCGTCATGACGGCGCCCGAATTTCCCGCGCTGACGAACGCTCTCGCGTCGCCGCGCTTGACCAGATCGAGTCCGACGTGAATCGACGATCGCGGCTTGGACAGCACCGATTCGAGCGGCGAGTCGTCCATCAGCACGACTTCGGGTGCGTGCTCGATTCGAATCGGCAGGTTGGCGGCGTCGTGGTCGGCGAGTTCGCGCGCGAGGATCTCGCCGTCGCCCACCATCACGACCTCGATACCGAAGTCGCGGGCGGCCAGCACGGCGCCCTCAACGGTCGCCTTGGGGGCGAGATCACCCCCCATCGCGTCGAGCGCGATTTTCACGGTCGTTACTCCGCGCACCTATTCCTTGATCTCGGCGAGTTGGCGGCCGCGGTAGGCGCCGCAATGGCGGCAGATGCGATGCGGCATGACGGGCTCGCCGCACGACGCGCAGGTGCCGGGATTGACGGCGCGCAGCGCATCATGGGCGCGGCGCATGTTCTTCTTCGAGTGCGAACTACGGCGTTTGGGTGCTTGCATGACGAATTACTTCCTAATGTTGAAGGTTGAGCCTATCAGGTGCGCGGCAGCTTTAAGCGACCTCAGCGCTTCGAGCCGTGGATCGACCGTCTCCACGCGGCATCCGCACGTGCTGCGATTCAAGATTGATGCCGCAATGCGGACACAGCCCGCGGCAATCCTCCTGGCACAGCGGACGCGTCGGCAGCGCGAGCAGCACTTGCTCGCGAATCAGCGGACTCAGGTCCACCTCGTCGCCCTCGTAGAGCGAGAATTCCAGGTCCTCGGCGCGCAGATTGTCGTCGTCGTAGCCGATCGACTTGGGCGACAGCACGAAGCGAAACGGCCGGTCGCCGGCCGCATCGAAATCCTCGGCGCATCGCGCGCACACGGCACCGGTCCGCGTCTTCAGCTTGCCGGAGAAAAACAGCTCCGTCCCCGCGCGATAGAACGACACCGACACTTCGACCGGCCCTTCGAGATGATACTCGCGGATCGGTCCCGCGCCCAGGATACGGTTGATTTCCTGCTCCGGTTCGGCAAACGCCAACTCTTTGGCATCCGCCGTTATGTCCTCGATTCGGATCTTTCACTTTTCACGGCTCACGTGACGCCTTGGCCGGGTTAGTGGAAAGGAAATTATTGCATTTCGCACGCGATGTTCAAATACCGTTGGCGCAATCGCCATTTTAGCGGTAGCGTCGCCAATACTTTCTCGTCGAAGGTATCTCGGCGATGGCTAACCGAGCGCTTCAGTTTTCCCGCCAACTTTCTGTGGGGCACTGCCACCGCCGCGCACCAGGTCGAGGGCAACAACGTCAACAGCGATTTCTGGGTGCTCGAGCATACGCCCGGCTCGCCGTTCGTCGAGCCATCCGGCGACGCCTGCGATCAATACCATCGCTACGCCGACGACATCGCGATGCTCGCGCGGCTCGGCTTCAACGTCTACCGCTCTCTCCATCGAATGGGCGCGGGTCGAGCCCGAGCCCGGCCAGTTCTCGCGCGCCGCACTCGATCATTACCGCCGCGTGCTCGCATGCTGTCACGAGCACAAGGTAACGCCGGTCGTAACCTTTCATCATTTCACCTCGCCGCGATGGGTCGCCGGCGACGGCGGATGGGAAGACAAAAAGACCGCCGGCCTCTTCGCGCGATACTGCGAGCGCGCGGCCGCGCATCTCGGCGACCTGATCGGCGTCGCCTGCACCATCAACGAGGCCAACCTCGGCGCCTACCTGTATCTCCTCGGCATGCTGCCGCTGAAGCTGGACCCGTACGCACTGCCATGGCTCGCGGAGGCGGCGCGGCGCATCGGCGCCGACCCTAATCGCTTCGCGCCATATTCTGATGTGCGATCAGATGAAGGCGCGCGACACGATGCTCGAGGCGCATCGCCTCGCCGCCGCCGCGCTCAAATCCTCGCGCGGCAAATTTCCGGTCGGCATCAGTCTCGCGCTGGCCGACCTCCAGGCAGTGCCCGGCGGCGAGCAGCGTCGCGATCGCATCAAGGCCGAATGCCAGGACATCTTCTACGAAGCGGCGCGCGGCGACGACTTCATCGGCGTCCAGACCTACACGCGCAACCGCATCGGCGCCGACGGCACGCTGCGCCCCGAGGCCGGCGTCGAGACGACGATGATGCGCTACGAGTTCTGGCCCGAAGCGCTCGAAGCAACCATCCGCCAGGCCAGCGCAGTCGCCAAGGTTCCCGTGATCGTCACCGAGAACGGCATCGGCACCGACAAGGACGACCGCCGCATCGAGTACGTGCGCCGCGCCCTGAACGGCGTCGCGCGATGCATCCGCGACGGCATCGACGTTCGCGGGTATTTCTACTGGTCGCTGCTCGACAACTTCGAATGGAACTCGGGCTACCGCCCGACGTTCGGCTTGGTAGCGGTAGATCGCGAAACCCAGTCCCGCTCAATCAAGCCAAGCGCAGAATGGCTAGGCAACATAGCCCGCTCCAACGCAATGGATTCTGAATAGCCTCTCCCTATCAGGAGACCTTTGCATAACTCACGGATGTATGATCAAAAGGAGGGAAGTGGTTGGGGTGAGGAGGAGCGGCGGAGGATGAGTCATCAGCAGGTGGCGCAGATGAGTTTGGCGGACGAGTTGGTAGCGCGGCGAGCCGGGCAGAACGAGCAGCTGGGGAAAATTGATCGGCTGGTGCAGTGGAAGCCGCTGGAGCGCATGCTGAAGCGGATCTATGCGGCCGCCGAAGGACGGCCATCGTATCCACCGCTGAGCATGTTCAAAGCCTTGCTGCTGCAGCAATGGTACTCGCTGTCGGACCCGCAACTGGAAGAAGCACTGGCCGACCGGCTGAGCTTTCGGCGCTTCGTGGGGTTGAGTCTGGAGCAGGAGGTGCCCGACTATTCGACCATCAGCCGCTTCCGCCAGCAACTGAGCGGAGGACTCGGCGAACAGTTATTCGGCGAAGTGAACCGGCAGCTGGAGGCGCGCAGCCTGATCATCAAGCGCGGCACATTGATCGACGCGTCGTTAATCCAGGCGGCGGTGAGCAAGCCGGCAGCAGGACGAGGCGGAGAAAATCTGGGCCATGGTTCGACGCTCGATCCCGATGCGCAGTGGGCCCATCGCAAAGTTGGTGGCGGTTCGCACTTCGGCTACAAGGTACACTTGCGGTCGATGCGGGCAGCGGAATAATCCGCAAAGTGTTAATGACCGGGGCCAAGACCAACGACAGCGAAGTAGCCGACCAGCTGATCTGCGGCGACGAGGGTGCGCTGTTCGCGGACAAAGCCTATGACAGCGCGGCGCGGCGCGAGTTGCTTGCGCGGCTGGGGATCGCCGACGGGATCATGCGCCGTGCATGGTGGGGCAGTATGCGCGCGGGATGTCCGGATCCGCAGTTGGTGGCACGCAACCAGGCGCTGTCCAAAGTGCGCTATCAGGTCGAGCGGGTGTTCGCGGTGATGAAGCGTGGCTACCAGTACCGGCGGGTACGCTACCGCGGCCTGGTCCGCAATCGCACCCAGCTGTTGGTCATGTGCACGGCGATCAATCTGCGCCGCGCGTGATTCTGAGCGCGGCGTGACCCGGCCGTTAAGAGTCTCGGTCTCAACCGCGTCGCACCAGCAACCGTTCATCAAAAAATACTCGGTGCTTGCCGCGCAGTCGGACCCGGCTATCGCAACCCCATCTCAATCGCCCATCGAATCGGAATTACGCAAAGGTCTCCTATCAGGGAGAGGCCGACGCGCGTCCGCGCGGCGGGTGAGGGTCCAAATTCCATGATGCTTTCTGCCTATCGCCGTTGATGCGCCTCACGACCTTCCTCTCGCTTTCCGCGCATCCTTGCCCACGCCAATCCGCGGGCAATCCCCCGCGATCGCACAAATCTCGCACTGCGGCTTGCGCGCGATACAAATCTGCCGCCCGTGCAGAATCAGCCGCATCGAGAACGGCGTCCAATCCTCGGCCGGCAATATCTTCTGCATGTCGATTTCAATTTTCGCGGGCTCCGTATTCTTCGTGAACCCCAGCCGATACGTCAGCCGCCGCACATGCGTATCCACGACGAACCCCGGCTTGCCGAAGATATGCCCGAGAATCACGTTCGCCGTCTTGCGCCCGACGCCAGGAATTTTCACGAGCGCTTCCATCTCGGACGGAACCTCGCCGCCGTAGTCCTCGACGATCTTCCGCGCCGCGCCCATCAGCGATCGCGTCTTCTGCCGAAAGAATCCCGTCTTGACGATTAACTCCTCGACGTGCCGCGGATCCGCCGCCGCCATCGCGCGCGCGTCCGGATACTCCTTGAAGAGCCGCGGCGTCACGCGATTCACGCCCGCGTCAGTGGATTGCGCAGACAGGATCGTCGCCGCCAGGCATTGCCACGGCGTCTCGAAATCAAGACTGATGCGCGCGGTGGGATATAGCTTCGCGAGCGCGCGCGAGACTCGGCCCGCGCGCTTCTTCATCTCCGCGATCGATTCGCGCGCCGCCATCGACCTCTCACGCGACGACGCGCCGGCTCTGCTGCTCATGCGTAAAGCTGGCGACTTCGGCCTCCTCGCGCGCGCGATCCCATCCAAGCTCGCCGCCATGATTCGCGCGACCGCCGACGCCGCCGCCTCCGCTTCGACCGGCGAGCGCCACGACAACGACGTGCGCCGAATCAGAAAGTCGCCAACCGAATGCGCCATCTCGTTGATGACGGCGTTGACGACCTCGGCGCCAACCGCGGGACATCCGCGCGACAGCGGCTCCGCCAGCTCCGGCCGCCGCGCCGCGATTCGCGCGACAATCGGCGCGCGCGTTCCGTAGCGCGCCTTGAGAATTTCCGCCGATGCGGCCGGGATACTGCGCATCGCCGCGGCCACCGCCCGAACCGTCGCCGTCCGCCAGCGGCACGCGCGCCCGGAAACGGCGTCGTGAGCGTCGGACAAATTCCCGCCGCACGCCCCAGCTGCTTCATCACGAGATCGACCAGCTTCTGCGCAATCTCGCGATGCGTCGTGAACTTGCCGCCCGCGACTGTGATCAGTCCCGCCGCGCTCTCGAGGATCACTTCCTCGCGCGGCACCGACGACGGCGATGCGCCGTCCTTCTCTCTGACCAGCGCGCGCAGTCCCGCAAAGCTCGTCGCCACGTCGGCGTTCGTCAGCTTGATTCCCGGCAGACTCTCCGCCAGCACCGCGATCAGATATTCGACGTCGCCAATCTCCGTCCTGACGCTCGCGGGATCGCCCGTAAAATCCGTGTCGGTCGTGCCCACCAGCACGTAGCGGTCATGCGGCATCACGAACACGATTCGCCCGCGCTCGTCCGCCAGCACGATCGACTCGCGCACCGGCAGCACCGTTCGCGCAAACACCAGATGCACGCCCTTGGTCAGCCGCACGCACGGCTTCGACGCCGGATCGTCCATCCGCCGAATCTCGTCGACCCACGGCCCGGCCGCATTCAGAAATTTCTTCGCGCGAACTTCACAGGTGATGCCGCCGATCAGATCGCGCACGCTCGCCGACGCTATCTTCCCGTCCGCGATGCCGAAACTCTCGACCGCCGTGTAATTCGCGACCGCCGCGCCATGCAAATCGGCGTCGAGCACGTTCTCGAAGGTGACGCGCGCATCGTCGGCCCATGCGTCGAAGTACATCGCGCCGCCGGTCAAGCCCGTCGCGGCTGAGCGCGGGCTCCGTCTCGCGCACCTCGGCCGCATCGAGACTCGAATGCCATTCCTTGAACGGCATCCGCGCGAACAGGTCGTACAGCGTCAGCCCCATCCACATCGTGAAGCGATTGAAGCCGCGCCTGCCGATATACCGGAAATAGAAATTTTATCGGATGCACCAGATGCGGCGCCGTGCGATGACGCAATCGCTCGCGCTCGCGCAGTGCTTCGTACACGAGTTTGAACTGCCCCTGCGGCAGATAGCGGAAGCCGCCGTGAATCAGCTTCGACGATCGCGACGACGTAGCGCCGGCGAAATCACCACGGTCTATCAGCGCAACCTTCAGCCCTCGCATCGACGCGTCACGCGCGACGGCCGCGCCATTTATTCCCGCGCCGATCACCGCGAGGTCGAATTCCTCGTCGCGAAATCGCGCCAGGCTCTTCTCGCGGTTGAGCGTCGCAGCCAATTTAGTCTTCTGGATCTTCCTGGAACGAGTAGCGCTCCTCGGTCCACGGGTCCGCATGGTTGTGATAGCCGCGCACTTCCCAGAATCCGCGCCGGTCGATATCCGCGAACTCGATCGCGCGCACCCACTTGGCGCTCTTCCATGCGTACAGCTTCGGCACGATCAGCCGCAGCGGAAATCCGTGATCGGGCTCGAGGTCGCGCCCGTCATGCCGATGCGCCAGCATTACGTCCTCATCAAGAAATTCGCTCAGCGGCAGGTTCGTCGTGTAGTCGCCGTCGCAATGCACGATCACGTGACGCGCCTCGGGACTCAGCTTCACCAGCTTCATGAGATCGGCAACGCGCACGCCTTCCCACGTGTTGTCGAGGCGCGACCAGGTCGTCACGCAATGAAAATCCGCAACCTCGCGCGATTGCGGTAGCGCACGGAATTCCTCGTACGAAAATCGGAGCGGCTTCTCGACCAGCCCCACGACTTTGAAATCCCACGTCCTGGGATCGAAAAGCGGCGTCGCCCCGTAACTGAGCACGGGAAATTTGTCAGTCAGGACCTGTCCCGGCGGCACCCGCGCGGCAACGTCTTGCGATGTGATGCGGCTTCGGCATAGCGCTGACTATTATCTGACAGATAGATCTGGCGAAAGGGCGGCGCGGAGCGAAGAAGGGACCGGGATTCTTCGCTTCGCTCTGAATGACACAGGCCCCTGGGTGCAGGGGTCACCCGTGCCGAAGGAAGCGTGAAACCCACCGCGCGTTTCACATTAAATAAAGTGATCTCCCCTTCCCTATCCTCTCGACATCGCGCGCATGACCGCCACCGTCACCTCATCCGTCGACGCTTTGCCGCCGACGTCGCGCGTCAGCACCCTGCCCGCGCGCAGCACCGACGCCGTCGCCGCGCGAATCTTATCGCCGGCCGCGCGATGCCCCAGATAGTCGAGCATCATCGCACTCGACAGGATCATCGCAATCGGATTCGCGACGCCTTTACCCGCGATATCCGGCGCAGTGCCGTGCACCGCTTCGAAAATCGCGCCCTTGTCGCCGTAGTTCGCGCCCGGCACCAGTCCCAATCCGCCGACCAGTCCGGCGCACAAGTCCGACACGATATCGCCGTAGAGATTTTCCAGCAGCAGCACGTCGAACGATTCCGGATGAGTCACCAGCCGCATGCAGGCCGCGTCGACGATTTGCTCCTGGTACCGAATCGTCCTTGTAGTCCGCCGACACGGCGCGCGCGCATTTCAGGAACAGCCCGTCCGACAGTTTCATGATGTTGGCTTTATGAATCGCGGTGACCGATTTGCGCCGATGCGTCCGCGCGTACTCGAACGCGAACTTCGCGATTCGCCGCGACGCCCGCGCCGTGATCACCTTGATACTCTCGACCACGCCCGGCGCGATCTCGTGCTCGATTCCCGCGTACAGGTCCTCCGTATTCTCGCGCACGACGATCAGATCGACGTTGTTGAACGGCGTATGCACGCCGGCGAAGTTCATCGTCGGCCGCACGTTGGCGTAGAGGTCGAACGTGCGCCGCAGATGCACGTTGATCGAGCGCCATCCTTCTGCCACGCGCGTCTCGAGCGGCCCCTTGAGCGCGACCCGCGTGCGCTGGAGCGATTCGATAAGCGCGTCGGGCACGGGAGTTCCGAAGCGCCGAAACGCGTTCATTCCCGCCGCCTGCCGATCCCATTCGATCGCGACCCCGGTCGCCTCGATCACCGCCAGCGCCGCGCTGACGACTTCCGGCCCGACGCCGTCGCCGGGAATCAGACGTGACCGCGCGGCCGCGTCGGGCTTTTATTATGTGGTTGGATTTTTTGCTCACGGTACTCCGATGTAATGATCTCTCGGAGCCATTCAACCGCAAAAGGAAAAACGGAGTCCGCCGGGTCGTCGAGCCGAAGGTCCTCCTCGTTCAGCGCGCAATTCCGCTCCCTCTCCAGAAGGGAGAGGAGTTAGGGGTGAGGTTCTGGCTCTGCTCTGAATTCGCCCGCCCCCACACATTCAATAATTCACCAGCCCGAAAAAAACGTCGCTGACGTTGGTCCCGCTCGGCCCCGTCGATGAACAGCCCGCCCGACCCCTTGAAAAAAGTTGTACGCGTCGTTGCGCGTCAATGCGGTCGCGGCACTGACCTTCGCCGCGCTCGCCATCGGCGACCGTGCCCGGCGACGCAAATGCGCCCGCCGCATCCGTCGGCCCGTCGATTCCGTCCGTGCCCGCGACCAGCGCCGCGATTCGGCGCCCGCGCCCGATTTGCGACAGCTCGATTCCCATCGCCAGCGCACATTGTTGCGCGCGCCCACCCTTCCCGCCCCCGCGTACCGTCACGACCGGCTCACCGCCCGCCACGACGCACACCCGCTCATGTGTGATCTCGCACATGTCCTCCGCGATTGCGCGGCCGGCGTCGTTAGCCTCGCCATGCAACCCCTTCCATCGATGCGGATGATACCCAAGTTCTGACCGCGGCCCGCTCGGCGCCTTCCAGAGCCAGATTGCCGTCGCCGATTATCACGTTGGTCACGCGCTCGAGAATCGGATCGCCGGTCTTCACCGTCGCGCCCACTTCGCCCGCCACCGCTCGCTCCAGGTACGAGCGCACCGCCTCCGGCGCGCGCCCCCACACGCCGCGCCGCTTCATCACCGAGACGGCGTCGCCGAAGCTGCTCCAGTCCGCCGCAGTCAAGCCCCGACCCGATCGTCGCCAAATCATTGCCCGGCACATCGGACAGTAATCAGCCCGAGCACGCGCGCTCCGCCGCAATGGCAAGCAGGCGTCCGCCTTTCACGGCCGACAGATGCTTGCGCACGGTATTCAGCTCGCGAATCGACGCCCCGGCTTTCAGCAGCGCCTCGTTGACCGCGATTTTGTCGGCGAGCGTGAGCCCCTCGGCAGGCAGCGTGAACATCGCCGACGCGCCTCCGCTAATCGCGACGATCACCAGGTCGTCGGCCGTCGCCCCATGCAGCATCTCGCACGCCAACAGCGCCGCTTGCTCCGACGACTCGTCAGGGACAGGATGACTCGACGCGAACGACTCGCATCTTCGATCCCGGCGACAGCAGCGCCGCTGCCGCCCGCTGATCTTTCGTGGGATCACGGCGATTCCATCGGCGAGCCTGTCCCCGACGCGGCGTTCGATTTCATGCGCCATTCGCGCCCGCCGCCTTGCCCACCGCGAGCAGCAGAATTCGCGACGCGCCCGCAATCAAATCGGGAACCTGCTCCGCGCCGGAACATCGCCCATCCATCGCGATGCCGACGAGCAGCGCAGGATCAACAGCCGCCACCGCAGCGCGATAAATCTTCTCGAGATCGGCCCTCTTGCGCTTTCTGCCATCGGCAGCTCGGTCATTCTGACGACGCGAGCAACGTCTGTGTGTCATTCCGACGACAGGAGCGAAGCGACGGGAGGAGGAACCTCGGACAGCTTCGCCGCGAGCGAAGCCGGTTCCGGTTCTGAACATCGCGCAGCGCTCCTCCTTACCGCTTGAACGCGCGAATCTTCCCCGACTCTTCCGCCACCAGCACCACGTCCGCCATCGCGATGAACAACCCGGTGCCGACCACGCCCGGAATCGCGAGCAGCTCGCGATCCAGCCGCGCCGGATTCGCAATCTTCTTCACCGCACAGTCGAGAATCAGGTTGCCGTTATCTGTGATGTACTGCTTGACCGTCTTTTTCGCGAACCTGCGGCTTCATCCCCATCGCCTTGATCTTCGCCTCACCAGCGACAACCCGAACGGCATCACTTCGACCGGAAGCGGCCCGCGCTCGCCCAGCCACTTCACGATCTTCTCGTAACCGACCAGCACGACAAACCGCCGCGACGACGCGGCCACGATCTTCTCGCGCACCAGCGCGCCACCATAGCCCTTGATCAGATTGAGCCGCGGATCGACCTCGTCGGCCCCGTCAATATCAATGTCGATTTTTCCCGCCTGGTCAACGTAACGATCGGAATCCCCACCGACCTTGCCAACTCTTCCGACGCCTTGGAAGTGGGCACTCCGCGCACGCTAATCCCGCTCGCTCCCAAGCCCGAATGAACGCACTGGCCGCCCGCCCGGTGCCGAGACCCAGGTCTGCCCCGGCTTAACGTACCGGAGCGCATACCGCCCCAGCGCCTCCAGCGATGCATCATCAGCCGGCATAGTTTTCTATCAAACACTCAGAGTGATCCCAGCTCCGCGATTAAGCGAGCAACACCACCTAGGAGCGTGGAGCAGAGTCCTTCAATCAGCACGTCCCTCGGTGTTCACCGGCATCGGAAGCTGAAGGAACTGGACAAACAGCTCGCGCGCGTAGTGTTTACCGAAGCGGTGCATCCGATAAATTGCGATAGCGCAGGCTCCGAACAAAAGCGCCGCTGTCTTCAGGCCGTTGCAGCCTTGCTCGACCAACACAAGCGCGGCCAGAGAGACTGCTGCGGCGGCGATACCACGCGATAGCCCATAAGTTGCATTGAAAATATCGATGCGCTGAGAACGCCCTGCCCCAGCTACTGCCGCATACATTTGTCGAGTGATTCCGAACCAGGCAGGCGCATCAATAGTGGTTGGGTCTGCCGGAACTGTAACACCTAGCTTTCGGCCGATTTGAGTCAGAAGTGTCGCCCTTTGATTCTCGGAAAGCAGTGGATGCGCGGTCGATTTGATCCAGTCACTTGGAAGCCCACCCCAGAGGTGCCACCACATCCATTCCAACGCGTTGCCGATGGCTTGCAGAAGATGTCCCATCCCGTATGCGAGCAGCGTGAAGATCCCAAACTCTCCGACGGCTACGCTAGCATCCTGGGGCGACAAGCGAATTTGGGGGTACAAGATGGAGATCCCGACGAGCAAAATGCTTCCGGGAACCAAAACTCCCACGATTTCATAGAACTCGAACCCGCGCATGATCACCTGTCGTATTCTGAGTCGATTCTCGCCTGTTCGCTATCAGGAATGGTGAGCGTTATGTTTCCGCGCCAGCGAGTCGACCACACGTTTTTCGAATACTGCCGATACTTGTTGCTGGCATCGGTGCTCGGTTTTTTTCCAACCGAAACAATAGTGAAATCGGGATTCATGAGCTTGACGGCTTCCTGATGGAACCCTGAATCTCGCCCATGGTGGCTAGCCTTAAGCACCTGGCACTTCAGGTTATCGCCGTAGTGGTCGACGATCGAATCCCATGCCCTGTCTTCGGCATCTCCTCCGAAGATCACGACGATTCCCTTATACGTCAGGCGAAGTACGTAACTTAGGTTATTTGTATCAACGCCTTTTCTAATCTCCGTCATCATCTCTGGAGGAGGAGACAGGATTTCTAATCCATCTCCGGGAGGGTTCCCACCGCTGTCGCGATTGTAAAATTGCCCATGTTGGTCACGCGTCAGGTACAGCGTTGTGTTTCCACGATTCCCTTCCGCGAGTTGGAGATACTCATTCCATTCCTCCCTGTCCCCGGGCCAATGAAAGTCTGGTTCTTTATCATGGTTTGTATCCCAGAAGTTCTGGATGCCAATTCCCTCATTTCGCAGCGCCACTAGGCCTCGCATGTGATCGAGGTCTGCATGGGTCTGGATGTATCGGAACAATCCACGATTCGGATATTTTCCCTTGAAAAAAAGCACTGGGTTCGTCAATTCGATGTCATAACCCGATTTTTCTAACAGCTCTTCTCGGCTCTCGCCGAGCGCCTTTGCCAAGGCTGATTTAATCCCGTAGTTCTCGATCCCGTAAGCCTTTGCGATGTCCCGCGCAGATTCAGAATCAAGATCGTCGCCGTTGTTAATATCGATCATCGTGAGGTTACCACTTGAGTGCTCGATTATGGTGCAGTCACCGTGGCCTACGTTTATGAAGTGAACCCTAACCATGACACCTAGACGCCTTTTACGGCTGCCCATTCCTCAGCAACTGCATGAACTCGTGCCGCGTTTCGTGATTGGTGCGGAACACCCCCAGCATCGCCGACGTCGTGACGTAGGAATTCTGCTTCTCGACGCCGCGCATCCGCATACATAGATGCTCGGCCTCGAGCACCACCGCGACGCCCAGCGGGTCGATCTCCGACATCAGAGTCTGCGCGATCTGCGTCGTCAGCCGCTCCTGCACCTGCAGCCGCCGCGCATAAATCTCGACCATCCGCGCCAGCTTCGAGAGCCCGACGATCTTCCGATTCGGCAGATACGCGACATGCGCCTTGCCCATGAACGGCAGCAGGTGATGCTCGCACAGGGAATAGAAATCGAGATCCTTGCACAGGATCATCTCCTGGTAATCCTCTTCGGGAACAGCGCGCCGTTGATCGCTTCCTTCGGATCCTGCGCGTAGCCGCTGGTCAGAAACTCGTACGCTTTGGCGACGCGCGCCGGCGTGCGCTCGAGTCCCTCGCGCTCCGGGTCTTCGCCGATATGCCGCAGGATCACGCGGACCGCATCTTCGAGCTTGTCGCGGCCGACCGCGTCATTCGGCTCAGTGCCGTCTTTTACCGCCGCCACTTTGGCCTGCGAGCCATTTGCCTGAGTTCGGTTCATTTACCGATCTCCTTGCGCCACCGGCTGAACTGGAGCGCCAGCTCGATCGCGAGTGACGGGCCGCCGCCGCTCATGATGATGAACCCGGCCGCGTCGCGAGCCAACGACTTCATCAGCGCCAGGTTCTCGCGAATCGACATCGCGCGCACCTCTTCTTCGCTCATCCCGGCGTATCTGTCCAGATGGCTGCGCGCGCCGCTCAGGTCCTTCACGCGGTCGATCAGGTAGTCGGCCATCGCCTCGCGCTTGACCGGCAGGATACCGAGCATCGTCTTGATTCCCAGGCTGTTGCGCCTTCGCCGACGAAGCGGCGCGCCGGTCTCGGCGTCGAACACCGGCTGCGTGATCACGAAGCGCGCGCCCGCGGCGGCCTTGCGCTCGAGCAGCTCGAACTCGCGCTCGATATTTTTTCGATTCGGATTGGCGACCGAGCCCGCGACAAGCGACGGGATCGCTTTGAGCAGCGCCTTGCCCTCGCCGGTATCGCCGCGATTCAGCGCCGCGACCATCGCGAGCAGCGCGTAGGCGTCGATATCGTGCGAGACGATCGCATTGCCGTCGGCGCCGGGCGGAATCTTGTCGCCGTTGAGCGCGACCACTGCGTCGATCCCGATCGCGGCCGCGCCCAGCAGATCGGACTTCAGCGCGAAGCGGTTGCGGTCGCGGCACGAGACGTTCAGCACGACCGGAATTTTCAAGCCGCTCCTTGATCGCCGCGCCGAACACCAGCCCCGACATCTTCACCTTGCCCGAGCGCATTGTCGGTCAGATTGATCGCATCGACATGCCCCGCCAGCTCACCGAGTTGGTGCAGCAGCGGCGCCGGATTGATTCCGCGCGGCGGCGACACTTCGAGCCATAGCGCGGGCGCGGTGGCGTTCAGGCTGTCGAGGATTGAGCGGCAACGGATTTCTCCGCGGATGCGCGAATCAGTCGGCGAGTCTCACGCCTGGCGGCGCTCGGTCGCCTTGACCTTCTGGTACTTGCGATAGTCGTAGCCGGTCGCCATCGCCATCAGCAGCGGCTCCATCCCGCCCTCGCGCTCGCGCCGCAGCACGCGCAGGCGATCGAAGAACTCGCGGAAGTCCTTGTCCACGCGATTCTTGCCGTCAACGGGCGACAGAAAAAAATCATGCAGCCGCGTCACGGTGAAGCGCAGCGACGAAAACCGCAGCTCGTTGGGAAACGCGTCCCATTCCGCCAGTGACAGCGTGCGCACCGACTCGTAGCCTGACAGCAGGTAGCGGAAGCGGTCGAGCGAGTAGTTGCCGTCGACGAAGCACAGCGCATTGACCGCGGTCGCGATATCGAAAATAAACTTGCCGCGGCAGGCCGCGTCGAAGTCGAGCATCGCCGTCAGCTTCTCGCCGCGAAACAGCAGGTTGTCCGAAAAAATATCGCCGTGGATCACGCCCTTGGGCAGCTTGCCTTCGAGGTAACGCGTCAGGTACTCGACTTCGTCGTCGAGCGTGCGGCAAATCTTGCGGAAGTAGTTCGGCAGCCGGTTGCGCACGCTCAGGTAGAGGTCGGCGATTCGCTCGAAGCTGAAGCGGTTGTCGATTCCCTTCTTGTAGGCCTTGCCGATCACGTGCAGGTCGCCGAGCGCATGCCCGATCGTCTCGAGCTGGCTCGGCTTGAGACGCGCGGGCACGAGCACCTTGCCCTCCTGGTACTTGAACAGCGACACGCAGCGGTTGTTGTAGTTGCGGTAGAAGCGCCCCATCCGATCCTGCATCGGATGCGGGCACGGGAAGCGCATGCTTGCGCAGGAACGACAGCAGATCGATCTCGCGCTTCAGCTCGTTCTCGCTTTTGACCTCGTCGATCCGCAGCAGGAATTTGCCCTTCGCCGCTTCGAGCACGTAGTTGGTGTTGACCGATCCCTCGGGGATACCGGTCGCGCTGCTGACGCGGCCGAGACCGTAGTCGTCGGCCAACTCCTTTAGAAACGGTTTGCTTAACTCGGTGTAAACGGCCATAGCGATGCGGGCGCGATCAAATGAAGACTGTCAGCCCGCCAAGTCTAAGGGGAGACCGGCACCTCGTCAACTAGGGGCGACGAAACCCTTCTAATATGGGGGTTTCGTGAACTTCGGAAATTTCTGCGCGCGAGCCGAATAGAGGTCCAAGTTGCCTCAAGCGGCGAGCGCGGCTAAATCAGTCCCATGCCGACATCCAAAAAATCCACCGCCAAAGCTCCGAAGAAATCCGCATCCGCAACCGCCAAGAGCGCCGGCGCCGCGCTCGCAGGAAAGAAGGCACCCTCCTTCGAGCTCTTCGACGCCGGCGGAAAAACCGTCGCGCTGAAAGATCTGATCGGCGCGAATAGCCTCGTGCTCTATTTCTATCCCAAGGATATGACGCCCGGATGCACGATCGAGGCGTGCAGCTTCCGCGACAATATCGCGCCCATCAAAAAGCTCGGCGCGAAGGTCGTCGGCATCAGCGCCGACTCGACCGATTCGCACGGCAAGTTCATCGCCAAGCACGATCTGAACTTCCCGCTGCTCGCCGATCCCGGCAACAAGGTCTGCAACCTCTACGGCGTGTACAAGATGAAGTCGCTGTACGGCCGCGAGTTCATGGGCATCGAGCGCACGACTTTCATAATCGACAAGGCGGGCATCGTGCGGAAGGTGTTCCCGAAGGTGAAGGTGAACGGCCACACCGAGGAAGTGCTCGGGGCGCTAAAGGAAATCGCGTAGCCACTCCGCCGGCGACGACAATCCTATCCTCGCCTCCTCCGTTCGTGGGAGGAGGCCGACGTGCGTTCGCGCACGGCGGGTGGAGGACCTTAATTTCTAAATTTCTGATTGCTGCTCGTACCCGCACAGGAACGTGCCGTGCTCCAGAAATTTGCGCGGCGCATTTGTCCTCCATCCTAACCCTCCTCCCACGTAGGAGGAGGGAACCCGGACGGCCGCCGCCTCTCCCAAAACGAGTTCCTAACAGGGACGAAGTCCCGCATCTCTTTATATTACTGGGTGCAGGGGTCACCCCTGCCGAAGGAAGTTTGAAACCCACCGTGGGTTTCAAATTAAATTACGTGAATTCTGCTTGCCCTTACGATGCGGCGGCGCGATTCGTGTCGAGCAGGTTGTCGCGCAGGAACGCGCGCAGCTCGGGCTCGACGCGCTTCCCGAGGTCATGCGACGCCTGCGGAAAATAATACGTCTGGACTTTCGCGCCGCGCTCGCGCAATGCGTCCGCGAGCTTTACCGCCTGTCCCACCGGCATCCGGTTATCCTGCTGGCCGTGCATGATCAACACGCTGATATCGAGCTTTGACGGCAGATGCGCCATTACGCTGCGCTCCTGCAATATCCGCTTGCTGGGCCATACTTCGCGAAGGATCGACAGCTTGGTGCGCAGCGGCGCCTCGGCCACAGCGACAGCGGATCGTAGCATCCCGATTCAAGTATCAGCGCGCGCGGCCGCGAGTCGTAGTCCATCAACAAGCCCGCCGCGACTGCGCCATGCCCAAGACCCCAGACCGCCAGCCGCGACGCATCGACGTTGTTGCGCCCTGCCAGCAGGTCGAGCGCCTTGCGCGACGCCAGCACCGACGGCTGTCCCGACGAAGCGGCTCGGTCCCGACGAATTGCCGTAGCCGGGGATACTCACGCACGCGACCTGGATTCCCATCGCGGCGATTCCCTGGCTCATCTTGACGCACTGATCGACGTTGCCCTCGCCGCCGTTGAGGCACCAGCAGACCGGGGCGCCGACCCTGCTCGCTGCTGCGCGTCAGGTAGCCCTCGATATGGTAATTCTTGGGCCCATGCGCAACGTCGAAGTTGAACTGATCGACGTTGTTGTAATTCGACGCGATCGATTTGCCGGGGATATGGCATGCGATCGACGACACGGCGAGCATGATCGCCACAATAGAAAGCTTCACCAATCTTCGCGCTTTGAATGGATGCATGTTTAATTGTGAACGGGCGAGGCGCCCGGTAAGCCGTCTGACATCGGCCCGTAATCTACTCGCATTGTCGCTATTTTTAAACAGGCAGGCGTGGCGCGCACAACATGCCGCATTGAATCGCACCGGGGTTTGACCGATACTGCTTGGTTCACAAGCGCTATATTTATTTTAGTGCACTATCGAATTCGGGAAAAGTAATGGCAACGAATGCACAAGCGGGCTCGGATGCATCGGCGGAAATCGATTTCGACAAGAACGGCGGCGTCGTCGCCGCGATCGCCGTCGATCACCAGAGCCATCGCGTGCTGATGGTCGCCTACATGAATCGCGAGGCCTTCGACGAGACGATCGCGACCGGCCGCGCGTGCTACTTCTCGCGATCGCGCAACAAGCTGTGGCGCAAGGGCGAAGAGTCGGGAAATTTTCAAATCGTGCACGAGATTCGCATCGATTGCGATGCCGACGCGGTCGTGGTCGCGGTCGAGCAGCGCGGCGACGGCGCCGCATGCCACGAGGGCTACGAGTCGTGCTTCTTTCGCAAGCTCGACGGTGGCGCATGGAAGGTCGTCGACCAGCGCAAAGTCGATCCCGCCAAGTACGGCCCCAACTACGGGCATCAAAAGAAGCCGGCCGGTTGATTCGAACATGGCTGACAAGGTTCTGAAATTCGGCATCCCGAAAGGAAGCCTCGAGAATCAGACGCTCGAGCTGATGCGCAAGTCCGGTTGGCGCATCACCGCCGACGCGCGCTCATACATACCGGCGACTGACGACGCGGCGCTGAGCTGCCGCATCCTGCGGCCGCAAGAGATGCCGCGGTATATCGCGGACGGATCGCTCGACGCGGGCATCACCGGCAGCGACTGGATCGTCGAGAACAACGTCAAGCTCGAGCAGGTCGAGAGCTTCATCTACGCCAAGGCGACGCTGACGCCCTCGCGATGGGTGCTGTACGTGCGCAACGATTCGCCGGTCAAGCGGCTCGAAGATCTGCAGGGCAAGCGAATCGCGACCGAGTTGGTGCAGTTCGTCAAGCGAATCCTGGCCGAGCGCAAAGTTAAAGCAGAAGTTGAATTTTCATGGGGCGCGACCGAGGCCAAGGTCGCCGAGGGCATCATCGACGCGGCGATCGACGTGACCGAGACCGGATCGTCGATTCGCGCCAACGGCCTGCGCATCGTCGAGGAGCTGATGACCTCGAATCCGGTGCTGGTCGCCAATCCGGCGGCGTGGACGGATAAGTGGAAGCAGGCCAAGATTCGGCAGATCGGCATCCTGATTCGCGGCGCGCTCGACGCCGAGAATCGCGTCGGGATCAAGATGAATTGCGCGAAAGAGAATCTCGAAAAAGTGATCGCCCTGCTGCCGTCGATCACGGCGCCGACCATATCGCATCTCTACCCGTCGAAGGCGCTCAAGGGCGTCGAATGGCTGGCCGTCGAGACTGTGATCACCGAGCAGACAGTGCGCGAGCTGTTCCCGAAACTGCTCGAGGCAGGCGCAGTGGGAATCGTCGAGTTCCCGTTGAATAAGATCATCGGTTAACGTTTTCTGCTCGAATCGCAGAACCCTCACCTAACCTCTCCCGTGAAAATAACGGGCGAAGGATCAGGCAGTTCCCTTCAAGCTCTCGTTGTGGCAGAACAGGATCACTCACCACGGAGGTCGGCATCATGGGTTTGCCCAACGGAGTGCATCACCTCGCTATCTGCACCAAGGACATCAAGCAGCAGATCGACTACTTCTCGCAAGTCGTCGGGATGGAACTGGTCGCGCTCTACTGGATGCATGGGGTCGACAACACCTTCCACGGCTTCATGAAGCTGAGCGACAGCTCGTCGATCGCTTTCGTCCAGCATCCCGACATCGCCAAGATCCAGCCAATCAAGGGCGTCTCGCACGCGGGACACACGACGCAGAACGTCGCGCCTGGCGCGATGCAGCATCTGGCGCTCAACGTCGACACCTACGCCGACTTGCTTGCGATTCGCGACCGCGTCCGCTCGCACGGACACTGGGTGATGGGCCCGCTCGATCACGGCTTCTGCAAATCGATCTACCTGGCAGCGCCCGAGGGAATCATGCTCGAGTTCTCGACCTCGGACGGCGGCTCGATCGACGCTGAGGCATGGATCGATCCCGAAGTCCAGGCGCTGGCGGGAATAAGTGCGGACGAAGTCGAGAAGTACAAGCATCCCGCGCCGTTCGAATCGAAGGGCGGCAAAGTCGCGCAGCCGAAGCCCGATCCGTCGAAGCCGCTGATGGATTACCCGCCCGACAATCGCATCTGGACAATGAGCGACGAGGAAGTGACGCGCCGCATGAGCGAGACCACCCCGCCGGTGCAGAAAAAGCCGAAGGCAGCCTGACGACGCTCGTCGCTCAAACGTTCTAACAGGGACGAAGTCCCGCATCTTTTCTTGATGCCAAGGTGCAGGGGTTACCCCTGCCGAAGGAAGCGTGAAACCCACGTCGGGTTTCACATTAAAATAAAGTGATCTGCCCTTCCCCCTTTCCCTACGTGCTCTGCTATATCCGACTCCCATGAAAACTCTGCGCACCGAGACTCGCAACGGCGTCGGTATCATCACGCTCACGCGCGCTGCCGAGTACAACACGATCACTCCCGACCTGCGCGACGAGCTGGCCGCCGCGATCGATCGCGCCGACGCCGACCCAGGCGTCCACGTAATCCTGCTTCGCGCCGAGGGTCCCGCGTTCTGCGCCGGCTACGCACTCGACGGCTCGACCCGCGCGCAGGCCGGCGAAGGGTCGCGCAAGCGCGTGTGGGACTCGGTCGCCGACTACGGGATGATCTCGCAATACGTCAACGTCTACATGAAGCTCTGGTACGCGCGGAAACCGACTATCGCCGCGGTTCACGGATGGTGTATCGGCGGCGGCACCGACATGGTGCTATGCGCCGACCTGATCATCGCCGCCGAGTCGGCGTCGTTCGGCTATCCGCCGTCGCGGGTGTGGGGCACGCCGACCACCGCGATGTGGGTCTATCGGATGGGCCTCGAACGCGCCAAGCGTTACTTGCTGACCGGCGATGAAATCCCCGCGCCCGAAGCTGCGCGTATCGGACTGATTCTCGAAACCGTCCCCGACGACGAACTCGACGCGCGCGCGACCGCGCTGGCCGAGCGGATGGCGCGAGTGCCGACGAATCAACTGCAGATGCTGAAGCTGCTCTGCAATCACACGGCGGAGAATATGGGCCTCGCGACGTCGAGGCTGGTTGGATCGCTGTTCGACGGGATCGCGCGGCACACGCAGGAAGGCCTCGATTTCGTCGCGCGCGCGCAAGCAGCAGGATTTCGGCAGGCAGTCCGCGATCGCGACGATCCATTCGGCGATTATGGCTCGGGCCCGCGCTCGAAGAATCGCGCGTCGAAGAAAAAAGGGAACAAGAAGAATTAATCTAACTTGAAACCCGCGGTGGGTTTCAAACTTCCTTCGGCAGGGGGGACCCCCTGCACCCAGTGTTAAGGAGTATCCGATGACCACCACTGACATCACCTTCCCCGCTCGACGACGGACGCCCGATGCGCGCTGCTTATGCCGCGCCTGCCGGCGTCGAGAAACATCCCGGCGTGATCGTTATCCACGAAATCTTCGGGCTCAACGACGACATCCGGCGTATCACCGGGATGGTCGCCGACCTCGGCTACGCAGCCCTCGCGCCTGACCTCTATGATCGACAAGGCGCGCGTCTCATCTGTATCGCGCGCACGCTGATGACATTGAATCGCGGCGAGGGCGACGCGTTCGAGGATCTCGATGCGGCGCGGATTTTCCTGCAGCAACAACCCGGCGTCGACACTGCGCGTATCGGTGTGATCGGCTTTTGCATGGGCGGCGGCTTCGCCCTGATGTACGCGGCGCGCGCTCCGCTCGGCGTCGCCGCGACATTCTACGGCGACGTACCGAAAACTGCCGATCAGTTACGCGGTGTATGTCCCGTGCTCGGCGGCTACGGCGGGCAAGATCGCATGTTCGCGGCGCAGGGACGCCGGCTCGAAAAGCTGCTAACCGAGATGGGAATCGATCACGACGTGAAAGTCTACGAAGACGCGGGCCACAGCTTCATGAGCCGCAACAGCGGATTCCTGCCGTGGATCGGGAAAATCGGCCCGATGAAGGCGGAGTACAATCCCGAGGCCGCCGAAGACAGTTGGACACGCATCGCTGCGTTCTTCGGCCGCCACCTCGGGCACTGAGGGGAACTACTTGTTCAAGCCAACGGCCTGCCGCGATTTCGCGATTCGCTCGCGCGAGGCCACCAGCGCCTCGACATTCTTTGCGCCGCGATAGCCCATCTGATCGGCCAGGTACTCAGCGAGCTTGCGCTCCGAGATGTTCGGCCGCTGCTTGCGTTTGTCTTCGGCCAGCTCGGCGAGCGTGGACCGCAGGGTTTCCTCGGACGCCCCGAGCGTCTCGAAAATCGGAGAGGGGATCACAGAATTTATCGGCATGCCTGTCACCTATGGCGGTAATCGTAGCACAACCGGACACAACCCGTGCATGCCATATGTCAAACGAAAGGGCCCACATTTGGTCAAACCTTTTGTTCTCGCCGCTACAATTTTCTTCGGAAGCGCAGCCGCTTAACTCTGCGGATCTTTCAGATGCGGCCTGGTGGCGTAGAAGTAATCCATGCCGGGGACGCCGCGCGGGGTTTCGTCGTCGAAGAAAATCGAGACTACGCCGTAGAACGCGACGATGGTCCAGAATGCGCCCGTGTCGACCGGCGGGAAGGCTGCCGTCGTCGCGCCGACGACTAGCGATGCGATCGTGTCGTGCAGTAGCCAGAGTTCGTGCATTCTAGCTGCGACTCCTCGCCTCCAAGCGCCCGCCTCGGGCGAGCCGCCCTACTCTCCCGTCCAGTTCGGTTTTCGCTTTTCCGAGAATGCCAGCGGGCCCTCGATTGCGTCCTTCGATGCCGAAAGTTTCGTCGCACAGTCGTAGTGCTTCGCGTTCGCGTCTTCCACCGGCAGGCCGAGGCCGTCCATCGCGGCCTGCTTCGTGGCCTGCACCGACAGCGGCGAGCATTCCATGATCTCGCGCCGCCCATTTCTCGGCCGTCGGAATCAAGTCCTTGAGCGGCACGACCTCGTTGGCGATTCCGAATTGCAGCGCGTCCGCCGCCGTGATGTGCTTGCCCGTCAGCATCATGCCCATCGCGAGTTTGAGCGGGATGTGCCGCGGGAGGCGATGCACGCCGCCCGCCGCCGCCATCAGGCCGACGCGCGGTTCCGGCAACCCGAAGCGCGCGTGCTCGGCTGCGATGATGATGTCGCAGGCGAGCGCGATCTCGAATCCGCCGCCGAGCGCGAAGCCGTTCAC
Organism: uncultured delta proteobacterium; assembly: GCA_963721485.1. Taxonomy (GTDB): domain Bacteria; phylum Desulfobacterota; class Binatia; order Binatales; family Binataceae; genus Binatus. The sequence continues at coordinate 189,102 of CAVRJV010000014.1, read as the reverse complement.
CGCCGCGATGATCGGCTTGTAGATGTCGTAGCGCGCGGTGATGCCGGCGAAGCCGCCCTTGGCCTGCGAAGCACCTCCGAGACCTGCCGCGCGATTCTCCGCGGTCCAGCGCAAATCGTTGCCGGCCGAGAAGCCCTTGTCGCCGGCGCCCGTGACGATCGCGACCCACGCCGACTTGTCGGCGACGAAGTCGTCCCACACCTGGTCCATCTCGACGTGACAGGGCGGATGCAGCGCGTTCATCCGCTCGGGCCGGTTGAAGGTGATGTAGGCGATGTGGTTGCGCTTCTCGTACTTGATGAATTTCAGATCCATTTTTTCACCGTCCATTCGGAAATTATATTACTGCTCGTCCGAGCAGTTCGAAAAATGCGTCGATGCTTTGCATCAGTTGCCGCCGTATTTGCACTCGCGTGCCTTCGATCAGATGCATCGTGACGCGCCCGCTGGTGCCGTCGGCCAGGTTGACGCGCGCATCCTCGACACCGGCGACGCTGCCCACATCGAAGATGCGCATCCCGTAAACCAGCGAGCCGCGCTGCGACCTTCCCTTCACCAGAGTCAGCTTACGGGCCATCGGGGTCTCCCTCGTTCATATCCGTTGCTCTATAGCATAACGTTGACAATCAAGGATGGCGCCCACAGAATCGCGCCGATGGATCGAATGACGAATAGATTGCGATTTTTCCGATACACATTGCTCATTATCGTGTTCGCGGCGCTCGTTTCCGGGTGCGGGCTGGCCTACCAGGCCGGGACTCGGATCAAGGCGACGCGGATGTCAGATTCGCTGCAGGTCGGGCAGACCTCGCCCGAGATACATCATTCTTGGGGCGAGCCGGACCTCCGCACCTACCTGCCGGGCGATACCGAGGTCTGGAGCTACGCCTACAAACCTAACAGCAACGACGTTACGGCGGCCTTGCTCTACACCTCGGCCAAGGACGGCGACAAGGGCACTTTCCTCGATTTGAAGTTTGTGGGGGGTAAACTCGTCTCATGGCAGGAAGCCGAGCATACGATGCCGGCCAAGGGACATACGGGGATCGGGTTGGGGATCAGCCAGGGACCGATTGGGAACGGAACCGAGACACAGCCCGGCGCAGTGCACTACTAGAGTCGCTGTAAAATGGCTGCAAAACTGGGCTGTGCTATGGGGAACGCATACTTGCAACTAGCCAGAACCATCGTGTCTAATTGACCCCGAACGGGGGGAATGGTGGTAAGTTCGGTGTGGTGGCATTGTCGTTGAAAATGACTGGATATGACTTGAATCGACACGGCTTGTCGCCGATGAGGTGCTTGCCTGATGGCGACCGCACGCAAAAGTTTCGAGGCAATTCTGCTCGACCGATCATGGGTTTCTGCCCAAGATCTCGACAAGGCGCGCCAGCGCAAAAAGCCCGGGCAGGAGCTGGCCGATGTGCTGGTCGAGATGGGCGCGCTGGAGCCTCAGCGCCTCGCGCGCGCGCTCGCGCAGGAATACCGGATGCCGTTCCAGGCGCATATCGATGAGAACTCGCTCGACCCGACCCTCGTCTCGAAAATTCCAATCAACTACGCGAAGAAGAATCGGCTGATCCCGCTGTCGAGCGAGAACGGCACGGTGACTGTCGCGATTGCCGATCCGGCCAACTTCGAGCCGCTCGACGATTTGCGAATCCTCTACGGCGCCCAGATAAATCCGCTGGTCGCGCCGGCCGAAGTTATCGCCGAGGCTATCAACCGCGCATACGACCAGGCGTCGGCTACTTCGGCCGAAGATCTGATGATCGACCTGCAGGAAGAGCGGCTCGACGTGGTCGCCAGCGAGCTCGCCTCGGAGCCGCTGGACTTGCTCGAGTCCGACGACTCCGCGCCTATTATCAAGCTGGTCAATGGCGTGCTGTCGCAGGCGGTCAAGGACCGCGCGTCGGACATCCATATCGAAGTCTTCGAAAAGGAACTGGTGTTCCGCTTCCGCGTCGACGGCATGCTCTACGACGTACTGTCGCCGCCGAAGCGCTTTCAGCCGGCGATCACATCGCGCGTCAAGGTCATGGCGGGTCTCAATATCGCCGAGAAGCGCCTGCCGCAGGACGGACGTATCCGCCTGCGCATCGCGGGCCGCGATATCGACTTGCGCGTCTCGTCGATACCGACCGCGTTCGGCGAGCGCATCGTGCTGCGATTGCTCGATCGCGCGCAAGCCGCCGTCGACGTAAACCTCGACCATCTCGGTTTTTCGGGCGATAACCTCCAGCGCCTTGATCGCTTAATCAGACAGAGCCACGGGATTATCCTCGCGACCGGACCGACCGGCTCGGGCAAATCGACGACGCTGTACGCGTGTCTGTCGAGAATCAACTCGCCTGAGAAAAACATCATCACGATCGAAGATCCGATCGAGTACCAGTTGCGCGGCGTCGGCCAGATGCAGGTGAACCCGAAAATCGAACTGACGTTCGCCAGCGGGCTGCGATCGATTCTGCGCCAGGATCCCGACGTGATCATGGTCGGCGAAATCCGCGACGCCGAGACCGCCGAAATCGCAATCCAGTCGGCCTTGACGGGGCATCTCGTGTTCTCGACGCTCCACACCAACGATTCGTTCGGCGCGGTGACGCGACTGGTGGAAATGGGCATCGAGCCGTTCCTGGTCTCGTCGTCGATTCTCGCCGTGCTCGCGCAGCGCCTTATCCGCAAGCTCTGCCCCGATTGCCGCGAGCCATACCGCCCCAGCGAGTCCGAGCTTTCGCGTATCGGACTCAAGCCGATGGACCTCGCTACCTCCAAAATCTGCCGTCCGAAGGGATGCCGGCTTTGCCGCAACACCGGCTACCGCGGCCGTATGGCGATCCAGGAATTGATGATCATGGACGACGAAATCCGCTCGCTCGTCATGCAGAAAGCCGATGCCGCGATGCTGCGCCGCAAGTGCACCGACACGGGGATGACGCTGCTGCGCCAGGACGGCGCGGCGCGCGTGCTGCGCGGCGAGACCTCGATCGAGGAGCTGCTGCGGGTCACGCAGGAAGACATCGACTAGAGCGCCCGCGCTTAAGTTTTTTCACCGATGCCAGTATTTGCTTATCGAGGTCTTGGCGCTGACGGCCGTTCGGTAAACGGCGTGGTCGACGCCGACAGCGCGCGCACCGCCCGTGGCAAGCTGCGCGCCTCGGGAATTTTCCCGACCGATCTTAACGAGGAGAGTAACGCCGCCGAGCGTCAGGAAGCGCGGCGCGAATGGCTCCCGTCGCTGTGGCGGCGCAAGATGCCGGCCTCGGACCTCGCGCTCCTGACGCGCCAGTTGAGCGCGCTGCTCGGCGCGGGCGTGCAGTTGGTCGACGCACTGAGCGCGCTGGCTGATCAATCGGCCCGTGCCGCGACCAAGCGGATGCTCTCGCAGGTGCGCGAGCGCGTGCGCGAAGGCTCGTCGCTGGCCGACGCGCTCAGCAATCATCGCGACGTCTTTTCAGACCTCTACATCGGGATGGTGCGCGCGGGCGAGCAGGCGGCCGCGCTCGAGGCGGTGCTCGATCGGCTGGCCGAGTACAGCGAGCGCCAGAATGAATTCATCACCAAGGTGCGCGGCGCGCTGACCTATCCGATCATCATGATGTGCGTCGGCACGGGTATCATGGCGTTCCTGGTCGCGTACGTGGTGCCGCAAGTAGCGACGATATTCGAGCAGCAGCATGCGGCCTTGCCGATGGCGACGAAGATCCTGATCGGCTTGTCGGCGCTGGTCACGGGCTACTGGATTCCGCTGGGGCTGCTGATCGTCGGAATGGTGGCGGGATTCACCGCTGCGATGGCGACGCCGCGTGGCCGGCGGATGTACGACACTGCGATCCTGAAGGTCTATTACCTCGGGCCGACGATGATTCGAATCATCTGCGCGCGCTTTGCACGTACGCTGGCCACCCTGCTCGCCAGCGGCGTGCAGTTGCTGCCCGCGCTCGACGCGGTCAAGGGTGTCGTGACCAACGGACTGCTGAAAGACGCCGTCGAGCAGAGCCGCGAGAGTATCCGCGAGGGCCACGGCATGGCGCAGACGCTTTCGCAGAGCGGGCTGTTCCCACCGCTGCTGATCGAGATGATCCGCGTCGGCGAGCGTTCCGGCGAACTGGAGCGGATGCTCGAGCGCGTGGCCGACAACTACGAGCGCGAAGTGTCGCACTCGCTGAGCCAGATGACGACGATTCTCGAGCCGGTGATGACGATCGCGATGGCTGCTATTATCGTGTTCATGATGCTGGCCGTGCTGATGCCAATCTTCCAGCTCAACCAGTTGATGCAGTGAGAAGTGAAAAGATGAAGAACGCGCCGGAGGTAATGGCGATGAAATCACGCCGATACAATCAGGATGGATTTACCCTGATTGAAATCATGGTGGTTATTCTGATCCTCGGTCTGCTCGCGACGATCGTCGTGCAAAGTCTCCGCGGCGCCGCCGACAAGGCCAAGCGCACCAAGGCGCAGGCCGACCTCGCCGAAATAAAGACCGCGCTGGATCGCTACTACCTCGACAACGGCTACTACCCGACCACCGACCAGGGCCTCAACGCGCTGGTGACGCCGCCGACCAACGGCCGCGTGCCGGCCAATTACGAAAGCGGCGGCTATATCGAGCGCCTGCCGCAGGATCCCTGGGGGACGCCCTACTTCTACCAGAGCGACGGCAACTCTTACGTCCTGAAGTCGTTCGGCGCCGACGGGGTAGAAAGCTCCGACGATATAGACGCCAGCCAATAGCCGTGACGGCAGTATGAGAGGGGATCCCGCCGAGCCAGTATGCCGTGTAGCCAAATCGACGGTGCGCGCGCGTCCGGATGGGACAACGAAATTCGCCGCGCCGGGCTTCACGCTGCTCGAGCTCGCGGTCGTTATCTTCATCATGGGGTTGATGCTGACGCTGGCGCTGCCGTACCTGGGCGGATTTCGCGAGGCCGCGCTCAAAAGCCAGGCGCGCCGCATGGCGGGACGCGCGACTTACATGTTCGACGAGGCCACGGGCCACAAGCTGGTGCTGCGACTGATCTTCGACCTGGACAACAACGGCTACGCGGCCGCGCAACTCGATCCGTACGCGGTTACGCCCGTCTTCGCGCCGGACAACAGCCTGTCGGGCAAGCCGGTAATGTTGCCGGCGGCGATTCGCATTCGCGACGTGACTATCGAAGGAATCGGCACCGTCAATAAAGGCGTGGTCGCGACCAACTTCTACCCCGAAGGTTACGTCGATGCGACCGTGATTCATCTCGAAGACGCGTCGGACGACGTGATGACGCTTGAAATTTCGCCATTGACCGGCCAGGTCGCGATTATCGCCGGCGATGTAATGCCGCAGGGAATGACACAGGGAACGCAGTGAATCCGCTTCGCACAAGCGCGCGCGCATTTACCCTGCTCGAGGTGATGGTCGCGATGGCGATCCTCGGTATCGCGCTGCTCGGCCTGCTCGGCCTGCAACATCAGAGTATCCAATCCGTGATACGCGCTCAGCAGTCGACCCGCGCCTCGATGCTGGCGCAGGCGGTGATGACCGAAGCGGAGCTCGAGCGATTCCCGATCTCGGCATCACCAGCGGCGACTTCGAAGCGGCCTTCCCCGGTGAATTCCCCGACTTCCGATGGGAACGGGATGTCGAAGCGTCGGGGATGTTTCCCGACGTGCGCAAGGTCGAGGTTCTGGTCCGGTACGGTCCCAAGCTTTCGCAGAATTTCTAGCTGGTGGAGTTCATGCATTCGCCGATCCCGCCCGATACGACTCAGCTGCCGCCGGGATCTACTCCATGATCGGGCGCCCTATCACGACGCGTCGCGCGCCGCGCGGCTTTACGCTGATCGAGATGATGCTCGCGATCGGCGTGCTGGCGCTGATCCTGACGATGCTCGCGAGTTCGTTCAGCACAATCGCGCATAGCAAGGTACACGCGGAAGGACGGCTGATGGTCGATCGCGAGGGCCGCTCGCTGCTGTGGCAGATGGCCAAGGAATTGCGCAACGCCGTCCAGACCCCGTATGCGCCGAGCAATGTTGCGCTGCTCGGCAACGGACGCATGGGCAATGGCGCGCCGATCGATACAGTCACGCTGTCGACCTTCAGCGGCGGGCATCGCCAGCGCGATCACCGGGATGACGCCCGAGACGATAGTCACCTACAACTTGGTGCCGAATCCCAATCAGCAGGGCTGGTACCTGCTGCCAGCGATCGCAGCAAAGCGGGTTGCTGACGAATTCGGTCAACCCGCAGGTCGACGGTGCTGGCGGACAATGTGCTGTCGATGCATATCCGCTATTTCGACGGCCAAAAATGGGGCGAGAGCTGGGATTCGTCGAGTCTGCCGCGGGGACGCCAGTTGCCGGTAGCGGTGGCGATCCAAATTCAGATGGCCGCGCCGGGCGGACACGTGATGGACTTTGCGACGCAAGTCACGCTGCCGATGGCGATACAGCAATGGTAAAGCAGCTGCGCAAAAATGAGCGCGGCGTCGCGCTGCTGGCGGTCCTGCTGGGAATCGCGCTGATGACGCTGATCGTCGTGGACTTCGCGATGACCTCGGGACTCGGCTTCGTGTCGGCGGCGAACCAGGCCAACGAGCTGCGCGCCAGCTACCTCGTCGCGCTCGGCAATCGGTATCGGTCTCGGCTTGCTCGCGGCCGACGCGCGCAACGATCTCCTGTCGCAAACCCCGACCGACAACCTCGGTCGAGGCATGGGCGACGCCGTTTCCGCCGATACAGCTCGAGGGCGGCACTGTCTCGTTGTCGATCGTCGACGAAGCGCGCAAGATGCCAATTAACGCGATGGTCCAGAACGGTGTCCCCAACCAGGCCGCGATAATGAAGGTGCAGCGGCTCTTCACGATTCTCAACGTGAATGTCGACCTCGTTCAGGGTATCGTCGATTGGATAACGCCGAACGGCAACTCGCAGAACAGCAGCGTCGGCGACTACTACATGGGATTGAGGCCGCCGTATTAGCCGCGTTATGGACCGATGCCGACGATCGGCGACTTGCAGATGGTCCAGGGATTCAACGAGGCGATTTTCAACCGCGTCAGTCCGTTCCTGACGGTAATGCCCGAGCCGGAGGTGAACGCCAACACCGCGTCGCCGCAAGTGCTGGCAGCGCTCGAGCCGCAGTTGACGGAGGATCAAAAGCTCGTGCTGGAGATTCTCGATGCCCGCGCGATTCGGCCGTTCGCCCAGGTCACCGACATCATGAACCTTCCCGATCTCGGCCGACGTCGCGCAGGCTCCTGTCGAAGGACGTGGTCATGCGCAGCCAGTTCTTCACGATTACCGGCACGGGTACGTTTGCGGGCGCGCGCAAAATTATTACCGCAACGTTCCATCGCGAGTCCAACGGCATCGGCACGCTCGCGGCGTGGCATGAAGATTAAGGGGCAAGGCGGCTGATGGCTCAACGAATACTTGCGCTGGAATTCGCCGGCGACCGCGTGCGCGCGGCAGTCGCGGAGCGCATCGTGGAATTCGTTCACGCTGGCCGGCGTGTTCGACAAGGTGCGCGCCGACGACGAAGCCGACCTCGCGGCGCGCTCTCGCGGCTGGTCGCCGAGGCCGGCCAGCCCGACATCGTGATCTCGGCGCTGCCCGCGCGATCTCGTCGTCAAGCGCCTGCTCGATCTGCCGTTCAAGGATGCGCGCCGGCTGCATCAGGTGGTGCCGTTCGCGCTGGAAGAGCATCTGCCCGTTCCCGGTCGACAATGGCACCGTCGCGTTCACCCGGGTCGGGCGCGAGGGCGAGCACACGCTGGTCATGGCCGCGATGGTGCGCAAGGCCGACCTCCAGCACCATCTCGATTTGCTGCAGAAGGCGGGACTCGATCCCAAGATTGTCACGCTGGCGCCGCTCGCGCTGGCCGCCATGTTCACGCGCGCGAAGCAACGGCAACGGCGACAAGCCGGTGGCGCACCTGGTGGTCGAAGGCGACGAGGGCTCCACCTCGGTGGTGCTGGTCGATCCGGACGGCACGCCGCGCGCGCTGCGCTCGATGCAGCGGCGGGCTGATGATGTCGGACGGCTCGGCGGTCTCGCAGGATGCGGCGACGCCGATTCTCAACTCGGTGCGTCAGACCCTGCTCGCACATGGCGAGGAGACCGAACAGACCGAGGTGATCGTCGCAGGCGCGGCGGCGGCGTATCCCAAGGTGCGCGGCCTGCTGTCCGATTCGCTCGCCATGTCGGTGCGCGACGGCGGCGCCTTCGACTACACCGGCCTCTTCGAAGGCTCGGTGCCGAACACCGGCAAGTATTCGTCGTGTGTCGCGATGCTGCTCGGCGAGTTGCCGGCCGAGCCGGCTCGAACTGATCAATTTCCGCCAGGGCGAGTTCATGTTCCGCGGGCGCATCCGCGGCGACCTCAGCCCGTTCTACACTTCGGGGATTCTCGCCGCGGCGCTGGTGCGCCGTGATCGTTTTTCACTTCGCGCTGGGTGTGTCCGCCAATCTCCATCGGCTCAGCCAGGTCAACGCGCAAATCGCCGCGCTGTCGCCGGGCCGGTGCTGGGCGAAACCGACCCGGCCAACGCCAAGGAACAGTTGCAGACTCGGAATCGTCGAAGATGAACAAGCGGCTTAATCTGATCGGCGGCAACCTGACTCACTCGCCGCTCGACACTCTGGTCGCGGTCTCGCGCGCATTGCCGCCGCGATTCCCGGTGCAGATGGCCGACGTTCAGATCGATTCGCAGGGACTTCGCGTGACCGGCCAGGCCGATTCGTTCGCGACCGTCGATCAGGCGAAACGCGCGCTCGACCAGAGCGGCTTCTTCGGCTCGATCGAAGTCGCCCATGCCAAGGCCGGCTCCGATCCGAGCAAAGTGGATTTTCGGATGGACGCCGACTTCAAGGACGCGGCGCCGGCCGCCGATCGTGACTTACCGTCGGACGGTCGTGACGAATAGCTGCCATGCTTAGAGAATGGATCGACAATTTGCGCGCACGAGTGATGGACCTGCTTCGGCCGTGGCTTAAGCAGGCGGCTGTCCGCATCGATCCCTATCTCGCGCAGGCGCGCAGCCGCTATCAGAAACTCGAGCCGCGCGAACGCATCCTGGTGCAAATCGCCGCCGGCCTGGTCGGCGTTTTTCTCATCTACAATCTTGTCTATACGCCGATCGTCGACCTCAGCTCGGGGCTCGACGCGAAGATTGCCCAGCGGCAGAACGATCTCGCGCAGGTTCGCCGTCTCGCCGCCACCTATGCGCAGCTCAAGGGCGACCTCGCCAACGCCGAGCGTCGCACGGTGCCGATGGGCAAGGATTTCTCGCTGTTCTCGGTCGTCGAAGCGTCGATGACCAAGAGCGTCGGACGCGAGAAGATCGGCTCGATCACGCCCGGCTCCGATCGCAAGCTCAGCGACGGCTTCACCGAGTACAGCGTGCAGTTGAAGCTCGACAACGTGAATCTCGCGCAGTTGGTTGACGCCCTCTACGGCATCAATTCGCTCTCGATGCCGATTGGCGTATCGAATATCCGCATCCAGCGCCGCACCCAGGACACGCATTCGTATGACGTTGACCTCACCTGTGTCGCGCTCGCCAAGAACACCTGATTTAAACGGCGGCGTCTCCGCCATGCTGCGGCGACCGGCTCTCGTGCGCGTCGGCTACGCGGTGGTCGGCCTCACGCTGTTCGCCGCGTACCTGATTTCCACCTTCCCCTACTCCGCCACTCTGTCGAAACTGCTCGCGCCGATGGGCCTCGAGGTCTCGAGCACGAGTCAGAGCGCGAGCTTCCCCTTCGGCGCGCGGCTTTCCGAAGTGCGCCTGATCTCCACGCGTCCCGCCTCCCCCGGGCTGATCGTCGAGAGCCCAACCGTAACGATCGCGCCTGCGTTTCTCTCGATGCTCTCGATGCATCCGGGCGTCCGCGTGAAGGCCGCGCTCTTCGACGGCATCGTCAACGTCATGCTCCGTCCCAGCAGCGGCGGCACCGCAATCAGCTACGACCTCAACTCGGTGGATATCGCGCGTCAGCACTTCGTCGCGATTCCCGGCGCCGACGCGTCGGGCAGACTCTCCGGCAGCGGCAGTCTCTTGCTCTCTTCCGATGACATCGCGGAAAGCGGCGGCGGCGACCTGAGCGCCGCCGGCTTGACGCTGGTGTCGCCGCTGGCATCGTCGCCAATCCGTCTCGGCCAGGGCCATTCAAAATTCAAACTGGATCAAGGCACGCTAACGATCGAGGAATTCAAGACGAGCGGCGGCGACTTGACGTTGACCGCTGAGGGAACAATCCAACTAGCGCCCGATCCTGGCGAAAGTGCGCTCGCAATCCAGTTCACCCTATCGACGACTCCCGCCGCCTCCGCCCAACTAGGAATGCTCCTCTCAACCCTGCCCCACCCCCCGGGCCCCCAACCCTACCACCTGACCGGCACCCTAACCGCCCCCCGAATCAGCTGAACGACGCGAGAAATGCGACTCTCGTGTCATCCTGACGACGGGAGCGTTAGCGACGGGAGGAAGGACCTCGGACAGCTTCGCGCAAGCGAAGCCGGTACCGGTTTTGAAATCGCGCAGCGCTCTTCTAGAATCGGTCCCGAGATAACAACCGTGGCGTCATCGAACGACTTCCGTCTTCGCACTCTCTATAACGCGCTCGACGCGCAGCGCCGAGCGCGCGGACTCTCGTGGTCGGGAGTTACGAGAGAAATGCATCAGATGCACCAGCGCCCTGCCACCGCTCGTCGCCTCAGCGCATCTACGATGACGGGCACCCGCACCAGGTCAGCCGCCGAGGGTGACGGCGTGCTCGCGATGCTCCGATGGCTGAATCGCACGCCGGAGAGTTTCATGCCGGGCTACCGCGAGTCGGAACAGATCGATGCGCGCCTGCCGGACGTTCCCCCCGGCAAGGTTCTACGATTCGACGCGAAGAAGATCTATGCGGCGCTCGACGCTCGCCGCCTCGAGAGAGAAATCACATGGCCCGAGGTCGCAAAGGAAATCGGCACAAACGTCGCGAGCCTGATACACCTGTCGAAAGGAAAACGAGTCGTGTTCCCCGGCGTAATGCGGATCTTCAGATGGTTGAACCGGCCGGCCGCCGACTTCACCCGCGCATCTGATATCTGATCGATCTCAAATTATTACGCTGGCGCCGATTTGAAAAACTCCAACACCGCTTCCTTGTAGCGATGGTCGCCGGGAGCGTTCAGATGATCGCGTCCCTCAAGCATCACCAGCTTGCTGCCGGGAATCGCGTCGTGCAGCAGCTTGGGATTGCCGACCAGCAGATCCTTCGTCCCGATCACGATCATCACAGGCACGCGAATCTTCTGCGCGGCAATCTGTTCCGCTGTGAAATCTTCGCGATTCGATCCCATGCACGCCGCCAACGCCTTCAGGTCGTTGCCGGCAGCCTCCGCAAACTGGCGAAATTCCCGTTCGCGCTGCTCCTTAACGCCTGCATCGCTCTCTGCGAGCAACGCATCGACGATCGGCTTGCGATCGAATGACGGCTCTGTCGCAGTTGCCGCCCCGATTCCGCCAAGCACTGCCGCGCACAGACGCTCCGGATGATGCATCAGCAGTCCCGTCACGATTCGCCCGCCCATCGAGTAGCCCATGATCAACGTCCGCCTGATTCCGAGATGGTCCATGAGCCGAATGACGTCGTCGCCCATCGTCTCGCCGCCGTATGCCCCCGCATCGTGCGGCTTGCCGCTCTTGCCATGACCGCGACAATCAAGCGCGATGACGCGATAGTGCGGTGCGAGCGCGGTGTACCACTCGTCAGACCCCAGTTATGCTCCGCGCGCGACGCAAACCCATGCACCAGCACGACCGGCTCGCCCGTACCATGTTCCTCGAAATAAATCTGCACGCCGTCGGAATCAAAGTAAGCCATCGTTCACCGCTCCCTGTCTCGCTTTCTTCTCGCAGCCATAATCGAATACCCGCCCACTCTGCGCAACTCAAATTCGAAATGAACTGACAGCTCTTCCCTCTCTTGTCTCATCCTGACGACCGGAGCGATAGCGACGGGAGGAAGGACCTCGCACAGCTTCGCGCAACCGAAGCCGGTTCCGGTCTCCGAAATCGCGCAGCGCACCTTCGGGGGGATGAACTTTTCAGCCTTACCCAACCCGATTTGACGTGCTACTCCTAAGCTATGGGACCCTCCGAGACGTTAGCTCCTCGATCCGAAGAACCGGCGGCCACCGCATTGTTGCAAGCACATTATTTACGGAACGAAACGACCCCTGGTGGATCGATCCTCCCTTGACCACAACCTATGGTAGGAATCTCGTCAAACTGACTGGAACCACTAGCAGAGTTTATGATGCCATCAGCCCAAAAGCTCGGACTTCAAACCAACGTCGGCGTCGGCGACGACGCTCTCCCCGCCCGCCTCGCACTCATCCGCGAGGCCGAGGACCTCGGCTACACTTCGTCTGTGGATCGCCGAAGTCAGCGGCCCCGACGCGTTCGTCAGTCTCGCCGCGCTCGCGGTCAACACCCGCAAAGCCGAACTCGCGACCGGCGTCATCCCGATGCAGATTCGCACGCCGGGCGCGATGGCGATGGGATTCCTCACCATCAACGAACTGTCGGGCGGCCGCGCCATCGCGGGGCTCGGCGTATCGAGTCCGATCATCGTCGAGCGATGGCACGGCGCGTCGTATCGCAAGCCGGTAACCGCGATGCGCGAATGCGTCACCATCATGCGCCAGCTGTTCACCGAGGGCCGCTCGAAGTTCCAGGGCGAGGTGTACAAGTCCGACTTCAAGCTGAGCATGCGCATCACGGCGCCGCGTCCGCCGAAAATTTATCTCGCCGGCCTCAACGCGCCGATGCTGCGCCTCGCCGGCGAAGTCGCCGACGGCGTCCTGATGAACTACTCGCCGCCCGAGGCGATCCCGCAGATGGTGCAGCACATCGCCGAGGGCGCCAAAGCCGCGGGGCGCGACCCGTCCGCCGTCGACGTCGGCATCTACATCCGCATGTGCATCACCGAAGACGAAGCGAAAGCGGTCGATTCGTTCCGGCGCGAGCTGGCGGCTACGCATTCGTCGACAGCTACAACAAGATGTTCGCGCGCTACGGACTCGCCGCCGAGTTCGACGAGGTGCGCCGGCTGTGGAAGGAAGGCAAGCGCGACGAGGCTCCCAGAGCCATCTCGGAAGCATCGTGCCGCAAGATCGCAGTGTTCGGAAATGCGCAGGCAGGGCGCGATTTCGTCGCGCGCTTCCGCGCCGCCGGCGTCACGCATCCCGTGGTCTTTCCGATCGGCCCCGCCGCCACTACGTCGCGCGACTATCCCAACACGATGCGCGCGCTCGCCGGAGCTTGATCGCTATCGGCCTTTGTAGTTGGGCTTGCGCTTCTCCATGAACGAGCGCGGACCTTCCTTCGCGTCCTCGGACTTCATCACCTCGCGCGCGATTTCGTTTTCGATCTTGAACGCCTCTTCGTACGGACGCCCCGACGTTCGCCGCACCGCTTCCTTGATCTTGCGCACCGCCAGCGGTCCGTTCTGCGCGATCGTCGCCGCCAAGTTCTTCCGCCTTCGCGATCAGCTTCTCCTGCGGCACGACGTAGTTGACGAGTCCCGAGCCGCCACGCCTCCTGCGCGTCGATGCGGTTGCCCGTCAGCAGAATCTCCATCGCCTTGCAGTACGGAATCTGCCGCTGAAGTCGCGCCAGCGATCCGGCCGCCGGGATGATCGCCCACTTCACTTCCTGCAAGCCGAAGCTCGCGTTCTCCGACGCGACGCGAAGATCGGTGCCCTGGATGAATTCCATTCCGCCCGCGATGCAAAATCCGTTGACCGCCGAAATCACCGGCTTGTCCATGTCGTAGCCGCGCAGCAGCGCGATATCGCCGAGCTTGCGGTCCGCGAGCAGCTTGCTGTCCCATTCGTCCTCGGGCTTGCGCGCGCCGGTGAACAGCGGAATCAACTGCCCGAGATCGGCGCCGGCCGAGAACGCGACCTTGCCCGCGCCCGTCACGATCGTCGCGCGAACCGCGTCGTCGCTCATCGATCTCCTTCCACGCCGCCGCGAGGCTCACGAGCATTTCGGGATTCAGCGAATTGTGAACCTCGGGCCGGTTGAGTGTGAGATAAGCGACGTGATTCGCGTTTTTCGAAAATCAGCGCAGGCATAATTCGCTCCTTAATTGATAGCACCGACTCCGCGAAGTTACCATCAAACACTCGCGACTTTGTACTTTACCCGCCGCTCCGCGGGCCGTTATGATCCTCTGAAGGACTCACTTACTTACGCCACATGAAGGTTAGTCATGAAAACACTCGCTGGCATCGATTGGACGCTGAACCGACCATCGCCGCGCCGCCGCCCCGCACGCGAGGTGGCGTTCCCCGACGCTCGCCAGCTTGCGCTCGCGCGACGTCTTCCGCCTGGTGGCGCGGGTGTGGCCGTTCGTCCGGCCGTACCGCCGCCATCTCGTCTACCTGTTCCTGCTCACGTTGCCCGCATTGCTCGGCGGGCTCATCGGGCTGAATCTCACGCGCATATTCTTCGACGTCGTCGGCAATGGCGCCGCGCTCACGCCGCGCGCAGGCGTGGATGCTGCACGTGCCGCTCGATGCAGATCGGCGCACGGTCCTCATTCACGGATGCGTCCTCGGCGGTATCGCGGCGGTCGGCGGCCGTGTTCGTTCTCGGACTTCTCTTCGGCTACGGGATTTGGATTCTGCAGCGCATCAGCAACCTCTTCCGCGTCAACCTTTACACTCGCATGCAGGAACTGAGCGTCCGCTTTCATTCCGAGGAAAAAATCGGCGACGCGATTTTCCGGATGTTCCAGGACTCCGCCGCGATTCCGGGTGTGATCAACGGCTTGATCGTCCAGCCGTTGATTTTCGTTCCCGCCGCCCTCGGCACGCTGCTCTACCTGCTCTGGTTACGACTACCGAATGGCGTTGATCGCCGCATTGCTGATGCCCGCGAACCTCATGCTGGCGTGGATGTTCGCCGATTCGATGCGCGCCGGGTTCATCGCCGAGCGCGAGACGACGGCACAGGCGACCACGCGAATCGAAGAAACGCTCGCGTCGATCAGAACCGTCAAGGCTTTCGGCACCGAGGCGCGCGAAACGGAAAATTACGCGCGCGATAACTGGGACGCGTTCCTGGCCGGCCGCCGCGCACGCCTGAGGCTCGCGCGCTATCGCGTCATGACCAACACGGTGCGCGGTCTCGCGTATGTCGCCGCGATGTACGTCGGCGCGACGGAAGTGATGGCGGGCGGGACCGCGGGCCTCGCGCACGTTGCCGTTTCGCTCGGACTGTTCCAGGGTTCGCTCACGCTTTTCACCAACGTCAGCGCGCGCACGCGGAACCTGGCCGACCTGTGGGGCAGCATGCAGGACGTGGTCGTCGCGATCTCGCGCGTGCTCGAGATGCTCGGTCAGAGCGCCGGAGCAAAGCGTCGCGAGCGGACACGCGATCCCGCCAAAGTCCGCGACCGCGCTGACCTTCGACCACGTGACCTTCGGCTACGACCCGCGCACGCCCGGTGCTCAGCGGTGTGAGCCTCGAGGCGCGCGCCGGCGAGATCACCGCCATCGCCGGTCCCAGCGGCTCCGGCAAGAGCACGATCATCTCGCTGATCGTGAGATTCTTCGATCCGGCGGTCGGCCGCATCCTGCTCGACGCCGCGCCAATCGACGGCTTCGATCTTCCCGCGTGGCGCGGAATGCTGTCGGTCGCGCTGCAGGAAAATCCGCTCTTCACCGCGACCATCCGCGACAACGTTGCGTACGGGCGCCCCGACTCATCGGCGGCCGAGGTGGCTCGAGGCGATTCACCGCGCCGGCCTCGGCGAATTCGTTCGCTCGCTGCCCGCCGGCCTCGACACGATGCTCGGCGAAAAAGGATCGAAGCTCTCCGTCCGGGCAGGCGCAGCGGATTGGCCTCGCCCGCGCGATTTTGCGCGACGCGCCGATCCTCCTGCTCGACGAACCGACCTCAGCGCTCGATGTCGCGACCGAAGACGCCGTGATGCTCGGCCTGCGCGATTGGGTGAACGAGGAGCCCGACCGCCGCATGGTGATTCTCGCGACGCATCGCCGCACGACCGCCTCGCGCGCCGACCGCATCTACCAGATCGCCGCCGGCCGAATCGTTGCCGCCGACGGATCGGCACTCGACGATGTGCCGATTCGCGAGGTGAGCAATGCCTGACGTCGCTGCGCCGCGCGACTCGCGCGCGAATCTGCTGTACGCCGACGAGCATGCTGCCGCTCACCTGGCGCGAGGCGTGGCGCATCCTCGTCAAGAGCTGGCCGTTCGTCAGCCGCTATCGCCGCCTGGTCGCGATCAAGTGCGCGCTGGTTTTCGTGTCGCTGACTTTTTTCCTGATGACGCCGTGGCCGCTGAAAATCGTCATCGACAACGTCATCGACGGCCACCCGCTGACCGGCATTCCAGCCGCGATTCTGACTCCGCTGGTCGGCAGCCAGCCGCTCGCGGATTGCTGCTGGCCGTCACGATCTTCCTCGCGTTGATGGTGATCCTCATCGGGATGGTCGCAGGCGACGCGCAGTCGCTCGGCACCAACGTCAACAGCGGCGGACTCGATCAGGCCGGCATCACCGCCAACGACGCCAACGACGGCGGCAGCCTGTGGAACGGCCTGTTCGGCTATCTCGAATCGCGCGTCACGATCGATCTCACGCAGCGGATGAATCAATCGTTGCGCACGGCGATCTACGAACGATTTTTGCGCTCGCCGCTCGCGCTTTACGCCGATCAGAAAATCGGCGACGCGGTTTTTCGCGTGATGTACGACAGCGCGTCGATCGGCCCGGTATTTTATCGCGGCGTGCTCGCGCCAATCATGTCGGTCGTAATGTTCGTGATGGCGATGATCGTGCTCTCGCTGCAATTCAGCAACGAGCCGGGCATCATCGTCGTCGCAATCCTGTTTCTGCCGGTGATTGCGATCGGCAGCAGCTGTTTTCGGACGCGCGATCGCGCGATCAAAGCCAATCGATGCGCGAGACCGGCAGCAACGTGATGGCCGCGTTCGAGGAGCGCGTCGCACAGGTTCAGCTCATCAAGGCGTTCGGGCAGGAAGCGCGCGAGACCGCCGTCGTCGACGCCGCCAGCTGGGCACTCTTACCGTTCGACGCTGCGCATGCTCGCGATCATCTTCGTGCTCGCGCTCGTGCTCGACGCCGGTATCCGCCGCGCTGATCGGGTACGCGCTTCTACTATCTTATGATGCAGGTGATTGCGGGCGCATGACGCTCGGCGACATCGTGCTGCTGGCGAGCTACCTCTCGATGCTCGCGAATCCGATGGCAATCATCGGCAGCACGTGGGCTTCGATGCAGGGTTCAGTCGCGGGACTACGCCGCGTGCATAGCGTGCTCGACAATCTTGCCGAGCCGGTGGCAGATGGCAGCGGCGACGGACTCGACGCGCGCGTCAGCCGCCTGGAATTCGCCGGCGTCGCAATCGGCTACGGCGCCACGACCGTGCTTAGCGGCGTGACGATGTCGATGCACGCAGGCGAGATGGTCGCGCTGGCAGGACCGAGTGGATGCGGCAAGACGACGCTCATTCATTCGATTCCGCGGTTCATCGAACCGTCGGCGGGAACCATCGCCTTCGACGGCGTCGATTCGCGCGCCGTCGCGCCCGACTCGATTCGCGCGCGCGTCGGCTTCGTCTTTCAGAACGAATCGCTGTTCTCGATTTCGATCGAGGACAACATCCGCTATGGCAGCGACGGCGCGTCCGACGGCCGACGTTCGCGAGGCGGCCGCGATGGCAGGCGCCGCGGAATTTATCGATCGGCTGCCCGACGGATACGCGACGATGCTCGGACGGCGCGGCGCGCGCCTGTCGGTCGGACAGAAACAACGAATCGCAATCGCTCGCGCGCTGCTTCGACGCCCCGAAATAATCGTCCTCGACGAGCCCGCCGCGCCGCTCGATCCCGCCTCCGAATCTGAACTGATAGAAACACTGACCGCGCTCGCGCGCGATCGAATCGTGATCATCGTCGCCCATCGCGCCGGCACACTCGCCGCATGCGACCGCGTCTTCTTCATTCACGACGGTACGATTGCCGCCTCGGGCACGCATGCTCACCTGCTCGCGACCAACCGCGACTACCAGGCCTACCTGGCCCAGAGCGCAGCCGAAATTCCGGCGTGATTACTGGCCCGTCGATTGCTCTTTAAATGATACCGGTCGTGCTGGCGATGCTGAATTCTGCGCCAGCTCACGGCGGTGGGGTGATGTGTCGATGGACTTCGACTGTTTCCGAAACAGGCAAGGCGGTGCCCGTTTGGGCGGCGTACAAGACCGACGCAAGCGTTTTCGACGAGATGCTGGATCTTTCAAGCCAGCCGCGGACCGGCTGCGGAGGCGTGATCGAGACGATGTTCTCGATGCCGCCGGCGCAATTCACCGAAATCTGCGCGCGGGCCGACCGGATGTTCCGGCGCATGGGCGTGACCTTCAACGTCTACGGCGCCGCCGACGGATCGGAGCGCATCTTCCCCTTCGATCCGATTCCCCGCGTCATCGACGCCGCAGACCTGGGCCACGCTCGAAGCCGGCCTGATCCAACGCGTGCGCGCGCTCAACGCCTTCCTCGCGCGACGTCTACGGCGACGGCTGCATCCTGTCCGGACGGCGTCGTCCCGCGCGACCTGGTGCTCGGATGCCCGCAGTTTCGGCGCGCCGCGGTCGGCATCAAGCCGCCGCTGGGCAACTTCGTCACCGTCGCAGGAATCGATCTCGTGCGCGGCGCCGACGGCCGCTTCTACGTGCTGGAAGACAACGTGCGCACGCCGACGGGCGTGTCCTACGTGATCGAAAATCGCGTCGTCATGACGCGCCTGATGCCCGACTCTGATGCGCGCGATCGCGCGTGCGCAGCGTCGAGCGCTATCCCGGCCGACCTGCTGCAATGCCTGATGGAGCTGGCGCCCAACGGCAAATCGCAATCCGACCATCGCGCTGCTCACGCCGGGCCCGTTCAATTCGGCGTTCTTCGAGCACGTGTTCCTTTCGCAGCAGATGGGCATCGAGCTGGTCGAAGGCGTGCGACCTGGTCTGCGTCGATCGCAAGCTCTACATGAAGGACGTTCACGGGCCTGCGGCAAATCGACGTCCTCTACCGGCGCATCGACGACGACTTCCTCGATCCGCTGGTCTTCCGCCCCGACTCGCTGCTCGGCGTCGCGGGCCTGACCGCGGTGCTGCGCGCCGGCAACGCGGCGATCGCCAATGGCGTCGGCACCGGGGTCGCCGACGACAAGGCCGTCTACGCCTACACGCCCGCGATGATTCGCTACTACCTGGGCGAGGAGCCGATTCTGCCGATCGTCGAGACCTACCTGATGCGCGACCCCGAAGTGCGCGAAGCGGTACTGCAACAATCTCGACCGCTACGTGGTCAAGCCGACCGGCGCATCGGGCGGCTACGGCGTCGTCATCGGACCCAAGGCGAGCGAAGAGGAGCTGGCGCAGACGCGCGAGCGAATCGTCAACGATCCGTCGGCCTTCATCGCGCAGCCGGTCATCCCGCTCTCGGTCCATCCGACGATCATTCACAATGGCTCTGACGAGCGGAATGCAGCGATGGTCGCCGCGGCACGTCGATTTGCGGCCCTTCGTGCTGCTCGGAGCCAAACCGCGCGTGCTGGCCGGCGGACTGACGCGCGTCGCACTGCGCGAGGGCTCGCTGATCGTGAATTCCTCGCAAGGCGGCGGCAGCAAGGATACCTGGGTGCTGGAGGCCTAGATGCTCCGGCGAATCGCGAGTCATCTGTTCTGGGCGGCGCGCAATCTGGAACGCGCCGAATGGCGCGCGCGCCTGGTCGACGTCAACTACCATCTGCTGATCGAAAGTCCGCCGCGCGACGCGCAGCCGTGGGAGCCGCTGCTCGCGATTTTCGGCGAGCGCGAGTTGTTCGCCGAGACCTACATCGACCGCCGACGAAGCCTCGGTGCTCAACTTCTTCGCGCTCGACAACGACAACCCTAATTCGATTCGCAGTTGCATCAACACCGCGCGCAACAACGCCATCTCGCTGCGCCACTACATCTCGTCCGAGCTGTGGCTCGACCTGAACACGCTCTATCTGAACGCACAGGATGGACGCCCGGAGCTTTTCGTCTCGCCCGGCGTGTTCGCGTTCTTCGCCGATCTCAAGGACAGCTTCTATCGCCTCGTCCGGAATCCGCCAGAGCACGATCCCGCGCGACATCGCCTACGACTTCATGCAACTCGGCATCATGCTCGAGCGGACCGAGGACGTCTCGCGGATGCTCGACGTCAAGTATCACTTCCTGCTGCCGCGGCTGGAGGATATCGGCGGCCCGGCTCGACATCCTGCAATGGGCGGCGGTGCTGCGCAGCGCGTCGGCGCTCGAGGCCTATCGCAAGCGCTTCGGCAACGCGATCAGAATCGACAACGTGGTCGAAATCCTGCTCTTCGATCCGACCTTTCCGCGCTCGGCCAGGTTCGCGCTCGCGATGCTCGAGACGTCGCTCAGCCGCATCAAGAGCCTGGCGCCCGAACCTTCGCCGCCACTCCGCCCAGCTCGAAGATCTGCTGGCGATGATGCACTCGAAGCGGTCCGCGCGAGGTCATCAAATCGGGGTTGCATCAGTTTCTGATTCAGATTCAGGATGGATGCGCGGCGCCTGGGCGACGAGGTCTTCGAACGCTACCTCAAGGCCGATTGAATAGACCGAGTGAAGTTGCGTGATGCTACTGCGGATCTGCCACACGACCCGCTTCGAATACCAGATGCCGGCCTACGATTCGCACAACGAGGTGCGGATGCGGCCGCTGGAGGGCGCCGACTCAGCGATGCCTCGAATTTGACCTGGATCTGACGCCCGCCGCGTCCACTGTCAGTATCGACGACTACTACGGCAACCGCGTATATCGGATTTTCGATCCACGACCCGCATCCCGAGCTGATTGTCGCGCCAATCGCTGGTCGAGCGGTTCAGTACCGCGCCGCCCAGCGCTTCCGATGCCGTTCGGCGAATTTCTCACTCGAGGATCTGGTCGCGCAATCGCGTCGAGTACGACTTTCTCAACGCGAGCCGCCACGTTCCGTTCAGCGAGCCGATGCGCAAGTTTTTCTGGATGGCGAAGCCCGATCCTTCAGAAGACGTCGCCGCCTACGCGAACCGAATCGTGGCCTTCGTGCGCGACCAGTTCGATCTACGAGCCGGGCATGACCAATGTGCAATCGACCGCCGACGAAATCCTCAATGTCGGCGGCGGCGTATGCCAGGATTTTGCGCATCTGACCATCGGGGTGCTGCGGCTTGCCGGCATCCCGCCCGCTACGTCTCCGGCTATCTGGCTCCCGCCGCCAACCGGCGATGGAGTCGGTCGGCGCGCAAGCCAGTCACGCCTGGCTCGAAGCTCAGCTGCCGCGGCCGGGATGGACCGGCTTCGATCCAACCAACGGATGCATGCATCGACGAGCGCCACATCAGAGTCGCTATCGGCCGCGACTACTCCGACGTACCACCTATGCGCGGCGTATATAGGAGTCACGGCGGCAAACAGGTGATGTCGGTAGAACTAACGATAGAACCACAAGCAGATCTTCCTCGTCCTATCGATCCCAACAGCGGTTCCAACCAACAAAACCAGCAGTAGCTATCACTTATCACGATTCGGTTTCTGTAATTCCGAAGAACTTGGTGATGGTGCGCGCCGATTCCGCCGCTCCAACCTTGGTCGTATCGATCTTCAACCCCGAATCCGGTAATGCTCCCACATCGAAAGCGCCACTCTCCCGCAACTCCCGCAACACTTTCGCTGATCTGATCTTACCAAACTCAGCGCGCGAGGCCGCCTCGACACGTTCCTCCTGCACCGATGCGGGGCACGAAAGCTCGACGAATAGCACCCGTCCACCCTCGGCATGAACCAGGCTAAC
Source organism: uncultured delta proteobacterium (assembly GCA_963721485.1). Classification (GTDB taxonomy): domain Bacteria; phylum Desulfobacterota; class Binatia; order Binatales; family Binataceae; genus Binatus. The sequence continues at coordinate 167,185 of CAVRJV010000014.1, read as the reverse complement.
CGTGTTGCGCACAAAGGACTCGGTAACAGTCTTCTCGGGCACATAGGTGAATATTATCGACCTGCCCGCGCGAGCGGCTTCCCGAAATACAGCCAGCCACATCTTCTCGCGCAGCCTTACAAATTCCTGACTCCCAAACTCAAACACAGGAGTAAGCGCATCGACGACCAACTGGTTGTGAAACACCGGCAACCCGGTAATCTTCTGCAACTCACGACCTACAGTAAGCTTCCCCGCCGCAGCCGGCCCATGAATAAACACGAGATCCATTGATAGGGAAAACTCCTCTTTGGGTCTCTAACCTTCGGCGCCCAGCGCCAGCGGAGGCATCGAAGTCGCCTCTTGTTGCGGCTTCTTACCGCCGATGAGTCGCCGCGACCAGGCCTTGGCGATCATCTTCAGGAATCGACGGCTCGAACAGCGCCGACGGCGGCCTCATCATATTGATCACTTCGCCGATACGTTCGCCGATCGCAGGATCGTCGTTGGCGACCTGGAACATCTTGCCGATCATCGGATCGATCACGCGACTCATCATCGGACGCTTGCCTTCGGTGCCTGGAATTCTGAAATCCGAGGCCGGTCGCGAGTCCCCACGGCTCGGCCTGGAAGCGCGCCTGCGCCGCGAAGAATTTTCGCGGGACTTCGACGTCGCTGATGCCGTTTGTTTGCAGGCATTCGCCGAGCATCATCGCCGACAACGCGCCCGACGTCATCCCCTGCCCGTAGACGGGATTGAACGCGCACGACGAGTCGCCGAGCGCGACGAAGCCGTCGAGCCGCGCGCCCCATTTATCGTAATGCCGCCAGCGATTCGCCATCTGCCGGTACGAATAAACCTGCGACATCGGTTCCGCCAGCGCGACTTCCTCGGCGATTATCGGCGAGCGCAGTTGCGCCAGCTTGGCGGTGAATTCCGCCTCGTCGCTCGGCGGATAATGCCCGCCGATCCCCGCCAGCGAAACGATCATCCGATTGCCTTCGACCGGGAACAACACGCCGGCGGTCGAAACATTCTCCGCGATCGGATCGATCCAGATTCCCTTCCACCACCAATCCTTGGGACGCCGCTCGGGATTCACTTTGTACCATCGCGACGCGTACCCGGTATGCGAATCGACTACGGTCTCGGGCGGCATCGGCAAGCCCATCGCTTCGATCCACGACGGAATTTTGGTCGTCGCGCCCGCTCGCATCGACGATCAGGTCGCCAAGTCAGCGTGAACGCGGCGCCACCGTCGCGCGGATTCACTTTAACTCCGCTGACCCGAATCGAATCGCCGCGCACCGTCTCGAAGCCGACGGCCTCAGCCCGCTCGATCAGCTCGACATTCGGCATTTTTCGGAGCAGCTCGCGAACCGTCGCTTCGATCAGCACGCGGCTCGCGAACAGTGTCGTAATGTTGTTCGGCGCGCCGGCTCGGCCCAGCCGTCCTCGCTGCAGTGCGGCGAAATCGCGCCCGAAATTTATCTCGATCGCGCCGCGCTCGAGCATCGTATTCTCGAAGCCCGGGAACAGCCGGTCCAGTTCGAGCCGCCCGCGCATCAGCAGCGCATGAACGTGCCTGCTCTGCGGAACACCGGCCCGCTCATGAGCACCGGCAGGATACGCATCACGGTCGATGACGGTGACCTTGTCGTAGAACCTGCTCAGCACGCGCGCCGCACAAAGTCCCGGCCATGCTTCCGCCAATCACAATCGCATGAGTGTTTGCCATCTTAGCTGTTCGTCCTTCTAATTCGGCGCGGGCGCTTGCCCGCGCTTGGATTTCTTCTCACTAAGCCCGTTCAAGATAATGTCCAAGGTCTCCGCCACCGCGGCTCTCGATATCGACCTTCCCGTCATGCCGCACCCACGTGTAGATGAGCGCGAAAAACGCCGCGCATGCGGTCAGCGCCGCAACCGTCGGCTCCGTCCGCCGCCGAAACTCACCGGCTCTTCTGTCCGCGCCGGATAACCGCCGCGAGCAAATTGATCAAGTCGGCGGCGCTCTCGTCGTGCTCACTAAGCACGCGCGGCCGCGCCAGCATTTCGCGAATCACAAGCCGCACGACGTCGGGATGCCGCACTGCCCGCTCCGCCAACATCTTGAGCGCCATCCGATAGTCGCAGTCGCGCTCCCACGATATTCGGCAATGGCAGCCGCCAGCTCGTCGTTAGCGCGCTCGCCGTACTCGATCAGCAACGCTTCCTTGGCGGGAAAATGCAAAAAGAAAGTCGCACGCGCCACGTCGGCGCCGTCGCAGATATCCTCAATCGTAACCGAATCGAAACCGCGCCGCAGGAAATAGGTTCATCGCAGCGTTGTAAATTTCAGCGCGGGTGCGTCCCTTTCTTGCGCTCGCGCCGCGATACAGGCGCCGCGGCAACGGCATGAACGCTCGGAAGTCTCGATATACTCGAGCCATATAAGTAGACTCCAGTCTATTAAATGACCGCGATATACGAAGCAAGTGCCCGTGTCGGACAACTCGGCTTTATCGAGCCGATGCGCCCTGCTAAAATGGGTGGAGAACTGAACGACTTGCCGAAAGAAAAAACAGGATCAGCGACGTTACGGAAAACCCGGAAAAGCCGCGCGTCGTTGTCGACTTCGATCTGCTGCGCAGTTTCGCCGCGCAGAATTTCCGCGACCTCGGAGGACACCCGGTCGCCAACCGACGCCGCGTCCGCCGCTGGAATGATATTCCGCTCATCGCATCTGGCCGAGGTGCCGGCCGAAAGTCCAATCAGCCAGCTCGAGCTGCGCACTCTCGTCACCCTGCAAAGCCGCGCCGAAGTCAAGCACCTCGGCGCGCCGGTTCCGGCTTCGCGAGACGGCGTCCGATGGGAACACATCCCGATGGGCGACGAATGGTTCAACGACCAAGGCTACACGCGCGTCGCACCAGAGCCCGGGCGCGAGCATCTCGCGCTCGTCATGCACTTCCGCGATGACTGGCGGCGCTTCTTCAAGCTGCTTGCCGAGCGCGACGTGTATCCCCTGCTCTTCCATTGCTCCGCCGGCCGCGACCGCACCGGAGTCGGCGCCGCGATGCTGCTGTCGATGCTTGGCGTCGAGCGCGATCGAATCGTCGCCGACTTCCTCGACAGCAACCTCGTCTTCAAGAAGATTCCTCTCGCAGCAGAGCAACTGGATCCCGTCTTTGAGATGATCGACGAGAACGGCGGAATCGAGGGTTTCATGCGCGAGGTAATCGGCCTCGGAGCTTCCGAGTTCGCGACTATCATCCGCGAAGATTTGCTCGAAGACTAAATCGATCAGGCGGGCATGTAGCCGTCGCGCAGCAGCGACTTGGCGATGATCATGCGCTGCACTTCGCTGGTGCCCTCGCCGATTTCCGAGAGCTTGGCGTCGCGCATGTAGCGCTCGACCGGGAAATCGGTGACGTAGCCGTAGCCGCCATGAATCTGCACGGCTTTGATCGTCGTCCACATCGCGGTTTCCGACGCGAACAGCTTCGCCATCGCGGCTTCGCGCGCGAACGGCTTGCCCGCATCCCTGAGCGCGGCGGCGCGGCAGATCAGCATCCACGAGGCGTCGATTCGCGTCGCCATGTCGGCGAACATCCACTGGATCGCCTGGAACTCGGCGATCTTCTTGCCGAACTGCCCGCGCTCGAGCGCGTATGCGCGCGCTTCCTCGAAACCGCCGCGCGCGATTCCTGCGGCGAATCCCGCGATTCCGATTCGTCCCGCTTCGAGCACCTTGAGCGTCTGCCGATAGCCCGCGCCGAGCTCGCCGACGAGGTTGCGCGCCGGCACTGTGACGTTTTCGAAATCACTTCGGCGGTGTCCGACGCGCGCAGACCGAGCTTCTCGATTTTCTTGCCGTTCGAGAGTCCCGCCGTGCCGCGATCAACGATGAACGCTGACACGCCGTCACGCCCGCGAGCCTGCTCGGTAATCGCCATCACGACGTACACGTCAGCGACGGTGCCGTTGGTGATGAACATCTTGGAGCCGGTGATCGAGTAGTTGTCGCCGACACGCGTTGCCTTGGTATGCATCGCGGCCGCATCGGAGCCGGAGCTCGGCTCGGTCAGGCACCATGCGCCAAGCTTCTTCGCCTGCAGCATCTCGGGAACGTAGTGATCGCGATGCTCGTCAGAGGCGAACCCGGCGATGTGCCCGGTCGAGAGCGACATGTGCGCGGCGCAGGTGAGGCCGATCGACGCGTCGAAGCGCGAGAGGCCTTCGACGACGAGCACTTGCGACAGCGTATCCGCGCCGCCGCCGCCGAATTTCTCCGGGAACGCGACGCCGAGAAAGCCGAGCTGGCCGAGCTGCTCGACGATATGCCGCGGGAAGGTCTCGTCCTTGTCCCACTTGGTCGAGTGCGGCTTGATTTCGCGCTCGGCAAAGTCGGTGAGCGTTTCGCGGATGCGCCGCTGCTCTTCAGTCAGATCGAAATTCATCGGAACCTAAGTGCGCGGCGCGCGACATTCTCGCGCACCCACTTGACGATGTCTTCGGTCGACGCGCCGGGCGTGAAGATTTGCCGCACGCCCATCTGCTTGAGCTTCACCGCGTCGTCGTCGGGAATGATCCCGCCGCCGAAAACCGCGACGTCGCCGGCGCCGCGCTCCTTCAGCAGGCGCATCACCTCGGGAAACAGCGTCATGTGCGCGCCCGACAGCACGCTGAGCCCGACCGCGTCGGCGTCTTCCTGCACGGCGGCCTCGGCGATCATCTCGGGCGTCTGATGCAGCCCGGTGTAGATTACCTCGAAGCCGCCGTCGCGCAGCGCGCGCGCGATAATCTTTGCGCCGCGATCGTGACCGTCGAGTCCGGGTTTCGCGACCAGAATTCTGAGTCTCTTTTCCGCCATCGCCTAAATCCAGCCTGGGTCTGTGTACACGCCGAACTCGGCGCGAAAGATATCTGAAACTTCGCCGACGGTCGCGTCGCGGCGCACCGCCTCGCAAATCGGCCCCATCAGATTCTCGCCCGAGCGGCACGCCTCGGAAACGCGCGCGAGCGCTTCCTTGACCGCGACCGAATTGCGCTCGCGCTTGACTTTGCGCACGCGCTGAATCTGCCGCTCTTCGATCTCGGGATCAATCTTCAGCGTCGCGATCGGAATTTCCTCGGGAATCGAATACTTGTTGACGCCGACGACGGTCTTGATTCCCTGTTCGAGCTGACGCTGAAAGTGGAATGCGGCCTCGGCGATCTCGCGCTGCGGATAGCCGGTCTCGATCGCCTTGACCATCCCGCCCATCTCGTCGATGCGCCGGATATAGTCGATCGCCTCGCGCTCCATCCGGTCGGTCAGCGCCTCGACCGCGTAGCTGCCGCCGAACGGATCGATCGTGTTGGTGACGCCGGTCTCTTCGGCGATGACCTGCTGCGTGCGCAGCGCGACCATCACGGCCTGCTCGGTCGGCAGCGCGAGCGTCTCGTCCATCGAGTTGGTGTGCAGCGACTGGATTCCGCCGAGCACGCCCGCCAGCGCCTGGATCGCGACGCGCACGACGTTGTTGATCGGCTGCTGCGCGGTCAGCGAGGCGCCGGCGGTCTGCGCATGCGTCCGCAGCATCATCGATTTCGGATTCTTCGCGCCGAAGCGATCCTTCATGATTCGCGCCCACATCCGGCGCGCGGCGCGCAGCTTGGCGACCTCTTCGAGAAAATCGTTGTGCAGATTCCAGAAGAACGACAGCCGCGGCGCGAATTCGTCGACGTCGAGCCCGCGCTTGACCGCTTCCTCGACGTAGCAGATGCCGTCGGCGATCGTGAACGCGAGTTCCTGCACCGCGGTCGAGCCGGCTTCGCGGATGTGGTAGCCGGAAATCGATACCGCGTGCCAGCGCGGAACCTTGCGCGCGCAGAACTCGATCATGTCGGTGACGATTCTGAGCGCCGGACGCGGCGGACAAATCCATTCCTTCTGCGCGATGTACTCCTTGAGCATGTCGTTCTGGATCGTGCCGCCGACGCGCTCCCACGGCATGCCGTTGCGCTCGGCCACCACCAGGTACATCGCGAGCAGCACCGACGCCGAGCAGTTCACCGTCATCGAGGTGGTGACCTTGTCGAGCGGGATCCGATCGAACAGCGTCGCCATGTCGTGGACGGTGGAGACCGAGACGCCCTCGCGTCCGACTTCGCCGCGCGCGCGCTCGTGGTCGGCGTCGTAGCCCATCAGCGTCGGCATGTCGAAGGCGGTCGAGAGCCCGTCCTGGCCCTGGCCGAGCAGGAAATGGAAGCGCGCGTTGGTGTCCTCGGCGAGGCCGAAGCCCGCGAACTGGCGCATCGTCCACAGGCGCCCGCGATACATCGAGCCGTATACGCCGCGGGTGTACGGAAACTCGCCCGGATTGCCGAGCGCGTCGTCGTAGGCGCCGCTCACATCCTCGGGCGTGTAGAGCGGATCGATCTCCATGTCGGAGACGGTCGAGAAGCGGACCGGGCGCTCGCTCGCCTGCTTGTAGGTCGTCTCGAGCCATTGCTTTTTGTTGCTCACAGGACTGACCTCAGCGGTTGTCGAGCACGCTGCCTGCGATTACCAGGCGCTGAATCTCGGAAGTGCCTTCGTAGATCTCCGTGATCTTGGCGTCGCGGAAATAACGCTCGACCTTGAACTCCTTGGTGTAGCCGTAGCCGCCGTGAATCTGCACCGCCTCGGTCGCGGACTTCATCGCGGTTTCGGCGGCGAACAGCTTCGCCATCGCGGATTCCTTGGTGCACGGCTGGCCGCGATCCTTTAGCGTTGCCGCGCGATGCGTCAGCAGGCGCGCCGCGTCGATCTCGACCGCCATGTCGGCGAGCTTCCACTGAATCGCCTGGTACTGCGCGATCGGCTTGCCGAAGGTCTGCCGCTCCTGCGCGTACTTCAACGACGCCTCGAGCGACGCGCGCGCGATTCCGATCGCCTGCGACGCGATTCCGATGCGCCCGCCGTCGAGCGTCTTCATCGCGACCTTGAAGCCCTCGCCTTCCTTGAGCAGCAGATTTTCGCGCGGCACGCGCATGTCGGTGAAGCTCGAGCTGCGCGCTATGCGCACCGTGAATTCCCATCTTGTCTTCGACGCGCGTGACGGCCCATCCCGGCGTGCCGGTCTCGACGGCGAACGCGCTGATGCCATGATGGCCCTTGTCGGGCTGCGTCATCGCGAACACGATCGCCACCTTCGACTGCGGCGCGTTGGTGATGAAATTCTTGGTGCCGTTGATGACGTACGAGTCGCCGTCGCGCACCGCGCGCGTCTTCTGACCGGCGGCGTCGGAGCCGGCCTGCGGCTCGGTCAGCGCGAAGCATCCGATCCATTCGCCGGTCGCCATCTTCGGCAGAAAATGATTCTTCTGCTGCGCCGTGCCGAGCCCGAGAATCGGCCACGACGCGAGCGAGCAATGCGCCGACATGATGACCGCGGTCGAAGCGCATTCGACCGCGAGCTCCTCGAGCACCAGCGAATACGCGACATGATCGAGGCCGGCGCCGCCGTATTGCTCGGGGATGAAGATGCCGAGCATGCCGAGCCGCGCCAGTTCGTCGATCGCCTCGGCGGGATAGCGATGCGAGCGGTCGGCCTCGACGCCGATCGGCCCGAGCTTCTCGCGCGCGAAGCGGCGGGCAACGTCGCGCGCGCCGCGCTGGGCTTCTGTGAGTTCGAGATCCATCTCGATCCAATATGTAGCTTACAGTGATGGGCGGGGTCGATAGAAACGCGCGGCGATTTTACGAGGCGCTCTGAACGACTGTTCCGATTGCCCGATCGAACATCGAACGGATCGCGGCGGGGACGATGCGAAGCGGACCACCGCGGCGATCACGGAAAGTTCGCACGGTCATCGGGCCGGGGTGGCATCGACCATCACGGCGCCGTCGAGGTCGGTGCGCATCAGGATGGCGCCCGCTTCGACGTAGCGTTCGATGACTGCGTCAGCCGGGAAATGAAAGTTATTCAAGTATCCGTCCGAGATGACCGCCGCCGCGGGATGCACCGCCGCAATGAATGCTGCGGTCGAGGAAGTCGCGCTGCCATGATGGGGTACCTTGAGGATCGTCGCGTGAAGATCGCCGCCGCTCGCGAGCAGCGCGCGCTCGCCCGCCGACTCGATATCGCCAGTGAACAGAATTGACGGCGTTGCCGAAACTCAATCGCAACACCATCGAGCTGTTGTTGTGCGATTCCGCGAAAGCGTCGCTCGCCGTTGAGCGAAACGATCGCGACGCCGCCGATCGGTATGCCAGCGGCGCCGCTTCAGCACCTGCACCATCGGAATTTTGGCGCGTTCGAGATCGTCCATGAACCGCGCGTAGCTGACGTCGAGGCTCGACACGCCGGTGGTCCAGAACGCGCGCGGCGCGAAGTTCATCGCGATGAAATCCAGGCCGCCGAAATGGTCGAGGTCGGGATGGCTGAGCGCAATGTAATCGACGCGCATGATTTTCTGCGACCACAGGTACGGCGCGACGATTCGCTCGCCGGCGTCGAAGCCGCCGTAGGAGCCACCGCCATCGATCAGCATCACGCGCGAGCCGGGAAATCGCACGACCGCGCCGTCGCCCTCCCCCACCGACAGAAACGTCACGCGCAGGTCGGGATTGAAGAAGCGATCGTAGTGTCCAGTATCCCGCGTCGACCGTCAGCACGACCGCCAGTGCGACCGCGCATCGCGCGCGCCAGCCGAATCGGGCACTCTGCGCGTTTGCGTCGAACGTCTCATAGCGCGATCGGTTCTTGCATCATCGCGACGGCAAGCGGGGCCAGCAACCAGAGCATCAGGAATGCGTACGCGATTGCGAGTTCGAGAATTGTCGGCGTGAAGATGCGGAACCAGGCCAACGGCCAATCGACGAACCATGCCGCCAGCCAGTTGCCTGCGGCGAGCGCGCTCGCGCCGAACAGCAGTATCGGGCGCGCGGCCGATTCGGAAAAGAAACTGATCGGCGGCCGCGATCAGTCCGCTGATCGTCGCGCCGAATGCCATGATCGGCACGACCACAGCGTTGGCGACGATTCCGACAATCGCGAACTGGTTGAAGTGGTACGCGGTGAGCGGAGCCGTCCCGGCCATCGCCCAGAACGAGACTGCGAGATAGCCGGCCGGGCACTTCGAGCAATCGCCACTCGCGGCGACGGAGGCTCGCCGCGCAGGCATCCGAGGCGTTTGCGGCGCGCGAACCATGCGGCGAATCGGCGCATCCCGAGCACGATCGCGATCACCGACGCGAACGAGAGCTGGAAGCCGATGTCGGCGGTCGAACCGGGCAGCGCAACGCAGATCACGATCGCGGCCAGCGCCAGCGACGCCATCGCTTCGCGCGGACGATCGATCATCACGGCCAGCATGTACGCCAGCACCATCACCAGCGCGCGCACCGTCGACACGTGATGCCCCGCGATCGAAGCGTACGCGCACACCGCGAGCATCGCGGCGAGCGCGGCGACCTTGTTCGCGTAACCGCGATTTGCCAGCTCCGGCAACAGCATCATCGCAAGCCGCGCCGCGGCGAACATCGCGGCGGCGACGATGCTCAGGTGCAGTCCGGAGATCACCAGCAGATGCGCCATGCCGGTGCGCGCGAAGGTTTGCCGGAGCGGATCGCCGATTTCGCCTTGATCGCCGATCACCAGCGCGCGCATCTCGGCGTTTTCAGGATAGGCAAGATTGCGATCGAAGAACTCGCCGATATGAGTCCTTATCGATTCGATCTGGCTCGCAAGGAACAGCGAACGATGCCCGATGATTTGAAACACCGGCGAGCCGAGCGACTTGCTTCGGCGCGGTCATCGTCGCGTCGATGCCGTCGCGCGCCATCAAGCCCGACGTAGTCGAATTCACCGGGATTGCCGTAGTTGCGCGGAAAATGAATTCGCGCGGTCAGCCGGATCTCATCGCCCAGCTTGAAAACTCCGCCACCAATCACCGCGACCCGCATGTTGCCGCTCGACGCCGACATAGACGCCACCCTGCTCGGCGGCCCGCTCGACAGCGACGTACACGCGGTCGCCGTATGCTTCGTGCTCGGTCTCGCGATACACGCGTCCTTCGATCGTCACGCGCGAGCCTTCCACCATCGTGGCGATGCTGTGGGCGGCATGCGGCAGGCTCGAGCACGTTCGCAACCGCGGCGTTCGCGGCGAGCGCGATTGCAACGTACGCGATCACCAGGCCGAGCGAGCGTCAGGCGAACAGAAATGCGCCGAGCGCCAAAGCGGCGAACGCCAACGCAAATGGCAGCGGAATCGCGAAGTGGAAATTGCCGAGCGCATCGCCGGCGACGACCGCGATTGCGACCGCGTAGATTGGCGCGATGCGCTCGACGCGGGCTGAATGCCGGAATCGGCGGCAGGTCTGCGCGCGAGCTCGACCGACTCCAGCCCGGCAGGTCGCGAGGCGGCGCGTCTTACGGAAAGCGCTCCCGCAGCGATAGGTACGCACTCCTTTGCGCATCAATGGCGCCGTGCGGTCAATGTTGACTTAAAGATTATGCGCTAACACATGTAGCTCAGCACGACCACCGATATGTGCTCTGGAGAACTTTTGTGTCACTCGCGCGCGGGCGTGTCGTTGACTCGCGCGTGCGGCGTCATCGGCAGGAGTCGCGGGCGACTCGAGCGGAAGCGCGAGTCTGATCGGCGGGGTCGGCGGACTTCCTCGACGTCGAGCAGCGCCGTCATTTCGTCGAGATGCGCGGCGAATCTCGGCCGCGAGTTCGCGGTTGATCCCCTTGACCGCGGCGATCTCCTCGGCGCGTCGCCTCGCGAATCCGCTTGAGGCTGCCGAAATGGCGCAGCAGCGCGCGCCGCCGCACCGGGCCGATGCCCTCGATATCGTCGAGCACCGAGCGCAGCCGCGCGCGCCGCCGCAGTTCGCGGTTGTAGGTGATCGCGAAGCGATGGGCCTCGTCGCGAATCCGCACCAGCAGGAACAGCGCGGTGGAATTCTTCGGCAGCACGATCGGATCCTTGCGACGCGGAACGAAGACGCGCTCCTCGGATTTCACCACCTCCTTTTCGCGCCGGTCGTTCAGCACGTGCTGCTTGGCCAGCGACACGCAATCGATCTGGTCGAGCAGGCTGAACTCGCGCAGCACTTCGAGCGCGACATTGAGCTGACCCTTGCCGCCGTCGATGACCCACAAGTCGGGATACTCGTTTTCGCGCGACGGCGCGCGTCGAGGCGCCGCTTCAGCACTTCGTACATGCTGGCGAAGTCGTCCTGGCCCTCGAAGCTGCGAATCCGGTAGCGGCGGTAGAGATCCTTGCTGCGGCTCGCCCTCGTCGAACGTCACCTGCGAGCCGACCACCATCGAGCCCTGCAGATTCGAGATGTCGTAGCATTCCATCCGCTTGGGCGTGTTGCGCAGGCCGAGCTTGACGCGCAGCTCCTCGAGCATCTGCTCGCGCGTCTTCTCGTTGTCGCGGCGCGAGGCGAAGCTCTGGCGCGCGTTCTCCATCGCCATTTCGAGCAGGCGCAGCTTCTCGCCGCGCTGCGGCACGCAGGAACTTCGACTTTCTTTCCGCGCCGCTCGGAGAGCAGCTCGGCGCGCACGTCGGCGTCCTCGAGCGCGACCGGCACGATCACCTCGTCGGGGATATTGCGCGCGCCCGAGTAATACTGCGTCAGCAGATCGGCAAGAATATCCTGGACCGGCAAATTCCAGGTCCTGGAAAGCTCCAGCCCTGCGTGCTGGTCAGCTTGCCGCCGCGCACCATCAGCACGATCGCCTCGATGAAGCCGCCTTCGCGGTAAAGCCCGAACACGTCCTGGTCGATTCCCCAGTGATGCAGCACGGTCTGGCGCTCGACGGTCTTCTCGATCGCGCGGACGCGGTCGCGCATCCGCGCCGCCTGCTCGAATTCGAGCCGCGACGCGTGATCCTTCATCTGCTCGCGCATCTCGCGCAGCAGCTCGAGATTCTTGCCCTCGAGCAGCATCTGCGCGGCGTGCAGATGGCGGCCGTACTCGTCGCGATCGACCGGCAGGCAGCACGGCCCGAGGCATCGCTTGATCTGATATTCGAGACACGGCCGCGAGCGATTGCGGAACACCGCGTCGGAGCAGGTGCGCAGCGGAAATACTTTGCGGATGACGTCGATCGTCTCGCGCAGGCCGTCGGCCGAACCGAACGGGCCGAAGTAGTGGCCGCCGTCCTTGACGATCTTGCGCGTGACCGTGATGCGCGGCCACGGATGATTGGTGATCTTCGCGCTCAAGTAGGATTTGTCGTCCTTGAGGCGGATGTTGTAGCGCGGCTTGTATTGCTTGATCAGGTTGTTTTCGAGAATCAGCGCTTCCTTCTCGCTGGCGGTGACCAGGGTGTCGAAGTCGCGCACCCGCTTCATCAGGAAGCGCACCTGGAAGCGGCCGTCGCCGCCCTCGCGAAAGTACGCGCGCACACGCGAGCGCAGCGACTTCGCCTTGCCGACGTAGAGCACTTTGCCGCCGCGATCGCGCAGCAGGTAGACGCCGGGCTCGGTGGGAGTGGCGGCTAACTTCTGATCGATGGCGTTCGATTCGTCTTCGAGAACCAACGATTCGGGATTGCCGCTTTCCGCCAGAGCTTCCTTCGGATAATCGATCAGCGAGTCGTGCTGCGGTCCCGCCGGCTTGTCGCTTTCATCTTCGGGGAGCATGGCCGCCTACTATATCATTGCGCCGCCGCTCTACCCGACCTCGCCTCAATCATTGCTATTGAGAATTTGCGATTCACATCAAAACACCGCGCGACGCTATGCGCGCAGGAGAAATTCAATGGGCAGAATCCAGGGAAAAGTTGCAGTGATCACCGGCGCAGCGAGCGGGATGGGCCGCGCGACGGCGCTTCGGTTCGCGAAAGAAGGCGCGAGCGTCGTGCTCACCGATTTGAACTCGCAGGGCGGCGAGACCGCGGTGGCAGAATGCGCGGCGGCGGGCGGACGCGCCGTGTTTCAGCGCACCGACGTGACCAGCGAGGCCGATATCAAGGCCGCGGTCGCGCGCGCGGTCAAGGAATACGGGCGGCTCGATATCATGTTCAACAACGCGGGCGTCGCCGGCGCCGTCGGGCCGATCGAAAAAGTGGCATCCGCCGACTTCGATCAAAACTATCGCCATACTCCTGCGCGCGGCCTTCCTCGGCATGAAGTATTCGATCCCCGAGATGCGCAAGGCGGGCGGTGGCTCGATTATCTCGACTGCGTCAGTCGCGGGACTGCGCGGCGTCGGCTATCTGGCCGCATACAGCGCGGCGAAGGCGGCGGTCGTGAACCTGACGCAGGCGGTCGCGATCGAAGTCGGGCACGACAAGATTCGCGTCAACTGCATCTGCCCCGGCGGCGTGAATACGCCACTGATCCATCGCGGGGCCCGGGCGCCGAAGAGCGATCGGAGAAGTCATGGCGCGAATGCAGCCGATACCGCGCGCCGGCAAGCCCGACAGACATCGCGACGATGGCGCTGTTCCTCGCGAGCGACGACGCCGACTGGATCAGCGGCACTGCGATGGTCGTCGACGGCGGAATCAACACCGGCAACGCGCGCTTTCGGATGGCGGGGCTGCCGGACAGCGGCTTCTCCGGTCCTTCGTTCGAGATGTGAATTTCGAAACGCGATACGGGTCTGCGACGAATCGTACGAGATCGGGATCCCAACTGGCGTAGGTGTCACCGCTGACGGCGCCGTAGTACGCGTCGAACTTCTCGGCGGGCCGGGCGCTGGGTATCAGCACCGTGAGTAGATCGGGGTCGGACTGATCGTTCCACGTGACGCGTTGAGATCCGAGAGCGCACCGTATGATGACGGTGGCGATCGCAAGCCGGCGCCGTTGATTTGCCGGCGTCAGGCGCATCGAAGAGAGACCGTAGCGCCGACCGCCGCGAGGCCCAATCCCGCGGCGAATCCGAGCTTCATCGCGACGCTTACGCGCCACGCCTGCGTGCGCCTGCTCGATCACGCGCGACGGCAAAATCAGCCGGCAGCCGCGGCTCCGGGCCCGAGCCGACTTGGTCCAGGGAAATCCTTCATTTTTCACGATTCGTCACCTTTCTTATCAGCGCGCGCAGGCGGCTGCGGGCGCGGAACAACCTCGACTTGACCGCGGCGGGGTCGCGCCGGTTATGCGCGCGAGGTCGCCGTAGCTCCAATCGTTCTCGCGCATCAGCAGTATCAGTTCGCGCTGATCGGCGGGCATTAGGATCAGCGCACGTTCGACTTGCGCGAGGCGTCCGTCTTCGAATCCGTGCGCCGGGGCAGCGACCTCGCCGTGATGCGGCTCCCACGATGTGAACAGCCGTCGCCATCTCCGTCGCCGCAGATGGTCGAGGCTGGAATTGCGAGCGATTTTGAATAGCCACGACTCGAAAATCTCGGTGGATTGCAGCCGCTCGATTCCCAGCATCATCTTGACGAATGTGGCCTGCGCCACATCTTCCCAATCGCGGTCATTACCCATCATCGAGCGCACGAATCGCCCGACGCGCCCCTGGTACAGTTCGATCAGCTCGCGAATTGCCGACTGTCGCCGGCCCGCGCCTTCTCGACTGTCGCGGCGAGATCGGGCGCGGGCACCAGCAACGCTTGCGACGCTAAGGGAGCGGTGGCGCATCCGGTGGTCCGAGAATCGACTCGATTTGGGAATGAATTGCCTTGAGCTTCTCGTTCACCGCAGACACTTTGCTCAACTGGCCGGGCGTCATCACGCCGCGAATCTGAATCGCCGTCGATACCATCTGATTGTCGAGCTGTTGTTGGATCTGCTCTGCTGCGCCAGCAGTGGCGCCAGGTCCGAGGCGCTCACGCTGCCCGATGACAGCAGCTTGTCTGATATCTGCTCGCGAATCGAGTGCATCTGACTCCATCAGCGGCGCGCTGCTCGTTCGGTTCGAGTCCATGATGTCACGAATCTGTTTCTGCTGTCGCTCGGTCAGGTCCGCGGCGCGCAGCGCCATCATCAGGAGTGGCGGAACCGGCGGCGGCCCACCCATCGGACCCCCGGGTGGCGGCCCATCATGCCTCCGGGCGGGCACACTGAGCGGTACCCTGCCCGTGTTTAGCAAATGCCTAGAATCGCGGTCGCAATCAGGATCGAAAATCCGAATTTCCGCATGTTAATCACCCTCGGCGGCTATCGCCGCTCGTTTCTTAGCTGCAAGACGAGCGAGCCTTCGAAAAGTTGCGGTCTGATTCCGACTTACGATAGCGAGTCGTTGGTCTGTAGTAACGTCTAAATTTTTCAACAGAGGAAATCTCAAATGGACAGGCTCAAGGGCAAAGTGGCGGTAATCACCGGCGCGGCGAGCGGGATCGGGCGCGCGACTGCGATCAAGTTCGCGGGTGAAGGCGCGGCCGTCGTGATCGCGGACCTTAACGTCGAAGGCGGCGAGTCCGCCGTTCGCGATTGCAAGGAGAACGCCGGGCGCGCGGTCTTCCAGAAGACCGACGTTTCCGCCGAAGCCGAAATCAAGGCGCTTGGTCGCGCGCGCCATCAGCGAGTTCGGCCGTCTCGACATTATCTATAACAACGCCGGAATCGGCGGCGCGGTCGGACCACTCGAACAAATCTCGGTCGAAGACTGGGACAGGAGCCAGTCGGTGTTGCTGCGCGGCGTATTCCTCGGGATGAAGCACGCGGCGCCCGAGATGCGTAAAGTCGGCGGCGGCTCGATCATCTCGACCGCGTCGGTCGCGGGTATCCGCGGCTTCAACGGCTTGCATGCGTATTGCGCGGCGAAGGCCGGCGTCGTCAACCTGACGCGTTCGGCGTCGCTGGAATTCGCGAAGGACAAAATCCGCGTCAACTGTATCTGCCCCGGCGGAATCAATACGCCGATACTGCATCGCAATCAGCCCGGCATGAAGGAGGCGATGGAGCAATTTATGGCGAAGGGCAGCCGATTCGGCGCGCCGGCCATCCGGAAGATATCGCGGGGATGGCGCTCTATCTGGCCAGCGACGATTCGGAATTCGTCACCGGGCAGGCGATGGTCGTCGACGGCGGGATGACTGTGGGCAGCCAGTTCTTCGCAAACGCACCCGGACAGGATACGCAGTCACCGCTTACGCCACCGAGCGCGTTCATGGGCCCGTCGTTCCAGGGATGAGCAAAAGTAGGACGGCACATTTATTGCCGTCGTCTTCGCTTCCTGGTTGGCTGAGACGACGGAATAAATTCCGTCCTACTGGATTCCCTTACTGTCGAGGATAACCCGGGAGTCGCGCCTGCATCGAGTTGGGATACTCGGCCGGCAATGCGCTGGCCTTGTTCAGCGCCGCGAGCTCCGCCGCTTCGAGGCGGAAGCCGATCGCGCCGAGGTTCTGCTCGTTCTGCTCCTCGGTGCGCGCGCCGTAAATCACCGAGCTGACGCCGGGCTGCTGATTGACCCACGCCAGCGCGACCTGCGAGATCGCACGCCCGCGCTCCTTCGCGACCTGCTCGACGGCTTCGAGCGTCGAGTAGTTGCGCTCGTCGGCCAGCCGATTCCACATATCCATCTTCGCGAGCCGGCTGTCCTCGGGCGGACGCTGACCCGAACGATACTTGCCGGTCAGAAATCCGCCGCCGAGCGGACTCCATGGAATCACGCCGACGCCTTCGTAGCGGCATAGCGGCAAAATCTCGCGCTCGATCTCGCGCGAAATCAGGCTGTATTGCGGCTGCAGGCAGTCAAACCGCGCGAAGTCGCGTTTATCGCTGACCCACAAACTCTTCATCAGCTGCCACGCGGTAAAATTCGACGCGCCGATATACCTGACTTTGCCGTGACGCACGAGGTCGTCGAGCGCGCGCATCGTTTCTTCGATCGGCGTTTCGAAGTCCCACGAATGCACCTGGTAGAGATCGATGTAGTCCATCTTCAGGCGGCGCAGGCTGGCCTCGACCTCGGACATGATATGCCCGCGCGAGAGACCGATTTGGTTGGGCGCCGACGGGTTTGCCCATGAAAATATTGGCGTTGAAGCGGACTTTGGTCGCGACAATCAGATCTTTTCGCCGCTCGCCGACAATTCGTCCGAGAATTTCCTCCGACGCGCCGGCCGCATAGACGTTGGCGGTATCGAGAAAATTGCCGCCGACCTCGATGAATCTGTCGAGAATTTTTGCCGCGGTTTTTTCGTCTGTTTCGCGTCCAAACGTCATGCATCCGAGGCAAAGCTCCGAAACTTTGAGTCCGGTACCACCTAATCGCCGATATTCCATGGCTTTTTCGTATCCTCCGCCGCCGAGTCTAGTCCGCCGCGAGCGTGGGTGCAAATCGAAAATCTTTTGAAATGAAATTTTTGACTTTGAATAATCACTGAAATGAATCGTCTCAATAAATGGGTGCGAACGGCTCTGGCATCCTGCCGGTTGGTTTGTTCCTCCCAATCAACCGGTTTCCGTCCGCAGCGTACGCGGACGGCCGCTACGAACAGGCGGGCATCGGAGAGTCCCCCCCTCTTCAGGTGCCCGCCATTTTTTTGTTCCACTTCAGTGAATCACAGCGCTCCATTCGTGCAGCGTCAAGTCTGCAAGTTTCGATCGCAATTCGCGCATCAACTTGACATCGCGCGATCGTATCAGTCATAGCTCATCGCTTGATGTTATCGCGGTGGCTCAGATTGCTGGTGGTCGCGCCGGTTGTGTTGCTCGCTTTCGGAGGGATTGCTCAGTTGCGGCGGCAGCGGCAGCAGCAGCCCGACGGCAACCGCGACTCCCAACTCCCAGCTAGATTCAATTGTGATCTCGACCGGCGCCCCCGTCTCGCCCACTTTCACCCCGACGCCGCCCGCGACGAAAACTCCTAAGCCCACCAAGACTATTACGCCAACGTTGACGCCGCGCCCGGCCGCAACCAGCAGCAACATCGTGGCGACCGGACCCAGCGGCGTACCGACCGGCGGAACAGTCGCATTCAATGCGATCGGAACGTTCACGAGGCAAACGAAAGTAAAATTCGGAGATATTACGGCCGGATCGGCCACCCTGTGGACGTTCGACGGACAGCACTATGCTGCAAGCGCAGCCGTCCGGGCGACCTTGGCGGCCAATTACGTAACCGGAAACGCGGGATGCGTCTGCATCCTTGCCAGCAATTCCGGAGTGAGCAGCCAGCAGGTAGGAATCGGCGTCTATACCGACGTCAATTCATGCGGCGCCCCATCCTGCCCGTGCCCGTCGAGCGGCGGGACGATGTTTTTGTGTCCGAGCCCTCCGCTACTCCGACAGCTACCTCGACGCCCAAAGGCGCCGTCGAGCCGGCAGGAGCAAGCACGCCGGCCGTGTCGGCGCGCAGCGCGGGCGTTCTGATGTGGACCTTCGATGCGGGCGCCGAGGTACGCGGAAGAATCGCGACGGGCCCCGACGGACTCGATATTCTTCATCACGCGTGACGGCGTGCTGCACGGGCTGGATTCGAACGGCAAGGAAACCATGCGGCGCGAGGCCGACGGCTCGTCGCCGGCAGTGTTGCCCGACGGCACTGTGATCGCGATGGCGTCGAGCACGTCCCTCGCCGCGATTGGTCCCGCCGGCGGCAGTCCTGTGGAATCTTGAAATTGGCGAGAGCGCGGGACCGCTCGCGGTGAGCCGATCATGCGCCATTTACGCTTCGGTGGCGGCGGCGACCTGGTGTCTGTCAGCGCGTCGGGGGTTCTCAACTGGCGCGTGAGTGTCGGATCGGTGAATACAGCCGCGGCGACGCCGGACGGCGTGGTCGTGGGAGCCTCGCGCGGCGCTGTCACTCGATCGCATCGGACGGCGCGGTGCTGTGGACGTTCCAGCCCGAAGGCGGATTCTCCGGATCGGTCGCCTACTGCGGACGATGTCGTGTACGCGGGATCGGCGGGCGGCGGCATGTATGCGATCGATTCAAGCAACGGCAACCAGTTGTGGCACTTGAGCTACGCGCATTCGGTAACCGCGGGACCGGCGGTCGCTCCGTCGGGAACAATTTTCGCGGGCGATGACGCGATCTACGGAGTCTCGGCCGACGGGCAACTCCGATGGACAGAATTCGACGCTGAAACCGGGCGATGCCGGCGTGGTCGTGCTCGGCTATGACGGCGTGTTCGATGCGGCGGCGGGCGACATGGGCGCGGTACTGGCGGGTGACGGCAGCCCGGTATGGACATCGCGCAGCTTCGGCAAGATCACGACGGCCGCATCGTCGGCGTCGGGGATGCTTTACGTCGGAACCTCAACCGGCCGCATCTTCGCCGTCAGATAAGTGCGATTCGCCGGGCCGCTTGACCGGGCGCGCTCAAATGGCGTGACAATAGAAGCATGAGCGCCATCGACATCATCAAGCGCCGGCTCAAGGAAGACCGCATCCCCGAGACTCCCGAAGAAGTCGGACAAAAGAAAAAGCGCCCGCGCGAAGTCGCGTTCATGGACGTGAACCTGTGCTTCCCGTGCGGCAAGTGTCCCGAGTTCTGCCCCGTGCAATGCATCGAGTACCTGTCGCCCGGCTCGGTGCCGGGGCGCGGCGTGCAGCCGGTGCAGGATCGCTTCCAGGAATGCATCGGATGTTACATCTGCGTCGAGGTATGCGCGCTGCTGACGGACTACGACGCCGTCAGGATGTACGACAGCAGCCTGGTCGAGGACGTGCTCGGCGTGAAGATCACCGACACGCCGCCGCCGGAGCCGATCCCGGCTCAGCCGTACGAGGAATACTTCTCGGAAGGCGGACTCTATCGGCATCTCGGCAAAGGCTCGCGCATCCGCGAAAAGATGACCGCCGAAGAGCGCGCAATCTTCGCCCGCGAACGCGTGCGCAGCTAAAATTGCCTCCCCCGTTCGTGGGGGGAGGCCGACGCGCGTCCACGCGCGGCGGGTGGGGGGACCAAATTCCAAAATTCCAAATTCTGCGCTCGCGCCAAAGAGCCTAACCCCTAACCCTTCCCTCGAAGGAAGCGGAAACAATCGTAAGAGTTACTTCCCCGACGCGCGCCACACCTCAGGCTTCTTTCCGGTCGTCATTTCGGCCAGAGACGTCAGCTCGACGCGATCCGGCGTTATCAGCATCAGGCCGAAGTCCTTCGACTCGGGACCGCCGGGCCAGAATTGCGAGAGATCGTAGTCGAACACCTTGCCGTTCCAGATTCGTTTTTTCTCCGCCACATCCTCGACAAATTTCGCCTTGCCTGTCACCGTCAGATGCACCATGTCGGCGCCGATCTGGTAGAAGAGCTCGACCTTGGGGTTCTTGTCGATATGCCGAGCCTTCGCCGACGCGCGTCCAGTCGCGACCCACACCCGCTCGCCCTCGAACGCCGGATGCACGACGCGGACCTTGGGCTGATCTGCCAACGGCAGTCGCCAGGTATGCCCACGTAGCCTTCGCCGCCGCCGCGTGAACCTTCTCCCAGAATTTCGAGTCGCTCATCCAAACACCTCCGAGTTTCGTAACACTCCCGTTATGGATTTGACACTGCCCGGTATCCCGCACTACGCTCAACTTTCCGCACGGAGACCGCGTCGATGGAACGCCAAGCCCGACGCGCGCAAGTGCTGCGCCACGCCAAGCGCATCTTTGCGCGCAAGGGATATCACAGGACCAATGTCGCGGACATCATCGCCCGCGCCCGCATCGCGCGCGGCACGTTCTATCTTTATTTCCAGAACAAGAAAGACCTGTTCGAGGAATTGCTCGAGCAGGTCGTCACCGAGCTGACGCATCGCATTCAGCGCCTGCGGCCAGGCCCGGGAGAGCCCGACCCGGTCGATCAATTGCGCGCGAATCTGAGCCGGGTGCTGAGCTATGTGCTCGCCGAGCGCGAGCTGACCGACATCCTGCTCAACCATTCGACCGGCTTCGACCACGAGCTCGACGACAAGATCCAGGATTTCTACGACCGCATCGCGGCGCTGATCAAGCGCTCGCTCGATCTCGGCATCGAGATGAACCTGGTGCGCAACTCGGACACGCGCGCCGTCTCCTACGCATCCTCGGCGGCATCAAGGAAGTGATCGGGATGCTCTCGCGCAGCAACGCCACCGACATCGCGGCGCTGGTCGAAGAGATTCTCGCACTTCGGCCTTGAGCGGAGTCGCGCGTCCCGAGCTGCTGAAATTTGCTGCGCGCACGACGCGGTGAAGCCGCTCCGAACGGCAGCTCTTTTTTTGAGCCCAAACTAGACTGACATGTCAGTTTACACTCATAAGAAAACGCTCCAACTCGCACGCCCGCCAAGGCCTCGAAGCGCCGCGCCGCCTTCTACGATCTCGACGGCACGCTGGTCGATCTGAACCTCGTGCATGCCGCCATTTTCACCCTCGCCAACGTCGGCGAATGGACCGGGCGCGTCTCCTACCTGCTCGGCTTCGCCGCGCGAATCCCGCGCTTGTATATCGCCGAGCAGCGCGACCGCCGGCTGCTGAACACAGTCCTGTTCGAGGCGTTCAAGGGCGTCTCGCGCGACCGCCTGTTCTCGCTCGGCGAGGAATACTGCGAGCGCATCCTCATCGGCCATCTGTTTCCGCGCGCAGTCGAATTGATCGAAGCAAATCGCGAGGCCGGAATCGAGCCGGTGCTCGTCACCGGCTCGCCGGACTTCATCGTGGCGCCGCTCGCGCGTCATCTCGGCATCGCCGACTTCGCCGCCAACCGATTCGTCTTCAGCCGCGGCCGCGCGACGGGCCGTCTCGCCGAACCTGTGATGGCGGGCGACGAAAAATCCGTCTGGTGCGCAGACTACGCCGCCGAGCACGACATCGATCTCGCGGATTGCTGGGGCTATGCCGACTCGCACTACGACACCGCGTTTCTCGCCGCGCTCGGACATCCGGTCGCCGTCAACCCCGACCGCAGATTGCGCGCCGCCGCGCTCAGCCGGCAATGGCCGGTGATCCATTTCGAGAAGGCCTCGGATACGCAGCAGCTCGACGATTTCGACAACAGACCTGGAACTCAACCACGACAACGAACGATCGACGCGAGGCTCGGATGGCGCGGCCTGAAGCCAAACTCAAGGAACTTAAAACCGCCGAGCTGCGGCACGAAGTCGGCGCGCGCAGCGACCTGGTGGTCAAGGTCAATCGACGCTCCGAGCGCCGCATCATTCCCTACGGCGACGAATTTCTGTTCGAGAAGCTGCCGGTCGGCACCCGCGTCATCTATCCGCCGCCGCCGCTGGATCCGCTCGCCGACCCCGACCAAGCGATTCGCTATGCCCTGCTCCATCCGGAGAACCAGGACCCGCTGTTCGCGCAGCTCAAGTCCCAACATGCGCGTGACGATCGCGATCGACGATATCAGCCTGCCGCTGCCGCAGATGCGCCGGCCCGACATTCGCGAGCGCCTGCTCAACCAGGTGCTGCAGACGCTCGCCGACTACGGCGTCGACGACGTGCATCTGATCATCGCGACCTCGCTCCATCGGCGGATGACGGAAGCGGAAATTCGCCGCGTGGTCGGCGAGCGCGCGTTCAAGCAGTACTGGCCGGACCGGCTGTACAACTTCGACGCCGAGAATCGCGCCGAGCTGGCGATGCTCGGCAAGACCGAGCATGGCGAGGAAGTCTGGCTGTCGCGCCGCGCGGCCGAGTCCGACCTGCTCATCTATCTCAACATCAACCTGGTGCCGATGGACGGCGGGCACAAGTCGGTCGCGGTCGGGCTCGCGCCGTATCAGAGCCTGCGCCATCACCACAACGTCGGCACGCTGCGCGATTCGCACTCGTACATGGACCCGACGCGCTCGGCGCTGCATCGCTCGTCGGACCGGATGGGCAAGCTGATTCACGAGTCGGTCAACATTTTTCAGATCGAGACGGCCGTCAACAACCGCATGTACGGCGGGATGCTCGACTTCCTGCACAAGAACGAGGACCACTTCACCGATTGGGATCGCACGCGGCTGAAGGGCTTTCAGTGGACGATGCGCAACATGTCGAGCGAGATGCGCCGCACCGTGCTGCACAACTACGCCGCGCCGTACGGAATGATCGGCGTGTGGGCGGGAGACACCGAGGCGGTGCATCAGAAGGCGCTGGCGCGAGTGTTCCAGCAGTACGCGGTGCCGGTGAAGGGCCAGGCGGACATCCTGATCGTCGGCGTGCCGTACATCTGTCCCTACAACGTCAACTCGATCATGAATCCGGTGCTCGTGCAGTGCACCGGCCTCGGCTACCTGTTCAACATGTATCGGAACAAGCCGCTGGTGCGCGAAGGCGGCACGATGATCATCTGTCATCCGCTGCGCGACGAATTCCACCCCGAGCATCATCCGAGTTACATCGAGTTTTTCCATCGATGCCTCGCCGAGACGACCGACGCGGTCGAGCTCGAGAAAACTTTCGAGCGCGAGTTCGCGCGCAACCCGACCTACATCCACATGTACCGCTACGGCAACGCGTACCACGGCGTGCATCCGTTCTACATGTGGTACTGGGGCGAGCCGGCGCGCCAGCACGTCGGCCGCGTGATCGCGGCGGGATGCGAGGAGCCGGAAGTCGCGGCGCGGCTCGGATGGGAAGCGGCCGACACGCTCGACGAAGCAATCGCGATGGCGACCTCGGAGCTCGGGCGCTCGGCGTCGATAACCTACCTGCACCTGCCGCCGCTGGTAATCGCCGATGTCGAGTAGCAACGGCAAACGCAACGGCACCGCTCGACTCGATGCCGCCGCTCGAACAGGTGCTCAAGGGCCGTCGCATCCTGCTGACCGGCGCGACCGGATTTCTCGGCAAAGTGTTTCTGTCGATTCTGCTGCGATGGCATCCCGAGATCGAGCGCGTCTACCTGCTGATTCGCGGCGACCGGCGCAGCAGCCTCAGCCGCTTTCGCCGCGAGATTCTCGACTCGCCGGTGTTCGGCCCGCTGCGCGAACATCTCGGCGACAAGTTCGACCGCTACATCGAAGAAAAGATCGTCGTCGTTCCCGGCGACATCACCAATGACGGCCTGCTCGGCGACGAAGCGAAGCCGTTCAAGCCGGGCAGCCTCGACGCGGTCGTGCATTGCGCGGGGCTGGTGAATTTCGAGGCGTCGCTGGAAAAGGCGATCGAGGTCAACACGACCGGGCGTCGCCAACGTCATCGAGTTCTGCCACAAAGTCGGCGCCGCGATGATGCACGTCTCGACCTGCTACGTCGCGGGCATCGCCGACGGCCATCGCTACGAAGACGACATCCCGGAGAACTGGTGTCCCGATCGGCCGCAAATCTTTCAACCTGAGCGCGAGATTCGCGACGCGCTGGCGGCAATCGAGCGCAGTGCAGGCCGAATCGCGCGATCAATTGCGTCACGCCGAGTTTCGCGAGCGACGAATCCGACGAAGACGGCAATCCGCGCGAGTCCGCCAGTCGAGCATCGGCGCAAGCAATGGGTCGAGGAGCGCCTCAAGGAAGTCGGCCGCAAGCGCGCGCAGAGTTGGGGATGGCCCAACACGTACAGCTACACCAAGAGCCTCGGCGAGCAGTTGGTGCTCGCGGATCGCGACACGCTCAACGTCACGGTCGTGCGCCCGGCGGTGATCGAAAGCGCGCTGCGCGATCCGTTCCCCGGATGGAACCAGGGCGTCAACACCAGCGCGCCGCTGACTTACCTCGCCGGCCGCGGCTACCGCTTCTATCCCGCCAAGCGCGGAGCTGGTGCTCGACGTGATCCCGGTCGATCTCGCCGCGCATGCGATGGTTCCGATTCTCGCCGCGCTGCTGTCGCGCCGGCACAAGCCCATCTACCAGCTCTGCACTTCGGATCGGAATCCGCTGCCGATGCGCCGGCTGGTCGAGCTGACTGCGCTCAGCAATCGCCGCGAGCATCGCAAGGACGGCTGGCACGATGCGCTGGCTGGGCCCGCATCTGGAAGCCGTCGTCGTCTCGCAGAACACTTACGACCTCGCCAGCAACACGGCTTCCGCAGATTCTCAAGCAGGCGGCGGCGTTCGCGCGCAGCGTCGTGGGCGAGGAGAATCAGCGCGCGAAAAAGATTGAGGCCGGGATCGACAAGTTCAAGGAGAATACAGATCTCGCGCGCGAACTGGTCGAGGTCTATCGCCCGTATATCCAGGAGCTGGTTTACACCTTTCACGCAGGCAACATTCGCGCGCTTTATGCGTCGCTCAAGCCGGCCGACGCCGAGCATCATCCGTTTCGTCCCGACCTGATCGATTGGCACGACTACTGGATCAACATTCATCTGCCCGGACTGCGCCGCCACATTTTTCCGCAGCTCGATCTGCATACGCGCGGCCGAACCAAGTCGCTGCCGCGCCATCGCAGTCTGCGTCGATATGCTCGACCGCGCCGCCGACCGCTACGGCGCGCGCGTCGCGATGATTGCGCGGCGGCCGTCCGGCGAGCAGACGCAAACGACGTATCGCGAACTGCGCGACCGCGCGCATCGCGCGGCGCTGCTGCTCGCGACCCGCGGGATCAAGCCGGGCGATCGCGTGCTGCTGATCGGCGAGAACTCGCCCGATTGGGTGCTGGCCTACTTCGCGATCCTGTGCGCTGGCGCGATCGCGGTGCCGCTCGACCAGTCTGATCTCCGCCGAAGAGCTGGCGCCCATCTGCAAGATCGCCGAGCCGGCCGCCGCGCTGCGCTCGAGCGCGGTCCACAAGCGCCTCGGTTCCGCGCTTGGCGACGCACATCCGAAGCTCATCGAGCTCGACCTCGCCGAGCTCGCGCGTCCGTTCATTTTGCGCGGCGACGCGAAGACTCCGCCGGCGCCGCCCGAGCGAAAAGCGCTCGCGTCGATCCTGTTCACGTCGGGCAGCACCGGCGCGCCCAAGGGCGTGATGCTGACGCACGGCAACTTCGCCGCCGAGATCGCGATGCTCGCGCGCGTCTTCGTGCTCGGCGCCGACGACGTGGTGCTGTCGCTGCTACCGCTGCATCACACCTTCGAGTTCACCTGCGGGATGCTGCTGCCGCTCGCGAGCGGCGCGACGATTGTCTATCCACTCGGAGTCGATGCGAAGACGCTGTCGCGCACGCTCGCCGATGTGCGCCCGACCGCGCTGATCGGAGTGCCCGCGGTGTGGGAGGCGGTCCATCGCCGCATCGTCGACGAGGTTGAAGCGCGCGGCCCGTTCTTTCACGCCGCCTTCGACAATCTGCGCGATCTGAATCGGCGTCTCGACTCGAACTCGGGCCTCAACTTCGGCTCGATCGTTTTCCGGCAGGTTCATGGCGCGCTCGGCGGACGCCTGCGGCTCGCCGTCAGCGGCGGTTCCGCCCTGCCCCATCGCGTCGCCGAGTTTTTCAACGACATCGGCATCCCGCTGCTCGAAGGCTACGGCCTGACTGAAGCTGCGCCGGTGCTGTCCGTCGCGCGGCCCGACGAGCCGCTGCAGGCCGGTGCAGTCGGAAGGCCGCTGAACGGCGTCGAGATCAAGCTGATGCCCGCGACCGGATCGATCGGCGAGATCGTCGCGCACGGGCCCAACGTCATGGCGGGCTACTATCGCAACGAGGCCGCGACCGCCGAAGTGCTGACGCGACGGCTGGCTGCACACCGGCGACCTCGGGCGCTTCGACGACGATGGCCGCCTCTACATCGTCGGGCGCGCCAAGGAAGTCATCGTCGATTCGGGCGGCAACAACATCTACATCGAAGAGCTCGAGGAGATTTATGGCCGTTCGCAGTACGTCAAGGAGATGGCGGTGGTCGGCCTGAAGGTCGGACAGGGCGAGCAGGTCGCGGCGCTGGTGGTGCCCGCGTATGCACGCGGCGAGAGCCGCCGCGCGGTGGAAGATCGGCTGCGCACTGACTTCGACAAGTTCGCGCGCGAGCTCAGCGCGCACAAGCGGATCCGGATTCTCCGCTTCACCGACCTCGAACTGCCGCGCACGCGCACTCGCAAGATCAAACGCACCGACGTCGCCGCGACGCTGCGGCGGATGGTCGACGTTCGCCCTAAAGACTCGTCCGCCGATAGTGCCAACTCCGAGGTTGAGACGTGGCTGGCGGAAGCGCTCGCATCGATCGCCAGCGAGCCTGTCAACATCGCGCCGGCGACGCGGCTGATCGAGGATCTCGGTCTCGACTCGCTCGCGCTGGCGGAAATTGGCGAGCTGATCGGCGAGCGCGCGAGCCGCGAGATTGCGCCGGAGGAAATCGCGGATCTGCGCACCGTCGCGGATCTGCAGCTCCTCGCGGCGCAACCCGGCAGCAACGGCCGTGCGTCGCATGCCCTCGTACGCCAAGTTCGCCGAGCCTTACACACTGCACCTGCCGGCGCCGCTCAAATGGCTCGGCCGCTTTGCGGTGCGCGGGGCGGAGCGTGCAATTTTCGACGGATGGCTGAAGCCGAAAATCCTGGGGCGCGGCAACGTCCCTGCCAATCGCAACTTTATCGTCGTCGCCAATCATTCCAGTCATCTCGACTTCAGCCTGGTCGGCCACGCGCTCGGCGCGATCGGCGACGACCTCCGCGTGCTCGCGGCGAGGGATTATTTCTTCAACACACCAGCGCGGCGCTTCCTCGCGGCCAACTTCACCTCGATGATGCCATTCGATCGCGAGCGCGCGCAGCTCGAATCGCTCGAGGATGCGCTCGGCGAGTTGGCGCAGGGACGCAGCGTGCTGATGTTCCCCGAGGGCACGCGCTCTGCCGACGGCGCGATTCACGAGTTCAAGAGCGGCGCGGGATTCCTGGCGCTGCGCAGCCGATGCGACGTGCTGCCGGTGTCCATTCGCGGCACGCACGACGTGATGGGCAAAGGCAGTCTCATCCCGCGGCGGCATCCGGTGGAAGTGCGCATCGGTCGCGCGATCACGGCGGCCGAGCTTCGCGAAATTGCGGAGAGTTCGGAAGGCGCCGGCGCCTATCGCAAAATTGCGGACTCGATGCGCGCGGCGGTCATCGCGCTTTCGGGTTCCCGCTCGAAAATCGCGTTGTCCGCGAACGCCGCGACCTCGAACGGAACAGATCCCGGTAAGCGTGCCAGCTCCAGAACCGAGATTCGCCAGAGCGACATCGGGGCCATGCCAAAGCGTGAAGCTGGCTGACGTCATTGATGCCCCGCTGGAATACCTACCCGCCAGATGGTTACATTTGAATCATGGTTGATTGGTTCAGCAAGCGCTCCGACCACGCAGCGCGCCCGACTCGCAACGAGCCGGCGCCCGTCGGTCAGCGTGATCTCGGACGAGTTGTTGGTCGGCGAATATCCCGGCCACGCCGATATCGCGTGGCTCAAGGACACCTACGGAATTACCGCGGTTCACAATCTTCAGGACGACGACGATCTGCGGATGAACGGATTGGACAACCGCGAGCTGAGCGCCGAATACGATGCGAACGGGATCGACTATGTGCGCACGCCGATCCAGGACGGCAGCGCGGACGCGATGGCCGAGCGGCTCGAAGCGGCGCTGCACGACCTTCGCGACCTGGTCGCGCCGGGCTCGCGCGTTTATCTCCATTGCAACGCCGGGATGAATCGCGCGCCGACGCTGGCGATTGCGTTTCTGCGCGCATATCGGCAAATGTCTCTCGAAGAAGCGATGCAGCTCGTGAAAAAACAATCGCGCATGCGGACCGTTCATGACGGTGCTCGAAGAATACTTCGGGCCGCGCGACTACAAGCCGGACAAATGACTTGACCTCATCAGGCGCAGCCGCAAATCTGCCGCGAGCATTCCGACGGCAGAAATTTCTCACGGCGTGCGCGTGGGGCGTACATCTATATACCGCGCTGGGCGCGGCGCTCGGCCTGCTCGCGATCTTCTTCGCCTCGCGCTGGGATTTCCGCGCGTCGTTCCTCGCGATGGGTGCGGCGACGATCATCGATTCCAGCGACGGGCCGCTCGCGCGCTGGCTGATGGTCAAGATGCGCGTGCCGACCTTCGACGGCGCGCTGCTCGACAACATCGTCGACTACCTGACCTACACCGTGGCGCCGGTGTTCCTGATGCTGGAGGCCGGGATCATTCCGGATTCGCGATGGGGCCTCGCGCTGGCGTGTTTCGTCATGCTCGCGAGCGTGTACGGATTCTGCCACACCGAGGCGAAAACGCCGGACCATTACTTCCTCGGCTTTCCGAATTACTGGAACCTCGTCGCGTTTTATCTTTACTGTCTCGGCGCCGGCACCATGTTCAACGTCGCCGTGCTGCTGCTTCTCGGCGTGATGGTGTTCATGCCGCTCAAGTACATCTATCCGAATCGAACCGTCCCGCTGCGGCCGATTACGCTCACGCTCGGAATCATCTGGGGATTTCTGACGGTCGCATCGCTGCTGATGCTGCCGGCTGTCAATCCAATCATGTTGTGGGCCGGTCTGAGTTACATCGCGTACTACTTCATCGCGTCGTTCATCCTCCACGCGCGATACGTGCTCAAGTCCCATCGAGCCGCGTCGATCTGAAGTCGCATCCGGGCTTCATACTGCGACGCCGCTCCGAGTCATGGCTCGAGGTCATCGATTCCGATTCTCCGCTGCTGCTGATTGCGCCGCACGGCGGCCGCGCGGAGCCGCGCACGCGCTCGCTGCTGAATCCCAAGGTCAACGACCTTCACACCGCGGACATCACGCGCGGGCTCGCGGCGCGGCTGGGCGCATCGGCGCTGATCAACGTCGCGATGGATCGCAATCGGCTCGACTGCAACCGCCTCTCGCAAATAATCGAACGCGCGCCGTGGCTGCTCGAGATGATCGCCGAGCGCGTCGACGCAATCGTCGCGCGCCACGGCCGCGTCACGGTGCTGCTCATCCATGGATGGAACATCATCGAGCCGCGCCTCGATTTCGGACTGGGACTGCGCCATTTCGGCGGCGAGCTGCGGCCGCCCGGCTCCGCTTGCGTCTCGGCCTGCGACGATTTTATCAACGGCCCGCTCGCCGGCCTCGCCGATCGCCTGCATCGCCATGGAATCATGCCGACTTACGGCATGCGCTACCCGGGCGGCGGCCTGCAGAATCTGCTGCAGGCATTCACCGCGCGGCATCGCGAGAGTCCGCACGCGGCGCTGAGAGCGATTTCCGAAACTGCGATGCGCGGAGTCGTCGATGCGGCCCAACTGGAACTATCGGTCGCGCTGCAGGATGCCCGGCGAATTGCGCGCTCGATGCGAAGACGCGATCGCCGAAGTTTTTTCGGCCAACGGCTCCGATTCGCCAGCGCCGCGCGCACCCTTGGTCGTGAATCGCGCGCCGCGTCCGGCGGTCGCCAAACCCGAAATCGGCGCGGCTGCGACGGTCGCCGGCGCCCGGCCGCGTCGGCATCGAGTTTTACGATCCGGCGGCGAGGTTTCGGCGCGATGGCGAGCTTCGACGTCGGCGGCGCGGGCATGGGCGCGCGCATCATGATGCTGTTCGACCATCATCGCGCCGCGCTGTTCACCGCCGAAGGCAGGCCGACGCGTTCCGCAAGCGCCGTCACCCACGGCCCGCTCTCGCTCCAACGCGAAGGCGATTCAATCGTGCTCGCGTTCCGCGGACCTGCCGTGATCGTGCCCGACGCCACCGCTTATCTGAGCATCGAACGCGCGCTGGCTTCGGGACGGCTCGACTGCGACACCGAAGTGAGCGTGCGCTTCGAGATCGATCGCGGCGGCGGCGAATTCGACTTCGATCGGATTCTCATCTGCGTCCGGCGCGCGCAACCGACGCGCCGTCGTCGAGTCGCCGCATTCGGGCGCGTCGCAGGACAGGTGCGCATTGACGGCGCGACGCGGACGCTGAACGGATTTGCGCGCGCCGGAATGTCGTTCACCGGACTGGGGCCGCAGAAATTCAACGCGCGCCGGATGATCTGGGCGTCCTTCGACGATGATGCCGCGCCGCGCGCGCTCGAAGTCCGCTCGGTCGCGACGGACGATGCGCCGCCGAATCGGAGCGCCAGGATTCTCGGCGCCGACGGATGGTCGCCGTGCGAGCTGCGCGATCTCACGATCGAAACGCCTTCCGTCGAAGAAGCCGCCGCATCGCATTTCGCGCATCGCTGACGCGCGCGGACGGGTCGTCATGCGAGCTCGAGGGCAGCGTCGAATGCTTCATTCCGCTGTCGCGGCCCGGACCCGAGCAGTCGCGCATCTACACCTCGCTCGGCTTCGCGACGCTTCAGCACCGGCGCCCATCGCGGAGCCGGGATGTTCGAATACTCGCGCGTGGCCGACTCGGTGCTGACCGCGGCCGACGAGAACGAAGATTCCGACTAGCGACTAAGTGCGCGTAAGCGGGCGGTTCGACTGCGCGAGTGCGCGGAGCAATCATCGCGTCGATCTGATTGGCGATATCGGCGAGCACTTTGCCGGTTGGCGTGGACGCGTATTCGCGCACGAACAGCACGCCGCGATCGGTGCTGTCCGCGAGCCGCGGTTCAAACGCGAGCCGCGCCAGTATCGGCACCGCAGCCTCGCGCGCGACTCCGTGGAGGTCGCCCTCGGGAACAGCGGCCGCACCGAGCGGCATCCGTCGCAGTTGAAGCCGACCATGTTCTCGACGATGCCGACGATTGGCGCGCCGATCTCGCGCGCAATCTTCATCGCCTCGCGCGCGGCGCGGTATCCTGCGACGACGGATGACTCAGCAGCACGACACCGTCGAGCGCGACCATCGGAGGCCAGCGAGTACAATCGATCGAGGCCGGTCGCGAGATCGATGATCAACAAGTCCACGCTCCCGAACTGCGACTGCGCGAGGATTCGACTGAGCGCGTCGCGATAGCTCAGTTCCGCCGGACGCGCCGGCGCGGGCGCGACTGGCTCGCCGCCATTGTTGCCGTCGAGTCTGATCGAAATCCTGCGCGAAACTCATCGGCGGCGCCTCACCGCCGGGAAGCTGATCGCTCGACACGACGCGCAAGCCATGCGGTCCCGCAGCCGGCTCGATTCCTTCGATCATCGGGAGGCGCCGCTGCGGTTTCATCCCGAGCATCGCCGCGATACTGGGCGAGTTCAGGTCGGCGTCGACGATCGCGACCTTGCGGCCTTTCAGCGCCAACGCGGCCGCGATATTCACCGCGAGCATGCTCTTGCCGACCCCGCCGCGAGCGCTGGCGAGTGCGATCGTCGCGCCGACGCCGGAGAGATTGGCGCGAATCCGCTCGCGCACGTCGGCTATCTCGACGGATCCGCCGTTGCCTATATCGGAAAATATTCTCATTAACTGCTTGCCGAAATCTCTCACCGTCAGCGATCCTGAGCGACCGTTAAGCACTGCCGGATTCCGCGCATGTTATTCCGCCTAGGATGACTGGTTTGAGTGGTGCGGTAAACAATGGTGCGCGCGGGCGTTAGGCGCTCTCGTCGTCGGCGTCGGTCGAGCCGACCTTGCGATAGGTTTGCGGCTCGTCGTCGAATCGGCGCTGCGATTTCGCTTCGCGCTCCTGGTCCTGCTGACAGTCGCGGCACAGCCGCGAGAACGGCATCGCTTCGAGGCGTTCCTCGCCGATCTCCAGTCCGCATGACTCGCAAACGCCATAGCTGCCGTCGTCGAGGCGCGCGAGCGCGTCGTCGATCTGCTTGATCTTGACGCGCTCGCGATCCGACAGGATGAAATTGATTTCGCGATCGCGCTCCTCGGACGCGAGGTCATAGGCGTCCATGCCCTCGTCCTTGTTGCCCTCGCGTTCGGCGCGCAACTCGGAATCGATCTCGCCGAGCAGCTTGGTCTTTGGTTTCGAGCAGTTGTTCGCGCGCTTTGGCCAGAAACTTCTTTCGGTTCGCGGCAGCTGTTTCTTCGGCATCGAATTTGCGACTCCCACTATATTAAGCGGCCGCGCCGGCGACCGTCGCGTGCAGATCATAGCTGAGCGCCTTGTCGATTCGCGCGCGGACGAACTCGCCCGGCTCCGCCTCGCCCGCAAGAAATACCGAGCCGTCGATTTCCGGCGCCTGGCCCGAGGTTCGCGCCGCGCATCCGCGTCGAGCGTCCCGGCATCGGACCTTCGACCAGCACTTCAACTTCGCGTCCGACCAGCCCGCGATTCTTCTCCAGCGAAATCTCCGCCTGCGTCGCCATCAGGCGCGCCCGCCGCGCGCGCTTGACGCGCTCGGGCACCTGGTCCGGCAAATCGAACGCGGCGGTATTCTCCTCGCGCGAGTAGGTGAACACGCCGACGCGATCGAATTGCTCCTTGCGCACGAAATCCGCCAGGCGCTCGAAGGCCGCGTCGGTCTCGCCGGGAAAGCCGACGATGAACGACGTGCGCAGCACGACGCCGGGGATTCGCTCGCGCACGCGGTCGAGCATCTTGACGCAGCGCCGCGCCCGAGCGCTCGCGGCGCATCGCGCGCAGCATCGCGTCGTCGGCGTGCTGCAGCGGCATGTCGATATACTTGACGACCTTCGGCAGACTCGGCGATCGCGTCGAGCAGCTCGTCGGTCACGAAATTCGGATAGCAGTAGAGCAGTCGTATCCAGCGGAGCTCGTCGATAGTCGAGAGCTCGCGCAGCAGCGCGCGCCAGCGACGACGGCTGGTCGAGGTCGCGGCCGTAGGCGGTCAAATCCTGCGCGATCAGGTTGAGCTCGCGCACGCCGCCGGCGGCGAGGTTGCGCGCCTCGGCGACGAGATCGGCAGTCGGGCGGCTCTCATGCAGGCCGCGAATCTTCGGGATGATGCAGAAGGCGCACTTGTGATTGCAGCCTTCGGAAATCTTCAAGTAAGACGTGAAGAAATCGCCGGTCTTGATGCGCGGGATCGCGGCGGTCGGCAGCAGATGCGCCGCGCCGGCGTAGGGAATCGGCCGCGACTCAGGCGCTTCGGTCCGCCGCAGCAGTTCGGGCAAATCGAGGAAGTTGCCGGTGCCGACGAACACGTCGACTTCGGGCATCGTCGCCGCGAGCTCAGTGGCGTAGCGCTGCGACAAGCATCCCGCGACCACCAGCCGCTTGCCGAAGCCGCGCTTCTTGACCTCCGCCGCCTCGAGGATCGCGTCGAGCGATTCCTTCTTCGCGGCCTCGATAAACGCGCAGGTGTTCACCAGCAGGACTTGCGCGTCTTCGGGATCGAGCGTGATCTCGAAGCCCGCGGAGGTCAGCGCACCAAGCATCAGCTCGCTGTCGGCGAGATTCTTGGGGCATCCAAGCGTAGAAGGTGAACTTTTTCCATTTACAGAACCGGGAAACCTACGGGGCTTCTAAAAGTACTCGTCGCATACGCGCGAGGCAATCGCCTCAGCTGTCAGCGCGCAAACATACTTCTTAGTGTATCAGATCGTCACGGCGAGGCAGGTGCCGTCACGATGTCCGCGCCGGCCGGCGCCTTGAAGGCGAAGATCGAATCGGGCAGCTCGACATTGTCATGAATGTCGCTGAAAGTCGATCTTCGGTCACGTCGCCAAGCTGATCGGTGAGCGTCAACGTCATCAGATTGTAGCTCTTCGGATCGAGGCCCATTTCGATTTTGTAGCCGCCGGTCTTCGCGTCGAGGATCAAATCGACGAGGCCGGTCGCCGCCGGCGGAGTGCGCGAATGCGGCCTTGAAGTCGCGCTTGATATTGCCGATGCCGAGCAGGAACGACGTCGCGCTGCTCGATTTAAGCGCCTGCTTCAGCGGCGTCTCGACCACCTGGTTGAGGTCGGGATCGTAGCTGTAGAGCGTCTCGCCGTCGCTGACGATCGTTTGTTTCTCCGGCGCCGTCGAACTCCCATCGCATGCGGCCCGGGCTTGCGAAATGAAACCGTGCCCTGCGCTTGCGCGTGGGCGCGCCGACGGTGGCGATCTCCTCCTTGAATTTCGCCGTGAACGAATTGGTGTCGTGGTAATGCCGCTGCAGGCGATCGAGCACCTGCCTCAAGTCCTTGCTGACGGGCGGGCCGTCGCGGCGCATCGTTTCGGCTCGAGCCGGCGCGGCCGCGACGCAGTAGCAGCACGACCGCCGGAAAAGTTGCACTCCAAATTCTGTTTCATGCTGCTTTGTTTAGACGAAATCGAGCGGCAAGACATACCGTTCATCGCGCGCTGTGCAGCCGGACTTCGCGCGGCTTGGCGCCGTCGGCGGGCATCACGATTCCCTCGCGCTCCATCTGCTCGACCATCCGCGCCGCGCGATTGTAGCCGATTCGCAGCCGCCGCTGGATCATCGAGATCGACGCCTGGTTGGTCTCCATCACGATTCGCACCGCCTCATCGTACATCTCGTCCTGCACGTCGCCGCCGAGCCCCTCGCCGCCTTCGTCGCCCGGCGCCTTGGTGTCGAGGATTTCCATGCGGTACTCGGGCGCGCCCTGCTCGCGCAGAAAATCGGTGAGCTTGCGAATCTCATGCTCGCCGACGAACGGCCCGTGCAGGCGGCGCAAGCTTCGCGCTGCCCGGCGGCATGAAGAGCATATCGCCCGCGCCGAGCAGGCGTTCCGCGCCGATCGAATCGAGAATCGTGCGCGAGTCGACGCGCGAGGTCACCTGCAGCGAGATGCGCGCGGGCAGATTCGCCTTGATGAGCCCGGTGATCACGTCGACCGACGGCCGCTGCGTCGCGAGGATCAGATGAATGCCGGCGGCGCGCGCCTTCTGCGCGAGGCGCGTGATATCGCGCTCGACGGTCTTGCCCTCGCTCAGCAGCAGATCGGCGAGCTCGTCGATGATGATGACGATCTTCGGCAGCTTGCGATGCTCGATCATGCCGACTGCCGGCTGATTCGGATCATCCGACGCCGGGATGCTCTGCCCCGCCATCTTGAGCTGCGCGATCGACGCGCCCGACGCGAGCGCATGATTGTAGCCGTCGATATTGCGCACGCCCAGCTCGCGCATCTTGAGGTACCGGCTCTCCATCTCCTGCGTCGCCCACAGCAACGCCGACGCGGCCTTCTGCGGATCGACGACGACCGGCACCAGCAGATGCGGAATATTTTCGTAGACCGACAACTCGAGCATCTTCGGATCGACCAGGATCAGGCGCACGTCGTCGGCGGTCGCGTTGAACAGAATCGACGCGATCATCGTGTGCAGCGAAACCGACTTGCCGGTGCCGGTCGCGCCGGCGATCAGCAGATGCGGCATCTTGGCGAGGTCGGCCGCCACCGGACGCCCGGCGATATCCTTGCCGAGCGCGATAGTGAGCTGGCTTTGCGCCGCCGAAAATTCCTCGGCCTCGAGAATCTCGCGCAGAAAAACGCGCTCGCGCTTGCGATTCGGCACCTCGATTCCGACCACGGCCTCGCCCGGCACCGGCGCCTGGATTCGCACCGCGGCCGCCCGCAGAGCCATCGAGAGGTCGTCGGCGAGATTGACGATCTGGCTGACCTTGATGCCGGAGCCCGGCTCGAATTTGTACATCGTGACGACCGGGCCCGGCTGCACCTCGACCACGCGGCCCTCGACGCCGAAGTCCGCGAGCTTCTGCTCGAGCACGCGCGCGCTGCGCTCGAGCTGGCCCTCGTCCACCTGCGCGTGCTCGGCGGGCGGCAAATCGAGCAGCGAATGCGGCGGAAGTTTGAAGGCGCCCTTCTGCCGCGGCTTCGCCGCCGCCACTTTGTCGCGCTTCTCGCGAATTTCGAGCAGCCTGACCTTGAGCGGCGACGGCTTGCCGTTGAGGCTGTCGTCGTCGGTCTCGACTTGATCGTCTGTCACTCAGCGAGAACGGTACGCGCGCATCAGTCGGCAAGTTCGAAGTCATCGTGCCGCGAACGCGGTCGAATTTTATTGGCGACGCCCGCCAGCAACTCCGTCGGCGCGCGCTTCAGCATCAGCGCGAGGCCGCAAATCAATCCGAGCACGACCGCAATCAGCCCGCCTGCGACATTGAGCGAATCGCTCAGCTGAGTGGCGACTTGCGCGCCGAGCGCGCCACCCATTTTCACGTCGGGCAGATTCCACAAAGCGCCCGCGGTCGCGAGCGCGAGAATCAGCAACGCGCCGCCGCCGATCTCGCGTGCGATCGTGACGATTTCTCGCGCCGGTCCACACGCGCTGCGCGAGCCACGCGACCAGTATCATCGCGGTGTACGACTCGTATCCGACGAGCCCGCCGAGCGTTGCCGCGATTGCCGCGCCCGACCGGACCGCCGAGATTGGGACTGCGCCCGATGTCGACGCTGACGAGGCTGACGGCGCCGAACGCCGCGAACGCGAGCAGCGCCAGTGAGCAAAGCTCGCGCGCGATTCGGCCGCCCGGCGACGGCGCGGTCGAAACCTCCTCGACCGGCGGCGGCGGAGGAGTCAGCTCGATCGGCGGTTTCTCTTTTTCCTTGCGCGCGATGGCGGTTCACACCTCCGTCACGTACGGAATCACCAGCGGCCGCTTGCCCAGCTCGTCGCTGAAGTAACGCCGAATCGCGCGCACGATTTCTTCCTTGACGCGAGGATCGTTGGCATGCAGCGAGCCGCCGAGCGCGGCCGAGCCGCCGCGTCATTTCCTCCTTCGCGCGGCGCATGTGCGCCGAGGTTCCATCGCCGCTGACGAGGCCTCGCGAAAGAAGATCGGGACCCGCGACGATGCGCCCGGTTTTCGCCGAGAGCACGACCACCGCTGTCACCGTGCCGTCGCGCGCGAGCACCACGGCGCTCGCCGACCACCGCGGGGTCGCCGCTATCGACGCCTTCGAGCATCACGCGGCCCGCCTCGACCGTCGGTCCGCGACGCGCCTCGCCGCCGCTCAGCACCAGCGAATCGCCGTCCTCGAGCAGGAAGCAGTCGTGCTCGGGAATTCCGGCGGCGATCGCGAGCGCGACGTGACGGCTCAGATGACGATACTCGCCATGAATCGGAATGAAGTGGCGCGGCCGCGTCAGCGCGATCAAGCTCGGCCAGCTCGTCCTGGCTCGCGTGCCCCGACACGTGCACCGGCGCGACCGCGTCGTAGACCACGTCGGCGCCCTGCCGGTACAGGCGATTGACGAGAGTGTTGATGGTGCGCTCGTTGCCCGGAATGAAGCGCGACGAGAGCACGACCACGTCGCCATGCTCGATCCGCACGCGCGGATGCGAGTCGCTGGCGAGTTTCGCCAGCGCCGAGAGCGGCTCGCCCTGGCTGCCGCTGGTGAGGTAGCTCAGCCGATGACCGTCGATGAACTCGGCCTCGTCCGGCTCGACGAACATCGCTTGCGCAAACGGAAGCTGCCCGGTTTCGAGACCGAGGCGCACGCTCTCCGCCATCGCGCGTCCGAGCGGAACGACGCGGCGGCCGAACTCGCGCGAGACTTCGACCACCTGCCGAATGCGATGCAGATGCGATGAAAACGCCGACAGAAAAAACCTGCCGCGCGCCCGCGATGTGAGTTCGCGCAGCACCGGCTTAAGCGAACTCTCGGAGCCCGAACGGCCCGGACGCTCTACGTTGGTGGAATCGGAAAGCAGCACGGCGACGCCTTCCGCGCCAAGCTCGGCAAAGCGCTGACGATCGAACAGCTCGCCGTCCACCGGAGCGTCGTCGATCTTGAAATCGCCGCTATGAACGATGATGCCCGCCGGCGTGCGAATCGCGAGCGCGATCGAGTTCGGCGTCGAATGCGTGACGCGAATTGGCTCGACAGTGAAAGGCCCGGCCTCGAAAGCGTGGCGCGGCTGATCGTCCGCAGATCGACCGGCAGGTCGAACTCTGCGTCGGCGAGGCGCCGCCGCGTGAACGCGAGCGTGATGTCGGTGCCGTGGACGGGAACGTTGAAGCGGCGCAGCAGATGCGGCAGCGCGCCGATGTGATCCTCGTGCGCGTGTGTGAGTACTACCGCCTCGACCGCGACGTGGCTGCGCTCCAGCCACGCCATCTCGGGGATGAACGTGCCCAGTCCGAGCGCGGGCTCGTCGGGAAACATCACGCCGCAATCGATGACGATCGCGCGCCCGGCGCATTCGATCGCCATCAAGTTGAGGCCGATCTCGCCCAGCCCGCCAAGGGCCACGATTCGTACCGGAGCGGTCATGGAAGTGCCTGCCGCCATCGCCCTATCCTGCCTCCGCACCGACGCGAATTATATCGGTCACAGATCGGCTGCGAAAGCCGCTATGCAACGACTGGCGCGCCGGCTTGCCTTGCGAACGGGGCGGGGCTACTTTTCGGACATGAGGTGGAGAAGATGGCGGCGTCGGTAAACAAGGTAATTCTCATCGGCAATCTCGGTCGCGATCCCGAAACTCGCTTCACCAATTCGGGCTCGTCGGTGACGAGCTTTTCAATTGCGACCACGGAGTCAGTTCGCCGACAAGGGCGGCACGCGGCAGGAACGCACCGAGTGGCACAATATCACTGTGTGGGGCAAACAAGGCGAGGCTTGCGCTCAGTACTTGAAGAAAGGCAGCTCGGTCTATATCGAAGGGCGAATTTCTTACCGGGAATACGAAGCCAAAGACGGCAGCGGCAAGCGCAAAGCCACTGACATTGTCGCGATGCGCGTGCAGTTCCTGAGCTCACGCGGCGGCGCGCCAGCAGGCGATGACGCCGAGGTTTCGGCGGCGGCAGAGGTCGCGTCCCGGCAAGCGCAGGCGGTGGCGGTGGCGACGACGTCGCGCCGATGGACGACGAAGACATCCCGTTCTAGTCCGCGCCTGAAAGCCTGCATCCGCGCCGAAACTCGATCATTCAACCCGCAGATGCTGCTCCTGATGGCAGCACCCGGGCGCGATTGCGCGAATCCTTCCAGCGATGCGTTGAAAACGCGCGCCGAATCGGGGTATACCGCTTGCTTCTTTGCCTGAGCGGGGGAACGCATCAAGTTGATTCAGTCATGGGCCGTCGAGGCCGGCCGCAGGTACGCGCGCGCGCTTGCATTCGCCGTCACTCTTGCGATCGCGATCGTGTTGAACGTCGGCGACGCGTCCTCGACGACGCTTATTACCGCCCGATTCCTCGACCATCCGATGGTCCGTCGCGAACGATCATAAGACGATCCTGCTGTCGCTGAACGGTGGCGCGCCCGTCCCGTTCGTCATCAAAGGCGTCGACTACTCGCCGCGCCCGATCAATGACGCCGCGTCGACCATTCCCGGTTCGGATTATTTCTGGGGGGATCCCGCTCATCTGACCTACGCGCCAATCTGGATGCGAGATCTGTGGGGCGCGACCTACAACGACCGCGCGACTGGCGTCAGTTTCCCCGACGGGCTCGTCCGTCAACTCGGCGCCAACAGTATCCGCACTTACGCATGGTGGAAATGGGTTCCGATGACGCCCGCCGAAATGTCGAAATGGAGGACGCTCGATTGGAGCGTAGGCCCGCGAGTTCGCTTCGGCGCGACTGCGGCGCCCGCGGGCTTCGCCGAATGGCCGGCGCACGATGGCGGCGATCAATTCCTGGACCTGTGCTGGAACCATGGCGTCAACCCGATTTACGTAGTGATCGGAATTTCTGTTGATCCGTGGTTTGCGTTTTCGGGCACTAATCCCGACTCCGCGTTGGAGCACGACGAGCGAATGTATATCGAGCGCACTACTCAGTGGCTCGCGCAGCGCTATGGCTATCATCCCGCGGTGCTTGGATTTGCTATTGGCAACGAGACCAACTTGCCGCTCGCGCGCGGCACCGACCGGTACATTGACTATTGGCAATATCTCAACCGGCTCGGCGGCATCGCGAAGCATTACGCACCGGACAAACTCACAATGACGGCGTTCGCCGACTATCCACCGCCCGAAGCGCCGATGCTGCTGAAGTCACTAGTCACTTTCAAAGACGCCGCCAACGCGCATCCCGGCGGCCGCACGATTCCGGTGTGCGTCGATCTGAACGGCGCCAACCCCGGGCCCGATTGCAACTCGGCGAATCGGCGACGAGCGTATCCCGCCGATATCTACGCACTCGACGTCTGGGGTTTCAACGCATATCGCAGGCCCGAAACCGAAGACGTCGCAAACTTCAAACGCTGGATCGTTGACGGCCACTACACCAACGGCAGCGCGATGGGCACCGAGCCGCCCAATCCTGTTCCCAAGCCTATCGTTCTGACTGAGTGGGGCGCGCCCGCTTCGATCCGCACTCGCGACGGACAGCCGCCGCCGCCGCCGAATCCGGATTGGGTGAGCGTGAGCCCTTCTGCCGCAGGTGAATTCCATGGCGCGCCGGGATATCGCACGGCCAGGCTGATTCAACAGATCGCATCCGATATCTACGGACCTCAATCGACGCTCTCGACGGCGCGCGGCGGCATTCTGTCGGGCGGATACATTTTCGAGTTCCAGGACGAATGGTGGAAGGAAGCTCAGCGCCGGCCTGAGACCTGGTCGTCGCATGACACGACGATAGAGAGAAGCAAGTTTCCGTTCGGCGAGCCCGGCCGCGGCTTCGCGTCCTACTGGGATGAGGAATGGTTCGGGCTGATGTCAGTCGCTACGAGCGCTCAGCGTCGTCCGGATTCTCCCGTGCTCCTCGCCGCCGATCACGGACCGGGAACGCTGAATGGCGGCGCCGACGTGCTGACGCCACGCGCGGGATACTACGCGCTGCAAGCCGCCTTCAAAGGTACGACTCCCGCGGCCGCGCCAATAGTCAGTCGCCCCAAACTCATACCGATATCATTTCCGCCGCGCGCCAATAGCTCATTGACTATTCGACATTCACCCTAGCCACTTGAGATTTCTCGAGGTTCCGTCAAATGTGTCGCGCGTCTTGTAATATTCGAACTGCCCGCCCTTCGCTGCCTCCGCAGTCTTCGCGAGGATCGCCGCCACCTGCGCTTCCGTAAGCGGCCGAAACGTCCGCACCGCGTCTACCGCCTGCTGAACGTACCCAATCCATTCGCATCCGACGACCAGCGTGCTGATCGGCAGGTTCATCGTGTAATGGAGCGCCTCGATCGGCGTGACGGTTTTACTCTGCATGATGAAATTGTCG
Organism: uncultured delta proteobacterium; assembly: GCA_963721485.1. GTDB lineage: Bacteria > Desulfobacterota > Binatia > Binatales > Binataceae > Binatus. The sequence goes on along the minus strand of CAVRJV010000014.1, from coordinate 125,602 downwards.
CCGAAGCACTTCATCGCGATCACGCCCATGTTCTTCGCGAGCGCGACCGGCAGCACCTGATGCTGGAAGCTGTCGTAGTGCGCGTCCATCACGTTGAGCGGCATCTGCACCGTGTCGAAGGTGACGCCGTATTGGTCGGCGAGCCGGATCATCTTGAGCAGCATCGCCGGAGTCTTATGCCCCGTGAATCCGAAAAAGCGAATCTTGCCGGCCTTCTTCGCGGCGATCAGCGCTTCGATTGCACCGTCCTTGCCGAAGACCCGATCGGGATCGTTGTCGCGGATCACTTCATGAATCTGCAGCAAGTCGACGTGATCGGTCTGCAAACGCTTCAACGACTCGTCGAGCTGCCAATCGACCGTCCAGCGCGTGCGCCCGTCGACCTTGGTCATCAGGAAGACTTTCTGCCGGTAGCCGTCGCGCAGCGCATTGCCCATCCGGATTTCGCTCTCGCCGAGATGGTAGTCCCACGAGTTGTCCATGAAGGTAACGCCGTTGTCGATCGCGCTGCGGATAATCGCGATACCGTCGCGCGGGATCCTTCGGCTGCCCGATATGGTAACCGCCGATCCCGATGAGCGAGACCTTCGCACCCGTGCGCCCCAGCGTCCGATACTGCATCCCACCCGACCGCGCGATCGACGCGAAAGCTTTGCCCGCCGTCATCGAGATGACCGCACCCGCACGCGCCACCATCGCAAGGAATCGTCGTCTGGTCATGATTTCAGCACTCGTCGCAGGCGAGGAGGTCGGGGGAGCAAGCCGCAATCAGCGCGGATTGCGGCTTCGATAAATCGACTCAGCTCGATGCGCAGCTCGCCGATTGCGAGGCCCATGTGCTCGAGCGGAATCGGATCGAGTTTGGCCTTCGCCTTCTCGTACAGCGAGCGCGCGCCTTCGAGATTGCCGCGCTGCGCGTGCAGGATCGCGACGGCGGCCTGGATCAATCCCTGGTAGAAGAGTTTCACTTCGCCGTCGGAGCGCTTCCAGATTTCTTCCCACGCCTCGTGGCATTCGAAGAAGCGTCCCTCGTTGAAGAGGTCGATGCCCTGTTCGTAAAAGTCTGGATGCGGATGCGTCACACGATTCGGTGTTCCGAGGCGATTATGAACGGGAATGGCAGCGCGAGGAATTTCGGCTCGTCGAGGCGCACTGCGCGATACTCGTCGGTGCTGCCGGAGTCGCGAACCGCGTCGAAGCTGTCGAACCACATCTCGGCGACGCCGTCGTAGCGCGGCGCGCGCCCGTCGGCGTACGCGGACGGCCGAACGTGGCATTGGATGTAGCGCCGCGCCTGCGGGATCTTCGCGGCCAGCGCGCCGTGATGCGTTCGCCAGTATGACTGGAATGTCGCCACGTCGCTGCCGGGCTTGCGCGTCAGCATCGAGAGCACCTTCACAGCGCCGTCGGGCAGCGCGCCCTCTTTCTGTCTGATCTCATCGACGATAATCGAGCCGGTCGTCGACATGTCGACAAACTGTGCATCGTCGACAGATGCAGCGCGTCGGGGCGCTGAATCTGCGGCGCCACGAAGCGTGGCTTCGTCGTCGAACCATGCCTCGGAGATGCCGTCATACAGTGGCTCGCGATTCTTATATGCCGATGGCAGCGTGATCGACGCGATGTATTTTCGCAGCTCCGGGATCGCACGGATTATCTCGGCGTGCTCGTTCAGCCAGTACTTGCGAAAGTCCGCAACGCTCAGGCCGGGCTTGCGCTTGAAGAAGTTGAACGCCTTGATCATGTCGAGGATTTACTGCTTCGTCGTGCCCGGTTCCAGCTCCACGCCGACCGGCACCAGCACGCGGACGACCATGTTGTAGAACGCGACGTTCTGCACCAGTTCCATCAGGCGGCGTGTGTCGAGGAATGCCTTCAGCGCGTTCCAGGTTGCGTCGGTCACGCGGATGTTGTTGGTTGCCTCGACGGCGTAGCGGATCACGACGCGCTCGTGATCGTTGAACGCTGGCGATTTTCCCAGTCGGCGAGCGCCTCGAGTTGTTCGCGCGAGACGCCAACGCGGCGCGCGATATTCCAGTGATGCACGAACTCGTATTGCGCATCGGTTAGCCGGCCGACGGTGCAGATGGCGAGCTCGCGGAGTTTCGGATCGAGCGCGGTCTTGTTGCGCAGCTCGCTGCCCATCTGGCAGAAGCGGCGCAGCAAGTTTGGAGTATGCGCGAGCGCTTTGAAGATGTTGCCGACGGTGCCGCCGCGCTCGGCAGCGAGATTGTCGAAGATGACGCGGTCGCTTCCGGCAGGTCCTCGCGATTCAGATAGGGTACGCGCGCCGCCATGTGATGCACCTCCGTTTCCCCTCTCCCTGTGAGGGAGAGGATTAAGGTGAGGGTCCTGATACAGCGCGCTATCCTGCGCGCGATTCAGGATTCTGCTTCTGCTCCTGATTTTTTTCTCAGGCGAACAGCATTTCGGACATTGCGCCGCCGGGCGGAATCATCGGCATCACGGCTTCTTCCTTCGGGATCACTACGTCGATCAACACCGGGCCGGGCGTGGCGAATGCTTCCTTCATCGTCGCGACCATGTCTTTCGCTTTCTCGATTCGGAAGCCGCGCGCGCCGTATGCGTCAGCGAGCTTGACGAAGTTCGGCACCGACATCGCCGAGTACGAATACCGCTCGGCATAGAACTTCTCCTGCCACTGCCGAACCATCCCGAGGAAGTAGTTGTTCAGAATGATCACTTTGATATCGACGTTGTACTGCACGGCGGTGCCGAGTTCCTGGATGTTCATCTGGATCGAGCCGTCGCCGCGAAATCACCACGACTTTCTTGTCGGGGGCCGCGAAAGTCGCGCCGATTCCGGCGGGCAATCCGTAGCCCATCGTGCCCAGTCCGCCCGAGGTCAGCCACGAGCGCGGATGCTCGAACGGGAACATCTGCGCCATCCACATCTGATGCTGGCCGACGTCTGTCGCGATGATGCAGTCGCCCTTCGTGATGTTGTGCAGCTCGGCAGATCACGTCGAGCGGAGAGACGCTCTCGCCGCGATGATTGTTCTCGTAGAGCGGCTTCTCCTTCTGCCACTGGAGGATCTGCTGATGCCATTTCGCCCAGTCGGCGTGGCGCTTGCGCGATACTCTCGCGGCCCTTGATCTGAGTCAGCATGTCGGTGAGCACCGACTTGATGTCGCCGACGATCGGAATGTCGACCTTGACGTTTTTCGAAATGGACGACGGGTCGATGTCGATGTGGATAATCGTTTCGGCCTTCGGCGCGAACTCGGAAATCTTGCCGGTGACGCGATCGTCGAAGCGCGCGCCGACTGCGATCAGGCAGTCGGTGTTGCAGACCGCCGTGTTGGTGCCGTACGAACCGTGCATCCCGAGCATCCCGAGCCGCAGCGAGTCGGAGGCCGGGAACGATCCGAGTCCCATCAGGGTTTCGGTAACCGGAATGCCCAGTCCTTTGACCAGCTCGCGCAACTCCGCCGCCGCGCCGGACCATTGCACGCCGCCGCCGACGTAGAACAGCGGCGTCGAGCTTTTCTCGATCGCCTCGATGGCGCGCTCGATTTGACGCGGATTACCGCGAATCGTCGGCTTGTAGCCGCGCAGTTCGACTTTCTCGGACAGGATGGAAAGCGTGCTCGGCCTGCTGCACGTCTTTGGGCAAATCGACGACGACCGGACCGGGGCGCCCGCTGCCGGCGATGTAAAACGCTTCCTTGATGATGCGCGAAATATCCTTGACGTTCTTGACGAGAAAATTGTGCTTGGTGCATGGACGCGTGATGCCGACGAAATCCGCTTCCTGGAAAGCGTCGTTGCCGATCATCGTGGTCGGAACCTGGCCGGACAGCACCACCATCGGAGTCGAATCCATGTAGGCGTCGGCGATGCCGGTGACGGTGTTGGTCGCGCCGGGGCCCGAGGTTACGAGCACGACGCCGGGGCGTCCGCTGACGCGCGCATAGCCCTCAGCCATGTGAGTCGCGCCTTGCTCGTGGCGGACGAGAACGTGCTTGATTTTCGAGTCGAGCAGCGCGTCGTAAGTGGGCAGGATCGCGCCGCCGGGATAGCCGAAGATTACATCGACGCCTTCGGCGATCAGGCTCTCGATAACGATTTGTGCTCCTGTAAGTTTTTTCATTTACCCGATTTTTAGCCGCTTTTTCCCTGTGATTCGAGCCTTCAAAGCTACACTACGGGCGGATAGCCGCACAACTTGTACGCCTTTCGCGCATGACCGAAGCGTTCTCGCCATCGCGAATCCCATACGCTCGACTGCATGAAAGTCCGCGTCCTGGAACGTACTCAGATCGTGCCGCGCCCACTCGGCGAGACCTTCAGATTTTTCTCCGATCCGCGCAATCTCCAGTGGCTCACGCCGGCGTTTCTCAATTTCAAATTTCTCTCGCCGCCGCCCGAGGCGGTTCATCCCGGCACCGGTTATCGACTACCAGATTCGGCTGTATGGCGTGCCGGTGCGTTGGCGGACGCGGATTGAAGTGGTCGACGCGCCGAACAAGTTTGTCGACGTGCAGGAGAAAGGGCCGTACGCACTATGGCGTCATAGCCACAGCTTCAAGGACATCGGCAGCGGCGCAACCGAGATGAAGGATCGCGTCGAGTATGCGATGCCGCTCGGACCGCTCGGCGAAATCGCGTATCACTTTTTCGTCAGCGCGAAGCCTCGCGCAGATTTTCGCGTATCGGGAGAGCAAGCTGGCGGCGATTATGGGGAGTTAGATCGTGAAGCGATGCCCGGCAACCTAACCCCGAACCCCTTCCCGAAACGGACGTGTAGGAAATCCCTCCCCCGAACTAACTTCCTAACAGGGACGAGGTCCCGCATCCTTTCTTTCTAATACCGGGTGCAGGGGTCACCCCTGCCCTGGGAAGCCTGAAACCCACGGCGGGTTTCACATTCGATTACGTTCTTCCGGGGCCATCCCCTAGTAGTGCTGGGCGGGGGCGAAGTTGCCGCCGCCGGGCTCCGTGCCCATCACTTCGTAGGTCTGGTTGTTGGGCGAGAACATGCCGCGCACGGTCAGCGTCTGCCCGGGCTCCATCTTGGCGAAGGTATCTTCGTCGATGCCGGTGACGTTGAAGTTGGGCCGGTACTGGCGGACCAACTGCCAAACGTCGGGCCAATGGATTATGCCGCGAGGGTCGTCGACGTAGGCGTCGTTCAGCACGAATTTGTAAATCTTGCCGCTCACGCCCATCGTGACCACCTGCTGGTTGCCGAAAATTTGTCCCGGGCGCGGGCTTGGTGATGACCATCGTGGTGGTCAGCGGGATCATCATCCCGCGCATCTGCGCGCCTCCCCGGGAGGCGATGAATACGACCGCCGAAAGCGCGATCGCGAACATGGCGAGCGTGAAAATAATTTTTTTCATGGCAACTGACCTCGACGCCGTCTGCTGACATCATAGGGAGCGCGGCTGCGAACGATCAAGTCAGGACATTTTCGATGCGAGCCTGACTGCTGTAAGATGATCCGCCAACGCGCCGAGCCGGCGCTGCACGCACGTAAGGAGGGCCCATGCGACGCGTCTATCGCTTCGAATTGTTGGCTGGAACCTTGTTGGCGACGATGATGTTCGCGTTGACGCCCGCGCAGCCGCAGTCAAACCCGGCGATGTGATCACCACGGACAATGCATACAAAGTGGCCGAGCTGCTGAGCCCCGGCAACTACATCTTGGTGCAGCGGGGGCATGCAGCTGACGGATCGTGCCGACCGACCAGCTCGATTGGCCGCCGCCGTTCAAGATCCGCGACCGAGAAGTACTCGCCACAAGTCCAGCTCACTGCCCGACGGCGACGCTCAAGGGTTACGTCGCCGGACAGCCGTTTCCGCTGCTCGATCCGAACGATCCGCAAATGGCGACCAAGGTGATGTGGAATTACAGCTTACCGGCCGCTCTACAGCGACGATATCGACATGCGCTTTCCGGAGGTTGCCACCTTCGACAAGCAACGCCACCGGCATCGCCGCTGAGCTACTACACGGTCGGGCACTTCGCGTTCTACAACAATATCGGCCGGATCGAAGTGCCGCCGATACCGACCGATCCCGATGGCGTCGCCAGCGGCATTCGATACCGCTTCGGCTTCTTTCCGTTCCTCGAGCCGATCGTCGCTGCGCGGCTACGGGATGGTGCGCCAGCGGTATATCGATCCAAAAGTCGAAGACAATGTCTGGGTGTACAATCCGCAGACGCGCAAGCTGCGTCGTGAATCGGCGGACGTGCTCGCGGACAGTATCGGGGCGCTGCCGGGATTCGGCGGCGGCGGAGGTGGCGCTTACGGCGGCGGCGGTGCAGGAGGAGGCGGCGGCACCGCCCCTACGCCAACACACTCGATCCGGATTCGTATTTCGGGTTCTCGGCGAAGATCGAAGATTTCACCTACCGGTTCCTGGGCGAGAAGGACATGCTCGCGTCGGTGAATGCAGAACATTCGCCGGAGGCGCAATGCCCGTACGATGGCGGCAGATCGATTTGCCCGGAAAATTGGGAGATGCGCCATCTGTATGTGATCGAAGCAGTGGCGAAGCCGGGACGCGATCTCACGATCCCCAAGCGAATCCTCTACATCGATTCCGAAGGATGGTTCATCACGGCGTCAGACCAGTACGATCGCGACGGCAAGTTGTGGAAGACGCTCGCGACCTTCAACACTTATCGAGACCGGCCGGTGCCCGACGCCAGAGTCGCAATCTATCCGTACAAGCGGATGTTCCAGTTGGGCCTGGTGGACGAAGATTTGCAGACCGGCGCCAGCTCAGTCGTCTATATGCCCGGCGCGACCGCGCCTGACCGCGAATGCTGGTATATCGATATGGGCACGGTAGACACCTCGATGCTGGCGCCGCAGGCGCTCGAACGAGAGGGTCACTGATCGGGACGGGATGAGCCCGGAGTTATCCGGCCACGGGCACCGTGCCGAAGCTGAATGTGAACGCGCAGGCCGAGGCGGTGTGGTAGTTCATTCCCTTGTGGAGGAAGTCGCGCTCGAGCTCGCGCTTGATTTCCTTGTCAGCGGCCTCGCGTGAAACACCGCGCCTGACGAGCATCTCGCGCCATCGATCGATCTCCGCCTGGTCGGTGGGCTGATAGCCGAGCCCCTCGCTGCACATCGCTTTGAAGATTTGCTGCTTCTCCGCCGTATCCAGTGGCGGAATGAGCAGCGCGACCGAATCGCTCATGCGCGCCTGCACGTTCTCCAGTCCAAGACGATGCATCATGAAGGGCGTCTTCATCCCGATATTGTAGTCGACACCACTCTCGCGGCGGATACTGCGATTGACGGCCTGGAAAACTTCGAGGGCAAGCGCCTCCTGCTCGTCGGTTTCTTCGATATGGAGAACAGCGTTGTTGCCGTTGCGGTTGGCGTCGCAGGCAATCAGCAGTCCGCCGGGACGGGTCACGCGCAGCATCTCGCGCAGCACCAGCTCGGGATTAGACACGTGCATCAGCACAAGATGAGCGATCGTTACGTCGAAATTGCGGTCGCGCAGCGGCGCGTCGTGCACCTCGCCGCGGACAAACGATATCGAGTAGGGCGATTCCGCGAAGATCTCACGGCCCTTGGCAACGAGCGTCGCGGCGGAATCAAAGCCGGTGTAGAAGCTCGCGGCCGCGAGAAGCGGCAACAGCATCGAGGCGAACCGTCCGTAGCCGCATCCGAACTCCGCGACTCGCACCGGTGCGCGGTCGATTCGCCACACCTTGTTGACCAGGAACTCCAGGTAGTCTGCGTTGTGAGTGAGAACCCGGCTCGCGCGCAGCGACTCGAATTTATCCTCCCAACTTTCCGGCATGCTTTGGAAATGCAGTTACAGCTGTAGCACGAAGCGGATGTCGCCCAGGCGCAGGTGGCTGCCGGCGCTCAGGAATGCCGAGCCGTGGATTTGGCGATCGTCGACGTAGCTGCCGTTGGTCGAATTCAGGTCCATCAGCTCGAAGCCACCGTCGCGACGCATCAGGCGCGCGTGCTGTCGCGACACGCTCGCATGCGGAATGACGACGTCGTTGTCCTCGCCGCGGCCGATCGAGATTTCGTCCTTCATCAGCGAGTACTCGGCTGGCACCGGGTCGATGCGATCGACGGCGACCAGCCGTGCACCCTGCGTGACTCCCGCGCCGCGCGGCGCCGTGACCGGCGATTGCGGCGGCCTCGCGGCGGGTGCGCGGCTGCGCGACGCGCGCCGCCGGCGCCGCCGCTGACGGCATCCGGATCGACGGTGCGCCCTGCGCCTCGACGATGGCCTTAAGCTCGTCGGCCGAGACGCCGAAGCTTCATCCGCGACAGCCCGAACAGCCCCAGGATCGCGATCAGCGGCACCGCGCCGTTCCACCAATTGAACGACAATTGCTTGAGGCCGGTGCCGGTCGAGTTGCTCGTCGGCCGAGTCGCCCGACATCCTCCGGGCACGTTGATCGCGGCGCCGCCGACGCCGCGCACCTGGTAGGAAGTCTCGGCGTCGCCGGATTCGCTGTTGTAGTCGACCTTCAGCTGAACGCTGCGATTGGTGCCGTCTTCGATCGGCCGCGGCGTTCGATAGGTCAGCGAATACTCGGTCGCGATCGAATGACCGATCTCGCGCACCAGCGACGCGAAGCGCCCTTCCTCGGTGATGATGTTGTACGAGCGGCCGTGGGTCGCATCGACGATTTCCTGGTACTCGGGCGCGATGAACGGCGGCGGCACCACCGCATAGAGAGTGAGCCCGTTTTTCTTGAGCATGCTCGGCGACCTTGTCGCCGGTCATCTCAGTAACGTCATTGTCGCGCGGATGATGGTCGCGATAGGCCTGATCGTGCTGCGGTATCGGGAGCCGTCGCCGCTTTATGGCGGCGGCGCGTCGGTGACGATGATCATGATGCCTTCGCCTCGGGGCGGAACGGAAAGTTCGCCGCATAGGCGAGCGCGTCGAGCTGATCCTCGGGGATGTCGCCGCCGCCGCCGGCGTGCAGCGTGCCGACCCAATCGCTGAACTTGTTTGACGTTCGAAGTGAGCGGATTGCGATACTCGCAATTGCAGTCGGGATACTGGGAGACGACGTAGTCCTCGAAGGTCACGAGGCCGAGCCGGTAGTCGCGGTTGTTCGACGCGAGGTCCTGGGCGAATGCGATCATGTTCTGCTTGACGGCGTCGATATACGGCTGCATCGATTCGGTGACGTCGAGCACGAAGACGATGTCGACCGGGACGGCCCTGGCCGACGCCGCGGAAATCGATGATCTTGGCTTCCTTGCCGTCCTCGAAAACTTTGACGTTGTCGGGACGAAGATTGCCGACCGGATTGCCGTTTTCATCGGTCAGGCCGAAGTCGAGCTCCACGCCGCCATCGGTGTCGAAATGTTCGAGGCCGGGATTTCCGGTAGTGATTTTCAGGCTCGCATTCGGCCGCGGTCACCCGAACCGCGAAAGCGAAACCAGATCACGAGGAAAAACGTAAACACTGGCGGCGAGGCGGAGGTTTCGATTCGAGGAGTTCATCGCTGGCAGACATATTCTCCGGATCGGGAAGGCAATCAGTCAAGCTCCCTGTATCAATTGGACGTTCATTCGAGCGATTGTATTCTTGCCTTCGCACACCGGTTAGGTTATCCCAATCGCTGACTCGAATTCTTCATTGATGGATTCCGAGTGAAATATTTTTTTGTGCACCGGACTGCTCGCGGTCTGATAATTCCTTTCGCCATCGTCATTTTGCGGGTTGCTGGCAAACGCCGGCGCCGCCTGGGCCGGCAAAAATTCGTCCCTTGAAATCGGATTTGTGGGCGTCCCGCCCCCGGGTTTTCAGAATGTTCTACTCAATGTCATCTCGGTTCGACGTCAATTCCAAAGCCAACGCCGGCCCGGGCAACGGCGGCTGGCAAACCATTCCGGCGCCGCCGGGCGTTGGCGGCTCCAATTCGAGCGCGGAGCTGCAGATCGATCTGAACAACCTGCAGGACACGCCGCAGCTCTTCAACACCTCCGGCGTGAAAGCCGGGACTTACAACGTCGCCGAGATCCGGATCGATCCGAACATTTCCGGCTATTTGGTCCCCACCTGTCCGACCGCGCCCCGACCTTCGGCAACGCCGACGGATGCATCCATTATCCGCTCACTGTTGACCAACAGCAACATATTCGAAGTGACGAGCACGATCCGGACGGGATAGTCTCGCCGAGAAGGGCAAGCTGTCGCCATTGATCCTTAAAGTGACGATGGTGGTAACTCGTGGCTCCGCCGACGCCGGGCGGTGCTTACACTGTGAACGGTCACACTGAACACTCTTCCGACAACGCGATGCTGGGCACGGTCACGGGTCGTAACCGTCAACCGTTTCGGGCACGCCGGCAGCATCGAGGGTAGGAAAGATCCGCAAGTTGTCGGTCACGGCCGAGGCATCGGAACCGGATACTGCGATTGCGACCGCCAAGGTCAAAAACGGGAGCTATACGCTAATGTTCCTGCGGCGGGCGGGGTGTCGGATCGCCAATGGGTTCGGAACGCTCTATGATCTGGCGGTTGACCGGCGGCGGCACTGACCTACGCCGCACAGCGGTTAGCGCCGCTGTTTCCCTTGACAACCAGCCGATCACGGCCGACTTCAAGTATCGACAGTGTCACCGTTCAGTCGCTGGGCAATTTATCCGGCCAGTCACCGACGGCTGCAAGGCAAAGTCACCCATCGTCGGTGCGACGCTCGCAATGTTGCTTCCGCCCGATTCAACATCGCGAACGGCCGACTGTTGCCTGGCGAATCCCGAACAATGCGTCGCCGTTGCTGACCGCGAATACCGACAACGCCGGCAACTTCCCGCTGCCGGGATCGATCTAGACTCCGCCCAGTTCGACAACATTCCGGCGCTGCCGAAAAGCGGCGCCTATGTGATGGAGGTTACTGGCGCCCGGGCTACGATCACTCTATTGGTGCAGGCGCAGCCGAGCACGGGCTCGGAATGGCCGCCGGCGGCATGCGCACCGCTCGGCAGCAGCACCGTTTCTCCAATTGCAACCTGACGCTGTCCACCGGCTACATCACAGGCAATATTCCGATCATGCCGCCAATTCCCCGGGGAGACCACGCTGGTCCAGGTTTTCGCCGAAGACACCGGGCACCAACAATATCGAGAGCGCGCTGCCGATGCCGGTCAGCATCACGCATTCGAACGCCGCGAACTGCCCGTCAGGTCCATTCCGACTGCGTTCCCTTTACGATTAACGTCCCGACGCTGCCGATTCCCGGATCGATGACGCCGCTGCCCCGGGTATTCGATCTGTTCGCGACGACGATCGATCTCTACCAGGGCTCACCGGACCCGTATCCAGGCCACAGCATCGCGGTGTAATCAGACGTCAGTCGGGCCCGCACCTCAGTTATGCCCCGGGGGCGTGCGCGTACCGCGACCGCGGCCTTTGCCGACGACAGACAGATCGATTGCGTCGGTCACGGCAGTGTTATCAGGGCACGTGTCGCCAACGCCAATCTCGGCACCTCGGTAGTTTTGGAGAAAGTAGACCCGGCCTCGACGCAATCCGTGCAGATAACGAGCGGTCTCGTGCAAAATCAGTCGCCCAATTCCCCTGCCAACCAACAACTACTGTTTCTGCGCTCCCGGCGACACTTACCAGGTCCAGAAGTTTCAGCTTCCGATTCCCGAGCCGAGCGTGGCGCCACTTGCGATCCCGTCGCCCTCGCCGGTCGCCGACACCGCCGCGAACGTGACGATACCGCCGCCGCCACTTGCCGGGGGCCCGAGTCCCACGCCGACGCCGGCGATCAAGTGCCCAACGACCTGCTCGAATCCCGACGGCTCATGCCCCGGCATCTGCAACACGGTAGTCCAGCCGGTACCGCCTACTCCGACGGCGACGCCAACCCTGTGATCACGAAGGCACTCCAACTGATGCGATATCTCGTGCGAACATTTTCGCTGGGCGCAATCGGCGCGGCGCTCGCGATTGCAATCGCGGCGTGCAACAACCAGTCCGGATTTTCCGGCAGCGTCGGCAATACGCCCAACGGCCCGAAGCTGCCTCGTACGAGATCCTCGGCGACGTCGGCACGCCGTTCACCGCAACCGTATCGGACGCGAACTCGTCCTGGACGTTTCAGGGCAACGTCCCGCTCTGCCGTCTTCATATGCAACAATCCCTCGCGCTGGCCCCGCTGGTCGCGACCAAAACCACCAGCAGCGGCAACCTGCTGAGTCTCGAAATAATCAACGCCAACCACGTGGCCGACCTGCAGTCCACCAGCGCACCATTCGGCAGGTTTCGGTGCAGGCGGGAGGCACGCTGACCTCGATCCCGCCGCCGGCCGATCCGGACCTGCGCATCTTCGTCAGCGGTCCGCTCAACGCAGAATTACACGGCGCTGGTCGAGGACATCACAAACCGGATTCATTATCAATGCCGCGCGCGCCGACGTTGATCCTGTTCGACACGCCGGACGGAAAAGTTGATGCGACGTTTTTCGGCAGCTCAGGATTTCGGCACCTTCACCGCCAACATGACGCTCGGCGGCCTGGTGGTAGCCACCGTGATGAAGGGTCCCAACGCGACGATTCGCGAGCCCTGACCCGCACGCGAGTTGAGTCAGCGCAGTGGCAGCGGCATAATTCGCGCGCCGCCTCAGTTCGTCCCACTACGTTTGACAGCCTCGCCCATTCGTCATACTTAGCCTCTGTAGCAAGTTGTCGATTCGAGAAATGCATCTGGATCTTCCCGCCCCTGAAATCATTGTATGAACTCGCAGCTAGTGCGCCGGGTACTCTTGGTAGTGGTGATCATTGCGATCGCCGCCGCCGCGATTCCCGCCTTTCACTACTACGGATATCTCGAAAGCCACGTCACCACCGACGACGCTTATGTTGACGGCACAGTCGCGCTGGTTGCTCTCGCGCGTGGCCGGCACCGTCACCAACGTTTACGTCGAGGACAACTGGACAGTTAAGGAAGGCCAGTTGCTGCTGACCCTCGACCCGCGCGACTTCGAGGTCAAGGTCGATCAGGCGCAGGCCAAGCTCGATCGCGCAAAGCAGTCGGTCGACGAGCTTTATGCCGGCGTGCGAGGCCGCGAAGCTCGGGCGTGTCGCTGGTGCAGTCGCAGCTCAAGCAGGCGCAAATCGATTACGACCGCGCCAAGTCGTTGAAGGAACAGGGCGTCGTTTCCGCCGAGCAATACGATCAGGCCGACACCGGCCTGCGCATCGCGGTGGCCGATGAAGCGCTGGCGGAGCATCAGTTGACCCAGGCCGCAGGCCGCGCTCGGGCACGCAGTACGACGACCAATCGCGCTACGACCGTCCGGTCGTCAAGCAGGCCGAGGCGGCTCTGGAAGCAGCCAAACTCGATCTCGACTACACCAAGCTGACGGCGCCGTTCGCCGGCGTCGTGACCCACAAGACTGCCCACGTCGGCAATCGCGTCCAGGTCGGCGAGCCGCTGATGGCGATCGTGCCGCTGCGGCAAGCTCTACGTCACGGCGAATTTCAAGGAGACCCAGCTCACCGACGTGCGCGTCGGGCAGAAGGCGGAGATCGTCGCCGACATCTATCCCGGCTACACCTACAAGGGCCACGTCGATTCGATCAGCATGGGCACCGGCGCGGCGTTCTCGCTGCTGCCGCCCGAGAACGCGACCGGCAACTGGGTCAAGGTCGTGCAGCGCGTGCCGGTTAAGATTGTCATCGACGGGCACGTCGCCCGAAGACAAACCGCTGCGCCTGGGGCTGTCGGTCGAAGTCGCGATCGATCTCAGCGATCGCAGCGGCCCGTTGCTCTCATCGATCGTGCAGCAGCACTACCACAAAGACGGCCAGACGGTGCCCAACGAGAGGCTGCCACCTCCGAGCAGGAACGCCGCGAGCCCGATGCAACTGTCGCAAGCCGCAGCCGTCGCACATCATCACAGGACGTTCTGACAAGGACGGACTCAGCAGTTCGGCTAGCAGCCGATCCGGTTGATCGCTGCATCCGATCAGAACCGAGTTCTGCGCGACTCCCACCTGACACGCGTGTCAGGTCAATTGCGCGCGACGCCAGCCTGTACTACGCTGCGATTCGCGCGGACTCTCTGCCCGCGCCTTCTGATGCTCGACCCGCCGATATCGAGCAACGCCTCGCCGACTTATCTCGGCGCGCCGCGTTGCGCGCTTGAGCGTCCTTGCCAGCGGATGGGAGACCACGGTCTTCGAATTCACGCTCGCAGCGCCGTCGAAGTCGCTTCGCCGCAGATCCCGGTCGGCGTAGCCGATGGTGCTGCGCTTCTACCAGGGCTCCGCTCGCCGACGCCAAGGGCGCGCGCGAGAACACTGACGATCGATCGACTGTTCGCCGCGCGCTATCCGCGTCCCGCGACCCTACGCCTTCGAGGCCGATCACAGCGCCCTCGGCGCGCCGTTTCTGATCATGCAGCGCCTCGCAGGCGGGCCGCTGTTCGCCGACGCGCAGTTTTCCGAGCGCGTTCAAAACTTTCTCGCTGGGATTTTTCTCGCTTCGTGCGCGCGCAATCGAAGCTCCACAAATTCGATCCGGCGCAGCGCCGGCCTGCGCGAGATTCCGCGCGCCTATGCGCCCGATCGGTGCCGCCGAGCGCCGGCTCGCCGCTGCTCGATCGCGTGCTCGCGATAATCGCCAATCGCGTCGAGACACGGCCCGCTGCCCGGCCTGCGCGAGGCGCTTAATCTCGTCACCGAGCGCGCGCCCAAATTCCGCCGCAGCCCGGATTCGCTGGTGCACATGGACTATCATCCGCAGAACGTGGTGGTGGATGGAGTGCGCGTGACCGGCGTGATCGATTGGGTCAATACCGACGTCGGCGATCGCCATCTCGACGCCGCGATGACGGCGGTGATCCTGTCGTCCTCGGCGCTCGAGAAGCCGCGATGGATGCGCGACAACCTCGTCGGCAACGGGCTGCGCGCGCAGCTTCGCGGCGCTGTACATCCCGCTCTACCACGCGATGGCGCCGATGGACTTCGAGCGCTTCCGCTACTGCCAGGCGGTCGCGGCGCTGCTGCGGCTCTCGATGATGGGCATGATGCGCGCGCGCGGCCCGGAGGTCGTCGGCTTCCGCCGCGAGGCGATCGACGAAGTCACGCCCGCGGTCGTGCGGCTGCTCAGCCGCTACGCGACGCGCAAAAGCGGCGCGTCAGTCCGCCTGGACGCTGCGTCGCCGCAGCCCGCCTGAGGTCGTACGTTAACGGCTCTGCGGCCAGGGCAACGTGGACATCGTACAGTTGCCTTGCGGTTGTGAATTAACGGAGGATCGAGCCAATGCCTGATGGAAACTCAGCTGAGTCCGCTGGCAAATCCCTCCACGAACCGGCGCCATCTGCACCGACGCCGAGGCCGATGCGCCAATCGCGCAAGCCCCAACCGGGAAGCAGCCTCAAAGGCGGCCATCTGTGGATGTGGATCGCCGGCGGTGTGCTTGTCCTTTTGGCGCTATACGAGGCCATCCCCTGGGCCATCACTGCCTTCAGAACAGAGTCAACAGACGACGCCTACGTTAACGGACACGTGACGTTTGTGGCGCCGCGGGTGCCTGGTCAAGTCGTGCGCGTGCTGGTGGACGACAACAATCGGGTGCGGAAGGGCGCGCTGCTTGTGCAGCTTGACAAGGAGCCGTACCAGGTCAAGGTCGATATCGCGCAAGCTGCGCTGTCGCTCGCGCAGGCCGGCATTGTCACAGCACAAGCGAAAGTTCGGGGCCTTGAGAGTTTGGCGCGCAGCCAACGGTTCGATCTGGCAAATGCGATGCACAACCTCAACAACCAGGTCGCCGACCTGCACTCCAAAGTAGACGCTCTTCAAGCCGCGAATGCCACCCTCATCAAGGCCCAGGCCGACTACGGGCGGGAGCAGCAGCTATACCAACAGCAGGTTATATCAAAACAGGAGTTCGATTCGTTCCAGGAAGCCTTTTCGGTAGCTCAGGCACAGCAACAGAAGGCTCAGCATGATGTCGCGCAGGTTCGCGCTGAACTTGGGCTGCCACCCACACCCAAGAACGGCGATGACCTGAGCGGCATCCCCGCGAATCTCGACCAAACTTATTCAGCGGTCAAGGTTGCCCAGGAGCGACTCATGCAGACTGCGGCCGAGCTCGGGTCTTTTCATTCATTCAATGAGTCTCCCGACGAGATGCTCGCAGAGTTCTACAAGCGCGACTCGTCCGGCAATATCGATGCGATCTTCGATGAGATTTCCAAGTAATGCACCCGACGTCAAACAGGCTGAGGCCAAGTTGAATGAGGCCCAAGCCAATCTCGATCAAGCCAAGCTGAACCTTTCCTATTGCGATGTCGTCGCCGACATCGACGGTGTCGTGACGCGTCGCAACGTCAACCCGGGCGATCAGGTTATCGCCGGGCAGGGGCTGATGGCGTTGCGATCTCTCACCGATATTTGGGTCGACGCCAACTTCAAGGAGACGCAACTGGCGAATCTGCGCATCGGACAACCGGTCGAGCTCGACGTCGACATGTACGGCAGTCACCGGCACTTTCAGGGTCGCGTTTCCGGATTCACGATGGGAACCGGATCTACGCTGGCGCTTTTGCCGGCCGAGAATGCGACCGGAAACTTCGTCAAGGTTGTGCAGCGGCTGCCGGTGCGAATCGAATTGACCAACTACGATCCTGACGTCGCTCCACTGTTCATCGGGCTATCGGTCACTCCGTACGTGTACATCCACGAGACGCCTACCGGTCCGAACGCCGGCAAGATGCTTCAAGCCTCAGTATCCGCGACTGGTCCCGTTTCTGCCCCTGCCCTCAATGAGTGCCGCAGCGCTCCAGGTTCCGCTCGCGAGGCGATCGGTCAATCCCTGGCTGATAGCGGTTGCGGTGGTAATCCCGACCTTCATGGAGGTTCTGGATACCACCATCGCGAATGTTGCCTTGCGTTACATTGCCGGCGGCTTGTCGGCTGCCAATGTCGACAGCGAGTGGGTCATCACCACTTACCTCGCATCCAATGCGATCATCCTGCCGATTTCCGGATGGCTCGCGCTGCGGCTGGGCAGGCGAAACTATTTCCTGGCCTCGATAGCCATTTTTACGTTGGCGTCCGCGTTGTGCGGGATGGCCGGAAGCCTTGGCTTCATAATCGCATCTCGAGCGCTTCAGGGTGTGGCCGGCGGTGGTCTCCAACCCTCCAGCCAGGCCGTGCTGCTGGATGCGTTCCCGCAAGAGAAACAAGGCCAGGCGATGACGATCTTTGGGATGGCGGCACTGCTCGCGCCGGTTGTCGGGCCAACGCTCGGCGGCTATATCACCGACAACTACGGCTGGCGCTGGATCTTCTATCTGAACGTGCCGGTCGGCCTGTTGGCCTATTTGATGTGCCACGCGCTGGTCGAAGATCCGGAATATCTCCAAGCTGAACGGGCCAGGAGTCGCAATCGACGCGAACCCTTCGATGTGCTCGGCCTCTGTCTGCTAGCTGTGACGATGGTTTGCTGGGAGGTCATGCTGAGCAAGGGGCAGCAGTGGGACTGGCTCGGCGATCCGTTCTATCGCGTGCAGGGGCTGTTGATCCTGTTCTTCGCTCGGCCTCGGCGGCTTGATCTATCGCGAATTGCACCTGCGCAATCCACTGGTCGCGCTCCGGACGATGGCCGACCGAAACTTTGGCATCTGCTGCGTCATTATCTTCTGCGCTTACGGAGTGCTCTACGCCAACACCATTTCGCTTCCCGCCTTGCTGCAGTCACTTTTTGGCTACGACGCCACCACTTCGGGTTTGGTTCTATCGCCATCAGGGATCTTCGCGATCATCATGCTCGTTGTCGTCGGCGCCCTGCTATCTCGCGGAGTCGATGCCCGATACCTGATGGCGGGCGGACTACTCACGATGGCGCTGGGAAGCTACTGGATGGCTCTCCTCAACCTCGATATCAGTCCGTGGCAGGTGGTGTGGCCGAGGGTGGTGGTCATCGCGGGGTTGTCGATGCTGTTCGCGCCCCTTAACGTGGCAGCGTTTATCTATCTACCGAAGGAGATCCGCGGCGCCGCCGTTGGATTGCTCGCTCTGCTGCGCAACGAAGGCGGCAGCGTGGGAACTTCGGTCGCTCAAATTATTCAGGAACGACGCGAGCAGTTTCATACCCTGCGGCTGAATGAAAGCCTCGATCCCCTGAACCCTCCGGTCAACAATCTGTTGACGCGGGGCCAGGCGTTTTTCCTGCAGCACAACGGCGATGCTGTATTGTCACATCAAATGGCGTTGGGCGTTCTCGACCAGTCGCGAGCTCAGCAGGCCTCGTCACTGGCCTACTTTGACGTCTTCTCCTTTTCGGCTGCGGTCGGCTTGATGTTGGTGTTGTTCGTTCTGCTCATGCGCCGCTCGGTAGCGGAGAAGGGCGCCCATATCGGCGGGGAGTAAGCCGGACTGCGGCTTAGCCGACTGAACTCACGCGTCGGTGCGCCTGGACGCAGCCGCCCCGCAGCCGGCATAGATCGATCTCGCGCCTATCGCATTCAGCCGAAAAAATCGGTAACTGATCGGGGATGCGAAAGTGTTATGCGACTGCGATGGTGTTGATGAGCTGGTACCTGATGCTGCCGCCGCCGGTTTTTCCGCCGGTGAAGGATGCGTCGGGCGATTACAAGATGAATACCACGGCGCCGATGTCGGATTGGATCAAATTCAAAACGCTCAAGACCGAAAATGGCTGTAAGGCGCAACTGAAGAAACTGCAGCCGTTCTACAAGTGCGTCGCGAGCGACGACCCCGCGCTGAAGTCTACCGCCCCGGCGGCCGGCGCCGCGTCCAGCGCTTCGACCATGTCCGGCGCCGCCGGTAGTCACATGCAGTAGGCGCGCCCGTTCAGGCTCGAATCAGTTCGCGCAGCACGAACGGCAGGATCCCGCCGTGGCGGACGTACTCGACTTCCTCGGGCGTATCCGCGCGCATCGTCACTTCGAACTCCCTCGTCTTGCCGCCGGCCTCCGCGCGCACCTTCAGCGTCTGGCGCGGCTTGATTCCAGCCGTTCAGGCCGACGATCGAAAATACTTCCTTGCCCGGTGAGTCCGAGCGTCTTCCGATTCTCGCCGGCCTTGAACTCCAGCGCCAGCACGCCCATCCCAATCAGATTGCTGCGATGGATACGCTCGAAGCTCTCCGCGATCACCGCGCGCACGCCGAGCAGTTGCATGCCCTTGGCGGCCCAGTCGCGCGACGATCCGGTGCCGTACTCCTTGCCCGCGATCACGATTAGCGGAACGCCCTCTTTGCGATATCGCTCCGACGCGTCGAAGATCGTCATCTTCTCGCCGTCCGGCTGATGCGCCGTGAAGCCGCCCTCGACGCCGGGCACCATCAGGTTCTTGAGCCGGATATTCGCGAGCGTCCCGCGCATCATCACTTCATGATTCCCGCGGCGCGCGCCGTACGAATTGAAGTCCTTCGGGCTGCACGCCGTGCTCGATCAGATACTTGCCCGCCGGACTGTCGGCGCCGATCGATCCCGCCGGCGAAATGTGATCGGTGGTCACGCTGTCGCCGAGCACCGCCAGCGCGCGCGCGCCGATGATATCCGCGAACTCGCCGACCTTCGCCGTGACGCCATCGAAAAACGGCGGCGCCTTCACGTACAGCGAATCCTCCGCCCAGCGGAACAGATTGCCCTCGGGCACCTGCAGGCTCTGCCATCGCTCGTCGCCCTCGAACACCTGGCCGTACTCGCTCTTGAACATCGAGGCGTGAACCGATCCGCTCACCGCGTCCGCAACTTCCTCCGGCGACGGCCAGATGTCGCGCAGGTACACCGGCGCCCGTCGGATCCGGTGCCGAGCGGCTGATGCTCGACGTCGATATCCATCGTGCCCGCAATCGCGTACGCGACCACCAGCGGCGGCGACGCGAGGTAGTTGAAGCGCACGACCGGGATTGATGCGCCCCTCGAAATTGCGATTGCCGCTCAGAATCGCGCACGCGACCAGGTTGCCTTGCTTGATCGCACCGGCAATCGCCTCCGCGATCGGCCCGCTGTTGCCGATACAGGTCGTGCATCCGTAGCCGACCAGGTTGAAGCGCAGCTTCTCGAGCGGCTCCGTCAGCCCCGCGCGCTTGAGGTACTGCGTGACGACCTTCGATCCCGGCGCGAGGCTGGTCTTCACCCACGGCTTGACCGTGAGCCCGCGCGCGACCGCTTTCTTCGCGAGAAGTCCCCGCCGCCAGCATCACCGAGGGATTCGACGTGTTGGTGCAGCTGGTGATCGCGGCGATGACGATCGAGCCGTGCGTCAGCGCGAAACTGCCCCCCTCGGAGTGCACTTCAACCTTGTGCGCGATATGCGCCGAGCTTCGCTTCGAGCACCGAGCTCTCGACCGCCGTCGCGGCGTTGCCGCCTTCGGCCACCCACTTCGCCAGTTCGGCGCGCATCGACGCTCGGATGCTCCTTCGAATTCCTTGGCCAGCTCGCGGCGGAAATCGCTTCTTCGCCGCCGCCAGCGCGACTCGATCCTGCGGACGCCGCGGCCCGGCCATGCTCGGCACGACGCTGCCGAGATCGAGTTCGAGCGTGTCGGTGAATATTTCGGCTCGGGCGCGTCGGGCGAATTGAACAGGCCCCTGCGCCTTGCAGTAGGCCTCGATCAGCTTGATCTGGTTGTCGCTGCGCCCCGTCAGGCGCAGATACGCGAGCGTCTGTTCGTCGACCGGGAAAAATCCGATCGTCGCGCCGTATTCGGGCGACATGTTGCCGAGCGTCGCGCGATCGGCCACCGGCAGCGACGCGAGCCCCGGCCCGAAGTACTCGACGAACTTGCCGACCACGCCCTTCTTGCGCAGCATCTGCGTGACCGTCAGCACCAGGTCGGTCGCGGTCGCGCCGGGACGCAGAGCTGCCGGCGAGCCGAAAGCCGATCACTTCGGGAATCAGCATCGGCATCGAGCGCCCGAGCATCGCGGCTTCGGCCTCGATTCCGCCGACGCCCCATCCGACGACGCCGAGCCCGTTGATCATCGTCGTATGCGAGTCGGTGCCGAGCACAGTGTCGGGATACGCCTCGCCACTTTCCGACGCGAAGACCACCGGCGCGAGATACTCGAGATTCACCTGATGCACGATGCCGGTGTCGGGCGGCACCACGCGGAAATTGTCGAAGGCGCCCTGCCCCCAGCGCAGAAACAGATAGCGCTCCTGGTTGCGCTCGAACTCCAGCTCCGCATTGGCCGCAAACGCGCCCGCAGTGCCGAACGAATCGACCTGCACCGAATGATCGATCACCAGATCGACCGGCTGCAGCGGATTGACCTTGTCGGGATTGCCGCCGAGCTTCTTGATCGCATCGCGCATCACCGCGAGATCGGCGACCACCGGCACGCCGGTAAAATCCTGCAACAGCACGCGCGCCGGCATGAACGACACTTCGCGCTCGCCGCCCTTGCCGTTCCATCGCGCGAGCGCCTCGATCTGCCCCGTCGTCACGATCACGCCGTCCTCGCGCCGCAGCACGTTCTCGATCATCACCTTGATCGAATACGGCATCCGCGCGAGCGAGAAGCCGTGCTTCTCGAGCGCGTCGAGCTTGTAAATCGTGTAAGCCTTGCCATCAACCGTGAGCGTCGAACGAGCACCGAAACTGTTTGTCGCCATTGAAAGAGCCCTAGCCTCCAGATGCGATTGCGGTGGCGGATGGGGACGCGGATTCCGAAACCCGACGCGCCTGCCAATCCGATTTAATTTGTTATGCGATCAGAATAGCGCGCGAGCGCGCCGATTCAACTGGCTAACTCGATGATCTCTGCGGCGCGCGCATCGCGTAGATTCTGGTAAGCGCAACTTCGATCTCGATCACGCGGCGCGGCTTGCCGCTCTGCCCCGCCCGCGCATCGCGAATCGACCCCGTCACTTCGCGCGCCCGTCCATAAACGATCACCGCTGCGCCCACGTCATTCCAGGTGGTGAATCCCACGCGCGGATTACGCGCGAGATCGGCACGCCGGATCGTGTTGTCGTAGATGACCAGCTTGAGACTCGTGCCGGCAATCTGCGCATGCACCGGCGCAAGATGCGGTTGCCCCTGCGCGCCGACCGTCGCCATCGCGACCAGCCTGACGCCGCTCCAGAACTCGACGAATTCCGCCGCCGTCATCTGGCGCTCAGGATAGGCGACCGAATCGGCGACAGCCGGAGTTGCAGTCCTCGTGCTGCGGTCGATAATCGCCTGCAGGCCCGCGAGGTTCGCCGCGTTTTCTTCATGCATCACTTTAAGTTCGCCTGCCGCGATCGCGAGGGCGCCGGCCCGTGCAAGCCGTCGAAGATCAGCGAGCGGCCATCGGAATGGAACCGCATCGCGGCCAGGATTCCCACCCGCGGCGATTCGAGCGCAGCCACGCCGTCGATCGAATCGATCGCGATACGTGGCTTCAGCGTCATCAGCGCCGCGACCGCCGCGCCGAAACTCTCGTCGTCCACCTCGCCATCGCCGCCGCTGATCATCGCGCGTCCCTGGAATCCCGCGACGACGCGGCCGGCGCGCAGCACCACGACGTTGCCCGCCTCGCGCGCGATACCGCATCCGGGAATCACGACGCCGTACGGATTGGCAGGATCGACCGCGCTCAGCGCTAACGGCTTTTCGCGCGCGGGGATCAGATTCCGCGCGGCGCGCAGCATCTCGACGGCTTCGGGCAGCGCGTATTGCTCGCCCGACAGCGATCGCACGAACCATCCGCGGCGAATGGTCCCGCCGTATTCCAGCCGCCGCAGCTCGAACGAGATTTCGCTCCACGAGATATGCGTCGATTCGAAGCCGAGCATCTCGCGCGCGAGAATTCCGTGCCGTTCGAGTAACTTGAGCGCGAGTTCCCGCGCGTCGTCGGCGCCTTCACTTGTCTGGATCAGCGACCAGCGGCCGGCGAGACTCGACTTCAGGCGCGCGCGGACCGCGGCGTGTGGCGAGTCGATGGGCGGCGCGCGACGGATTCGAGCGCGCGCTCTGCGCCGCGGTCGTCGGCGAACATCCTGAGCGGCGCAAAGTTGTCGTTGCTGACGCGCCCCGCCGCCGCCATCCGCCACAGCGCCGACAGCGCGTCGCGCTCGGAAACGTTCGCGCGCTCCGCAAGCTCGTCAAGATATTGCGCGCCGGCGGCTCCCAGAGCCTCCCGCACCGCTTGCTCTTTCGCAGTTTCGGTGGCGGCATCGTTGCGCGGAACAAACAGGTTGCGCCTTGCGAGGTACGAACGTTACGCGCGACGGAATGTTCGCCGCGGGCGCGCTTTCGACCGTCTCACCGGGTAACGCGACCCACTTCATCTGCCCGCTCATGCATACGAGGTCGAGCATCTCGGGCCGATAGCCCGCAATTCGCGCCGGCAGAATCGCATGCTCCCAAATCTCGGGCGTCGCCGCGATTCCTGAAAGCTGCTCGAGCACTGCAGCGACTCCTGTCTGATCGGCCTGAAGCTCGGTGCCGCCGACGTGCATCCATCGCAGCCGAAATGCCGCGTACTCGTGATCGGCGCACGGCTCGATCTCTGCCCGCACGCGCGCCAGCGTCATTCGATGTATCCGCTCAAGGTTGTAGCGGTCGCACCACTGGACCGTGTCCGAGCGCGTGAAGTGGCCTTGAAAAATTGCGCCCTGCCCTTCCAACGCCGCGAGACTCTGCACGATATCCGACTCTTTCAAATGCAATCGCGCCGCAATCTCGACGGCAGTTGTCGGCCCGCAAGTCTTCATCGCGCGCCGCACGAGTTCGGCCCGCGCCGCATCGGCGTCACCGACTTTCGTATATGCCGCATCGAAGATCGGTTGATCCTCGTTCGCGATGATTCTCTCAACTGATTCGCCATTCAGCGCGACGCGCGCGATTCTGCCCTCGGCATCCAGCTCCGCGATCATCGCGCGCGCGCCGTCGCCCGCCCGCTCTTCGACCTCGGCCAGCGTCATCGATCCATGCGCGCGAATCAGTTCGTACAGCTCGTCGCGCGATCGTGGCTTGCGTCCGGCCGCGCGCCCCGTCACTTCTGCGACGACGCTCTCGACGGCGTCCGCCGAGAGCAGATCCGACAGGTCCTCCTTGCGGAACACGTCCTCGGCCATCCCGCGATTCATCGTGACCGTGCGCGATCGGCGATTGGCGCGCTCGCCGTCGTCGAGGAACGAGTAATCCCACGCGAGCAGCAGGCGATGCGCAAACACCGACGGCGCGATCCCGTCGACGGCGACGGTACGAATCGCCCCGCTCTCGATTCCTTCGAGCAGCCGTACCGTGCGCGGCAGGTCGGTCGACTCCTCGAGGCATTCGCGAATCGTCTCGTCGACGACAAAATGATCGGGCAGCTCGATTGCGCCCGGCCGGTTCTCGAAGCATGCCTGCTGGCCGGGGAAAATCGACGCCAACAGTTCCTGCGAGCGCAGTCGCTGAATCCAGGCCGGCACGCTGCTTGCCGCGCGACGAACGCATCACGGCGAGCGCGCGCGTCGCGACATGGCGAAAGCGCACTTCGAACATCGGCGCCGCCAGCAACGCCTGGATCAGCACGTCGCGCGCATTGCGCGACCTCAGCACGCTGAAGAGACTCTCGAGCGGAAAGCTGTGGCGCGAGTTCAGCGCGAGCAGCACGCCGTCGTCGATCGCCGAGGCCTGGATTTCGAAATCGAACGACTGGCACAGGCGCTTGCGAATCGCGAGCCCCAGCCCGCGATTGAGCCGAATTCCGAACGGCGTGTGGATGACGATTTGCGTGCCGCCGAGGCCGTCGAAGAAGCGCTCGACGACCACCGTCTTCTCGTCGGGAATCGCGCCGAGCGCCTCGACCCCGCGGCGCACGTAGTCGGCGGCCTGCGTCGCCGCGCGCTCGCTCATCGCGCATTCGGTCATCAGCCATTCTTCGGGCGCTTCGTTGCGCTCGAGGCGGTTCCAGATCTCGTGACGCAGCTCGCAGATTTCCGCCGACAGCGCCGGCGATCGGCCGCCCGCCTCGGTCTGCCAGAACGGCAGCGTCGGCGCCATCCCGGGCGCCGGCTCGACCATCAGGCGCCCGCGCGAGATTCGCTGGATCTGCCACGGCATCGAGCCGAGCGAGAACACGTCGCCGCGCGACGACTCCTGCGCGAAGTCCTCCTCGACGTCGCCGATCTTGCGGCCCTCCGACTCGATCACGACGTCGTAGTTGCCGGCTTCGGGAATCGTTCCGCCCGAGGTGATCGCCGACAGATCCGCGCGGACCGGCGCGGGCGGACGCGCGCGTCGACGCGATCGAAAAAGATTTTCGGCGCCGCACCCATGATTCGTTCGGGGTATCTCGGCGGCCATCTGTTCGAGCAGATGCCGCAGTTTGGCCGCGTCGAGATCGCCGAAGTTGTACGCGCTGCGGAGCAAGCGCAGCAGCTCGGCCTCCGAGATTTCGTCTTCCTCGGCGGCGATCGCGACGATTTGCTGCGCCGCGATGTCGACGCATCCCGTCGGAATTTCCACTTCGTCGAGATGCCCGGCGCGAATCGCGCGCACCGCCGCGCCGCATTCGAGCAGATCGTCGGTCGTCAGCGCGAAGAAGCGCCCCTTCGGCGTCGCGCCGAGGCTGTGGCCCGAGCGGCCGATCCGCTGAATCGCGGCCGAGATCGATTTCGGCGAATCGAGCTGGCAGACCGAGCTCGACCGCGCCAACGTCGATGCCGAGTTCGAGTGACGCGGTCGCGACGATCGCCTTCAGCTCGCCGCGCTTGAGGCGCTGCTCGGCCAGCAAGCGCTCGGCTGCGCGCGAGGCTCCCATGATGCGCCATCACCGCGTCCGTGCCGAGCCGCTTCTGCAGATTCAGCGCGACCCGCTCGGCCGTGCGGCGGCTCAGCGTGAAGACCAGCGTCGTGCGATGCTCGCCGATCAGCTCGCGCGACCTCGTCGTACATCGCTTCCCAATGCGGATGGGTCGCGAGCGGCCCCAGCTCCGGACCCGGGCGCGATCACCTGCAGATCCATCGTCGCGCACACGATCGTCGGCGCGAACTATTTTCACCGGCCGCGGCGATCGCGTGTGCCGTCGCGCGCGACATCATCGCCGGCCAGAAACCCCGCCAGCTTTTCGATCGGATTCAGCGTCGCCGACAGTCCGATTCGATTCGGCCGCGCATTCCCGCGGCTCGTCACCATGCGCTCAAGCCGCTCCAGCGTCAGCGCCAGATGGGCGCCGCGCTTGTTGCCGGCCAGCGCGTGGAACTCATCGACGATCACGTGGCGCACGGCGGCGAGCTTCTCGCGGAACCTCGGCGAGGTCAGCAGGATGAACAGCGACTCCGGCGTCGTGACCAGAATATGCGGCGGCCGCCGCAGCATCGCGCGTGCGCTCGCTGGCCGACGTGTCGCCGGTGCGCAGGCCGGCGCGGATGCGCGAAAGATCGAGGCCCGTCTCGGCGCCGACGTCGCGCACGCCTTGCAGCGGCTCCTCGAGATTGAGGCGGATGTCGTTGGCCAGCGCCTTCAGCGGCGAAACATACAGCACCGAGACTTCGTCGCGAAGATCGGTCGCTCGCGGCATCGAGCACGAGGCCGTTGATCGCCCACATGAACGCGGCGAGCGTCTTGCCGCTGCCGGTCGGCGCGCACAGCAGCACGTCGAAGCCCGCGGCGTTGGCGGCGCCGATAACAGGCCATCCGAGCTCCTGCGCGCGCGACGGCGCCTCGAAGCGCCGCTCGAACCAGGCGCGAACCGCAGGATGGAAGTCGTCGAGCGCGGTGGGCATGGAAAAATATATACCCGCGCGCGAGGGTGGAAAAAAATTTCACCACTCTTTGCTCGACAGTGCGAAGAACGGGCGGAACGCCCCGTACAGCGCGATCGCCGCCAGCAGCGCGAACGGCGCAAGCATCCCAAGCAGGGCGAATCGCTGGATCGAAAATCCGCCGCTTACCGCGCCTGTCAGGTAGATTGCATCCACAGACCCGAATGTCAGCGAGGCCTGCTGGAGCGCGGCGATGCGCGGCGAAATCCGGAGCACTTTGAGGATGCGAGAGCGGAACCGGCCGCGGGTTCGATCGCGCAGCCAGAACAGATACTCCGACAGGCTCTCGGCGAACTTCACCAGCGTTCCGGTCACGAACGTTGTGTACACGTTGATGCCGCCGACCTTTCTGATGACCACGTTCTGGATGCCCATGGCAACCGCGAGCAACGCGACCATCACGAAAAATTTGCCGGCCGGCTGCGGCGGAATCTCGGCTTTGAAATGGCTCCCGATTCGCCGCCGCGATGAAGATGCCGATCAGCAGCGCCTCGAGACCGATCGCCGGCGGAAACGGGACCTGGATTCTGCGCCGCTTCTCCGCTTCGTAGATGAACGACCCCAGCATCAGGCCGAAGACGAACGTCACAATCGGCCATCCATGCCGCACGACGCCGGCCAAGTCCAGCTCGCGATATCTGACGCGCCATCCCGACCGTGTTGCCGGTCATGTTCGAGGTGTACAGCCCGTAGAGCGAGACGAAGCCGACCAGATCGACGAAGCCCGCTGCCCACGTCATCACGAGCGCGAGAATGACCTTCTCCAGCGTAGTCAGCGGGCCCGACCGCGTTGCGCAATCCGCATTACCTCGCCGACCACCTTACCATCGCGGGCGATTGTCGCTCGACTATGATATCAGGCGGAAGATCCTTTCAGTAACGCCGGAAGCTGCGTGGTGAATTCGCTGCGCGACAACGTCAGCTCGTAGCCGGCGTCGCGGGCAGCTTTCAACGGTTTCAGATCTATATGCGAGGCGAATCCGATCACGCGCGCGCTCGGGCGCGGCGGCGCGGATCTTTTCAGCGTTTCGAGCGCAGGGAATGCCGCATCGGAGAGATCGGTGAATATGATCGAGGGTTTCAATTCGGCGCATCGCGCTGCTGCGGCCTCGATCGACGACGCGTACTCGACCTCGGCGCCGACGGCCGCCGCGACCGCGTCGATCTTCGCGCGGAAGAACAAGTCGCGAATCAGCCCGAGCGCGATCGTTGCTCATATCATGTCGGCGAGTTTGACCGCGTGCGCCGTGCCGTTGCGGAAGCGGGCGGGCGAAAACGGCGCGAGATCGATCGACGGCGTGCGGCCTTTGACCAGGTCGGCGATCACTTCTCCCGTTAACGCCGACAACAGGATTCCGCTGCGAAAGTGTCCGGCCGCGTACATCACGTTGGCGACCGTCGGCGACGGCCCGAGCACCGGCAGCAGGTCGTCGCTGGCGGGTCGCAGTCCGGCCCACGCTTCGCGAAATGGTATCGACGCGATCGACGGCACCATCGCGCGCACCGCGCGCAGGATTCGTTCCATCCCGTCGATTGTGACCGACTTGTTGAAGCCCGCTTCCTCGAATATCGAGCCGGCCAGGATTCGCCCGTCGCGCCGCGGCACCAATATTCCGGCGATTCGAGAAACAGCGACGGGCCGACCAGCCCCGGGCGCGCGTCGAAGCAAAGATTTGCCCGCGCACCGGGTAGACATGGATGCGATCCTCTTCGAGCCCGCGAATATCTCCGGCCCACGCGCCGGCCGCGTTGATGATGACGTCGCCGCGTTTCTATCGCGCCATCCGCCATCCGCAGCCCGGTCGCGCGCCCGCCGCTGACTGCGATCGAATTCGATGCGGGCGCCCTTCGCGGAACTCGGCGCCGGCGTTGGTAGCGGCGTTGATATAGGCAAGTGTCAATTTGCGATTTTCGACGCGCCGGTTGTTGGGCATATGCAGCGCGAAAATAATTTTTTCCGACAGCACCGGCGCCGAGCTTGAATGCCTCGCGCGGCGACAACTCCTCGACCTCGCCGCCGGCCGCGCGCTGCCATCGCGCACGCGACTGCAACTCGGCGCGGGCTGCGTCGTCGAACGCAACGTAGAGTACGCCGTGTTGATCGTACTCAGGATCGACGCCGCTCTCCAATGTGAGACGATCGACTATCGCAGTCGAAAGACGCGCTTGCCTGCGAGCGCAAGGTCGAAGAACGCGCCCGGCTCATGCGCCTCGGCTTGCGGCCCGATTAATCCGGCCGCCGCCCACGACGCTTCCTGCCCGAGCCGCCCACGCTCGAAGACAGTGACCTGGACCCCTTCCGAGGCAAGGCGCCATGCGACTGCGCTGCCGATTATACCGCCGCCGATTACGAGAGCTTTCACCCGACTAGATTACCGGCGCGATGGAGGCGGTGAAAGCTCGCGCCGCGCAGCCGAAGTTGTTGCGTCGATGCAACACGTAATGAGATCGACCGGCGTTGAAATTGCGCGGGGTCAAAGTTCGGTTGGCTTTTCAGCGGCGGCGATTCTGGCATAGTTAGTGCTCTCAGAGGCACCGGGGCGGGACTCATTTGGACAAAAGTATCGATATCGATTCGTCGATGCCCGTTGCGGGCCATTCGGAGGCGCTCGCACAAGCGCCGCGCAATCCTGTCACCACGAACGCGCGCTCGTCGAAATTTCTCGACGAGCGCGACTACATACTGAGAGCATGGGCAGTCATCCTGATCCTTGCCGCGACGGACTGGCTTTGGGCAAGGCACGCGGGCTTCGACATTGGCGGACTCATGCCCGCGGTAAAGGGAGTCGCGGTGTTCGCGGCGTTCGGCTTCCTGGTCGAGTTCACGGGACGCGCGCGGCAGGTGGCCGAGGCGGCGCACTACTGTGCGCTGTGGATCGCGTTCGCGGTCGCGCTTGTCATCTACAGTTACGTGGTGGCGACGCTTCGGATGCCGCTGCGGGACGTCCAGTTTGCGCGGATGGATGCGGCGCTCGGACTCAACTGGAGCGCGGACTACGACTGGATCACTACCTCGAGATGGTTGATCCGATACACGCTCGAACATTGTTACAACAGCATGATGATCGAGGTTTTCACGTCGATCGGATATTTCGCGTTGATCAAGCGCAGCGACCGAAACCGCGAACTGCTGTGGATTGGAATGTTCGCGATGCTGGTTTCAGTAACTCTGTCTGGTCCTTTTCCGGCTCTTGGGCCTTACACAATCGGAGGGATGCCAACGTGGTCGGCGGTGCTCGTATCGATCCGCAACGGCACTTTGACGAAATTCACGCTGGCCGACCTGAACGGTATCGTAGCGTTTCCGTCGTGCCATGCCGTAATGGCTATTCTGCTGGTGTATGTACATCGGCCGCCGCTGCGAACCTTTCTGCCTGTTGCGATTGTGAATGTACTAATGCTGATAGCTACTCCCTTCGCGGGGCATCATTACTTTGTCGATGTGATAGCGGGCGCCTCGATTCTGGTTGTTTCCATTCCGATCGTGCAAGCGGCGATGCGACCGCGGAGTCTCGCGCGACTTGCAGCAGCCTGAGCTGCCACGCTATTCGCTGCTCTCGGCCTCGCGATGGACGGTGATCCTGTCGATCGCGCTCGCCACGGCCGACAACTTCGCCGAGCCGGATCTCTGGATCCACATGCTCACCGGCGCGACCACGCTGCGCACCGGACACATCCCGCGCTTCGACACCTACTCTTACGCCGCCGCCAACATGCCCTGGCACAATCACGAATGGCTGTCGCAGGTGGCGCTCGCCTTCTTCTACGCGCATCTCGGCGTCTTCGGTCTCAAGCTGCTGAAGCTGATCTGCTCGAGCATCCTGATAGTCGCATTGGCGATCGGCATTTCCTGCAGTGACGCGACGCCGCGAGTGCAACGCCTCACGCTGATTCTCAGCGCCGTCGCCATCTCGACCCAGATGCAATTTCGGCCGCAGCTCTTCACCTTCATGATGATCGCCGTCATCATGATGGCGCTCGCGCTCGAGGTCTACCGCCGCGACGCGACGCTGTGGCCGCTGCTCCCGATGTTCACATTGTGGGCAAACCTTCACGGCGGCTACATCGTCGGCCTCGGCGCGATGGGTATCGCCACCGCGGTCATGTTCGCCTTGGGATGGTTCGGCGACGCCGGCCGCCTGTCCTCTGCATGGAAGCTCGCATTGATCACATTCGGATGCGCGCTCGCTACTCTCATCAATCCCTTCGGCATCGGCCTCTGGACCGGCGTCGCGCATTCGGTCGGCGACCCACTCATCCGGCAGGTCATCGCCGACTGGGTGCCGCTAACTACAATGATGCTCTCGAATTGGCGCACCGACCCGAAGGAGTTGCTCCAGTACGTTGCGCCGATGCTGATGTTCGCCGGATTTGTCGCGGCGGTCGCGCTCGCCCCCGACCTCGACGACGCACCGATGACAGCAGTCGCCGCAATCTTTATCGCCGCCGCTTTCTATGCCGCCCGCAACGTCGCGGTCGGCGTGATCGCCGTCGCCATTCCGCTAGCCCGCCATGCGAGCCTCGCGGTCGCTCGACGTGCCGCCCGCGAACCCGTCGTCGATCGCGAACCGCCCGCAGCGCTGCTCGCAATCTGCGCGGTCGCTCTCGCACTCGTCGGTGGAGCTTTCTCGAATCGCCTGAAAACCT
This sequence comes from uncultured delta proteobacterium, assembly GCA_963721485.1. GTDB lineage: Bacteria > Desulfobacterota > Binatia > Binatales > Binataceae > Binatus. Next base: position 94,239 of record CAVRJV010000014.1, on the reverse strand, counting down.
GGAAGCCGATGCCGGCGGGCGCGCTCGCCTTCATGCAGGATCGCAAACTTCACGGCAACATCCTGCCGCAATTCGAATGGGGCTCGTACATCCTCTGGCACGCATCCGACGCGTTCAAGGTTTATATCGATCCGCGCGGCGAACTGGTCTATTCAGACAAGCAGGAAGGCGACTACGCGAAATTCTTCTACGGCATGCCCGGCTCGGAACAACTCCTCGACGCCTATCCCCACGACTACATCCTGATGGGCGTGGATACCAAGGGCGCCGACCTCGTCAGAAAAGACCCGCGCTGGCATCTACTATACAGCGATCAAACCGCAGCCCTCTTCGGCCGCGCCGCGCTCCCCGGCGTGGCGCCCGTAGTTGGCAACGTCGCCGCCCCCAACGGCACTCCAGCAGCGACCTATTTTCCCTGACGCACCGGATGTCGGCGGCGGGCACGGCGGCCCGCCCCACTAGGTCACCAGAATGTGATGGCGTAGAGAGCGGCTCGCGCGCTGGTCATCAGATCACGACGTTCGCAGAGACCGGACGACCAGACGCGTTACGTCGTCCACAAACCTGCGCGCTTACCGTTGCCGAAGTTTGTCACCCAGACGTGGCCCGAACTGTCGATTGCGACGGCCGACGGTTTCTTAATTGGGGTTATCTTTCTTCTCTTGGGAATCATCCTTCGTCTTCGGAGGATCGTAGTTTCCGCTGTCGGGAATGCCGCCGTGCCCCTCGCCTGTTTTATGAACCGTGTAAGTCTCGGTCGTATCTTTCTGGCGATGCTGCTCTTGATTTTCGTCGTAACCCTGCTGCACTTCTGGGTCTTTATTCGGATTCGGATCGTGCTGTTGAGCCCATGCGTTGGTAGCTCCGACCCACGCCACCAATAATAGAGCGTATACGATCGTTTTCATCGATATCCTCCAAATGCGAATTTCACTGGAAGTTAACAGATTTATTGACGGCCGGCAAACTCTTGCTCCTCGATTTGTTGCGCGACTGAAGCAAAGCGAGGATCAGATCGCGTTCAACAATGGAAATCCGTATCGCGGTTCAACCGGGGTCGAAGAGGGGAACAACGAATCCGGACTACTCTCATTTCTTCTGCTCGGGATCAGCACCTCTTGCGACTTTTGGACTACGCTGAGCACAAACCAAAGGTACCGTTGCGGCACCAGATACCCCAATGTTGCACCGAAAGCAAAGCGCGACTTCACCCTAGTGTTTGAGTTGTACTGTTTGAAGCGTAAGTGGAGGGACTTCGTAAAGGTCTCAAACACGGGTCCTCAGGGCGACGCCGAGGTCGGCCTGATGAAGTGTATCCCGCGCTTAGTCGCGCCAGCCGACTCGGCTCAAGCTCGCATCTCTACGGCGTACACCGACGACCGGATACGGGTAGGCGATTGCGAAACGGTGGGCCACAACTTACCCTCACGCGATACGGATTGTCGCTCTTGCGACCTAATTTATCTCGGAAATAGAGCCTATTGCGCAAGCGTCAGAATCCGACTACATTTGACTGAACTAGCAGTCGATTCGGGTAAACTGCCGCGGAGTGCAGATGCCAAAGGACAAGAAGAAAGTAGAAAAGTTGCGAACGTATGTCAGTCAAGTGGACATTCCGAGCTGTTCACTTAAGAGAGCGATTCGGGTGCCCGCATCGATAGGAGAGAACTACGGATACAAGCCGACTGCGCCGTTGCAAGTCGCAAGAGCATTGGAGGTACAACCGACCTCCAGTGGGTTCAGGATGTTGACCGGTGCATCGATAGCGTACGGGTTAACAACAGGAGGTTATAATGCCGACACCATCTCAATCTCCTCGCTGGGAATGCGAATAGTCAGACCAACTACCGAAGGAGACGATAAGGCCGCAAAACGCGAGGCACTCCTGCGGCCACGCGTGATCCGAGAGTTTCTCAAGAAATACGACAACGCTTCACTGCCGAGGGACTCAATTGGAGAGAATGTTCTAATGGAGTTCGGTGTGCCTCGAGAGCGAACTGCCGAGGTCCTGAAGCTTATAGTCGAAGGCGCTGAAGCGGTTGGATTCTTACAAGAAATCAAGGGGCGCAAATACGTAGACCTCAGCGGTACGACAACTCCCGACTCGAATGGAAGCGAGCCGGCCGAACCCGAATCGAACAAGGACACTGACGAACAATCGACCGCATCAACAAAGAACGGTGCTGCCCTACCTTCCGCGCCCGTAGTAGATGGCCGGGCCAGAAGAGTCTTCATAACCCACGGCAAAAACAAAGGGCTTATCGAACCGGTCAAGAAGCTGCTTGCCTTCGGCGAGTTGGAGGCGGTGGTATCTGTTCAGATACAGACTGTCTCCCAGCCGGTTCCTTCCAAAGTTATGGAAGAGATGCGGTCGTGCGGGTCGGCTATCATTCATGTCGAGGACGAGCGCCACCTTGTAGATAGTGAGGGCAACGAACATATCGTCCTCAACGACGATGTTCTTATCGAGATAGGTGCGGCCATGGCGCTATATGGGAGTCGCTTTATCCTCATTGTGAAGCAAGGAGTAAAACTCCCATCAAATCTGCAAGGGCTTCTTGAGCTTCGCTACAGCGGCGATACGCTGGACGTGAACGACACCGTCAACCTGATGGAAGCGATCAACGATATGAAGAAGCGTCCGTTGCCGTGACGGCATTGCACACCGAGCGCGCTGGCGCCGGGACAGTTGCAGCCACAGTGGTTTCGATTCGGAAGGCGGCAAAGCAATCGCGCATCCAAGAACAGATAAAAAATGAAAATAATTGCTCCTGCGCCTACTGAAGGCGATCAAGCCGACTTCGGCCGTACGGCAGCGGCCATGACAACCGTTGTCACCCAGCCATGCCATAATATGCGGAATGACTTCACCTCTCACACCCACCAGCCCACTCCCCTACCAGCAGCCGAACTCCACCAATTCGCCGTCATCGTTCCGTCCCACCCGTGAACACGCCGGATCGCAGATCAGATCTCTCCCGCACCGCTTTCCTTCACTCGACCGCTCTCAACTGATTGCGGAAACGGAAGAAAAGAAAATATCTCAACCAAACTCCAAATCTCAATTCAGAACAACGTTTGACAGCGTGACTTGCCGTCGCGAATCGAGCGGGCGCCCTATTTTCCTTGACGCGCCGAGTGATAAATGTCGTCGCATGGCCCGACTTATCAAAGGACTCGACACCAAGCTCATTCATGCCGGCGAACCGGAGCCGCTGATCGGCGGCGCGGTCTCGATGCCGATCTTCCAATCCTCGACCTTCGAGTACGCCGGGCAGACCAACTACCACGACCTGCGCTACATCCGGCTCAACAACACGCCCAATCACGCGGTGCTGCACGCCAAGCTGGCGGCGCTCGAGAATGCGGAGGCTGCGCTGGTCGCGGGCAGCGGGATGGCGGCGATATCGGCGGCGCTGCTCACCGTGCTGGCCGGCGGTGGGCATCTGCTCGCGCAGGACTGCGTATATGGCGGCACGCACGATCTGTTCGTCGAGGAGTTTCCGCGCCTGGGGTTGTCGGTGGATTTCATCGACGGCGACGAGCCCGCCACGTGGCGCGAGGCGATTCGTCCCAACACCAAGGCCATCTACGTCGAGTCGATGTCGAATCCGCTGCTGCAGGTGAGCGACTTGCAAGCGGCCGTGGATTTCGCGGCCGAGAACGGGCTCGTCTCGATCATCGACAATACTTTCGCGAGCCCGATTAATTTTCGGCCCGCGGAAATCGGCTTCGACCTCTCGCTTCACAGCGGCACCAAGTACCTCAACGGCCACAGCGACATCGTGGCGGGCGCAGTGATCGGGCGCGCGGACCTGGTCGAAAGCATCACGCATACGCTGAACCATCTCGGCGGCACGCTCGATCCGCACGCATGCTTCCTGCTGCATCGCGGGATGAAGACGCTCGGCGTGCGCGTACGCCATCAGAACGAAAGCGCGCTCAAGATCGCGCGATGGCTCGAGCAGCACGCCGCGGTCGCGCGGGTGAACTATCCCGGACTCGAAAGCCACCCGAATCATCTCCGCGCATGCGAGCTGTTCGACGGCTTCGGCGGCGTGCTGAGTTTCGAGTTGGAGGGCGGCCTCGACGCGGCGCAGAGTTTCATGGATCGCGTGACGATACCAATCAGCGCGCCGAGCCTCGGCGGCGTCGAGACCCTGATCACGCGCCCGTCGACGACTTCGCACTCAGGAATGTCGGCGGCTGAGCGCGCGCGGGCAGGAATCGGCGACGGGCTGGTGCGTCTGTCCGTTGGTCTCGAATCGAGCGACGACTTGATCGAAGACTTCGAGGCGGCGCTGCGCGGCTGAGACTACTTCGGCATTGGCCCGATGCATTTTGGGACATCCTTCGCGACACGGTAAAGGTTCGGCTACCGAAGCCAACGGCAGCCGGCGATAGCAAGTCGTTGCAATGCTCGGTGAGGGCATTGGATTTGCTTCCTGTGAGCCGTGGACTATCGCACCGAATCGTCCGCCGCGAACGCTGGCAAACGTGATTCGCTTCACGCAGTCAACGGTGCGGCTGCGTTGGCCCCAGGAGCTTGCTCCGCCTCAACCTTCGGCATCGAGGTAAAGCCGGCCGTCGCTGCGAGCGATCGCCCGAGAGTCGCGGCCGACGCCAGTGACAATCCCAAACTGGTCGCGCCGATGTTGCGCGCAGGCTCCCTTGCGATCTTCGCCTTTCAGATCATTTACACGGTGCTTGATCGCAATGCGTATCCGCACAGTTTCGCGGCGGCGTTGCCGGTCCATATCGCGAGCATTGCGATCGGTCTGATCGCGGTAGTCGCAACCGTATCGCCGGCCGCGATGCGTCATTGGCGGCCGTTCGCTCTGGCATTGTGCTCGTCGAGCCTGGCGATGACGGCGTGGATAGCGGTGCTCAGCAGCGACAGCGACGTGCTGGTGGCGTCGATCCTGATGGTGTTCTTCGGCGCGGGCGCGTTGATCCCCTGGAACCCACTGTGGCAGGCAGCGCTCGAAGCAAGCGGGATGCTGGCATTGGCCGCCTACTCGCTATGCACGCCGACGCCGGATACGAGCCTCCCGGTCGCCTGGACCATCGTCATCAGCGCGCTTGCGTTGGCGCAAACCACGGCGATTCACGCTGGGCGCTATCGGCAGTGGCTCGCCGATCGGATCGCGGCGCTGGCGGAGAACGATCGATTGCTCAGGCACGAGATGAAGCTGCACGCCGAAATCGCTGCGGCGCGCGACCACGATCATGCCCGCTTGCAGGCCAGCGAATCGATGCTGCGCAAAGTCTTCGACGCGTCGCCGGAAAACATCGCAATCAACTGCCTCGCCGACGGCCGCTTCATTACCGTGAACGACAAGTACCAGGTCGCTGGCTACACGCGCGACGACGTGCTCGGGACCAGCGTGATTGCGCTCGGGACGTGGCCGCACGTCGCGGAGTTGCGCCGCTTTCTCGACTGCATTCGGGATACCGGCCGCGTCAACAACATGGAGATTACGCAGCGGCGCAAGGACGGCGCCGAATCGACCAACCTGATCTCGGCGTCGGTGGTCGAAGTTGACGGCGAGCCGTGTGTCATCTCGATGACACGGGACATCACCGAGATAAAGCGCGTCGAGATTCGTCTGCGCGACAGTCTCGCGGCGCTGCGCAAGATTTTCGACGCGAACCTCGACAGCATGACGCTGTCGGGAGTCGACGGAACCTGTCTGGACGTCAACCAGCAATTCATTAATGCAACCGGATTTTCGCGCGAAGAGGCCGTCGGCCACCATTTCGCCGATCTCAATTTGTGGATTCATCCGGATGAGATGATCGCCTTCGCCGACCAGCTCGGCAGAACCAACGAGGTCCGGAACCTCGAGGTGGCGTTCCGCATGAAGGACGGCTCGGAGCAGCCGGTCCTGCTGTCGGCGGTAAATCTGGACCTGTACGGGCAGGTTTGCTGCCTGACTATTTCGCGCGGGGTCGCCGATATCAAGATGACCCAGCGCGAGCTGGTCGCCGCGCGTGAGGCGGCGCTGGCCGCGTCGCGCGCCAAGTCGGAGTTCCTGTCGAGCATGTCGCACGAGATTCGCACACCGATGAACTCGATCCTCGGGATGGCCGACCTGTTGATGGAAACCGAGCTGGGCGACGAACAGCGCAGATACCTGAGCACCGTGATCAGCAACGGGCACGCGCTGCTGGCGCTGATCAACAGCATCCTCGATCTCGCCAAGGTCGAGAGCGGCCGTATCAGCCTCGAAGCGGTCGAGTTCAATCTCAGGGACGTGGCCGAGAAAGTGCTCGAGACCCTCGCGATCCGCGCGGATGAGAAAGGCCTCGATCTGATGGTGCGGTTCGCGCCTGAAGTCCCGGAGCTTGCTCTCGGCGATCCGTTGCGGCTCAGCCAGATCCTGATCAACCTGGTCGGCAACGCGATCAAATTTACGCATCAGGGACAGGTGCTGGTGACGGTCGAGGGCGATCCGGACTCGACCCGGGCAGCATCGTCGGCAGTCGGACTCAAATTCACGGTGACCGACACCGGTATCGGAATTCCCGCCGACAAACGCCACCTTCTGTTCAAGCCTTTCAGCCAGGCCGACTCTTCGACCTCGCGCAAGTACGGCGGCAGCGGCCTTGGCCTGGCGATCGTGTCGCGGCTGGTCGCGCTCATGCACGGCCGGGTTACCGTTGAGAGCGAGCCGGGAACCGGTAGCGCGTTTTCGTTCACCGCACAATTCGCAGCTGCGGCCGCGCCGGCGCGATCGGAGTCGTCGGGCCGGGAACTCGCCGGAACGAGGGTTCTGCTTATCGATGACAGCGCCGACGCCCGCTCGATTGTCTCGGACCTGTTGACGGCGCGCGGGGCGGATGTGACGCAGGCCTCGTCGGCAGCCGGTGCGCTCGCGGAACTCCGCAGCGACGGCGCGCGCGATTCGCACTTCCAGGTCGTGCTGCTCGACCGCGCGATGCCGGCGCCGGGATCCTTCGAAGTCGCGGAATACCTGACGGGCGGTGCACCCGGGCATGCGCGAATCGTGATGATGGTTGGCACCCGGGACCTCGCGCTGGAAGTTGCCCGCCTGCGCGCAATCGGGATCGACAACTATATCGTCAAGCCGGTGCGGCGTGCGGAGTTGTTCGCGGCGGTTGCGCGAGCGCGCGCGGGGGAACCGGTCCCGATGCGCAGCGACCCGTTGGTGAGGCCGGCGATCGCACTGTCATCGGCGCAATCCGCGGTTCTCGATCGTCCGCTGCAGATTCTCCTGGCCGACGATTCCAACGACAACCGCGCTTTGATTCGCGCGTACCTGAAGAAGACCCCCTATCGTCTCGACGAAGCGGAAGACGGCCGGCAGGCGATCGCCAAATTTGTCGCCGGGAAATTCGACGTAGTCCTGATGGATATCCAGATGCCGAACATAGACGGTTACGAAGCGACCGCCGCGATTCGCGACTGGGAGCGCGCGAACAATCGCCCGCACACTCCCATCCTGGCGTTAACTGCGTCGGCGCTCGACGACGCTATGCTTCGCACGAAAGTCGCGGGATGCGACGCGCACGTAACCAAGCCGGTCAGAAAGGCCACGCTGCTCGAAGCAATTCGCGATGCGGTGGAAAACATCACGCTGGATGACGGTCGGGAAAACGTTGCCACTCTCAAGGAGGAAACATGCCGGACCGAGTAATTGTGGAAGTGGACCCGGACCTCAGCGATCTGATCCCGGGATTCCTGGCGCACAAGCGCGACGACGTTGCCGCGATTTTCGAGGCCGTCACGCGCCGCGACTACGCCGAGATCAGCCACATCGCGCATCGAATCAAGGGCGAAGGTGGCAGCTACGGCTTCGACTTGATGACCGAGCTGGGGCGCGGTCTGGAGCAGGCCGCCGCGACCCGCGACGACGGCGCGGTAACGACGCTGGCGCGACAACTGCTCAACTATATGGATCGTCTCGAGATAGTGTTCCACCCCGCGGCCGAATAGCGTATTGGCGCGGCCATGCTTGCGCGCGATGCGATCGCGATGCTAGCGATCGAAGCCGCTTGCAAGTCTCGATCAACCGATTTGCCGCCCTGCTATCCGCGCGATTTGCGATCGCCGTTGCGATTGCATGCTTCGCGATTCAGGCGAACGCGGCCGATGTTGAAATGCCCGTGTCGGTGAGAGATTATTCGGCGGCGATGGACGACTTGTGCAGCACGCGCGGCAAGAGTCCTATCGAGCCGGTCTTCGAAGCCGGCATGAAGGCCAGTCCCGAACTGCAAGCGCTGCTTCCGGAACTCACCGAATCGCAGTATCAGCAGGTCCAGCGCGAGATGCAGGGATTCATGGTCGTGCGGCAGGAACCTATCGTCGTACGCCCGAGTGTCGATTACTTCAAAAGTCTCGCGCGCAAGCAGGGCAGCAGGGCGGACGTTGCCTTCTTCGCGATTTACTCGCGTACTGAGCCCGACGGCAACGGCCCGTTCCCGGCCTACATCAAACAGCAGACCGAGGAATCGGGATGCACGCGCTTCGACGGCAAGCTGATGGTCGATCTCTACCGCGGCTGGCTGACGTTCCGCACGATGTATCCCGACGACTACGCAGCCGAGGCGCAGGGCGAGATCGACAGCCTCGAATCGGAACTGGCGTCAGGAATCTGCACCTGCGAGAACGCCGACAAGACCGCCGCGGGACTGCAAGCATTCGTCGACGCATTCCCAGCCGTCCCGATCGCGCCAAAGATTAAAGGTCGAATCGCGCAAATAAAAAATGGCAAATCGAGCTTCCGCTTCAACTGCCACGCTGGCTGATCTTCGCCTCTCCCTGATTAGAGAGGGCAACCCAGACGCAGACAGAAAAGCGTGTTTAGCTGGCGGCCAGATCGGCGCCGTGCTCGCCGAGGGTTGCCAGGCTGAGGCTTTTGAAGGCGGGCTCGGCGATGGACATCGCGGCGAAGACGGCGCCCGCTGTATGCGGACGATCGATGCCGTCGAGGGCGTGGCCTAGCCGCGCGATTGCCTCGATGCCGGCGATTGCGTTTCCCGGCGGCGGGAACGCGGCCTGGATTAGCTGCACGCGGCCCTGGAAGTTCGTGAAGCTGCCGTCGATTTCCGGATACGCTGCGATTGGCCACACCTGGTTGGCCATCTGGCAAGTCTCGTTGGCGTCGGTCGATAGCACGAGCAGGTAGTCGAGCGCGCCGAAGCGCCGGACGAATTCTTCTTCACCGATTGCGCGAACCAGGTCGGCGCGGAAGGAAATGAGCATCTTGAGCTCGCCTGACGCGACCGCCGACGCGAGACCGTCGAGTCCGTCGGCTGAAAGACCAAGCGCTGCGAGTCCGCGCGTGTTGGGATTCTTGTTGGCTCGGATCAGTAGGTCGTCATCGCCGCTGACGCCCGGCGGCGACCAGCTGAGCGTCGCGATTCTGTCCGATCCGATCGCGCTCTTCATGAACTGCTTGAGCGCGAACGCCTCCTCGTTAGTGGAGGTGGCGTCGATGACCGCCGCGATCGAGTTGGGGCCGTAACTGCGCTTGTAGTCCGCGATTATCGACGCCGCGCGCCGCACGCCTTCGCCCCACGGCTCGACCACGAGCTGATCCTTCGCCTGCACGAGCGGCGAAGTGAGCCGCGTCTCGTTCTGCAGTGCGGGAAAGCTGTGACGGCCCTCGTCGCACATCCAGTAGCTGTTGACGGTCGGGTTGTAGCGCGGCTTGAAGCGGTAGATGCGTCCGCGATGGTGATGGATGTCGATCGCGCATCCGCGCTCGCATCCGCCGCAGACCGACGCCGTGCGATGCAGGTACCACACGCGCATCCGGAAGCGGAATTCTTTTTCGGTGAGCGCGCCGACCGGACAGATGTCGACGACGTTGCCCGCATACTTATTGTTGACCGGCTGGCCGGGATTGATGTCGATGCGGTTGTGATCGCCGCGCTCGAAAATCGCGAGCTCCGAAGTCTTGGTCACTTCGTCGAAGAAGCGCGTGCATCGCGCGCACAGGATGCATCGCTCCTGATCGAGCATCACGCCCGAGCCGATGTCGATCGCCTTGCCCTTGCGGTTTTTCTCGGGCAGAGGAAAGCGCGACGGCTGCTGATCGTAATCCATGTAGTAGTCTTGCAGCTTGCACTCGCCGGCCTGATCGCAAACCGGACAATCGATCGGATGGTTGATCAGCAGAAATTCGAGCACCGCCTTCTGCGCAGCCTTGGCCTTGTCGCTCTTGGTGTGGACGACCATCCCCTCGGCGACGCGCGTGTTGCAGGCGATTTGCAGCTTGGGCGCTTTTTCGATTTCGACCAGGCACATCCGGCAGTTGCCGACGATGGTCAGGCCGGGATGGTAGCAGTAGTGCGGAATCTCGACGCCGACGAGTTCGGCCGCCTGAATTACGTTCAGGTTGGCGCCAGCCTCAACTTCCTTGCCGTCGATAGTAAGCTTCGGCATATCACGCAGCCTGCTGCGCTGACGCAGTCTTGAACGGACAGCGCCCGAGCTTGATGTGAGCTTCGAACTCGTCGCGATACTTCGGCAGAAAACTCTTTACAGGCATCGAGAGGCTGTCGGCGAGCACGCAAATCGTGTTGCCTTCCATGTTGGCGGCGGCGTCGTACATGACCTTCAGATCTTCCATCTTGCCGCGGCCCGCTTCCAGCTCGATGAGCAACTTTTCGATCCAGCCGCATCCTTCGCGGCACGGCGTGCACTGACCGCATGATTCGTGATGGTAGAAGTGCGCGATCGTTTTTAGCGCGTCGACCATGCAGGTGTCCTCGTTCATCACCATCACGCCCGCCGTGCCCATCAGCGAGCCCGCCGCGCGCACCGAGTCGAAATCCATGTTCACCTTGACGGCCTCTTCCGCGGTGAAGACCGGGAATGACGAGCCGCCGGGGATTACGCCCTTGAGCGCCTTGCCGCCGAGGATTCCGCCGCCGACATCGTAGATGAGATCCTTCAGCGGGAAGCCCATCGGCAATTCGTACAGGCCTGGCTTGTTGATGTGGCCGGAGAGGCAGAAAAGTTTCGGGCCGGGACTTTTCTCGGGGCCGATCGATTTGTACCAGTCGGCGCCGCGATTGATGATGTGCGGGACGTTCGACAGCGTTTCGATATTGTTGACCACAGTCGGGCATCCAAACGCGCCCTGGATTGCCGGAAACGGCGGGCGGTTGCGCGGATACGCGCGCTTGCCTTCGAGCGATTCGAGCAGTCCGGTTTCTTCGCCACAGATATACGCACCGGCGCCGCGATGCGTGTAGATATCGAGGTCGAAGCCGCTGCCAAGAATATTTTTGCCGACGTAGTTGTTGGCGTAAGCCTCGGCGATTGCGGCGTCGAGGCTTCTCTTCTGCACGGTGAACTCGCCGCGCATGTAGATGTATGCGACATGCGAACCGACCGCACGGCACGCGATCACGATACCCTCGATGATGCAGTGCGGATCGTATTCGAGCTCGTACCGATTGGCGAAGGTGCCGGGCTCGCTCTCGTCGGCGTTGCAGCACACGTAGACCGGCTTCTTCGAGTCCTTGGGGATGAAGCTCCACTTGACGCCGGTCGGAAACGCCGCGCCGCCGCGCCCGCGAAGATTCGAGTTCTTGACCTCGTTGATAATCTCCTCGGGCTTCATCTCGAACAGCGCCTTGCGCAGCGCCTTGTATCCGCCGTTGCCGACGTAGACGTCGAGCTTCCGAAGGTCAGGGATATCCAGCCAGCGAGTCAGTATCCGTTCCATGTGATCAGGATTCCGTCAGGCGGGATGCTTTTCGCTGAGCGCCATCAGCTTCTGCTTCTGTCCCTGGATTTTGCGCTGCAGCGCCATCAGCGCATCGAGCACGCCTTCCGGCCGCGGCGGACATCCGGGAACATACACATCAACCGGAACGATCCTGTCGATTCCCGGCAGCGTCGCATAGTTGTCGTAAAAGCCGCCGGTCGATGCGCACGCGCCGAATGCCATTACCCATTTCGGCTCCGCCATCTGATCGTAAACGCGGCGCAGAATCGGTCCCTGGCGAACCGTCACGGTGCCGATCACCATTAGCAGATCGGCCTGGCGCGGGGTGAAGCGCGGCAGCAGCGCGCCGAAGCGATCGATGTCGTAGGGCGTCATTGAGAGCGACATATATTCCATCGCGCAGCACGCAGTCGCGAAGGGATACGGAAAGATCGAAAACTTGCGCGCCCACCCGAGCGCCTTGTCGAGCCGGGTCAGGACCGCGGTATCGCCGAGCAGAATCTCGTCGCCCTTGGCCGACTCGAGCCCGCTTTTAACTAATGCCATTGATGCCTCTGGCGCTTGATATATACGTTACTTCGTTCCAGTTGAAGGCTAGCAAGCATCGCGCGAGCACGTCAACGAAGTCTAATGAAGCGGGGGCTCCGAGTGAAGCAAAACTTGCAGGGTAGACTTCCAACAGGGACGAAGTCCCGCATCTTTATTTATACTGAGGTGCAGGGGTTACCCCTGCCCAAGGAAGCGCGAAACCCACGGCGGGTTTCACATTGGATCAGTTCCTCACGAAATCCTGAGGACGCCGGCGCCTTTGATTTCGTCGTGCTTCAGCATCTTCAGCGCGACGTTTGCCTCGGCGAGGCCGAAGGCAATCGTGCTGATGTGAATTGGGATCTCGGCGGCGAGCTTCAGGAATTCTTCGCCGTCGGCGCGCGTGTTGGCGGTCACGCTGCGAAGTTCTTTTTCGTAGAAGAGATGTTTCTCGTAATCCAACGGCGGAATCGGACTTAGATAGATTCCCGCGACTGCGAGAATCCCGCCGCGGTCGAGCGCTTGCATCGCCGGCAGCACGAGGTTTCCCGCGGGCGCGAACAGAATCGCCGCGTCGAGCGGCGCGGGTGGCGCGTCTTCGGCATTGCCGATCCATTCGGCGCCGAGATCTTTTGCCAAATCGCGATGCGGTCCGCCGCGGCTCATGACGAACACGCGGCATTCCCAATGTCGCAGCACCTGGATCGCGAGATGCGCCGAGCCGCCGAAGCCGTAGAGCCCGACGGTGGCGCCCGGCTTGATATCGGCGCGCTTAATTGCGCGATATCCGATTATTCCGGCGCACAACAGTGGCGCCGCTTCTTCATCGCCGAGCGAATCGGGGAGCGCGTAAGCGAAGTCCTCGCGCACGACGGCATATTCGCAGTAGCCGCCGTCGTGATCGTAGCCGGTGAAGCGCGCGTTGGGGCAGAGATTTTCGCTGCCCCGGCGGCAATAGACGCATACGCCGCAGGTCTCGCGCAGCCACGCGATTCCGACGCGATCGCCCTGCTTGAACCGGGCCGCGCCGACGCCGCGCTTGTCCACGACGCCCACCACTTCGTGCCCCGGGATAATTCGCGGATGGCGCGGTGGCAGGTCGCCTTCCGCGACGTGAAGATCCGTGCGGCATACGCCACACGTGCTCACGCGCACCCGAATCTCGCCGGGCCCCGGCTCAGGTATCGGTACGTCGATCGCGCGGATCGGATCCGATTCGATTGGAGCAGGCTTCTCGACGGCCATCGCTTTCATGCGAAATATCATATTAGATGACCACGCTGTTGGCTTGCGAAAACACCGCGTATGCCATCGAAAAGCAAGGAATTGTGCTACCTTATCGCCGTGCTCCATTGAGCCGCACGAATGCAGGCGCAGAAGCAAACCCAACCCAACAACGAACTCACGTTCGCGCGCGCCGATAACTCCACGCTCGTCGTCCGCCTCGCCGGCGATTGGCATCTTCGTCACGGCCTGCCGTCGCCGGACCTCGTCGCGAAGCAACTCGATACTCCACCGAAGCCAACTCGGCTGACCTTCGACGCCGCTGATCTGCGCGACTGGGACAGCGGCCTGCTCACGTTTCTGATTGGCGTCAGCGATCTCTGCCATAAGCGCAAGCTGCCTGCTGACTGGAGCCAGCTGCCCGAGGGCGTGCGCAGCCTGATCCAGCTCGCCGAAGCGGTGCCGGAAAAAACCGGTGCGCGGCACGAGGCGTCGCACAGCTCGTTCATCGAAGAGCTTGGCCACGAGGCGATTTCGTATGCGCAAGCGCTGGACGACTTCCTGCGCTTCCTCGGCGAAGTGGCGATCGCGTTCGCCAGGCTGCCCTTCGGCAAGGCGCGTTTTCGACGCGTCGATCTGATGATCGTGATCCAGGATTGCGGCGCGAGCGCATTCGGCATCGTCACGCTGGTCACGTTCCTGGTCGGCGTGATTCTCGCGTTCGATAGGCGCCGTGCAGCTGCAGCAGTTCGGCGCGGCGATCTACGTCGCCGACCTGGTTGGAATCGCGATGAGCCGCGACATGGGCGCGATGATGGCGGCGATTATCATGGCGGGCCGCACCGGCGCCGCATTTGCCGCGCAGCTTGGCTCGATGAAGGTGACGCAGGAAATCGACGCGCTGACCACGATGGGAATCTCGCCGCTCGAGTTCCTGGTGCTGCCGCGCGTGCTGGCGCTGGTCCTGATGATGCCGCTGCTGTGCATCTACTCCGATTGCCTGGGAGTGGCCGGCGGCGCTTTCGTCAGCGCGACGATGCTGCATATCCCGCTCGGCACTTACCTTCGCGAAACTCAGGCCGCCGTCACGCTTACCGATATCTTCGGCGGCGTCTTCAAGGCCGCGGTCTACGGCATCATCATCGCGGTCGCCGGATGCCTGCGCGGATTTCAATGCGGCAACAGTTCGTCGGCGGTGGGCGACGCGGCGACCGCGGCGGTGGTCACCGGAATCGTTTACGTAATCGTCGCGTGCGGGATTTTCGCGTTCATCTTCAACATGATCGGAATCTAGATGGCCATCACGCATCCATCCATCAATGCTTCGGACGGGAAACCGGTCTCCGCGGCGAAATTCCCCAAGGGCGGCCCGCCGCCGATCACCGTCAAGAATCTCACGATGGCGTACGGAACCTTCGTGCTGATGAAGGACATCAACTTCACCGTCAATCATGGCGACATTTTCATCATCATGGGCGGCAGCGGCAGCGGCAAAAGCACGCTGCTGCGCCACATGCTCGGGCTGATCGAGCCGGCCAAGGGCGAAGTCTGGTACGGCGACTTCAATTTCACCAAGGGCGAGCCCGAGCAGCGCGAAGAGATGCTGCGGCATTTCGGCGTGCTGTACCAGGGCGGCGCGCTGTGGAGCTCGATGACGCTGGCGGAGAACGTCGGCCTGCCGCTCGGCGAATTCACCGACCTGTCGCAGGCCGAGATTCGCGAGGTGGCCTCGCTCAAGCTGGCGCTGGTCGGGCTCAAGGGCTTCGAGGGCTACTACCCGAGCCAGATCAGCGGCGGGATGCAGAAGCGGGCGGGACTCGCGCGCGCAATCGCGCTGGACCCGGAAATACTTTTCTTCGACGAGCCGTCGGCCGGCCTCGATCCGATTAGCTCGCGCCTGCTCGACGACTTGATCCTCGAGCTGCGCGACAACCTCGGCGCGACGGTGGTCGTCGTCACTCACGAGCTGGCCAGTATTTTCGCTATCGGCAACAACAGCATTTTTCTCGATGCGGAAAGCAAGACCGATGATCGCGCACGGCGACCCGAAGGACCTGCTTGCGCATAGCACCGATAATCGCGTGCGGACTTTCCTGACTCGCGGCGGAGAAGATAACAAATCGGAAAAATCAGCGAGGGACCATGGGTAAGCGAGTCAATCCGGCTACGGTGGGTGCGTTCGTTTTGGGCGCGATCGGGCTGATATTAGCGGCAGTAGTGGTCTTCGGATCCGGCAACCTGTTCCGCAAGACCCACGATTTCGTCATCTACTTCGCCGGCGACATCAACGGCCTGCGGGTCGGCGCGCCGGTCAAGTTCAAGGGCGTCGAAATAGGCCAGGTCAGCAAAATTCGCCTGCGCCTCGAGCAGGAGGTCAATCAGCAGAGCGGCCAGTTGCGCGCCGACGTACGCATCCCGGTGGTCATCGAGCTCGACGAGGAAAAAATCGTCTCGCACGGCAGCAGTCTTGATTTGAGCGACCCGCACACGATTCCCAACCTGATTCGCGAGGGATTGCGCGCGCAGCTGGGCTCCGACAGCTTCGTCACCGGCCTGCTCTACGTGGCCCTGGACATCGAGCCCAACACACCGATTCAGATGGTCGCGCCGCCCGGTGCGCCGCTCCAGGAAATTCCGGCGGTGCCTAACACGCTCGAGCAGGCGCAGGCGGTTGCAATCCGGATCTTCGAGCGGCTCGACAAGGTGGACTTCAACGCCGTCGTCACGCAGATGACCGGGATGCTGGAATCGATCAGGGAGATCACTAACTCGCCCGCGCTCAAGCAGGTGGTGAACAATTCCGAGAAGACGCGCGAGCAACTCGACCATACTCTCGCCGGCGCGCAGCAGACGCTCAACACGGTGAACGGCCAGGTGCCGCCTCTGTCACTGTCGATTCAGAAGACTTCGAGCTCGGCCGACGCCGCTGCGCAGCAGGCGCGGATAACGCTTGGCACCGTGCAGACCACGATCGAGCCGAACTCGCCGATCAACTACCAGGCGCTGCAGACGTTGCAGGACGTCTCAGCCGCCGCGCACTCGGTCAAGGAACTCGCCGACTACCTGCAACGTAACCCGAGCGCGATCGTCCGCGGCCGCGACTTCAGCCAGGACTAACCGATGACCTTGACCAGATTTTTCAGAATTGCTCTTGCCGGCGTAATTGCGGCCTCGATGTCGGGATGTTCCTACCTGGCGAAAGCGATTCTCGCGCCGCAGAAAGATATCTCGAAGTTCTATCTGCTGACGCCAACTGCGGACACGGCGGCGCAAGCGCCAGCGTCCGCACCGAGCACCAGCGGCGATTTCGTGATCGGACTCGGGCCGATCAAACTGCCGCCGTACCTCGATCGCCCGGAGATAGTGACGCGGATGGCGCCCAATCGCCTCGAACTATCGAAGGAAGATCGATGGGGTGAGTCGCTGCAGAACGGTTTCACGAGCGCGATGAACCGTGACCTCGCCGCGCAAACCAGCGGCGCGCAGGTGATCCTGTTCCCATGGTACAACACGGTGCACATCGACATGCAGGTGCAGATCGACGTCTACCGTTTCGAGACCGACGGCAGCGGCACGGCGACTCTGTCTGCGAAATGGACGATCCTCGACTCAACCGGCAAAAATATTTTGTACACGGTCGAGTCCCACCTGACGCAACCGTCGAAGCCCGGCGACATGACGGACGCGGCCGCGGCGCTGAGCAAAACGATCGGGGACTTGAGCGGCCAGATCGCGAACATGGTGCAACAGTTGCGCACGCATCAAGGTGCGCATCACGACCTGAAACTACAATTCGAAGTCGGCCTCCTCAAGAATACGCGCGGCGCGGTACAGGAAGCTGTTGCCCAGCACGCCGTCGACTACGCGATGGTCGTACGACAGCGCCAGGTACATCATGGTGCGGATCGCGATCGCGTCGGCGCCGTCAACCTCGACGACCACCGGCCGCTTCTTCACCTCGCCCATCCGCATGATTCCGACCTGCGGCTGATTGATGATCGCAAACCCATAGAGATTCCCCTCGCGCCCGGGTTGGAGAGGGTAAAGCTGCCGCCCGCAAGATCGTCGGCGGTGATTTTCTTCTCGGCGACTTTGCGGCGCAGACTCTCGATCGCGCGCGCGATCCCGACCACCGACATCCCTTCGGCCGCCTTGATCACCGGGACCAGCAGGCCTTCGTCGGTATCCATCGCGATGCCGAGATTTATCTCGCGGCGCGTCACCACCGAGTCACCGACGACCGACGCGTTCATCCGCGGAAATTCCTTGAGCGCTCGAACGGTCGCCGCCGCCGCCAGCGGCAGGAACGTGAGATTGAATCCTTCGCGGCGCGCGAACTCGGTCTTGTGCTTCTCGCGCAGGCGCATCGCATTGGTGACGTCCACTTCCGCGACGGTGCCGACATGCGGCGAATGCGTCTTCGAGAACACCATGTGCTCGGCGATAAGCTTGCGCCGACGCGTGAACGGCTCGACGATATCGCCCTCGATCGGTTGATAGACCGGGGGCCTGAACCCCGGACCGGATAGCGCCGGCGCCTGCGTCGGTCGCGGCCGTAGTTGTCTGTGGACGCGGACTGCCCTGCGCGCTGCCGTTGGTCTGCGGCTGCGCGCCGGCGCTCGGCGTTCCGCCTTTGCGTAGCGCATCGAGGTAGCGCTGCAGGTCGCGCTTGCTGACGCGTCCGCCGATTCCCGTTCCCGGCACGTGACTGAGGTCGATACCCTCCTCCGCCGCGATCTTCAGCACGACCGGCGAAAAGCGGCGCGGACCGTCCTCGTCGGGCTCGGCTTCACGAAGGCCGGCTCCCGTCACTTGTATCGGCTGCAGCGACGGCGCCGGCTGCGGCGGCGGCACAGCTCTCACCTGTGCCGGCGGTGGTTCCGGCTTCGGCGCGGCCTTCGGCGCAACGACCTTCAGTTTCGCCGGGGCCTCGGCGCCGGCCGGCTCGATCACGGCGAGCGTCGCGCCGACCGGCAGCGTCTGCCCTTCGGCCGCGACGATCTTCGCGATCCGTCCCGCGCCCGGCGACGGAATTTCCGTGTCCACCTTGTCGGTCGAGATTTCGACACAGCGGCTGATCCTCGATGACGACGTCGCCTTCCTTGACCAGCCACTTCGCGATCGTGCCTTCGACCACACTCTCGCCCATCTGCGGCATCGTTACGTCGATCGCCATTTCAGTACGCCGCCAGGTTGCGGATCGCGTCGACGATCTTGTTGGTGCTCGGCAGGATGAAGTCCTCGAGCGGCGGACTGAACGCGACGTGCGAGTCGGCAGCCGCGACGCGCCGCACGGGACCGTCGAGATACTCGAACGCGTTCTCCACGATGATCGCCGACGACCTCGCCGCCGATTCCGCCCGTCAGCCGATCCTCGTGCACGACCAGCACCTTGCCGGTCTTGCGGGCGGTCGCGAGAATCGCCTCGCGATCGAGCGGCAGCAGCGTGCGCAAGTCGAGCACCTCGACCGCAAGCCCGTCTTCCTTCTCGACGATTCGCGCCGCGTCGAGCGACTGCCCGAGCGTGCCGCCGTAGGTGATTATCGAAAGGTCGCCGCCCTTCCTTGCGAATCTCCGCGACGCCGATCGGCACGGTGAAATCGCCCTCGGGCAGGTCCTCCTTGATACTGCGATAGAGCCGCTTGTGCTCGAAGTACACGACCGGATTGCCGTCGCGAATCGCGCTCTTCAACAACCCCTTCGCGTCGTACGGCGTCGCCGGCGCGACCACCTTGAGTCCCGGCACGCGCGTGAACCACGCCTCGGGATTCTGCGAATGGAACAGCGCGCCATGAACGCCCGCGCCCGACGGCGCGCGAATCACCAGCGGACACGACGGCCTTGCCGCCGTGCCGGTAGCGCAGCGTCGCCGCAGTGTTGACGATCTGATCGAAGGCGCACGAAATGAAATCCGCGAACTGCATCTCGACCACCGGACGCATCCCGAGCACCGCCGCGCCGATCCCGGCGCCGACGATCAGCGCCTCCGAAATCGGAGTGTCGATCACGCGATCCTCGCCGAACGCGTCGAGCAGACCCTTCGGTCGCTTTGAACGCGCCGCCCAGGTCGCCGACGTCCTCGCCCATGACGAAGACGTTCTCGTCGCGGCGCATCTCCTCGTGCAGCGCCGGTTGATCGCCTTGATGTAAGTGACTTCCATGGTCTAGCGAGCTGCCGTTCGACGAAGAGTTCGGCGTGATCGGCGAACCGTCGCACCGGACGGCGCGTAAATATCTTCAAGTGCTTCTTGAGGTTCCGGCAGCGGGCTGCTCTCGGCGAAATCGACCGCCGCCTGGACCGTCTTGTTCGACGCGCTCGTCGATCTGCTCGCGGATGCGCTTGATGTCGTGGCCCTTCTTCTCCAGATAGAACTCGAAGCGCGGAATCGGATCGCGGCTCTGCCATTCGATCAGCTCTTCCTGGTCGCGGTAGAGCGCCGCGTCGTGCTCGCTATGCCCGCGGTAGCGATAGGTCTTGCATTCGATCAGCACCGGCCCCTCGCCGGCGCGCGTCTTTGCGATCAGGCGCTCGCTCAGCTCGAGCACCGCGAGCAAATCGTTGCCCGAGCACACGTGACCCTTGAAACCGTAGGCCGTCGCGCGGTCCGCGACGTCCTCGATCGCCATCTGCTTTTCCAGCGGGGTCGAATACGCGTAGCGGTTGTTCTCGCACACGAAGACCACCGGCAGCTTGTGCACGCCGGCAAAGTTCATCGCTTCATGCACGTCGCCGCGCGACGACGCGCCTTCACCGAAGAAGGCGACCGCGACGTTGGGATTCTTTTTCATTTTGAATTTGAGCGCCGCGCCGACCGCGACCGGCAGCGACGACCCAAGCATCGAGGTCGATCCGAAAACACCGTGCTCCAGATCGCCGCCGTGAAGAAACGAATCCTTGCCGCGCGACAGCCCGGTCTCCTTGCCCATCAACTGCGCCATCAGGCGGCCCGGGTCGACGCCGCGCATGATGAACACGCCCATGTCGCGATGCAGCGGCGCGACGAAGTCGCCGTCGTGCAAGCGGCGCGCAGATGCCGGTGACGATCGCTTCCTGGCCGGCGCCGGAGTAAACGCCGCCGAGGATTTTGTTCTGCCGATGCAGGCGCGAGACGCGCTCCTCGAACGCGCGAATCAACTTCATCCAGTAGTAGAGTTGCAGTTCATATTCGACGCGCGGAGCGGGCTCGACAGTGCCGCGCGCAACATTGGTTTCGGGCATCTTGGGTGTACTCCGGTTTCGCCTATGCCGTTCAGACTAATCCCTACGGATAGGCGGGGCAAAACGCTTTTGTCTCCAATGCGACAGTCATTCGAGCAGTTTCGCGACGCGTTCCTTCAATGAGGCATCGCCGCTGAACAACAAGCTGGGCAGGCGCAACGTCAGCTCGATCCAGTTGCGATCGAGACTACCGACTTCGCGCAGTATCGCGAGGCCGTCGTCGATCTTGCCGAGGCCGAGCAGCGCAATCGCGTGCCAGTAGCGCATTTCCGGATTGTCGCCGATCAGCCGCTCAGCCGCCGTGAACTCGCGTTCGGTGGCTTCCAGATCGCGGCGCTGCGCCGCTTCGTTTGCCAAGCCGCATATGAATGTACGCGCGCCGGACTCCGACGAGGCGGCGAATCTCGACGAGCGGCTCGGGCGCGTCATCGACGCGCAGATCGAAGGTGGTGTCGACCCACGGACGTCCCGTGCTCTTCACCTCCACGATCAATATCGCCGCCGATTGGCGCCCGCGAATGTCACCGCCTTCAGCCTCCGCCGCGTCCAGCGCCGCGAGAAGTCGATCGACCAGCGCACCCTTGGCAGTTCGGTACGCCTCCGCCATCGCGGGCCACACCGAGTTCTTGAGCATCATGTTGGCCTGAACCGAAAATCCGTCACCGACGATATGGCCCGCTTCCGGAATCGCCGTCGAGCCGGTGTGAGCCGCAACTCGTCCCAGCGCATCGACCATCGCGACCTGCCGCACTGCTTGCATCGAATCGCTGGCGACCAGTCCCGCGAGCGTGTCGGGCGCGCTCTTGCCCGCGCGCATCAGGTCGAGTCCGAGCTTCCCGTACGCGGGATCGGAGAGCGATTGCGTCGCGACGGCGCCCACGCCTGCCTCGGCCCATGTGACGACCGATCCGACGGAAAAATAGTGCGACTGCACGGCGACACCGAGTTGCCCGGTGTCGGGATCGCGCGCAACGATCGAGTAAGTGTGAACGAGCTGATCGGCGGCGGGCATCATGATACGTCCTCCAGTGGCACAGGCTTCAGCCTGTGCTCCCCAACCTGCATGGACCAGAAAATCACAGGCTAAAGTCTGTGCCACAGTATCGCCACCGGAATTCGCGCATCAAACGGCGGCAGAGTAAGATCGAAGAGTGAAGACGAACCCCTTCCCGTGGTTCCCGTGGTGGCCAAAGGTCGAGGAGAGCCACTATGTGTCGATCATAATAATCGCCCTCGTTCTGGCTGTTGTGCTGATTTATTTTTCTGGAATCTAGCTTTGCGCCGCGCCCGCGCAGTTTTCTTTTGCAACTAGGTTGCCTCCCCGTACCTTATGTCTTATAAACGCGATTGATGGCCTCGTTACATTCATCGCTCGCTTCTGAGCATCGCGATAGCGCGCCGATTCGCGAGATCCTCGATCGAACGCTG
The DNA here is from genome assembly GCA_963721485.1 of uncultured delta proteobacterium. Classification (GTDB taxonomy): domain Bacteria; phylum Desulfobacterota; class Binatia; order Binatales; family Binataceae; genus Binatus. The sequence continues at coordinate 72,132 of CAVRJV010000014.1, read as the reverse complement.
GCGGGGGCGCGCCTTAGCGATGCCGACGCGATCGCGCTGATCGAATGCCCCGAAGGCGACCTCGATGCGATGCTCTCCGCGGCGGCTGAACTCCGCGATCGCGGCAAGGGCCGCGACGTAACCTACTCGCGCAAAGTTTTTCTGCCGATCACAAATCTCTGCCGCGACCGATGCACCTACTGCACCTTCCGCAAAGACCCCGGCGACCCGGGCGCATGGACGATGATGCCCGACGAGATTGCGCTGTGGTCGCGGCGCGGCGCCGAGCTCGGATGCAAAGAGGCGCTGATGTGCCTCGGCGACAAGCCCGAGGTCGCCTTCAAGGAATATCGCGAAACGCTGGCGACGCTCGGCGTCCGCACGACGATCGAATATGTCGGGCGTGCGTGCGAGATCGCGCTTGCCGAAGGACTGCTGCCGCATACCAACGCCGGCCTGATGACCGTCGACGAGATGCGCACGCTGCGTCCGCTCAACGCGAGCATGGGCCTGATGCTCGAGAGTATCTCGCCGCGGCTGCGTGCGCGCGGCGGAGTGCATCAGGCGGCGCCCGACAAGGACCCCGCGCTGCGGATTAAGATGATCGATGACGCCGGCGCGCTGCGGATTCCCTTCACCACCGGAATCCTGCTCGGTATCGGCGAGACTCCGGCCGAACGCGCGCTGAGCCTCACCGCGATTCGCGACACCCATGAGCGCCACGGCCATATCCAGGAAGTGATCATCCAGAATTTTCGCGCCAAGCCCGAGATCGCGATGGCCGACGCGCCGGAGCCCGACGCCTACGACATGGCGCGAGCGATCGCGACTGCGCGATTGGTACTCGGCCCGACGATGAACGTGCAGGCGCCGCCGAACCTGTCGCCGCGTCAGATCGAATTGTTCCTCAATGCGGGAATCAACGACTGGGGCGGGATTTCGCCGCTCAGCAAGGACTACGTGAATCCCGAGGCGCCATGGCCGCATCTCGATCGGCTCGGCGAGCAATGCGCGCGGGCTGGTTTCACGCTCGGTGAAAGGCTCGCAATTTATAACGAATACATCAATGATGAATGGCTCGACCCGGCGGTCGCGACTCAAGTGCGCGCGATATGGGATCGACCTGTCGGAGGCCAATCATGAACCTGGAGTACTGGCGCACTTACGTCGACGAAATCGAAGCGACCCCCGTCGAGCGCTTTGCTCGCCAAAGCGTCGCCCGCGGTACGCACCGCGCTTGAACACGCACTCTCAAAAAGAGAGCTGACGCCCGAGGAAGGGCTGCTGCTGTACACGTCCGAGGGCGACGACCTGCGCGCGACGGTGAAATGCGCCGACCTTGCGCGCGCCGAGGACATCGGCAACGAAGTCACCTACGTCGTCAATCGCAATATCAACTTCACCAACATCTGTTTCGTGGGATGCCAGTTCTGCGGCTTCAAGCGCCAGCGCTGGGAGGCCGACGCCTACGACCATTCCGACGAGACGATCGTGCGCAAAGTCGCCGACGCGGTCGCGCGCGGCGCGACCGAGGTTTGCATGCAGGGCGGAATCAACCCCGAGATGCCGCCGTTCAAGTATCGCGACCTGCTCGACGCGATGAAGGGCGCGTTCCCCGAGATTCACATCCACGCGTTCTCGCCGATGGAAATAATGTACGGCGCCAAGCGCGTGCGGATGGACTACCCGGAATACATCACGATGCTCAAGGAGCACGGGCTCGGCTCGATTCCCGGCACCGCGGCGGAAATCCTCGACGACGGCGTGCGCGAAATCCTCAGTCACAAGAAAGTCGACGTCGCCGCGTGGGTCGAGATCATCACCACCGCGCATGCGGTCGGCGTGCCGACGACCTCAACCGTCATGTACGGGCACGTCGAGAGTCCGCAGCACGTCGTCAATCATCTCGACTTGCTGCGCACGATCCAGAAGCAGACGCATGGCTTCACCGAGTTCGTGCCGCTGCGCTTCATCCATCAGAACACGATGCTCTATCGCAAGGGCCTGGTGTCGCCGGTCGATCGCGGGCAGCTCGATTTCCAGATGTACGCGACTTCGCGGCTGTTCCTGCGCGGGCAAATCGACAACATCCAGACCTCGTGGGTGAAGTGCGGCATCGATCTCGCGGCGCTCACGCTCAAGGCCGGATGCAACGATTTGTCGGGCACGCTGATGGAGGAAAGCATCACGGCGCAGGCCGGCGGCGACTCGGGCGAGTTCGTCCCGGTCGATCTGTTCGAGGAAAAGGCGCGCGAGATGGGCCGCGTCGCGGTCGAACGCACCACGCTCTACAAAAAGCTCTACGGAAGAAAGGCACCCAATGGCGCGCGGCCAATCGCGACCCCTCCCGCCCCGGCAGATCACCACGCTAGCGGGGGGAGTGGGTGCGGCTAAGTTCATCCGCGGGCTGGTTCGGCGTATCGATCCCGCGCGGCTGACCGTCGTCGTCAACACCGGCGACGACGAGACCTTTTACGGGCTGCACGTCTCGCCCGACATCGACACCGTCACCTACACGCTCGCGGGCGCGGTGAATCGCGCACAGGGATGGGGCCTCGAGGGCGAATCCTTCAACGTGCTGCCGGCGCTCGAGCGCTTTTACGGCAAGCCGTGGTTCGGACTCGGCGATCGCGACCTCGCCACGCATCTGTATCGCACCGAGCGGATGCGCCAGGGCGTGTCGCTCAGCCGCATCACGCGGAAATCGCGCGACGCATTCAGCGTCAAATCGCGAATCCTGCCGATGAGCGACGATCGCGTGCGGACCTTCGTGAAACTGCGCGGGCGGCGAGCGATCCCGTTCCAGGAATATTTCGTGCGCGGACGCGCGCGCGGCGTCGTCGAGAAGATCGAGCTGCGCGGCATCGGCGCAGCGCGCCCTACTCCCGCAGTGCTCGACGGCGATTCGCAAATCCGCCGCGGTGATCCTCGCGCCGTCGAATCCGTTCGTCTCGCTCGGCCCGATTCTGCAATTGACGGGCGTGCGCGAGGCGCTGCGCCGGGTGAAGTCGCGCGTCGCGGCGATCAGTCCGATCGTCGGCGGCAAGACCATCAAAGGTCCCGCCGACAAAATGCTGCGCGGACTCGGGCTGGAAGTCTCGCCGCTCGGAGTCGCGCGCCTCTATCGCGATATCGTCGGGCTGTTCGTGCTCGACAACGCCGACCGGCGCTACGTCGAATCGATCGAGCGGCTGGGGATGCGCGCGGTCGCCACCGACACGATCATGGCCACTCCCGAGCGCGCCGCCGCGCTGGCGGAAGTGGTTCTGCGAGACGCTTGCAGGTATAGTACTCTGGTGCCGCCATGCGCACGATAAGTCTCACAGCGATCGAGGGCATCCCGATGGTGAAGGCCGGCGACGATCTCGCCGCGCTGATCGCCAAGGGACTCGACCGACACCGGCTTCAAGCTCGCGGCCGGCGATATTCTTGTCGTGTGCCAGAAAGTAGTCTCGAAGTCCGAAGGCCGCATCGTGAACTTCAAGGACTTCGAGCCCTCCGAGTTCGCCAAGGCCTACGCCACGCGATGGGAAAAAGATCCGCGCGCGATCGAAATCGTGCTGCGCCAAACCAGCCGAATCGTGCGCAACGATCGCGGCGTGCTGATCGTCGAGACCGGACCCGGATGGGTCTGCGCCAACGCCGGCGTCGACGAGTCCAACAGCCTCGAGGACGAGCGCGCGATACTGCTGCCCGAAGATCCCGACGCCTCCGCGCGCCGCCTGCGCGACGAGATTCGCCGGCGCCTCGGCGTCACCGTCGCCGTGCTGATCACCGACACCTTCGGCCGTCCGTGGCGCGACGGCCTGACCGAGATTTGCCTCGGCATCGCCGGCATGAATCCGGTACTCGATTTGCGCGGCACCACCGACTTGGGCGGCCGCGAATTGCATCACACGGTCATCGCGATCGCCGACGAGATCGCATCCGCCGCCGGCCTGCTGATGGAAAAAGCGGGCGCCATTCCGGCCGTGGTCGTGCGCGGCTACAAATATGAACCGTTCGAAGGCAGCGCGAAAATATTGATTCGCCCCGCCGAAGCCGATTTGTTCCGATAATACGATTTCGCTGAACCAACGTGAAAAGAGCGAAAGCAACTCAACTCGCCGCCGCATCGACGCCTGAAGCCGTTGAATCCCGCGCGCCTGGTCGAAGCCGATCTCGCGGCCGTCGAAGCGAAACTCTCGCGCCTGCTCGATTCGAAGGAACCGATCATCGCGGAAATCTGCCACTACCTCGTCGACGCCGGCGGCAAGCGGCTGCGCCCGACGTTCATCATGCTGGTCTATCGCGCGTGCGGCGGAGCCGAGGCCAACGCGGGCGACGCCGATCGATGCGGCGATCGCGCTCGAGCTGATTCATTCCGCGACGCTGCTGCACGACGACATCATCGATCGCGGCCTGCTGCGGCGCGGCAAGCCGTCGGCCTTCGCGCGCTACGGATTCGGCGCGTCGCTGATCGCGGGCGACTACCTGTTCTGCCGCGCGTTCGAAGTATGCGGCCGCTTCGACGAACATCTCGTGCGCACGGCGGCGCAGGCCTGCATCCAGCTCACCGAGGGCGAAGTGATGGAGAGCAGGTTCCGTCACAACGCGGCGGCGACGCTGAAGGATTACCTCACGGTGATCGATCGCAAGACGGCGTCGCTGTTCTATGCCGGCGGCAAAGTCGCGGCGGACCTCGCGGGCGTGCCGAAGCGGACCATCGATTCGATGGCGAAGCTCGGCACCGCGATGGGCCTGGCGTTCCAGATGGTCGACGACCTGCTCGACATCCTCGGACCGGAAGAAAAAATCGGCAAGCCGGTCGGCTCCGATTTGCGCGCCGGCATCCCGTCGCTGCCGGTCGTGCTCGGCGTCGAGCGCAGCCCCGAGCTGCGCGCGCTGTTCCAGAACGGCACGCGGATGGAAGGCGCGGTGCTCGACCGCGCGCTCGACTTGCTGCGCGATCCCGAAATCATCGCCGAAGCGCGCCGCCTGGCCGCCGAGCAGGTCGCGATCGCGCGCTCGATCGTCGGCGAGCTCGAACCGTCGCCCTACCGCGACGGCCTCGCAACGTTGATCGACGACCAGACCTCCCGCGAAGTCTAAAATGCCGACGCAATCGTCGTAGGCGCCGGGCCTGCGGGCGCCCTGCTCGCCTACATGCTCGCGCGCCGCGGTGTTCCGGTGACGCTGCTCGAGCGGCAGACCGATTTCTCGCGCGAGTTTCGCGGCGAGATCCTGATGCCGTCGGGAATCGCGGCGCTGCACGAGGCCGGCCTTCGTCAACAGCTCGACGCCTTGCCGAATTTCCCGATCGGAAAGGTCGAGCTCTTTCGCGGCGAACGCCGGGTCGATCACCATCCCGCTCGAAGGCCTCGATCCGTCGTCCGCGCGTTGTGCCGCAGCCCGCGATGCTCGAGATGATTGTCGCCGAGGCCGCGAAATTTCCCGGCTTCAAGCTCGAGCGCGGCGTCACCGTGCGCGATCTCATCCACGAAAAAGATCGCGTGATGGGTGTGCATGCCGACACGCTCGAAGGTCCGCGCGATTTCCGCGGCGACTTCGTGATCGCATGCGACGGGCGCACGTCGGTGATTCGAAAACGCGCCGCGCTCCCCGAAGACCGCATCATGCAGGGCTTCGACGTCGTGTGGGGCCACCTCCCCGGCCATTTTCCCGACGGCACGCACCGCGCGCGGCTACATCGGCAGCGGGCACCTGCTCATCATGTATCCGTCGCCCGAGGGCCACACTCAGATCGGATGGGTCATAGACAAAGGGACCTTCGGAGACATCAAACGAATGGGCGAAAGCTGGATCGACGAGCTCGCACCGCACGTGTCGCCCGACCTGCGGAAGTTTCTTGCCGCGAACAAGACCGGCCTCGCGCGTCCGTTCCTGCTCGACGTCGTTTGCGACCGCTGCGCGAATGGACCGCGCCGGGCCTGCTACTGATTGGTGACGCGGCTCATCCGATGTCCCCCGTCGGCGGCCAGGGAATCAACCTCGCACTGCGTGACGCAGTCGTCACGGCGAATCATCTCGGTCGCGCGCTCGTGATGCGATCCGACGAAGCTACGCTCGATTTCGCCGCGCGCAACATCCAGGCCGAGCGATGGCCCGAGATCACGACGATTCAGGACATGCAGCAGCTCGCGCCGCGCTTCGTAGCGTCGAACTCACTCCTCAGCCGCGTCGTCACCAGCAGCCTTATGATCACGTTCGCAAAAACCTTCCTGCCCACCTACATCGCACACCGCTTCGACCCCTTCCTGAACGGCGTAACCCGCGTCGTGATGGAGCAATAGCGGCCCACAACAACGCGTTAGAAAATCCGCGATAAAAGGAATTCCAAAAATGGACGCATCAATCGAAACCGTCCTCCGTGAATACGATCAACGGGCCGCCGCCGAGATGAAGCGGATGCAAGCGCTTCCGCCCGCCGAGATGATGCAGCACATCGACGAATTTCTGCTGCCCGTCGGCCCCGCCACCGGGAATTTGATGAACATCCTCATCAAGGAGGCGAAGGCGAAAACCATCCTCGAGATTGGAACCTCGCACGGATACTCGACGGTATGGCTGGCCGAGGCGGCGCGCGCGACCGGCGGCAAAGTCATCACGCTCGATGTCCACGCCGGCAAGCAGGAGTACGCGCGCAATGCGCTCGCCAAGGCCGGGCTCGCGAACATGGTGGAGTTCAAGCTGGGCGACGCGCGCGAATCGATCGCGGCGCTCTCCGGACCGATCGATTTCGTGCTGCTCGACCTATGGAAGGATCTCTACATTCCGTGCTTCGACCTTTTCTATCCGAAGCTGGGATCGGGCGCGATGATCGTCGCCGACAATATGTTGTTTCCCGAATTTTCGCGCGCCGACGCCGCCGAGTATCGCAAGCACGTCCGCGCGAAGACCGACATCCAGTCGACGTTATTGCCGGTCGGCAGCGGCATCGAACTAAGCCGCTGCACCCGCAACCTCGAGTTCAAATGATGCTCGAGGCTCAAAGACGAAGATCCTCGCGCGCCACAACTTTTTGCGGTTCTGTCCTGTTCCTGTCGTTGTCCTTCTTTTTGATCACTATCGCAGTCGCGGGCGACTCGACCGGGAGCAAGGCTGACGTTGGGCGCGGAATCCAGACACCTAAAATTGATTTCATCGGAAATAAGGCCTTCAGTTCCGAAAAGCTGCGGGAGGGTTTATCGCCGAATGCCCCTTACGAAGCGACCGACTACCTAACAGCCTTTTACTACGACCACGGATTTTTGGAGGTTCACGTCGACCAGCCACAGATCGCCTCGGCTACCGATCGGGTAATGATCGCAATCGATGAAGGTCCGCTCTACCGGGTTAGATCGATCGTGATCGAAGGGGAATTGAAACTTCCGCGGCGCGAGGTTGAGTCGCAATTGACAATGCGGAGTGGGCAGCCTTTCCGGGGATCGACCCTTCAGATCAACGCTCTTGCGCTAGCGGACTTCTATTCGGATCGGGGTTTCGCGTACGTAAACGTAGATCCGAGAACGAGAGTGGATCACAAGCGTCATATCGTCGACGCGAATTTTTTTATCAAGCCCGGCGACGAGACACGGATCGACCAAATCACGATAAGTGGAAACGCGAAAACGCCGGAGCAGGTTATCCGAGCGGCGCTGCGAATTCATGAACACGATCTGTACTCGGCGCGCGCTTTCCGCGAATCGAAGGCTCGGCTGGATGAGCTGGGTCTGTTTAGTTGGACTCAGATAACTACTCAGCCTTCAGACAAATCGGACGAGATTAATGTGAAGGTGGTTGTGATCGAGAAATCGAAAGTCTGAGCGCTTAGCGATCGTTGACATGAAGCGAAGAAAGAGCGAAAACGTAGCTTGTGGCTGCTCTTCCGAAACCTTCGTCTTGGATCGAATCCTTCAATCCCCATTCAGGTCGCCAAACGGCCGCAACAGCTTGAATTTTCAGGGGTTTTTCGCGGCCATGAACTCACTCGCAAGGACCGCCGTCTAAGCTCGGGACTCGCACCGCTCGACGCTCTCATTGACGGCGGAATTCCGCGCGGGCGAATCAGCGAAATCACCGGCCGCGCCGGCTCGGGCAAGACCTCGATTGCCGCCTCGTTCGCCAGTTTCGCCACCCAATGCGGCGAGGTCGCCGCATGGCTCGACGCATCGGGCACCTTCGATCCCGAGAGCATGGCGGCCGCCGGCGTCGAGCTGCGCCGGATGCTCTGGGCGTCGACGAGGCGTGGCTTCGGCGCGCGACCTTCGTTCCCCTCTCATGAAGGGAGAGGGGTTAGGGGTGAGGTCGATCGTCAAAGCCGCGGAACTCGTGCTCGAGGCCGGCGGCTTCGGACTGGTGGTCGTCGATTTCGGCGAGGCAGTCCGCTCACTCACTTATGCATCGTCGCTGCAGAATCGCGCGCGCGGCTGAGCGCAGCGGCGCGGCCGTGATCGCAATCGCGCCGTGGCGGATGTGCGGGACGTTCGCCGCGCTGAGCATCGTCCGCCAGCCGCGCTGAGGCCTCGTTCAGCCGGCTCACGCCCGGCTCACCGGTGATGTTCGACGGCCTCGCGGTCGACGCGATGGTCGCGCGCAACAAGATGGGCGGGACGGGGCGTCATGTTCGCGTGCGCGCGCTCGTCGATCCAATTCCAATTCCATCCGAGGCGCACCCGCATCGCGACCGCAAAGAATTTCCGGTTCGAATTTCCGCAAGCAGCTAACACGGTGTTCCGATGGCTCGTATCGCGTGCATCATGGTCGCAGATTTTTCTATTGCAGCGATCGTGCGCTCGAATCCCGCGCTCGCGGACAAGGTGCTGGCTATCAGACGAAGCCTCGCGCCGCACGCCGATCTCGACGCCGTCTCGATGCGCGCGCGTGAGCTTGGAATCCGCCCCGGCATGACGATCGCGCAGGCGCGCGCGATCTCCTCAGACTTGATCGTAGTCCATCGCTCGCCCGCCGCCGAAAGCTCGGCGCATTCCGCCCTGCTCGACGCGGTCGAATCGGTTTCGCCGGTGGTCGAATCGGGCGCGCCCGGATGCGCGTGGATCGATCTCGCGGGCCTGCATCGCATCTACAACGGCGAAGAAGAAATCACCGCCGAACTTTTACGAAACGTGCGCAGAGTCGGGATGGAACCGGCCGCCGGCGTCGCCGCCAACAAGGAACTGGCGCATCTGGCGGCGCGATGCGGCGGCGTGCGCGTGATCGAAGCCGGCCGCGAGCGCGAATTCCTCAACTGGCTGCCGCTCGACATGCTTGGCCTCGGAAAATCGGATCGCGGCGACGACCTCGAGACCACGCTCGCGCGATGGGGGATGCGCCGGCTCGGCGAGCTCGCGCGCCTCAATCCCGACGCTGTCGGCACGCGGCTCGGACGTCGCGGCGTCGAGTTGGTCCGCCTCGCGCGCGGTGGCAGTCATGCGCCGATGGTGCCGCGCCGCCGCGCCGAGTTTTTCGCCGAGAGCAGTCGAGCTCGAATATGGCATCGAGCTCCTGGAGCCGCTGGGATTCGTTATGCGCGCGATGCTCGAGCGGCTCGCCGAGCGGCTTTCGCTTCGCGGCATGGTCGCCGGCGATATCACGCTCGCGTTCGGGATGAGCGGTCATCGCAGTTTCAATCGCCGGGTCGAGGTCGCGGCGCCGTCGAACGACGTCCGCGCGATTCTCACGCTAATCAACCTGAGCCTTGAAGCATCGCCGCCCGAGGCCGCCGTCGAATCGATTCGAATCGAAATCGCGCCGCGCGGTCCCGCGTCCCGCGCAAACCGACATGTTCATGCCGCCCGCGCCCGCGCCGGACAAACTGCAGACAACGATTGCACGCCTGTCGGCGCTATGCGGTCCCGGCAACGTCGGCATGCTGAGCGCCGAGAATTCGCATCGGCCCGAAGCGACGCGCCTCGATCCGTTCGCACCACCCGCTCCGCCACCAATTCTCGAAAAAACGCCAGCGAAGAATGTGACGCAGCTGGTGATTCGCGCGATTCGTCCCGCACGTGAAATCGAAGTGATGTGCATGCGCGAGATTCCGGAGTTCGTTCGCGGCGAGAATCTTGGCGCGCGCGTAATCTCGATCGCCGGCCCATGGCGCCGCGATGGCGAATGGTGGCTTGGATTCACCGTCCATGCAGACGCGCACACGGATTCATCCGACAAAACAAATCCCGCACCGAAGCATGGCCTCGAGCTGCATGACGGCCGCATGTTCGGCGCGCATCCACGCCAGGTATCCGCGGAGAATCTGAAGGCGCTGTCCTCGCTTATGCCGGCGCCCTCGCCTACTCCACATCTCAACGGCGCCAACGGCAACGGTGCGCGATCAGAAATGAACGGCGCAAATAAATGCGGCTTCATCCGCGATTACTACGAACTCGCGCTCGAAGACGGCGGCGTCTACCGCGTCTTCCGCGACGCAAACTCGCACAAATGGTTCCTCGACGGCGCTTACGATTGACCGCTCGCGGCGAATCGCCATGAACTCCGATTACATCGAGCTTCGCGCGCGCAGTGCGTTCAGCTTTCTCGAAGGCGCGAGCACGCCCGAGGATCTCGCGGCGCGCGCGGCGGAACTCGGATACGGCGCGATGGCGCTTGGCGATCGCGACGGAGTGTACGGCGCGCCGCGCTTTTACCAGGCCGCGAAAGCCGCGGGAATCCGGCAAATCGTCGGCGCGGAACTGACCCTCGACGACGACTCGCGCCTCTACGTCCTCGCGCCGGATCGCAAGCGCTATCAAAATCTCTGCCGAATGATCACCGACTCGAAGATGCGCGTGCTCAATCCCGGCGCGCACGCACGCGACGGCTCTATTGCTGCGCCCGTCTATCCAGCCAAGGGCGAGAGCCGCATCACGCTCGACGAACTCGAACGCTACGGCCGCGGACTGATTTGTCTCGCCGGCGGCGTGATGAGTCCGCTGTCGCGCATGCTCGTGCGCGGCGAGGATCCCCGTGAGCTGAGCGCGCGCCTCGGCGGGATTTTCGGTGCGAACAATTTTTACATCGATTTGCAGCGGCATCTCGACGCCGGCGAGGAGCGCCTTAATCGCAAGCTCGCAGCGCTTGCGGGCGCGGCGCGAATCCCGATCGTCGCGACCAACGACGTATGCCACGACGGCTCGGATCGTAGATTGCTCGACGTGCTGACCTGCATCCGGCTCAAGACCACGCTCGAAGAGGCCGGCCGCGCGTTATGGATCAACAGTCAGCGTCATCTGAAATCGCCGGCCGAGATGACTGCGATGTTTCGCGATCTGCCGACTGCCGTCGCTGCTTCGCGCGTGATTGCCGAGCGATGCAATTTCCAGCTCTGCGACATGGGCTATCGCTTTCCCGACTATCCGCTGCCGCCGAACGAGACGCCCGACAGTTATTTGCGGATACTCACTTACGCTGGCGCGCGAGAACGATGGCGCGGCGCGATTGACGATCGCACGCGCCGTCAGCTCGAACACGAACTGGGGATCATCGAGCGGCTCAAGCTCGCCGGCTACTTCCTGATCGTTTGGGACATCGTCCAGTTCTGCCGCGAGAATCGAATCATGGTGCAGGGACGCGGCTCCGCGGCGAACAGCGCGGTGTGTTACGCGCTCGGGATCACGGCGGTGGACGCGGTCAAGATGGAACTGCTGTTCGAGCGTTTTCTCTCAGAAGAGCGCGGCGAATGGCCCGACATCGATCTCGACCTGCCCAGCGGCGACGATCGCGAGATGGCGATTCAGTACGTGTATCGCCGCTACGGCGAGCGCGGCGCCGCGATGACCGCGAACGTGATCACCTATCGCACGCGGAGCGCCGTGCGCGAAGTCGGCAAGACCCTCGGTTTTTCGCCCGACCAGGTTGACCGGCTCGCCAAGCTCAACCAGGTGTACGAGTTCCGCGACCATCACGACGATCTGGTCTCGCTGCTCAAGCGCGGCGGCGTCGACGCGGAAGCGCCGCGCATCATGATGATGGTCGATCTCGTGCGCAAGATTCAGAGCCTGCCGCGCCATCTCGGGCAGCATAGCGGCGGCATGGTGATCGCCGCGCAGCCGCTCGACGAGATCGTCCCGCTTGAGCCGGCCTCGATGCCCGGCCGCGTGGTGATTCAATGGGACAAGGACGACTGCGCCGATCTCGGCATCATCAAGATCGATCTGCTCGGACTCGGGATGCTCGCCGCGCTGAAGGAGGCGATCCCGCTGATCCGCGCGCACGAGGACGTCGAGATCGATCTCGCGCATCTGCCCGCCGACGATCCCGACGTGTACTCGATGCTGCGGCGTGCCGATACCGTCGGCGTTTTTCAGATCGAAAGCCGCGCGCAGATGGCGACGCTACCGCGAATGAAGCCCGAGCGATTTTACGACCTGGTGGTCGAGGTCGCGATAATTCGACCCGGCCCCATCGTCGGAAAAATGGTGCATCCGTATCTCGATCGCCGCAACAAACGGGCGCCCGTCGAGTATCCGCATCCGTCGCTCGAGCCGATCCTCAAACGCACGCTGGGCGTTCCGCTCTTTCAGGAACAACTCCTTCGCATGGCGATGACGGTCGCAGGCTTCAGCGGAGGCGAGGCCGAGGAACTGCGGCGCGCGATGGGATTCAAACGCTCGGCCGAGCGGATGGAGAAGATCGAAGCGAAGCTGCGCGCCGGGATGTTGCGCAACGGCCTGCAAGGCAGCGTCGCCGACGACATCGTGCGTTCGATCACGTCGTTCGCGCTGTACGGATTCCCCGAATCGCACGCCGCGAGCTTCGCTCTGATCGCGTACGCGTCGGCGTACCTGAAGTATCATCATCCAGCGTCGTTCCTCGCTGCGATGCTGAATTGCTACCCGCTCGGCTTCTACCATCCCTCGACGCTGGTGAAAGATGCCGCGCGTCATGGCGTTGTCGTGCTGCCAATCGACGTGACGCGATCGAACTGGAAATGCACGATCGAGACTGTAGATGGGCGCTCTGCGACGCGGATGGGACTGCGATACGTCACAGGTCTGCGCGAGGAAGTCGGCATTCGAATCGAAAGCGAGCGTGCGCGGAGGAAGTTCGACTCGATTGCCGATCTTACCGCGCGCGTCGGACCTAACCGCCGCGAGATCGATGCGCTCGCCTACGCAGGCGCGTTCGCATCGTTCGGTCTCGAGCGGCGCGACGCGATGTGGAACGCGGCGGCGGTCGAGCGCGATCCAAAGAGCCTGCTGGCGGGCGTCCAGCCGCGCGACAGCGAGGTTCCCCTCGCGTCGATGGCGCCGATAGACGAAACGCTCGCCGATTACGCGGCGACCGGCCTCACCACCGGACCTCATCTGATGACGTATCTGCGCGCCGATCTTGATGCGCGTGGAATTCTCAGCGCCGACGCGCTCACGCGCGCCAAGCATCAGTCGTGGGTGAAGACCGCCGGCGTCGTGATCGTGCGCCAACGTCCCGGCACCGCGAAGGGCTTCCTATTCATCACGCTCGAGGACGAAACCGGAATCGCCAACCTGATCATCACGCCCGACCTGTTCCAGCAAAACCGACTGCTGTTGCGCAGCGCCGGAATCCTGCTGGCTGAGGGCGTACTCCAACAGGTTGACGGCGTGACCGCGATTCGCGCGCGACGCTTTGAGGAGATCAAAATTCCGGGTTCGATTCCGCCGTCGCACGATTTCCATTAGCTGCGATTTCACACGAAGCCCGATGCGGTGTTGTATGTATCAGCAGACAAGGAGGCAACATGAACCGCGACACCCAACGAGCCAAGGCCGAAGCATTTCGAGCGATGCACGATCGCTCAAGGATTCTCGTGCTACCCAACGCGTGGGACGCGATGAGCGCGCGGGTAATCGAGGACGCGGGCGCGCGCGCGATCGCGACGACCAGTGCCGGCGTCGCGTTTTCAGTCGGCTATCCTGACGGCGAGACGATTCCGCGCGACGAGATGATTTCCGCGATCGCGCGCATCGCGCGCGTAGTATCGGTTCCCGTTTCCGCCGACATCGAATCCGGCTTTGCGCACGACGCTCGCGAGCTCGCCGAAACCGTTCGCCGCGTCATCGACGCCGGCGCCGTCGGCATCAATCTCGAGGACCAGGTTCACGGCGGCAACCCGCGTCTCTACGATTTGGACGTCGCCATCGACCGCGTGCGCGCCGCGCGCGAGGCTGCCGATTCCAATGGCGTTCCGCTCGTCATCAACGCGCGCACCGACGTGTATCTGCTCGGAATCGGCGAGCCCGACTCGCGTTTCGATCACGCCGTCCGCCGCGCGAACGCGTACCGCAAAGCCGGCGCCGACTGCCTGTTCATCCCGGCGGTCACACGCGCCACCGACATTGAGCGAATCGTCGCTGCCCTCGACGGTCCGCTCAACGTGCTCGCCTTCCCCGGCATCCCGACCATTCCCGAACTCGAGCGCCTCGGCGTCGCGCGGCTGAGCGTCGGCACCCGGCTGACGCTCGGCGCGATGTCATTGTTGAAAAAGACGGTGACGGAATTATTGAGCGACGGCACCTATGGCTCCACTATCGAGGGCGCGACCACCTATGCCGACGCGAACCGCCTGATGGCGACGTGCCGAACATAGTCGCGCACCGCACTTGAAACTCTGCTGCTCCTGCGAGTGCGTAACCGGTTTTCCGGATTAACGTACAGTTAGGTGAGAGCGAATGCCGCCAATCAAGGAGGCCGCTCCATTTTTCAAGGAGTTTTATTTATGGTTTCGAAGTTGTCTCGCGGTATCGTTCCTGTAGTTATGGCGGTGGCACTGGTCGCAGCAGTCGCGCATGTCGCGTCGTCGAGTTCGGGCGGGATGGGCGGCCCAATGGGGCATCACGGTTTTCACGACATGCACGGCGGCATGGACGTGACAGGCATCCCGCTGCCGCTCTTGCTGAGGACGGCCAACCTGACTGACGCGCAGAAGCAGCAGATACACGCTATCTTCGAGGCACGGCATGCTTCGCGGAAAGCCGAATACCAGCAGATGAAGGCAGCCAAGGAAGCAATCGCGGCCAAATTCACCTCGACCGGCACGGTGGCAACCAGCGACTTGTCGGTGCCGGTTTCGACCATCACTCAGCTGCAGGCTCAGATGACGAACGAGCAAATCCAGGACGCGATCGCAATCCGCAACGTGCTGACGCCGGCTCAGCTCGCGCAAATCTCAGCGACCAAGGTGAAGCTCGATCCGATTCATGCTGAGATGAAAGCGCTGTGGGCGCAAAGCGGCCCGAGCGATTCAGCCACCCCGACCGAGTAGCAACCAGTTCGACGCCTCCATCCACCAGCGGAGTCGCGGCCACCAAGCTGCGACTCCGTTTTACGTTTGCGCTAACCGAATCGCGATGAAATGCGCTAATCTCCCGGCAAAATGGAGCGGTGCCAATGAGACTCAAAGGAAAAGTAGCGCTAATCACCGGCGCTGGCTCTGGGATGGGCCGCGCGGCCTCCGTACTATTTGCGCGCGAAGGTGCAAAGGTCGCGGCGATCGACGTGACTGAAGCGTCCGCGGCCGAGACTGCACGCATGATCAAAGCCGCCGGCGGCGAGGCGATTTCGATCCGCGCTGACGTGTCCGACTCCGAGGATGCGCGTGCGATGGTCGAACAGACTGTGCGCGCATTCGGCGGGCTCGACGTGCTCTACAACAATGCGGGTATCGAAGGCGAATCCGGATTCATCGCACAGCTTAGCGAAGAGGCCTTCGACCGCGTGATCGCGATTAACTTGCGCGGCGTGTGGCTCGGGATGAAGTATGGGCTGCCGCGAATCGTCGAGCGCGGCGGCGGTGCGGTGATCAACACGGCGTCAGTGGCGGGAATCGTCGGACTCAAAGGCGCCGCCGCATACTGCGCGGCCAAGGCCGGCGTGATTTCGTTGACGCGCGTCGCGGCGCTCGAGTACGGCCGCTACAACGTTCGCGTCAACTGCATCTGCCCCGGCGTAATCCATACGCCGATGGTGGATCGAATTACCGGGCCAGACGGAATGAAACCCAGGTTCATAGAGCGCAGCTCGGTGCTGGGACGCGTCGGCAATGCCGACGAAATCGCGCACACGGCGCTGTTCCTGGCCAGCGATGAGGCGCCGTTCGCAACCGGCGCGCCGTTCATCATCGATGGCGGATGGGTTGCGAGTTGAATTGAAACTATGGGACGCCTCACCGGCAAAGTCGCAATCGTAACCGGCGCCGCTCAGGGTATCGGGCTGGCGATCGCCACGCAGCTCGCCGACGAAGGCGCGAAAGTCGCGCTCGCAGATATCCAGTTCGACGCCGCCGAGCGGGCAGCCGCGGATATTCATGCAACGGCGGCGCAACCGCAATCGGCAGTCGCGCTCGACGTTACCAAACTTGACGACGCGATCGCGGCGGCCGATCGCGTCGAGCGGGAACTGGGACCCATCGACATCCTCGTGAACAACGCCGGATGGGACGTGCTGATGCCGTTCGTCGAATCGACGCCGGAGTTTTGGGACAAAGTGATCGCGATCAACTATCGCGGGATGCTCAATTGCTGCAAAGCCGTGGCACCGCGGATGCAATCGCGCGGCGCGGGAAAAATCATATCGATCTCCTCCGACGCTGCCCGCGTCGGCTCGAGTGGCGAAGCTGTCTACGCGGGATGCAAAGCGGCGATCATCGGCTTCTCGAAAACGCTCGCGCGCGAACTCGCCGCAAATCACATCAACGTCAACGTCGTATGCCCCGGACCAACCGACACCGCTCTGCTCAAGACCGCGATGGCGGGGCGCGAGAAAGTTCTCGACGCGATGGCGCGCGGTATTCCGTTCCGCCGCCTCGGCCAGCCCGCTGATCTCGCGGGAGCCGTGGCCTTCTTCGCCTCTTCAGACTCGGACTTCGTGACCGGCCAGGTGCTGAGCGTGAGCGGCGGCCTGACCATGGCGGGGTGATATTGACCCGCATGATAGTGCGGATGGTATCTGAACTGTCGTTCAGAACAATGAAGGATGGGATTCGATGACGAATCCTGCCCCAGCGACCGATATCAAATTCTCCGGCCCCGACGGCCTCCCCGCCGACTACAAGGATCTTCTCGTGCGGATGCTGTCGATCCAGTCGCGCATCGAGTCCGAATATATGCTCGCGCCCGAACGCACGCTCATCAAACCTCTCGCGCTCGCTCCCACAGCCGAGGACAAGGCCGAGTATGCGGCGTTCTGGTCCGACGAAGTTCGCCACGCGAGCTATTGGATGAAGCTGCTGGAAGATCTCGGCGTCACCGTCGACGCGAAGTTCATGGCGTCACCGATGCCGATTTACATTTTCGAAATGCGCGACCAGGCCGATGACTGGCTCGAGTACGGCCTGTTCAGCTTCTTCGCCGACCGCCAGGGCGCTTACATGGGTTACGAATGGGTCGGGTGCAGCTACGAGCCGCTCGCACGAATCGCCGATCGCGTGCACAAAGAGGAACTCGGCCACGCCGCGTTCGGCTACCGGCTTATTCGCCGGTATCTGCAGCGCGAAGGCGACCGCGGTCGCGAATTGTTGATCAAACATCTCGCGAAGTGGTACCCCGCCGGGCTCGACATGTTCGGAAAATCCGGCTCCAAGCGCCAGTTCGATTACGTTCGATGGGGACTGCGGCGCCGCAGCAACGAGCAGATGCGCGATGAGTTCACCGAGGAGGTCAACAATCTGCTGACCAAGCTCGAGATTCCGATTCCCGATCCGGCGGCCGGGCGCAGGTTCAGCTAGGATGTTGCGGTTGAAAAAGGCGAATCTCGAGCAGGCGCCGAAGCGAGTCGCGCGAATCAAGCCGACCGTGCGCGCGATGGCGCCGGAAGAACGGTACGACGCAAACATCGATCACATTCTGCGCGCTGCCGCCGCCGTCTTCGCCGAAAAGAGTTTCGGCCTCGCGTCGATTCGTGACATCGCGGCCCGTGCGCGAATCTCATTTCCCCGCATCTACTACTACCTCCGCAACAAGGAGGAACTGCTCTACCTGATCTCGCGCCGCGCCTTCGAGCAGCTGGTCTCGCTCGCCGAAGCGCGGATGTCGGCCACCGACGATCCGGAAGAGCGCCTTCGCCTCTTCATCCGCAGTCATCTCGAATACCACATGAGTAATCTCGCCGAGATGAAAGTGCTCGTGCGCGAGGCTGACTCTCTAACCGGCCGCTACGCCGCGGAGATCACGCGCCTCAAGCGCGAGTACTCGCGCATCTGCCGACGCCTGCTCGAAGCGTACGCAGCGCATCGCAACAAACCGCTCGATCGCGAGCAGGCGCGAATCCTTACCTCGCTGCTGTTCGGCGCGATGAACTGGTTTTACACGTGGTACGAACCGGCGCGCGACTTACGAACAGCGCGGCCGCATCATGGACGAATGCTTCCGCATGATCGCGGGGACTCTTTCAGCCCGCTGAGCCGCAGCACGCGGCGCGACGACGATGCTCGAAGGATGCCCGCCATTCCCCACCGACTTCGCCGAGCGCTATGTCCGCGAAGGAATCTGGCGGCGCGAAACCATCCCTCACGCGATCGCCGCCGCTGCGCGCGAGCATTCCGATTCTGTCGCGTTGAGCGATCCGACTCGAAGCCTCACCTATTCACAACTGCTCGACGAAGCGGGACACCTCGCGGAGCTGCTCTCTCGCAATGGGATCGCGCGCAATGATCGAGCTATCATTCAGCTTCCCAACTGCGTCGAATTCGCGACGCTGACGCTCGCATGCCTGGAAGTCGGCGCTCTTCCGATCATGGCGCTGCCGGCGTTTCGCAAAGCCGAGCTCGAATACCTCGTGTCGTTCTCTGATGCTAAGGCGATCGCGATCGCTCCCGAGTATCGCGGCTTCGATCACGCGGCACTCGCGCGCGAACTCGGCGCTCGCCTTATTCTTTCAACGACGCCGGCCGATGGATGCATCTCCATGCATGACCGCGGCGCCTCATCGCGCTCGATCGGCTGTTCGGCGAGCGACCCTTTCGACGTCGCCTTGTTCCTGCTCTCCGGCGGAACCACGGGGATGCCGAAGCTCATTCCGCGCACGCACGCCGACTTTCTATACAACGCGCGCGTGTCAGCCGCAGTATCCAGCCTCACCTCCGACGCGCGCATCCTGATCGCGCTTCCAGCCGAGCACAACTTTCCGCTTGCGTGTCCCGGCTTGCTGGGCGCGTTGCTGACCGGTGCGCGTACGTCGTTTGCGCAATCGACCAAGGCGACTGATCTCGCGGAGATAATCGAACGTGAGCGGATTACTCACCTGCCGTGCGTTCCGACCATCGCGCTCTCGATTCTAGCTCTGCCACAATCTTCACGCGTCAAACTCGCGTCGCTGCGCGTGATCGCGGTTGGCGGTCAGAGGCTCCAGGAGCCGACTGCACGCGAGCTCAAACGCGCCTTTCCTCATCTGAATGTGCAACAGGTGTTCGGAATGGCGGAGGGATTGTTGTGCTTTACGCGGCTCGACGAGTCCGACGAGCTTGCGTTTGCGACGCAGGGCCGCCCGATCTCGCCGGCCGACGAGATCCGAATCGTGGAGACCGACGGAACGGGCGTCGCGCCCGGGATGGTTGGCGAACTCTGGTGCCGCGGACCTTACACGCTGCGCGGCTACTACCGTGCGCCCGATCGTAATCGAGAGGCATTTACCGCCGACGGTTTCTATCGCACCGGCGACCTCGTGCGGCGCCATGAGTCCGGCAATCTCGTCGTCGAGGGGCGAATCAAGGACCTGATCAACCGCGGCGGTGAAAAGATCAGTGCCGAGGAAATCGAAGCGCACCTGATCGCGCATCCCGCGGTCAGCGCCGCCGCGGTGGTGGCGATGCCCGACGCAATTCTCGGTGAGAAGGCGTGCGCTTATCTGTCTCTGCGCGATGGAGACACGCTCGCCCTCGCCGCGATGCGCGAATTTCTCGCGGCGCGGGGCGTCGCGCAGTTCAAATGGCCCGAGCGAATCGAGATCATAAGCGAACTACCACTCACCAACGTCGGTAAAATCAAGAAATCGGAGCTGCGCCGCGACATCGAAACAAAGCTCGTCGCCGAACGCGCCGCGATGGCTCCGGGAGCCGTTGCATCACGAGGAAACTGAGACATGGATGTCGAAAAAGGAACGCGCCAGCTCAAGAGCCTGATCGAAAAACTCGAGCGCAACAATCGCACGCTTCGCTCGCATCCGACTATCGAGAAGATTGAGCGCGGCGAGCTATCACAGGCGCAGCTTCGTCACTGGGCGACGCAACTGTTCATCGGCAACAAGGCGCACAACGCCAACATCCTCGGCCTCATCTATGCGAAGTGCGACGATTTCCCCGCACGCAAGGCGATCGTCGAGAATCTGATCGAGGAAGAACTCGGCCGCGTCTCCGGCGCCAACCGATCGCATCCCGAACTCTACCTCGAATTCGGCGAAGCGATCGGAATCCCGCGAGCACAATTGCTCGGCGCGACCATGACCCCCGACGCGACCGCGATGATGCATTGGATGTACTGGCTGGCCGAATCGAAGCCGTGGTACGTGACGCTCGCCGGTATCAGCCTCGGCTCCGAGCTCTTCAATCCCGATGCTTACGTCCGCGTGATCGACGGGCTCAGCCGGCATTACAAGCTCTCCGACGACGCGCTGCTGTTCTTCAGCGTGCACGTCAAAGTGGATAAGGATCACGGCGACTCGAGTGCAGGATCGATCTTCCGCGCGATACCTGAAAGCGCCGCCGCCGAGACGCTGTGGGCCGTCGAGACTCATATCGAGCTGATGCGGCGGCTGTGGTCCGACATCAACCCGCCGCTCTAGGGAAGGGTAGATCACTTATTTAATGTGAAACCCGCGGTGGGTTTCACGCTTCCTTCGGCAGGGGTGACCCCTGCACCCAGTGTTACGGGCGGCGCAGATCTTGATCACTTCCTTGAGGACGCCGCGATCGTGATCGTTCCTGACGCGGCATGTCGAATGCGAGACGGTTCACGCCGGCAAAGCGCTTCTTCATTACGGCCGCGATCTCGCCATAGGTGCCGACGGCGGCGAACGCATGGACCATCTCCTCGGTCACGAGCTTCGCCATCTCGGGCCACTTCTGCTGCACCGACAATTTGTGCAGCTGGTCGGCCGTGTCGCCCCATCCGTCGATTTCGAAACTGGAGCGATACGAGCGCGTCGAGCCGTAAAACGCGATCGTCGATTTCATCCCGCTGACGGCGCGCGCGAGCGAGTCCTTGTCCTTGCCGGCGCATAGAAAGCCGCCGCCGCCGATTTGAAAATTGTCCCATTCGGCGGCCGGCCGGCCCGACTTGTCGAAGCCCTTCCTCAGATTGGGGAACGCGATCTGGTCGAGATATTTGCGCGTGACGATGCCATGCAGGCGCACGCCGTCGCAGACTTCGCCCGCAACCTGCAGCATCCGCTCCTGCACCGCGGCGATCAGCACGGGGATATGCGGATTCGAGACCGGCGGCGGCGCGAAGTTCGGCGTCATCAGCGAGAGATTGTAATGCTCGCTCTGAAAGTCGAACGGCTCGCCAGTCTGCCAGGTGCTCCAGCACGCGCGCATCGCGCCGACGTAGTCTTTCATCCGCTGCGCCGGCTTCGACCACGGCATCCCGAAGCGCCGCGTCACATGTCCTTTGACCTGCGAGCCGAGTCCGAGCTTGAGCCGCCCGCCGCTCATGCGCTGCAAATCCCACGCGGTGTAAGCGGTCGCGACGGGACTCTTGGTGAAGGCGAGCGCGATACCGGTGGCGAGTTCTATCTTCGACGGCTCCTGCGCCGCGATAGCGAGCTCGAGGTACGGGTCGTGCTGCGTTTCGACCGCGAGGATCGTGTCGTAGCCGAGCGAGTCGGCGTCGCGCACCTGGTCGCGAATCGTGCACCAGGTCGGCTCGGCGCGTTTGCTGCCGTCCTGCATGTCGGGCGTGTAGGCGACGCCGAGATTCAGGCCGCGTTCGATTTTTATTTTTGCCATGCGCGTTTATCGCGTCGCGAAGGTTGGAACGTCAACCTAACCTCAACCCCTTCCCCTAGTGGAAGGGGAACAATCGCAAGGAGCAGTCCGCTAGGTAGCGCGATGCCGGGGGCGGGGAATTTGCGGCACATCTCGGTGACCGCGGCGGCGATGCGTCCCAGCGCGGCCTCGTCGCCGGCGTGCGCGATCGCCTCGTCCATCCATTTCCCGATCTGGCGCATCTCGGCCTCGCCCATCCCGCGCGAGGTTACCGCCGGCGTGCCGAGGCGCAAACCGCTGGGGCTGAAGGGTTTGCGCGGATCGTAGGGCACCGTGTTGTAGTTGCAGACGATGCCGGCCGCGTCGAGCGCCTTCGCGCCTTTCTTGCCGATCACTTTCTTGCTGGTCAGATCGATCAGGATCAGATGGTTGTCGGTGCCGCCCGAGACGAGGCTGAAACCGCGCGCGAGCAGCTCGTCGGCCAGCGTCTTGGCGTTGCGCACGATCTTATGCGCGTACTGCTTTGAACTCCGGCGTCGCGGCCTCCTTGAGCGCCACCCCGATCGCGGCGGTCGTATGATTATGCGGACCGCCCTGCAGGCCGGGGAAGACGGCCTTGTCGATCTCCTCGGCGAATTCGTTGCGGCACAGGATCATCGCGCCGCGCGGACCGCGCAGCGTCTTGTGCGTGGTGGTCATGACCACGTCGGCGTGCGGCACGGGACTCGGGATGCGCTCCGCCGACGATCAGCCCCGCGATATGCGAAATGTCGGCGAGCAGAAGGCGCCGACCTCCTTCGCGATCTTCGCCGAAACTCTTGAAGTCGAACTGGCGCGGATAGGCGGTGGCGCCGGTCACGATGATCTTCGGCCGCTCCTTGCGCGCCAGGTCGCGGACCGCGTCGTAGTCGATGACGCTGGGTTTCGCGATCGACCTGGTACTGCACCGACCGCCAGAAAATTCCGGTGATGCTGACCGGCCATCCGTGGGTCAGATGGCCGCCGTGCGGCAGCGCGAGGCCCATCAGGGTGTCGCCCGGCTTGAGCAGCGCGAAATAGACCGCCAAATTGGCGGGCGAGCCCGAGTAGGGCTGGACGTTGGCGTGCTCGGCACCGAACAGCGCCTTGGCGCGGTCTGACGGCGAGCTCTTCGATCTGATCGATGTAGCGCTGACCCTCGTAATAGCGGCGGCCGGGGTAACCTTCGGAATACTTGTTGGTGAGGATCGAGCCGGTGGCTTCGAGCACCGCCTTCGAGACGTAATTCTCCGACGGAATCAGGCGGACCGAGTCGATTTCGTAGCGCTCTTCCTGCTTGGATGAGATCGTAAATCTCGGGATCGGTTCGCTTGAGTTCGTCCACACCTCACCTCCGTGCCGTCAAATGCGGCGAAATTCCGCGTGATGATTTGCAAAGAACAGCCAAACTATACCACCGGTAGTGGTTTGGCTAGAGTCGTACCACTAGGCGTCGTTTCGTTCCGTAAAAAATAGGTTGTGGGGCGCGCCGCCGTGCCCGCCTCTGAGAAGTGCGGGCGGGCACGGCGGCCCGCCCCACTAAGAAGGAAGTCTTCGTGCTTCTCCATGCTCAATGAATAGCACGTCGCAGACCGGAGCGTGAGGTTGAAAAGTTCATCCCTCCTTCCGCACGCATTCTGCGAAACGCGCGCGGGAATCCTAGTGCAAGTCGACGGGCGTGACCTTCGCGATCCATGCGCGGTAGTTGCCGTCGTAGCCGACGGAGCGCTGGCGCTTGCGCACGGCCCGAGCAGTCGCGCGACTTGCTCCGGCGCGATTCTCGGCCGCGACTCAGCGCGCCGGCGATCTTCTCGCCCGAGGCTGCCGCGTCCTTGCGCGCGCCCTCCGCAATCTTCAGCTCCTCGCCGGACAGTCCCAGGTACGCCTCGGCGACGCGCGTACCGATCTCGGTGCCGCTCTCGAGCGAGTCCTTGATATTGCCCTTGCCGGTCAGCACGTTGCCGGCGGCGAACACCGCGGTCGGTCCATCCATCAGCAGGCCAATCTTCTGATCGACGTAGGTATAGACCTCGCCCTTGTGCGGGATGCCGGGGATTGGCTCCGGGATGCTGCCGATCGAGCTGATCGTCAGCGGCGCGCGCGCGGTCTCCGCGTTCTCTTGCACGATGCGCACTTGCCCGTCGACGACCTCGGTGCGGCTGAAATTCACGCCGACCACCGCGCCGTTCTCGACGATCAGTCCGCTCGGCACGCGCAGTTCCTGGAACTCGAACAGGAACTTGCGCTGCGCTTTGTCCAGGATCTTGGCGCGTGCCTGTCGCAGCGCGTCGGCGCGCTTCTCGGGCGCGTCGGGCGGAATATCGGAGAGCGGCATGTCGAGCACGCGGCGGCGATAGTACAGCTTGCACGGCGCGACGCCGAGGTCGGCGTACTTGAGCCCGCTGATGCCAGCACCGGCTCGATGCCCTCGCGCTCGAGCGCGAGCATCTCGGCCTCGATGCCGCGCGCGTCTTGAGCGCCTCCAGCGTCATTTCGATTTGCAGCACTTTGACCACGTCGATCGACGCAAGGCCGCCGCCGACGACGATCGCGCCGGGCGTCAGCTCGTAGCGCGGGCCGTTGTAATTTTTTTCCGGGTAGTGATTGAACCAGTAGATGAGCCGGTTCTGATAGACGAGGCCGCGATCGATGAACTGGTCGGCGCCCTCGACCGGAAACGGGCGATCGCGCCACGCGCCGTGCGCCAGCACGATGCCGCTGAGGCCCCATCGCGTGCGCAGATCGTCGAAATCGAGCTCGCGGCCCATCCGGGTCAGCGGCACGAACTCGATATTGGGATGGTCGAGGCGCTGATTGATTTCCTCGTACTCGTCGCGGCGCTGCTTGACGTGCCATCGCGGCAGCCCGTCCTCGATTTTTCCGTAGGGGCGCGGATTCTGCTCGATCACGATCACCAGCGCGCCGCGCTCGGCCAGGATGCGGGCGATTTCCGAGCCCGCGGTCGCGGCGCCGACCACTGCGATCACGTGCCGCGATGTTTTGTTTTCTGCTTCGGCCATAAGGGTATATTTGATTAGCGTCTGCGAGGCGTGTCGTGCAATCTCAATCGGTCTTGCGCCGGTTCGTCTTGCGCGCGAGAATCTCTCGTGGTTTTGTTAGCGATGGTGATGAGTGCGGTGCGGATTCTGTCTCGGCAATTTCAAAAATCGCGATCCTGTCTTCGATCCTGCTGATCGCGGGATGCTTCGCTGCCACTAATGACGCGGCCACCGAGCGAGCAGCACGATGTGCCATACACGGCGAATGATTCGTTCCTGCTGACCCAGGATGTGCTGCGCGGCGAGGGTATACTGTTCGAGGTCGAAGACCGACGACCAGCTCGTCACTTTGTGGAAGGATGCCGACGTGGGGGCCGGCGTGCTCGGCAGCCTGATCGGCAAGCATCCGGAGTATCGGTACGAGATCGAGGTCGTGCCGCAGAGCCCGCACGTCTCGCGGATCAGTCGTCAATGTCCGCTGCGAGGATATCGCCGACGCGGACATCGCCAAGTACAAAGCACGATCCTCGGCTGAACCTGTTCGGCAAAATCGACCAGCTCGCGGCGAAATTCCCGCCGTCGGGCGGCACGCCGAAAGAAGGCGGCGTCAACTACGCGCTGCTGCCCAACGAAGACCTGAAGGGTCTCGCCAAGCGGGCGACCGGCAACGAGGATAACTGGCGGCAAATCGCGCAGGACAACGGACTCAAATCGCCGACCGACGGCGGCAATCTGCCGAGCATCTGGATCAGGAACACGCTGCTGAGCGCGCCGAGAAAAGGTTCCGCCGGGGACAATTGAAATCCGCAGTCCGTGAGTTATGAATTACCGACCGCCGAAAACAATCGATGCCCGCCCGGATGCGCCCGGGCGGGCATCGAAATAGCGCACTGGGCGCTATCGCTGAGAATCAATCGTTGGGGTACGATGCCTCGCTCGCGTCGTATTCGGGGCTCAGCCCGGCGGGACTTACCGCGGCGACTACGGCCAGGAACTGCTCGAACGTCATCTGGAGATTGAGGAATCCACCTTGGCAAAAGACCCAGCCGTAGTAGTCCAGAATCTCGTCGGGGATCATCACCGGCAAACGTGGCAGCGTTGAAACAACCGGAAACGGATGCGGTTCGCCGGGGTTGAATATTGTCCCAGACGTCAGACTGGTCGGGCTCCCCGTCTGACTCGACCGCGCTCATTTCCCTTAAGGGAATCACTTTCCGTTTGGCAACTCGATTCATAGGCAGTCAACGCCTCCTGTTACCCAATCTTCTCTCCCCTCTAGTACGCACCAATTCTAGACCAAGTAACCGGGCCGGTCAAGGAGCATCTTGGATATGTATTCACCAAATTCGGTCGTTTTGTAGGCAAATGGTCCCGACTCAGCACAATTCGACAAGAAACGCGGCATTCCGCGCCTAAACATCTAATAATATTATGTTTTCTGTCTTCCAGGCTATCGTTCTCGGCATCGTCCAGGGTTTGACCGAATTCCTGCCGGTCTCCAGCTCGGCTCATCTGATCCTCGTTCCATGGCTGCTCAAATGGCAAGAGGACCCTGGTCTTGCCTTCGATGTCGTCCTTCACCTGGGAACCCTGCTGGCGCTGCTCATCTACTACTGGCGCGAATGGCTCGACATGGTGGCTGTCGCTCGCCAACGGCAATCGGGTCCAGCGCCGGCTTTTATTCCTGCTGATAGTCGCCTCGGTTCCCGGAGCGATTATCGGCGTAATGCTGGAGAAACAGGCCGAATCGACGTTTCGTTCGCCGCTCCTGATCGCCGGCACCATGGCTATACTTGGGATCCTTCTGTGGGCGGCTGACGCGTATGGGTCGAAAAAGCGCAAAATAGGCGATATTACGCTTCCTCGATGCCGTTCTGATCGGCCTGAGTCAGGCGTTTGCGATTGTCCCCGGCGTCTCACGTTCCGGCGCCACGATTACGACGGCCCGCATGCTCGGCATCGAACGCGCCGATGCGGCAAATTTCTCATTCCTGATGGCGACGCCGATTATCGCCGGCGCCGGGTCTGCTCGAGGTGCATAAATTTTTCCACTCAGGCCTCACGCCTCAGCTTGGATGGGGCTTCGCAGCCTCGGCGGTCTTCGGACTGATGGCGATCGCCTGGCTGCTGAACTACGTACGCACGCACACTTACCGCCCGTTCGCTATCTATCGCATCGCACTGGCCATACTCGTCGTCATCGTTATGCTGAGCGTCGATGGGTAACTCGATGGCTGCGTCCGCCTCGGTTCGCGCGGTTCGTGCGCGTGCATTCCAGATCGGCCTCGCGTGCTGCATCATCAACACGATCCTCGGCGCGGGCCAGCCGGTCATCACGCGATGGGGCGCGCTGCATCTCGATCCCCTGCTGTTCTGCTCGGGATCGGTCGCGTTCGCGGCGCTATGTACGGTTGGGCTGCTGCTATACACCGGCGAGCTGAGCCTGGTCTTCGACCGGCGTTATCGCGCGCGGCTGTTCGGGGTGGCATTCGCCGGAACGGTGATGACGAGCCTCACTGTCACCTACGGACTCACGCGCATCGGCGCCGTCGCGGGCGTGTTGCTGATGCAAACCGAGCCGGTGTATTCGCTGATCCTATCGACGATCTTCGTCGGCGAGCGACCGTCGGCGCGGCAGATGTTGGCGACGGCCACGATCCTCGTCGGCATCGGCTCGGTGTTCGCCGGTGGAGGATCGTTCTCGCCGCTGTGGGCGTCAGCGATCATCTTCACGACTCCGCTGTTCTGGCAGACGTCGCACGTGATGGGGCTTAAGCTGATGCCGCCGCTGACGCCGACCACAATAATCGGCGGGCGGTTTGTCTACGCGGCGATCGTGCTGAACGCGATGCTGCTGCTGTTCCGCCGCGAGTCGATTGTACAGCTCGCCGACCCGACCACGCTCGGCGTGATCGTGGTGACCGGCTTCTTCATCTATTTCCTGGGCGGACTCACGTGGTACGGCGCGATCAACCGGCTGTCGCTGGCATGGACGACGGCGCTGGTCATCCCGGGCATCCCGATCCTGTCGATCCTGTTTGCCGTGATGTTTCTGGGCGAGCGCGCAACGACCCGCGAGGTCGTCGGCATCTTGATCTCAGTCAGCGGCGTGCTGGCGCTGGTGCTCGGCGCGGATCCTCATCGCAAGCAACCCGCGTCGGAAGCCGCCGAAGCGATCCACGAGCCGCTGATCTAGAGAGCAGAACGTTCGGCCGCGCTGGGCTACATCTGGCTGTCCGCGTAGTTGACCAGAGTGCTGATGCTGCCGCCGGTAACGGTATAGCCGGCGTACACTACTACGGCGACGGCCGAGACTATCAGCACGTACTCTGCCATCGTTTGGCCGCGCGCAAAGCAGTCGGCCCTCACAAACAATTTTCTGATCAGGTCCATGGTTTTATCCTTCCGCGCGAACCGATCATTTCGTCCAGCTCGGAGGTTCAATTAAGCATCAAACCCCAGTTATACTGCGAATGACTATCTACAAATTGATATATAAATATACAATTGGACTACCTACTTGGTCCCAATTGACTATGCGATTCAATCTCCCGATACGCTACGCATAAGTCAAGCGCCCCAAGCGTTGTTACTATTGCAGTAACTATCAATTATCGGCTATTGGCATGAGCAAAGCCTTCCTGGATGAATTGAGGCACTTAAACGTTTCTTGACATCTCGCGAGGTCATCCCGCCGTCAATTCACATCTGACTCCGCGGGGGATTAGGTAGTTCTCCTTCCGCTCTGCTAAATCCTTGAGGCATGGCCGACGAACTGCTGACCATCAAGCTGTACTACGACTACAAGAGTCCGTTCGCTTACCTCGCGATGCATCCCGCGTACGCGCTGATGGAATCGCATCGCGTCAGGCTGCATTACATCCCGCACGAACTCGACGTGCGCGGCGCCTTTGGCGGCGAACTCGACGAGCGCCCCGAGCGCGATTGGCGCAAAGTCCGCTACCTCTACCTCGACGCGCGGCGCTACGCGAATGCGCGCGGGCATGATCATCCGCGGACCGCAGAAAATCTTCGACTCGAAACTCTCGCTGATGTCCGGTCTGTTTGCCGACAAGCACGGCCTCTTCCGCCCCTACTCCGACCGCGTGTTCGAGCGATTCTTCAAACGCGAACTCGACATTGAAAACGCCGCCGCACTTGGCCGCAGTCATGAAAGAGACGGGTCTCGATGCCGACGCCTTCAACCGCTATGCCGCTCACGACGGTCCGCGCGAATTGTCCGAGGCGTTTGCCACCGGCGATCGCGACGGCGTCTTCGGCGTGCCGACTTTCATCGTCGATGGCGAACCGTTCTGGGGCAACGATCGCGTCGAATGGATCGTCAAAAAACTCGACGCGATGGGCTTGAGGAGATAGCCGCCGATGACCGAGTACGGGTTCTATGGGCTGATCACCGTCATTCTGTTTTTCAAGATGTTCGCGAACTCGGCTCGTTCAAGGTCTCGCGCGAACCGGTTCCAAGACCTTCCCGAATCCAGAAGACGCGAAATTCTTCGGAGCGTCCGCACCTGCGGCCGATGAATTGCCGATCGTCAAGCGCGCAGCCGCGGCCTGGCGCAACGACCTCGAGAACATTCCGATATTCCTGTTTCTCGGGATGATCTACGTGACGCTCGGATGCTGGCCGGCGGGCGCGTTCATCTATTTCAGCATTTTTGCCATCGCACGAATTCTCCACACCGTCGTGTACCTGCGCGGGATGCAGCCGGCGCGGACGATTTTTTACGCCATCGGAATAACAATCTGCGTCATACTCTCAGTTCAAATCCTGATCGCGGTGCTTTAACGCGATGAAACCAATTCCAGTCGGAACCAAAGGCACTCACGCGAAGACGGTCGCGGCTGCCGATCTCGCCAGCCATCTCGACCCGTCGCTGGCGGCGGTACTGTCCACGCCGACGATGGTCGCGATGATGGAACAGGCGGCGATCGAAGCGATCAAGCCGTTCCTCGACGCGGGCGAAAGCTCGGTCGGCATGACGATCGAAGTCAGCCACACCGCAGCCACGCCGCCGGGGCATCGTGCCCGCGCGGAGGCGGAAGTGACGAAGGTCGAAGGGCGGCGCCTCGAATTTGCCGTGCGCGCCTTTGACGACGCCGAGCAGATTGGCTCCGGAACCCATCGGCGCGCTGTAATCGACGCGGCGAAGTTCAACGACCGTCTCAAAACCAAGCAGAAAAACTACGCCGACAGGCATCACAATGGCTAACGAGAAAAATATTTTCGATCGCAAAGAAGTGTACGTCGGCCGCGACTTCGGCGGCATCACCTACGACATCACGCCCGAACTGGTCGCGACTTACATCGCCGGCACCGGAGACGATAATCCATGGTACCGCGGCGACTCGCCGCTCGGCGGCCCAATCGCGCCCGCGCTGATTCTCCACAGCGCGGTTTATCACACGCTCGGATGGTATCTGCCGAACATCTACGGCAACCTGCACGCGCGCCAGGAATGGAGCATCTTCGCGCCCGTGATGGTCGGCGAACGGCTCACGACGCGCTCCGTCATCGTCGACCGCTACGTCAAGCGCGATCGCGAATACGTCGTGAACGAAGTGCTCGTCGGCAACGCGTCGGGGCAAATCGTGTCGCGCAGCCGCACGCATCAGAGCTTCCTGTTGCCCGAACAGACCAAGCAGGGTTTCGTCGTCGACAAATCGCGCGAAAAAGATTCTTCACGCACATTTAAAATCGGCGAGCGTGGCGGCGATCCAATCGACGCGCCGATGCGCAAGATCACCGAAGACATGTGCATGGCGTTTTCGGGACCCGCGCGCAACTATCACAACGACAAGCAGAAGGCCGTCGAGCTGGGCTTCCCGGAAATCGTCGTGCAGGGGATGCTTTCCGTGTGCCTGGTCGCCGAGATGATGACGCAGCGCTTCGGACTCGGCTTCCTCTACGGCGGCAAGATGGATCTGCGGCTCGTCAACGTGCTGTGGGGCAATGACGTCACGGGTCCAAAAGGCTTGATCGTCGATCGTCATCCCGAGGGGATACGCACACGCGCTGAAGTCGAAGTATGGTGCGACAAGGCCGACGGCGCCAAGACGATTGTCGGTAGCGCCAGCGCCCTGGAACTTTAGCGCCTGCCTGCTCGTGATCGCGAAAGCATTGTTCATCGCCGCCGCCGCATCGCTGTTCACGGGATGCTCGAGTCGATGCGACTACGCGCAGACCAAGTGCCAGTACGAGTGCAATCGCAAGTACCAGGTCTGCGAGCTACATGGTAATGACGAATACTATTGCCGGAACGAAATAGGTAATTGCACGGTGACCTGCCAGTACAACCGCAGCACGTGCCATTCGTGGCTGTGAGTATTTAATCCCATTGCTGCAACCCCGAAAATATCGCGGTGTGAAAGCGATGCTGCGCCAGATCGATACCAGCATATGGGCGATTGAAGCGCCTCAAAACTTTTTCGGCGCGGACGTTGGAGCCCGAATGACGGTTATCAGGCTCGTCGACGGCTCACTGTTCGTCCATTCTCCGGTGCACCTCGACGACGATCTCCGCGCAGCCCTGGATGGCATCGGACCTGTCCGGCAGGTCGTCGCGCCCAATCGGTTTCATCATCTGTACGTCGCCGACTATTCAGGAAACTATCCAGAGGCGAGGCTGTACGCCGCGCCCGGCCTCGAGACCAAGCGGCATGATATTCACTTCGACGAGATTTTGAGCGACGAAGCGCCCAAGGCCTGGCGTGGTCAGATCGATCAGTTTGTCTTCCGCGGATTTTCTCCGCTCAACGAGACTGTATTTTTCCACCGGGCGAGCCGCACCGTTGTATTTACCGATCTCGTGTTCAACCTGACCCGCTCAGATTCGGCCTGGACCAGGGTACTAATGAACTTGGACGGTGCATTCGGAGGCCCGGCAGTCGCGAGAACATTCAAGCTCTTGATGAGGATGCGCAAACGGGCGGTTACGGAGTCCATCGCGCAAATACTGGAATGGGACTTCGATCGAATGATCCTTGCGCACGGAGATATCATCGAGCGCGGCGCCAAATCCGTGCTGCGGGATACTTATTCGTTTCTGTAGGCTGCGACGAAATGTTCGTCGATGTGACTATTGAAGTGACTATTGCGCAGTAGTCAGTGCTTCGACGTCTGCGATAGTCTTCGGCGTCGCCGCAGTCATCACTTCGTGACCATCTTGCGTCACCAGCACGTCATCCTCGATTCGAATCCCGACGCCGCGAAAACTGTCGGGGACTTCGTCGTCGTCGGGAGCGATGTACAATCCCGGCTCGACCGTGAGCACCATCCCGGGCTCGAGCACTCGCGACGCGCCGTCGACGCGGTAAAGCCCGACGTCATGCACGTCCATGCCGAGCCAGTGACTCGTGCGATGCATGTAGTAGCGCCGGTACGCGCCCTTCTCGATTATCTCGTCGGCCGATCCGTGCAGAATGCCGAGCTGGCGCATGCCGTCAACCAGCACGCGCAGAGCCACTTCGTGCGCGTCGTCGAAATGCGCGCCCGGCTTGATCGTGTCGATCGCCTTGAGCTGCGCGTCGAGCACCACCTCGTACAAGCTGCGCTGCAATCCGCGTGAAGCGCGCGCCAATCGGCGACGTGCGCGTGATATCCGCCGCGTAAAAATCGTATTCCGCACCCGCGTCGATCAGCAGCAGCTCGCCGGTGCGCATCTCGCGATCGTTGTTGATGTAATGCAGCGTCGCCGCGTTGGGTCCAGACGCGATGATCGACGGATAGCTCGGACCCGCCGCGCCCTGCGAGCGAAATGCGTAATCGACCTCGGCTTCGATCTGCCATTCGCGCATCCCGCCGCGCGCCTTCGACATCGCGCGCTTGTGCGCGTCGGCCGAAATCGCCATCGCGCGGCGCATCGCGTCAAGCTCCGCCGGCTCCTTCTTCAGCCGCGCCTCGTGAATTATGTCGCGCGGATCGATTATCGATGACGGGCCCATGCCGATTCGCGGCCGCATCGAGTGCGCCCATCGAATCATTTTCATCACCCGCTCATCCATCTTTTCGTTCAGCCCGAGCGGGTAATGCACGCGTTCACTCTTTTCGAGGTAGCGCGGCAGAATCTTTTCGAGTTCGTCGAT
Organism: uncultured delta proteobacterium; assembly: GCA_963721485.1. Lineage (GTDB taxonomy): Bacteria > Desulfobacterota > Binatia > Binatales > Binataceae > Binatus. The sequence goes on along the minus strand of CAVRJV010000014.1, from coordinate 39,162 downwards.
TACGTAAGCCTTGTCCGCACCGTACTCGATTATCGCGCCCTCGATTCCCGCGCGCCGCCCCGTCCACGTCTCGCGCTCCTTGTCGCGCGGCCGCACGAACATCACGAACTCGCCGTCGGGATGCCCCGGCGAAAGCAGCGCGACCGATTCGGGCTCCGCGAATCCCGTCAGGTAGTAGAAGTCGCTGTCCTGCCGATAAACGAACTCGACGTCATTCGATCGCACCGAGACCGGCGCACTCGGCATGATCGCAGTCGCGCCCGGCGCGATCGCCTCCATCATGCGCTTGCGCCGCGCGCGAAAATTCTCGCCGTTGCCCGTTAGCAGCCCATCGCAATTCATTACGCCACGAGAAGCGGGCCTCGCGCCAGTATGCTCCTCACGGCAATCCGGCGCGCGGCACTTCGACTTGGGCGGTTTCGATTCTGCCGCCGCGCTCGCGCGCACATTTCTCGGGATCGGAATTCGGCGCCGTCGCGACGAACAGCGTCCGCCCGTCAGGACCGCCGAGCATGCATGCGAACGCGTCGGTCTCCACCTTGATTCGCTCGACAACCTCGCCGCCCTGCTTCACCCGGATCACTTCCGACGCCGTCGGACATGCCACCCAGATTGCATTCTCCGCGTCGAGGCAAATTCCATCGGGCAAACGATTTCCAAGCTCGGCCCAGATGCGGCGATTGGCGAGCGATCCATCCGCGCCGATATCGAACGCCGTCAGTCGCCGCGCAAACGTCTCGCCGACGATCAACGTCTTCCCATCCGGCGTGATCACCATCCCGTTGGGGAACATCATCTCTTCGGCCACCACGCGCGCGGTGCCGTCCGGCGCGACCATCACCAGCGTCGTCGTGCGCGGCGTCTCGCCCTTGTGCAGATCGAATCCGAAATTGCCGACGTAGGCGCGCCCGCGCGCATCGACCACCATGTCGTTGCAATCGAACGGCGCGAGCTTGAACATATCCGCGGCCATCTTCAGCCCGTCGCGATCCAGCCGCATCAGCTTTCGATCCGTCATCGACACGACGAGCATCCGTCCGTCCGGCAGCCATCCAAGCCCCGACGGCCGCCCCGGCACTTCGCAGACCACCTCGCGCTTTCCCGCCATATCGACCGCAATCACCTGATGCGCATGCATGTCGGAGAAATAAAATTTCCCGTCATGCCATCGCGGCCCTTCAGGAAACGCTAGCCCGTCGATCAAAACTTTCAGCGTCCGCATATCGATTCCTCAGTCCAGCGCGCCCTTCGCGCGCATCGCGTCGACCTCCGCCGCGGCTGTATCCGAGCAGTCCCGTCATCACCTCATCGGTATGCTGCCCGAGCGTCGGCGCCGCCGCCTTCACTTCGCACGGCGTCCCGCTCATCCGCCATGGAATCCCGCAATGCTGCCGTTTGCCCACTTCCGGGTGATCGCGATAAACGAAGTATTCGCGCTCCTTGAGGTGCGGGTCCTCCGATAGTACTTGCTATCGGCGCAGGCTCCCGCCGCGACTCCTGCCGCTTGCAGAGTATCCACTACGTATGCGACCCTGCGCGTCGCCGTCCACGCACTGACTATTGCTTCGAGTTCGTCTTCGTTCTGCTTGCGCGCCGCGAGCGTCGCAAATCGCGGATCATTAGCCAGTTCCGGCTTACCTATTGCCCTAGCCAGTCGCGCCCATTCCGCGTCGTCCGCACATACTATTGCGACCCATTGATCGATCGTCACGTCGAGGATTTTCTCCGGCAGATCGACGCATTTGAACATCCCGTGCGGCGCCATCAGCGGATCGCGATTTCCGTTTCGCTCCGGCTCGCGCCCGTTCATCGTGTATTCGAGAATCCCTTCTGCCAGAAGGTCCATCGCGCATTCCCACTGGCTCATGTCGATGTACTGGCCCTCGCCGGTTTTCGCGCGATGGAACAGCGCGGTGATTATCGCGAACGCGCCGTGCACGCCCGCGTTGGGGTCGGCGTAGCTGAACCCGGCGTGCATCGGCGGGAATCCCTTATAGCCAGTCAGCGCCGACAGCCCCGACAGCGGCACCTGCGCCGGACCGTACGCGACGTAATGACTATACGGTCCGGTGTCGCCGTAACCCGACAGAGTAATCATTACTACATTCGGATTTACCTTCTTCACTTCCTCGTAACCGAATCCCATCTTCTCGATCACGCCGGCCGCGAAGTTGTTAATGACGACGTCGCTCTTCTTGATCAGCCGCCACGCCGCTTCCTTCGCCTCGGGATGCTTGAAATTCAGCGACAAGCGATTTCTTGCCCTGGTTGTATTGATTGAAGTAGCCCGACTTGTTGAGGCTGTTGAACACGCCGTCGGGCCACGGCGGCAGCATCCGCGTCACGCACGGCCGCGTCTTGGTCTCGATCCGAATCACTTCGGCGCCAAGATGCGCCAGTTGCAGGGTGCAGTACGGTCCCGCCCACACCCAGGTGAAATCGCAAACTCGAATTCCCGACAGAGGAGGTTTCGCCATCGCTAAATCACACCCTTGCGCTTGAGTTCGTCGAGCCGCGCATCGGCGCAAGCCCGAGCTGCCGCCGAAGACTTCCGCGTTATGCTGCCCGAGCGTCGGCGCCGGCCGCCGAATCTCCCACGGCGTGCGCGCGTACTTGAGCGGCGCGCCCGGATACTTATGCGTGCCGGCGACCGGCTGCGCGATCTCGACGAAAAATCCGCGCGCCTTCAGATGCTCCGAGTTGAGCAGGTCGCCCATCGTCGAGACCGGCGCGAACGGCACGCGCTTCGCCTGCGCCTTGCGATACAAGATCGAGCACCGTCTGCTGGCTGACCCATTCCTCGAGCATCGGCCGCAGCGCGTCCCAGTTGAGCGCGCGCACGAGCCGGTCCTTGAAAATCTCCATCTCCGCCCACTCGGGATTTCCCATGATTTCGACGAAATTGCGCCACTGATGCTCCTCGATGCAGCACAGATAGATGTAGCCGTCCTTGCACTGCATCGTCTCGACCGGCTGCAGCGGCTTCTGCCCGAGGCGCGTCGCGATCATCTTCATGTACGGCCAGTACTCGAACGTCATCTCGAGCATCGACGCGATCGATTCCTGCACCGACACCTCGATATGCTGGCCCGCGCCGTCGCGAAGTTGCGCGAACGCCGCGGCCATCGTCGCGGTCGCGCCATGCACGCCGCCCTGGTATCCCGCCTGATGGCCCGCGGTCTTGAGCGGCGGCAACTCGGGATGCTCGGGGCCGCCGCCGTTGAGCACGCACACGCCGCCGGCGCACCAGATCGTCAGATCCTCGGCGCGGTAGTCGCGATACGGACCCGTCAGCCCGAACGGCGTGATCGACGTCATGATCAGTTTCGGATTCGCGCGACTGCATCCGCTCGTACGTGAGCCCGACGCGATCCATCTCGGGCGGCGTGACGTTGTGAATCAGGATGTCGGCGCCGCGCGACCAGCTTCTCGAGAATCTCGAAGCCCTCGGGCTTGCGTGATATCGAGCGTGACGCCGCGCTTGTTGGTGTTGAGATAGAGGAACAGCCCGCTGGTTTCGGGATTCGGCTTGTCGCCGGGAAACGGGCCGCGCGTGCGCGAGCGATCGCCGACGCCCGGCCGCTCGACCTTGACGACCTCGGCGCCCATGTCCGCCAGCAGCTTGCTGCAATACGGCGCCGACACCATCTCGCCAACTTCAACGATCTTTAAACTGGATAAAGCTCCCGCCATCGACACTCCACATGCTATCTCCGGAAACACCTGCCGGAACGGCTTCACCTCGACGCGCGCGAACACTCCGCTGGTCACGTAAGGATCGCTCTGGCGAATGCGAGCGCCTCGGCCTCGCTCTCCATATCCACGATGATAAGACTGCCGCTGCCGTCGGTGAATGGCCCCGCGATCTTCAACTTGCCCGCAATTCGAGCGGCCGCAGATTCGCGAGATGAGCCTCGCGCACCTTCGGCCGCAGCGCAGCGCCGTCGGGTCCGTCATGGCCGATAATCACGAACAACATCGCATTAGTCCTTCAGAGAAACCGCCGGAATGAGCCCGTGTTAATTAGCACGGCCGGCTGCCTCCCGCAAAATCACCCCGCAGCCAGAGGCCCGCTACCCGGGCCGAGACTTTGACTGGCGGCGGTGGTAACGTTTTCGCCGCATCCGCCCCGTTGGCATGGAACAGTCGAATGATCTTCCGCGAACTCAATCACGGCAAGTGCAAGACCTACCTCGCGATTTCCGAAGCGACGCGCGAGGCGGCGATCATCGATCCCCTGAACGACAAGGTCGAGCGCTACCTCGCGGTCCTCGCGTATCACGGATTGCATCTCGACTTGATCATCGACACTCACACTCATGCCGACCATCGAAGCGGCGCGATGGAGTTAGGCGCGCTGGCCGACGCGCCGGTTGCGATGCATCTTCTGGCGCCGGCGCCTCACGTCAGTATCCACCTCGAAGACGGCCAATTGCTCAAGCTGGGCGGCGAGGAACTTCGCGTCCTTCACACGCCGGGGCATACTCCCGATTCGATTAGTCTGCTCGCGAAGGATCGCGTCTTCACCGGCGACGTGTTGTTCATCCACGGCACTGGACGCGCCGATTTCGCAGGCGGTGATGCGGGCGTTCAGTACGATTCGATAACGCGCAAGCTGTTCACGCTGCCCGACGACGTCCTCGTATTTCCAGCGCACGACTATCGCGGACATACGCAATCGACGATCGGCGATGAGAAACGCTCGAATCCGCGGCTGGCGGGCAAATCGCGCGATGATTACATCAACCTGATGAACAACCTCGGCCTGCCGCTGCCGGACGGAATCCAGGAGTCGCTGCAACCCAACGAGTCCGACGTCGACGCGGGCGCGCTGAAGTTCCCCACGCTGTCGCAACTCAACCAGGTTCGCCAATTGACGCCCGCCGAGCTGCGCGACCGTCTTGCGAATCAGAATCCGCCGATGCTGATCGACGTTCGCGAGGAAGAAGAGTATCGCGGCGAGCTGGGCCACATCGCGGGTGCGCGATTGATTCCTTTGAAGGATCTGCCGGAACGAAGTCTCGAACTGGCCGATGCGAAGAGCTCGCGACATCGTCACGATATGCCGCGTCGGCGTCCGCAGCGCCACCGCCGCCGCAATCCTGACGGGCCTCGGCTTCGAGCGTGTCTCGAACCTGAAAGGCGGCATGCTCGAATGGAAAGACGCGCAGCTCCCAGTCGAGCGGGGAACTTGATGGCCGGAGCTTGGAGATCGGAATCCTGACTCGCGCGCGAAAGGAATCGCGCGCTGCACAAGGCTGACGGAATAAATTCCGTCCTACTCTCGCTCCTCTCCCCGCAATTACAGCGCGAGAGCAAAAAGCACCGGGATTCTTCGCTTCGCTCTGAATGACACAAGACACTGGGTGCAGTGGTTACCCCTGCCACGGAAGTGTGAAAACCGCGGCGGGTTTCACATTAAATAAAGTGATTCCTTTCACCTGATCCTTGTCCAGCGACGAGACTCCACTTGCGCGAGGTGCGGCCTTCCCAGCCGCGCTTGTGATACGCGTAGCCGACGATCAGCGGCACCGCGATCGTCGCCTCGCAATAGACCATCTGCTCGTAAGTCGTATCGACTTTGCCCCAGCTGCTCGCTTCCTTGAGCGTGCTGCCCGAGAGCGCGCCGTCGCGCACGTCGGCGACGGTGATCTGGATCGCGTACTTGTGCATCGGCACGTCATGCCCCAGCACTTCGGCGGCGACCACGATATCCTGCGCGAAGTTCTTCGGCACGCCGCCGCCGATCATGAACAGCCCGGTGCTTGCGTTCTTCACCTTGAGCCGCGTCAGCTCGTAAAAATCCTTGGCGCTGTCGATGCGAGACCTTGGGCTTGCCGTGCCGCGCCGCCTGATGCGCCACCAGTCCGAATCCGGCCGAGCAGTCGCTGAACGCGGGGCAGAAAATCGGCACCTCTTCGCGAAACGCCTCGAGCACGATGCTCGCGCCGCGTCTTCGCGCCGGTCTCGGACAGGTACTTGCCCATCTCGCCGACGAATTCGCGCGACGAGATACGGCCGCGGCTCGAGGCTGTCGGTGATTTTCTGAATCGTCTCGTCGCAGATGCGCAGTTCGTCTTCGTCGATCAGCGTGTCGTAGATGCGATCGATATGCAGTCTCGCGCAGCTTGTCGTCGTCGAGCCCGTACTTGAAGCGGTCCTCGGCCATCCAATGCTTGAAGCCGAGCGCCTCGAAGAAATCCTGATCGACGATATTGGCGCCGGTGCTGACGATCGCGTCGACCATGTGATTGCGAATCATGTCGGCGAAGACGCGCTTCAGTCCCGCGCTGATGAGCGAACCGGCCAGGCACAGGATCACGCCGCAGTCGCGATCGCGCAGCATGCGATCGTAAATCGTCGCCGCGCGATGCAGGTCGCGGGCGCTGTATGCCATCTGCCCCATCGCCTCGACGATCGGCACGACGCTCTCGCGCGTGATATCGACGTGTTCGATCGGATGCTTCAGAAATTCTGATTTGGCGCTCATTGCAGTCCTCGCGATGTCTTCGAATTTAATGCCGATAGTAAGCATCGGCGAGGTTGTACGCTACTTGAGTTATTTCACCGGTCCGATGCCGCCGATCCCGGTCCAGTAGAACATGAAATTCATCGTGCCGAGACCGATCAGAAACAGCGAACGCCATGATGTCCACCGGGCGCACCGGGTACTCGATAAAGGTCGTCGGCTCGTGGCTGAACCCGAAGCCGCGCGCTTCCAGAGCCATCGCCATGTTGTTGGCCTTGCGCAGCGCGCCCATGAAAACCGGAATCACGACCGGCACGTAGCGCCGCACGCGTTCGAGCGGCCCGCCCTGGTTGAAGTCGTAGCCGCGCAGTCTCTGCGCATCGACGATCGTCACGGCCGAGTCGATAAACAGCGGTACCAACCGAAATGACAGCGAGATCGCGAAGCTCACGCGATACGGCACCCGCATCCGCTGCAAGCCGTAGGTGAACTCCTCGATTTTGGTGGTCGAGAGAAACAGCACCGACGCCGCCAGCAACTCCGCCAGCTTGATTCCGCGCCCGAACCCGAACACCAGCGACAACCGGCTGACGTGAAACACCGGCACGTTCACCAGCACCGCGCCGCGCCGGTAGAAAACCATCCATGCGATCGTCGTGGTGAAAACCAGGATCGCGAACAACCAGCGCAGGCGATAAAAGTTCGGCCACGAATCGGTCAGTTGCGCGATCCAGCAGCATGACAATGCCGACCGGCAACAGCGCGATCGGATTGTCGACCCAGTACACCGACCAGAACATCACGAACAGCGCGAACACCTTGACCGTCGGATGCAGCCGATGAACGAAGGTGCCGCGATCGATGTACAGATATATCGGCATCAGGCGCGCCCCTTCACCCACGCGACGAATTCGTCGGTGGTCAGCGCGAGCGTGCCGAAGCGGCGGCTCAGCTCGGTGATTTCCGGCGCGCGAAATGACGACGACCGCAGCAACTCGTCCTGCATGAAGAACTCGCGCACGCCGCCGTCGAAAATCTTCGCGCCCTTGCGCATCAGCACGACGCGTCGCGCATACTCCGCCACCAGCCACGGCGTATGCGTGATGATCACGATTGCGATTCCCGCGCGGTTGAGGTCGCGCACCAGCGCCATCATGCGCAGTTGCTCGCGATGGTCCAGGCCGGTGGTCGGCTCGTCGAGGATCAGCATCCGCGGCCGCAGCACGAGCACGCTGGCGACCGCCAGGCGCTGGCGCTCGCCCTTGCTCGAGCAGGAACGGGTCGCTCTGGCGCTCGTTCTGCAGGCCGACCGCTTCGAGCGCCTCGTCACATCGCCGGCGAATCTCGTCGTCGGGCAGGCCGAAGTTGCGCGGGCCGAAGGCGACTTCGTCCTCGACCGTGGCGGCGAAAATCTGATGGTCCGGATTCTGAAAAACGTACGCGACTGCGCGCGCCGTCTCCGCCGGACGCATCTGCGTGCGATCCTTGCCGTCGATCGTCACGCGCCCCGCCGCCGGCTGCAGCAGTCCGACGATGTGTTTCGCGAGCGTCGTTTTGCCGGAACCGTTCTGCCCGACGATCGCGACAAATTCGCCCGCTTCGACTTCGAGATCGATCGAATCGAGCACGCGCGGTCCGCCCGCATAGCTGAAGCTGACGTTCTCGATTCCGATGAACGCGGGACCATCCGACGGCTTGGGTTCAGCACGATCGACGACGCTGCGAACGAGAGATGTCGCGATGCGCGGATATGCGCGCACGATCGCCTCGTAAGCCTGCTCGACGCTTTTGGGTTGTGCGTCGATCTCGAGCAGTTCGAGTGCGTGACCTAATCCGGGCGGACGAACGCCGCATTCCTTGAGCAGCTCGGTCCGCGAGAATACCTCGGCAGGCGGACCGTCGGCTGCGATTTCGCCCTCGCGCAAAACGACTATCCGATCGGCGGCGCGCAACTCCTCAGACTCGTGCTCTATCACAATCAGGCTCAAGCCTTGTGCGCGCAGTTTCTTGATCAACTCGAAAACTTCGGCGCGCCCCTCTGGATCGAGGTCGGTCGTCGGCTCATCGAGCACGATAACCGACGGCCGCAGCGCGAGCACCGACGCGATCGCGAGGCGCTGCTTCTCGCCGCCCGACAGCGACATCGGATCGCGATGCTCGAAGCCGCGCAGCCCGACCGCTTCCAGAGCCGGCATGATTCGCCGGTCCATCTCGGCGCGCTCCATGCCGACCTGCTCCATCGCGAACGCAACTTCGTGCGCGACGTTGGTCGAAAACAACTGCGACTCGAAATCCTGGAAGACCATGCCGACCTTCGGCGCGAGGTCGCATACGCGGAGATTTTCGAGCAGCTCGCCGGCGATCTGGATCGCGCCGTGAAACTCGCCGTCCTCGAATTCCGGAATGATGCGGTTGAGGCATTTGGCGAGCGTCGATTTGCCCGCGCCCGACGCGCCCATCACGCCGATCATCTCGCCGGCATTCTGGGTGAAAGTCACCCCTCGTAGCGCCGGCCTCTCGGCGCCGTGATAAGTGAAGGTGACCCCGTCCACCGCAACTGCGGTGCCGGCGGGAATCGCTGAAACAATTTGCGCGTCGGTTTTCACATCATGAACAGGCCCGCGAACGCCAACAGCAGAAACGGGCCGACTATTATCAAGACGGGTTTGTCGTACGGGGCGACATTCATCCACGCCGGCAGAAATTTCGGCACCCAAAATCCGGTCGAAAGCAGGTTGCCAAGAATCCACGCGCCGCCTTCGCCTGCAATCAGCAGCGCAAAACCGGTGGCGCGAATCGGCACCGGCTTGAGCTTCTCCTCGGGCATCACGTCGGTGTAAAGCATCCGGCCTTTCTTGACGCGCGGATAGACCGCCGCGAGGATGAACGGCGACAGCGCCAGCGCCGAGATCATGTTGTTGAAGATGATCACGTTGCCGAGCATCGCGAACGGCCGGATGACGAGCACGTTGTCGGCCCATCCGACGAGATCGGCACAAAGCACGCTCGCGGCCAGGCAGGCGACTACGTACTTGACGATCACGACCGGCGAGCTAAGAACCGGGCTCTCGCCGCGCGCGATCAATTCCCAGACTTTGTAGGGAATCCATCCGTACGCCAGGTTCGCGAAAAAGCCGAAGATGTCGCCGGGCGACACGCCGCCGAAGAAATCGCCGATCATGTTCCCGATCGCGGAACCCCATGCTGCCGCCGGGCCGAACAGGAACGAGCACACTACTGGAATCGCGTTGGCGGGACGCAGTTCGGTGACGCCGGGAATCAGCGGCACCACCTTGAACGGCACCAGCACGGCGGCATACAGCGCGGCCGAGATCGCGCACAGCACGACCATCCGCGTGTTGCGCCACATCAGGCGAAGGTCGCTCATTGGTACACAGTTACTTTCATCTCGACGCTGACCAGTATCCAGACCCGTCGGGCACAATCAAGCGCAGCGCACGATGCGAGTGTGTTAAAGAAATAATCTCTCGTGAAATCCGCGCCGGCAGCGGATACAATACTGTCGGATATGCCGATCTATGAATATCGCTGCGAGAAGTGCCGCCGCGTCACCAGCGTTCTGACCACGCGCGTCAGTGAGAAGGTCGAGGCGGTCTGCGCGCATTGCGGTGGAAAAAAAATGAACCGCCTCATGTCACGGTTCGCGATGCCGCGCAGCGAGGAATCGCGGATGGAGTCGCTCGCCGACCCGTCGCGTATGGGCGGCGTCGATGAGAACGATCCGAAGAGCGTCGCGCGGATGATGAAGCGGATGGGTAAAGAGATGGGCGACGAGTTCGGCGGCGCGGAGTTCGACGAAGCCGTCGAAGCGATGGAAAGCGGCGGCGATTTGGGCGACGGATCTGGTGAAGACGACCTCTAACTCCAGTTCGCGAACCTCCGGGATCTCATTTGCGCAATGATCGGCGCGCTCAAGGCAAAGGCTTTCGTTGCGCTGGGCAAGCCTGATGGGCGGCTCGGGATTTGGCTGCTGGGCCATCGCGAGTACGTGGGCGGCAACTGGGACGCGCTCGGCCAATTGCAATTCGAGTTCATGCTGAGGATGGGACTGAAGCCGGGGCACGTCCTGCTCGACGCGGGATGCGGTGCGTTGCGGGCCGGCGTCAAGTTCATCGAGTATCTCGACCGCGGAAATTATCTCGGCCTCGACAATCACAAGCGGCTGATCGAACTCGGCGTCAGGAAGGAGCTCGGGCACGACCTGATGCGGCGCAAGTCGCCCGAGTTCGTGGTCTCGGACAATTTCGAATTCGAGAAATTCTCGAAGCGGCCGGACTTCGCGATCGCGCAATCCCTCTTTACGCATCTTGCCGAGTCCGACATCCGCGCATGCATGCACAAACTGCGGCGCTTCATGAATCCGGGCGCGCGCTTCTATGCGACCTGGTTCATCGCGGACAAACCGCACGTCAACCGATCACCGCGATCGCACTCGCACCGCAGCTTCCGCTATCCGCGCGCAACGGTCGAAGAGTTCGGCGCCAGGGCCGGCTGGCGTCAGAGGTACATTGGCGACTGGAGTCATCCGCGACGTCAGATGATGGTCGAGTACGTCGCGGAGTGATGAGAGTGGGCGATGTCGCGACCAACCTACCCCCTTCCCGAGGGCGATTATGCACTACTTGACATGAAGCGCTAGTCGCGCTAAATGTTGGGGCATGAAGAAAGAAGGCCATGCCCCAAAGTTCACGCCCCAAATGACCATCGGCCAGTTTGAGCGGATGTTCCCCAATGAGGATTCCTGCAAGGCGTATCTCGTCTCGCGCCGCTGGCCGACTGGCGTCAAATGCCCGCGATGCGGCAATGAGCAGGTCTGGCTGTTGAAGCATAAGCCGTGGCACTGGCAGTGCCAGAAGTGCAATCCGACCGGCTATCGGTTCTCGCTCTACGTCAAAACGATTTTCGAGAACACGAACTACCCGCTCCGCACTTGGTTCCACGTTCTCTATATGATGCTGACCAGCAAGAAAGGCGTCAGCGCCTTGCAGGTTCACCGGACCATCGGTTCCGGTTCTTATCGGACGGCCTTCTACATGTGCCATCGCTTGCGCGCCGCGATGAACGATCCGGAGTTCCGCCAGCTCATGGGCATCGTAGAAGTAGATGAGACTTACATCGGCGGAGCGAACCGCAATCGTCATTGGGATAAGAAAATCAGGGGAACCGGAACCGCTGGAAAGACTCCGGTTGTCGGCGCGATCAGTCGGAAGGGAAACGTGGTCTGCAAGATGATCGAGAACGCCGACACTGAAACCTTGACGCGGTTCGTCCGCAAGACTGTCAGCGACAAAGTTGATCTGGTCGCAACCGATGAGCATAGCGGCTATCGCTATCTCGGATGGGTGATGCCACATGAAACCGTAAGCCACGGAGCGGGCCAGTACGTGCGCGGCAACGTACATACGAACAATATCGAATCGTTCTGGTCGCTCTTGAAGCGCGGGATCGTTGGCACCTACCACAACGTGAGCAAGAAATACCTGCCGCTGTACCTTGCGGAGTTCTCGTTCCGATTCAACAATCGACACAATCCCGACATCTTCGGGAGCGCAATAGCAGGATGCTGAGGCGTCCGAACTGGCGGACGCTTCTGCATCGCGACGGCAAACCAATTCAGTTGGAATTTCCATTCTTGAACGGCACATCAAAGCATTGAGGTGCTAGCACATTAGGGTCTGCGTGCGGGTCGTGAGATACCGGCGAGCAAATGACTATCGAGCCGGTGAACCGATTTATGCGCCACAGAAAAGCGGCGTTCTCGCTCGCACTCCGCGTTTCGTAGATTCCACCGATCAGCACGCTGGCGATGACAAGTCCGACAGCGAGTACGATTGCTGCGCCAAGATTTAATCGGGTCATATTTTAACCTTCTGGTTTGGGGCCAACCCTAAGCGCGTAAAACCCATCAGACCCCTTCTCAAATCCTTCTGATGACACGGCACATTCTACGCCTGCGGCGTCAAAGGCCCCCTTGAGAATCTGCACTTCTGTCAGATCGGTGTTTTTGGCGACCAGAACCAGGCCGTATTTATCGAAGCGTGATAGTTGGTTATTGACCTCATAATAACCAGGATCGGTCATGGCAACTCCTCCTTCAACGAACATTCTAAGAACCTGCTTTGCGTAGCTCACTGCTTCCGCATCGGCTGGAGCGCACCACACGCACCACATCGGAATGCGACGATCTTTGGGCATCGCGTCGCAGAATCGTTTTCGTTGATCCGCCGTTACAGTCCGCCACTTCAAATCTGCGACTCGTGCTTCCAGAGCTAGAATCTTCGCGGCGACGGCTGAAATTATGGCTGTCGGAGACGAGCTTGAAGCGTCAACCAATTTGCCAAGGTATTCGTGGATTTCCCTCGATTGCTTGGTTTGTTCGGCACTTGCCTTCCATGCAAAGACCGCAATGATAGCGCCCAATATGAGCCAAACGCCGATTCCAACCGGTCCATGGGGTCCGATGATCCCCATTACGGTGCCAGCCAGAACCCACAAAGGAACGTACCACGAGGCCGGATTAAGCCAATCACGCAGCATAGAACTTTCCTCGTTCTCGGGAGATAAATTGCCTTCCCGTCAAACGAGGGTAGCATGAACCGGACACCATTACATGTCAAGTTCTGCATACTCGCCTTCCCGAGGGGGAAGGGGAACCGGAATAAATCAGTCGGCTTCGAGCATCACGATTGCTGCCGCGGCCATGCCTTCGCCGCGGCCCAACGCGCCGAGGCCCTCGGGGCTGGACGCTTTCACGTTGACGCGCGATTGATCCGCGCCGACTGCGGAAGCGAGCCGCGCGCGCATCGCGTCGAGATGCGGTTTCAGCTTCGGCTGCTCGGCGAAGATTGTCAGGTCAGCGTTGCCAAGGCGCCATCCTTGATCGCTTGCCAGTTTCCAGACGCGGCCGAGCAGCGCGATCGAGTCGGCGTTTTTATGTTGCGGATCGTTGTCGGGGAAGTGACGTCCCAAATCGCCGGCGCCGATCGCGCCGAGGATCGCGTTGGCGAGCGCATGCGCCGCGACATCGGCGTCCGAATGCCCGCGCAGTCCCTTGTCATGCTCGATCTCGACGCCACCGAGCACGAGACGGCGCCCCGCTTCGAGCGGATGGAAATCGAAGCCGTTGCCTACCCGATAGCGCGGCGCCATTGCCGGACTCCTTGCGCGTCGAGCGCATCATTTGCGCTGCGCCCGACTGCGTTGACAACCGCGATTTCAGCCGCCAAGCTTTTCACATTGTCCGTGAGGAGGATCGCTCGCGATGCCCGCATTTGTGAAGAACCCGAAATTCATCGTCGGCACAATCGTGGTCGTGTGGGTGGCGTACGTCATTTACGCAAACTTTCAGATCGACATGGTCACGTTCTACCTGCTGCCGTTCAACATCCTGAAACTGCAACTCAGGCTCTCGGCGGTGATAATCGGCGCCGCGATTTTCGGGTCCGTCGCGACGATCGTGATTCACTGGCTATGGGTCCGGCCCTCGAACAGCTCATCGGCCGCAACCGCGCCTACATCGCCGTCCGCTCCCAGGAGCAGCACGGTCGCCTGAGCGCCCAGTTTCAAGATCGTTTCAGTTGACGGTCCGATCAGCAACCCGTCGGCGCGCGAGAGCGAGCTGAAAATCCCCGACCCCTGGCTGCCGGTAGGCGTCGCAATCCAGCCGTCCGCCTGACGCTCGACTTTGACCCGCACGAACTCGGTGAGATCCTTCGAAGTTTTGATCTCGACAGCGCATCGCGCGATGACCCGCGGCAGGCCGACGCGCCGCACCCCTCGCATCTTCAGGATCGCGGGCCGCGCATACAGATAAAAGCACACCAGCGTCGAAACGGGATTCCCCGGCAGGCCGAAGATTGGGCGGTAGCCGACGGTGCCGAACTTGAGCGGACGCCCCGGCTTCTGCGCGACGCCGTGAAACAGTTGGCGCATCCCGAGTTCGTCGAGCGCGCCCTTGACGTGATCGAACTGGCCGACCGAGACGCCGCCGGTCGAGAGCACCGCGTCGAAGGTCATCGCCTCGGCCAGGCGATCGCGAATCTCGCGCGCATCGTCGCGCGCCACCTTGAGAATTGTCGGCTCGCCGCCGGCTTCGCGCACCGCACTCGCGAGCGCGTACGCACTGGAGTTCACGATCTGCGCGCCGGTCGGCGGCTGATCGACGTCCACCAGCTCGTCGCCGGTGGCGACGATCGCGACACGCGGCCGTCGAATCACCTCGACCATCGCGCGATTCACCGACGCGAGCATCCCGAGGTCCGCAGGCGTCAGCAGTTTGCCCGTTGACATGACGAGTTCGCCCCGGTGCAGATCCTCGCCGCGCGGCCGGATAAACGCGCCCTTGTCCGCAGCGACGAGAAACTCGACGATATCGCCGGTCCCGCGCGTGCGTTCGACCTGAATGATAGCGTCCGCACCTTCGGCAATCGGCGCGCCCGTCATCGTGCGAGCCGCCTCGCCCGCGCTCACGCGTCGCGTCGGCATTTGACCAGCGCCGACAGTCTCGACGACCTTCAGCTTGACCGGGCTCGCCTCGGACGCCTTGGCGACGTCGGCAGCGCGCACCGCATAGCCATCCATCGCAGAGTTGTCGAACCCCGGAATATCGCGCGACGACCTGATGTCTTCCGCGAGCACGCGCCCCAACGCCTCGAGTATCGGAACGCGCTCGACGCCCAGCGGCGCGACGTTCTCGAGGACGATCTGCAAAGCCTGATCGGCGCTAATCATGCGAGGAAGGATACGCCGCTTGCAATCGCAAATGAACCGGCGACCAACAAACGTCATACGACCAGCCAGAGCCGGCCTGCGCAGTGCGCGAGAAAAGAACTTTAAAAGGCGGAAGAGGTGCGGATGTCAGGTTCCGCCGGGATACGGACGCTGTACGAGCGCTCGTTCGGGGGTACCACGTCGTGCAGCAGGGCTGGATTCAGATCGCGCAAATGCTGCAGCGTCGTCCCGTGATCGAGCGCGACGCGGCTGAGCGGAGTCCCACCGCGAACCAGCAGCATGTGGAAAGCGGGTGGTTCGTCGAGCTTGATCGGCGTAACCCCGTAGCTGTCCGCGTGATGCGCGATGTACGCAACCGCCATGAATCGTCCCAGCAGCCCGCGAGTTCTGCGCGGCAGCCGACTGCCGAACTTCTCCATCGTGTGACCGCGCAGCGACCAATAGCGGTTGATTGCGCTGTCGCCGTTGTTCCATGCGACCAGCGTCATCGGCCAATCGTTGCCCGCTTCGTCGTGCAGGGTGGCCAAGTACTCGGCCGCCGCCTTGGTGGACATCACGGGGTCGCGGCGCTCGTCGACGTAATTATCGATACGCAGCCCGTAGTGTCTGGCCGTGTCGCTATTGAATTGCCACGGACCCTTGCCCTGCTTCGTAAATTCGCTTTCAGCGAAAGCCAGGTACACCAGGTCGTCGGGGAGGCCGTAGCTTCGCAGCACTTTGACCATGTCGGGCAGGTAGGGATGACTGCGGTCGAAGGTATCCTGCAGATGGTCAGGAGAACTCATGAAATCCGACACATAGCGTCGGACGGCCTGATTAAGCTGAATCGGGAACGGGGGAACCGCCTCGGGCGCAGACAGCACGTAGGATGACGATATAGGCTTGGCTCCAGCCTCGGCAGGAGTCTCTAGTTGAAAGCCGTCGCTGGCGGTCTCTACCAAGCTCGGGGACGACGCAGTTGCAGCGGACGGGCCCTCGGGGCCGAAATCCTGTGCAGCAGCGCGAGCGGCCGCCCATCCGGCGACCATAAGGGCCGCCATCAGGACAACGAACGCTCGATAGATAAACTTGGGCTTACGCATTCTCCCCCGAGAAGATGACCAACGGTACCGACCGAGGCGGCCGGGATCAACTGATTTGCGGTAGATAATCCATTAAAAAGTCTAATAGTCGACCTTCTAATTCTTAACAAAGGCTTGCAAATGCTCACGAATCTCGAAGCTGGATGGCTGGGATCTTCGTTACGGCAAGTTCAGCCAATCGCGCCCTTTGTGTTACGGTGAGCAAATCCGACCGTCGCGAGGCCACTGACCGAGGATGAACCTCTGGCACGACATCATCGATAGCCTGACCGATGGCATCATCGTACTGTCGCCCGCGATGGAGCCTCAGGTCGTCAATCCGGCGGCCGAGACGATGCTCGGGGTCTCCCAGGTCAACGCCGCCACGGTCGCCGATTTGGTCCGCCAGAACGATTGGCTGGGGCGGATGGTTGGGGCATGCCTCGAAAGCGGTCAGGACCTTGGGCGACATGGAGACAGTCCTGGCGACTGGCCCCCGCGAGCTGGCTGTCCGCGTCGAGGTCTCGCCCCTGCTCAACGCCGAGGGACGACCAGGTGGCGTCATTATACTGCTCCACGACCTGTCTCACGAAAAAGGCGCGGCCGAGGCTGCTGTCACCGGCGACCTGAGCCTGCGGCTGTCGCCGGCGGGCCTCGCGCACGAGGTCAAGAATCCGCTGACCGGCATCAAGGGCGCGGCCGAGCTCATGTCCGGGATGTTCCCCGACGACGGCCGCGCGCAGCAGTACTGCAGCGTCATCCTCGACGGCGTCAACCGCATCGCGTCGCTGGTCGAGCAGGTGCTGATGGTCAGCGGACCGCAACGGCTGGTACAGGAGCCGGTCAACATCCACATGGTGCTGCACCAGGCGATGCGGATGGCGGGGCTGTTCCCGCAGCCGCCCGAGGGCGTGACGGTGCTGCAAGATTTCGACCCCAGCCTGCCCGACGTGGTGGGGGATACGGCAGCGTTGGAGCGGACGTTTCTGAATCTGATCAAGAATGCCGCCGAGGCGATTGGCGAATCGGGCACGATTCGGCTGCATACACGAATCGAGCGCGAGTTCCGGATGACCGCCGAGGGCCGCCGCCGGCAGTTCCTGCGGGTCGAGGTAAGCGACAGCGGCGTCGGCATCGCGGAGGATCAGCTCGCTCAACTGTTCACGCCATTTTTTACGACGAAACCCGCCGGCACCGGCTTAGGATTGGTGTTATGCCAAAGAATCATCGCGCTGCATGGCGGCCGCCTATGGGCCAATCGCGGCGGCATCGATCGCACCAGCGGCACCAAATCATCAAGGTCGGAATGACCTTCAAAGTCACGCTCCCGATGATCCCCTCCGAAAAACACTCCCAATAGGTATCCAACCAAATCAAGCAACGCGATTTTTGTGTCATCCCGACGACGGGAGCGCAGCGACGGGAGGAAGGACCTCGGACAGCTTCGCGAACGTGAAGCCGGTACCGGTTTCTGAAAATCGCTCCCCGGAGCGCACCTCTACTATGCGAACTGCTCGATCGCGAACAGCACCGCCAACACCAACAGAAGCGCCCCGGCTGCGCGCTCGGCCCAGTGCTCATAGCGTTCGCCGATGCGTGCCCCGAATGCCAACCCGGTGAAGGTGAAGACGGTCGTCGTGATCGATACCGTAATCAGTAGCGGCAAAAGCGGAATACCCACTGTCGGGAGCGCGATTCCTACGCCGAGCGAATCGAGGCTTATAGACAACGATGTAATGAGCAGGCCCGTGCCACGCGTCGCGTCGAATTTCCGCTCCTCAGGCTCCCCAAAGGAATTTCGAAGCATCAGGCAGCCGATAGCCGCGAGCAGCACCAGACCGACATAGGTCGCGACCTCGCCCAAAATCTTCCCCGCGCCCGTGCCCAGCACATAACCGATGACCTGCATCGCGATTTCCGATCCGGCGAACGCAAACCCGATGCGCCACCTGGAATCGATCGCGAGCTGGGAGATGCCGACTCCAACTGAGACCGCCAGCACGTCCAATCCAACGGCGAGGGCTACACCGAGTATCTTGCCCGTCAGAACCAGCTCATGGGGACCGATCAACTGAACCTCTGCTTAAGCCGTCGAGCCGAAAGCGAATAACCTATGCTGAAGTAGTGATCTGGAGAAAGTGTTGGGGCGGCCGCCACGTTTGTTCAAGGGTGAAATGTTCAGCCTTACACTCGGGCGGCCAACGTGCTTTGATCGCATATGGTCAACGGCCCAACCGCGAGGCTCTTGCTCGCTGCCCGAAAAAGCGACAGCGACTCTTCGCGGTTCCGAAAACGCAAATTGTACCGAACGAAGCTACCCTTGGTAGTTCGGGCGTCGCGAGACCACCAGCCAATGTATAGCATCTCCCTTCCATGCCTGACGCCTTCCCCGGAAACAGGCCTTGCTGATAACGATGCCCGCGCCGTTGGCGACAAGATCGAACTTACTGTTACGATTGTAGCCCGTGAGCACTACCACCATGGGCGCAAGCGCTACTCGAATCAAAACTTCGCCGAGCGGGTCAAGGAACCGGGCACGGGCGCCGCCGTCCTGATCGCCGACGACGACCCCGCGATCCGCCTTGTTTTGAGGCATCGGCTCGAAGCCGACGGCCATCGCGTCGAGGAGGCTATTGACAGCGTGTCCGCGCTCACAGCATTGCGCACCAATCGATTCGACGTCGCGCTTGCTCGACATCATTATGCCGGGCAACGGCGGACTCGATGTCCTGTCGGCCGCGCACAGTGAAGGCGTCCGCACTCTGATCATCGTGATCACCGCGGCGAGCACGATGAACAACGCGGTCGAGGCGATGAAGCGCGGCGCTCACGACTACCTGACCAAGCCGTTCGCCAATCTCGACCTGGTCGCCGCGGCTATCAAGCGCGCGGTCGAAGTCGGAGCGCAGGCCGCCGATCTCAACCGCCTCAAAGACGAAGTGAATCGCCAGCTGGTCGGCGGCGAAATAATCGGGCGCAGCGCCGCGATGCAGGAAGTGTACAAGCTGATCGGGCGCGTCGTCACCAACGATGCGACCGTGCTGCTCAGCGGCGAGAGCGGCACCGGCAAGGAGCTGGTGGCGCGCGCGATCCATTTCAAATCGGCCCGCTGGCGCTCGCCGTTCGTCGCCGTCAACTGCTCCGCGATTCCGCACGGCCTGCTCGAGAGCGAGCTGTTCGGGCATGAGCGCGGATCGTTCACCGGTGCGTCCGAGCGGCGCGCCGGCAAATTCGAGATGGCCGACACTGGCACAATCTTCCTCGACGAAATCGGCGACCTGCCGGTCGAGCTGCAGCCCAAGCTGCTGCGCGTGCTGCAGGAGCGCGAGTTCACCCGGGTCGGCAGCGTCGAGATCGCTCAAGGTCAAGGCGCGCGTGATCGCGGCGACCAACCAGAACCTCGAGTCGCTGGTCGCCGCGCGCAAATTCCGCGAGGACCTGTATTTCCGCCTGCGCGTGATTCCGATCCAGATGCCCGCGCTGCGCGAGCGGCGCGAAGATATTGCGGAGCTGACCGATTATTTTGTCTCGAAGGCCGTCCAGGAAATGGGGGCACGCGCCGCAACTATCAGCCCCGAAGCTGCGAATGAAGCTCGAGTCCGCCGAATGGCCGGGCAACGTGCGCGAACTCGAAAATGCCGTGATGCGGGCCGCGTTGCTCGCGCCGGGCACCACGATTCGCGCCGACGATGTCGAACTGTCGCGTCCGGGCGGCGTAGGCGGCGGCGCAACCGCTTCGGCCAACGGCGCGTCGCTCGGCGATATCATCTCGGAGCGCATCGCCGGATGGTTCGATTCGCCCGGCGGCGAGGAGCCGCGCGACCTGTACCATCGGCTGGTCGCGGAAATCGAGCGGCCGCTGGTCGAGCTCGCACTCAAGCGCGCCGGCGGCAACCAGGTCCGCGCGGCGCGGATGCTCGGTCTGAATCGCAACACGCTGCGCAAAAAAATCACCGACCACAAGATCGTATTGACCAAGTTCCCCGCCGGATGACGCGGCTACCCTCGCATTTCTACGCGATGGTCGATCCGGCCGGGGGACACGAGCCGGTCTCGCTGGCGGAAACCTACCTCGACGCCGGCGCGCGAATCATGCAGTTGCGCCTCAAGGATACGCCTGGCCGCGACTTTCTTGCTGCGGCGCGCACGATCGTCGGGATGTGCCGAAAGCGCGGCGCAACTCTTATCGTCAACGACCGCGTCGATATCGCGATCCTCGCCGGTGCGCACGGCGTACATCTCGGGCAGACCGATCTCCCGCTAGAAGCCGCGCGGCCAATCGCCGGCCCCGCGATGGTAATCGGCATCTCGACCCACAACGTCGAGCAGGCGCGCGCCGCCGAAGATGGCGGCGCGGACTACATCGGATTCGGCCCGATCTATCCCGGCGGATTGCGGAACAACGCGGCCGGCTTAGGCCTTGACAATCTCAGCGCAGTCCGCGCGGCAGTGAAGATTCCAATCGTAGCAATCGGCGGCATTACCGAAGCCCGCATCCCGGAAATCCTCGCCGCCGGCGCCAACGCCGTCGCAATCATCACCGACGTAGCGACCGCGAGAGACATCCCCGCCAAGCTCCGCTCGATCTTGGCAATTTGAATGATGCATGAAATTCATTCATACTTTCATATATGAAAAGTATGAAAGCGCGCGTCGCCGAGCGTGGTCAGGTCACGATTCCAAAACGCCTCCGCGACAGGCTTGGAGTTAGACCCGGCACGATACTCGAGTTCAGCGAAGAACGCGGAAGGTTGATCGTCGTCAAAGCTGGCAACATCGATCCGGTTGGCGAAGTGCTCGGCTGCCTCGGGAAGCGAATCCACACTGACGCGGTAATGACGCAGCTGCGCGGACGTCGGTGATCACCGCCGTCGATACTAACATCCTGCTCGACGTGTTTGGCGCCGACCCGAAATTCGCGCGGGCCTCGTCCGATGCGCTGCGAGACTGCCTGAGAGAAGGCGCGTTGGTCGCGTCCGACGTCGTATGGGCCGAGGCCGCTTCCGTCTTTGGCGATGCCGGACGTTTTCAGGAGGCTATGAACCAGCTGCACGCCGCCTTCTCTCCCATGACGGAAGAGGCTGCGACGAGAGCCGCGCAGGCTTGGCGCCGTTACCGCGCGGTTGGAGGCCGGCGCGACCGTATTGCCGCCGATTTCCTCATCGGCGCGCACGCCCTGGTCACCGCCGATCGGTTCCTCACCCGCGACCGCGGCTTCTATCGTCGATACTTTTCGGGCCTGCAGGTGGTAGATCCCACGACTGCGCGGTAAGCGTTCGCAAATCCGCGCTACGCCGTCACCGGAACAGGCGCTGCGGTTTGGCGGGACTGTTCGGATTCGAACGAACGGCACGAATAGGTTACCGCCGCGCCCAGGATGCACATCACGACGAACGCTTCGAAGGCGGGGACGTAGCTGCCGGTGAGATCGTAGATCTTGCCTGCGCCGACCGGGCCGACGAACGCACCAATCGTATTGAAGATGCCGGCGATGCCGCCGATCGAGCCGAAGCGCTTGAGCCCGAGCGACTCCGCCACCAGCATCGGGATCAGCACCAGCGGCGCGCCCAGCGACAAACCGAAAATCAGCACGAACGGAATCAGCACGGCGGTTCGCGCCGCGCCGAAGATCAGGATCATTCCGACGCTGGCGAGTAAAAAATTGCAGGTCAGCGCGATTCTTGCGCTCACCCGATCCGCGAACAGGCCCATCCCGAGCTTGCCGAACGCGGCGAACACGAGCACCAAGCTCGCCATAGCGGCCGCGAATGACGCCGTGTAGCCGAGTTCAGTAAGGTAGGTGATCAGATGGAGTCCGGCGCCGGCGGCCACGGCCGCGAAGAAAAACTGCGCCGCCGAAATCATCCAGAACGATCGGGAGCGGAACGCCTCGCGCAACTCGAAACCAGGCAACGCGTCGCTGGCCTGCGCGACGGTGATGCCCTCGGCCTGCGGCGGCCGGGTCTTCACGACGAAAATTATCAGCGGAACAACGACCAGGAACATCGGAATCGCCAGCGCGATGTAACCGGCGCGCCAGCCGCCGCGGATGATCGCGAAGTTACCGACCAGCGTCATCGCAGCGCCGCCGAGTGAGGTGCCCGCGAACGCTATGCCCATCGCAAGCCCGCGGCGCGCACCGAACCAGTTGGAGATCACCAATGCGCACGGCAGGAGCGTCGACGCGCCGATACCGACGCCGAGCAGCACGTAAGCGCCGAACAATGGCCCGAACGAATCGACGCGGCTGGCGATTAGAAATGAAGTGCCGGTCATGATCACGCCGGCCACCATGACGATTCGCGCCTCGACGCGGTCGAGCAGCCATCCGATTAAAGGAGCGCAGAGCCCCGCGGAAATCGGCAGCGCAAAGCCCTGGAGGGTCGAGACTTGCGTGCGCGACCATCCGAAATGTTTCAGCAGATGCGGAAAGAACAGGCCGCCGGTGTTGTAGCCGGACCCGAAAACGAATACCAGCACCACGAACAGGCTCGCGACGATGATCCAACCCTGGCGTTCCCTATCCGTCATCAGATGCTTCCTCGCCAAGACTTATAGCGAGCCGACAGGGGGATCGTCGAGTGCGAAAACTATTCGAGCGCGGTCATCGGGATATAGCCTTCGAGGCCGCTCTTCATCCTGATTCTCATGTAGTTCAGCGACAGGCCGACGACATGAACGTTGTGTCCCTGATGAACCTCGGCGAGTTTCTTGCCCCATCGATTTGGTTTGTCGAGGACACCGGCGTCATGCGAGAGGACGAAGACTTTGTCGACCGGCTTGACCAGCTCGACCGCCGACGGATCGATGTAGCCGGTCTGTCCGGACTTCAGCTTCACCTGCAGATAGTAGTGAGTGGCGCCCGTCACCTCGACGAACTTGCCGGGTTCGAGCTGCTCGATGTGCTTGCTGCTCTTTGAGGGCGCGGAATAGACCGGCCCGGCATTCAGCACCCTCATGCGCGCCTGCGCCGGTTCGATCTCCGGTTCGTGGACGCCGTTTCTAGTCGACGCGTGGTGCGAAGGCGAGGCTAGCTTGATTCCCGGCGGCGGGGGCATCCAGGTCTTGCTCGATGGCGCCGACGGACTCGTCGCGGACGCCGGAGAATTGGCGGGCGCAGCGCCGTTTGGCCCTTCGGCAGGAACTACAGATGTCGAAGGAACGTCCTCCTCGCCGATTGGCGCCGCGAAAACAGGCGCCGAAAACGCGATCGTCGTCGCGATCGCGACCGCAATAGCCATCATCCGCACTGAACGAAAATTGCGATGAACCATGTCCCTCTTCCTCTCCTCCCAGCTTGCTCTTCTAGTCTAGCAACTGCCGCACACCGTGCATCGCTCGACATCGCACGGCGGACTCTGATGCTCATGATGCGCCTTCTTGCGCTCGGCGAGCAGAAACCATTTGAAAATATGGTGATCGATAAAGTCCCACGGCAGCAGCTCGTCGTGGACATACTGACGCGTGACGAAAAAGTCAGGATCGGGCAGCAACGTATTCTCTCCCGCCTGAACCTCGCGATGAATCTTCGAGCAGCTCGTGCCAGATAGGCCCGGCAGTCTCACATCCCACGGCTTCGAGCCGTTCGAGGATACCAGCGACGCGGCGATCTCCTCGCGAGACCATCGTCTGAAAATACGCCTCGCGCGGCGACTCGGCGTCGAGCTCGACCTGCCCCAGCCGCGCGAGTCGCTGACGCAACATGGCGACCTTGCGCTTGATCGATCGCGCGTCCTGCATCGGGTCCCATTGAAACGGCGTCCACGGCTTGGGAACAAAGGGGTTCAACGACACGGTCACCGAGCCGATACGCGTGCGTCGCGCGCGGGCACGTTCGAGCACCTTGGCAACGAGGTCGGCGATCGCGAGCACGTCCTCGTCGCGTTCCTCGGGCAGGCCGATCATGAAATAAAATTTCAGGTTGCCGACGCCCTCGCCCAGCATCATCTCGGCCGCGCTCAGGATTTCGGCTTCGGTGAGATTCTTGTTGATGACCTTACGCATCCGCTCGCTGCCGGCCTCCGGCGCGACGGTCACGCTCTGATTTCCACCGCGCGCCAACGCCGATGCGAGCGCAGGCGAAATGCAATCGGCCTTCAGCGATGACGGTGAAAGCCGCCCGCCGCGATCGACGACCGCCGACGCGATCTCGGCGACGCCGGGCACGCTCGCCATCTCGGCGCCGACGAGGCCGATCACCTTGCGCTCGCCAAGACCACGCTCGGCCTCAGCGATCAGCATTTCGGGCGCGCGATAACGAATCGGGCGGTACATGAAACCCGCCGCGCAGAAGCGGCATCCCCATTGGCATCCGCGACTCGCCTCGACCAGGAACATGTCGCCGAAGACCGACTCCTCCGTGAGAATCAGCGATGACGTGGTGAAGCGGTTGAGGTCGCGAATCAGGCGGCGATTCACCTGCGCACTACCGGGGCCGGAGTATTTCACGGTCGCGAGCCGGCCGGCATCGTCGTAAACCGGTTCGTAAAAGTCAGGAAGATAAGCGCCCGCGACGGATGCGAGCTCGCGCAGTCGATTCGGCGATCCGCGCGTCGCGTCCCAGCACTCGATGAACTCCGGCACCATCTCTTCGCCCTCGCCAATCAGAAACAGATCGATGAAGTCGGCGATCGGTTCGGGATTGAGAAACACGGCGGATCCGCCGGCAATGATCAGCGGAAACTTTCGGCCCGTGCGATCGGCGCGTCGAGCGGGAATGCCGGCCATGCGCAAGACGCTCAAGACGTTGAGATAGTCAGTCTCGAAAGAGATCGAAAACGCCAGGATGTCGAAGTCGGAGAGCGGACGGCCGCGCTCGAACGACACGAGACGCTCGCCGCCCTCGCGGAAAGACTCGCGCTCATCGGCGTCGGGGAGGAAAGCGCGATCCGCGGCGACCGACGGATCGGATTCGAAGATATGGAACACGGCCTGGAACCCAAGGTTCGCCATCCCGAGCCGGTACGTGTTGGGATAGATGACGCAGACGGAAATGTCGCCGCCGGGCTGGCGCGCGTAGAGCACTTTTTCGCGTGCGATGCGTTCGAGCGCGCGCTTACGCGGGTACATTCGACGACTCCGACATGATCACACAGAGTATCGCCGGTCGGATAGCACGCTCAAGAGGATCGTCGAAGCCGCTGGCGCTCAGCGCTTCCACGCCAGGTACGCGAAAAACTCAGGCGGTTCTCCCCGCAGAATGCCCGACGGCTCGGCGGCCAGAATCGCGGCGCGGAGGTCGCGTTCGAACGCGTCGACGCGATCGCCGAGCACCCGCCGGCTGCAGAAAGACATCGAGAAGAGATTCCCGATCATAGACTCGACCGTCCATTCGACGTCGAACGATTCGCTGTAGCTGATGAGATCCTTGAAGCGAGATCGCACGATGTATGTCTCGTGACGCTCCTCGGGCGGCGGACCCGGGTTTTCCCACGACTGTTCTCTTTCGGGAAGATAGCGCTTCAGCACCGTGTTGATGGCCGCTCGCCATCGAGTCGGGGGCGGACGAGGAATCGTAGCGCCCTCGCCCACCACCGCGATGCCGCCGCCGTCCGTCACGAGATCGTAGAGCGCGTCGAGCGTGCGCGTGCGATCCATCCAATGGAACGAGTTGCCCATCGTGACGAGGCGGAACTGTCCCAACGCCGGCGACAAGTCCTTCGAGCCGCCGAATCGCCATTCGATATTGGTGGTACCGCATTCGCGCGCTATGCGCTCGCCCTCGGCGCGCATCGCGTCATCGGGATCCATCGCGAGTACTTCCTCGAACAGATGCGCGAGCGCAATCGCGACCGGCCCCGGTCCACAACCGAGATCGAGCAGCCTGCCCGTGCCGTCGAGTCGAAAATGCTCGCGCAGAAGGCTTACGAGCGACGGCGGATACTTGGGACGATACCGCGAGTAGTACGACGCGGTGCCCTCGTAGATGGACAGATCGTACTTTTCAGATTCACTCACGGGCGCGAAATGCGGTCGGGGCGTGTGTAGATGTTGAAGCTGCCATCGCGCAGGAAGCCGACCAGCGTCGTGCCGACTTCTTCGGCAAGCTCCACCGCCAGTGATGACGGCGCGGAGACCGCGGCGAGAATCGGCACGCCCGCGGCGGCAGCTTTCTGCACGATCTCGAAGCTGAGGCGTCCGCTGACCATGATAATATGTTGCTCCAGCGGCACCATCGCATTCGTCAGCGCATAGCCGATCACCTTGTCCACCGCGTTGTGACGGCCGACGTCCTCGCGAATCGCGAGCATCGCGCCGTCCAGTGAAAAGATGGCGGCACCGTGGAGTCCGCCGGTCGCGGCAAACACGCGCTGGCCGCCGCGGAGCTTCTCCGACAGCGCGAGCAGCGTGGCCGGCGCCACCCGTGCGGAATCCGACGGCGGCGCGACGCGGCGTCGAATCGACTCGATGCTGGTCTTGCCGCATACGCCGCAACTCGAGCTCATCACGAAGTTGCGCTTGAGCCGCGCGCGCAGTCCGTCGGCGGGCACATTCAGAATGATGTCGATGGCGTTGGGCTCAGCCGCGCCCTTGCGTCCGCGCACGCGCCGAATCTCGCCGAGCTCGCTCACGTCGTTGATGAAGCCCTCGGCAAACAGAAAGCCCGCTGCGAGTTCCTCATCATGTCCCGGAGTGCGCATCGTGAGCGTGAAGCGACGGCCGGCGAGTCTTATCTCGAGCGGTTCTTCAACCGCGAGTTTCTCAGTGCCCTCCGAGGCCGTGCCGCCGCGCCACCTTAGTGCGCGATGCTCTCGAACTTCGTCGCGAGTGCCTTCAACCGCGGCCTCATCAGTGGGGATGTGCGCGGAATCGGTTTTCATCCCTCGCCGACTTCTTCCGAATCAGGGACCGACTCGGTCGCGATGTATGAGACGGCCAGGCGCACGAGCGGGCTCAGTTCGCCGCCGCCCTTTGCCGCGTAGTCGACGATCTCGCGGCGCATACGAGCCTCCCAGAAATTGCGAAGATGGTTCGCGACGCCTTCCGCGGCTTCTTCGCGATCCGGATAGCCCGCGAAGTACGCGCCGATATCATTGGCCATCATGATCAGGTGATGAATATCCGTCGCGTGAGCATCGCCATTAGCTACTTGAGTTTCAGTGTCCAAATGCTTGTGCCCATTTCTCAAGCGCTCCGGCGACACCTGCACGGCAGTGACCTTGAACTCGGGACAGTTGGTCGCCCAATCGGAATGCTCGGTCATCAAATCATTGGTGCGCGATTCCGGATGATGAAACGTCGTATATACAACGCCGGGTTGGACGCGCTCCGTCACCAGCGCGCGCAATCGCGTCTCACCGCGCCGCGCTCGCACCACGAGCCATTCGCCGTCGCGGATGCCGCGCAGCTCCGCGTCGCTCGGATGTATCTCGAGGCGATCCTCGGCATGCATCGTCGCATTCAGCGTGCGCCGCGTCTGAGTACCAACATTGTACTGACTGAGTATTCGGCCAGTAGTCAGTATCAACGGGTACTCCGAGTTGGTGCGTTCTTCAGTGGGTACATATTCGGTAATCGTGAACCGGCCCTTGCCGCGCACGAAATAGTCCGCATGCATCGTCGGAGTGCCGGTCGGAGCGGCGTCGTTGCAGGGCCATTGCACGGAGCCGAGCCGCTCGATCTTTTCGTAGCTGACGCCGGAGAAAGTCGGAGTCAGCCGCGCGATCTCGTCCATGATTTCCGACGGATGCGCATACTTCATCGGATAGCCGAGCGCGTTCGCAAGCTCGCAGGTGATTTCCCAATCTTCCTTGCCGGCGAGCGGCGCCGCGACCTTGCGCACCATCGAGATTCGCCGCTCGCTGTTGGTGAAGGTGCCGTTCTTCTCGAGAAACGACGACCCCGGCAGAAAAACGTGCGCATATTTCGCGGTCTCGTTGAAGAACAAATCCTGCACGACGACGCATTCCATCGCGCGCAGCGCCGCCGCCACGTGATGGCCGTTGGGCTCGGATTGCGCGACGTCTTCGCCCTGCACGTAGAGGCCCTTGAAGCTGCCGTCGAGCGCGGCGTCGAACATATTGGGAATGCGCAGGCCCGGTTCGGGATCGACGCGCACGCCCCACGCCGCATCGAAACTCGCGCGCACCAGTTCGTCGGAAATATGGCGATAGCCGCTGAACTCATGCGGGAACGAGCCCATGTCGCATGAGCCTTGCACGTTGTTCTGCCCGCGCAGCGGATTCACGCCGACTCCGGGACGCCCGATATTGCCGGTCGCCATCGCGAGGTTCGCGATCCCCAGCACCATCGTGCTGCCCTGGCTGTGCTCGGTGACGCCGAGGCCATAGTAGATCGCGCCGTTCGGTGCGCCGGCATACAGACGCGCCGCCGCGCGAACCTTTTCGGCAGACACGCCGGTAATCTTCTCCGTCGCCTCCGGCGAATTGTGCGGCGCCGCGACGAATTTCTTCCACGCCTCGAACTCATGCGGGTCGCATCGCGCCGCCGCAAACTCTTCGTCGGTGAGTCCCTCCGTCACGACCACATGCGCAATCGCATTGATGAGCGCGACGTTGGTGCCGGGCCGGAGTTGCAGATGATACGACGCCTGCACGTGCGGCAGCCGCACGATTTCAGTGACGCGAGGATCGACGACGATCAGCTTCGCGCCCTGGCGCATCCGGCGCTTCATCTGCGCCGCGAACACCGGATGCCCTTCGGTGACGTTGGCGCCGATCACCATGATCACGTCGGCCTGCATCACCGAATCGAAGTCCTGCGTCGTCGCCGACGTGCCGAACGCTGTCTTGAGTCCGTAACCGGTCGGCGAATGGCAAACGCGCGCGCAGGTATCGACGTTGTTGTTGCCGAAGCGCGGCGCGCACCAGCTTCTGCACGAGAAAGGTTTCCTCGTTGGTGCATCGCGAGGACGTGATCGCGCCAACCGCGCCGCGCCCGTGCTTTTCCTGGATGCGCTTGAACTCCGACGCCGCGTAATCGATCGCCTCGTGCCACGAAACCTCGCGCCATGGCTGATCGATCGATTTGCGGATCATCGGCCGCGTCACGCGATCGGGATGCGTCGTGTAGCCCCACGCGAAGCGGCCCTTGACGCAAGAGTGGCCGTGATTGGCCTGTCCGTTGGGGTTCGGCACCATGCGCGCGACGAGGTCGCCTTTCATCTCGGCGCTGAACGAGCATCCGACGCCGCAGTATCCGCAGGTGGTGACGACGCTGTGATCCGGCTGGCCGAGCTCGACCACCGATTTTTCCATCAACGTCGCGGTCGGACATGCCTGCACGCAGGCGCCGCACGAAACGCATTCGGACGCCGAGAACGGGCCGTTCTGTCCCGGCGAAATCACCGACGAAAATCCGCGGCCGTCGATCGTCAGCGCGAAGGTGCCCTGCACTTCCTCGCACGCGCGGACGCATCGCGAGCACACGATGCATTTCGACGGATCGAAAGTGAAATACGGATTCGAATCGATCCTTCTCCGCGTGCAGATGATTCGCGCCGTCGCCGTTGCGGTAGCGCACCTCGCGCAGCCCGACCGCGCCCGCCATCTCCTGCAGCTCGCAGTTGCCGTTGGCGGGACAGGTCAGGCAGTCGAGCGGATGATCGGAAATGTACAGCTCCATCACGCCGCGCCGCAGCTCGCGCGAGCGCGGGACTCTCGGTGCGCACCTTCATTCCCGGCGCGCACCGGCGTCGTGCACGACGCGGGATAACCGCGCTGCCTTCGACTTCGACCAGGCACAAGCGGCATGAGCCGAACGGCTCCAGCGAATCGGTCGCGCACAGCTTCGGAACGTGGATGCCGGCCTCCGCCGCCGCGCGAATCACCGACGTGCCTTCGGGCACGGCCACGACGCGTCCGTCGATCTCCAGCGCGACGACCTTTGCTCCGGCGACGAAGCGGTGTCGCGAAATCGTTGTCGCTACGCGATCGCATGGTGTTACCACCTGCTACAGGCGGCGAGATCGTCAGATCGGCGCCGATGAAATCCACGTCGCGCGGCCGTCAGACCGAAATCCTCGCGGAAAATATTTGAGCGCGCTCAGCACCGGCAGCGGCGTCAGGCCGCCGAGCGCGCACAGCGATCCGAACTTCATCGTGTCGCACAAGTCGCGCAGCACTTCGAGATTCTCGCGCGCCCGCCGGCGATTCACGATGTCGTCGATCAACTCGGTGCCGCGAATCGAGCCGATTCGGCACGGCGTGCATTTGCCGCACGATTCGATCGCGCAGAACTCCATCGCGTAGCGCGCCATCCGCGCCATATCGACGGTGTCGTCAAACACGACGATTCCGCCGTGGCCGAGGATTCCGCCGCGCGCCGCGATCGATTCGTAGTCCAGCGCCATGTCGAGCATCGCGTCCGGAAAAGTACGCGCCCAGCGGTCCGCCGACCTGCACCGCGCGAACCGGCCTGCCGCTGGCGGTGCCGCCACCGTAGTCGTCAACGATTTCGCGCAGCGTCACGCCCATCGGCGTTTCGATCAGTCCCGGACGCTTCGACGTTGCCGGCGAGTTGAATCGGGATCGTGCCGCGCGAGTTGCCGGCGCCGTAATTCGCGAAAGAATTCGCCGCCGCGCTCGAGGATGATCGGCACCGTCGCGAACGAGACCACGTTGTTGATCAGCGTCGGCTTGCCGAACAGCCCTTCGATCGCGGGAATCGGCGGCTTGAAGCGCACCATCCCGCGCTCGCCCCTCGAGGCTTTCGAGCATCGCGGTTTCCTCGCCGCAGATGTACGCGCCGGCGCCGAGCCGAATCTCGAGATCGAACGTTTGCCGGTGCCGAGAACGTTCGCGCCGAGATAGCCAGTCGAATAGGCCGTCGCGATCGCCTCGTTCAGCGCGCGACGCGCATGCGGATACTCGGAGCGCAGGTAGATGTAACCCTGCGTCGCGCCGACGGCGAGCGCCGCGATCGTCATCCCTTCGATCAGCACGAACGGATCGCCCTCCATGATCATGCGGTCGGAGAAGGTGCCGGAGTCGCCCTCGTCGGCGTTGCAGACGACGTACTTCGGCGTCGCCGACGCGTCGGCCGCGGTCTTCCACTTTATGCCGGCGGGAAATCCGGCGCCGCCACGGCCGCGCAGACCCGACTTGGTGACCTCGGCGATAACTGCGTCCGCGCCCAGCTCGATCGCGCGCTTCAGGCCGCGATATCCGCCATGCGCGATGTAGTCGTCGAGCGAAACCGGATCGGTCACTCCCGCGCGCGCGAACGTCAGCCGCGTCTGCGACTTGAGCCAAGGTATCTCGTCGGCGACGCCGAGACGCAGGCGATGCGCGCGGCCGTCAAGAAAATTCGGCGTCGAACAGCGAGGCGACCTCGCGCGCCGCGACCGGCCCGTACGCGATCCGCCCGCCGCTGGTCGCGACCTCGACCATCGGCTCAAGCGAGAACATCCCGCGCGAGCCGTTGCGCACGATCTTTACGTCGCAGCTTGCGCGACTGCCGCCTCACTCGCGAATCGCCTCGGCGACCGCCTCGGCGCCGAGCGACACTGCGCTCGAGTCGCGCGGAACGTACACGACCGTCGTCATCGCGACGACCTCGACGACGTGACGCTCGAAAATATTTCGTCGAAGCGCTCCGGACTGACGCGGCCGTAGAGATCGTCGCCGACGACAATCGCCGGCGAGCATGCGCAGTTGCCGAGGCAGTAAACCGGCTCGAGCGTGAAATCGCCGTTGTCGCTGGTCTGTCCGAAATCGATTCCGAGGCGTCTCTGAATATGCTCCGCGAGCGCGACCGCGCCCATCGCCTGGCACGACTCGGCGCGGCATACGCGAATGATTTTGCGGCCGGGCGGCTTGAGTGCGAAAATCGTGATAGAAGCTGACGACGCCGTGAACCTCGGCGCGCGAGAGATTCAGCGCTCGCGCAATCGCCGGCACGGCCTCCGGCGGAATGTAACCGACGCGATCCTGAATCGCGTGCAGCACCGGCATCAGCGCGCCCGGCTTGTCGGCCAGCTCCGCGACGATGTTATCAATCATCGAGGCGTCCCGGCCGGCATCGCCATTTCTGGAATTCATCGCAGCCACCTATCGATCGCTATACCACGATTGATGCCGGCGATCTTGATCCCGCCGGTTGCATATTGCAACCTGACAACTGCGCCGCGAGCCGGAGGTTCACATGATCCGCAAATTCAAATTCGAAGACGAGATGCATGAAAGCCTGCAATGTGTCCCGATGGCGGTGCGACGCAAGCTCGATCGCGTCGGCTTGAAAATCGGACTCGAGCAATGGAAGTCCCTCGACCGCGGTGAGCGGCTCGCAATCTGCCATCTGCCCGTCGATTCCACCGAGGAGTGCGAAGCGCTTGGCGTCTTCATTCGCGAGGCGATGCAGCGACGATTCGGCATCGAGCCGAAGATTCTCACCGATGCGCAAAGAGCGTCGGCGGAACCGCCCGCGTCGCCGCCGGACCGAGTCGTCGTCGCATGCGCGCGCGGCGGGCTTCGATCTCAGCAACGCGGTCTGGTCGCGGCTCGACGGCGACGAGCGATTCGCCCTGATCAAGATGGGCGACGCGGAGACGCCAAGCCACAATCTCGGCGCTGCGCTGAAAGAATTCAGCGTGCCGCGCGACCGCGCGAGCTGATCAGCCGCGCGCGAAGTGATCGAGGAGCGCCCGCCCCTTTCCCAATTTGAAGCTGTGCCGGAGCGCCGCGGTCACGTAGCGTTTCGCGCCGCGGACCGCGTCCTCGAGGCTCGCGCCGCGCGCGAGATGCGCCGCAATCGCCGCCGAGAAGGCGCATCCGGTGCCGTGCGCGCCGCCGCCCGCGATGCGCGGGCCCTTGAGCTCGATGAAGCGGCGGCCGTCGTGAAATAAATCCGTCGCGAACCGATTGTCCTTGCGATGGCCGCCCTTGATGACGACCGCGCGCGCACCGAGCTTGATTATTTTGATCGCAGCCTCGCGAATCGCCGCGTCGGAGTCGATTCGAATGCGCGACAGCACTTCGGCCTCGGCAATATTCGGCGTGACGATGCGCGCGATCGGAATCAGCCGCTTGCGAATCGCGCGTTCACCCTTTCGGGCCGATCAGCAGCGCGCCGCTGCTCGACACGATCACCGGATCGACCACCGGCGCCGGCAGTTTGAGCCGCTCGATCGCGCGCGCGACCGCCTTGACGATCGCCGCGTTGGCCAGCGCTCCCGTCTTGACCGCGCGCGGAGTGCATTCCAGCGCCAGAGTGTCGAGCTGCGCCTCGACCATCTCGGCGAGACGTTTTCGACCTCCGCGACCCGGAAGCTGTTCTGCGCGATCACCTCGGTGATGACCGAATAGCCGTACACGCCAAGCGCGGCGAAGGTTTTCAGATCGGCCTGAAGTCCCGCGCCGCCGCCGGGATCGCTGCCTGCGATAGTCAGTGCGACGGGATGTTTCGAGTTGGGAGAGGCCAAGAAATGGGCTCTGACGCGATACGAAGATCATATCTGACGGCGCGGTTAAGCGAAAGATCCGCGACTTAGTTGATCCGTCGTGCGAACGGCGCGATACTTTGCACTTGGGATGCAATCAATCGTGCGGGTGATATGGCGGTAAGAGGCGAATCGGAATTTCTCAATCTTCCGTTCCAGGAAAAGCTGGAATTCCTGTACGGCCTGCCGGCGCGCCAGAAGCGCGACCTGATTCTCTCCGCGCCCGAGGCCGAGCGGCTGGTGCAATCGTTCTCGCCCGAGACGCTCTTCTACACGCTCAAGGAAATCGGCAGCGCCGACGCCGGCGATCTGCTGAGCCTCGCGATGCCCGAGCAGGTCAAGTCGCTGTTCGATCTCGATTGCTGGGACAAGGATCGCCCCAACCTTCGATCGCATGCGCGAATGGATCGAGGCGATGGCCGACGGCGGACGGCGCAAGCTCGCCGACGCGCTGATGGGGCTCGACATGGAGACTGGTGTCGCTGCTGCTGCGCGGCTACATCAAGGTGCATCGCATCGATGATCCGCGTCATCGCCGGCGACGCGCCCGCCAATCGCTTCGCGCAGTTCGACGAAAATTACCTGATCGAGTTCATCCGCCACGACGCAATCTCGCAGCACATCTCGGATTTCCTCGAAGAGGCGTTCGAGCGCGACTACAACTACTTCGCCGGCCTGATGGAGGAAATCTACTGGGGCGTCGAGGCCGAGCTCGAGGAAGAGGCCTACCAGTTCCGGCGCGCGCGCCTGAACGATCGCGGCTTTCCCGATTATCTTCGAGGCGCAAAGCGTTTTCGCGTACCTCAAGCCCGAGCAGTTCCTGACGATTCGCGCCGGCTACGAACCGCCGAGCCGCGACGACCTGCCCGACGACACCGAAGTGATCGCGCCCGAGATGGCGCCGGCGATTGCCGACGGCGACGTCTCGCTGTTCAACACCGCGCTGACCGCGGGTTTCGCGCTCGCAAGGCAAACGCCAGCTCCGCAGCGAGATGGCGATGGTCAGCAACCAGGTGCTGGTCGCGCGCGCGGTCGATTTCGGCGACCTCGAAGCGGTGCGCGTCGCGGTCGAGATGACGCATCACTATCTGAACCTCGCGCTCGAACATCTGGCGGGCGGCGATCTGCAAAGCGCGATCGAGCATCTGCGCGACACGCCGCTGAAGCTTGCTGTTTCGCCTCGGCGTCAGCCTGACGATCGATCTGCGCACGCGCACCGAACTGACGCTCAAGAAGCTCGGCCTGTCGAGCGTCAAGGTGCGCGAGATTCCGTACCTCGATTCGCCCTATCGCGAGGCGCTGGCGGGCTTCATGGCGCGCCAGCCGCGATTCTACAGCGGCGCTCGACGGCAGCGGCGCGGTCGAGATGCGCGATTTCGCCAGCATGCGCGATCTTGCATCTCAGCTATGCGATTCTCGATCAGATCGATTCGGCCGCCGAGCTGTTCCGCGCGCTGTTCGCGATCGATATCTCGTCGCCGAACTTCCGCGCGCAAATGGCGGCGCGCGAAGTTCGCCTGAGCCAGATTGTGCTGACCGGGCTTGCGCGCCTGGCGCTGGACGATCGCCTGACGATCGATCCGATCGAAGGCAGCAGGCTGACTGCGATGCGCGCGGCGATCATGACCGGGCAGCCCGGCGACGCTGAGCGACGAATTTCCGCACCAAGATAAATCAGGCGCTCGCCGAGCGGATGGACGAGACGACGCGCAAGCGCACCGCGGCCTTCCTGAACTCATGCCTGAACCTGCTCGAAGAAGAATTCGCCAATCTCGGCGGCGAGCGCGAAATCGATCCGCGCTTTATCGAAAGCGTGCTCGTGCGAATCGGATAAGAGGATCGCGTGGCTCTCGATTCACCGAAAGCCGAATGCAAGCAGGACGCGGGCGTGTTCGCGCCGGTGGTCGACCGCACGCGATGCGAGGCCAAAGAAGACTGCGTCGAGGCGTGTCCCTACGACGTCTTCGAAATGCGCAAGCTCAGCGACGATGACAAGCGCGCGCTGCCGCTGGTCGCGCGCGTGAAGGCGTGGGTTCACGGCAATCGGCAGGCGTTCGCAGTTCGCGCCGACGAATGCCACGCCTGCGGGCTATGCGTGACCGCGTGTCCCGAGCATGCGATCAAGCTGATACGAGTGCGCGAGTCCCGCCTAGCGCGCGCCCGCGTCCGCGGCAAGCGTGACGGTGCGGCTCGAGCCGTCGCGATCCAGCGTCAACGTCACGCTCGCCATTCTTGACGCTGGCCGCATCTGCTGGCTGAAATCGTCGAGCGCCGTGATCGTCGCGATCTCCCACCTTGATCACGATGTCGCCGCGCGCGACACCCGCCTTCTTGCGCCGACGAATCCACCTCCGACACCAGCACGCCGTGCGCGTCGGGCGCGCCGAAAGCGCTCGCCAGGTCGGGAGTCAGTTGCTCGACCGTCAGCCCGAGCGCGTGCGCGGTGTCGGGAATCTTCCCGCCGCGCTGAGCCCGATCGCCGATGCCGACTCGAAAAGCTTGTCGTTCACGTAAATCGGGCACCTTCATGCCCATCGCCAATGCGATCGCGTCGCTCGGCCGGCTGTCGATCGAGTAGCGGCCGCCGTCCATGTAAATCGTTGCGTAGTAGACTTCGTCGCGCATGTCGCCGATCACGATTCGATCGACGCTGTTGCCGGTCTGCCCGATGATCGAGCGAACCAAATCATGCGTGAACGGGCGCTCCGGTTTGACTCCGTGCAGCGCGAGCAGGATTGCGGTCGCCTCGCTCTCGCCGATCATGATCGGCAACGCGCGCGATTCGGTCTGGTCGATCAGCAGCACGTAGTTCGAGCCGGTCTGATCGTCGAAGCCGACGCGCGCAACCTGGACTCTGACGTCGTCGGGAGAAACTTTTGCGGAGGCGGACGAACTGAATGGCGATCGGCCACATGAGCAAGCCGCCACGACGGCTGCCAGAAGCAGCAGGCAGAGATGACGGCCGCCCACAGCCTTCATGCTCAAACCTTACGCGCGTCGTGCGCTTGATGCCAAGGGCGCGTCAGCCGCGGAACTCGCGCGCCATGATGTACAGCTCCGACGATCCCGGGACGGCTCGCCTTGGTGCGCGTCACCTCGACCTTTGCGAAATGCCGCTTGAAAGAATCGACGATGTCCTTGAACTCGCGCGCCCATGAACAGCTTCGCGACCATCGCGCCGCCCGGCTTGAGCATGGTGGCGGCGAACGCTCAACGCCGAATCGATCAGCTCGCGCGAGCGCAGCCTCGTCGCGCGCGGCTATCCCGGTCAGCTTCGGCGCAAGGTCGCTCGTCACCAGGTCGGCGCGTCCGCCAAGCTCGCTGCTGCACGCGCGCCGTGACGGCAGCATCGAGAATGTCGCCCACGATCGTGACTGCACCGGCTGGCGGATTCTTCACCTGCGCCAGATCGACGCCGACGACGCGTCCGCTCGCGCCCGCCGCCGCCACGAGGATCGCCAGCCATCCGCCGGGCGCGCATCCAAGATCGACGATTCGCGCGCCGCTGCCGCAACGAAGCCGATTGCGCGCGATTATTTCCTCGATCTTGAACGCCGCGCGCGACGGCAATCCCTTCTCGCGCGCCTTGCGATAAAATTTGTCGTGTGGTTCGTAGGTCGCCACAAATTTATCCGCTCGCTTTGCCGCGCGCGCCGGAGCCGCTATCTTGATCTACTCCGCTCCGAAGTTTTGATAGCTGCGACGGTCACCGTGAAGCTCGACGATTTGAATCCTGAACAGCGCGCCGCGGTGCTCGCGCCCGACGGCCCGATACTCATCCTCGCCGGCGCGGGCTCGGGCAAGACCCGCGTGCTGACTTACCGTATCGCCCACATCCTCGGCCGAGCGCAAGGCGGCGCCGAACGAGATGCTCGCGGTCACGTTCACCAACAAGGCCGCCAGCGAGATGCGCGAGCGGGTCGCGTCGCTGGTCGGCGACGGCGCGCGACTGCCGTGGGTCAGCACGTTTCATTCGGCGTGCGCGCGGATTCTGCGGCAGGAAGGCGCACGCGCTCGGCTACGATCGCAATTTTTCGATTCTCGACGAAGGCGATTCGCTCACGACGATTCGCCGCGTGCTCGACGATGCGCGCGCTGGCCGACTCGCCGCCGCTCGAAGCTTGCGCGCGCGCGAATCGAGCAGGCCAAGAACGAGGCAATCTCGCCCGAGGAGATGCTCGCGAGCGCGCAGCCGGGGCGCGAGACGTCGATCGCGCAGATTTACCGGCTCTACCAGGAGCGGATGCGCGCGATGAACGCGATGGACTTCAGCGATCTGCAATTGCAGACCTGATCCTGTTCGAGACGCTTCCCGGAAGTGCTCGAGCGATGGCAGCGGCGCGCGGCGCATCTGCTGGTCGACGAGTACCAGGACACCAACCGCGTGCAGTATCTGATCGTGCAAGGCGCTGGCGGCGCGATCGGGAAATCTGTGCGTGGTCGGCGACGAGGATCAATCGATCTATCGATGGCGCGGCGCCGACATCCGCAACATCCTCGATTTCGAGCGCGACTACCCGAACGCGCAGATTTTCAAGCTCGAACAGAATTATCGCTCGACCAAAACGATCCTGGCAGCGGCCGGCGCCGTCATCCGCAACAATCACGAGCGCAAGGTCAAAAATCTGTGGACCGAGAATCGGCGCCGGCGAGCCGGTCACCTACTACACCGGCGTCACCGAGCGCGACGAGGCCGACTTTATCGCGCTCGAGATCGCGCGGCTGACGCGGATCGGGCAGGCTTCAGGCCGGCCGATGTCGTGGTCTTCTACCGCGTCAACGCGCAGTCGCGGGCGATCGAAGAGGCGCTGGTGCGACGGCGGATTCCGTACTACGTCGTCGGCGGCGTGCGCTTTTACGAACAGCGCGACATCAAGGATCTGCTCGCCTACCTGCGCGTGATCGCGAATCCTGCCGACGCCGTCAGCCTCGAGCGGATGGTCGGCACGCCGCCGCGCGGGATCGGCGCGAAGTCGTTCGAGGCGATTCACGAGCTGGCCGCGCGCGAGAGTATCCCGGCGTTCGAGGCGATGGGCCGGCTCGAAACCGACTCGAAGGTCGCGCTGAGAATCGCCAAGCAGGCCGGGATGCTCTATTCGTGGATGACACGATTTCGAGTGCGCGCAGCCGAGATGACGTGCGCGGCATCGTCGAGGAAGTCGTGGCGCACAGCGGCTTCGAGCCTATCTCGACAGGCTGCCCGACGGCGCGTCGCTGCGCAACAGAATCTCGCCGAGATGCTGTCGGCGGCCAGCGCCTTCGACGCCGAGCAAGTCCGGCGGCGGCTCGCCCGAATTCCTCGAGCGGGTCGCGCTCGTCAGCGACGCCGACCAGATCGACCCAGCGGCGGACGCGTCGCGCTGATGACGCTGCATACGTCGAAAGGCCTCGAATACCCGATGGTGTTTATCGCCGGGATGGAAGAAGGACTGTTCCCGCACAGCCGCTCCGCCGATATTGGACAAAGAGGAGGAGCAATACAT
>CAVRJV010000013.1:0-238664 GCA_963721485.1 uncultured delta proteobacterium | reverse complement strand
TCCATCTGACTGATCGGGCCGGTATCATTTCAGGGAATCTGTGGGCTGGTTTGTGCGGAGGCTGCGGCTGAAAACCTGGAAGTTCATGAAGCGCTTCACTGATATCGCGACTCGATTCTTTCCCGCCTTTTTCCTCATCGCGCTGATCGCGATTCCCGCGGCATACGGCGCATGGACCGAGGACGAGTTCGAGACCCGTCCGCTGTACGCCTACCCGCTCCCGCACGGCAAGGACAACATCATCGGCAATCTGATGACCTATCAGATCCAGAAGGGCGACACGCTGCTCGACGTCGGCCGATGGTTCGGCGTGACGGCCAAGGAAATCTCAAACGCGAACACCGGTGTCGACTGGTGGGCGCCCACTCCCGGCCGCGTGATCATCCTGCCCGACGAGCACATCCTTCCAAATACACCGCACGTCGGGATCATCATGAACATCCCCGAGATGCGCATCTACTACTATTATCCGTCGCCGACCGGACCGCTTCACAGCAAAGGCAAAGTGACGCCCGCCAAGCTCGATCCCGGCAAAAAGCACGCGGGTGGAGTCACGCCGACGGTGGTTTACTCGTTTCCCGTAGGCCTCGGGCGTTTCGATTGGAAGACGCCGGTTGGAACTTTCACCGTTCGCGGCAAGACGCGCAATCCGACCTGGAACGTTCCGCAGGACATCTACGAGGAACACCTCGAGCGTGACGGCGAGGCGGAGCACGTAGTCTCCGGCGACGACCCCGACAATCCGCTGGGTCACTACCGCATCGAGCTGACGCTGCCCGAGTATGCCTTTCACGGCACCAACGTGCCGTGGGGCGTTGGCATGGAAGTCAGCCACGGATGCATCCGCCTGTATCCCGAGGACATCGAGCGCTTCTTCAACAAGGTGAAAATCGGCACGCCCGGGGCGTTCGTCTATCAGCCGGTTAAGTTTGGATGGCGCGGCGACTCGCTCTACGTCGAGGTTCACGACGATCTTTACGGCATGTACGCCGGCCTGTGGGCTTACGCGCAGAAGGAAGCCGAACGGCAGGGACTAACCGATCAGATCGACATGCAGAAGCTCGAAAAAGCGGTCGAGCAGAAGACCGGCGTCCCGACCTACGTGATGCCCGGCCCCGCCCCCGGCAGCGCCAGCTAGTTCTTTGGCGGCGGTCGGCAGTGCCGCGCGCACTCGGCGGATTGCGCGGCTGTCAGCCGCGGGTTGTCTTTTCACCAAGTAGAAGTATCGATGGCCGAGGCCGAACGGTCCCGGCCATTTCAACCGTCGGACGACCTCCATGCCCGGCGATCGGCTGCGCTCGCAATCGTGTAATCGCAAATTTTCTGCGACGTGATCATCGGGATTCCGGCTTCGAGTTTCATCTTCTCGATTCCATGTTTGGGATAGCGATAGAGATCTTCGCCGTTGAGCGCATAGCCGGCATCGATCGCCGTGCGCGGAACTCCCTCGCGCTCCAGCTCGTTGCGGGTCGCGAGGATCACGCCCATCCCGCGCTGATACGCATACGTGCCGCCGAGCGACATCAGCCCCATCGCGAGCGTTATCGCAAATCCGGCGGCCGCACCAGCTCGCGTTCGCGGTAGCGGCGCGAGCGCGAGCACGATCGCACCGGCCGGCACCAGCACCAGGTAGTAGCGATCGTTGTAGAACCACAGTGGTATCGTCGCCGAGCCAATAAATTATCGCCGCTATCACGATCGCGGCGGCGCCGCGGCCGAGCGTCCGGAAATCTCGCCGAACGCCGTCAGTAATCCCGCGGCGCCGAAGCTCGCCAGCATGAGAAACACATATTGCCAGTCGCCGCTCCCACGAAAAGCGATTCGGACCTGCCGCGCAACACCAGCACGTTGTGCCATCCGCCGAAGCAACTGTACTCGGGCGTCACCGGCAGCCGATGGTCCATCCACATGAGTATGATCGCGGCCGCGAAAATTCCGGCGCCGCCCATCGCGACGCGGCGCCATCGCGGCGTCGTCGATCTGCAGATAGCGCGAGCGGCGACAGCACCGTGCCGAGGTACAGCAGCGGCCCGAGCACTCCGGCGCGCAGGTAGTTCGCCAGCGGCACGCTGAAGATGTAGCGGAAGTGATTTTCGTTGAGCTGCAACATCCCACGGCTTCGGCCCCAGCACCGTCAGCCAGATCCATAGCACCGCGCATACCGCCAGCGCCGCGCCGAACGGCACCATCATCTGGATCCACAACGCGCGGTCCCAGCGCTCTCGTTCCTCGCAGCCGCGGATCGTAAAGGAGCATCGCGCCGACGCAGCCGACGATCGCCATCGCGGCGAACGGCCGAATCAGAATGCCGATCACCGCCAACGCCGCGGCCAGCCACAGCCACAATTGCTCGCGCGGCCCTTCCGCCTTGGCGAACGCCAGATGCGCCGCGACCATCGCCGTCAGAAACGGAATCTCGGTCATGAACGAGAAACTCAGGAACGTGAAACAGGGATTGCAGATCAGCAGGCCGGTCGCCGCCAGCGCCTGCCATCGCGGCGCGCCGCACTGAATCGCGAGCGCATGGAACATCACGCCGCACAGAATCGCCGAGCATCACCGTCGAGATTTCCAGCGACGCCGAGTTGCCGCCGAACGCGTGCGCCCACGCCACGCCGTAGTACGACTTGCGCTACCGGCATCGCCTGCGTGTAGCCGGCGAATCTCATCTCGCCCGTGCGCAGAAACCGCCGCACGGCGGAGCCGTAGAGCCAGCTATCGACAACCGGCGCGTCGGTCAGCGGATGCAAAATCCAAAGCGCGAACACGTACCATCCAACCACCGCCGCTGCCGCGGCCGCTCCTGCGCGCCTCATCGAGTCCCGCCTTGCTCCGCTTTTGCACCTATCCCTTATACTCCGAAACCAACTCGACACACGGGACTTTGCCGATTTCAATCGAATTCACACACGATGCGACAAGTAGCATTTCATCGTCCGTCCATCGGGCCCGACGAGGAGCGCGAGGTCCTCGACAGCGCTGCGCTCCGGATGGATCACCACCGGCCCCAAGGCCAAGCGCTTCGAGACCGAATTCGCGGACTATGTCGGCGCGAAGCATGCGCTGGCGCTCTCGCATTGCACCGGCGCGCTGCATCTCTCGCTGTGGGCGCTCGGCATCGGCCCCGGCGACGAAGTTATCACGACGCCGTTCACCTTCACCGCGACCGCCGAGGTTCTCGGCTACCTCGGCGCGCGGCCGGTGTTCGTCGACGTCGATCCTGGCACCTTCAACATCAACCCCGCGCGCATCGAGGAGGCGCTCGAGAGCGGCGCCAACAAACGCGTCCGCGCGATCCTGCCGGTGCACTTCGCCGGTCACGCCTGCGACATGGATCGCATCCTCAACATCGCGCGCACCTACAATCTGAAAGTCGTCGAGGATGCTGCGCATGCCGCCGGCTCGGCACGCCACATGGACGGGCGCGGGATGGCGAAGGTCGGCACCATCGGCGATCTCACCTGCTTCAGTTTCTACGCCACCAAAAATTTCACCACCGCCGAGGGCGGCATGATCACGACGTCCGACGACGCGCTCGCCGAAAAGATCGCCGTCGCCAGCCTGCACGGGATGAACAAGGACGCGTGGAAGCGCTACGACAAGAGCGGCTCGTGGTACTACGAAATCCACGACATGGGTTTCAAGTACAACCTGTCCGACGTGCACGCCGCCATCGGACTGGCGCAGCTCAAGCGCGCCGACGACTTCATGCGCCGCCGCGGCGAGATCGCGCGCGCCTACAACGAGGCTTTCCGCGGCGACGACGCCTCCAGCCCGCGTACTCCGAACCCGGCATCGAACACGCCTGGCATCTGTATGTGCTGCGCCTTCGCCCTGAGCGGCTCAAGATCGGCCGCAACCAGTTTGTCGAGATGCTGCGCGAGCGCGGCGTCGGATGCTCCGTGCACTGCATCCCGCTGCATACGATGCATTATTATCAGCGCATGTACGGCTACCGCGACGGCGATTTCCCGGTCACCGAGGACATCTTCAGCCGATGCCTGTCGCTGCCGATTTATGCCGCGATGAGCGACGAGGACGTCGCTTACGTGATCGAAACAGTTCGCAACATAACGCGCGAAAATCGCCGCTGACCCAGGAGAACAACTGTGCGAACTCTCGTAACCGGCGGCGCGGGATTTCTCGGCTCTCATCTATGCGAGCGCCTGCTCAACGACGGCCACGAAGTCATCTGCCTCGACAATTTTTTCAGCGGCAAGCGCGCCAACATCATGCACTTGCTCGGCAATCAAAATTTCGAATTCATCCGCCACGACGTCGTCGAGCCGATCCTGCTCGAAGTCGATCGCATCTTCAGCCTCGCATGCCCCGCTTCGCCGGTGCATTACCAGTACAACCCGGTCAAGACCACCAAGACCTCCGTGATGGGCACGATCAACATGCTCGGCCTCGCCAAGCGCGTGCACGCGCGCATTTTGCTCACTTCGACCAGCGAGGTCTACGGC
This sequence comes from uncultured delta proteobacterium, assembly GCA_963721485.1. Classification (GTDB taxonomy): domain Bacteria; phylum Desulfobacterota; class Binatia; order Binatales; family Binataceae; genus Binatus. The sequence goes on along the minus strand of CAVRJV010000013.1, from coordinate 234,198 downwards.
GATCCCGAGCAGCATCCGCAGACCGAATCGTATTGGGGCAACGTGAATCCGATCGGCGTGCGCACCTGCTACGACGAGGGCAAGCGCGTCGCCGAATGCCTCATGATGGACTATCACCGGCAGAACAACGTCGACACGCGCATCGTGCGCATCTTCAACACCTACGGCCCGCGCATGGCGATCAACGACGGCCGCGTGGTCTCGAATTTCTGCGTCGCGGCACTGCGCGGCGAGGATCTCGAAATTTACGGCGACGGCAATTCGACGCGCTCATTCGGCTACGTCGACGACATCATCGACGCGATCGTGCGCATGATGAATCAGGACAAGCACATCGGCCCGGTGAACATCGGCAACCCCGACGAATTCACTATCGAGGAACTGGCCAAGTTGGCAATTGAACTTACTGGCAGTTCGTCGAAGGTAGTGATCAAACCGCCGCGCCCCGACGATCCGATCCGGCGCAAGCCGAATATCGAGCTCGCGAAGAAAGTGCTGGGATGGGAGCCGCGCACCGCGCTGCGCCCCGGCCTCGAAAAAACGATCGCGCACTTCCGCGAGGTTCTCGACATCCCGAAGAAGTAGCTAACTCCTATTGGCTATGAGTAAGAGCCTCTCACAAATTATTTTGTTGCTCGTGACCTTCGCGATCGCGTCCTGCGCGACGACTCCACCTCCTGTCCCTCCCGCACCGGCACCGATAGTCTATATGCCGCCCGATCCCAATCCGCCCCCGCCCGACGAATGGAACCTGCTACCCGACCCGACCACCGGCCAGGTCGACGTGTATCATAAAGGCGGCTACGTCGGCTCGGTGACGGGCAACGAACCCGCCGACCAGGATCCCCCAATCCCGCATCCAGTCCCAACCCCCGCCGACTGATTCTCCCCCAACCTACTTCCTAACAGGGACGAAGTCCCGCATCTTCCCTAATTCTAAGGTGCAGGGTTTAACCCTGCCCAGGGAAGCATGAAACCCAGGAGGGGTTTTATTTTAATAGATTCCGCGCGATCACGACGCGCTGGATCTGCGACGTGCCTTCGTAAATCTGCAGCAGCTTCGCGTCGCGCATCAACTTCTCGACCGGGTACTCCTTCATGTACCCGTAGCCGCCGAAAATCTGCACCGCGTCAGTCGTAATCTCCATCGTCGCATCGGCGCTGAATGCCTTCGCGTATGCCGAAATCGTATTGGCGCCTTCGCCCTTATCGACCAGCCACGCCGCCTTGTACGTCAGCAGTCGCATCGCTTCGATTTGGATCGCCATGTCGGCCATCATGAACTGGATCGCCTGGAAGTTCGCGATCGGCTGCCCGAACGCGTTGCGCTGCTTCGAGTACTTGAGGCATTCGTCGAGCGCGCGCTGCGCAATCCCGATCGCAATCGCGCCAATCTCCGGCCGGCTGTGATCGAACGTCGCCATCGCGTACTTGAAGCCTTCGCCTTCGCGCCCGACCAGCGCGCTCGCGGGAACGCGCACGTCTTCATAAAAAATCTCGCCGGTGTCAGCCGCGCGCTGCCCGAGCTTGCCATGCATCCGGTTGCGCGTGATTCCCGGCACGCTCGACGGAAACACGAAGCACGAGATGCCCTTGTGCTTGAGCCGCTTGTCCGACGTCGCGAATGTGACGTACCAATCGGCGCGCGACCCGTTCGAGATGAAATGCTTGGTGCCGTTGAGGATGTACTCGTCGCCCTCGCGCCGATAGGTCGTGCTCATCGCGGCGACGTCCGAGCCCGCGCCCGGCTCGGTGATCGCGAACGCGCAGAACGTCAGCTTCTTCACCAGCTGCCCGAGGTAGGTGCGCTTCTGATCTTCGTTGCCCGCAATCAGAATCGGCAGCGTCGCGAGGTCGTTGGCGCCGATTGCGTTCGAGATTCCCGCGCATCCGTAGTTCAGCTCCTCGACGATCAGGCTCGTGTCGAGCACCCCGAGTCCCGGCCCGCCGAGTTCCTTCGGCACGCCGAAGTTCATCAGCCCCGCGGCGAACGCCTTCTCGCACACGTCGACCGGGAAAATTTCCTTCTCGTCGTATTCGCGCGCGCGCGGAATTATTTCCTGCTCGGCAAACTTATGCGCCAGATCTTTCAGTTCGCGCTGTTCGTCGGTCAAATCGAAACCAAGCATCGTGGTGTTCTCCCGTGATCGATTGTCGCCATTGGTGTTAATCGACCCCGCGCCGCAATGAAAGAGCAGCCGTTGCCGCGCGTCGATTCGCCTTGAAAAACCGCTCGCGTCCGAATACGACGGTAGTTGAATTTGAAATTCCAAGGAGACCCACGATGTCGATTACTGTGATTGCCAAACTGAAAGTGCAGCCCGGCAAGGAAGCCGAGTTCGAAGCCGCCGGCAAGGAAATGATCGCGACGGTCAAAACCGCCGAGCCCGGCACCCTCTCCTACGTGCTGCACAAGAACTCGAAGGACCCGACCGAATTCATCTACTACGAGGTCTATCAGGACCAGGCCGCGTTCGAAGCGCACGGCAAGACCGATCACATGCGCGCGTTCGGCGGCAAAATCGGCGCCATCCTCGCCGGACGCCCCGAGATCACGTTCCTGTCCGAGGTGGCGCGCAAATAGTTTCGCCCCCGCGACAGCGGGGATGAACTTTTCAGCCTGACTACGACAGAATTTCTGTGCTACGTGTAAGGCATGGACTTTCATCATCAAACACCGGCGTCGTCTCAAGTCGGACGCCGCCGGTCTTTTCTTGAACACATTTTTTACGGAACGAAACGACCCTTGGTGGTCTGGTCGTCTCAGCACCACAACCGATGGTATAAGGACCACGATTCCACCGTCGCCCACATGCTTGTCGCCGCCGGAGAATCGTGCGCGCAATTTTCCATATCTAAAGTAATAGTTTAGATTCAAAGCAATGCCTTCGGCACTCGCAATTCTTGGCGGCGATCCACTTCGCACCCGCCCGTTCCCGGCGTGGCCGGTGTTCGACGCCCGCGAACGCGCGCAACTTGAAGATGTACTCACCTCGTCGAGCTGGGGTGGCTACCCGAGCCCCAATCACAAGGCCGCGGAGTTCGCGACAGCATTCGCCGCGTGTCAGGGCGCGCGCTTCGCAATCCCGACGACCTCCGGCACTAGCGCGCTCGAGGTCGCCCTCAAAGCACTCGGCATCGGCGCCGGCGACGAGGTCATCGTCCCCGCGATCACTTTCGCCGCGACCCCATACGCCGCGGTCGCATGCATGGCGCGTCCGGTCTTCGCCGACGTCAGCGCCGCCAACGCATGCATCGATCCTGAATCTGTGAAGCGGCTAATCACCCGCCGCACCAAGGCGATTATCCCGGTCCACTATGGCGCGTCGCTTGCCGACCTCGACGCACTCGCGGAAATCTCGCGCGCGCATTCCATTCCGCTCGTCGAGGATTGCGCGCACGTCCCCGGCGCCCGCTTCCGCGATCGCGGCGTCGGCACGCATGGCAGTCTCGGATGCTTCAGTTTTCAATCCTCCAAGCCGATGACGGCGGGCGAAGGCGGAATGATTGTGACCAACGATCCCGACCTCGAGCAGCGATGCCAGTCCTTGATCAACTGCGGCCGCCGCCGTCCGAACGACGACTTCGAAGGCCCGCTGATGGGCGCGAACTACCGCATGACGGAATGGCAATGCGGAATACTGCTCGCGCAACTCGCGCGCCTGCCCGAACAGATCGAACGCAAGAGCCGCGCCGCCGCCCACCTGCGCGAAGGCCTCGCCGCAATCAAGGGACTGTGTCCCGTTGAGCGCGATCCTCGCGTCACGCGCGAAATCATCTATGCGTTTGTATTCCTCGTCGACGAATCCGCGCTCGGAATGTCGCGCAACCGCTTCGTCCGCGCACTGCGCGCCGAAGGCATCCCATGCGGCGTCGCCAACGATCCCGTTTATCGTTCCGCGCTCTTCCCGCGCGAGTCCGCCGCCTATCGCAAAGCCTGCGAACTCGCCGGCGCAAACCCCGACAACGTCGCGATCGATTGCCCGGTCGCCGAACGCCTCTTCGAACACGCCATCGTCTCGATCCCTCACGAATGCCTGCTCGGCGACGACCGCGATGTTGACGATATTGTCGCCGCAGCCGCCAAAGTGGCTTCCAGAGCCACCGACCTCGCCGCCACCAAATTGAAATGAGTCCGCTGTACGCCGGCGCCGCACGCGTCAAGCTGAATCCGCCCGCAGGGCTGGCGATGCTCGGTTACGGCAATCGCGTCGGCCGAAACGAAGGCGTGCACGACGACCTCGCAGCGCAAGCGCTCGTGCTCGAGCGACGGCGCCAACAAGATCGCGATCGTCGGTGTTGATCTGCTGGCAATCGGCGCTCGCATCGCTGACGACATCCGCGCAACGCGTCGCTGGCGAGTACGGACATTCCAGATGATTCGATCCTCGTTTGCGCGACACACACCCATTCGGCGCCGGCCTTCAACATCTTCGCGACGCCGCGCGCCGACGCGAAACCGGCAGAAGGCCGCGACCTCGAATGGGAACGCGCGCTGCCAGCGAAAATCGCATCGGCGATCGTTCAGGCGCACGAGAACCTCGAACCCGCGACTCTCCGCGCTGCCGCCGCGAATTTCACGCTCGGGAATCAATCGCCGCTTGAAGCCGTCCGCACGGCCAGATTCAAACCGCCGCCAATCTCTCTCGGCCCGGCCGACGCTGAAGTCGTCGCGCTCGGTGCATTTCGCCCGAACGGAACTGCAATCGCGTTCCTGATGAACTATCCATGCCACGGCGTCGTGCTGTGCGAAGACAATCTGCTCTACTCGCGCGATTGGCCGGGTTTCGCGATGGACGAAATCGAAACCGCGCAGCGTCCGCCGCCGGCCCGCGGCCGATCTCGATTTTCATCCAGGGCGCGACCGGCAACATCGATCCGCGCAGCCGCGGCAACTTCGAAGTCGCCGAGCAACACGGCCGCTCGATGGGCCGCGCCGCATTCGACGCGCTCGAGCACGCACCCTCAATTAGCCGACGCCCGAATCGCCGCGCGCAGAATCGCGCTGAATCTCGCGCTGAAAGATCTCAGCGACGAACTCGCTCTCGCACGCGATTGCGCCGCGCAAACCAAGGCCTCCCTGGACAACCATCGCGGCGGTGAGGGCTACCAATTGAAGCGCCTGCGCGACCATCACGCGCAATCGCTCGCGGCCTTGACCGCTCTGGAAGCCATCGAGGAGCAAAATCGCCGCGACCGCCGCGTCGACCTGGAACGCCGCCAGCTCGCAACCGCGATGACGCTAGTCACCGTCGGCGACCTCGCCGTCGTTGGTATCCCGGGCGAACTCTTCGTCGAGTTCGGCCTCGTGCTGAAAGCGAATCCGCACTTCGCGCGCACTTTCGTCGCCGGCTACTGCAACGATCTGATCGGATACATTCCCACCCGCGCCGCGTACGCCGAGGGTGGCTACGAAGTCGATACGGCGCGAATTGCCGCCGGCAGCGGCGAGACGATCGTCGAGACCGCCCTCACCGCGCTTGCCGCGATGCGCGCGTAGCGTGCGCGAGATTCAACATCGCGAGCTAGCCGCGATGCTCGCGTCGGGCGCCGCGCAAATCGTCGACGTACTTCCGTCGCATGAATACAACACTGCTCACATCCGCAGCGCGATTCACATTCCGGTCGGCGACATCCTCCGCGATGCGCCCGCCAAGCTTGATCGCAGCCGCCCGGTCGTCGTCTATTGCCGCGATAGCTTGTGAGACCTCAGCGCGCGAGCTGCGGCGCAGCTCGAGGTATTGGGATTCACCGACGTGCGCCACTACTTCCGCGGCAAGGCTGATTGGATGGTTCGCGGATTGCCGATGGATCCGCCGGCCCCGCTCTCAGAGCGGATGCGCGCGTTTCCGATATTTCGTAAATAATCTGGCGCCCGGCATCCGCTCATTCTGGATTCACTACACCGACCGCGTATCGCGTTTCGGAGTTCACGCGCGACGACCTCGCCCGCCTCGGCCCCGAAGACCATGTCGCGCCCGCCTCGCCCGGTTCGCCAATGCCGCGCGCCGTGGTGCTGAACTCCGAGGGAGCCCTGCTTGGTGCGATCGAACAATCCAAGTCCGCGCCGCGCGCTCTCGACGCGATGAATCCCAACCCGCAAACAATCCGTCCCGACATGACGCCGCGCCTCGCCACGCAAACTGTTGAAGACGAATCCGTACCTGATAGTGACCACCGAGACGGGAAATATCTGGGCCGCTACGTTCCCGACGGCCTGAGAGCTATCGCTCAATGACGCCGTCACCCGAAATGTCCAGATGATATGCGACCTCGCGCGCGAGTTCCTCGGGCCGTGCGCGGTATGCACTCCACCTCCGGCACGCCCGGGATAGCGGCGATTACATCGGCAACCGCGACCGCTGTGAAGCCGTGACGCTCGAAGAAACCACCCGCGTCAGCGCCGAACAGATAAAGATGCCGCGCGCCGCGCGTGTGCGCCGCCTTGCGCGCCGCCGCGAGCAGCGCGCCGCCGATTCCGCGCCGGCGCATCGATTCGTTCACGCACAGCGAGCGTATCAGCGCCGCGTCGATCTTCGGCTCGACGCCAATCACGCCGACCGCCTCGTCGCCGAAGTACGCGACGATGTAACACGCGGCCGGCCACTCGATTCCCGTCGGTCGTCATGCCGCCGCGCTCGAGCATCGCGCGCACCAGCGCGAGGTCGCGCGTCTGCTCGACGACGAGTTCGCCTGCGCGATGCTTGCGTATCGCCATGCGCCTGATTTGCGACCTACTTCTTCGGCGGCGGGAAGAGTTGCACGCCCGCTTCGTCCACCACCGTGATCGCCTTGACCGGACACGACCGCGCCGCCGAGACGATTACCGAGTCGCCGGCGCCCGTCGCGTTGACGACCTCCGACTTGCCCTCCGTCGTCGAGTTGAAACACGGCCGGCGCCGTTTCCACGCAGTCGCCGCTGCCGATGCAACGGACCTTGTTCACTGTGATCGAAAGCTTCGCCATCGCAACCTCCACGATTCTGCATGAACAATAGAATCGACGTCGCGCGCGCGCAATTGAATCCGCCCGCAGCCCGGCTAATACTCATTCGCGATGAGCCAAATCGCCGGCACCGGAATCGACGTTATCGAAGTCGATCGCATCGAGCGCGCACTGACGCGGCCCGCCACCGGCGAGCGTTTTCGCGCCCGCGTCTTCACTGCCGGCGAGATCAAGTACTGCGAGTCGCGCGGCCTCCCCCGCTACCAGAGCTATGCCGCGCGCTTCGCCGCCAAGGAAGCGACGATGAAAGCGCTGGGCACGGGATGGAACCGCAACGTCGGATGGAGCGAAATAGAAGTCGTGCGCGAGCGCGGCAAGGCGCCGACTATCGCGCTATCGGGCAAGGCCGCCGCCTTCGCGCAGAAGAAACAAATCACGCGCTTCCACCTGAGCATCACCCACACCGCCGCGCAGGCAATCGCCCACGTAATCGCGGAATCCTGAGCTCGAAGCGCTTGGGCCACTTCATCGCACCGTGAAGGACTCGCAGTATCGTCACGGTATCGCCTTGATGAGCATATGCAACGACGTAAGGCAGCCCGGCGATCACCAACTCGCGCGTAGTGTCGACGCGGCCCGGCCGTCCAATGCCCGGGTGTTCGCTCAGCATTCCAACAAGCCGAATAATTTCAAGTACAGTTTCAATCGCCGCGCGGGGATTATCGCGGCCTATGAATTGCTCGACCGCATCGAGGTCGCGGTTAGCGGCGCGCGTCCACTTTAGCCGCACGCTTTCGTTCCCACCGTTTCACGACCGTCGCGTGATCCACGAGTTGGCCGCCCTCGGCTTCCTTGAGCGCCTGCTTGACCTCGCCGACAAACCATTCTTCGTAGTCGAGATAGCGCTCAACCGCCTGGTTTATGACCCAAGCCCGCGAACGGCTCATTGCGTTGGCAAGACCGTCAACGCGTTTGAGTGTGCGGTCTTCCATGCGCACGGTGGTTGTCTTCTCAACACCCATATTCAATGAGAATATATGCGATTACATCCGATCAGCAACGACCATCGGCCGACGTATATCGGAATCCTGATTTTTACTTCGCCGGCGACGATGCCGCCGCAGGAGCCGGCGCCCTTGCCATGTATAGCGGCGCGGGCCGGTTGAGTTGCTCGAAAACTGAATTCGCTCATCGAGTATACCGCTTTGCTGTCGCTTGAAGTCGCGTAGTACTCGGTCTGCTGCGGCGGTTCGCCGGGGATCGGTGGGGCCGTCTGGTTCACCCTGATCTTCGCGAGCTTGACCGTGCCGAGCTCCTTGCCGTCCTTGCCGATGAGCGTGATTTCGACCGCGGGATTGTCGAGCCCGAACGGCTGCGCGCTCGGCATCGGATCGGCGACGATCGACTCGCCTTTCAAATCGCGGAGCTGATTGAGCAGCCGCTCGACGACGAGAATATCGCCCTCCGTCGTCTTGCCGCCCACCATCACATTCCAATTCGCTGCCGACCCGCTTGAGCGTGAACTCGCCGTCGCTGTTTTTGACCTTGATCGATTCGACCGACTCGGGATCGATCTTCACGATAGTCTTGTCGCGAAAATCCAGCGGCGACTTGTCGAGGCTGCTCATCATGTACTCGGCGACGGCGTAAACCGGCGCGCGCTCGCCGCGACGCACGTAAATTCCGCTCTTGCCCTGCTCGTTCTGCTTGAAGCCGAACAGCATCGATTGCTGCTCGCCGTTCTTGAGCACCACCGTCGCCGTTAGATGCGGTTTCTCGAGGCCGTACTGGTTGACGTTGGCCGGCGCATCGGTGATGAAATCCGCCGCGCGCGCGTTGACCAGCGTGCTCAGCGCCATCGCGGACCGCAGTGTCGTCGGCCGCAGACGGCGCGGGCTTGACGATTTTCCAGTTGGTCGCCGTCGCGATCGATCTCGACCGCTTGTCCGTTGTCGTGCGTGATGATCAGCTTCTGCACGTCGTCGATCTTGAATGCCATCAGGTCGCGCACGCGCAAATCGTTGACCGTCTTGTTCATCCCCGACGAGAACGCGCCTTCAGTCAGCAGCACCGCGGGACTGTTGGAGAGCCGCACGTAAGCGTTGAAGCCGATCGGCGTCGATTTGCCGACTTCGATCGACGGCAGCGTTTTGTTGTCGAAGGTCGTGACCGTGACGGTCAGTCGTCGGCGGCTTCGAGCCCGAACGGCGCGAGGTCCGCCGGCTTGTCATCGACGGTGCGGACGAGCACGCCTTCGGCGATCGCGCGCGCGAGGTTGTTGGCCTGCGTTCTGGTCGGCGTCGGCGCCGATCGGCTTCACGATCCGCCACGGCTTGCCCTTGTCGCGCTCGAGCACGATGTCGCGATCGGAGTACTTGAGTTCGATTTTCGCGATATCGTCCTGCTTGACGTCGATCAGTTTCTGCGTCGCCTCCGTTTGCGAGTAACGGCCGACGATCAAGGCGTAGCCGCCGACAATCGCAAGCAGGACCAGAACGATGATCGTGTTGCGCAGCCGCATCGAACTCAGTCGAATCGGACAACGCCTCAGTTGCGCCGTTCCCACCACACGACGATCCCGGCAATCAGCAGCATCTCGGGCAGCAGCAACACCGCGAACGCGAACACGATCGAGAACTGCTCGGTCGTCAGGCGAAAGCGCGACGCGCGGATCGATCGCGGCCTGATCGAGATCGAATTTTCCTCGCCGGCCAGCCAGTCGGCGCTGTTGATGAAAAAATCGCGGTTGAAGAACTTCGCCGACGTACTGATTGTCGGCAAACTCGGTGCTGCCGTACACGACGATGCGCGCGTCGCCCTTGCCGAAGCCGAGCTGCTCGAGATTGCCGTTCGACCGCCATCACCACCGTGATCGGCCCGCGCGTGTCCTTGCGCAGTCGAGTTCGGCCTTCTGCTGGCGGAACAGCGTGTCGAGATCGACCTCCGCCCACGACGTGTCGCTGGTCATCGCGATCGGCGTCACCGTCAGTCCCGGCTTCAGATTGGGCTCAGCGGTAAGCGACCGCGGCCATCGGGAACACCGTGCGCTGCTTGAAATCCTTGGTGATCGGATGGTCGCCGTAGTTCTGCACGATCGGACTGAGCCCCAGCGCGGGGCCTTCGAACAGCCGCACCACCTGGTCGACGACGATATCGTTGCCGACCTTGACGCCCCAGTCGCGCCGCCAGCTTCACCATCGCGTCTTCGTCGATCGGATTGTCGGGCCGCTGCGGCCGGTACATCGCGATCATGCGCCCGCCGTGCTTCAGGTAGTCGCTCGAGCGCGTCGATCTCATGCTGGCCAATCGGCTTGATCGGTCCCGCGACGACGACCAGGTTCGACGTCGTCCGGCACCTTGGCCAATTGCGCGAGCTCGAGCTTGCGAACCTCGTAGCCTTCGCCTTCCAGATCTTTTTTGATGGTGCCGTAACCGTTCTCGGCCTCAGCATCGTCGGGATCCGCCTCGCCGTGCCCGTCGAGGAACTCGATCACCTTCTTGGTGCTCTTGGTCGCGCGGATGATCGCGTTGGTCAGCGACTTCCTCGGTGAGTTCGGTGACGTTGGTGCCCTCGCCGCTTGTCGCCGCCGTATTGCAGATGCGTGGTGCCCATGACCGACACCTTGAAACGCTCGGCGAGCTCGGGATGCTTGTCGGGATCGACCAGCTCGTACGTCAGCTTGGGCGAGTAGTACGCGAACGTCTCGTAGAGTTCGCGCGCGGCTGGATTCTCACCGCCGGCGAAGAAGCCGTAGAGCTTGAGCGGCTTCTGCAGACCCTTGACCACGTTCACCGACTGGCTCGAAAGGCTGTAAACCTTCTCGCTGGTCAGGTCGAGCCGCGTGTGATGGAGCGACGAAATATAGTTGACCGCGACCAGCAGCGCGACGAACGCGATCGAGTAGACGACGGCGTTGGCGCCGTAGCGCGCCGAGCGCGCCGGTCGAAGATCGACGACAACTCGGACCGGCTCGACGTGATCCACAGGACTATCGCGAAGACGCCGGCGACCAGGTTGACCCACACGAACAGCCGGAAGCCGGTCGCGATAAAATAGTCGACCAGCCCGAATGACAGCAGAACCAGGCCGAGAATTCCGTAAAGCGCCGCCGATCGCCGCATCCGCCCCTCTACCTTACCGCCAGCGCGCCGACTCGACCGAGCGTTGGGTCAAGAACAGCGCCACGAAGATGAGACTCAGGAAGTAAACGATGTCGCGGGTGTCGATGATGCCGGTGACCATCTGCGCGAAATGATCCGGCAGCGACAGATAGCGCAGCAAGTCGGCATACGCCGATCCGCCCGCTTGCGCCGGCCACGATATCACGAACAGCAACAGCAGCAGGCCGAAGCAGCTGATCGCCGCGATGATCTGATTCTCGGTCAGCGAGCTGGTGAACAGTCCGATCGAGACGAACGAGATCGCCAGGAACGCGAGCCCTAGGTACCCGGCGAACATCACGCCGACTTCGGGATTGCCGAAGGCGACGAGGATCAGCGGGAAAATCCCGGCCAGCCCGATCATGATCAGCATGAACGCCGCCGCCGCGATGAACTTGCCCGCGACGATCTCGCCGGTGCGAATCGGCGCGGTCAGCAGCAGCTCGTAGGTGCCGGTGCGTTTCTCCTCGGCAAAGCTGCGCATCGTGATCGCGGGCACCAGGATGACGAGCACGATCGCGAGGTTGTGCAGCATCGGCTCGATCACGCGCTGGTTGAGATTGATGCTGCTGCAGCACCTCGGGATTCTGTTCATCGCCGCGAGTATGCCAGCGTCATCTCGAAGTAGCGCAGCAGCGCGAAGAAAAAGAATCCGCCCAGCAGCAGGAACACCGTCATCACGACGTAGGCGACCGGCTGCAGGAAGTATCCCGCGAGCTCCTTGCCCGCGATTGTCAGAGAATTTTTCATGCGAGCGGCACGGGTTGCCTAGGTATGCCCCGCCCCAACCTCCTCCAGCGTTTCCTCGGCCGTCGCGCCGTCGTCGTGATGCTCCTTGGTGATCGCATTCAGGAAAATATCTTCGAGCGAAGTCCCGGCCGGCAGCTTCTTCAGATATTCCTCGAGCACGACGCGGCCGTCGGCGATGATCACGACCTTGTCGCAGATCTGCGAGACCTCGGGCAGGATATGGGTCGAGAGCACGACCGTTCGATTGCCCGAGAGATGGTGAATCAGGCCGCGAATTTCGTGAATCTGGCGCGGGTCGAGACCGATGGTCGGCTCGTCGAGCACCAGCACCGGCGGATCGTGAATCAGCGCCTGCGCCAGGCCGACGCGCTGTCGATAGCCCTTCGACAGCTGTCCGCAAATTCGATGCGCCATGTCGGTCAGGCCGCAAACTTCGAGCACGTGCTCGAGGGCGGAGTCGATCTTCGCGCGCGGCACGTCGCGCAGTTTCGCGACGAACCGGAGATACGCCTCGACGCGCATGTCGGGATAGAGCGGCGGATTTTCCGGCAGGTAGCCAATCTTGCGGCGCGCCTCGAGCGATTGCGAAAAGATATCGAGCCCGTCAATCAGCACGGTGCCCGCGGTCGCCGGCATATAGCCGGTGATGATGCGCATCGTGGTGGTCTTGCCGGCGCCGTTGGGGCCGAGAAAGCCGAGAATCGAACCGCTCTCGGCTTTGAACGATACGTCTTTTACCGCGACAAAGTTGCCGTAGGCTTTAGTTAGGTTTTTGACCTCAATCATTCAAGTCGTCCAAATCAATTGACGAAGCGACCCGCACGGCAATTCGATCAATCACAAGGCAACCGTCTAATTAAACACGCCACGCGTCACTGTCAATACGATGATCTCGCGTCAGATAAATTTTCGATTTGCTTCCGCGCCGCTTTTGCTTTGAGAACTGTATCGGATAGTTTCGACCTATGGCCGCAGAACGCAAGCAACTGATTCTCGTCGACGGCTCCGGCTACATCTTCCGCGCCTTTCATGCGCTGCCGCCGATGAACACCTCGCGCGGGCTGCCGACCCAGGCGGTCTACGGCTTCATCCGGATGCTGCTGAAGCTGCTGAAGGACGTGCGGCCGTCGCATATCGCGATCGTTTTCGACTCGCCCAAGCGAACTTTTCGCGACGACCTGTTTGCCGACTACAAGGCCAATCGCAGCGAGGCGCCCAACGATCTGATCGTGCAGATTCCGTATATCCATCGCGCGGTCGAGGCGTTTCGGATCAAGTCGCTGATGATCGAGGGCTTCGAGGCCGACGACGTGATCGGCACGCTCGCCAAGCGCGCGGCGAAGAACGATTTCACGGTCACGCTGATCACGGCCGACAAGGATTTCATGCAACTGGTCGGGCCGCATGTCTCGCTATGGAACGCGACCCGATGCGCGATAAGCGAACCGGGCCACGCGAAGTGCGCGAACGCTTCGGCGTCGAGCCATCGGCGCTGATCGATATCCAGGCGCTGACGGGCGATTCGATCGACAATATCAAAGGCGTACCCGGAGTCGGCGAGAAAACGGCGGCGGCGCTGATCCAGAAATTCGGCAGAATCAAGCAGCTCTACGAGAACCTCGACAAAATCGAGGAGTCGGGAATTCGCGGCGCGAAAAAAATCGCCGGCCTGCTTGCGGAGCATCGCGCGGACGTGGACCTCGCGCGAAAACTGGTGCGCATCGAAACCGACATGCCGCTCAAGGTCGAGCCCGACGAGTTCGCGTGGCAGGGCGTCGACGAGAAGCTCGCCGCGGAACTGCTGCGCGAGCTGGAGTTCAACTCGATCATCCGCGAGATCTCGCCGTCGCAGGCGAACCTTCCCGGCCTGGAATCGCAGTGCGAAACCGGCCGCGACTGTCAGCGGAAACGATCTCGCAGACGCGCTCAAGACACTGGCCGACGCACCTCGAATCGCTGTTGACCTCTCCACCTCGGAGACCGGTCACGAGACGTTACAGCTCGCGAGCAGCGACCAGACAATCGTCGTCGAACATGACTCGATCGCGAGCGCGGCATCCTTGCTGAGCTCCGATCGGCCGCTCAAATCGTGTCACGATTTGAAGAATCAGATCGAAGCGTTCGCGCGGCACGGAATCGCGCTCAAGGGCGTCGATTTCGACACGATGCTGGCGGGGTTCCTGATCAATTCGGGACAGGGCGAGCCGTCGCTGACGCATCTGTATCACGAATACCTGGCTCCGCTGGGCGCCAGCAGTCCGCCCGGCACCAATGCGGACCTCATCAGGAATCTTCGCGAGGCGCTGGCGGCGCGTCTGGAAGCCGACGCGCTCACTTCGATGTACAACGAAATCGAGATGCCGATCGCGCCGATACTCGCCGAGATGGAAGCCGACGGCATCGGCATCGACGGCGACGCGCTCAAAGTCATCTCGAAGGAATTCGGCGAGCAGCTCGCCGGCCTCGAGCGCGAGTGCTACGAGCTGGCGGGCCGCGAGTTGAATCTGAATTCGCCGACGCAACTCCGCGAGCTGCTGTTCAAGCACTGAAGCTGCCGAGAAAAGGCGTCAAGAAAACCAAGAGCGGACTCTCGACCGACGCCGATACGCTCGAGAAGCTCGCGGCGCTGCATCCGCTGCCGCGCAAGCTGATCGAATTCCGCATGATCTCGAAATTGAAATCCACCTATGCCGACGCGCTCTCCGAGGTGATCCACTCGGGCACCGGGCGAATCCACACGACCTGGCATCAGGCGCTGGTGCCGACAGGACGCGTCAGCTCGAGCGACCCGAATCTGCAGCAGATCCCGACCAGCAGCGTCGAGGGCCGCCGGATTCGCCGCGCGTTCGTGCCGAAGCCGGGATGCGTCTTCGTTTCCGCCGATTATTCGCAGATCGATCTGCGCGTGATGGCGCATCTGTCGGGCGACAAGACGCTGGTCGAGGCGTTCAACACCGGCGAGGACATCCACGTGCGCACCGCGACCGAGGTTCTCGGAGTCACGCCGGACAAGGTCAATGCCGAGGCGCGGCGGCAGGCCAAGGTGATAAACTTCGGGATCATTTACGGGATGGGTCCGCAGCGGCTGGCGGGCGAGCTTGGGATTCCGCTGCCTGACGCCTCGGACTACATCAAGCGCTACTTCGAGCGGCTGCCGGGCGTGCGCGCATGGCTGGACGAGACTGTTCGTATCGCGCGCACGACGGGCTACGTAACGACGATGTACGGGCGGCGGCGCTATCTGCCCGAGCTGAACGCGCAGCCGGGCGGGGCGCGGGCGCAGGCGGAGCGAATCGCCATCAATACTCCCATCCAGGGCACGGCGGCGGACCTGATAAAACTGGCTATGATACGGCTGGACAGAGGCGCTGCGGGAGCGCGGGCTGGGCGCGCGAATGATTCTGCAAGTGCATGACGAACTACTGCTGGAAGCGCCAAAAGAGGAATGGGCAGGAAGCGGCAAATCTGGCAAAACGCGAAATGGAGGGCGTGGCCGAACTCAAAATTCCGCTGAAGGTCGACCTGAAATCCGGTCCGAACTGGGCCGAGATGAGCGGCGCGGCATGAATAACCTCGCTGAATTTAGTCGCCCGCCCCTGCGTCTACTCAAGTTGAGAACACCAGGCCGCCAGGACGGTGATGAAGCCGAACTTATCGAACGCTCGCGCAAGGGCGATTCGGCGGCATTCGGCGTTTTGGTGGAGCGATACCAGCGTCGCGTGGTCGGCGTCGCGATGGCGGTGGTGCACAATCAGGATGATGCGATTGAACTGGCGCAAGAAACTTTTGTCCGCGCCTACGAAAACCTGTCGAAGTTTGAATCGCGATCCAGCTTCTCGACCTGGCTCTATCGAATCGCGGCCAACCTCGCGATCGACTTCTGGCGCCGCGAGGGACGCCACGTGGTCCTGCACGGCGAAGATGCGGAAACTGAAATCAGCAAATTGCCGACCACCACAGGCGACTCGTTCAAGGAAGTCAGCCGCAGTGAACTCTCGGCGCGACTAAAGCAAGCGCTGGAGGAGTTGACGCCGGAACATCGTGCAGTGATACTTCTACGCGAAGTCGAAGGGATGTCGTACGACGAAATTAGCGACGTTTTGCAGTGCCCAAGAGGGACGGTCATGAGCAGGTTGCACTATGCCCGAACGCACCTGCGCACCATTTTGAAGGACGTGGCCGGGAGCTGATCGAATATGGCTGAATGCGGTGAAATAAGCATGATGCTCGGCGCGTTCGAGGACTCCGAACTCGAACCGAACGAGATGCAGGAAGTCGCGTTCCATCTGGCGCGATGCGAATCCTGCACCGGCATCCTTGCCGATTACTCGACGCTCGGACGAGACCTCAGATCGATCGCCGTCGAACCATCTCTAGCCGGTTTCTCGAGCGCGGTGATCGCTCGCGTCGATCGCCTGCCGCAGCCCGTGTCGACGCGAATCGCGCGCTTCTTCAGGCGGCAGGTAGATTCCGTGGCGCCGGCTTCGCGTGGGGTGGAGCAGTCGCGGCGGTCGCCGTCATGACGATAATTCTTATGACGCCGTATGCCCGGGAGTTCGCCAATCGGGGTACGCAACCAGACCACTGCATTCGCCAAGCAGAGCACGAAGCCGCGCCGGCGGCAAATCAGGTGGCCCAGGCAACTGCCAATGAACCGACGATGGCGGATAACGATTCGCACGCAGACATCTCGCGGCTCGAGTCGGAGAATCATTCGGTCGCGGTCTGGAGCGAGCCGCGCAGGGACACGACGGTTATCTGGTTGCCGGATCAGCCTTAGGTCGCCATGACGCTGCGCCCCGGTAGCCTCACCTTCCTGATCATCGCGATAACGGCTCTTGGAACGCCGGGGTTTTCCTTTGCACAGCCTGCGTCAAAGCAGGTTTATGTCTATATCGACTCGGTCATGGCCGCCGATACCAACGAGGGCACCGACCCGCGGCTGGAACCAATGGATAAGAAGCTGCGCGGCCTGTTCGGCTTCTCGACTTACAGCTTGATCGGCCATAACGAAGGGCAGACCGACTGCGGCAAGATGATCGCGTTCACGCTGCCGGGCGGCAAGATTCTCCACGTGCAGCCGCGCGCAATCGACAACGACATGATCGCGATGGAGATCGTGCTGTTCGACGGCACGCGCCCGATGATGACCACCGACCTGAAGCTCAAGAACAACGGCACGCTAATCGTCGGCGGCCCGCGCTACGAGCAGGGTATGATGATCATCTCGATCGGCGCGAGCACCCGCGCCCAGCCGCCGATGCAGGCCCAGGCGATGGGCACCCCGGCCGACGCGGCCGCTCACTAGCCCCTTAGAGTGGATCGAAGTACGGCACGACGCGGCCGTCGAAGTGGAACTCGCCGGCCAGCGCGATCCATTTGCGATCGATACCGTGCATCGGCTCCGGCATACGATCGAGCGGGAAGAACCCGGCGTCGATTGCTTCGAGCGGATTCGGCTTCAGCTCACCGCCGACGATTCGACAGTAGAAGAGCATCGAGTAGATATGGCGCGCGGGTGATCCGTACTTCTTGTTGTCGATCACGGCGATCAAACGCTCGGGCTCGACGATAAGGCCGGTCTCCTCGCGCGCTTCCTTCGCGACGTTCTCGGCGGGCGACACGCCGACGTCGCAGAAGCCGGTGGGATACCACCATTTGCCGGTCGGCCGCTGAATCAGCAGAATCTCGTCGCGATCATTGAATGCGATCACGCCGCATCCCACCGCCGCCGTGACGTATCCTTCGTATCCGGCGATCACCTGCTCGCGCCATAGGCGGCGCAACGCATCCGCGTCGTCGTCGCTCGCGCCCGCGACGACCGTATGCATCCGCGCGGCCTCTTTGAGCAATTCCTCGTAGCGCTCCGAGTCGAAGCCGTCGGGCTTGAAGGCGAGCCCGGTCCGCGCAATCGCGGTAATCCGTTCGATAAAGCGTGCCAGTTCGGCGAGGAGATCAGCGTCGGGCATCGAAAGTCACTTTGAAGCGAGCCGTTCAGCGCCACTCCAGCGAGGCCGTTGCCGAGGATTGTGGATCGAATACACCTCGCACCGGCGCGTCCGGGATTCTTTGCTTCGCTCAGAATGACACAAAGAAAAGAGTCGAGCACAGAGAACGAACGGCCCCTTGTCATTCTGAGCGTAGCGAAGAATTCCGGATCTTTATCGACGCTGGTTCACGCACCCCTAACCACGACGCTGTAGCGACGCTCGCAAGCAACTCGTTTTATGTCATTCTCAGCGCAGAACGCGAATCATTATGAAGCTGATCCTCAGCCGCAAGGGATTCGACTCGGCTAACGGCGGATGCCCGAGCCCGATCCTCGACGGACAACTATGCTCGCTGCCGATTCCGGATGCGGGATCGCCGACGCCGTACGGAAAAATCGCTGCGTTCAACGGAGTGGCAATCGCGCGAATTGTCGAAGACCTGACGCGTGGACGAATCGGCCGTGGCGATGGCGCCCATCTCGATCCTGATTTGCGCAGCGACGCTCTCGCGCGTGCCGCGGGATGGCGTCCGATTTTCGGTCAGGCCGCAGCCGCGCAGAGTCATCTCGCGCGGCACAAGGTTGGTCGCGGCGACTTATTTCTTTTCTTCGGAAGTTTCCGGCAAGCCGAGAAGGTCGGGGCGAAATTCCGCTTCGTTCGCGACGCCCCTAAACTTCACGTCATCTTCGGGTGGCTCCAGGTAGGTAGCGTGTCACGCGCAACCAACGAGGTTGCGACTGAAGTTCCGTGGGCAGGCGGACATCCACATCTCACGGCGCCCGAACGGTACAAAAACAACACGCTCTATTTTGCTAGCGATCGCCTCTCATCGATTGGCCTCAGAACGAGAGGCGCAGGCGCTTTCGACCGGATCAGACCCGAGTTGATACTAACCGAGACCGACTCAAACTGTTCGGTGTGGCGGCTGCCGCGATGGTTCCACTCAAACGGCCGCCCCGTCCTTTCTTATCACTCGAAGCCGGCGCGTTGGACGGAGTGCGACAATTCGGTGCGCTTGCAGTCCGTCGGGCGCGGGCAGGAGTTTGTTCTCGATGCCGACGAGTATCCTGAGGCGCGCGGCTGGGTGCGATCGATCTTTCGCGCTGCTCGCTAGCGACTCGACACCGAGTTGCACACCGACCATGCCGCATCCGCCAGCGCAGGCACCCGCTCCTTGCTGCTCGCGAATAGTGGATCGTCGGTCTGTCCGAGCACGAAGCGTGCGTAGCTGCCTTCCATTATGATCGCGAGCTTGAACAGCGCGAAGGCCTGGTAGAACGGGAAATCGCGCATCGCGCGGCCGGTGCTGCGCTCGTATCGATCGATCATCTCGCGACGTGTCAGCCATCCTTCGGCGGCCGGCATGCTGGCGATGACGCCGCCCGACGCGCGGTCGGTCGGATCGGGCCAGTAGGTCAGCATCCAGCCGAAATCGGCGAGCGGGTCGCCAATCGTGGACATCTCCCAATCGAGCACCGCGATCGCGCGCGCGCTTTTCGGATCGAACATCACGTTGTCGAGCTTGTAGTCGCCATGGACGATCGTCGGCGCAGGCGACTCTGGGATGCGCGTGCGCAGCCACTCTTTCACTCTCTCCATCACGGGCAGCGGGCGCGTGTGCGGAAGCGTGCGCTCGAGCTGATCGGTCCATCGCTTGAGCTGGCGCACGAGGTAACCATCGGGGCGGCCGAAGCCTTCGAGGCCGGCCGCGCGCCAATCGACTCTCTGCAGCGCGACGAGTACATCGACCATCTGCTCGCTCACTTGCCGGCGAAGATCGGGCGTCTGCGCGAAATGCTTGTTGTCGGCACGCACGACGTCGCCGCGCATATACTCCATCAGGTAAAACGGCGCGCCGATGTACGACGGATCGTCGCACACAGCATAGACGCGCGGCACCGGCACCGCCGTCTCTTGCAGAGCTTTCATGACGCGATACTCACGCATCATGTCGTGCGCGGTCGGCAGCAGCGGGCCGCGCGGCGGGCGGCGCAGCGCCCATGAATTGCCGCCGAAATGAACGAGATGGACTTCGTTGGAATGGCCGAACGAAATATTTTCGGAGCGAAGCGCGCTCGTGGCGCCCAGCTTGCGCTCATCGAGGAAGCGCTTCAGCCCGACGAGATCGATAGTGGCCGACGGTCCGGTTTTTTCCTGCGTCGAAGAACTCATCGACCGTACTGTTTTCGCAAACGTGGCACGCGGTCAAGTGCCCGGTCGTCTTGCGACCCCAAAGCACGGACCTATACAACGAATTGGAGTGAACGCGGCGACCAGGTTGAACGACAGCCCGAGCACCGGCCAGTTGGCGGCGATATTCCGCCTCGCGCGGCCCCATCAGTGGATCAAGAATGCGCTGGTACTGGCGCCGCTGGTATTCGGCCAGCGGCTGTTCGTTTTCCACGACGACTTGCTCGCGGCATTGGCTTTCGTCGCGTTCTGCGCACTATCGAGCGCCGGTTACATTCTGAACGACATCGCCGACCGCGATGCCGATAAGCTGAATCCGGAAAAATGCGACCGCCCGCTGGCGCGTGGCGATATTACCGTCGCCGCGGCAGGCCGGGCCGCGCTGGTGCTGGCGGCGATCGCCGTCGTACTGAGCATGATATTGGGCCGCGCGTTCCTGGGCATCGCGGTCGTGTACGCTGTCCTTCAGCTCGTCTATTCGATGTGGGCCAAGCACCAGGTGATCATCGACGTGATCGCGGTTGCGATCGGCTTCGTGCTGCGTGCATTCGCCGGCGGCGTCGCGATCAACGTCGAGGTATCGCCGTGGCTGGTGTTCATCACGTTCGTACTGGCGCTATTCCTGGTACTTGCGCGACGGCGCCACGAGTTGATTGCACTGGGCGACGACGCTATCGCTCATCGCAGCGCGCTCTCGCAGTACAGCGTGCGACTGGTCGACCAGATGATTTCGATCGTCGCCGGCGCGACGCTCGTCAGCTACATGATTTACACGGCGTCGGCCGAGGTCGAAGCGAAGCTCGGCACCCGCCATCTCTACCTGACGGTACCGTTCGTCGCCTTCGGAGTCCTGCGCTACCTGTACCTGATCGACGAACGCAACGAAGGCGGCGACCCGGCCCGCGCGCTAATCCGGGATCGGCCTCTGATGATTGCGGTCGCGCTGTGGATTCTTACCGATATCGCGCTGCTGTACTTCTAGGAGCGCTGTTCGCGCGGCTCTCAGTAGGTCGGCAGAACTCCGGTCGAGGAGCCAACCGTGCCTGCTTGCTGGAACGGATTGCGCCCAAATGGCCGCTGCCCGACCGAACCTAGACCACCGAGCGTTAACTGGAACTGGATTTGCGTTTCGTTGGGATTGTACGAATCGGTAACGCCAACGTCCGCCGCCCAGCAATCGCACGGCGATTTGAGTCGCACGCCGTATTCGGTCGACAGCATTTGATTCGACGCGATGTCGTATGAGGGCGCAAAGTACAGGCCCAGCCTGTCGAACACCTCTGTGTACGCGGTGCCCGAAACGAACTCGGCGGCATTCTTGTTCGTACCCCGAATTACCGTGTCCCTCCGATTGGCATAGTTGTATCCCAACTGTATGAACGAGCCTTGCAGCGCCTTGCCCATGTAAATTTTCGACCCAGGCGTCGACCAGGGCGGCTGGTAACTTATCGACGCGTCCGCGAGCGAGACTCCGGCATGATTTCGCGGGCTGTAATCGACCTCCGAGCTGAACGTCATAAGCTGGCTCAAATAGAGGTGCAGCAGCGCCTGGATGTCCGACATGTCCGAATTGTTGGCCACTATGTGCCCGATGTCGTACGACTGCTGTACCGTCAATGAACCAACCTCCGAGGAATGCTCGCCGTTGCGGACGATGTTTCCGGCATGTGGTATGGCCGCATCCCCGATTGGCTCTTCGCTGAACGCCCCCGTCGCCGCCTCGGCATCGGACAACCCCTCGGTCGGAGTCGCGTCGTCGGTGGTCGGCTCCTCCGGCGGCAAATCTCTGGTTTTGGCGAACAGCCTGGTGGTGACACCGTAGGTGACGAGACTGCGCGAGTTCAGGCGGTCGAATGAGTCGAACAGAGGCATGTTGCCCTGGTAGATATTCGGCACGTAGTAATAGCTCGCGAACGGTTGAATGATATTTTTGAGCTTATCGACCGTCTTCCAGTCGACGTCGTAAACACGATCGAGAGTCGTCGAGATTCCGGCTTTTGCGTACGGGATGAGTCGTGCGCTGTCGCCATCGGATGAAAGTGCGCTCAGCACCACACAATTGTTCCAGATGAGTTGCTGACCACCGCCGCTGGCGCAAGTGTTGTGCGAGGGTTTGACCGATTCGGGCGCAGGCGAGGTTCCGACCGGAATGACCTGTAGATTATGTCCGTTGGCGTCATAGAACGCCGCCTGCGATCCGATTTGACCATACCCCTGAAGGTAGTCACCCCAACGAAATGGCAGCGTAACGCGCGGATTCGCGTCCAGCCGGAGGCCGTCGATGCCTTCGTACCGGTAAAAGTTGACCGCCTCCGCGTCGTAATCCGCGTACATCAGGTTGTTGAACAATTCCTGGCGTCCGGTCACCGTCGCATCGGGCAGCCGCTGCAACGCGAATTGCTGCGGTTGAATCAGATCCTGATTCCAGCTTCCTTTGACATTCACATATGCGTTTTCGAACTGGTCGAGCAACCCGAAATCCGACGCAGCATTTCGCATCGAACCCCAATTGCCGCTCTGGAAACCGCGCGACAACGTCCACACATCCATCTCGCGCAGGTACAGGCTGTCGCTGACCGAAACCCCGTCGGCGTACGCGATCAGATCGGGCGTGAGATGTTGCCGGGTCATCCCGATTATCCCGTAGCGATCGAGCGGGATGTGCGGATCGGCGATCTGGTAGTCAACGGTGTCGTTGAGGCGATTGCTGGTCCGACCGGATCGACTCGTTGTAGAACGCACCGTCCACCCAGAAATAATCGTCTTTGCCATTGACCAACCGATATTCGGCCAGCCCACCGACTCGCTGCGAGGTCTCGATATCGAGCGCGACCGTCGCGTCGGAGCTCTTGTTGATCGCGATATAGTACGGCTGCAGCCATTGAAAGCCGCGCAGTCCCGATTCGCCATAGCGCCCGCTCAGCACGCCGCTGTGCCGGTCGGTATCTGCCGGGAAGACCAGGTACGGGAACGGAATCACAGGGTAGCCCGCCACGTTGAAGGTGCCGTTGGTGGCATGGCCCGTATGGCCCATGTTCACCGTCATCTGGTCCGCGTTTATCGACCAGAGGGCGTGCCCTTCTCGCATCCGCAAGTCGTGAAGAAGCCCTTCTTGACAACGTAGTTGGGCCCCTCCTGCTTTATGATCTCCTGGCCTTCAAGATGATAAATGTCCTGCTTTGCTAACACCTTGGCGTTGTAGAGCACCATCGTCTCGTTGGTGACGTTGATCGTCGCCTTGGTCGCCCACATTTCGACTTCCGGATCGATCAGATGGACATGGCCGATCGCCGTCGCCTGGCGGTCGCGGCGCATTGATGTCGATTTCGTCGGCCTTCAGCACGCTGCCGCCCTGGGTCATGACAGCGTCGCCTTTGACGACGAAGGTGTCGGTCTTGGAATCGTAGATCGTTTCCTGGCCGGTTATGTTAACGGGAGCCGCCATGCTCGGCGCGAACTGCCGGAGGCACTGCAAACCCTTTCGCTTTCGCAGGCTTGGTAGCGGGAGCGCCAGTCGAAGCGGGAGCATCGGCGCGTGCGATAGCAGGCACGAGCATCGCGGCCCATATCACCGCGAACGTGATTCTCTTAAGCGCCGACTTCAGGAAACAACCCAACTCGCCCCTCGCGGGTCAGAAAGTACGGGTAAACTTCGCCGATAAGATACACCGATCCCGTGACGAGCGCCACGTCGTCGGGCGCCATTTCGGACATCACCCGCTCGATCGCGCGCATCGGGTCGCGCTCGACGCGCGCGGGACAGTGCGCGGCGAAATGCGCGACGCAGTTCTTCGGGCTCGAGCGGACTCTTGGGCTTGGCCCGGGTCAGCGTCACGTCGCGCACGCGCGGCGCCAGCATCGCGGCCATCGCGCTCCATTCCTTGGCCGACTGGCAGCCGAAGACCAGGCGCGGCTTCACCACCGGGCCGAGCTCGACGCTCATCGTTTCGAGCAGCGCCGCGATACTCATCTCGTTATGCGCGCAATCGAGAATTACGAGCGGCCGGTGCGACACGATGTCGAATCGCCCCGGCCAGTAAATTTCGGCAATGCCGCGCCGGATGGCGTCCTCGTCGATTCGCCAGCCCTGCGCCCTCAGAGCTTCGAGGGTGGCGACGGCGATCGCGGCGTTCTCATGCTGAAACGGACCGGCGAGCCCGAGCTCGAGATCGCGCAGCTCGAGCCCGAGGCCGTGGTAGTCCAGACGATGCGCGGGCGCGTGCGATGTGTACGAAAAATCGCGATCGATCAGCCGCACCGCGCTTCCGCGCTGCGCCGCGATCGACGTCAGCACCAGCGCGCGCCTCGGCATCGCGCGCGCCAATCACGACCGGCACATCATGCTTGATGATGCCGCCCTTCTCGCCGGCGATCGCCGCGATCGTGTGGCCGAGATATTCCATGTGATCGAAACCGATCGGCGTAATGACGCTCAGAATCGGCGTAACCACATTGGTGGAATCGAGCCGCCCGCCAAGTCCGGTCTCGACGATGGCGATATCGACGTTCTCCTCGGCGAAGTACAGGAACATCATCGCGACGGTGAACTCGAAGAATGTAAGCGCCATGCCCGCGCGATCGTAAATCGCGCGCAGCCGCTCGATGTAGTCGAGCATCCGCGCCGCGCGGAATTTCGGCGCCAGAGATCCGCGTCCGCTCCGCCAGGTTCACAAGATGCGGCTTGGTGTACAGCCCGGTGCGATAGCCCGCCTGCGCGCAGACAACTGTCGAGCATCGCGGCGACCGAGCCCTTACCCTTGGTGCCGGCGATATGAACGGCGCGCAATCCTGCGATGCGGATTGCCGATAAGTTCGAGCGCCGCTTCCATGCGCTCGAGCTTGTAGATTTCGCCGCGCGCTTCGAGCGAATAGAGCCAGTCGATGGTTTTGGAGAGCTGGTCCATGTCCAGCCGGGAGTTTACCGGCTACCGCTCAACGGCGGAAGATTTCGCGGGGAGCGATTCAGCTTCGTTATGTGCAAAAGCGGCAAGAGATTGTAGAGTGGGCGCCTGAGGAGAAATCGATGAGCGAAGGAAAGCTGTTCGAGCAGGAGCAGATGCCGGGCGCGACGTTTCGCGGATGCGCGCTGCCGCAGGCCGAGTTCGATGATGTCGGCCTGGCGAATTCCAGATTCGTCAACGTGAGTTTGCGCGGAGCGTCATTTACGGACATTACCTTTCAGGACGCGAAGTTCAAGAATGTGAACCTCGCCAATGTCAGCGTCACCGACGCGAACATCGAGGGGCTCACGATCCTGGGCTGGGACATCGCCAAGCTGATCAAAGAGGCCGTGCAAAGGAAAAAGTCAGGCTAGGACAGCCTCAACGCTTGCCCTTCGACGCGCCAGCCATCGCGCGAGTTCCGCGCGGCCGCGTCAGCATCGCGAGCATTCGCGCCAGCGTGAAGCGCATCTGGTGGCGCGGCACGATCGCGTCGAGCATCCCGTGCGCCAGTAAGAACTCGGCGCGCTGAAAATCTTCCGGCAGCTCCTGGCCGCTGGTCTGCTCGATCACCCGGCGGCCGGCGAAACCGATCAGCGCGCCCGGCTCCGAGATATTGAGATCGCCGAGCATCGCGAACGACGCCGCCACGCCGCCGGTCGTCGGATCGCACAGCACCGAAATGTATGGCAGGCGCGCGTCGCGAAATCGCGCGATCGCCGACGACACTTTCGCCATCTGCATCAGCGACAGCGCGCCTTCCTGCATCCGCGCTCCGCCCGACGCGACGAACACGATCACCGGCAACTGGCGCTCGCGCGCGATCTCGAACAGCCGCGCGATTTTCTCGCCGACCACCACGCCCATGCTGCCGCCCATGAATTCGAAATCCATCACGCCGACCGCGACCGGACGGTCCTCGATCTTGCCGATTCCGACCACCACCGCGTCGTTGCGCCCGCTGCTCGCGCGCGCCTGTTCCATCCGCTTCGGATACGGCCGCGAATCGACGAAGCCGAGCGGATCGCCGATCGCCATCTCGGCCATCAGCTCGCGCCACGTCCCGCGATCGACGCTGATCGACAGCCGCTGCGCGACCGTGACGCGGAAGTGATATCCGCATTTCGGGCACACGTTCAGATTGCGCTCCACTTCCTTGCGGAACGCCATCTCCTTGCACGACGGGCACTTCGACCAGATATCGTCAGAGGGCGCTTGCGTCGTGACAGTCACCTGTTCGCGCTCAGCCATTGGAATTCTCCGCCGCGGGCGCACGCTCGACGCGCCGCGCCGACTTCATCGCATCTTTCATCGCTCCAACCAGACCACCCACTGCATCCGGCACGTCGCCGGACTTCGCGTGGGCCTCGACCAACAAAGAAATCGCGCTGCCGACTACGACCGCGTCCGCCATCGTCGCAACCTCGGCGGCCTGCGCGGGCGTCGAGATACCGAAGCCGACGCCGATCGGAAGATCGGTAACGCTGCGAATCTCGCGCATATGCTCCGCGATGCCGGTGTCGAGATGCGCACGCGCACCAGTTACGCCGGTCAGCGACACGTAGTAGAGAAAGCCGCTGGCGGATCGCGCGATTGCACGGCTGCGGTCGATCGGCGTCGTCGGCGCGAGCAGATAGATGAGGTCGAGGCCATTGGCGCGCGCAGGTTTCTTGAGCTCGCCGGCTTCCTCCGGCGGCAGGTCGACCACCAGCAGCGCGTCGACACCAGCGCGCGCGGCGTCGGCGCACAGGCGATCGCATCCGTAGTGAAAGATCGGGTTGTAGTAGCCGAACAGTATCAGCGGAATCTGCGTTTGCGCACGAAGCTCGCTCACCATCGAGAGAATCGCCGCCAGCGACGCGCCCGCGCCGAGCCCGCGGGCAATAGCGCGTTGATTGGCAGGTCCGTCGGCCATTGGATCGGAAAACGGCACGCCCAGCTCGATCAGGTCGGCGCCGCGGGCCTCGAGTTCGAGCACCAGCTTGCGCGTCGTATCCATATCGGGATCGCCCGCCACGATGAACGGGATCAGCGCCGCCTCGCCGCGCGCGCGCAGCTCGCGAAATTTACGTTTGATTCGATGCGCCGCCGCCATGACTATACCGTCACCCCGAACGCTTTCGCGACCGTCTGCATGTCCTTGTCGCCGCGTCCCGACAGATTCACGATCATGATTTGTTCCTTTGCCATTTGCGGCGCGAGCTTGATCGCCTGCGCCACCGCATGAGAACTCTCGAGCGCCGGGATGATTCCCTCGGTCTCCGAGAGCAGCTTCAGCGCGTCGAGCGCCTCGGCGTCGGTGACCGATGTGTATTGAGCGCGGCCCACATCGTTCAGCCACGAATGCTCGGGGCCGACGCCGGGATAGTCGAGACCGGCGGCGATCGAATGCGTCTCGCGAACCTGCCCGAGCTCATCCTGCAGCAGGTAGGTCTTGTTGCCGTGCAGCACGCCGACGCTGCCGGTAGAAATCGTTGCCGCATGATGCGGTCCGCTGATGCCGAGACCGGCCGCCTCGACGCCAATCATTTTCACGTTGGTGTCTTTGATAAACGGGTAGAAAAGACCGATCGCGTTCGAGCCGCCGTTGACGCATGCGACGAGCACGTCAGGCAGCCGCCCTTCATGCTTGAGAATCTGGCGGCGCGCCTCGCGCCCGATGACCGCCTGGAAATCGCGCACGATCATCGGATACGGATGCGGTCCCGCAGTCGTGCCGATCAGGTAGTAAGTGTTGCGCACGGTCGCGATCCAATCGCGCAGCGCCTCGTTCATCGCGTCCTTCAGGCTCTTGCTGCCGCTCTCGACGCTCGTGACCTTCGCGCCGAGCAGCTTCATCCGGAAGACGTTCAGCGATTGACGCTCGACGTCAACCGAGCCCATGAAGACTTCGCATTCGCGTCGAAACAGCGCGGCCATCGTGGCCGTCGCGACGCCATGCTGTCCCGCGCCGGTCTCAGCCGTGATGCGCGACTTGTTCATGCGCACCGCGAGCAGCGCCTGCCCAAGCGTGTTGTTCACCTTGTGCGCGCCGGTGTGGCAGAGATCTTCGCGCTTTAAGTAGATTTTCGCGCCGCCGAGCTTCGCCGTGAGATTCTCGCACAGGTAGAGCGGCGTCGGGCGGCCGACGAACTCGCGCGATCGAGCCTCGAGCTCGGCGCGAAATTTCGGATCGCGGCGCGCGGCTTTATATGCGCTTTCCAACTCGAACAACGCAGGCATCAGGGTTTCGGCGACGTACTTGCCGCCGAACTGGCCGAAGTGGCCGCGGCTATCGGGAACGTTTTGCATTGTTGACGAAGCTCCTCAGTTTTTCGTGATCCTTGACGCCCGGCGACGACTCAACACCGCTGGCACAATCGACCGCGTAAGGTTCGAGCGCGGCCACTTCGGCAACGTTGTCGGGATTCAATCCGCCGGCGACAAACGCGCGGCTCAGATCGAGTCGGCGAAGTTGATCCAGGGCGATGCGATTTCCCGTGCCACCGAAAAGTTTCTCGTCGAAGGCATCGAGCAGCACGTAATCCGATTTAGGGGGCGCGGCCGAGACCTCGCCCGCCTTCAGCCGCCGCGCGACGATCGACGGAATCGGCCATCCCGCAAGCGCCGCGTCATCCTCGTCGCCGGAGAACTGGATCATATCGAGTGAGGCAGCGCACATCCGCTCATCTATGTAAGAACGCTCGGCGTTAACGAATACTCCAACCATTTTGGCGCGCGGGCCGATAGCCGCGCGAATCTCGCGGGCACGATCGACCTCAACGTAGCGCGGACTCTTCGCATAGAAGTTCAGTCCAATCATATCAGCGCCGGCCTCGATCGCCGCGCGCGCATCTTCGACGCGTGTGATGCCGCAAATTTTGATGCGTACCGTCATAGCGCCTTCATCAGTTCGCAGAGCTTCGCAGTCGGCATTCCGCCTTTCAGCAGACTCTCGCCGATCAAAAACGCGCGCGCGCCCGCCGAGTCCAGCCGCCGAATGTCGTCGGGCGAATCGATCCCGCTTTCAGTGACGATCAAAGCGTCGCCCTTGTAGCCCGCGAGCAGGCGCGTCGTCACCGCGATGTCGGTCACGAAAGTATGCAAGTCGCGGTTGTTGATGCCGATCAAACTCGCACCGATTTTCTCTGCAAGCGCGAACTCGGCAGCGTCGTGCGCTTCGACCAGCGTCGCCATCCCAAGCTCGCGCGCGAGCGCCGAGAGTGATCGCAGCTCGCCTTCTTTCAGCATCGCGGCGATCAGCAGGATACAATCCGCGCCGGCCGCGCGCGCTTCGTAAACCTGGTATGGCTCGAAGATGAAATCCTTGCGCAGCAGCGGAGCGTCCACGGCGGCGCGCACCGCGCGCAAATCATCGAGCGTGCCCTTGAAGTGCGCGTCGGTCAGAACCGAGATTGCCGCGGCGCCACCGGCCACGTACTCGCGCGCGACCTTGGCCGGATCGAGTCCCGGCATGATATCGCCCTTGCTCGGTGAGGCGCGCTTGATCTCCGCGATTATCGCGGGACGCTTGGCGCGCAGCGCCGCGACGAAATCGCGCGGTTTGGGCGCGCGGCCGGCTTCGGCGACGATCGCCATCGGCGATATCGCGGCACGGCTCGCGCGGACTTCGATACGTTTGGCGGCGTAAATCTTGTCGAGTATCGAGCTCATTGTATTCCGTTGCTGGCGCGGCGCAGTTTCTCGAGGACCTCGAGCGCGCGGCTCGTCGCGATGATTTCTCGCGCCGCATCGACGCCTTCTTTCAGTGACGTGGCCTTGCCACCGACGCAGATTGCGGCGCCGCCGTTGAGCGCGAGCACATCTTGCGCCGGGCCTGCGCCGCCATCAAGCGCGCCGCGCAGAACGCGCACTGCCTCATCGAGATTCCTGATCACTAGAGCGCGATGGTCGCCGCGCGACACGCCGAGGCTCTCCGGCGTGATCTCGTATTCCTTCATCTCGCCGTCTCGGAGTTCCGCAACCCGGGTCGCACCGCTGATCGCGATTTCATCGATACCGTCGCCGCCATGCACGACCATCGCGCGGCGCGTTCCCAGTGCCTTCAACGCGTTCGCCATTGGCCGGATCAGATTCTCATCGGCGACGCCAAGAAGATGGCAGCGTGGACGCGCTGGGTTGCCGAGCGAGCCCATCAGATTGAAGATGGTGCGGATTCGCAGCTCGCGCCTGAGCGGCGCAATTTTCTTGAAGGCCGGATGATACGCCTGCGCGAAGATGTGGCAACATCCCGCGTCGTCAAGGCATCGCTTCAACCCGTCCGGATCGCAATCGATCTTCACGCCCATCGCTTCGAGTACATCGGCCGTGCCTACTGTTCCGCTGATCGCGCGATTGCCGTGCTTGGCAACAGCAACACCGGCGGCGGCCGCTATCAACGCTGCGCCGGTCGAGATGTTGAAGGTGCTGGCGCCGTCGCCGCCGGTGCCACAAGTGTCGAGCACGTCGCCGTCGCGAAGATTGAGCGGACGCGCGCGCTTAAGCATCGCACGCACCGCGCCCGCAAGCTCGTCAGCCTCGGCGCCCTTGATTTTCAGCGCCACGAGGAACGCGCCGACGACGGCGTCGTGCGCACCGCCATCCATAATCTCGCCGATCGCGAGTTCAGCCTCGGCGTCCGAGAGCGAGCGCCCGTCGATGAGCGCTTGCAGCGCGTCGTGGAGTCCGTTCATCGCGCGCTTCCGTTTTTGTCGAGACTGTCGAGAAAGTTTTGCAACAGATGCTTGCCTTCGAACGTCAGAATTGACTCGGGATGGAACTGCACGCCTTCGACCGCGTGCTGTTTGTGGCGTAGTCCCATGATTTCGTTTTCTGCCGTGCGGGCGCTGACTTCAAGCGCCGGCGGAATCGACGCCGCATCGACCAGCAGCGAATGATAGCGCATCGCGTCGAAGGGGCTTGGGATTCCCGTGAAGATCGTTTTGCCGTCGTGAATTATCGGCGAAGTCTTGCCGTGCATCAGCCGATCCGCGCGCACTACCTTGCCGCCGAACGCCTCGCCTATGCATTGCAGACCGAGGCACACGCCGAGAATCGGAACTTCGCCCGCCATCTCGCGCAGCAGCGTCAGCGAAATTCCCGCCTCGGCCGGAGTGCACGGGCCGGGTGAGATGACGACGGCGTCGGGATGAAGCGCGCGGACGCCGGCGACATCGATCGCGTCGTTGCGCTTGACGATAACGTCGGCGCCGAGTTCGCCGAGGTACTGCACGATGTTGTAAGTGAACGAGTCGTAGTTGTCGATCATCAACACTCGAACTTTTTGATTGCGCGCCATGTGACTTACCTCTTGGCCGCGATTTCGAAATCGCGCGCAGCCTGGAGCGCCCGCACCATCGCGCGCGCCTTGTTGACCGACTCCTCGAACTCGGCGCCGGGGTCCGAGTCGGCGACGACGCCGCCGCCGGCCTGGATGTAAACGTGGTTGTTCTTGATCAGCAGCGTGCGCAGCGCGATCGCAGTGTCGGTGTTGCCGGTGTAGCTGAAGTAACCGACCGCGCCCGCGTAGACGCCGCGGCGCACCGACTCGAGCTCGTCGATGATTTCCATCGCGCGGATTTTCGGCGCGCCGGAAACCGTGCCCTGCGGAAAGGTTGCGGCGAACGCGTCGAACGCATCGCATCCATCGCGCAGAACTCCGGTAACGTTCGACACGATATGCATCACGTGCGAGTAGCGCTCGACGACCATCAGCTCAGTCACTTTCACCGAGCCGATTTCGGAAACGCGGCCAACGTCGTTGCGCCCGAGATCGACCAGCATCACGTGCTCGGCGCGTTCCTTGGGATCGGCGAGCAACTCCGCTTCGAGTTCGCGATCCTCGGCCTCGGTCACTCCGCGGCGGCGAGTGCCGGCAATCGGGCGCAGCGTGATCTCGCGGCCCTCGACGCGCACCATCACCTCGGGCGACGCGCCAACGAGAGTTTGATCGCCGAGGCGCAGGTAGAACATGTACGGCGACGGATTAATCGTGCGCAGGCTGCGGTAGATGTTGAACGGATGCGCGGTCAGGGGCGCCTCGAAGCGCTGCGACGGCACGACCTGGATGATGTCGCCGGCCGCGATGTATTCCTTCGCGGCGGAGACCATCGCCATGTAGCCCTCGCGCGTCATGTTCGACGTAATCGACGCGTCATTGATAGCGACGTTGCTCGCGCCTTCGAGAAACGGTGGCACGGCGGAACGCTTGAGGCGTTCGATTATCTCGTCGATTTTGATGCGCGCACTTTGGTACGCCATTTTCGCCGAGGCGAAGTCTTCGACCGGCACGTTGGCGATAATTTTTAGCGTCTGGCGGACGTTGTCGAAGCAGAGCACCGTGTCGGTGAACATCAGATGAAAGTCGGGCGCGCCGAGATCGTCGACGGCGGTCTCGGGAATTTTCTCGAAGCATCGCACGATATCGTAGGCGAGAAATCCGACGGCGCCGCCGAAGAAGCGCGGCAAGTTGGGCAGTTCGGGAGCGCGGAAGCGCTTGACCTCGCCGCGCAGCTCTTCGAAAGAGTTCTCGACCGAGCGAACTTCGACGCCGCTGCCGGGACGGATGATGTCCATGCGGTTTTTGCGCGCACGCATGACGAGAAAAGGATCGGAGCCGAGGAACGTGTAGCGGCCCCATTTCTCGCCGCCGCGGACGCTTTCGAGCAGGAAGGCGTAGTCGCCGCGCGCGACCTTGAGGAAGGCGGAGACCGGAGTCTCGAGGTCGGCGGCGACTTCCTCGAAGACCGGGATGAGGTTGAATCCGTCGGCTGCCAGTCGTTCGAATTCTTTTTCGCTCGGTTGCAACATCTCTCGTTTCCTCTCAGTCAATTCCGATTCCCTCGCTCGCCAAAAAAAGAAAAGGGCCGCAGGTTTTGCCTGCGGCCCTCTTTGGGAAATCGGTTTTGCGATGAATTACAAAGCCGGCGCGCAGGCGGGTGCATCGAGGTGCCAGCGCCACCATCCCTCGCAAACATTTCGGCTCATGAGATTCATCTTCGGACTAATGATCCATGCGAGGCGACCGATTGTCAACAGTGCGCGCGGTCCCCACAATCCCGACCGTGAAGTTCAGGGTGGTGAAGTACGGCACGAACAGGCCGCCGGATTCTGTGATGGTGAAGTAGCGCGCGATGCGTTCGATCATGCGGCGGTCGTCGAAGCCAGCGTGTTCGTGACGCGGGATTTTGTCGGTCTGGCTTAGCGCGCCGGCGACCAGGTCGCGCCAGGAGAGACGGTCGCCGTACATCCCCAAGGCGCGGTAGCCGAGTTGTTTAGCTACCAGCATCGCGCCGCGCTCGACCGGGATCGTGAAGAAGACCGGGCCGCGCACGACGCGCGCGAGGACATCCAGGTAGCCGTCGACGTGTTTGTCGGGCAGGTGCTCGAGGGTTTCCATGCAGATGCCGATGTCGTAGGTCGCCGACAGATCGATGTCCGACGGCGATTTCGATTTCACGATCGCGACTTCAGCGCGCGCGGCCCATCCTGCCTTTACCCAATCGAAGATAGCGTCGTCGGCCTCGTAACCGACGTAGCGGGTGACGGCGATGCCGCTGCGCTCGAGGTACGAGATGGCCTTTGCGTCGTAGCATCCGATCTCGATTACATCGGCGCGGCGGATGCCCAAGCGCCGCAGTCGATCGACGAGCCACCAGAAGCGGCGCTCATGCAGAAAGCGGCGCGCGCGGTTGCCGTGAAAGAGGCGGTCGTTGTAGGTGTCGGGCAATGCGTCAGTGCGAGGTCGTGTAAGCTTGCTTGTATTGCTCGCGCAGTCGGTCCTGCGCGGCGGTCGCTTCTTCGGCGCTGGCATAGGGACCGACGTGGACGCGATACCAGGTCTGTCCGTTGAGCGCGACTTTCACTTCCTGCGCGTTGTAGCCGAGCGTCTTCAGCCGCGACACCATCTCGTCCGCACCGCTCTTGTCCATCACGGCTTCGATCTGGATGTTGTAGGGCCGCGCGCCAAGAGGTAGCGGCTTCACGGACTCGGCGGGCGAGGACGCGGCGTCGGAATCATCATCAGTATCGTCTTCATCCGTCGCGGGACGATTGACCGCGGGCGCCGGCGGGCACAGGTTTCAAGCGCGCGACGGTGGCGGGCGACGGATGCGCCGCAGGAGGTTCTTCGCCAATTGCGGGCGCAGCTGGTTTGATCGGCGCTGCCGGTGCGGATGCTACCGACTGTGATGGCACGGCCGCCGGCGACATCTCGGCGACGGGCGCCGGCTTTTCGGGAGGATTCGGCAACGGGTAGGTCGAAGAGATTTGATTGATGTCGGGTTGGTTCTGCCGGGCCATCTCGTAACCCGCGACCAGGCCGAGCGCGAAGACGCCGCCCGATAATCCGACCAGTCCAACCAAAATTAGAAACGCGCCGCCCGCCCTGATTTCGAATCGCATCTTCCCCGCCCTCACATCCGCTCTGGAGCGCTCACCCCGAGCAATTCGAGTCCGCTCGCAACCGCATCTCTTCAGAATCGCCGCCATATACATCCGCGCCAAACTCAGCTCGCGATCCGGACCAATTATACGATTCGCGGGCTTGTTGTAGTAGCGATGGAAATCGCCCGCAAGCTCGAGCAGGTAGAAGGGAATCCGATGCGGCTCGAGCGCCTCAGCCGCGGCGGACATGACGTCGGGGAGTCCGAGCGCGCGCTTGGCGAGATCGAGTTCCTCGGCGCCGAGCAGATTCAGATCGATCTGACGACGTGTCGGCGGGTAGTGCCAGGTCTTTGGCAGCGCCCTCGCGAAAAATGCTTGCCAGGCGCGCGTGCGCGTACTGGACGTAGAACACCGGATTCTCGGGCGCCTGCTTCTTGGCGAGCTCGAGATCGAAATCGAGCTGGCTGTCTGACTTTCGGAACAGGAAAAAAAATCGCACGACGTCGGCGCCGCACCTCGTCGATCAACTCGTCGAGCGTTATGTAGGTGGCCTTGCGCGTGGACATTTTTACTTTTTCGCCGGCGCGCGTGAGCGTGACGAACTGGTAGATGATCGCGCGGACGGGCCTGATGTCGTAGCCGAGCGCCTTGATCGCAGCGATGACCTCCTGATGCTCGGCGATATGGTCGGCGCCGAACACATCGACGATGAGATCGAAGCCGCGCTTGAGCTTCTCGATATGGTAGGCGATGTCGGGCGTGCGATAAGTCGGCTGGCTGTCGGCGCCGGAGCGCACCAGCACCGCGTCTTTAGGAAGTCCGAGCGGCTCGCCGCGCAGCCAGATTGCGCCATCCTGCTCGAAGGTGAGGCCGCGCTCGCTCAAGGCCTTGAGCACGGCGTCGACCTTGCCGGAGTTGAAGAGATCGAGCTCGTTGCTGAAGACGTCGAAGCGGATTCCGAGGCGCGTGCAGGTCTGGTTGATATCGGCGAAGATGGCTTTGACGGCGACCGAGCGAAAAATCTCGAGATCGGTAACCGACACGAGCGAATCACCGCGCTCCGCTTTCAGACTGCGCGCGATATCGACGATGTATTCGCCCTGGTAGCCGTCGGCGGGCATCGGCGCGTCGATGCCGTGTGCTTGCAGATAGCGCGAGCGAACCGACTCGCCGAGCAGCTTCATCTGGCGGCCGCCGTCATTGAAATAATATTCGCGGGTGACGTCGAAGCCGGCCGCCTCGTAAAGTCGCGCGATCGTGTCGCCGAGGACCGCGTTGCGGCCATGGCCAACGGTCACGGGACCAGTGGGATTGGCGGAAAGAAACTCGACCTGGACTTTTTTTCCGGCGCCCGGGCGCAGCACCCACGGGCGCGGCTTCCAGAACGCGCGGCCAGCGCTCGCCGCGTTGCGCATCTCGGAATGCCAGTACGCCGGCGCCATTTTGAAATTGATGAAGCCGGGACCGGCGACCGAGACCTCGCTCACTTCAGCGGAGAGCGTCACTTGCGACTTGATTATATCAGCGATCGCGCGCGGCGCTTTGCGCTCAGGTTTCGCAAGAGTCAGTGCGATGTTCGAGGCGACGTCGCCGTGCGCAGAGTCGCGCGGCGCTTCGATTCCGATCGCAGGTATTTCGGAAGTCAACTGACCCGCTGCGCGCGCCCGCTCAATTGCGTCGCGAAGAATGGAAACGATCAGTTCTTTCATTGCAAAAGCCGGGGGCCGTAGCGCAATCGTGTCAGATAGACGCCGTGATGTTAAGGCGGCGGGGGCAGACGCGGGTGAGTCACTTTATTGAATGTGAAACCCGTCGTGGGTTTCACGCTTCCTTGGGCAGGGGTGACCCCTGCACCCAGTATCAAGGCGAGAGGGCTAGTCCTTCTTCCTCGTCCAGGTGGGGTCGCTGTTTAGGGTTGGGTAGCCGGAGCCTAGTTGGATCAGGACGCCGTGGGACGAGCGCGGGGAGATAAAGCATTCGAAGCTGGTCGGCGACCATTGATGCTCGTCGACGATGCGCACGCCCTGCTCTTTCAGATCGGCGGTCTTCTGTTTGCAGTCGGGGACGTTGAACGTCAGATGATGCATCCCCTCGCCGCGCTTTTCGAGAAACTTGTGCAGGAACGAATTCGCGCCGAGCGGCTCCAGCAACTCGATTGACAGTCCGCGAGATCGAGCGCGGCGAGCTTGAAGCCGGCCGCCTCGTTGGCAGCCTCGAAAACAAATGTCGCGCCGAGAGTGCCCTCGAAAAATTTGCGCGCCTCGGCGACGCTCTTGACCGCGATT
This sequence comes from uncultured delta proteobacterium, assembly GCA_963721485.1. Lineage (GTDB taxonomy): Bacteria > Desulfobacterota > Binatia > Binatales > Binataceae > Binatus. Next base: position 197,574 of record CAVRJV010000013.1, on the reverse strand, counting down.
CCGATATGATCGAGTTTGCCGATTGGTGGATTTGCCATCGCGAGAGTCTCCAGAATCGATTGACGTGATGTCGAATATGATCGAATAGAGATGGCTATGCCAGCGACGCCGTGGAAAATACCGCCGGTCATCAAGGCCTACGAAGCGCTCGGCGCGATTGGCGATGGGCGCGTGCGAATCGAGGACGATCGGCGGGCGACGGTGACGTCGTCGGACCTGTCGAAGACTTACGAGGTCGAGACCTCGGCCGACGGGCGCGAGATCGCGTCGAACGACAACGCGTCGTACTGGCAGGGCTACCTCGGCTATCCGGCGATCGCGGTGCTGATCGCGCGCGGACTCTATCGTCCGCCGGCGAACGTCACCGACGCGCTGGCGGGAGTGGCGTGGAAGGACTTGAATCGCAAGTACAAGAATGACTGGGAGAAGACGATCGCGGACGTCGACAAGGAACTCGAGCAAGGCGGGCACGATCCCGACGCGGTGCGATCGGAAGCTGAGGCCGTGCTGAATTTTCTCCGCGCGCTGAAACCGGTGCGCGGCAAACGCAGCCGGCCACCAGCGGAAAAGCCCGCCGTCAAGATCCGATAGCCGGCTAGCTACAGGTGCCGGTCACTGACACGTTGTAGGACTGCACGAGCAGGAAATCGCGCATCGTGAGCTCCGTCGTCACGCCCGACACTTTGCCGGTGGCGCATTGGCTCAACAGGTTCGATTGCGCGGTCTGCGTGAGTCCTTGCGGGGCAAACAGATGAAGGTAGCCGAGATCGCTGGCGCTCGCGCTGATCGGATTGCCGGGGCCGCCCTTATCCGAAATCGCGCTAGTCTGAATGAAAACGCATCCGCAAGTCTGCACGCATCCGGCGACTAACGCAGCAAGAACCAACCAGTTCAGCCGTTTCATCGCAGCGATGGTAGCGCATCTTGAAATCGAGTCAATCGCACTATTGCGCGATGTGGCGGGATGCTAGCGTGGCAGAATTCGCGGCGCGACGGGGGCTTCGATGGCGAACGGGGATGGCAGTTCGATCACATCTTTCTTCACAATCTGGACTGAGCCGCGCGCAACGATTCGGCGCATCGTCGACACCGATCCGACGCGCAATGTAATCGCGCTCGCCGCGATCGGGCCGGCGCTCAACGCGCTGGCGAATCAATGGTCGAAGGCGATTGCCAACAACTCGAATCTGTCGGTTTTGTGGCCGCTGTGGGTTGCGGTGAACGTAGCCGTCCAAGCGGCCATCGGAGTCGTCGGACTCTACATCGGTGCCGCGATTCTAAAATGGTCGGGATCGCTGCTTGGCGGCGTCGCGACCCGCGTAGAGATGCGGGCCGCCATCGCGTGGTCGCAGATCCCCGGGATTGCCGCCGAGATTGTCCTTCTCACCGCCGTGCTGATGGGCGTGCCGACACCTCAAGCGCCGGCGGCCGGAACGCTGCCTCACATCAATCCCGCCTTTTACAAGATCCTGGTCGTCGAGGTGGTGCTGGGCCTGTGGGGCGGAATCCTCGGGATTTACTGTATCGCCGAGGTGCATCGATTCTCGGCGTGGCGCGCGTTTTGCGCGACCCTGATTCCGGCGTTCGTCGCCATGATCGTAATCGGGGCATTCGTGTTCATTGCCTACGTCCTGATCGGGCATCACTGATCGATCAGTCGACGTGCAGCCGCGCTGCCAGGCGCGAAAAGCGCAGGCGCTCGTCCTGATTGCGCACCGCCTGCTGCAGCGCGCTCTTAGTCCCGACCAGCACGCATACACGCTCGGCGCGCGTGATGGCGGTGTAGAGCAGGTTGCGCCGCAGCATCAGGTAGTGGCTCGAATGTATCGGCATCACGATCGCCGGATACTGGCTGCCCTGGCTCTTATGCACCGAGATCGCGTAAGCGAGCGCGAGCTCGTCAAGCTCGGAGAGATCGTATTCGGCGTGGGTCTCCTCGAACACGACGCTCACGCGCGCCTTCTCAGTGTTGATCGCAACGATCCTGCCGATCGAGCCGTTGAAGACTGCCTTATCGTAGTTGTTGCGCAACTGGATGACGCGATCGCCCTCGCGAAAAGTGCGATCGCCGGAGCGGAGTTCGCGTCCCACGGGATTCAGCAATGCTTGCAGCTCACGATTCAAAGTGTGCGTGCCGAGCGGGCCACGATTCATCGGTGTCAGCACCTGAATTTCGCGCGGGTCGGTGATTCCGAAGCGTCCAATCAGGCGTTGCTGCACGAGTTGCTTGATCGTCGCGACCACGTCTTCGGCGGCGTTGCGCTCGAAGAAAAAGAAGTCGCCTTCGGCGTCATTGGAGAGTTGCGGGAACTCGCCCCGATTCAGGCGATGCGCGTTGGCAACGATCAGGCTCTGGCGCGCCTGCCGATAGACCTCCTTCAGTTGCACGACCGGCACGAAGTCGGATGCGATTACGTCCTTGAGCACGCTGCCTGGACCGACAGACGGCAGCTGATCGCGATCGCCGACCAGCAGCAGCGAGCAGTTCGGCATCAGCGCGGACAGCAGGCTCGAGGCCAGCTCGACGTCCATCATCGAGGCCTCGTCGATGATCAGATAGTTGGTGCGCAGCGGAAAGTTCTTGCATGCGGAGGAATCCGCCGCTCTGTGGATCGTATTCGAGCAGCCGATGGATAGTCTTTGCGTCGCGGCCCGAAGCCTCCTGGAGCCGGCGAGCGGCGCGTCCGGTCGGTGCCGCGAGCGTCGGCTTCAAGCCGACGTCGGCGAGCGCGACCAGCAACGAGCGCAGCAGGGTCGTCTTGCCGGTACCGGGACCGCCGGTGATCACGGTGACGCGGCTGGCGAGAGCGCATCGCAGCGCGCTCTTTTGCTCGACCGACAGTTCGAGTTCCGACGATTTGATCGCGGCCGCGACCGCGCGATCGATCAGATCCTTGTTCATCGCGCGGCCCGCGTTCAGTTCCGCGATTCGCGCGGCGACGTTCACTTCGGCCTCGTGCAGGCGCGCGAGGTAAATCGCGATGTGATCGTCGGCCTCTTCGGCGATCACCTCGCCGCTGGCGGCAAGCTCGTTGACGGCGTCGTGCGCGAGGTCGGGTTCCATGTCGAGCGCGGTGCGGAACTGGCCTTCCAGATACTCGAACGGCGAATAGACGTGGCCCTCGTCGGACATGCGTTCGAGGATGTAGAGGACGGCGGCGCGCGCGCGCTGGATCGAGTTGCGCGGGATACCGAGTTTCTCGGCGATCGCGTCGGCGGTGCGGAATCCGATGCCGTGAATCGTGCGCGCGAGGACGTACGGATCGCGCTTGACGACGTCGAGCGCGTCCTTGCCGTAGAACTTGTGGATGCGGCGCGCGTGCGAGGCGGCCAGTCCGTGGCCGCGCAGGAAAACCGTCAGCTCGCGCAACCCCGACGCGTCGCGCCATGCCGCCGCAATCGTGCGCGCGACTGCGGCGCCGATGCCGGGAACTTCGCGCATCCGCTCCGGCGCGTTGTCGAGCACTTCGCCGAGCGTGTCGCCGAAGTGCTCCGAGATGCGCCGCGCGAGCCTTGGGCCGATGCCTTTTATTTCCGAAGCGAGGTAGCGCTCTATCGCGAGGGATCCGGCGGGGCGCAGCGTTTCGAAATCCACGACTTGGAACTGCTCGCCGAAGCGCTGATGATTCTCGAAGCCGCCGAGCGCGCGTATGGTCGAACCGACTTCGAGGCCTGCGAGATTGCCGACGATGGTGACGCGGCGAAAGTCGCCATGCTCCTGGGGCACGACGACGATGGCGACCGAGTAGCCGGTCTGGTCGTTGGCAAAGAGAACCTGATCGAGGATGCCCTCGAGAGTCTCGGTCGCCTTTTGCGCTTGTGCCACGGGAAGAGGATTACGCGCGCCGCACGCCGCGTCCAGTTGATGACGACGCGAGCGTCAACAGGCGACGACCGAAACTGAATTTCAAACTTCGATGTGTTCCCAGTGGCCGGTTTGGAAGCGGTAGACTTTTATCGTCGAGCGGACGACGTAGTCGGCGAGCAGGGACCACCAGATGTAGTTGATGCTGGCGCCATGAGACCAGATGATAATCGTCAGGAAAAGGCGCATCCCGTAAAAGCCGGCGAGCGAGCCGTACAGCGGGAAGCGCGAATCGCCGGCGCCGCGCAGCGCGCCGGTGATGGTCCAGTCAATCGCCATCAGCGGTTGTGCGGCAGCGAGCGCGTACATGAATTGCACGGTGTACGCGATGACCGTTTTGTCGTCGATGAAAAGCGCCGCAATATAATGCGCGAAGACGATAAACACCACGCCCATCAAGGTCATCCCGACTATCGCCATTCCGGTCGATTCCCATCCGGCCTTGCGCGAGAACTTCGAGTCGCCCGCGCCGAGGCCCTGGCCGACGAGCGTCGCGGAAGCGGCGGAGAATCCGAAGCCGGGCAGGAATGACAGCGCCAGGATTCGCACGCCGATAAAGTATGCGGCGATTTCCTTGGCGCCGTAGCGCGCGATGAATCCGACGTAGGCGACGAAGCCGAACTGGATCAGCAATTGCTCGATGGCGGCGGGATTGCCGACGCTGAGGATTCGGCGGCCGAGGCCGAAGTCGGGCCACAGCCCCTTCCATCGGAAGTTCAGCACCATCCCGGGAATCGAAAGCGCGTAGAAAAATAAAATCCCGCCGATGGCGATCGCGAGCAACGTCGCGACCGCCGAGCCGTCGACGCCGAGCGCGGGAAATCCGAACTTGCCGAAGATCAGCACGTAGTTGAGGAAGATCGCGAGCACGTCGATGATGCCGCCGATCCATAGCGGCGTGCGCGTGTCGCCCGCGCCGCGCAGCGCCGACGCGCACATAAGGAAGATTCCCTGGAACGGCTCCGACAGCATCACGACCTGCAGGTAGCGCGAGCCCATGTCGGCCATCTCACCGTGCACCTGGAAGAGTCCCATCAGCGGATGCGCGAAAATGATCACGGGGATCGCGATGATGGTCGAAACCAGCACGCCGAAGACGACCGACTGCTTCAGCACTTCTTCGGCGTTGTCGCGATCGTTGGCGCCGATAGAGCGCGCGACCAGCGCGACCGTGCCTGTACCCACGGCGGCGATTCCCGCGCGCACCGCGCCGAGGATTTGCGTAGCGAGTCCGACCGCGCCGACCGCATTCGCGCCCAGCCGTCCCACCATCAGCATCGACGAAAGACCGAGAATCGAATCGAGGCCGAAGGAGAGAATCACCGGCCAGGCGAGCGCCCACACCTCGAAGCGGATGCGCGAGATCGGCGGCAGGGTCATCGCGACCCCGCCCTGCCCGCCGGCTTCGGGGACCGCCTCAAGAAACTCGGACATGATTGTGATCAGTTACGCCAGCACGAGGCCGCGTAGTCAATGCACCGGTTTCGCGGTGGCGCTCGCGTACCGCTAAAGATCGTGCGCGTGTGCGGAATCCGCTAGTATGCGGGCACGAAGCGGGGTGGAGATGAGGCAGGCAGGTTCAGCCACGATCGAATCGTCACCGCGAACAGAACCGTCGCGCCCGGAGGTATCGTGGGCGCGGCCGGGCACGATCTTCATCGCGGTCTTCGGCGTCGCGGCAATCGTCTATTCGTATCGGCTCGGCACGGACGCGCTCGGTGCGAGCGAGGCGTTCAGCGCATGGTCGGCGGCGAAGCCCGGAATCGGAGCGATCGCGCGGACGCCGGTGCTGGATGAGCCGGGGAAATTTCTTTTCTACTACGGCGCGCTGCATTACTACACGCGGATTTTCGGGCTGAGCGAAATCTCGCTGCGATCGATGTCGGTGATTCTTTCGCTGTCGACGCTCGCGCTCGTGTACGCGATCGGCTGCGAAATGTTCGACGACAATACCGCGCTCGCCGCAGCCGCGATGTGGGCATTCAACCCGCTGGCCGTGGTCTTCGCGCAAACCGCGCGAATGTACCCGATGATCCTCACGCTCGCGCTCGCACAAATGCTGATGTTCTGGCGAATGCGCACGCGTTCGAGCGCGAGCCTCACCGTGCTGTGCGGCGTCACGGGCAGTGCCCTGCTCTACACGCACCTTGCCGGCAGTCTGTTCATCGGCGCGGCGCTGGCGATGATCGTGCGCGATTACGTCCGCGGACGGCGCAATCAGATGGCGTGGCTGGCGATGGCCGTCACGCTGGTACTTTTCGTGCCGTACGTGCCGGTGCTGCGCGCGCAGAGCGCGACGATGATCTCCGGCCATTGGCTCGACTGGATCGGAAGCAAGTATGAGTATCCGCTTTGGATCAAGATAGCGGCGGCTCTGGGAGCGGCGGCGGTGGCGGCCTGGTTCGTATTCGGTGGGGCGACGCGATGGGATCGCGACGAGACTCTTCGCTGGCTTGGCGACTGGACGATACTGCCGGGACTCGCGCTGATAGCGGGCTCAATCGTCGTTCATCCGATGTTCAACTTGAGATACGTTGCGCCGTCGATGGCCACGCTCGCATTGATTCTCGCCGCGGGAATCGCGCGGGTGAGCGTGAAATGGCGCAATCTGACGGCGGCCGGTTTTGCGGTGGTATGCTTGATCCTCACGCCGTACGCGCGGACCACGCCGCAGCCGTGGCGCGAGATGGCCGCGCAAGTTGCGGCGGGCAACGCCACGGAGCCGGTATTCTTTGAAGCGGGATTCGTCTCGAACGATACCGCGCCAAACGTCCCGAACGGCGGATTCCCGTTCGGCTTCTACTCGATTCCATTCGACTACTACTTCAAGGGCGCCAATCCGCGAATCGCCGTTCCGGGATTCGACAATGCGGCGGCGCGAGCGACTATCGAGGAACGGGTTTCATCTGCGGGCGGCGGATGGCTGTTTAGTTGGAAGGATAGTGACGCGGTTCGTCCGGAGCTTCCTGACCCGAAGCGGTTCAGTGTCGTCGAGAAATTCCGCGGCGACCGGCTGGCGTTCTACAGGATCACGCCGATCGGAAAATAATCGGGGATGGTCATAAAGGAAGGCGGGCACGGCGGCCCGCCCCACTACGTTTAGAGCGCTTCAACTGCTGGCCGAGTTGCGACGGTTAGGCGGCCTGGGAGTTTTGCGGGATCGCCATCGAGCCGGCGCCGACGCGGATTGGCAGAATCACCAGGCTGTAGCCGTAGAGCTGCAGCCAGTTCTGGATTTCGACCGAGGTGTGATTGTGCAGGAAGCGGCCGATGAAGCCCTCGATCTCGTCGGAGAAGATCAGCTTGCCGGCGAAGAACACGACGTGCGGAAATTCGTGCGCGACTTCGAGGCATAGCCGGCGCAGCTCGACGACGACGTCGGGCGCGAGACCGGCGCGCAGTTCGGGATGAAGGCCGAGGTCGGCGGCGAACTGGCAATATTCGTTCAGGTCGTCCGACATCCGCGTCTCGAGCTCGTGCACTTCTTCGGGACCCTTGAGCAGCGCCGCATCGACTTCACCGACGCCGATGAAGACCACGTTGCGGAACTCGTCCTTGAACAATTGCGTGACCGCGATCAGCGTCGCCAGCCCCAGACCGTTGTAACCGCTGACCAGGATGGCCGCGGTCGATGCGTTGGGATCGCGCTTGGCGGGCTCTGCTTTCTTGACCGCGTACAGCTTCGGCAGGATGTCGGCCTCGAGCTGCTCGATCGCCTTCGAGACGCGATCATAGTGACGTCGCACCGTATAGCACAGCGCGATCAATCCGCCGGTGATCACGACCGTCACCCATCCGCCGTCGTGGAACTTGAGCGTGAGCGTGATCATCAGGATTGAGCGCGGTGAAGAACGTGCCGACGCCGTTGATGAGCAGCTTGCGCCGCCATCGCTTTTCGTTCTTGCGCTCGAGCCACCAGTGCGTCGTCATCCCGAGCTGCGAGAGCGTGAAGGTGACGAACACGTTGATCGCGTAGAGGACGACCAGCAGATCGACCTTCGCCTCGGTGCCGATTAGCAGCAGGATCGCCGCGAGGCCCGATCGCGATGACGCCGTCCTGCGTCACCAGCCGCGCGCTCAGGTTTGCGAAGCGCCGCGGCAGCCATCGATCGGTCGCCATCGTGGCGAGCACGCGCGGTCCGTCGACGAAACCGGTCTGCGCGGCGACGAACAGCAACGCGCCCTCGGTCAGCAGCGCGAAGGTGATGATGCGCCGGGCCGACGTGAATGCCGAAGAGCTGCCAGTTGCGCGCCAGCCGCTCGAACATGACGGCGTTGAGCGTCTTGCCGGCCTCGGCCTCGACGTTGAGCAGCAGGTAGCCGAGCAGAATTCCGCCGGCGACGAAGGCCAGCGACACGGCCATGTAGATCATCGTGCGCTTGCCGGTCTCGGCGCGCGGCTCGCGCAAGATCGGCAGGCCGTTGCTGACCGCCTCGATCCCGGTGTACGTGCCGCCGCCCAGGCTGTAGGCGCGAAAGAAAATCACCGCCAGCGCCAGCATCCCGATGCTGTGCGAGCTGGCGTGGACCTCGCGCACGGCGTGGCCGACGATTGACGGCAGTTCCGGGCGCGCGGCTCAGAAGCGCGTAGCCGACCAGCCACACGTGCATCACGATGAAGGCGATGAAGATCGGCAGCAGCGACAGCACCGATTCCTTCACCCCGCGCAGATTCATCAGCACCATCAGCACGCACGACCAGCAGGCACAGCCAGAACTTGTAGGGCAGCCAGGTGACGGGCAGAAAGCTGAAGATCGCGTCGGCGCCGCTCGCGATCGAAATCGCGATCGTCAGCACGTAGTCGACGACCAGCGCGGATCCCGAAACCAGCCCGAAATATTTGCCCGAGCAATTTGGTCGCGACCAGGTAGCCGCCGCCGCCGGTCGGAAACAGATCGATTGTTTGCGAATACGACGCCGAGATGATGAAGACGGTCAGCGCCATCAGCATCGCGAGGAACACCGCGAGATACTGATGGTGCCCGAGCGCGAGGAACGCTTCTTCGGGGCCGTAGCATGACGAGCTCAGGCCGTCGGAGCCCAGACCGACCCACGCCAGAAACGCGACCAGCGAGAGGCTGTGGAATATTTCGGGATCGCGAACGTCGCGCGGCGGTCCGATCAGGACGTCGCTGAGCGTGCGCTTGCCCGACTTTCTCGCGTCGAGCTAGTGGTGATCTTCGCGCCGATGGTTCGGTGATGCCATTCGATTGTCTGGACAGCTCTCCTACTGCAATTTGCAAATCTATGGGAAACGTCAGAGCTTGCGCAAAGCAATGCGCGCGGCATCTTCGACCTGTCGCGTCAGACGAATAAGCGGCGCGCGGCAATCCGAGCTGATAGCGCGTCGGCGTCGATCAGGTTCTGCATCAGCGCCAGCACCGTCATCGGACCGGTGCCGCCGGGATTGAGCGTGATCCATCCCGCGACTTCCTTGACCGCTTCGAAATCGACGTCGCCGACGAACTTGCCCGGACCGACGCGCCGAAAGCCCACGTCGATCACGCAGGCGCCGGGCTTCACCATGTCGGCGGTAATCAGATACGGCCGGCCGGTGTCGGCGCCGACGCACGGGATCAGGATATCGGCCTCGCGGCAAATGCGCGGCGAGGTCGCGGGTGTGGCGATGGCACCAGGTGATCGGTCGCGTTGCGCAGCCGGCCGCCGAGAATCAGCGCCGTCGGCTTGCCGGCGATATCGCTGCGCCCGATGACCGACGGCGCGCGCACCGTCGACCGGCACCTTGTAATAGTCGAGCATCGTCAGCACGCCGCGCGGAGTGCACGGGATGAAGCGTCCCCATTGCGCCGCGGTAGAATCCGCCGACGCTGGCCGCGCCGACCGCGTCGAGTCCTTGTCCGGGCGCGATAGCGTCGAACAGGCGGAAACGTCGACCGCTCGGGAAGCGGCAATTGCAGCAGGATCGCGTGACGTTGCGCGTCGGCGTTGAGGCGCGCGATCACTTCGAGCAGACGCTCGGTGGTCGCCTCCGCGGACGGTCATTCGCACCGTGCGGCTGTCGCATCCAAGTTCGGCGGCGAAGCGCTGCTTGTTGCGCACGTATTGGCGCGAGGCCGGATCGTCGCCGACCAGGACCGCCGCCAGCGACGGCGTGCATCCGAACGTTGCGCTTGAGCTCGTCGACGTTGGCGCGCAACTCCGGCATCAGATGCGCGCTGACCGCCCGGCCATCCATGATGATCGCTGCCATCGGATACCATTCGATTATAGCACCGGCTTCACGGCGAGCAAGCCGCTGTGGACAGAGAGTCGGGGCTTGTTGGCAGATCGCGCGCGGTCGTCTCGTTCGGCCGAACCCGGTCTGTTAAAATTTTGCCGCTGATGATGAATGCGCCCAAGCGCACTGTTCTGTTCGACCTTCACCAGAAACTCGGCGCGCGGATGACGGTTTTCGGTGGTTTCGAGATGCCGGTCAGTTACAGCGGGATTATCGAGGAGCATCTTGCGGTCCGCAATTCGGCGGGCGTTTTCGATCTGAGCCACATGGGCGAGTTCGAAATCAGCGGGCCGCAGCGCTGGCGACGCTCGAGCGCGCGTTCACCAACTCCGCGGCGCGGCTCAAGCACGGCCAGGCGCAGTACACGCTCATGTGCGCGGACGACGGCGGCACGATCGACGACCTGATCGTTTATCGGCTCGGCGACGAGCGCTACATGCTGTGCGTCAACGCCTCGAATATCGACGCCGATCGCGAATGGCTCCTCGAGCTCAACGGCGGACGCGCCGATTTTCGAAGACGTGAGCGACGCGACCGCGCTGATCGCAGTGCAGGGACCGGAGGCCGTCGCGATACTGGCGACGCTCGCGGAGTTTCCGATCGCCGACGTGCCGCGCTTCGGCGTCGCCGAGCGGATAGTCGCGGGCATCAATGCCTCGCCGCGCGCACCGGCTACACGGGCGAAGACGGCTTCGAGCTTTTCGTCGACAACGCCGGCGCGCGCGAATTGTTCGAGGCGATTCTCGACGCCGGCGCGCCGCGCCGATGCGAAGCCGTGTCGGCCTGGGCGCGCGCGACACGCTGCGGCTCGAAGCGGGCCTGCCGCTCTACGGTCACGAGCTGGATCGCAAGACGTCGCCGCTCGAAGCGGGACTCGGCGACTTCGTAAAGCTCGGGCGCGACGTTCGTCGGCAGCGACGGCGCTCACGGCGCAGCGCGACACGGGACTGAAGAAAAAATTGGTCGGGCTGCAGACCGACGACGGCAGGATGGTCGCGCGCCAGGGCTACCGCGTATTTCGCGACGGCGACGACGTCGGCGTCGTGACCAGCGGCACCTTCGCGCCGTCGATTCAGCGGCCGATCGCGATGGCGTATCTCGAACGTCGACGGCGCGAAAAATCCGCCGGCGCGTTGGCGAGTCGCTCGAAGTTGAGATTCGTGAGCGCAAAATCGCGCGACCATCGTGCGGCGGCCGTTCTATCGGCGCGACGAGCCGACTGCGGCATCAACTGCGCACGTATGATTGAATTGTGGGACGAAGCGGAGGCGGCAGCGAAGGACGAGTTGATTCGATGAGATTCATGCCACATACCGAGGGCGACGTCGCGGCGATGCTCGAGACGATCGGCGCGAAGCATCTCGACGATCTGATCGCGCACGTGCCGGCCAATCTGCGCGCGACGCGCGACGATCAACTCTCGCCGCGGGCCGCAGCGAAGCCGATGTCGTCGCACGAGATTTCTGCGCTGGCGGCGCGCAACACGGGCGCGTCGGGCTTCGCCAGCTTCCTCGGCGCCGGCTACTATCGCCATTATGTGCCCGCCGCCGTGCGCGCCGTCATCGCGCGCGCCGAGTTCGCGACCAGCTATACGCCGTATCAGGCCGAGGCGAGCCAGGGCACCACGCAGGCGATTTTCGAATTTCAAACGCTGATCACGCAGCTCACCGGGATGGAGGTCGCCAACGCCAGCATGTACGACGGCGCGTCGGCCGCGGCCGAGGCGGTGCTGATGGCGCGGCGGTTGATGCCCAAGCGCTCGCGTCGTCGCGCTGTCGCGCGCGCTGTGGCCCGACTATCGCGCGACCATCCGCACCTACCTGAGCGCGCTGCACGGACTCGAGATCGTCGAGGTGCCGTTCGACGACGCGACCGGCGCGACCGACATCGCCGCGCTCGAACGTGTCGCCAACGATCGGCTGCTGTGCACGGTCGCCGGCTATCCCAACGCGTTCGGCATCATCGAGCCGCTCGGCGCGATCGCCGAGATCACGCATCGCGCGGGCGCGCTCGCGATTTCGGCGACGGCCGAGGGTATCGCGCTGGGCCTGCTGCGCGCGCCGGGCGAACTCGGCGTCGATATCGCCGTCGGCGAGGGTCAAAGTTTCGGCCTGCCGCTGCAATTCGGCGGACCCGGCGTCGGCTTCATGGCGGCGCGCATGGCGCATCTGCGCCAGATGCCGGGGCGGCTGGTCGGCGAGACTCGCGATCGCGACGGTCGCCGCGCTTTCTGCCTGACGCTCGCCACGCGCGAGCAGCATATCCGCCGCGAGCGCGCGACCTCCAACATCTGCACCAATCATTCGCTGTGCGCGCTGGCGGCGACGGTCTATCTCTCGCTGATGGGCGCGCAGCGGACTGCGCGAGCTGGCCGAGCGCAACGTCGAGCTGGCGCATCAGCGCGGCCGATGTGCTCGAGGCGGCGGGCATTCGCCGCCGATTCTCGGGACCGTTCTTCAACGAGTTCGTGATGCGGCTCGCGAACCCCGCGGCGCTCTGGAAGCGGCAGAGCGCAAGCAGATCCTGGCGGGCGTCGCGCTCGGCGACGACTATCCCGAACTTTCCGACGCGCTGCTGGTCTCGGTCACCGAGATGAATCGCGGCGACGAGTTCGGCCGCGCTGTGCGGCGGCAATTGGCGGAGGTGCGGTGATGGCGAGTGCGGGCAGAATCGTCCGCGTCGCGGTGGCCTGAGACTCCTTCGACGCTCGATCGAACCGAGCCGGTGGCAGGCGTGCCGCTGATTTTCGAGCTTTCATCCGAAGGCCGCCGCGGCACCGATCTGTCGCCGCGCGCCGCCGGCGATCGGCGCGGCGCTGAACTGCTCGGCGCCGAACTCTGCCGCGAGGACCTCCCCGGCTTTCCCGAGCTCAGCGAGCCGCAGGTGCTGCGTCATTTCCTGCGCCTGTCGCAGCTCAACTTCGCGCAGGCGCTCCAGTTCTATCCGCTCGGCTCGTGCACGATGAAGTACAATCCGGTGGTCAACGACGAGCTGGCGGCGCTGCCGGGTCTTGCCGGCACTGCATCCGGCGACGCCGGCGCATCTGGCGCAGGGCGCGCTCGAACTGATCGCGCGGATGGAAGCGGCGCTCGCCGAAATCACCGGCATGGACGCGGTGTCGCTGCATCCCGCGGCCGGCGCGCAAGGCGAGCTGACGGGCCTGCTGATGGTCCGCGCGTACCATCGCAAGCGCGGCGAAGCGCGGCACAAGGTGATCATTCCCGACACCGCGCATGGCACCAATCCGGCGAGCTGCACGCTGGCGGGCTTCGAGGTGATGGTCGCGAAGTCGAATCGGCGCGGCTATCTGGAAGCGGCCGAGGTTCGCCGGCTGGTGAGCGACGACGTCGCCGCGATGATGGTCACCAATCCGAACACGCTGGGAATTTTCGAGCCGCGAGATCCAGGAGATCGCGGCGGCGCTGCATGAGCGCGGCGCGCTGCTCTACCTCGACGGCGCCAACATGAACGCGCTGCTCGGCGTCGCCAAGCCGGGCCACATGGGCGCGGATATCGTGCAGCTCAATCTGCACAAGACCTTCTCGACTCCGCACGGCGGCGGCGGTCCGGGCGCGGGTCCGGTCGCGGTGAAAAAGCATCTCGAGCCGTTCCTGCCGATGCCGCGCTTGAAGCATGCCGAGGCCGGCTACGAATTCGACGCCGAGCGGCCCGATTCGATCGGGCGGCTGCGATCGTTTCACAACAACTTCGGGATGCTCGTGCGCGCCTACGCGTATATCCTCGCGCTCGGCGGCGACGGCCTCGGGATGGCGAGCCGGCTCGCGATCCTCGGCGCCAACTACGTGCGCAAGCGGCTGCAACCGCATTTTCCCAGCGCGACCGGCGAGCCCTCGATGCATGAATGCGTGCTGTCGCACGATCTCGAAAAGCGCGCCGACGTGAGCACGCTCGATATCGCCAAGCGCCTGCTCGACTTCGGAATCCATCCGCCGACGATCTATTTCCCGCTGGTGGTGCCGGGCGCGCTGATGATCGAGCCGACCGAGACCGAGAGCAAAGAAACCCTCGACAACTTCGTCGACGCGATGGAGCGGATTTACGACGAGGCGCTGAACGATCCCGAGCGGGTCAAGAACGCGCCGCAGACATTGCCGTCTCGCGCGTCGACGAAGCGCAGGCCGCGCGCCGCCCGATCCTGCGCTGGGAGAAGAAGCCGTAAGCCTTCCTCTCCGGTTCCCCTTTCCTCTCGGGAAGGGGTTAGGGGTTCGGGGTTAGTTTCCCGCACTCCTCGGCTCTGTCAGGATCACGCAGGCCCCGCAGCTTGAGTGCGCGCCGATAGTCCTCGGGCGTGTTCACGTTGAAGAAGCTGTTGAGCTGCGGATCGATCTTTCTGAGCTCGCTGCTCGATCGACCCTTCGCGCGTTGATCGCGGCCAGCGCTGGCGGTTAGCCGCTTCTCGCCGCTCGCCGCGAGCGACTCGATCGCATTTGCGCAATGCTTGCGATAGACCGCGTGCAGCGGCTGCAGCTTGCCGCCGACTTCCGGAATCACCGCGTCGAAGTCATCGAGCATCGCGACCAGATCTCGCCGCAACGTCGGAATTCAACAGCGGCAGATCGCACGAGCAGGCGAACGCGACTTCGTGATCGAGCGCATTCGAGGCCGCGCCGCAACGCGTCGAGCGGCCCGGCGAACGCTGTCTCGTCGTGGAACGATCGTCAATCCGGGAATTTCGATGCGAGGCTGTCCGCCGACTCTGGCGCCGCGACGATCACAATCTCGTCGAACCACCATTTCAGCTCGATGACGATCCTCGTGAGCAGCGGCACGCCGCCGAAATCGAGCGCTGCCTTGGGCTGGCCCATCCGCGAGCTTTGCCCGCCGACCAGCACGATCGCGCCCGCTTCTTTCGCGATGACACGCGACGAGTGTAGCGCTGCGCGCGCCAGCGCTTACGCGCGGCCGCTCGATTGCGCGATTTGCGCGCAGCTCGGTGCCGATGATTCGCAGCGCCTCGGGATGAAAAACCAGCGCAAGATGCCCAACGTCGTGCAGCGTCACGATCCGCCCGAACGCGACGCGAGTCATCAGCGCCTCGATCGGCGCGGGCACTATCGGATCGTCGTCGCCGAAAATCCCGAGCTCGCGCGGACTCCATTGGCCGTACGAATACGGCGAGCCGAGCGTGACGAGCGAGCGCACCGCGCGTTTCGACGCGCCGGCCGCGTAGCGCCGCGCGACGGTGCCGCCCAGGCTGTGGCCGATAAGATGAACGCCGTCTGCCGCCGGATTTTTCCTCGGCCGAGGCGCCCGAGTTGCGCGGCGGAATCGCCCAGCGTCTGCCATCGCGGGTACTCGAAATATGACACGTTGTCGAATCCCGCCAGCCGCAGATACGCCGCCAGCGCCAGCAGATTGGATCGGCTGCCGCCGAAGCCGTGAATGAGAATTACCGGTTCGCTCGACGGCGCGCAGAAGTACGGCTCGCCGCGCCTGACCAGCCAATCCAGCGGATACGAGCCGATCAGCGCGCCGGCGGCGGCGATCTCGGTAATGACAGTTCTCGATCTCACAATTTCCCTGCTCCGGCAGAAGGCTAATCACCCCGTGTCTCATGGGCAACCGCTTCCGCGGGGGTTTGCGGATGCGCGGGCGACCGGCGCACAATGCCGAAACGCGACGCCCACACCATCAGTTCCGTGCCACGGCGCCCAATCGAGGTGACGCCAATGAGCGAAGCCAAGCGGGAATCCAAAGGACCGGTGCGCGGATACTTCTTCGACAAATCGGTGGTCGTGACCGGCGCGTCGAGCGGTATCGGCCACGACGTTGCGCTGGCGTTCGGCGAACAAGGCGCGCAGGTCGCGCTTCTCGCACGCCGACGCGTGCAGCTCGAAGAGCTCGCGCACGAAAATCAACAAGGCCGGCGGCAAGGCGCTCGCGCTCGATTGCGACGTGACCGATCGCGCGCGCGTGTTCTGGGCGATCGAGCAGGTCAAGGAAGCCTTCGGCAAAGTCGATATCCTGATCAACTCGGCGGGACTGCTGATCGCAGAGACGGTCGAGCAGATGCGCCCCGAAGATCTCGAAAAGATGATGGCGGTGAACGTCTTCGGCGCGCTCAACGCGATGCAGGCGGTGCTGCCTGTGATGCGCAAAGCCAAGTCGGGCAATATCGTGAATATCTCGTCGCTGGCCGGACGCCGCGGCGTCAGCCCGCTCGGCGGCTACAGCTCGACCAAGTTCGCGCTGGTCGGCATGACGGAAGCGCTGCGCGTCGAGCTGTTCAACACCGGAATAAAAGTGTCGCTCGTGATGCCCGGGGTGATCGACACGCCGATGGCGCGCAATGCGCTCAAGCACGACACGCTCAAAGGCGTCTCCGCGATGATGGCGATGCCGGCGCGATGGGTGACGTGGGCGGTGCTGGCAGCGGCCGCGTTCGGGCTGACGGAAGTGGATGTTCCTCCCGGCGCCGCGGTCGCGGAAAAACTCGCGTCGCTGTTCCCCGGCGTCACCGACGCGCTGCTGAGCGTCGGCACTCGGGTCATGCAGGGTGCGGCGACGTTCATGGGCGGGCGGCGCCAAGGCCGGAGCACAAAACGAAGTCCTAGGCCGATCGAGCGCTTGAGGGATCTGAATGCGCGTACCGGATAGAAATCTCGCCGAGGTTTGGGATCGCGGGCTTCACCATCGTCGAGAACTTCCTCGATGCGCGAGACGCTGGCGGCGGCTCAGGAAGCGCTGTGGGAAATCTATCCCGAAGCCCGAGGATTATTTCACGGCGCCCGAGGAACATCCGGAACTCGCCGCGGGCAATTCGCGCGGCTTGCGCTTGTTCCCCTACATCTCGTGGGCGCTGAATCGCCTCCCGGTGTATCCCGACCTGATTGACGGCGCCGAGCGGCTGCTCGGAACTCAGGACCTGGAAATTTACAAAATCGAGCTGTGGGCGAAGTACTCGGGCGCCGTCAACTACGATCAGTTTCATCATCGCGACTTTGGAAATCACAGCCTGGTGGTGCCGCGCGCCGATCGGAATCACACGCAGATGACGACCTTCATGCTGCTCTCCGATGTGACCGCCGAAGATGCGCCCACCAAGCTGGTGCCGTTGAAGTTCACCGCGCGATCTGCCGCTCTCGACGCGCGCGGTGCCTTTCGGCGATCTGTTCGAGCACGAGGTCGCGGCTACGGCTCCCGCGGGCAGCCTGCTGATCTACAAGACTGACGTTTTTCATCGCGGCTCCGATTTCACCGGCGTCAACCGCTCGCGCTTCATGATGCTCGTCGATATTCAGCAGCGCGGATGGCGCTGGCAGGGAAAGATGAGCTGGCCGGATCGCGCGGATGCGCCCAAGGCATGCGCGAGACAATCGTTCGCATGACGCCGCGCGAGCGCGACCTGTTCGGCTGGCCGCCGCCGGGCAGCGAATACTGGAACGATCAGACTATCGCGGATGTGGCGGCGCGCTACCCCGGCATGGATATGACGCCCTATCTCAAACCGTAAAACCCTACATGAAGTACGGCTTCGACATCTCGTCGAACCTGCCGTACATCAGCCACACGCGTCACGTTGAATGCGTGCGGATGCTCGACCGCCTCGCGGCCGACCGTCTTGAGCCCGAGCTGTTTGTACATCTCGTAAAGCGGCTCGACCGGATTCGTGATCAGCAGCTTGGGACGCCGCGAAAAGACGAATAGCCGCGCCGTGTCCGACATCATCTTGACCAGCCCCTTGCCCTGGTAAGTCGGGTCGATCACCATCCCGCCGAACTCGAATACTTCCGACGCGAGCATCCCCTTGAACAACTGCGCCGGATACAGATGGCCGAGCGTCAGCGGCGCGTCCGCCAGGCATCGCGCCCAGAACGCGCCAATCAGCGGCGGCCGGCGCCGTTCGCTGCCCTGCCCGACAGTGTAGAGGCCGAAATGAATCGCGAGCGGCCACAGCAGTATGTGCACGCGCTTTTCCTGCACGTTCAGCATCTTCCAGGTGCGCTTGTGCAGCGCGGCGAGCTCGCGCAGACCCATCGGCGTTCCGATCGGACGAACTTCGAGCCGCCTTCGAGCGGCGGACATTCGTCGGCGGACGCAGCGGCGGAGAATTGAGGCGCGCGCGGTTCGGGCTTCGGCTTTTTCGGGGGAACGCTCGAGACGTTCTCTTCGGCTCGAGCGGCGTAGAGCTTCGGTAGTCGGTCGTCGGAACCGGATTCGAGGGGAACTGGGGACGCTGCCTCGATGGCGCGCGGCGAGGCGCGTCGCGACGAGATCATCGCCTCGATCGGATCGTCGTTCTTCTCGACCGCCATCAGTGAACCCCGCCGCGCCGCCGAATCCGGACGACGCCGATGTCACACCACCCAACTTAATGCCGTCCTCTCGCGACGGCTCATCCTCACGCCCTAAGACGTGCGCCGGCCCGGAACTGCTTCGACTCGGCTCGACGCCAACCACTGGCTCACTGCCCCAAATAATAAGGAATCCGATGGGTCAAGTGAAACATCTTTGCCCCTCAAAATTGTGATTTTTTTACCTTTGCGGATATAACGGGTGAAAAAGAGGGGCGCCCGGTTGCACGGACGCCCTCTCCTGCGGATTCAGAATTTTCCTCGACTATCCGATCTTCGCGTAAACCGACTTGATCTGCGTGTACAGATCGATCGCGTACTTGCCCAGCTCGCGGCCGAAGCCCGACTGCTTGTAGCCGCCGAACGGAGACATCGGATCGATCTGGCCGTAGGTGTTGATCCAGACCGTGCCCGCCTTCAGCTTGCGCGCGACGCCGAGGGCGCGGTTGATGTCCTTGGTCCACACGGCGGCCGCCAGGCCGTAGGTCGTGTCGTTGCCCTGGAGGACGACGTCGGCCTCGTCCTTGAACTTGATCGCCGAGGCGACCGGCCCAAAGATTTCCTCGCGCGCGATCTTCATCTGATTGTTCACGCCGGTGAAAACCGTCGGCTGAATGAAGTAGCCGGATTCCTGCTTGCCCGGCTCGCCGCCGGTCTTGGCGGTCGCGCCTTCCGCCTTGCCGGTCTTCAGATATCCCTTGACGCGATCGTGCTGCTCCTTGGAAACGAGCGGGCCCATGCGGGTGTCGGGATCCAGCGGATTGCCGAGCGTCAGTCCGCTTGGCAATCTTCGACAGTCGATCGGTGAACTGGTCGTACACCCTCTCCTGCACGAACACGCGCGAGCCGGCGCAGCAGACCTGGCCCTGGTTCATGAAGATGCCCAGCGCGGAGCCGAACACCGCCGACGGCATGTCAGCGTCGGGGAAAATGATGTTCGGCGACTTGCCGCCGAGTTCGAGCGAGACGCGCTTCAGGTTGCCGGTCGACGCCTTGCAGGATCAATCTTGCCGACCTCAGTCGAACCGGTGAACGCGACCTTGTCGATGTCGGGATGCTCGGCGATCGAGCTGCCGGCGCCGGGGCCGAAGCCCGTGATAATTTGCACGACGCCCTCGGGCAGGCCCGCCTCGCAGATAAGCTCGCCGAGGCGAATCGCGGTCAGCGGAGTCTGCTCGGCGGGCTTCAGGATGACGACGTTGCCGCATGCGAGCGCGGGCGCAATCTTCCACGCCGCCATCAGCAGCGGGAAGTTCCACGGGATGATCTGTCCGCATACGCCAACCGGCTCGCGCAGCGTGTAGTTGAACATCGAGGGGTCGGACGGGTTGGTCTCGCCGTAAATCTTGGTCGCGAAGCCCGCGTAGTAGCGGAAAGTCTCGGCCGCGCCGGGGATGTCGATATTCTTCGACTCGAACAGCGGCTTGCCGTTGTCGAGCGTCTCGAGCTCGGCCAGCTCCTCGGCATGCTTGATCGATTAGCTCCGCGATCTTCAGCAGGAAGTGCGTGCGCGCGTGCGGGCTCAAGCTCGCCCACTTGCCTTCCTCGTAGGCCTTGCGCGCATGCTTGACGGCCTCATCCACGTCGGCCTTGTCGCCCTCGGCGACGAGCGCGAGCACCTGCTCGTTGGACGGGTTGAGGGTCTCGAAAGTTTTGCCGGACTTCGACGGCACCCATTTGCCGTTGATGAGAAGTTTTTTGGGCGAGCTCTTGAGGAACTCAAGTGCTGCGCTCGACTTGGCGCCGCGAGTGGCGGACTCCAATGAAGCTGATGCTGATGCCATTTTTCCTAATCTCCTGTCGGTGATGTGTCGCTGTGACGTTAGTGCCTGCTTAACACCCGCACCATAGTAAATCGAGATGTATTCGGCAAAGCGAAAAGTGGGCGTGCGGCGCTTACTATTTGCGCCCCTCGTCGATGGGCAGCGGCGCGAAGACCGAACGGGACTGAGCCGGTCGTGGCCTTCAGTTTCATCAGCGAGGATTGGTCGACTTGGATCGCGCTCTTGCGGATGCGCGAGCGGTGGCCGGGGCTGCGGTTTGAGATGACGGCGGGGTCTCTGGAGGTCGGTGCAAGCCCGAAGAGGCGGCGCGCGGCCTGGTGAATCGAGGTAGAATGGGCGCTGAAGCACTATATTGATTCCGGGTCTGAGAGATCGCCCATGCCTAAGAAAATGGAATTTGATTTGTATACCTTTGTGGCCGGCGCTGCTCTGGAGGGTGCGAAGCCGTTTCCGCTCAATTGCAACTGTGGTGGCGTTGTCACGATTATGCCTCCTTTCGAGGATGAGTACGTGATTTGTCCTAGGTGCGAATCGCGGATTCGGATGATGGTTATCGAGGGTGATCCCGGTTACGTCATCGGCGGAGACGAGAAAGGGGATCCGAGGCTGCTGCCGGTGCAGGGTAGCTCTCAGCCAAACCCAAGCCAGCTATCGGAGCAGCAACGCGAGTCAATCCTGGCGGAGGTTCGCGGGAAAATCGCAAACCGGAAAAAGTGATATGGCGATCCCAAAGGAACAGGTGACGCTGGTCGACAGCAGCGGGAAGTCCGTGGATGTCGATGTTCTGGTCGATGGGCTCCGACGCGATGGCGGGCGGATTTTGGTCGATGACGATGTTGGCGTTGTTATCTACGTCGGCGGTCTAGACATTTACGAGATGAGTCCGACTGACAGCGGGGAGTTCATCGCGAATCCTGTCATTCAGATTTCGCGCCCCCGATTTCCCGTCCGGGTGATTCGCAAGCAGATTGGAGCAAAAGTATTTTCGGTCACCGCAGACGCTGTTTTCGTAATTCGGGATGGCGACACCCTGAGGAAGCTTCGGGCCGAGAAGCTTGAACCGGGGATGGTGTTGGCCTCGGGTGAAAAGGTGTTCAGATGAACTTTAAGAATGAACTCGAACAACGCTGCTTCGAGATTGCCCGAAAGATTCTGGGGCCGTCCGTCGAAGTGCAGCATAATAAAACCGTGCAGGTCGAGAGCGCTCTGTTTCCGGAGGTCGCAGCCTTCAAGGGGCCGCCGAGAAAAGAGGTGGATGTTTTGGTCGCGGAGTTGCTCAGCGACCCTAAAGTGACGCTGCTCGTGAGTTGCAAGGAACTGTCAAGGCGCGCGGAGCCCGCGCATGTGCAGGAGTGGGCTGCCGTTGTGCGCACAATGAACAAGTATTCGATGGGAACTCTTTATCTCGGGCTGTTGGTTTCGCCTATGGGCTTTAGCGGCGGCTGCGAATCCTGGGCCACGTCGCATAACATGGGATTGATTCCGCCGCTTAAGGGGCGTCAGTTAGCCTTTATGCCGGACACTGTGTTTCGCATGCTCGAGCGCAGCCTTATCGGTGTTCGCGCGCGAGTGCGGCTTCAGTTCGCCGATTTGGCCACGGCACCCGCTTTTTTCGATTTCATTTATTCGCTTGTTTCGGATTTCGAGGGCCACGAGGAAGTGACGCGAGAGGGGCGTTACTTCATTTTTCCGCAGGGTTGGGTGTCGTCTTTCGGCGAGATGTACTCCTGCCTCGCCGGGCATGCGGTTGAGAACCTCGTTGCAGCAGAGGACGGTACGACGATGATGGAACTTTCGGAGGAGGTTATATGCCGCTTCACAGGAAGCCGCGCCGAGTTCGGCCAGGGAATCGAGCTTAACGTGACGCCGCTGGCCGCTCCAACATGCGTGAAGAACGTCGAAGGTGCACCCTGCACTCTAGATTTCATCAAGTCTACAATCCTTGGGACGCGAGTGACCAGCGCCGCGGACTTTGGCGACTACTTAGAGTTCGGCCTCGATCAGCGTTTCAACTTGGGTCTGCACCTCGGTGGTTTCCATGTTTTCTCCACGGAGAATCCAGTCGAGGAGCATCCTTTATAGCCGGTCAACTTGGGTGGGACTCAGTACAGTTATGAGCTATTCGATCTGTGCGGAGGAATCTCGATGGATAAGTCCAGAATTGAGAAGTTGACGAATCAACAACTCGCAGCCGCATATAGCGGGAGACCTCCATTTGCAAGAGAGGCGACCGCCGACCAATGGTCTCAACTTTTCGAATATCTGAGTGGTCAGCACTCGGTGGCGTTCGCAGAGTGGGGTCGCGCGATGGTCGAAAACGAAGACTGCGTGATCAGGTTCTATGATCTGCTAATGGAGCAACTCCAAAAGGATGCCAGCCAGCTAGGCGTGCATTTAGGCGACAAGGACATAAGCCTTCCGGGTGCCTTCGACGAGACTGATTTCGTGCCGTTGATGAAAAAGGCGCGCGCGTCATTAGCAGACCAACCTATTATCGCTCTAACATCGGGCGCGAAGAGTGGACGCGCCGCCTTTTGTCATTGCGCCGGCCCCGGATGCGCCCCATATGCAGTTTTGCCCATTTCGTCCGCCACGGCTATTGTGAGGCGCAATCGCGTCAGTGGCAGTCAAGCAAACACCCCTCATCGCGCAGTACCTGAGCGTCAAGCAGCGCGTCCCCGACGCGATCCTGTTTTTCCGCCTCGGCGATTTCTACGAGATGTTCTTCGAGGACGCTGAAGTCGGCGCGCGCGTGCTTGATATCCAACTCACCTCGCGCAACAAGGACGGCGTGCCGCTGTGCGGCGTGCCCTACCATTGTGCGGAACCTTACATCGCCAAGCTGCTGAAGGCCGGCCACAAGGTCGCGATCTGCGAGCAAGGCACGCCCGATCCTAAAACTCCGAAACTGATGCCGCGGCAAATCGTCCGCGTGATCACGCCCGGCACCGTCGGCGAAGAGATGGTGCTGACGGCGGCGGAGAAGAGCTACCTGGTCGCGGTTACAGGCGCGGAAGCGACAGGCTTCGCGCTTGCGGCGCTCGACGTATCGACCGGCGAGTTCCTCGTGACGCAGAGTTCGCGAGGCTACGACGCTGTGCGAGGAAATCGCGCGCATCGCGCCGCGCGAAATCGTAATCGCCGCGCGGGACGGTGAGTTGAGCGCGCTGCTCAAGGATCTGAACTGTCCTCAGACGATGCTCGATCACGAATCGCTTCGGCGCCGACCGAGCGACTGCGGCGTTCTCGAATCGGTTCGCGAGCGCTGCGACCGAGTTGAGCGAATCGATCGCGCACACGGCGGGAATCGCGCTGCTCTACGTCGAAGAAACCTTCGGCCGCGACCTCGCGCATATCGCGGCGCCGCGCCTCTACCGAATCGCCGAGTACATGGTGGTGGATGAGACCACGCGGCGGCATCTCGAGCTGATTGCCTCGACCGACGGCGCGCGCAAGGGGCTCGCTGCTGTCGATTCTCGATGAGACGCTGACTGCGGTCGGCGCGCGCACGCTTGCAACTGGATCATCTATCCGCTGCTCGCGCTCGACGCGATTCACGCGCGGCACGACGCGCTCGAAGAGCTCTTCGACGCCGACCTGGGCGGCACGCTGCGCGGAATCGTTGAAGCGCATCGGCGACCTCGAGCGGCTGGCGGGACGAATCGGCGCGATGCGCGCGTCGCCGCGCGATTGCCTGCGCCTCGGCGACGCGCTCTGCGGCGGCCGACTCACTCAAACAGGCGATGGGCGCGCTCAAGAGCCCGCTTATCCGCGAGCAGGTCGCGCGAATCTCGCCGATGCCCGCGCTGGTCGCGCAAATCGCGGCGACGCTGTCCGACGAACCGCCGGTGAATCCGCGCGACGGCAACGTTATTCGCGCGGGCCTGAGTGCCGAGGTCGATGAACTGCGCGGCCTCGCCTCGGGCGCGCGCGGCGTGATCGCGAAGCTGGAAGCGACCGAGCGCGAGCGCACCGCGATTCCATCGCTCAAGGTCCGCTACAACAATATCTTCGGCTACTACATCGAGGTGACCAAGCCCAATCTCGAGCGCGTGCCGGCCGACTACGAGCGCAAGCAGACGCTGGTCAGCGCCGAGCGCTTCACCACGCCGGCGCTCAAGGAACTCGAGCGCAAAGATCCTCACAGCAGAATCGGCGCTCAAGGAACTCGAGCTGCAGATCTTCACCAAGCTGCTGCGCGACCTGCAGTCGCACGCCGCGATGATCCTCGAAACCGCTCGCGCCGTTGGCGAATTCGACGCGGTGATGTCGCTGGCCAAAGTCGCGCGGCATCGCGGCTACGTGCGCCCGAAGATCAACACCGGCCTGCGGATTCGCGTGCGCGACGGACGCCATCCGGTGCTCGAAGCCGGGATGCGCGCGGGCGAGTTCGTGCCCAACGACCTCGACGCCGAGCCCGACACGCGCCAAATCCTGCTGATCACCGGCCCCAACATGGCCGGCAAGTCGACCTATCTCCGCCAGGTCGCGCTGATTGCGATCATGGCGCAAATCGGCAGCTTCGTTCCCGCCGCCGAGGCGACGATCGGGCTAATCGATCGCGTGCTGACGCGAATCGGCGCGCGCGACGAACTTCGCCGCGGCGAATCCACCTTCATGGTCGAGATGAGCGAGACGGCGCGCCTGCTCAAGGGCCTGTCGGAGCGCAGCCTGCTGCTGCTCGACGAAGTCGGCCGCGGCACCAGCACTTTCGACGGCCTCGCGATCGCGTGGGCCGTCGCCGAGTACCTGCACGATCAGACCCGCGCCAAAGTACTGTTCGCGACGCACTTCCACGAGCTGACCGACCTCGCGCGCGAGCGTCCGCGGGTCAAGAACCTCAGCATGGCGGTGCGCGAATGGGGCGACGAGGTGATTTTTCTGCGCCGCGTGATCGAGCAGCCGGCATCGCGCAGCTACGGAATCGAAGTGGCGCGGCTGGCCGGATTGCCCGATTCGATCATCACCCGCGCACGAGAGATTCTGGCCAACCTCGAACAAGGCGAACTCGACGAGGCCGGGATGCCGCGAATCGCGCGCGACCGCCGTGCCAAAATCCCCCGCGCCCCAACTCGGCCTCTTCTCTCCACGCGAAGAACGCATCGTCGACGAACTGCGCGCACTCGATCTCGAGCGCATGACCCCGATGGACGCCCTAAACGCCCTCGCCCGCCTCGCCTCCCGCCTTAAGCAAGAGAAGTGAGCACTTTGAGGCCGCTCGTTTTGGCGCGCGTCCCTTTTCCCCTCTCCCTGCGAAGGGAAGGCGGGTTGTCGCAATCGCCACAGTCGGCCGCTATCCTTGAGGCTAGTGGACACGCGGCGGTGGTGCGGAGAATAATAGCGGTTGCGGCGACGACGATTTGTGCGATGGTTGCGCTCGCACGCGCCAGTGTTCCCGCGTCGGTGCTGACCTCCGCGCGAATCGAGCATCGCGGGCCGACTCTCGAACTCCATTTCGGCTTCAGCGGGCCAACTCCACGGCTCGATCTCAGCACGCACGGCAGCGAACTCTGGATCGAACTGCGCACACACGCGCATCGCGATACCGCCGCGGCCGCTGTTCGGTTAGGAAACTGCGCCGATCGCCAGCGTCCGCGCGATCGAGTCGGATGGCAACTCGCGAATCGTCGTCGAAGTGATCGGAAAAGCCGACTACGCGATCGCGCGGCTGCAAAAACAGAAATGAAATCGTGCTGCGAGTCGCGGCCGCTGGCGCCGATCCGAATATCGCGGCGCCGATTATCGTTCACAACGATGCGCCGCGACGCCCTGCCCCATCGATCGCGCGTCCGGTCGCATTCGAACCGGCGGAGAATCCGCGGCCGGTTCGCGCTCGCACCGCAGCCAATCGCGCGGCGCCCGTCGCCTTGGACGAGAACAATCATCAGCCAGGTCACTTCCTCGTGATGATCGATCCGGGTCACGGCGGCTACGATCCCGGCACGCAATCGTCGGCCGGCGCGCAGGAGAAGGACCTCGCGCTGCAGATCGCGACGCGTCTCAAAGCCGCTCTGGAAGCCCGCGGCATCCGCGCAGAGCTCACGCGCTCGACCGACGTTTTCATCAGCCTCGCCGAGCGCACCCGAATTGCGAATAGCGCCGACGCCGACCTCTTCGTTTCGATCCATCTCAATTCGAGTCCGAACGCCGACACCACCGGAATCGAAGTCTATTACCTGAACAACACCACCGACCGCGCGACGATTCGGCTGGCGCGAATGGAGAACGGCGGCGCCGACGGCTATGGCGCACCGGACGCCTCCAACTTAAACTACATCCTGACCGACCTGCGCCAGAACTATAAGGCGTCGGAAGCGGCGTCGCTGGCCAAAATGATCGACGCGCAAACGGTCGCCGACCTTGATGCCGGACTTGGACTGAACGTGAACGCGCTGGGAGCGAAGATGGGACCATTTTACGTGCTGGTCGGCGCGCATATGCCGGCCGTGCTGGTCGAATGCGGCTTCATGTCGAATGCTGCTGAAGCCGCGCGCCTTGCGTCGGCGCAATACCAGGACGTGCTGGCCGGCGCGATCGCGACGGCGGTCGTGCACTATCTTCAACGCCGATCTCGCCGTGGGAAATCTGTGAGCCTCGTCACGGGCGCGAATCGCGCCGAGCCTGTCGCATCCGCCGTATCTTCGCCGCGCGGCCAGGACGCGCTGCTCGCACAATTCGTCGCCAGCAAGACTCCCGGCATCGATGCGCGCGCCTATCTCGCAATCGGTCCGCGCCGAGCTGGCCGAGCGTCATTTCGCCGGCGCCAGCGGCAGCGAGATCACGGCCGCGATGACCGCCGCGATGGACGATCTTCTGCGCGCGCTGTATCGCTACGCCGACGCGGAGCACGGCCGGCGCGCTCCCAAGCTGAACCAGAAACTCTCAGTGGTCGCGCGCGGCGGCTACGGACGCGGCGAGCTGAATCCGCAATCCGACGTCGATCTGCTGTTTCTGCACGACTACAAGCGCGGTCCTTATGCCGAAATCGTCACCGAAATAATTCTGCACGCGCTGTGGGACGCGGGCCTCATCGTCGGCCACGGCGTGCGCACGGCCAAGGAATGCGTGCGGCTCGCCAACGATGACCTGAAGGAGAAGACCGCGATCCTCGACGCGCGCTTTTTGTGCGGCGACGAAAAACTCTACGCCGATCTCGACAAGCTGCTCATCGCCGAGGTCCTCAATCGCAACCAGGACAAGTTCTTCGCCACCAAGCTCGAGGAAAGCCGCAAACGCCACGCCCAGTATGGCGATTCGATCTACCTGCTCGAGCCGCAAATCAAGGAAGGCGAAGGCGGCCTGCGCGATCTTCACACCGCGATGTGGCTGGCGAAGGTCAAATACAAAGTCCATTCGCTCGAAGAGCTGGTGCAGAAGGCTGTCATCACCGAGCCCGAAGCGGCTGAGGTGATCGAGGCGCGCGATTTTCTCTGGCGCGTGCGCAATTCGCTCCATTTCCTGACCGGACGCCACTTCGATCAGATGACCTTCGAGATGCAGGAACGGATCGAGCCGCTGCTTCGGCTTCAAGCCCGAGGAGGGACAGGCCGGCGGGCTCAGCGCTGATGCGCGCGTACTACCAGCATGCATCGACGATCCATCGCTTCGCCGAAGGCCTGATCGCGCGCGTCACCGAGAACAGTGCCGGCGGACGATTTTTCCGGCGCACGCCGACCCGCAAGATTCGTCCCGGCGTGATCGTCCAGGGCAATCTGCTGAGCATCGCGGAGCCCGACTTTTTCAAGCACGATCCGATCAACCTGATCACGATTTACGCCGACTGCCAGGCGCAGAACGTGAGCCTCTCGGGCAGCACGTACCAGTTGGTGCGCGACAACCTTGGCTTGATCGACGACGAGCATGCGCAAAGATCCGCGCGTCGCGCAAGCGCTGATGACGATTCTCTCGGCGCGCCAGCGCGTCGCCGACACGCTCGAGGCGATGCATCTCTCGGGCGTGCTCGGCGCGATCATTCCCGAGTTCGGCAACCTCTACGCGCGCGTGCTGCACGACCTCTACCACATCTATACCGTCGACCGGCATTCGCTGGTCGCGGTGCGCGAGCTCGAACGCCTGCGCGCAGGCGAGTTCAAGGATGCCACGCCGCTGCTGACCGAGGTCGCGCGCGAGCTCCCGCAGCTGCCGCTGGTATTTCTCGCGCTGCTGCTCCACGACATCGGCAAGGGCCACGGCCACGACCATCATGAGCGCGGCGCCAGCCTGACCGCCGAAGTATCGCAGCCGCCTCGGCCTCGACAGCGAGGAAATCGATCTGGTCGTGTTCCTGGTCCGCAATCATCTGATGATGTCGCAGGTCGCGCAGAAGGGCGACCTCGACGATCACACCACGGTCGAGGAATTTGCGCGCACGGTCGGCTCGATCGATCGCCTGAAGGCGCTGTACCTGCTGACCTACGCCGATATGCGCGCGGTCGCGCCGAAGGTCTACAACAACTGGCGCGACATGCTGCTGAGCGATCTCTACCTGCGCGCGCTCAAGGTTCTCGAGCAGGGCGATCGCGAGGCGGTCGATCCGGCGCGCCGGCTCGCGACCGTCAAAGAGGCCGTGCGAGAGTCCTGGTCGCCGTGTCGGCTGCCTGAAGCCGACGTCGCGGCATTCCTCGACGAGATGCCCGACCGCTACTTCTTCACCGTGCCCGAAGAAGACATCCCGCTGCACTTCGATCTGATGCGCGCGCTCGAGGACCGCCCGCTGGTCTGCCGCATCCGGCATTTCCCCGATCTCGAATTCAGCGAGTTCATCGTCGTGACGCGCGACCAGCCGGGACTGTTCTCGATGATCGCGGGCGCGCTGACCGCCAACAATCTCAACATCCTGTCGGCGCGAATCACCACCCGCACCAACGGCATCGCGATGGACGTGTTTCGCGTCTCGCATCAGATGGGCGAGGCGTCGATGGCGCTGGAAGAAGATCGCTGGCTGCGCGTCGAGCACGACCTCGAACGCGTCATCACCGGCCAGCAGGACATCGCGGCGCTGGTCGCGGCGGCGCATCACGTGCAGAGCGCCGGCCGCAAATTCGTGCGCCACGTGCCGACCGAGGTCACGGTCGACAATCGCACCTCCGAGCAGTTCACCGTCATCGACGTGTTCACCCAGGACCGCGTCGGCCTGCTGTTCGCGATCACCCACACGCTGTTCCGGCTCGGACTGCGGATTCATCTCGCGCGCATTTCGACCAACGCCGATCAGGCGCTCGACGTCTTCTACGTGAGCGATCGCGCGGGCAGAAAAATTGAAGACCTCGAGCGGATGCGCGAGCTGCGCGCAGCCCTGCTCGAACAGGTCGAACAGAATCCTCGCGCTGGGGCACCGGCGTGAGCGCCGCCGGCTGGGACGACCTGATCGATCGCCATCTGTCGCGACAGGCCGTCGAGCGCGGGCTCAGCCGCCATTCGATGGAGGCGTACGCGCACGACCTCGGCCTGTTCCAGTCATGGTGCCGCGAGGCGGGCCTGAAGCCCGCGCAGCTCGACGCCGCGGCGCTGACCGCATACCTCGAAGCGCTGGCGGACCAAGGCTTTGCGGTCAGCTCGCAGCGCCGCCATCTCGCCAGCCTGCGCGGTCTGGCGCGCGAGCTGGTCGACGAGAAGATCATCGAGCGCGATCCGGCGCCGGCGGTGAAGCTGCGGCCGCATCCGCGCAAACTCCCGCGCACGCTCTCGCCGCGCGACATCGAAAATCTCGTCGCCGCGATCGACGCCCACGACGCTCGCGGACTGCGCGATCGTGCGATGCTCGAAATGGCCTACGGATGCGGGCTGCGCGTTTCGGAGCTGGTCGGATTGCAACTGCATCAGGTGAATCTCGCGGCCGGCGTCGTCGTCGTGTTCGGCAAGGGCAGCAAGGAGCGGATGGTGCCGATCGGCGGCGCCGCGATTCGCGCGCTGAAGGCTTATCTCGAGCGCCGCGACGAGATTCTCAATCCGGCGGGTGACGAGAAAGCGCGGGGCGAAGAAAGTCCCGCGTCGCGCCTCCGCGGTTTTCATCACGAGGCTGGGCCGCGCGATGACGCGCCAGGGATTTTTCAAGGCGCTCAAGGGATGGGCCGCCACCGATCCGCGCCTGGCGTGGATCAGCCCGCACACCTTGCGCCACTGCTTCGCCACCCATCTGCTCGAAGGCGGCGCCGATTTGCGCGCCGTGCAGGAGATGCTCGGGCACAGCGATATCTCGACCACGCAAATTTACACGCATCTCTCCAAGAGCCACCTGCGCAAGGTCCATCGCACGTTTCATCCGCGCGCGACCCGCGCGGGCGTCGACGAGGGCGCGGACTGACTTGGACGATCTGAGCGGAACTATCGCGACCATCTGTATCGTCGCGCCGCCGATCATGTTCGCGATCATCGCGCACGAGGTCATGCACGGCGTGGTAGCTCTGCGGCTTGGCGACGACACCGCGCTGCGCGCCGGCCGACTCACGCTGAATCCGATTTCGCACATCGATCTCTTCGGCACGATCATCCTGCCGTTCGGGCTCTACCTGTTTGGCCTGCCGGTGCTCGGCTATGCGAAGCCGGTGCCCGTCGATTTCCGCGTGTTGCGCGGCGGCCGCACCGGAATGCTGAAGGTGGCGGCCGCTGGGCCGCTGACCAACTTCGTGCTGGCGATCGCCAGCGGACTTCTGCTGCGCGCCGTGCCGTTATTCTTGCACGGCGCGTTCGGCGCGACGGTCGTCGTACCGATCGCGCGGATGCTGCAGGCGTCGGTGATTGTCAACGTCGAGCTCGGAGTCTTCAATCTTTTCCCGGTGCTGCCGCTCGACGGCGGCCGCGTGCTGTTCAGTCTCCTGCCGATCGCGGCCGCGCGCGCCTATGCGCAGACCGAGCGTTACGGCTTCCTTATACTGATGCTGCTGCTGTATACGCATTGGCTGGATGTCGCGATTATACCCGGTGATGAACCTGGCGTACGGCGCGATTATCCTGGATGGTGCAACTTTGAGCGACGACGCCAACACCGCGCGCACGCCTCCGCTGCCGACGCCGGCGTCCGCTTCCGGCTGCCGATTTACGAGGGCCCGCTCGACCTGCTGCTGCATCTGCTCAAGCGCGCCGAGCTCGACCCGCACGAAGTCACCGCCAGCGTGATCACCGAGCAGTACCTGGCGTGGCTCGAATTGCTCGACCAGTTGAACCTCGACGTTGCGGGCGAGTACCTGGTGATGGCGGCGACGCTGCTGCTGATCAAGTCGTTCGCGATGCTGCCGCATCCGGAGCTGGCCGACACCGAGGAGGCCGAGGAGCTCAAGCGCGACCTGGTCGAGCGCCTGCTCGAATATCAGCGCTATCGCGAGGCGGCCGAAAAACTGTCCGAGCGCGCGCTGCTTGGCCGCGACGTTTTCACCACGCCCGGCGAGGCCGCGCCCGAAGACGCGAACGCGATGCAGTACACCGTTTCGATTTTCGACCTGGTCGAGGCGATTGGCGCGGTGCTCAAGCGCGTGGCCGACAAGACGCCGCGCAAAATCGAGCTGCGCGACATCCCGGTCGCCGAATGTATCCCGCGGATCTTGCGCGCGCTCGAAGGCGCCGGGCGAATCGAGTTCGCCGCGCTGTTCGAGGATGCGAACGATCGCTCGCTGGTGATCGCGACCTTCATGGCGCTGCTGGAACTGATACGCCGGCGCGACGTTCGCGCATTTCAGGAAGTGCGCTTCGGGCCGATTCTGCTCGAGCGCGCGAGCCAGCCTCGCGGTATGAACGGAGGACTGAGTGGAAGAAGAGCGGCTGAAGTCAATTCTCGCGAGCCTGCTGTTCGCGGCCGGCGAGCCGGTCTCGCTCGCGCGGCTCGCGGCGGTATTCGACGACGTTCCGCGCGCGACGGTGCAAAAGGCGCTGCGCGAGATGGCGTCGACGTACGCCGCTCGAAAATCGCGGCATCGTCATCGACGAAGTTGCCGGCGGCTACCAGATGCGCACGCCGAAGGATCACGCCGGCTACGTGCGCAAGCTGCTCGCCGCGCGGCCGCCGCGTCTCAGCCGCCCGCTGATGGAGACCGTCGCGATAATCGCGTATCGCCAGCCGATCACGCGCCCGGAGATAGAGCAGTTGCGCGGCGTCGATACGGGCGGCGTGCTCGAGACGCTGCTCGAAAAACGGCTCGTCAAAATTGCCGGCCGCAAGGAAGCGCCGGGACGCCCGATTATCTACGAGACCACCAGCCGAGTTCCTCGAATTGTTCGGGCTGAAGGACCTCGAAGGCCTGCCCGACCTGTCGGAGTTCCGCGAAATCGAACGCGCCGTCGAGCAAGCCAACACCGGCCCGGTTGAAGGCATCGAGACTCATCCCGAAGATTCAGTCCGCGATACTGCGGACACTGATGCAGACGAACCGCCCGAGCCTACGCCTGAAGAACATCCGACGACGACAAGACCTCGCACTGAAGCCCCGGGAGAAACCAGACGATGTATCGATCGCGACTGCTCGTTCTGATCGCGCTGACTTCGTTTGCCTTGGCGGGATCGTCGTTCGCCGAGCAAAAGCCGCCTGCAGGCGCCCGAGAATGATCCGCTCTACATGCGCGTGGTCGCGATGCCGTAGCCGCCCGAGGCACAAATCCTCGACGGCGCTGGTCACCGCCATTCGGCCTACGAATTATACGTCACCGATTTCGGCAGGACGCCGGTGAAAATCACCAAGCTGGACGTAATGGGAAAGGACGGCGACGAATTCGTAGTGAATCAGTCGGCCAGCGGCAAGCAACTGGCCTCGATGTTCGTGCCGGCCACCGGCGGCGACGCCAGCAAGCCCAACGATCCGACTCTCAAGCCGGGCGAGACTGGCGCATTTTTTATCTTTGCCGATTGGCTTCCCAGCCAAAGCGATCCGGACAATTTCGATACCGCGATTACGATCGAACAGCACGGCGAGCGCAGCGGCTCAGGAACGATCCACGCCGCCGCGATCGATCTGAACCAGGACGACCCGATCGTGATTCACTCTCCGCTTGCCGGGAAAAATTGGCTCGCCGCCAACGGCCCTTCCAACACCTCCGCGCATCGGCGCGCGATGCTGCCGGTGAACGGGCAGCCGCACATCGGCCAGCGCTACGCCATCGACTGGGTTCAGCTCGGCGACGACGGCAGCACCTACACCGGCGACAAGAGCAAGAACAGCAGCTATCACGCGTGGGATCAGGAGATTCACGCGGTCGCCGACGGAAAGATCGTCGAGGTTAAAGACGGCATTCCCGAGAACATCCCCAACAGCGGCAAGCTCGCGGTGCCGATCACGTACGATACGCTCGCCGGCAATCACATCATCGAGCAACTCAGCGACGATCACTACGCCGCCTACGCGCATCTGCGGCCCGACACGCTCAAGGTCAAGGTCGGCGACACCGTTCACGCCGGCGACGTGCTCGCGCATCTTGGCAACACCGGCAACTCGTCGGAACCGCATTTGCATTTCCAGGTTTGCGACGCGCCGTCATTCCCCGCCTCGGAGGGCTTGCCGTTTGCGATCGATCAGTACACCTACGAAGATTACAAGCTCGACAAAGCGCCGAAGGCGGCGCTGACCGTCAAGTCCTCGCATCGCGATGACCAAGCAGGAGCCGATGGAGAACGAACTGGATTCGTTCTAGGCGAAGGACTCCAGGAGCTGACGATGGAAAACCTCGAAGGAAGGACCGCTTTCATAACCGGAGGAGCGCGCGGGATTGGTCTGGGTATCGCTCGCGCATTTGCACGCACCGGGGTGAAGATTGCGATCGCAGACGTGGACCCCGATTCCCTCGCGACCGCGAAGTCCGAACTCGAGCAAGTCACGGCGGTCGAGACGTTCAAGCTCGACGTGCGGGATCGCGAGGCCTACGCCCGCGTCGCCGACGAGACCGAGGCGCGCCTGGGCAATGTCTCAATCCTGTGCAACAACGCGGGAGTAGCCGCCGCGACCCGTCTCACCTACGAATTTTGGGATTGGATGCTGGGAATCAATCTGAACGGCGTGTTCAACGGGATACAAACGTTCCTGCCGCGGATGCTCGAGCGTGGCGGCGACGCGCACATCGTCAACACGGCGTCGGGCGCCGGTCTCGTAGCGGAAGGCAGCGGCCTTATGTACACCACGTCGAAATTCGCAGTGGTCGGCATGTCCGAATCTCTGCGGCGAGAACTCGAGCCTAGGCATATCGGAGTGACCGTCCTATGCCCGGGCCCTGTCGGGACCAACATCGTCGGCAACAGCCGCATCACGCAGCCGGCCCCGCGCGACGCGGAAGAGGCTAAGATGTGGGAAGCGGTAACGGGTCAAGTGACCGCAATGCTGGCCCGCGGCGTTGCTCCCGACAAGGTCGGCGAGATGGTGCTGGCGGCAGTGAAGGAAAACCGGCTCTATATCCACACTGATCGCGTGATGGAGAAATATATTAAGGCGCGAACGAAGGCTCTACTCGACGCGCTACCGCCGGCCAGCTAGTCCGAACAATTTCTCTTAGACGCCGGTATCCTCGAACACTCCTGACTCGGGCGTGTAGTTCTCGAAGCGCGTGTAGTTGTTGATGTATGTGAGCTTGGCCGTGTCGGTGGGGCCATTACGCTGCTTGGCGACGATGATCTCGGCGACGCCCGGCTCCTTGCTCTCCTTGCCCTTGTACATTTCCTCGCGGTAGATGAACGCGATCACGTCGGCGTCCTGCTCGATCGCGCCCGACTCGCGCAAGTCCGCCAGCATCGGCCGGCGATTCTCGCGCGACTCGACCTGACGATTGAGCTGCGACAGCGCGATCACCGGCACCTTGAGCTCCTTCGCCAGCGCCTTGAGCGAGCGCGAGATTTCCGCGATTTCCTTTTCGCGCGATTCGCCCGGCCGCGCCGATCTCATCAGCTGCAGATAGTCGACGACGATCAGGCCCGAGGTTCTTCGCGCGCTCGCGCTTGAGCCGCCGGCATTTGGCCTTGAGCGTGATCGAAGTCGTGTCCGACGAGTCATCGATATAGATGTTCGACTCCGACAGCCGCGCCGCCGCCTGCGCGAGCTTCGGGAAATCGCGCTCGCCCAGAAATCCCTGCCGCGCCCGCGCGCTGTCGACCCGCGCCTCCGAGCACAGCATGCGCAGCACCAGCTGCTCCTTCGACATTTCCAGCGAAAAAAACGCGACGCCCACCGGCGGGTCCGCGTCCATCGCCGCGTACGCCGCGATATTCAGCGCGAGCGCCGTTTTGCCCATGCTGGGACGGGCCGCGATGATCACCAGGTCCGACGGCTGAAAGCCCGCCGTGATTCGATCGAGATCGATGAACCCGCTCGGCACGCCGGTGATCATCTCGCGGTTTTCGTACAGCCGCTCGAGGATCTTGAGCGACTCGCGCGTCAGCTCCGGCATCGTGTGGAACGACGGCTTGATCCGCTTTCTCGGAAATCTCGAAGATGCGATGCTCGGCTTCGTCGAGGAAGCCGTCGACGTCGGCCGGCGCCTCGTACGACGAGCTCGCGATTTCAGTCGCGATCGAGCCGAGGCTGCGCAGCACCGCCTTGTCGTGCACGATTCGCGCGTAGTGCGCGACGTTCGCGGCGGTCGGCACGATCGACGCCAGCTCGGCGATGTAAGCCGGGCCGCCGATCTGCTCGAGCACGCCGCTGCGTGCGCAGCGCGTCGGTCAGCGTGATCGCGTCGACCGGCTGGCTGTGGTCGGTAAGCTCGGCCATCGAGCGGAAGATCTGGCGATGCGACTCGCGATAGAAATCTTCCGCCGACAGGATTTCGAGCGCGTGGTTGATCGCGTCGTTGTCGAGCAGAATCGCGCCCAGCACCGACTGCTCTGCTTCGAGATTCTGCGGAGGAACGCGCTTTAGAATATCGTCCGACGATACCGCCACCTGCCCACTACCTCCTCAACCACCGCGCGCTCAGAAATTTCCAGGAGCGCAAATTATTTCCGATCGCTTCAACGCTTACAACTATTACACCCGCCGCCGGCCAACGGTTGTCCACTCTGTCCACATTTGATGAATAGATCAGGCTACGCGAGCGCCGCCGGCGCGGACGATTCATCGCGAGCATCGGGCCGAGCGCGACGCCGAACATGAAGCCGCCGATGTGCGCCCACCACGCGACTCCGCCCATCGCGCCCGCGCGCCCGCCCTCTTCGAGTCCCGCGTAAAGCTGAACCGCGAACCAGAACAGCAGGTAGATGACCGCCGGAATTTCGATGAACTGAATGAAAATGAAAATCGGCAGAATCGTCAGGATGCGTCCGCGCGGATACAGGATGAAGTACGCGCCGAGCACGCCGGCAATCGCGCCGCTCGCGCCGATCACCGGCACGTTCGACTCGGGCGCGATCCACACCGTCGCGAGCGCCGCGGCGATTCCCGCGGCGAGATAAAAACATCAGGTACCGCGCCGCGCCCATCCGATACTCGACCGCCGCGCCGAAGATGAACAGGTAGAGCATGTTGCCCGCGATGTGCCAAAATGCCGCCGTGGATGAACATCGACGTGACGATCGTCATCAGCGGCTCGAGCGGGTCGAGACTGCGATGCGCGCCGCTCGACGCCGCGCGCGTTACCGCCGCCGGCACCAGCGCGAATCTCTCGACGAACGTCGCGACGCGCGGGCCCAGCGACAGTTCGTACACGAACACCGCGACGTTCGCCGCGATCAACGCAATGTTGACAGGCGTCAGGCGGCGCGGCGCGGCGTTATCGCGAAGCGGAATCATCCGAATCGGGCCGGACATCAGGGCGTTAGGCCGGCCAGATACTAGCGGCGCCCAGCAGGTCGGCGCGAGACGACACGCCGTAGAAAAGTGCGGCATACTTCGAGGCGGGCGAGGCCTGACACCGACACGGTTGCAGCCGCGATTTGGTTCCCTCTGCAGTATTGTCACTGTGAGAGCACAAGTATTGATATATATCGTCGCCTAGTGATGTTCTCGCGCCAAGCCATCGCCGTCGCGATCGCGATCTGCGCCGACCTCGCGGCGCCCGGCGGCCTCGTGGCGCAGCCATCCTCGCCGCCAAAAGCAAGCTCGCGGTCGCGCTATCGATCAAGAAGATCGATTTCGGCAAAGTGCCGGCCGGAACGCGAAGCACTCCACAAATTGTCACGCTCACCAACAAGAGCAAGGTCGAGATGCCGGCGCCGACCGTGATCGTGATCCGGCACGGGCTTCAGCCTTGATTCCAACGGATGCACCGGCGCGCTTTCCCCGGCCGGCAGCTGTTCCGTCTCGATCGATTCACGCCGCCGAAGATTGGCAAGTTCAAAAACGGCCTGCTGAAGTTCACCGACGCCGCGGCGAAGAGCCCGCAAAAAGTGAAGGCTCATGGGGATTGGCTGCGACAGCGCCGTCGCCGACCGCGACGCCCACTCCATACGCCGACCATGACTCTGACACCGACCTCGACGCCGACAGCGACCGCGACCTCGACCGGACGGCTCAACCTCGACCGCGACCCAACAGCGACCTCGACCTCCACTTCGACCGCTCTCAAGTACAACTGCGAGTTCGACTCCAACCACAACTGCTGACAGCGACATCGCACACACAAGCGCATCGGCTAGTTCGACTCCGACTGCAACCAGCAACTCCAACCGCAACCACGACGCAAACCGCCAACGCCCTACTGTGTCGGCGACCCCAACGGCGACCAGATCCGCAACCGCCACTTCGAGCGCGACACTCAACGTCGACAGCGACCGCGACATCGACCGCAACTTCGACTGCAACTGCGACTGCCACGATCGACTGCGACGCCGACCGCAACAGCTACCGCAACGCCGACGCTCACCGCGACGTCAACTGCAACTGCGACGCCGACCGCAACCGCCACTCCGATCTTCAACGTCGCCTTCGTGACTTCGACCACCTCCAACGGCGACCTGGGAGGACAGGCCGGCGCCGACGCCGAATGCGCGAGCCTCGCCGCAGCCGCAAATCTGCCGAGCGCGTACCTACAAAGCATGGCTCTCGACTTCGACTCTCAACGCAGCCGCCAAACTCGGAACCGCGCGAGGCTTCGTCCGCCCCGACGGACAACCCTTCGCCGACCAGGTTTCAGATATCGCCGCGGGCAATATCCTGAATCCTCTCATCCTCGACGAGAGCGGCAACAACCTCGGCGCATCAGATCGTCTGGACCGGCACCACCGACGCGGGCATCGCCAGCCCGTTTGCCTGCGGCGACTGGACTATCGGCACGGGCGAGTCGTTCGGCGAGCTTGGTGAGACGACGGGCGGCGCGGGCGCATGGAGCGACGACGCCAGCGAAACCAGTTGCAACGCATTCGCGCACCTCTATTGCTTCGGCACCAGCCAGGTGAGCGCGCTGACCGTGACGCCCGCTGCGGGGCGCATCGCATTCGTTTCGAAGGGATCATTCGCCACCAGCCAGGGCGTGGCGGGCGCCGATACTCTCTGCCAGAACGAGGCGAGCCGCGGCCGGCCTGGCGAATCCCACGACATTCCTCGCGCTGCTCTCGACCTCGACGGCGCCGGCCGCATCGCGTTTCGATATGTCCGCGACGTCGGCGCCGTACGTGCGCCCCGACGGCATCGAGATCGCCGACGCTCCGACGATCGCGGCGGGCTCCACTCTCGACAGCGGCATCTGGCAGCACGCCGACGGCAGCTACGTAACCGAGTTTGCGGCAGCGACGTGGACGGGATCCGCAGCCCCAAACGTCATCGGAACGTTGTCTGCCACTTGCCAGGATTGGATGACGACGAATGGCGCGGATA
The DNA here is from genome assembly GCA_963721485.1 of uncultured delta proteobacterium. Lineage (GTDB taxonomy): Bacteria > Desulfobacterota > Binatia > Binatales > Binataceae > Binatus. The sequence continues at coordinate 158,655 of CAVRJV010000013.1, read as the reverse complement.
CCGGGTCCGAGGGTCGTCAGCAACGTGACGGACCTCTGGTGGAATTCGGGCATGAGCACCTCCTGCCTCGAGCCGTTAGTCGGTTTATTGCCTCGCGCAATAGACGCGCGCCGACTCCTTAACATTTTCTCGCTTGAGCCGGACCTCGTTGTATGCGAGAAGGATCGATGGATCGCTGACGTTGTAAGCGCGATCCTGGATCGCAAGCCGTTCGTCAACGGCGCGAATCTTTGGCAAGGAGGTTTCAATCATGGAAGTAGTCTCAAATGAAGTATCCGTCGGCACCGGCGGCGAGAAGATGCCCGCGCATCTCGCGCGCCCCGCGTCCGGCGGTCCTTATCCCGGGCTCATAGTCGTGATGGAGGCGTTCGGCCTCAACGACCAAATCCGCCGCATCACCAATCAATTCGCGTCCGAAGGTTTCGTCGCGATCGCGCCGAATCTCTATTTTCGCCAACCCAACAACGTCGTCGGCTACAACGATCTGCCCGGCGCCTTTCGCCTGATGGGCTCCGTCAACGACGATCAAGTGGTCGCCGACATGGGCGCGGCGATCGATCACCTCAAGGCCTTGAAGGAAGTAAAGCCCGCGTTCGGCACCGTCGGATTCTGCATGGGCGGACGCATCGCCTTTCTGACCGCATGCCGCAATCCGGCTGTCAGAGCCACCGCGCCGTACTATGGCGGCAGGATCATGAAATCTTCGCAGCCCGGCGCGAAGGCGCCGATCGACTACGTCAACGGCCTCAACGCGCCCGTGCTGGCGTTTTTCGGCGGCAAGGACGCGTTCATTCCAATCACCGAAGTCGACGAATTTCGCGACGCGCTGAAGAAAGCCGGCAAGCCGGCCGAGGTCGTCTTCTACCCCGACGCCGACCACGGCTTCATGTGCGACGATCGCCCGTCGTTCCATCCCGTGCATTCGAAGGAGGCGTGGGCCCGGACCATCGCGTTCTTCAAAGAGTATCTCGGCTGAAGAGGCGCGGTCGCTTTTTGTTGAAATCACTTCGGCGGGCCGGTCTGCGCCGGCCCGTCTTTTTTCTCGCGCTTGCCGCCGCCATCACCACGGCCGCCGCCTGCTATTCTTCCGACTACCGGCGCACGATGGCGGCGAACGTGTCGCTGCTGTCCGATATGTCCGACAAGCTCGCCGACTACTGCCGCACTTATTTCAAGCTCGACGATCGCCAGTTGTCGTCCGAGGAGATGGGCGAATTCTACTACGCCTTCAACAAGGCCAACGCGTTTTCATCGGCGACGCCGCGCGAATCGTCGCGCCCGTCGCATCGCGACTTCGTCAAGCTGCTGAACGCCTACGAGAAATTCGCGCACGCCGCCGACGAGTACCGGCTCGGCGGCAAATCCGACCCGGCCGTGCTCGCGACGCTGCTCTCGCAGCACGACCAGGTCCGCCACCTCGCCGGCAAAGTCACCGAAGATCTGAAGACCGAGCCCGACTGATAACGCGCCGCGCTCAACCCTTCCAGTGATTGCCGTAGTGGTCCAGGTATGCGACCTCGCTCACCGGGCGGCGCTTGATCGGGCCGAACTTTCCCTGCGGATAACCGATCGGCATCAGCGCATAGGTGATCACTTCGGGCGGCAGCCCCAGTATCGCCTTCACCTCGTCCTCGAAGAACGTGTGAATAGTAGTGAGCACCGTGCCGAGGCCCAGTCGCGCGGCACGCGAGAATAATATTCTGCACCGCGGGATAGATGCTCGAGCCGGAAATCCGCGCCTGGCTCTTCATCGCGGCTGCCACCTCGGGCGGCAGCTTGGGCGGCGGCCCCGTCATCGGCACCTGCTTGAGGCATGCGATCAACAACACCGGCGCGTCGGCCATGTGATCGATCAGGTAGTACGCCGACGCCATCAGCTTGTTGTAAGTGTCTTCGGCCATGTGCTCGGGCTTGACGCGATCGGTGTACAACGCCTTCAAAATCGCGCCACCCTTCTGATACACGGCGCCGATCTTTTTGCGCTGCGCCGCGTCCTTGACGACCACGAATTCCCAGCTCTGCTGATTGCTGCCCGACGGCGCGCGAATCGCCGCGTCGAGCACCTTGGTGATTACGTCGTCGGGAACCGGGTCGGGCTTGAAGCGCCTGAGCGATCGCGCCGAATAAATCGCATCGAAAAGTCCTATCTCTGCCATCGTCAAAGGCTCCTGCTGCGAATTGCTTCCGGTTGAGAATTGCATCCCCCGGCGAAAAAGAAAAGCGGCCGCGCGATCCAATGATCGCCGGCCGCTCATCCAGTCGTCAAGCGGCTGCGCTCACACCGGCGTGCGATTCAATTTCGGCGAAGACTGCGGACCCATCAGCATCTTGTAAACCTTCTTCGCATCAGCCGGATCGCTGACCATCGGCCCCGGCTGATCGTGATGCCTCATGATCTTGTCTTCTGCAGTGAAGGCGCGGACGGTCGTGCAATATTCGAGCAACAGCCCGTTGGGATCGCGAAAGTAGATCGAGCGGCACCATTCATGGTCGACCACCGGCGTCACGTCGACGCCCTTTCCGATCAATTCCTCGCGCTTGGCCTCGAGTTCTGTCACGTCGTCGCAATGGAAGGCGAAATGGTAGAACGCGCCCGGCAGTCCCTGCGCGCTGTTGATGTCGGTCGCCCACTCGGCCGGCATGCCCGGCACTTTTTCCGGACACATGAACGCGACCAGGCTGCCGTCGCCGGTGTTCAGGAACACATGCTTGATCTTGCCGCCCTCGGCCGGCTCGATGATGTCGGCCCACGCGACCTCCCAGCCCAGCTTGGTGGTATAGAATTCGACCGTGCGATCGAGATCGAGAGTCGCCAGCCCCAGATGATGAACGCCAGTGCGTTTCATAGCCTCGCCCTCCTGTCGTTGTTTCAAAACCGACTTAAGCCGATCTACTAACACGGCTCGACCCGATGGCAAAGAGTCCAGAACGATCGTTCAAGAACTATGTGGGGAAGGATTCCGCTGGCCCGATTTGGGTGCTAGTTCTGCGACCCCGGAGGCGCGGAGGCCGGAGCGCCTTCGTCAGGCGGCCCATGATCGTGATCGCCGCCCTCGTCACCGGGTCCACCGTGCATCGGGGGCTGCGTGAAATCGCGATCGAATATCTTCTGCTGATCCGGCGTCAGCGCGCCGCGAATCTGCGCCAAACCATCCCAGAACAGTTGATGCCGTTTGTGATCGAAATCCCGGCGCTCTTTCTCGACCTTGAACCGCGTGTCGCGCAGGACGTTGCCCACCTTATCGCGTTGCGCGGGCGTCAGATTGAGCTCGAGATTCATTCGCTCAATCAACCCGCCGCCCGGCACTCGCAAGTAACGATATCGGTAGGCCATCGTGCTCAGCGCGAAACCGATCAGAAGACACGAGACCCCAATCAGAAAGCTGAACCAGATATTCGACCTAGCTGGCAAGATCGTTCTCTGTCAGCGGCATCTCCGGTGCTAATGGATCGCCAGCGGTTTCGGTACTCATACTCGACTCGGGCACCGACAACGCCTCGCCCATCGATTCATCCGGCACTCGCGCCGAAAGATACGCCGCGCTGGTCGCGAATACAAATATCGCCGCCGCAGCCGCCATCGGGATCCATCGATTCGGCCGCGGTACTTCACGCGAGACCGAAGCGAATCGGCGCGGTCTGTCTGACAGCGAGAACTCGCGCCGCGCCGGCTGCGATACTCGCTGTGCCTGCCGCTCGACCTCGCCATGCAGCACCGGCGCCGTCAGCGCGAACACTCGAAACGCGTGATCGCACTTCTCGCACCCCTTGAGGTGCTCCAGCAGTTCGGTTCGCCGTTCGGCCGCGAGCGTCTTGCGCCACAGCGCCGAGAATTCCTGTCGTGCTTCAAAACAATTCATGACTGTTACCTGTTGCGCCCCGCCGCCAGCATCCGCTCCGCCTGCTTGCGGAGCGCCTGCCGCGCCCGGAACGCGCGAATTTTTACCTTCGCTTCACTCCATCCAAGCGTCTCGGCGATTTCGCTGACGCTCAAATCTTCGCTCTCCTTGAGTACCATCACCATTCGATCCTCAGGCTTCAGCGTGTCGAGCAGCCGATGCGCCAGGTCGTATGCTTCGCGCCGTTCTTCGGCCTCACCGACGATATCCTCCGGCGACGCCACGTTCGTCGTCTGCATCCACTGCACTTCCGGCGCGCTGAAATCCCCCACCAGCTCTTCCGGACGCCGCCGGCGCCTGCGCAACTCGTCGTAGCACAGATTCACCACTATCGCGCGCAGCCATCCGCCAAACGGCATTTCCGCCCGATATGTCGCCAGCGCCGTGTATGCTCGGATAAAACTTTCCTGCGCGATATCCCGCGCCATCTCTTCGTCTGAAAAAAATCTCCGGCACAAACGCTCCACACGTGGCCGATGCCGCCCCGCAAGTTCGGTGAAGGCGTCGGTATCGCCGCCAAGGACTTCGGCTATCAGTTCCTCGTCGGGCTTGGCGCTCAATCTGCACCCTCTACCCGCCGAGCCACCCGACATAAGTGTTTATTAATACGCAATAGACTGCCGGTCGGTTACACGTTTTCGCCCGATTTCCGCTTCTCTCCATTGAACTGAGTCCGAAATCGAGCCATTGAGCCACAGAATAGGTTAGTTGACCCGTCTGAACCAGAGATCACGCCCTTGGAGGTAGCGAAAGACCCGCGCGCGCCAGGTCGGCCGGCGTATCAAGGTCGAGATTGATTCCTGGATCGTCAAGATCGACGTAGGCGACTCGCGACGGGTCGGCATTTACGACGTGACGCGCGCCTTCTTCTTCCGGCGCGGACAGGAGTTCGCCGAACACGGCGCGATCGAAGATCACGGGGTGGCCGCGGTGGCCCTCGTGCCTGGCAATCACTATCGGTTTGTCCGCGCGACGGTAGTAGTCGACTATCGATTGAAACGTTTCCTGGCGAACCAGCGGATGGTCTCCCAGATGGATCAGCACGCCGCCCGAGCTCGGTTGAATTGCGCTGAGTCCGACTTTCACCGACGACAATTGGCCGCGCAGATAGTCGGCATTCTCGACAATCGCGATTCTGGCGTCGTGCGCAATCGCGGCGCGCACGCGATCGCGATGCGCCCCGAGTACGATCACAACTCGCGGCACTACGGCGAGCATCGTCTCCGCTATCTGCTCGATGAAAGTCCGTCCCCCAATCCTGAGCAGCGGCTTCGGATAGCCCATCCGCCGCGACTCGCCCGCTGCGAGGATGATGCCTTCGAGATGCCGAGCCGACATCGATCCCGCTACTTCGTGCGTTTGAGACTGCCGAAGCGGACGCCGAGTGTGAACTCGTCACGCTCTTTGGTTCGGCGCTCGCGGATAATTTCGGCGATGATCGAGATCGCAATTTCTTCCGGGGTCTCGCCGCCAATCGCGACTCCCAGCGGCGCATGCAGGTCGGCCAGCCGTTCCTCGGGAACTCCGCTCTCGCCAATTCTTTCGAGCGTCGCTTTCACCCGCCGGCGCGATCCGATCATCCCGACGAATCCACACGGCTGCATCAGCGCCGCACGCACAACTTCCTCGTCGAACGAATGCCCGCGCGTGACGCTCACCAGGAAGCAGTGGCCGTCGAGCGCGAGCGATTCGATTGCGGTCTTGAACGGCTTGACGATTATTTCGTCGGCTCTCGGAAACCGCTCACGGTTCGCGAACGATACGCGATCGTCGATCACCGTGACGTGAAACCCGAGCATCGCTCCCAGCGCGCACAGTGGCACCGCGATATGACCCGCGCCAACAATGATCAGCCGCTGTGCCCCAACGATAGGATCGACAAACAACCTCACGCTGCCGTTCGGTTCGAGCCGCGTGACCGCCAGCAGTCCGCCATCGCCATCGACTTCGAGCAGGGTCGGAATCGCATCGGCCGTCCGCTCGACGATCTGCGCGAACCCCGCCGCCGGCAAATCGATCGGTCCCGCATCGGGCGCTCCCGCGTCGCGAGGATCGATGAACTTACGCGACCCGGCTGGTAACTCGGTGCGCGATCCGGAGTCGACCACGGTCAGCAGCGCACCGAGAGCGCTGCGCTCGGCGGCCCCGGCCAGCTTGCGCGCGATTTCAAGGTCGCGGCTGGGAGACCACAAATCCACGAAGACGTCCATTATGCCGCCGCAGGTGCCTATCTCGCGCTGGTCGAAATCGCCCGTGAGATCGACCTCGGCCAGGCGCGCACCGCGGTCGCCGCTTTCTTCAAGTAATACACGAGCTTTTCGAAAAACCTCGGCTTCGCCGCAGCCGCCGCCAATCGTGCCAAACTGCCCGTCTCCACGCACGATCATCTTGGCGCCGACTTCGCGCGGCGTCGATCCGCGAACGTTCACCACCGTCGCCAGCGCGAATGGCTGCCCGCGCTCGAGCGTGCGCAGCGCCTCAGCCCAGATTTGATCGGATCCGCTCACTTGATAACCCGTGACTAGAACCTAGCAGAAGCCCCACACGCGATGAATGCGGCGCCAACGCGTCAGTCGGAAAACTGGCGCAGTATCGCTTGCGCTCGGTGCAGGCTGTCCTCGGCGGACTTGTAGTCGCCGGATTTGATCGCCGCCTCGCCCTTTTGCTCCAACTGGCTCGCATCGAAAAGCTGCTTGCGCTGACTGGGATCGGTTGGACCGCTGTCGCGCACGTGCGCCAGTTCGAGCGAAACCTCACGCTCGAGACTCGACGAGTTCCGGTGACGGCGAAGCGGCGGCAGCGGTGCGACCGTTGGCAAGAGCTGCGAGTACGGCGATCGCCGCGAAAAGTCTCGTGCCCGTTTTCATCGAGACCGAATTGTTATCGAATCGGTCCAGGTTTTCCAGCTTCTAGAGGGAGCGCGACGGCTGGCTAAGGAGTCGTATCTTCCGCCACCGTACAGGAGACGCTTCCATTCGGGCTCGGCGCCTGCGTACATGTGCACAGACACTCGTTGAGCTCCGGCGGCGGTGGTCCGTCGAGCTGGAGCGCAAGGAATTGCGGGATTCCGGTTACGGCTCCAACCAAAAGTGATGCTCCGTTAGCGGTGGGGTTGGGCACGCTGCAGTATGCACATGCGCTGGCGTCGCATCTGCTCCCTATCGGCGCCGTCGGATGGTACGGACCGAAAATCTGATATCCGAGACTGTCCGAGCTGCCTGCTGTCGTGGTCAATGAAATCGGGCACGAGCACATGATCTCATCGTCGCGAAGCTTGCCGGAAAAGCCCGGGAATTTTTGGGCCGTAGTGCTCTTGAAGCAAATCCCGCCGTCACATTGACCATACGCTACCGGCGCGATCACTCCATTTCCCGCGTCCGCCGAGCCGGGACAGGTGTATACCGCCGCGGGACCACCTTTGTTCACGCCAACCGGGAGGCTGAAGGTGCTCACCATATAACCATTGGCCTTGCCCTGCCGGTTCACATCGCAGACATTTCGATCGCCCGCGGAACTCGAGTAACTGAGCTGGAGACTGATGCTGTCACCTCGCATGATGTCGCACTTGCAATAAGCGACCCCGTCGTAAACGAAACAACTCGCCGCGGCGCAGAGCGCGTACTGTTCGTTTTTGCAAACCACGAAGGGCGGCTCAGAATCAGGATCGAGAGCCGAAACTGGCGGGGCGCCGAACGCTGATACGGCGGTGAAGATTTGGACGACCAGCAAGAGAGTCGCAGCGTTAAATGACCAACGCATAATCTTAGATAGTGTGCTGAACGGACAGGTGGTGCGGATTCTCGGCGATCCCGTAGCGCGTGAGCATCCGGTAGAGCGTCGAGCGCGACACGCCAAGCAGGTCGGCGGCGCGCCGTCGGTTGCCCTCGGTCTCTTCGAGCGAACGCACCAGGGTCTTCTTGATCACGTCGTCGAGCAGGAAGCCAAGCGGCTCGGCGCCAAAATCTATAGTAGGCAGGCGCCGCGCCACCGATGCGGGCGCGTGCCCGTTGGCGGGCGGCGGTTCCGCCTGCCGGTTCATTAACTCGGCACCGGTTCCATCGACGACCTGCTCAGGCAGATCGGAAACGACGATGCGATTGTTCTCGCTTAGAATTACGGCGCTTTCGATCGCGTTGGAAAGTTCGCGGACATTCCCCGGCCATTGATATGCGCTCAACACGTCGATCGCCGCGCGCGAAATCGCCGAGACGTCTTTTGCCGAACAACTGATTGTATTGCTCGATGAAATATCCGATGAAGGCCGGGATCGCCTCGCGCCGTTCGCGCAGCGGCGGAATAAAGATCGCAGCAGCGCTCATGCGGAAGAATAGATCGTCGCGAAACGTTCCCGCTTTCACCATCGCGCGCAAGTCGCGATTAGTCGCCGCGACCAGGCGCAGATTGACCTTGTAGTTATGCGACGAACCGACCGGCTGAATCTCATGCGTCTCGACTGAGCGCAGACAGCTTGGGCTGGAGCTTGAGCGGCAACTCGCCAATCTCGTCGAGGAACAACGTGCCGCCATTCGCCGATCGGAAGTATCCTTGCGATTCGTCGCGCGCGTCAGTGAACGCACCGCGGATATGGCCGAATAGCTGCGACTCAGCCAGCGATTCGACCAGGTTGGAGCAGTTAAGCGTCACGAACGGACCGCCCGGAACGGGGCCCAGCGTGTGGAGTGCGCGTGCGATCAGTTCCTTGCCAGTTCCGGATTCACCCGAGATCAACACCGTGGCTTTGTACGGACTCAACTGCGACACCGACTTCAGCACCTTGCGCACCTGCGCCGAGCGCACGACCATGCCGCCAAGCCGGTCCGCGCTATGCACGAGCTGGCCAAGTGCCACCATCTCGCTGGCGCCGTCGCCGTTGGCCGTCGTGCCGTTCGCGGGCGGAGTTCCTGAAGCGGGAGTATCGATATGCTGCACCACGCACTTTAGAGCAAGAGATGGACCACCGTTTCGGAATCGGGACACTCGATGAACGGTGGTCTGCGATGGGCACGAGTGGGCTACCCTCCTCGGGCCGCTGGCGACGCGGCACTACGATGGCGCCGAGCAGTCAGAATGCGACATTGGTTTGCCGCCACTCGGTCGCGGACTACTCGGCGGGTTTCAGCAGAGTTGGCAGCTCGCGCAGGTCGGTGAACTGAAAATCAGGGACGGCGTGACTGTCGGAAAGCGTTCGGTTGTAGCGATTGATCCAGATGGTTCGGATGCCCGCGTCGCGCGCGCCGGCGATGTCGCGGTTGAGGCTGTCGCCGATCATCACCGCTTCAGCCGGCGCGACTTTCAATCGTTCCAGCACCAGTCGAAAAATTCGCGGGTCGGGTTTTCCGAATCCATGGTCTCCCGAGATGATGATCGTCTCGAAAAAGCCGGCGAGATTCGAACCCTCAATCTTGGCGCCCTGTATATCCGGTGCGCCGTTGGTGAGGAGCCCGAGTCGAAATTGTTTCTTCAACTCATGCAGCACCTGTTCTGTTTCGGCAAAAACGACATGGCGGCGCCTTCGATCGATCACGAAAAACTCGGCGAGTTCGGCGGCGAGTGCATTGTCGTCGATGCCTGATTCGTTCAACGCGCCCATCCACGACTGCAATCTGTAGGTCGGCATCCAATCGCGAAGTTGCGCGAGCGACGAATCGTCGCCCGTGAAGGACCCCCATAGCGCTTCGCGCGCGCTGATGCCGATGTCGCGGCAGTAGTCGATCATCGGACCGGCGAGAAACAGCTCGCGCGAGCGTCGGCGCAAACTGGTGAGTAGCGCGACGCGATCGACGCCGTGGCGAGCGAATGCGATCTCGCCCGCGGCCAGCGCGGAAGCGTCGTTCGAGGTCTCCTCTTCGATCAACGTCTCATCGAGATCGAAAATGACGGCGCGGATTTTTATCGAAGCCATGCGAAGGATCACACGCCCAGAACGTCGGCTAACACGCGGGCCGGATGGTCGCGAGGATCGACCTGGTCGTACACACGTTCGATTTTTCCATGTTCGTCGATCAGGAAACTCACGCGGTCAGGATATCGCGCGGACGCTCCCGAACAAGCCCCATACGCAATCGCGACAGCATGATCGGTGTCACTTAGAAGCGGAAATCCGAACTCGTGGCGGCGGGCGAAGGCGGCGTTGTCTTCGGGCGAATCGAAGCTGATGCCGGCGACGCGGATATTGTTTTCGTCGAAGTACGCCTGATGGTCGCGAAAGCCACGTCCTTCGAGCGTACATCCGGGCGTGCTGGCCTCGACGAAAAACCACAGCAGCACCTTGGCGCCGCGAAGATTTTTCAGGGAAAACGGCGCGCCGTCCTGCGACGCGAGCTCGAAATCCGGCGCCAGCTCTCCGAGTTTGATCACTTTAATTCAACAGGGCGCGCAGTTGCGCCAGCGCGGACTCGCAACCGTCATCGCCCGGCGCAAAAGCGAGCGCGCCTTCGAATTCATCGATCGCCCGTTTCACCATCCCCTTGGCAGCGTAGATTCTGCCGAGATTCATGAACGGGTAGTGACGCGGCTCGTAACGCGGCGCGGTCTTGGCTTTTTCGAGCCACTGGATTGCCTCGTCGAGCTCACCCTTGGCGATCAGGTACGCGCCGATATCATTGTAAGGGTTGCCGAAGGCGGGATCGATTTCGATGGCGCGATGACACTCCGCGATTGCGTCGTCAATCCGGCCCATTCCCTCGAACGCCCAGCCGCGATACGTGTACGCTTCCGCGGTCGGGAAGATTTCGATTGATTTTGTATAGAGTTCGACCGCGCGCTCGAGATCATGGTTCATGTGAAAGCGCATCGCCGCGTTCCATAACTCGAGAGCGCGGGCGCGAGGTTCCGAATCGGCCATGATCGATCGGTATTGTGCCGACTCATTCGCGTCAAGAGCGGCCCTAATGGCCGGGGACGGCGGTGAGCGCCCGCATGATCTGAATCATGGCGGGGCCGACGATCACGCTCATCATCGCGGGCAGGATAAAGAGCACCAGCGGAAAAAGAATCTTCACTGTGGTTTTGGCCGCCGCCTCCTCCGCGCGGAGCCGTCGGGTGGTGCGCATCGTGTCCGAGATCGAACGCAGCGCGGGACCAATTTGCGCCCCCAGCTTTTCGCTTTGGACCAGGGTGGCGGCCAGCGGCTTAATGTCTTCAACCGCCGTGCGATCGGCGAAACTCCTGAGCGCCTGGCCCAGCGTGCTGCCGGCGGCGAGCTCGGCGGATACGATTGACAGCTCGGTTCCGATTTTGAGGTTTTGGCGCTGCGTCTCGGAGCCCACAATCTTTATCGCCTCGCTGAGACCGAGACCTGCTTCGACGCATACCACCAGCAAGTCCAAAACGTCCGAGAGCTGACTGGCGATTTCCTGCGTCCGCTTTCTGGCCCTGCGGCCGATGTAATAGCTGGGGGCAAACGCACCTACGCCCGCGCCAATGAGCATAAATATCAGCGGCTTGATGCTGTGGAAGCCGAGTGCGATCGAGACGACCATCGCAAGGATCGCGACTCCCGCCGTCGATGCCAAGCGGGCGAAGTGAAAGGTGCGAACGGCGCCATGGCCGGGAAAGCCAGCGCGGACCAGCGTCATCGCCAGCTTCTCCCGCTCGGGAGTGTTCAGCGCGGGCTCGGGAAGATGCTTCGCGACCCATCGAAACAGAGCGTTCGCAAATGTAGCGGAATCCATGTCGACGTTGGCGGGATTTCCGTACGTGACGCGCATCTTCACGCCCAGCTCGGTAATGCGATCGTCAAACGGACGATTGATGCCGTAGATAGCGGCGTAGATCGCGACGGAGACCGCGGCGAACAATAGAAATACCGTGAGGCTGGCGTAAACTGCCGGCATCTTTGACCTCTCAGTACTTCACCTTGAGCAGCTTGCGGATTGTAAGGAACGCCATGATATCGAGCGTCGCCGCAACTTCGAGAATCTTCTGGCCGCTCGGATCGAAGAAGAGCGTGTTCGTGTAGCTGGGCTGGATGATGCTGAAGGCGCCGAGCATCACGATCGGCAGGAAGCCTACGAGTATCCCGCTCATCTTGGATTGGGCGGTAAGCGCCTTGATTTGCTGTTGCAGGCGCTGGCGGGTGCGAACGATCTCGGAGAGCCGGCCGATTATGATCGCCAGCGAACTGCCGACTTCCGACTGCACGCGGACGCCAACTACCAGCAGGCGGAGATCCTCCTGCGGCACGCGCTTGAGCATCTCCTCCAACGCGCGCGCGAGCGGGAGGCCGAGTCGGCTCTGTTCGATAGCGGAGCGGAATTCGGTGCCGATCGGATCGGCGAACTCGGAAACCACCACTTGCAATCCACGCAGCAGTGTATGGCCCGCTTCCAGTGACGATTTAATCAAGTCGAGCGCGTATGGCAGTTGCTTGGCAAATGCTTTGAGACGGCGTTGTCGGCGCACACGAATATAAATGATCGGCAGGCTTGCCAGAGCCGCTCCCATCACGATCGAGATCAATACGTTGCCCCAAATCGCCTGGCCCGCGAACAGTCCTGCGGTGAACATCAGGAGGATCACGAGCAGGACATCAGCGATGCGCGCGTAGATTCCCGCCTGCCAGAGATTTTCCTCCAGCTTCTGCAGGATATTGAGGCGGTAGAACCAGCTTAGAAATTCCCGTCCGGTCAGGCGGCGGCGATCGGTCTTGGTGATATCGAAACCGGCTAGGTCGGGCCGTGACATGCGCTGCATGACGGTGCGATTTACGCCGGGGCGATTGCCGCGGCTCATGAAGAACAGCGCGCAGACCACCAGGAAGAAGCCGGCGACCGCAGCCGGAATCAGGAGCTCGCCGAAGTTCATCGCGCCGCCGCTTTGATCACCTTCGACTCGGTCTTGTAGCCGGCCGTTTCGAGCCGCTGGGTGTAGGTCGAGCGGATGCCGGTCGATTGAAAATTGCCGTTGATTTTTCCGGCAGCGGTGGTGTCGGCGCGGACAAACTCGAACAGGTCCTGCATCATGATCATGTCGCCTTCCATCCCGCTGATCTCGGAAATCTTCATGACTTTGCGCGAGCCGTCGGAGAGCCGGCTGACGTGAACGATAATGTTGACGGCGGATGCGATCTGCTGGCGCATCGCGCGTTGAGGAATCGAGACGCCCGAGAGCAGCATCATCATCTCGAGCCGGCCCAGGCATTCGCGCGGGCTGTTGGCGTGGATGGTGGCGATAGAGCCGTCATGACCGGTGGACATGGCCTGCAACATGTCGAAGACCTTGGCGCCGCGAACCTCGCCGACGACGATTCGGTCGGGGCGCATTCGCAGGCAGTTTTTGACGAGGTCGCGCTGGGTGACCTCGCCGCGGCCCTCAAGGTTGGACGGGCGAGTCTCAAGCCTCACGACATGAGGCTGCTGCAAAGACAGCTCGGCAGAATCCTCGATAGTTACGATTCGTTCGTCTTCGGGCACGAACGCGGACAGGCAATTCAGCATCGTGGTCTTGCCCGAGCCCGTACCGCCGCAGACGATCACGTTGAGACGAGCGCGAACGACGGCGAGCAGAAATTCGACCAGGTCCCAGGTTAGAGCTTCCTTTTCGACCAGCGCGCCAATGTCGAATCGATGCTTGCCGAAGCGCCGGATCGAGAGCGCCGGTCCGTCGAGCGCCAGCGGCGGTATGATCGCGTTGATGCGCGAGCCGTCAGGCAGGCGCGCATCGACCATCGGCGACGATTCATCAACCCGCCGGCCGACGCGTGACACGATGCGATCGATGATGAGCATGAGATGCTGGTCGTCCTGGAAGACGACGTTGGTGGCGTGCAGCTTGCCGCGCTTTTCGACGTAAACCTGGTTGTGGCCGTTGACGAGGATGTCGTTAATTTCGTCGTCGCGGAGCAGAGGCTCGAGGGGCCCGAGGCCGAGCAACTCATTTTTCAGTTCCTCGATCAGGCGGTTGCGGTCGCCGTCGGTGAGGAGGCGGCCGTCTTCGTTGAGTATGTCATTGATCGCCGCGGTTACCTTTGACGAGACCATCGCGGGCTCAAGGGTCTCCAGCTTGGAGACGTTGATCGTCTCGAACAATTTGTTATGAACCTTGACCTTCAGGCGGCGCGAGCTATCCGCGATCGCGTCCTTGCGCCGGCGCACCGTCGCGCCGATAAGCGAGCCGCCGGCGCTGCTGGAGTCCTGCGGGCGCGCCCCCTTGGTGACATTCGACAACCGATCGGTCAGTCCCATCCTGATTACCTCGTTGAATTCAAAGGCGCGGACTTCAATGCGTACCGAAGGCGGATTTGAGCCGCGACATGAACGTTTCCGGAGCGGCGGCCAGCTCAACCCGCGGCATCACCAGTGCCGCCAGCTCGAGCATCGCGCGCGCAACCGGGGAATGCGGCGCAACCTGGAAAAGGTCCTGCGCTTTCATCTCGATAGTTTCAAAAGTCCGATCGTCGGTCGGAATCTTGGCGTAGATGGTCTTGGCGAGAGTTGCTTCGATAGCCTTCTCGGTCAGCGGATGCGAAGGATTGTAGCGATCGAGAATGAAGCGCGGTTCCAGCGTCGTCAGACCCAGGCGCTCGAACAGATCGATAAATCGCCAGGCGCATCGAGCGGCCGCGATCGACTGGTTGAGCACATAAAACAGATGGTCAGAGCGCTCCCACGCGGCGACGCCGTTTTCGTCAACATGGTCGCCGCAATCGACGATCACGTAGTCGAACAACTGGCGGATCAGATCGAGCACGGTGCCGACGGTGATATCAGAAACCAGTTCGCTCTCCTCGATTCGCTTCGGCGCGGCCAGCAAATAGACGCCCGACCGATGCTTGGTCAGGGCGGATTCGAGCTGAATCGAATCCAGCTTACTGTCGAGCCGTACCAGCGGCATGATGGTCACTTCGGGGTCGAGGTTTAGAAAGACCGCCAGGCCACCGGTCTGAAGATCGAGATCGACCAACGCCACGCGTTGATGCAGCGATTCGAGCGCCAGCGCGAGGTTGGCCGCGAGCGAAGTCACGCCGACGCCGCCAACCAGGCTCGCGATTGAAATGATCACACCACCTTCGCGGCGCTCGGTGCGCCAGCGCGCTTCGCTTACTTTGAGCAGGGCGCGCGTCGCCTCTCCCGGGTCGAGCGGGATGAACAGAATTTCGTCGGCGCCTGAGCGCAACGCCCGCTTGATAAGGCCCGGCGAGCGCGCGGCCAGCAACGCGAGCAGAGTTGGGCGCGGCGAATGCAGTGACTGGCTGTGGAGAAAGCTCAGAGCCGACTCCTCGTTGCCATTGACCATCACCAGGGTCGCGTCGGGCGGCGTGGCGGCGTTTTCAGAGAGATTTGCGGCGGTGGCGGCCTCGCCCTCGATAATCTCGAGCTTAGGTTCCGCCAGCGACGCCAGCACGGCCTTGAGCTGGGCGCGCTGTTCACTGGGGTCGCCGACCAGCATGACCTTCATCGTGCTGCGCCGGCCGTCGCCGTTTGATCCGTTGAATGGCACTCGAACTATCTCCCGCGTAGCGTGCCTAGAAGCGTGGGCGGGCCGCGTCCGGCGGCTCGATCGGTTTGGTTTTGATTTCTTCGGCGCTCAACTCGCCGCGATTGGTGGGCAGGAAGACCTGTCCGCCATGAGGCAGCGGCCGGATTATTTCGGGCGTCACGCTCATCACAAGGTCGCTCTCCTGGTCGGAGTACGAGGTGGTGCGGAACAGGCCCTTTACCCACGGAATGTCGCCGAGGTAGGGCACCTTCTGCACCTGGGAGGTCTTCTGATGCAAAATCAGGCCGGCAAGAATCAGGGTCTGCCGGTCTTTGAGCCGCACCATCGTCTCGGCGCGGCGCGTCACAAACGCCGGCACTGTGAAGCCGAAGAGGCTGACACCTTGAGCGTAGTCGGGCTGGGAGACCTCGGGCTTTACCAGCAGTTCGATATCGTCGCGCCCGACCACGGTCGGGATGAACTCGACCGAGGTGCCGTAGGTTTTGAAGACGATCGTCGAGTTGAGCGCTTGCGCGATTACAATCGGGATTTCGCCACCGGAAAGAAATTTGGCCTTCTCGCCGGAATTCGCCAGCAGATGCGGCTCGGCCAGAATTTTCCCGAGGCTGTGATTCTCGAGAAACTGGAAGAACGCCTGCCACATCACGTCGGCATTCTGAGCAGCCAGGCCGTAGGTCATCGTCGACGACAACAACAGCGGGATTATCTGTCCTCCCGCCGGCAAGACTCCGTTCGGCGAGGTAGTGCCCGACAAGGATCCCGCGGAGGCCGAGCTCGAAAGAGTGCTGCTTGCGTTGTAGGGCGTCGCGACTGTGCCCGGCAGACCGACCAGCGACAGGCCCATCTTGGAGAATGCAACCGAAAGGTTAATTCCCTGATTTTCGAGCTTCTGGCGGTCCAATTCGGCAACGATAGTATTGAGCATCACTTGCTGGCGGCCGCTGGCGTCGATGCGCACCGTGCGCTCTTCGTAACGTCCGTTGGCGTCCCAGACGGCGAGCGTCGTGAAACCGGGCTGATGCGCAACCAGGTTGAGCTGGAAGGGATCGATCACCTGCACGTCGGCAATTTTCGAATCGGCGACCGAGATGCGCGTGACGCGACGTTCAAAGTCGATTACCTCAGACGTGCCCATCATCAACGAGATGGCGTCGGACGGCAGATAATGCTTACCGCCGGAGACCGTGTCGCTGTCATAGCCCGAACTTGAATCGAGCACCGAGGGATCGTTGCGATACTGACCATCGCGCGATTCGAGCGGGCCAACCGATTGACTTGGCTCGTAGGTCTGAACGCCCGTACCCGGTTGCACAGGCACATTCCATTTCGCGTCGTAGCCGGACGGCGTGCTGGCGGAGAGCGTCACGCTATATGGAGCCGGCGACGATGACGAAGGCGGCGGCGAAAGATTCGCCGACTCCGGCATTGCCGGCGTTACCGACATGGAGGCGCCCGCGCCCGGCCGCGAGTCGAGTCCCTCATCGCTCATCGACCGCGGCGCCTTGCCCGGCGTCAGCGGCGCGCCGGGCTTGGCCGCCGCGAACGCGTTGACGTTGTAGCTGACTTCGCGATCCGAGGTGTTGGTAACGGTGACTATCCAGCGGCCGGCGGCGGCACTGAGGATAGTGAGCTTGCCCGACGGCGAGTCGTAGCTGACGAAGGCGTTTGGATTCTGCTCGACCTTGAACGACGGCTTGGTGCCCGGCTTGATATCGGCGATGACGTAAGTCTCGCCTGCGTTCATCGAAACCGGGACCCAATCGGCAACGTCTTTCACCTGGGCCTGGCCGCTTGCGGCGCTCATGAGCATCAGCATCCCAGCGGATACAAGAAGCCGGCAGAATTTCTTCGCCGCCCAAATGTTTGCGTATATGATTTTGCGTACCCTCATGGCTTCCCCCTTGTTGCCACCTGCGATCACGGAACCTGATAAGTCTTTGGCGCCGGCTCGTACCCCGGATCTCCCGGCCTCAACTGGTCCGGATTTATCGACCCGCGCCCTTCGACGGCGTCGGCCCTAACTGCTGCGAATGCACTCGCGGGCGGCTCGACAAAGGCGGCGGACCAGACCGGCTTCGCCGACGAGACCGGAGTTTCGGGAGCTGCGGGCAATCCTGTGGCGGCCGGTATCGGCGGCGCCGAGGCAGGCGGCTGGTCCGAGTGCGGTTCGATCGCAGCACGTGTTTCCATTCCGGAACGGACAAAGGAAATCGCCTCCGACGACTTGCCGTCGCGCAGCACTTCGACTCGCAGCGCCGTCCGTGCGTGCGCCGGCCGCGCGATGATCGCGGATAACGGCGCCGGCTGTACCTGCATTACGGGCAGCGTGGCGCCGGCCGAGATGCCGCGGTGCAGCAGGTCGGTCAGCGCGATGCCGTTAGTCGGGACGATTTTGGCATCACTGTAGTTGCGCATAGCGAGGCGCAGCAGTCCCTCGCGGCTCGCCAATGTGAGTTTTTCGGCGTCGACCGGAGTGACCAGCAGGGTGACGACTTTGACGACTTCGGGCGCGTCCTTGACGTGTTCGATTTCCTGCGCGACGGCCAACACCTCGATGTTCTGGAGCACGATGCGCGAGAAGGACGGCTCGGCCGGGCCCGTGCCTGCGACGGCGACCAGGATGTCGACGCGAGTGTGCGGCTCGACAAAGCCCGCAATGTCGGAGACTTCGTCCACTGGTACCGACATCGCACGCATTCCGGGCGGAATCAGCAACGGCATCACGCCGGAGACTTTTTCGCCCATAAACAGCTTGCTTGCGACGATCGGCTCGTTGGCGACGAACTCGCTCTTGGCAAAGGCGCCGGCGACCGCCTGCGGATCGGTGAAGGCGCCCTCGGGGACGCTGTCGCGGGCCCAGCGGGCGAGCTTGACGGAATCGGGCTCGATTTTTGCCCCGAGCGAAATGTTGTTGGCCGCGACCAGAACTTCGACCGTATGCGCCATCGCGCGCTGCACTTCGGTCTCGCGTTTCCTGATTGCGGAAAAGACCACAATCGCGGCCAGGAGCGCGCCCATTCCTGCGAGGATCACGAACACTATCGGTCGTTTCATCTATGCCCCCATACTTGCGCGGCCCGCCACCGCGGACCCGCGCCCCCTTTCACGCGCGGAACTCGCTCAAATCGCTCATTCGGTACGGCGTCGCGAACCGGCCCGAAGCTCCCTCGTCCGCGCCGCCTCCGCCGCCGCGAGCCGCCCGCTTTGCGCGGCGGGGAACTCAGTCCCCGCCGCCTGTCCCGCGCGCCTGGTATGGACTGCGCGGGCTTGGGGGCAGCTTTTTCTTAGCCGACAGAGTTACGGTCACGTCGGCGAGTTGATCCCGCCTTCGAGGCCCTGACCTGCGATCGCTATCGCCGCGATAATCAGCACATACCCAGTCATCGTCTGACCCTTCCGGCCTTCGCGCCGGACCCCCAACGATAAGTTTGTGATTGACTTCATCGTCGACGTCCTCCTTGTCGTTCGCACAAGTGCAATCGACTTGCTTGCGAAAGCCAGATGCCACTTACGCCGCCTTCAGGGTTGCGGTCACGTTCGAGATGATCGTGTTGATTCCGCCTTCGAGGCCTTGGTACGCGATGTATCCAGCCACCGCGATCGCCGCGATAATCAGCACGTACTCAGTCATTGTCTGCCCTGGTTTGCTCTCGCGAACCCTCACCATGAGTTTGTTGATATAGTTCATTTTTGATGTCCTCCTTTGCGCGTTTCGTCAGCGCAATCGATTCGTCTCCAAGAGGGTGAAGTGCACCACTCATGCCACCGCAGCTTCGCGAAAAGAGTCGCCGTAGCTGCCTGGAGAAAACCGTGCGCGCCAATCTGACTCCACTCCTGTCGCATCGCGTTACATTCAATGATTCCGGCGCCGACACAGCGTGCCTTTTCTCATCCAGATCGGTAGGCAATCGGACGCTGTGTTTGCCATAATCAACTCAATGCTTCGCCACCTCCGCACCTGTACGCTGCCCAGTGCTTTCTCGTGGATTACCCGGGATGCGCCCGTCGCGTTCGCACTCGCGGTCGCGCTTGCCGGATGCGCTCCGGCTGCGCTGAGCTCCGCGCGGAGCCAAATTGCCGCCGCCAATTATCCGGCGGCCCGTCAAGAATTGGTCGCTCTGTCGGCCAGCAACGACTTGAGTGCGAGCGAACGCCGCGAGGTGATGGACGACCTCTGTCTCTGCGACTTCAAGATTGGTCGCCCGACCTACACCTTGGCCGAGCAGCGCTCCGTCTGCCTCGATGCGTCGAAGGAACCAGGTAGCCGGAGCGGCTCGATAGTTGCGCAAATCGACGAGGACGATCGCCACAAGGACGCCGATGAGGTCGACGCCGCGCTCGCCGCTCACGACCTGGCCGACGCGGAAAGCGCCGCCACCGAATACCAGAGTTTACCGGGCGGCGACCCGGCGACGGTCGCAAAGTGGTCGAAGCAAATCTGGACGTTGGCCGACGCCCAGGTCTTCGCCGATTCGACCGCGAGGAAACACTCGCTCAACCCGGCCATCGCGGAGGCACGCAAGAACCATCCCAACGTCGCGAAGATGGATAAGGGCCAGTTCACGCAATGGGTCGTCAAGACCGCGACTGTCTCCGGCACCGCCGTCGCGTCAAGCGTCGAGATGAAAGGCTCGACGCTGAATCTGTTCGTCAACGACGCGAACCTGCATCTAGCCGCACTTAGTCTCGATCGGCTCGCCACCATCAACGACGCGATGGTGGCGCGATGCGGCTGCGATGCTCGCACCAACGTCGCGGTGGCGGAAACCGGCTTCCCGGCTTACTTCATCAGGATGGATCCCGAGACTCGGATGTCCGAGGTAATGATCCTGCCGCGCGGAGATCAAGCGATCGTATCGGCCAACTCGAGCAACTAAGCTCGGGCTGGCCTGAAGTTCCCGGTGTTCCCAGGCCGCTTAGTCATAAAAAATGTTTTGTGCTAGTCATCGCACCTGACTGATCCTGGCAATTGCGTAAGCGCGCGGCCGGCCGCGCGGTCTGGGGGCTGCGAAAATCTTGTACGCACTTATGCGGCGCTGGAGCTTGACTACTGCCGTAATCGCTTGCACTCCCGTTGCAGCATTCGCGAACGACTGGGGCATGGGCGATTCGAACTCGAAGATTCCCCCGAGCGGCATCTTCGATGCGGTCTCGACTCCGGCCCACGAGATCAACACCGTCGCGTTCTTCGTCATCTGGATAACCGCGGTAATTTTTCTAATTGTCGGCGGGCTGCTGACCTACAGCATCGTGCGGTTTCGCGCCCGACCTGGCGACGACTCTCGCGAGCCGCCGCAGGTATACGGCAGTAACCCGATCGAGTTCGCATGGACGACGGTCCCCGTCCTTATTGTATTGGTGCTCATGCTTACCACCGCCCGTACCATCTATACGGTGCAGGCGGCGGCGCCGCCGCCTGGCGCGATCAACGTCCGTGTGGTGGCGCACCAGTGGTGGTGGGAGTTTCACTACCCCGACCTGGGCGTGGTGACGGCGAACGAGCTGCACGTCCCGCTGAGCGATCCGAAAAACCCGACGCCGACCTTTTTGGATCTCGAATCCGCCGACGTCGCGCACAGTTTCTGGGTGCCGCGCCTCGCCGGCAAGACTGACGTCATCCCCAATCGCAAAAATACGATGTGGATCGATCCTCAGGTCGCCGGAACCTACCTTGGCCAATGCGGCGAGTATTGCGGCACCGAGCACGCCTTGATGATACTGCGCGTGATCGTCGAGCCGCGTCCCGACTTCGATCGATGGGTTGCTTCGCAGAAGAAGCCGCCCGCGCTCAACGCATCCGTCGAGCACGGCCGCCAGGTCTTCGAATCCACTGCATGCGTCAATTGCCACACGATTCAAGGCACCGCGGCCGTCGGGCGTTTCGGTCCCGACCTCACTCATCTGATGACCCGCGAGACGATCGGCTCGGGCGCTGCGATGAACACACCCGATCACCTGAAGGTCTGGGTGAGCGATCCCAATGTCATGAAACCCGGCGCGCTGATGCCGGCGATGAATCTTGGCGATAAAGACCTCGACGATCTCGTCGCGTACCTGGCTACGCTGCATTAACCGCGGGAGATGAGCATGGCGGGAAGTATCGACCAGCAAATCGCACTCGGCGCCATCGACGACGCGCAAGCACTGCCCGTCCTCGGCAAGCTGCACGAATGGGTCGTCACCGTCGATCACAAGCGGCTTGGCATCATGTACGTTGCGGGCGGCCTCTTTTTTTTCGTGGTCGCCGGCCTGCAGGCGATGACGATCCGCCTTCAGCTCGCCATGCCCGACGCCAACATCGTGCCGCCGCAGGTGTTCAACCGTCTGATGACGATGCATGGCACTGCGATGGTCTTCCTGGTTGGGATGCCGATCCTTACCGGCTTCTTCAACTACCTCGTGCCGCTGATGATCGGCGCTCGCGATCTCGCCTTCCCGCGCCTCAACGCCTTCGGCTTCTGGCTATGGTTTTTCGGCGCGCTGCTGCTCTACTTCAGCTATATCGGCGGCGACGGCCTCTACGGCGCGGGCAGCGCGCCGGATGTTGGATGGTTCGCATACGCTCCGCTGACAGAGTTGCCGTTCTCGCGCGGCAACAGCACTGACTATTGGATACTGAGTATTCTGCTGACTAGTGTCGGTTCGACCGCGACTGCCATCAATATAGTTGCCACTGCGTTCTGCATGCGATGCGAAGGGATGCTGCTGAGCAAGATGCCGGTGCTGGTGTGGCTCGCGGTCGTCGTCTCCTTCATGATGCTCGTCGTATTGCCGCCGCTGTCAGCCGCACAGGTGATGTTGCTATTGGATCGTTTTCTCGGCGCGCACTTCTTCGACACGCAGGCGGGCGGCTCGGCAATATTGTGGCAACACTTCTTCTGGATTTTCGGCCATCCCGAGGTTTACATCCTTGTAATTCCCGCCTTCGCTTTCGCTTCCGAGATCATTCCAGTCTTCTCGCGCAAGGTGATTTTCGGTTACAGCGTAATGGTAGCGGCATCGTGCGCGATCGGGTTTATCAGCATGAGCGTGTGGGCGCATCATATGTTTTCGGTCGGCATGACGCCCGCCGGCAATTCCTTTTTCGCGGCCGCGAGTATGCTCGTCGGCGTTCCCACCGGCATCAAGATTTTCAACTGGCTGGGAACGATGTGGGGAGGGAAACTTCGCTTCAAAGTACCGATGCTGTTCAGCATAGCGTTCCTGTTCCAGTTTCTCGTCGCGGGCCTGACCGGTATCATGCTCGCCGTCGCACCCTTCGACTGGCAAGTCACGGATACCTACTTCGTTGTAGCTCACTTCCACTATGTACTAGTCGGTGCGATCGTCTTCATGATATTCGCCGCTATCTACTACTGGTTCCCAAAGGCTACCGGCCGGATGCTCGGTGAGACTCTCGGCAAGTGGCATTTCTGGCTATTCTTCATCGGTTTCCATTTGACGTTCGACACTATGCACTTTGCCGGATTCCGCGGGATGCCGCGGCGCATTTATACGTATCAGCCCGGGCGCGGACTCGACACCTTCAATTTCGTCGAATCAGTCGGAGCGCTCGTGCAAGGCATCGCCGTACTAACATTTGTAATCAACATGGTGCGTTCGCTGCGCTCCGGCGAGGTGGCGGGCGACGACCCGTGGGATGCCTGGACGCTGGAATGGTCTACGTCGTCGCCACCGCCGGAGTACAACTTCGCCGAGTCACCAGTGGTGCAGAGCCGCCGCCCGCTGTGGGACCTGAAACATCCAGAAGATCCCGACTGGAAGTACGAATAATGGCTGCCGCACCGACGACAATTTCGGCGACTACGACCCCGTGGCGCGACACCCTTCCACGACGCGGCCACGTCGGCGTTCTCGCGTTGATTCTCACCGAGTCGGCCTTCTTCACGATTTTCGTAGTCGCCTACATCTTCTATCTCGGCAAAAGCCTGACGGGGCCCTATCCCAGGGACGTTCTATCTCCTCCAATCCTGAATACCATTTGCCTGCTCTCGAGCAGCATCACGATCGTCCTCGCGATTCACGCACTCCGCGCCAGTTCGATTCGAGCCTTCGCTACTTGGTGGTTCATAACATTCGCGCTCGGTCTCGAGTTCATGATCGGCACTGCGATGGAATGGCACAACCTCATTTACCATGACGGCCTGACCATTGGCACAAATCTTTTCGGCACCACCTATTACTCACTGGTAGGTCTGCACGCACTTCACGTTACTGTCGGCCTGCTGCTGATCCTTCTTGTGTTCATTCTGACTATGTGCGGTTACATGAACGATCGCCACGTCGAGCGAACTGATGTTCTTTCATGGTATTGGCACTTCGTCGACGCGGTCTGGGTAGTAGTATTCCTGACCGTGTACGTAGTCGGTCGATGAGCTAATGCAATGGCTATTGATGAAAATACCGACAGAGTAATTGCTGCGCCGGCGCCGACCGCGTGGCCGATGATTTTCGCGCTCGGCCTGACGCTCGCATTCGCCGGCCTCGTCACCAACGTGGCGGTCAGCATGGTCGGGTTCGTCCTCACGATCGCGGGCGCGGTCGGATGGTTCCGCGAAGTGCTTCCGGTCGAACATCGCGAGATGGTTCGCGTCGTGCCGACAGTCGAAGCTGTCGTTCCCGAAAAAATCGGTATCGATTACCTGCAGGTCGGCGAACTGGGCAATCGCGCCATTCTGCCGCTCGAAATTTATCCGTACTCCGCGGGAATCAAAGGTGGCATTGCCGGCGGTGTTGCGATGGCTGTTCTCGCCGCTCTCCAGGGCATCGCGCTCCACGGCAGTCCCTGGTACACCGTCAACATCCTGGCCGCGACCGCGATGGCGAACCTCGCCAACGCCGACACCGCGACGCTCTCGTCATTCATCCCGGAAGCATTCGTCGTCGCGCTCATCATTCACGCCTCCGCTTCGATCCTCGTCGGACTGCTCTACGGCGTGATGCTCCCGATGTTCCCCCGCTACCCGGCGCTGTGGGCCGCGCTCGTCGCGCCGCTGCTATGGACCGGCCTGCTGTGGTCGTCGCTCAGCGTCATCAATCCCGTGCTCGACGCGCGCATCGAGTGGCGATGGTTCATCCTTTGTCAAATCGCGTTCGGCGCGGTCGCGGGTTTCGTGGTGAACCTGACCGAGCGAGTGCATACGTTGCAGCATCTGCCGTTCGCCGTCCGCACGGGAATCGAGGCGCCCGGCCTCGGCGAGAAACGCGAGGACTAGCACCAGGTTGAACGCGCGCAAGTGCAAACCGCTCCTCGCGATCGCATCGGTAGCAGCAATCCTGATCACCGGATGCGATTCGCTGCCCGGCCGTCCCACGCAGGCCGACCTCCCGCTACGTCCCACCAACGTGACCGACTTCGCCACTCTGTACGGCGAGAACTGCGCGGGATGCCACGGCGCCGACGGCAAGTCAGGCGCTGCAATCGCGATGAACAATCCTGTCTACCTCGCAATCATCGACGACGCTTCGATGCATCGCGTGATCGCCGGCGGAGTTCCCAACACAGCGATGCCGCCCTTTGCGCAAAGCGCCGGCGGTTCGCTGACCGATCAACAGATCAACATTGTGATCGCCGGCATCCGCAAAAACTGGGCTGGCCCTCCAGGAGCCAGTGCAGGCGCCCCGTCCTATTCCGGCTCCGCAGCAGGCGATTCAAGCAATGGCGCGCAAGTGTATGCGGCGAATTGCCAATCGTGCCACGGCCCCGACGGCAAAGGCGGTACCATCGCAGGCTCTGTAGTCGACGCATCCTATTTATCACTCGTCAGCGATCAGTACTTGCGCACGATAGTGATCGCGGGACGCCCCGAGCTTGGTCATCCTGATTGGAAAAGTGCCGCGGGCGGACATCCGCTGACTCCCCAACAGGTCTCTGACATCGTCGCATGGCTTGCGTCGAAACGTCCCGCACCTTTGGCACTGAGTAATTAACAACGCTTCTCAAGAGCAGGACACCATGACCCAAACCAACAATACGATTCGTCCGTTTCAGGTGGATGTTCCCGAAGCGGAACTTACCGAATTGCGCAGGCGCATAAACGCGACCAAGTGGCCTGATCGGGAAACGGTCACGGATGAATCGCAAGGCGTGCAGTTCGCGACGATTCAGAAACTCGCGCGCTATTGGGCCACAGATCACGATTGGCGCAAGTGCGAGGCGAGATTGAACGCCCTGCCGCAATTCATCACCGAGATCGATGGGCTCGACATTCATTTCATTCACGTTCGTTCGAAACATGAGAATGCGTTGCCGCTCATCGTCACGCACGGATGGCCCGGGTCGGTCATCGAGCAGTTGAAGATTATCGATCCACTTTCCAATCCCACGGCACATGGCGCGAGCGCAGCGGACGCTTTCGATCTGGTGATTCCGTCGATGCCGGGCTACGGGTTTTCAGGCAAGCCGACCACGACCGGCTGGGACCCCATCCGCATCGCACGTGCCTGGATCGTGCTGATGAAGCGGCTCGGATACACGCGATTTGTGGCTCAAGGCGGCGATTGGGGCGATGCTGTCACAGAGCAGATGGCTCTGCAGGCGCCTCCGGAATTGCTCGGCATTCACACCAACATGCCTGCGACTGTTCCAGCCGACGTTGCACAAGGCACTCCAGCTCGGCGGGCCGCCGCCATCCGGTCTCTCAGCCGACGAACGGCACGCGTACGACCAGCTGGACTTTTTCTATAAGCACGGCCTGGGCTACGCCCTCGAGATGGCGAACCGCCCACAGACGCTTTACGGGATTGCGGATTCACCTGTCGGCCTGGCGGCGTGGATCCTCGATCACGACGCTCGCAGTTACGCGGTAATGACACGCGTCTTCGACGGACAGCCGGAGGGCCTCACGCGAGATGACGTCCTCGACAACATCACACTCTACTGGTTGACGAACACGGCGATCTCTTCCGCTCGTCTCTATTGGGAAAACAAGCTGGCCTTTTTCGACGTCAAAAACGTCTCCATCCCGGTTGCCGTGAGCGTCTTTCCCGACGAGATCTATGCGGCTCCGCGGAGTTGGACAGAGCGGGCGTATCCCAAACTCATCCATTACAACAAGCTCGCGAAAGGCTGCCACTTTGCGGCCTGGGAACAACCGGAACTCTTCGTGGCCGAGCTCCGCGCCGGGCTCAGATCACTTCGGGAGGCGCACTGATCACCAGCACGCAGCGGTGCTGATCGCCCCTAAAGGCTATTAGATGAGTCCATCAACCGAAAAAACCACGCGGCGTTCATTTTTGTTCAGTCTCGGAATAGCTATCAACGCAATCGCCGTCGCACTATTCGCAATACCTATTGTCGGCTACGTACTATCGCCCGCGCGCCGCTTCACCTGGCTCGACTGGATAGCGCTCGGCCCGCTGACTGACTATCCGGAAAATCAGACGCGGCTGGCCGAGTATGTAAACCCCTTCAAGAAAGCATGGGACGGCGAGACTGCCAAGATTCCATGCTGGGTGCGACGCCTCGCCGGCGACGAATTCCAGGTCTTCGCCATCAACTGCACGCATCTCGGATGCCCGGTGCGATGGTTCGCCGAATCCGAATTGTTCATGTGCCCATGCCACGGCGGAGTTTTCTACTCCGACGGCCGGCACGCCTCGGGACCTCCGCCGCGCGCGCTGTATCAGTACAAATACAAGGTCGACGCGGGACAGCTTTGGATCTACGCGGGTCAGTTGCCGACGCTGGGCCACCCTAACGCATGATGGACGTATTCAAATCAGTCGGCCGATGGCTCGACGATCGCCTGCAAGTCGGCAGCACGATCGCCGAGGTCGCCGCGCATCCCGTGCCGCGCAGCTCCGCGAGCTGGTGGTACATCTTCGGCAGCGCGACGCTCGTCGTCTTCATCTTGCAGGTAGTCACCGGCATCTGCCTCGCGACTGTCTATACGCCCGCGGCCGACCGCGCGTGGGACAGCCTCATCTACCTCAACTACCAGCAGCCGCTCGGATGGTACTTGCGCGCGCTGCACGGCTGGGGCTCCAACTTCATGGTCGCCCTGATGTTCGTCCACATGATCCAGGTCTTCCTGTTCGGCGCGTACAAATTTCCGCGCGAACTCACCTGGGTCGCCGGATGCGTACTGCTCTTGTGCACGCTCGGCATGGCGTTCACCGGCCAGGTGCTGCGCTTCGATCAGAACGCATACTGGGGCCTCGGCATCGGCGCGTCGATCGCCGGGCGCACGCCGATCATCGGCTTCAAGGTCGTCGATCTCATTCTCGGCGGCCCCATCATCGCCGGCGAAACGCTGTCACGCTTCTTCGCGCTGCATGTATTCGTGATCCCGGCATTACTCATCGGCTTCGTCGGACTGCATCTCTTCTTAGTATTGCGATTAGGCATTAACGAATGGCCGATGCCCGGCCGAATAGTCAGACGCAATACCTACTTGCAGCAGTACCACGAGTTGGTACACGCCGACGGCGAGCCCTTCATGCCATTCGCCGCACAGAAGGATCTCGTCTTCGCCGGTCTTATTATATTGGGCCTGCTCATCGTCGCCGCCGTCGAAGGTCCGATCGGCCCCAACGGCCAGCCCGATCCGACAATCATCCAGACGGTTCCGCGCCCCGACTTTTTCTTCCTGTGGCTATTCTCACTGTTCGCGTTGCTGCCGCCGTGGACCGAAACCTTCCTGATGCTCACCGGTCCCGTCGCCGTCATCGGACTGCTGTTCGCCCTGCCCTTCCTTTCAGGCACCGGTGAGAAGAGCTGGCGTCGACGTCCTTTCTCAGTGGTGATCGTCATCCTCGTCGTGACAACGATCGGTACCCTCACCTGGCTCGGCACGTTCTCTCCGTGGTCGCCCGTGATGGACGCCTGGAGCAGTGCGCCGACGCCCATCGACTACGTGAAGGGCCGCACTCCGCTGGAACTCCAGGGCGCGCTACTCGTGCAGAGCAAGCAATGCCGCAACTGCCATTCACTCGGCGGACAGGGTGGAATGCGCGGGCCTGCGCTCGACGACACCGCGACGCGGCTCACGCGCGACCAGATCGTTCGTCAGATCATCCAAGGCGGCGGCAACATGCCGGCCTATGGCAAGAACTTGACGCCCGCAGAGGTCAACGCGCTCGTTGCATTCCTCGCCACGATGCATCCGCGGGGCGAACCGCCCGCGCGCGATTCGGCACGACCGGCGGTTCCCGCGTCGGGCAACTGAGCTTCCCGATGAATCCCGTATTGCAAACCGCCATCGATTCGTGGACGCCGCCCGTCCTCACGATCGCGACCTTGCTCGTCACCGCCGCGATCTACGCGCGCGGCTTCGCGCGACTGCATCGCCAGATGCCGGATCGTTTCCCCTTCTCCCGACTCGCGATGTTCATGGGCGGGATTGCGGCGCTCTTTATCGCGATCGCATCGCCGCTCGAGGCCCTCGACGATCTGCTGCTGCAAATTCACATGATCCAGCATCTGCTGCTGATGATCGTCGCACCGCCGCTCCTCCTTGCCGGCGCTCCGGCGATTGCACTCGTCCGCGGACTTCCTCCGCGGCTCGCCAAGGCAATCGTCGGCCCGCTTCTTCGATCGGCCGCCGTGCGCCGGCTCTTCACGTGGCTAACCAATCCGCTCGTATGCTGGATCGCATTCGTGGCGGCGACTTGGGGATGGCATCTGCCCGCAACGTTTCAGCTCGCGCTCCGGTCCGACGGATGGCACGTCGTCGAGCACGCATGTTTTTTTACGACCGCGCTGATGTTCTGGTATCCCGTCATCCAGCCGTGGCCGAGCGTCGCACGATGGCCGCGATGGGCGATGCTCCCCTACCTGCTGCTCGCCGATGGACAGAACACCATCCTCGCCGCGCTCTTCATGTTTTCCGATCGGCTGATTTATCCCTTATATGCGACCGCGCCGCGCATCGCGGGCTTCACTCCCCTTGGCGACCAGGTTGTCGCCGGCGCTATCATGTGGGTGCCCGGCTCAATTTTTTACCTGGTCCCCGCCGTACTCATCATGTTCCAGATACTCGCCCCGCAACGCCTGTCATCCCCTCTCCCTGTCCTATCTCCTCTCCCTGTTAGGGAGAGGACTAAGGTGAGGGTCCGCGTCCAGCGCGCGATCTTCTCCGCGCGCGATTCAAGATTCTGACTCTTCGAACGATCTACAAGGAGTCCATCATGCCGACGTCAACCACTGCCCTCACCAATCGCCCAGCCTGGAAAGCCCTGCAATCCCACTACAATGAAATTCACAGCCGTCACCTGCGCGCGATGTTCAACGAAGATCCCAAGCGCGGCGAGCGCCTCGTCGTCGAGGCCGCCGGCCTCTACTTCGACTACTCCAAGCATCGCGTGACCGACGAGACCATCCGCCTGCTGCTCGCGCTGGCAGACGAGGTGGGGCTCCGCGCGCGCATCGACGCAATGTTCCGCGGCGACAAGATCAACGTGACCGAGAAGCGCGCCGTGCTGCATATCGCCCTGCGTGCGCCGCGCGGTGCATCGATCGGTGTCGACGGCGACGACGTTGTGCCCAAGGTCCACGAGGTGCTCGATCGCATGGCGGATTTTTCGGCGCGCATCCGCGACGGCTCGTGGAAGGGGCACACCGGCAAGCGCATCCGCAACGTGATCAATGTCGGCATCGGCGGCTCCGATCTCGGTCCCGTCATGGCGTACGAGGCGCTGCGCCACTACAGCGACCGCAACCTGACGATGCGCTTCGTCTCGAACGTCGACGGCACCGATTTCGCCGAGGCCACGCGCGACCTCGACCCGGCCGAAACGCTCTTCATCATCTCGTCGAAGACTTTCACCACGCTCGAGACGATGACCAATGCGCACACGGCGCGCGACTGGTCGCTCGCCGCGCTTGGCGAGGACAAGGCGGTCGCGAAGCATTTCGTCGCAGTCTCGACCAACGCCGCCGAAGTGACGAAATTC
Organism: uncultured delta proteobacterium; assembly: GCA_963721485.1. Taxonomy (GTDB): domain Bacteria; phylum Desulfobacterota; class Binatia; order Binatales; family Binataceae; genus Binatus. The sequence continues at coordinate 128,422 of CAVRJV010000013.1, read as the reverse complement.
GGCATCGACACGAAAAACATGTTCGGCTTCTGGGATTGGGTGGGCGGCCGCTACTCGATGGATTCCGCGATAGGCCTGTCCACGATGATCGCAGTCGGCGCCGATAACTTCCGCGCGATGCTCTCGGGCTTCCATGCGATCGACGAGCACTTCCGCACCGCGCCCTTCGCGCGCAACCTGCCGGTCCTGATGGGCCTGCTAGGCGTCTGGTACAACGACTTCTTCGGCGCGCAGACCGTTGCGGTGCTGCCCTACGAGCAATACCTGAAGCGGTTCCCCGCCTATCTGCAACAACTGACGATGGAATCGAACGGCAAGCACGTCACTCTCGAAGGCGCGCCCATCGACTACCAGACCGGCCCCATCTATTGGGGCGAGCCCGGCACCAACGGCCAGCATTCTTTCTACCAGCTAATCCACCAGGGCACGAAGCTTATCCCATGCGACTTCATAGGATTCTGCCGCGCGCTCAACCCGCTGGGACGCCATCACGACCTGTTACTCTCAAACATATTCGCGCAGGCCGAAGCGCTGGCATTCGGCAAGACTCCCGATCAGGTAAAAGCCGAAGGCACCCCCGACTGGCTGGTGCCCGCAAGAGTATTCGAAGGGAACCGCCCATCGACGGTGATCCTCGCCGACGAACTAACTCCGGAGACTTTGGGTAAGCTGGTAGCTCTCTATGAGCATAGCGTCTTCACGCAAGGCGCAATCTGGAACATAGACTCCTTCGATCAATGGGGCGTAGAGCTAGGCAAGGTCCTGGCGCAGAAGATAATCCCGGAGCTGGAATCAGCGAAGGAACCAGCACTAGCGCATGACAGCTCGACGAACGCGCTGATCAGGCGGTACCGCGCCCGCCGCAAGAACTGACGACAATATCATTTGTGGATCGGAGCATAGTACGGACGCTTGCTTCGCTGTCATCGTTCAGTACAATTTGTAATGTTTTGGTACTGCACTCTTGGCCACGGTCACTTTCTTTGTTGGAGTGCCCAAAGGGGAGAGCAAACATGTCCTTGCAAAGATTAGTCCTGTCGGCCGGATCGATGCTGGCCGCGATTCTTCTGGCCACGGCGGCCGCAACCGTTGCTGTTCATAGCGCGGCCGCGGACTCGGGCCCCGTGCTGAAACTCAACCCCGACACGCACGACTTCGGCAAGGTCGCCGCCACCAATGACAGTGCGCCGCTGACTGTAACTGTCACCAACAAATCCGGGTCGGCTGTCACCTTTACCAGTATTGTCGCCGCCGAGGCCTTCTCGATACAAAGCGACAAATGCTCCGGAGCGCCGTTGGCTCCCGGCAGGTCATGCAAGGTCGAGGTCGTGTTCCATCCGATGGTTACCGGAAAGGTCAACGCCCCCAATGGGTTGACGTTTACCGACTCGGCACAGAACAGTCCGCAGCAAGTCGATCTCGAGGGCCAGGGAATAGTCGGCAGCTTTCTCTAGAGCCGGCGCAGGACCCACAACTGCTCTTTGCCGTAGGCTGGTGGCGCGCGGAAAAAGTCCGAGTACTCGGCTATCACTTCAAATCCCGTCAGCTCGAACAGGTAGCGCATCTCCTGGCGCGTCGACCACTTCAGTGTCCACGAGCTTTCCTCGGACGCGAGTACCACGCCGGCCTCGTCCAGTTCTTCGATGCGGAATGTTTCAGTGACTAGCTGCCGAACTGGATCGTTGATGCGCTCGAGGACTCGACGCACGACGGTATGTCCGCTCTTTGGATCTTTCAGACGGCGCTCCGGATTCGGCGACGCGGCGTCCGGCACGCAGTGCTCGAGTCGAGGATCGAACACATCGATCACAAAGTGGCCGCCGGGTAGGAGGCTCTGATGCACGCATCGCAAGGCCTGACGCTGCAGCTCTGGAACTATCAGATGCTGAAACGCTCGAAACGGCACGATCGCGAGCCGGAACATTTGGTCAAGGTGAAACGACGTCATATCCATCTTATGGAGACGCACCCTGGCGGCAGTTTCCGGGGATTCGCTTGAGGCCTTCGCCCGCGCCGACACGAGCATCCCATCCGAAACGTCGATACCGACGACCTCGAATCCTGCGCCCGCGAGATGCCACAGCACGCGTCCGGTTCCCGTCGCCAGCTCGAGCACCGGCCCGCCAAACTCGCGTGCGCACTCAACGTAAAAGGATACGTCGCCTTTTGCGGGTCCGTTGAGATGCGCGTCGCCACTGAACAGGTCGTAAAACGCGACGCCCAGCTTGCTCTTGTAGTAAGCGTTGGGGTCTCGGTCGTCGGTAGGCATAGCCACTAAGGTACTATCCGGGCGCCGACTCCGCTATAGACCTCTCCGACGAGACGGTGGACGCGTCGCTGAGCGGCGGTTAGTAGTAACTGTCATGCCGATTGAATCCTCCATCGTCGGGAGTGCGGGTACGCCCTTGGTCAGCGAGATCGATTCGCGCTGGACGATGGCGTATGCCGCTGCGCTCGGCGATTCGATGCCATGTTACATGGACACCGTTCGCGGCGTGATCGCGCATCCGATGTTTCCCGTATGTTTCGAATGGCCGGTGCTGGTTGCGATGCGCACGCTGTTCGAGAAGTCCACCTCGCTCACGCGCGACGAGGCGATGCGCGGCGTGCACGCGACGCATGACACGGTGCTGCATCGCGCGATTCGGCCGCCCGAGCGGTTGACGACGCAGCTCACCGTTGCTGGAGTCGAGCGGCGCAAGCCGGGCGCGTACATGGTCACGCGACTGGACACAGTCGATTCGGCAGGAAAGCCGGTTTGCACGAGCTGGTATGGCTCGATCTATCGCGGCGTCGAGGTTCTCGGCCCTGACGCACCGGCGAAGACTGCGCCGTTGCCGATCGAGCCGCTCGTTGAGGAAGGAGAGCCGCTGACGGAGTGCCAGGTCGATGTGCCTGCGGGCATGGCCCACATCTATACCGAGTGCGCGCGAATCTTTAATCCGATACACACCGACGCCGCGGTCGCACGCGCGGCGGGACTGCCCGAGATCATACTGCACGGCACTGCGACGCTCGCGTTGGCAGTCTCGCGAATAATCGAGGGTGAGACGTTGCAAGGATCCCGCGCGCATCGAGCGAGTCGCTGGACGTTTCGGCGCGATGGTGATGATGCCTTCGACGCTGACGGTGCACATTCTCGCGCGCGATCGCGCGGTCGTCTTCTTCGAGGTGTTGAGCGGCGACGGCCGCCTCGCGATTCAGGACGGGATGCTCGCCCTGCGCGCTTGACTAAAACAACTAGGCTTCGTCGGAAGGCTTTACTGCGCGGAATTGGATTAGCAACAGGATGTCGTAGATCGTCTTCAGCGTGCCCGCGCAAATCAGCGGCCAGCCGAATGACGAATGATTCAGCATCGCGCCCGCCGGTAACGGCGCGAGCGCCGACGCGAGGCTGCGCGGCACGTTGGTCACCGTCGCCGCGGCGGCGCGTTCTTCGGGCGGCACTACCGCCATCACGTAGGACTGCCGCGCCGGCACGTCCATCTGCGAGGTCGACGACCGCAGCAGCAGGAATGCCATCGTCAGCGCCGGCGTCGGCATCAGCGCGGCAATTATCAGCATCGCGTTCGACGGCAGATGCGTGAAGACCATCGTGTTGATGCGGCCGAAGCGCGCGGCGAGCGCGGCCGAGATGAACTGCGAAAAAGACCCGAGTATTCCCGCCGCAAAGAAAAATGCGCCCGCCACCTGCACCGACAGGTTGAAGCGGCGGAACAACCACAGTGCCAACAGCGACTGAATTATGAATCCGCCGCCGAACGCGTCGATACTGAATAGCGCCGACAACCGGATTACGATTGCGCGCGACTTCTCGAGCGGCGCGCGCTTGATCGGTTGGCGCTCGACTTCGACGTCAGGTGACAGACGCCGATAAAACGAGAACGCGATGACCGCAAGGATCGAGTATGCGACGAAGCCCGACCTCAGTGCCGGCGCCAGCGCCCATCCGTGCCGCGCCGCGAGGATCGCGGGCACGCCGCTCGCCAGCGCGCCCACCGCCCCGGCCATCGCGCCCGCCACGTTGTACAGCGCGAACATCGAGGTCAGGTCCCGCGGCTCCGCCGCCTCGGCCAGCGCCGCCTGCTCGACCGGCAGAAACAAACTGACGTTGCCGGCGGATGGATTCAGCGTGCCGATCACTGCGACGACGAACAGCGGCCAGAAGCTCGTCGTCGTGGCGAATCCTATTCCCGTCAGCAGCATCAGCGCGCATGCCGCGAGCAATACTCGGCGCCGCCCCAGCCGATCGGTCGCCAATCCAACCCACAACGTCAGCGCCGCCGATCCGAGCAGCGTACCGAATACGATCGCGCCGACACGCAGCGGACTGAATCCGATCGCCGTCAGGTAGCCCGGCAGCAGCACGCTGACCGCGCCGTCCGCCAGCCCGCGGAGCGCGCGCGTTGACAGCAACAGCCGCGCGTCGAGTGTGGCGCTCTGCGGGAACCATCGATTGACATTACTCGGCATTATGTCGCGCCGGAGAGAGCGTGTTGGGGAAGAGAACGGTCAGTCGCTGCGCGTTACCCGCAACATCCCCTTGGCGGCCAACTCATCCACGAGTTTTTCGAAATCGGCCCTGAGATTCGCGGGGTCGACGTCATACTTGGCGAGCATGCATTCGATCACAGAGCCGGCGGAACCGTGCTGCGCGATCAGCTGCCACATTTCACTGCCGGAGCCGGTGAGGCCGAAATAATGCTGGCTCGCGAGATCCAGCATCACTACCTCGCCGCCTAATTCGCGCCAGATCACATCTTTGGAAATCTCGATCTTCATCGATGCCGCTGCTAGCGCAAGCGATGTTGCCATCGTCGGCGCCTCGCGTCTAAGCTGGATGATCACGGTTCAGGATGCAATCGCGACTGCGCAAATTCATCAAACTGCCGGCCGCCGATCGCCGGCTGCTCGGCTCGGCGGTAACCTCGCTGGTCAAGGCGCGGCTGGTAGTGATGTTCGTCCCCGTCCGCAAAATCCTGCAACCAGTGGCGCCGTCGGTCGGCGCGCAGGAGACCGACACCGCAAAAATCAGTTGGGCGGTTGAGACAGCCGGCCGTATTGTACCGGCCGGGGGCAATTGCCTCGTTCGCGCGATCGCCGCGCGCCAGATGCTTGCGCGGCGCGGTATCGGCAGCCAGCTTCGGCTCGGAGTCGCGAAAGATTCTCCCGACCTTCTGCGCGCCCATGCGTGGCTCGAATGCGGCGACCGGATAGTCACCGGCGAAGGTGAGCATCGAAACTTCGCCGCGCTGCCAGTCGGCGAACATTGAGCGGTATCGCAGTCTTATATCAGTGGGACGGGGCTCCTGCGGATCGCTCGACTGTCGAGCGGATGATTGCTGTCATCCCGTACCGCTCAGCTGACGGCTCCGGGATATGGAGCAACGGCCCGGTCTCGATTGGGCACGCAAAGCTCGCAACGACGCCCGAGGCTTCGGCTGAGGCCAGCCCGTTCGTCGACGAAACCACAGGGCTGGTGCTGTCGATGGATGGGCGGGTGGATAACCGCGACGACCTCATAGCTGAGTTGAATTCCCGCGGTCATCGTGTTCGCACGGGCACAGACGCCGAGATCATGCTGCGGTCCTGGCAGTGTTGGGGTGCAGAGTGTCCCGCGAGAATTATCGGTGATTTCGCGCTCGCCTTATGGGACCCATCTAAGCGGACACTCTTTTGTGCCCGGGACCCCATGGGAGTAAAAAGCTTCTATTACTTCAATGGCCCGGGATTCTTCCTATGCGCCTCGGAGCTGCACCAGTTGTTCCAGGATCCAAGGGTCCCACGAAGACCTAACGAGCCTGCTATAGCAGAGATACTGGTTAGGACCCCGGTTGATCGCGAGGAAACACTGTTCGAGGGTATCCGCCGCCTCGAGCCGGCGCATTACTTAAGCTTAAGCGCGCGTGGCGTTGAATCCAATCGGTACTACTATCCGGACGCCTCGCGGGAGATATTCTATCGGAGCGACGACGAGTACTCTGAACATCTTTTATCGCTATTAAAGGACTCCGTGCGATGCCGACTCCGCAGCAGCAAAGGAGTGGAGTCAGACCTTAGTGGCGGGCTGGATTCCTCGTCGATTGTCTGTTTGACCGAACAATTGCGTCGCGACGGCAAAGTACAACTCCCGAGTTTTGAGACCTTCTCAGTTCCCTTCGGGCCCGGACCCGCCGCGGAAACGGAGTACGTCGAAGAGGTCATCCATAAGTATCCTCATCGCCATACCTATCTTCCTCCAGGAATTGTCCCACTCAGCCAGCTCAATGCCCAGGTTACGCACTATCTGGACCTCCCGGATTTTCCCAACTGCGGATGCACCGACTACACGCCAATTCTTGGCAATCGTAACGACTTGAGAGTTCGGTTGTGCGGACTGGGCGGCGACGAGTGGTTTACCGGAACATACCTGATATATGCGGACCTGCTGAGCCAGCTTCGCTTTGCGGCGGCATGGCGGAGGCTTCGGATTAATCGAAATCCACCGCCCGGATTCGTTTTCCCGGGCTATACCAAAGTCCTGGCGGAATATGGAGTTTGGCCGATGGTGCAGGGCATTGTGCCCGCCGGCCTGAAGTCGATGCTTAGGGATTGGCTGCGTCCGCCTGAGCTTCATCCGCTGGTCACGCCCGCTTTCGCGGCAGGAACGAAACTGCTGGACCGGCTGTCCGCGAGGCGGCCGTTGCCCCCCAGCCGCACCTTCACGCAGCAGGATCTTTTCCAGACCTATCTTTCCGGACAACTCCCGTACGGCCTTGAGATGGACGGACGCTGGACGGCGCGCTTTCGACTCGAGGCTCGTCACCCTTTCCTTGATCGTCGCATCATGGAGTTTGCGTTCGCCATACCTGATAGCCAACGATTCAGGCCCGGCGTCAGCAAGTTTGTGCTGCGCAATTCGATGCGTGGAATTCTGCCCGAAAAGATACGGCAGCGGTCTGACAAGAGTAACCTTTCCGAGTTATACCCGATGGCAATGATCGCGCTCGGTGGAGAGCGGCTCTTCGATCGGCTCAACATCGTCAAAAGTGGATGGGTGGACGGAGTTATTCTACGCAGGCTCTATCGCTCGATGGCCGAGGCGTTCGCTCGCCGCGATCCCTCCTACGAGGAGAACATCCTTGAACTATGGAAAGTCTTCGCGGTCGAATTCTGGTTCAGCGTGGTCTTTCTCGGCATCAAGGAACCCTTCAATCGCGTGACCGGGACCACGGAAGCCGCTTAGTGCCACCCTTCAAGCTGTAAAATTTGATCGCGTAAAACGTTGTGAAGGCTGATCTGCGTCGCCTCTGTTGACGCAAACCTGATGAAAATTTGACTTTACCTGGAGTCTCATAATATTCTGGCTGCGGTTTTCGACCATGGAGCGGGGTGCTGGGTGCGCTGGGTAACGCTGTCAATCGGAGCGCTACGCTGTTTGTAACAAGCTCACGTATATTATATAAACAAGCGATTCGTTTTGAGGCGGCGCGAGTTGCAGTTGGAGGAAATCGGGGTAGGAGATGACTAAAATTACGAAAGAGCGACAAACGCCAGAAAATCAGGGTTTGAAGAAGCCGTACACCAGTCCCCGGCTCGTCGAATACGGCAGCGTTGCAAAGCTTACAGCTTCAGGCGGTTCTGCTCCGAATGACGGAAGTGGAACGTTCCTGATACGCAAGGTATCCCCGTAACCATACTAGTAGACTTACCGTCAGCCCCGCGTGGCTGATTGAGCAAGGTATTACTTTCACTGATCCCGGCAAAACGAGAGCCCCCGCGTTTCGCCATCAAGCCTACGGGCTGCTAATCCTTACAGACATTCCGATTCCGGAGCTGCCGACGTCTCGAGCGTCGTCGCCTCAGTCGGCAGTTCGCGCGACTCTCGGCGGACGCTTTCAGCGCGTCCGTCTCAATCCCCGATGGTACCTCCGTTCGCGACCTCCGGGCGGCCGGACGTGGCTTCGTTACGGCAAGACCGCTGGCGGCTACGTAATATCTTTCGCCGATATCGCCGACTTTGTCATCGACAGCTCCGGGAGCCGGGTAGCCTGCTGCAACGCTCGCAACGACGTCAGTATGGAGACCATCCGCCATCTTCTGATCGACCAAGTGCTTCCGCTGGTAGTAAACCTGCGCGGGCATGAGGCCCTCCACGCTACTGCCGTCGCGACACGCTGGGGAGTTTGCGCATTCACAGGCCCAGCAGGGTCGGGGAAGTCGACGCTGGCGGCGAGCTTCGTCCTGTCTGGATATCCCCTGGTCTGCGACGATTGCCTGGCCCTTTCCGGGAGCAGAACGATCATGACGCTTCCTGGTTATCCGGGCTTGCGATTGTGGGACGACTCGATACGGGCGCTTGGCGCAAGTTCACGGAAGCTGAAGCAGGTTGCGCAGTATACGACGAAGTCGCGCTGGCAAAACTCCCGGCGCTCCGACTTTTGTTCGACCAAGCGCCGGCTCGCGCGCATCTATTTGCTCGAACGCGCGCGATCAAGCAAATGCTCGGCCAGCGCGCTGATCGAGGAGCTCGCCCCAGGCGAGGCGTTGATGGGGTTGGTCCAGGTGGCCTACAGGCTCGATATCACCGACCGCGCGATGATGGGACGTCAGTTTCAGTTCCTCTCGAACGTTGCCGAATCCGTCCTCGTCAAGCGTCTTATTGTGCCAAAGGATTTTTCCGCGCTCGCTACCGTTAGAGCGGCGGTCCTGCACGACTTGAGCAATCGCACATTGCCCCGTCGCTGAGCGCTACGCGGGGAGTCCTGCGAAGCACGAGGCTCCGCGGGTCGTATGACCCGCGGAGCCTCTACTCAAACGATCAAGACTTAGGCGGAGGTTTTTCCTCACACCATCAGAAGTTGGTGTTCGGAATGCAGGCAGGGCTCGAGACGCTGCCGGCCCGCGCTGTGCCTGTGGGTGGATCAAACGTGTTGGTGACCCAGTGGTTGCCGCCGCAAGTGCTGCTCGCGTCGTGTAGATCATAGCCACTGGTAATATGGTTGCCCGATGCGTTTATGAGGTAGATCCGATCCCCAGTACTCGCTTCACTTGCGTCCAGGAAAATTCCGTCACCCGCGTTGCCTGTGACTGCCGGTGAAGTATCGCCTGTCTCGCCTTCGGGCGCGTCGCCCACCTTGACACTCGAGTTGGTGCCGCAGCCTGAGGTGCAGCCTACGTGCACGCCGGCCCCACCATTGTCTACAGATAGGAACACGTTGAGCCTCGGCCCTGCGGAGCCGGTTATGAGCACTCCATCGGCACAGTTGTTTCCAGCGAAGAAGTCTGAAACGCCGCACTCATCGCCGCAGCTATCTACGAAAATGCCCTGCATGCTGTTTTCCGAGGAATCAATGTTGGTCCACAAGTCCGTCGCTTCGCCCCCGCCGTTAAGCTTGAGCCCGACTCCGTTGCCGATGGTTAAGACATCATCGCCCGCGGTATTCGACCCTTGATCCAGGACGCCCACTGCAAATCCCGTGATATCGCTGCCGCCGCCCTCGACCACGTCCTCATTGGCGGAAGTTTCAACGTGGATTCCGTTGCCGGTCGAGCCGGCGAACGCGCACGTCGGTGTCCCAAGGCCATCAACGGCCCCAGGGCCGGTAATGTCGAAACCCTGGAGAGCCAACGTGTTGCCGGTGCCACCGAGTGTGAGGCAGGTGCCGCTGGCGGAAGACTCGGTGAGGTTTTGCGTTACCAGATAGATGGTGTTCGTCCCGGTAAGGGCGGTGGACGAACATGCGCTGATGCTGACCGTCGAGACGGCTACGGCGGCTGACTTGGAGGCCTTCTTGGCCCACGCACTACCCGATGTCGCCAAGGCAACCCCGACTGTGAAAACGAAAAACAGAGCTGCTGTACGAGCTGCGACGCTCGGGGTCTTTGGGGTTATCCGATTCATATCTGTTATGCTCCTTCGTTTTTCTTTCGCTTTAATTAGCGACTTCTACTATAACGGCTCTTCGTGACTCTTGACCTAGACTCTTCGCTCAAAACACGTCTCAATCCACTTCGTTGCGGTTAATCTGCACCGCCCGAATCATTCCATTTTGACTCCATTGGGTCAAGAGACTCTATAAGCCTCATACACAGCTTTCTTTTGCACTGTTAGTCGTTAGAAGCCGTAAATGATGCCGACTGATCTAAAATACTACAATTTGTTAGATTACCCGTATTGCCGGTAGCATGCCGATCGCGCGCCGATCCTCGTCGATTCAATTCGCCGGTGGGCTTGGGCCCGGCTCTTCAGCCAGCTATGTTCCATAGCGTTGTGGCATCCAATGCTCTCCTGAATCTCGCTAACCTGTCCGCAGAATCATCGCTCGTGCTGTGCGGCGCGACTACGGAATCGACGCCTTTGCGCACGGCGCGGGCCTCCGAACTTGCCGCGCAGGTGCGCGATTGGGATCGCGTTATCGAGACCGCCAGAACGTCACGCAGTCCTCCCGCTGGTCCATCGGTACCTGAAACTCGAATGCCCGACCCTAGTCCCGCCACATGGAATGTCAAGGTTAGCGACGGAGTGGCAGTTCATCGTTCTTTATAACCGCCACCTGGCGGCAGAGCTCGTGAGCCTGATGGCCCTGCTGAAGGCGGCGGGAGTCGCGGCGCTAACGTTCAAGGGTCCGGCGCTGGCCGCGATGGCGTACGGATCAATCGAACTGCGCCAGTTCGTCGATCTGGATATCCTGGTGCACCAGGCCGACCTGCCGCGAGTCGCCGAAATACTCACCGCCGAACGTTATCTCTCTCCGCACACCCGGCGCGAAGGACTAGCGACCGGCTACTTTCAGGAGTTCGAGGACAGTTTCTCTGCGCCCGGTGGCATCGGCGCCGTGGACGTTCATTGGAAGGTCACGCCGCGTGCGTTCCACTTCGCCCCCAGCGAGGAATCCTTCTGGCGGCGCGCCCACGCGGTCAATCTCGAATTCGGTACCGTAACCGCGATCGCCCCCGAAGACCTGCTGCTCTACATTTGCGTTCACGCGGCGAAGCACGGATGGGTCCAGCTCGGCTCGATCTGCGACGTCGCCGAGACAATCCGCTCACGGCCCGGAATCGACCTGAGGGCGACACTCGACGAGGCGACCGCGCTCGGCAGTCGCAGGATGTTTCTCACGGGCATCTACCTTGCGCACGAGCTGGTCGGCGCGCCGGCGGCGGCAGACGTCGTCGCGATTGCCCGCGACGACCGCGATGTGCGCGCATTGGCGACGCGCGTCGCGTGCGGGTTGTTCAGTGGAGCCGGACCGGGACACTCGCGCTTCGATCCATGGGCGGTGCCGATTCGATCGATCGAAGGCGCGCGCCCGCGAATGAATTACATCGTGCACCGGATGCTGGCGCCAACGATGGGCGACTACGAACTCCTCCCGCTGCCCCGCGCTCTGTTCCCGCTCTACTGGCTGATCCGGCCGTTCCGCATGGCGTTGCAATACGGCCCGCGCCTGCTCCGCGGATCATCGACCAGTGCGAATGCGTGAACATCTTGGGAGCATGAGGGCGTGATTTGTCGATCTTCATCGCCACCGAGCGACTATATGGTGCGCGATACATTCGATCGCTGATGGAGGATTACCTATGCGGTATCTGTGCGCCGTTTACGTCGAACCGAAGAACATGGAGATGCTGTCCCCGGACGAAGGGGCTACGCTCAACCGCGACTCGCTCGCCTACGACGACGAGTTGCGCAGGCGCGGGCACTACATCGCGTCCAACGCGCTCCAGCGGGTGAGCACGGCCAGAACTCTGCGCGTCCGCGGCGGCAGGTTGTCCGTGATGGACGGTCCCTTCGCCGAGACCAAGGAGCAGTTGGGCGGCTTCATCCTCATCGAAGCCACTGATATGGACGAGGCCATCGACCTGGCATCGAAAATCCCGATGGCGAAACACGGCACCATCGAGGTCCGCCCAACGGTGGAAATTTCAGCGAAAACCTGAAGCATCGCGTGCGCCCGTTTCGCAACGATCAGACCGACGGTCGGCTGCTGCGAATTTTGCGAGCGGCCCCGCTTCGTCCAGCACGCTGCACGCGCTTTGCCGGGCGAATTTTGAATTCGATGCGTCCGCCAAGAGCTGCCGCGGCGCGCGCGATCGTAGCCAGCGTCAAGTTCTTTACACCGCCGGACTCGATACGGGCGACGAGCGGCTGCTTGACCCCCATCAAGTCGGCCAAGGCGGCCTGCGAAATGCCGCGCTTGCGACGTAATTCGGTGAGCTGATCCTCGACCATCATCTGATCGACGAGTGCGGCAATTCCCTTCTCGTCGATTCCGCGCCGCACACTCTCGCGCTCCAGCCAGTTCACGAAATCGCCCTTAGCCATAGATCAACCATCCCACCACGCCTACCTCTCCCTTCGGAGGCCTCGCATGACTCGGCGCCGCGGACCGAGTTATGCCGCACCGTCGATACTCTAATAATATCTTTGTTATAGAGTGGGCAAAGTTCCCTGACCAGCAAGTGTTCATAGCTGTGTCGGCAGGCCCTTCAGCAGCTTCGCAAACGGGACAGAAATGGGCTGTCGGTAAAGCCCTGCGGTCCTCAACTAAACCGCAGACCCTTCATTTCGCCGGATTCGCGCCATCTTTTGATCAGGTCGTGGAACTCGACTGGGCCGCCGCCGTATAGCTCGCCCGCGAGGCCCGATGCCCTTCCCCGGCATGCCTTCGTTGTTGTAGTAGCCGGGCGTGCACGCCTCCAGGAAAGCCTGGTTGTTCATCGCCTTCTCTTTGATTGTCGCGACCCATTCGGCTTCCGCCTCCGGCGTCGGCTCGATGCATCGCGCCTCATTCGACTTCGCGTGCTGGATGAGCTCGGTGATGTGCTGCGCCTGCTCCTCGAGCATGTGCGGGAAGTTCGCCGTCAACGCATTCTGCGTGACGCCCATGTGGAAGCAGTTCGGGAAGCCGTCGCTGCAGAAGCCGTGCAGCGTCTTCAGGCCGTCGGCCCAGTACTCGGTCAGCGATTTGCCGCCGCGGCCGTAGACCTCGAAGCCCGCGCGCCGCGTGTAGGCGGTGCCGACCTCGAAGCCGGTCGCGAAGATGATGCAATCCACCTCGTACTCGACGCCGTCGAACACCAGGCCCTTCTCGGTGATGCGATCGACGCCGCGGCCCATCGTGTCGACCAGCGTGACGTTGGGCCGGTTGAAGGTGGGCAGGTACTCGTCGTTGAAGGTCGGGCGCTTGCAGAACTGGCGATACCAGGGCTTCAGCGCCTCGGCGGTCCGCTTGTCCTTGACGATCTCGTCGACGCGCGCGCGGATCTGGTTCATCTTTTTGAAATCCGCGATCTCCGCCAGCCGCACGATCTCTTCCATCGAGATCGTCGGAATCTTTGTTCCGCGCCATCAGCAGGCCGCCGAGATTGCGGATGATGTCGGTCCATCCGTCGCTGACCAGGTCGCTCCGCCTGGCAGCCGCCCGAGACCAGCATGTTGAAATTCTCCATCCGATGCTTCTGCCAGCCGGGCTGCAGCGTCTTGACCCATTCGGGATCGGTCGGCCGGTTGCCGCGCACGTCGACCGACGACGGCGTGCGCTGGAAGACGTACAGATGCTTCGCGTACTTCGCCGAGATACGGCACGCATTGGACGGCGGTCGCGCCGGTGCCGATGACCGCGACGCGCTTGTCGGCCGAGCTTGTGCAGATTGCCGGTGGTGTCGCCGCCGGTGTAGCCGTAGTCCCAGCGGCTGGTGTGGAAGGTGTGGCCCTTGAAGCTGTCGATGCCGGGGATGCCGGGCAGCTTCGGCCGGTTCAGCGGCCCGTTGGACATCACCACGAAGCGCGCGCGCATCCGGTCGTCGCGGTTGGTGGTGACGATCCAGCGGCACTCGTCCTCGCTCCAGCGTGATCGCCTTGATCTGGGTCTGAAAGCAGGCGTCGCGATAGAGGTCGAATTTCTCGCCGATGCGCCGCGCGTGCTCGAGGATCTCCGGCGCGAACGAATACTTCTCCTTCGGGATGTAGCCGGTCTCCTCGAGCAGCGGCAGATAGATGTACGCCTCGATATCGCACTGCGCGCCGGGATAGCGGTTCCAGTACCAGGTGCCGCCGAAGTCGCCGCCCTTCTCGATGATGCGGATGTCCTTGACGCCGGCCTCGCGCAGTCGCGCGCCCGCCAGCAGGCCGCCGAAGCCGCCGCCGATGATCACCACGTCGACCGCGTCGTTCAGCGGCGCGCGGGTGAAGCCCGGATCGACGTAGGGATCGTCGACGTAGCGGCTGAAGTCGCCCTTCACTTCGACGTATTGCTCGTTGCCGTCGGGGCGGAGGCGCTTGTCGCGCTCCTCGCGATACTTGGCGCGCAGCGCATCGGGGTCGAAGTCGAACTCATGCTGGTCAATGCCGGCAGACGGAACCTTTTCAATATCGCTCATCGCACAGACTCCAAGATTGATTTAATAGTGAGCCGGCCGGGACTTGAACCCGGGACCCTGTGATTAAAAGTCACATGCTCTACCACCTGAGCTACCGGCTCGCCGAGATTCCAATGCTTACAGGTAAATCGAAGCGTTGGAAATAGAGCCGGCGCAGCTGCGAGCGATTCGCTAGCGCGGCGTACCGAACAGCGGCGCGAATGCGGCGCGATAGTGCCACGCCAGGAACACCTCAAACGCCGCCACCACCAGCGCCATCGGCAAAAGATCCGGCGAAAGAAAAATGTGGAAGAAGACGATGTTCACGACTACGGGCGCGAGGATCACCAGCGCAAACGGCACCGCCACCCCAACCAATAGCAGCGCGCCGCCGAGGACTTGGGCACCGAAGATCAAAAAGAACATGTAGTGCGTCGCGATCAGCGCGCCGAAGAACGCTCCCGCAGCAGGTGTCGGCGGGGGATTCGGCATGAAATGCAGGAATCCGTTGAGGCCGAAGACGAAAAACACCAGGCCCAGGAGAGTGCGAGCGACGACGACTACGATCTTCATTTTCAGTTCCTCCCGCGCTGAAAATAGCAATCACGGGCGCACTCTACTATCCAGAATCCGCCCCGCGGTGCACATTTTCCGATTGCACTACGTTGGGCTTATTGAATCAATTTTCGCACCCGCCGATGAGAGTAAACGCCCTCCGCACCGCTCGGCGCAGCTCTCAACCCGATTGTGGATAAGCCTCGGAAAGGTAATTTTTACAATGGGTTAGGTTCGCGCCGCGATTGGCTCGCATGCGGCCAATTGGACCGCTGGAGGCTGGCGCGAACAGGGGCTATCATTTCAAGCGGAACCCCGTCACAATTGCGCGGCGCTGGTTACGAAGGAAGACGCGATGACAAGACACAAGGGGACTCGCCTTTGCTAAAGACAGACTGTAAAATCTGCGCCGAACGGCTTGACACATGACGCACTACTCGATTATATCCAAAACCCTACAACTTGTAGAGCATGTTTAGTAACTGATTGTAGGTCGAAGAAGACGAGCAGCGGGGAAGGAACCAAAGATGCGGCTTCAAGAGTACACGGCGAACGGGACCGCCGGTCATCGCCTGCGATGAGTGATCTTCGCAGCGATCCGGCGGACGCCGGGTGCGAATGGTTGAGCCTGGAGCATCTTGCGCACGGGTCGGAGCGGATTGGGGGGATGGTGGTGCGGTCGGCGCAAGTGCGCAAGCTACTGAAAACCATTTCACGCTTGAGTCCCTATAAGGCAACCGTCCTGATTAATGGCGAGTCCGGCACCGGCAAGGAGCTGGTCGCTCGAGCGCTGCATACGCTCGGCGCGGCGCCCGGCGGCCCGTTCGTGACCTTCAATTGCTCCAACCTGGTCGAGTCGCTGGCCGAATCGCAACTCTTCGGGCATGTGCGCGGTGCTTTTACCGACGCCCGCGAGGATTCGCTCGGCTATTTCCGCTCGGCCAACGGCGGTACCCTGTTTCTCGACGAAATCGGCGAGCTGCCCCTGCGCCTTCAGCCCAAGCTGCTGCGCGCCGTCGAGACTCACGAGATCCAGCCGGTCGGTTCGTCGCGCTGCTACTCGGTCGATATTCGACTGGTCGCCGCGACTAATCGCGACCTGCGCGCGATGGTGAAGGCGGGCCAATTCCGCGACGACCTGTACTACCGCCTCAACGCCGCAGCAATTGTGGTCCCGCCTCTGCGCGAGCGTCGCGAGGCGATCCCGGCCTTCGTCGCCCATTTTATCGAGCATTTCAATCGCCTGTTCGGCAAGGACGTTAAGCTGGTGTCGCGCGCCGCATTAGACGCGCTGTGCGCCAACAACTGGCTCGGCAACGTCCGCGAGCTCGGCCATGCGATCGAGAGCGCCGTTCTGATGACAGAGACCGACCGTATCGACCTCGACGACCTGCCATTCATTCACGCCGATGCGGCGCCGGAGGCGGTCGGGGTGCCGGCCGAAGCGATGCTCCCCAACGGTGGGCTCGACATGGTTGACGGCGGCGGGAACGCCAATGCGAAGGAATGGCCCTACTCGCTCGACGCCGTCATTCGCGAGGCCTCCAAGCTCGCGCTGATTCGGGCGCTGCAGGCGACCGAGGGCAATTGCCATCGTGCGGCCGAGTTGCTGGGCGTATCGCGGTACACGGTCTATCGGATGCTGAATCGCTTCGGCCTTTCCGAAGGCCGCACCTACCGGACCTTCCGCAAGCCAACCGCCCGCCGCGCATAGAGTGGGTCTAGCAGAGGAAGAAGCGAGTCGTCTCGCTCCTGACCTCTGCTTGTCCGCCTTGCCCGTGCTCTGACTCGGCATCTGCCGGAATGTTTTAGTGGCGCGGGCCACCGTGCCCGCGGCTGAGTTCGCTGCGTTGAATCGCGGGCACGGCGGCCCGCGCCACTGAAATAGAGCAGGGAAGGTTCGGATCGGACCCAGAGTAGGAGCACCGCAGCCCGTTGAGGCGACCGGCCCGCGCCTGTAACCTGTCGCGAGGGCTGCCGACCGAGTCCCAACTAAATCGTGCCTCGCGTTTCTGTAATCATCCCCGCCTACAATGCTGCCGCGACTCTCGCCGGCACCATCGACAGCGTCCTCGCGCAGACCCTCAAGGATTTCGAAATAATCTGCGTCGATGACGGCTCCACCGACGCTACGCTCGCGATCATCAAAGAGTACGGCGACTGCGTACGGCTGATCGAGCAAGCCAACAGCGGCCCCGCCGCGGCGCGCAACAACGGCGCGCGCAATTCCTCGGGCGAGTACCTCGCGTTTCTCGACGCCGACGATATCTGGAAGCCGCAATTCCTCGAGCGATAGCGTCGCCGCCCTCGACGGCGACCCTTCCCTCTCGCTCGTCTACTGCAACTGCGCGCTGGCCGACAGCGAAGGCGTCGCGCTCGACACTTCGCTGGTCGGCAAGGGCTTCGACCATGCTCCGTCGCTCAACGAACTGCTGACGCAAGTTGTGGCCGATCATGCCGAGCGCCGCGCTCGTGCGCCGCACGGCATACGATGAGTGCGGCGGCTATCGCGACGCGTTGAAGGGCGCGAGCTTCCGCTTCGAAGACGCCGACTTCTGGATCAAGATGCGCGAGCAGGGGCCGTTCGGCTATATCGACGAGCCGCTCATCACGTGGCGCTTCGCATGGTTTCCCAAACAGCTCAAGCGGCTGCCCGACTATTCGAAAGCGCTGCACGTGTTCGAGGCGTATCTGCAGGAGCGTTACGGCGTTTCGGCGGCGCCGCTGGTCGATGCGCGGGTGCGCGCGCCGCGCAGCATCCTGGCGACTATTGGGCTCAAGGCTCTGCGCGACGGCGATCGTCCGCGCGCGCGGGCGGCGTTCGCACGTGCAATCCAGGTCGATCCGTACCGGCTCAAGAACTATCTGCGCTGGATGCGGACGTGGCTGCCGCGATCGGCTCGCGCAGAGCCTGTCCGGCGGCAAAGCTCGCGGCGCGCTCGATCTGATCGCGCATATCAGGAATAACTAGACAGGCGTTTTCGCTTTTTCCGTTGGAGGCATTTTCGATGCGGGTGATTGTAACTGGTGGGGACGGTTATCTCGGATGGCCGCAGGCGATGTACCTGTCCAAGCGCGGCTACGAAGTTTGCGTAGTCGACAATTTCAGCCGGCGGCTGTGGGACCTCGAAGGCGGCACCGAAAGCCTGATTCCGATCTGCGTCGCTGCATGATCGCGTCGCCGCGTGGCGCGAAACGACCGGCAAAGTCGATCCAAATAGCGGTCGGCGATCTGACCGACTATCCGTTCATCAGCGGCGTCGTGCGCGACTTCAAGCCCGACGCGGTCGTGCACTACGGCGAGCAGCGCAGCGCGCCGTTTTCGATGATCGATCGCCGCCATTCGGTGCTCACGCAGGTGAACAATATCGTCGGCACGCTCAACCTCGTTTACTCGATTCGCGATCACGTCCCGAATGCCACCTGGTCAAGCTCGGCACGATGGGCGAGTACGGCACGCCGAATATCGACATCGAAGAGGGCTTCATCGAGATCACGCACAACGGGCGCACCGACACGCTGCCGTTCCCCAAGCAGCCGGGATCGTTCTATCACCTGTCCAAGGTTCACGACTCGCACAATATCCAGTTCGCCTGCAAAATCTGGGGCATCCGCGCGACCGACCTCAACCAGGGCGTCGTTTACGGAATCGAGACCGACGAGACGATGCTCGACGAGCGGCTTGCGACGCGTTTCGACTACGACGGAATCTGGGGCACAGTGCTCAACCGTTTTTGTATCGAGGCCGCAATTGGGCATCCGCTGACAGTTCACGGCAAGGGCGGGCAGACGCGCGGCTACCTGAATATCCGCGACACCATGCGATGTATCGAAATCGCAATCGAGAAGCCGGCGAAGCCCGGCGAGTACCGAGTCTTCAACCAGTTCACCGAGCAGTTCTCGGTCGCGCAACTGGCGGACCTGATCCAGGCCGCCGCAAAACATAAGGGCCGCAGCGTCGAGATTCAGCATATCGCGGACCCGCGCGTCGAAGCCGAAGTCCACTACTACAACGCCAAGCACACCAAGCTAATCGACCTGGGCCTCAAGCCGCGCCTGCTGTCGGACACGCTGATCGACTCTGTGTTCGACAAGGTCGAGACAGTACAAGCGCCGCGTGAAAAAGGATCGCATCGAGGCATTGGTCAACTGGCGCAACACCAGCAACGCAATCGGCTACGGCTCGATCTCCGCAAAGGAACTCGAAGCCGATCCCGAGGCCAAGCCAAAAGCGCGAATCTCGCGCGCACGATAACGGACGAGAAGCGCTCGACGACGATCCGAATCCTAACCTCCCCTTGTCCGAGGGGAGGTCGGCGTAAGCCGATTGAAAATCGGCGTCGCCGGGAGAGGTGCAACGCTCGACAGCGCAACCACCTCGGCTCGTCTAACTGCAATTCACAGACACGGATCCGCCGCCAGACAGCAGCACGAGCACCGATGTGCTGCCCGAAAAGTGTGCGAGTGCGATCTTGCTGGCGTTGCACCTCTCCCGCCGCGCTCCTTCGGCGCGCGGCGACCTCCCCTCGGACAAGGGGAGGTTATTGAGCGTCGACCGTGCATTATTCGCGGGAGGCTTTGCCCCCAAGCGCGCGACGGATTGGGGCGGGTAAGAACGTTCGCGCGATTCGCGTGTAGCTCTTCAGATACATCGGATCGTACTTCAGCACGCGGATGAAACATCGGCGCGCGCCTTCCATGTTGCCGCTTGCTCATCTCGATGACGCCCGCGTTGGCGATCATCCGCACGCGATGGCGGATGAAATTTCTACACCAACCCGTCGGCGCGCGATGCCGTAGCGGGCGCGAATCAGATCGACAATGGCGGTCGGGACCGATGTCGCGATTCAGCACTTTCGGAAACAACTGGCCGTAGGTGAAGCGCACCAGCTTTTCCGGCAAGTAAATGAAATGCCCCTGCTCGCGCATCAGCAGCCAGAAGTGGATGTCCTCGGCGCTGATCAGTTGCTCGCAGAATCCGCCGGCGCGATCGAACGCGTCCCGCCGCATCACCACTGTGCTCGGCGTGATAGGCCAGATGCGCGCAAGCATCTCGTCCATCGTGGGCGCGTGCGCGGTGTCGGGACGAACCTCCGACAGGCGAAACTCCTCGCCCGCTTCGTTCACGACGATCTTGTCGGAGTACAGCAGCACTGCTTCGGGATCGGCACGCATCGCGGCGACAGCTGAGTTCGAGTTTGTTGCGGCAGCCATTCATCGTCGTGATCGATTAGCGCGAGTAATTCGCCGCGGCTGGCGGCGACGGCGGCGTTGCGCGCAGCGGGCAATCCGCGATTCTGTTGGCGCACGACGCGGATCTTGTCGCCATACGTGGCGAGCACCGCAGGCGTGTCGTCAGTCGATCCGTCGTCGCAGATTACGATTTCATAGTCGGTGAACGTTTGAGCGAAGACGCTCTTGAGCGCGCGATCGATCGTCGCGGCGCCGTTGTAGACCGGAATTATTACCGAGACGAGCGGCGCACGTCCGCGAATCGCGAAGTTCGACGGCGCAGAAGTTGCGCTCTGCCGTTCACGCGCTGTCGTTTCTTTTTTCAGAATGCACCTTCCGATCTGTTTCGCGCGCAGTCGGTGAGCAAAACAACGCCACCATTGTAGTCGTAGTGTTCAAACTTAACTCTCTGTTAACCAATTTATCTTTCTAGTTTGATACACTCCGTCGTAGCAAGGACTTCCGTGCTGTCTCCAAAGGAGGATCGATATATGAGTATCAGACGGTTTTTGTTCGTCAAAACTGCAGTCTTGATAGTACCCTTGGCTGCAATTCTGTCATTCGCTGCATCAGCGAAAGCACAATTGTGGGACGGTGGTTTCGAGAGCGACGACTACACGAGTAGTATCAGCGTCGGCACTTCGGCCACAACACTCGTCTCGACCAGCGTGACTGCGCCGAGTTCAAATTGCCCTTGTCGCGTGTATGTGGATTACTTTGTTCCTGTCACCTCACCGTCGTCATTGTCCGGCGGCAAGGGCATCGAGACTTGGGTCACCGACGGAACTAATGATTTCGCCAGGAACCTCACCACCGTGGCGGTAAGCACCCAAACAAGTCTCAGCAGGTCTGGCATCTCTGATGTAACGTACTCGAATAGTCAGAACGTTACACTCACACTTGAGATTCAGGCCAAGGTCACGGGCTGGTCAGCCAATACGACAGGAGGCGTGACGGGTGGCCAGAATTACTTCCGCATCCTCTTCCTTCCGAGCGATTAGAGTTGCCTGCGGTCGCTAGATAAGTTTTCCTGACAGCACGAGAAGTCCTTGTTTGGTCCTTGGCGCAGGTCAGGGACCAATTCACTTTTCCAGCGGATTTGCTCGGTGGTTCATCTAGACCCGTCGTGGGACAAAGGTCTCCAGATATCGTCGATAAGCCTTCGGCGATGTTGGTTGATAGTGGATCAGACGGGCTAGACATTTGCGAGCATCCTTCGCTCGTCCTTCGCTCATCAGAACGCGGGCCATGTGTCGCATCGTCTTCACGCGTTTCCGTCGAAACTCCCGGATGAGCCCAGCGCCTGAGGCACCATAGCGATCACGAACCAATTGCACGAACAGATCGCATTGGGGTTCGCGATTGAGGGCTTTCGGATAGAGCGGTCGCGTGGGCTTGCGCAAGAGAACTTCCGGCACGCGCTGAAAGTGACCAACCTCCCGAATGCACAAGAGAAAAAACATGTCTTCGCAAGCGGCACTGCTAAACCGCTCATCAAATCCACCAGACTGAACAAATGCCGATCGTCGAGCCAGGAGACGGCTTGGAACCACGTTCCAAGGAAGGGCGAGCAATTGCGCCATCGTTGGCGAGTCTGTCTCGTTAATCTCCCCTGTCTGATCGGGCATTGGCTCGCCCTTTAGATTAACCTTGAGCAGGTCGGTGTATACCAACACACAGTTCTTATCCTGCTCGATTGCAGCGACACATCGCGCGAGCTTCTCCGGCATCCACTCGTCGTCGTCGTCGAGGAACGCAACGTAGTCGCCTCTCGACGCACGCACGCCCGCATTACGCGCGGCAGCTACGCCGCGATTGGGCTGCGTGATGACGCGAATTCGATCGCCATAGCGCGACAGCACTGACGCTGTGTCGTCGGTCGAACCGTCATTGACCACCACTACTTCATTGTCGGTGAACGTCTGGGCAAAGATGCTGCGGAGTGCGCGGTCAACGGTGGCCGCGCCGTTGTACACCGCGACAATTGTCGAAACCTTCGCCATCGCGGATTACTTTCCCTGGGCGGCGAACGCGGCGGCGGCGCGGGTGCTCTTGGCGCGCGGACTCTTCCACGCCGACAGATCGCGGCCGATCATCTTCTCGAGCGCGTCGATTTCGGGGCGCATCAGTTCGTGCAGCCGAGCGTCGGTCGCGGGATCGAGCGGCGGAAACTTGGGCCCACCGCCGAACACCATCTTCCACGCACCCGCGCGCTCGAGAAAGTTGCTCGTCGCGTAAGCTTGTTTCTCTTCGAGCCAGTACATGAACTGGCGCGCCCTTCGCGCAGCGCGCGGAAACCGCGGCAAATCGTTAATCGAGTTGATCATCTCGCTCTCGGCCGGCCGACGACGGCACGGGATAGCGCGCGATGCCGACGAAATCGCAAACGCGATCGAGATACCCCTGCGGATCGGCGCGGAGGTCGTCGTTGAGCAGCACCAGCACGCGGTCATCGCCGAAACGCGCGCGAAAGTCGGGCAGATGCGTCGCGTAACGAGTCACTTCGATTATCTGCGGAACTTTCACGAGGAACAGTCGAGCGGATCGTTGGTGAGCGTGTAATGACGCCAGAGTTTGTAGGCAGAGTAGATTCGCTCGACCGGATTGCGAAAGGTGCAGATGATTTTGCATCGCGGAATATGCGTCGCGATGCGCTCGGCGGCCTCGGGGAAACCGAAGTATGGATTGACTTCGCCGACGGGCCGCGTGCGGTCGGCGTCGCGGAAGTGATGCGCGTACCACTCGATGCCCTTGTGGTAATTGGTGGTGAAGAAGTCGGTCTCCTTGATTCCGGCCGGCAGATTGACGCGGCCCTTTAGGACTTCGTGCAGCCAGGTGGTGCCGGTGCGGCCGGGGCCGACGCCGATGAAGTCGGGCAGCCGCATATCGCGCGCGCTGTTGGCAGATTGCGTTCATCGGTTAAGCGACGATCGCGCGGCGGACTTGCGGTTTCTTCCACGCTGAGAGATCGATGCGCGAGCAATTCCTCGAGCGCCTCGACTTCGGGCAGATAGCGCTCGCGCAAGCGCTGTTCCTGCTCGGGCGTCAGGCGGCCGAACGGCTCGCCGCGGCCGTAACAGAAGTCCCAAACGCCCGCGCGCTCGAGCAGGTTGCTGACGCCGTACGCCTGATGACTCTGCAGCCAGTACATCATCTTGCCGCGCCCTGCGGGCGAGCTTGAGGCTTTCGTGGCGCACGCGCGAATGAATGGACATCATCGCCGATTTCGGGCCGCGCGGAAATTGCGATGCGCTCGATGCCCATGAAATCCGTCACGCGATCGAGGTATGACTGCGGCTGCGCGCGCAGTTCGTCGTACATCGTAACCAGCACGTTCTCGCGGCCGAACAAATCGAACCACGTCTGCAGATGAGACGCGTAGCGATTGCCGCTGCCGAGATTGGGCCGCGATTTCAGCACCTCGTCGAACGATCCGTACGCCCACGCGAAATGAAGCACGAGCTTGTACGCCGAGAAAACGCATGATCGACCGGATCGCGCAGCGTCGTGATGATGCGGCAATTCGGGATGTGCTCTTTGATCCTTTGCGGCGCCTGCGGATGGAAAAAGTACGGACAGATTTCCGCGATTTTGCGCGCGCCAGTCGCGTAGCGAAAATGATGCGCGTACCAGTCGATGCCCTTGTCGTAGAAGGTGTTGAAGAACTGCGTCTCCTTGACGCCGTACGGCAGATCGACGTGACCCTCGAGCACGCGATGCAGCCACGTGGTGCCGGTGCGGCCAGGACCGGCGCCGATAATTTCTGGCAGCCGGCATGACATGGCGAGCTCATCCGAGCGCCAGCCGCGGAGTTCGGCGTTCGGGGCTGCTGGGCGCGCGGCTTTTTCCAGGCCGAGAGATCGATGCCGAGCAATTTTTCAAGCGCCTCGACTTCGGGCATGTAGCGCGCGCGCAAGCGCTCTTCCTGTTCGATCGTAAGATGCGGATATCGCTCGCCGCGTCCGCCGCAGAACTCCCACACGCCGGCGCTTTCTAGCGCGTTGATGAGTGCGTAGGCCTGATGTCCCTTGAGCCAGAACATCAGCCGGGACGCGTCGACCGCGAGCCGGCGATTCTTCGGTGCGCGAGCGAACGAGTTCACGTCGCCGCTGAGATCGGCGCGCGGCGCGAGCGCAATTCGCGGTGACGCCGATGAAGTCGCAGACGCGATTCAAATATTCCTGCGGATCGTCGCGCAGTTCGTCGTACATCGTGACCAGCACGTTCTCGCGCCCGAAGGTGTCGAACCAAGTTTCGAGATGCGACGCGTAACGGTTGCCGCCACCGAGGTCGGGGCGCGTTTGCAGTACCTCGTCGAGGGTCCCGCGACGGACCCATCCGTAGTGGCGCATGAGTTTGTACACGGAATAGATGCGGTCGACGGGATTGCGCATCGTCGCGACGATCTTGCAGTTCGGGATGTGAATCTTCACGCGCTCGGGCGTGTCCGCGTGGAAAAAATATGGTGGAGAAATCTCGCCGACGGGACGCTTACCGGTCGCGTTGCGAAAATGACGCGCGTACCAGTCGATGCCCTTGTCGTAGAAGGTGCTGAAGAATTGCGGCTCCTTGACACCCTCGGGCATGTCGACCGCGTCGCGCAGCGCGTTGTAGAGCCAGGTCGAACCAGTGCGCGGAGGGCCTACGCCGATAACGTCGGGGAGCCTCATCGCCCATATTCCATATGAATTAGCTGCGCAGCGCTAGCGGAGGTCGGCTAGAGACTGCTCCAGAATCGTCATGCCTTCGTCCATCAGTTCGGGGGACGCGGTTAGCGGCGCCAGGATTCGGATTACGTTGCCGTAGATTCCGGCCGTCAGCAGGATTAGGCCGCGGTCCGAGGCCAGCTTCGCGAGACGGCTTGCGAGTTCGGGTGCTGGTTCTTTGGTGATGCGGTTGCGGACCAGTTCGATCGCGAGCATCGCGCCGAGGCCGCGCACATCGCCGATGATCGGGAACCGTTCGCGGATCACCTCGAGCCGCGCACGAACGAGCACGCCCTGCTTTTCGGCGCGTGCGAGCACGTGCTCGTCGCGGAACACGTCGAGCACGGCGAGCGCCGCGGCGCATGACACGGGACTGCCCGCGAACGTGCCGCCGAGACCGCCGGGCGCGACGCTGTCCATGATGTTGGCGCGGCCAATCACGCCCGAGAGCGGAAAGCCTCCGGCGAGGCTCTTGGCGACTGTGATCAGGTCGGGCTCGACGCCGGCGTGCTCGAGGGCGAACATCCGGCCGGTGCGGCCGAAGCCGGTCTGAATCTCGTCGGCGATAAACACGATGCCGTGGCGATCGCACAGCGCGCGTAACTCGCGGAGAAACTCGAAGGGCGCGACGTTGAAACCGCCCTCGCCTTGCACCGGCTCGATGATGATCGCCGCGACGCGCGACGGCTCGACCGACGACTTGAACAGCGACTCGATGGCCGCGAGGCTCTTCCCGGTGCTGCCGCCGCGATACTCGTCGGGGAACGGCGCGTGAAACGTGTCGGCGGGAAACGGCCCGAAGCCGGCCTTGTACGGATTTATTTTGCCGGTGAGCGCGAGCGCCATCAGCGTGCGGCCGTGAAATCCTCCCGTGAACGAAATGATCGCCGAACGGCGGGTAGCGTGACGCGCAATCTTGACAGCGTTCTCGACCGCCTCGGCGCCGGTGGTGAGAAAGATCGTTTTCTTCGGCCCTGCGATCGGCGCGATCTGATTCATCCGTTCCGCGAGCTTTATGTACGGCTCGTAGGGCGTCACGCCGAAGCAGGTGTGAGTGAAGGCCTCGAGCTGGGCCTGCACCGCGGCCATCACGTGCGGATGGCGATGGCCGACGTTGAGCACCGCGATTCCGCCGCCGAAGTCGATGTAGCGGCGGCCGTCGGCGTCCCAGATTTCGGCGCCCGACGCATGATGCGCGAGGATTGGGATCGGCACGCTGACGCCGCGCGGAATTGCGGCGGCGATGCGCTCGGACAGCGATGGTTCGATGCTCATGTTTGACTCCCGGCAGGCTGGCCCAGCGCCTGGCTCGCTACGTTGGGCCTCCTGTTCAGAATGACGAGTAACAGTTTCGGACGCGCCAGCAAATCAGTAATATCTCACCTCAACGAACCGACGAAAATCTTAGATGAGCACGCAGGCCGAAAGTTCAAAGTTTTACGAACCGATCGTACCGTCGGACCAGATTCAGTATCGCGAATACAAGCTGCTGCTGAAGCCGGATCTGTTCCCCGACGAGAAACCGTTTCACAAATTCTGGAAACTGGCGCATCACGCGGCCAAGTCGCTCGGCATCAAGCTCGGGAAGATGGACGAAACGATCAAGCCGCATCTGCGCGAAGTGCTCTTTTACGACACGCCGCATTTCAAGCTCTACAATCACGGCTTCATCCTGAGGAAACGCACCTTCTATCATCATGGCGCGCCCGACCCGCGGCACGAGCTGGTAATCAAATTCCGGCATCCGGAGAAGAAGGTGGCGCTGGCGGTGGATCCGCGCCCGCTGCTGCCGTGCGAGTACACGCTGAAGTTCAAGGAGGAAATCCTCCTGCCGAAAGACGGCACGCTCGGGATGCGGCTGGTGTATTCGCACAACTGCGAGCTCGACACGCCCAACATCATATTGACGCAACGGTTCGAGACGACGGCCGATGCGTTCCCCGCGCTCAAGCATATCGACGCGAATCCCAAAGCGGCGCTGAGCGTGGTGAACGACATGTCGATCCAGGAATACCTGGTCGATCTCGGGATGCTGGACTTCGGCCACGAGCTCGAGGCGAAGGCGAACGCTGGCGGTATGGCGCGTGCGCGCGACCAACGAGCCGATAGTCGCGGAGTTCGCCTACCAGTTGAAGTTCGACAGTCCCGAAGCGGTGCGGCGCAAGCAGCGAGAGCTTTCCGAGTTCTTCTACACAGCCCTGCAATCGCGGGCCTCAGACTGGGTGCAGCGTGGAACAACCAAAACCGCCCTCATCTACGGATACGGAAACGCCAGCCTCAAGCACGAAGAGTGAGCCCGACCTCCATCCGAGCCTGCTGACGCTGTTCAAGATCTTCCTGCTCGCGGGAGGACTGAGCTTCGGCGGCGGCGCCGTCGCCTATCTGCGCGAATACATGGTCAGCGAAGCAAGGCTGGCTCGACGACGAGGGCTTTCTCGGCGCGATGGAGATCAGCGAGACGCTGCCGGGCCTCAACGCCGTCAACATGGCGATGATCATCGGCGACAACCTGCGCGGCATCCCGGGCGCAATCGTGGCGGTCATCGGGATGCTGCTGCCGGGATCGATCGTCGTGATGGTCGCTGGCGATTCTGTATCAGTCGAATCACGACTAATCCCGACGTCAAGCGATTCCTGGTGCGGAATTGCGGCCGCGGCGGTCGGCCTGCTGACGACGGTGACGCTGCAAATCGGGCGGCAGCCAATTCGGCAAGCTGCCCGACATCGCGATCATCGCCATGACGTTCTTCGCGGTCAGCTTTCTTCAAAGTGCAGTCTGCCATCGTGCTGCTCGTCGCTCGGACCGATCTCGGTCTGGCTTTACCGTCCGCAGCATTTCGAAACCGCGCGCCAGCCGGACGAGCACCTGCCGTTTCATCGCGGCGAACGCCATCACCTGTTTCGTCATTGAGCAAATAGAGATCTGAAATCACGATGACGCGATTGATGCACCTGTTCCTGGTTTTCTCGCTGCTCTCGGTGCTCGCGGTCGGCGGCGGCACCGCAGTGCTGCCCGAGATGCAGCACATGACGGTCCACACAGTTTCACTGGCTCACCGACGCGCAGTTCCGCAACATCTACAGCCTCGGCCAGGTGGCGCCGGGGCCGAACATGCTGATGGTGCTGGTGATCGGCTACAAGCTGGCGGGATGGGCCGGGATGGTCGTGGTCGGCATCGCGTTCTTCCTGCCCGACTGCATCATCACGCTGTTCGTCAATCGATTGTGGGTGCACTCTGGGCGGATGGCCGTGGCGCACCTCGATTCAGCGCGGACTGGCGCCGGTGGCGATAGGCCTGATGATCTCGGGCACTTACGCGATCGCGAAGCTTTCGATCGTCGACCTGCAGACGCTGGCGATCTGCGGTGGTAGTGTTCGGAATCCTGCTCTGGCGCCACGTCAATCCGGGCGTGCTGGTGCTGCGTCGGCGGCGCCGTTTACCTGCTGCTGGCGCTAGATCACCGCATGTCACGAGATAAAAGAAAACGCCGGCAGGAGTGGATGCTCCTGCCGGCGTTCTGCAGTCAGATCAGGACTCGCCGAGTGCTACATGTGGCCGGTTTCGGACATCTTCACCATCGCCTCGGTGGTGAAGAACGCTTTGTCCACCGCGCCCATGTTGATGTACCAGCATTCACGCTCGGGCGTCTCGATGCCGGGCAGGTAGCACATGGTGGCCTCGGTGCTCTGCACGTCCTGCGACGATGGCGCCGACAACGAATTCGCGCTTGAAAGGATAGATGGCGACTTTCGCGTCGGGCACCGGACGATCGCGATACGCCAGCCAGTAAACGTGGTTGCGGAACAGCTCGCCGCGCCGATCGTAAGTGTCGATGTACGGCTCGAACCACATTTCGGAATCCATGTAGATGACCGTCTTGGAATCGAGCGCCGCGGCGTTGTTCACGCTGCGCCGCGGCTCCGCGGTCACGATGTACATGTGGCGCATCTGCCAACGCTCGGGGCATGCGCTCGCGCCGCCGTCCGTCGCGCAGCGGATTTCAGGTGAATGCTCGGCATCAACCGTCGCCAGCATCTCCTTCTCGCCGAGGAACTTGTAGTTGTACTGTTCGGTCTTGGGATTGAAACCCGAATAGTGATCGGGATCCCAGGTCTGCGCGCCGGTCGCGCTCGAATTGATCGCCTCGTTCAGACGGCGCAGGCGCCGCGAGCCGGTCTGCCAGGTCCACGTATCGTCGCCATGACGTCGGCTCGGCGTAACGATAGCGCAGCAGGCTGGTGCCGCGAGCGTCCTGGGGCGCGAGCTCGGGCCCGAGCAGGAACAGCCACAGGCGGTTGGTCGTTCTTGAAATCAGGATCGATCGGCAGCGGCTCGACTTCGGTGCGGCCGACGAGATCGTAGCCGGCGTAGTGGCCAAGCTGTCCGTATGCGATTTCGAAGAACGGCTTGTTGTAGCCGGTGTAAACCGTGTCGCAGTCGAAATATCGCAGATCGTAGTCGTCCGACTGAATCGGGCGGAACACGTTGTTCCAGACGACCTTGGTCGCGACGTCAGGATCGTTCGCGTCGATCAGCGGGAACGGCTGCCCGGCGACGTAGCCGACGACCGTGCGATGATCCTTCGAGAGCTGCAACCTGCGACGAATACTTTTCGGTCGCATCCTTGTACGGCGGCGGCCAGTCCACGCGTATGGTCGGCACGATTTTCATCGTCATGCCGTGCTGGACTCGGTAAAGACACGCCGGGTGAGACCAGATCTCTCACCTGCGCCGCGTTGTCCGGAGTGATGAAGTCGCCCGGCTTGACGCCTGCCTCCCCTGGCAGGCTCAAGGCCGCGAGGGCTAGCAGTGCGATGCCCCCGACGACGACCGTTTTGACGAATCCCCATTGTCCCCAATAGCATTCGAAACCTCCGTATTAAGCACTGTAAACGTTTTCTCCCCATAGCCTCTCCTAATGAAGCCTCTCTCGGAGTAATTTTTCACACCCGTGAGTCAGCTATTAGGACTGTCAGATGCGGATGTCAATGCGTCTAATTTGTAGCGTGAGGAGCCTGTCGGACGACGTCTACGATCGCGACGATATTGCAGGCTGCCGCGTGAACGCATCGATGCATGCGGGAAAGAAGAAAACGCCGGCAGGAGTCGCGCTCCTGCCGGCGTTCCGTGCAATCAGACTCGTCATCGCTGCTACATGTGGCCGACTTCCGACATCTTCACCATCGCCTCGGTGGTGAAGAATGCTTTATCCACAGCGCCCATGTTGATGTACCAGCACTCGCGCTCGGGCGTCTCGATGCCGGGCAGGTAGCACATAGTGGCCTCGGCTGCTCTGCACGTCCTGCGAGGACGCGCCGACGACGAATTCGCGCTTGAAAGGATAGATGGCGACTTTCGCGTCGGGCACCGGACGATCGCGATACGCGAGCCAGTAGATGTGGTTGCGGAACAGCTCGCCGCGACGATCATAAGTATCGATGTACGGCTCGAACCACATTTCCGAATCCATGTAGATGACCGTCTTGGAATCGAGCGCCGCCGCATTGTTCACGCCGCGCCGCGGCTCCGCGGTCACGATGTACATGTGGCGCATCTGCCAACGCTCGGGGCACGCGCTGGCGCCGCCGTCCGTGGCGCATCGGATTTCAGGAGAATGCTCGGCGTCAACCGTCGCGAGCATCTCCTTCTCGCCCAGGAACTTGTAGTCGTACTGCTCGGTCTTGGGATTGAAGCCCGAATAGTGATCGGGATCCCAGGTCTGCGCGCCGGTCGCGCTCGAATTGATCGCCTCGTTCAGACGGCGCAGACGCCGCGAGCCGGTCTGCCAGGTCCACGTATCGTCGCCATGATTCGGATCGGCGTAACGATAGCGCAGGAGGCTGGTGCCGCGAGCATCCTGGGGCGCGAGTTCGGGCCCGAGCAGGAACAGCCACAGCCGGTTGGTGTTCTTGAAGTCCGGATCGATCGGCAGCGGCTCGACTTCGGTACGGCCGACCAGGTCGTAACCGGCGTAATGGCCGAGCTGTCCGTATGCGATCTCGAAGAACGGCTTGTTGTACCCGGTGTACACCGTGTCGCAATCGAAATATCGCAGATCGTAGTCGTCGGACTGAATCGGGCGGAACACGTTGTTCCACACGACCTTGGTTGCGACGTCAGGATCGTTCGCGTCGATCAGCGGGAACGGCTGTCCGGCGACATAGCCGACGACGGTGCGATGATCCTTCGAGAGCTGCAACCTGCGATGAATACTTTTCGGTCGCATCCTTGTACGGAGGCGGCCAGTCCACGCGCATGGTCGGCACGATTTTCATCGTCATTCCGTGCTGCACTTTGTAGTACACGCCCGGCGAAACGAGGTCCTTCACCTGTGCCGCGTTGTCCGGAGTGATGAAGTCGCCTGGCTTGACGCCTGCCTCCCCTGGCAGACTCATGGCCACGAGGGCCAGCATCGCGATGCCCCCGACGACGACCGACTTGCGAATCCCCATTGTCCCCAATCGCATTCCAAACCTCCCTAAAAAATCTTGAAGCGTTGATAGCCTGGCCCACCAAAAGCATCACGCGCGAAAATTCGCGCGTCTAGGTTGAGTAGAACGCGCGGGCACAGATGTCAATGCATCTAATGACGCTATCGGCTCAAATTTACCTATTGCGTCCCAGGTGGCGCGAACCGGCTTGAATTCGCTCATCTGACAGCAGTGCACCACTCGGATTTCGGCCTGCGCCGATAGACCCGCTTCTCCCGCGACAGCATTCCGCATCCGATCACTTCGCGCCGCGGCGTGGCGCAATAGTGAACATCACAATAGCTCGGACGACACGAGCCGCCACACTAATTCACCCGCCCTCAACCAACCGTTAATGCCTCGGTAACTTCGATTTGGCACGACAGACGAACTGGTGCGGCCAATATCCGGACGCGACCATCGGGAGGAAGGAGAATTTATGGGCATGCGGAAGACCGCGATCGTAGCTGCGATAGCGCTGGCCGGGGTAATTGCACCGCTCCAGCAGGGGGTATCGTTTGCGCAAGGCGCGCCGGGCGCGATGGCGACTGAGGCGATGGTGTCCAGCCTGTCGCCGGCTGACAAAGACGCACTGATGAAAAAGCTCGAGGAGGCGAGGAAGCACGACAAGATCGCGCGCGCAGGATGGTCGCAGGAGCCGCTGACGCAGGCCACCTACGACAAAAAGATCGACCAGATTAAAGCCCTGATGCAAAGCTCAAAAGCGGCGAGGACTTCCCGCTCAGCGCCGCCGACAAGGCGATGGCGTCACCGAATAGCGCGCCGTACTGAAATTTCGCTGATCACGATTCGAGGGCGGTCCGGTCTCGGGGCTGCCCTCGATCTATTTCTGATCGTCGGCGATGTGAAATATGTGCAGCAAGCGATGCAGCATCGGCGTGAGCATCAGCCCGACTATCGCGATCAGCGCGAGTCCGCTGTAGAGCGCGTAGATCGACGCGAAGATTTTGCCGGCGTTGGTCTTGAGCGTATCAACCGGACCCATGCCGCCGAGGATCATCGACGCGTTGAGCAGTCGAATCCATCCACGGCAGGCCGCCGAGATAGTGATAGCCGCATACGCCGACCGCCAGCGACACCGAGAACCACGACGCCGGCGGCCGCGCCCATCGAGAGAGCGCCACAGGAACAGATCGGCGCGGCAGCAGTGCCTCCTGACGACGTTCAAACCGCATCGAATTCAGGGAACCATGGACGGCACGACGTTTCGTACAAGTCGAATCACGTTGCGGTCGTTGCGGCGTTCGTAGCGCGCCTCCTCGGTCAGCGAACGCAGGATGTGAAGACCGAGGCCGCCGACCTGCGCGGTCTTCGAGCGGCTCGTCCAGATTTGGCGGCGGCGCGGCAACTGGATCGAAGGCGCAACCGTCGTCGATAAATTCGATTTCCAGCCGGCTGCCGCTGAACGACGAGCGCGATTTCCGCCCGCCCCGGCTCGTCTCGATCCGCGATATCCGTACTTCATCAAGTTCGTGAGCAGCTCCTCGAGCAAGATCAGGATGCGCGCGCTTCATCGGCCTCCATCCCTTGTTCTTTGACAAATTCTCCGACGAAAGCGTCCACCTGGCGCATCGCGGCGGATTCGGTTCGTACGATGAGGCGCGATTCGCATCGCTGACTCGCACACCAGATTATCGGCCCACCGTCGACGTTGCCACGGCTGGCTTCCGGCGCCGCGTGGCGATAATCTGCACGCCGAATCGCGGCGGAGCTGTAAAGGAGAGCAAATGAATTCCGCGAATCGATCCGGCACATCGCCACAACGCCTCCTTCATGCTGGCACTGCTGATCTTCGCCGGGTTCCGCCGCAAGAGCCGACAATTCCCAGGTCGCACAAATAAAGACCGTGTCCGGCCAGGCCGAAATCGTGCGCAACGGCGCACGCTCGACCGCAAAGATCGGCGATCCGCTCTACGAGAAAGACACAATCGAAACCGGCGGCGACGGCGCGATCGGAATTACCTTTATCGACAATACCGTGATGTCGAGCGGCCCCAACAGCGAGATCGTGCTCGAGGACTACAAGTTCAACTCGAGTAATTTCAAGGGTTCGATGCTTACCGACATGAACCGCGGCACGGTCTCGATGATTTCCGGCGATATCGCGCGCAGCACGCCGGGTGCGATGAAGGTCAAGACGCCGACGGCGATCCTCGGCGTGCGCGGCACCCAGCTTTGTAATCGAAGTCAAATGATCAACCGCTGACATGCGCCGCATCGCACTGGTCCTCGCGCTCCTGTTGTTGGCGTCCTGCTCGAGCCGGCAGTCGCTGTTCGTCGTGCTGCCCAATCCGGACGGCAGCTCCGGCGCGGTCACGATCGAAGACGGCCAGAAGTCGGTACTGCTCGATCAACCCTACGCCGCCGGCGAGGTGCGCGGAGGTGTCGCGGCGCCGGTGAAGGTCGACCAGGCGCAGGTGCAGCAGATTTTCGGCAACGCGCTCGCCGCGCAGCCGATCCTGCCCAGCCACTTCGTGCTCTATTTCGAAAAGAACAGCGACACGCTGACGCCCGAATCCCAGCGCCAGTACGAGGCCGTGTTCGCCGACATCAAGCGCCGGCCCGTGTTTACGAAGTCGAAGTGATTGGGCATACCGACACGCTCGGCACCCAGGCGCACAATCAGCAGCTTTCGATGAGCCGCGCTGAGATGATCCGCGATCGGCTGATCCACGACGGGCTCAGCCCCAAATCGATTTCAGTCGCGGGCCGCGGAAATCTGGACCTCGCGGTGAAGACCGCCGATCAGGTTGCGGAACCGCGAAACCGCCGCGTCGAAATTACCGTCCGCTGATCAGCCGAGAAGACGCCGGCCCCAGCCAGCGCACCGCGAGCAGCGTGATGTCGTCAGCCTGCTCGGCGCCGGCAGCAAAGCGGCGGACATCGTCGCGCACGAAATCAACCACCTCCTTCGCACTCGTCGTCGGCGCCGAAACCAGCAACTGGCTCAGCCGCGCGCCAGAATACAACGCCTTGTTCGTATCCTGGGCCTCGGTCACGCCATCGGTATAGGCAAGCACCATCTCCCCCGGCGCGAGCTGACGCTGCTCGATCGAATACTGGAAATCGTCGACCGTGCCGAGCGGCGGTCCGCCCGCGATCGGCAGAGTCTCCGGCGCGGCGCCGGCGCGCAGCACGAGCGGCGAGTCGTGCCCGGCGTTCACGTAAACCAGCATCCCCGACGCGAGGTCCAGGATTCCCGCGAAGACCGTCACGAACATCATGTTCGCGCCGCCTTCGCGCCAATTCATCGCTCGCGGCGGAAATCTTCGCGTTCGCCTCGATGAACACTCGTCGAGCGCCGTCGCGGTAGCGCAGCGTCGCCGTGTGCAACACCTCTTTGGTCATCGCCATGAACAAGGCCGCCGGCACTCCCTTGCCCGACACGTCGGCAATCGCAAACGAAAGCCTGCTCGGATCGAGCAGCACGAAATCATAGAGATCGCCGCCGACCATCCGCGCAGGCTCGATCGAAGCGAAGACTCGACGTCGGGCGCTCGGGCGGGCCGGGAAAGTGACGCGGCAGCAGGCCCATCTGGATCGATCGCGCGGCATTCAGCTCGCCGTCGAGAGCGCGCTTCCATCTCGCGTTCGTGCTGCAACTCGGCCGCGAGCCGGCGCCGCCCCGCCTCGGCGACGCGCAAGTTCTCCGACAACATGACGCCGAACACGAGCGCCGACGACAGCGCCGGATAGACGCCGTCGAGCAGCAGCTTTGAAAACTCGAAACTCGCAAGCGCCGCGACCGAGCAGGATCGCGACGATACCAAGCAACAGCGGCGACCGCACCGCGCGGACTTCTCGTAGGGCAACGCAAAGATGATCACGAGCCCCGCGACCAGTACGATCGCCAGCTCGACACAGTTGAGGAACGCCGGACGGCGCAGCAGATTTCCGCGTCAGCATCGATTCCAGCGTTTGCGCCCAGACCTCGACCCCCGGCATCAGCCCAGCGGAGTCTGACTCCTGATCCGCCAGTCCGGTCGCGCTCGATCCCAACAGCACCGCGGCGCCATTGCAGCCGCGCCGGGATCATAGGATCCGTCGAGCAGGTCCGCCGCCGAGATGATACGCGATCGTCGTACGATGCGCGTGAAATAAGGATATACGCGGCCATGCTGATCGGTCGGCAGAAAATTGGAACCGAGCGTGGCGCCCTTCGACGCCATTCGCTTGCCCGTCGACGATTCCGAGCGCGCCCGCGCCCGTAGCCACCCGCAACATTTCGAGCGCGAGGTCCGGCATCAGGTGGCCTCCGGCTGAAAACGAACAACGGCACGCGGCGAGTGATGCCGTCGCGATCCGGTCCCGGCGTCGACAGATCCTTGTCCGCGCTCCGCCGCCGCAATCTCGGGCAGCTGCGCACCAGCTCCGGATACGAGAACAGGAAAGGTCGCGGGTTGCCGCCCGATTCGAGGATCATCGTGACGCGCATCGGCGCCGCCGCTGGCTGGGCGCGGTTCGTTCGCTTACGCCGACCGCCAACACCGTCGGGACTTTTCGCAATGCCTCGGCAAGCACGGATTCATGCGAGGGCAGCTTGCGCGAGTTCGCCGGCAACATTGGCAGGAATTTCGGGGTCGGAGTCGACCAGGCGCCCGGGTGACAGACGATCCGGCTCCGCGAAAATAATGTCGACGCCGAGCACTCTCGGTTTGCCCGCAGCGATCTTGTCGACCAGCTTGCGCCACCAGCGCCCGCGACCACGGCCACTGTCCGTATTGCGCCAGGCTCTTGTCGTCGATCGCGACGATCTCCGACCGGCAGCGGCTGGTAATGTCGCGGCACAATTTGCTCGACGAAAATCGAAGCCGCGCAACCTGAGGCTTTGCACGACGCCCGGATCGATCGCGCGGATCAACACCATCAACGCCAGCACGAACAATGCAGGTCCGCGCCCGGGCGCCGCGAACAATCCACGCGATCTGGTCAGCGTCATTCGACGCTCCAGCTCGGACTGGTCTTCAGATGACAATCTCGAGTCCGTCGTATGCGGAGCTGATCGTCAACTTGTTGCGGCGATCCATTGATTTCCGCGTAGCGGCGCGTCTCGCCCAGCACTTTCTCGATCATGCTGTCGTCGAACACCGGCTCGTGATGGTACATCACGAGATGCTTGACGCGCGCGAGTTGCGCCAGCTCGACCGCGATCATGTTGCTCGAATGTCCCCAGTCCTCCTTCACCGAGATCTGATCGGCGAGCGAGTATTGCGCGTCGAAGATCAGCAGGTCGGCGTCGCGGAAAAACTCGACGAACGGATAGTTCTCCGTCAGCACGTCGAACTTGTGCTCGGAGTCGGTCGAGTAGACCATCGACTTGCCATTCTTTGTGAAGCGAAAGCCGTAGGAATCGCTCGGATGGTTCTGCCGGATAGCCTTCACCGACAGGCCGTCGATTTCGTAGCTGCGGCCGGGCTCCAGCTCAACGAACTCGATAGTCGCGCCGAGCGCCCGGAAGTCGATCGGAAAACATGGATTCGATTGCTGACGAATGAAAACGTCGCGCATCTCCTTGTGGCAGCCGTGAATGCGAATGACGTTGCCGGGGATGTACGAGGGAGTGAAAAACGGGAACCCCATGATGTGATCCCAATGCGTATGCGACAGGAAAATATTGAAGCGCGACTTCTTCGCCGGCCCATGCTTCGCGATCAGCGCGTTGCCGAACTCGCGCACGCCCGAGCCGACGTCGCATAGTACGTACTCGTCGCCGCCCGCCTCGATCTCGACACAGCTCGAGTTGCCGCCATAGGTGCCGCCGGTCGAGAAAGGCAAGTTCATTCGCGATAAAGTCGTCAACCGCCTCGGGGCTGTCCAGTTGACGCCCGCGCGCCGCGAGCATCGCCTCGCGGACCTTGGTGCGAACCGCACGATATCCCAGTGGAGTCGGAATCGAGCCGCGACTTCCCCAAAAACGGATCAACATCGGCAATCGGCCCCCTCCGCGGTTGTCCGCCGCTTAACGCAAGGCCGCCAGCGCGTTTGCGGGAGTATCGAACACCTCCACCACCAGCGAGAAGCGGCTGATCTCGAAAATCTCCTTGACCACCGGCCCCAGCGCGGCGACCGCCAGCCGCCCCTTCGTCGCCTTCGATTGCTTCGATCCCATCATCAGCGCGCGCAAACCTGCGCTCGAAATGTACTCCACGGCGGAAAAATCAACCAGTACCGCCGCACCGGGAGTCAAAGCGCCGAGCAACCTGGTTTGAAAGCCGGGACTCGTGTCGTTGTCGATTCGGCCCGCAGGACTCAGGACCAGGATGTCGCCATCGCGCCGCTCGCCGATTTCCACGGAAACCTCCGCGAATTTTCCAATGGCAAATGTTACTGAAGATATTTGCGGCTCAATTCTCGACATTTCCCGGACAAGGTGCAAGCTGAAAGATTGGCGGATGCGGAAGCCGTCGTCAGAGGTACTGCTCAATTCGCCGACGGCACTCGCACCGTCACCACGTGAGGACCGCCGAAGTAGCGGTCGAACTCACCACCCACGTAATTCCAGTTGTCATGGGGATTGAACCACGCATCCATTGTCGGAATGAACGGCGCAATCAACAGGTTCAATGCGCCCAGGTCAGGCCTCATGTCGAGGCGGAAAAGCTCGCCAGGGTAATACGGCCAATGCTCCGTTCGATCCGGAACCGAGACCTCGACACTAAAGATCTCAGGTCCCGGTGCGCATGCGAACGCGTGAAATCTGATTTCACGATTCCCATGCCTGAGAGTGCCAACCATCATCATCAGCCCGGACGCTCCTGCAAAGGAATCTGCCGGCACGACGAGCTGAGTCTTGCGCACCTTCATCACACCCGAGGTGTTGTAGCTCGCACAGGAGGCAAGACCGGACTTGGCGTTCAGCGTATCGACCAAATGCAGACTGCCGTCAGCGTTAAAGAACGAATGCTCGTAGGTGTCGAGCCTGGGTGCAGGTTCAGAGTCCTCGATCCTTAGCCGCACATCTTCGCTGTCGCGCTCGCCGTCAATGTATCTGGTCTCGCCCTTGATCTCCTCGGCCGAGTTGCTGTGCAAGACCGTAAAACTTGTATGACCTAGCGTTTCTTTGCCGTCCGAACTCAGTATCTTGAACTGTAGTCCGCTGAAGCCGGAGTTGCTTCCCGGACCGGCCTCCAACGCACCCGCGTGACTCGATAGGACTGCGCATGCTGCCAGCGATAACAGAGCTAGAAGGGTTACTTTCAAAGTTCGAAGGCAAAGGACGCAGACAAAATCAAAGGTCACACTCCGTGGTGAATCTCCGGCGCGTATTGCTTTACCGTCGCAGTGCGACTGAAGCTCCAGTTTGCCGTCCGATGGTGATGGATCAGCTCTTCCAGAATTTCCGGGATTTCAAACACAGCGCGGTTGTCGAAGGCCTTTACATTCTCCCGCAGGCGGTTGAACTGCTCGCGCTTCAGCATCGACTCGACCGCGCTGCCTATCTCGCGGAAGGAAGGCAGCACTATCCCGAATCCGTTTCCCGCGATCCAATCAGTGTTGAAGCGCTCCTGCACCATCGTCCAGGCATTGCGCTCGACAATCAGCGGCAGTCCCATAATCAGCGCTTCACTGATGCTGCCCGGACCCGGTTTGCCGATAAAGAAATCCGCCAGCTTCATGTAATAAGGAATCTC
The DNA here is from genome assembly GCA_963721485.1 of uncultured delta proteobacterium. Classification (GTDB taxonomy): domain Bacteria; phylum Desulfobacterota; class Binatia; order Binatales; family Binataceae; genus Binatus. The sequence continues at coordinate 89,462 of CAVRJV010000013.1, read as the reverse complement.
CTGGGTGAAACCGACGCAGTGAATTGGATAGGACAGTCCCATGCTCTCTATTCGCTCGCGCAGCTTGTCGTTGTGACCGCATACAAAGATTAGCTGAGTCTTAAGTCCCGCCGTCTCAATCCTTCTTGCGATGGACGCCATCTGATTCGACCCATAGCTGCCGAACATCACGATGCCAGTTGGCAATTCAGGAGCGAGACCCAGGCGGACGCGCTCGGTTTCACGGCTTAGCTCCATAGGCCTATAGAACTCGGTGCGTACGATCATTCCCGAGGTGCGGAATACCCGCTCGGGACTATGACCCATAGCTATCGCCTGCTCCACAGCATTTTCAGTGCCGCAGATCAGGTATTGCTTCTGACGTTCGATCCAGAAGTGCGGAGGGTAGTCGATAAGGTCTGTAAGGATCGTAACCATCGGAGTCTCGGCTCGCGCACGTATCGCGTCCGCGCTTCGCAGCCCTTGTAAGATCGCGTGATTAAAGTTCGGGATCATCGAGACCACCAGCTCCGTCTGCGAACGCTCCCAATGGCGCGAAAGCAGCTTGATGATTGCCGGCTCGAACTGCCGAATGAGCATCTGCGTTATCCGCAGCAACGGACCGGTGCCGATAGTGAGACCGTGCTTGAGCTGCGAGTTGTAGAAATCCTCGATGCGCACGCCCGTCAAGCGCCGCACCACGTCCGCCGGCTCCAGCAAGTCTCGCAAGTTGATCAGATTGATCCGCCACGAACGATGCTGCTGGCGGGCCACCGAGATCAGCGCCGTCGCCGACGCACGATGTCCCCCGCCAGCGTCGAAGTAGATCAGATCGATTCGCGAATCCGAGTCACTCGTCGATTCCGGCCGGTAAGTCGTCACGGAGTGGCCTCCTGCAAGGTGGGTTGCGCGATCGAAATATTCGGCTGTGCGCCCTTCCATCGAAGGACTTGGATCGACCCGTCCCTCTCCTCGACCGCCGCCGTTCGGTTCATCACCCAATCGCCGTCGTTCACGTAAAGGATGTTCCCGAGTTTGCGATGGTCGGATCGATGAATGTGTCCGCAAATCACGCCGTCGGCTTTGTGGTCGCGCGCGGCTGCCAGTACCGCTCGATCGCGGAAGTCAGTGAAGAACTCGATCGCCTTGCGCGCGGGATGGCGTATGTAGTCCGCGAACGATCGGCCTTCCTCGCCGCCCGGTGCGGACTGGCGATGGTACCAATCATGGATCCTCTGCGCGCGCGCATACGCCTGCGACCCTACCATCGGCAGCAGACGATTCAGATTGAGCGATCCGTCGAACTGATGCCCATGAATCACCAGCATTTTGGCGCCGTTGGCAGTCCGGTGAATCAGCGATCTAATGACAGGAATACGGCCGAAAAGTTCTTCGACCAGACTTACTTTGGCCTCATCATGATTCCCCGGCAGGAATACTACGTTGACGCCGCTACGGCGCCATCGCACGATCTCATCGACCAGTTCCTGCTGCGCGGTACTCCAATGCCACCCCGGTCCCCAGTTCCATCCATCGACGATGTCGCCTACCAGGTACAGAGTCTCGGCAATGTGATGACGCAGAAAACTCAGTAGCGCGTCTGCCTTGCATGCACGAGTTCCAAGATGCACATCGGATATCCAGATCGCTCGGTAGTAATTGCGTTGAATCATGGCCTACCCCTCCCCGCTTGCTTCGAGTTGACAGCGCCACGAGCACCTTCCGCCTGCATCCAACGATCCGCCGATCGGCCTTGTGCGATCGCTCCGACATCTTCATGCCGGGACTCTACTTCAGATATGCAATCAGATCGGTGTGACGATAACTACGCAAAGAGTGAACTGAGGCTGAAGAGTGAGATAGGAAAGAATGATAAATGCATTAGCAAGTTGCTACTCACATATTAACGCACTGCTACATCGACGATTACTTAATCGAATCGTCCCAAAATGTGCTGAAACTGGAATGCAGATGCTATTCGAGCGGCGGCGGTGATACGCATTCGCCGTCCCTGAGAATCAGGTACTGGCGATCCGGTGCGTCGCAAGCGGTGTCCGTCTGTACGATGCGGGCACCATCCGGCGCGTATTGCAAGATGTAGGATTTGCGCACGCCCGACGTGACATTGGGCCCGGTGCGATGCGGCATCAGCGACGAGAACACTACTATGCTCCCGGCGCGCGCCGGCACTGCGATCGCTTCAGGGCCGTCCTCTTCGCGGCATACGAAGCCCAGCTTCGACAGGCGATGCGCTAGCGTTCCGCGCAGATGCCCACCCGGAATCACCCACGGACATCCGTTGTCAACGGTCGCGTCGTTGAGTGCAATCCAGCAGGTCAGGTACGCCTGCGGCTCGATATAGGTGTAGCCGTTGTCCTGATGCCACGGGAACGGCTTCGGATACTCGGGCTTCTTGTACACCGCCTGGTCCCAGTAGAGGCGCACATCGGAGCCGATCAAATCGTGGCAGAGATCCTGAAAGACGCGGCTCGCCGAGAACTCGCGCAACACTTTGGAGAGCTTGACTAGATGGACCGTGAACGTGATCCCGTCGGCCTGCGCGATTCCCATCCTGCCTTCGGGACGCGATCGCAGGAATTCCTCGCCCCTCGCTTCGAACGGATCGATCGCGTCGCGCACGCGCGCAACGGTCGCCGCGTCGATCGCATTTTCCATCACGAAGAACCCGCGCTCATTGAACGACAGCGCCTGCTCGCCGGTGATCAGCCGAAACGGCCCATGCACCGGCGTCCAGCTGAATCCATGATTCAGCGGATGCAGCGCAGTATTCACGCTGTCAGTCGATGAAGATATGCTCACGTCTCAACTCCTGGCGTCGTAGTCGCTACCACACCGGAACGCCGGTCAGATTACCATGGCATACTATCCACCCGCCCGGCAGGATTCGACCGTATATGCCGGTGCGGAATGAACTTCGATTGTCACTGCTTTGCCTGTGGCATTGCAGTGTAACTGGCACCGTGGCAAACTCCCTGCCGATAAGTCCGGGTAAGCACAAGGTGGAGGGGCGGGGGCGCCGGTGTTGATTCGCGATTGAGTTTCAGCGTTGCGTCTTGGGGAGGGATTCCGATGAAACAGTCTTGGGGCAAGGCTCGGGTCGGCTCGATCGCGATTCTGGCCGCGGCTACACTCGCGATTTTGGTCCTCACTTTCATGACTGCGCCGGGTGTCGTACGAGCGCAACTGGCACAACTGTTTAATTATCCGCCGCGTCCTATTTTTTCGGCTGCGCAGGCTGGACCGCAGGCTGTCGTGCGTCATCCCGTTTCGCAGCATGCGGTTCTTGCCGGCGGAGCGCCTCTCCCAATCTCCGGAACCTGGGTTCCGTTGAACCATCAGCCTTCGTTTGGTCCGGAGAGCGCATTCCTGCTCACCGACGGCAGAATCCTGGCTCAGGATGGAAACCTGACGAACGTCGCCTGGTGGACGCTGACGCCCGACAACACTGGCAGCTATATCAACGGCCAGTGGACCAAGGTGGCGTCGCCATCGAATTGCCCCAACGGCTATCCCGGCCAATCTACAAGCACGGTTTACTCTCCGCTTTACTATGCTTCGGCCGTGCTGGCTGACGGCCGGCTGGTCATGATCGGCGGCGAATATAATTACAATTACAATTACTCAACAGCATATAATGGCGGGAAGCCCGGCCCTCCGGTGTGGACCGACCAAGGCGCCATCTACGATCCAGTCGCAAACAGTTGGACCTGCATCACGGCGCCCTCTTCATGGCCTCAAATCGGCGACGCCGCGTCTGTGGTTCTAGACGACGGGACGTTTATGACCACGAACACGAGCCTCTCGGTCGCCACCCTGGACACGAGCACGAGCCCGCCGACCTTTAACGCTCCTTTTACCCCTTCCGGTAAGTCCGCTGACAACTCCAATGATGAGGAAGGATGGACCCTGCTGTCGAATGGCACGGTTCTGACCCTGGAGAACTACAGCTCGGAGGATGCTACCGAAACTCCGGCTCTGGTTTACAATCCCGTCACGATAGCGTGGGACCCTGCTGGGACCGCGCCGGATCCGCTGGTCGATACGACCATCGACGAAATCGGACCGGCTATGTTGCGTCCCGATGGCACCGTCTTCTATGAAGGCGCCACCGGCTTCAACAACGTCTACGACACCATAACTGACGACTGGAGCAGCGGCCCCAGTTTCCCGACAATCATGGAGACCTCTGGGAGCTGTTCAGGCAAGACGGAACAAGTGGTCGCTGCAGACGCTCCGTCGGCGCTGCTTCCCGACGGCAACGTCTTGTTGGCGGGTGGGCCCTTGGACGCCAGTTGCGCCCCCTCGAACACCTCTCCGTGGATTGCGCCAACCATACTTTACGAATTCGATGGAACCAACCTGACGCAGGTAAATGCGCCACCCGCTGCAGCTTCTGAGGTCGTGTACTTTGGGCGCCTGCTCGTGCTCCCCACTGGCCAAATCATGTGGACCGATGGCAGCAAAGATGTCGAGATCTACAAACCCATGGGTACTTACAATCCATCATGGGCTCCGACGATCACCAGCGCCCCGATTCAAGTGGCGCTCGGCGGCACTAACTATGTAGTGGCCGGCACGCAGTTCAACGGCCTGTCACAAGCCGTCTCCTACGGCGACGATTACCAGGGCGCCACTAACTATCCATTGGTGCGCATCACCAATGACGGCAGCGGGCATGTCACCTATGCCCGCACTCATAACCACAGCACCATGGGTGTCGTAACCGGCAATGAGATAGTCAGCACAGAATTCGATGTTCCAACCGGCACCGAGACGGGTCCTAGTACGCTGGTCGTCGTGGCTAACGGTATTCCGTCCCAACCTGTTCATGTCCTCGTCGGGAACGTTATCGTCAATGACCTGGTAGTTGTCCCCGGGAGTGAAAGGGTGCAGTTGGCCCACGGGAGCTCTCCAATGTCAGACGAGATCAACATGGCGTTTACCTTCTCCGATAACGGCAATCCTACTCCACCGGACTGCGACGCCGGCAACGACGCATTCGATTTTCTCGAGGTCTCACTTGAGCCAGGTTCTTGTTCCGATCTCCCTGGTACCGGAGAAACGGTGGGACTTTCCTTTGTCCAGCACACGGTTAACCACGAGACCTATGGAACTGACTACTACACCGTCCCCGGCGAGGGCGGCGGCACAGTCTCGGCCACGATGGTCGCGGAGCCTTTCACGGCAGGTTGCGGCGTATGGAGGCTTAACCTCGAGTTGTCCGATCTCGATCTCGCGTACCATGACCTCGCGGGCGGTAATCCCTTCGCGCTGGTACTCGAAGACGGCAACGGCAACCTGGGATGCTTCGACGTCACCAATGCAATAGTCGGCAATCAGATCGATCCGCCGAGAAGGTCAGTGCGGCGCGGGGTGCGCCGTTAATAGACCGCTCTAGTAAGTGATCTAGTTCAAGGGCCAGGTTGGAGCGACCCCTCCCCTGGCCCGGCAGCGGGCTGGCGCTTCACTTTGCGTCAGCCCGTTTCGTTTTGGGTTTATGCTTCGGGAGGTCAGCTTACTTCGGAACCTGCGACTGGAAGAAATTCCACATCGTCTCGTTGGCGCTTATGTTGTCGGTAACCGGGCCCAGGAAATATGTGGCGATGCGCCCCTGATGAGCGCCCGGCCACGTATGCCCGCCGTCCTGCACGATCACGTTTTCCAGTCCGCGCCCTGGCGGACATGAATAGGTCTCGACCGTCACCTGCATCGGATCGTCCTTGACCGGCATCTTTGTCTGCCGCGCCGCGCCGCAGCCGTTGCGCTTCTGCCAGATCGCGACCGCCTGCGCATTGCTCATCGCAGTGCCGCGATTACCGAATTGCGGAGCAATCGGCCCGCCGTTGAACGGCACCAGTTTGTCCGCGGTGCCATGAAAAAAGATCACCGGCATTGGACGCGCCGCCGGACACGCCGCATCCACCGGCTGCGACGCCGCGACCACCGCGATTCCCGCCAGCGCCTCGGGCATCACGCACGCCATGTGCTGCGCCATGAATCCGCCGTTGGAAATTCCAGCCGCATAGACCCGCTTGGGATCGATCAGTCCCTGCGCATTCACCTCCGCCAGCATCGCCTTCATGAACCCGATATCGTCGGCCATCGACTCGTGCCCGATAACGCGCCCGTCGTTCCAGTGCTTGTCGACACCTTGCGGATACATGACGACGAGGCCGTGCGCCGCGGCAAACGCGTCGAAGCCCGAGTACTTCTCCTGCTGCGCGTCAGTGCTGCCGCTACCGTGCATCATGATGAACGCCGGTAAATGTTTTCCAGCCTGCCCGGGCGGAAAGTAGAGCAAGTACGAGCGGCTCACACCACTCACGTCGATAGTGTGCGCCAACGCATCGCCGGCAAAAGCCGGACGCGACCGCGCCAGCGTCCCACCCGCCAAAACCAAGGCCGCAACAAGCGCGACCCGGAGAATAGTTAGATCAGACCTATGCATCCCGAGTTGTATAGAGTGTGCCCGACGGCGATGCTGCCTAAGGCCGAGCGATGAGGGGAATCCGCAGCACCTCGGTCGCGATCAGCGTCGCCCAGGATCTTCGATCAGGCCATCGCTCAGCGACGTGCCGCTGGATTCCTATTCGCCTTCGCCCTTGATTGTGAACGTTTGGTTGCTGGTATCGCTGTAATTGCCTCCGCAGGTACCCAGCCCCACGTGTGAAAAGACATGACTGGAGTCGGTGAGCTGACATCCACCCTGCAGAAAACCCTGATCGAGTGAACTACCGCAGTCGGCCCCCGTGAGTGCGACACTCTCGTCGTCCTTGGATCCGGCGATCTCGATATCGCCATAGGCTGGCGCGCAGCCACTGTCAGTTTCAACGAATTCGCCACCGAGGTCGAAAGTTTCGTACAGCGTCACCGAACCCGTGCCGGCGGTGCCTTTGACCGTTCCTGTGGCCGTGTAACACTGACAGTCACCGGTCGGACAGTAGTCGGCGTTACCGCTCCCACCCGTGCAGGGGCCGGAGGTGTAACTGCTCGAAAACTTGATCTCGAGGGTAACGTCCCATTTCTTGGGCTTCGCCGTCTTCATGTCGGGCGTTACGGACGATCGATCTGCACCAACCCGCCCACCGTGCCAACCTGCCCACACCGGCGCTGCGCCGAACAACGCCGCGAGCATGACAACCACCAGGAATTTGGATTTCATCTTCTTCCTCCCGGATGTCATCTATAGCTTTATCCTTGGAAGTTCAAGCACGTTCGCACCAAACGTATCGTCGCCGGTAAGCATCAGCCACGATGACTAGTCTCCGCGTCTCTAATGACCGACATCAGCACGGAGAGCTGATCGATTACCTCATAGGTCTGCGCCATCTTATGAGTGTCATTCAAAATTGCGGCGATGCCGAAATATCCGACGGTCGCGACGACTACCTCCTAACCGCGCTGCTCGCGTTAGGAAAGCATAGGTCGTTACACGGCTTCCGCAGATTTTTGTCGCTTCGAGCCCGAATTGACCACCAATACTTCAGGAATTCGCGACATTTAATTGGCGAATGGCATTAATCTGTCACCTCGCCGAAGACTAACAACTCCCGACCGGCACAGCTTATTCATAGGTAGCGTGTCCATGAACGCTTCATAGGTCTCGAGCTTCCGATACGACCGCTCGGCAAGGTTGGAGCGGAAATTGCAACCGTACCGTGATGCCATCCGAAACAAGCTTATCTTCGACGGAATCGGCAGTGGTGCTGGTTAGACTGATGGCGCGACGACGGGTCGGAGACGCACCACACCCATGAGCTCAAGCGTACTTGTAATCGACGATAGCTTGATCGTCCGCATGGACCTGAACAGTGCCTTCGAGGGGGGCGGTTATGATTGCACCCTCGCGCCCTCGCTGGCGGCAGCCCGCGCCGCGCTGCAAAAAAGCCTTTTCGATCTGATCGTGCTCGACGTCCAATTGCCCGACGGCGACGGTGTGGTGTTCCTGTCCGAGTTGAAGGCTGCCGTGGAAACCCGCGCGATTCCCGTGATCCTTCTCGTCGCTCGAGGCTGATGTTCGCGCGCGGGTGCGCGGGCTCACGACCGGCGCCGACGAATACGTCGACAAACCTTATGACAAGCGCTATCTGCTGAGTTGCGCCAACGAACTGATAAGCGCACGCCGCTCAAACGCGCCGGCCCATCAACTCCCGAACTTGCTCGTGATCGATCCCAGCGAAAACTTTCGTCATTGGCTCAAGCAGCTCGTCGAGCCTAACGGATATCGCCTGGTCGAAGGCCAGAGCGGCGCCCAGGGATTGCGGCTGACGGCGGAGATTCAGCCCGCCGCCATCGTGGTTGACGGCCAGATGGCCAATATCGACGGCCTGACATTCATCAGCAGAATCAAGTCCAACACCGTCCTGCGCGAAATCCCCTGCGTGTTCTTCACGGATTCGGACGATCCCGGCTTTGAGATCGGGGCGCTCGAGGCAGGGGCTGACGCCTTTATGCGCAAGAGCGAAGACCAGGCCATGCTGCTGGTTCGACTTGGAGCGCTCACGCACTCGCGCGAAGCGATGCGCGCCACAGACGGCGCCAAGAGCCTCTTCGGCAACAAGAAATTGCTGGGCATCGGCCTCGACTCATCTTATCTGCGGCAGCTGGCGTCGGAGTTGCTCAGCGACGATTACGAAATGGCAATCGCGCAATCGGTCGACGAGGCGCGCGAACTGCTGGTATTGCGCCGGGCCGACTGCATATTGATCGAAAGCTCGTCGGCCGATACGGCGTTCTTCAGACAAATCCGGGACTCTCCCGACTGGCGGACGATCCCGTTGATAGTACTTACCAGACGATCCGACCAGCGCTACGGTCCGCGAAGCGTTAAGCGCCGGGGTCGACGATTGTGTCGTCAAGTCTGCGGACTTTGCCGTGGCCAAGGCGCAACTACGCAACCTGCTGCGCCGCAAGCAGGTCGCCGATCGCAATCGTCAGGCTCGCGAGGTTCAACTGCGCGATGAAACCAGGGCCGCCGCCGCCGAGGCTCTCGCCATGGGGCAACTCGCCGATACTCGCGCCCGCCTGCTGGCGGAACTCGAGACCAAGAACATCGAACTGGTGGCCGCGCGCGAGACCGCGCTCGAAGCGTTGCGAATCAAGTCCGAGTTCATGGCGAACATGAGCCACGAAATCCGCACTCCCCTCAACGGCATAATCGGGTTTGCCGAAATGTTGCTTCAATCGGACCTGACTCCCGATCAAACGGAATTCGCGCGCACCGTCTCGGAAAGCGGCAACATGCTGCTCAATATCGTCAACGATATCCTCGACTTCACCAAGCTCGAGGGCGGCAAGGTCGTCTTCGAACGAATTGATTTCGACTTGGCCAGGGTCCTCGAGAGTACGATCGAATTGTTCGCCACCGAAGCCCGCCGCAAGGGCATCGAACTGATGCTCGAATACGATGGCGCAGCGTGCGACCACCGTCTCAGGCGATCCGCTGCGCCTGCGCCAGGTCCTGAACAACCTGCTCGGGAACGCCCTGAAGTTCACTCGACGCCGGTGAGGTGATCCTGCGCGTCTCCCCGCAGCGCGGAAACATCCGACGAGGTTCTTGGCTTTCGGTTTGAGGTTCGCGACACCGGAATCGGTATTCCGAAAGAAGTGCAAGCCGGGCTCTTCGATCCTTTCTCGCAGGCCGACGCATCGACCACCCGCAAATTCGGCGGGACAGGTCTCGGGCTGACAATTTCAAAGAAGCTGGTCGAAGGCATGCAGGGGAAAATCGAAATCGAAAGCGAGCCGGGAAACGGCTCCGCCTTCTCTTTTACGGCGAGATTCGAACGGCCGGCGACACCTCCGGTCACAGAATCCAAAGCCTACCCGCTTGCGGGCATGCGCGCGCTCGTCGTCGATGACAACGCGACCAACTGCGACGTTGTCGCGAACAGCTTGAAATCCTGGGCGATGATCGCGGAGACTGCGACGAGCGGAGAACTCGCGCTGATCGCGATGCGCCGTCAGGCCGTCGAAGCTCGGCCCTGTCAGGTGGCCATCGTCGATGCCGAGATGACCGGGATGGACGCTTGCGCGCTAGCTCGCGCCGTCAGGTCCGATCCATTGCTTTCGAAAACGCGGCTGCTGCTGATGAGCCCGGTCGGTGAAAGCGCAGCGTCGGTGGCTCGCCACCGCAAGGATTTCGATGGATGGCTTACCAAGCCGGTGCGGCAATCGCTCCTCTATGAAGGCCTCGTCGCGCTGCCTGAGTCAGGACTCCATGGGAGTGGACCGTGGAAACGCGAACCTCTCATGCTCTCGTCTCAAATTGCGGCTGCGGCGCCCGATCGTGTCGCACGACCCAGTGCCCATCCTGGTGGTCGATGACAACCTGGTGAATTTGAAGGTGGCGGAAAAGCAACTCCAGAAGTTGGGATATCGCGTCGACCTGGCTGCCGGTGGCAAGGCCGCGATTGAAGCGCTGTTCAGGACGCACTACGCGGCCGTGCTGCTCGATTGCGAGATGCCTGAGATGGACGGGTACGCGACGACTACGGAAATCCGTCGGCACGAAACTGATAAGCGGCACACGATAATAATCGCGATGACGGCGCATGCCCTCGACGGCGCGCGCCGGCGATGCCTGGACGCAGGGATGGACGAGTACATCGCCAAGCCGGTCAGCCTGAACGCATTGGTCGCAGTCCTTAAACGATGCGCCCTGTAGCAAATAAAGCGCTTGAATTGCCAACCCCGAAAAGCGCGCAGGGTCGAATCGGTCGTCGCGATTCCGGCCCGAGACGCGACGCGCCTATGAAACTGGGGATGACCATGCCGCGGGAATCAACCGCAGACGATCGAGTTCGCGGTGGGGCCACCTTACGAGCGACGGTCTCTAGCAGTCGAGCTTAGGACCCTCATCTCGGCCTTCAACTAAACAATCAACAACATCGCTACTGCAGTTGGAGATCGAAAGTTCCTTTGCCATTGCAGTGCTTGGGGTTTCCCTTCACCAGAAACGTGCCCGACATCGTGTCACCATCGACCGTCGCCATCACGGCACCGGAGCATTTGTGCTGGGTTCCACTGGTGGTATGAAACGTAAGAGTAAGGTCATTTCCGGAGATCTTTCCTGCGAGTGTTCCAACTGGAGTCTCGTCGCCTGTCGTCACGCTGAACGTGCCATCGATTTCTTTCTTGTGCTGAGTGAGATCCAAGGTCATTGGACCCGATCCGTTTCCTTGGCCACCATCAGTCACAGTGTCAGTGCCACTCCAAGTACCCGCGACTTGCGCGATCAGCGCCGTTTCCCTCGCCTCGTACGTGCTTGATTCGTCGGCATCTTGAGCACGAGCAGCGGTATGACATAGCAACGCCGGCAGCATCGCAGTAGCGGCGAAGGTGGCTGCGACGAGTCTAATTGTGAGCTTCACTTGGTTCCTTCCTTTTGATCTGCTTAAAGACAGAGACGTGCAGCCGTCCAGAAGTGCGCTACTTCTCAGCGCTAAAGCAAGGCGTTACAACGCTACTGGCCGTGTTAGCATCACTGCTTATCTGCGCCCTATAAGCTTTACAATCCGATTCACCCTTAAAAGGTCCGACCTGAGTGAACGGAGCATAGCCGGTGTTCCAGCTAATCAAAAAGTACCAAGTAAACACGAGCGCAGTGACATTGCGTATGGTTTTCGTCTTCATTCTTCCTCCTATTGCTTCGCCGCAATTTCAAGACTGCTGGTAGAAGAGGTCTTCGGCCGATTTGGGAGAATGTTAGTGTTTGGTTGCATGAGATACTTACCACCAACATCAATGCACGGGGGAAACCTCGGTCGTGTTGAACGGCGTATCGCCGCTGTTCGACGTGCCCGATTCCGCGGCTCCACTGTCTGGCTCCGCGCTTGGAGGAGTAACGTATGGAGCATTCAAGTCGTCCGCAGGCGGAACGGGAATAGAAAAGCTGGGCTTGTAGAGCTCGTGGAGCTGGGAAGCAGGCATGTCGTGAATTTCTTTGCGGCCGAGCGAGCTGACCAACTTCTGCCGTTCGTCCAGAGCGAGTGAGCGGAGATCAGATTTGCTGCGGATGATGTGTGGAGTAACGAATACGATCAGATTCGTCTTGTCCTTTTCTTTGGACTTGTCCGAGAACAGATTCCCAATGACCGGTACTTCGGACAAAAACGGAATGCCTTGATTGGTATTTTCGTCGTCGCTCGAGAGTAACCCGCCAATCACTGCGGTCCGATGATCCTGCACATATATGGTCGTCGACGCGGACCGCAGAGTCGTGGTGGGGCCGTTGGTGTTGTTCGCCGTGCCGCTTACGACGTTTGACACTTCCTCGTACATATCGATCTTCACGTAGTCGCCGGATGTGACTTGAGGAACCACGTCGAGTGTGATGCCCACGTTCTGCCTCTCCACGGAGTTGAATATTTGCCCCGAAACCGCTGAATTGGCCGATGACGATGAAACAAATGGCAGGTTTTCACCCACTACGATCATCGCCTCTTCGTTGTCCGCGGTCAGCAGGGTTGGAGCGGAAAGTACATCCGAATGTGTATCTGCCTGGAGGGCATTAATTAGCGCCACGTCACATGGAACCGTGACGTAGTCCGAGCTGCTCGACGAACTGCTGCTCGAACTTGAGGACGTTGACACTTTGCACTTGCTCCCGGACGCGATTCCGAAGCTCAGGCCGGTCAGCGAAAGGGGATCGGTCAGAGCGCTCGAAAGTGTGCCGAAGTTCAGCGATCCGACCCCGACCGCACTTCCGCCACCCGCGGCCGCGTTGAATTGAACGCCGAGTTCTCGCTGATGCTGCTGGGATACCTCGACGATGATGGCCTGTATGAACACCTGAACGCGCGGAACGTCGAGCTGGTCGATGACTTGTCGCAGCGTCTGCCAATCCTGTGGCGCGGCGGTTACCACCAACGCATTGGTGGCGGGATCCGCGGCAATGTTCACGGGGTAGCTGAAGTTCATGTTCTTGCCATTACTGCTGGCCGTTGCAGACCCGCTGCTGGCGCTTGACGAACCGCCGCCGCGCATTCCGCCGAAGCCGCCGCTGCCGCTGGTGCCGCCCAACCCACCGCCGCCGCTTGAGCTACCGAAGCTGGAGCTGCCGGACGCACTGCTGCCACCGAATCCGCTTATCCCGCCAAAACCGGAGTTGCCGTTGGAGGCGTCGTTGAAGCTGGAGCGGCCGAGCGATCCCTTGCCGGTGCTGGGAGAAAGGGTGGACGGACCGCTGCCCCCGTTGAGAAGGTTGTTGAGCACTTGGACCATCTCGAGCGCTTGCGCGTTCTTGAGGCGATAGACGTGGATACGCGAGGTAGCCAAGGGCGGATTGACGTCGAGCTTCTCCACGATTTCCTGGATCTCGCGCATCTGCACCGGCGGCGCAGCCACAATGAGGCAATTGGTGCGCTCGTCAGGAATCACTTTGTAACCCATCGCGCTACCGGTGCTCGAAGGCGCGACTCCAATTTGAGGCCGTATCCCCATCTGCGAGGCGCCCGAGGTGCCCCCCATCTTGGCGGTCATGAGCGCGTCGATCTCGGGCGCGAGCTCAGTGGCAAATGCGAGCCTGAGCGGGATGACCACAATTGACGGTTGCTCGCCGCGCACGTCGAGGCTGCCGATGATGTCGAGCAGGCGCTCGACGTTATAGGCATCGTCGGTGATGATAACAGTGTTGTCTTGCGGAAATGCGGCAATCAGGCCGTCGTGCGAGACCATCGGCTGTATGGCGCTGATGACCGAAGCGGCGTCGACATTCTTAAGCCGCACCATCCGTGTGACGTACTCGTCGCCGGTACCTTGGGAGGGAGTTTGCGATTCCGTAAGCTCCGCGGACGAGCGGACATTGCGAGCGGGAACGATTTTGATGATTTTGCCCGCTTGTACGGTCGTAAAACCCTTCACCTGCAACACCGACTGAAAGATTGAATAGGCCTGCTCCGGCGTGACCTTGCTCGGCGAAATGATGCTGACTTTGCCGCGCACGGATTCATCGATGATGAAATTGCGACCGGTGATCTCACTGATGAACTTGGCCAACACGGGAATATCTACGTTCTGGAAGTTCATCGTAATTGTGTTGTTGGGCGGGAGCGGTTGAGTTTCGGCGGCTTCGACCCCAAGCGCCATCAAACCAATTAATAAAATCGCGGCTGTAGCCCGGAAAAAAAGGCTCGTCATAAAACTTTCTCCGCGTAGCTGAAAAACTCTCTGGCGCTTTTTGTCTCACCGCTGCTCGAAGGCACACCTTCACTGCACCGCTTTGAGGTGGGAGACGTGCGTGATCGCGGAAAGTTGCGCAGCAACATTCTGAAAGGGCCGAGCGAGACAATTTTTGGGGAAGTGGTGCGACTAAAACTTCGGTGGCATTGACAGGACTTATCAACGCCGCGGGGATTCCAGAGCCTCCGGCCGGATTTTAGTCACGGGACGCATACGCACAGCAGCGCAACTAAATCATCTTTGGAGCGTCATGCATTCTGATCGTGGAGCGGCGACAGATGAGATCCTGCGCAACTAATAGGCAATCAGGGCAATCGAAACGGAACCTGACCAATCCCGGGTTACAACAATCACATTCGATCTGGACGGTGCGCGATGTTATAACTTTTTTACGCATCAGCAAGAGCGAGGTTTATCGGATGGCGAAACGCGGGGAGTTGCCCTGCTTTCGCATCGGCGGACAACTGCGCTTTCTGGCCAGAGAAATAGTTACGTGGTCGAGCGAGTTGAGCGAAGGAAAGAAGTCCGCACAGACGGCGGGGATCGAAGCGGACGAGTACTTGAGCGCAATCGTGGCCAATTCCCTTGAACAACAACTACCCAAAAAAAGACTGTAGGCTCTCGCGCCGCCGCGGAACGCTGGTATCTGATCGGTTCCAGGCGCCAATGGTTGCGAGGCTTCTCCCGGCTGTTCTTGGCGTCCTCTGGGGCTGCGCGGTCGGTCCAAACTATCGGCAGCCAAAAATTCCGGTCGAGTCCGGATGGAGCGAAGCGGCATCGAACAAAAATGCCGGCGCCAGCCCGACCGGCCTCGATCAATGGTGGCTGGTATTCAAAGATTCAAAGCTCAATTCGTTGGTAGAGCGCGCAATCAAAGCTAATCTCGATCTTCAGCTGGCGGAAGCGCGGATTCATGAAGCACGCGCGACCAGGCAGATCGAGGCCGCGCCGTTGTGGCCCGAGTTGGACGCGACCGGCTCTTTCTCGCGAACTCTACAGAGTCAGAACGAGTTTCAGAGCTCCGGAGTCTCGCTTCCGGCGGGTTCCGTCGTTTCAAATCAGCCCACCAATCTTTACGAGGCCGGCTTCGACGCAAGTTGGGAGATTGACGTCTTCGGCGGGACGCGGCGCTCGGTTGAATCGGCCCAGGACAGCCTCGAGGCGTCGCTTTACGACCGCAACGATGTGCTTCTAACGCTGCTCGGCGAAGTAGCGAGCGGCTACATTGATTTACGCTCCTATCAGGCGCAACTGGAGGTCACCCGGAATAACCTTGATACGCAAACCGGCACGCTGAAACTGACGCGCGCCCGCTACGAAGGCGGCCTCGCCAGCGACCTCGACGTGGCGCAGCAGGAAGCGCAGGTCGCCGCAACCGCCTCGGAGATTCCCACGCTGGAGACGTTGTGCCGTCAATCGATTCACTCACTCGGTATTTTGCTTGGCGAGCAACCGGACGCCCTGTCCGAGGAATTGAGTTCGCCTGCGGCAATTCCGGTGGCTCCATCAGAATTGCCGATTGGGCTGCCGTCGGAACTGTTGCGCCGGCGTCCCGATATTCGCCGCGACGAAAGAAAGCTGGCAGCCGCGGTCGCCAATATTGGCGTCGCCACGGCGGACCTCTTTCCCAAGTTTTCTCTGACCGGCGCCACGCAGTTGCAAAGCATTAGCGTAAACACTCTGCTCTCCGAAGGAAGCATCTACTGGACTTTCGGACCAACCGTCACATGGCCGATCTTTGAGGGAGGTCAGATACTCGGCAACATCGACAAGGCCGATGCGCAGAGAGACGAAGCTCTCATCACCTACCAGCAGACCATCCTGAATGCGCTCGAAGAGGTGGAAAACGAAATTGTCGCATTCAGTCGCGAGCGCGAGCGCTACCAGTATCTGCTTACAGAGGTCAGCGCGAGCCGGCGAGCGCTCGATCTTTCGACCGAGCTTTATCTCGGTGGTCTGAAGACCTTCCTTGACGTTCTCGATGCACAACGCACCTTGCTCACGTCTGAGAACGACCTGGCCACCAGCCAGGCGGCGGTGTCGAAAGATCTGGTGGCCCTCGACAAAGCTTTAGGTGGCGGATGGCAGGGTTTCCAGTACGACGCGAGCCAACCGCTGCCCGCGGCCAAAGTGATGGATGATTAGCGCGTCAGGCCCGGAGGCAGTGAGAAAATGGACCAGGTCGATACAACCCACAACGGCGGGGGCAGTCCATCGCAAACGAGTACTAGCGCGCCGAGCGCAGGCAACTCGCATCGTGGCGTGACTATCAATTCCAAAAAATCGCGCGCCCGCCGCAAACTTATATTCCTCGCCCTCGGCATCGGAGTGATGGCGATCGCTTCGACCTTGATAATTCAGCGGCACTATCAGAACACCGGCGCTCAGGGCTGGGCGACTGCTAAGATCTCAACCGGTTCGATCGTTCGTGTCGTCACGGCGACGGGCACCGTCGATCCCGTAATTACGGTCGAGGTCGGCACCTACGTGTCTGGTCCGATAACCGCGATTTATGCCGACTACAACGCCTCAGTTAAGGCGGGGCAGCTTATCGCCAAGATCGATCCACGGCCGTTTCAAGTGAAAGTCGATGAGGCTGCCGCATCGCTTGCCAATGCGACCGCTCAACTCCACAAGGACATCGCGGACCAGAAGTACAAAAGTGTCGCGTACCGGCGCGATGCCAAACTCCTCCAACAGAAGGCTGTGTCTCAAGACGCGCTCGACAGCGCCCTGAGCGCGTCTGAGCAAGCGACCGCGCAAATCGAGTCTCGACCGCGCGACGATTCAACAACAGCAGGCAAACCTGCGAGATGCACAGTTGAATCTTAAATACACCGACATCGTTTCCCCCGTTAACGGCACGGTCATCGCGCGCGAGGTGGATGTCGGCCAAACCGTCGCGGCAAGTCTTCAGACGCCCACGCTTTTTCTGATTGCCAAGGATTTGACCAAGATGCAGGTCGATTCCAACGTGAGCGAAGCCGACATTGGAGAGGTGCGCTCCGGACAGAAGGCTAAATTCACGGTCGACGCCTATGACCGCACCTTCGAAGGCCTTGTCAGGCAAGTCCGCCAAAACCCGAGCACAACTCAAAATGTCGTGACCTATGATGTGGTTATCTCTGCTGACAATCCACAAATGCTGTTGGCGCCGGGCATGACCGCGAACGTCAAGATAGTCACGCAGGAGCGCACCAACGTACTCCGAGTGCCGCTGCAGGCGATCAAGTATGAGTCGGTCGGCGTATCGCCGGATAGTGACGGATCGGCGCCGGAAAGCCTTCAGGCTTTTCTATGGGTGCCGGATGGGACGGGACGAAAACGCTTGCCGGTGCAGACCGGGGTTCGCGACGCGAAATTCGCGGAGATAATCAGCGACCGCATCCACCCTGGCGCCACCATCCTGATCGAACCGGCCGCGCAGTCCGAAACGAATTCCGCCAACCAGCCGCCTGGGCCGCCGGGAATGATGTGACCACGACCGCCGATTGCGTTATCGAGCTCTCCGGTCTCACCCGCTGTTACGACTTGGGAGAGGTCTCGGTCATAGCGCTTAACGGTGTCTCGCTCTCGATTGCGCGTGGCGAGTTCGTGGCGATTATGGGAGCTTCGGGCTCCGGAAAATCCACCCTGCTGAATCTCCTGGGATGCCTGGATCAAGCCACCTCCGGTCACTATCGACTCGAGGGCACCGATGTCGAAGGACTCGACGAGCCTTCACTTGCGCATGTGCGAAGTCTCAAGGTGGGCTTCGTGTTTCAGAGTTACAACCTGCTCTCCAGAACGACCGCGCTGGAAAATGTCGAGCTACCGTTGATCTATTCGGGTCGGCCATCCGACGGCCGCGAGCGCGCCGCAAAAATGCTTCGCCTCATCGGACTCGGCGATCGTGCGCAACACTATCCGAACCAGCTA
Organism: uncultured delta proteobacterium; assembly: GCA_963721485.1. Classification (GTDB taxonomy): domain Bacteria; phylum Desulfobacterota; class Binatia; order Binatales; family Binataceae; genus Binatus. Next base: position 71,363 of record CAVRJV010000013.1, on the reverse strand, counting down.
TCCGGCGGGCAGCAACAGCGGGTCGCGATCGCGCGCGCCCTCGTAAACGATCCAGCCATCCTGCTCGCCGACGAACCGACTGGAAACCTCGATTCGAAAACCTCGCTGGAGATCATTGCGATTATCCGCCGACTCAACGAGGAAGAGGGACTTACTGTAGTTCTCGTAACGCATGAACCAGACATTGCAGCTCACGCGGATCGGATTATCACGCTGCGAGACGGCGTTATCCTCTCAGACGTTCGCAACCAACGGGCCCAGCTCGCCGAGTCCCATAGCCAACGCGTTCGCGCGATATCCGATCGACACTCGCGCCCGGAAGTCGATGCGATACGTAGCGGCGCCTTCGCGACAATGATGCTGCGGACCGCGTGGACTGCGATCAATCGCAACCGCCTCCGATCGGCCCTTACCGTGCTCGGCATCCTGATCGGCGTGGCGGCGTTGATTGCGACGGTAACCGTCAGCCGCGAGGCGGGCCAGCATGTCCGCCAACAAATCGAGGGCCTGGGCACCAACCTTCTGATCGTACTCCCGGGAGCCACCACCTCGTCCGGCGCCAGCGGAGGATTCGGCAGCCGCTCGACATTAACGGTCGCCGATGCCGACGCTATAACCGAGAACGCTCCGTCAGTTGAGTTCGTCACTTACAGCAATCGGCAATCAGCGCAGGTCGTTTATCGCGACCGCAACTGGAACACTACGGTTGAAGGCGTAAGCGCAACCTATCTGGCGGTGCGCGATTGGTCGGTCGCTATCGGACGAAGTTTTCTGGCACAGGAAGATTCGGCGGGAGCGCGTGTGGGCATTCTCGGCCAGACGGTGGCAAAGACACTGTTCGACGAGGCCGACCCGATTGGCTCGACCATCCGCATCGGCGGGATACCGATCGAAGTGATCGGCGTACTCACGCCCAAAGGACGCACCGGATTCGGCCAGGATCAGGATGACATCGTCCTGGTCCCCTTCAACACCGCGCAGGACCGAATTACCGGTGTGACCGCCCCGACCTCGACGGTGTCAAACAGCAATCCGATTTTTAATGCGTCCTCGAATCCTCTCGGCGTCGGCCGGAAAATTGCGGGCATTGTCGGAACCATCTTTGTAAAGAGCCGCGGCTCCGAACTTGGCGGCCAGGCGATGTCGGAGGTAGAACAGATTCTTCGCCGGCGCCATCGCCGGCTGCAAGATCAGGCTGACGACTTTACCGTCCGCAATATCAACGATCTGCTCAATGTCGCGCAAAGCGCGACACGCTCGTTATCTTTGCTGCTCGCGTCGGTTGCCGCCATTTCGCTCGCGGTCGGAGGCATCGGCATCATGAACATCCTGCTGGTGTCGATCAGCGAACGAACGCGCGAGATCGGTATTCGGATGGCGATCGGAGCCACTCGAATTCATATACTTTCGCAATTTTTGCTCGAAGCCGTCGCGCTCAGCGCTGTCGGAGGCAGCGCCGGGATCGTCGTGGGCCTGGGCATTTCTCTGGTTGCGTCCTCTTTCGCAGGTTGGCCGATCTCGATTTCATTCACCGCGATCATGGTCGGGTTTCTTTTTTCCGTGATCATCGGGATTTTCTTCGGCTACTACCCCGCGCTGAAGGCTTCGAGACTTAACGTCATCGACGCTCTCCGCTTCGAGTAGCGGAAACTCAGGGAGCGGCGGGAGGGGGTAGTACTTTTTCGAGTTTAAAACTGGGTGGCGGCGTTTCGTCCACCAGAGCGATTAACTTGTTCCGCCGATCGATCAGTAGATCTTTGAGTTGCTTCTGCTGTTGGTCAACGAGCCCAAGATCCTCGGTAAAGCGGTCCAGCAACGGTCTGTAGATCACCATCGACACAAAGACGGGACCCATTATCTGACCGCAGCCGGGCAATAGCTCAGGAAGGTTCGCGATGCGGGCCTTGATGACATCGAACTTCTGCTTCTGTTCAGAATTGAGTATCGCTTCGAAGGAACTCCTGAATTGCTGCTCGATCGCATCGACGCTCTTTCGAAAAGCCTCGACCTGCGGTTCGAGCACCGCCATCCGTTTGCGAATTTCCTCCGGACTGGGAGGCGGCTCATTAGGTGAATTCCGTATCCACGGTGGAAGTCCCGGAGGAGGACCTGGAAACCCGGAAATCGATTGCCCTCCGAATTCGCTCATCGGCCCAAATGGCGGCGGCGGTATTGGCCGCACCTTCTGTGTCCAGATTCCGACCAGAAGTCCCGACAGAAACAGGGCAACCGTTATCAGGATGACCCGAAGGTTGTCCCTCATATTGCCTCCTCGAGCGCCTGGATCTGAGCCGTCACCTGCGTCCACGCTGCGAGACTCTGTTTCTCAGCCGACTGGGTCTTTAGCCAATGGAACGATACCGTTGTTACTACACATAGCGTCCCGGTCATCACCATCAATCTGAGTTGTCCTAATGCGTAGCGCCGCCGCTTGGCGTCTTCTACGACCCGCCTCGCAAAATCCGGCGGCAGACGAGTCCCAGCCTGACGTTGAAGATGCTGCATGTAGCGTGAGCTAGTCTTCATCGGTCTCCCTCCCTCGAAGAAATTCTCTCGCTCTGAACAGACGTGATTTTACTGAACTCACGCTGCTGTTTGTGATTTCAGCCAACTGCTCGTAAGACCAATCGTTTTCGGCGAGCAGCAGGATCAGTTCCTTCTGCGCGCGTGGCAGGCCCTCGACCGCAACTCGAAATGCCTCCAAACGATTGTCCACATGATGTTCCACCGTCGTCACCGGCTCGTGCTTGAACTCAAAGGGCACAAACAGCCGGCGCACCCGTTCTTTCCGAAAGTGATCGTTGCAGACATTCCGCGCGATTCGGAACAGCCACGGTTCGAACCTGTTGGTATCTCGGAGCTTGGGTAATCCTGAAATCATTTTGAGGAAGGCGTTGTGACAGACGCTCCTCAATCGCGTCACTCTTGCCGATCAAAGAGTAGACCAGCCCGGCGATTCTATCCTGGAACCGGCGGACGAGCGCCTCCATAGCCGCTTCAGACCCATCCTGAGCCCGGCGTACCAAAACGGCCAAGTTCTCGGGTTCAGGATTGGTCTTCGTCACCCATCGCTCTTCAACTCTACAGGACGGAATTACGAGGCAAAAGTCGCGTTAGATTTCCTCAACGTTGCCAAGCCAATCGGGACCGACGAACCCGATAGAGACGCGGGAGCGGCACGCCGGTGCAATTTCCGGCGCGCCGCCCGCGCTCCGCGGCGTAAGGGGGGGCCAAACCGCCACGAAGACCATAAGCTTTCCGTTCGAAAGCTCGCAACGCACTCTTTCGCTAGTATGACGATTCATTCGCGTTAAAGTTGCGCTTCTTCTGGAAAGCGGCTAGCTCCGATCGGTGTCCGGCGGCTCTACTACCGCAAGCAGTTCGCGGAAAGAAAAGCCGCCATTGCCATTTCCCTTAGGTAAGGTGGCGTCCCCGACGGGATTTGAACCCGTGTTACCGACGTGAAAGGCCGGTGTCCTAGGCCGAGCTAGACGACGGGGACGTTGGGTGCGAAGACCAAAAACCGAAAATGCGAACGCGCGCCATGCGCGCGCCCGACAGCCGAAACTATCAGAGCCGCGAGAAGCGGAGCAAGTCGGGCCCGCGAGCGCTCGAGCCGCACGAATGCTCATCCTGTGAAGCGGAGCTTGCCCACGATTTCGGACACGGACTTGTGGCCGTGCTCGGCCAGTATCGAGTCCAACTCGCGATCGATTCGGCCGAGCGCGCCCGCGCCTTCCTTCATCAGGGCCGATCCCACCTGCACCGCCTTTGCGCCGGTCAGGTGCGCGATGTATGCGTCGCGGCCCGTGTTGATTCCGCCGACTGCGACCACGTCGAGCAGATTTTCACTCTCGTTAAAAAATGCATGCGCCTGCGACAACGTTCGCGGCGGTCCCTCGACCGTGCCGCTTGCGATATCGATCCCGAGGTCCTTCGGCAGATCGTTCGCGCATACAGCGATCGCGATGCGCATCGACTTGAACAAGTCCGCGATCGCGCGCGGATCGAACGGCGCGCGCGGCGGCACTTTCACTGCGATCACGCATTGGGTCTCACCGCGGACCCCGCCGAGCAAGGATTTGAGGCGCTCGAACGACGCGAACGGCGCTACCGATTTCGTCACGTAGTCGTCGGCGAGGTTCAGCTCGACGATGCTGACGCCGGCGCGATCGAGCATGCGCGCGACGTCGATGAATTCCTCCTCGCTGGCGCCGACTACGCTGCCGATGACTTCGGCCGATCGCGGCGTGAGTTCGCGGGCGATCGACTGCAAAGTACTCGACGCCGCGATTTTTCAGATTCTCGGGCTGTATCGAGCCCGGCGCGATTGCATGACTTGAACACGATCGCGCCGCGATGCGCCGCGCACAGCTCGAAGATCTCCCCGCGCTCTGCCGAGCGCGCCCCCGACGCGTTCATCACCGACGATGCCAGATCGACGCCGCCCAACCGAATCGAAGTCCGTTCCATCCCTACTTCCTAATCCGCGCGATTGCCAGGCCGCAAGCGCGGCGTTGTCTAACGATTCGGCGACCGATAACTTCGACACGATGACCGATACTCCCATCCTCATCGCGGGCGCCGGCGCGATCGGCTCGATTCTCGGCGGGATGCTGCATGACGCCGGCCACGACGTCACGCTGCTTGGCCGTCGCGCGCACATGGACGCGATCGCGCGCGACTGGTCTCAAAATTTCGGGGCTACTCGGCGACTCGAACCGTCACCGGCATGAAGGCTGGCCGACGATCCGGCGCGGCTTGCCGGGCAGTTCGGGCTGATCCTGTGCGCGGTCAAGAGTTACGACACCGAATCGATCGCGGATGCGCTCGCCGATCGCCTGAATGGCGACGGCGTGATCGTCTCGATGCAAAACGGGCTCGGCAATATCGAGTCGCTGATCGAGCGCTTCGGGCGGCGCCGGGTGTTAGGTGCGCGCGTGATCTTCGGCGCGGAGATGCCGTCGCCGGGCAGCGCGCACGTGACGGTGTTCGCGCAGCCGGTCGCGATCGGGCCGGCGCCCGCGCTTCATCGCGAGGACGCGCCCGCGCTGGCAGAGCGCGCCAGCGCGATTGCCGCGATGCTCGACGCGGCCGGAGTGCCCGACGGTCGGCGTCGACGACATCATGCCGGTGCTCTGGACCAAGCTTCTGTACAACGCGGCGCTGAATCCGCTCGGCGCGCTCTTGCGGCTGCACTATGGCGCGCTGGCCGGCGACCCGGACGTGCGGGCGATCATGAATCGCGCGATTGAGGAGGCGTTCGCAGTCGCGCGCGCGCTCGGCGTCGCGATCCCGTTTTCAAACGCCGACGAATATCGAAAGGTCTTTTACGAACAGTTGATTCCGCCGACGTTCAATCATCGGCCGACGATGCTGGCATGACCTGCACGTTCGCAGGCGCACCGAGATCGGCGCGCTCAACGGCAGGATCGTCGAGCTGGCCGATCGCCTCGGCCTCGACGCTGAAACGAATCGGATGCTGACGCGGCTGATCCGAGCTGCGGAACGCGCCACGCGGAAAAAAGGAGAATCGATGAAGACCGCGTCGATACGCCGCGCGAGCATGGACGCGATCGTCGCGCAGGCCGAGCGCGAGTTCCCGTTCGAGTGCTGCGGCTTCATCATCGGCGACGGCAACGCGGTCGAGCAAGTGCGGCCGATCGCCAACATCCAGAACGCGCATGCACGCGAAAGATCCGGACGCGTTCCCGCGCGACGCGCGCACGGCGTTCCTGATGGAGCCGAGGAGCATCTGGCGGTGATGAACGAAGTCGATGATCGCAAGCTCGAGCTTCGCGTCGTCTACCATTCGCATCCCGACCACGACGCGTACTTCTCGGCGACGGACCGGGCGCAGGCGTGCTCATTCGATCCGGCGGAGCCCGACTATCCCGACACGGTGTATATCGTGATGTCGATACGCGCGGGCAAATTCGCGCGCGCGGCGGCGTTCGCTTGGGACGAGGAACTGAAGGAGTTCGCCGAGACGCCGCTGACAATAAGTTGAGTCGGAGGGCCGACACTGAGTCACATAGATTGCGCATGAAACGTGGACCCGATTTTCGCAACCCCTTAATAATATTAGTCTTTCGGGTCAAAACGTTTCACGTGAAACGTTTTTAGTTCAGGAGAAAGGAACGCGAAGCGGTTCTTCGCGGACCCATTCGCGATAGCCGGGGCAAAGGGGTCCGGAACCAGAGTTCGGAGCAACCGAGCATTGATGCCTGTCGCGCGACAGGCGACAATACACCATGGCGATGAAGAATCCTCCGCATGTGGGCGGTTTGATCCGGCGGCAGGTGATCGAGCCGCTCGGACTTACGGTGACCGAGGCGGCGAAGGTGCTTGGGGTCGGAAGGCAGGCGCTTTCGAGCTTGTTGAACGGGAAAGCGGCGCTTACGAGTGAGATGGGGTTGCGGATCGAGAAGGCGTTCGGGCCGAAGATGGAGCATCTGATGCGAATGCAGCTTGCGTTTGATTTGGCTCAAGCGCGGGAGATGGAGGATGGGGTACGGGTGAAGCGGTACGTTGCAAAACGCGATGAGATCGTTCGGGATCAAAACAGAAGGACTAACGAATTCCGGGGTAAGAGTTTTCGCTGAATGAGGGAAAGGGCCTTAGCTGCGACTCGAAAAGAGGCGAACGAGTCTTAGGGGATTTCCTCCGGGGTGGTCATCGCATCGTTGATTTCGAACCAACTGACAGGTTCATCGGTTTCGAGTTTCTTGATAGTCCGGGTCGCGCGCCTTGCCTGGATGTCGCATAGCAGGGTGAGCCAGTTTTCATCTTCGCTCCCGAGGTTGTTGTGCCATTTCTGGTCGTCGAGCGCCTTCGCCTGATGCAACTTCTCGACTAACTGGGCCTTCATCTCAGGCGAAAGATGCTTCGGCGGAACGAATAGCGCATCGGTCACTTCCGATCGGGGGACATCAGAATCTTCGTTCAAATCGTTGATTGCCGAATTCGCCTTGTCGGCTTGAGCAAGATAGTCGGCCTCTATGACGGGACCCAAGGATGCATCGGCAGCCGCATCGAGATCCTTTTGTCTCGCCGCTTGTAGCTGCTGAATCACTTGCACTCGCTCTTGTGGCGTCACGACCACGAACTCTTCGCTCGCGCACGAGGACAGTCCCAAGATCGAAAACATTAGTGCGATCGATTTGGAAATGGCATTCAAGCTTTCAGCGCTCACACTTATACTTTAAGCACAGATCGGTTTTGCGCCATCGGTTGTGGACTTTCAAAAGGGGCAGAATCCTGAATCGCGCGCGAAGACGCGCGCTGTAATCGGACCCTCACCTTCATCCTCGCCCTAACAGGGCGAGGAGACAGAACGCGCAACGTGGGTTGTGCAAAAGGTCTCCTTAGAGGGAGAGGGGAAGAAGCGCCGCGCAAGAGGAATCACCGGCTGAAGCCGGTGCCACATCGAAAAGCAGAAGAAGGAACCTAACTCCTGGCCCCTTCCCATAGTGGGAAGGGGAACAAGAGAGTAGCGGTCCTTCCCGCGCGGGAAGGGGGACTGGTTTTGTGGAGCGGTTTGCGGCGTGGTCAGGCAATCGTGCTGCTTTGGTCCTCCACCCTAGCCCTCCTCCATCGTTGGAGGAGGGAATTAGGCGGGTTAGTTGGTGGTGGTGAATTGGTCTTCTTTGGCGGCCATTTCTAAGGACATGCCGCGGGTTTCGTCTATCAAGAGGCCGAAGGCTATGGCGGCTGGGATGCCTACTATTGATAGGGCGCCTACTACTATTGACATTCCGCCTAGTTTGTTGGCTAGCAGGGCTACTGCGGCGTTTGAGATGACGCTGCCTATCGCGCCGACCAGCGCGAACCATCCTATCATTGTGCCTCTTAGGGGAGTCGGGAAGAGTTCGGTGGCGGCGGCATTCGCGCCTACTGTGCCGCCGTTGTCACATACGTTGAACCAGAAGAAGCCGGCCGATAGCCACATCAGGGGCCACGCGAAATGATGAGGTGGGCCCCAGAAGTACCATAGGTGTCCGGCGGTGATTGCTATTCCGAAGCATACGATCGTCGGCACGCGGCCGAAGCGTTCCGCGGTCCATGCGCCTAATGGGAAGCCGAGCAGGCCGAGGCCGCCGGCTACGATTGTCATCGTGCTGGTGGCGGCAGAGGACATCCCGACTACCGAGACTGCGTGGTAGTAGCCGAAAGCGTTGGCGGCGGTGGTCGCGATGTTGGCGGCGAGCGAGCATACGATCATCGTGACCGCACGCTTGCGATAGAGCGGCTGGAAGACGTTGTAGAAGCGGGTGCGGGTGGTGATGCCGGTCGCGTCGGAAAGTTCCCATCGATTGCTTTCCGGGAGGAGGCGCGCAATCGCCGGCATCATCGCGACGCCGGCCGCCGAGATGACGAACATCCATCGCCAGGAAATTCCGTAGCCGTCGAATATCGGCATCATGAAGACGCAGAAGCCACTGCCGACTGCGGCGGCCAGACCGCCGAAACTCTGGCCGCGTGCGCGGCGCGCGATCGGCAGCTCCTCGGAGAGCATCACGATGCATCCGGCGCCGGCCGCACCGACCATCGCGTACAGCGCGATCAGAAAAATCGTGAACCAAAGGAAGCTGGTCGAGAGCGCGGCGCCGATGCTGCAGGCGGGAATCGCGGCCATGCATCCCAGGATCATGCGGCGGCGGCCGTAGCGATCGATCATGCGAGAGAGTGCGAGCGCACCGAAGGCCGACAGCGAGACCCATGCGAACAGGCGGGCGACGCCAGCACCGTCGAGATGGAAGCTGGTGCCGATCCACGGCGCGGCGACGGAGATGATGGCGCCGGCGAAGCCCTGGTAGAAGAGCATCGCGAGGAGTGCGATGACGGTGGCGCGCTCGCGCGACGCGGAGTCGGCGGGCGGCTGATCGGGAGCTGGGGGCGTTGTCGGTGCGGGGTCGATCACAACAAAGATCTAAGCGCTGGCGATCAGCTCGAAGACTGGGGTGCGCTCGGCGGTGGCGCGGAAACTGTCGGCGGGAGAGCCGGCGGGCACGTCGAAGAAACGCTGGACCTGGGAGGCGAAGCGATCGAGGAAGGCCTTGATGACTTCGGGCTTGTCGGCATCGGCGAGCTCGCGCACCGTCAAGGATTCAGCACTAGCACCGCGGCGCAAGACAATCTTGCCGGCAGCGCGCGCATTGCGGGCCCATGCAGTCTCGCCTCGCGCCGCAACCAGCCATCGCTTGCCCTGAAATTCAAGGATATTAACCGGCGTCGTGAAGGTCTTGCCGGACTTGCGGCCGCGGACCTCGAGCAATCGCATATAGCCGGGGGCGAAGCCGAGGCGCAGGAGGCGGCCCATGAAGCGGTTGAAGAAGCGGTCGAGATTGCTTTCCTTCTGAAAAGTATCGGGCATAGCGGTGAGCATATATAAGGATGCGCGGCGTCGAAACTGTCGGAGGGGGAACGGGGAACTTGATTGAATGTGGAACCCCTCCTGGGTTCCACGCCTCCCTGGGCAGGGGTGACCCCTGCACCCAGTGGAGGAGAAGAGAGAAGATGCGGGACTTCGTCCCTGTTAGAGGGGTTTAAGTGAAAAGCGGCTGGCGTTCTGTTGGCCTCCTCCGACAGAACCCCGCGAGCGAAAGGCCGTCCTCGGCATTTCGCGATTTCTTAATACCGGGTGCAGGGGTCACCCCTGCCCTAGGAGGTGTGGAACCCGGGCGGGTTCCACGTATCTGGTAAATATACCCTCGACGCAGGTACGGCGATCTGCTCTAATGCGGACGGCGATGACGATTTGTGGTCTGGTGAGCCGGACTGTGATGAATCGTTTCCGCCGGAGATACCAGACGTGACAGTTTGCATCGCCGCTAGATCGTACTTGCCCAAGAATCGCTTCGAGACCTGCATAGTGGGCGTGTGTGACATGATGCTGTCAACGCCCAAAGATTCGTCTCCGGCGAGCGACGATATCGAAATTAAAATTCTCCAAGTGTCGCGTCGTTGGCACGCTCTCTACGCGGGGGCACCAACTTTCGCTCGCGACGTAGCTGACCGAGCAAGAGCTGCTTGGCGGGAACGCGCACCGAATGAATCACTTAGCGAAATGCGCAGTCTAATGAAGTGGGCGTTCCGAGGTGAAGTGCGGCAACAAGTGACAGATCGCTTTCTCGCACCCTACGAAATATCTCTTGACCGTTTCAGGCGAGTCGGTCGTAAACAACTTGGAGACTTTGAATTTGAGCAGATACATCGTGCCATTCGTTCATATAATCCGGGGGCTGGATTTCTAGTTTGCGGTTATGAAAACAAATTCCCCCATATTTTTACTGTGCTGCACCCTGGCATCACCGTTCTGAACGATCCTTTAGGTCATGCGGCCATTGGCAGTGGGGCGCAGATGGCTTTGGGAGCATTAGGTTTGCGACCGATTGGATTGCTGCCATTTCACGACTTATTGTTTCGAGTGTGCGAGGCTAAATTTGCTGCCGAGACTGCAAAAGGAGTAGGCAAAGGAACTATTTTGACAGTCATTCACGGCGACTTTGAACACAAAGCATTCGGCGTGACCATCGACCAATTACGTGCGGTATCCGAACGTTTGCGGGCTGAAACTATCCCTGACGACGCAATCGGAATAATTGATCAAGCATTTGGTTCCAGTGGCGTGATGATGGGAATCAACAAACCGGTTATTTAACATGAAGCCAAAAAAACGGAAACGTCAAACAGAATCAACAGAACGCATTTCAGTTGATGAACCTCAAGCCGCTACGCACGAACGACGAAATCGAGACATTCCGATTCCGCCGATAGGGCGCGGGAAGTTTTTGGATGCTCTTGAGAAGGCCACCAAGCGAGACAAGTAGCGAATGAATGATGGGGATTTAGATGATGTTCGTCGGGTACTCGAAAGAATCGAAGAGACGAACAAGGAAATGCTCAAAGAGTTGACGGAGCAAACCAGCGCGGTCACTTTCGTCGCTAGTGTTGTCGGCGTGGTTTCCGGTCTCGCTATCACCGTTGTGCTTTTGGCAGTGCTTGATTTTCTCCATCGGCAACTTCACTGGTTTTAGGAGTCGAGATGACGGTCATAAATCGCATTTGTTTTGAGTTGTCAGACATTGTGGCAATAGAATTGGAATGCAATGAGTGCAACACGCTGATCTGCTACCGTCCGACTGATTGGACGCCGACGATATTAAAATGCCCGAACTCAAATTGTGGGAAGCAACTTGTCCCGGCTGCCGCTAGTGGCTTGTCAGAAGAACTACGCTCACTTGAAGAACTAGCGTTAGGGATCAAGCGAGTGTTGAACAATTGTAAGAGCTTTCCGTTTCATTTGCGGCTGGAATTCAACCAGCCGGACTAGCCTGCCTTTCTAATTCGATTCACGAACGCATCGAACATATTGCGCTTACCGAGGCTCTTGCGTCGATTGAATCGGAACGCGTATTCGTTCAAGTACTGCTGCAAATGCTTCGTGCTGACGTTGTGATAGACGCCTCGAATTCCGTTCTTGGTTAGCGACCAGAAGCCCTCAATCGTGTTTGTATGCACGTCTCCATCGACGTAGACGCCTTGTGAATGATTGACGCGTCGATGCTCGTATCCCATCGAGCGTAACGCTTTGTACGTTGGCGCTTCATCGGTAAAAATCATCGTGCGGGGAAGTACGCGATGCCTGATTGGCGGTAGCATGAAGCCTTTCCACGGTAGCTCAACCACCGTGGCCGAAACGCGCCCGCCGCGCTCTACCATTCCGACTACTGGCTGTTTCGCCATGCGGCTTGAATGCGTCCGCTTATTTGCGTGTTTGTTCTTTTCACTCCCGCCGTAATAGCTTTCGTCAATCTCCACTTTGCCGCTGAATTTAGGACCATCGCTTTCGTCGAGCATCGAGCGAATCCGATTAAACATTCTCCACGCGCATTTGTACGTGACGCCAAGCTCGCGTTCTAATTGCTTGGCGCTAATGCCGCATCGTGTCGAAGCCATCAAGAAAATTCCGTGAAACCACAATTTGAGAGACGTAGCCGAATCCTGAAAAATCGTGCCGCGCATCGGATGTTCGTGATGGCCGCAGAACTGGCAGGAATACGAAGGCCGATTCTTCACACGATGATGCTTGGTGATCTTCTCGCATTTCGGACAGAAGATGCCGTCTGGGTAGAGCCGGTTCTTGAGCCATTCCAGACACGCCGCATCGTCTGGAAACTCTTGATTGAACTCTATCATCGAGAACGTGCCTTCGGACGACTCGCTGCGAATAGGGTTATTTCGATTAGACTTGCTCATATCCAGATATGTACCAAAAGCTTGTACCTACGTCAAGGGGATACTTACCCGTATCTGGTAAGTATCCCATGACTGTAGAGATAAAAAGAGAACGTCGATATAATGCCGAACGACGTGACAGGCCGGACGCTTTACGGGAACCAGTCAGGGCGGAGTTCAAAATTATCGATGATTGTATCGACGGCGTGGGCGATGCCGTAAAGAACCGAGAGAACCTCAAAGTCTTCGGTGTCGCTGAGGATGCCCCGCTCAAACATTATGCGGTAGGCAAACTCAAATTTCATATTCATGCACGCCTCTGGCGGATCGGCGTATTCGATGATTACTGCGCCGTCCTTGAATGTGCCTTCGACGACTTCTGCGGGGATTTGCATTTGCCCCGAACCGCCAATATGCGAGGCTCGCGCGACCGCTTCTGTCACGGCGATCAGCTTGTGTTTATCACGCGCATCCAATTCTTGGAGAATCCAAAGCTTTGCGCGTTGTGGTTTAGGTCGCGAATACGGTTGCAACGACTGGATGTATGCGTGGGCGTCGGGATGAATGGGTCTGTCTCTGAATCTCCACTGCGTACCGTTCCACTTTTCTTCAACGGCGTAGATCGGAAACATGGTGGTGGTGTCGTCCAAATGGCTACCGGCCAATCTCCAAACGATGTAGTCAAGGGCGCTTCGGATGTTATGAACAGCATCGCCAAGAATCAGGCCCCACGTGTGATATGGGACTGTTTGCGTCAACTTAAACCGAAGCAGGTTCGGGAAATCTTTCCCGTTACGTTCGTGAACGAGGGTGTACGGATCGGAATCCCAAAACTTTCTGGTTTCCGACTCAAGGCTGTAAAGGTGTTCTTTCCCACGACGCAACTTTAGTTTGGCCTCGTCCAATATCGCCATGCGCTTTCTCCGATTTATTCCTCGCGGGGATACTCTCCATCGCCAAACATCGGCTGATCGGGTATGGTGTCCATATGCCCGATCTGCCGTATCGCGAACGTCACACGCCGACGCAAACCACCACGAAGGGATACAAAATCCCCGTCCCGAAGCGCAGCGATTTTATGCGCAATCTGACTAAGGCCGCGAAGAGCGCTTCGCCACCAAAGCGGGTTTCCGGCGCGCGACGCGCGAAGCCAAAAGATTGAAGTGGCCGCGCGGATTGTCTTTGTTGTTGTAGCGCCAAGCGTACTCGTCCAAGTACGACTGCAAATGCTTCGCTGATACGTTGTGATACACGCCAGAAATTCCGCGCTTCACTAGCGACCAGAATCCCTCAATCGTGTTCGTGTGCGCTTCCCCGCTTACGTAAACCTTTTTCGAGTGATTGACGCGGCCATGCTCGAAACCCATTGAGCGCAACGCGTGGTAGTAATTCGATTCATCGGTAAAAACTGTGGTCGCTGGCATTATCCGTTCGCGAATCGGCGGGTGAATATATCCCTTCCACGGCAACGGTAACACTGAGGCGATCACGCGCGGCGATTTGTTGCCGCGTCTCTGAACCATTCCGAGCACTGGCGTCTTTGCCATGCGCTGCGTACCAGTGCGCTTGTTCAAATGCTTGTTCTCTTCTTTCCCGCCGTAATACATCTCGTCGATTTCGACCTGACCAGACAGACGCGGGCCATCATCGCCAAGCGAGTACCGGATTCGATTGAAGATGCGCCAAGCCGTCTTGTACGTAACGCCCAATTCGCGACCTAGCTGCTTCGCGGAGATGCCGCATCGGGTGCTTGTGATCATATACATCGCGTAGAACCAGAGATGCAGCGACGTGGACGATTTGTGAAAGATCGTCCCTGCTGTCGGATGCAGGTGATGGCCGCACGCAACGCAAGTCCACGACTGCCGTTGCTGCTCTGTCGCGTATCGCTTGAACGAACGCTCAACCTTGCACTTAGGGCAAAGCGCGTGCTCGCCGTCTGGCGATAACCGCGTTTTCCAAAGCCACTGTAGGCATGCCTCATCGTTCGGAAACTCTGCCATGAACTCCATGAGCGAATAGCGCGAGTCCGACGAGAAGCAACGCTGCGGATTCTTTCGGTTTCCTGCTGCCATTCTTTCAATCTACTCTCAATCGCTTATACAGTCAAGGGATACTTACCCCGTATCTTGACAAATGAACGTTCATTCAGTACGTTTCGTGAGTCCGAATCCACGTTGTCGTGATCGTTTAGCGAATGCCCCGAGCTGTTGAAGCAATGCGCACTACTGCGCCGGATGAGAAGCTTGTCCGGGCGCGGCGGCGACAGATTTTTTTGGCGGCTTGCCGGGTGCTGGCGCGGAAATCGTTTCATGAGGCGTCGGTGAAAGAGCTGGCGCTCGAAGCGGGGCTCGCGGCGGGATCGATTTATCTTTATCTCGACAGCAAGGACGAGATTATTCCGCTGATCGGCGAGTCGATGGTGGCGGAGCTGGTCGAGATGCTGCCGGCGATTCGCGAACGCACCGTCGGCGACCCGCGGCGCGAGCTGATCGAAGTGATGCGCGCGATTCTCGACGTGATCGATCGATATCGCGAGGCTTTTAATGTGCTGCATCATGAGGCGCGCTACCTCGAACGGCGGCCGCAGTATCGCACGTGCGATGAAGAAGATTGGCAGCGACTACCTGGGCGCGGTGGCGGAGATTATCGAGCGCGGGCGGCGGCATTGGCGTGATTCATTTCGAGGATCCGCGCAGCGCCGTGCATGCGATTCACATGCTGTGCGCGGGCTGGGCGATGGGCGCGAACAATCTGAAGGGGACCGACAAGGAAACTTACTGGCGCGAGATTGCGGCGATCGTCGAGGGACGTTTTTTCGGATCCGCGAATGGAGCGAGCGGGTCCTTCTGCATGGCGCGCTAATCGCGGCGCGGTTATCACGAGGAGTTGCGAATGGCACTTTACGACAGGCGAACTCTCGACGGCGTTTACAGCGTCCGCCAGAGCGTCATCTATATTCAGAATTATCGCTACGCCGAAGAGCGCATGATGCGGATGATGGCGGGATGGATCGCGCTCACGCCGGAGCTGGCGGTCAAGCTCGAGATGGCGAAGCAGGTGTACGAGGACGCGCTGCATACCGACGCGCTCGGCAAGCGGCTGCCCGAACTGCGCGCGCAGCCGCAGGTTTCCAAGCCGCCCAACGATGCGTTCGTCACGTTCATGAACGCGATCGAGGATAAGGAGGAGTGGGAGGACACGATCGAGCGGCTGGTCGGAATTTACCGCGTGCTGAAGCCGCACCTGATTTCGCATTACAGCTCGCATCTGACGGCGATGAATCCGGTTTACGAGCCCCCTACCCTGCGAATCCTGCAGCGGCTGGTCGAAGAGGAAAAGGCGCACGTCGAGCGCGGCAGCGTGCTGCTCAACGAGCTGCTCGACTCGAAGGAAAAGCATCTGCGCGCCGCGAACTGGCAAGCGCATCTCGAAGGATTGCTCGGCGCGTCGGGCGGAGTGACGGGATTCGAGACGGACGCGCGAGGCGCCGCGCAGAAAAGTCGGGCGCAGCTGAGCGCGTCGATGAAATGAAACATCTGGATAATATCGACGACCTGCGCGAAGCGATCGCGACGCATGCGGAGGCGCTCGCGGCGGGCGATAGTGCGAAGGCCGAGGCATTTCGTGACTGCCGCAGGCTTTGGAGACGCATCGGCATGCGGCGGCTGAGATCGCGCGGATTGCCAAGCCGGTCAAAGTCGAGACGCTGGCGCTGGCGAAGATCGGGTTTCAGTACATCTCGAAGATCCGATTCACCAATGGCGGCGCGATGCGGCGCGTGCTGTACCGATGGCGCAAAGAGACGGACGGCAAGTGGGTGATCGTCAGCGTCGAGGACACGACGGGCAAGCGCTCGTCGTGGAGCGACATTCCCGATCTTGCGGCGGCGGTTGCGCAAGCGCGCGCGGGGAACGGCAATGCCTGATTTCGGAGAACGACGGCAATGTGATGGGGCCGCAGCCGATTGCGCCGGTCGTCGAGCCGCCGGCCGACGTGTTCGCGGCGGCGGAGCGTCTGCTGAATGCGCTGATGCGCGGCGACCATGCGACGGTCGAGGCGATGACGCCGGCGCATGTGCGCGACGAGATGATGCAGATCGCGAATGCGATTCCGGCAAACAAGTATGATAAGTTCGAGATAATTGGACGCGCGCGCATCGCGAAGCATTATTTTTTGAAAGCGAAACTGACCGGGCCGGCTGGCGAGCCGTTCAAGTTTCAGTTTCGGCTCGGGCCGAAACCGATGGCAAGTGGACTGTGCGCGAAGCGTTGAACCTGACCGGACGGCGATCGGCGTGGAGCCGTTAGTATCCTGGCAGATCGAAATAGTAAGACTGGGACACTGAAAAAATCAAGGAGCAATCGCGATGGAAAGAATGATTCCAGTCGACAAGCTGGCGCGTCCCGAGGACCATATCCTGCTGCCCGCGAATCGCACGCGCAACGCGCGCAGCGAGCAGGGCTTGTCGCCCGGCAACGCGATGCCATACGAAGATGATTTTCTGAAGTCGCGCATGCACGGGATTTGCGGCGGCGAATTCCAGGCGATGGAAGCGGCCGGGCGCACGCTCTACGATTTTCCCGACGCGCCGTGGGAATTCCAGCTCGACATGGCGCGCCAGGTGTGGGACGAATCGCGCCACGCCGAGATCTATATGAAGCTGCTCGAGTACGTCGGATCCTACTACGGCGAATTTCCCGAGGGCGAAGTGCTGTGGTCGTGCACGCAGGCGGAAGATCCGGCGGCGCGCGTGGCGGGAATCAATCGCGGACTCGAGGGGCTCGCCTGCGACGTGTTCGAGCAACTGATCCGGATCGCGCAGAAGATGGGCGACTCGGTTATCGAGCGCTCGGTCGATTACGTGCTGGCCGACGAGATCACGCATGTGCGGATGGGCTCGCAGTGGATGCGCAAGCTGACCGAGGGCGACCCCGAGCGGCTACAAGCGGGCGCAGGAGTTCCAGGACCGGATCGACGAGCTGTTCAACTTCGGGCCGGGCCGCAAGCGGATCGAAGACGCCGACCAAGTCAAGCAGCGCGATCGACGGCAAGGAAATCGAAATCGACAACGGACTCACGATCGCGCGCGAGGCGCGGCTGCTGGCGGGATTCACCGAAGAGGAAATCGATCGGCTGGTGAAAGGCTTCGGCAAGAGCGCCGCGTACTAAGCACGCGAAACATTTCGCGGAAAATTGACGATGGAAAAATGCATTCCCAGTTGATCGTCTCGCCCGTCCCGACAATTGGGTCGTGCTGCGCAGCCGCCAGGTGCGCGAAATTCGCGAGGAGCAAGGCCTCGAAGGCGGCCGGCCGATGCCGTTCGACGAGGAAACGCTGCGCTCGCGCCTGCATGGAATCTACACCGGCGAGTTGCAGGCGATGGAGGCGGCGGGCCGCACGCTGTTCGATTTTCCCGACGCGCCGTGGGAATTCCAGCTCGACATGGCGCGGCAGGTGTGGGACGAAGCGCGTCACGCCGAAATTTTCCAGCGCCTGGTCGAGTACATGGGCGGGCATCCCGGCGATTACGTCGAGACGGAGATTCTGTGGCGATGCACGCAGGCGATGGATCCGGCGGCGCGCGTCGCGGGAATCAATCGCGGCCTCGAGGGGCTCGCGTGCGACGTCTTCGATCAACTGATTCGAATCGCGCAGCGCAACGGCGACGAGGTGATCGAGCGTTCGGTCGATTACGTGCTGGCCGACGAGATCACGCATGTGCGGATGGGCTCGAAGTGGATGCGCAAACTGACCGAGGGCGACCCCGAGCGGCTGGCGAAGGCGCAGGCGTTCCAGGACATGGTCGATGAGGTTTTCAACTTCCGCGGCGGACGGCGCGCGCAGGAAGATATCGAGAACGACGACGGGCAGGTCGTCGCGATCGCGAAAGAGGCGCGGATGCTGGCGGGATTCACCGAAGAGGAAATCCAGCGGCTGATCAATTCGGCGCGCAAGAGCGCCGCGTACTAGCAGTAGCCGCGCGACAAGATCCTGAGTCCCGCCGTGATCTGCAGGCGTCCGTCGCGGGGTCAAGCGGTCAAAAGAGCCTGGCGCGGTCGGATCTGGGTAAAGAATTACTTATAGTTCTGCCCTTGATTATTCTATTCTGCTAATCTACATATTACGTTCCCGTGTCCGCTGGATTGCATTTTGCAGTTGCGTTTGAGTAGGAGTTACGTTTCACGGGACCGACGTGGAGCGCATGAAGTGACGCCCAATTCGGACGCAAACAGTTTCGCCGACCAGCAGCCGCGCGTTGCGCGATTGGGTCAAAGAAGTCGCAGCACTGACCAAGCCGGACGCAATCGTCTGGTGCGACGGCTCCGAAGCCGAGAAAGCGCGGCTCACGAAGCAGGCAGTCGCCGAGGGAATACTCATCGAGCTGAACCAGGAGAAGCGGCCCGGCTGCTATCTGCATCGATCGAATCCCAACGACGTCGCGCGCACCGAGCAACTGACTTTCGTCTGCACGCCGAACAAGATCGACGCGGGGCCGACCAACAACTGGTCCGAGCCCGGCGGCCACTTACGCCAAGCTGCGCGGATGGCTCGACGGCTCGATGCGCGGACGGACGATGTACGTCGTGCCGTACGTGATGGGCCCGCTGGGGTCGCCGCTGTCGAAGGTCGGCGTCGAGCTGACCGACAGCATCTACGTCGTGCTGAACATGCGAATCATGACGCGGATGGGCGCGGCGGCGCTCGAGCAGCTTGGCGACTCGAACGATTTCAATCGCGGAATTCATTGCACGCTCGACTTGAATCCGGAGCGGCGGCTGATTTGCCACTTCCCGCAGGACAACACGATCATCTCGGTGGGCAGCGGCTACGGCGGCAATGCACTGCTCAGCAAGAAATGTTTCGCGCTGAGAATCGCAAGCTCGCTCGGGCGCGACGAAGGCTGGCTCGCCGAGCACATGCTGATCCTCGGCTTGCAGAGTCCCGAGGGCGAGACCACTTATATCGCGGCGGCGTTTCCGAGCGCATGCGGCAAGACCAACCTCGCGATGCTGACCCCGCCGGCCGAGTTCAAGGGCTGGAAGGTCTTCACTGTCGGCGACGATATCTCGTGGATGCGAGTCGGGCCTGACGGCGGGCTGTGGGCAGTGAATCCGGAGAACGGATATTTCGGCGTCGCGCCAGGCACCAGCGCGAAGTCGAATCTGAACGCGATGAAGATGGTCGAGCACGACACGATTTTCACCAACGTCGCGATGACTGCGGACGGCGACGTGTGGTGGGAAGGGATGGACGTGCCGCCGCCGGACGGGATGCTCGACTGGCAGGGGCGGCCGTGGAAGAAGGACTCGAAGGAGAAGGCGGCGCATCCGAACAGCCGCTTCACGACGCCGATGCGCAACAATCCGGCGTGGTCGCCGGAGGCGGACGATCCTCGCGGCGTGCCGATCTCGGCGATCATCTTCGGCGGACGGCGGGCGTCGACGGTGCCGCTCGTGCTCGAATCGATCGACTGGACGCACGGCGTATTCATGGGCGCGACGATGGGATCGGAAACGACGGCGGCGGCTTCAGGAGCGGTCGGCGTGCTGCGGCGCGATCCGATGGCGATGCTGCCGTTCTGCGGCTACAACATGGGCGACTACTTCGCTCATTGGCTCAAGATGCGCGCTGCGATCAAAAAACCGCCGCGCATTTTCATGGTGAACTGGTTCCGCAAGGGCGCCGACGGCAATTTCATCTGGCCGGGTTACGGCGAAAACATGCGGGTGCTCAAGTGGATGCTCGATCGAATCCACGGGCGCGCCGAGGGCCGTGCGACGCCGGTCGGAATCGTTCCCGATGAAGACGAACTTGATCTAAAGGGCCTCGATCTACCAACGAGCGTCGTGCAAGATGCGATCGCGGTGAATCCCGCCGAGTGGAAGGCGGAACTCGAATCCGCGGCCGAGTTCTTCGAGAAGATCGGGCCGACGATGCCGAAGGAATTGAAGGAGCGCCGCCAGGCGATCCTGAAATCGCTGAACGGCGAAGCGCCGGCGCATAGAGTCGCGGCGGGGCGATAAAGCTCGTCGCGCGCCGCCGCAGCTGGTCTATTCGACCGACCCGACAGGTTCGAAGGGATTCAAGCATCGAACGCCGCTGCGCTCAATGTCCTTGAGATTGCGCGTTACCAGAGTCAGGCCGTTAGCCTCGGCGGTCGCGGCCAGGAGAGAATCAACCACAGCCAAAGGCGCGCGCGCGTTCATGCGACCCCAGATCTGCGCGACTCGTTCATCGACCGGCAGTACTCGTTCCGCGAATGAAGCCAAAATCTCTTCCAGCCAACGTTCGTACGAAACAGCTCGCTGCCTGTTTCGCGGACGCAGCCGCTCGATTCCCTGCCGAATCTCCCCGACGACCAGAACGCTGAGGAAGAGTTCGTCGTCGCGTGCCTCGCGATACCAGGCGGCTACGTGGCGATCACAACGCCGGCCTTTGCCGACTTCCGATATGATGTTGGTATCAATCAGGTACATTCAAAGTCGAACAATTCGCGCCGTGTCGCGCGACCGTCGAATCTCGATGCCTGCGAGCGGCGCCGAAGCGAGTAGTGCCTTGAAGGTTTTGCCGCCGGCGCGCAAACGCTGATATTGGTCGGCTCTAACAAGGACGGCCACGGGCTTGCCGTGACGAGTCACCGTCTGCGGCCCTTCTCTCAGAGTGCGATCGACCATTTCGCTGAAGCGCGCCTTGGCTTCCTGAATCTGCCATTTCATACTAGTATCAGTCTAGTCAGACTAGTCTGAAAAAACAATGGCGGCCTGAGGGACCTCATTTACTCTGGCTGCAACAAAACAGCGCCGGAGCCTTTTGGGACTCCGGCGCCACATTCCGTATCTATGATTCGTGTGCGCTAGTCGAGGTGCTTGCGGAGGAACGTTGGGATGTCGAGCTTGTCGTCGCCGTCGAGTAGCGAGTTGGGCTCGAGCTTCTCGCCGTCGGCGAGGCCTGAGTCCTCGCCCCGACGCCTGAAGGCCGGGATGTCGAGCGTGCTGTCGTCGACGACCAAACCCATCCGACGCACCGGCTTGTTGCCGGGAAACATCCGCACCTGGCCTGCCTGGGGCGCAGGCGGCGGCGCGGGCTGCTTGACCTCCATCGGATCGACGGGCCGGGTTGAGGCAGCCGCGATCGGCGTAGTGACCGCAGCGCCCGACGGTGAGTAGCGCGACGAAGATCCGCGATCGAGATCGCCGAAGCCGGTGGCGATCACAGTGACGCGAATCTCGTCGGACATCGCCTCGTCGATCACGGCGCCGAAAATGATGTTGGCGTCCTCGTGCGCCTCTTCCTGGATGAGGCTGGCAGCTTCGTTGACTTCGTAGAGCGCCATGTCGGAGCCGCCGGTCACGTTGATCAGCAGGCCGCGCGCGCCCTTGATCGAGAACGTCCTCGAGCAGCGGGCTCGAGATCGCTCGCTGCGCCGCTTCGACCGCGCGATTTTCGCCGGAGGCGGTCGCCGCGCCCATCATCGCCATGCCCATCTCGGCCATTATCGAACGCACGTCGGCGAAATCGAGATTGATGAGGCCGTGCACGGTGACGAGCTCCGAGATTCCGCGCACCGCCTGCAGCAGCACGTCGTCGGCTTTCTGGAACGATTCCCGCAGCGACGTATTTTTGCTGGCGACCGAGAGCAGGCGCTGATTGGGAATCGTGATCAACGTGTCGACGGCGTTCTTCAGCTCGCGCAGTCCTTCTTCAGCCTGAGCCATGCGGCGGCGGCCCTCGAACTGAAACGGCTTGGTCACGACGCCGACGGTCAGCGCGCCGAGTTCGCGCGCGATGCGCGCAATCACTGGCGCAGAGCCGGTTCCGGTGCCACCGCCCATTCCGGCGGTGACGAACACCATCTCGGCTTCCGACAGCATTTCGCGGATGCGCTCTTCGTCTTCGAGCGCGGCCTTGCGTCCGATTTCAGGATTGCCGCCGGTGCCGCGTCCGCGCGTAATCTCGGGGCCAATTTGCACGCGCATCGGCGCGTGGTTATTCTGCAGCGCCTGGATGTCGGTATTGACGGCGATGAAATCGACGTTGCGCAGGCCCACATTGATCATGTGGTTGACCGCATTGCCGCCGCATCCGCCAGCGCCGATTACCTTGATCCTCGCACCCGGGTCGGGATTACTCACCAACTCAATCATCACAGATCCTCCTCCACCACCTACCGGCAAAGTTTGTTGCCCATTTGATTTGTTGTTGCGGCGACTTCTCAAAAGAAGTCCCTTACCCAATCGCTAAAGCGCGAGCGCAGCCTTCCGAGCCGGCCCGCTTTTCCAACTCCGTGGCCAATTTCGCCCGCCGCGCTCTGATGCAGCAGCAGGCCGGCCGCCGTCGTGAACATCGGCTTCATCAATTCTTCGGGCAGTCCCTTCAAGTTGATCGGAAGTCCGCGACGCACCGGCACGCCGAAGATTCGCTCGGCGAGTTCCTGCGTGCCCTCGAGCAGCGAGGTTCCGCCGACCAGCACGACGCCCGAGGCGAGGCCGTCCGACACGCCCGAGCGCAGCAGCTCGCGCTGCACCATCGTGAAAATCTCTTCCATGCGCGGCTCGATGATTTCACCGAGCAAGCGGCGCGCGATCACGCGCGGCTCGCGTCCGCCGACGCCCGGCACCTGCACCGTCTCGTCGCGGCGCACGACCTGGTTGGTCGCGACGCCGAACTTGATCTTGAGCCGCTCGGCGTCGGAGATCGGCGTGCGCAATCCCGCGGCGATATCGCTGGTGAGGTGATTGCCGCCAATCGGCAGCACCGCGGTATGCATCACGGCGCCGCCGTGGAACACGATGATGTCGGTGGTGCCGCCGCCGATATCGATCAGCGCGACGCCGAGCTCGCGCTCCTCGGGAAACAGCGCCGCGTCCGCCGACGCCAGCGGCTGGAAGACCAGCTCCGACGGCGTCACGTCCGCGCGCTCGCAGCATTTGGTGAGATTCTGGCCGTAGCTCTGCGCGGCGGTGACGATATGAATGCGCGCCTCGAGGCGCACGCCCGCCATCCCGTATGGCTCGCGCACGCCCTCCTGCTCATCCACGGCGAACTGCTGCGGCAGAATGTGCAGCACCTGGCGATCGAGCGGGATCGCGACGGCGCGCGCAGCGTCGATCACGCGATCGACATCGCGCGAGCTGACTTCGCCGCCGCGCACCGCGACGATTCCGTGACTGTTGAGGCCCCTGATATGCGGCCCCGCGACGCCGACCACCACCGAGCCGACGCGCACGCCGGAAGTTTTCTCCGCTTCCTCGACCGCGGCTTTGATCGCATCGACCGTCGCCTCGATATTGACGACGACGCCCTTGCGCAGGCCGGTGCATGGCGCGACGCCGAAGCCAAGCGTCGCCAACTGGCCGTCGGGCAGCGACTCGCCGACGATCGCGCAAACTTTGCTGGTGCCGACGTCCAGTCCGGTGAGCAGATTTCTCATCGCATCACCGGCTCCCCATCCGGCTGGTACGAAACTTTGCGCAGCCCGCTCTTGTGCTTCGAGTGATTGTTTTCGGCGGCATGGAGGCGCACGACAGCGAGTCCGGGCGTCGTCAGATCGAGCGCGGCGATCAGATTCTCGCGCCCCTGCCATTGATTGCGCACCTTGATCGCGCGCTGGAGTTCCGGCGTTACGCGATCGAGATCGATCACGACCTCGGTGCGCTCGCGCTCGAGGAAGAGCGAGGCGGTGCCGTCGTCGCCGACGCGCATCTCCGAAATAATTTCCGACAGCTGCGTCTCCGCGCGCACCAGCGCCGCCGCATAATCGACCATCTGCGGTCCGCGCGCGTTGTCGAGCGCCGCGCCGCTCAGCACCGGCAGATCGCCCTGCTTGTCCGGTGAGACCGGCCCGCGCATTTCGCCGCCGCTGAACAGTTCGTAGAAGCCGTCGTGACGCTCGACGATCGCGATCGCGCCGCTGCGCATGTCGCCCGCGGAAATCGTAGCAGCGCCCGGATCGTTCAGTTTGCGGCGATAGATTCCCGCGCGTCCCGCCCATTCGACAAGAACTGCGGAGTACTTCGAGGCATTCGCGCGCGCGGGCGCAAGTGAATCGAGGATTTGATCGCGATATGAACGGAGACTGGCGGAGGCTCTGAGAGCCACTGCGCGGCCGGTCGTGCTGAATCCGGTCATCACGCCGAGCGCAAAAAATGCGCACACCACCAGCCCGCCCATCCGCGGGCTCCACCCCGCCACCGCTTTATTTTCCCTCGCGAACCGCCACCACGCCACCTCAATCCAAAAATCGCGCGTCACCAGTCGCCGACCAGTCTAACCTCCGGTTCCAGCAACACGCCGCTTTGCTCTTTCACTTTGTTGCGCGCCATGTCGATCAGCGCGCGCACTTCCGCGGCCCGAGCGCCGCCAAGATTCACGATAAAATTCGCATGCTGATCCGAAAATGCCGCGCCGCCCAGCCGCGTCCCCTTCAGCCCCGCGCCTTCGAGCAGCTTGCCGGCGAAATTTCCCGGCGGATTTTTGAAGATCGATCCCGCATTCGGCACGCCGCGCGGCTGACGCGACGCACGCTTGGCGTGCAGCTCCGCGACTCGCGCGCGTCAATCGCTCGCGATCGCCGCGCGCAAGCTCGAAATCGACGCGCGTGATTATGAAATGACGGCGGCAACTCGGTGCGCCGATACGCGAACTTGACGTCGTCCTGCGTCAGCGCGAGCGCCTCGCCGTCCTCGGTGACGCCATGCACGAGCGTGACCACCTTCGCGATTTCGCCGCCGAACGCGCCCGCGTTCATCACCAATCCGCCGCCGACCGTGCCGGGAATACCTTCGCCGAATTCGAGCCCCTCAAGACCGCGATCAACCACTTCCTGCACCAGAGTCGCCGAACGCCGCGCCGGCGCCCGCGACAACTTTCGCGTCGTCGATTTTTATTTTTGCGAAGCCGTCGCCGAGCCGAACGACCAGCCCGCGCATCCCGCGATCGCTGACGAGCAGATTGGTCCCAGCGCCGAGGCAAAAGCACGGCACGCCCGCGCGATACGCGGCGGCCTTCGCGTGCATCAGCTCGGCTTCGTTCTCGACGGTGACGAACAAATCCGCCGGGCCGCCGATTCGAAACGAGGTCAATTCCGCCAGCGGCATCGACGCGCGGACGCGCGTCGCCAAATTTTGCGCGCAGTTCTGCTTCAAGCGCCTTCATGGACTTTGACCTCGGCGCTGAGCGCGTTGAGCAATTTCGCCGCCCATCTTGTAAATGTCGCCCGCGCCCAAGGTCGCGATCACGTCACCGCAGCGCGAGCCTGCGGCGATGCGCGCGGCGCGATCTTCGATCGTCGCCAAGGTAGTGCACTTCGAGATGGCCGCGCGCGCGCAGCGCCTCGTACAGCCGGCGCGACGAGACCTCGGCAATCGGCTCCTCGCCGGCCGGATAAACGTCGAACAGGTAGAGCACGTCGGCGTCGTCGAAGGCCGACAGAAATTCGTCGAACAAATCGCGCAGCCGCGTGTAGCGATGCGGCTGGAAGACCGCGACCACGCGGCGCTTGAACGCCGCGCGCACCGCGGCGAGCGTCGCGCGCACTTCGGCCGGATGATGCGCGTAGTCGTCGAGCACGATCCGTCCGCCGCTTCACCCTTGATCTCGAAGCGCCGGCTGATGCCGCCGAACTTCGCGAGCGCCGCCGCCGCGACCTCGAAACCGATCCCAACTTCCATCGCGACCGCGATCGCCGCGAGCGAGTTCATCGCGACGTGCACGCCCGGCGTCGGAATCGTCACGCGCGCCAAGATGTTCGCCCTTGCGAATCACCTCGAAGCGCGTCGACAGCCCGTCGATCACGATTTTCTCGGCGCGCAGATCCGCGTCGGGCGCGACGCCGTAAGTCACCATCGGCTTGCGAATCGACGCCAGCAGCCCGCGCACGTTGACGCTGTCGATGCCGAGCACCGCGACGCCGTAAAAGGGCACGCGATTGATGAAGTTGCAGGAACGCCTCGCGCACGCGATCCATCGTGCCGTAATGATCGAGATGCTCGGGATCGATATTGGTGACGACCGCGATCGTCGGAATCAGCAGCAGAAATGACGCGTCGCTCTCGTCGGCCTCGGCCACCATGAAGTCGCCGCGGCCGAGGCGCACGTTGCTGCCGCGTGTTGCGCATGTTGCCGCCGATCGCGACGGTAGGATCGAGCCCCGCCTCTTCCATGATCAGCGCCGACCAGCCCGGTGGTCGTCGTCTTGCCGTGAGTGCCGGCGACCGCGACGCCGAGCGCGCCATCCGCAGCAGCTCGCCGAGCATCTCGGCGCGCGCGATGACCGGAATCTTCATCTCGCGCGCGCGCGCGACTTCGGGATTGGAAAATTTTACCGCCGAGGAAATCACCACCGCGTCGAGTTCCGGCCGTCGTCCTTCATGTGCGCCGGATGATGGCCCGTGGCTGATTTGCGCGCCGAGCGACGCGAGCCGCGTGATGGTCGCCGACGTTTCAGATCGCATCCGCTGACGCGCATGCCGAGCTTGCAGCCACAACTCCGCGATGCCGCTCATGCCGGCGCCGCCGATGCCGACGAAATGCAACCGGCGCTGACGATTCAAGCAGACCATTTGCATGCAGTTCACTCATGCTGCCGCTTGCTCCGCGAGACTTCGAAACAAATTTGCGCGATGTGCGAGCCGCGTCCGGATGCGCCTCCTGATGCGCGCGCAGCCCATCTCGTCGAGCCGCGCCGGATTGCGAATCAAGGCCTCGAGTTCGCGCGCGAGATTCGGCGCAAGCTGATCGTCGTCGCGAACGATTATCGCGCCGCCGCGCTTTTCGATCACGCGCGCGTTGTGCACCTGTTGGCGATCGTTGTGGAATGGATACGGCACGAAAATAGCCGGACGCGCGGCAAGAGCAATATCCGTGACCGTCATCGCGCCCGAGCGCGCGACAACCAAATCGGCGCGATGCAGCGCGTCGGCAACGTCGTCGATAAACGGCACCACCTCCGCCGCGAACCCGATTTCGCGGTATGCACTCCTCACCAACCCCTCATCCGCCTCCCCGGTCTGGTGGACTACATGCGAGATTTATAACACTTTTTCCACAGATTTTGAAAGCTCTCGACGACGCCAATGTTCAGGCGATGCGCGCCGGACGAGCCGCCTAAAACAAGGATTTGTAATTGCCTGTCCGTCTAGCGGCGATCGGTCAGGCCGATATTGGAACCGGGTGGGATTGCCAGTCACCACTACTTTAGAGCGACTGAAATAAGCCACGCTGTCACTGAAGCCGACACAAATCTTTTTGGCGAATCTCCAGAGCATTCGGTTCGACAGGCCGGGCGCGTGTTCTGCTCCATCAGCACCAACGGCGTGCGCGTCAGAATTGCAGCAGCGCCCATCGACGCGGACGCATATCCGCCGGCACTCACGACGACGCCCGGACGAAAACGGCGGACCAGCGACGTCGCGAGACCGATCGCGCGAAGAAATTCCACCGATGCGCGCGCGCGTTCGAGTACGTTGTGCCCGCGAATTCCGTGCATCTCGAACAGCTCGAATTTGTAGCCGCTCTTCGGCAACCACTTCGCCTCAAGTCCCGCGCTCGTGCCGACGAACAACACATCGATACCGGGGCGCTCGCGCATCATTTCCTCGCCGAGCGCGACCGCCGGAAAAAGATGGCCGCCCGTTCCGCCGCCGGCGATTATCACTTTCATCGCACCGCCGGCCGGCGCCCGAGCGCGAGGAGTGCGCCCAACGCCGCCATCGCGATGATGATCGACGTGCCGCCGTAACTCAGAAACGGCAGCGGCAGTCCTTTCGTCGGGATCAACCCGATCACCACCGACATGTTGATCAACGCCTGGATCGAGAGCAGCGCGGTCAGCCCTACAGCGAGCAGGCTCGCGAACGGATCCGGCTCGTCGTGCGCGATGCGCATCCCGCGGAACAGGATGACGAGGAACAGCGAGATCACGACGGCGGCGCCGATCAGGCCGAACTCCTCGCCGACGACTGCGAACACGAAATCGGTGTGGGCCTCCGGAAGATAGAACATTTTCTGGCGTCCGGCGCCGAGGCCGACGCCCCACTTGCCGCCCTCGCCGAGCGCGATGAACGATTGCACGAGCTGGAATCCAGCGCCGCGCGCGACCGACCACGGATCGAGGAAGGTCGTCATGCGCTTCATGCGATACGATTTCGCCACCGCCTGGAACGCCAACAATACCAACGCGCCGCCGCCCGCGCCTGCGAGATGTTCCCAGCGCGCGCCGGCCGCCCACAGCATCGCGAAGAGGATCAGCGCGATCATCACGGTGCTGCCGAAGTCCGGCTGCTTCAAAATCAAAAGCGTGATCGGGCCGACGATCAGAAATACCGAGAGCGGTCCGTGCTTGAACTCGCGGATGCGCTCCTGGCGCTTGCTCAGAAATTCGGCGAGGAAAAATACCAGCGCGAACTTCACCAGCTCCGACGGCTCCGCGATCACCGGTCCAAGCCGGAGCCATCGGCGCGCGCCGCCTTTCATCAAGCCGAGGCCGGGCACGAAGAGCAGCGCGAGCATCACGATCGAGCCGATGAACAGCGGCATCGCGATTCGACGCAGACCCGCGAGCGAGAATTGCGAGAGCAGCATCAGGAAGATGAAGCCGACCGCGATGTGCGCGAGGTGAAGCTTGAAAAAGTGGAAGGCGTCGCCGCGCTTCTCGATGCCGAGAAAGTACGTCGTGTTGAGCACCATCAGCAGCCCGAGCAATAGCAGCACCGCCGCCGGCAGCCACAGCCACGGGTCGGGGCGACGGTAAGTTACCGCTGTCAAAGCGCCCGAACCAGCTCTTTATATACGTTCCCACGTTCCGCATAGTCCTTGAATTGATCGAAGCTCGAGCACGCCGGCGACAGCAGCACCGTGTCTCCCGGTAGCGCCGCACGCGCCGCATGCTCGACCGCCTCATGTAGAGTCGCCACCGATTCGATTTTCGTCGCACCTGCGAGCGCCGCGGCCATCGTGTCGCGCGCCGCGCCGTTGAAAATCGCGAGTTTAACTTTTTCTTCGAGCGGACGGCGCAGCGGCGCGTAGTCGCCGCCCTTGTCGAGTCCGCCGGCGATTAGAATTATCGGCGCCGGGAGCGCGTCGATCGCTTCGACCACGGCGCCGACGTTGGTCCCCTTCGAGTCGTCGATGTAAGTGACACCGCCTTGCTCATGCACGACTTCGATGCGATGATGCAGTCCCTGAAATGATGCGAGCGCACGTTCGATTTGTTCGGCTTTGACCCCGAGTGCGAGCGCCGCTGCCGACGCCGCCATCGCATTGGAGATGTTGTGCCGTCCGCGCAGGCGAAATCCTTCGAGGCTGATTCGGCCCCGAGGCGCGTTCTCAAAATCAAAATCGAACACGAGCGCGTTCGCCGGTTCATCGAACCAAACTGACGCATCCGATTCGCCGCAGTTCAGCCCGAAGCCGATAACGTGCGAGCGCACAGTTTTCGCGAGCTTCCATACGTTCGGATCGTCGCGATTGAGGATTGCGTAGTCGGACGCATCCTGATTCTCGAACAAGCGGGCCTTCGCGCGGCCGTAGTCTTCGAGATCTTTGTAGCGATCGAAGTGATCGTCGGTCAGATTGAGATGCACGCCGACGCGCGGTCTGAACTTATCGATCCACTCGAGCTGGAAGCTCGAGACCTCGACAACTGCTACGTCCCATTCGCCACCGACGGCGTCGATCAGTGGCGTGCCGAGGTTGCCGCCGACGAAGGTGCGGCGTCCTGCGGCTTTCAGAATCTCGCCGAGCAGCACGACCACCGTGCTCTTGCCGTTGGTGCCGGTGATTGCGGCGATCGGCGCGTCGAGGAAGCGGCTTGCGAGTTCGATTTCTCCGATCACCGGAATTTGCCGACTCGTTGCGGCGCTTAACAAAATCGAATTGCGCGGGACTCCGGGACTGGTGACGACGAGATCGACGCCGTCGACCCAGCTCGCTTCTTCGGCGCCGAGTTTCACCGCGCCGGCGGGGAGTTTGCCGCGATCGATGTCGACGCGCCGATCGGTCATCACGAGTTTCGCGCCGCGCGAGGCGAGGAAGCGCGCCGCGGCCAGTCCGCTGACTCCGAGTCCCACGACCATCACGCGTTTGTTCGACAGTTCCATCGATTCAGCGCAGCTTCAACGTGCTCAGCGCGACCAGCGCGCACACGATCGATACGATCCAGAATCTGATCACGACGACGGTCTCGGGAATTCCCTTGAGTTCAAAATGATGATGCAGCGGCGCCATCAGGAAAAATCTCTTGCCGCCCGTCGCTTTGAAATAGTAGCGCTGAATAATCGTTGATGCCGCCTCGGCGACGAAGACTCCGCCCGCGAGCACCAGCGCGAGTTCCTGCTTGCACAGCACCGCGACAGTACCGATCGCGCCGCCGAGCGCGAGCGCGCCGACGTCGCCCATCATCATCGAGGCCGGGTACGCGTTGAACCAGAGGAAGCCGAGCGACGCGGCGATCACCGACGCGCAGAAAATCGCGACCTCGCCGACGTTCGCGATGTACGGGATCTGCAGGTAGGTCGCGAACTTGATGTTGCCGGCGACGTAGGTGAACGTCCAGTAGGTGAGCGCGACGGTCATCACCGGGCCGATCGCGAGGCCGTCGAGCCCGTCGGTCAGGTTCACCGCATGCGAGCATCCGACGATCACGAGCATCGCGAACGGGATGTAGAACCACACGTGCAAATCGGGATGCACGTTCTTGAGGAACGGCACGGTCAGGTGCGTATCGAAGCCGAGATACAGAAAGAGCCACGCGGCGGCGATGAAGGCGCTCGAGAATGACCAAACCAGTTTCGCCGGGCCGCTGAGCCCGAGTCCTTTGCCGCGCGTGAGCTTGAAGTAGTCGTCGCTGAAGCCGATCGCGCCGAAGGTCAGCGTGACGAAGATCGCGATCCAGACGTAGGGGTTCAAGATGTTGGCGAGCAGCAGCGTCGCCGCCAGCATCGAGGCGACGATCAGCAATCCGCCCATCGTCGGCGTGCCGGCTTTCTTCTGATGCGCCTGCGGAACGACTTCGCGGATGGTCTGGCCGATATTCAGCGCGCGAAACCGATCGATCAAGACTGGTCCCAGAGCCAACGACAGCGCTAGCGCCGTCAGCCCGGCCAGGACCGAGCGCAGCGTCTCGTACCGGAGCGCGTTGAAGCCGGAGTAATATTTGTGGAGGGGGTAGAGCAGCAGGTAGAGCATCGCGGCGCCCGCCGAATCTCAACTCTGCCCGCGGCCGAGTTCCGTCGCAATCTCGCGGACCACGACCCGATCGTCGAACGGAAGTACGCGGCCCGCGACCAACTGGTAATCCTCGTGCCCTTTGCCCGCGATCAGAACGGCGTCGCCCGCCATCGCAGTTTCCAGCGCGAGGCGGATCGCCGCACGCCGATCAGGCTCGACGATGTATCCTTGCCGGCCTGCGGCGATCAGTCCCTTCTCGACTTCGGCGATGATCGCCATCGGATCTTCACTGCGCGGATTGTCGGAAGTGAGGACCGGAATATCGGATAGCCGCCCCGCAATCTCGCCCATGATCGGACGCTTGCCGCGGTCGCGATCGCCGCCGCATCCGAAGACACAGATGATCCTGCCCGCGCGCAAACCTCGAAGAGCCTTCAGCACTGCCTCGAGCGCGTCGGGCTTGTGCGCGTAATCAACCAGCACCGTTACTCCCGGTTTTGCAGGCACCACTTCGAGCCTGCCGGGGGCCCCTGGGCATCGCCGCACCCCATCCGCCACCGCAGCCATTTCGATACCCAGGGCCGCCGACAGAGCCGCCGCGCCGAGGATATTGAGCAAGTTGATTTCGCCGATCAGCGGCGATTCGATTTCGACTTTTTTGCCGAGCACCGAGAGCGTCGCGCGAATGCCGTTCAGGTCTGCGTCGAAGTTTTCGGGATGGACGTCGAGCGATCGATCCATCCCGAAACTGATTTTCGAGCCCTTCACCGCTTCGAGCACGCGCTGCCCGAAGGGATCGTCGCCGCGAACGATCGCGACAGTGTTCGCGCGCTTGCTGCGCGGCAGTATCTCGGTGAACAAGCGCAGCTTCGCGGCGAAGTAGTCCTCGAGCGTGCCGTGATAGTCGAGATGGTCGCGGCCGAGGTTGGTGAACATGCAGGCGCGGAAGCTGAGCGCGTCGACGCGGCCTTCAGCGATTCCGATCGACGAGACTTCCGCCGCCGCATGACGCACGCCCTCGCGCTCCATCTGCGCCAGCGCGGATTCGAAGTCGAGCGATTCGGGCGTAGTCAGTCCGCTGTAAATTTTTTTGCCGCCCGATGAAAATTCCAATCAGTGCCGATGATCCCCGCGGGCATTCCGGCCGCCTCGAAAATCGACGCGAGGATATAGCTGGTCGTGGTCTTGCCGCTGGTACCGGTGATGCCGATCAGATCGACGCGCTCGCTCGGCGCGCCGAAGAAACGCGAGGCGGCCGCGCCCATCAGCAGGCGCGGCCGCTCGCTCACCACCAGGGTCGCCGCGGGGCGCGCTGTTCCACCGTCCCATCCCCCAACCACCACAGCGCGCGCCCCACGGTTTAATGCGTCGTCAATGTTGGCCCGGTTGCGCGTCGCGTCGCGGGCCGTCGAAAAGTACAGATGACCGGGCCTCGTCTGTCGCGAGTCGTAGCTGAGGCCCGTGATTTCCACGTTCAGGTCGCCGTCGATCCGGCGAACGTCGAGTCCTTCGAGCAGTTCACCAAGTTTCACTTTCGCCTGACGGGCGATATACCGCCGCCGCTGAAATACGATGCGGGCACGACGCCCGCGTCCGCCGTCGTTTCGGCGCCGCTGTCGGCGACGATCGGCGCGAGGGTCAGCTTAACCGTCGCGTGATTGAGCGGAGCGCCCGCAGCCGGCTCCTGCGCGACGACGTAGCCGCCGCCGTGCACGTCGACGTTGACGCGCGAGACGCGCGCCAGTTCCATCGCGCGCCTGAGACTGAGTCCGGAGAAATTCGGCGTTGCGCGCGTCAGCTTCGAGCCTGTCAGCACGGGCAGATAGTCGTCGACGATCGGCGGCCGTTGCCGCGGGAGTTTTGCCGTCGCGAATCTTTGCCGAAATCCGGCATCGGGATCATGCTCGCCGTATCGTACAGCTGCTTGGGCGCCGTGATATTCAAATCGCGGACCGCGCCCTGCGCGATTTCGCTGAAGACCGGCGCCGCGATCAAGCCGCCGAAATGCTCGTGGCCTACATCGTATAGCGCGACGAGGATCAGCAGCCGCGGATCGTCAGCCGGCAAAAATCCCACGAACGACGACACGTGCCGATTCTGATAGTAGGTGCCGTTTTCCGGATTCACCATCTGCGCCGTGCCGGTCTTGCCCGCGACGATAAATCCGTCGACGCGCGCCTTCGCCGCCGTGCCGCCGTCGGACATCACGACGTTGCGCAGCAGCAAATTCATCTGATGCGCGATGTCGGGCGCGATCGCGCGGCGCAGCACCTGCGGCGTATGCGTGAAGATCGTGCGTCCCGTCCGCATCGTACGCCGCCTTCACCACGTACGGCCGCACGATGTTTCCGCCGTTCGCGATCGCCGCGTATGCCACCGCGAGCTGGATCGGCGTGACCGCTACGCCCTGCCCGAAGCCGTGATTGGCGAGATCGATTTCCTTCCACCCGCTCGGCTTGTTCAACAGCCCGCGCCGCTTCGCCGGGCAGATCGATTCCGGTGCGCGAGCCGATGCCAAAGGCGCGCAGCCCTTCGTAGTAGCGCTGCGAGCCGAGCGTCAGCGCGATTTTCGCCGCGCCGATATTCGACGAGACTTCGATGATCCCGCCGAGATCGAGCCATCCGTGCGGGCTGTGATCGTGGATCGTGTGGCTTGTCGAGATAGAAATGCCCGTTCTCGCAGAAAAATTGTTTGTCGGTCGTGATCGCGTGATCGGCCAGCGCGATCGAGCCGAGAATTCCCTTCATCGTCGAGCCGGGCTCGAACGCGTCCTCGACCGCCGGGTTGTGCAGCCGGTCGTGGACGTTGGCGCCGCTGGCGCTGACGTTCGCCATCGCCATCACTTCGCCGGTGAACGGATCGAGCACGATCACGCTGCCGCGCTTGGCGCCGCTCGCCTTCACTTCGGCCGCCAGTTCGGTTTCGGCGAGCGATTGGATGCGCGAGTCGATCGTCAGCTCGAGTTGCGCGCCCGGCTCCGGCGCCTTGAGCGCCAGCGGGCTGTCGAAAATCGGATGCCCCTGCGCGTCATGATCGAAGCTCAGCTCGACCGCCTCGCCGCGCGCAATCTTGTCGTAGCTGCAACTCCAATCCGGAGAGCCCCTGGCCGTCCATCCCCGCCAACCCCACCACCGACGCGGCCAGGTTGCTCTCCGGATAAAACCTTTTGTACTCGCTGATCGTGCCGATGCCGTCGATGCCGAGCGCTTCCGCCGCCTGCGCCTTGTCCGGTGACATCCGGCGCTCGAGCCACACGAACGGCGCTTCCTTGTTCGAGTTTCTGTTCGAGCGAAATCGGCACCATCATCAGGATCGCCGCGAGCTTCGCCGCGCTCGGCCGGCGTGCTCGACTCGAGCACTTTCTTCGGCCGCGCGTAGACCGAGCGCGTCTCGGCCGACAGCGCCAGCGGCTCGCCGTTGCGATCGACGATCGGCCCGCGCACCGCGCGCGAGCTCGCTCTCGCCCGTATGCTCCTGCAGCGCGAGCGAGTTCAGCCGCGGACCGTAAAAGCGCGACCAGCACCACCAGCCGAATGACGGCGAAGCCGAACAAGGCCGCCAGCGTGAAAGTCAGCGCTCCGATTCGAGCGCGCCGCTGCTTGAACGCTGTATTCATGGGAGCATCACCACCTGCCCACGCCCCGGCGGCGCAAGATGATACTGCGGCGCGAGCGCGCGCAGCCGGTCGTGCGAGCTGAGTTGCGCGGCGGTCAGGCGCAGCTCGCGATTTTCGTCCTGCAGCTTCGCGATATCATCGTGCAGCTTCGAGAGCCGTAGCCTTCGCTGCGTGAGCCTCGAGCCGAATCATCAGCGTCGCGAATCCCACCATCGCGATCAGCACGCCCAGCACAGTCAGGCACGACCTTCGACGGCCGCCGCGTCGGTTTCACTCGCGCGCTCATCGTGCGCTCCGTTCGATGCATCGGACTTTCGCGCTGCGTGCGCGCGAGTTGCGCGAGGTCTCGGCCGACGGACGGCTTGATCACCTTGCGCGCAATCGCCGTGTAATCGCCCGCCGCGCGCCAGCTCGCGAAAACGCTCCTTCACCGGGCGGTCTTCGAGCGAATGATACGAGATGACCAGCATCCGCCCGCCCGGATTGAGCAGCGCGGGACCGTCGCGCAGAAGCGCCGCGAGACTTTCCATCTCGCGATTCACCGCGATTCGCAGCGCCTGGAAGGTGCGCGTCGCCGGATGAGCGCCGCCGCGCCGATGGGCTCCCAGAGCCCGTTCGACGATCGCGCGCAATTCGCCGGTCGTCTCGATTGGACCGCGCCGCCGCGCCTCGACGATCATCCGCGCGATTCGCCGCGAGCCGCGCTCCTCGCCGTAGGTATAGATGATGCGCGCGAGTTCCTCGGCGCTCTCTTCATTGACGATGTCGCGCGCGCTGCAGCGTCTGGCGGTCGTCCATCCGCATATCCAACGGACCGTCGAGCCTGAACGAAAACCCGCGACTGGGATCGTCGAGCGCGTAGCTGCTCATGCCGAGGTCGGCGAGGATCGCGTCGGCGCCGTCGAAATGATGCATGCTTCATCACGCTCGGCGATCTCGCCGAAGTCCGCGCGCTCGAGCACGACGCGATCGCCGAACTCCACCAGCCGGTCGCGCGCGACGGCAAGCGCCGCCGCGTCGCGATCCAGCCCGAGCATCCGCGCCTTGGTGGCGCGTAGCATCGCCTCCGCATGCCCACCCGTCCCAACTGTAACGTCGACGAACGCGAGCGGACCGTGTGCGGACAGCAGCCCGCACACCTCCTCCACCATCACCGGCACATGCCACCGGTCCGCCGCGTCGTCTTCGTGTCTCACCGCTAAATTCATCGCACGTCACAGACCCAGCTTCGTCGAAAAATTCCGGATCCATAATTTTTTCCTCGGCGGCCTTCAAAACCTTCTCGAGGATTTTCTTGTCCCAAAGTTGAAAATGATCCTGCCGCGCCGAAAACGTCACCTCTCGATCCAGCTTCGCGTAGCTCGCGCAGCTTCGTCGGAATCAGGATCCGGCCCTGCCGATCGACCGGCACCTCCTGCGCGCCGCCGATGAACAATCGTCTCGAACGCCTGCACCGCGCGGATCGAATCGCGGCTTGGCTTCCAGATTCGCGTTGAGCGCATCCCACTGACTCGGCGGATACAGCGCCAGGCATCGTTCTCCGTCGTGAGGAAAATTCGTGATATAAAGACGATCGTGATTTTCGCGCTGCAATACTTCGCGAAAGCGGGCCGGGATACTTACCCGCCCTTTTTCATCGATCGAATGGTCAAACCGACCACTAAACACCGCGATTCCTCCCCAACGTCCCACAACATCCCACTCTACCCCACTACAGTCAAGTAAATCGCGTCCTCCTGATGCAATAAACTGACTATTGGCCCAAATAGTCAGTAACGAAAAAAAAGCGAAACTGAGATTCGCCTACTAGCTATTCATTGCAAATTCTGTCTCGAAGATGCATTCGAGGGATCGCGCGGGCAGCCCGTTCACTCGAAACCTTGACAGCGACGGCATTCATTGGCGAGACTCGCGCGGTTCGGCTGTCGATCCACAACATCCGGAATCAACCACGCACTGGCTCATCGGGGCAGAGAGAGAGGTTAGATGAAGACGGGAAATTCCTGGCTGCGAAGCGTCGCAGTCGTTGCAGCAGGCCTGGTAATGACGGTGCTGATCATCAGCCCCGCCGCTTATTCAAAATCGAAAAAGAAAAAGGCGGCCGAGCCGACGCCCACCGAAACCCAGACGCCGACGCCAACGCCGACTCCCGAAGTTCATGTGTGGAATTTCGATTCGGACAAGGCGGGCGAAGTGCCGGCGGGATGGAAAGCGGTCGAAGGCGAGTGGCAGGTAATCCCGGATCCGAGCGCGCCAAGCAAACCAAATACATTCGGGCTGCCCGCGGGCCGGCTGATCAAGTCGCTGACCAGTGCGCTCGAGTATTATCCAATGGCAATTGAAATGGACCCGACTGAGTATTCCGACTTTACTTTGGAAGCTCAGTTCAAATCCGCAGGCGGACGTTTCGATTGTTCAGGCGGTATCATCTTCCGCTACGTCGACGAGAAAAACTTCTACCTGCTTTCCGCGGGATGCCCCAGCGATTACTTCGCCCTCTCGCGGATGACCGACGGGACACTGGTCAACCTCAAGCAGAGCGTCGTGCCGACCGACAAGGACACCTGGTACCGGCTCAAGGTGACGGCGCAAGGTGGACATTTCAGTTGTTACGACGACGACAAGATGATCTTCGATTTCGATGACAGCAAAATCGCCAAGGGCAGAATCGGAGTATGGGCGGCCGACGATTCGCAGGCGCAATTCGACGACGTGAAGATCACGGTGCTCGGCGCTGGTGACAGCGGCGCTCCCGCGGCTGCGCCTGCGGCGTCATCTTCACCGTAGCGTCGGCATTCGTGCCGGGCGCCCACATGGGCAAGGTTGCGCGCGGGCGCCCGGCAACTTACTCTGGTAGTGATGGAAACTACACAAGAAAAAGCGCCGGTCGAGATTCAGATCGAGCCGCTGCGCGGCCTTCCGCTCGTATTGGAAGTAGTCGGCGGCGTCGGCCGCACGCTGGGCCTGACGCTGCTGTGGGGTCTCGAAATTGTGCGCGACTCGTACTTCCGCCTGCTCGATCGACTCAACGTACGCCCGCGCCGCAAGCGCGCGAGCGCGTTCCCTCCGGGCGAGCCGAAGAGGCAACGCAACATCGCACCCACGCGCTAGCTGTCCGATTCTCGATATTAGCCACGTTCTTCTTCGAGGACCTGCGCAAGATAGCGGGCGAGATTGTTGTCGAGGACTCGGACGAGCGCGTCGGTCTGTGCGGCCTGTGTGATCTTCAGAAATCCTTCGAGGCGATGCTCCTTGTCGTGTGCGCGAATCAGCCGCGCGATCATGCTTCGCGACAGCGCTGCCAGCTTGACTTCGAGCGCGCGGCGAATGGCTTCCATCGCATCCTCGATTTCCGCCTGAGGCGATGACGCGCCGAGCTGAAATCCGCAGCTTGCGCATCGCGGTGTCGTCTCGGGCGCGATTGCGTCGCCCAGATCGCATCGCACTACGCGCGCGCTCAACGATGTGACGCACGCGCCCAACTGCGCGCCTTCGGGACGGCCGAGCGCCGCGATCGCGTTCAGCCGCGCGAGTGCGTCGAAGTAGCGGCGCGCATCTGCTACCGCCAGCGCGAGCCGATCCGTCTTCTCGCGCCATCGCGTATGCGCGCTCAGGTAGCACTGCACGTACGTCCATTTGAATTTCTGAAAGCGCGCCTCGAGCGCATCGAGGCTGCGCGGCGGTTCGGTCAGGACTCGCGGGCCGAGCTCGACCCGCAGCAGCTCGCATTCGGTCTCCAATGAAACGATCGTCGAATGCTGCCAGAGGTTCTCACTGACGCCAAGTTCGTCCGGCGTAACGCGGAGGCCGGTCGCGGCCAGGTACTCGCGCATCGCGCGCATCCGCGGGATCGATTCGGCGGCGGCGGCGAGAACTTCGTAGACAGCGGCGATTTGGATCGCCGACTCGAGGTACGATCGATCGGCGGCCGCCGCGAGCATCGCTGTCGCGCCCGCCTCCGCCAGCGCGATATATTCGGCGATCGCCGTGCTGTTCGCCGCCGGCATCTCGAGGTTCGCCTCGTCGAGCGCCGACGCGAGCGCCTCGCGCGTGCGGACTGCGGCTTCGACCGCGAGCGCCATCGAGGCGTCAAGCCTGCTCAGGCGCGCATCGAGCTCCCGCGGTCGCGCGCCGGAGTAAGGCGCGGATCGAAGCT
Organism: uncultured delta proteobacterium; assembly: GCA_963721485.1. Classification (GTDB taxonomy): domain Bacteria; phylum Desulfobacterota; class Binatia; order Binatales; family Binataceae; genus Binatus. The sequence continues at coordinate 32,179 of CAVRJV010000013.1, read as the reverse complement.
GCGCGCTAGCATTAGCGCGGCATTGAATGCGGCGAGATCCGGCGCGCCAGCGGCCTCGGGATCGAAGAGAGCACCGTCGGTCTCGAGGCGAATCACACCGCCGGTGGAGACTTCCAGCTCGACGCAACAAGTCGCGGACGGCCGGCGTTGCGCGCGCATCAGGCGCCGCGCCGCATCACGACCAGCGGAACGCGCGACTTCAGACTCTTCGATCGCCACCGCGCCGGCCTCCGCCGCACGCATTCTCCACGATCAGCGAATCGATGATTTCGCGCGCGAGGTCTTTTTCATCGGCGTCCAGACAAGCGATCGAGTCGCGCGCGATCTTCCACGCGGCGCGCCCCGACTCGGCCATCCGCGCCCTTACCAGTTTCGCGATCTCCGCGTTCACCGTCAGATCGGGCGGATAAATCAGCCGCACAGGCAACTCGCCGCGGCCGCCGGCATCGATGGCGGACGACAGTACTTCGCGCGCGAGGCGCGACAGCGGCACGATCGCAGCGCTGTCGGAATTCGTGGCGTCGGGAACGCGGCGGGTGGCGATAGTTCGAAGTGCTCTCAGCGCCGCCGGATGGAACGGGAAGATCGCGTCGGGTGGCAATCCAGCAGTGTCGATGCCGGCGTACGCGTTGCCGGCGTGGACCTCGGCGTCTTCGACCAGTTTGCGCGCGCGGCGCACTGCGACAATGGTTTCCTCGTTCGCATCGCTGGACGCGACCGCCAGCCCGTTCGCCGATTCCGGAGCCATCGCGCGACCGGCCGCAATCACCGTGAACTTTACCTGCCGGAATGACGCGGCAACATTCGCCAGCACCCGAAAAAAATCCGCCGCCGCTTCGCAATGTGAAGTGGCGAAGTCGATCGCGACCGTTACCGCTCTGACCCCGGTCCGCCGCGCCGTCTCAAGCCCAACGTTCAATGCGGCCGCGCCGCGCAATTGCCGGAAGAGTTCGCCCGAGCGCGGATCGCCGCCGATTTGTTCCGCCAGCACGCTCAGCAGGAACAGCTCGATCTCGGCGCCGTCGATGCGCCCGGCCAGCTCGAGCCCGCATACCAGGCGCCGTGAATTTTCGGCGTCGAGCGCGCCCGCACGCCGCTGCAGCGCGATTACGTAATCAAGGAAGTGCGTCTTGCCGCATCCCGCCGGACCGCCGATCCAGAACACTCCGCCATTCGGTCCCTCGAGATGCTGATTGAGGATTTGCCACGATCGCTCAGCCGCGCGCGTGAAGACGTAGCTGGCGACGGTCGCAATGCGAGGCGAGGTCTGCAGTTCAAGCCGTTCGGGGGCGGGTGGCTCGAGTTCGAACCAGCGCCGCGGGCGCCGCTGAGCAACTTTCGCCCGGTCCATCGGGTGAGACTATCGCAGTAGGGAGCATCAAGATGTCATATCCAGCGACGCAAATATGGACGTTTTGTCACTCCAGGAACCAACCTGCGCTTCGTGCTCAGTCAACACGAACCAGCTTGTGCTTGATCGCGTAGCGAACCATCGCGGCGGTCGAGCGCAGCTCGAGCTTTTGCTTGAGGTTTTCGCGATGTGCCTGCGCGGTCTTGACGCTGATGCCGAGTCGTTGCGCGACTTCCTTGGTGGTCGAGCCTTCGGCGATAAGCTTGAGCACGTCGCGCTCGCGCCGCGTGGGATTTGCCGCGCGCGACGCGTTGGCCGGCGCGCCGTTGCGCAGGCGCGAGAGCACGATCGGCGCGATGGTCGGACTCAGGTAGCGCCGCCCCGAATGAACGACGCGCACCGCGCTCAACAACTCCGCCGCCGCGTCGGTCTTCACGACGTAGCCGGCGGCGGCAGCGTCGCCGAGCGCCTCGAGCACGTACTCCTCGTCATCGTACTGACTTAGCATCAGCACTTTGCACGCCGGCGCTTCGCGGGCGATTCGACGCGCGGCGGACAGTCCTCCTATCCCCGGCATCCCGATGTCCATCACCACTACGTGCGGTTTCAGTTGCGCGGCAATCGCGACAGCCTGCTCGCCGTCCGACGCTTCCGCGACGACCTCGCACTCCGTCGCCAGCACCATGCGCAGGGCTTCGCGCAGGATTCGATGGTCATCGGCGAGCAGCACGCGAATCCGTCCGTGATCTTGCATCACGCGGACTCCGGGATATCGGCGACGACGGTGGTGCCGCCGCCGTTGGATTCCAGCGTCAGTGTTCCGCCCATCAAATCCAGCCGCTCGCGCACGCCCGACAGCCCGACGCCTTCGCTGTGGCCGGCGCCGATACCGCGGCCGTCGTCGATGATCGAGACGCGCGCGGTGGAATTGCTGCTTTCGATCGTTATCTCGACCGATTTCGCGTGCGCGTGCCTGATCACGTTGGACAGCGCCTCGCGCACAACCTGGAAGCACAGTTGCTGCACGGGGCGAGAGCTTTTCTCACCAGCATTGCCGTGAAACAGGTGAATAAATTTCGACTTCACGCCCGCGCGATGCAGCAGATCGGACTCGTGCTCGATGGCTTCGTCGAGCGAGCCGTTGCCGAGCGAGGACGGCCGAAGTTCGCGCGTTTTGCGGCGCAACTCGTTCACGACTTTCTTGAAGATCGTGCGCGCACCTTCCCGCGGTCCGTCAAGCGCGATCGTTGCCGCCGCAATCAACTGCGCCTGATCGTCGTGCAGGTCGCGCGCGATCCGTGCACGCTCCTCGTCGATTGCCGCGAACATCCTGAGCGCGAGCTGACGCACCAGGCGGTTGCGCCGCGCCGCATCGCGCTCGAGCACCCAGCTCGTCGCAAGTGGAGCGAGCCGCTCGACGATCGCCTCAGCCTTGGCCGCCGATGCATTCGCGCCGTGGGAGGCCAGCGCGATGGCGCCCGCCTCGAACGGTATGCAGACATATGATCCGCCGAACATTTTATCTTCGAAGTATTGCCCGGCACGATCGACCACCCCTGCGGGACGACCGCGCCAGCGCGCGATAACGGTCCGGCGCCGGAAGCTCTCCGCCAGCGCGCTGTTCTCGCCCAAATCGAACTGTTTCCGGCCGAGCGACGATGCGGCCACGATGAACGAGCCGCTGTCGGCGACCGCGACCACCCATTGGTCGAAGCCGGCGCCGCCCGCCACGAGCTGGCCGAAGCGGCCGAACCGCTCAGCGGGTTGCGCGCGCCGCGCCACCGCGACGGCTTCATCAAGGTAGTTGCCCTCCGAACGCTCTCGCCCGAGTTCCAGCTTTGCGCTAACTGCCTGCCGCCCGCTCTCAGCGCCCTGGGCCCGCCAGAACTCGAGCGACGCGCGCGCCGAGGCCAGCGCAATCTCGACGAGAACTGCGCGCCCGATAAGTTCGAGCGACGCCCCGGTTTCATCGGGAGGCCGATCTGCGCGCGACACAATCGCGATTCGCACCGTGTGCACACCGTCGTTGAAAGCCGCCGCGGCGAGCTGCTGTCCATCGCTGATTTTTTCGGGCCGCACTATCGATCCGATTTCATCGGCGCTCAGTGCTATCCTTTCGATTGACTCGATCGAGTCCGACACACCGCGCGGCTGCTGCTTCCCGGCCGCCGCGTGCAGATCGATCAGCCGATTCTCGAGCGCACTGAGACTGGCCTTCAGCGCGTCGTCCCAAGGCGACTCTCCGACCGGGACGTAGACCACTTCGTCGGCGCTCGCGGCACCGCCGGAGTGAAACGCGATCGCACATCGCTCGGCCCCGAGGGTCCCGGCGCCAAGCGCGGCGACAGCGGCGATCCGATCGCCGAGAGACGCATCGGGCGGCGACGGCGCGACAACTGGCAGTCGAGTAGGTTGCTTGGCGGTGTTTTCCAAAATTCCTCTGTCGTAAACATGACAGAGGAAAACAGCCGTTCTAAGTGGGGCGCCGCCGGATACTGCGCGTCGAGTTACGTAAAGAACACATTATGAAGGGGCTATAGCGTCCCCCGACCGAGCAAAGCTATCAGGGATGCCCGGAATCTGAGGGCTTGGACAGTTCGTCGCCCAGCGCTTTCATCTCGGCGCCGAAACTGGTCCAGTCGCCGGCGCGGATTGCGTCCATCGCGCGATTGTAATGCTGCGCGGCGCTCGTCATGTCGGCCTTGCCCGCGCCGGGGCCTTGCGCGATCGATTGCGGCGCCGTCTCGCTGGAGATCGCCTTGGCGATCGTCGGCGCGGGCGGCGCTTCGTTGTTGAACAGCGCCGTCAACGTCAGGTCGAGCGTATCGCCCATCACGACGCGATCGCTGTACGACGCGACCACTCGCTGCAATTCGGGCAACTGGCCGTTCTCGGCGCGGATAAACAGCGGCTCGACGTAGAGCAGCGAGTCCTGGACCGGAATCACGAGCAAGTTGCCGAGCAGCACCTTCGAGCCCATCTGGTTCCACAGCGAAAGCTGGCGCGAGATTTCCGGGTTCTGATTGATGCGTGCCTGGATCTGATATGGCCCGTAAAAAAGTCTGTCTTTCGAAAATGAATACTCGAACAGATGACCGTAATCCGCGCCGTCGCATCGCGCCGCCATCCACGCGATCATGTTGTCGCGTCCCGACGGCGCCATCGGCAGCATCAGCATGTATTCCGCCTGCGCCTCGCCTGGCAGCCGCATGATCACGTAGTACGGCGTCATCGGCACCGTCTCGCCGGCGTAGTTCTCGCGCGGAAATCCCCACAGGTCCTCGCGGTTATAGAAGACCTGCGGATCGGTCATGTGATAGGTGCGGATAGGTGTCTGCCTGGATGAGGAAATAATCTTCGGGATAGCGAATGTGCGCGCGCAGATCCGGTCGGCATCGCCGACATCGGCTTGAACATCGCCGGGAAAATGCCTTGCCAGGTCTTGATGATCGGATCTTCGGGATCGGCCACGTAAAAGTCCGTGTCGCCGGTGTACGCATCGACGACCACCTTGACCGAATTGCGGATGTAGTTGATCCCGTCGGCGTTGCGCTGCGAGTACGGGTAGTGATCGCTCGTCGTATAGCAGTCGACGATCCACACCATACGGCCGCCCAGAACTACGGCGTAGGGATCGCGGTCGATATTCAGGAACGGCGCGATGTATGCGATCCGGTCCTTGATGTTGCGCCGGATCATGATCTTGCTCTTGTCGACGATATTCTCGGTGACGAGCAGGTTGATGTCCTTGAAGAAGATGCTGAACAGCAACCGTCGCAAAAATCCTGAGACCGGCACGCCGCCCGATCCCCCGTAGTACGAAAAGACGTTGTCGGCGCCCTTGGGATAGTCGAATTCGGGCGTCGCCGAATCGACCACCGCGTAATTGTCGCGCGCCTCGCCAAAATAAATCGCCGGCTGCGTCAACCTTCAGACCCACGTCCGACACGGCCGGAATATTCTTGATATAGAAAACGGGCAGGCCCTCGGTGTCCTTCTTGTTGACCGGGCTCATCGCCAGCCCGGCGCCATGCGTGAACTTGAGATGCTGATTGACCCAGGTCTGCGCGGTGTCGGGCAGCGCGTCGATATTCATCTCGCGCGGCGACAGCATCACCTCGGTGTACTTGCCCTCGATCCAGTAGCGATCGATATCGACGTCGCGAAAATCGTAGTAGGTGCGGATTTCCTGTAACTGGCGGTAGGTGTCGATCAGCGGGCGCGGATCCCACAGCCGGATGTTCTTGACCGTCGCCTCGTCCTGCTCGAGCGCGGCGGGCGTGAGCGTGCCCTGCGCCCGCGAACGGCTTTCACGTCGACTGTGTCGAGCTTGTATGCGTGGCGCGTCGCCTCGATATTGCGCTCGAGGTACGGCTTCTCGACCCGCAACTCGTCGGGCTTGACCCACAGCCGCTCGATTACCGGCTGGATAAAATTCATGATGAGCGCGGGGGCGAACACGATCACGAACGCGGCGACTGGAATTCGCAGGCCGCCCTCGCGCGCGTTGTAGATACACATCGCGGCGGCGACCAGCGACAGAGCGACCAGCAGCCACAGCCCCGGCTGCCACAGGATTCGATCGACGTAGCGCAGTCCGAACACGACGCCGTCGGTATGCAACAGCAGATCGAAGCGGCCGAGCCAGTAACTCATCGCGCGCTGGACGAAGAACAATCCGAGCAGCACCGACAGATGCGCGGCGGCGCCGGGCGATACGCGCGGCGGCGATTCCTTGAAGTCGAGGGCGCCGCGCGCCCAATAGACCGCGATCCCCATCCCGGCCGCGAGCACGATCAGCACCAGCAACAGGTCGCGGATTTCCTCGAGCAGCGGCACCGTGAAGATGTAGAAGCCGATGTCGTTGCCGAACGCATGCTCGACGATCCCGAACGGCACGCCGTAGATGCCCTTCAAGTAGATGTCCCAGCTTACGGCTTCGCCTTGCGCAACGAACAGCGCCAGCAGCGCCGCGCCCGCCGCGACTATCACGCGCCACGGCACGCGCTCGCCGAGTGCGCGAATCAACTCGGGCAGATTGACCTCGACCATCTCGTCAGGCCGGCGCACGACGCGCAGCCGCTCGTGATTGCGGCTCCCGCCGATGGCGACAAGCCCGCTCACGAAGATCGCGCTGAAAGCGATCAGCCACACGATGAGGAAGATTGCGATTTCGGCGCCGACGGTTGTGTTGAAAACACCGGCGAAGCCGAGTGTTCCGTACCACAGGTAATCGACCAGCAACTGGTCGAGGAAGCTCAGCGCCACCAGCGCGACGATAACGACCGCCGCGACGACGATCAGGATATTGCGGGGCCGCATCAGCGTGCTTTGCTATTCGCCCCGGCCAATTTGGCTGACGTGCTCGCGCACGACGTTGGGTGGACAGAGCCAGATGAACACTTTGAGCGTGAGGTAGCCGATTAGCAGCCAGTCGAGTTCGCCGACTATCGGGATCATGTCTAGTTCGAGCGCCGGCGGTGTGAAGATCAGCAGCGCGCCCATCCACGGCACCATCTTCGCGAGCCGCGGCACGCGCTCATCGCGCATCAGGCGATAGAACACGCGCACGAACTGCGGCAGATACATCACGAGCCGGCTCAGTTGCATCGGCCCGAGAAACTGCATGCGAAGGATTTTCGAGAACATCAGCTTGACCCGTTAGGCATCATACTCTAGCACATCGCGGTGTCGAAGGTGCGATGATGAAGGCGCCCTCGTTTTTGTTACAATTAGCGACAGATTTCTCAAACGGAGAGGGAGGCCACATGATCAGGTTGACGCGAAAAGATTGGGCCGAAATCTACTATGCGCTCGAAACGAAATGGTTGGGGTTGAGGCAGGGCAAGTATGGCCGCGAAGATAGAGCGCGCCAGGATGCCGAATGGATCGCGCATCTCGAAGCTGTGATGCAAACGATCGGCCCCGACGGCGCAACCGCCGCGCAACAAGGTATCGCGCGCAGCAAATGACAGTTGAGCGACTATGCTTCCATGCGACGGATCTCTTGCACCATTAAGCTGACGGCTTCCTCTATTACCTGCGTCGAAAGCGGAAAAGCGACTAGAATCAGTTCCAAACGTCTGTCCGTCAGAGGCAACGACGCTCGATGGACCAAGAGATTGCGAGCTCGAAGCGATAGCCATCGTTCTTCATTGCAGGGGTAGGCGAGACAAACCAGAACCTTGGGCTTCCGCGCGACCGTCGAATAGGCGAGGACCTGCAGGAGATCGGCACGATGACGTTCGCGGAGTTCCTCTTCTAGATCGTTCCACCGGCGGTCCTGCATTTCCTCCCAGTGCTCTTTGTATTTGGCGTCGATAATGATGGTGGCGTCCTGGCGGTCGATAACCAGATCCGGAATCAGTGACTTCTGAGAGCCCAGATATGGCGGATCCCAATTGAGTGGCACGATCGTCTGGCGCTCGCGGCCGCATCGAAGTTCGCCCCCGATTCGACGTACAACTTGCGACATGAGAGTCTCGACCCAAGCCTCGAAGAATTGCTCCATTGACATCGCCCAGGGCAGTCCTTGGAGATCGGAGAGTCCCGCAAGTCCTCGCTCTTCGGCGGTCCACTCAATAGCCTGCGCGCCACGACGAAATACCTCGGTCCGCAAGGTTTTCCGCTGCCAGATCTGAAACGTAGTCGGTAGCGGCTCGCGCGGACTGACATCGAGGACTCGACCGATCAGATCGCGACACATCTCGATCAGCTGCCGCACGAAGGAACCGGCAATGCGCTGTGATTCGAGCGACCGGAGTTGCTTCTCCAGAGCAAAACGGATTGCGGCGCGCAAATCTCGATCCTTCTGTAGTTCCGGAAACCTGCACGGAACGTCGAGGAACCGGGCGCGGCTGATTTGGCGAGAAAGATAACGCCCCCAATCGATCGTTCCTCGCGGTGAAGATCGCTCTTCGCGGGTAATCTCGAATCGGCGCTCCAACTGTTCGAGAAGCGCCTTCAGCCGAAACAAAACGATCGTCGAAAGTACCCAAGCCGGCACTCGGCGCTCAGACTGCGGTAGCAATGGCATAGACAGCGGAGCGGGAATCACTCGCCAGCCCATCGCGCCGAGAATCGGCCCGATCCCAGGCCAATTGAACCGCGGGCGAACGACCAACCCGTAGTCGTGCCGTCCGGTAGTCGGAGAAATCAGTGGAATCGCACCTATGCAAGTGCTAGCGCGAATGTCGAGCTCAACGATCGAGTTCCTGTAGTGAGGCTCAACAACCAACTCTAGGCGGCGGAATGCACTCTGATTCAGGTTCACGAACTGGTCGGCGAGCCGCGCGATCTGGGATGAGGGATCGCGAGACCGTTGGCCTCGAAGCAGAAAGTCCGCGGGGAGTCGAGTTAACACGGAGTCCTTCGCTTCGAGGCATCGCTGCTCAAGCTGCGTCGCAGGCTCTGGAGGCGAATAGGTTCGATGTCGCCGCGGGCCGCGCGCCTTCTTGGCGACGGTGTTCATAGCGAATCGATCCATTGCAAGTATGAGCGGACCGCTTCTGCAAACGACGAAACGTAGCCCTGTTCAAGGTAGTCCTCGAGCAGAGGCTTCAGCGTCGTCTCGAGCCGTCTACGCGCCTTCCGTTCATTCAACTCCAGAAAATAGGAATGACCCGGAACCAGGTTCATCGCGTCTTCGGTCGCGTGGTCGACAAAAATCGAGACAAGGCGTTGGAGTGCCTGCTTCATGAGGTCGCAACCTCCACGCTCAACCACCGACATTTGAGGCCAGAGCTTCGTGAACGCGAATCGGCGTCTAATCGCGATATCCACGATCGCTAGACTCCTGTCTGAAGTATTCATTGTGCCGAGTATGTGCAGATTGTCGGGCAATGAAAGGCAATCGCCCGTTGGCGGTTCGAATTTGTAGGGTAGGTCGATGGCGCGCCCCTCCAGGTCATCAGGCTCGAGGAGATAGATTGCTTCGCCCAGGACCTTCGACAAGTCGGCTCGATTGATCTCGTCGATATGCAACAAATATTTTCCGCTGGAAGCGCGGGCCTCCTCGGCGGCTTGGGTCAGGAAGCCCTTTTGTGGCGAGAACTGAAATCCGAGGTTTTCGGACGAGGTTTTTGGTGCCAGCCCGCCCACGAAGTTCTCATAGGTCGTATTTGCGTGAAATTGAATGGTCCTCCCGCGCCCCTGGTATTCCGTCGTTATCAACTCGCGCGCGAGGCGCGTTTTGCCGGTACCCGGGGGACCCTGCAGGATCACGTAATGCCGTTCGTTCAGAAGTTCTGACACGTTGTCGTTTGAGACGTTGGGCATCAAGTAGTGGAACCATTTTGTCTGAATCTCACGGGCATCAGCTTCGAAGCGAGCGAGCGGACGAATGCCGCGCGCGTCAAACATCAAGTCCAAAAACGCCGTTAGCGCTTCCACCGTTTTGTTCTTGTCGGAGCCTGGGGCGTAGATGGCGTAGAGGACGTGGCCATATCTCTCTATCGCCCTCGAATATTTCTCAAACTCTTCGGCCACCTCGGAAGGAACGCGTTGATCCAATCGAGTCGGATCGTGCTTAGACCAGGCGACGAGTTTTCGTTGTCCGCTGTTTAGCCAAGCGCAGACGGCAGCTGCCTTCCGCGCATGCCCGGGTCGGCCCAAAATCTCTTCGTCCGGCGCAAGGCCATTAGTCCCGACTACGAGTGAGATCATGCAGGGAGTGTCGTCGCCGGGGAAAACGGCAAGCGAGGTCCCACCGTACGGTCCGGTACTCGGGTTACTCGGATGGATCAGGGCCGCGAATGGTATGATTCCCTCAACGCCTTCCGAAGGCGCGGGAGCGCGCAGGGTCACTTGGCGCTTTGCGCCCTCAGGATAACGGCCGCCGTCACCACCGAAGAGCGCTTCAAATCCCGCTTTGAATTTCTCCGGCCAAGCGTTCGAGTAACGCCGCTCTAGAATCGCGCTAACCAGCTTATCGGACCACATGTTCCCCCCTGCACTCGTAGATAACTTTCATCTACCACTGTTTCGACTGACCTAGCCATGATTTTCGCTCAACTTCAGCGCGAGACTGGAAGCAAATGTTCGCCAGCCTATAGTGGGCGTGTCGCGCGGCGCTTCGTCAAGTATATTAGTGTTGGTTCTCGCGCATCCATGGAGGGCGAAGCGGCGTGAAGAGGCACATGGCGCTGGGCGATTTTTTGGTCGCGTACCTGCGCAAAATTGGCGTGTCGCACGTCTTCGGCATCCCCGGCGACCTCGCGCTCAAGCTGTTCTTCGCGCTCGGCCGCAAGCACGGGATGAAAATCATCACCCTCTCGCATGAGCCGGGCGTCGGCTTCGCGGCTGACGGCTATGCGCGCGCGACCGGCAAAATCGGCGTCATCTGCGTCACCTACGGCGCCGGCGGCCACAACATGGTCAATCCGGTCGCGGGATCGTTTTCGGAGCGCGTGCCGATTCTGATTTTCTCCGGCGGACCGGGCGAGGAGGAGCGCAAGCTCGGCACCCTGATTCATCATCAGGCGCGCGAGATCGAATCGCAGCATCGCATATACGATGAAGTCACCTGCGCGTCGGCCGTGCTGACCGATCCACGCACCGCCGCCGACGAGCTGCATCGCGTCGTCAAGGCGATCTGGGCCGAGCAGCGCCCCGGCTACGTCGAGATTCATCGCGACATGGTCGATCGGCAAATCGAAGTCCCCGAAGAACTCATCGAATGGGACGGCCGCCTGCACTTCCAGGAATCCGACGCGCGCAAGGTCGAGGAAGCGGCGCACGAGACGGCCGCGATGTTCAACGAGGCCGCAAGCCGGTGCTGATCGCGGGCATCGAGATTCATCGCTACAAGGCGTCGCAGGATCTGGTCGAGCTGGCGGAAAAGATGGGCGCGCCGGTGTTCACCACGGTGCTCGGCAAAGGCGCGTTCCCGATGGACCATCCGCTGTACATGGGCGTGCACGTCGGGCCGATCAGCCCGCCGTCGATCGTCGCGCGGATGGACGCGGCGGATTTCGTGCTCAACCTCGGATGCCTGCAAGACCGACATGAACTTCGGCAACCGGCCGCCGCACGTCATCCAGGGCAAGACGGTGTGGGCGGTCGATCGCAGGGTCGAGGTGAAGTATCACACCTACACCGACGTCGGCGTGCGCGATTTCGCGCGCGCGCTGCTCAAGCGAGAAGCTCCGGCGCCATCATGAAAAGGTCGACCTACGCGGACAACCTGCGCGAGATTGCCGCGCGCGACGGCAAGCCGGTCAAGGTCGCGCAGATTCTCGTCGCGGTCAACGAATTCCTCGCCGGACAAGCGCGACTACATGGTGGTCGCCGAGTCGGGCGACATGCTGTTCGGCGGACTCGACATCCGGGTGCCGCACAACAGCGCGTATTTCGCGCAGGGATTTTACGCCTCGATGGGATTCGCGGTGCCGGCCGCGCTCGGCGCGCAAATCGGCAGCGGGATGCGTCCGCTCGTGATGTGCGGCGACGGCGGCTTTCAGATGACCGGGCCGGAAATTTCGCAGGCGCCGGCCAAGGGCGCGAATCCGATCGTGCGTCGTGATCAACAATGGCGGATGGGGCATCTTCCGGCCGATTGCCGAGCGGCGCGACCTGCTCGAGATTCCGCCGTGGCCGTACGCGCAACTCGCGCGCGATTGGGGCGGCGCGGGTTTCGAGGCGCACGACCGTCGAGCAGTTGCGCGACGCGCTGCGCGCGGCGCATCGACTGCAAATCGTTCGCGATAATCGACGTGCAGGTCGAGCGCGACGACCTGTCGCCGGTGACGGTGAAGTACATCAAGGCGGCGGCCAAGCGCTCGCAGGCGCCGGCACGAGCACGCGGCGCGCGGAAATTCGCGCGCATGACTGACGAAGTCAATGCGACGACGTATCGGCGCGTCTATCGCGAGTTCCGATGGGAGACGCCGGAGTATTTCAACTTCGGCGAGGTCATCGACAAGTTCGCCGAAGATCCGCAGCCGTGTCGCGATCCTGTGGGAAGACAGCGAGGGCAGGCGCGCGCGGCTGACCTTCGCCGATATCGCGGCAGCAATCCAACCGCATCGCCAACGTGCTGCCGGACACGGCATTCGGCGCGGCGACCCGGTCATGCTGGTGCTGCCGCGCATCACGCTGTGGCAGGCCGCGTATATCGGCGCGCTCAAGGCTCGGCGCGATCGTGATCCCATGCACCGCGATGCTGCGCGAGAAGGACCTCATCTATCGCGCGAATCATTCCGGCGCGCGCGCGATCATCGCCTCGGTCGACAACGCCGCGATGGTCGCCGACCTGCGCAGGCAATGCCCGAGCGTCGCGCACTACTTCATCGCCGGCGCGCGCGCGCAGCGGATGGATCAGCTTGCAGGAGTACATGAGTCAATGCGTCGGCGGTGTTCAAGCCGCGCGAACACCAGTCGTCGCAGCCGGCGATTTGCTATTACACTTCCGGCACGACGCGCGAACCCAAGGCCGTGCTGCATAGCCACGGCTATACCTACAGTCACAATTCACCGGGCTTAACTGGCTCGACCTGCGGCCCGGCCGACATCCACTGGACCACCTCGGACACCGGATGGGCCAAGGCGGCGTACGGCGTGCTGTTCGGCCCGTGGATGAACGGCGTGACGACGTTCATGTACAACGGCCGCTTCGAGCGGCGCAAGGAACTCGAGCTGCTCGGCGCGCTACGGCATCACTACTTTCTGCGCGCCGCCGACTGAGTATCGGATGCTGATCAAGGAAGACCTCGCGAAGCTAGGAATTCCCGAAACTGCGGCATTGCACCGGCGCGGGCGAGCCGCTCAATCCCGAAGTGATCGAGGTTTGGCGCGACAAGTTCGGCCTCACGATTCACGACGGCTACGGGCAGACCGAGACCACGATCCTCGCCGCCAACATGCCCGGGATGCCGGTGAAGCCGGGCTCGATGGGCCTGCCGTTTCCCGGGCCACGACGTTCGCGTGCTCAACCACGACCTGAACGAGACGCGACGTCGACGAGGTCGGCGAAATCGCGCTGCGCGTGAGCCCCTGAGCGCCCGCCGTCACTGTTCCTCGAGTATTGGAAAAACGCCGAAGAGACCGCGGCGTGTTTCGCGGCGATTGGTACCTGACCGGCGACCAGGCCACGCGCGACGCCGACGGCTATCTATGGTTCGTCGGACGCGCCGACGACGTGATCATTTCGGCGGGCTATCGAATCGGGCCGTTCGAAGTCGAAAGCGCGCTGCTCGAGCATCCGGCCGTGATGGAATCCGCGGTGGTGGCGACGCCCGACGCCGACCGCGGCTCGATCGTCAAAGCGTTCATCAAACTGCGGCCCGGCGCCGAGCCGGAGAGCGGCTGGTCACGCGAACTCCAGGAGCACTGCAAGCGCATCACCGCGCCCTACAAATATCCGCGCGAGATCGAATTCGTCGACGAGCTGCCGAAGACCGTCAGCGGAAAGATCCGCCGCGTCGAGCTGCGCAGGCAGGAAGAGTCGCGCAAGGGCAAATCCGTTTGAGAGCGCCGAGCCGACGCGCTAAACGTTGAAGATTAGGAGAAGCACAATGGCAAAGACGTTTGGAGCAGAATCAACCGACGATGAGGTCCTCGAAGGCGTCGATCTTTCCGGCAAGCGCGTATTGGTGACCGGCGTCTCGGCCGGGCTCGGCGTCGAGACTGCACGATCGCTCGTCGCGCATGGCGCCACCGTCGTCGGCACCGCGCGCGATCTGTCGAAAGCAAAGCGCGCACTCGCGCAAGCGGGCAACCCGCGCGGTCGAACTGGTCGAGATGGACCTCGCATCGCTCGCCAGCGTGCGCAAGGCCGCGGACGAATTATTGCGCGCGGGAAACCGTTCGACGTGATCATCGCGAATGCCGGCGTGATGGCGTGTCCGCAGGGCAAGACGCAGGACGGCTTCGAGACGCAGTTCGGGACCAATCACCTCGGGCATTTCGTCTTCGTCAATCGGCTGGTGCCGCTGCTGAACGCGGGCGCGAATCGTCACGCTATCCTCGGCCGGTCATCAGATAAGCGACGTTGACCTCGAAGATCCGAATTTCGAGCGCACTCCCTATCAGCCGTTTACCGGATACGGCCGCTCGAAGACGGCGAACATTCTGTACGCGGTGGCGCTCGACGACCGGCTCAAGGGACGCGGCATCCGCGCCACCTCGATTCATCCGGGCGGAATCCAGACCGAACTGGGCCGCCATGACGCCGGAACTCGTCGAGCAGATGAGGGCGCGCGTCAACGCGCGGGGCGAACCGAGTCGAGCGCCAACCATTTCGTTTCAAGATGTTCCGCAAGGATCGGCGACGTCGGTGTGGGCGGGTTTGTCGGGCCGGCAGACGCGGTCGGCGGGCACTATTGCGAAGACTGTCACGTGTGCGCGGTGAATGACGACGCGACCTCGCGCGTCGGCGTGCGCTCGTATGCTCTCAACCTCGCGCACGCGAACGACTTGTGGCGCAAGAGCGAGGAGATGGTCGGCGAGCGCTTCCCGTTGTAGAGAGTCCAGCACCTGCGCTAACGGTCCCGCCTCGAGTTCCGTCTGGTAGCGCGGGCGAAGGACTTCCATTACATGCGCGGGCGCGCGGCTCGCGTTGCCGTCGAAGGGCGGCTGCGGATCGTACTCGATGCCCACCTGGATCGCCTGCGCGACGGTTCGCCGGCTACGCGGCGCACGAGATGCAGCGCCATGTCGATTCCGGCGGAGACTCCCGCGGCGGTGATTATCTTGCCGTCTTCGACGACGCGCTGGGAGCGCGGCTCGGCGCCGAACTCGCGCAGTTTCTCGAGCCTTGCCCAATGCGTGGTCGCGGGCCGTCCCTTGAGCAGTCCGGCCGCGCCGAGCATCAATGCACCCGTGCAGACCGACGTCGTCCATTGCGTGGTCGTGTCGATTTGCCGAACCCATTCGAGCAGGTGCGGTTTCTCGCGGACCTGTGCCTCGCCCCGGCCGCCCGGCACGAGCAGAATGTCGGCGCTGGTCACGTCGGCGATCGAATAGTCGGCGACGAGGCCGAGCGATTTCGGATCGGCGCGCTTGATGCCCGCGGTCTCGCCGACGAACATCACCTCGGCGCCGGGGATTCGGCACAGCACTTCGAACGGTCCGATCGCGTCGAGCGTCGGTCAGGTCGTCGAAAATCAGGAAAGCAATTCGCATGGCGTTCTCCTTTTTGGTCAGGCGCTCAATTTTTGATGAAAGCGGCTGCGATATGCGCTCGGCGGCACGTGCAGCGTGCGGATAAACGCGCGGCGCATCGACTCGCGCGTGCCGAAGCCGCACGCGGACGCAATCGAGTCGACGCCTTCGGCGGATTCCTCCAGGCGGCGGCGCGCCGCTTCGACGCGCGAGTTCTCGACGAATTCTCCCGGCGTCATTCCGACTTCGCGCGATGAACACGCGGGCGAAGTTGCGCGGGCTCATCGCGGCGCGCCGCGCGAGCGCTTCGACCGACAAGATCGGCGCCAAGATGATCCGCCATCCATCGCTGCAAGTCGCGAATCGGCTCGCGATCCGCCTGCTGCGCGCTGAGCTGCACGGAAAACTGCGACTGCCCGCCCGGTCGGCGCAGGAACATGACCAGCTCGCGCGCCACCGCAAGCGCAACGTCGCGGCCGTAGTCGTCCTCGAGCAGAGCCAGCGCCAAATCGATTCCCGCAGTCACGCCCGCCGAGGTAAATATTTTGCCGGCGCGCACGAAGATCGGATCGGTCTCGACCGTCACCGCCGGATACCGAGCCGCAAGCCGTGCGCATTGCCGCCAATGCGTCGTCGCGCGACAGTCCGTCGAGCAGACCGGCCTCCGCGAGCAGGAATGCGCCCGTGCATACCGAGCACAGGCGGCGCGCGCGATCGCGCATCGCGCGGAGCCAGTCGATCAGCGCGCGATCGCGCAGCGCGGCGGTAGTTCCGACGCCGCCTGCCACGAGCAGTGTGTCGATCGGCCCGCGCACGCGTCGCTATCGAGCGGTCGGCAATCAGCCGAATGCCCGATGAAGTGGCGAACGGGCCGGCCTTAGCGCCACTATCTCAACGGTGTAGGCGGGAACGCGCCAGCCGCGCTCGTCGATGAGCAGTCGCGCGGCGCGTCCGAACACTTCGAGCGGCCCGGTGATATCGATGACTTGCGCGTCGGGAAACGCGAGCATGACGATTCGGCGCGTACGCGAGATTCTGCGCGCAAGCGCGACGATCTTCATGCTTCATGACGATAATCGCGCGCGGCCGCGCTGGCAGCAATAGTCTAGCTGCCACAGTTACTGCCAACCGCGCCTAAGCGGCGGACATTTCAGGGATGCGTCGATGGTGCGGCGTCGAAATCGGAGTCGCCGCGACGGGGCGCATCGGCAGCGCGTCGCGAAATTTCTGCTGAACCATCAGCAGGCCGACGGCGCGCGACATCGCAACCGACAGCGATTCGGCAGGTTCGGTCTCGAGCGGCAGAAAGACCTCGGCGCCGACGGGATTCGGCGGCTCATTCTCGATGCCGCTTATCTCGCCCGAGTAAATCACGCGCCGTCGCGATTCCTTGAGCTCGTACTTCACGCGCACAACCGCATGCATCGTGAAGTACTGGCCGTGGATCGTCTGCTGCGCGCCGAACCGCTTGTTCACCTCGACCTGTTCGAGATCGGAGGTGAGGATGAAATCCGAGCCCTCGGGCGGCTTGCCGTCGCCAGGATTCGAGTCGAGCGACACCGGGCGTCAGGCCGGCGTCGGCCAGCCCCTTGATCAACGCGCCGTTGAAAATGCGGTCAGCATCGGCAACCACGAGGGGCAGTCTGAACGCTGCCGTCAGCGGTGTAAATCGCGCCGACCTCGGATCGCCGGCGAAATCTGCGGTCGGGCGGAGGCACCGCAATTTTCGCGGGGCGAAAAATACTTCTGCGCGCCCGGCACGAAGTCCGGCAGATAGTGAAGCTCAATCCGCGTGCGCGGTTTGCATCCGGTCAGCGCGATCGCGAGCGCCACGACGACGGCGCATTTGCGAACGCTACGGTTGAGGCCGCGAGCACCGCAGGACGCCGCTCCCTCCACCAGAAGACGAAAACCACGAGCAGCAGGATGAATCCGGCAAGGCCAATCCATCGCGAGACCTGATGCGCCATCGCGAGCGCGGGATACAGCTCGTCGCCGACCAGGTAGCCGACGGTGACGACCAGCGAGCACCACACGATCGCGCCGAGCATGTTCCATCCGAGGAACTGGAAGAACGGCATCCCGCACGCACCCGCCATCGGCCCCGCCATGAAGCGCACGCCGGTGATGAATCGCGCCATGAACACCGCTTTGCTGCCGTGGGTGCGAAAGAAAAGCTGGAGGCGTTCGTAACGCGTGCGCATGAAGGGGAAGGTCGCTGGCGAGCCATTCCAGCACGCGTTGTCCGCCGGTGCGCCCGATAACGTAGCCGCAGCAGTCGCCGGTGACGGCGCTGGCGATTACGACGAGGTATACGAGCCGCAGATCGAGCAGCACCTGCCCGGCCAGGAAGCCGGCGGCGAGCATCACGGTTTCCTCGGGCACCGGCACGCCAAGGTTGCCGACGAAGACGGCGACGAAAATGCCGAGATAGCCCCACGTCGCGAGCAGGTCCGCGATGTGCGCGGGTCGGTTAACCCATGCATTGAAGATCCATGCGTCGCGAGGCCGTTGCCCAGCTTGCCGGATTGAGTTGCCAGCGTAAGAGGCTTTTGACTAGTCAGGTGTTAAAATTGCGCGTCGGAGAGCGAACGACGATTTCAGGATTCTACGTGCAACTGCCGCAGGTTTTCTGAAGACGAAAAACTTATAGCCGAAGAAGTTCGTGAACAGCGTCAGACCCGGCGCCGGAAATCGCTCCGATGTTTGCCCATAGCTTGGGCTGAATCCATGCGGCGCGCCGATGACGTTCACGATCACGTCCGCACCCGCCACGTTGACCGCCGACCGCAATCAGCGTCACCACCATGAAGGCAATCGAACTCGCGCCGCGCTCTCGGCGGATTTCGCCGCATCGAACGTCCAGTACTTGTTCCACACGTAGCTGTTGATCACACCGAGCGTCACCGAGATTGATTTGAATGCGAGAAAGCCGCCGCCCGAGGATCAGGCCGGTTATCAGCATCAATGAGTTGAGGCCGCCGAAGTCGACGCCCGCATTCAAAACTCCCGTCATCGCGAACTTGGTGAATTCGAACAGCGAGGGAGCCCGCGCGGCAACCAGGCTCGCCACCAGCAGCGCGATCGCGAATAGCAGCCGCGGCGATCGACGGCATCGAGAACAGCGGGATCTTGAGCATCGATGCGAGTCCAAGGTTGATCACGATCGGAATCGCCAGCGCGCCGGTCAAAAACCCGGCGATCAGCGCGAGTACCGTATCGCGAGCCATCGTGGTGCCGCGTGTTCGGTTGAATGCCATCAGTCGGAAGATCGAGACATTCGGCGCCTTTCCCAAAACCATAGCGCGAGGGTTGCAATTGCAGCCGTTAGTGTCATCAATAGCGCAGCGCCGATGTTAGCCGGACGGTAGGCAATAGTAAGTGACTGCTGGCCCGCGGGTACATCGATAGCCAGCAGGTCGCGCTCCGAGCGACGGGTGCCGTTGCCGCTTACGACTCGCCAGTCCGGGTCGGCGTTCTGATTGATCACTAGGGTTGCTGGACTGTTTGCCGAGATGTTGAACGTCAATCGGTTGGGCGACCATACATCGTTCGTCGCAGACCCATCTCCGATCATGAAATATTCCCCGCGATAACCGGGTTCGTCGTATCCGAGCACGCTCCCGCGCGGAACGTGATAGCCGTACTCGTCGCAATGCACCGATCCCATGTTGGCCTCGCCTATGTAGGTCATCACAACGGCGTGGTCGATCCAATATTGGCGGAACGAAGCAGACGGAGGCGGGCCCTCAAAGGGCGTTTTGTTGATATAGCGATAACTCGGGGAGCAAACGATCCACGCGTCGATCATCCCGACGACGACAATGAACATCGCCACTCGCGGACCCCACTCACCGAAATGATCGATCACGAATTGCGTGCCCAGGCCGGCCAGCACGCTGACACAAAAGACCAGTGGAATGACCCATCGTCCGCACAAGCCCATGTTGTTGCCCAGCGGGATCAGTCGCACGTACGTTATCAACGCGTTCGGGCCGGTGTCGCCTCGAAACAACATGAAGAATGCCGCTATACCTATTATCCATGCCAGCGCGTTGCGGCCGGTGGCTACTATTCCAATCAGCGCTAACACAACGAACGGCGCGCCGAGATAGCCGCCGAACTCACAGAAAAAGAATGGACCGGTCGAGGGCCGATAGAGGTTCTGATTGCGGGAGAAGATCGAAATCAGCGCGTTGCTAAGTGTCAGCCATGACGCGCCAAAGTCCGGGCGCGGATGCACTACCAGCCACTCCTCGGTCGGGATGAGTTTCAACGCGCCGAACCCGAACGCGAACACCGCGATCACCGCTGCCACAATGATCGGTCGCACACTCAACCGGATTATCGAATATGAGACGGCGACGATCGCAACGATCATCGCGGCATAGACAAAGGTGTAGTTACCTTCAGTCAGCGTCAGGGCGCAGAACAATCCCGCCAGCGCCGCGGGAAACCATCGCCGCGTCCGTATCGCCGCGAAGAGCAGTGCGATGATCCACGGGAAATAGACTGCGGGCAGGAAGTTGAGATGACCGACGGATACATGCAGCGGCAGCCATGAGTCCGATGGGAACATCGCGGCAATCGCGACGCTGGCCAGAGGCTTGAGGCCCAACTCGCGGCCAAGGATATAGCCGCCGGCGAAACCAATCGCGACGTGCAGGCAGATTTCGAGGAGGATCCCCGGCACCAGGCCGAAGATCAGGTACGAAAATAGAAATGGAGTCACGATGCCCGATTCCGGATTGCCGAGCATCGTCATGCCGCCGCATTTGTAGGGATTCCAGAAAGGCCACTGGTGAAAGTGTGCGATCGTGTAGTAGGGGACCCAGCGCAGCTCCGCAAACAAATCCGAGTCGCCGTTGATCGGCAGCGCCGTGAAGTGGCTCAAGTCCGGCGCGAAGATCCACTTGCCCACGCCGCCGTCCATGTTCTGAAAATCGCAAATCAGCGGATAGCAAAATACGATCGCGAACAGGATCGAGCCGACGATGAGGCGGATTGCCTCCTGCCGCGATTCAAGGCGAAAGATCTGCGATTCGGTGGTCGAGGAAATCAATGACTACTCGGCGGGACTTTCGGACGCCGCGACGGGCCTCGCCCTCTTCTGAAGAGCACGAGCGCGCAGGTCGCCGTCAGCAACGTAATGCAGAACCCGTAGATTGCCGCGAGACTGATGTATCTCAGGTCGACCTGGCTTTTGCCGGCGGGAACTCGCACCGCCAATAGCCCATTCTCGGAAAATGTGCGGCCGGTCCCCGTCATGACGCGCCACGATGGATCGTAGTTCTGATTCACGACCATCACCGACTCAGCCGGCGCGTCGACAGCGTATTCGAGGCGGTCAGGGGACCACAGCGTCTTGGTGACCGTGCCCGAACCGAGCAGGTATTGCTCTCCGCGATAGCCAGGCTCGTTCCAGCCCTTCGCCGTTGTCGGCCATGGAGCGTATACGTAGCAATTCACGACTCCTTCGTGATGCTGAATCACGCTCGACTGCGTAAGCGCCGGGTTGCGGAGATACTGCGCGAAGTCGCTGACCGGCGGGCCCGGATCGACCACGCCGGCCAAAGCAATGTAGGACAGGTTGGGAGTGCCGACGATCAACAAATCGAGGGTGCCCGCGACTATCAGCGCTGCGGAAACCGCGAACGCCGCGTGCGAACCGCGACTGCACACGGCGTCGATTCCGAAACCGGCCAGCACTCCGATCATCAGCGAGAATGGGATCAGCGAGCGCCACGGCAGTCGGGTCGAAGAAAACAGCGGCAGCCTGTGCAACCACACCCACACGCATTCCTCGCCGCTCCATCCGCGGGCCACATAGAACAGGAAGACTGCGGCGACGACCCACGGGATCGCACTCCGCGGGTAGCGTAGTCCGACCATTGCGATCAATCCGAACAAGCCGACGTAGGCGCCCAATTCCCAGAAGCCCCATCCGTTCAAGCCAGGCCGGTTGCGATCCTGGTTGTGAGACAACAACGCCTCGGTGAGAGCGTAGACACTGCTCGAGAACCCCTCATCGGTCGGGCGCGGATTCGCCATCATCACCTGCGCTGCCGGCAAGCCTTTGACCGAGCCGAAGCCGACGGCGAAGATCGCCACGATCGCGAGTGCGAGAATCGGGCGCGCCGTCAGTTGCGTCGCGGCTCGGACTCCGAGGACCAGAGCGAGCGTCAATCCTTCGAACAACGGTGGATGCGGGCTGCCTTCAAAAAAGCTGCACGCTATCAGAATGCCGCACAGCGCCGCGTATCGCAGCTTGCCTCGCTCCGATCCGACCCAGCCGGTCGCGATTATCCACGGCAGATAGACGAACGTCATGATTACGATGTGGCCTTCGGAAGCGCGCAGGAAAAACCACGAGCTTCCAGCGAAAGTAACGGCCGTACAAACGGCCGAGATGCGTCTCAACCCGAGCACCCGGCCCAGCACGTAGCCTCCCGACCAGGCGAGCGCGTTGTAGATGAGGACTTCGATGCGCAGGCCGAGCACCGGCCCGAATATCAGCGTGAAGATGAACCATGGCGTCATGAAGTGAGACTGGGGATCGCCAAGCAGCGGCAGCCCGCCGCATTCGAAGGGATTCCAGAGCGGGAACTGATGGAACTCGCGGACCGTCCGATATGCGGCCCACTGCGAAGCGGCGATCAAATCCCAGTCGTTGGGCGTGGACAGGGTCAACAGATGACGGACCAGCGGAAAGCAGAAGACCAGCGAGAACCCGATGCTCGCGGCTGCGACAGCGATCACCTCATCGCGGGTAAACTCTCCTCGATCGAGCAGGATATCCGCAAGGTCGGAAGTTCTTCGCGCCATCGCCCCCTTGGCCGGCGCTGAACCCTCAGGCGTTGAGCCCATAGAATCTTTCGTGCCATACGCCGAATGCGATCAGCAGGACCGACACCGCAATCAGGATGCGCGTCAATTGATCGGCGCGTCGATGGACGCCGAACGCCATCAACAGCAGCAGGAATGGAAATGTGTGCAGGTAGTGACGCGTGCCGTACTGCGAAAATCCGTTGGTGAAGTAGAACAAGCTCGGCGTCATCGCGATCAGCGCCGCGATACCGACCAGCGCGTTTTGAATTCGCCGGAAACTCGGCCGCAGCGCAAGTAGAAACGCGGGGCTGGTGAGAATCAGGGCCTGTCCGCCGAAGGTCGGATGGATGTACGGGAACGTGTCGTCCAGCCGCGTCGACATGAAGGTCAGCGTGTAGAAGTTGCCGGCGAAATGCTCCAAGCCAAACAGATGCGATCCCGGTGGCGCGAAGATGAAGACGCCGCGGTCAAATGGGCTGTGGTACCGAACCGCATTGAAGAAAACGTATAGCACCCCGATCGCAATGCAGCCCGGTATGAACCAGGCCAATTCACTAATGCCGCGCCCTCGCGTGTAAAGCAGTGCGAGATAGATTGGCCACACGAACGCGAGATCGTAGCGCGCCAGCGCCGCGAGCGCGGCGAAGGTTCCGACCACCGCGGGACGCCCCTCGCCGAAGGTCTCGTCGAGCGCGATCAACGTCATCGCAATCGCGACCACCATCGACACTCCCCAACTGGTGCCGTGGACGGTCTCGTACCAGACGATCGTGCCGGCGCCGAAAAACACCGTCAGCCACATGCGCGCGTTGACCGTCAGATGGAATCGTCCGAGCAGGCGCCATGCCAGCGCAACGTCGAGCGCGCCGAACAAGATCGAGAAGTACGTCTGATTGGTGTCCATCCCCCAAATCGCGGTGAACGGCATCAGCAGGATCGACGGCAGCATCGGATGCAACTGGTAGCTGAACGGCCCGACCTGCGCGTGCTCGATGTAGTTCGGCGCGTCGATATAAGTGTGGCCATGGATCAGCGCGAATGCCTGGCGCACGTGCGCGTTGTAGGGACTCGTGTCAGAGCCCGCGGTTATCGAGTAGAAGGCCAGGAAGAGCACGAACATTGCGAACTGCGAGAATAATTCGTCGCGCTTTGCGACCTCCTCCGCGATGAAGCGGTCTGAATCCGGCAGCCTGTATGAGTATGCGAGCGCTCCGACCGCGAGAATCAACGAGATCCAGTCGATGCGCGTGAGGATCCAATCTTGCTTAAGGATGACGGCGTATCCGACGATCTCGACGACTACGGCGAGTGCGAGAATCCGCCGGCTGGTCGTGAGGCTCGGGCGATTCGCACCGCTGCGGTCGGGTACGCCGGGATTCACTGCGAGGTCGTGGCGCTCTTCTTAATCGCAACCTGCGCGGCTACCCAATTGAATATCTGACTGGCCGAGCAGACCTGGTCGGCGGTGGCGCCGTTCTGACTCTGGTAGCTGGCGAGAATCCAAAATTCACCCGGCGTTTCTTCCTGATTCAGGACAACGCTCGTATTCGGCGGCGGCTGCGAGAACGATCCCATCAGCCCGGGGTGCGCGAAATCGGTGGAGTAAAAGCTGAGAATCAAAACGCCGTCGCTGGTCGTCACGATCGACTTGGCGGTCACAGTGCCACCCGAGCCGGTGTTGCCGCTGGTCATATCCACCGGCGAGGTCGCCGCGACATTGTCGATCACCAGGACCGCGCCCTGCGCGTCGACCGGCTCGCTGAAAGTCCATGTCGCCGTGCTGGGATCATTCGCCTGCGATTGCGTGCCAGTACAGCGACTGGCGGGTCGTTGCCGTCGAATCGTCGCGAATCAGTTGCCATCCAGTCGGCGCAGTAATCGTCGGTTTCGAGCCGCCGTAGGTCAAAACGTCCGCGATCGCGATCTGGCCGGCTTGCCCTTTTGTACCCCAATCCAGCGCGAGAGTCGTCGCGCCCGCCGTCATCGGCACTTGGCGGACGAAACGACGTTGGCGCCGCCAACGGAATTGTCGGGTGTTTGCGACGGCCCGGAATTGCACGCAACTACGAAGACAGCAGCTACCCCCATCAACGCTCGTTTGAACATATTTCTCCCTTCCCCTCCATGCCCTGATTCCTTCCTCCGACGATCGTCTCGCTACGCCTTCTTCGCGAATGGACGATCGCGCTCCGTGAGCGCGCCTTTGAGCCCTTTCTCGCGGCTCGCCTTCATCCAGTTTTTCACCGTGTCGGTCTGATGCGCGATCACGTCGATGTCGGCCGATGACTGCTCGGCCGCGCGAATCCCGATGATATCGAGATAGCGATTCACCGCGGCCTTGTGCAGCATCAGCAACTCCGCCGGCACCATCGCGACGCGGCGCGCATAGTTCATCGTCTCTTCCTCGAGCTTGTCCTTGGGAAAGACGCGATTGACCAGGTGCCATTCGAGCGCTTCTTTCGCCGACATGTAATCGCCGGTGAAAAAATATTCTTTGGTCTTGCGCGGACCCATCAGCACCGGCCACATCGACATCGTCGGCAGGATACCCAGTGAGCGGCCCGCCGGATGGCCGAACTGCGCATCCTCGCTGGCGAACACGATATCGCAATGGCCGACGAATTCGGTGCCGCCCGCCAGGCAGTAGCCATGCACCTGCGCGATCGTGGGTTTGTTAATCGCCCACAGCCGCTGCCATCGCTCGATGGTTTTGTGCAGGCCGAGGCGGTCGTTGGTGACGGTGAAGGTCGAGCCCGGATGCTGCGTGCCCTGCAAATCGTAGCCGGCCGAGAACGCGCGTCCGGCGCCGCGGATAATCAGCACGCTCGCGTCGGGATTCGACTCGTACTCGTCCATCACCGAGTCGAGTTCCTTGAGCAGCTTCTGCGACAGCGCGTTGAGTTTCTCGGGACGATTCAGCGTCAGCCGGTAGATCTTGTCCTCGGCCTTTTCGTAAATGACGGTTTCGTAGTTCGCCATATGAATCTCCGGCGGTTACTTCACCGCTGACAGAAAATCGCCGGCCGCTCGCGCTGCCTCGTCCGGCACTTCCCAGAAAAACATGTGACCGGCGGCCTTGAGCGTATGCTTTTTCGAGCCCGCAATCGCGCCCTGCAGAACTTCCGCGTTCGGATATGGCACGATCGAATCGTCGTCGCCGTGAATAATAAGTGTCGGCGACTTGATTTGTCCAAGCCGCGCAAAACTGTCGAAGCCGCCAATCGCCTGGCCCTGGCGCATGAAGGTATGCATCGGCGTGATCGGATAATTGCCCATCTCGGCGATCGCCTGGCTGAGAACCTCCTGCCCCGCGGCCGAATTCAGAAACGCCTTGCCGCACGCCACCGAAAATGCGCGCCGCGCCTGCTCGATCGGATCGATTCCGGGCGCCGGAATCAGGTTGGCGATCGCCGCCGGATCGGCCGGTATCGAATGACTGGCGCCGCAGTTGGTGCATCCGAGAACGAGGCCGCGCGTGCGCTCGGGATATGCGAGCGCGAACTCCTGCGCGATCATCCCGCCCATCGAGATGCCGAAGATATGCGCGCGCGGCGTCTTCGCGTGATCGAGCACCGCCGCGATATCGGCCGCCATGTCGCCGAGCGTGAACTCGGCGTCGGGCTTGTCGCTTTCGCCGGTGCCGCGATTGTCGATGACGAAAATCCTGAACCGCGCTTCCATCAGCTTGAGAAACGCCTCGCCCCATCCGCGGCCCGAGCCGCTGAATCCCATGATTAGCGCGACCGGCTCGCCGCTGCCGCGAATCTCGTAGCGAAGCTTGAGGCCGTCCTTGGTCTGGGCAAAATCGCGAACTGCTGCCACGTCGGAATCTCCTCTTGGTCGAATTCCCGTGATGAATACTAACTACGGGAGAGAAAGGTTCAAGCGGCGGCGTGCTCGACGGCGGCGTCTGCGAGGATTGCGCCGAGCATCCGTAAACCTCGCGATTGACTATCAGGCTCACGTGCAGTCCCGACACTTCGTAGTTGGCGCCGTCGTCGTCGATGCACGATTGCCACTGCACGACTTCGTCGCGGCGCGTGTAGATCGCGCTGAAGCGGCTGCGCGGCGGCGTCGGCGCGAATACCGCCTCGGCGATTCCGCACGAGCATTCCATCGTCCCGCAATTTGGTGGAGCGCTGGAGAATGTCTGCCAGAATGTCTGGATCGCCTGCAGCGCGGGCCGGACCTGGTCGTGCACTCCCGTCCATCCGTTGCGAATCGGCGATCCCAGCGCGACCACCTCGCGCACCGACTGCGGGGTTGGCCGTCGCGATCGCGCGGCCCAGCACGCCGCCCAGGCTATGCCCGATGATAGTCACGCGCTGGCCGGACTCGCGCGCAATTTTTTCGACGCGCCATCCGACCAGTTCCACCTTGCGCCGCGGACAGCCGACGTTGAGATCGATTCCCGACAGATATGGCTTGTAGCCGATACGCCCCAGCCATCGCGCGAGAGTGCCGAGCGACCAGTCGCCAGCGGTGAATCCGGGAATCAGCAGGACGGGACGGCCGTCGCCGCGCGGCACTCCGACGCCGTAGCCGACCGGGTCGCGCGCGAGAGAAGCAAATTGCTGTAGGAAGTCGAAGTATGCGGAGGCGGTGAGTTGCAGCAGCATACCGATTGCGAATTGGTGTCCTGAACCTCTAGCGGTGCGTTCGCGCGACACTGCCACGAAATTTATTCACTGTAAAGTCAAACTGGCGAAACGAACGCGCACGAGCGCGCTTTTCCTAACCTCTCCTTATCCGCATCAAACGCGGTGTACATCGAGAAAGGGGGCAAGCAAATCCCCGCGACCACGGCGCCAAATCATTGACTCCGTGGTATGGGTCCGCTCATTCCGTAAGGTTGCCTTTAAAGCTGAACTTGCCCGTGTCGGTATCCGCGTCGAAGGTGAGATTTGCTTTTCCTGAGCCGGACGCCCCGGAGAACAACCCGGTGCCGCCCATGATCTCAAACGGAGCGTTCTTCGCCGTTACATGTTTTACATTCTTCCCACAGGCCATGCCCCCGAAGTTAACGTTCAAATCGCCCTCAGAAAATGAATACATCTGAGTCGACGCGAGCGTACAGCATTCCTTCCTGGCGTGCTCGTTGATTGTACAGCTGGAGAGCGTGACATCGCCCGTTAAATCGCCCGGCGCCAGGTTTTTTACGCTCGTTTTGCTGACGGTGCCGGTAAGCGAAAAACAATAATCGTCAGAACAGGGCGTGGTGGGGGTGCCTTCGAATGAGCCCGACCCACTGAACTTGATGCCGCTCGGCGTGTCCGCTGTGTTCTGATCGCCGCCATCGGCCGCCGACGAATCCTGGGCCCACGCGAGGCCGTCAGCCCCGATTTTCCCGGCGAGCCCACCAAGGCGGCTGGTCGCCAACAAAGCCAACGCGAATAACGGAACCAGGAACATGATCTTTCGCAACATACTGCATCTCCTCTCTCAGGCTTATTAGGTGCTGTGTGCATGGAGGAGCAAAAGATGAACCAAGTGCGTTACGTATAGAATAATGGCGTTCAAAGAGAAGGTCTGCTCCCTTCGGCGTCAAGCTCATCAACTGTTTGATCCCTTTTGATCCCTTCGGACACAAAGTCAGAGAACCGCGAGCGCGCTCCTTCGCCGCGCTGCAAGGAATGGGTGCTCGCAAAAATATGACCGCATCGAGCGCGTGGACCAGCAGAGACCGGCACCGGGCTCGTGTGGCGCGAACCTGTCCTTCCTCTCGTCACATTCGCGGCTTCCCGCGCGGTAAGGGGAACCAGAAAGCGATATCGGGAACAGGAGTTCTTGAAACTACCCCTTCGGCAGCCCCAGCACCCGCTCGCCGATGATGTTGTGCTGAATCTGATTGGTTCCGGCGTAAATCGTCGGGCCGCGCGCCGCGAGCATCCGGAACGACCACTTGCCCTTGTCGACCGCGAACGGCGCGTTGAATTCCATCTGGCTGTACGGCCCCAGCAGCTCCATCGCATACAGCGCGATCTTGCAGGCCGAGCTCGGTGCCGCACAGCTTCATCATCGAGCCTTCCGGCCCCGGCGGCATCCCCTTCAACTGACGCGTCAACTGCCGATAGCCGGTGTAGCGCAAGCGCCTGCGCGTCGGCCGCGAACTCCGCGACGCGCTGCCGCACGCTCGAATCGTCCCACGCGTTGCCGCCGTTGCGCGGGATTCGCTTGGCCAGCCGCGCCAGCTCGTGCACTTCGCCGATGATAGTCTTCGCCGCCGCCGCCGCCGCGCTCGAACATCAGCGTGGTCATCGCGACCTGCCAGCCGTTGTTGCGCTCGCCGACGATATTTTTCTTCGGCACGCGCACGTCCTCGAAGAAAACCTCGTTGAAGCCCTTGCCGCCGGTCATCTGCACCAGCGGACGCACCGTGACGCCGGGGCTGTGCATGTCGACCAGCAGGTAGCTGATTCCCTTGTGCTTGGGCGCGTCGGGATCGGTGCGCACCAGCGCGAAAATCATGTCGGCGTGCTGCGCCATCGAGGTCCAGACTTTCTGCCCGTTGACGACGAAGTCGTCGCCGTCGTCGACCGCGCGCGTCTGCACCGACGCGAGGTCGGATCCCGAGCCCGGCTCCGAATATCCCTGGCACCAGATTTCCTCGCCCTTCAAAATTTTCGGAATGTGATTTTGCTTCTGCTCCTCGGTCCCCCAATGCATCAGCGTCGGCCCGAGCAGGCTGATGCCCATGCCGATCATCGGCTCGTTGAGCCCGAGCCGCGCTCGAGCTCCTCGCGATAGATCATGCGCTGCATCACGGTGGCGCCGCGCCCGCCGTATTCTTTGGGCCAATTGACGGCGACCCAGCCGCCCTCGTTGAGCTTCTTGTGCCAGTTGACGCGCGCCTCCCAGTCGCCCGCGCCCTCGTCGGCCATGATATTGCTCGGCGGCGGCGCGAATTTCTTGTTGGCTTCGAGCCACGCGCGCACTTCGCTGCGAAATGCCTCGTCTTCCGGCGTGTAGTTAAAATCCATCGCTTGAATTCTTCTCCGTTGATTCCGAAATCGCGTCGTCGCCTCAGCCCTTGGGCAGTCCGAGCACGCGCTCACCGATAATATTATGTTGTATCTGGTTGCTGCCCGCCGCAATCGTGCCGCCGCGCGCCGCCAGCATCCGGAACGACCACTTGCCCTTGTCGATCGCAAACGGCGCCTTGTACTCCATCTGGCTGTACGGCCCCAGCAGCTCCATCGCGAACAACTGGATTCGCATGTTCAGCTCGGTGCCGCACAGCTTCATCATCGAGCCTTCCGGCCCCGGCGGCATCCCCTTGAGCCGCCGCGTGAGCTGGCGATATCCGGTGTAGCGCAGCGCCGTCGCCTCGCAGGCGAACTCCGCGATTTTCTGCCGCACGCTGGCGTCGTCCCACGCCGTCGCGCCGTTGCGCGGCAATGATTTCGCCAGCGCCGCCAGCTCGCGCACTTGCGCCATGCCGCCGCGATCGCCGCCGCCGCCCGAGCGCTCGAACATCAGCGTCGTGATCGCGACCTGCCAGCCCTGGTTCTTCTCGCCGACCAGGTTTTTCTTCGGCACGCGCACGTCTTCGAAAAAAACTTCGTTGAAGCCCTTGTTGCCGGTGATCTGCACCAGCGGCCGCACCGTCACGCCGGGGCTATGCATATCGACCATCAGATAGCTGATGCCCTTATGCTTGGGCGCGTCGGGATCGGTCCGCACCAGCAGGAAAATCCAGTCGGCGTGCTGCGCGATCGAGGTCCACACTTTCTGCCCGTTGACGACGAAGTAGTCGCCGTCCTCGACCGCGCGCGTCTGCAGCGACGCGAGGTCGGAGCCCGAGCCGGGCTCCGAATAGCCCTGGCACCAGATTTCTTCCGCCTTCATGATCGGCGGGATAAAGCGCTGCTTCTGCTCCTCGGTCCCCCAATGCAACAGCGTGGGCCCGAACAGGCTGATACCCATCCCGATCATCGGCGCCGAGCACGCCCGCGCGCGCGAGCTCCTCGCCGTAGACGATATTCTGCAAAATTCCCGCGCCGCGTCCGCCGTATTTCTCCGGCCAGCTCGGCGCGAGCCACCTGCCCTCGGCCATCTTCTTCGCCCAGCTCCTGCTGCTGCTCGAACTCGCCCCGGCCCTCGGCCATTCCGATCGCAGTCTCGCCCATATTCGGCGCGAACTGCTTGTTGGCGTTGAGCCACTCGCGAAACTCCATCCGGAACGCTTCGTCTTCGGGATTGAAATTGAAATCCATCGCGCATTTCTCCTGGCACGGCGCGAGCGCCTGCACCGGCGGTTGACGATCACCCACTGTCCGCTCGCCCAGAACTTAAAACAATCGCTCCCGCACTCTGCAAAGCCTTCGATCTGGCCCGTATTTCACGGGAGAGGTTAGGTGAGGGTTCTGTGCTCAACCCGGACGCCCAGTCTGGCCCCTGTCGCGAGTTAGATCATTTCTCATGCCGCAGCCGAAAAATCTCGCGCCGAATTTCTGGATCGTCGACCAGCCCGACTTCAGCACCGGCGTCGCAAAGAATGCCGGCACGCGGATGACCGTGATAAAGCTCGCCAGCGGCGGCCTGTTTCTGCATTCGCCAACCAAGCTCGATGCGAAACCACGCAAGCGCTCGACAACGCCCTCGGCGAGGTCCGCGCGGTCGTGGCGCCGTCGCGCGCGCATCACCTGTTCGTCGCGCGACTACATAAAGGCGTGGCCGCACGCGAAGCTGTACGGCCCGCCGGGCCTGGTCGGCGACATCCCGCGATTTCCGCGCGCGACTCGGCGCGCGGCGCGATCTGAAACTCGACGCGGTTCTGGGCGACGAGCCTGAACCAGAATGGGCCGGCGAGATCGATCAGCATCTGTTCAAGGGCGCGACCGCAGATTGAACGAGGTGGTATTCTTTCACCGCGCGAGCCGCTCGGCGATTTTCACCGACCTGGTCTTCAACGTGCCGCGCCGATTTCAAAGAGCGCGAGGACTCTTCTACACGCTGGTCGGCGGTCGCGGCCGCTTCGGACCCCATCGCCTGATTCGAATGATAATTCGCGACCGCAAAGCCGCGCGCGAATCGGTCGCGAAAATCCTCGAATGGGACTTCGATCGCGTGATCGTAACCCACGGCGACGTGCTGGAGTCCGGCGGCAAAGAAAAATTCGCGCAAGCATTTTCGTATCTGTGAACCCAACCTTCCCAAAAGAACCTCAGAGCGAAAGGTCGTCCTCGACATTTCGCGATTTCTTCTCACTGGGTGCAGGGGTCCCCCCCTGCCCAGGGCGGTGCGGAACCCACGGTGGGTTCCGCGTTCGATTAAGTGATCCCCTTCCCTACGTTTGACAATACTTTCCCGATTGCGGAAAGTCCTACAGAGAACATGATCGTAAACTTGAAACTCGACCTGCCGGACGACATCTTCGACGCCCAGTTCACCGAATCCGACTTCGCCGCGCGTGTCCGCGAGCTCGCCATTCTCGAACTCGTGCGGGTCAAGCGCATGCACGAGCACGAGGCCAAAACGATGCTCTATCTCGAGCGCCACGAGCTGGTCGAGCGGATGAAGGCCGCGGGTATCGCGCCGACCGAAGATGTCTTCGCCGAGATCAAAGGCGAGCTGACCAGGGCGATCGACTCAAAGCGCGCTCGCATCAAGTCCGCAAAGCCGAAAGGATAGTCGCATGCGCCTGCTGCACACGATGCTCCGCGTGAACAATCTCGACGAGTCGCTGAAGTTCTACTGCGACAAGCTCGGGATGAAACTGCTGCGCAAGCACGACTTCCCCGGCGGCGAGTTCACGCTGGCCTTCGTCGGTTACGGCGACGAGAAAGAAACCGCGGTCATCGAGCTGACCTGGAACTGGGGCACCTCGAAATACGAAATCGGCACCGCCTACGGGCATGTCGCGCTCGGCGTCGACGACATCTATGCTACCTGCGCGGA
>CAVRJV010000012.1:0-95250 GCA_963721485.1 uncultured delta proteobacterium | reverse complement strand
ATTTAGAGTGTGACGACGCGTATCGCGCGGAGAAATTTCAGCAGCGCCGCATCGGGTTACATCACGTGTGCCGCGCGCGGCGCGGAGCGCGGCGCACGTTGACCGTATTACGGCTTCCTGAAAACGATCTGGCGCGCAAGATTGTGATCGCCGGAGACGGCGCGTGGGCGCCGGGGTATTACTCGGTGCTGTCGCAGGATTCCTGATGGGATAGTGCCTGGAGGTGAATCACGTGCCGGAGGTCTCGTCCGCGTGATTTCGAAAACGAAGCTGACTGAGTTGGTCAAGCAGTTCCGAGAAGCTACGTTGATGCGGCGCTGGCGGAGAGGCTGGGAGATGCTCCGGTTCGGGATGAGCGCGGACGAAAGTGGTTTTGGATATCCTGTGCTGCGGAGTGAATCCGAAACGCGCGCGCCTCAAGGCCGAGGACAGCGTGAAGACGGCGGAGGTGTTGCTGCGGCGCGGGATTCATATCAACCAGGAAGCATTTAGACAGGCCAGTGGAAGGCGACGTCACTGTGGTTTGCGATTGCGCGCGGAGAGAATCTCGGGCTGGCGGGAACTCCACTTAAGCGCGCATTGAATCCGAATTACTGCCTGTGGGCGGCGGGGTTCGTTGGTATCGAGGTGCGGCATGGGGCGAACGTCAATGACGCGTCGGCGGTTGGTTGCTGTTTGGATGGGCGCGATCAAGTGGAGTCATTTCAAGGCGGCGGAGGAGCTGCTGAAACTTGGTGCCTCATGCTGAATTATGTGGTATCCCGAAGGGGTGACGGCGCTGCATTACATGCTCAAGAAGGGGGAGTGACAAAGAAGTATTTCGCGATGACTATTGCGCACGGGGCTCGCGGGGATATCTAAGAATAAGGACGGGGTGACGGCGGCGGAGATTATGCGGAAGAAGAAGGACCCGGAGTTTCGGGAAGATGGCGGAGGAGTTGCGGGAGTAGCCATCGAAGCGCGGGTCGAGGTGGCACGGCGGGCCGCCCCACTGGCTATTACGCAAAACTCCCCTAGTTGGGAGAGGCAAATTGGGATTCTTCGCTTCGCGGCTGAATCACAGCAAGCAGGTCGCTTGCAGCAAACAGAATCGCCGGGCGCTGATGCCGGCGTTGCACCTCACCGCCGCGTGGACCCACCGAACGACCGCCGGCCAAGGCCCGTCACTCCGACCCCGGTCACTCAGGTGAGAATTCTTATCGACACTACGTACACATACACGGCGACAAAGCCTCGGTAGAGAAGGTCGCGGGGGACCCCAACGCGCGCGCGGCGGGCCAGAGTAACGATAGCCGATCCAGAACGTCACGCGGCCGATCACGAAAGCATCACCACACAGCGACCGCGCGGATCGATTCGGGCGCGACATATCGTGACCAGTGCCAGGTGCGCGACCATCGCGGAGCACCAACTGCTCCAGAGTGTTCTGGATATAGCGCCGATCGATTTCGATTGACGGCGCGGGCGCGCCGTCGATTGCCTCGGCGATGAAAAACCGCCGGTTGGCAATCTTCGCGACCCCGCCAGCAGACACAGCGCCGCAATCACCTCCCACTTGAGCGCATACGCGAGCCGCCACGACGTATCGATACCGCCGGGCGGCGTCAGCCCGATCGCCGTCGACTGAAACATCACCTCGAAGAATGACCGACGCCGAATACGACCGCCGCGGCCATTCCCGCCACTACTTTTCTCTGCTCGTTCGACATATCGCCTCACCTCCACTCTTTCGTACCAAATCAGCCGCGCCTCTTTCACTCCACAATGACTACAATCAATCATCGCCGATGACCTCGCTTGCAGCGCTCGAATCTCACCTGCGCGCCACCATCGAAGGCGAGGTGCGCTTCGACGTTGGCACTCGCGCGGCCTACGCTACCGACGCGTCGAACTATCGGCAGGTGCCGGTGGGCGTGGTGATTCCGCGCCATGAGGGCGACGTGATCGCGGCCACTTTGCTCGCGCGCGAAAACGCGATGCCGATTCTTGCGCGCGGCGGGCGCACCAGCCTGGCGGGACAGGGGTGCAACGCGGCGCTCGTCCTCGACTTCTCGAAGTACATGAATCGCATCATCGCGATCGACCCGGCGCGCGCGTTGCCAGGTCGAGCCCGGCGTCGTGCAGAGCCATCTCAACGCCGCGCTTGCGCCGCACGGCCTGTTCTTCGCGCCGGATCCATCGACGAAAGATCGATGCACCATTGGCGGGATGATTGGCAATAACTCATGCGGCGCATTCGGCCGCGTACGGCAAGACGGTCGACAACGTCGAGGCGCTTCGAAGTCATTCTCCACGACGGCACGCGTGTTTCGGCTCAAAGGCTCGATGACGAGGCGCAAGCTCGGCGCCGCAATCGCGCGCGGCGGCAGGCGAAGGCGAGTTACTCGCGGCTGCGCGAACTTGGCGATGCTACCGCCGATTCGGTGCGCGCGCATTTTCCAAACTGCCGCGCCGCGTTTCGGGCTACAACCTCGACGAGCTGATGCCGGAGCGCGGCTTCAACCTCGCGCGCGCGATTGTCGGCTCGGAGGGCACGCTGGCCACGATTTTTCGCGCCACCATCCGAGCTGTGCCGCGCCCGAAGAACTTGCGCTGGCCGTGCTCGGATTCGACGACGTGTTTATCGCGGCGATTCAAATGCCGTGGTGCTGGCGCATCGCCCGGAAGCGCTCGAGGGCTTCGACGAGAATCTGCCGGAGTTCGCGCGGATCAAGTCGATGCCGGGCGTGCGGTTTCTGCCGAGGGCGCGCGTTCCTGCTGGTCGGCTCGGCGGCGAATCGCGCGATGAAGCCGCCACGGGCCGAGCGCGTGATCGCACGGCGCGCGCACCTCCGCGAATGCACCGGCACCGCGTATGTCGCGCATGCGTGGGGAACAGGCGGCGGTCTGGCAGATTCGCGAGTCAGGCCTGGGCTCGAGCGCGTTCATCCCGGCCGTCCGCGCAGTTGCCCGGCGCCGCAGATTCCGCCGCGCCGCCGGCGAATCTCGGCGCGTTCCCTGCGCGGCTTCGACCGAATCCTCCGTAGCCGCTGCCTCAAAGGAGCGACGTACTACGGGCACTTCGGCGAAGGATGCGTTCACGCGCGCGTCAACTTCGATCTGACGAGCGCGGCGGGAATCGCGACCTTTCGCTCGGCGATGGTGGAGCTCGGCGAACTGGTCGACGAACCTCCGGCGGTTCGCTGCTCCGGCCGAGCATGGCGACGGGCTGGCGCGCTCCGAGTTGCTGCCGACGTATGTTCCAGCCCGACTCTGATCGACGCGTTCCGCGATTTCAAACGAATCTTCGATCCGGATTCGATGATGAATCCCGGGCGCTATCGTCGATGCCGCATCCGCTCCACTCGCATCTGGGATGAGCGCGAACCATCGGCCGCGCGAAGTTTCGCAAACGCATTTCAACTTCACTGCAGAAGGCGCGCCCGCGGGTGCGGCGCTCAAGTGCGCTTCGGCATCGGCAAATGCCGCAAGATCGAGGCGGGTACGATGTGCCCGTCGCCATGTACGACGGGCACATCGTGCCGGCGTCGGTCTTGCGGCATTTGCCGATGCCGACGCATTTGAGCGCGGCGCCCGCGAGTCCGCCTTCGGCGGTGAAATCGAAATGCGTCTCGACTTCGCGCGGCTGATAGGCCGCGCCCAGCTTCAGATGCGAATCGAGCGGATGCGGCTCGACGATCATGCCGGGATTCATCATCGAGTCCGGATCGAAGATTCGCTTGAACTCGCGAAACGCCTCGATCAGCTCGGGCCGGAACATTTTCGGCAGCAACTCCGAGCGCGCAAGCCCGTCGCCATGCTCGCCCGAGAGCGATCCGCCGAATTCGCGACCAGTTCGCCGAGTTCCTCCATCGTGGCGCGAAACGTCGCGATTCCCTTCGCGCTCGCGAGATCGAAATTGACGCGGCAGTGAACGCATCCTTCGCCGAAGTGTCCGTAGTAAGTGGCCACCTGGAGATTGCGGCTGCCGAGAATCCGGTCGAAGCGGCGCAGAAACGCGCCCAGCTTCGCCGGCGGCACCGCGAGATCCTCGGCGCCGGGCCAGGTGCGCGGACGGCCGGGGATGAACGCGCCCGAGCCGAGTCCCGACTCGCGCATCTGCCAGACCGCGGCCTGATCGCGCGCGTCGGCGATGAGCGCGGCTGCCGGTGCATTCGCGCAGCTGCGCGCGCCTGCGCGATCATTCGCTCGGCGCGCTCGCGCGCTTCGTCGCGCGACGCGCCGCCGAGCTCGACCATCAGAAACGCGCGCCCGTCGGGCAGAAAGCGCACGCCCGGCATCGCCTTGATGCGCGCGAACTCCGGCAGCTTCTGGTCGAAGCCCTCGAGCGCCTCGGGGCGATGCTCCAGCAGCCACGGCATCTGATCGGCGGCGATAAACACGTCGTCGAAGCCGAGCACCACCAGCACGAGCTTCGTTCGGCCGCGGCACCGCCGCACCGTCGCGCGCAGAGTCGTGGCCAGCGTGCCCTCCGAGCCCACCATCGCGCGCGCGACGTTGAAGCCATTCTCGGGCAACAGCTCGTCGAGGTTGTAGCCGGAGACGCGGCGCGGAAGTTTCGGGAAATGCGCGCGCACCATCGGCGTAGCGATCGCGAAGCTCGCGCAGTCGCGAGTAAAGCTCGCCTTCGCGGCCGCCGCGCGCGATGCGGCGTCGAGCTCCGCCTCGTCGATCGAGCCTCAGCGACAGCTGCGTGCCGTCGTAGAGCACGACCTCCAGCGCCTCGAGGTTGTCGACGGTCTTGCCGTACGCGGCCGAATGCGCGCCGCATGAGTT
The DNA here is from genome assembly GCA_963721485.1 of uncultured delta proteobacterium. Lineage (GTDB taxonomy): Bacteria > Desulfobacterota > Binatia > Binatales > Binataceae > Binatus. The sequence continues at coordinate 90,474 of CAVRJV010000012.1, read as the reverse complement.
GTTGCCGATCATCCCGCCGATGGTGCATCGATCCTTGGTCGATGGATCGGGCGCGAAGAACAGGCCATGCGGCGCGAGCGCGGCGTTGAGATGGCTCTGCACCACGCCGGGCTCGACCAGGGCGACGCGCGCGTCCGGATCGATCGCGAGCGAGGCGATTCATGTACTTCGAGAAATCGAGCACGAGCGCCGCGTTGCACGCCTGTCCGGCGAGGCTGGTGCCGCCGCCGCGCGCGAGAATCGGCATCGCGTTCTCGCGCGCCAGCGAGAGCGGCCGCAATCACGTCGCCCTCGTGGCGCGGAATCACCACGCCCATCGGCACCTGCCGATAGTTCGACGCGTCGGTGGCGTAGGCCGCGCGAGTGCCAACGTCGAAGCGCACCTCGCCTTCGACTATGTTGCGCAGATGAGATTCGAGCGATGCCACCGAGACCATGATCGACGATGATTGTAATTCAGCCGAATATCCAGCGTGGACGGAGGAGGTCGATATGTCGAACGAGCAAAGCAAGGTGTTGGCCGGGATGGCCGCGGCGGTCGTCTTCAGCGTGGTCTTCTTCGAGGTGGTCTTCCGGCTGACCGCGATCGATCTGACGCCGCCCGGCGGTATCGATACGGTGTGGCGGCTCGTGTACGCGCTCAAGTGCGAGGTCTTTGCCGCGCTGTGTCTGTTGGCGGGGGTCGCGCTGATCGCCAATCGCCGGTTCTTCATCGCCGACGCGATCGAAGGCGGCGAATCGCCGTCAATCGAAATCGACCGGCGCTACGTTCAGAACACTCTGGAGCAGTTGGTGCTCGCGATTGTGGCTCATCTCGCGCTTGTCACGATTGTCGCGCCCGAGTCGATCCGCGCCGTCGCTGTGTTGGTCATGCTGTTCGTGATCGGGCGCGTGACGTTCTGGATCGGGTACCATTACTCTGGCCCCGCGCGCGCATTCGGGTTTGCCACGACCTTCTACCCGACTGTCGCCGTGTATGTGTACGTAGTGTCGATAAGAACCCTCACCTGAGTGACCGGGGTCGGAGTGACGGGCCTTGGCCGGCGGTCACTCAGCGTCCCGGACGAGCGCGGCGGGTGAGGTGCAACGCCGGCAGTCGCGCCCGCGATTCTGTTGCTCAAGCGACCTGCTTCCTTCTTTGTGTCATTCAGCCGCGAAGCGAAGAATCCCGATTCTTCCCCTCTCCCAACTAGGGGAGTTTTGCGTAATCACCAGTGGGGCGGCCCGCCGTGCCCGCCTCCGACCCGCGCTTGGATCGCTACTCCCGCAACTCCTCCGCCATCTTCCGAAACTCCGGGTCCCTCTTCTTCCGCATAATCTCCGCCGCCGTCACCCCGTCCTTATTCTTGATATCCCCGCGAGCCCCGTGCGCAATCATCATCGCGAAATATTTCTTGTCACTCCCCTTCTTGAGCATGTAATGCAGCGCCGTCACCCCCTTCGGATCCACGTAATTCACATCGGCGCCAAGTTTCAGCAGCTCCTCCGCCGCCTTGAAATGACTCCACTTGATCGCGCCCATGAACGGCGACTCCTCAACCGCCGACGCGTCATTGACGTTCGCCCCATGCCGCACCAGCAGCCGTATCGCCTCGATATTCTCGACGAACCCCGCCGCCCACAGGCAGTAATTCGGATTCGATCCGCGCTTCAGTAGAAATTCCGCCAGCCCGAGATTCTCTCCGCGCGCGATCGCAAACCACAGTGGCGTCGCCTTCCACTCGCCCTCTGTAAATGCTTCCTGGTTGATATCGATCCCGCGCCGCAGCAACACCTCCGCCGTCTTCACGCTGTCCTCGGCCTTGAGGCGCGCGCGTTTCGGATTCACTCCGCAGCACAGATGCAACCAGTTTCGTCCGCGCTCATCCCGAACCGGGAGCATCTCCGGCCTCTCCGCCAGCGCCGCATCAACGTCCTTCCATCGGAACTGCTTGACCAACTCAGTCAGCTTCGTTTTCGAAATCACGCGAGCAAGCCCTTCCCCGGCACGTGATTCACCTCCAGCCGTATCCCATCAGGATCCTCGAACAGCACCGAGTAATACCCCGGCGCCCACGCGCCGTCTTCCGGCGGATGCACGATCTTCGCGCCAATCGTTTTCAGGAAGCCGTAGATCTCGTCGACGTCGCCGCGCTCGCGCGCGCGCAGGCACACGTGATGTAACCCGATGCGGCGCTGCTGAAATTTCTCCGCGCGATACGCGTCGTCGCACTTCTGATTCCCAACCGCGGTCCGTCCGCCCACGCAGTACAGCATCTGCTCGCTGCGAATCACCGGCTTGAGTCCAAGGTACATCAGCAGCTTCTCGTAGAACGGAAAGCACGCCTCGAAATTGCTGACCGTGAGCATCACATGCGCGACGCCGTTGATTTCCATTTCACTTCTCCATCTTTCATCAGAGACCGGTTGAGCCACTCGTGACCCGGATGCGTTCCCTCGATCGCGTCGCGCAGCCATCGCCGCGCGTCCGCGCTCAGCGCTTGGGCTCGCATTGTCGAAATCGATCCGATCGCGCGCCTCGAGATGCTTCGCCTTGAACAGCAGCACGATCTCCGGCGCAAGATACGGCACTCCCCACAGCGGATAAAATCCCATCCGCGCTATCGGCATCCGCACTTTCGGATTGCGCCGAAAGATCCATTCACTTTCGTTGTCCGCCGACTCCGCGAGCATCACCTGGAACGCCGGCTCCGATTCGCCCGCGCGATACGCATTGATCTGATGCACCGGCAGCTCAAGCCGCTCGCCGGGCGGCCATTCGACGATCGTCCCGAGATTCGGCGGCATTCCATCAGGATGCGGAATGATTTTCTTCAGTGAGAATCCCTTCAGAGCTTTGTGCAGTCAGCAGATGGTCGCGCCGCATCACGAGCGTATCGATATCGTGATGCTCCCGCGTAACGCGCCCGAGATGCAGATCGATCGCCCATCCGCCGGCGAAAATAGAACGGCGCGCGCAGATTCCCTAGCGCCTCCGCAACTTCAAGTAACGCTTTAACCTCTCGACCCACCGCTCGCGTTCAGTGCGCGCCGACCATCCGCGACGGCTGGGCTGCTCGTGCCCGAGAATCGGATGCGGCCGGTACGGCTTCTCCAGCGCCGCGACCTCGTCCGCGGTCAGTTTCACGTCGACCGCCGCGATCGCCTCCTTCAGATGCCCGAGCTTGGTCGCGCCTATTATCGGCGCGCGTGACTCCCGGCGCTTGCAGAATCCACGCGCACGCGATCTGCGACGGCGTCACGGCTGCGCTCTTTGGCGATTTGCTCGACGACGCTCAGCACTTCGAAATCGTTCTCGCGGAAGTACATGTTCTTGGCGAACTCGTCGGTCTTGGCGCGCGCTGTCGGACCGTGCCGCCCTTGCTCGCGATTGCCCGCCAGGAATCCGCGCGCGAGCGGACTCCACGGAATCAGCCCGACGCCGTTGTCGATGCACAGCGGATTCATCTCGCGCTCCTCCTCGCGATAGACGAGGTTGTAATGATTCTGCATCGAGACGAACCGATGCCATCCGTTTTCTTTCTGCAGCGCGAGCGCCTTGGCGAATTGCCACGCCGCCATCGAGCTCGCGCCGAGGTAGCGCACCTTGCCCGCGCGCACGAGCGAGTCGAGCGCCTCGAGCGTCTCTTCGATCGGCGTCGTGTAGTCCCATCGATGGATTTGATACAGGTCGATGAAGTCCATCTTGAGCCGGCGCAGTGACGCGTCGCATGCCTCGAGAATATTTTTGCGGCTGAGCCCCGCGCGATTCAGCCCCGACGCCATCGGCCCATGCACCTTGGTCGCGACGACGATCTCGTCGCGGCGCGCCATCTCGCCGAGCCATCGCCCGGTGACCTCCTCGCTCGCGCCGACCGAATATACGTTGGCCGTGTCGTAAAAATTGATCCCCGACTCGACCGCGGCCGCGAAATGCTCGCGCGCCTCGTCCATCGTCAGCACCCAGTCGCGCCATTTCTTGTCGCCATAGCTCATGCATCCGAGGCAGATGCGCGAGACAGTGATTCCGGTCTTGCCCAATTTCGAGTACTGCATGATTTCTCCGAATTTTTTCCGTTGCGGGCTTAAGGCCAAACTTCCGGCGCTTGAGCTCGCGTGTCAAGGTCGAAGTGAGCTGCGAGAACGCGTCAGGGTGGGGCGGGCTTCGCTACCGCAGGATGCCGCGGGCGGAGGTCGTATCCATGATCATGGACGTAGTTGGCGTGCACTTGCGCGAACAGCACGGCATCGATCAGCACCGCGATAAAAATGCCCAGGATGAACAGGTAATTTCGCGGTCGCGGCTCATCGCCCGTGTCCATAAGCAATATTTATAGCACGAGGCCACTTTTGAATCTCGCGCTGCTATTTCAATGACGCGGCGGGCAAATTAGGATGCTCGACAATCGCTGCTGGCCGATTGGTCAGGCGGGGAATATCGCGACCGAAGACTATCGAATTGCGCGAAAACGTCGATGCACGCGAACTGGTGCGGCGCTGGAGGGAATCTAATGCGGGTCCTATTCGTACATCCGAGTCCGCTAATGTATAGCGAGATTTATTTGCGGCTCGAACCGCTCGGCATGGAGCGGGTCGCGGCGGCAACGCGCGCGGCCGGCCACGACGTCAGGATTCTCGACCTCCAGATTTTCAAGCATCGCGATCTGTTCGCCGAACTCGAAAGCTTCAAGCCCAACGCGGTCGGCTTCTCGCTCAACTATCTCGCCAACGTGCCTGAGGTGATCGATCTCGCCAAGGACGTCAAGCGCCTGATGAAGGACTGCTTCGTCTTCACCGGCGGCCACAGCGGATCGTTCGTCGCCGACGAAATCCTCGAGCATGCCGACGGCGCCATCGACGCGATCATCCGCGGCGAGGGCGAGACGGCAACGCCGATGCTCCTCGACGCGATCGGCACCGGCTCGATCGGCAAAGTCCCGGGCGTGCTGACGACGCAAGGCTCCGGCCCGACGCCCGTGATGCTCGACGACCTCGACAAGTTTTTTCCGGCGCGCGACCTCGGCCGCCGCCGCAACAAATATTTTATCGGCGTGCTCGATCCGTGCGCGTCGATCGAGTTCACCCGCGGATGCCCGTGGGACTGCTCGTTCTGCAGCGCGTGGACCTTCTACGGCCGCAGCTACCGCAAATCGACGCCGGAAGCGGCGGCCGAAGACATGCTGTCGATCAAGGAGCCCAACGTCTTCATCGTCGATGACGTCGCGTTCATCCATCCGGAGCACGGCTTCGCGATCGGCCACGAAATCGAAAAGCGCAAAATCAAAAAGCAGTACTACCTCGAGACTCGCGCCGACGTGCTGTGCCGCAATCCCGGAAGTCTTCCGCTACTGGCGCAAGCTCGGCATGGAGTACATGTTCCTCGGCCTCGAAGCGATCGACGAAGAGGGCCTCAAGCTGCATCGCAAGCGCTCCTCGATGGGCGTCAACTTCAAGGCGCTCGAAGTCGCGCGCGAAATCGGCATGACCGTCGCGATCAATCTTATCGCCGACCCGTCATGGGACGAGAAGCGCTTCGAAGTGATTCGCGAATGGGCGATCGAGCATCCCCGAGATCGTCCATCTGACCGTCGCGACGCCGTATCCCGGCACCGAGCTGTGGTTCACCGAATCGCGCAAGCTGACCACGCTCGACTACCGGCTCTACGACATCCAGCACGCCGTGCTGCCGACCAAGCTGCCGCTGCTCGCAGTTCTACGAGGAGTTGGTCAAGACCCAGGACGTGCTCAACCGCAAGCATCTGGGCTTCGCCGCGCTGAAATCGGTCGCGTCGATCGCGGGCAAGCTCGCGCTCAAGGGCCAGACCAACTTCATCAAGATGCTGTGGAAGTTCAACAGCGTCTACAACCCGGACCGCCAGTTCGCCGAGCATTCCAAGGAAATAAAATACGCGATGCGTCCGCCGTCGATGCACACCGACGGCCGCCCCTCGAACGAACAGCTCTACATCCACATGCCCAAGCCAACCCGCCCCGCCACGCCAGCCGCCCCCCCAGCCGGCGGCAGATGAGATGTCTGGGGTTCGGTCTGTCTCTTTGTGTCATCCCGAGCGAAGCCGAGGGACCCCGGATTTTCTTTGGAGCATAAGTACGCCGACGTCGTTTAGGATCTGCTCAGCCGATTTGTCCGATGAATTTTCACATTGAATTCGATCGGGAACAGACGGCCGCTGGATCGCCGAGATCCCCCAGCTGCCTGGCGTGCTCGCCTACGGGGCGACCCGGGAAGAAGCGCTAGCAACCGTCGAAGCGTTGGCAGTCATAGTGATCGCTGAACGGATCCGTGATGCTGTGTAATTCAAGCGAATGCGAAACCTCATGCGGTTTTGCGCTTTCTGTCGCATCGATGTTTTCTTGGCAATAGTCTCGTCGTGATCGGCGCGCGTTGCAAAAGACTCCTCGTCGTTCTCTTTTCTGGCCTCTGCATTTTCAATCTTTCGATTTGCTCGGGCTGCGCTGGTCGGCCTCCGCTGCCTACCGTTGATGGGCCTGAGGCGGGCGATTTGATCGCTCGAGCCACAGGATGTGTCGTATTCGACAATCCGGTGGCAGGGATTAGTGCTATAGGCCTGCGCAACCTTAAGGAGGCTACCGTTCGCGCTCCGAATCCTGCGCGCGACGCGCTCCACTCGGTAGCCGGTCCCGATGCCGACGGCTGGGTCGTCTTCGTGGATTTCAACATGGATACGAAGACACACAGCATGCGGGCAATGAAGATGGACGGGACCGGCGAGGTTGAGATCTTCGATCGGCCGGGTGACGCTCTCTGGGACAATCCGATGAGCACACCGGTGCTGGCTCCGCGCGGCGGCAACGTCGCTTTTCTGACGCAACCGGTTAAGCGATTTGCGCCGCCGATCGTGTCGGGACCGATCGATGTCTGGAACATTCAGACGAAAACCGAACATTCAACCGATGTCATCGCGATGAACCGCGGGCTGTCCTGGTTTCCAGATGGCAAGCGGCTCGCTTACGTGCAACAGGGTGAGCCGGAAACGATCTACGTACTCGATGTTGAAACTGGCGAACGGAAATTGTTGCGCAAGGGCAGGTTCGCGATGGTTTCGACTGATGGTGAGTCGCTGCTCGTTAACACAGCAGAGGGAAATTTTGATGTCGATTTGAAAACGGGAGAGTCCAGGAAGGTTGATTGGCCGGGGAAGTGGGGCGGCCCAATCGCGTTCATCGGCAAGAATCTGATCTTATACTGGGGACTTCCGACAACTGGTTCCTCTCCGGAGGTTACAGAGAACAACAGCCCCTTGGTTGGACCGAAGCCGATGGGAACCTTGAAGCTTGCCGATCTTTCTTCAAGAAGGTTTCAGACAGTGGTGCCTTATATCGATCCTCGCAGAGAGGTCAGCTTCGGAATCGCAGGTTCGTGCCCTTGACCGAGTTAGGGGTTAGTTCCGCGCGCGCCGCAAATTTGTCATCGTGACGACGGGAGCGATAGCGATGGGAGGAACGGACCTCGGACAGCTTCGCGCGAGCGAAGCCGGTTCCGGTGCTGAAATCGGCAGTGATCCTAACTCTTCGCCCATTCATCGCTAAACGCTCATTCCTCCCTTAACGCACATTCTCCTTTGATATATAAAGAACCAGCTGCGAGGGGGTCGATCAGCCGCCATTGCCATGACTACGCATCGCCATCCATGTTCCAACTGTCGTTGGGACTAAGCCGCGCTTGAGCAGTCCGTGCGGCAAAGCGCGAATCGCCGCAATCGCGATATGCGCGATCATCGCCGCCATATTTTGCATAACGATCGTCGGCGCGCCGCTTGCCTCCTCGCGCGCTTCCGCGACGCGAGCCTCGCTGCGTCCTCCTCCTCCGCACGCGATCCACGCTCCCATCAGCCCGCTTTCGGATTCCCAGCCCGAGGCGCCGGCCGTGTATGCGCCCGATTTCCTCGCCGCGACCGGCGCGCCCGCCGTGACCTCCGGCATCTGGACGCCGCTGAACAATCAGCCGTCGTTTGCCGCCTCGGCCGGCGCATTCCTGCTGACCGACGGGCGCGTCCTGGTCGAAGACTCGAACCTGGCTGACCGCGCATGGTGGACGCTGACACCTGACATCAGCGGCAGCTATATCAACGGCACTTGGACGCAGGTCGCTTCGCCGGGCCTATGCCCCAACGGCAAAAAGTCAACGGCCACGACCTACGCGCCGCTATACTATGCTTCCGCCGTGCTGGCCGACGGCCGCTTCGTCATGATCGGCGGCGAGTACGATTACAACTACACCTACGCCGGCAGCTCGGGCGAAGTCTGGACCAACCAGGGCGCGATCTACGATCCGGTCGCCAACAGTTGGACGTGTATCGCGGCGCCCAGCGGATGGACCCAGATAGGCGACGCCGAGTCGGTCGTTCTCGACGACGGGACGTTCATGCTCGCCGACCCTTTCAGCAACGCAGCCGCAACCTTGAACACGAGCACGAGCCCGCCGACCTTCAATGCGCCATTCACGCCGCCGGGAAAAACCGGCGACGACTCCAACGACGAAGAAGGATGGATCCTGTTGCCTGACGGCGACGTCTTCACGCTGGAGATTTATAACTCGCTCGATACCACCGAGACTCCGGCGCTGATGTATAGCCCCGTCACGCAGGCGTGGATCAGTGCCGGGACGGCGCCCGATCCGCTGGCGCTCATCAGTTACGGCGGCACTACTTACGATGAAATCGGCCCCGCGATGTTGCGTCCCGACGGCACCGTGTTCGCCTCGGGGGCCACCGGCTTCAACGACGTCTACAACACCGGCACCGGCACATGGTCGAGCGGCCCTGCCTTTCCAACGATTACCGATACGTACAGTTCGGGTAAGTGCTCGATATCGAACAAGACCGAGCAGTTGGTCGCCGCCGATGCGCCCGCGGCGCTGCTGCCGGACGGCAATGTGCTTATCGCGCCGAGTCCGGTCGACAGCCAGGCGGCGTGCGAATGGGTGCCGCCGACCGTGTTTTTCGAATTCGACGGCAGCAGCTTGACCGAAGTGGCCCAGCCAACCTATGCGGCCGATGTGCCCAGCTACCTCGGCCGCCTGTTGGTGCTGCCCACGGATCAGGTTCTCTATACCAATACCTACAATTACATCGAGCTCTACACGCCGGCCGGGACTCCCAACGCGTCATGGGCGCCGGCTATCGCGAGCTCGCCGGCGCAAGTGAGTCCGGGCGGCACGAACTACCAACTCACCGGCACGCAGTTCAACGGCTTGTCGCAAGCCGTCGGTTATGGCGACGACTACCAGGCCGCCACCAATTTTCCGCTGGTGCGAATCACCAACAACGCGACCGGCAACGTCTTCTACGCACGCACGCACAATCACAGCACGATGGCGGTCGCGACGGGCAGCGAGACTGTCTCGACAGAATTCAACGTCCCGGCGGGAATCGAGACCGGGTCGAGCAGCCTGGTCGTCGTCGCCAACGGTATCGCTTCCTCACCGGCCACAGTCTCGGTGATAGCAGCCACTCCGACCGTGACGCCCACGGCAACGCTAAGCGCCACCCCAACCGCCTCGGCAACCTCAACGCCAACCACGACCGCCACCCGAACGGCCACGGCGACCACCACCGCGACCGCAACAGCGACAGCCACATCAACGATGACCGCGACTGGAACTGCAACCGCGACGGCATCGCCGACAGCGACTGCAACGGCGACCGCAAGCGCCACTGACACCGCAACCTCAACGGCCACGTCCACGACCATCGCGACACAGAGCGCAACGGCCACTCTGACCGCGACGGCATCGGCAACTCCGAGCGCGACTGCCACTCGGACGGCGACCGCAACCGCCACTTCAACGCCGACTTCGACGGCGACGGCCTCAGCAACTCCAACGGGTACGGCGACAGCTACTCAGACCGCAACGGCAACTTCGACGGCCACCTCGACGGCGACGCCGACAGCAACTCCTTCCGTGACTCAGACCGCGACTTCGACCATGACCGCGACTATCACGCAGACCGCAACGCCGACCGCATCCGCAACTCAGACCGCAACCCCGACACCCACCCCGACGCCGACTCCGGTTCCCGACCGCCTCAAGGTCACGCCGTCGTCGAAGAATTTCGGCAAAGTGAAAGTAGGGCGCGCCGAGTCTGCGACGCTGACGCTCGTCAATCAGGCCAAAAAGGGAGTGCCGATTACTTTCGGCCACCCGATGGCCATGATCCCGGCGAGCGGTCCGGAGTTCTCAACGGTGAGCACGACGTGCGCCGCGCAACTGATGCCGCGAATGAAGTGCAAGCTAACCGTGGAATTCCGCCCGATGTCGACCGGGCCGGTGTCATCGACGCTGACGATTCTCGATAATGCCGCAAACGCGAACCAGGTAGTACCGCTGAGCGGCACGGGCGAGTGATCCCGGCGGCAAACTTCCCCGCGACGTTTAGCTCGCGATCTTTTCGCGCGCGTTGCGCAGCGCGTTGAGCACCACCGGCGGCACGCGCAGACGCTCGTCGGATTCGTAGATCGCGCGCACCTCGGCGAACTGGTCGTCACCCGCGAGCGTCAGCGCCGCGACCTTGTCCAGCAGCAGTTTCCGCTCGTCGCTAATCGCCGCGTCGTTCATATCCATCGCGCCCCAAACGTCCCACGGCAGCATCTCCATCCGGTTGAGCGACGCGAGATCGCGAATGACATTGCCCGCGATGAACCATAACCCGCTTTCATGGATATGGGTCAGGCCGAAACGGCTCGGCTCTGCGCGGCCGCTGCGGCACATCTGCCACGCGTCGCCCGCGATTATGAAGCGGTCGCGCGGCACGTCGACCGGATTGAAAACGATATTGAGCGCTTTGCGCTGAATCGCATCCAACTGCGCGTCCACCAGGATCCATCGCTCTTCGCCGGCGTTCCAATATTCGCACACCCAATGGTCTTCGAACTTGCCCGGAGTGAAATATGCGCCAAAGCCGCATCGCGGCCGCGCCGGCACACCCTGCGCGCGCAGGATCGCGCATAGCATCAACGAGAAATGACGACACACGCTGGGCAGCCGATGTCCGGCATCGCGCGCAGTCGCAAGCGGCCGCGAATCGATCTCACGAATCCGCGCGAGCATCTTACCCATCTCACGCAGATGCCCATCCTCGCGCTGCTCTTCCGTCAACGTGATCCCATACAGCCACGGCGCGATATCGCGATGTATCAGCACGCCCTGTACGACCTCGCATAGGCCCGCGATATCCTTCGGCATCGCGCGCACTTCGTCCGCATGCGCTCCCAGAGCCGTCATTGGGCCATTCTGCTCGTAGTATTCCTGCGGAGTTTCCATGTTTCTACTCCTTGCGAGCAGGGCGGAATTTATTCCGTCGTCCTGTTCTTCCGAATTCATTCGGTCATCAGGAACGTCAGTCGGCAACGCCGCAGACTTCCGCCAGATACCGCGCGAGCCTCCCCAACGAGCACTCCCACCCGGGCCGCGCACTCGAATTGGATATCTCCTCAATCGACGAATGCGCCTCGGCAATCGCGTCGGACTCGCTCGCCGCCGCGCCAATCATTCCGTTGCGATTCGTATTGTCCACGTACCAGAACCAGCTCTGCTGATTGTTCCAGACCTCGAAGCCGACGCCTAAATGATTTTTGCTGATGCGCATCAGTCCGCCCTCGCTTATTTCATTCAACGAAATTTGTTGTCGCTCTATCGTATAGTCGTTCGACCGACACCAGGATCGACCAATCATCCGCCTGAGAGCGCCGGGTAAATCCACACTTCAGTCTCATCGGAAACCCGCGTCGCGACGCCTTGCATGAAACGCACGTTCTCGCCGTTGACGAATACGTTGACGTGCCGCCGGATGTTGTTCTGATCGTCGAGCACCCGCTGCCGGATTCCCGGATAGTCGCGCCCAAGCATCACGAACGCCTCGCCGACCGTCATCCGCACGTCGGGCGCGACCTTCATCTCGACGAATTCGCTGTCGCCCGCGAATCGACGGATCGCCGATGGCAAATGAAAAAGCATCGCCGCTCCTCACGCGACCTCGACCGCTTTCACGCACAGCACGGCCGGCAGCCAGTCGGCGATCGAATCCCAGCTCTCGCCCTCGTCGCGTGACGTGAACAGTTGGCCGCCGCGCGTGCCGAAATAGAGCCCCACGGGATCGAGCCGGTCCGACGCGAACGCGTCGCGTAGCACCGAAAAATAGCAGTCGCGATTCGGCAGTCCCTTGCCCAGCGGCTCCCACGATTCGCCGGCATCGCGCGTGCGCCACACCTTGACCGCGCCTTCGATCGGCACGCGAAAATTATCCGACTCGAGCGGTATCAGGTACGCCGTATCGCCGCGGCTCGGATGCGCCACCAGCGGAAAGCCGAACTCCGACGGCAGTCCCGCGTGGATATCGATCCACGAATCGCCGCCATCGTCGCTGCGGTAAACCCCCGGATGGTTCTGTAGATAAATCCGCTCCGGATTTTTTGCGTCGAACCGCATCTTATGCGCGCATTGCGGACCGAAATGCGGCGCGTGCGGCGGCCCGCCGTCCATCTTCACGCCGTTGTTGCGCCGCGTCCACGACTCACCGCCGTCGTCGCTCCGATACATCCCGGCCGACGAAATCCCCACCATGATCCGTTTGGGATCCTGCGGATGGATCAAAATCGTATGCAGACAGAGCCCGCCGGCGCCCGGCATCCAGTACGGCCGCTCATGATGGTTCAGCAGCGACTCGACGGGACAAAACGTCTCGCCGCGATCATCCGATCGATACAGCGCCGCCGGATCGGCCCCCGCAAAAACAACGTCGTCTCCGATCAACGGCGCCGGCTCCAGCGCCCACACGGCATTCAACGCAAGCCCACTGCCAGCCGGAAACTTCACGTTCCCATCTTCCGGCTCATGCCAGCTCGCGCCGAAATCATCCGTCCGGCTGACCAGCGCCCCCCAATGCATACTCATATGCCCAACTCAGAATCCGCGGCGCCCGCTTCCCAGGGAGATATGCAGTCGAGAACACCGCCTGCCCCTTAAAATAGGGCCCCGCAATATCAAACCGCCGCCGCTCGCGGTCGCTCCGAAAAATAAAAACCCCCTTGACGGTCCCAACAATCAAAATCAACTCGCCACTACTCGGTGTGATCGACTCAACACTCTTCATAACTACCGCCTCTCCGATCTTCCCCTCTCCCTGTTAGGGAGAGGATCAAGGTGAGGGTCCTCATACAGCGCGACTCGCGCGATTCAAGTTTCCGCTCCTTCGCCTCTTACTCGACACTCCCCAAATACTCCGCCAAACAATCCAGCGAACTCGTCCATCCCTCGTTGTGCATGTCGCGAGCGGTGACCGATTCGAAGATGGCGTTGTGCAACGTCAGCTTCGTCTGCCCGCCGACATCCTCGAACAACAACGTCAGCGTCGTCTCCGGCCGCGTCGGATTCCATTGCGCATCGGCCCAGCTCCCGGTCATCACCAGCCGTTCCGGCGGCTTCACTTCGTGATAGACGCCTTGCATCCAATGCTCGCCGTCGGGTCCCTTCATATGAATTCGATACGCGCCGCCGGCGCGCAGTTCGCTCTTCACCACGGTGCTGTTGAAGCCGCGCGGCCCGAACCATTTCGCCATATGCTCGGGCTCCGTCCACGCCTTGAACACGAGATCGCGCGGCGCATCGAACACTCGCTCGATCTTGAGCACGCGATCCGCCGGCTCGGTAACGAGATTAACTGTTGCTCCCATAGTAATTCTCCTTCACTCTCCGGTCCCCCTTCCCACAATGGGAAGGGGTTAGGGGTTAGGTTCCTGGTCTTAGGCGTCCGCCAGCAACGCGGCGAGATGGTCGAGCGTCTCGCTCCATCCCTGCGCTGCACCGCGGGTCGAATCAGTTTCGATCGAGTAGGTCTGATGCACGGTGAGCCGTGTCTTGCTGCCGGCCATAACGGCGAACGTCACCGTCGTCACCACTTCGTTCGTGTCGTTATCAATCAAGCCGCTCCAGACGATCCGCTCATTCTTGACGATTTCGCGATAGACGCCGTTCATCCAATGGTCTTTGCCCAGGCCGCGCATGCACAGCCGGAACTTTCCGCCGTCGCGGAAGTCCATCTCGCACTCCGGCACGGTGAAGTTGTTGGGCGCGAACCAACGCATCAGATGTTTGGGTCTGGACCACGCGAAGAAAACCAGCGGCCGCGGCGCATCAAAGACCCGCGTGATAGTAAGCTCGCGCTCCCCAACCACAACTTCCGCGTTGGCACTCATCGGATTTGCCCCTTCATCTGCGCCACATACTCGCCCAACCGCCCCAGCGTCTGCTTCAACCCTTCGACGGCGTTGAACTGCTTCATCGTCTTCTCGCGCAACGCCGCCGATTCAAACACCATCCGCGCCGTCAGCCTTGTCTTGCCGCCATCATCCTCGAAGGTCACTGTCGTCTCGTGTTTGGGATCCGACACATGCCTGTAAACCAGTCGCTCGGGCTCACGATTTCGACATAGACGTTTTCATTCTGGTAGTCGCGCCCATCGGGTCCGTGCATGACGAAGCGCCACGCGCCGCCGACCCGGAAGTCCATCTCGTAGGTGGTGATCGTAAATCCATTCGGTCCCCACCATCGCGCAAGATGCGTCGGCTCTGTCCACGCTTTGAACGCGAGCGCGCGCGGCGCATCGAAAACCCGCGTCGCGACAATCTCGCGCTCCGCCGTATCTGCGCGCGCGGAGCCATCTATCGCCCTCGCCGAAGTCATCGCGTGCCTCCCTCCTTCGCCAAATACTCATCCAACAAATCCAGCGAATTGTTGAACCCAGTTTCCATCGCATCCGCCAGCTTGTTGAACGCTGCCCGCTGCGCCGCAGTCTCGTTGATCGGAACCGACCGCAGCTCGAGCACCGTCTTGTTCCCGCGCTCGATAAACCGCGACGTTGTGAGCATCTCCGGCGGCAGCGCAGGGTCATACGGATGCGGTATCGGCAGGCCTGTTTCATCGGTCGAAAAATGCACGACCACCAGCAGCTCCGGCGCAACGATCTCCCGATACACCCACTTGCCGACCATCTCGCGCCCGTCCGGCATCCGGTTCACGTACAGAAGCGTCCCGCCAGGCCTCAGATCGAGCTCGACGATTCGCGTCGTCCACCCCTTCATCCCCCACCATTTCGCCATCCGCTCGCGCTCCGTAAACGCTTTCCACACGATCTCCCGCGGCGCATCGAACACGCGGCTAATAACAAGTTCCCGATCGCCCGACACGGCGGCGGCGTTACTTCTTGCGGCCATTCTTCTTCTCCTTCTTTTCCGACTCCTGCTTCAGCTCGCGCAAATAATCCTCGAGGCGATCGAAGCCTCCTCCCAGAACCGTCGATAATGCTCGAGCCAGTCCGACGCGTCCTTGAGCGGTCGCCGCCGCCAGCCGGCACGGCCGCCACTGCGCCTCGCGCCCGCGCTCGATCAGACCGGCTCGCTGCAGAACCTTCAGATGCTTGGAGATAGCCGGCATGCTCATCTCGAACGGCTCGGCCAGCTCCGACACTGAGGTTTCACCCGACGGCCAGCCGGGCCAGAATCGCGCGCCGGGTCGGATCGGCCAGCGCCGAGAAAGTCGCGTCGAGATCGTGCCGGGGACATGGGCTGTTGAACCATTCAGTTAAATAACCTATGGTTAAATACAACGGGGGCGCGCATCTGTCAAGTGCGGCGTCGACGAAAAAGGGCAGCGTTATTTTTCGAGATCGACTTGTACCAGTCGGCGATCGCGCGTCCGATCTCGTGCGGCGAATCTTCCTGGATGAAGTGCACGCCCTTGACCGTCACCTCGCGCTGATTCGGCCATCGCCGGCAGTACTCGCGCTGCGCGCCGGTCAGGATCGCGCCCGGCTCGGCATTGACGAACAACTTCGGCGTCGCGCTCTTCTCCAGCCACTTCGAGTAGCTGCTCGGCGATCGCGACGACGTCGGCCGGCTCGCCTTCGATCGGAATCTCGCGCGGCCATGACAGCGTCGGCCGCCGCGACTCGCCCGGCTCGACGAACGGCTTTCGATACGCGTCCATCTCCTCGTCGCTCAGCTTGCGGATGACGCTGCCGGGCAGGATGCGCTCGACGAAAATATTATTTTTCAAAATCATCTCGTCGCCGGCCGGACTTCGCAGCGCCTTGAAGATCGGCGACCGCCTGCTGCGACCACTCCGACCATTGCAGCGGCCTGCACGATCGCCTCCATGTACGCGATTCCCTTGACGGCGTCGCGATGCCGCGCGGCCCAATGAAAGCCCAGCGCCGAGCCCCAGTCGTGCACGACCAGCGTGACCTTGCGCTTGAGATTCAGCGCCATCGAAGAACGCGTCGAGATGCGCGCGTGATCGGCGAAGCGATACGTGCCGGTCGCCGACGGCCCCGAAGCGCCCATCCCGATGAGATCCGGCGCGACGCATCGCGCAACGGCCGCGAGATGCGGAATGACGTTGCGCCACAGGTAAGACGAAGTCGGATTGCCGTGCAGGAAAACCACCGGATCGCCGGCGCCGGTGTCCGCATACGACATCCAGGTGCTGAGGAGATCGATCCTTTTGCGCGGATGCGGATCCGCCGCGGAAATTGTCGTGTCGTCACTCATGATGCAACCTCCATCGATGAACTAATTCGACTGATACGACTGTGGCGGACTGCGCGCAACCGTCGGCGTGGTTGCCCTCGCGGGCGCGGCGGGCGCAGAATCGCCGCAGGCAGCAACTTCGACACAGCGCGAGGGCAAATCCGATGGCCGAGAATCGCAAGCGAAAGTTCTGGGGATGGGGCTACGAGGACCAGGGGCCGACTCCCGAACAGCAGAAGCACATGGCCGAGCGGATGGCCAAGCGATTCGGGCTCGGGCCGCTCGAGCTCACGCCGCCGCCGAAAGAAAGCGACCTGAATTTGCGCGCGCCGCGCGTGAAGCCGCCGGCCGCGCTCGAAGCGATTTGCACGACCGCGCGCGCATGAGCGCGCGGGCCACACCTACGGCAAGGGATCGCGCGATATCCGGCGCGCGTTCCGCCGCGACTATCCGAATCCGATCGACGTGGTCGCGTTTCCGCGCGATGAGAAGGAATTGATCCGCGTTCTCGAATGGTGCGACGGCGCGAATATTGCGGCGGTGCCGTATGGCGGCGGCTCGAGCGTCGTCGGTGGAGTCGAGCCGCCCGACGGCGACCGTTATCGCGGCGCGGTGTCGATCGATCTGATGCATCTGGACAAAGTCGTCGAGGTCGACAAGGTCTCGCGCGCGGCGCGAATCCAGGCGGGCGTGTACGGCCCCGCGCTCGATGCGCAGTTGAAGCCGCACGGCCTGACGATTCGGCATTTTCCGCAGTCGTTCGAGTTCTCCACGCTCGGCGGATGGATCGCGACCCGCTCGGGCGGGCATTTCGCGACGCTCTACACGCATATCGACGACTTCGTCGAATCGCTGCGCGTCGTGACGCCGACCGGAATCGTCGAGTCGCGGCGCCTGCCTGGCTCCGGCGCGGGTCCGAGCCCGGATCGGATGTTCATCGGCTCCGAGGGAATTCTCGGCATCATCACCGAGGCATGGATGCGCCTGCAGGATCGGCCGACGTTTCGCGCGGGCGCGTCGGTGCCGTTCCCGAGCATGTTCAAGGCGGCGGATGCGGTGCGCCAGATTTCGCAGGCGGGAATCTATCCCGCGAATTGCCGCGTGCTCGACGAAGGCGAGGCGTTCAACTCCGGCGCGGGCAACGGCGACGAGGCGGTGCTGGTGCTCGCGTTCGAGTCCGCGGACCATCCGCTGGAGCCGTGGATGAAGCGCGCGCTCGAGTGCTGCGCCGATCACGGCGGGAAAATTCCGGCGGACGCGGCGAAGACTCGCACCGACGCCGAGGCGACGCATGAAGGCTCGGCCGGGCGCGTGGCGCAACGCGTTCCTCAACGCGCCGTACCTGATGGACACCGTCGCCGCGATGGGGATGGTGAGCGACACGTTCGAGACGTCGATCACGTGGGAGCGATTCCCGGACTTCCATCGCCAGATGATGGAGTGCGCGCGCGACGCGATCACGCGCGTCTGCGGCAAGGGCACGGTGACGTGCCGCTTCACGCACGTTTATCCCGATGGGCCGGCGCCGTACTACACGATTCTCGCGCCGGGCAAGCGCGGCTCCGAGCTGGAGCAATGGGACGAGATAAAGGCGGCGGTCTCGGACAAGTTGATCGCGCTGGGCGGCACGATCACGCATCATCATGCGGTCGGCAGATACCATCGGCCGTGGTACGACCGCCAGCGTCCCGATGGATTCGCGCTCGCGCTGAAGGCGGCGAAGAAGGCTCTCGATCCGCGCTCGATCCTCAATCCAGGCGTGCTGATCGATCCTGATTGAATGGCGAGCGGCAACTTGAAGAAGTTTCCGTGTCCATTCCTCGAAGGTGAAGTCGAACTTACGGACGTGCGCGAACAGCACATTGCTGAGCGGCATCCCGAGTTGTTGCCAACCCATCTAGTAAAAATCGAGCAGACTCTTGCTGAACCGGACCAGATTCGCCGCAGCGGACGATTTGCTTCGGCGCGGCTCTTCTCGCGCTGGTTCGACGACCTGTTGGGCGGTAAGCACGTCGTGGTTGTTGTGCTATGCTCATCAACAAGCGATGGCAGGAACTGGATTATCACTGCCTACGTTGCGCGCAGTGTCGCGGCAGGAGATGTCGAATGGAAGCGAAGTTGAGTTTCAAATACGACCGCGACGCCGACATCTTGTACATCAACAAGCGCGATCCATATCCGGCGCAGGAATCGGAGGAGTTGCCTGACGAAGTCGTCGTGCGGCTCAATCCTGAATCGGGTGAAATCGAGAACGTTGAAGTTCTATTCTTCTCAACGCGCCTCTTGCGTGGGGACTTGTTTGAACTGCCGGTTACCGCGGATTTGCGGTCTTGTAGCGGAAGACCTAGTCGTCGATTTTTAGTTGTTTCTTCGCCGCCTCGGTCATCATGTGCGGGGTCCAGGGTGGGTCCCACACGATCTCGACGCTGGCGTCGTCGCATCCGGGGATGCCGAGCAGCTTGTCCTGGATGTCCTGCGTGATCATCATGCCCATCTGGCAGCCCGGCGCGGTCAGCGTCATCGTGACATTGACGACGCGGTCCTCGATCTGCACGCCGTAGATTAGTCCGAGGTCGACCAGGTTGACGGGAATCTCGGGGTCGTAGCACTCGCGCAGCACTTCGTAAACGTCGGCTTCGGTCGGTGCGGGCGAATTCTCCATAGTACGGAGTCTAGTATATAAGAGGGTGGGGATGCGCGAAATGCATGCGAGGTGGAGCTATGCCCGATAAGGAAGAGCTATACGACGAGGCGATCGACGCCTACGCCGACGACAAGTTCGACGAAGCGATCGAGTTGTACAAGCAGGCGCTCGAAGCTCGACCCGAAGTACGCCGACGCGATTCACGGGATGATCGATGTGCTACCAGGCGAAGGGCGATCTCGACACGGCGATCGAGCTGACGAAGAAATACATCGCGCAGGAACCCGAAGACATTCTGGCGCATACCAACCTCAGCATGTTCTATCAGAAGAAGGGCATGGTCCCTGAAGCGGAAGCGGCCGGCGCAGAGGCGCGGCGGCTCGATTGGAAACGGCAACTCAAGGAAGGCAAAAAGTAGGGCGTCGATCAAATGAAACTCAAAGACAAAGTTGTACTGATCACCGGCGGCGGATCGGGACTCGGGCGCGAGATGGGGCTGACGTTCGCGCGCGAGGGCGCGAAGGTGGGAGTCAACGATATCAAGCCCGAGTCGGCGCAGAACGTCGTGACGGAAATCGAGCGCGCCGGCGGGAAGGCGCGGCCGTTCGTCGCCGACGTGTCGAGCAGCGCGGCAGTGGCGAAGATGTTCGCGGAGTTCATTGCGGCTTTCGGTACTATCGACATACTGATCAACAACGCGGGAATCGCGCGTAGCCGCGAGACGAGCGTGGCGACGCCGACTCACGAAAAGACCGACGAGGACTGGCACAAGATGCTCGCGACGCATCTCGACTCGACGTTCTACTGCACGCGCGAGGCGCTGAAGGTGATGATCCCGAAGCAGTCGGGACGCATTATCAATATAGGCTCGATCGCGGGCACGACCGGGCTCGCGTTTGCGTCGGACTATTGCGCGGCGAAGGGCGGAATCATCTCGTTTACCAAGTCGGTCGCGCGCGAAGTGGTGCCACTGGGAATCCTGGTCAATTGCATCGCGCCGGGATTCATCGACACGCCGATGACCTCGATCATCGACGGAGAAATGCGCAAGTCGATAGAAGCGATCACGCCGATTGGGCGCTTCGGCGAGCCGCGCGATATCGCCGCGGCGGCGCTGTTTCTTGCCTGCGACGATTCGAAGTTCATGGTTGGCCAGGTGATCAGCCCCAACGGCGGCTACGTGATTTGAGTTCGCGGACTGCGGACTGCTGAGTTGCCACGATGCTGACGCGGTCTGCGGGAATCCTGATTCCACTGTTCTCGCTCCGCACGCGCGACAATCTCGGGCGCGGCGAGATACTCGATCTCGCGCCGATGATCGATTTTGCGCTCTCGATGGGTCATCGCGTGATCCAGTTGCTGCCGCTGGACGAGACCGGGCCCGACGACCTCAGCCCGTACAGCGCGATGAGCGTGATGGCGATCGATCCGATGTACATCTCGATCGGCGGTCTGCCGGGCGTCGGGCGCGTGGTCGTCGGCCCGCGCGCGCGAGGCGGTCGGCAAGGCGCGCTTTGTTCCGCGCGCGATCATTCGGCAAAGAAAAATTCGCATTGCTCGAACGCGCGTATCGTGCGAGCCGTGCGCGCGGCGGCCGCGACGACGGCGCGGCGCTCGACCTCTTCATCGAGACCAACGCGTACTGGATCCACGACTATGCGCTGTTCCGCGCGCTGAAGGAGCGCTTCAACTGGACCGCGTGGGAAACGTGGCCGACGGAATTTGTGAATCGCGATCCGGTGGCGCTCGCGCTCGCGCGGCGTGAGCTTGCCGACCCGATTGAGATGTACGGCTACTGGCAGTTCATTGCGCATCGGCAGTGGGCCGAGATGCGCGCGTATGCGGCGGCACACGGCGCGTTCATCGGCGGCGACCTCGCGTTCTCGCCCTGCCGCGACAGCGCTGAGGTGTGGGCGAACCAGGAGGAGTTCGATCTGACGCGCACCGTCGGTGCGCCGCCCGACGGTTTCAATCCCAAGGGCCAGCGATGGGGTCTGCCGCTGCCCAACTGGAACCAGATGCGCGCGGAGGGCTTCAAGGTGCTGCGCGCGCGCGCGCGTCACGCCAGCACGCTTTACGATTTGCTGCGCATCGATCACGTGATCGGGCTTTATCGCACGTTCAACTTTGGCGACGATCCCAATGCGCCGGGAAATTTCACGCCAGCCAACGAAGACGAAGAGCTGCGGCAGGGCGAAGAGGTCATTCGCACGATCAGGGAGGAGGTGGGAGCGACCGAGTTGATCGCAGAGGACCTGGGCACGGTGCCGCCGTGGGCGCGGCAATCGCTGACGCGGCTGGGCGTGCCGGGATACAAGGTGATGCAGTGGGAGCGCGACTGGGGTCACGGCGACGAGCCGTGGCTAAATCCCGCGACGTATCCGGAACTCTCGCTCGCGACGACGGGGACGCATGACACTGAACCGCTGACGGTGTGGTGGCATGCGCAGCCGGTTTCGCGAGCGTGAGAAATTCGTGCGCTCGCTTGGACTCGAAGGCAAAGTGTATCCGCGCCGGATGCTCGAGGAGTCGGAGCGCGACGCGATCCTGGCGCTGCTGTACTTGGCGCCGTCGCGGCTGGTGATCATTCCAATCCAGGATTTGTTCGGATGGAGTGCGCGGATCAACCGGCCCGGCACGATCAGCGACTTCGAACTGGACATATCGGATCCCGCTGACGCTGGAACGGATGCGGCGTAGCCGCGCGATTCAGTCGCGCGTCGCGAAGGTGCGCGACATCGCGGTGAAGAGCGGGCGGTTTGTGGATGGAGGAACTTGATCGTAGTGAAACCCGCGGCGGGTTTCACGCTTCCTTCGGCAGGGGTGACCCCTGCACCCGGTGTTTAAGAAATCGCGAAATGTCGAGGACGACCTTTCGCTCTCAACTTTCGGTTCCCCTTCCCGGGAAGGGGTTAAGAGGTTAGGTTCTTCTGCCTCCGACTCAGACGTTGTCGCGCGGATGCGGGTTGAACTATAAGCATCACTGATCGCGCGGCTCGTTTAGGAATACTCGGGGAGCATTTTTCCCGGAGGCATCGCATGGGACCACTGGAAGGAATTCGCGTACTGGATTTGAGCATGGTGGTGTCGGGGCCGTTTTGCACCATGATGCTTGGCGATCTGGGCGCGGACGTAATCAAAATCGAGCCGCCCGACGGCGACGTTTCGCGGACGCCGAGCGGGCAACGAGCGCGGCGGTGTCACGGTCTGCGATCCTCAACTGGAATCGCAACAAGCGCGCGATGATGCTCGACCTCAAGCAGCCTGGCGCTGCGGAAGTATTTCTCAAGATGGCGGAGCGCGCCGACATTGTCGTGCAGAACGTGAGGCCCGGCGTCGTCGATCGGCTGGGCGTCGGCTACGACGCGGTCGCGGCGCGCAATCCGAAAATTGTTTACTGTTCGATCGCCGGCTACGGCTTCTCGGGGCCGTCGGTCAACAAGCCCGCGTACGATCCGATTATCCAGGGGATGGCGGGAGTGATGACTTCGCAGCGCACGCAGGGACGGCCGCGCGCGGTCAAAAATATTCTCGGCGACAAGGTCACTGCGATGACGGCGGCGATCTCGATCCTCGCGGCGCTGACCGAGGCGCAGCGCAGCGGCAAAGGCCAGCATCTCCAGATCGCGATGATCGACGCGGTTGCCTACTACCTGATGCCCGACACGGCGTCGCGCCACACTTATCTGCCGCACGACGCGGGAGTCGCGCCGTCGATGAATACGCTCGAGCCGTTTCAGACGGCCGACGGCTACATCACGATTGCGCCGCTGACGGACAAGCATTGGACGGCGATTCTCAAAGCGGTCGGGCATCCGGAATGGTTCGAGGGCGACGAGCCGCGGCCGGAACGAGTGCGCCGATCGATCAAGAACCTGATCACGCTGTTCCCGACACAAGCCGTCGGCGTACTGGCTCGAGCGTATCGAAGCGGCCGACGTTCCATGCGGGCCGGTCAACGACTACGACTCGATCTGGACCGATCCGCAGTTCGTCGCCAATGAGACGTTCTTCGAATACGAGCATCCCAAGGCGGGACGCGTGCGCGCCGTGCGATCGCCCGCGCGATTCTCGCGCACCGAGCCCGAGTTGTGGCGTCATCCGCCAGACCTGGGGCAGCACACCGACGAAATTCTCGGCGAGTTTGGATTCGGCGCCAGCGAGATTTCCGAGCTGAGAGCGAATCGGATCGTCAATTGAGCAGATCGTTCGAACCGGCGCGCGCCCGCATCGCGTTCTTGGCGTAATTTTTGCCGCTGTCAATCGCGATCGCGCAGGGATGCGCGACGCATCAACCGTCGAAGCCTGCGACTGTGGCCGCCACTCCGAGCGCGCAGCCAACGCCGACTGGAGCGCCACTCGGGACGCATGCGCCGTATGCGATCACCGCCGGCCTTGACGGCAACCTGTGGTTTACCGAATACCAGGGCGACGGCATCGGCAGGATGACTCCGTACGGCGCGACCAAGCGCTTCCCCATCGATCCCGACGGATTCGCCGAACGGATCACCGCGGGCCCGGACGGCGCGGTCTGGTTCACCGACACGATTGGCAATCGCATCGGGCGCGTCGCGCCTGACGGAAAAATCGCGTACGTGAAATTGCCCCATTCGGACAGCGGGCCAGCGGGAATCACGGCGGGGCCCGACGGCAATCTGTGGTTTACCGAGCATTCGGGCAATCGCATCGGCCGTCTCAGCACGACCGGCACGCTGACCGAGATCGAACTGCCCAAGGGCGACGGGTCCCGCGGAAATCGTCAGCCGGCAGCGACGGCAACCTGTGGTTCGC
The DNA here is from genome assembly GCA_963721485.1 of uncultured delta proteobacterium. GTDB lineage: Bacteria > Desulfobacterota > Binatia > Binatales > Binataceae > Binatus. The sequence continues at coordinate 66,497 of CAVRJV010000012.1, read as the reverse complement.
CGAGGACAAGGCGAATCGCATCGCGCGTATCACCTCCTCCGGCAACGTCAAGGAATTCGCGATCCTGACTGCCCGATACGCGGCCCGCGATGATGACGCTGGGCGCCGACGGCAACGTGTGGTTCACGCAGCCGCAGGCCAACAAAATCGGCAGAATCACGCCGGACGGCTATATCACCGAGGTCGCGTTGCCGGCGGGGGAGTGCCGCTCGGAATCGCGGCGGGCGCCGACAAAAATCTGTGGGTGACGGTGATTCGCGCGCAGGTGATCTATCGCGTCACGCCCAAGGGAAGTTTCACGGCGTTTCCGATGCCCGCGAACTCGATGGCGACGTTCATCACCGCCGGTCCCGACGGCAACCTGTGGTTCACCGAGCCCAACGGCAAGATTGGCCGGCTGACGACCTTGGGCGAGGTCACGGAATTCGTCTTCTCGAATCCGTACAGCGCACACGCAGATAATAAATGAGCGGGCGTCGGATGGCGGGCACGGCGGCCCGCCCCACTTGAAGCAAGGCGGGCCCGCCCCACTTGGGGCGCGGCGGCGCGGCTCGCTGGAATCGGGGATTAGTTTTTGCAGTGGGCGGGCCGCCGTGCCCGCCGCTATTGGCGCACACGCATACCTGTTCCGTTCGCAGAGTTTTGCGGTATAAGCGCTCTATCACACGAACCGAAACGCTGGGCGCGTTTGGATTCCGGCATCATGCCGCAAGGGAGAATTGAGCGATGGGCAAGCTCGACGGAAAAGTAGCCGCCATCACCGGCGGCGGTCGCGGTATCGGCCGCGGCATCGCGAGGGCATTCGCCGCGCAGGGATGCGCAGTAGTAGTCAACGATCTTGGCGTCACGGTCGCGGGCCAGAAGGAAACGCAATCGCCCGCCGATGAAGTGGTCAAGGAAATCAAGGCAGGCGGCGGTAACGCAGTTTCCAATCACATGGATATCGCGACGGTCGAAGGCGGCGAGGGTCTCGTCAACCAGGCGATCAAGGAATTCGGCAAGCTCGATATCCTGGTGAACGTCGCCGGCATCCTGCGCGACCGCATGATCTTCAACATGTCGGAACAGGAATGGGACGACGTGATCCGAGTGCACCTGAAGGGGCACTACTGCACGATCAAGCCGGCGTCGGCGCACATGCGCGAGCGCAAGTTCGGCAGGATCATCAACTTCTCGTCGAACTCGGCGCTCGGCAGTCCCGGCCAGCCGAACTATGCGGCGGCCAAGGCGGGAATCCTCGGGCTGACATATTCGAGTGCGAACTCGCTGCAGAAATATGGAATCACGGTGAATGCGATCATGCCGGGCGCGTCGACGCGCATGACCGATACGATTCCCGCGGGGCGCATGCCGGGCGCGACTGGAATTCCGCAGTCGGACAAGGTCGAGGGCACGCCGCGCGATCCCGCCAACGTCGCGCCGATCGTGGTGTTCCTCGCCAGCGACGAGGCCGCGAACGTGACCGGGCAATGCTTCGGCGCGTCGGGCTTCCGCATCATGCGCTATCGGCACATCATCGCGGACAAGGTGCTGTACAACAACGGCCCGTGGAATATCGACGAGCTGTTCGAGCGGCTCAAGAACACGCTGCTGACGGATCTCAGCCAGCCGCGCATGTAAGTTTGGACGCAGCGTCCGCCGTCAATGCAATTACACGTTGGCGGCGGGCGTTTTAATTATCAAAACTTGCGTTGAGGAACTTGATCACTCGGGAGGCGTAGCCGGCGGGATCCTCGAAGATAGCGTCGCCGTGACCGCCCGATGGAACCGTCCACATCTGTCCGTTGTAGCCGGCCGCGTTGAGGATCGCCTGGCCGTCGGCGAGCGGCGTGACCTGGTCGTCGCGATTCTGAATTACCAGCAGGGAGCAAGTGCCCAGATTGGCTGCATCGACGGCCGGCGAGATCTGGCTCAGCTTGCGGCCGAACCAGACTTGCGCTTCCCACATCACGGTGGAGAGGAAGGCCGGATTCAGCCGGGTCATCGACGGGCTGCGCATGAATAGCTGTTCGAGGTTCGCGTAGGAGCTGTCGGCGACGATCGCGATGAAGAGCGGCTGCTCGGCCTGGGCCATGATTACGCCGGCAGCGCCTTCGCCGATTCCGAGCGCGGCGATTTTCTTGAAGCCCAGCTCATCCTTCAGCGTGCGCGCAGTCGCCAGCGCGAATTTGCGCTTGAGCATTCCCCAGTTGATCCCGTAGTCCGGATTGTTGGCACTGTATGCCGCGACCACCGTATAGCCGGCGCCGAGCAGGAACTTCGCGTATGGAATCATCGCGGTCTCCGGCGCTCCGGCGGCCGGCACGATTATGACCGCTTCGCGCCGCTTGCCCGGGAAATACCAGCTCACCACGCTGACCTGGCGATGGCGGATACCGTCTTCCTGGACGACGCCGCAATCGAGGCGCTCGGGCTCGACGCCGAGGGCCGTGCCGACGTCCGTCAGCGAGCCGCGCTGGAAGGCCGGAACATGCTGTCCGAAAACGTCCTGACCACCGCGCCGGATAAACTCCGGGTACATCAACGATCGCGCAACGAAGAAAGCCGCACCCATCCAGAGAATAATCGGAACGCCCAGCAGAATTGCACCGATGCCAAAGATACGCCGTGGCTTGCGCTTGGCCGCGGCCGGCTGTGATTCGGAGGGATCGCTCATCGGGATCTGCTTGAGCACGATAGCATACGCTGCTGCATGCGCGCTTGTGAGCGGTTTGCTCGCCACTTATGCTGCCGCACAGGGAGGCGACGCTGATGGCTGATTGGGATCCTGAACTCTACAACCGTTTTCGCAGGTATCGGGCGGAGCCGGTTGAGTACATTTTTTCGCGGCTGAAGCTTGGCGACGACGAGAAAATTATCGACCTCGGGTGCGGGTCGGGAGAGAATACGGTCGAGCTGGCGCGGCGCAGTGCGCACGGGATGGCGATTGGAGTGGACGGGTCGCCGGCGATGGTCGAGGCGGCGCGCAAGGTACTGGAGGGCGAGCCGGCGGAGCTGAAGCGGCGAGTTTCGTTCGAGTTGATGAACGTGGCCGAGTTTCGCGGCGAGCGCGAGTACTCGTTGATATTTTCGAACGCGACGTTTCAGTGGATTCCCGATCATAAGAAGCTGTTCGCGGCGTGCTTCGAGGCGCTGAGGCCGGGAGGGACGATCGTCGTGCAGATGCCGGCGAATGAGACCGAGACGGCGAAGATGGAAATCGGGCGGCTCGCGCGCGAAGCGCCGTGGAGCGCGATGCTGGGCGGGCGTGACCGCGCGTTTCATGAGGAGCCGCCGGAGTTCTACGCGGCGATGCTCAAGCAAATCGGGTACGACGGAATCGACTGCTATCACGTGACGTTTCATCATCCGATGAATCGCCCCGCCGACGTCGTGCAGTGGTACAAATCGACCGGGCTGCGGCCGTTTCTCGACAAGCTGCCGAAGGAGCGGCACGACGAATTTCTTGGAAAGGTGACGGAGCGGCTCGTCGCGGCGTACGGGACGGCGGGGCCGATGACGTTCGACTTCAAGCGGCTGTTTATCTGGGGCCAGCGCCCCGAGCCCGGAGTGTAATGGCTCGCGCGCGGATTCGTCCGGCGATCGTCGCGCACGGCGGCGCCGGTAACGCCGGTCCGGGCAAGGAGCGGCCGGAGCGCAAGCGCGCGATGATGGCGGCGATACGGATCGGCGCGAAAATTGTCCAGGATAAAGGCAGCGCGCTCGACGCGGTGACCGCGACAGTCGCGGCGCTCGAGGACCATCCACTGTTCAACGCCGGCTACGGATCGCTCCTCAACTCCGAAGGCAACGTCGAGATGGACGCCTCGGTAATGTTCGCGCTTTTTCAGACTCTATACCGAGCGGCGAACGATCGGCGCGAACACATTCCCACGAGCCGGACTACACGGTTTCGGCCGGGGCGGTGGCGGCGGTCAGCCGCGTGCGAAATCCGATCATGCTGGCGCGCGCCGTGATGGAGCATTCGCCGCATATCCTGATGGCGGGTCTGGGCGCGGAGAATTTCGCGCGCAAGGTGGGAATTCGGCTGGTGCGGCCGGAGGAGATGGTGACCGAGCGCGCGCGCGAGCGATGGCGTGCGCGGAAAGAGCAGGCGGGGATGCTCGAGGCGGGGGCAGCGGCGCGCGCCGCGATGGGTCACGGAACGGTGGGCGCGGTGGCCGTCGATGCGGATGGTGGAATCGCGACGGCGACTTCGACCGGCGGCGTTCCGGGCAAACTTTTCGGACGCGTGGGAGACTCGGCGCTGATCGGCGCGGGCACGTTTGCGCATGCGTTCGGGGGCGCGTCGGCGACGGGGCAGGGCGAGGCGATTATCCTGACGGCGCTATGCCGCGAAGCGGTGCTGGCGCTGGGGGAGGCGTCGCCGCAGCTGGTCGCACGCGAGGCGATTCTCGAAATGATCGACGCGACGGGTGCTGAAGCGGGCGTGATACTTGTCGATCGGCGCGGGCGGATAGGCTACGCGCACAACGCCGTCTCGATGCAGGTAGCGCGGTGGGATTCCGCCGGCGGCTTGCAGCATCTGTGGCTCGCGCCGATCAAATCGGCGCGTCGTCCGTGAGCAATCCCGAAACTTTCGTGTCTTCCGACAGCCGCGTTCTGCAACCCGTAGCGCTCGCGATCGCCGCGTTGTTCGCGTTCGTCGTGCTGGTGCAGGGGATCAGCGCGCCGTTTACGAAGGACGCGGAGCCACAATCGGCCGAGTGGATTCAAAGCATCGTGCGCGACGGGCATTGGCTGATACCGCACGACGCGTACGGCTACACCGATCGCAAGCCGCCGCTGTTCTATTGGCTGTCGGCGGTCGTCGCGAAGGTGTCGGGCGATGTCGTCGACGAAGTGCGCGCGCGAGCAGTGTCAGTGGTGGCAGGGACGCTGCTGGCGGTGGCAGTGCTCGCGTGGACTGCGGCCAACATCGGTGTATCGGAGGGATGGCTGGCGTTCCTGTTGATGATCGGCACCTACGGATTTGCGTCGCGCGCGACAGAAGCGCTGACAGATATGCTGCTGACGTTTCTGCTGTTCGCGGCGTACTCGGCGATTTATCCGCTGATCGACGAAGCGGAGGTCGCAACAGTGGACGCGTCGCGGAGGAAAATTTTCGCCGGCGCGATGCTTGGGCTGGGGATTCTGACGAAGGGGCCGGTCGCGATCGTGCTATGCGCGCTGGCCGCGGCGAGTTTTTCTGCTGATCGAGCGGCGCAATCCGTTCACAATCCTGCGCGAGCGATGGCCGTGGCAGGTGGTCGGGATCGCAGTCGCGATCGGTGCGGTGTGGTACGTGCCGGCGGCGATAGTAGGCGGCCATAAGATTGTGAGGATAATTTTCGCCGAGAATTTTGGGCATTTCATGCCCGCGAAGCTCGGCGGCACGGGCGAGAGTTATCGGCCCTTCTATTATATAGCGGCACGGTTGCTCGGCGGGGCGTTTCCGATGACGCTGCTGATCGTGCCGGCGGCGCTGGCGTTTTACACGGGCGAGATTGCGGCGGAGAAGCGGCGGGCGGTGATCTACCAGGTCGAGCATGTCGATTGCGGTGCTGGTGTTTTTTTCGATCGCCAGTGTGAAGCGCGACGATTATATTTTGCCGGCGATTCCGGGAATCGCGATTTTGTGCGCGTCGGTGTTTGGGTTGAGTATGCGCCGCGGCGCATCGAAGTTGCGCGATGTGATGGTCGCGTTGGTGGCAGTTCTCCCGATACTCGGAATTGTTTTCCTCTTGCCCGGCGGGCTTTTTCCCAGCGCTATCCCGGAAATCAAACTTCAATCGAGCGACGCGGCCTACTACGCGATTTTACTTGGGCCTCCTCTTATCATGAGTTTAGTTTTCATGTTTGGCTTCCTGATTGTGCTTGTTGGAGTTGGGATCGCGATTTTCGGCTTGGTCAGGCGGCGCGCGCTCGCATGTGGTGTCGGGTTCGGCGTTATCGCAGTTCTACTGAACCTGTTATGGACCTCGACGCTGCGGCCGCGGCTCGCTATGCAGCGAAGCGTAAAGAGTTTCGTGCCGGCGATTGAGGAGCAGGTTAAAGGCGGGCAGTTGTGTGTTCCGTCGGGGATCAACTACGAGCTGTCATACTACTATGGCGCGGCGGTGCCGGATCTGAAAGATCCGAAGTGCGCATACCTGATTGCGACGCCGAGGGAGGTGGAGGCGATCACGGCGGAGGATCGGGCGCGGTTTAAGTTAGTGGCGAAGTCGGATTTGACTTGGGCGGGTGGGGCGCCGGCGCTATTTAAAATTTCGGGGAGAGGCGGTAGATAGGGAGGAGCAGAAGCGGTGCGGCGCGGCCGGCAATTGCGCCGTATTGGTCCCCCACCCTAACCCACCCCCCACGAACGGGGGAGGGAATTGGAAACGGAGAGGAAGCGATGGATGATCGGGCGGAACAGGCTGAACATGCGATTAGTGCGCTGATGCGCTTTGGGGTCTCGCTGATCATTCCGTTGTGGGCGTTCGCGATGCTCGCGCTTGGGGTCGAATACCGCTCGATCTGGTGGCTCGGGTGTGGCGTCGCCGTTGGCGGGATTGGATTGCTGCTGCTGGTTGGGAATCCTTTGGCGAGCGGTGCGCTGGACATCCGGGAGACTTGGCGGAAGTAACGCCCGGGCTCGCGCACTGCACCACCTCGAACCGTCTTCCCGAAATAGTTCTAACAGGGACGAAGTCCCGCATCCTGATCTCCGAATACCGGGAGAAGGGGTCACCCCTGCCGCGGGTGCGGGGCGAGGAGCCTCGCATTCGATTTTCGCTTCCGCGTGTGCTGATTTGCGGGCGGCGCTTGGGCAGGATATTCTTTAGTTCCGATGCCGATTTTTGAGTATGAATGCGCGCGATGCGGGCTGGTCAGCTCGCACGTGTTGATGGGTTCGTCGCGGCGGCGCGAGCGTCGCGAATGCCCGCATTGCAAGTCGGCGCGGATGCGACGGGTGATGTCGTCGTTCGCGGTGGTCGAGAGCGAATCGTCGCGACTGGCGAGTTTTGATGCGTCAAAGCCGCGCGACGATTCTTTCTATCGCGACTCGCGCAACGTTGGGATGTGGGCGAAGAAGCGGGCCAAGGAGATGGGTGTCGATCTCGGATCGAAGTTCGAGGCGACGGTCGAGAAGGCTCGCAGCGGCAAGCTGATCAAGGAGATGACCTGAGGCGGGGACTATGGCAGACGAGAAAGACCGGCTGGGTAGCAAGCTCCACGACGTCGAGAAGGCGCGTGAAGATCAATGGGCGCGCCAGCGTGACGAGGAAATAATCGCAAAGCTGCGCCAGAAGTACGCTAAGGCGATTAAGTGCCCGCAATGCGGGCACAAACTCGACGCGCGGGTGGCGATTGGCGTCGGCGGGATGGCTTGTCCGAACCATCACGGCGCGTGGATTGACCGGGAGGCGGGGGACCAGCTGCGCGCGCGCCTGGGCAACGCGGCGGCGATTCATCACGAATCTCTCGGCGAGAAATTCTTCGTCGGGCTTGGAGAGATCGTCAACGACCTGCGTCACAAGTATCCCAAGGAGATCGACTGTCCCGATTGCGGCACACGGCTGCAGGCCGTAGTGGAGACCGCACCGGCCGAAGCGGGAATCGCTGGGATGGCCTGTCCGAAGCGCCATGGAGCGTGGATCGATCAGGACATGCTTCGCGAAATCCGCAAGCGCCTAGACTCCGCCATGGGCAAGGGCAAACAGGGTTAGTATCGGGTCGGTTTAAATTAAGCCGTGCTTAAGCGAAATCGGTCGCAGCTGAAGCGATCCTTCTTGACAGCTTAGTCCAGTCCAACTAATGAGGACTCGGTAACAATCACATGTATCTTAATTTTGGCGTGCCGCTGGCGTTGACGATCATCGGGATCGGCTTCGTGGCGCTGATGTTCGGGCTGCAGAAGCTGCTGGCGCCGCAAAATCCATACGATCGGAAGCTGATTCCGTACGAATGCGGCGAGCCGCCGACCGGGCGCGCGTGGATCAATTTCAACGTGCGCTTTTACCTGATCGCGCTGATATTCGTGGTGTTCGAGGTCGAAGTCGCGTTCGTTTATCCGATCGCTGCGGTTTATCTGGACTGGGTGCGATCGGGGCGCCGGCTATACGCGCTCAGCGAGATTTTAGTTTTCCTGCTGATCCTGTTCGTCGGCCTGGTTTACGTTTGGGTCAAGCACGACCTCGAATGGATTAAGAAAGTACCGGTCGAGAACTGAGGTTTGATTTTATGCCGCTATTGAACACGCTTCCCGACTACGTCCTGACCACCAAGACGGACGAGCTGCTGAACTGGATGCGCAAATCGAGCATCTGGTACATGCTGTTCGGCCTGGCTTGCTGCGCGATCGAGCTGATGCATACGGGCGGTCCGCGCGCGGATATCGATCGTTTCGGGGCGACGCCGCGCGCGTCGGCGCGGCAGTCGGACCTGATGATCGTCGCGGGCACGCTGACCTTGAAAATGGCGCTGCGCACGCGGCTGCTTTACGATCAGATGCCCGACCCGAAGTACGTCATCTCGATGGGATCGTGCGCGAGCTGCGGCGGACTGTTCCAGCTTGCGTACTCGGTGTGCGACGGCGTCGATAAAATCCTGCCGGTCGATGTGTACGTTCCCGGATGCCCGCCGCGGCCCGAGGCGCTGACCGAAGGCCTGCTCAAGCTGCAGGAGAAGATCATGACCGAGCGCTGGCTGGTGCGCTCGCCCAACGGCAACGGCAATGGCACCCCCAAGCAGGTCGCGGCTGCCTGAGTAGATGGAGTCGATGCAAATACTCGAGCGGGTGAAGACGAAGTTCGGCGATCGCGTGCTCGAAATCTCCGACAAGCAGCCGGACCCATTCGCGGTGATCGACCCTAAGGCGATCGTCGAGGTCGGGCGGTTCATGAACGAGGATCCCGAGCTCGCGATGGACTGTCTTTCCAACGAGACCGGCGTCGATTACAAAGACCGCATCGAGGTGGTCTATCACCTGTTCTCGTATTCGAAGCGGCATACCGCCGTGTTGAAGGTGAAGTTGCCGCGCGAGAATCCGAGTGTCGCGACGCTCGAAGGCGTGTGGAAGTCGGCGAACTGGATGGAGCGCGAAATTTTCGACCTGATCGGGGTGAACTTCGAAGGGCATAGCGACATGCGGCGGATCCTGATGCCGGAGGACTGGATCGGTCATCCGCAGCGCAAGGATTTCGTCGAGCCGGCCGAGTATCACGGAATTTCAACTGTGCGAGAGAGCCCGATAATCCGGCTCGACACCAAAAAGAAATGAGCACGCTGCATACCGAAGAAATGACGCTCAACATGGGCCCGCAGCATCCGTCGACGCACGGCGTGCTGCGCTTCGTGGTGCGCGCCGACGGCGAGGTGATGCGCGAGGCGATTCCGGACGTTGGCTACCTGCATCGGTCGATCGAGAAGATTGCGGAGAAGGTCGGCTACCACGGCTTCATGCCGTACACCGATCGCGTCGATTACGTGTGCGCGATGTTCACCAACCAGGGTTGGGGCATGGCGTGCGAGAAGCTCGCGGGAATCGAAGTGCCGCGTCGCGGCGAGTACTGCCGGGTGATCGCGGCGGAGTTCAATCGAATCGCGTCGCATCTGCTGTCGGTCGGCGCGATGGCGATGGATATCGGCGCGGTGACGCCGTTCACGCATGCGATTCGCGAGCGCGAGATGATCAACGACCTGATCGAGGAGCTGTGCGGCGCGCGGCTCACGTTCAACTACATGCGAATCGGCGGCGTGGCGTGGGATCTGCCGCCGGGATGGCGCGAGAAGGCGCTCGCGTACCTCGATCATTTCGATCCGATCCTCGAGGAATACAACGCGCTCATCTCGTGGAACAAAATTTATATCGAGCGGCTGGCGAACGTCGGTGTGATCACGCCCGAGGAAGCGATCAACTACAACCTGGTCGGGCCGAACCTGCGCGCGTGCGGAATCAAGTGGGATATCCGCAAGGACATGCCGTATTCGGCGTATCCCGAGTTCGAGTTCGACGTGCCGATTGGCGACGGGCATTGGGGCAAGCTCGGCGACTCGATGGATCGCTACGTCGTGCGGATTCGCGAGATGGCGGAGTCGTCGAAGATACTGCGCCAGGCGCTGCAGAAGATTCCGGCGGGCCGGTGCTCGCGAAAGTCGCGCGCAATTTCAAGCCGCCCGCCGGCGAATGCCAGATTCGGCTCGAGAGCGGACGCGGCGACATGGGATGGTACGTCGTGAGCGACGGCACCGGCTATCCGTGGCGGGTGCACGTGCGCACCGGGTCGTTCGCGGCGATGGGGATCATCCAGAAGCTGAGTGCGGGACTGATGATCGCGGACCTCGTCACGCTAATCGCGAGCCTCGACGTGATCGCGCCGGAGATCGATCGCTAATCCTCGATGGAGACGCTGGTACAAAATCTGATCGCGTCGGGCGCGTTCGGCAAGAACGCCTCGCCGCACATGGTCGCCGCGATCGTCGTGTTCATCATGAGCGCGGTGGTCTTCCTCGGCGTCGCGTTCCCGTTCGCCGGAATCGTGAGCTGGGCCGAGCGGCGAGTGTGGGCGCGAATCCAGTCGCGCGTCGGTCCGAACCGCGTCGGCCCGCAAGGTTTTCTGCAGTGGCTCGCGGACGGCGTGAAACACGTCTGCAAGGAAGACATCATTCCCGACGAATCCGACGCGCCGCTGTTCAAGATGGCGCCGTACCTGGTGATGCTGGCGTTCACGCTGCCGTGGGCGGTGATGCCGTTCTCGTCGTCGCTGATCCTGGCCGACCTGAACGTGGGCATCCTCTATATGACGTCGGTCACCGCGCTCACCGTGGTCGGTGTGCTGATGGCGGGATGGGCGTCGAATGACAAGTGGTCGCTGATCGGTGGAATCCGCTCGGCGGCGCAAATAGTCAGTTACGAAATACCGGCGGGGCTTTCGATTTTCCCGGTCGTGCTGATGACTGGCACGCTCTCGATGCAGGGGATCATCCGCGCGCAAGGCTGGGCGCCGCAGCATTGGTTCCTGTTCGCGAATCCGTTCACGTTCGTCGCGGCCAACATCCTTTATATATCGGCGCTGGCCGAAGGTAACCGCACGCCGTTCGATTTGCCCGAAGCCGAGTCGGAACTGGTGGCGGGATTCGCGACTGAGTACAGCGGGATGCGCTACCTGTTCTTCTTCATGGCGGAATGGGGCAACCTGTTCATCATCGGCGCGATCATCGCGACGCTGTTCCTCGGCGGCTGGCAGTTCCCGCACGTGACCAAAAATGTAATCGCGATGAATATACTTCAGGCGATCACCTTCAACGTCAAAGTACTATTCCTGGTGTTCGTATCGATGTGGATACGCGCGACGCTGCCGCGAGTGCGTATCGATCAGCTGATGACTCTTTGCTGGAAATACTTTGTGCCGATCTCGTTTGTGAATATGATCGGAACCGCGGTGTGGGTAGCTATTTGGCCCGACGGCAACGCACTGATGGGGTATCTCATGTTCGCGGCTGCGCTCGCGCTGGCGGCGGTGTTTACTCAGCGGGTTATATACTATCTCCGGCGTTCGCGGATGGAAGTATACTTCAATCCGACTATATAGAGGCTATTGATGGGCGCGGTTTCGGAATACGTAGGAAATATAAAAGAAGCCGTCACGAGCATCTTCGAGGGTATGGCGGTGACGGCGTCGCATTTCATGCGCAAGCCGTACACGGTGCAGTATCCGGATCGGATGCCGGTGCGCGTGCAGGATACGCTGCCGTTCCGTTACCGCGGAATCCTCGAAGTCGATCTCGAGATCTGCACCGGATGCCTCGCGTGCGAGCGGGCGTGTCCGATCGATTGCATCGTGATCGTGGTCGACAAGGATCCGAAGACGCGGCAGATGCTGCTGTCGCAATTCGACATCGACATCGCCAAGTGCATGTACTGCGGGCTTTGCAGCGAGCCGTGCCCGACCGGATCGATCCATCATACGACCGAGTTCGAGGGCGCCGACTATTCGCTCGAGAGCCTGATTCGCCGCTTCGTCAAGGATCCGGTGATGGCGTACAAGCCGAAGAAAGGCCCGGAGACCGACACGCAGATCGCGCCGATTCTGAATCGCGGCATGACCTACCTCGATCAATGGGCGCAGCCCGGCGGCGAGAAGCCGGCCGAAGAAGAGCCGGCGTAGCGCGCGCGGCCTGCAATCGCGGGGAGTAGATGCTCGCTCAGGTAATATTCTATGCGCTGGCCGCGCTGACGGTCGGGTCGGCGATGTTAGTAGCGTTCTCGCGCAACATAGTTTATTCGACATTCGCGTTGCTTGGCGCGTTCATGGGCGTAGTCGGTATTTACATTTTGCTCGCCGCGGACTTCGTCGCGATGGTCCAGCTGCTGGTTTACGTCGGCGGAATTTTGGTACTGACTATCTTCGCCGTGATGCTGACTGCGGGAATCGGCGACGTGACGGTATCGAATCGCGCGGTCGGGACGGGCGCCGGCGATCTTCACAGTAGGTATCGCCGGCCTGGTGATGTTGTACGCGATAGCGCGGACGCAATGGCATCAGGCGGCGGCGGTCACGCCCGCGCCGACGACCTACGCGATCGGAAACGCGTTCCTGGGCGAGTACGTGCTGCCGTTCGAGGTCGCGTCGCTGGTGCTGTTGGCGGCGCTTATCGGCGCGATAGTAATTTCGCGCCACGAGGCGAGGGAGTAGGGGAGCGGGAGAATCGGGATGGGCGGGGGAATAACGCTTAACCATTTCCTGGTTCTTAGCCTGATCGTATTTTCGCTCGGGCTGTTCACGGTTCTGACGCGGCGCAACGCGATCGGAATCCTGATGGGCGTCGAGCTGATCCTCAACTCCGCCAATATCAACTACCTTGCGTTCGCGTTTTACGGCGGCGGCAAGTACGACGGCCAGATTTTTGCGATTTTCGTAATCATGCTGGCGGCCGCCGAGGCGGTGATCGGATTGGCGGTGGTGCTGGCGATTTATCAGAACTTCAAAACGATTGACGTCGATGCGACCGAGTCGCTGCGTGGATAGCTGAGCGATGGATCATCCGATACCGGTTACGTTCATCCGATTGATCATTGTGCTGCCGCTGATTGGCGCGGCGATCAATTTCCTTGCCGGTGCGTGGCTGCAGAAGACGTTCGGCAAGCGCGCGATCAGCTTCGTTGGATGCGGCGTCGTGATCGCGGCGTTCATCATCGCGGTGCGGGCGTTTTTCGCGATGCTCGGCTTGCCGCCGGAAAACCGCTTCATGCTCGACGACCTGTGGAAGTGGTTCGACGTCGGCGGGCTGAATCTCGACATCGCGTTCTGGCTCGATCCGCTGTCGATGATCATGACGCTGATCATCACCGGCGTCGGCGGCCTCATCCACATCTACTCGACCGGCTACATGCACGACGACGACGGCTTCTGGCGCTTCTTCGGATGGCTCAACCTGTTCACCTTCGCGATGCTGGTGCTGGTGCTCGGCGACAACATGTGGCTGATGTTCGTCGGCTGGGAAGGCGTGGGGCTGTGCTCGTTCGCGCTGATCGGCTTCTGGTACAAGGTGCAGGCGAACACCACCGCCGGCAACAAGGCATTCATCGTGAATCGCGTCGGCGACCTGGCGTTCGTGATCGCGCTTTACAGTTTGTTCGCCGGACTGCAGGCGGTTGGGCATCCGACGCTGGTGACGCGCGAAGTCGCGCAGTATGCGCCGATGCTCGCAGGCGTGCCGATCGGCTTCGCAGGATTTCTATCGGGGCACCAGCTGGTCGGTTTCGTCACGCTGCTGATGTTTATCGGCGCGACGGGAAAGTCGGCGCAGATTCCGCTGTACGTCTGGCTGCCGGACGCGATGGCGGGTCCGACTCCGGTGAGCGCGCTGATCCATGCGGCGACGATGGTGACGGCCGGCGTCTACATGGTGGCGCGGCTGAATTTTCTATTTTCGATGTCGCCGTTCACGATGGGCGTGATTGCGCTGGTGGGCGGAGCGACGGCGCTGTTCGCGGCGACTATCGGCATCGCGCAAAACGACATCAAGAAAGTGCTCGCCTACTCGACGGTGAGCCAGCTCGGCTACATGTTCGCGGCGATCGGCGTCGGCGCGTACACCGCCGGCGTGTTCCATCTGATGACGCATGCGTTCTTCAAGGCGTGCCTGTTCCTCGGCTCCGGCTCGGTGATTCACGCGATGGGCGGCGAGCAGGACATGCGCAAGATGGGCGGCCTGCGGCACAAGATGCCGATTACTTTCATCGACCTTCGTGGCTGCGACCTTGCGCTTTGCGGTATCTTCCCGTTCGCTGGATTTTTTTCCAAGGACGAGATCATCTGGCAGGCGTTTTCGCATGGGCACTTCGTTGTGTGGGCGTTTCTGCTGCTGGGCGCCGGGATGCACGGTCTTCTATATGTCGCGCCAGGTGTACATGACCTTCTTTGGCGAGTTCCGCGGCACGCACGAGCAGGAACATCATCTGCACGAATCGCCGCCGTCGATGGCTTATGTGCTGGTCGTGCTCGGCCTGCTTTCGGTTGTAGGCGGATGGCTGAAGTTGCCGGAATTCATCGATCGGCTTTCAAGCCGTTCGAAGAATTCCTCGATCCGATTTTCAGCTCAGAAGTTACTCGTCGGGTGACCGAAGTCGGGAATACACAACCACGCTGCCGAAGCGGCATTCGCCGCTATCACATTCATCGTCGTAGTTTGTCGGATGGTACCTTGCCGATCTGATGTATCGGCAGGACACGGCTCGACCCCTCGCGCTTTAGCCAGATGTTCGGCGGCGTGCCTTACGAATGGGTATACAACAAATACTATGTCGATGAATTCTACGATCGAGCAGTCGTACAGCCGTACCTATTGGCGACGCGGGCGCTCGCGTGGTTCGATACGAATATTATCGACGGAGTAGTTAATCTCGCGGCGCGCATCATAGTATTCGTGTCGTGGCTGTCCGGACTATTCGACAATTACGTAGTCGATGGCTGGTGAACTTCGCTTCGAATGTGACGTTCAACGTCGGCGGCAGGCTGCGGCGGCTGCAGACCGGATCGATCAACGGATACCTGTACGGAATTCTGGCCGCGGTGATGCTGATCCTGCTGGTGCGCGCGGTCGCGAGAACATGACGCGCTATCAAGGCAAACGGGAAGAGCGAAAACTGAAATGAGTCACGCGCTTACGCTGATAACCTTTATTCCGATCGCCGGGATGGTGCTGATTCTGGCGCTGCCCGACTCGATGAAGAGCGCGTCGAAGTGGATCGCGGTGGCGGCGACCATACCGCAACTGCTGATCGCGATTTTTCTCTACGAGAACTTCGATACGACGACCAGCGCGGTGCAGTTCGCCGAGAAGGCGTCGTGGATGCCGTCGTACCACATCAGCTACTTCATCGGCGTCGACGGCATCAGCATCTCGATGATCCTGCTGACGGCGCTCATCATGTTCATCTCGGTGTTCGCGAGCTTCGGCATCAATCGCGCGGAGAAGGGCTACTACGCGATGCTGCTGATGCTCGACACGGGCATGATGGGCGTGTTCGTGTCGCTCGATTTCTTCCTGTTCTATATTTTCTGGGAAGTGATGCTGCTGCCGATGTATTTTCTCATCGGCATCTGGGGCGGTCCGCGGCGCGAGTACGCGGCGATCAAATTCTTTCTCTACACACTGCTCGGTTCGGTGCTGATTCTGCTGGCGATGCTCGGGCTGTATTATTATGGCGCGACGCCGACATTTGATTTGACTGAGTTGGCGGCCAACTCAAGTCATTACTCAATGGCTTTCCAGCGAATCGCGTGGATCGCGCTGTTCATCGGCTTCGCGATCAAGATTCCGGCGTTCCCGTTCCATACCTGGCTGCCCGACGCGCACGTCGAAGCGCCCACTGCTATATCGGTGATCCTCGCGGGCGTGCTGCTGAAGATGGGCACCTACGGTATTCTGCGCGTCAATTTTGCAGTGCTGCCTGCCGCGAGCTACCAGCTTGCGTGGCTGTTCCTCGGCGTGATCGGCACTATCAACATAGTATATGGCGCGATGTGCGCGATGGCGCAGACTGACTATAAGAAACTCATTGCCTATTCGTCGATTAGCCACATGGGTTACGTGATGCTCGGGCTGGCGGCGTTCACGGCGGCGGGGATCAACGGCGCCGTGCTGCAGATGTTCAATCACGGGACGATCACGGCGATGCTCTTTATCCTGGTCGGCGTGATTTACGATCGCGCGCACCATCGCGAGATAAACGGCTTCGGCGGCCTGGCGCAGCAGATGCCGATATACACGGCGGTGACGGGCTTCGCGTTTTTCGCCGGCATGGGACTGCCGGGCATGTCCGCATTTATTTCGGAAGTGCTGGTGCTGCTCGGCGCGTGGCAGACGCATCCGCTGATGGTCGCGTTCGGCGCCGCGACGGCGATCCTGACGGCGGGCTATCTGCTGTGGACCTTCCAGCGCATCTACCTCGGGCCGTTGAATGAGAAGTACAAGGACCTTCCCGATTTGTCGTTCCGCGAGGCCTTCACGCTGGTGCCGCTCGGAATCATCGTGCTGATGCTCGGCGTTTATCCGCAGGCGATTCTCGGCCTGCTCAACACTTCGCTGGTGCATCTCAACCAGGTTGTGCTGTCGACCTCGGGCGCGGCCGTCGCGATGCTTCACTGAGCCGCGCGCGCTCGGACAACTTAGATGGATCTCGGAAACCTCGCGAGCCTGAGACATTTCATCCCGGAGATGATCCTGGCGGCCGGAATTCTGGCCATCGTGATCATCGATCTGGCGGTGCGCGACAAGTCGCGACTCGGCGCGTTGGCTCTGATAGCGGCTGCGGCGTCGTTGGTGGCGATTGGGCTGGAGCCGGCGTCGTCGGGCGCATGGCTGTTCCATCGGATGCTGGTGTTCGATTCGTTCGCGATTTATTTCCGCGCGCTGATCGCGCTGGCCGCGGTGGTCGCGATCTGGATGTCGATCGGCTCGAAGGAAGTTCACGGCTGCGACCAGGGCGAGTACTACGCGATACTGCTCGCGAGCACGTTCGCGATGTTCCTGATGGCCGAGTCGGCGAACCTGCTGATGGCGTATCTGGCGCTCGAGTTCGTCAGCCTGACGTCGTACATCCTGACCGGTTTTTTGCGGCATAACCGGCGCTCGCTCGAAGCCGCGCTGAAATATCTGATCTACGGCGGCGTCGCGTCGGGCACGATGATTTACGGGATGAGCTGGATTTTCGGAATCACCGGCTCGCTGGACTTCAGCGTGATCAACAAGGCGCTCTCGACGCCCGAGCATCTGCCGGTGCTCGCGGTGTTTATCGCGCTGGTGCTGATCCTGACCGGGATGGGCTACAAGGTTTCGTCGGTGCCGTTTCATATGTGGGCGCCCGACGTTTATACCGGCGCGCCGATTCCGATCACGACTTTTCTGGCGATCGGATCCAAGGCGGCGGGCTTTGCGCTGCTGACGCGCTTCTTCTTCCCCGCGATTTCGCATCTGGCCGCAGGCGGCAAGCTGGACGGCGCTGGCGGGCGTCGATTGGCCGCAACTGCTGCTGTTCGTTTGCATCATCACGATGTCGCTCGGCAACCTCGCGGCGCTGCAGCAGACCAACATGAAGCGGCTGCTGGCGTACTCGAGTATCGCGCAGGCCGGCTACGCGTTGATGGGATTCGTCGTGCTGTCGAACGACGGCATCCGCGCGATGCTGTTCTACCTGTTCGCCTACTACGTGATGGACGCGGGCGCGTTCCTGGTCGTGATGATCGTCGCGAACTCGACCGGCCGCGAAGACGTGGAGGCGTATCGCGGGCTGGCGTGGCGCGGCGGAATCGTGCCGGCGGTCGCACTGACTATATTTCCTTTTCTCACTGACTGGGATTCCGCTGACGGTTGGGTTTATCGGGAAGTTCTATTTGTTCGCCGCAGTGATTAAAGGTCAGTTCTACATACTGGCTATTGTCGGAATACTCAATTCAGTAGTGTCTCTGTATTACTACTTGAAGCCGATCCGGATGATGTTCTTCGAGCAGCCGCAGCGGCGACGAGGGTACGGTGCGGTTCGAGGCGTGGAACTACGGGCTGATGGGAGTGCTGGCCTGCGCGACGATCGTGTTTGGGCTGTACTGGTCGCCGATTATTTCGTTCGCGAATCGGTCGATCAGTTTCTTTACTGGGGCGGCCTGAAGAAAAGAATCGCTTACGAGGACCCTCACCCGCCGCTCCGCGGCGACCTCTCCCTGATAGGGAGAGGCTATTACTCGAAGACTATTGTGCGGTTGTGATGCAGTAACACCTGCTTCCTCAGGTGGGCTCTTACCGCTTTTGCCAGGACCATCACTTCGAGGTCTTTGCCTTTGCGGGCGAGGTCGGCGACGGTGTCGCGATGGGTCATCGGCGCGGTGGCTTGCGCGATTATTGGGCCGGCGTCTAGTTCCTCCGTTACGTAGTGAGCGGTGGCGCCCACCAGCTTGACGCCGCGGTCGTGCGCTTGTTTGTGGGGGCGCTGGCCGGCGAAGGCGGGCAGGAAGCTGTGGTGAATGTTGACGATCGGCTTGTTCCATGCGCGCAGAAATTCGCCGGATAGCACCTGCATGTAGCGCGCGAGGACGACGGTGTCCGCGCGCATCGCGATGAGATATTTCAGGAGCGCGGCTTCGGAGTCCGCCTTGCCATCCTTCGGAACTGGAATCACCGTGAACGGGACCTCGAATGGGCGCACGAGCGGTTCGAGGTCCGGGTGATTGCTGACGACGCCGACCACATCGCCGTCGAGCTCGCCGACATGGTGCCGGCTCAGCAGATCGATCATGCAGTGCGGCAGGCGCGAGACCATTATGACGATGCGGTCGCGTTTGGCGGCGTCGAACAGCGCCCACTTGAGGTGTTCCCACGGCAGCAACGAGGTCATCGACGCATCGAGTTCGTTGTTCAGCTCGGCGATCGGTATGCGCAGACTTTCGAAGTGGATACGCCAGAAGAAGTGGCCGTCTTCATCGTCGGAGTATTGGTCGGAGGTGATAATATTGCAGCCGAGCTTGAACAGGTGGCCGGCGACGCGCGCTATGATGCCGGGGCGATCGATGCATGAGATGAGTAGAGTAGCTTTGCCTTCGGCCACGCTGATTACTCCGGGGCGAATAGTCAGTCTGAATTGTAATGGCGACTCGCACAAATAGACAAACCGAGGCTGGCGGGATTTTGTACGTAGTCGCGACGCCGATCGGAAATCCCGACGATATTTCCGCGCGCGCGATTCGGACGCTCGCGGAGGTCAGCCTGATCGCTTGCGAGGATACGCGGCGGACGGGGCAGATGCTCGCGCGTCATCAGATAGGCACGCCGACGATTAGCCACTACGAGCATAATGAGGAGCGGCGCGTGCCGGAGCTGGTCGCGCGGCTGAAGGCCGGGCGAGAAGATAGCGCTGGTCACCGATGCGGGCACGCCGGCGATTTCGGATCCCGGCTTTCGGCTGGTGCGAGCGGCGCTGGATGCGGACGTGCGAGTGATAGCGGTGCCGGGAGCGTCAGCCGTCGATCGCGGCTCTGTCGATTGCCGGAATCCCGACCGACAGGTTCACCTTCGAAGGATTTGTGCCGTCGCGCGACGCGGCGCGAAGTAAACTGCTTGAGGAACTGCGCCGCGAGCGGCGCACGATGGTCTTTTACGAGGCTGTCGCGCCGGCTGGCGGATACGCTGGGCGCGATGGCGGTTGCATTCGGCGAATCGCGGGACGCGGCGGTCGTCTGCCGAAATCACCAAGACCTACGAGCGGACGATTCGCGGGACGCTTGGCGAACTGGAACGGCACTTTCGCGCGACCCCGGCGCTTGGTGAGATAGTGATCGTCGTCGCAGGCGCACCTCCGCAGTCGAGGCGGGTGCGTCCGCGCTCGACGTGCATGAAGCGCTCGAAGTGCTGCGCGAGGCGGGCCTCGGGCTCAAGCAGGCAAGCGCGGTGGTCGCGCGGCTGACGGGCAAAGGCCGTCGCGAAGTGTATCAGGATGCGCTTAAATCGCGCGATGAGGACCCAAGTGATGACTGACCGGTGGACAGCAACGAAGGCTGGCGCTTGCAGTCGCCTTGAGGGTGCGGTTCAATGAAAGTCGGGAGTGGTGCGGGGATGGCGACGAGGGCTAAGGCGCAGAAAACAGCTGGCGAAGTCTCGTCGGCTGGCCAGATCGCGGTGCTGGTCGTCCATGGACCCAACCTTAATCTGCTTGGCGAACGCGAGCCTGAAGTCTACGGCAGACCCGGCTGGTCCGATATCAATAAGGAACTCAAGCGGCTGGGACGCGAACTTGAAATGAAGGTTGAGACGTTTCAGTCGAACAGCGAAGGCGCGATCGTCGATCGAATCCAGAAGGCGCGCGGCAAGTGCGACGTGCTGTTGATCAATCCGGGCGCATACACGCATACCAGCGTGGCGATTCGCGACGCGATCGCGGCCGTGAATATTCCGGTCATCGAGGTGCATCTGTCCAACGTGTATCGGCGCGAGCCGTTTCGGCATCATTCGACGATTGCGGATATCGCGCACGGCCGCATCATGGGATTTGGCGCCGAGAGCTATAGTCTTGCGCTAAAAGCGGCGCGCACGATCGCCGAGGAGTCGCGCCGACGCAGCGGGTGACGCCGATGGCGGGCAACGATGCAGCGCGCAGGCGAGCCGCGGTACCAGTACGACACGGAGACGGAATGGAAGTACGCGAACTGAAAACCTTGCTGGTCCTGATGCGGGATTACGGACTGGTCGAACTCGAAATCGAGGACAAGAAGGGCAAGGTCCGGCTGGTGCGCGGCGGCGGCCGAGCGTCGGTGGACCAGACCGAGTCGGGAGTGGACGCGCACATCGCGGCGCGCGCCTCCTCGCCGATCAAGATGGCGACGCGGCACGTCGAAGCGACCGCGGAAGAGGGCGCGAAGGTTGCCGGCAAGATCGACCTCGCGCCGAATCAGAAGCTGATCGAAAGCCCGATGGTCGGCACCTTCTATCGCTCGGCTTCGCCGGATGCGCCGCCGTTCGTCGAGGAAGGATCGTCGGTGCGCAAGGGCCAGCCGCTGTGCATTATCGAAGCGATGAAGATGATGAATGAGATCGAATCGCCGGCCGCGGGGCGCGTGATAAGAATCCTCGCGGAGAACGGAAATCCTATAGAATACGGTCAACCCCTGATGATCATCGAAGTGATTTGACGGGGCGGAGCGTTCGCCGATGTTCAAAAAACTGCTGGTCGCAAATCGCGGGACAATCGCAATCCGGATAATCCGCGCATGCCGCGAGCTGGGAATTTCGACGGTCGCGGTTTACTCGACGGCCGACAAGAACGCGCTGCATGTGCGGATGGCCGACGAGTCGGTATGTATCGGCCCGCCGGCCGCCGAGGACAGTTATCTCAACATCCCGGCGATTCTCAGCGCGGCGACCACCTTCGGCGCCGACGCCGTCCATCCCGGCTACGGCTTCCTGTCCGAGAATGGCGACTTCGCCGAGGCGTGCCAGAAGTCGGGGCTGAACTTCGTCGGCCCGCGCGCGCGTCATATCAGGTTGATGGGCGACAAGCCGCGCGCGCGCCGAATCATGAAGCGCGCGGGCGTTCCATGTCCTGCCCGGCAGCGAAGGCACCGGCGTCACCGAATTGCGCGAGGCGCAGGCCGACGCGAAACGCCTCGGCTATCCGGTGCTGATCAAGGCGGCCGCGGGCGGCGGCGGCAAAGGCATGCGAGTCGCGCGCGACGGCAACGAGCTGACGCGGCTGTTCCCGCTGGCGCAGGGCGAATCCGAGGCGTCGTTCAGCTCGCGCAAGATGTACCTGGAGAAATATCTCGAGCGTGCGCGTCACGTCGAGTTTCAGATTCTCGCCGACTTGCATCGCAACGCGATTCATCTCGGCGAGCGCGACTGCTCGATTCAGCGGCGCCATCAGAAGGTGATCGAGGAGTCGCCGTGCCCGATTCTGACGCCGCGCCTGCGCGAGAAGATGGGCAAGGCTGCGGTGCGCGCGGCGGAAGTGGTCGGCTATTCGAACGTCGGCACGGTGGAATTCCTGCTGGCCGGCAGCGGCGAGTTTTACTTCATCGAGATGAACACCCGGATCCAGGTCGAGCACGGCGTGACCGAGATGGTCACCGGCGTTGACCTGGTGAAGGAAAGCATCCGGATGGCGATGGGCGAGAAGCTCGCGCTCAAGCAGCGGCAGGTGACGTTCGAGGGCGCCTCGATGGAGTTCCGCATCTATGCCGAGGATCCCGAGCGCGGTATTCCGTCGCCGGGCGTCGTGTCAATCATCATACTCCCGGCGGGCTCGGCGTGCGCGTCGAGACCGCGCTGTATGACGGCTATCGCGTGCCGGTGCAGTACGATCCGCTCATCGCGAAGCTGATCGTGCACGCCGAAACGCGGCCCGAAGTGATCGCGCGCGCCAAGGCGGCGTTGCGCGAGTACGTAATCGACGGCATCAAGACCAACATCCCGCTGCATCTGAAGATTCTGCACGATCCGGATTTCAACCGCGGCGAATTCGCGACCGATTTTCTGACCCGCTATGACCGGCCCATCGACGAAGCCGCGAATCGCCGCACCGGTCAGCAAAGCCTCTTGACCGCAACGCTCCGCGCCATGATTGATAGATAGAGTGGAACTGCGGCATAGCCGCGCCTTCGAATCACATGACCAACTTGAAAAAAATCAAACCTATATTTCTTGCACTGATAATTTCGGTTTGCTTGCGATCGCGCCGGCCTTCGCGCAGGACGCGCATGAATCCGCTGATTCCCGGCGGTAACGCGCGCCTCCGGGCGCACGCGCCGAAGGCGGTCACTCTCTGATCCGCTGTACGATTTCGGCAGCGCGCTTGAAGGCACGATGGTCAAGCACACGTTCACGATCAAGAACACCGGCCAGGGCTACCTGGATATCACCGGGGTGAAGACTTCGTGCGGATGCACGACGGGACAGCCTTCGAAGATGCACGTCGCGCCCGGCGAAACGAGCGATATCGCCGTGTCGTTCGACACGCACTTCCAGAAAGGCCACCAAGTCCGCACCATCACCGCCTTCACCAACGATCCCGACAATCCGCAGGTCGCGATGACGATGCAGGGGATCGTCAAGAAGCAGGTCGAGGCGGTGCCGGGCCAAGTTGCGTTCGGCGACGTCAAGCGCGGGACCGAAGCTACCAGGGAAGCTGCTGGTCAACGATCTGAATCCGGCGCGCGGCGAGTTCTCGGTCGGTCCGGTGAGCAACTCGAATTCGTCGATCAAGGTCGAGCAGGAGAAGCGTCCCGACGGCAAGCCGGGCGCGCTGCTCAAAGTCTCGCTGCTCAAGACGATGCCGGTGGGGCCGTTCGACGACACGATCAAAATCACCGACCAATCGCGTGCCGCTGCAGGTTGACGTATTCGGCACGGTGACCGGCGATTTGAATATCGATCCCGCGCAGGTTTCGTTCGGCATCGTGCCGCACGGCCAGGACATCGTGCGAATTTTCAAGCTGAGCAACCAGGGACCGCATCCGGTGAAGGTGCTCAACGTCGCCAGCAGCACCCCCGCCGTCGAGGCGATCGCGGAGCCGGTCACGCCCGGCAAGGAATACAAGGTGACGGTCACGCTCAGGCACGGCACCCCTGACGGCCAACTGCGCGGCAATCTGACGATCAAGACCGACGACCCCGACCAGGCGACGCTGAACGTCCCGTTCTACGCAATCGTGGGCCAGTTACAAAACCTGAGGCTGCCGACTGCGAATGAATGGCTGCGGCGCGATAAATCGGCGAATCAGTTTCCTGGTTGCTGGAACGGATGAGCGATTGGGCCGTCGGTCTGCTCACCAAGCCGCTCAAGCAGCTACTCGCTCCAGATTCCCAACGACATCGCCGCGCTCAAACGGCACATCCGCAAGGGCGACGTGGTTTTGGTCGAGGGCAACGAGCGCATCAGCGAATGCATCAAGTACCTGACGCAAAGCTCGTGGTCGCATTCGGCGCTGTATGTCGGCGACGAGCCGATCCGGCGCAATCCCGAGCTGAAGGCGCCGCTGGTCGCGCAATTCGGCGAAGAAGCGAACTCGCTGATAGTCGAGGCGATCGTCGAGGCCGGCGTCGTGCTCTCGCCGCTGAGCAAGTATCGCGATTTCAACCTCCGCGTATGCCGCCCGTTCAACCTGTCGGCGGCCGACCTGGCCGACGTGATGGACGAGGCGATCCGCAGCGTCGGCGACACCTACGATCTGCGCAACGTGATCGATCTCGCGCGCTACTTTCTGCCGGTGAGCCTGGTGCCGGCGCGCTTTCGGCGGCAGGCACTGCAGTTCGGCAGCGGCGAGCCGACGCGCGTGATCTGTTCGAGCGTGATCGCGTCGTCGTTTCATCGCGTGAAGTTCCCGATCGTGCCGAACTACGAGCATTTGCCGCCCGACGCGGTGCCGGAGCCGCCCCGGCGCAAGCTGTGGCCAATCGGCTCGCGGACGACGGGCGCGCTGCAATACGGCGCGCTCAGGATGGTCTCGCCGACGCTGGTCACGCCGCGCGATTTCGACTTGTCGCCCTATTTCGAGATCATCAAATTCAATATCATCGAGGACATGCGTTTCGACTATCACAAGATTTTGTGGGCCGACGACGCGCCGCCCGCGCCCGTGAAGAAAGGGCGCGTAACGGCGGAACATCAGCATCAGGGGAGCATCCATTGAACGAAGAACAACAGCACACCAGCCGGCCGCCGCGAACTTCTCGAAAAGACGATCGCGAAAATTCTGCATCGCCATTGCAACTTCGGATGGGCGAACTACTACATCCCGAGCGAAAAGTTCCCGAGCCTCATCGAGGAGCTGGTCGAAGTGATGAGCCCGGGCGGGCAGGCCGGCCACGAAGAGCTGGTGCAATTCTTCCTGGGCGTCCAGCGCCTGCCGTCGATCCAGGAGCGAGTAGCAAAACTCGAGCAGGAATTTTCGGTGTACAAGCGGGGCTGAGAGAGACTCACGAACTTCGCGAATTCGTTTCCGTGATCCCGCGCGGAAGGGGTTAGGTTCCTTGCATCGTTCGCTACGCCATCAGCAAAGGAGCGCTGCGCGATTTCAAAACCGGTACCGGCTTCGCTGGCGCAAAGCTGTCCGAGATCCTTCCTGCCGCTCGCGCTGCTCGCTACGTCAGGATGACAAGACTGCGCTCGCTTAGCTCAAGTTTTCGTGGCTGCTTGACGAACGCAATTTCAGATGGAGGCCCGATCCGATGGATGCTCTTGAAGCGATTCTCAAACGCCGGGTGCAGCGCGCGTTCGCGGACAAGCCGGTCGAGCGCGAAAAGCTCGCGAAAATCGTCGACGCCGGGCGCCATGCGATGAGCGCGCGCAACATGCAGCCGTGGCAGTTCGTCGTCATTCAGAATCGCGACGACGCTTGAAGGAGATTGGCGCGCTGTGCACGACCGGCAACTTCGTCACCGACTCGCCGTCGGCAATCGTCGTGCTCAAGGACGTCGCCAACGCGCGATGGGCCGACGTGGATTGCGGCGCAGGCGGTGCAGAACATGGCGAACGCAGGCTGGGCGCTCGGCCTCGGCACCTGCTGGGTCGGCAACTTCGACGGCGCGAAAATCGGCGCGATGCTCGGCGTCAAGGAAGGCTGGGCAATCTTCACGATCCTGCCGTTCGGCTACGTCGATCCCAAAAATCCGCCGCAAGCGAAGCCGCTGAAGCCGCGCACCGAGATGGTGCACTATGAGCGCGTGGGAAATCCCAAGCCGTAAAGATTCTGATAGAGTCTCGACACTGAAGAAGAGGAAATTTTTGCGATGGCGATAAAACAGCAGGTTCCGCCCGAGGCGTACGAAACGCTCAAGCAGTAATCCCGACGCGCTATACCTCGACGTTCGCACCGAGGGAGAATTTGCGGCCGGGCATCCGGCCGGCGCGATCAATATCCCGGTGATGGTCGCGAAGGGTCCGGGGCAGATGCAATTGAATCTCGACTTCGTCGAAGTCGCCGAGAAGGTGATTCCGAAAGGCAGCAAACTCGTCGTCGGATGCATGGCGGGCGGACGTTCGCAGCGCGCGTGCGAGATGCTCGAAGAGGCCGGATTCACCGATCTGACCAACGTGGTCGGCGGCTTTGGCGGCCAGCGCGACGCGTCGGGCAAGGTCGTCGTCGCGGGATGGAAGGACGCGGGACTGCCGGTGACGACCGACCTCGGCGACGCCGCGTACGCGGCGCAGAAAGCGAAGGCGGGCGTCTGATGGCGATACGTCTCAGCCGCATTTACACGCGCACCGGCGACAAGGGGCAGACCGCGCTGGTCGGCGGCAACCGCGTGCCGAAGGAGAGCGCGCGGCTGGAGGCCTACGGCACGATCGACGAGCTGAATTCGATCGTCGGAATCGTGCGCACCTACCTGCCGGAATATCGCGACGGCTTCGGCGCCGACTTCGAGCCGTATTCGGAAAGCTGCGGCGGATACAGAACGAACTGTTCGACGTCGGCAGCGAACTCGCGACGCCGCCCGACGGCGAATATCCGCAGATGCATAAGATGGGCGCCGGCGAGATCAAGAAGCTCGAAGAAGAGATGGACGCGATGGAGAAAGAGCTCGAGCCGCTGAAATCTTTCACGCTGCCGGGCGGCGGCGTGCTCAACGCGTTCCTGCATCAGGCGCGCACGGTCTGCCGGCGCGCGGAGCGCGTCTGCTGGCGGCTGAAGCGCGAAGAAGACATCAACGACAACCTCATCATCTATGTGAACCGGCTGAGCGACCATCTGTTCGTGCAGTCGCGATGGGTCGCGAAGCGGCTCGGCGAGCCCGAATTTCTGTGGGACCGCGCGCTGCGCATCGAAGAGGACGAGAAGACGGCGCGCGCGGCGAAGAGCAGAGCGAGTGCGCGGCGGGAAATCCTGAGCGGCGGAGAATTGGCGATGGCTGAATCAGGAAAAATTTATCTTCGACAGGCGCAAATCGGGCCGATGGCGAATTTCGTGTACCTGATCGGCGATCCGGTCACGCGCAAGCTGGCGGTCGTCGATCCCGCGTGGGACGTCGACGCGATTCGCAAATTCGCCGAGGCGGAAGGCTACGAGATCGACAAGATTCTGATCACGCACTATCACCCCGATCACCTGGGCGGGCGCATGATGGGCCAGAATATCGAAGGCGCCGCCAAGATGCTCGAACAGGTCAAGGCCAAGGTCTACGTGAACAAGCACGAGGCCGAGGGCGTCAAGCAGGTCGCGGGATTGTCGGACTCCGACATGGTCAAGGTCGATGCCGGCGATACGGTCAAGGTCGGCGATCTCGAAGTCAAATTTCTGCACACTCCCGGGCATACGCCGGGATCGCAATGCTTCCTGGTCGAGGGCAATCTGATTTCGGGCGACACGCTGTTCGTGAATTCGTGCGGACGCGTCGATCTGCCGGGCTCGGACCCCGAGGCGATGTATCACAGCCTGAACGACACGCTGCGCAATCTCGACGACGCGACGGTGGTGTATCCCGGGCACGCGTACTCGTCGGAGTCGAGCACGACGATCGGCGACCAGAAGCGTCACAACATGTACATGCGATTCCCGACGCTCGACGATTTTCTCGACGCGATGGGCTACGCGCGCCGCTAGACCGCTTCCAAAGTATGAGCGACAAGAGCAGCTCACGCGTCGAGTTGGCGAATCTTCCCGCGGACTTCGCGCCCGACGGCGTGCCGTATGCCGTCCTCGTGCCGCCCGGTTACGACGACGGGGACGCGTTTCCGCTGTGCCTGTTGCTGCACGGCGGCGGTGGCAGTCGCGACAATCTCGCAGCGCTGCGCCCGCTGTTCGATCAATGGTGGACTGCCGGCGTCGTGCCGCCGATGGTGATCGCGTCCGCCAGCACGGGCGCGATGAGTTACTACCTCGACCATCCTAACGGCAGCGCGCGATGGGAGACTTTCGTCGCCGAAAACTTTCCAGAGTATCTGCGTGACAAGTACAACGCCGGGCGCAGTCGCGCCTCGACGTTCATCGCGGGAATCTCGATGGGCGGTTACGGCGCGCTGAAGATCGCGTTCGCGCGGCCTGATCAGTTCGCCGCGGTGGCTGCGATACAGCCGCTGCTCGAACCCGGCTTTCGCGACGCGGAAATTGGTGCGCGCAATCGGCTTCATCACATGGTCGGCGGCCCGCGAGAGTTGCTCGGTGAGAGCCGCGACGCGGCGCTGTTCGAGGCCAACAACCCAGCGAGCCGCGCTCGCGCCAACGCGATTGCGATTCGCGGCTCGGGCCTTGCGATCTACCTCGAAGTCGGCGACGAGGATTTCCTGAACGCGCACGACGGCGCCGAATTTCTGCATCGCGTGCTGTGGGACCTCGACATCTCGCACGAGTACCGCCTGCTTCGCGGCGCCGATCATGGCGGCCCGACATTCGTGCCGCGAATCCGCGACGCGTTCGCATGGCTCGGCTCGATTGTAGCGGAACAGCGCGCGGCGTCCGCCGAACCATCTGCGGATGAACGCGCGGTGAAGGATTGGGTGAAGCGCGGACTCACGGGTAACCCGCCGGTCGATCCAGGCAGCAAGGCGTTCATCACGATGCTTCGCGCGCAGTTAAAGCCGGTGCGCGATCAGGCCGCGACGATTGATCCGACGACGCTCAGACGCTACGGCATATTGCCGAAAACGAACTAACACTTATGGCGCAGGATTCTCGCAAGTTCGCCGCCGAGGCTGAAAAACTGCGCGACGAAATCAACCGCGCCAATCATCGCTACTACGTCCTCGACGATCCCGAAATTTCCGACGCTGAGTACGACAAGCTGCTGCGACAGCTCGAAGCGCTCGAGCGCGAGCATCCGGAGCTTGCTACGCCCGATTCGCCAACGCAGCGTGTGGGTGCGGCGCCGAGCGAGAAATTCGGCGTCGTCGTGCATCGGCGGGCGATGATGTCGCTCGGCAACGCGATGGACGCCGAGGAGATGCGCGAGTTCGACAAGCGCATCAAGCGCCTACTGAAATCCGACGCCGACATCGAATATGTCGCGGAAGTGAAGCTCGATGGACTCGGGATTGAGCTGGTTTACGATGACGGCCGCCTGACGGTCGGCTCGACGCGCGGCGACGGAATCAACGGCGAAAACGTCACGCAGAATATCCGCACCATCAAGAGCATCCCGCTCCGCCTGCAGAGCCCCGAGCATGGCAAAGTCCCGCGCCTCCTCGAAGTGCGCGGCGAAGTGATCATTCCGCGCAAGGCATTCGCGAAGATGAACCAGGAGCGCGACGAGGCCGGCGAGCCGGTGTTCGCGAATCCGCGCAACGCAGCGGCGGGCGCATTGCGCCAGCTCGATCCGAAGATCACGGCGTCGCGCCCACTCGACGCATTTTCTGTACGCGCCGGGCGTGATCGAAGGCGTCGCGTTCAAATCGCAGTGGGATTTTTTGCAGGGCATCAAGGCGCTCGGACTGCGCGTGAATCCGCTGTCGCGCGTATGCAACTGGATCGACGCGATCCTCGAATACTGGAACGAGATCACCGAGCAGCGCCACGAGCTCGACTACGAGGCCGACGGCGTGGTCGCCAAGGTGAACTCGTATGCGCTCCAGGAGCAGCTCGGCGAGGTTTCGCGGTCGCCGCGCTGGGCGATCGCGTACAAGTTCAAGGCGCAGCAGGCCGAGACGGTGGTCGAGAAGATCGACGTGCAGGTCGGCCGAATCGGATCGCTGACGCCAGTCGGCAAGCTCCGGCCCGTGCAGCTCGCGGGCGTGACGATTTCGAATACTTCGCTGCACAACCTCGACGAGATTCGGCGCAAGGACATCCGCGAGCGCGACACCGTGCTGATCGAGCGCGCCGGCGACGTGATCCCGTACGTCATTCGCGTCACCAAGGAAGGGCATCCGCGCGCGAAGCCGTTCGAGATGCCGGCGAAGTGCCCGGAATGCGGCGCGGCGATCGTGCACGAGGAGGGCGAGGTCGGCTACTTCTGCGTCAACGCGAATTGCCCGGCGCGGATGCGCGAATCGATTCGGCATTTCGCGTCGAAGGGATGCCTCGATATCGAAGGGCTGGGCGACAAGCTGGTCGGGCAACTGGTCGAGAAGGGACTGGTGAAGGAGCTCGACGACCTGTTCCGTCTGACGAAGGAGCAACTCGCGGGGCTCGAGCGGATGGCCGACAAGAGCGCGCAGAATGTGCTCGACGCGATTCAGAAAGCGCGCAAGACCTCGCTCGATCGGTTCATCAACGGGCTTGGGATTCGGCATGTCGGCGAGCATACGGCGCGGCAACTCGCGCTGAAGTTCAAGACGATGGACGCGCTCGCCGACGCGTCGGAGGACGACCTGCTCGGCGTGCGCGATATCGGCGAGCGAAGTCGCGCACAGTATCCGCGAGTACTTCGACGAGCCGCGCAATCTGAAGGCCGTCAAGCGGCTCATCAAAATTCTCGATGTCGAGGCGCCGATGGAGGTCGAAGGCCGCGGCGCGCTGCGCGACAAGACGTTCGTGCTGACCGGGACGCTCGAATCGATGACGCGTGAGGAGGCCGAGCGCAAAATCATGGCGGCGGGCGGACGCGTCACGTCGTCGGTGAGCCGCAAGACGGATTTCGTCGTCGCGGGCGCGGAGCCGGGATCGAAATTGAAGAAGGCGCAGGATTTGGGGGTGCGGGTGCTCGATCAGAAGGGGCTCGAAGCGGTTCTCGCGGGATATTCGTGAAACCAAAGTTGGTCTTTGAACCCGAAACCCTCACCTAACCTCTCCCGTAAAATAACGGGCGAGGGATTGGAGTCATGACGACTCGAAATAAATCGGGACGGGCGCGGTTGCATCTGATTGTCAGACGGGCGGGTGCAGGGCGTTGGGTTTCGATTCTCGGCGTACGATGAGGCCAAAGAACTTGCACTTGCCGGATGGGTGCGCAACCTGGCCAGCGGCGAGGTCGAAATCGTTGCAGAAGGCAAGCAGGAGAACTTGCAGATGCTGGCGGCTTGGGCACATCTGGGCCCACCGTCGGCGCACGTAACTCAGGTACGCGAAGAGTGGCTGGATTTTATTGGGGAATTTGCCGAGTTCCGAATTCGCTGATCCAGCCGGTGAAAAAGGCAGGCCCTTTAATGGCTGGCTTGGATTAGCTATGCTTCAAATCCGCGTGTTGGAGTATTTGCAGAGCTTCGGAATTTCGGAGTTATTTTCTATTCAGGCTCTAACCACAAGGAGATTGGACTGAGATGGCTGTACCACCTGAGGCGGCTGGACAAGCTGCCGAGTCGCATGATTCCGCTTCGCGGGTCACGCGCCCAAGCCGCATCTGAAGCGCGACCACGTCGTCATCCGATTTGCCGGCGACTCGGGCGACGGAATGCAGTTGACGGGAATGCAGTTCACGGCCGAGTCCGCGCTGGCCGGCAACGATATCGCGACACTGCCCGACTTTCCCGCCGAAATCCGCGCACCCCAGGGCACGCTGGCCGGGGTCAGCGGCTTTCAGCTGAATTTTTCAAGCAGCGAGATTTTCACCGCCGGCGACGAGCCCAACGTGCTGGTCGCGATGAATCCCGCGGCGCTGCAGGCGAACATCGAGGACGTCCCGCCCAACGCCGTCATCATTGTCGACCGCGAGGCGTTCACCGAATCCAACATCAAGCGCGCCGGCTACAAGAGCAATCCGCTCACCGACCATTCGCTCGACAAATTCCAGGTGATCGAAGTCGACGTGACCAAGCTCACGTCGCTCGCCGTGCACGGGATGGGGCTGAACAATCGCGCGGTGTTCCGATGCCGCAACATGTTCGTGCTCGGGATGCTGTCGTGGCTGTATCAGCGGCCGATCGAGAGCACGCTCAGCTACCTCGAGAGCCGCTTCAAGAAGACGCCCGAGATTCTCGAAGCGAACGTCAAAGTGCTCAAGGCCGGCTTCAACTACGGCGAGACGACCGAGATGTTCGCGAGCTCGTACGAAGTGCCCGCCGCGCGAATCGCGCCGGGACTGTATCGCAATATCACCGGCAATAGCGCGACCGCGCTGGGATTCGTGGCGGCCGCGGTGAAATCGGGACGTCCGCTGTTCCTCGGCTCGTATCCGATTACGCCTGCCAGCGACGTGCTGCACGAGCTCGTCGGGCTTACAAGAATTTCCCGGTCTATACGTTCCAGGCCGAGGACGAGATTGCCGGCGTGTGCGCAGCTATCGGCGCGGCATTCGGCGGATCGATTGCGATCACCACCACTTCGGGCCCCGGCATGAACCTGAAGGCCGAGGCGGTCGGGCTCGCGGTCAAAGTCGAGCTGCCGCTGGTCATCACTGATATTCAGCGCGCGGGTCCTTCGACCGGGATGCCGACCAAGCCGGAGCAGGCCGATTTGCTGCAGTCGATGTACGGACGGCATGGCGAGTCGCCGATTCCGATTATCGCGGCGTCGACGCCGGCCGACTGCTTCGACTGCGCGTACGAGGCGGTGCGAATCGCGGTCAAGTACATGACGCCGGTCATTCTGCTCACCGACGGCCAGCTCGCCAACGGCGCGGAGCCGTGGCTGCTGCCCGACGCCGACAAGCTGCCCGCCGATCAAAGTTGAGTTCGCGACCAATCCCGAGGGCTTCATGCCGTACACGCGCGACCATGAGACGCTGTCGCGGCCGTGGGCGGTGCCGGGGACCAAGGGCCTCGAGCATCGAGTCGGCGGACTGTCGAGCGAAAACCTGACCGGCAACGTCAGCTACTCGCCGGCCAACAACGAGCTGATGGTGCGGACGCGGGCGCGCAAAATCGCGGGCATCACGCGCGAGATTCCGCCGACGCAAGTCTTCGGCGACGCCGAAGGCGACCTCGTCGTGCTCGGATGGGGCTCGACCTACGGCCCGATTCGCGAGGCGGTCAAGCATGTGCGGGCCAAGGGCAAGAAAGTTTCGCACGTGCATCTGCGTTATCTGAATCCGCTTCCGCGCGACCTCGAAGAGACGCTCAAGCGTTTCAAGCAGGTCATGATTCCCGAAATGAACATGGGACAACTGCTCAAGATGGTGCGCGCCGACTATCTGATCGACGCCTTCGGGTTCAACAAAATCCAGGGCCGTCCGTTCAAAGTCAGCGAGATCGAGAACCGCATCAACCGGGCCCTGGAGGGCTGATCGAAAATGGCTACCGCTCTTAACCGCAAGGATTTTGTTTCCGACCAGGAAGTGCGCTGGTGCCCCGGATGCGGCGACTACGCAATCCTGGCCGCGGTGCAGAAGACGATGCCCGAGTTCGGCATCGCGCCGGAGAACACCGTCTTCATCTCGGGCATCGGATGCTCGAGCCGGTTCCCGTACTACATGAACACCTACGGCTTCCACACGATTCATGGGCGCGCGCCGGCGTTCGCGACGGGGCTGAAGATTTCGCGGCCCGACCTCGACGTGTGGGTGGTCACCGGCGACGGCGACGGGCTGTCGATCGGCGGCAATCATCTGATCCACGTGCTCCGGCGCAACGTCGATCTGAAAATTCTGCTCTTCAACAATCGCATCTACGGACTGACCAAGGGCCAGTACTCGCCGACTTCGGAAGTGGGCAAGGTCACCAAGTCGACGCCGGCTGGGTTCGGTGGATTTCCCGTTCAATCCGATCACGGTGGCGCTCGGCACGCATGCGACTTTCGTCGCGCGCACGATCGACGTCGAGCAGAAGCATCTGGGCGAGATGCTCAAGCGCGCGCATGCGCATCGCGGCGCGTCGTTCCTGGAGATTCTGCAGAACTGCAACATCTTCAACGACGGCGCGTTCAACGACGTGAGCGACAAGGCGCTCAAGGCCGACCATCAGCTGGTGCTCGAGCACGGCAAGCCGCTCATCTTCGGCAAGAATCGCGACATGGGAATCCGGATGAATGGGATGCGCCCCGAGGCGGTGCAGCTCGGCGGCAGCGTGACCGAGAAGGACCTCGTCGTGCACGACGAGACCAATCTGTCGCTGGCGTTCATGCTCGGCAACTTCGAGCCGCCGCTGCCGACGCCGGTGGGCGTGTTCTACGCGGTTGCGCGGCCGACCTACGACGGCGCGGTCAACAAGCAGCTCGAGGACGCGAAGGCGAAGCAGGGCGCAGGCGACCTGAAGACGCTGCTCGGCAAGGGCGATACGTGGACGGTGAGCTGAGCGCGAACTTCTGTAGCGAATGCAAAAAGGCCCGCGAGCGCAAACTCGCGGGCCTTTGTTTATTCTGCTGGCGGACAATGTCCTCGGCGATTCGAGCAGGCGCTTTGACGCGAAGCGGCGCCACGCGTTGCCGAATATTCGCTTCAGCTCGTCGGGATGCACCTTCGGCAGCCGCACCAGCACCATCGGGTAGTTGCGATAGTGCTCGGTGAAGTAGAACGTCTCGGGCTCGCCTTCGACCAGTATCTCGCGTTCGCCGAATTCCATCCTGATCGCGAGCGACTCGCCGTCTTCCTTCATGCGGCAGATAAGTTTCTTGCGACGCGGAACGCCAGCGTGCCGTATGAGGGTCCTTCTTCGACGCCGGGAAAGCTGAACGCGATTCGGCGGAGCGTCGCGACGTCGCTCGAGCGGCGAGCGGGCTTCGGCCTGGGAGACTTTTGCGCGGCGGGCTTTAGCCTGGCAGCGCGCACTTGTAGACCTTCATCACGTTCTCGCCCATCACCTTCGCGCGCGCGGCGGGCGGCAGCTTGTGCGCCAGCTCCTCGACTTCCTCGATGTAGTTGCCGACGTGATCGGGATGCGGGAAGTCCGACGCCCAGAAAAATTTGTCGGCGCCGCACAGCTCGACCATCGCGGGCAGCGAGCGCTCGTCGGGGTCGGCCGAGATCCAGCAGTTGCGATTGAAGTAGAAGCTCGGCTTCTCCTTGAGCGACACCGTGCGGCCCATCGCGCTCGCATAGACGGCGTCGAGGCGGCCGAGCCAGTAGTCGATCCATCCGGCGCCCGCTTCGAGCAGCACCAGCCTCATCTTCGGGAATTTGTCGAAGGTGCCGTACTGGAAGAAGCTGGTGAACGCATGACGAATCGCGTCGGCCGCGACGATGTTCAGGAAGTAATAGTTGCCGCGCATGATACTTGCGGTCGTAGCGGCCCGGCACCGCCCACACCGGCTCGAGCGACGGATGAATCCCGAGCGGCACGTCGAGTTCCTGCGCCTTGGCGAACAGCACGTCGTGATCGGGATGCGCGTGCGGCTTGCGCGTCATGACGAATTGCGCGACCCATCCGCCTTTGCATCCGGCCTTGACCGCGCGCTCCAGTTCGGCCGCCGCGGCGGCCGGATCGCCGAGCGACAGATGCGCGATCGGAATCAGCTTGCCGCCGCTGTCAGAGCAGAAGTCCACGATGTAGCGGTTGTAGGCGCGCGTGCATGCCTGCGCGAGTTCGGGGTCGTCGGTTTCGGTTTCCCACAGCAGGCTCATCGTGGGGTAGAGGAACGCGGCGGCGAGACCTTCGGCGTCGATGCGCTTCAAGCGCTCCTTCGCGTCCATCGCGCCGAACGGCGCGAGGCCGCCGTAGCTCGGCGGCGCGTCCCATTTGTCGTTGCGCGTCGAGCCCATCGCGGAGAGTCCGCCGAGGCGGCCGCCGCTGAAGACCTTCGACGGCTTGCCGCGCGACTTCGAGGTATTCGAGGCCCTTGGCGTCGTGGCCGATCTCTGACCGCGCGGTCCTTGTACTTCGCTTCGATATAGCGGTCCCACAGGCCGGCGTCTTCGAGGATGTGGCCGTCGGCATCGACGGCGCCGGTGAAGGTCAGTTTCTGGATTTCTTCGGGGCGATTGGACATTGGTGATGACTCCAAGCGGGTGAGGATTTCACACTTATAGTTGAGGCGGCGATGCGCGCAAAGCGGACGCGGTGAGGGCCGGCGGGAAGCGTTGGATCGCACCAACAACTTCAGTGGGCGGCGTTGGACATCGTCGTTGGATTGAAAAAATTGTCGGTGGCGATTCCCATGTTGATGTACCAGCTTTCGTGCTCGTCGGTCTCGAATCCGGGCGAGAGCGCGACCGTCGAGAAGCCGGTCGGTACGTCTTCGTCGACCAGCGCCGTCTGGAACATCCGCTTGAACGGCCAGATCGCGACGCTGCGCGTCGGGGATCGGGCGGTCGCGGTACGCGTTGAAGGTCGCAGATGTCTTCCACAGCTTGCCGTCGTGGTCGTATTGGTCCGACGCCGTGATGAACCATCCTTCGGAGTCGATATAGAAGATCCGCTTCGGAATCGACACGCCGCTGCCGATGCGCCGAGGTCTGTTTCGCGTCCGCCTCGATCACGTAGAGCTGGCGCATCTCCCAGTTCTCGGGACAGATCGTTCGGCCGCCGTCGGTGGGGCACGCCTTGGCCGGAGAGTTCTCCGCATTGACGACCGCGAGCATCGGCTTCTTGCCGAGCAGCTTGTAGTTGAAGTCCTCGATTTTCGCGGCGAAGCCGAAGAACGAATCGGGATCGAGGTTGCTCGCGTAGGTGGCGGCGCCTCCCGGCGCCGCGCCGGGCTCGTACATGCCGAGCACGTCCGAAAGTTCGCTGGCCGACGCGCGATTCACATGCCGCGTGCGCGGATTCATCATCCAGCTGTTGTCTTCGACCTTCGGATCGATGTTGCGGTAGCGGATGAATCCGAAGCCGCGCATCTCGGACGGCTCGAGAAACGGATACGCGCCGAAGCGGTAGCGGATTCCCGCCCGTCGTCGCCTCGGGATCGGTCGGGATCGGAGCGACCTCGGTGCGGCCGGTGTTGTTGTAAAATCCGACGTTGCCGATCGTGAAATGCTCGACCGGATCGGACGGCGTCGAGCCGGGCTTGTAGCTCGCGATCTCGACGTTCTTCGATATCGCGTCGTCGGTGTAGAGCGGCCGGTAGCTGAAATTCCACATCACCTTCAGCGCCGCTTGCGGATCGTTCGCGTCGACCAGCGGAAACGGCAGCCCGGCCTGGTAATTCTTCAGCGTGCCGTCGGGCGTGAGCTGCACCTGCGGCGAATATTTCTCGGTCGCCGCTTTGTACGGCGGCGGCCATTCGAGCCGATCGGTCGGCACGATCTTCATCGTCATGCCCTGCTTGACGAGGATCAGATTGCCGGGACTGACGAGGTCGGCGACCTTGTCGGCCTGATCTTTGGTGATCGTGTCGCCGGGATTCACGCCGGCGCCTGCTGAGATAGCAATTGACAGAGTGGCCAGCGCGGCAATCAAAACAACTTGAAGCTTTACTTTCATTTTTATCCGATCTCCATTCCACGCATTTTAGCGCCGCTCGTGGGCTTCCGCGATGCCGGGACAACTCTCATCAATTGCTCCCCGGCTGGATCACATCCGGCTGCGGACCGGGCAGGAGCGTGCTCCACGTGACTCCGCCGTCCGTCGTAGACAGCAAGTTGCTAGTGATATCCAGGAGCCAGCCTTGGGTTGGAGAGACAAAGCTGAGTTGCTGAACCTGGAAGTAACCCGAGCGATGTGACACGGCATCGATGTTCGCGCGCACCCTCCCACCTGCGCTAAGAGCAGTGAGCGAGGGTCGATGGGCGGAGACTCTAACGGTGATCCAAGTAGAGTTGACCACCGTAGATGGCACCCTATCCCCTACGGATCCTTCCTCCAAGTTTGCCAATATCCGGTCCGGCTTCCAGGTTCGTCCGCCGTCCTGAGTTGCGAACAATACGGCGGCCGATTTGTTGCCATATCCGCCCGAATAGGTCACGGCCACAAAGCCGTGCTTGTTGTCTTCGAATACAGGTACGTCGGCAGAGGGATAAATCGCGGGATGGATCTCTTTGGGAGCCGGCAACGAGACTTTCTGCCAGCTCTTTGCTCCGTCGCGTGTAACATAAAGTTCTTCGTTCGCAAATTCTTCTTCGTCGTCTTCGCTAACCATCCAGCCTTCCTCAGGCGTAACTAGAGAAATGGGTCCCTGCCCACCTGGGTCGGTAGGCGAATCCCGCCAGGTTCGGCCCCCATCCGAGGTCAAGAGCAACGTGCCAGCGCTAAAGGCCGCGGTGGCTGCGTTCAAAACCATCCAGCCATTTTTCTCATTGGCAAAGGCAATTCGACCGGAGGGTGCCAGACCTCCGGCTCCGGTGACACGTCCGAACGACCACGTCGCGCCAGTGTCGCCGGTATACGCCAGATCAAATTTGCATTCAGGTTCACCATACTCGGCGAACAGCACCCAGCCATGGTGAGCGTCGAGAAAAAAGATGTCAGCGATATGCTCGCCCGAATCGCGACTAGGCGGGGTAATATATTTCCAATTGGCGCCATTGTCGGTGGTCCAATAGAGGCCCTCCCCTCGTT
The DNA here is from genome assembly GCA_963721485.1 of uncultured delta proteobacterium. Taxonomy (GTDB): domain Bacteria; phylum Desulfobacterota; class Binatia; order Binatales; family Binataceae; genus Binatus. The sequence goes on along the minus strand of CAVRJV010000012.1, from coordinate 28,315 downwards.
GCGCCCAGCCGACACCAGGAGCAAGCAACTTCATTCTGCTAACTGCTCCACCCCAGCCGGGCGGCGCCTTCCCGTACCACAGCACATCCGCCGACCCCTGAGCTTTGGACGCCGCCGCCTGCGATGTTTGAGAGGCGCCGGGACTATTCTGATTCTGTGCCCATGCGCTCGAGGATAGCATCAGCAAGACGACGACAACTCGAAAGTCAAAGCTGAGGCGTGGCCGAATCATTCCTGCGAAAACGCTATCGTCGCGATAACTGCGCGTCAATCACGCGGACACAGCTCGTCGTGCTCGAACGAACACGGGGGTGCAGGGTTTAACCCTGCCCAGGGAAGTGTGAAACCCACGGTGGGTTTCACTTTAAATCCTAGAAACTCATCCGCTTGAAGCGGCTCTCCGGGATCATCCGCACGGCGCCCATGATCAAGCGCCAGAACCATGGCACGTATACGACTTCGGCGCGTTTGCGATACGCGGCATAAATCAGGTCGGCGGCTTTGGTCGGTGCGATTGTCAGCAGCGCGCCCTCGCGTCCCTACGTCATTCGCGTGTCGACCGTGCCGAGTTTGACCGTCATCACATGCACGCCGCTCTCGGCCAACCGTCCGCGCAGGCCCTGTACGAACAGCGCGAGCGCGCCCTTGGCCGAGCCGTACACGTAATTCTGCTTGCGTCCGCGCTCGCCGGCGACCGATCCGATCACGATGATAAAGCCCGAGCGCTGCTGCTCGAGATGGCGCGCGGCGAGCGTGATCAACGACACGGCGCCGGTGAAATTCTGATTTATCGTGGCGAGCGCCGCGGCTGGATCGATTTGCGCCGCGTCCTCGTCGCCGAGTGTGCCGAAGCATACGACGACGCCGTCGAGGCCGCCGAGCTCGCCGCGCGGCGGTGCGGATGAACTCGTCATGTGAGGCGAAGTCCAAAGCGTCGAAGGTGCCGCTAAAGCGCAGGCACGCCGGCGCGAGCGCTGACGTCCTCGGCGACGCGCCGAACTTCGTCGGCGTTGCGCGCGGCGAGATACAATCGAGCGCCATCCGCGGCGAACCGCAGCGCGAGTGCGCGTGCGATCGGGCTGGTAGCGCCAAGAATCAGAACTCTATTCATAAGCAGGACGGAATTTAGTCCGGATCATCCCGAGCCTGCGCGACAGGCTCGACGAGAAGCGGTTGTTGGGATCGGCAACGGCCTTCGCCGCCTGCCACTTGCTGAGATTCGGATACATCGCGCGGAACGTCTCAGGCGACATGCGCGCGTCCTTGGCCAGGTACACGCGGCCGCCGCGCTTCAGCACCATCGCGTCGAGCGTGTCGAGAAATTCGAGCAGGCCGTCGGTCACCGGGAAATCGATCGCGAGCGTGTAGCCGGGCATCGGGAACGAAAGCAGGCCGTCCTGCGCGCCGAACTTCTTGAGCACGGCGAGAAACGAAGCGCGCCGGCTGCGCGTGATCGCTTCGAGCACTTCGACCAGACCGGCGCGGCTCTCCTCAGGCGGCCACACGCATTGATACTGCACGAAGCCGCGCTTGCCGTAGATTCGAGGCCAGTTGCGAATCGAATCGAGCGGATAGAAAAAACTGTCCCAGTCGAAGATCGTGTGGGCCGCCTTCTCGCGATGAAGAGCGTAGTTGACGGCGTTGAACGCCCTCACCGTCAGCGAGTTCACCACGGGAAAATCGAGCGGCACGAACGGACTGAGCTTCGGCATCGGGTTCAGCGGATTCTGCGCGAGATTTCGCGGCAGCCGATCGAGCGTCGCAAAGTTGCCGACGTTGAGAATCGAGCGGCCCAGCGCGCTCCGGTGCTGTTGCAATCGATCCACGCGACCGAATAGCCGTACTGCGCGTCGATACGCTCGAAGGCTTCGATCGCCGCGTCGATATTACCGGCGCGAATCAACTCGCCTTCGAGATACGCGCTCTCAACGCGCCGCATCCGTAGTTCAAGTTCGAGGATGACACCGGTCAGCCCCATCCCGCCGACTGTCGCCCAGAAGAGCGCCGAGTTTTCCTCGCGCGAGCATCGAAGCACCTCGCCCGACGCCACCATCAAATCGAACCAGGTCACGTGCGAGGCGAGCGAGGAGTCGCGATGGTGATTCTTGCCGTGCACGTCCGCCGCAACCGATCCGCCCAGCGTGACGAAGCGCGTCCCCGGCGTCACCGGCGGAAAGAATCCACGCGGCAGAAAGACGTCGATTAATTCGGCGATAGTGACGCCGGCCTCGCATCGCAGAAGTCCGGTATTGGCGTCGAATGCCAGCATCCGATTCAGTCTCGTGAGATCGACGACGCGATTCTGATCGTTGAGCGCCGCGTCGCCGTAGGCCCGGCCTAATCCCCGCGCGATCAGAGACGACGAATTCGCGGTGACGACTGCTTGCAGCTCGGCGATTCGATCGGGCCGGTAGATATCGCTCTCCGAGAGCGGATAGCGCCCCCATCCGGAGAGCAAATCATGCCGCGGATTCGCCGGGGAGTCAGTGGTCGTCGTCATAGCGAAAAACTGAAGTACCAATTGAAGCTAACAGGAAGATCGCGACCGAGAAACTGGCAGCGGTGACCCCTGCACCCAGTGTTAAGAATAAGAAATGGGCACCACTACGGGATGCGAGCGATCGTTCTGAGACTCTTCGGTCACAAGTCGACTGCGTGGCCGATGTGCTGCGTTACTTCGGTGTCATAGCCTTCGATCTGCGGCGGAACCTGACGGCGGACGTCTTCGATGTCCTCCTTGTCCGCTACGGTAACATTGATCTTGATTCGGTCCTGCGCGTCCTCATCCAGTTCGACGCTGGCGACGTGCTGAATCTTTTTCAACTGGGCCTGGTGCCGTTGGCGAACCTGCTCGGCTTTCTGCAGTTTGGGCGGATAGTCGGAGGTGCCTTTGAACATGTAGTCCGTGGTGGCGGAACCGCTCCCGATCTCGACGATCACGTGAATCGTGCCGTGACTCACATCGCCCGTCCAGGGCCAAAAGCTAACTTTCTCGTAGCAACTTTTACCCGGTTGAAGAAGCCCGCGAACGTTCATCGCCGAGCACGGCAGCGGAACGTTCGGGGGCGCCGCAACGCCGAATGCACCAGCCCAGCCCGTCCAGAATTCTTCGCTGCCAGTATCGAAGCTGACCGTTATCGCTTGCGAGGAACGATTGGAAATCACCAGAGTCCCGCAAGATGATATTTCGCGGAACTTCGCGGGTCTGCAGGCCACCTCTCGAGTTGGCACCTTCGCCGGCCCGCCCGCCAACCATCGGTCAAATCCGGCGGCGTCATTGACCAAACCGATTTCCACGGATCCGGCCGACGCGGCTGTGCAACGGAAAAGCCAGACTGCGACGACTAACGTGATGACTGTCGGTTTCATGATCATTGATCGCGCGCCAAGCTGCTTCTTGCAAGCCATTCGCACCAGCATGGCGGATTCATCCGTCACGCGCCTCGCGACTGACGTTGAGGGCTTGCAAACCCCTGACGGAATTGATACTCATTCTCATTATCAAGAGGTTCCTCACGAATGTACCTATGTATCTGTAACGCTATCACCGACCGCCAGGCGCGTTCGCATCGCAGCGCTTCATGCTCGGTTGCGGCCTTTTACCGTGCGCTGGGCGTGAAGCCCAAGTGCGGCAAATGCGTGCCGCTGGTGCGCGAGATGCTCGAAGCTGAGAACAACTCACGCGACAGTCGGCAGGTCAGCTGTCAGGATGCGTGCGGGGTCGACGGCTAACGGCGCAGTTTCGCACGCATCGATTTACCCTTACACTCAACTTGTTCGCAGCCGCATTCGACGGGAGAAAGTTTCGTGAAGGGTAACCCCAAGGTTCTCCAGTTTCTCAATACAGTGCTCCGCAACGAGCTCACCGCGATCAACCAGTATTTCCTGCACGCCAAACAGCTCGAGCATTGGGGCGTCGGCAAGCTCGGCAAGTACGAGCGCGACGAATCGATCACCGAGATGAAGCATGCGGACCGGGTGATCGAACGAATCCTTTTTCTCGAGGGTCTTCCCAACCTGCAGGACCTGGACAAGCTGTTGATCGGCGAGAACGTCAAGGAAGTACTCGAATGCGACCTCAAGCTCGAGCTGAAGGCGCTCGTGGATTTTCGAGCGGCCGTGGCGCATTGCGAGTCGGTCAAGGATTACGTCACGCGCGACCTGGTTGCGGAAATCATGCACGAGGAAGAGAAGAGCGTCGATTTTATCGAAGTTCAGTTCGACCTGATCAAGCAGATAGGAATCGAGAACTACATCCAGTTGCAATCCTCGAGCGCAAGCTAGGGTAGCGCAGCGAAGGAGCCGCGATTCTTCGCTACAGCAACTTCCGCTCTGAGTGACACAAAGATTGTCCAGTCCCTTCTAACAGGGACGAAGTCCCGCATCTTTTCTTGGTCACTGGGTGCAGGGGTCACCCCTGCCCAAGGAAGCGTGAAACCCAGGAGGCGTTTCACATTCAATCTCCGCGTGGTCTAAACGATCGGTAATCGCATCTGCCAGGAGAATCGTATGTCGTGGGAGAAAGAGGTCGAAGAAATCCGGCGGCGCGTTGAGCTTGCGAAGGCGATGGGCGGGGCCGACAACATCAAGCGGCAGCATGATGGTGGCAAGCTCACGGTGCGCGAGCGGATCGAGCGGCTGCTCGACGCTGGCACGTTTCACGAGTACGGCGCGCTGGCGGGATCGCCCAAATACGAGGGCGACACGCTCGCGTCGATCATGCCGGCGAACTTCGTCGGCGGCACCGGACGAATCAACGGGCGGCGCGTCGTGGTCGGCGGCGACGATTTCACCGTGCGCGGCGGCGCGGCTGATGCGAATATCGGCAACAAGCGCAGCTACGCCGAGCTGATCGCGCACGAACTCCATATCCCGATCATTCGGCTGGTCGATGGAACCGGAGGCGGCGGCAGTGTGAAGTCGTTCGAGACGGTCAAGCGAACGTACGTGCCGGCGAATCCCGACTTCGACGTGTTGGTGAAGCTGATGGGCGAGGTGCCTGTTGTCGCGGGATGCATGGGATCGGTCGCGGGAATCGGTGCGGCGCGGGTCGCGGCGTCACATTTTTCGGTGATGATCCGCGGCACGAGTCAGCTGTTCGTCGCGGGACCACCCGTCGTCAAATGGGGTGTCGGCGAGGATCTCACCAAGGAGGAATTAGGCGGCGCCGAAATTCACGCGCACATGAGCGGCGCGGTCGACAACGAGGCCGAGAGCGAGGACGACGCCTTCGCGCAAATCCGCCGCTTCCTGTCCTACTTGCCGCAGAGCGTCTGGAACGTACCGCCGCGCGTGACGCCCGACGACGACCCAGCGCGCCGCGAGGAAGAGTTGATCAGTATCGTGCCGCGCAACCGGCGCCTCGGCTACGACGTGCGGCGAATCGTCGAGCTGGTGATGGATCGCGATTCGTTTTTCGAGATGACGCCGTATTTCGGGCCGTCGCTGGTGACGGGATTCGCGCGGCTCGACGGCTTTCCGGTCGGCGTGATGGCGAACGATCCGTTTTCAATTGGCGGATCGCTCGACGGGCCGGCGTCGGACAAGATGGTCAAGTTTGTCGACCTGTGTGACACGTTCCATCTGCCGGTCGTGAACTTCGTCGATCAGCCGGGCTTCCTGATTGGGCGCGAGGCCGAGATGGCGGGCACGATCCGACGCGGCGTGCGCGCGTTGTATGCGATGTTCCAGACGACGACGCCGCTGGTTGCGATCATCGTGCGCAAGGCGTTCGGCGTCGCGGGCGCGGGTCACGGAATAACGACGGGCCTCAATCTGCGCTACGCGTGGCCGTCGGCGGATTGGGGCTCGCTGCCAATCGAGGGCGGAATCGAGGCGGCGTACAAGCGCGATCTGGCGGCGTCGAGCGAACCGGAGAAGTTGCGCAAGGAGCTCGAGGAGAAGTTCAACGCGATCCGATCGCCGATGCGCACCGCGGAGGCCTTCGGCATCGAGGAGATAATCGATCCGCGCGACACGCGGCCGCTACTCGTCGATTGGGTGCATCAGGCGTACGAGATCGTGCCGACGCAGTTGGGGATTCGCACGCGGACGATGCGGCCGTAGCGTTGGGTAGAAGGGAGGAGCGGAAATTTGGAATTTGGACCCTCATCCGCCGCTCAAGGTCTCGCGTCGACCTCTCCCTGACAGGGAGAGGAATTAGCCGGCGGTTGCGCGATCGGGTGCCGGCGCGGCGTGAGCTGGCTCCGCGACTGCGGCGTGGCCGCGCGAGAACGACCATCGCGACGATGTAGATCACCATCCCGACCATCGCGACCTTTACCCACTCGCCCCATCCGTAGTGGACCGCGACGTAGAGCGACAGCGGCGCCGAGATCGCGACCCATGCGCGCGCCACCAGCCCGAAGAATGCCCATCCGGTCGCTTGCAGCGCGGGCGAGACCTCCTCGAGCGTCTCGGAGAACTGCGCGGCCCACGGCACGTATGCGATCGCGAGGAAGCATCCCATCAGCGACGCGACCATCGCCATCGTCGCGCGCGGAAGCTCGCGCCCGAAAGTTGGAATCCACCACGCCATCAGCAGCGCGGCGAGGATGCCGCCGAAGATCGCGATCGGTTTGCGGATTTGCAGGCGGTCGGACAACGAGCCCGGTCAGCACCAGCACGCCGAGATTCGTCAGCCAGAAGTATTCATTCATCTTCGCGGCTTCGGCGGGCGAGTAGTGGAACGCCTCGGTGAACATCAACGGCCCGAAGCCTTGGATGGCGAAGTACAACGTCAGGTTCGCGGTGATGCCGACGACCAGCAGCCAGACCTCCATGTGGCCGAGCAGGCGGCGGAAAGCGTCGCGCGTGCCCGATGGAATTTCGGAGGCGGCGGGCAGGCGTCCCTCGGCGGCGAGCGCCTGGATTTCGGTTTTCATGATCTGCATGCGCAGTTCGAGGCTGAGGTCGCACAGCCAGATCGCGATCGGGACGTACATCGCGACCGCGATGAATCCCATGATCCAGATTTGCGATTGCCAGGTGTGATAGATCGGCAGCGTCGCGCCGGCGACGTAGTTCGACAGGAAGTTCGCGCCGACCGGGCCGATCGTCAGCAGACCGAAAGCGAGCGCGCGGCTGAGGCGCGGCGACATATCGCGAATCAGCGCGGCGCCTGCGCCGGCAGTCAGGCCTGCGACGATTCCCATCAGCATGCGCAGGATCACGAACGTCGTGATGTTGGTGATCAAGCACGTTCAGGAACAACAAGGCGGTGACCAGCCCGAGGCATACGTCGATGATGAGGACGCGGCCGTAGCGATCGGCGAGCGGGCCGCCGAAGAATGCGGAGATGCCGGAAATCAGCACGGTGAAGGTGATGAACGCGCCGTATGCGGTGTGGCTCATGTGCAAGTACGGCAGAAGGATCGGCAGCAGCGGGGCGAGCTGGAAGTCGTACGCGCCGAGAATCGACGCGAGTACGGTGAGAATCAGCAGTCGACCATCGATGGCTGCCGCGCGGATATTCAGTGAGCGTTCGAGCCGCGACGAAACTATTCATGCCCGTCTCCCCATTAGCCGCGCGCGCGAGTCTATCTAGTTTCTCTACAACCAAGCAGCCCGAAAACACAAGACGTTTTCTCGGCGCTGGCGGATGCGCGCCGCGCCTGCTATCAGGCTCCTCGAGTGCTCGAAGAGGACGACAGTGCGATGGATATAAAGAGCCCCGCGGTGGGCAAGGTGCTGCGACTCTCGGTCGAGGCGGCGCGCAAGTCGCGCGTGGCGACGAAGTGATGGTGATCGAGTCGATGAAGGTCGAGATACCGGTCAAGGCGCCGGCAGCGGGCGGATCGCGGAGTTTCGCGTGAAGCCGGGCGATCAGATTCAGCGCAATTTCGTACTCGCGATGATCGAAGTGTGACTCAGTCCGGCACTGTCGTCGCGCCGGATTGCCCCATTTTTCCCAGAACGTCACCTGCAGCGCCGGTTTGCGATCGGGACGCGCCCATCGGCCTTTCGGATAGCCCATCGGAATCAGGATGACGTTGGCGTACTCGGGCGGCACGCCGAGCATCGTGTCGATCTCCTTCGCAAACATCGTATGCATCCCGGTGATCGAAGTGCCTAGTCCGTAGCCGCGCGCCGCCAGGCACAGATTCTGAATCGCCGGATAAATCGCGCCCCACATCGGCTGCCCGGCGCGGGCGCGATCGGTATATTTTTTCACGCACGCGAAGATCATCACGGGCACGTCGGCGATATGCTCGGCGAGATATTTTGCCGAGCGCAGGTTACGTCCGCGCTGGCTTTGCGGATCGTTGGCGACGACTTCGCGCTCGGTCGGCGTGAAGACGGTTTCCCAGGCCTTGCGATAACGTTCCGCGACGAAACTCTTCGCCTCGCGCTCGGTGACGACGATGAAAAACCACGGCTGGCGATTATGCCCGCTGGGACCCATCGTCGCCGCCTCGATCACTTTGACTATGAGATCCGGCGGCACCGGATCGGGCTTCAGCCGGCGCATCGAGCGCGTCGTGTAGATCGCTTCGAACAAATCGAATTCGTGATGGCCGTGCATGTACGCGAACCTATCAGTTTTCAGGTGGCGAGCGGAAATCCTATGCGCTAAAGGTCGAGCGATCGGCTCTGCCGCTGGAGGGAATCGTGCCCGAAATAATTCTGCATCAATATGCGACCTCGCCATTCTCGGAAAAAATCCGCAAGATTTTCGCGCACAAGAAAATCGCGTGGCGATCGGTCGAGCAGCCCGTGATCATGCCCAAGCCCAAGCTGGTTCCGCTCACCGGCGGCTACCGGCGAATCCCGGTGCTGCAAATCGGCGCCGACGTATGGTGCGACACGGGGATCATCATCAGGAAGATCGACGAGCTGAATCCCGAGCCGACGCTCTATCCCGCACGGCCTCATCGCCGCTGCCGACGTGATGAACCAATGGGCTGACCGCCGGCTGTTCTGGTCGACGACGCCGGTGATTTTCGAGAAGCTCGCCGCGGTGGTGCCCAAGGAATTCATCGAAGACCGGTCGAAGATGATGCAGGGCGCGAACTTCGCCGACATCGCGCGATCGGCGCCCGATTCGCGAAACCAGTTGCGCGCGTTTCTCGAAATTCTCGATCGCCAGCTTGCGAGCTCGCCGTTTCTACTCGGCGATTCGTTCAGTCTTGCCGACGCGGCATGCTTCCATCCGGTGTGGTTCCTGCGCGCGGAGCCGACGGCGTTCGGACTCGCGCAAAAATTTGCGAACCTGATGCGCTGGTTCGATCGAATCGACGCGATGGGTTATGGCGACGTCACATCCGATGGATGCCGACGAAGCTCTGAAGGTCGCGAAGGGCGGCGCTCCCGCGACGGCTGAGAATGTCGACGCGAGCGATCCGAACGGGCTCAAGGCGGGAACCCGCGTATCGGTTACGCCCGACGATTACGCTTTCGATCCGGTGATCGGCAGGGTGGTCGTCAGCACGATCCATGAAATCGCAATCGAGCGCGACGTTCCCGAACTCGGCCGGATCGTGAATCACTTTCCGAAGATTGGCTTCCGAATCGCCGCCGCCTGAGCGCCTTAGCGCGCCATTTTATCGTTGAGCACGCCATCTTGCCGCATAGAGCGGCAGGGCACGGTGCCGCCCAGCGTAGGCAAAGAATTACTCAGGTAGGATAGCGCAATACGCAAGTAGGTAATCGACTGATATACTTATTATATAATTCGTTCGTATATATAATGTAGAGTAGAGTGACTACTGGACGCGGGCCGGAAGGGGGGTCTTCGCTTTGTCCAGACGTTTCTCGCCATGGCTGTTCGCCGCCGCGGGCGGCTTGCTGATCGCCGCCGGTCTCGGGAGCATTCTCACTTTCCCGCGAGCGCGCGACTTCCCGAACGGCGCGCGCTAACCGCAACGCGCCCGGATCGATAAGTGCGCGCGATCGTGTGGCGCGAGAGGCTTTCTTTCATTAGCAGGCGTGGTCTGACCTTCGGAGTGCCGCGTGACGGCTATCGCAAAGCAATCGCGCAGATGCGCCGGCATGAGCGCGATGCGGCTGCCGGCTCCGCGCTCGACGCGAGCGACTCGATGCCGGCGGCTGGTTTGTTCGCATGGAATGCGATCGGTCCGATTCCGCTGCTCAACGAGATCCCGACCTTCGGCGACGTTGCGCTCGGCACCGCGCTGCCAGTGTCACGGGTCGGGTCACCGCCGTTGTCGCCGACCCAACCGTGAGCGGACGCGTGTTCGTCGGCACCGGGGACGGTGGAGTGTGGATGCGTGCGAATGCGGCGGCACCGTTCGTGCCGATATTCGATCTCGAGCCGACGCTCTCGGTCGGCGCGCTCGCGCTCGATACCACCACCAGCCCGAATCCGACCCTCTACGTCGGCAGCGGCGAGGGCAACGGCGCGGCCGATTCGTACTACGGTGAAGGGGTTTTCGTCTCGAATAATCTCGGTGTCAGCTGGACGCAACTTGGTGCGAGCCATTTTACAGACGCGTCGATCGCCTCGCTCGCAATCGACACGACGCAGACTCCGCGAACGATCTACGCGGCGGTGACCTACGGATCCAGCGCGAACCGGGCCGACGCGTCGTGGGTCGAGGGCGATTTCAGCCAGAACGGGTTGTGGCGATCGGACGATGGCGGAGAGTCGTGGATTCAATACCCGGCGGGAACTTTCGGCACGTGCCCGTACTTCACCAGCGATCCATGTCCGGCGGAATCGGTGGCGATCGATCCCGCATCGCCGCGCGCAGTGCTGGTTTCGATACTCGGCACCGGCGTGTTCCGTTCATCGAACTCGGGATTCAGCTGGACGCAAGCATTCCTGCCTAACTTGTCCGGCGGCGTCGGCCGCGCGAGCGTCGCCGCTGCGAACGGTGTCGCGTATACGATAGTCGGCGCGGCGGACGGTATCGAGTTCGCAGGGTTCTACACGTCGCCGGACGACGGCGCGACGTGGACGCAGGCGTCGGTGCCGGGCGCGACAGTCGGCGCCGTGACTCTGGACGGCTCCAGCTCGGGCAACTTTTCTGAGTCGTTTTTCGATCAGACATTGGCGGTCGATCCCGCCGACGCCACCGGCGCCACCGTCGTCTTCGGCGGCGTAGGAATCTACCGATCGACAAATTCAGGCGCCAACTGGACCTCGCTCGCACCGAGCGGCGGCACACATCAGGATCAGCATGCGATCGCGTTCGATCCGGCGGACGCTCACAGCTTCTATCTCGGCAACGACGGCGGGCTCTATCGTTACGACGGCGGTGCGCTCAGTTGGACCGCACTCAACACGAGTATCGGCGTTGCGCAGGCGCAATCGGTCGGCCCTCATCCGACTAACCGCGACGTAGTCATCTCGGGATTTCAGGATAACGGCACCGCGTACTTCGACTTGACCCAGCCGCCGGCGTCGACTTGGACGCAGGTGGACAACCTCGACGGCGGCTTCGCGATCTTCGACCTCGTCAATCCGATCTTCGCCTATCATTCCTTCGCCACTACCGCGGCCGGGCCATGGGTCTCGCAATCGAGCGACGGCGGAATGACCTTCAGCTCCGCCGCTTCGAGCGCGGCGCTGCAGACCGCGATGGCGACCGCCGGAGACGACGGCGCCGCTTATTTTCCGCCGCTCGCGGGCGACCCGGCCGTTGCTGAGCGCGTGCTGTTCGGCGCGCATTCGGTTTACGTCTCGAATGACGGGATGGCGACGTGGTCGCAGCAAACGACGCAGGATTTGACCGGCGGATGCAACAGCGGCGAGTGCGCGCTCGAGGATCTCGAGATCGCGCCGTCCGACGATACCAAGGCCTACGCGCTCGCGATGCAAACGAGCACAACTTTTCGCCCCACGCCGTTCAAAATTTTCACCACTGGCCAGGCCAATATCCAGGTCAACCCGAGCCGGCCCGAGGGCGCGCAATGGACCGACAAGACCGCGCAACTGCCGCCGATCGTGTTTCCGGATTCCACGCAGGCGACCGGAATCGCGATCGACCCGTTCAACTCGAGCGTCGCATGGCTGAGTCTTTCGGGCTTCACCGCGGCGACCGGGATGGGTCACATTTTCGTGACGACGGACTTCGGCGGTTCGTGGACGCAGGCCGACGGCAATCCGACGCTTGAGAGTCCGCCGCCCGCGAACGCGTTGCCCGACGTTCCAGTGCTGCGATTGCTGGTCGATCGCAACGACCCCACCGCCCAGACCGTGCTGGCCGCCACCGATATCGGTGTGTTCAGAACGACCGACGGCGGAACCACTTGGGCGCCGTTCAACCTCGGGACGATTCCCGCGGTTGCGGTTTTCGATATCGAGCAGAATCTGAGCGGCGTAGTCTTTGCGGCAACACACGGGCGCGGAATATTCGAGCTGTCCGGCGAGGGATCGCCCGGGGCGACGCCCACCTCGGCGCCGACGTTCGGCTGATACTGCAACCCGAACCCCGACGCCGACTCCGTCGATCACCGCAACCGCCACGCGCACCAGCACCCCGTCCGCGACCGCGACACCGACCGCATCAGCGACCGCAACTTCGACTCGTACCGCGACCGCCACCGCCACAGCGACCGCTACTGCTACGACAACCGCGACTATCACTACTACCCCGACTGCGACGGCAACTGCGACTGCGACTTCCACCGCAACCGCGACCGCCACCACCACGGCGACGCCGACCGCGACCGCGACTGTCAGCATCTCCCTCTCGGCTGGCGAACTCGATTTCAGCGGGGCGCCCGACAACGGCTCCGTAACGCCGGACCGGACCGTGACCTTGACCAACCTGTCGCCGACGACGGCGGTGTTCGGCCCGCCAACCAAGGACGGCGATGTGTCCAACTTTGTCGTGATCAACAACACCTGCCTGGCATCGCTGGCGCCGGCGCCTGCGACCTGCCGTTACACGGTGGAGTTCACTGCGAACGCATTGGGACCGTTCAACTCCGATCTGTTCATAAATGTGAACAACGATACCGGCAGCCCGCTCGACGTGCCGCTGATTGCGACCGGAACCTCGCCATAGATGCCATATGAATCTGAGATAAAGAGGGGAAAGTGAAAACATCAACCAGTTTCGCGGCAGTCGCGATTTGCGTCTGGATCGTATTGACCGCCGCGCGCGCTGATACGGCCACGGTCTGGCCGGTGTACGAGCACGATCGTTCGCATAGCGGCAGGAGCCAGTTCAGCACCGCCGGCAACAACGGCGCTACAAAGTGGAGTTTTCCGACCGGCGGCTTCAAGATAGAGGACTCGCCGACGATCGGCGCTGACGGAACAATTTATGATGCCGATACCGCGGGCAACTTTTACGCGATCACGCCGAGCGGTGCGAGCAAGTGGCCGGCCCCGTTCCAGGCGATTCAGGGCATCGGTTGCGGCGGCATCCCGGGGATAAACGCGGGCGCGGCGATCGGTCCCGATGGCGCCATTTACTTCGTCGACCAGGACGCCCAAGTTTACTCGCTGACGGATAACGGGATCGGCACCAGCCCCACGTTGAATTGGGGGCCGGTGCAGCCGACCGGCGACTGCGCTCATTTCGTTACTACTGGCGCGCCGACGCTCAGCATCGATGGCAGCACCCTTTACGTCCTCGTCAGCGACGGCAAGCTCCACGCGTTGAGTACGAGCACCGGCACCTTGAATTGGTCGGCCGTGATCGGCACGGGAGGTTCGACCGGCACCATCGCCCCGGTGGTTGGGCCCGACGGCTCGATTTACGCCGCCTCCAGTGACGGCAAGCTTGCCTCGGTGATGGACAGTGGCGTCAACGCGTCGTTCAATTGGGGTCCCACCACCGTTGCCGCTTCCTTCAGTGGTGACAGTCCGTCGCTCAGCAACGACGGCAGCACACTTTATATCGCGGGCAACACCACCATCCCGGTCGCCGGCGATCTCTTTGCGATAAAGGCCGGCTCCGGCGCCTTGAAGTGGACCGCATTGACTCTGGGGAGCGGCGAGGTTTTCAACACCGGACTGGCGCTCGGCTCCGACGGTGCCAGCATTTACCTCGGCAGCGGCAAGGCCACCAGCCACACGCTCTACGCGGTAACCGATGGCGGCACGAGCGGCTCACTGAAGTGGTCGATGAGCGTCGGCGGCAGCAGCCTGAAAGTCTCGCCCGCAATCGGCGCCGACGGCACCATCTACGTCAGTTCCGGTGACGGCAGTCTCTACGCGATAACGGACACTGGCGTCAGCGGCTTGTTGCGGAGTTTTTTTGGCGCTGCCGGCAGCATCCTGGTTAACGTCACTGGCGCCGCGGATTACAAGGCACTGTCGATGCCGGCGATCGGCGCCGACGGCACCATCTATATGAATTCCGACACCGACGACAACTTGTACGCTTACAATGGCCCCGTAACCGCGACTGCGACGGCGACTGCAACAGCAAGTCCGACACCGACTGTATCGGCGACTGCTACTGCCACGCGTACCGCCACCACGACAGCAACTGCCACCGCGACCGAAACTATTACCGCGACGCCAACGGCCACCGCGACCGCGACTGCTACCACGACCGTCACCGCGACGCCGACCGCGACAGCGACTATAACCCAAACTGCAACGGCAACCGGGACTGCTACCGTAACTGCCACCGCCACGCCGACCGCGACCGGGACCGCGATTGCAACGGTTACCGCCACGCCGTCGACGACGCCGACAGTCTCAGCGACGCCCACGACGGTTCGCACTCCGGTCACGTCGCCGACGGCGACTTCCACTGCAACTGCGACTGCAACCGCAACCGCTACGCCTACCGCGACTGCAACTTTCACGCCGACTCCGATGCCAACGGTAGCGGCGCCGCTGGTAGTCTCGCCGAGTTCTGCGAGTTTTACCGCTAAGCTGGGGACGCGGAGCAAGGCCAAGAAGATAGTCGCCCACAACGGCGGCAAGGTCGCGATCTCGCTGATCGGAGCGCAGGTGACCGGCGACTTCACGCTCTCGAAGGTCTGCGGCTCGATGCTGGAACCAAAAAAAAATTGCAACTACGCCGTCGTCTTCGCGCCGACCGCAAGAGGTCTACGGCCCGGCCTGCTCACGATCAGGAACAACAGCTCGAGCGGCCCTCGAACGGTGAACCTCCAGGGAACCGGCGAGTAGCCGACTCAAGCGATAGCGCGATATTCGCTCTCGAGAATCCCCATCACGATCGTGTCGTGATATCGGCCGCGGATGAATTTGCCGTCGCGCAGAACACCCCATCGCTGGAAACCGCATTGTTCGTAGGACGCGATCGCGCGCGCGTTGAAGTCGTACACCCGCAGCCAGACTCGATGCAGGTTCATCCGGTCGAACGCCAGCCGCATCAGCGCTCTCATCGCATCGGTGCCGTAGCCCTTGCCCCAATAATCCTTGTTGCCGATCACGATTCCCGCTTCGGCGCTGCGCAAGATCCAGTCGATGTCGTGCAGGCCGATGCCTCCGAGGTAAGTGCGATCGGCGATAGTTTCGAGCGCGAACTCGCGCGCGGTGTGCGACGGCATCGACACGTGCTCGATGAACCGTTCTTCCTGCGCGCGCGAAACGGGATAGGCAAACACATCGTCGCGAAGGAACTGGGTGACTTCCTCGTCGTTGACCCATTTCATAACGGCGTCGAGGTCGGACTTCTCGTAAGCTCTGAGCCTGACAAGTTTGCCGTCCATATCTGTCTCCCTACATCCCAAAAAAGAAAGGCGCCCCGATTTCCGGGCCGCCCTTCGTCGATTACAACTTGAAAGAGTCTAGCCCTTGGGCAACATGAGCACGCGCTCGCCGATGATGTTGTGCTGGATTTCGCTGGTGCCGCCGGCGATCGTCAGCGCGCGCGACGCGAGCATCCGGTACGACCACTTGCCCTTGTCGAGCGCATGCGGCGCGTGGAATTCCATCTGGCTGTATGGCCCCAGCATCTCCATCGCAAACTTGTTCATCCGCAAATTCAGCTCGCTGGTGCATAGCTTGAGCACCGATCCCTCGGGCCCCGGCGGCAGACCCTTGAGCCGCCGCGTCAGTTGCCGAAATCCCGTGTAGCGCAGCGCCGCCGCCTCGCATGCGAACCCGCCGAGCCGCTGCCGCACGCTGGTATCTTCCCACGCCGTATGCCCGTTGCTGCGGACGCTCTTGGCGAGCTCGACCAGCTCCTTGACTTGACCCATCATGTCGCGGCCGCCACCGATTCCCGACCGCTCGAACATCAGAGTGGTGATCGCCACCTGCCAGCCCTGATTTTTTTCGCCGATCAGATTCTTCTTCGGCACCTTCACGTCTTCGAAAAAGACTTCGTTGAAATTCGCGTCGCCGGTTATCTGCACGAGCGGGCGCACCGTGACGCCGGGGCTATGCATATCGACCAGGATGTAACTGATGCCCTTGTGCTTGGGCGCGTCGGGATCGGTGCGCACGAGCAGGATGCACATGTCCGCGTGATGCGCGTCCGACGTCCAGACCTTCTGGCCGTTGACGATAAAGTAGTCGCCTTCCTCGACCGCGCGCGTCTGCAGGCTGGCCACGTCGGAGCCGGCGCCGGGCTCGGAGTATCCCTGGCACCACAGCTCGTCGGCCGAGAGGATTTTCGGGATGTGTTTCTTCTTCTGCTCCTCGGTGCCCCAATGGATGATCGTCGGACCGACCAGCATGATGCCGAGTCCGTTGACCAGCATCGGCGAATTAACCTTCGCCATCTCCTCGTTGTAGATGATCTGCTGCGTGAGCGTCGCGCCGCGGCCGCCGTATTCCTTGGGCCAGCTGATTCCGACCCATCCGCCCGCGTGCATCTTCTTGTGCCATTCGACGCGCCGCTTCCAGTCGTCAGCGGTGCCTTCGCTCATGAAGTCGCCGTTGTCGTCGCTCTTTCCGCCTTTGGGCAGGTTAGCCTTGAGCCAGCCACTTAGCTCCGCGCGAAACGCCTCGTCTTCGACGCTGAACTTGAAATCCATCGATTCCTCCGATTGGGACTCGCGCGATGCCAACTGCCTGGCGGCGCCCACGACGAGCGTCAGCCGGCGGCCGCGGTCCCTAACACTTGTTATATAGAACGCGGGCGCGGGGCATTCAAGAACGCGAATAGATCTCCGCGTTCACGATTTCCATCATGATCGGCGACGGATTGTCGACCGGCTTGAAACCGAACTGCGCGTACAGTCCGTGCGCGTCGCGCGTGCCTAGACTCCATCGGCGCAGCCCCTGCAAATCCGGATGCGCCATGATCGACGCCATCAGCTCCTTGCCGAGCCCGCGCTCGCGGTACGGCTCGAGGACGAAAACGTCGGCGATGTACGCGTAGGTGGCGAAATCCGAGATGATGCGCGCGAACCCAATTTGACTGGCATTGTCGTAGACGCCGAAGCACAGCGAATTTTCGATCGATCGCGCAACCGTCGCGCGCGGAATCCCCGCCGCCCAGTACGATCGCGTGAGAAATTTGTGAATCACATCGAGGTCGAGTTTCGATCGATCCGTGCTGATCAGAAATTTGCCCATCTCCATCACCACCATCGCCGTCATGTGATTCTTGCTCCTCGATTCGCGGGCAACAGGTAATCCGTCAGGTGCGCGGGTATCGGAGTTGATGCTGCGAGTCGCGCATCGGTGACAGGCGCCAGTGTCGTCGTCGCAAACGGAATCTGTCCCGCCCAAATCGGCATCGCGTAGTCGGCCTCGTCGTCGAGTGGGTCGCCGCTCCTGAGTTTCGCTGACGCCTCGACGATTGGAATCGACAGAACCGACGTGGCGGCAAGCTCCTTCTCGTTGGGTTGTCGGATATGGTCCCAGCGGCCGGGCGCGACGTGATCGATGAGGCCCTTCATCACGGCAAACTTCTCGGCGAAGTCGGCGACCAGCGTCGCAGTCCCGAGAATCACGACTGAGCGGTAGTTGACCGAATGATGGAATGCGGAGCGCGCCAGCACCAGGCCGTCGATATGCGTGACTGTGACGGCGATCGGCGTGCCTTCGGCCGCGGCGCCGAGCATCCGGCTCGCAGCCGAGCCGTGGATATAGAGCCGGTCGGCGATGCGGACGTGAAGCGTGGGGATCACGTAGGGCTGCCCGCCGAGCGCGAAGCCGACGTGGCAGACCAGGGCGGTGTCGAGGATCGAGTAGATGGCGTCGCGGTCGTAAGAGGCGCGCTTGGGCAGGCGCTTGACGCGGGTGCGCGGCGTCGGCGCGAGCGCGTCGCTGTCGAGGGGTCGGGCCTGCGGAAATTGTCTTGCTCCGCCATCTCTTCCATCGCCTCTTGCCTCTTTGTTACAGTACGTAACTATGAACGTATCGGTACAATATCAAATCCGCGGAGACTCAAGCAACCTGATCGCCGCGAGCATCGAAAACGGAATCCGCGGCGGCCGGCTGCGCGCCGGCGAGCGGCTGCCTACTGTGCGCGCGCTGGCGACGAAGCTGCGCGTCAGCCCGACTACAGTGGCGGCGGCGTACAATGCGCTGCGTGTGCGCGGACTGGTGCATGGATCGGGGCGCCGCGGGACAGTCGTTAATCGACGGCCGCCGCTGTTGACGCGTACATCTTTCCGCCGCCGGCCCATGACTTGCGCAATCTTGCCGAGGGAGGCCCGGACCCGGCGATGCTGCCGCGGCTGAAGCCCTATATCGTGCGGCTCGAAGGAATTCCAGGGCAAATACGGCGACGCCGAGAATCGGGCCGCGCTGATCAAGCTCGCGGCGCGGCAATTCAAGAGCGACGGGGTCGGCGCCGATTCGATTGCGGTGGTCAGCGGCGCGCTCGACGGTATCGAGCGCGTGCTGCAGGCGCATCTGCGGCCCGGCGATATCGTCGCGGTCGAAGATCCCAGCTACACCGGCGTGCTCGACCTGGTTGCGGCGCTGGCGCTGGTGGCCGAGCCGGTTGCGATCGATGATTCGGGGCCGCTCGCGGCGGATTTGAAGCGCGCGTTGAAGCTTGGCGCGAAGGCCTTCATCGTCACGCCGCGTGCGCAGAATCCCAGCGGCGCCGAGCTCGATCGCAAGCGCGCGGTGGAGTTGAAGCACGTGCTCGCCGCGGATTTCCTGAAGTAGTGCTGATCGAGGACGACCACGCTGGACCTGTATCCGGTGCGCCCGCGATTACATTGTCGGGCGGCCGCGCACATTGGGCGACCGTGCGCTCGGTGTCGAAGTCGCTCGGCCCAGACCTCCGGGTCAGCGTGATGGCGGGCGATGCGCTGACGGTTGCGCGCGTGCAGGGGCGGCAGAGTCTCGGCCCGCGATGGGTCAGTCATATCCTGCAGGACCTCGTCGCGATGATGTGGGCGGATGCCGCGACTCCCGCGCTGCTGCAGAAGGCTGCCGATACGTATGCGCATCGGCGGCGCGCGCTGATCGAAGCGCTGGCGGAACATGGAATCGAGGCGCGCGCACGCTCGGGGCTGAACGTGTGGATACCGGTCGCGGAAGAAGCGGGCGTGGTGAACGCGATGGCGTCGAAGGGGTGGGCGATTCGCGCGGGCGAATGCTATCGAATCAAAAGCGCGCCCGGAATCCGCGTGACAGTATCGACCCTCGCGGTCGAGGACGCACACAGGTTAGCCTCCGACCTGGCGGAGTCGATGCGCCCGCGCTCGCACGCGCAGTCGGCGTGACGCGAAGGCAAAAATCACTTTATTGAATGTGAAACCCGCGGTGGGTTTCACGCTTCCTTCGGCAGGGGTGACCCCTGCACCCAGTGA
This sequence comes from uncultured delta proteobacterium, assembly GCA_963721485.1. GTDB lineage: Bacteria > Desulfobacterota > Binatia > Binatales > Binataceae > Binatus. The sequence continues at coordinate 8,695 of CAVRJV010000012.1, read as the reverse complement.
AAAGAGAAGCGCGAAATGTCGAGGACGACCTTTCGCTCTAAGGGTTTGTCGTTGTGTCATCCTGAGCGCAGCGAAGGATCTCGCGCGCATGCGCGCTCGCTCCTTCTTTGTGTCATTACTTGAGCGAAGCGAAGAATCCCGGTGCCGCTCTTCTCTCTCCGCGATTGTCCTATCTACTCTCGCGGGTGGAGACGCACACAGGTTAGCCTCCGACCTGGGGGAGTCGATGCGGTCGCGCTTGCGTGCGCAGTCGGCGTGAGGCGAAGGCAAAAATCACTTTACTGAATGTGAAGCCCGCCATGGGGTTCACGCTTCCTTCGGCCGGGGTGATTTTGCACCCGGTACTTCATTCTGTCTTGAAAATGCGACTGCTTGACGCACGAGCGCCGATCGCAATAATGCGAACCGGAAAGCAGCGGCACCTAAAGGAGGACCGAGCGATGAAGACGGCGGCGGCAAGGACAAAGTTGATGCTGATGTCGGCGGCGCTTGTGATGCTCGCGATTACGATCGGTGGATCAGCGCAGGCGGGGCACAAATGTCCAGATCGGTATTTCAAAAGACAAAAGCTGGTGGGCGTCGATCCTGAAAAGGAAGACACTGCGAAGAAAGCCTACACCGATGGGGTGCCGGGCAAAGCCAAGGAATTCGAATCAGATTGCGATAAGTGCGAGTGCGAAGACGACGGCGAGAAATGTACTTACCGGTACAAATACAAGAAGACTCCCGACTGCAAACCGAACAAGAAGAAGGGCGTGATCGAGTGCGTCGGCTGGGTTCGCCCCGGATGCTTCTGCGAGGACCCGGACGAAGTCCAGGGGCCTTGAAGTTCTTCCGAACAACGCATCGGATGGAAGGTTCCCTCCGCGCGATTGTTCCCCTTCCTTCGAGGGAAGGGGTTAGGGGCTGAATCCCCTTTTACTTGATGCGGATCGCGCAGAGCAGAGCGGCGCCGCGCGCGCAAAAAAATTGGTCGACCTATGAAAGCAAAGCACCGAGCCGCTATCCGGATCCGTGTCTTATCGCAAATCGGGCGCGCGCGGATTTCGATCGTTTCTCCGAGATGTCCGCGAACCGAGAGACTCGGTGACGGGGAGGATTCGAACCCTCGGTACCGGTTCCCCGGAACGTCCGGCTAAGGCGAGACGGTCACTGACCCCTTCTCGTTGTTACCGTCGGAGCATCCGGCAACATGATACTTACCGGCAATGCTGCTGGAGGTCGCCGAAGTACTGGCGAAAATGCCGTGACAGCTTTTCTTCGTGCCGTCAGGATGAAATTTGAACTTGAGCGAGTTGCTGGTTACTTTGCCGGTCAGTGAGCTAGAGCCGTAGGCGCTGATTTCCGGGAACGTGAGTGACCATGTTCCTCCAACCGTTTCGCCGATCTGCGTGAGATTCAAATCCATCGTGCCGGCCCCACCCTTGTTATCGTCGACGGGCCCTGACCACATACCCGATACAAGCGGCGGCGCCTTACCTTGATCTGCGGCCGGCGATTGATAAGGCTCGGGACTAACGAGGTCCTGCGCGTGCGCCGGCGATCCGATCAGAGCAACGCCGGCCAGCATCGCAGCTCCCAGCAACCATCCGAACAATCCCTTACGTGAAATTTCATTTCGCATGGACAATCCCCCTTCCATGGTCTGAAATCTTGAAAATGTTTTGTGGGAACGAAGCTATCTTGTCAGCCAGCGGCAAGTTCGGATGACTTTTCTGCTACTCGATGGACCGAGCCCGGTGTTGTGCAACCGAATTTTTCTTACTTGATGCGGTCGGCGGCGGCGTGGATGCGGTCCATCCAGAAGACCAGCCTTGGGGTGTAGGTGTGCGGGACGCATTCGCCGCAAATCTCCCGCGCGATGCGCGCGATGTTCTGCGTCGAAATGTCGAGCGGCTGCGAGCGCACGAATTCCGGCGGCAGATTGGCCAGCAAGTCGGACATCACGCCGAGGGCCGAGGAGACCGAAGCTAGAATCGAGGCGAGAACGCCTTCCTCGACGCTCAGCCGCGGCTGATAGAGGAGGTCGTGGGTGGTGCGCAACTCGCCCTGGAAGAGCAGCGCCGCGCTTTCGAGGCGAGCGCCGACTCGATTGAGTGGAGGGTGCGGCGCCGCGCACACCTCGGCGATCGAGATCATCTCCGAGATCACCATGTGCAGATTGCTCTGGACGCGATCGAGCCGCTCCTCGAAGGTGACGCGGTGAATTTCGCCCACCAGCACGTCCTGCCGATGCGAGACGAACTTGGCGACGACCGCGCCGAAGATCAGCAGCGCGGCGACGGCCTCGGCGACTGCGATGATGCGCGCGCCTCCGACCGGCACGATGTCGCCATAGCCGATCGAAGTTGCGGTCACGAAGCTGAAGTAGATGGCGCTCAGGAATCCGTTGAAGTCGGCGCCCAGCGGATGGCCTGCTTCGACCAGCCCGTGATCGCCTATCAGCGCGCCGAGCCAGTAGCAGGCGCCGCTCAGCAGAATGGTGACGATCCAGATGAGAAACAGCTGGAGCGTCGAGCGTTGCTGAACGAGATCGAGGACGGATTTGTCGAAGCTGCGCATCGAGGAGACGCGTGCGGGCGCACGGCCAAGTACTCCGTCCGTCGAAATCGATAGCGGCGGACCAGAGACGAAACGGGGCCAAACGGCACCGGCTGCGAAGGCGCCTCAGCTATGCTCTCGGTGGGCGATCCCGATTCCACCCAGTCGGCGAGTCCCGCGCGATAGTCGCGAACGTTTGAGTAGCCGAGTTCATGGAGCAGGCCGACCGCCTCGACGGCTGCGCTCACATGTGAATTTCGCGCAGTAGACGGCGATGTCGGCGTCGCGGTTGGGGAGAATCTCGGGCGCGCGATCGTGAAGCTGTTCGAGCGGGATGCTGATGGCGCCGGGAATGTGCGCCTCGACGTACGACTCGCGGGCAAGACGTCGATTATCGTGAGCGAGGAATCGTGGAGGCGGCGCTGGATCTCCTCGCGGGAGATCTCGGCAAGTCGGAGCGAGTTCGCGGCGATTGATTCGGGAAGCCATGATCCGGGAAATTGCCGGATCACAGGATAGCGCACCCGTCGCGAAGGGTCACGAACCGCCAGTGCTGAAAGACGGCGCGGCATCTCCACGTAAATGGAGACGCCGCGCAATCGGGTATTTCAGGAGAAAGTGCACGGGGAGGAGGATGCGAAAAAACCTGGCCCCTGACCGCTATCTCAGCTGGGAGAGCTATTCGAGACGCCAGAGCGATCGGGCGGCGCTGGCGGAGCGCTCGACGAATTTCTTGCCGTACTCGATCTGCGCGTCGAAAATCGGCGCGAGCGGGGTTTCCTTGGCCCACTTGGTGGCCGAGGCCTGGAAGTCGATCGCCTGCTTGGCGACTTTCTCGCTGGTGTCGATGTACCAGGCGGCGAACTTCTTCGCGCCCTCGACGGTGAACACGTTGCCCATGCTGGCTCAGACCCTCGAACACTAGAACCGTTCTCTTTCTCTGCCATTGCCTCTTCTCCTGCTTGTCGGCGCGGCTGGTGCCCGCCGGTTGGTTTACTAACGTTATCATCGAAATTGTTTTGGCTGCGGCGACGACGGCGTCGGAGATCTTCTGGGACGCCACACTTCCTTTGAGTCCCTTTTCGGTCCGTTTCCTTGGTCGCTTGGGCGACGAACCCGGCGGTTTTGTTTCTTCAGTCATCGCGCGCGCCCAGCCAATTCGTGATTTGGGGCCATAGACGCTTGAGCGAGTCGGCACTGATCGCCGCGCCCATGTGGCCGGTCGGATAGTGCAGGTTTTGTTTGTCGTCGCTCGACACTAGTTCGGGCAGCGGCTCGCTCGAGCGCGGGATTGACGATGTCGTCGTGGTCGCCGATTACGTTGAGCAGCGGCATCGCGATGCGCGTGAGGTCAGCGATCGTTTCGCCGACTTTCATCGTGCCTTTCATCAGCGAGTTCTCGCGCCACATCTCGGAGGTCTCGAGGAAGATTCGTCCCGCCATCGGCACGTCGCTATGGAGCCATCGCTCGAACAGCCGTGAAGGTGTCGAGGTAGCCGGGGCGCTTCGAGTTGGTGCGGTAGGCGCCGACGAACTTGTCGAGCATGTGATGAGTCGGCGCGAGCGTATTGAAGAACGAGTAGATCATCCAGGCCGGCGCGTTGCCGTACAGGTCGACGATCGTTTTGGCGCTGCGCGAGGTCATCGCGGCCGTCAGGTGCTCGATCGGCAACTGGCGCGGGCTGGTGTCGAGCGGAATCGTCAAGGTGACGAGGTTCTTCACGTTGCCGCTGTGCAGTGCGCTGTACATCAGGCCGAGCAACGCGCCGAAGCAGTAGCCGAGGATCGAGATCTGCTCGATGCCGGTGTAAATCTGGATGGCGCGGACGGCGTTGGCGATGTCGATGTTGACGTAGTCGTCGAAGCCGTGGTCCTTGTCGCCGGCGCGGGGCGGAATCCAGTCGATCAGGTAAACGTCGAAGCCCTGCTTGACCAGATACTCGACGACGCTGCGGCCGGGCTGCAAGGTCGAGGATGAAGGGCCGCTTGATGAGCGAGTAGATGAGCAGCAGGGGCACGCGCTTTTTGTTCTCGCCGCGCGCTTCGTAGTGACGCAGGCGGACGAGGCCCGACTCGTAGATGACGCGCGAGCGCGTGGCCGGCGGCGGATCGTCCATCGTGGCGCCGAAGCCGGAGCGGAACGCGTCGAGCGTGCGCATCGTGCCTTCCATCCAGAGCGACGCGATTTCGTTAATTGCCGACATCTTCACCTAGCTCCATCGGATCCGCGCCGGGCCATCCCGACCAGACCGAGAATTGGTACACGCTGGTCTTCTTCGCGACCGGAATCGACGCGGGGTCGATCTGCCGTTGCGGGATGTCCGTTGGTCTTGCGCGCGGCAGTCTTTTCGTCAGCCTGCTGATTTACGATCGACTCGCGGACGGCGATGTGGAGTTCGCTGGCGAAGTCGTCCTTCGAGTCGCGCTCGGCGACGGCGTCGCGCAGTTCCTCGCGCATCGCGCGCATGTCGCCGCGAATAGCCTCGACTTCGGTCGCGGAGGGCAGGCCGACCGCCGGCCATAGCGCGGAGAAAAACGCGCCGGCGACGGCGGCGTTGAAGCGCTGGTATCGCAGCATGATATCGATTGCTCCGCCGAGCACGTTGCCGACGGTGGGGCTGGTGAAGACGCGATTGGTGGCGTTGTTGGCAGCGCCGATAACGGTGTCGTAGGCCTTCCAGCCGATTTCGTGCAGCTGGCGGTCGATTCCTTTGTCGGCGATGATTTCGGCGACCATCCGCTTAACCTTGGCGGTCGGCGGCTCGGGCATCAGGGTTTGTGCGAGCTTCAGCATCTCATCGGAAAAAGTAGAGTCGGTGGAATTCAGTTTGCTCCTTGGGTTGTCGTTGTTGGTGGCCATTGCGGTTCCTCTCGGGTTCGTGAACGTGCCTCAATCTTGACTTAAGTAAGTTGCGGTAATATGACAGTTAGGTCAAGCATTAGATACACTTACGTTTGTCGCAGGTGTGACAAAAGCGGCTAAATCGGGGAGAAAAATCGCGTGCGATGTCACATTCGCGACAATTGGGCGCGACTGTGGTAGCTGAAGCGTTTGTGGCTGCGGAACGGCAAGTAGACGCGAAATCGCTCACGCGGCTCAAGTCGCTTGCGTGGATGCGCGATGAGCAGGCTGCGCGGCTGGCGGCAGCGTCGACGCTCGCTCAAGGTGCGGCGCGAGGAGGCGATCTTTCGCGAAGGCGAGGCGTCGAGTCACGTCTATATACTGCTGTCGGGCGTGGCGAAGCTATGTTACGTGAATCGCGAGCAGCGCGTGCTGGTGGGCTTCGTCGGGCCGGGCGAGGTGTTCGGATTGTCGTCGCTGCTGCCGCAGACGACGCGGCCGTTTCGATGCGAGGCGTACAGCGATTGCCTCGTCGCGGTGGTGAAGCCGGAAATTTTTGTGGATACTGTGCTCGGCGTTCCGCTCGAGCGGCTGAGTATCATCCTGGACGCGACGGTCGGGCGATGGTGGGGGATGCTGGTGCGGTATGCGAACTTCGTCGGGCTCGGACTGCGCGAGCGGCTGGCGGGCGCGCTGCTCGAGCTGGCGGAAAAATTCGGCGTGCGCGATTCGCGCGGGACGCTGCTGACGATCAAGCTGACGCATGCGGATTTAGCCGAGCTGGTGGGAGCGTCGCGGCAGCGCACGACCGAGCAGCTCAACGACTTCGAGCGCGAGGGCGTGATTACTCGCGAGGGACGGCGGCTGATAATCGTGCCCGAGAAATTGTGGCAGCTCGCGCAGATGCCGCATCCGGAGTGAACGCGGGAAGTGAAAGATGGCAGCGGATAAATTCGTCGACGCTAACGGGCTTCGGCTTCATTATCTCGACTACGGCAACGACGGCGCGCCGTGGGTCGTGTGCGTCCACGGGCTTGAGCCGGCAATGCGCATAACTTCGACGCGCTCGCGCGCGCATCTGGCGGCGAAGTACCACGTGATTTCGGTCGACGTGCGCGGGCGCGGCGACAGTCAGTGGGGTCCGCCGACCGAATATCTTCCGCAAAATTACGTGACCGACCTGGCGCGGATGCTCGAAGGGCTGGGCATCGCGCGCGTCGAGCCTGATCGGCACGTCGATGGGCGGGATAATCTCGATGATGTATGCGGGCGGATGGCCGGAGCGCGTCGAGCGGCTGGTGATCAACGATATCGGGCCGCGAGATCGATCAGGCGGGCCTGGTGCGAATCGCGAATTACGTCGGCGACGGCGCCGGAGCACTTCAAGGATATCGGCGAAGTCGATGAAGTACTACCAGGAAAATTATCCGTCGATGCCGCGAAGCTGGCGGACGAGGTCGTCGCCGAGCAAGTGAAATGGTCAGTCAAGCCGGGAACCGATGGCGGGCTGGTGTGGAAGATGGATCCCAACGTCGGCGGCCGCTGCGCGGCGGCACGGCGCAGCAGCGGCTCGATTTGTGGGTGCCATACGCGCGAATCGCGTGCCCGCTTCTGATAGTGCGCGGCGCGGACAGCGATATCCTGGTCAGCGCGACGGCGAACAGGATGTGCAAGGTGCATCAAGCGGGCGAAAGTCGTCGAGGTGCCGGGCGTAGGGCATGCACCGTCGCTGATGGAGCCCGAGGCGCTGACGGCGATCAAAGAATTTTTCGGAGTCTAGGGGAGGGAGAAATCACTGTTCGCAATGTGAAACCCGCCGTGGGTTTCACACTTCCCTGGGCAGGGGTGACCCCTGCACGCAATCTCAGGAAAGATGCGGGACTTCGCTCCCTGTTAGAAGTACTCAGTGCGGGAACTCCACCATCACCTTGGCGCGGGTGCCCGGGCGCTTCAGCGCGGCGAACATCTCGGGCACCTGGTCGACGCCGATTACGTCGGTGACCATCGGGGTCGCGTCGATCTTGCCCTTCGCCAGCGCGTCGATCGTTTCCTGGAATTCGCGCGCGTGTAGCCCAGCACGAAATTGATCTGACCTCCTTCATCACGCATCTCAGCGGAATGATTTTGTCCGGCTCCATGCACACGCCGATCACGACCACCTGGCCCAGACGTCCGACCATCCCGATCGCCGCGCCGAGCGTGGACTTCACGCCGATGCATTCGAAGACAATTTCGGGCGGCCGCCCGGTAATTCGATTGCACCGCTCGGCCGGGTCGCTCTCGGTCGGATTGACGACTTCGGTCGCGCCCAGTTTCATCGCGAGCTCGGTGCGCCCCGGCGCGAGCTCCGATACGATCACCGCGCTCGCGCCCTTGGCCTTGCACCATATCAAGGTCGCAGAGGCCGATCGGTCCCGGCGCCCATCACGACGCTCCCATCCCCGGTTCGATCGGCGCGGGTTGACGCCGTGCAGCCCGACCGAGAGCGGCTCGACCAGCGCGCCGCTGCGAGCCGACGTTGTCGGGCAGCTTGAGCAGGCTCGCGCGCGCCGCATGCGACGTACTCGGCATAGGCGCCGGGAAGCTGGCCGAGGCCGAGGCTGCGCAGCTTGCGAGCAATGCATCGCGTCGTCGCGCTTGCACCACGCGCATTCGCCGCATGCGATGTACGGCAGCGAAGTGACGCGATCGCCGACTGGTAGCCGCTGACGCCGGCCCGAGTCGAATGAATCTCGCCGCAGAATTCATGGCCCATCACCGAGTCCGCCGGCATCCCGATGCCATACTGCACGGCGTGCAGATCGGAGCCGCAGATGCCGCAGTTGTGGACCTTGAGCACGACCTCGCCGGCGCCCGCGTACCGGCTTGGGCACGTCGATCACGGCCATCTCGTCTCTTTTCTTGTAGACCGCAGCCTTCATCGGACCAACCTTTTCGCCATCGCGCGACGCGCACCGGAACGGCTCTTACTTTCGCTGGATCAGTTCGATCTTGTAGCCGTTGGGATCCTCGATGAATGCGATCAGCGTGGTGCCGTGCTTCATCGGGCCGGGCTCGCGCACGACCTTGACGCCTTTGTGCTTCAAGCTCCGCGCAGGTCTTGTAGATGTCGTCGACGCCGAGCGCGAGATGGCCGAAGGCGGTGCCGAGGTCGTAGTTCTTGGTGCCCCAGTTCTGGGTCAGCTCGATCGACGGTGGTGTCCTTCTCGTCGCCGTAGCCGACGAAGGCCAGGGTGAACTCGCCGCCGGGAAGTCCTTGCGCAGAAGCTTCATCCCGAGCTGGTCGCAGTAGAACTTCAGCGACTCGTCGAG
>CAVRJV010000011.1:0-785978 GCA_963721485.1 uncultured delta proteobacterium | reverse complement strand
GATCTCATCACGTGTTCAACCTTAAACAATGCGAACTGCCGCAGGCGGTCCTCGACAACATTCCAGAGTCCAGCGCACGAGCACGACCCGATCCAAGCTGCCGACCGGATCATCGCCGCAATGCCGAACCCGCCAGAGATTCAGCACGCAGGCTCAAGGCGTTCTACAGCCGTTTTGCCGATCGGATTACGCTGCCGCCGCGCGAACTGTTCACTAGCGCCGAGGATCTTTATGCGACGGCGCTGCATGGAGACGATCGACAGCACCGGTCATCAGAAGCGCCTTGCGCGAGAAGGCATTATCGCAGTCGTTCTGTTTTATTTCGCTGTCTACTGAAAAGAAGAATTGTGCGCGGAAATGGGAGCCGCCTACCTTTGCGCGGGAAGCCGGCATTACAGCCGCAGTCATCGAGAATCAGGCCGCGTACGTGCCGGCTGGCTCAAGAAGCTTCGCGACGATCGCAAGCTCCTGATCCACGCAGCCGCGCAGGCGCAGCATGCCGCGTATTATATCCTCCGGGCCCCGCACGCAGTCTGAAAATCGGCGGCGCCCGCGCGATGCGCGGGCGCCGCAATATCGAGCTGTGATCAGAGAACACGGTCAACAGGGCGACGCCGAGGATCGGGCCTGCCCGATCAGTCTCGACTCGTCTTCAGGGAGCACTCAGGTAGGCTTACCCGAAACAGCGCCTCTACGTAATCGGCCAAGTCCTTGGTCGAGCCGTTCGTAGAAGAGCCAACGTGCGTCTCCTCTGAGGTCTGTGGTATGGAGACAAAGAAGTGATCGTGCCCCGGTTCTTCTTCGTCAGTAGCACGAACTCCTGTCGCTGGGCGGCGCGACGTCTCGCCCGCGACAGCACCGTCAGTTCGGGCGGTCTATGCGAAGCCAAGGGGTCAGTTCACCGATGCGCCAGTATTTTTGTTATCCAGAAAGACGCGAAGACCGGTCGCTATGTCGGCTTCTGCGATGACATTTGGTGGCGAACCCGTTGTGATGACTCGTTCCGCCTGTGCACGCAAGACAAATTCCAAGAATGTCCGAACGTCGCGGCCATTAGACCAATTGGGCGCTCCTGCAACGCATTGAATGCTGTTGCGAGTGTTGCGTTCGCCTCATCTATGGTTGAGAGGTTTTGACTCTTTAACGGCGCGTAAAGATTTGGATGCAATCGCCGTCGAGAGTCCGAAATTTGGATGATGTTCGTAAACCGCAATCGGAAATATCGGATAGAATTGAGAAAGTCTGATCTCGCGATGATAACCAGCCGCGATTACGATCATTCGCCCGCGTTGATTTTCATTAACTTGAGCAGTGTATCGATAGCTTCCGGCCGAAATCCTCTCCGCTTCCGCGATTGTAGTCAGACTGTAGGCCTCGTCAATGAAAGAGGGTGCCTCCGAAGGCTTGTTCCAGGACTTTTTTTGTCTTGATGGCAGTCTGGCCTACGAACCCAGCGACGAGGTCTTCTCGGTCTGTCTCCACGACGTGGTCGCTCGGCAGATATCCGAGTTCCTTAAAAATCCTGCCAAAGACGCAACCGTTGTCTTCCCAGTTCCAGGATTCCCAGCATTACGAAATACGGCTGAATAGTATTGCGCGCATCCTGACCGCGCATCTTCGCGACAGCGATCTGGTTCTTGTATTCGCGGATGGTGCGTTTTACGTTCTCCAGACCCGTAAGAGCATTTAGCTCATCTTCGCCGCTGGTTTTGGCCAGTGCCGCCTCGCCCAGGAGATCTCCGCGCTCAAGGATACTAAGTTGTTCGCGAGTGTGGCTCACCCCTTTTGCGAGCGACGCGATTCTTACCGCCTGCCGTCGGATCGCTTGATCAAGAACATTGCGCACAGCGCGCGCGTTGCCAAAGTTCGTCCCGGCACGTTCGCGGGAAAGCAGCTCGACTGCCGATGCGACATCGTCCGCTGATATCGTGAACCCCTGGGTTGCAGCCATTGAGGTCATGATCGCTGCAAGCTGTTCGTCGTTGTAGTCGTCAAAATGAATGTATTGATTGAAGCGGCTCTTGAAGCCGGGATTGAGTACCGAGGAGCCGATCCATTTCGTTGTCATAGCCAGCAAGGACGATGACCAAATTCTCGCGATGGTCTTCCATGAACTTCAATAGAGTGTCGATCGCTTCTTGCCCGAATGCGTCCGATTCGTTCTGCTTTAGGGCGTACGCTTCATCAATAAACAAGACTCCACCGATGCTCTTCTGCAACAACTCCGTCGTCTTGCGAGCTGTATCGCCCACAAATTGGGACACGAGGGTGTACAATCGCTCTCGATCAGATGACCCGAAGTCAAGTAGCCGAGTTCCGCAAGTATTTTCGCGTATGTGCGAGCTACCGTGGTTTTGCCCGTCCCCGGATTCCCGGAAAACACAGCGTGAAGAGAAGGCGTGGCGGACTGAAGTCCGGCACTCCGCCGCTCAGCGTCGATTTCGACGAGGCTTTTAAGCTCGTGCACCGAGTGCTTCACACTCTCGAGGCCGATCATCTTGTCAGAGTTCGTGATCGCGTCCGTCAGGTTTCGCACTCCACTATTCGCAGATGTTCGTGAGGAAGGTCCGGTTGACTCAAATTTCGAAGACCCCGAGCGACTAAATTGTCCGCGCTAACCACGAGCCCATTGCGTTCGGAATATGAAATCGCAATCCCACTTTGCAGATCTGAACAAACTGTGGGAGCGTCAGCGGGGCATCGCTGAACGCGTCAGCGACCTCCGCAAACTCAATTCGGTCCGCAGGGACTGCAGATGCAGCTTGACTTGCAGACGCCTCGACCGACGCCTTCAGTTCCTCGCCCAGCGATCCCTTCGCCAATTGAATGAGCGTCGCCAACTTTATTGCGATGGTCGTGAAAATTGGGAATGAAGGTGTCTCACGTAGCTGCTCAAGAACTGCAGCAACTTGTATCAGCGCTACAACTTCCAGATTTTCCTTTGCCACCCAGGAAAGCGCCGAATCGATGTAGTTTAACAGTGACGTAACATCAGCGATTACCTTTTGCTGTTGTATTTGGTACAATGTGTTGAGTTTCAGCAGATTGTCTTGGGCCAAGGCATTTAATGTGCTAAACGGCTCTGAGGCCTCAAACAGGAAAGTCATCTGCGCGTGCGTTCCGCTGCTGAGAAAATCGCGAATGACATCGAGGCAGGATTGAATTATGGCCATGACGGAATCTCTTGCGCTCACCGCTTTCTGCCATCGCTCTTCTAGTCCCGGTATGTTTTTTCGGCTACCGGGCGTAGTTCCCTCCACTATGCTCGAAAGAGATGGCAACGCCGAGCTACACTGCACGATTACTCCGGCCGCATAGGTGGCGTAAATCGCTCGGGCCACGTATTCGTGAGCGTCAGTTGCACCGGTCGAGCGGAGTCGTTCGCGCCAGTAGTTGAATGAATCAGCGTTGCCCGCCACCGCGGATGTAACCATGTTCCTGAAAGGGGCTGCATTCACATTTTCAATCTTGAATTCTGGCTTTGCGGACCTCATCGGCAGCTCAGCAATCGCGTAGATCGGTGTTTCTCTGACCGTTCGACTGAACGCTTGATCCTCTCGGGTGCGGTAGGTTCAGGAACAGCGTCGATGGTAGCGCCGGCCAATTTATACGCTGAATTCAGCGCCGTCACTTTGATTAAGGGGCGGCCGTGGTGTGTTAATGGAGCCCCCTCGGCAAAATAGAACCATTCTCTGCACTTACTGCACATCCCCTTAACGCGCCCACCAGCCACAAGTTCAGGCCTAGGTTGATCAGCCAATTTGTCCATTGAATCCCTGGCCGTAGGAGGACAACTGCAACGGAAGCAGCAGTGGCCGGCGACGTAGTAGACTTCGCTGCGGCCCTTTTCCGTAGGTAAACAAGTATCCCGAGTCCCGTAAGAACGAGGACCAAGGACTCCATCAGGATATTGAGCAGGCGGACGAAACTTGCTCGGATCTTCGCCCGGCGAAAATACCGGTCCTCTGAAAAGTAAGTTTGAGCACTGCATTGTTCTGGTCGAGCGCACTAGGTGGGCTGACCCGAAAGAGCGCCTCTGACGTAATCGGCCAAATCCTTGGCCGAGCCCTTCGTAAGAAGAGCCAACGGGGCGTCTCCTCCGAGGTCAGGATGCGGTGCATTGAGCCACGCGCGCACCCGCGCGTCGGAACCCAGGAGCCTCCGCAGCGCAGCCACCGCAAATTCAATCTCGCGAAGAGCGTCTTGGGCGGCCCTCGCATGCGGCCGTTTCGACAGCGCCGACGGCGTTAGTCCGACCGCCTTCGCTAGCCCACTAACAGAAATGCCAAGACCGCGCGCCACCGCATCAGAGTCGAGGCGACCCGTGGCCTTGTCGTGAAATTCCTCGACCACGATCTCTAGTGCGCGGTCGTCTTTCGGCTTTCCCGCCTGGAACACCTCCGCAAGATTAGCAATCGCATCGTCGAGGGCACCCAGCGGAACCACTGCCGTTGCTCCTGCACGATAAACTTGGGCGCTAATCTCTCCGGAGAGCTTGCGGCTCGTAATCACAATCGCGATTCCAGGAAACCTGCGACGCAATCCCTTGACTTGGAGAACAGCGGTTCCATGCTTGCCGAGCCCGGCTACGATTAAATCGGGAGCGGTGTCCGGCCGTACGCCGGCCACAGCTTTTGCTACCGGAAGCCTCCGCAAATGAGCCGACCGCAGAGCTGCGGTTACCCTTTCTTCGAATTCCGGTCCCTCGTCATTTCGTGTTACATACAGAGCGTTCAGCATTGACATAAATGTGCCACAATTGTGCCGAATCGTCAACTCTGAAAAACGCCGAAGGACGCCGCTTGTCGCCGGGAAACGAGTTCGCGAACTATTATAGAACGACTGCGAAAACACTGAGAGGTACCGCTATCCCCATGCCACGAACGCCTGTAGCGCCTGTGACCATTGATGATCTGCTCGCCGATCCTTCACGCTCCGCTGGGCTAACGCGCGGAGCCATCCAACAGCTCTACGTCCAGCTCGCATCACGCATCGGCACGCTCAAAGCTCTTGAAAGTGTCTTGCTATCGATGCTCCTACGCCAACCGACCGACAGCGACCCCGCCTCTCAACCTTCCGGTCAATTGCTGACCGCCCCTGAGATGGCGAAAATCTTAAACGTTCCCGAGTCATGGGTAAGAGAACAAGCTAGGCTCGGCGAATTGCCCTCCGTAAAGTTAGGCCACTATGTCCGCTTCCGGTCGGATGAGGTGAGAGCTCTGGTCGCCCGGGGCCAATCAGGAAGGCCTGCCCGATAGCGGGACACAGCCGCCCGCAATGAGTCGGTCCTTTCCAACGGGCGCAATCCTGAGTCCGCGCAGACGCAGTTTCAAGGACGCCGAATTTCAGAATACCCAGACTCGCTTGCGCATGGATCACAAAAGGTTTTATACCAGCCTCCCTTTTCTTGGAGCTTCGCTGGCCCGCCGCAAAGTTCACAGATTCTCGCGCTCTGTTTTTCAGCTTCGTCGATTAGCCCTGAAAACTCGTCCGTCGAAGGCATCGCATAGAACCGCAGCGTTCCGTACTTCTCCTTGACTTGAAGTGCACGCGGCCAATCTGTTGAATCGGGCGCAGCGCCACAACGGCGTGCGCTGCGCTCCAGTTTTTCCGATAGTCGGAAAATGAGATTGAACCAACCGTCCCTGCATTCGAAGAAGAATCGCGGAGCGCTGTCGGTGGCCCTCGGACGGTCGGCTCCGCAGTACAGCACCGGAAACGATTCGACCAGAGCTTTCGTGTTTTGAGCGTTCATTCGTCCGACTCGCCGACCGTATTTTTTCCCACGCCTCGAGGGTGGACTCCACGATAATTTCTCATGCTTTCAAGATGCTGTCTATATGCGTTTGACCTGCTAAGTCTGTGACGATAAGCTGACCTTAGAGAAAGGCAACCGCCAAAACTTCACCGGAGACCGAGCGATGGCCAGATCGCACACACAAGCCGCGACCGCGTTCCACGAAGCGCGAATCTTGAGAGATGCAACAGACGAGAACGGGCGATACGAAGCGGCGAAGATCGCACATCTGCTCGACTGGACCGTAAGCGACATCGCGCGTTATCTGGATAGAGACGCCTCAACAATTTCCCGCTTTGGCGCATCGCCGGTACATCAGGAAAAGCTCGCCGCCCTCGCTTCGTTGACGCAAGAGGCCTTCGAGATAATGCGAGAGGATCTGCGGGGAACTCGCGCGTGGTTTCGGACCCCGATCAGAGCGCTAGACGGCAAGTCCCCCAAGCAACTAATCCTGAGCGGTAACTTCCGTAGAGTCTTCGGTCTTATCGAAGAATCCCGGAGCGGCTTGGCCTTCTAGAGGCCCTGTTCACTCCTCGCGATTGAGATAGCCTTAGAGACATGGTGAGTTCTTTCTACACAAAGGAATCTCGATCGCACCCCCAGGCCGAAACGGAAGAGCGCCGGGCTGAGGATGGTCGTACGTTCGCGGTTTAGGATGCCCTCGAGTCGCCAAGGTGCACCCTTCTCTATCCTAGACGCGGTCCACTACGATGCGCCGCGGACGCCTCATGCCGAGGAGCTGATGAGCGCATCTTCAGATTTGTTCGAAGCCTCACAGACCATAGCGTTCGCGCATGTACTCCGCCCATGAATCTCGTCGCGGGTCAGAACCAGCGACGGCAGAGATCACAACGCCCGGATCGATGCTCAGCAGCTCTACCCTTCCGAACAGAGAACGAAACTCTTCGATGGCTTCCCTGCTACCGCAATCATTGCTCGGATGTGCACACACTGCGAAGTCCGCCCATTTCGCCCCGCCTTTCTTTACCAGAGCCTGCGCCAGAACTCTATTGCGCATGAGTTGATAGACGCCGTAGCGAAATGGACAAGCTGCCTGAGGAGCAAGCGACTCAAATGTGAGCGTCGACTTTGCGGATTTCAAGATCTCCCAATAGCGTCGTTTCTCTTCTGAAACCATCCAGCAATTCGCTTCGGGATTTGCGAGCACAGACCTCGCATCCAAGCAAGGCGACGGATCCATGTGCATCTTCCTCTGGTGTTTGAATCCCCGACATGTCCCAAACGCTTCGGACAACTTCACCTCGATCAGAAGAAAACCTAATGGTACCGAGCTGCGACATACCTCGAATGCCACGTCCACCTGCGTAGGTTGTCTAGTAATCGCCTCACCCAACCATTCGGGGCCATTACTTGGAGTGTACTCCAGGTATACTCGCACTTCGTCGGTCTTTTCTGTGGAACGATGCGGCACCAGCTGATCAAAGACTACCCGTGCAAGACCCGAATCGGCGGCGACTGGGCCGAAGAGATTCACACCGAACGCCTGACTAGAATTCAGCGCGCGAAACCACCGGTGCTCATGTCGATTGATCAGTCCCAGCCAAGTCGGGTCGAAAAGGTTCTCTTGTTTGTTCTCCCGTCGAAGAACCCAATCGGGTTTGCTCTCCAGAAAACCAGACTTACCAGACGAGGCGGCCCACTGAATCTGATGAGCCTTCAATTTCCGAGCAAAATCCAATTTTGTTGTGCGTCGCATCCGTTGATGTCTTCTCACTGTCGCTAAACGAACATCGCACCCATACTATAATTTTCTCTCGGAGGAACTAGAGTAGGAGGCAATCCAACTTGCCCCGCTGCGCGCGCCAAGGCCGCACGACGTGCGGCATGATCGCGCCGTCACCTCAGGCCATTCCGGCCGTTGCGGTATGGACGGCCGTTCACGCGGCCGTTCGTTTCATGTACCTCATAATTTTCAAGTCGGCTGTAAATCGTGCGGCGGCTGACGCCCAAAATCTTCGCAGCGCGGACTTTGTTGCCGCCGGCGTATGTGACCGTGCGGCAAATCAGTTCGTCGACGACATCTTTCATTGAAGAACCCAGGTGAACGATGAAGGAACTGTCCGGCCGGGCGCGTCGCCTCAATCTCCGAGGGCAGGTCGCTGAGCGCCAACTGAGTCGTTTCGGAGACAATTACGGCATGCTCGATTGCGTGTTTCAATTCGCGGATATTGCCCGGCCACCAGTAGGCGGCGAGCGCGTTCAGGCAGTCATCATCGATGCTCGTGATCCGCCTGCCATGCTTTTCGTTCGTTCTCTGAATGAAATGCTCGATCAAGAAGGGCAGGTCCTCGATACGCTCTCTGAGAGGCGGAAGATGAACTGAAAAAACCTTCAGCCGGAAGTACAGGTCCTCGCGTAGCAACCCGTCTCGAAGCGCCCGGTCGATTGAACGGTTCGTCGCCGCCAGCACCCGCACGTTGACGGGTATCTCTTTCGTACCCCCGATCCGCAGCACCGTTCCCTCCTCAAGCACACGGAGGAGCTTGGCCTGCGTTTCGCATCGCATCTCCGTAATTTCGTCGAGGAGGAGTGTTCCGCCGGACGCACTCTCGAAGAGTCCCTCGTGCCGACGATCCGCGCCTGTGAACGCGCCCTTTTCGTGACCAAACAACTGGCTCTCGATCAGCGTCTCAGGAATCGCGGCACAGTTGACGGCCAGGTACGGACCGTCCTTACGCGAGGAGAGCTGGTGAATGAGTTGAGCCGTGATCTCTTTTCCGGTCCCGCTCTCGCCGGTGATCAGAACAGGCACATCGGAGGAGGCGATACGTTCGATCAGGCTCATGATCCGGCGCATCGGTACAGACTGGCCAATCATGACGAACTCCCACGCGGATGTTTCCTCTTCACCCCTCCCTCCGCTCCCGCCTGTGGATAAATAGTCGCCCCGCCCTAACACGTCAACAATAATTGAGGTATTAGGAGACGATTCCGGCGAATGGGTAAAGCTAAGAAAATGGCTCGCGGCGAGAAATTTCAGTTTGTAGGTTATTATAACTGTCTCGATTTCGTTAACACGGAGTTCACGGAACAACGCGGACGGCGCATCGACTCGCTCCGGAGTTTCGCCGATCTGATTGACTGGCTTGGCGAATCGCGGCTTATGAATCGAGCGCAGTTGCAGACGCGCTCTGAAATTGTGGGGAGGAAGCGGGCATGCCGCGGAGCGCATTTTTCAAAACGCGCTCGCCTTGCGCAGGGCGCTCCTCACTATGGCCGAAAAGCTCGCGACACGCCGGCCAGTGCCACGGGAATCACTTGAAGCGATCAATGAGACGATTGAAAAGCGTCCGGCCTGCGTGCTTCGCGCGCGGAACTCGGGGCGCTTTGAGGAAATGACCCGCCTGGATCTGCACGAGCCCGAGCAGTTGATGGTGCCGATCGCGCAGTCAGCGAGCGATTTGCTCTGTCACGGAGATCTCGCGCTCGTAAAACGATGCGCCCACCCTGCTTGCGGAGCCTTCTTCTATGACACGTCCAAGAATCACACGCGCCGATGGTGCAGCAGCCGAGTGCGGCAATCGGATGAGGGTCGCGTCACATTACCGAAGACAGCATGCAGTCAACTAAACTGGAAACTTCCTTCGAAAGGAAATTGCACGAGATCAAAGGGAGGTTGGAAGAGTGACTGATACTGCTGCAGCGCTTGACCTCCAGAGCGCGGCCGGCGAGATTCAGCGGCTCGGTGTGATCCTGTCTCGGCTGAACTTCTTCAGAGCTGCCGGAGTCACGTGGAGCGAACTCCGTCATTCTGACTTTTTGGCTTTCCTGATGTCACCGACCGAAAGTCATAAGCTGAAGGACAGATTTCTGAAACGATTTCTACACGAGGTCCGGGCAGAACATCCAGCCGCGCAGAATCTCCCCTCGCCAGATGAGCTCTCGATGTGGACGCTCGACGACACGCAAGTCTCTCGCGAAAAGGACCACATAGACATCCTGTTGCTGAATCCGCGACTCGGGTTCGCGGTGATCATCGAGAACAAGACCGGCTCTCAAGAGCACGGCGATCAACTCCTGCGTTACTGGCAATCCGTAGCGCGCGAATCGAGGCGCACTCCGAAGATAATTGGGCTTTTTCTATCGCCGAGTCGTGCGATTCCTACCGATCCCAGGTTCTTGCCGATTTCGTACCGCACCGTTCGCAAAGCTCTGGAAAATGTACGGTCTTCGGTGGAAGTGTCTGAATTTCTCGATCTCAAGGGACTACTCCGGCACTATGCATGCCTCATCGAGGAGGAATTTATGGATCAGCCAGATGCCAGCGGTATCGCTTGGGACGTTTATCGCAAGCATCCAAAGGCGATCGAATTTCTGAACAGTAATTCCCCTAATCAGCAGATGAAGAATGAGATTAAGGTCCTTCTTTCCGAAACCGATGGGTGTGCGTTCGAATTGGAAAGGGCGTACGAGCTTTCTTTCGTTTTTCCGGAGTGGCGCAAAGACCCGACCCTCATTACCGGCCCGATAGAATACAGCGCTGCATGGCTGTTTTGGTTTGACGGATTCGACAAGAATCTGGTGCTGTGGCTCGGAATTGACCCGCAAAGCAATGCCGCCGTCGGCAGGCTCACGGCGATCGCGAAGAGCAATCAGAGCATCTTTCCTCAATCAGGAGTCGGCAAAATGGATGGTGGATGGCCAACCGTCTGGTCGCGAGAATTTCTGAGCCACGCGGATCTCGGCCAGCTTGACCGTGAACAGACCCTGAAAAAACTTCGAGAACGATGGCAGGCGTTCAGAGATCATTCACTCCCAGCACTCAGAAACCTACTGGCGACTTCGTCCGGCGCTTAGCAAGCGCGCACGAGCTAAGGGTCCAGCCAGCCGCACTCCGACCAGAGCCTGGGCGCGGTCAACACCACTCTTGACAGACGGCTGCTCGCCATCGACCGCACTCGCACGGATACACTTTCTCCTCAGACTCTATTTAAGCTGATCGGCGAAATGGCGTTCGATTTCTCTGAGTGGCGTTGAAACGGTTTAGGTGTGTGTGCCGAATCTGCACATGCACACTTCGCGAGCGTCGGCGAGCTCCAGAAGCGACCCGACTCGTGCTGCCATCGGCAGACAACTCTCGCCGACCTGCGGGCACCGCGTTTGCAATCCGAGACCGCTTGGACAGATGTGGATGTGGGGCGCGGGCGGTCACTTCATCTCGTGGAGGAGGCTCACTCAAATGCCCGAGACTCGAAAATCCGGAAACGAAACAGACCGATCAGATTTCCTCGATTCTCGCCGGCTATCTGACACCAAAGAATTTGGCTCAAGCGCTCGGAGTTTCAGAGCGCACGGTCGCCCGGTGGCATCGTTTCCGAGAGGGTCCGCCACGCGTCGAAATTCGGGCGCAAGGTCTTCTACCGTCTCGAGTCCGTCAACGCCTGGATCGCGTCGTGTGAACGCCCCGAAGCGAGAGCCGATCGGAGCAGACGACGACCACGCTTGCGCGCGGTCGAGCCGTCACGTGTTCCGGTCGCGATGCAGCGGAACAACGTCGGCCCGCTTGCGGGAACGAGCGGCAGCCACGATTGAAGCGAAACGATTCGTTGCCTGACGCAGCGGATCGTCGGCTAGATGCGCATAACGCGCCGTGGTCTGCGGCTGAGTGTGCCCGAGCAGGCGTCCGACGATTGGGAGCGACATTCCGGACGAGACCAAGTGACTTGCGTACGTATGCCGGAGGTCGTGAAGGCGCACGTTTTTCAGATGCGCCTGCTTACAAAGCGCCATCCATACGCGCTTAATTTCCTGAGTCGGCTTGCCGGCTACTTCGCCGGGGAAGAGATACGGACTGTCGCTTTTTTCTTTCATTGAAACGAGAAGTTGCACGGCAGGGGCACTTAACGGCACATGTTCGGTACGCTTCTGTTTCGTGTGATGGCTGGGCTTTGTCCAAACGCCGAGCTCCAGATTAAATTCCGCCCAGGTCGCCGTCAGCGCTTCGCCCTTTCGGGCTCCGGTCAACAGCATTAGACGGATCGCATTTGCAGCGGACTGGTTCGGATGCTTGTCCAAGTGCTTCGCAGAGACGCTCGATTTCTTCGGTCGAAAGCCAGCGGTCGCGCTTCTCCTCGCGATATTTCGGAACCCCCTCGCACGGGTTGTCGGGACGCCATTCCCAGTGCTTCGCCAGATTCAGCATTTTGCTGAGAAGCGCCCGGACTCTGTTCGCCTGATATGGCGAATCCTTGAGCGATTGGTGCAGTTCTTCAACATCGCGGCGCTTCAGATCGGCGACCTTGATCTTGCCGATCTTGGGGAGAATGTCGTTACGCGCCATGCTTTCGTTCGATCTGATTGTGTTGGGTCGCAGATAAATCTTGGCGTGCCGCTCCATGTAGTCGTTGAACAGTTCTTCGATCGTCGGCGCCTCGCGACGATGCTCTTTCTCGGCGAGCGGATCTTCGCCCGTGCGAAGAGCACCGCGGAGCTGAATAGCTTCCTCGCGAGCAGCCGCGGCATTGAGCTCGGGATATCGGCCGATCGTGTACCGACGCTTTCGCTCGTTGATCCGGTAATCGAGGACGAAGGAGATCACAGAGTTGGCTGTGATGCGCACTCCTAAACCGGGGATCTCGTCGTCGTACAAAATGCGGCTTCCGGCGTGCGGCGCCTTGAGCGAGCGGACGATCTTTTCAGTTATTCGGCCTGCCGATACAGCCATTCTGTGTCACCACTGTGTCACCAAGAAATGTGATCTGAGTGGCAATGATTATGACTCGAAATCAGCAGGCTGTCAATGAATGTCCTTGATTTACAAGGCTAGAAACGCGACTGAGCGAATTGCTGTGTCACCACGTGTCACCAGATTTCGGCTTGGACAGCGATTCGTAATCAGCAGGTCGCCGGTTCGAATCCGGCGGGTGGCTCCAAAAAACCATGGGGTTCGAACATCACGGCCGCTGGACTTCCGGGACGGTCCGGAAGATGCTGTCCGCTAGAGGACGCCGCGCCACCGCCCGGATCCATAAAGCCACAGGGTGAAAAGACTCACACTCGTTCTTGCGGCCGTTGCATTAGCGCTCTCCTTGAGCCCGCGCGCGCTGCCGAGTCGCCGTCCCAAGCGCTCTCATTCGAAGCCGAGCAGGGCTCGCGGATTTCAACCGCAGCACCGGCTTCCGCGCCACGCGGCGCGTCGAGGGAGACGGCCCAGAAGATCGCCGCCTACACGCTCCCGCCGGAACGCTATGAAAGGGCTCGCGAATTGAGCCGGATTCATTTCCGGTTCGCGATCGCTGGGCGTCCTCGAATTGCCCACGGGCATTTACCAGAATTGGCTCTCGCGAAAGTACGGAATCTCGGTGCAAGGATGGAGGTCGTGGAGCCTGGACTGGGGAAAGGGGGAACTTGTCGCAGCGATCGTCGGGACAATCCTCATCATGATTCTCTACGCAGTCATTCAGAGGAGCCCGCGTCGCTGGTGGTTCTATTTCTGGCTCGTTTCGCTTCCGATCTCAGTTTTGATGGTTTTCCTTCAGCCGCTAGTTGTTGATCCTCTTTTCTACAAGTTTGCGCCGTTGGTTGAGAAAGATCCGGCGCTCACGGCCTCGCTCGAACAGATGGTGCACAGAGCCGGCGAGAATATACCGCCAGAGCGGATGTTTTGGATGGGTGCGTCGGAAAAATCGAACGCGCTGAACGCATACGTGACAGCATGGGTGGCTCGAAGCGCATCGTCGTGTGGGACACGACGATCGCCAAAATGACGACCCCCAGATCGTTTTTGTCGCCGGCCACGAGACCGGTCACTATGTGCTCGATCATATCCCTAAGCAGCTCACATTTGGCGCCGCGATCTTGTTCGTGGTCTTCTATTTGGGTTACCGATGTGTGGGTTGGATGCTGATCCGATGGGGCAATTGGTGGTGGATACGCGGTCTGGATGATTGGGCATCTCTTCCCGCTTTGTTACTGCTCCTGACGATCTTCACCTTCGTTCTGGATCCCGTCACGAACGCCATGAGCCGTCACTACGAACATCAAACCGACCAGTACGGACTCGAAGTGACGCATGGTCTGACGCCGGACTCAGGCCAAGTGGCGGCGCAGGCCTTCCAGGCCCTCGGCGAAGCCAATCTCGCTGATCCAGAACCGAGTCGCCTGCAGGTCTTGATGTTCTATGATCACCCGCCGATTCCCGATCGCATTAGCTTCAGTCTCTCATATGATCCGTGGTCCATGGGCGGTCAAGGTGAATTCGCGCACTAGCATGTCATTGGGCGAGCCCTTAAGTAGACCCGGGATCGTCCGGGTTGACGTAGTCGCGCGCATATTGGATGTTTCGTTCCGCCGCGCGGCGCGAACAGCTTGACCGCGCAAGGAGATGACTTGCCCGAACAGGATCCGATCAGAGTAGCGGTTATTGGCGGTGGGTGCGCATCGATTGCGGCGGCATTCGAGTTGAGCCGGCCCGAGCATAAAGGCAAATACCAGGTAACAGTCTATCAGCTCGGCTGGCGGCTCGGCGGAAAGGGTGCGTCGGGTCGCGGTCCGTCCAGGCGAATCGAAGAACATGGTCTTCACCTCTGGATGGGGTCCTACGAGAACGCGTTTCGGCTGATACGCGAGTGCTATACAGAGCTCAAGCGGGACCGGCGCACGTGCAGGATCGCAGACTGGCGGGACGCATTCTCTCCCGCGCCTTTCATCGGACTGGCGGAGCGATCGCGAAACGGCACTTACTGGAACTTCTTGTCCTACTTTCCGCCGGGCGATGGCCTTCCGGGAGATCCTCTTAGTGAGAACGATCCTTTCGCGGTTACGTCCTATCTGGCTCGCACCGCCAGCATCTTGAGGACGATGCTGCTTGCGGTCCAGGCTGGTCGAAGCAAACAGGCCTCGGATCCGGCGGCGAGCGAGGATAAGCGGGGTTCGGATAAGGACGAGAGTCCCAACGATCCTTCGCAACGTTTAGCGCGGCTGCTGGGATTGGGCTTGATTGCGACGACGGCCGGTCTAATCGAGGCCGTTGAAATGCTCGAGATAGTGTTTGCGCCGGGATCGATTTACCCGGTCAATGGGATTCTGCAACTCCTCGAATTGATTGGTGCTAGTGCTCGCCGTCAACTCGAGGCCATGGTTGAGAACGACGCCGAGCTGCTCGTGCTATGGCAGGGAATCGATCTGGCGATGGCGTCGATGCGCGGGATTATTCGCTTCGGGCTGGTTTCGGATCCGCGCGGCTTCGATGCCATCAACGACTACGATTTCCGCGAGTGGCTGCGAATCAACGGTGCGTCGGATCGATCGCTTCAGTCACCCATAATCCGGGGCGCGTACGATCTTGTGTTCGCGTATGAAGCTGGCGATTACAAGCGGCCCAGGCACGGCGCCGGAGTTGCATTGCGCGGTGCGCTGCGGATGCTGTTCAGCTCGCGCGGCGCGATTTTCTGGAAGATGAATGCCGGCATGGGTGACGTGGTCTTCGCGCCGATGTACGAGGCGCTTAAGCAGCGCGGAGTAGCCTTCAGATTTTTCCATCGCCTGGAAAAGTTAACCCTTGCGACGCCCAACGAGCTCAAGAAAGGAGAACAACCTTACGTCAAAGCACTGGAATTCGACCTACAGGCGAAGCTCAAGAACGCAAAGGACTATGAGCCGCTGATAGATGTTGAAGGTTTGCCCTGCTGGCCTTCGAAGCCTGACTACTCACAACTTATTGACGGCATTCGGCTACAGCGGGAAGAATGGGACTTCGAGTCGCACTGGGACAAGAGGAAGGCCGGCACGAAGACCTTGCGCGTCGTCGACGATTTCGATTTCGTCGTGCTAGGTGTCGGACTTGGAGCTATACCGTACGTATGTCAAGACCTCGTTGAACGAGATCAGCGCTGGCGCGACATGGTTGCGCACCTCAAGACCGTCAACACCCAGGCGTTTCAGGTCTGGCTTAGTGAGGACATGGAGCAACTGGGCTGGGCCGACCCTCCGCTGGCTCTGTCCGCATTCGTTCAGCCCTTCGAAACCTGGGCCGACATGTGTCATCTGATAGGTGAAGAGCGGTGGAAGGTCAGGCCGCGAGCGATTGCGTACTTCTGCAGTGCGCTGAAAGATCAGGGGTCGCCGCGAGAACTTTCCGATCCTGAGTATCCCCTGCGTCGAAGAGCGGAGGTTCGTGAGAACGCAATTCGCTATCTCAATAATGACATTGTTAAGCTATGGCCCAACGCGGCAAAACAGCGCGGCAAGTTCAAGTGGGAGCTGTTGATCGATCCCGCGGAAAAGACGCGAATTCGGAACGCGCGTCGCAGCACTGCAGCTCGTTTTGATTCCCAGTACTGGAGGGCGAATGTGAACCCGACTGAGCGGTACGTGCTTTCGCTGCCGGGTACGCAGAAGTACCGAATCTCGCCGCTGGACAACACCTATGACAATCTGACAATTGCTGGTGACTGGACGAGCTGCGGGCTTGATGCGGGATGTGTCGAAGCGGCAGTGATTTCGGGCAGACTGGCCGCTCACGCGATTTCGTCTTCGCCCGCGCTTGAAGAAATCGTTGCCTACGACCATCCTTGATCGCCGCGAGGGAACATGAGGGAGCGCAAACGACTTCGTCGCGACGAGCCTGCCAGGGTTGGGCCGATTCGCGATTTCTCGAAACTCTATCATCACTCCGAGTCCATCAATGGAAGTAATCCTGCGGAGCCGATAAAGCCCGACCTGTCCCGCAAACCGCGCGGCGGCCCGCTGGCAGAAGGGGTCGTGCTCGCCTACAGCGTGATCGAGAAATATATCGCCGAAGGGCGGCGAACAGCCGAAGGAATCAGCACACAGCCCTACTCGATTCGCGCGGCGACCGACAGCCTGCAAGGCATCCTCGAACGGGTACTGCGGTTCGAGGCCGAAATACTTCCGCTCTGGATCGAGTCGCTCGCCACGCTGGTGAAGGTCGATCCGTCGCGAAACGGCTTTGCCGCCGCGGCGGCCGCGTGGCCGCACTCCAACGGCGGGTCGAATAATGACCCGCTCGCGGTAACTATAGAAGTAGTTTCGCTCCGTCCAGTCCAGGTTTCGATTGAACTTAGGCCGAATGCCGAAGCGCAGGCACTTGTCGCGCTAGGTCTGAATGCGGTGGATGCCAAGCACCCGGCTCTGACAGATGTAAGGTTTGTCCCCGGCGAAGTTCCGGGAGGTGTTAAGCTTTGCGCCCGAATACCGGAGAATCAACCTCCCGGGATCTACTCAGGCGTGATCGTGAACCGCGACAGCGGCGAAACTCGCGGTACACTTAGTATTCGAATCGCAGAAAAGTCGTAGGACCGGCTATAGGACGATGAGCGTCACTCCGTCTCCCCTGGTGTCCGCGATGTTGAGCGAATATGGCGCTCTCACCCGCGCAGCTATCACCAGATACCTGCCGTCGAGGGAACCGCGCCGCTACTTATACGATCTCCTCGGCGATTATCCGCGGCGCGGCGGCAAGATGATGCGTCCGAGCATGTGCATCGCCGCGGCACGTCTCTACGGCGCTCCTATCGAGGACGCCATGCAAACGGCGGTAGCGATCGAGCTGCTGCATAACGCACTGCTGATACATGACGATATCGAAGACGGTAGCGAGCAGCGGCGCGGACGTCCCACGCTGCATGTTCTGCACGGTATTCCGCTTGCGCTCAACGCCGGCGACACCCTGACGCTCATGAGCCTCAGGCCCCTGATCGAGAATCAAAACCGGATCGGCGAACGCCTTACGCTCAGGATTATCGAAGAGACCGAGCGCATGGCGCAGGAGTGTGCCGAAGGCCAGGCGATGGAACTAGGCTGGCGCCGTTATAACACCATCGACATCGGGGACGCGGACTACCTGGAAATGGTACTAAAGAAGACCTGCTGGCTCGCGACAATTTATCCGGTGCGTGTAGGCGCCTTGATAGGAAGCCGCGATTCGGTCGATTTGGATCCGTTCGTACGCTACGGATTTTTTCTAGGCGCTGCATTCCAAATCCAGGATGACTTGCTCAACCTCGTGGGCGAGCGCAGCTACGGCAAGGAAATCAACGGGGATCTCTGGGAAGGCAAGCGAACGCTCATGCTGATTCACACTATTCGGGAGTCGACAATGCAAGAGCGCGCGCGCCTGTCGGAACTCCTAGGCAGGCCTAGAGAAGAACGGACGCTCGCGGAAGTAACCTGGATGCGCAAGCTGATGGACAAGTACGGGTGTACCGAGTACGCCCGCAAGATAGCGCAAGGATTGGTAGGGGCAGCTCTGCACGAATACTCATTGCTGAGCGCCGGACTACCCGACTCGCGTGACAAGAGTTTCCTCGAACAGATTGTCACTTGGGTGATCGAACGAAACTAGGGGGACGTAGTGGCAAAGAAGAAGATCCTGTCGGGAAATAATCCAGCGCCTGCCGCTATCAAGTTGCCGGAATTCAACCTGGCTCTCGGGGGGTTCCTCGCGCTCCCTCCACATCTCGAACAGAAATACACCGACGTTGTCACGCAAATATTTCCGCTGAAAGCCAGCATGAACCGGCTCCAGGACTTTTGCGACAGCTACCTTAATGTCGACGAGACTCTGCCACTTCGCTTCACGCCTGCGGTTCCATGGGTCTTGATGCAAGTTGTCGACTACGGAGCGATGGCGGCGGTATCCAGAAACATTGGATGGTTCTCGCAGCATGAGCTGGCGTTCGGCGTTCCAATACGATGCTACAAGAAGGAAAAAGGTGAGTGGAAATTCGTCGACTGGGCGATGGTATTTCCATTTATATTCGTGGACAACCCGCTCTCATTGTCCGCCGGGCGAAAAATTTACGGTTGGTCCAAGTCCGGGATCAAGGCCGACGCTACGCCTTCAATCGTCGAGGCCGGCAACGCGCGACGTCTGGTTAGCATCAGCCTCGTGACCTCCGGCACTAACTACGGCGATCGTTCCGACAGCGAAACGTTTCTCCAGATCTTTCAACGCCGACCTTTTATATCGGCGAGCACAGCCGTTACCGATCTGTTCAGTGTAATTCCGCGCGCTATAGCCAGTTCGATAACAGCGGCATACAGCATGTTCGAAACGACGGGAGCATTTCCGGCCGGCTATTCGAATCGCGATCTGCAGTCGCTGGACGAGATGTTGAAGCGATTTTACGGACTGATGGGCTCGATGATTCCGGGATCATTTCACGCACCGACGGAACTGCCGGCTTCGAGGCGGAGCGCGGGAGTTGCGCCTTTCAACATCGTGACGATGAAGCAAATTCGCGATGTCAGTAGTTCATCGGCTGCCTGTTTCCAGGCAATCGTCAAATCCAAGATGCAAATCGAACGGATCATCGATGGCGGCTCTCTGTTCGATACTGTTTCGGGTGACGCCACCGGCGGGATTTACATCAACCTGCTCGATACGGACGTTCAGCCGATCGCGCGGACTTTGGGGCTCGAGACTGCCGAAGGATCGACCGTCGGGGGCAAGCCTGCCTCGACGCTACGGCCTATGATGCCGTTCTGGCTTAAGATGGACCTGGGCTATGGCCTGGCAAACTCGCAGTGCTGGCGCACCAAGACCACCGAGTGGACTATGGGCGACACACTTAGACAAAAGCCGCACGAAGAAATTCCATATCTAAACGTGGGAAGTGGCGCGAGCGAGGAAGTCAACGGCCCCTACGAGTTTCCGCAAATTACGCTTCGCGTCATGCCGCTTCGAGCGGACCAAAGTAAATTGCAGGCGTTGCTCGACAAGTATCTGAAAAATGACTTCTTTGAGTTCGAAGCGACGGGCTCGATCAAGGACGAGAAAGGAACACACTCCGTCGTATGCCTGATAGGCGCTAACTTCGAGCAGATGACGGCAGCTGATGATCCGGATAACAGCTATTCGGATCGCGAACTGGCATTCGCGGCACCAGTCTGGTGGTGGGAAAAGAGCCACCCCCGCGACAAGAAGCCGGCCCTGATACCACTCTACATTTTTGCCGGCACTGATTGGAATTCCGTGACGTCATCCGAGGTATACGGCCAGCTGTCGCTAAAGTCTAACTTGATTAATCCGGACAGTTCGTGGCTGGTCGATCCTACACGGCCGCATCAGCCTGAACCGCTCGTCAGTGTCAGAACCGTCCTCTTTCCCGAAGCCGGCAAGAGCCAGGAAGCCAAGGATATGACCGTGTTGGAGATCTTCGGGTCGACCGAGGGGGCACCTCGCGGTTCACTTACGGCTGACCTGGAGCAGTTGGGGCTAGGTCAGTTCTTGACGGGGAATGAGTTTCATAGCATTTCGCTAAAGCAGGTCATGGACGCCGAAGACTGTGCGCTGGCAAACTATCAGTCGCTTGTAGCACTGCTTCGCCAGTTCACCGGTAACAACGATCGTGGAGGAGATCCTCCAACCGGTGCGCTAGGACCGCTGTCGATCAAAGTTATTGATTATCCGACTTTTCCGATCGTCGAGACGCTGGGGTTGAGACCGGAGAAATGCGACGATACAGGGGCCTACCCGGTATACACATTGAAGCCGATCGATTCGTTCTGGGTCTCGGGTGCGATGGTTGGCGATGCGGGCCTCGAGATGTGCTCGCGGGTCGGAACTGCTTGGCGGCGCCATCAGGCTTTCGACGCGAGCATCGCAAAGCTGAAGAGGGCCAAGGTAGTTAAACCGGGAAGTCGAAAACGACAGAAAAAGAAATAGTGGCCGGACTCACAGGGCGGTGCTTCAGCAATAACCGACGTGGCGATACCATTTGATGGCGTCGACGATGGTTTCAGAAAGAGGTCGCGGCGTGACGCCTAGCGTCTCCAGCTCCCGCCCCGGGACCATGTAGTCGAACAGAGTAGCCATCATCATTCCGCCTGCCGGCAACAACGTCCTTTCGCCGATCGTTCCGAGCATCAGCTCAATCGCGTAAGCGCCGGCCAGAGTAAAACCTGTTGAGGTGGATAACCTGGGCGGCGGCACACCACCCAGCTCACAAATCATCGAATAGAATTCGTGCGTAGAAATATCGTGACCACTCATCTGTATGGGCTCCCCGTATCTTTCGGAGTCCAGGGCAGCGACGATTCCGGCCGCCACGTCGCGTACGTCGACTATGTTCAACGTCTGAGCGATTGAACCCGGTATCTCACGACGCAACAGTGATGGAATCGTGCATAGCAGTCGGTCGTGCAAGTCCCATGGGCCCTGGCAATATGTAGGATTCGCGATGACCACAGAAAGTCCGCGCCGACTCGCTTCGATCATTTGAGATTCGATCAGCTCCTTGACGTCGAAGTACGGATGCGCGAGGCGCATCATCTGGTGCTGAAATCGCTGCGCACTCGTGCGCGGCCGGACAAGAGTTACGAACGAGCCGAGGTAGGCAAGGCGTGCTTTGTGCCGACACACCGCATCGAGCAAGCGTCGTGTTCGCCGGTCGGCATGGGCGATGGGATCGGTCCCGGCTTCGCTGACGGGAGAGAACGCGTTAAGCGGATAGGGAGCCGCAGCGTCCACTACCAGATCGTGACCCTCTATCCACTTGTCGAGCTGTCCTGATGTGTCGGCATCGCCGGATGTATAGCGGATCGGCAAATCGGACAAATTGCCCGGCACAAGACTGCGACGCCCGCACGCGGTGACCTGGCACTTGCGATCCAGCAGAGCGCGTACGATGGCGTTTCCGAGATGCCCGGAGGCGCCAATTACGAGGGCCTTGGTAGTTGACCTTCTAGCCACGAGATAAGAGGGCGAGCAGGTTAGCGGGGGTGCGAAGGAGTAGGAAGTTTGGGATTGCTGTCCGATGTTGGAGCCGATTTGAGATCAGCCAAAATACTCTTGGCGGTTTTGAGCTCCGAGCAATCGAATCCTTCAGTGAACCAATCGGCGACCGGCTGCAGAAGTGCCAGCGCCTCCGAATCTTTACCGCGATCTCTGTACATGCGGCTGAGGCTGATGGCTGCTCGCAACTCAAGCGACTTAGCGCCCCGCTGGCGAGCAATCCCGATAGCTCTCACTAGGCTCTGCTCGGCCTTCGACTGAGCTTTCCTGACATCAACAGAGCTGGAAGACGAGGATGACGCCAGTTTCAGCTCCAACTCGCCGCGAATTCTATGTATTTCGGATTCGACGTAGCGCTCATCGTTACGATCCATTACCTCGCTAGCTTGGGCGACCAGCGCAAATCCCATCTCGACTTGCCCGAGGCCGCCCAGTGCTTCTCCTATAGCGGAGCGAGCCCAGGTATGCGCCAGCTCATAACCGGCCGCGGCAAACCCTCCGGGTACGCCACCGCCCGCCGTCATCTCGTCGATTTTTCCCTGGGCTGCCGAACCAATTACGCGATACGCGACTAACGACTCTTCAAAGAACGCAAATCCGTATTCTTTGGTGAGCTCGAGACCGTCCTTAATGATTACGTTCGCTGCGGCATACTCGCGACGCATCGAATAGTACATAGCTATCATGGACAGACACCAGGTCCTGGTGAACGGATATCCCAGCTCGCGAGCCAAAGTGATCGCCTCTTGGGCCTTTTTCTCGGCTTGATCGGGATAGCCAAGCATCCAGAGTGTCATCGCGTCAAAACATAGACAGCTCACGCAGGGATCCTGACCGAATTGAAATGCAAGCAATCGATGCTTAGACCGATCGTATAGCCCGATACCCCGCTCGAGGCTGGCATGCGCTTCAGCAAATTGGCCTTTGAAGAATCGGCTACAACCCGAAGCCCAATCCGACTGAACCAACGCTCCGTCATGCTGCAGGCGCGGTGCGAGGCGAACCATCTCGTCGGCGTAGCTGCAGGCCATGGTGTGCTCACCGCGCACGAGATGGAAGCTCCATAGTCCGGATAGCACCGAAAAGAGCCTTAGATCGTCGTCGAGACTCTGGCACAACTCGCGAGCACGCCGATAGGCGCTTTCCATTTCAGGAACGTACCAACCCTTGGTGGCCAGTAGCGCGACGCCATAATCAATTTGTATGTCCAGTTCACGGCGCGCCCTATCTTGCGAGTAAGGAAGCCCTTTGAGCAGCTCGAGCGCATTCTGGAAATAATGCAGCGCCCCTTCGTAAGCGCTCTGCTTCAATGCCTGGGAGGCTGCGATTGCAAGGTATTGAACGGTCTTGTCAGCATCGGCGGCACGGCCAGCTTGCCATAGGTGATTCGCCAAATCGCCCGCACGGTCTTCGAGAGTATGAGAGTCGATACGCTCGATTCCGGCGACCACATTGAGATGAAGCCGTTGGCGCCGCGGGGCGGACAAATCGCTGAGGACCGCCTGCCTGATTAGTTCATGAGAGAACTGGAAGCTCGCCTCGGGATAACCCAGGGTCGAATAAATGAGGCCGGCCTTTTCCACTTCCTCGACGTAGTCCAGCAGTGAGTCCGCCTCGATGTTGGCCGAGGCTTCGAGGAGCTCAAAGGTGAACGATCGTCCTATGACCGCGGCAGGGCCCAGGATTTTTCGCGCGTCCTCACTCAGACGGGCAAGGCGCCGTCCTATAACAAGCCGCAGGCTTCGCGGCACGTCGACATCGGCAAGATTAAGATCGCGGCGAAATTCGCCGGCGGCATCCATCAGCTTGCCGCGTTCGACGAGATGACGGAAAAGCTCCTCGACGAAGAAGGGATTGCCGTCGGTTCCCGAGTAGAAAAGGTTCACCACTGTCTGCGGCGGTTCTTTCCCGCCCAGTGCTCGGATCATCCCGGCGACCGCATCCTGTGGCAGACCGCGCAGACTGATCTGCTGGAGCATGTGGATTCGCAGTAACTCGTCGAGCGTCTGCGCGAAAGGACCGGCTGGATCGATCTCGTTGTCGCGATAGGTGCCTACGATGAGAACCGGCGTCTTTGCGATCGACCGCGCAATATGGTTCAGCAGCGAAAGGGTTCCTTCGTCGGCCCAATGCAGGTCTTCGAATAACAGAAGCATCGGACCGGTTGCGGCCGTCCTGCCGATAAGTTCGACGACCGCGTTGAAGAGTATCCTTCGCGATTGTTCCGGAGAAATCTCCAGCGGCGGCGGAATGTCCGGGAAGAGGCGGCGAAGCTGGGGCATCAGGCGCGCCATCTCGCCCGCGTCGTCACCAAGTGCGGCGCGGAAGGCTTCCTGGCTCGGCGACTGAGCCATCGCGGATTCAAGAATTTCAACGAACGGGTTGAAAGGAAGAGATTTTCGCGATCGTAGCAGCTGCCGACCAAGGTAGTGAATCCCCGGCCCGACGCTTCGGCCGCGAACTCGGCCGAGATTCGCGTCTTGCCGACACCAAGCGCGCCTCCAATCATTGCTACTCCGCCTTCGCCGCCAAGGGCGCGCTCGAGAAGACGGCGAAGCGCGGCGCGTTCGGTTTCTCTGCCGACAAATGCGGTGCGATCGGCAAGCGATTGCACGAGACTGTTCCCGGGCCGCGCGAAAACCGGGGCAGTTACTTTTGCGACGACCGTATTCCGGCGCCCTCGGTACTGAATTGCCAGCTGATCGAAGCGTTGGGATTCGCAAGATAGCAACTGAATGATCCGGTCCTGATCGACCGATCAAGCAGCTCGCCAAGTTGCCGGTTGTGCTCGGAAATTTTCTGGAGCGCAGACTTGATGGCGCGAGTGACATTGAGACGAGCGCGCTCGGCGGCGGATCCTGCGCGACGGTCGCGACCGCCCAGGCCGAACGCGCGACGAGCTCGCGCAGGAGAAAATCGACCTCGGACTCAACCTGCGCAGCGCGCGTTTCGTCACCGCGCTCGCGCAGGTCCTCGAGTTCTTCACGCAGTTCGATGAGTTTGCGGTGGTAATCCTGCTTGGCTTTGGCGTCGAGCATCTCGCCCGCGTCACCGAGTCCACCGACGCTGACAGTGGCGTCGCTGAGCAGCGCAGCCTTGTCCTCGCGATCCAGTTCCACAGCGCCGGCAGTACCTGGACCGTTCAGGAGATCCAACGCATGGAACTCTTCGCTGGGATGCTGCAGCAGGCGCTGAATGTAGCCGAGTCCTTTGATGTCTTTCAGCGGAAAACTGGCGTCGCCATAGCCGATGGTCCAGAATTCACCGTTGCAGATGAATACGCCTTTCTGCTCGCCGGCAACTTTCTGCGACACGGGATGGCTCCTACGCTCCGCTGAGCCGCCACCATTCTGAGCCACGCAAATCCCCTCGATCGACCGCTCGCATTGCTACTGATTGGATTTTGAGATGATGATTATGCAGATGCGCGTCGATGCCGCCCCCGGACGACAAACCTTGGGCTGACGCTACCATCCGTTGAAACTAGTGTAAATCCGGCGGCGCAATAGTATTTTCGGATTAACGGCAAAAGGATGAGTAGGCATTGCTAGCCGCGCAATTCCATCTCGAAGGAACAGCGTGAGGCACTAATGGACCCCAAGGGAAAGGTGGCGTTAATCACAGGCGGCGCACGAATCGGACAGGTCGTCGCGGCCGCGCTGGCAAAACGTGGATGCTCGCTCGCGTTGACCTATCGCGGATCGCGCGACGCGGCGGAGAAGACCGCATCGAGCGCAAAAGCGGCGGGCGTCAAGGCTGTGTTGCTTCACGCGGACGCGACCGATCGAGAGCGATATCGTCGCAGCGGTTGGCGAAACGGTGAAGTCGCTGGGGCGTCTCGACATTCTGATCAACATGGCGGCCATATATGAAAAGACCCCGAATCCGAGCGGCGCGCTCTGGTCAACTATCCAGGATACGAACGCGAAGAGCGCTTTCCTGTATTCGACTCATTGCGGCGCCGTCATGAAACAAAACGGCGCGGGGCGAATCATAAACTTCTCGGACTGGCTGCCGGTGACCGGCCGGCCCCACTACAAGGATTACGTTCCGTACTATGTATCGAAGGCCTCAGTCGCCGCGCTGACAGAGGCGCTGGCGTCTGCAGCTCGCGCCGGAGATTCTCGTCAATGCGATCGCGCCCGGGCCAATCCTGGCGCCACCCAACCTGACAGCCGAAGAAAATGCGCAAGTAATCGAAGCCACGCCGTTGGCGCGATGGGGAGGCGCGGAGGAAATCGCGAAGACGGTGATGTTTTTCGTCGAGACCGATTTCGTGACCGGCGAATTTATAAGGGTCGACGGCGGCCGCCATCTTCTCTGAGAACTATTGCAGGGCTAACCCCAAACTTCCTTTGCGACTTCAACCACCAGCTCGAGCTTGGCGCGCTGGTCGGCCGCCGAGATGCGATTGCCGGGCGCAGTGCTCGCAAATCCGCATTGCGGACTTATCGAGAGCTGGTCGAGCTCCGATGAACCTCGAGGCCTCGTCGATCCGGCGCTTGAGCGAATCCTTCGTTTCGAGTTCGGGAAATTTGCTCGAGACGAGTCCGAGCACCACGGTTTTGTGTTTTGGCACCAGACGCAGCGGTTCGAAGGTTCCAGCGCGCGGCGTGTCGTATTCAAGAAAGTACGAGTCGACGTTGAGTTCGTTGAACAGCGTATCGGCTACCAGATCATAACCGCCCTCCGCGCTCCAATGACTCTGATTGTTGCCGCGGCAAATGTGCATCGCGAGATGCAACGACGCCGGCCGTCCCGCAAACGCGCGGTTCATCACCTTCGGATAGGTATCGAGCAATAGCGTTTGCGCGTCGTCGCCACGCTTTCGCATAGGCTCCCAGATTCGCGGGTCGCTGAGTGAGGCAAGCGTAGTTTCATCGATCTGCACGTACGTGCAACCGGCGTCCGCAAGAACCTTCAATTCTTTCTGGAAAGCGTCGACGATATCGTCCCAGAAAAGATCGATGTCGGGATACGCATCTCTGCTGATGTTCTCGCGGCCGGCGCGGAAATGAATGATGGTCGGTGATGGAATCGTGATCTTTGGAGTGCGCGAGGTCGCAGCGCGAAGAAATTTGAAGTCGTCCACGTGGATCGGGCCATGCCATCGCATCCGCGCCTGCACGCGCGGAACCAGCAGCGGAAGTTTGTGGCCTTCGCGGTCGATGAAATATATCTCGTCGATCGACGACGGATCGTACGCTACCGTGCCGCCGCCGAGGCCGCGGAAATAGAAATCCGAATAGAAAATCTCGCGCCGGTGCTCGCCGTCGGTAATCGATTGAAGCCCGACGCTCTCCTGGAACGCGACTACCTGCCGAATCGACGAATCCTCTACTACGCGCAATTCCTCGGCGGAGATTTTGCCGGCGGCGCGATCACTGCGAGCCTTCAACAATTCGGGCGGTCGCAGCAGGCTCCCAACATGGTCGGCGCGAAAAGGAGGATCGTGCGGCGAGCTGCTTGCCATTGAGGTTCTCCGATTGTCAGCGAAGCGCGGCGACCCGGGCGACGAGCCGATCGACGAACGCGCCGGCCGATCCAAGATACAGAGCTGGTTCGGTGAGTCGATCAATATCGGCGTCGTTCAGGTGCGGCCGCAACTCGGGCGCGGCGCGGATGATGATTGAGAACGGAATACCCTCCGCGATCGACCTGTCGCAGGCGCCTGCCACCGCGGCTTCGGCAGCAGTACGGCCGATCGAGGGAATGAGGGCAGTCGCAATCGCTTCAGCCATGATCAGTCCGCCGGTCAGATCGAGGTTGCGTCGCATGCGCCCTGTGTCGACGGCCATCCCTTCGGCAATTGAACGAGCGTGGGCCAGCGCGCCCGCGGTGAGAGCTACACACTGCGGCAAGGCGAGCGATTCGCTTTGCCACGGCCCAGTCGCGCGCTCGTGATCCGCGATCATCGACCCGAGCATCACCTGCACCAATGCGTGCACCGTGCGTGTCGCCGCGAGGATGTACTCGCTCGCGATGGGATTGCGTTTTTGCGGCATAGTGGACGATCCACCGCGGCCCTCGGCGTGCGGCTCGGAAATCTCCGCGACTTCAGTCTGCATCATCAGCGATACGTCGAGGGCGAATTTCGACAGGCTGCCGCAAATTAATCCGAGTAGCGCCGCGGTCTCGGCGAAGGCGTCGCGCTGCGCGTGCCACGGCATGTCGGGAACTCCGAGTCCCAGCTCGTTGGCGAGCGCCTCAACGATAACGGGGCCGTTGGTGCCGAGCGCCGCGAGAGTTCCCGCAGCGCCGCCGAATTCAACGACGAGTACTCGCGGCGCAGCCTGATCCAGGCGCTCAATGTGAGCAACCAACGGCGACGCCCATCCTCCGCACTTGAGACCGAACGTCGTCGGGACGGCGTGCTGAAGATGGGTGCGGGCGGCCATCGGCGTGTCGCGAAAGTGTGCGGCTCGGTCGGCGAGAGCGCGCGCGAGTGCGATAAAGTCGCGGCGCACGATCGCAAACGCGCGCCGCAATTGCAGGACGAGTGCGGTGTCCAGAATATCCTGGGTGGTCGCACCGAGATGGATGTAGCGAGCGGCCTCGTCGCCGGCGATTCGGCCCAGTTCCTTTACGAGCGCGACGACAGGGTAGCCGACGCGGCGCGTGCTATCGGCGATGTAGTCGAGTCGCAGGTTCTCGACGCGGGCTGCACGGGCGATCGCGTCGGCGACAGGCGTCGGAACCAGGCCGAGCCTCGATTCTGCGCGGGCCAAAGCAGCTTCGACATCGAGCATGAGCTGCAGATGCGCCTGATCGGAGAACAGCGCACGGATTTCGTCGGTGCCATAGAGCGTGCCGAAAATTTGAGAGTCGGCGGGATTGATACTCATACGTCGAAGAACACCGTCTCGTTCTCCCCCTGCAACACGATGTCGAATCGTAACACGCCAGGTTGCGCGGGTTCTCGATTCGAGCGACAAGTGTCGAGCGTCGTGCGACCGCGACGGCGTTCAGTACTGCGTCCGTGGCGTTCAGCGGATCGTCGGGGAAGTAGATCCTTGTGACCAGACGCTTGAGCAAACCGCGCGCGAAAATCGATACGTTGATATGCGGTGCTTGAAGAATATTCCCGGGACCGGGAACGGCGCCGGGCTTGATCGTGTAGAAGCGGAAGCGACCGCGTTCGTCCGCCGCGGCGCGGCCGAATCCGTGAAATTCGGGGTCGATCAATGTTTCCTGCGAGTCCTCGGGATGATCGTAGCGACCGTCCGCGTTGGCCTGCCAAAGTTCAATCATGGCGTCGCTGACGGGCGCCGCGTCGCCATCGAGAATGCGGCCCTCGATCGTGACGCGCTCGCCTCGGGACTTTCGCGTGACGAGCGATTCTTGCTGTGCGCGGATCAGTGCCGGCTTGAAGAAAGGGCCAACCGTCTGCGATGGCGTTTGCGGCAGGCTCATTTCAACTCAGCGGCGGAGTCGAGTCACGGCCGCGCAGGACAAAGTCAAACCGGTAGCCGAGTGCATATTGGGGAACACTGACTTCGATATCGAATGTAGCTATCAGCCGCTCGCGCGCGGCCGCATCGGGGACGCTGTTGAAGATCGGGTCGAGCGCCAGCAGCGGATCGCCGGGAAAGTACATCTGCGTGATAAGGCGAGTGGCGAAGCTCGGGCCGAACAGGCTGAAGTGAATGTGATTCGGCCGCCACGCATTGTGATGATTGCGCCACGGATACGCGCCGGGCTTGACGGTCATGAAGCGGTACGCGCCGCTGTCGTCGGTAATCACCCGGCCGATGCCGGCGAAATGCGGATCGAGCGGCGCATCGTGCTGATCTTCGGCGTGAGCGTAGCGGCCGGCGGCGTTCGCCTGCCAGATTTCGATCATTGTGTGCGGAATCGCGCGGCCATCTTCGTCGATCACGCGGCCGGTGACGATGATTCGCTCGCCCAGGGCTTCGCCGCCGTTGAAGTGCGTCAGGTCGTCGTCGCCGGGCGCGAGATCTCGCGCTCGAAGCGCGGTCCGGTGATTTCCGACAGCGTGTGCTCGATCCGAATCGGCGGATTTCGCGGCGCGCGTTTGTGGGTGCTCGTGTAAGCAGGATGGCCGTAGGCCGGATGCGCGCCGACTCCTCGCGACGATAGCCGCGGGCGGATTCATCGCGCGTCCTCTTTCGCCATTTCATCGAACGCGGATTTTGCGATTCTGAACGCAGAGTTCGCGGCGGGCACACCGGCATAGACTGCCACTTGCAGCAGGATTTCCTTTACCTCATCGACGGTCGCGCCGGTGTTGCGCGTGGCGTGAACGTGCAGCTTGAGTTCTTCATGGCAGCCGGTTGCGGCCAACAAAGCGATCGTGACGAGGCTGCGCGTGCGATGGTCGAGACCGGGCCGCGTCCAGATATCGCCCCATGCGTGGCGCGTGACGAGATCCTGAAAGTCTTCATCAAAGGTTGTCGCGTTTTCCAGGGAGCGCTTGACGTGCGCATCGCCAAGGATGCGACGCCGAACAGCCAAGCCTGCCTCGTATGCCGGATCTTTCATAGCGTCACTCCTGGATAGCCGAGGTTGAGTCGATCCAATCTGAAAGCTACCGCGCTGTAGCCGGTAACGTCAAAAGGGAATCGACGGCGGTATTCACTTTGTAGTATTCGCTGTCTGGACGATTTGCGAACGAGAGGTATCGACCCATGCGGCGCGAAGATTTTTCCTTCAACAGCGAAGACGGACTCGAGATCGCCTACTATCGATGGCGGGCGCCCGGCGCGGGCGTCCGGAATCGTGCAGATTGCGCATGGCATGGGTGAGCATACTCTGCGCTATGCGCACGTGGCGGAGTTTCTCAACCAGGCCGGGTTTCACGTCTATGCCAACGACCATCGCGGGCATGGGCGAGCGTGAAGGGCCGCGAGTCGCTCGGCGACTTCGGCAACGGCGGATGGAACGGACTGGTCAGCGACATGGCCACGCTGACGCGGCTCGCGCGCACGCGGGAAGGCGAACTGCCGGTGATATTGCTGGGCCACAGCATGGGATCGTTTGCGGCGCAGCAATACGTTATCGACAACAGCGCGCTCATCGCGGGGCTGGTGCTGTCCGGATCGGCGGCGATAGACAAGCTGCCGATCGATCCATCGCAGGAGGCGGACCTGACCGCCTTCAATGCGGCGTTCGAGCCTGCGCGGACCCAGCACGATTGGCTGAGCCGCGACAATGCGGCAGTGGATGCGTACGAAGCGGATCCGCTTTGCGGTTTTGGAATCAACAAGAAGGCTTTGGAGACGATGGCGGCGTCGGCAATTCGGCTAATCGATCCAGCGGAGCTCGCACAAATTCGCAAGGACTTCCGATTTACATTTTCGCCGGCGACAAGGATCCGGTTAATCACGACCTCGAATGGGTAAAGCCGCTGGCTGAGCGATACCGCGCGGCGGGGATCGCGAACGTCAGCGAGAAATATTATCCGGGCGGCCGGCACGAAATGCTGAACGAAACGAATCGCGACGAGGTGATGCGCGACCTCGCGAGCTGGATTCAGAAGGCGATCGCGAAGTAGCAATCACCCCGCCGCGATGCGGCGCTTGAGCATGTCGTCGATGGCGGCGTCATCGTAGCCGAGCGAGCGCAGGACTTCGCGGGTATTCGCGCCAATTTCGGGAGCGGGTTCGGGCTTTCGCTTCTCGCTTCCCTCAACAAACAGCGGGCTGTTGATCGTCTCGATCGTGCCGTGGCCCGGGTAGTCGAAATCGACGAAGGCACCGGCGGCGCGCATCTGCGGATCGCTGACGACATCCTCGATCGACGGCAGCAGCGACCACTTGATGTCGTATTGCCTGAACTCCTTGCGCCAGTCCGAAAGATCCTTCGACTCGAACTGCGATTGCAGAATCGCGAACAGCTCGGCGGCATTCTCAGTGCGGCCCGCATCGGTCGCGAACATTGGATCGGTCGCGAGTTCGGGCGCGCCGAACATTTTGCACAGCCGCGGGAACTCATGCTCGGGATCGAGTTGAATTAGCAGGAACACTTTCGCGTCGCGGGTCAGATATGCGGCAGAGAGCGGATTTATCGGATGAGGGCCGCCGTCCGCCTTGCGGAAACGTCGCGCCAAGCATCCGCGCCTGCAAGTCGCAACTATGGCGCCCACGCGCCGCTCGCCATCAGCGAGGTGCCGACTTTCGAGCCGCGTCCCGTGCGTTCGCGATTGAAGAGACCGAGCATGATCGCGCCGAACAGCGACATCGCGGTCGGATGGTCGCCGATCCCTGGCCGCGGACCCGACGGCGTTCCGTCGCGTCCCGTCACGCTGGTCATCAGACCCGAGCGCGCCCAGTAGGCCAGCGCGTCGAAGGCCGGCAGATCGGCATCGTCACCTTTTTCGCCGTAGCCGGTGATGTGGGCGAAAATCAAGCGCTCGTTGACCAGGCGCGCAGATCGTCCCAGGTCAGATGGAACTTCGTCAGCAACTGAGTCTGATAGTTGGTCACGAAAACGTCGGCAGTTTTGACCAGCCGGATGAGCGCCTCGTAGCCTTCGGGACTCGCGAGGTCGAGCGCGACGCTTTTCTTATTCCGCCCGGTGAGGATCCAGGCGTAATTCAGTTTCGACTTCGGCAGTGCCGGGCAGATGGGGAAAGAGGCGCCAGAGATCTCCGCCGTCGGGGCGTTCGATCTTGAAGACTTCGGCGCCAAAATCCGACATCACCGTGGCCGAGGCCGGACCCGCGATATAGGTACCGCAGTCGATAACCCTGATTCCCGACAAAATTCCTTGCATCGCCAAACTCCACCGAACCGAGGTTGCAGCATCGTCGTTAGTACAGCGGTTCGAGTTCGGCAATCCCCTGGGGGAGTTTCGCAGCACAAAGAAAAGTGCTCCAGCATTTTGCCGAAGCACTTGAAATTCGCGTAATCCCAGGCGGCTATCAAGCGGAGCGCTGGAGCCCCGCTTGATAGCGCCGTCTTAATTCGAGTTCATCATCACTGGCATCCCGGCAACGCCGCGCCACTACCTCCCGCGGTAACGGCCCCGGTCAGCGCCAGCGCTCTGCCGTTCAGAGTCGCTCCGCTATTCACCGTGATTGAGACTGCCGCCAATATGTTTCCTTGCATGACGGCGGTAGTGTCGATCGTCGCAGAACTACCAACCTGCCAGAAGATATTCGATGCCTGAGCGCCGTTGGCCAGGATGACCTGCAGTCCCGGCGTGACATCGAGAGTCGTTCCGACCTGGAAGATCCAGACCGCACTAGTATCGCCCTGGGCGTCAAGGGTCAGGTTGCCCGACGATACGGCCAACGACGTTGAGGGTGCAGTGTAGATGCCAGGTGTGAGCGTTGTTCCGCCGATGTTTCCGGTCTTGGTGGTGCCTGCCGGCAGGTCGAACAAGTCATCGTACGCGGTCAGCAAGGAGGCTTGAGCTGCGGCTGCGGCAGTATTGTCGATATTCGTGGTTCCGTTCACGACCGCCGGGGGAAAGCCCGTTACCGAGGTGCCCGGAGACAAACCCAGATCACCATTGACGACAATCGGACCCGGGGCAGTAACCGTAGTAGCGGCCAAAATCGCGTAACTCGGCCGCTGCACCAAGATTCGACCGGCGACTGGCCCGTAACGGACGAGCCGGTGGTGAAAGTCCACGACGTGGTCGGCAACGCGTTGCCTGCCAAATCCAGAGCTCCCGCAATCGTCGCAGTAAACAAAGTGCTCGATGCG
Organism: uncultured delta proteobacterium; assembly: GCA_963721485.1. Classification (GTDB taxonomy): domain Bacteria; phylum Desulfobacterota; class Binatia; order Binatales; family Binataceae; genus Binatus. Next base: position 752,791 of record CAVRJV010000011.1, on the reverse strand, counting down.
AGAGGGCTGGTCGGGGTGAAGGTCGCTATCTGATCGGGAACATCATAGGAAACTTTCCCGACCACAACTGTCGCGCCGGGACCCGTCACCGTGAAAGTCACGGGATTGATAGTCGAGGAATCCATCGCCTTGTCGAAGGTCGCGTTGACCGAAGCGTCGACGCCTACACCCGTGGCGAGGTTCGCCGGGTTCATAAGGGTGACGGTCGGAGCGACGGCGTCCGGGCCGAGTCCGGTTGTAAAGGTCCAGACATAGTTGCTGGCGAGAGCATTACCCGACAGATCCTGGACCCCGGTCGTAATGGTTGCAGTGTATGCGGTGCTGGTCGCGAGAACACTACTCGGCGTGAAGGTCGCGGTGGTGCCAATCGTGGAGTACGTCACAGCGCCCAGAACGGGAGTTACTCCCGGTCCCATCAAGGTGAACGTCGCTCCGGTGAGGGTCGTGGAATCCATCGGTTTGTCGAAGGTAGCGACAATTTTCTGGTTGGTGGCGACGAGGGTTGCCGTGTCAACGGGATTGGTGGAACTCACCAATGGCGGAGTCGTGTCGGGGCCTGCGCCGGTGTTGAAGGTCCAAACATAGTTACTCGCCAGCGGCAGCAGAGCTGCGCTCTCAGCCGCGGTCGTGACCGTGGCGGTAAACGTGGTGTCGGCCGCGAAAACTCCTCCAGTTGGCGTAAAGGTCGCGGTGTTATTGGTCGCGTCATAGGTGACGATTCCCGGCACCGGTGTGACGCCCGGCCCGGTCACGCTGAAGGTACCTGACAACAGGAGCGACGCAGCGTTCATCGCCTCACTGAAGGTGACCGTGATTTTCTGATTGGTGCCCATTCCCTGTCCCCCGCATCCCACGATCGCGGGGGCCGACGAAAGCACTGTCGGTGCGACGGCCGTAGGAGTCGCAGTTGGAGTGGCGGTTGCCGTGGCGGTAGCGGTTGAGGTAGCCGTCGCTGTGGCAGTTGCCGTCGAAGTGGCGGTAGCCGTGGCAGTTGGAGTATCGGTGGCGGTCGCGGTAGCGGTTGCGGTCGCCGTGCCAGTCGCGGTCGGCGTTGGCGTGTCAGTGGCCGTGCCAGTTGCGGTTGGCGTGTCAGTCGCGGTCGCCGTGGCCGTCGAGGTAGCCGTTGCCGTTTGAGTCGCGGTAGCGGTTGCGGTCGAAGTGGCGGTGGCCGTGGCAGTCGCAGTTCCAGTGGCTGTCGCCGTGTCAGTTGCAGTTGGCGTGGCGGTTGATGTGGCTGTGGAGGTTACAGTCGCGGTCGAAGTGGCTGTCGCCGTGGAGGTGGCGGTCGGGGTGGCGGTTGCGGTTGCGGTCGAGGTAGCCGTTGCTGTGGCGGTGCCAGTAGCGGTTGCGGTTGGCGTCGCTGTAGCCGGAGGCGAGGTCTCGGGACCGGTGGTAAAAACGGTCCGGAAATTGTTGTTCAGCGTCTTGCCGTTAAGCGCCTTGACCAAGCCAACGAACCTGACCGCGTACAGTGTGTTGATCGCGAGCGCGCCCAGCGGTGTAAAAGTCGCGCTGCTGCCGCTGCAAGTAACGCTGCCGGCCTCGATATGAATCCGCTTCACCGCATTCAGCCGGAATCTGGCGGGGGTCAGCGAGTTGCAGTTCATCGGCTGACTGAAAGTCACGGTGACCGCGGTCAAGACGGACACGCCGACGGCTCCATCGACTGGATTGGTGGATACAACTACCGGCTTCGGCGCCTGATTGGGCCCGGCGGCTGCCGATCCCGCCATACCCACGATTACTACTAACGCCGCAACTGCGATTCTGCTGACTATAAATTTGAGCATGATGGTGTTCTTTTTCGTCGACGACATGAAATTCATTTCCTTGTTTAATTGCATCCGATGAAGATCGAAGTATTGCGCGGCGTTACGTATTAGCTATTCGGCATAAGCGGGTTGGCTATTCAGTCTTTATCGATTGGATATCCGCGCCGGCTGGTGATTGATCTTCGCGAAGGAGCCGTCGCGACGCCCAGCACGAGAGCTGCGATCAGGACGAGCGCAACAGCGGCCGGCGTGACGACGCGATCGCGGTCAGCCTCGCGCGCATGCCCCCCGGTATTCGGAGCGATCGCAGTGACAGCGGATCTCCAAACTGCGTCGCGGATGCCGGTATATGCGGTTGCGCCTACGACGAGTCCGACTATGAGCATCTGGCCGCACGCGACCGCCGCGTATCTATGGAGTTCCGTTTTCGAGTTCATCTGGTGTATTCCCCTTGACGAGCAGCCTGCGGCCAGATGGAAAACATCTGCGTCGGAGCGAGTCCGCCAACTGCGGTAATCGCAAGTTCCGTACCTCAGATGAATGCAGTGAAGTTGGTAACGCGAGGAACCGCGACCACCGCGAGTGTACTAGTCAGAAGCTCAGGATCGGATTCAAAGCGAGACGCAGGCGATAGTCAGTCGATTGGATAGTAAGGAAAGCGGCGACAAGGTATTGCCGCTCAGGGACTGCGATGACAAAAAAGTGGCTATTACAAGCGGTGCCCGAAAGATTAACTGCTCACCGGATTGCGATGCCCGCTTTGCGCAATCGATTGTAGGTGCGGCTTCCTGTCACGCAGATCACCAGCCAGCATCCGCCGAGCGCAAATCCACCGACGATCGCACTCAGCGCAAGTCCCGAGTAAATACCCGCCAGCCCGATCAGCGCGATAAGGTACAGTGCTACCGCCACGCTCAGCGTTTGCAGCCGCCAGCTTTCGGTCTCGGCCGCAAGCATGTAGGAGAGCATCCCGTAGCCGGCCGTCGACGCGGTTAGCGCGGCACTGGGAAAGCCAGCGAAGCCGTTCACCAGCACCATCGCCGGTTGATTCGTCCAATGCTTCGCCAATATCGCCTGCAGGCCGTAGGCGAGCGCGTAGGCGCCGGCGAGATAGAGCAGCGCCGCGACCGAGAAACTCGCCTCGCGGCGGCGGGCATAGCTGATTGCTCCAAGTCCGACGATCAATGCCAGCCACACTGGATTCGCGAGCGTGGAGAGCACGCCCACGGCCGAGTCGAGCCCCGGCGTGCGCAGCGCGGAGACAAACAGCGCGACCGTTCTGTCCAACCCGCCGAGCGGACCTTGCTCCGAGACCACGTCCACGATACCGCCGAACAGCCACGCCAGCGCCGTGAGCGCGATCAAGCCAACCGTCAGATGAAGCCCGAGGTAGCTGCGCGGCGAGAACCGGGCGCGGACGAAATCCACAAATGGGTTCAGGTTGAAGCCGTAGCGCCCGGTGAGATACCGGTTCCATGCCGCGACGATCTGGGTTTGCCGCCGCGCGACCGATCGCCACAGGGCAACCATCATCGCAGTCAGGATCGCGAGCACGATAATCCCGGCGCTGAGCGACTTGAGCCACTTCTCGACCAGATGCCAGTTCGATCCCAGCGTATAGCCGAGGCCGACCGTCACCGAGGCCCACACCAATCCCCCGACTATCGCAATCGGCGCGAAATTGCGGACTCGCATGCCGGACAGGCCCGCCGTGAAAGGAATGAAAGCGCGACCCACTGCGACGAAGCGGCCGACGAATACCGTCAGGCCGCCAAAATGATCGAAATAGTATTCGAGACGCGCGCGATGCTTTTCATATTGGCGGCGCATCAGCGACCATCGCGCGAGCACGGCTTGTCCCTTGGTATGACCGATCGTGTAGCCGGTCAGGTCGCCGGCGATTGCGGCTGCGGCTACGGTCGCGAATGCCGTCCAGGGTAAGAAGAAGGCATCGGCGGCCATCGCACCGGCGATCACCGCCATCATCTCGCCGGGAAAGATCAATCCCAGGCCGGCCGATGACTCAAGTGCGACGACGATAAAAATTACGACCAGCGACCACGGCCCCGACTGACCGAGGAAGCTCTCAAGCGCGGCGACCATCGAAGTCAATTAAACATGAAGCGGCCCCGCCGTCATAAGGACGGCGAGGCCATTCGATTGCCGCATCATTGGCCGGATATAGACGTTTTGAGCCCTCGCCGCGCTCGCTTGCGACCTTGTCATCTCATTGCCAGACTCGAAACCGAATCTACCGGTCCTGAAATGCCCGACGTCCAAACCAACAGTCAACGCCGATTCACGGTCATCGAACTGCTGGTGTTTCCGGGTCGTGTAATCGTGGGAGTCGAGTGTCCGGCAAATCACATTGCGAACGCGCAAATGATCATGCCGCTATCCATGTCGACGCTGCCAAAATTCCGAAAAACACACGCCGGCCAACAGGAGTAGACCAATGCCAGCAAACGCCACGACTACCGCATCTGGTCTTCTATCAAGGAAAAGAAGTTGCGCCACGCCTGACCCTAGACTAGCCCCGAGTATGCTGCCGCCCAGTATAAAGAGCCAAGCCTTAGGGCCTCTGAGCGCATTCAAGTGCCTTAGTGCTTTCATGGCTACCGAAAACCGATCTTCGATGCTCTTCGCGGCACCTGCTTACGGAAGCCCGGAGCTCTGACAAGTATCACCGGTCGATGCGAGCGGAACTCGGGGATCCATAGCGTCAAAATTGACCGACTGAACGAGAGTGTACTGGAACTCGTCCGGATGTGCCTCTATGTAGTCCAATTCGTAACCAAATACGACGCCTGCGGCAAACCAATTCCGGCAGATGTCATCATGCCGAGGCCATCGTAACTAGCGAGCAATCCGGAAGCGGCGCCAAACCCGCCACTTGCCAGTTGGTTTTCCAAAGACCGCGACTTCGAATAACCCTGAGGAGCATTAGTCGTCGGAGTAGCCATGATCGGCTGAAAGACTGGAGCGGCGGACGCTTGGTTCGGAATCACGCCGTCGCAGACACCCAAGATAATCGGATACAGCGGATGGCGGCCGTGGAGGAGCTTGCGCGGAGTCGGAGGGGTATCACTGCTGCCACCAAAGAGGTCTCCGAAGATGAAGTTCGCCAAGTCACCGACAATACCACCTACTACCGCGCCTAAGACAGCGCCAGCTAGTGGATTGCCGACTGCAGCTCCAATGATTGCACCAATCGCGGCACCCACCGCGGCAGCCCCGGTTACGCCGTCATAAGGACGGCGAGGCCATTCGATTGCCGCATCATTGCCCGGAGGCAGACGTTTTGAACCCTCGCTATGAATCGCAACGCTCGCTTGCGACCTCGTCATCTCATTGCCAGACTCGAAACCTGCCGGTCTTGAAATGCCCGACGATCAACCCAACAGTCAACGACGATTCACGGTGATCGAGCTCCCCGTCTTCTCGATCGTGAAGGACTCGTTGCTGCTGCCGTTCAAGTATCTTCCGGAACTCGTGAAGTTCGGTGGGATTCCATTCATACTGATTCTTGCGGCAGACGGGATTTGCTTCATGCTGGACCGCCAGGATGTCGGACGACACGTAACGGGCTTCGCGATGGCGATGGCGCACTTCATTCTGTTCACGCCGTTCTCCGTTGCCTGGACGAGGCTCGCGCTCTTCGGCCGCCCGGCGGTCGCCAATCATCCGCGCTTCGCCTACTCGCGAACGCAATGGCTGTACCTGCTGGCGACGACCGCGATGCTGCTCCTGATGATGATCTGCGTGGGCCTTCCAATCGTGCTCTTGTTCTATGGTCAACGAACTCTCAACAGCCAGATCACGATCGAAGGGACGACGCTGTTACTGGTAGGTCTTCTTCTATTCGCGGTGTTGTTCTTCAGACTCGCATTCATTTTTCCAGCGCTCGTTGCGGGCCGGTATGCGGGAATTTCCGCCGCATGGAAGCAGACCGCGGGAAATCTCGAGCGGCTCGCCGCGATCATCCTTCTCTCGTACGCGCCTTACTACGTGGTCCGCAGAATCTTCGAATGGTTGATGGGCTATCACCCACCCGGCCCGCTGTCGGTCGCGCGTGGAGTCGGAGAAATGCTTCTGGTCGCTTTGGCGACGACGGCACTCGCGGCACCCGCACTAGCCTACAAGGCACTCGTCCTCGATCAGCACGAAGCCCTTTCACTGGGTGCAGGGGTCACCCCTGCCCAAGGAGGCGCGGAACCCACGGTGGGTTCCGCTTTGAATTAGCTGCCGTTCCACCCGCGCTGCTTCAATTCTTCGAGCGCGATATCGAGATTGTGTTGTGTCTTCTTCCAATCATCTGGCATCTTGTCCTTCGTCAACACCGTTAGCGCCTGATGGTAATCGTCGACGGCTTCCGTCAGGTACCTGATTCCGGTGCCACGCTGGCCAAGGCCCGACAACGCATCGGCCAGGTCGCCCTTCGCCCGCGCCCACTCGACCGGGTCGCGGTCAGGCTTGAAGACCTTGAGCGCGTCGTTGAAAGCATCAATCGCTTGCTCGAATGAGTAAGTGCTTGTCCCATTCTCTCCAACCTCTGTTAGCGCATTCCCGAGCCCGGCCTTCAAAGTCGCCCATGCGATCGGCTGATCCTTCGGCGACTGCTCTTCGAGGCTGGCGCTGAACGCCGCCACGGCTTGAGGCGGATAGGACGGGTCGGGCTGAACGTCGTTCAGGGTCAGCAGCACATTGCCGAGCGTCGCTTGGGTACCAGCCCAGCGCCGCGGATCGCGATCGCGCGGAAATCCCTCGAGTACTTGGCGGCAGATCGCGACAGCCTGCTTGAGATCGTCGACATTCGAGCGCGCCTGGCCGAGTAGCTGAAGCGACTCTGCGAGTTGGACTTGAGCGTCGGCCCATTGCAACGGCTGCGAGTCCCAATTGTAAACCGTCAGCGCCAGTCGAAACGCCGCGATCGCGTCTTCGTATTCCTTTGGGTTGCCATCGCGATCGGCCAGGGTGTTCAGCGTGCCGCCGAGCTGCATATTCGCCGCCGCCCAGGTCAGAGGATAGTGTTTGGGGTCGAGTCCCTTAATCGCAGCGCGATAAGAATCCACTGCACGGCGCAGGCTGTCGGCATCCCCTTCGTGGTTCGCAATTACTTTGAATACATTCCCTAACTCGTATTGCACGAATGCCGAATCAATCTCATCTGAATGCGCCTGGTAGACTGCAAGCGCGCTCTGATAATCAGCCACCGCCTCCTTCAAAGGCGCCGGTTGCAGATTGAGCTCGGACAACTCGGTCTGAGTAAAACCAAGATTCTTCTGCACCATCGCCCATTCGAGCGGATTCTTTTCGCGAGTCCAGTCGGCCTGCGTCGCCTGGAAATACGAGATCGCCTGGCGGAAGGAGTCCTCGGACTTCAGCTCGAGTGCCGAAGTGTAAAGCGCGACGCCGATCGCTAGGTTGATTCGTGCGCGCGCGTCGCCGCTCCATCCCGACGCTCGATGCGGATCGCTCGCCATCGCTCGGACTTGCTTGATCAAAGGTTCGAGCGCGTCGCCGAACTTGAAGCCCCACACCTGCATCGACCGCGCGGTTTGCTGCGCCACCACTAGCTGCAAGACCAACGCCAGCTGGTCGATCGGCAGTTCCGGCAGCTTGAAGTCGAGCGGGATGGACGCGCCGCCGAATTGCGTGCCGAACTTCCCGTCGAAGTACAGGTTCGTCATGTAGAGCGGGCCGACGGCCGGCGATGCGGCCCCCTTCACGCCGCCCCATAGCAACGTGTCGATGCGTTTGTCCCTAATCGATGCGACCGCTTCGAGATGTTGAAATTCCTGCGCGCGGCCTGCAATCGGAATCGTGCGATCGAGGATGACCGGGACCACGTTAAGGCGACGATCGAGGCCCTCGAGCGCGGTGATCAGTCGCTTCTCGACCCGATTGCCGTCGTCGCCCTCGAGATGCGCAATCGCGTAGTAGGTGACCAGGTACAAATGCTCGCCGTTCGCGGTCACGGCCGCGACTGGATGCGGACCGCGCAGATAGATCGACGCGCGCTGCATCAGCAAAAAAGGAAGGCACGCAATCGCGACGATGCCCGCGATTCGTCGCACCTGTTTGTAGCGAAGCTTCCACCGGCCGATTTGGACTCGCGCCTTCGACCAGAACGTCAAGCCGAACACGATCGCGCCAATCGTCCCCGGAATTGCGGTGAGGATCACCAACTCGGTCACCAGATGCGCGTGTGGCCAGATGAGAACGATCAGCAGCGCGATTACAAACGCGCCGGCCATCGCGCGCATGGGCGTGAGCCACGGGAACTTGTCGGCGAAATATTGACTCGGGCTACTCACCTCTATTGCTCTATCAGCCTCAGGATCCGCGCTTCTTCATCTCTTCCATTGCGATCTTCAGGCTGTCTTGAGCCTTGACCCACAGGTCCGGCATTTTATCTTTCGAGCACACGGTCAGCACTTCACGATAGGTATCTGCTGCTTGCTTAAGATAGGTAACTTCTGAGCCGCGTTCGCCGAGCTCGAGCTGCGCGTTGCCCAAGCCGTATTTCGCCCACGCCCACGCGGCAGGATCTTCACCTGGACTGAAGACCTTAAACGCGTCGTTGAACTCGTCGACTGCCTGCTCGGCATAATAGGTGTCTGACCGGTCCTCGCTCAGTCCCAGGAACGCGTTTCCAAGGCCAGCTTTCGCATAAGCCCAATACGATGGCTGATGCTCGAAGGATACCTTCTGCAGGGCTGCGCGAAACGCTTCCACCGCTTGCTTAGCACACGCCGGATCCTTGTTGAGGCGGTGCAGCTCGACGAGTGCATGGCCAAGGTCGGTCTGGATGGTCGCCCAGAGAAGAGGATTGTGCTCGCGAGGGTATCCATCGAGAATCTCCCGGTCCAGCGTGATCGCTTGATTCAAATCGTCTTGATTCGCAGTCATCTCGCCTAGTTCCGTAAAACTAGCCGCGAGTTGGCTCTCGGTTCCCGCCCAATAAATCGGGTTCGAATCCTTCTTATAGATCTTCAATGCTTCCCGATCCGCCGCGATCGCATCCTCGTACTCCTTGGCGTTCGCATCTCGCTGGGCCACCGAATCGAGCGTAGTGCCGAGGTTGCGCTCAGCCTCCGCCCAGTAAACGGGGTAAAAGCGAACGTCAAATCCCTTCGCCGCAGCGCGATAGTAATCCACTGCCCGCCGCAGGCTGTCCGCACCCGCTTCGTGCTGTCCGATATCTGTGAACGTACCTCCTAAGTCGAGTTGCACCTTTGCCGAATCGAGGCGATCGGAGCGCGACTGATACACAGCCAGCGCGTTGAGGTACGCGGTGACCGCCGCCTGCAGTGGCGCAACCTGCATATTGACTTCAGACAGGTCGGTCACCGCGGATCCAAGATTTCGTTGCGCCATCGCCCATTCGATCGGATCGCGCTCGCGCGTCCAATCCGAAAGCGCCCGCTGAAAATATGCGATCGCCGTATTGTAGGAATCTTCGGACTTGAGTTCCTCTCCGGACGTTCTGGATCGCGATGCCGAGCACCAAGTTTACTCGCGCACGCGTGTCGGCGCTCCAGTCCGAGGTCTTGCGCGGATCGTCGGCAATCGCGCGAACCGCCTTGATGAGAGGCTCCAGCGCATCGCCAAATTTGAAGTCGAATGGCAGCATCTCGTCCGCCGTTTTGCTCGCGATCATCAGGCGCAGGACCGCGCACAGATCGTCCACCGGCAATTCCGGCAATTTAAAGTCCGACGGCAGATAAGCCCCGCCGAATGACGCGTCTGCGCCCGCCCTCGTCTCGTAGAGTGGGCCGACCGAGCGCTCCGCAGCGCCCTTCGTGCTGCCCCAGATCAAAACCGAAGCGCCAATCTCGTTTAACGATCCCAGCGCTTCGAGATGCCCGATTCCTTGCGGACGCCCCGCCACCGCGATCGTGCGATTCAAGATGATTGTCGTGATACCCAGGCGCCGGTCGAACTTGTCCAGCGCGTCGTGCAGCCGCCATTCGAGCTTCCCGCCATCGTCGCCCTCGAGTTGCGCGATCGCGACGACGAAGTGGATTCGCCAGCCCTTCATGTCCGGGTAGGTTTCCGAACTTTCGTAGGCGACCGGCTGCGGGCCGTGCAGATAAATCGAAGCACGCTGCATCAGCAGGAACGGAAGACACGCAAGCGCAACGAACCCCGCGATTCGTCGCACCTGTTTGTAGCGAAGCTTCCACCGCCCGATTTGCACCCGCGCCTTCGACCAGAACGTCAAGCCGAAAACGATCGCGCCAATCGTCCCGGGAATCGCGGTGACGATCACCAACTCGGTCACGAGATGAGCGTGCGGCCAGATGAGAACGATCAGCAGCGCGATTACAAACGCGCCGGCCATCGCGCGCATCGGCGTGAGCCACGGGAGCTTGTCGGCGAAATATTGACTCGGGCTACTCATCTTGCCGCTTCATCAATAGTGGGCGACCATAATATCGCAATGCGCACGCGTGACCATCAGTTCAGCGTCGAGTCGCGATGCGAACTGCTGCCGTATCTCCTCACGCTGCCGCTCGGACTGTCGCGCAAGGCGGCCAAGGATCTCCTGCGCTTCCGCAATGTGACCGTGAAGCGGCTGCCGGCCGTCAAGCATGATACCCAGTTGGAGCCGGGCGACGTTGTGACTATCGCGTCGGGCAAGCAGGTTCCCGCGGAATCGATCGAGCGCCACGGACTCAAAATTGTCTATCTGGATGATGATATCGTAGTCGTCGACAAACGCGCGGGCCTGCTGTCGATGGGTTCGGAAACTGAAAAGGAACGAACGGCGCATCGGATTCTCAACGATCATCTGAAGGCGCTCACGAAATCGCCGTCGCAGCAGGCCTTCATCGTGCATCGCCTCGATCGCGAGACCTCAGGCCTGATGATGTTCGCGAGAAGCCGCGCCATCCAAACCGCACTCCAGGACAACTGGAAAACTGTCACCAAGAAATATCTCGCCATCGTCGAAGGCGTGCCCGCCAAAACCGAAGGGACGTTGCGCGACAACCTCGTCGAGAGCAAGTCGCTCCGGATGCATCGCGTCGACCGCGGCGGCGAGTTGGCGATCACGCACTATCGAGTCTTGCGAAAGGGCCGCAACAACTCGCTGATCGAATTCACCCTCGAGACGGGCCGCAAGCACCAGATCCGCGTCCAGATAGCCGGTCTCGGCTATCCGATCGTCGGCGATCGCAAGTACGGCGCAACTACAGATCCCGCAAGGCGACTCGCGCTCCATTCAAGCGATCTGAAGTTCCGTCATCCTGTATCGGGGATCTCAATGAACTTCCACAGCCCGCTGCCCACCAGCCTCAAGGCAGCCCTCTTGTAGTGGGGCGGGCCGCCGTGCCCGCCCTCTACGTTCGACAGCGTCGTCTTCCTCTTCCCCTCTCTCTGTTAGGAAGTGGATCAAGGTGTGGGTCCAAGTTAGGATGTCGCGTTCCGCGCCACCAATTATTCGCCTCGTCCCCTGTAAGGAAGCCGACATTTTCGGCAAGGCGATAGCAGGATGCTGAGAGGCAATTACTGGCGAATCTCTCTGCTGTCTGAGAACGTCGCCAGCGAGCCGATTCAGTTGGACCTACGATTTCCATCGAAGCTTGTTTAACTTCTGAGGGCCGATCCATTATGTCCCAGAACGTGAGACTTAAGTGAACACCATTTTGTTTAATCTCATTTGGGGATAGAGGAATTGTGTATCGCAATGTGTAATAGGCTTCGCCACCTGGCGGAATCACAATATTGTTACTCGCTTGTTGGTCAACTAAGCCACCAAACTCTGTAGCGTCCTTGTCAATGCGATAGACGGGCGCAACGATAACAACCGGAGACGTTTTATCTCCGCACTTCCAGTTGAAGTCCCATCGCTTTACAACGCTGGCCATTCCGCCACGATTCGAGACCGTTACTTTGAATTGCACGAGCGTGCGGTTACCGTCCTTTGCTGGTTCAAGGGAAGTTGCCATGTTGCCGATCAACAAGGGGTCTGTGCTCTTTCTATCTTCGGTTTGCCTTACCGCAGGAGCTTGGGCGTCTCCAAAATGCCTCGTCAGGATATTCCAAGACCCAAAATCCGTTAATGTGCTCCCGTCTGGTTGTTTGATACCAGATACCACCTGTACGTTGCCGTTAGGATCGATGATTGCGGCTGGTACCTCGAATCTGTATTTGGGTTTCCAGCCGGGATGGATAACTTTTCCTTTGTGAGCTCTGGGCATTTCAGTAGCGAGAGCAGTTGGAATAAATTCAGGGTCTCGATATCTGAACACGACCGGTTCTTGGCCGGGATTTTTCTCGACCCATTGTGCGCCGTGCTCAATCGTAACGGCGGAACGAAGGACACCGTTGACTCGCGCGACTTCCCACTTCTCTACAAAATATCCATCACGACAATTTATTGACACCGTGTAGTGCTGACTGTTTGGGTCAAGAGGATTCCACACAAAGCTACCGATTGACCCTTCCGGACCAGCTTCTTGGAGTTGAATGCGTTTTTGCGATTCGCCTGCCAGTCTGGGCGGCGGATAAGGCGAATCGGGATGTTTGACCAACCACTCATGTTCTACGTTCTTACGGTCATCGTCGTAAAAGATGATATCGCAGTTGTAGGCGGGTTCAGGTCCGTAATGCCTGAGCATCATTATCCATGATGCGGATTCGTTGTCCCCCAATGGCGCACCAAAGACAAAAACTAGACTCGGGCTCGGTCGTTGCGTAGCTAGTTGGAATGTCGCCGTTGCGACGGATGGTTGCACGGGCCGACTAGTTCGCGCTGAGATCCATAGTTGCGTTCCAACCATAGCGGGTAAGAGAATAAGGCCTGCCAACCCAGAAACGATCAGACGAACAACCAGAGATGGGCCGTCTGCGGCATACAGCCAATAAGTCAGCAATCCGGCAAGGTCTAAACCAGATACGAGGAAGCAGGCACGGGCGAACGAAATTTCGTTTGGTGAAGCGTCGGTTATCACTGTAAGTGCAACCGCCAGCCCAACAACGAGCGGAAACGCGACAGACAATAAGATTTCAGTGACTCCCATTTTTCTTCTATCCACCCTTCCTTAGGCGAGAGCGGGTCGTCGCTACCCCCCGCCGGCGACACCGATCCCCCGCATAGACGATACTGATCAGAACACCGGCCTGTCACCCATAACGTGTCCTTAGAGCACGGTGGTTGTCACGCCAAACAGCATCAACCTGTCCCCTCATCCGGGATTGAGATTCCCCCACCCCAAGCCCACTATAGAAATCATGCCGGCCCCGTCGCTGGATCAATTCTCCGAAATCTACCGCGACACCATCGATCGCCTGTATTCCCTTAGCAACGCCGCCACCTGGCACGTCTCGCGTGCGTCTTTCTCCTCCGCTCTGCTGAAAAGCTTCACGCACCGCTTCGGCCCCGACGATGCCACCATCCCGCACGCCGACGCCGTAAACTTCCTCAACTCTCTCCACGCCAGTGACCTCGCCCTCGCCATCGGATGCCGCGACGGCGACGCCGACGCATGGCGTCATCTCGTATCGACCTATCGCGCGTCCGTCGATGCGTTCGCGCGTGCGGCGCTCAGCAACTCATCGCGCGCGAGCGAGATCGCCGATTCGTTGTGGGCCGATCTCTACGGCTTGCGCGGCGCCAACAACGGCGCCCGCCGCTCTCCCCTCGAGCATTACGGCGGCCGCAGCTCGCTGATGTCGTGGCTGCGCGTGGTTGTCACGAGGCTCGAAGCTGATCAGTGGCGCGCGACTCGGCGCATGGAACCGCTCGACGAGACGCGCGACGGCAATCCCGGCGCCGTCGACAATGGATCAGCTTCGCCCGATCCCGATCGGGTGAGGCTTATCGCGGCGCTCGAGCGCTCGCTCCGCGATGCGGTCAACGCGCTGTCGCCCGACGACCGCCTGCGCCTTTCATACTATTACGTGCAGGATCTGACACTCGCGCAGACCGCCGCTATTCTTGGCGAGCATGAGTCGAGCGCGTCGCGCAATCTCAGTCGCGCCCGCACGGCGATTCGCGAATGCGTCACGCGCACGCTCCGCCGCGAGTACCGCTTCAGTGACGATCAAATCAGCCAATGTTTCGAGTATGCGACCGGCGACTGGCCGTTCGACCTCGGCCGCATGCTCGCGCTGGGAAAATGATGCCCGACGAGAAGAACCAGTATAACCGCCTTGACGCGATGATTCGCACGACACTCGCGTCCGGCCTCGACACCTCGGGAGCAGGATGTCCCGACGCGGACCTGCTGGCGGCGTTCGCCGAAAATACACTGGCGCCTGACGAGCGCACGAAGTGGAATGCGCACTTCGCCGGATGCGCCATCTGCCAGCGTCAGCTTGCGGCGCTGACGCGCGCCGGTGCGATCGGCCCCGCTCGCGCGCCCGCGCCCGAAGCAGTCGAAACCGTCGACGACGAAGAGGCTCGCGAGGAAGCGGGCGGTTTCTGGCCCGCCGTCCGCAGCGCCGTCCGCTTCCTGATCGGCCCGTTCCCGCTGTCGGTCGTGCTCCACGTCGCCCTCCTGCTCGTTCTGATCATCACTATCCACGAACAGCGCGGGCGCGAGTTGATCATGGTGAACCTCGAAGCGGGTGGTGGCGGCGGTGGCGGCAACGAGATGCAGGATCTCGATATGCCCGAAGTGCCGATGCCCGACACGGCGCCGCAGCAGATGGAACAGCCGACCGCGGTCGACACCTCTCAAGCCGTCGGCCTCGCCAGTGACTACGTGCGCGCAGCCGGCGGCGGTATCGGCATCGGCCGTGGCGGCGGCATGGGCTCGGGCTACGGCCACGGTATCGGCTCCGGCTTCGGCGGCTTTATCGGAGAGCTAAGACGCAAAGGACTCGACGTGGTGCTGGTGATCGATGGCACCGGCTCGATGAAACTGATCATCGAGGACGTCAAGGCCAAGATGAATCAACTGGTGCAATCGATTCACCGCCTCGTACCAATCGCGCGCATCGGAATAATCGTGTTCGGCGGCAAGGGCGAGAAGATGAACATCCAGCCGCTGACGCTGTCGCCGCAAAAACTGAGCGACTTCCTGAACGGCATCCAGGCGATGGGTGGCGGCGAATGGGAAGAGGACACGCTCGGCGCGGTCGAGACCGGCATCAACAAGATGGACTGGAAGCCATACGCAAAGAAGGTCGTGGTTCTCGTCGGTGATTCGCCACCGCGCACTGAGGACTTCGCACCGTTGCTCGCACTGATACGTCAGTTCAAGGCCAACAACGGGACGTTCAACACGGTTGACGTGGCAGCCGAGGAGCATGAGCGATTCGAGCGCGAGTTCTGGCTGAAGGTGCATCGCGAGGAGCCGCCGAAGATTTCGCCGCTGCCGGCGTTCTATCGGCAGACGCAGGCGGCGTACAAGGTACTCGCGACAGCGGGCGGCGGCTCGATGAAGTCGCTGACCAAGGACGCGCATATCAACCAGCAGGTGCTGATCCTGGCCTTCGGCGACCAGTGGCAATCGCAGGTCGCCGCCTTCGGCCGCGGGCTTAATAGCAGCAGCTCAAGCCCTTAGATGCTCTGCAACCAGACTTCGCATCGGAAGGAGCAATACCGCCAACCATACTACCTGTGGGGGTGGCGCGAGGTTGCAACCACTAGGCGTCGTTTCGTTCCGTAAAATTTGTCCTCGAACGCATGACGGGTATTGCGCGAAGACCGAAAAGGTTCGAGATTGCATGACGTCCATATGATCCATTAGCACGCATCGCGTGAGAGCATCAGGCTGAACAGTTCATCCCTGAACTTTTGTGCCCTACACCGCCGCATTACCGTCATCGTGAGCGATTCCGGCTCAGCTGCGCCACGATAAAACGCAAGAAAATCGCACCTTCTCCGATCTTAGTTTCAGGAAATCCCCGGCTGAAGCCGGTGCCACTAAATAAGAAGGAGGATGCGATGATTGCGATCCTGATTGTCTGTCTCGCCGTGTCCGGCTCCGTCGTGATCCTAGCCTTTGCGTGGACGCGAATTCGCGGCGTTCCGATCGCCGCTTCGATGCCGACGGGTCTGCGCAACGTGGCGCGGTTTGCCGGCGGCCCATTCTCGATCTCGATCGCGATCCATCTCGCGATCCTGCTCGTGCTGGTCGTCGCCGTGCATGAGAGCCGCGCGCGCGAACCATATAATCGTCATGTGGGATCCGGGATCCACTCAGGCGCTTGAGAACCTCGAGCCAATCGAGATTCCTGAGGTGGCGATGCCGGCGTTCAACACCAGGTCGCCCGACGACTCGCCGCCGGTAATCGATACCAACAGAGTGATGCACGATTACTCGAGCGAAGTTCAGGGCACTACTTCAGATTCGGGAATCAGTCTTGAGCGTCCCGTCGGCAACTACTTCAACCGTCACCCGGGACTCGGCGGCGGCGGTGGCGAGACCTTCCCATGGTACCTCTATACTCTGCGGCACAAGGGGCTCGACATTGTGCTGGTGATCGACGGCACCAAGTCGATGGACTTCGTGATGGATGACGTGAAGGCGCGGATGACGCAGCTCGCAGTCAGAGTTCGCCAGCTCGTGCCGATCGCGCGCGTCGGCGTGGTCGTGTTCGGGGGTAAGGGCGAGCCGCTCGACATCCAGCCGCTGACGCTCTCGACGGCGAAGCTGCAGACGTTCCTCGGATCGATCCAGGCCAAGGGCGGCGGCGAATGGCAGGAGAACACCTACGGCGCCGTGCAGGCGGCGATCACGAAAATGGATTGGAAGCCATACGCGCGCAAGGTGATCGTGCTGATCGGCGATTCACCGCCCGAGCAGGAGGACTTCGCGCCGCTGATCGCGCTGCTGCGGGATTTCAAAAAGAACAACGGCACGCTGAGCGCCGTCGACGTGCAGGATGAAGAGCATGAGCGCTACGCGCGCGAATTCTGGATCAAGGTGCACCGGCAAGAGCCGACGGCCGCCGAGATCGGGCCACTGCCTCCATTCGCAAAGCAGGCGCAGGCCGCATACAAGGTGCTCGCAGCCGCCGGTGGTGGATCAGTGCGCAGCCTAAGCCACGACGCCGGCGTAAATCGTCAGGTGATGATCCTGATGTTCGGCGACAAATGGCAGGACGAAGTCAGCCGCTTCGCGTCACGCTAGAGAGCGCGAGCGACGGGAATCGCACTGCGGCAAACAAGTGACGCTGTGGTGCGATTCCGACATCGCGGATATGGGAATCGCGTCGAGGTTGAAAACCGCACTGGCAGATGAGGCGCGCGGATGCTCGCCGCAGCCGACAATTGGCAGTGTCAATCGCTATTGCGCTTCCGCGGCACGCAACTTGGATTGTTCAAAGGAGTGAGCACTGAAGTTGCGAGCGTTCCCGCTATCGACATGCGGTCGATCACCCAGCTCGCCGAAGGCGACGAGTCAGGCAAGGAGTTCATAGCCGAGATCATCGACGTATTTCTTGGCGACTTGCGCGAGCGGGTTCGCAAGATCGGCGCACAGGTAAGTGGGAGCGATCTGCGCCGGAGTCGCAGCGACCGCGCATGCGATCAAAGGAAGCTGCGGTCACTTTGGCGCCGTACCCCTGATTGAGTTGTCACGCGAGCTTGAAGATAGGGCAAGGCGCGGACAGACCGACGGGCTTCAGGCGGCGCTCGACTCGATGGTCGCGGAAACCGAGCGCGTCCGCGCGGCGCTGGAAGCTTATCGACTGGATCATGCGCCGCAGTGAGCGGCGATCAGCGGCAGAATCATGCAGGCACGGCTTGCGGGGGTGTAGGTCCTGTGCCGCTGCCACTGCTTAAGGCAAGCATCACCTCGGTCCATCCGTCGAATATCATGTCGATGCCGATGAACAGTCCGATGATCCACAGTCCTGAAACGGGCCATGAACTCATGATCGAAAATCCGAGGAACAGCGAGATGACGCCGTTCAGGACTAGCCATCCGCGATGATGTATCGGAGTCGAAAAGGCCACGAAGATTCTAAAAGTTCCCGCGACAATCAGGAGCATCGCGATCATGAAGGTTAGCGTGACCGCGGCCACCCCCGGATGCGAGACCATCAGCAGTCCGGTCACCGCGTAAAGCAGGCCGCCCATAAGGTTGATGAAGAAACCACCCCATGCGCGGCGGGCGAAGCCGTGCACTACTTCGAAGATGCCGGCGAAGAGCAATATCCATCCGAGCAGCATCACGGAAATCATCGTCATCAATTCGGCGCTGCCTATCGCGATGGTGCCCAGGATGATCAGCGCCACGCCCATGAACAGAAACCAGCCGCGATGTGCTCTCACCTCCTCGATTCCCGACACCGGTAAAAGTAAAGCCATCGTGGTCTCTCCTCGACTGCGTTTCAGTAAACCCTGATGGGTCAACTGGCTGGTGGTTGCGAAGATTGCGCGGCCGGTGCCGATTCGGCGGCGAAGTGGACCGCCGTGCCCGCGCATTCGAAGTATCCGCCTTCATCGTAAGGTTCGTAAGCGCCGTAGTCGTCATCCGCCACGAACCATACGGTAGTATTCACGATCGCGTCGACCTGGCCGCCATACTTGCGATACGCCGCTGCCCGGAGGCCGTCGCCATGAACGACCTGGCCGCCGGTGGAATTGGGAGCGGTTGAAGCAGTAGCCCTCGGCGCGTCCGAGCGTGGTGTATTGCGGATGCCCTTTGACGGTAGGTCCGTGAACGACTTTTATCTTCTTGATCGCCGCGCTGATCGCGTCCTGCTCTTGTTGAAGATGGGTCACGTCCTGATCGACGCTCGCACATCCGGCGACCGCGACAATCGCAACGAGAAGCACGAGCCTCATCGGAAAGGGCCTCCTACCAGTTGGCGCAGCCAACCCGCGCGCGCGCAAGATTATTTCTTCGTACGTGAGATTCGCGCGGTCGCTAAGAGCTTTGCTTCTTGCGCTCGGCCCACCGCTTCTTCATCGCAATTGACAGGCGCCTTCTGCCTTCCGGGGTAAGACCGCCGCGTTTCTTTCGTTTGTTCGTGCTCCCCTTAGGCCGGCCGACGCGCTTGCCGGTACTACCCGCGATGGCTGATCCCAAAAGCGCCGTGATAGCCTTGGCGAGCCGGTCTTTTTCCTTCTTCAAGTCTGCTACTATTTTGTCGAGGTCCAATGTCTGCTCCTTTGGCGCGCTTGCTATTCGCAGCAGCGCCGCTCTCTAACTGTCACGATCTGCGTCCTATCGTCATTGGATAGGAACAAAACCGCTACCGAGTAGACCCATACCTACTCCTTATGCACACTCAATCCAATCATCTGATTTGCAGAAGATTTCCTTACGCAAAGCGGGGAAAACGGGAGGGGTGGCGAATAACGTGGAGAAACAATAGAGTTGCGGAGCGTTTGCCCGAACAAATGATGAATCAAGTTGCGCGCGAAAAATTTCTCGTCGAGTTGATCAAACCCTCGCACTACGACGACGACGGCTATCTAATCCAATGGTGGCGCGGCTTCGTGCCGTCCAGCTCGTTGTCGAACCTCTACGGCCTCGCGCTCGACGCGCAGTCGCGGCATATCCTCGGCGAGAGCGTTGATCTCGATATCGAGGCGCATGACGAGACCAACAAGAAGGTGCCGGTGCGTGGGATAATCCGCCGGTTCAGGCGCAATTCCAACCGCGGCGTCGTGCTGCTGGTCGGAGTGCAGACCAATCAGTTCGCGCGTGCGGTTGATATCGCGCGCGAGCTGCGCGCCGCCGGAATCCGGGTTGCGATCGGCGGATTCCACGTCAGCGGATGCCTCGCGATGCTGCCCGATATGCCGCCTGAGATGAAGGACGCGATCGCGCTAGGTATCACGCTGTTCGCCGGTGAAGCCGAGCATCGGCTCGACGAGTTGCTGCTCGCGTCGTTCGAGGGTCGACTACTGCCGCTTTATAACTACATGGCCGATTTGCCGGCGATGGACGGCGAGCCGCTGCCGTTCCTGCCGATGAAATACGTCAAGCGCTATGCCGGCGCGCTCGGATGCTTCGACGCGGGGCGCGGATGCCCGTTCAGTTGCAGCTTCTGCACGATCATAAATGTGCAGGGGCGCAAGTCACGTCATCGCACCGCCGACGACATCGAGCAGTTGATTCGCGCGCATGCGGCGCAGGGCGTGAAGAGTTTCTTCATCACCGACGACAATTTTGCGCGCAACAAGAATTGGGAACCGATCCTCGACCGCATCATCGAGCTCAAGCGCCGCGACCGCCTGAAGATCAACATCATCATGCAGGTCGATACCATGTGCCACAAAATTCCGAACTTCGTCGAGAAGTCGGTGCGCGCCGGGTGCAAGAAAGTTTTCATAGGCCTCGAGAATATCAATCCCGACAGCCTCAAGGGCGCGTCGAAGGGTCAGAATCGCATCACCGAATATCGCAAGATGCTGCAGGCGTGGAAGCGCGCCAAGGTGCTGACCTACGCCGGCTACATCCTGGGCTTCCCGTCGGACACGCCCGCGAGCATCGAGCGCGACATCGCGATCATCCAGCGCGAACTCCCGATCGACATCATGGAGTTCTTCATGCTGACGCCGCTGCCCGGATCGAAGGATCACCAGGAGATGTACCTGCGTGGCGAGCGGATGGAATCGGATACCAACAAATACGACGCCGAGCATGCGACCGCCGATCATCCGCGGATGAGCGCGGCCGAGTGGCAGGATATCTACCAGCGCGCATGGCACTTGTACTATTCGCCGGCGCACATCGAGACATTGATCAAGCGGGCAGTCGCCAGCGGGATGCGATCGCGGCGGATGACCTCGATGATTTTCTATTTCTACGGCAGTCACGCGTTCGAGCGGGTACATCCGCTGCAAGGCGGGATCATTCGCCGCAAGCCTCGCGCGCAGCGGCGTCCGGGATTCCCGCGCCAGAACTTGATCAGCTTCTTCATGCGTCGCACCCGCGAGACGATAGCGACCTACATTCCGGGGCTGCTGTTCTTTCGGCGGCTCGAACGGCTGCGAAAAAAGATCGAGAACGACCCGGCATCGAAGAACTACATGGATGTGGCGCTCAGCCCGGTCGTCGACGCCGAGTTCGACGGCGAGCTTGAGCTATACCACGCGTCGGACTCTGCGGTCCGTGCCGCGGACCAAGCCCGCGCACGCGCCGAGGAGACGCGCAAGATCGAGCTTCGCCGCGCCGCGGCCGGCTGATCTATTTCGCGGGCTGGGCTTGGTATAGCGCGGGCAAGTCCTTCTGAAACTTTTCCAGTTTCGGCAGATCGTTGTACACGATGTAGGGTTGGTCCGGATGCAGCTCCAGGTAGTTCTGGTGGTAGTCTTCGGCGGGATAGAAGCCGGTGAGCGGGACGACCTTGGTAACGATCCGCAATCAAAAGTAGTCAATTGAATGACATCGCATCGAAAAATCCCGTGCCGAATAACGGCGGCGCTCGGCTCGAACAAAAATCCGGACGTATTTCTATTTCTGGCGATCGTCTCTCACCCTCAAAGCCTTGTCGATGACGAGTAACCGTAAGCGTGCGGTCGCCGCGGCGATGGGCGCTGCTGCAGCGCTTGGCCTGACCGTCGATGATGCGATCGTGCTCCAGGAGTCGAACAAGCTCGCTGTGCGCCTGCTGCCGTGCGACGTTCTTGCTCGGGTCGCGGAGGAGCGCATCAAGCGCTGGGCGGAGTTCGAAGTCGAGCTTGCTTTACGGCTCGCGGAAACCGGGAGCCCCGTAGCAGCGCTTGAGCCTCGGGTCGCGCCGGGCGTCTACGTGCGTGACGGCTTTGTGGTCACGCTGTGGACCTACTACGAACCTGTGCCGTCCCGAGAGTTCGCGCCAGCCGACTACGCGCACGCGCTCGAACGGCTGCATGACTGCATGCGGCAGATCGACTTCCCTACACCGCACTTTACGGATCGAATCACCGACGCCCAACGGCTTATCGGAAGCCGCGACCAGACTCCAGAGCTCGTTGACGCGGACCGTGAGCTTCTCAGCAACACGTTACGAAGTCTGCGGCAGGCGATCAGCGCTCGCGGGCGCCCCGAACAACTCCTGCACGGCGAGCCACACCCGGGCAACGTGCTCAGGACGAAGAAGGGCCTGCTGTTCATAGACCTCGAGACCTGTTGCCGCGGGCCCGTCGAGTTCGATCTCGCCTACGTGCCCGAAGAGGTGAGCGTGCTCTACCGGAGCACCGATCAACAGCTGCTCCGCGAATGCCGGGTCCTGATGCTTGCGATGGTCGCAGCATGGCGCTGGGATCGAAACGACCAATTCCCCAACGGGCGACAAGCAGCGCGAGAATTCGTCAGCGAGCTCCGGGCGGCGCTGTCGGGCGCACCCTTCTCGACGCACTTGCCGCGCTGGACTGACACCTGAATCGCTGGTGGATGGAGAGCTTCAGCGCGCGCCGGTGGGCTGAGCTATTCGGCGTACGTACCTTACACGTAGCCGAGCAACCTAACCCCTTCCCCTAGTGGAAGGGAACAATCGCAGGAGAAGTCTGTCCCCGAATTCAGCCGCCGGCGTGGCGGCCCGCGCCATTTATTTCGCGGGCTGCGCCTGGTACAGGGCGGGCAAGTCCTTCTGAAACTTTTCCAGCTTCGGCAAATCGTTGTAGACGATGTAGGGCTGGTCCGGATGCAGCTCGAGGTAGTTCTGGTGGTAGTCCTCGGCCGGGTAGAAGCCGGTGAGCGGAACCACCTTGGTAACGATCGGCCCGGAGAATGAGTGCTTCTGATCGAGTTGCGCGATGTAGTCATCGGCCATCTTCTTCTGCGCGTCGTTTTCATAGAAGATTGAGGAACGATATTGGGTGCCCGAATCAGGCCCTTGTCGATTTAGCTCGGTCGGATCGTGCGCAACGAAAAAAAACACCTTCAGCAGATCGTCGTACGAGACCTTCGACGGATCGTAGCTCACTTGCACCGACTCGGCATGACCCGTCGTGCCCGTGCTGACAGTCTCGTACTGAGCAGTGTTCGCCGCTCCACCCGCATATCCTGAAACGACCTTGTCGACGCCCTTGACGTGCTTGAAGACGGCATCGACTCCCCAGAAGCATCCGCCCGAAAAAACCGCGGTCTGCTAGTCGTTGCCGGCGGCCTGGGCCAGTAGCGTCGATCGGCTTCATGCCGAACAACATTCCCACGGCGAGCATTACAGTCAGTAGAAACCTGGTTCGCGATTTCATGTCCATCATAATAGCAACGCCCGGGACTCGCGTCTGGTTCCCCGGGACCGGGTTGAATTTGACCCCCGGTATCTGAGCAAGATCCATCCATGCGATTCGCGCCGATACTGCTTTCTCTAGTCACACTTCTCTCGACCGGGTTAGGCGGCACCGCCGCCATCCGCATGCGCGACCGGCTTCATTTGCTGCTCGGTTTCAGCTCCGGCGCGGTATTGGCGGTCGCCCTGTTCGACATCCTGCCCGAGGTCTTCGCGTTCCCCCACGGCGCATCCTACATGCCGATTGCCGCGCTGGGATTTCTCGCCTTCTTCGGACTCGAACGTTACACGGCGATGCATCGCGCGCGCGAACATCCTCATGCTGGCCGCGGCGCATGAGGCAGAGCTCGGCGCGATGTCCGCGGCGGGCCTGGCCTTCACAGCTTCCTGGATGGAGTCGCGATCGGCGTCGGCTTTCAGACCAGCACCGCAGATCGGACTGCTGATTGCGCTCGGAATCATCGCGCACGATTTCAGCGACGGGATGAACACTGTCACTGTGGTTCTTGCGCATGGAAATTCGCGCAGGCACGCCGTCTTCTGGCTGATCATCGACATGCTGACGCCGGTTCTCGGTGCGGCCTCGACGCTGATGTTCAATTTGATGGCAGGCGCTGCTGCCGTGGATGCTGGCATTCTTCGCCGGTTCGTTTCTTTATATCGGCGCCTCCGACCTGCTGCCTGAAGCACAGCGAGCACGACTCTCCGTGGGTGGGCATCGCCACTCTTCTGGGGATGCTCGGAATCTTTCTGATCAGTCGGCTGCTGCGCGGATAGACCGGCCATGCCGGCGCTGGAGAAGCTCGCGGCAGATCCGCGCATCGTCGTGCGCAGTCGAGGGGATATCGATCCGCGCGGACGATGTGTCGTGTACCGGATGCGGCGAGCGCAGCGCGCGCTCGATAATCCTGCGCTCAAACCGCGATCGCCGCGGCAAATGCGCTCGGCACAGCCGGTCGTCGTTTTCTTCGGCCTGCTGGCGCGTCATCCGATAGCGAATCTTCGTCACTACACCTTCATGATCGAAGGGCTGGCGGAAACGGCGCAGAAGCTCGCGCAGCGGCAGATTCGGCTTCGTGCTGCGAATCTGCGACGGCGCCAGGTCGACGGGAGTTCGCGCGATTCTGCACCGAGGTGAAGTCCGTCGCTCGTCGTGTGCGACGAAGATCCGGCGCGCCGCGACGCGAAATGGAAGCAGGAGGCGCTGCTCTATCCGTCCGCGCCGCTTTGGAGCGTCGATGCGGACGTGATCGTCCCTTCGAATTCTACTCGAAAAAGAGCAGTTCGCTGCGCGCACGATTCGTCCTCGTATCCAGCGGCGACTTGAGGAGTTTCTTAAGCCTGTCGGAAACCCCTCTGCGCGTGCGCCTTGGAAAGATGATCGAAATATCAAGTCGCTTGCGGTTTCGCCAGAACTCATCGACCGGCTTCATATCGATCGATCGGTCGAGTCCCGTTGACGTTTCACGGCGGCACCGATGCGGCGCTGGCCGCGCTTCGCCGATTTATTCGCGACCGTCTGGGCAACTTACGCATCCGACCGCAACCATCCGGAGATCGACGGCACCAGCCAACTCTCGCCGTATCTTCACTTCGGCCAGATTGGGCCGCATACGGTGGCGCTCGCGATTCGCGACGCGGCGGCGCCGCCGCGATCGCGACGCGTTTCTCGAAGAGCTGATCGTGCGGCGCGAGCTGGCAGTGAATTTCGTGCGCTACAATCCGCGCTTCAAGTCGCTCGCGAGCGTCGAGCCGTGGGCGCATCGCACGCCCGGGAGCACGCCCGCGATCCACGCGCGCACATCTCTATACGGAAAAGCAACTCGCGAACGCCGAGACGCACGACCTTCTGTGGAATGCCGCACAGCGGCAGATGGTCAGCTGCGGGATGGATGCACGGATACATGCGGATGTACTGGGCGAAGAAAATTCTTGAGTGGAGTCCGTTCCGCGGCGGAAGCATACGATATCTGTGTGAGGCTGAACGACCGTTACGAACTCGACGGGCGCGATCCCAACGGCTACGCCGGCATCGCATGGGCGATTGGCGGCAAGCACGACCGCGCGTGGGGTCCCGAGCGGCCGGTTTACGGCAAAATCCGCTACATGTCGTTCGCCAGCACTTCGCGCAAGTTCGACAGCCGCGCGTATATCGAACAATGGAACGCGTAAGCGCCGGCGAAAGCGCTTTACGCCAGCGACGAGCCGATCAGAATCGGCGTCTCGTCATGCCTGCTCGGCGAAGAGGTGCGCTTCGACGGCGGTCACAAGCGCAGCGATTTTCTCACTGACACGCTGGGCGGCTTCGTCGAGTTCGTTCCCGTGTGTCCCGAAATGGAAATCGGCCTCGGCATTCCGCGCGAAACGTATGCGCCTCGTCCGCGACGGCAACGATGCCGACGCGTATTCGATTGGTCAGCAATAAAACCGGGCTCGACCACACCGACAAAATGAACGCTTACGCGCAACGCCGCGACTGCCGCGCTCGGCGGCGAAGATCTTTCCGGCTACGTGCTGAAAAAGGACTCGCCGAGTTGCGGGATGGAGCGGGTGCGCGTTTACGCGTCCGTCCGGAATGCCCACGCGCGACGGCGCCGGCTTGTTCGCATCGGCACTGATGCGCCGATATCCGAGCCTGCCAGTCGAGGAGGAAGGCCGCCTGAACGATCCGCATCTGCGCGAGAACTTCGTCGAGCGCGTCTTCGCCTATCGGCGTCTGCGCTCGTTTTTCTCGTCGCGATGGACTCTCGGCGGCCTCGTCCAGTTTCACACTGCGCACAAGCTCGTCCTGATGGCGCATTCGCCCAAGGCGTACAGCGAGCTGGGACGATTCGTCGCCAACGCGAAGCGGCTGCCGCGCGACCAGATGCACGATGATTACGAGCTGGCATTCATGGACGCGCTGAAGAAACTCGCGACGACGGCCCGTCACACCAACGTGCTGCATCACATGCTCGGCTATCTGCGCGAACATCTCGACGCGACCGCGCGCGCCGAACTCGTCGCGCTGATCGACGACTACCGCCGCGGCCTGGTGCCGCTGATCGTGCCGATCACCCTGTTTCGGCACTACGTGCGCGAGTTCGACATCACCTATCTGCGCGGCCAGGTTTATCTCGAGCCGCATCCGAAGGAGTTGATGCTCCGCAACCACGTATGAAGCAGCTAGGATTTGAACTCAGCTTTCAAGCGGTCGGCTACGAACATCTTGAGCAACGATTGATAAGGGACGTCGCGCTTATTTGCCAGAAGCTTCAGTCGATCGAGCATCGGCTTTGGCAAGCGGATCGAGATGGTCTGCGACGAAGGCTTCAGGTTCGGCAGCGTCATTCGCTTGCTCTTGCGCCAGTCGATATAGTTGGTGGAGTCGTGTGACGCCCAGAACTCGCGCTCCGCATCTTCGGCTTTGAATTTCGGGACCGCCTTTTTCATGACGACTGATATACCCTTCGTTCCTTGCGACTCATGTCGCGAGAGGAAATCACGCGGATTAGCCGGCCGCGCATCGTGAAAACCACAAACAGAAATCTGGCCGCGTCGGTTTGCCCTAGTGCATAGAGCCGAGTCTCTGCTGCGGAGTGCCTCTCGTCCTCACCGACGACAAGCGGATGATTGAAAAAGATCTCCTCGCATTCGATCGGCGCAACCCGATGCCGGTCCCAGATCTTTCCAGCGTTCGCAGCGTCCCATTGGAAGCCTTCGCATTCGACAAATCTCTCCGCCCACCCCATCTAAATCTATTGTATATGCTTGACACATACATTTTCAAACTGAACACAAGAGCCCGCGGATGACAACATCATCATCGGAGCGGCCGGTTGTGCTGCTCACCGGCGCATCCGGATACGTGGGTGGGCGGCTACTAAAGGCGCTCGAAAGTGCCAGAGTTCATCTGCGATGCCTTGCGCGACGGCCGGACTACCTGCGCTCGCGCGCTGGCGCCGATACCGAGCTCGTTGCTGGCGACGTACTCGATCGCGCGAGCCTCGACGCGGCTCTGCATAACGTTACGACCGCGTACTACCTGGTTCATTCGATGGGGTCGGCGGGTTCATTTGAGGAGAAGGACCGCGAGGGCGCGCGGAATTTCGCGGCGGCGGCTCGCGCGGCGGGCGTACGGCGCATCGTTTACCTGGGCGGGCTCGGCGACAGCGGCGCCGAACTCTCCACGCATCTGCGCAGCCGGCACGAAGTCGGCGAGATACTGCGTCAGTCAGGCGTTCAGGCGATCGAGTTCCGCGCATCGATCATCATTGGATCGGGCAGCCTCTCATTCGAGATGGTTCGCGCGCTGGCGGAACGCCTGCCGGTGATGGTCACGCCCAAATGGGTCGCGGTGAAGGCGCAGCCGATAGCTATCAGCGATATGATCGATTACCTGGTCGCCGCCCTAAGCCTCGAGGTCGAAGGTAGTCCAATCTACGAAATCGGCGGCGCCGACGTCGTGTCCTACGGCGACATCCTGCGCGAGTACTCGCGCCAGCGCGGACTGCGCCGCCTGATGATTCCCGTGCCCGTGCTTACGCCGCGGCTCTCGAGCCTGTGGCTCGGGCTGGTGACGCCTTTGTATGCGCGCGTCGGACGCAAACTCATCGACAGCATGATTCATCCGACGGTGGTCCGCGACGACACCGCGCTCAAAGTATTTTCGATCCGGCCGCGGGGAATGCGCGAGGCGATCGCACTTGCGCTGCGCAATGAAGATACCGATTACCGCGGCACGCGATGGTCCGACGCGCTGTCAGCGGCCGGCGAACCACGCGACTGGGGCGGCGTGAGATTCGGCAACCGCCTCGTCGATTCGCGCGTGATGCATGTCGATGTGCCGCCGGAGCGCGCGTTCGCGCCGATACGGCGC
This sequence comes from uncultured delta proteobacterium, assembly GCA_963721485.1. Lineage (GTDB taxonomy): Bacteria > Desulfobacterota > Binatia > Binatales > Binataceae > Binatus. The sequence continues at coordinate 725,026 of CAVRJV010000011.1, read as the reverse complement.
ATTGGGGGCGCGACGGGATGGTACTACGGAGAATGGTTGTGGCAGTTGCGCGGCTTCCTCGATCTACTGGCCGGCGGAGTCGGGATGCGTCGCGGCAGGCGCCATGCTGACTCGCTGGAAGTCGGCGAGGCGCTGGATTGCTGGCGCGTCGAGACGTTCGATCCACCGCGTCAGCTACGGCTGGCAGCCGAGATGCGACTGCCGGGCCGCGCATGGCTCGACTTCGAAGTCGCGGCGAACGGGACCGGTGCGACGATCAGACAGACGGCAATATTCGATCCGGTCGGCCTGCCGGGAATCGCGTACTGGTACGGGATCTATCCGCTGCACCAATTGGTGTTCGGCGGCATGCTGCGCGGAATCGCGCGCGCCGCAGAACGAGCGGGGAGCGCGTAAACCTAGTCTCTGGCCCCTTCACTCGAAAGAAGGCGAACAATCATTCGACAGGAACGCCTGCTGGCTGGTGCATGTTCGGCCGGAGTCGAAGGCTTCACCGCTGTACTTCGAGTGACTGGACTTCAACGCGATCGAGCGCAAGGTCAACGCCTACCTTGCCGACTTCCCAGCCCTCGCGCGCGGAAAACCATTTACGTACGAGCACGAGGGAATCGAATTCATCCACGTGCTCAGCGGGGAGCTCGTGCTGACTATTCGCGACGAAGAGACGGTGCTCGACTCCGGCGATTCGGTATATTTCGACTCCGCAGTTTCGCACGGTTATCATCGCGGCGGAACGCGTCCGTGCACCGCCATTGTGATCACCGCACCATAACCGACTTGGCGTAGGGCCGCCTACACATATATTGTCTGCCATCATGGAAAAGAGGCTGGCGCGTCTGTTCGATTTCGTTCCGCTGGTTGCTTGCCTCGCGATCATTGGATGCGGGCATAAGGAAGCGGCGGCGCCTGAGTCGATTCCGGTTACCGTGCAGACGGTCGCGATGGCGAGTGGCGCCGGAGGCGGGGCTTATTCGGCGAATATTATTGCCGACACGCAGGTCGATGTTGCGTTCAAGGTTAACGGCTATGTGCAATCGATCCTGCAGGTGAAGGGCGCGGACGGCAGGCCGCGCAACGTCCAGGCCGGCGATGCGGTGACGGCGGGCGTGGTGCTCGCAGTAGTCAAGGACGACACCTATCGCAACAGCCTGGCGAAGGCTCAAGCCGAGTTGCAGAACTCGCGCGCCTCGCTCGTCAAGAGCAAGGCGGACTTCGCACGCTATACGCATCTGCTGCAGGAGCGCGTCGTGGCGCAAGCCGACTATGACGCCGTCAAGCAGCAGTACGCGTCGGCGCAGGCGTCGGTCGGCGCCTCGCAGGCCGCGGTCCAGCAGGCGCAGGTCGATCTCGACGACTGCAAGCTCAAATCGCCGATGAGCGCGCTGGTGCTCGATCGCAAGATCGAGGCCGGCACGCTGGTCGCGCCCAACACCGTCGGCTTTCAAATCGGGGATACCGGCAAGGTGAAAGTCGTGTTCGGTGTGCCGGGCACAATCGTCGGGGACCTGAAGCCCGGAACCGATCTTTCTGTGACGACAGACGCTTTCCCGGGCCAGACCTTCAGCGGCGCGATCTCCAAAGTCGCCGCGGTGGCGGATCCCAACACTCGCGTGTTCGATATCGAGGCGACGATTCCCAACCCGGACGCGCGCTTGCGGGTCGGCATGATTGCCACGATTCACCTGCCAGCCAACGTGCAGGCGAAGAGCACGCTGGTCGTGCCGACGCGGGCTATCGTGCGGCCACCCGACGATCCCAAGGGCTATGCGGTCTACGTCGCAGATAAGGATGCCGATGGAAAGATGGTCGCGACGCTTAAAAGGGTCGAGATAGGTCCAGTGGTCGGCGACCAGGTGTCAGTCGTGTCGGGCCTCGACGCAGGCGCGCAAGTGATAGTCAGGGGCGCAGATATCGTCTTTAACGGCGCCAGTATCAACGTAGTTCCATAGGTGCGATTTCATGGCGCACCGACCTGACGCAGAAATAATCGCGACGACTCATAACACTGCGCGCTTCTTTACCGAGAACCGCCAGATTTCGTGGGTAGCACTGCTAATCGTGATCGCGTGGGGCATCTACGGCTACCAGAAGATGCCCAAGCGCAAGGATCCCGATATCCCGGTCAAGGAAGCGCAGGTGATATGCGCATGGCCCGGGGTCAGCGCCGACCGCGTCGAGCAACTCGTCACCCGCAAGATTGAAGAGAAGCTGACGGAGGTCTCTGAGGTTCGCGCGCCCTCGGCGGAAGAGTACTCGATAAAGTCGCTGACACTCGACGGACTGTCGGTCGTCAACGTACAGGTTGATTACAGCATCAATAACACCAAGCCCGTCTTTAACGAGATGGACTTGAAGCTTAGGAGTATCACCGACCTGCCCAAGGGCGCGGGTCCTATCCAGTTCTTCAGCGGCTTCGGCGATACGGCAGCGCTGATGCTGACGATAGCCAGTCCCAAGGAGACCGAGGTCGCGATTTCGCTGCGCGCCAAGGAGATCGCAGCCGCAATAAGAACGGTGCGCGGCGGCAGCGACGCGTCGAAGCGCGCGACGATAGTGGTTGCGTTTCCGCTGAGTATCGATTCGCTGGGTATCGGCGAAAGTATGAGCGGGATTCTCGGCCCATGCCTCGCGAAGAGCGGAACCTTAAGCGATATCCGGCCGATCGTAGGCAAAGGCTTTGCCGGTCTGGACGGAATCGCGAACTCCGATGACGAGTTGCAGCGGAGTTTTCTGAGATGCATCGACGAGAAATACGGCTCCGCTTCATTCGATCCGGACATCTGGCTGCCAGTCGTCGTGCGCAACCCGGACGATACGCAGGCGCGGGTCGATACGGTCGCGGGCGACAAATACAGTTTCCGCGAGCTGGACGATTTCACGGATCTGATTCAGCGGGGACTTACCGGAGTGCCTCAGGTATCGAAAATCCTGCTCTCGGGCGATCTTCCGCAGTGGATCAACCTGGAATATTCGCAATTCAAACTCGCCGGCTACGGAATTACGCCGAGCAAGATCGCGCAGGTGCTGGCGGCGCGCAATATCGTCTCGCCCGGAGGATCGCTGGAAACCAATGGCCGCAACTTGATCGTGCTGCCATCGGGCGAGTTCCGCAGCGAAAAGGACATCGGCGATGTAATCATTTCCAAGTCTGCTACCGGCACGCCGCTGTACCTGCGCGACCTCGTTACAATCACCCGCGGCTACCAGGACCCGGCGCGCTATCTCAACACCTACACGGTGCCCGACGCCGCCGGCGCATGGCATACGCATCGCGCGATTACGATCGCCGTGCAAATGCGTTCGGGCGAGCAGATTCACCTTTTTGGCGAGAACGTCGATCGCCAGCTCGCTCTGCTGCGCCAGCAGTTGCCGTCCGACCTGATCATGGCGCGCACCTCGGACCAGCCGCGTCAGGTCGAGGAAAACGTGGAGTTGCTGAATCATGCGCTGGAGGAAGCGATCGTACTGGTCGTGATCACGGCGCTGATTGGGTTCTGGGAGTGGCGATCGGCGCTGCTGATGGCAGTATCGATTCCGCTGACACTGCTGATGACCTTCGGTTTCATGGACCTGGTCGGATGGGACATCCAGCAAGTCTCGATCGCATCGTTGATTATCGCGCTGGGTCTTTTGATCGATGACCCGGTAGTAGCCGGCGACGCGATCAAGCGCGACCTCGACGCGGGGCATCCGCGGATCATCTCGGCATGGCTGGGACCTACGAAGCTCGCGCGCGCGATCCTGTACGCCACGATCACTAACATTGTTGCCTATTTGCCGTTCGGCTTGCTGAGCAAGGACACCGGCAAGTTTATGATTTCGCTGCCGGTCGTGATGACTGCGTCGCTTATAGCGTCGCGCCTGGTCTCGATGACGTTCATCCCGATGCTAGGTTACTACTGGCTACGTCCGGCAAAGAAGAAGCCGCTGCCTATAGAAGAGCAGCGCCGCCAGGGCTTCAGCGGTTACTACTACCGGACGGGACACTGGTGTCTGGAGCATCGATGGTTGACGCTGGCGGCCTCGCTCGTATTCCTGGTGGTGGGATTCAAGTTAGGCGCACTGCTTAAGTCGGCGTTCTTTCCGACCGATCTGCAATTCCTGTCGACCGTCGACATCCTTCTTCCCAACGACAGCGCTTTGACTGAGACTACCGCGGCGGCAGCGAAGGCACGCGAGATAATTCAACAGCAGGCCCATGAGATCGACGTGAAAGAATCGGAGGGCGCTGAAGGCACGCATCACATGCTGAAGTCGCTGACGACGTTTGTCGGCGGCGGTGGCCCGCGCTTCTGGTACTCGTTGGCGCCGGAGACCAAGCAGGTCAACTACGCGCAGATAGTCATCGAGATTGAGGATCGGCGCGCGATGTCGCGCTTCGCAAGCATCCTGCAACCCGCATTGTCGGCGGCGATTCCCGGCGCATACGTCGACGTACAGGAATTACAAACCAACGGCTCCAAATATCCTGTCGAGATTTTCGTCAGCGGCCGCGCGGAGTCGACGCTTAGCGGCGAGACCGAGGACATTGCCACGCTGCGCAAGCTGGCGGACAACGTTGAAAGCATACTGCGAGCAGTCCCGGACGCGCGCCGCGTTCGCAACGATTGGATGGGTCAGACTATGGTCGCACGGCTTCAGATCGATCCCGATCGAGCCAACCTCGCCGGTGTTTCCAACGAGGACGTAGCCGCTTCAACCACCGCCAGCCTGAGCGGCACGAAGATCGCCTCGCTGCTCGAAGGGGACAAACAGATTCCGGTGGTCGCGCGGCTTTACCGTCGTGAGCGAGCGACGGTGCCGGACCTGGAGAATCTCTATGTCTATCCCTCGAACGGCGGCCAGCCCGTTCCACTTAAGGCGATCTCGTCGGTGCATTATGAACTCGAGACGCAGCGAATTCGCCGACGCGCGCACTACCGCACGATAACTGTGGCGGCTTTCACGGCGCCCGGCGTGCTGGCGTCAGAAGTTCTTAACCAGGCGCTGCCGAAGATCAAAGAGCTGCAAGCTTCGATGCCGCCGGGCTACAGCATCGTGATAGGCGGCGAGTATGCCAAGCAGCAAACCGGGTTCGGAGAGTTGGGTATCATCCTGTTGATCTCATGCTTGATGATATATGTAGCACTGGTCATCCAGTTCAACAGTGCTATCAAGCCAGTTCTGGTATTCGCGTGCGTTCCGTATGGTGTCGTCGGCGCACTGCTGGCGCTGCTCGTGATGGGTACACCATTCGGGTTCATGGCATTTTTGGGCATAGCGAGTCTCATAGGTGTCATCGTCAGTCACGTTATAGTGCTGTTTGACTTTATTGAGGAGATGCACGAGAAAGGCGAGCCGTTCATGGAAGCCGTGCTCGATGCGGGTATCGAGCGCCTGCGTCCAGTAATGATCACAGTGGGCGCGGCGGTGCTGGCATTGGTGCCCCTTTCGATTCGTGGCGGACCGCTCTGGGAGCCCCTCTGTTACGCGCAGATAGGAGGACTTAGCGTCGCGACCTTCATCGAGTTGCTGCTGGTCCCAGTGCTGTACGGAATATTTGTCCTCGATTTGAAGATTATTAAGTGGGAGACCATACACACCGACGCGGCGCCCGGGACGGTGATTCCGCTCCGTGGGAACGTGGAAGACTAAGCCGGGAATATGGGAAGCATCTTTGCTGACACTGATGCCTGGGCGATTGCGGCAACGGTTGCGTTCGGGATGGTGGCGGGTTGGCTGTTGGGGCGCCGGCGAGGACGCCGGTTGCGGATCGAATTGGAACGGCAAGGTAAGACCGCAGTGTCCAAATTCGTGGACGCGAGCCTGGCGGTCCTCGGGTTGCTGCTAGCATTTACGTTTTCGACGGCCCTCGCCAAGCATGACCAGCGGCGCGTCATGGTAGTGACCGACAGCAACGCCATCGGCGACTTCTATACTTGCGCCAGCCTTTTGAAAGAACCGGAACGAACCAAACTGCGGCGCGTCATCCGCGATTACACTTCACTCAGAGTTGATCTTGCGAAACGTGCCGATGACGCGCAGGCTCTCGATCGCGGCCTTTATCAACTCGAGCAAATGCACGGTCAAATGGTTGAGATCGTCTCCGAAGCCCTGGCTGACGGCACCCCGATCGCTGTGTCATTGACTAATACGCTGAACGCCTCGATCAGCAGCCACGCTGCGCGCCTGGCAGCCGTCAAGGACCGACTACCAACAAGCATCGTGCTGTTACTGCTCTTATCTGCCGTCATCTCGGCGATGCTGGTCGGCAGGGAACAAGGGGCCGCGGACGAAGCCGATATCGCCGGCACCGTTTGTTTCATCGTACTCATCAGCTTTGCCATATTCGTAACATTGGATTTGAACCAACCTGGCCGCGGCTTAATCACCGTCGACCAGGAACCGATCCAGCGCCTGCTATCAACGATGTCTCAGTAAGTCGAGGCCGGGAGGTTATTGCGCTATGGCATCGAAGGACCGCTCGAACGACCCCCCCCAAAGTACGGAAACCCAAGCAGCCGAGCATAAGCCACCGGGCTCGGACGCCGACTGGCCAAGGCTTCTCGCGCGAGTAGTTGAGGGAATCGTCACCGCTGAGCTGCACGAGTTCGAAGACAACGTACTGGCATTTCTCGATTCCGCCGTCGAGGATGCCTACGCAACCTTCGTCTGGATATGCGCCCGAGTTATTGGCGCGGCCTTTTTGCTGACCGGGCTGGTCCTGTTCCTGGGAATTTTCCTTCAGTGGTGGGCGGTGTTCGGGCTGATAGGGGTTATCGTAATCGCGATAGGTGCTCTTGCAAGCCTCAGGCGGCGGCCACGCAAGCGCCGCCCTCGCCGATAGGATCGCGGAGCGCGCCAAAGACCGGCGAGGTGATTGGATCAGACACGCAATCGGGTTATTCTTCGCGCCCTATGCGGTCGGTACAGCCTGCATCGAAACAAACGTGGACCGAGGAGCGCCGATTTTTTGAATCCGACGGACGCCCGCTGTACGCAGTGTCATATCGCGCCGCGCCAAGCGCTTCGGTTGTGATCTTTTGCAACGCCTTTTCCGAGAACCATTGCGAAGGCAGGGCCGAGGCGATCGCGGCCCGAATCATCGCGGCAAACGGCTACTCGGCTTTCGTGTATCATCCGCGGGCGCATGGAGATTCGACCGGCGACCCTGAGAACCTGACGTTCGAGGATTTGATCGATGACGCCGTGAACGCCGCGGCTTGCGCGCGCAGGCGAACCGGCGCGTCCCGGATCGTCTGGGTCGGGATTCGGTTTGGAGCACTGGTTGCGGCGCATGCGATCGGCAGAACTCGCGATTCAAGCGGACTTGCGCTCTGGGAGCCAGCGCTGAACGCTCGCGACTATCTTCTCAAGTCCATGCGCCATGTGATCTATAACGAAATGTTTCTCGGCGAGCAGCCATCGCTGACGGTCGATCAGATGAGTGATCGCCTTGAGCGCGAAGGCAAAATCTCCCTGCTCGGATTCGACCTCTACCGGAAGTTCTTCGAGAGCGCGCCTGAGGCGGACCTGCTCGACGCGCTCCCAGCCTGGCGCGGCCCCACTCTAATCGCCCAGTTTCAAAAGCATTCGCGACTCTCGCGCGCACACAACCGGGTGCGCGAGGCGCTCGTCGGTCGCGGCCTTAGCGTGCGCGCCCTTCTTCATCGCGGGCCGGACGGAACCGACCCCTGGTGGACGCCGGAGGAAATCGCACGACAGACGGGAGCGTGGCTCGATGAATTGGCGTGAGACTCCAGCCACAATCAGCCGCGCGCGCGACGAGCAGCCGCTTGTCTTCGTAGGCCCGAAGGGCAGTTTGCACGGAATCTTCACGCCACCCGCGCCCGAGGCGCCGCCGGCGCGAGCCTGTGTCGTGTTGCCGGGGCGCCCGCGTTCGGGACTTCGCCGTCACCTGGTACTTGCCGCACGAATCCTTGCCGCCGAGGGATTTGCCGTTCTGAGATTCGACTTGCGAGGCCGTGGCGAAAGCGCAGGCGAGGTTGCGCGGCCGAGCCGAGTCGACCCGCTCGGCGAAAACGTCGTCGCCGCGATTCGTCATCTGCGCGAGGCGCATGGGCAGACGAAGTTTCTGCTGGCCGGCTACTGCTATGACGCGTTGACGGCGCTCGATTCGTTCAAGTACGAGGCCGGCGCGATTGCCGGCGTGTTCGTTGCTACGCCAACCGTGCTCGAGGAGAAGCCCGGCGGATTGTCGGGGAAGAAACGCGCGCGCACTGCCGGGTCTCGCCTGCGCGCAATGGTCAGGCGCCCGCGCGAACCAAGGATACTCGACGGCTTCGAGAATGCCTTCAGAGCGCTCGCGCGCTCCCATGCCCGCGCGCTCTTTCTTTATGGAGCGGAAGACCAGCTCCGCGCGGAGTTTCGCGTCGCGGAAGAAGCACTATTTTCGCGGCTCGACAGCGAAGCGCGCGAACGCCTTGAAATCGAGATCTGTCCCGGCCGAATTCATACCATCGAGGGCCAGACTGCCGTCGTCGAGCGTGCGATATCATGGCTGCGCGAGTTTCATCCCTCCCGCATCGAGCGCCGTACGCGGGACGAGCCGCACCAGGCGATCTCCCAGGAGTCTTAGGTTCAATGCCGCCGTTGCAATCTATCCTCGATGCGGCGGCTTCGCGTTATGGCGCGCGGCTGGCGCTTTCAATCGATGATTCGGTTCTCACCTATGCCGAACTCGACGCCGGCGCCAACCGAGTCGCCAACTCGCTGATTCGCCACGGCGTTCGCACTGGAGATCGTGTGGCGCTTTGGATGCCGAAGTCGCTCGAAGCGATCACCTTTATCTGGGGCATCCTCAAGGCTGGCGCAGCCTTTGTGCCGGTTGACCCGGCCGCACCCGTGGCGCGTCTTGCGACTATCGCGCGCGATTGCGAAATTCGCGCTCTGATCACTGCGACGGACCGCGCAGGGGACCTCCAGAATCAATTCGCCGCCGATGCGCCGATGCGCGCCGTTCTCTATTCGGGCGAAGGGCCTCCACCTGCTCGCGGCGCGGATTGGTCCTCCGCGACGTGGCACGAAGTACAGTCCGAGAGCGCCGAGCCGCCACCGCTTCACATCGATGACGACGCTCTCGCTTTTGTGCAGTACACCTCGGGCTCCGCCGGTGCGCCCAAGGGCGTGGCGATTTCGCATCGCGCCCTGCTTGGGCAAGCCGAGTGGACGGTGTCTGCGCTGGGACTTTCGAGCGACGACCGCATCCCGGGTTACACGCCTCTCAGCAGCGCGATGTCCACCTTTGAGATTTTCGGCGGCGCCCTGGCGGGTGCGTCGGTGTATCCAGTCGCGCCGCGGATTGCACCTTTCCCGGCCGCAGTCGCGAAAAGCTGGAGCGATCAGCGCATCACCGTCGTGTATGTGGTTGCGAGCGTGCTCCAGATGTTGCTGAGCCGCGGAAATCTCGACGCGCTGGATTTCTCCGCGCTCCGAGTCATCGTCGTCGGAGGCGAGCACTTGCCGGCGCAGCGGCTTGGCGAGCTGATGCGGCTTATGCCCCAAACTCGGTTCGTTATCACCTACGGCCGTACCGAAGCGAAGCTGCGCTCCATCCACGAAGTGAAATTTCCGCCCGAGGAAATCGACACGCGCACCATCGGCAGGACCGCCGCGGATACCCGCCTGCTCGTGCTCGACGAGGACGAGAGGCCTGTCGCAGACGGCGCAATCGGTGAGCTATGGATCGCCGGACCCGGCCTGATGCTGGGTTACTACGGACTGCCCGAGATGACGGCGGAGGTCATGCGAACGGTGAACGTCGGCCCGAATGACAGCCTGCTTGCGTGCCGAACGGGCGACCTGGTGCGTCGTCACGCGGACGGGACCCTCGAACTGCTCGGTCGTGCCGATCAGCAGATCAAAGTGCGTGGCTACCGAGTCGAAACCGCGGAAATCGAAGCCGCGCTCTGTCGTCATCCGGCAGTCCAGGCTGCGGTTGTAGTTGCGCTCCCCGACCCTGAAAGCGGCAATCGGCTCAAAGCGGTTGTGGTGCCGATGAACGGTTCGGATGTCGGCGAACAAACGCTACGCAATCATTGCGCCGCGGAGCTGCCCCCCTACATGGTGCCCGAGGCTATCGAACTTCGCGCGAGTCTGCCGCTGATGAGTAACGGCAAAGTGGATCGGCGCGGTCTCCGCGAAACCGCCGCGCGTTCCAGAATCCAGGGCTGACGACGATGACCAGCATCGAAAGCGCTATCCGCGAGTTTCTGTTGCAGCTCCCGACCGCGCGGAAAGTCCGCAATCTGAAACCCGGCGACTCGCTGTACCAGCGCGGCCTGTTGGACTCGCAGGCAGTCATCAACATGGTGGCGTTCTGCGAGGAAACCTTCGACATCGAAATCCGCGACGAGGACGTCGTCCCGGAAAATTTCGAGAGCCTGCGTGCCTTGTCGCGGCTGATTAAACGCGCACAATCGCGATGACTCGCTACGCGAGTTCGGCTTTGCGGCGGCTCAGCAATCTCGCCGTGCCCCAGCTGAATGCCAGCGCAAGCACAACGTACACGATGCCGAAGATTTTTTCGCTTGCCGAAGTGGGCTGCGTATTACGCACCGTGAAGAGCACGAGGTTGAGTGTGACGTAGATCGCGTAGGCGTAGGCGAGCGGGATCGCATAGCGTCGCATCCGCCAGATGCCGGCGGCGTATATCAGCAGAAAAATTCCAAGGATCGGTCCGAGGATCGCGTCCGGCGCGCCGCTCAAGCGCTTGCCGAAGAAGACCAGCCCCGTCGTCGCACCCTCGAGATGCAACGGTTTTAGAATGTCGGACACCGCAAGAATCGCGAACAGGATCGCAAGGATCGTGAGCGCGGTGCTGCGCCGGGAATTTGCCATCGCCATTGGCCTCCGCGTATGTCTAGTACTGCCGGGTCGCAGGCTTCAATCGTTACTTACTCGATTTAACCGGTAATATAAACGACAAATTCACCAGCGGGAGACAGCCCATGCCACATTGGTACGAAGACAACTCGCGATCGATCGGACATACGCCGCTGGTGCGGCTCAACCGCGTCATCGACGGCGCGCCCGCGACGGTGCTTCGGCAAAATTGAAGGACGCAATCCCGCGTACTCCGTCAAATGCCGAATCGGCGCCGCGATGGTTTGGGACGCCGAGAAGCGCGGCCTGCTCGGCCCCGGCAAGGAGCTGGTCGAGCCGACCAGCGGCAACACCGGCATCGCGCTCGCGTTCGTCGCCGCCGCGCGCAACATCCCGCTGACCCTGACCATGCCGGATACGATGAGCCTCGAGCGGCGCAAACTGCTGATCGCCTACGGCGCGAAGCTGGTGTTGACGGAAGGCGCGCGCGGCATGAGCGGGGCGATCGCCAAGGCCGAGGAAATCAAGGCGTCGGCGCCCGATCGTTACGTCCTGCTGCAGCAGTTCAACAATCCCGCCAATCCCGCGATCCACGAAGCGACCACCGGCCCCGAGATCTGGAACGACACCGAAGGCGCGATCGATATTTTCGTGGCCGGCGTCGGCACCGGCGGCACGATCACCGGCGTCTCGCGCTACATCAAGAAGACCAAGGGCAAAGCGATCGTGTCGGTCGCGGTCGAGCCGAGCGCCAGCCCGGTCATCACGCAGAAGCGCAGCGGACAGCCGCTGAAGCCGGGCGCGCACAAAATCCAGGGCATCGGCGCCGGCTTCGTCCCCGAAAACCTGGACCTGTCGCTCGTCGACGTGGTCGAGCAGGTCACCAACGAAGAGGCGATCGAATACGCGCGCCGGCTCACGCGCGAGGAAGGAATCCTGTCGGGCATCTCATGCGGCGCGGCCGCCGCCGTCGCCGCGCGAATCGCCAAGCGCCCGGAGAACAAGGGCAAGACCATCGTCACCGTCCTGCCCGATTCCGGCGAACGCTACCTGAGCACCGCCCTCTTCGAAGGAATCGCCTAACGAGGAAGTTTGCTCTCTCCAGAGCGCCTCCCTTCCACGATGGGAGGGGGGTGGCTTTGCCCCAATTATCATTTGCCAGATCCTGTTCTCTGGGCAGGTCAACTCCTTCTCGGGCAGCGCGTTCGTGAGCATTGGGGGCAATTCCTACTCATGAATCGCATGCACCACGCAGACCAGTTCGCATTCAATCCTTGTGATTATCTCTATTGTATCCCTAGTGTAGGTATAACAACGGCACACTGCCAACCGATTGACTTGCCGATCCATTGTATCTACAGTGTCGGCATGAAACGACGGAAGATCAAGAGCGAGCGCAAGGAGGAAGAACTCCGGATCAGACTGACGGCTTCTCAGAAAGATGCCTTCACGAAGGCTGCGCAGAGGGCGGGTCTCGATCTGAGCAATTGGCTGCGGTCCATCGCCGTCCGCGAATCGGGAAGCCGCTCATGAAGAAGCGCGCGGGAAATAACAGGGGCAGGCCATCCGCTTCTCTCCTCTTACCGAAGGCTACCGATACCGAAGTCGAAGCGTACAAATTCATTCTCGACCAGCTCAAGGAAGTCGGCTGGAATGCGAGGAATCCGAGTCGCTTTCCGGATGGCCAAGTTTGGACTCAGAACCAATGCTTCGCCCACCCGGAAATAAAAAAAGTCTTCGGTGCAATGCGACCAGAGAACATAGTCAAGCTCAGTGAAAAAAAGCTCTGGGTTGTCGAGGCTAAACGTGATCGGCGCGAGCTTAAGAAGGCATTAGGCGAAGCCGAACACGACTATGCGCGGCCATTAATCAATGGCGGTTACTTTACCGTCCCCTTAATTACCGGTGTCGCGGGCAACGAGGCAACCGGATATGAAGTTCGCACACGCCTGCTAGTCAATGGCAAATATCAACCAGTCGTTATCAACGGCAGGGAAGCTACTGGTTTTTTGGATCAAAAGACCGCCGGCATTCTCCTTCACACAGGCGATCCCATCATCGCTGACCTCGCGGTAAATGAACTGGTCTTTCTAAAGGCAGCCGAGAGAATCAACCGTACCCTGCATATCGGTGGCATCAACAAAAATGATCGCGCGAAAGTCATGGCTGCTCTACTTCTCGCGATCCTTGAAGAGCCGGGCCCCAATGTCGAATCAGAACTGCCTGTGCTCATCGATGACATCAATACTCGTACCAAAGCCGTGCTTCGCAAAAACGGCAAGTCGGAATTCCATCCGTTTGTGACCATCCATCCGCCGTCTAATGCTGAGAACCACATCAAGTATCGCACCGCGGTGATTCAGACGCTTCAAGAACTGAACAACTTGAGTATCAAGTCTGCGATGAACAGCGGCACCGATGCTCTGGGCAAATTCTATGAGGTCTTTCTCAAATACGGAAATGGTGCGAAGGAAATCGGGATTGTTCTGACGCCGCGCCACGTGACGCGATTTGCAGTTGAGGTTCTTGGAGTGAGCCCAACCGACATCGTACTTGACCCAGCTTGCGGGACCGGGGGGTTCCTAGTTGCTGCTTTCGACCATGTTCGTGCACGAGCCACAGAGAAACAGATTGACCGTTTCAAGCAGCACAACCTGTTCGGTATGGAACGCGAATCTTATATTGCCGTGCTCGCGATCGTGAACATGATTTTCAGAGGCGACGGCAAGCATAACCTCGAAGAAGCGAACTGCTTCAGTAAGTTTTTAGTCCGTTCGACTGTAGACAATCACTCAACAGCCAAATTCTCGAAGGTGAAGCCACCGAAGGGCGAAGAGCCCATCACACGAGTTTTCATGAATCCGCCATTTGCCCTGAAAGAGAACGACGAGAAAGAACACCTATTCGTCGAAGCAGCCCTTGAAAATATGATGGATGGAGGACTGCTGTTCACAGTACTCCCAATGAGCGTCATGTTTGAGAAATCCACGCTCGATTGGCGGCGCAACCAATTGCTTGGCAAACATACTCTTATGGCGGTAATTACCTTTCCCCTGGACTTGTTTTACCCTATGGGAGTTCGGACGCTGGGCGTCGTCGTTCGGAAGGGTACGCAGCATCCGCTTGAACAGCCGGTCCTCTGGGCGCGAGCCATGCACGATGGACTTATCAAGCGCAAGGGCAAGAGACTGGCCCCGCGCCCGGAATGGGGCGTCGAGCCCGACGATTTGGCGACCCTGCGCCCAATCATAAAAGCATCTCTCGCGGACCCCGGTGTTTTCGTCAAAGCAGTCCCAGAGTTCATAAAAATGGCTCCCATAGATTGGCAGGATCCCCTCCTGGAATTGCTGCCCGAAGCCTACCTCGACAGCAAAGATGTCACGGAAGAGGAAATCCAAACTCGGGTAGATTCAATGCTTCGAGAAGCTGCAGCTTCACTCATTAGGTTCCGAATGGAGCCCAGTCCGTGACGACTGTCAGCCGTCTGTTCACGTTGAAGGCTGCTCGCTCTGCCCCGTTCGACGATCACGATCCGGGGCCTGTAAACTTTGTTACCAACGGGTATCGAGATAACGGAGTCCTCGGTTATGTCACTCCACTGAAAGAGGATCGGGTTTTCAACAAACCCGGCATTTGTGTATCGGCCTTTTGTGAGGCAACGGTGCCCACGCCGCCTTTCATCGCGCGGGGCAATGGTGGTAGCGGCTTGACGATTTTATTCCCAAAGAGCCCTATGAATCTCTCTGAATTGTGGGCCTACGCAGGTTATTTGAGCAGTCGCCACGGCTGGAAATTCTCATTCGGCCGCATGGCTACAAAGTCGCGGCTCGAAGGACTGGAAGTGCCCGTTAGCCCACCGCATCTTTTGGCTGCCGATCCATTGGCGCTCTTGCCGCCCCGTGTCGCCCCGCGCGAAATGAAGCGGGCCGCGCTTCATTTCGTGAAAGTTCCAATTACACAGCTATTCAAAGTCGAATCCGGCGACTTCCATAGTGTAGAGGAACTTCCGCTCGGCGATATTCCACTTGTCTCGTGCGGCGACCAAGATAACGGCATCATTGGCTTTTGCGAACCGCCGCCGAGTAAGATCTATCGAAATATACTGACCGTCGCTTATAACGGCGATTGGCCGCTGATGGCGAAGTTCCATCCCTACGACTTCGCAGCCAAAGATGATGTTGCGCTACTTCATCCGCGTCATCCTCTCGGCTTGGCCTCCATCTTATTCGTCCAGATGTTGCTCAATCGCGAAACGTGGCGTCATTCCTATGGGCGGAAGCTCTATCGCCTTCGCTTAGAGAAGTTCGAACTCAAAATCCCGATGGATTCCAATGAACGCATAGATGACGCCGCCATCCTCACGTGGCTTAACGGCTAACCCCCTGTGGAACAGCGTGGGCAACGGCCTTTCCCGTGGGCTGCAAAACGTGAGGAAAGCCACGCTTACCCTGATGACGGATTCCGGAGGCTAGCGACTTTGTGGGCAACCGCCAGATCATTTGGGCAGATGGAGTTTACCGGGCAAAGTCGGGTTAGGGGTTAGGTTTTCTCGTCGTTCGCGAAGCTCCGGCGAAAGTTATACAAAGTTCTCTCCACTAAATGAGCACCTCGCCGAAAATTCCAGCGCCCCCGCGCTCCCTCAACCATTCACATTGGGGTACCTTCGAGCCGGTCGTCGTCGACGGGCGTGTCACCGAAGCGCGGCCCTTCGCCAAGGACCCGAATCCTTCACACTTGCTCAGCTCGATCCCCGACGCGCTGCATCACAGTAGTCGCGTCGCGCAACCCGCGGTCCGCAAGGGATGGCTCGAGCAACGGTCCCGGCGGCGCGCGCGATCGTCGCGGCGCCGACCGCTTCGTCCCGGTGACCTGGGATCGCGCGCTCGATCTGATCGCCGATGAAATCCGCCGCGTGATTCGCGAACGCGGCAACGAGGCAATCTACGCCGGCTCCTATGGATGGGGCAGCGCGGGACGCTTTCATCACGCGCGCACGCAGCTTGCAGCGCTTCCTCGGCGGTATCGGCGGATTCACCGGCGCGCGCGACACCTACTCGCAACGCCGCCGGCGCCGTGCTGGTGAAGAACGTTCTCGGCAGCCTGCATGCGATGAACGGTCCCGGCACCAGTTGGAAGAGCATCGCCGACCATGCCGACCTCGTCGTGATGTTCGGCGGAATCCCGACGCGCAACACCCAGGTCACGCCCGGCGGCGTCGGCGAGCACACAACCCGCGGCTGGCTCAGAACCGCGAAGGCCGCCGGCGTCGAGTTCTGCAACATCAGTCCGATGCGCGACGATGCGGCCGTCGTTCCTCGACGCCGAATGGCTCGCGCCGCGCCCGCATAGCGACACCGCGCTGATGCTGGCGCTGGCGCACACGCTGATCGTCGAGGGCCTGCACGACGCCGATTTCCTCGCGCGCTACTGCGCAGGCTTCAATCGCTTCCGCGACTATCTGCTCGGCGCCGAAGACGGCGTCGCGAAGTCGGCGGACTGGGCTGCACCGCTCGAGCGAAATACCCGCCGACAAGATTCGCGGCCTCGCGCGCAGGATGGCCGCGTCGCGCACCTTCATCAACGTCAACTGGTCGCTGCAGCGCGGCGATCATGGCGAGCAGCCGATCTGGGCGGCGATCGCGCTGGCCGCCGTGCTCGGCCAGGTCGGTCTGCCGGGCGGCGGCTTCGGTTTCGGCTACGGCAGCATGGAAGGTCTCGCGGGCTTTGCTGCAGGACGCGCCGATGCCGACGCTTTCGCTCGGCCGCAACCCGGTTCGCAGCTTCATCCCGGTCGCGCGAATCGCCGACCTGCTGCTCAATCCCGGCCAGCCGTTCCAGTACGACGGCCAAGACCTCGTTTATCCCGATATCGATCTCGTCTACTGGTGCGGCGGCAATCCGTTTCATCATCATCAGGATCTCAACCGTTTGATCCGCGCATGGCGGCGCCCCGCGACGATCGTCGTTCACGATCCGTGGTGGACTGCGACGGCGCGCCACGCCGATATCGTGCTGCCAACGACCACGACGCTCGAGCGCGACGATATCGGCGCGAGCGCGCGCGACCGATTCATCATCGCGATGAAGCAGGCGATCGCGCCGGTCGGCGAAGCGCGCGACGACTTCGAAATCTTCGGCGATCTCGCCGACCGCTTCGGAACTCGCGAGTCGTTCGACCGAAGGGCGCACCACGATGGAATGGCTGCGCCACATTTACGACAGAAGCGCGCAAGCGCGCGAATCCGCGGGTTGCCGAGTGGCCGGGCTTCGACCAGTTCTGGGAGCGCGGCTATCTGGAAATTCCCGAAGCGTCGACGCCGCACGTGTTGTTCGAAGAATTCAGGATGAACCCCGACGCCAATCCGCTGCCAACCCCGTCGGGCCGAATCGAAATCTTCTCCGAGAAAATCGCAAGCTATAACTACGCCGATTGCCCTGGACATCCCACCTGGCTCGAGCCGGCTGAATGGTTGGGCAGCGCCGCCGCGCGCAAATACCCACTGCATCTTCTAACTACGCAGCCAAGCACGCGATTGCACGGCCAGATGGACATGGCGCGCGTCAGCCAGCAGAGCAAAGTCGCAGGCCGCGAGCCGATGCGGATGAATCGCGACGACGCCGCGGCGCGCGGTATTCGCGACGGCGACGTCGTCCGCGTCTTCAACGATCGCGGCGCGATCCTCGCCGGCGCGGTCCTGACCGACGACATTCGCCCCGGCGTGATTCAAATCTCGACCGGCGCGTGGTACGACCCCGCCGAACCGGGCGCGATTGGCAGCCTCGACAAGCACGGCAATCCGAACGTGCTCACGCTCGACAAGGGAACCTCGAGTCTCGCGCAAGGTCCGAGCGCTCAGACCACGCTGGTCGAGGTCGAGAAGTTCATTGGCGAGCCGCCGCCGATCAGCGCCTTCGAACCGCCGACGATTTGATCAGCTCGCGGTCGCGTCGGTGTACTTCGGCGATGACGCCTTCATGAAGCGCAGCAGCATCCTCATCTCGGCGACGCGCTTGCCGTCCGCTTCGTCGAGCGCCGTCTCGAACCACATGTATTCAGTCTTGGGACTCTGACCCAGCGCGATAATACTTCCGCCGACGCGATACGGACGCTCGACCATCACCGGCCCGTTGATATTGCGAAGCTCGATCGCGCCGAACAGCCCCACTGCCTGTCCGAGTTTGCCGCGCAGCGTCGCGATCGATTGCGAGTAAAGCAACTGCACCATCGTGGCCGGCGTCGCGATAGCGCCGCCCCACGGCGACGGCTTCGTGTACCATTCCAGAGGCTCGGTGATGACCTTCATCCGTTCGGCCATCGTGTCCCTGGTCAGAAACGCGTCGCATTCCTCAAAACTGATCGCCAACCTTAAGTCCGCCGAGAATCCGCAACTCACCCGCGTCGAATCGATCGAGCGGACGCCGCAGCAGCGCGCTCGGTTCCTCGGGATTTCCGATTGACGCGGTACCTTCCGCAACCCGCATACCGTCGTCGCGCTCGATCCAGATATCGACCTGCGCGTCGGCCGCATCGTGCGGAGGCTCTTTGGCGAACGCGCGAACTGCCTCTCGGTCGGTCGTCGCATTGAGGAAATACATCGAGATGGTGCCGCGCTCGAACCATCGCTTGCCGAACGCTTTCAGCAAGATGGCGGGAACAGCTCGAGGTGAATCGATCCTGCGACGGTGCCGCCGCGAAAACCCAGCTTGGTCGCCGTCGCATCGTCGTGGATGCTGCCCGCGACTTTGCTGGCATTGTTGACAGATCGTCGCAGCGGGCCTACGAGCAGGTGATCGCGCAGTTCGATTTCGGAATTCATGATGCCGTCCTCGAATCGGATTCAAGCACGGTCTCCCAGCAATCGGCAAACTTCTCGAACCGGCCGAGTTGAGGCGCTTCCCGATTCATTTCTTCGGATGCTACCTTCAACGCGTGGCGACCTCCTCAGCAACAGAAGCGATGCGATGGACGAATGATCTTCTTGTCTCGCTCGGACGCGATCTCGAAGCATACGAGCACGAACTACAAATCACCGGAAGCGATCCCGTAATCGCGACGCGATTTCGCGCCGGCGAGGCTGCATCCGCGGTACTCGCTGCGAACGCGATTGCGGCCGCTGACCTGTGGTGCGCGCGCGGCGGCCGTCCGCAGCGTATCGAGGTGGACGTGCGAGCCGCCGCCGCGTCGCTCGTCTCGTTTCTGTATCTCAGATACCAAGGCGCGGCGCTTGAGCGGACGGCATGGCGACTACCGCACTCTATCGAGCGCGCGACGAGCAGATGGGTCCATCTGCACGGCGGCTTCAGCTCGCGCGAAGGTACGCTCGCGCTTTTGAAATGCGACGACGACGCGGGCCCGATCGCGAATGCGGTCGCCTCGTGGGATGCGCAAGCGCTCGAAGATGCGCTGGCCGAGCGCGGAGTATGTGGCGCGAAGCTGCGTAGCGCCGACGAGTGGCGCGTTCATCCGCAGGGGATAGCGCTCGCGCAAGTGCCGGTGGTCGAAATACTTCGCCTCGGCGACGCATCACCCGAGCCGATTCCCGGACCGCGCGCCGGCGAGCATGGCGCCCGGCCGCTTTCAGGCGTGCGCGTTCTCGATCTCACGCGCGTGCTGGCGGGACCGACATGCGCGCGGACGCTCGCCGAGCATGGTGCGGAAGTCCTGCACGTGCAGAAGTCCCAGGCTGCCGTCGATCGAGCCTTTCGTGATCGACACGAATCCCGGCAAGCGTTCATGCTTTCTCGATCTCGATCGCGCGCAAGAAGTTGAACAATTGCGCGCGCTGGTGCGCGATGCGCACGTATTCTCGCAGGGCTATCGTCCCGGCGCTCTCGCGCGGCGCGGTTTCGCGCCCGAGGAGTTGGCGCGGACGCGGCCCGGCATCATCGTGGTATCGATCGATTGCTATGGACATGAAGGTCCGTTCGCCGGCCGACCCGGATGGGAACAACTCGCGCAGACCGTATCAGGCATGGCGTTCGAGCACGCCGGCGATGAGCATCCGGCTCTGGTACCGGCCGCGGTTAACGACTACACGACCGGATATCTCGGCGCGCTCGGCGTGATGCGTGCGCTCGCGCGGCGCGCTTCCGAAGGAGGCAGTTGGCATGTTCGCGTGTCGCTCGCGAGAACCGCGATGTGGATCATGTCGCTACCGCGCACCGCGCCGGATGACAAGCCCGGCGGCTTCGACGTTGCGTCGATAGCTCCGTGGATCATCGAGATGAATACCGCGTGGGGGCCGTTGACTCGTCTCGGGCCGATCGCGCGGATGTCGGAGACGCCGCCTCGATGGGATCTTCCGCCCGCGCCGCTCGGCAGCGATCCCGCAGCTTGGCGCTAGCCGCGCGCGCAAATCGGAGGAACGCCAATGCTCACGCTCTACTTCGCGCCGGGCTCCAGTTCGATGGCGCCGCACATCGCGCTGCACGAAGTCGGCGCGCAATTCGAAAGCCGGCCGATTTCGCTTGCGAAGAAGGAGAACCGCACGCCCGCCTATCTCGCGATCAATCCCGAAGGCCACGTGCCGACCCTGCTGATCGACGGCCGCGCGCTGACCGAGGTCGCCGCGATCCTGTTCTACCTGGCGAGACGTTTCCCGGAGGCGGGTCTGCTGCCCGAACGATATCGAAGCCCAGTCGCAGGTAGTCTCGTGGATGTCGTTCATCGCATCGACGGTGCATCCCGCGCGACGCCAGGGCACTCGATCATGCGCGCGCGGTTTGGGCAATCGCCGAGCAACGACTAGGAAATCGCGAGTGGGCGGTAGGACGCTACTCGATCGCCGACATCCACCTGTTCCGGCTGTTCTGGCGATTCAGCAACTCGCTCAAGCTCGCCCGTGGCGAGTTCGGCAACCTCTTCGCGCACTACGACCGGATGATGGCGCGGCCCGCGGTACAACGAACATTGGAAATCGAAGCCTCGATCGGTTACGAACTGCCGGTGTGAAGCGCCGGCAGAAAGTTCCGCCATCTGAGTCGGAGTCGTCCTCAACTTTTCGACAGGACCCATCGGACAACGATCGAGCCGCGGCCGGCTGCGGACTTTTCCCGCGCGCGAATAACGACAACGCAGCGGCGCCGCGGAGCGTTCCGGTCTCATCGGGAGAACGAAATACCGGCTGCGGTTCGCGCAGCGCCGCAAGTGCCGACGCGAACGCTTCGTTGGATCGCGAGCCGCCCTTCAAGAATTATGTCGCCGCGCGCCTTGAGCATTGTCAGGCAGTAGTCCGTCATCAGCGCGCAATACAAAGCCGCGAGCGCCGCTCGATTGCGCGGCGGAGTCGAAACTTCGCCCACGATGCGACCGACGCTGCTGCGCGAAACGGCCCGCCCTGATCCGCGAACGAAGGAATCGCCAGCGCGCCGGAATGCGAGAATAGTTTCCAGGTCGCCGACTGACGGCTGCATCGCGCCGGCATCGGCACCGCAAATCGCGGCGTACTCGCGCCCTCCCATGAATCGCGCAGTCGGCGACCGGATTACCGAACGCATCGACGTTCGCCAGCGTGTCCAGCTCCTCGCGCAGCACGTCGAGCGGGCTGCCATGCGCCATCACGACTATCCAGGTGCCGGTCGAAACGACGCAGAAAGGCTGTTCGCGAGTCGCGCGATGGGCGAGGTACGACGCGTTGCTGTCATGGATTCCCGCGAGGATTTTGCACTCGCCGGAAAGACCGGTAGCGCGCGACGACCGCAGGCGTTGGAGGACCAAGCGGAGTCCACGCACTCACGCGCCGGCCAAATCGCGAGTTCCATCCCATCGTCGTTGCGAAAGATGAGAAATCTCCGCGTTGCGGCTCCCAAAGATCGGTGTGACATCCGAGCGAGGTCGGCTCCCACGCTCTGACGCCGCACAAGCGCGCCGCCCAGTATTGCGGGTACGGCAGAATCGTCGCGCGACTGAACTCCCGCGGAAATTGTCGCTGCTGCCAGAAGAGCTGCCGGCCAAGGTTGAGACCGGCCGGAAGTTTTGGCGACGCGGTCCGCGCAAAGTCGCGCGCGATCGCATCGTAGTCGGCATCGATCGTCGCTCACGCCGCGAAATTCGTAATCCATGATCGGCAGCACGAGTCCGATCGTCATCGACCAGCGCTGCGCAAGCGCCGTGAGTGACCGGCACGACCAAGTGAATTTCGAAGTCGCGCGCGAGAGTCGCCAGTCCGTCGATCAGCCAGCGCGTATAGCTCGTCCGCGTCGAAATGTGGATACGGATCGGCGAGCTATCGACGCTGTTGGGGCGCTCGAGAGTCACCATCGCGACGCCGGTCATCGTCGACCGCCGACAGCCGCACGTTGCTTTTGCCAACGTCGAACACGGCGACAGCTTCGGGACGCTGCGTAGCTCACCTGAGCACCACTACTCAATCGAGTCGGCATTGCTCAATTGAATTACCATGGCGTCGTGTTACGATCCGCGCGTGATAAGCGACCGATGGAACGACGCCGACGCGAAGGCGCTGTCCGAGCCCGAGCTGCTTTTGTACCGCTCCCATTTGTTGGGCGCCGATCTCGCGCGTGACCAATTTCGGCGGCGGCAACACATCGGCAAAAATCGCTGATGTCGATCCGCTCAGCAATGAGCGCGTGACGATTTTGTGGGTGAAAGGATCAGGCGACGATCTGGGCTCGATGGATCTGTCCGGCTTCGCGAAGACTGTATCAAGACAAACTCGTCGCGCTGGAAAGCCGCTTCCGCGGACGCGAGCACGAAGACGAGATCGTCTCCGTACTTCGACTATTGCGCCTTTGCCGGCAGCACCCGCGCCGCCAGCATCGATACTCCGCTTCATGCGCTTTTGCCGTTCGCGCACGTCGACCATGTGCATCCCGACTCCGTCATCGCAATTGCGGCGGCGCGCCACAGCGAAGCTATCACGCGCGAAGTGTTCGGCGGCGAACTCGGATGGCTGCCATGGCAACGGCCGGGCTTCGACCTGGGCCTGCGACTGCGCGACGCGGTCCGCGCGAATCCGCAGCATTCGCGGAGTCGTGCTTGCGGGCCATGGGCTCATCACGTGGGGCGATACGTCGAAGGCCTGCTATCGCAATACGATCGAAACGATTCGCCGCGCCGAAGCATGGCTAGCCGAGCGGATCGGAACGGCGCCGGCGTTTGGCGGCGAGCGCGTTGCGGCGCGGCCCGCGGATGAGCGCGGCGCGATCGCGTCGGCAGTTGATGCCGGTGCTTCGCGGTCATCTATCGGGCGCGCAACGCAAGGTTGGCCACTTCACCGACGACGCGCAGGTGCTCGAATTCGTTGGCGCCCAGCGCTTTGAAGAGCTGGCCAATCTCGGGACATCGTGCCCCGATCACTTTCTTCGCACCAAAATTCGACCGCTCGTGCTTCCCGCCGATCCCGCAGATCGCAAAACCGACGCAGCCGAAGCGATCGCGCGCTATCGAAGTGACTATCAAGCCTACTACGAACGATGCCGTCGGCCGGAGTCTCCGCCGATGCGCGATGCGAATCCGGTCGTGATCCTGATGCCGTCGGTCGGGATGTTCACGTTCGCCAAGGGACAAAGCCACCGCACGCATCGCGGCTGAGTTCTACTGCAACGCGATCGGCGTCATGCGCGGCGCATCAGGGGTCGACGAATATCTCGGCCTGCCCGAGCAGGAAGCATTCGATATCGAGTATTGGGCGCTCGAAGAGGCCAAGCTGCGACGACAACCGGCGCCGAAGCCGCTCGCGGGACGCGTCGCGATCGTGACCGGCGGCGCCGGCGGAATCGGCAGCGCGATCGCGAGACGGCTTGTTGGCCGACGACGCATGCGTGGTGCTGCTGGACAACGATGCAGACGCGCTCGAGCGCGAGCGGCGCGATGAGCTGGCGCACGAAGTTCGGCAAGGATCGGACTCGGGTCACGCGATGCGACGTTACCGACGAAGCGGATGTCGCGCGCGCATTTGCGTTCGCCGCGCGGGAATACGGCGGCATCGACATCGTGGTGTCGAATGCCGGAATCGCGTCGGCGGCGCCGTTCGATCAAACGACGCTCGAGACCTGGCGCCGCAATATGGACGTGCTCGGCGACCGGTTACTTCCTCGATCGGCCGCGAGGCGGCGCGAGATGATGAAGGCGCAAGGCATCGGCGGCTCGATCGTATTCGTCGCCAGCAAGAACGCGCTGGTCGCATCGGCAGGCGCCGCCGCCTACAGCACGGCCAAGGCTGCCGAGCTTCACCTCGCGCGATGCATGGCGCTGGAGCTTGCGGCCGACGGAATCCGGGTGAACGCCGTGAATCCCGACGCGGTGCTGCAAGGCTCGCGAATATGGTCGAGCAGTTGGCGGGCCGAACGCGCGCGCGCCTACGGGATCGACCCGTCGGAGCTGGAGACATTTTATCGGGAACGGAGCCTGCTGAAACAAAACGTCACGCCCGAGGACGTTGCCGAAGCCGTGCATTTTTTTGCGTCCGATCGATCGGCAAAGTCCACCGGCAACATTCTCAACGTCGACGCCGGCAACGCCGCCGCATTCACGCGGTAGAGCATTTGCGAGGTTCTCTATGACGCCACGCACGCCAGATCGATCCCGAGTTGATCGCAAAACATAACGCGCGGCTGGAGAAGAACCTTGCCGCCGACTACGAGCACCTCGGCGCCGTGCTGGCGCGGCGCGGCGTCGATCTCGAAGTGATCACTGCGCGCATCCAGCGGTTTGCGGTGGCGATTCCGAGCTGGGGCGTCGGCTCGGGCGGCACGCGGTTCGCGCGCTTTCCGGTTGCGGGCGAGCCGCGCAACGTCTTCGAGAAGCTCGAGGACTGCGCGGTGATCCAGCAGCTCGGACGTGCGACGCCGACGGTGTCGCCGCACATTCCGTGGGATCGCGTCGACGATTTCCGCGAGCTGCGCGAGTTCGCGCACTCTTATGGAATGTCTTTCGACGCCGTCAATTCGAATACCTTCGAAGATCTCCCCGGTCAGCTCTCTTACAAGTTCGGCAGCCTGGCCCATACCGACAAGGCCGTCCGCGAGCAGGCGATCGCGCACAATCTCGAATGCATCGAAATCGGCAAGCAGCTCGGTTCGCGAGCGCTGACTGTCTGGATTGGCGACGGCTCGAATTTCCCGGGCCAGCTCAACATGACGAAAGCGCTCGAGCGCTATCTTGGAGAGCATGCGGCCGATCGTCGCGGCGATTCCCGACGGCTGGCGCGCATTCATCGAGCATAAGCTCTACGAGCCGGCGCTCTACTCGACGGTGATCGCGGACTGGGGTACCAGCTTTATTTGCGCGACGCAGCTCGGCGCGAACGTGCAGTGCCTGGTGGACCTGGGGCATCATGCGCCGACGACGAATATCGAGCAGATCGTTTCGCGCTTGATCCAGTTTCAAGCACTTGGCGGCTTCCATTTCAACGATTCCAAATATGGCGACGACGATTTGGACACTGGATCGATCAATCCGTTTCAGATTTTCCTGGTATTCAACGAGCTGGTGGACGCCGAGTTGCGAGGTGCGCCCGGATTCGCACCGGCCTACATGCTCGACCAGAGTCACAACGTGACCGACCCTGTCGAGAGTCTGATGGAGAGCGCGGTCGCGCTGCAGCGCGCTTACGCACAGGCGTTGATCGTCGATCGCGACGCGTTGAATTCAGCGCAAGAATCGAACGACGCGCTGATGGCCAATCGCACGCTGCAGAACGCGGTGCGGATGGATGTCGAGCCCGCGATCAAAATGGCGCGCAAGCGAAATGGCGGCGCGATCGACCCGGTCGCGGTGTTCAGAGAGAGCCGCTACCGTCAGTGCAAAGCGTCAGCGCGTCCGCAGGACCTGACCGGCAAATCGGGAATCGTTTAGCTCGATCGGATTGCTTTGGAAAGTTCGCGGCTGGTCTTTGCGTCGCGATAAATCAGCGGATCGTCTGCGCCGGAATCCTTGCGCATCGACTCGACGATCCCGTGATGCGGCGACAGGCGGCAAATCGGATCCGCCTCGGCGGCATTTCCGGCCAGCATGAAGGCCTGGCATCGGCATCCGCCGAAATCGATCTCCTTCCTCGCGCAACTGCGGCACGGCTCCATCATCCAGTCGTCGCCGCGAAATGCATTCATCGCGGGAGAGTCGCGCCAGATCTTCTCGAAGGCCGCCGTCGCGCACGGATTCGAAACGCAGGCCGGGAATCACCGCGCGGCGTGGCACGGCATCACTTCGCCAGTCGGATTGATGCACATGTAGCTGCGGCCCCATCCGCCCATGCATGGCTTGGGCTCGCCCGAGAGATAGTCGTTCTGCACGAACGCGATTTCGAGCGTGCCGCGATATTTCGCGATCGCTTCGCGCGCGATTTCCTCGGCGCGATCGTATTGCTCGCGAGTCGGCATCAGCGCGCGACGATTCTCCGCCGCCCACGCATAGAACTGGGTATTCGCCAGCTCGAGGCGATTCGCGCCGAGCTCCAATGCGAGCGCCGATCAGCTCGGGCACTTCGGCAATATTCAGCCGATGGATCACCACGTTGAGCGTAAGCGGAAATCCGATTTTGCCGATGAGCCGCGCGACATCGAGTTTCTTTCGATGCGATCGCACGCCGGCGATCGTCTCGGCGCTTTCGCGCGCCGCACCCTGGATACTCAGTTGAATATGGTCGAGGCCCGCCGTCGCGAAACCGCCGCAGCTTGTCCTCGTCGAGCAGCGTGCCGCCGGTTATCAGGTTGGTGTAGAGATCGCGCGCGCGCGCATGCCGAATCAGTTCGGCGAGATCGTCGCGCAAGACCGGCTCGCCGCCCGACAGATGCAACTGCATGACGCCGAGCTCCGCGGCCTCCGAAAAAACTCGGCGCCACTCGTCGGTCGAGAGCTCCGCGCGCGAGCGATGGAAATCGACGGGATTGGAACAGTACACGCATCGCAGCGGGCATCGATAGGTGAGCTCCGCGACGAGCGTGTAGGGACGCGGCGCCGCGCTCATTGGAGCAACCCGCGCGCGCGAATCGTGCCCAGGAAATCCGTCACCTCGCGCATCAGCGCGTCGCGATCGGCGTTGCGATATTCTTTCGACAACTGTTCGACGATTTGATCTATCGAGCGCGCGCCGTCGCAGAGCCGCACGATCGCGGCGCCGGTTTCATTGAGCGCCAGCGCCGCTTCCGGGAACAGCATCATTTCCTGCTTCGCGATCGGATCGAACTTGAGCCGCGCGCGCGCAGCCAGCCGCGGCCGCCATGCGTCGTCGGCGCTCATCAGAGTTTCCGCGGATCGTGCCATAGCGGCGGCAAATATCCGGGTGAAACGTACGCGTAGTGAATCGCGTCGAGGAGACCCCACAGGATGTGACACTTGAGCGTGAGCGCTTCGGCCGCACGATCCTGCGACTCGCGCGTGACGCAGTGCGCAACGACGTATTGCAGGCCGAACTCCGAGTCGCGCGGCGCCTGCACCAGGCGTCCGCGAAAATATTCCAGGCCGCGGCTGTCGAGCCACGGATAGAGCTTCTCGAGCACCGACGATCCGATCCGCCATCAGCGTCGGCGCGAACAATTCCGTGAGCGACGACGCGACCGCCTCGGTCAGCGGACGCGACGCGCACAGATGCAGGTACGCGTCCACCGCGAAGCGCACGCCGGGCAGCACGTAGCGCAGGCTCGCGACGTCGGCGACGTCGAGGCCCGCCGCCTCCGCCAGCTTGTACCATTTGCGGATGCCGCCCTCGATGTCGCCGATCCCGTCGTGGTCGGTGATGCGCGTGATCCAGGCGCGGCGAAATTCGGGGTCGTCGGCCTTGGCGAGAATCAGCGCGTCTTTTTTCGGAATCGTCCACTGATAGTAGAAGCGATTTTCGATCCACGCCTGCAGTTGCCGCCGGGTCAGCTTCCCCTGATGCATCAGGACGTGGAACGGATGCTTGTCGTGATAAGCCGCCTCGCCAATCGCACGCAGGCGCGCGACGAATTTTTCCGGCGAGTCGGGTTTAGCTTTCCGCCATGTCGTTCGCGCTTCGACGTCACACCGTGAAGTCCATGCCGTCTTCGGCGACTTCCCATCCCGCTTTTTCGACTTCGCGTCGCTCGGCCGAATTCTCATCGAGAATGGGATTGGTGTTGTTGATGTGAGTATAGATTTTTCTGATTCGAAAGATCGCTGAGCCGCGCGAGGCTGCCAGCTGGTCCCCGAGATGGGCACGTGACCCATCGCCGACGCGGTCCGCGTGCCCGGCGCCGCGAATCTCCATTTCATTCTCCGACCAGAAGCTGCCGTCGAACAGCAGACAGTCGCACCCGGCGAGCGGCCGCGATAAGCCGTTCGTCGATTTCCTTGATCGCGGGAACATAAAGGAGCGACGAGCCTGCGCGCGACGTCGATGACCTTGTATGCGACCGCGGCTCCGTCGCAATTGGCCTGCAGGAGCTTTCACGTAAGTCGGAACTTTGCCGCTGACGAAAATCGCCTCGAAGCCGAGACCGCATCCGATAGTTTCGGCTTTGCGATCTTCGACGCTCGTCACGCGAAATTTCTCGGGCGAATTCAGCGCGCCGAAAATCGGGTTCGACGCGAATACCCAATCGAAAACCCGCGACGTGCAATAGAGCCGAATCGGCTGCGCCTCGCGCAGCGAAAGCAGGCCGGCGATGTGATCGAGCTCCGCGTCCGAAAGCAAAACCGCGTCGATGGCCGATCCTCGGACCCGCCTTGCGTGGCAGCAATTCGGGAAATGAAAATATCTGTGTTCGAAGATCAGGGCTCGCGTTTAGCAGCGACCATCGCGAGCCGTCCGCGCTAATGCCACCGAGCATTGTGTTCGCGCTTTCGCGCGAATCGACCCGTCCGCAACCCGGCAGCAATTGACGCAGTTGCAGTTCCACTGCGGAAAGCCGCCGCCGGCAGCGGAACCAAGGATATGGATCCGCACGGACCTGCCGGTCTTAGGATTCCCGGCTGGTTTCCGATTCGTCGTCGCGAATCAACGGCTGCTTCAGGATTCGCCTTGGATCGTCGGCCAGCGCCGAACTGTAGCAGTTGATTTCCGCGTCCATCCGAATCTCGACGAACTCCGGCTTTTTCCAATCACTCATATTTGAACCCTCGCGAACTCTCCATCGAGTTTTTACACCATGCGCTTAACCAGAGGCAATGCGTTTCCAGACTAAGGCGATCGCTTGAAAATCGGCGCCAGCGGAATCTTTATCCCGGCATACAAGGCGCGGCGCGGGCCGTACGACGGCGAGAAAACGCCGATCCCGCTGCCGTTGCGAATCTGGTAGGTGTGGTCGAACACGTTGATCATGCTGAGTCGTCCCTCGACGTTGCCGACTCCCGGCATCCGAAAGCTGCGCACGACCGCCGCATTGAATTGCAGTATCGGCGGCAGCTCGCCGCTGTTCGCGAACCCGCGCCGATAGCCGCTGCCCCAGATCGCATCGGCGGTCAACAGGAATCCCCACAGTTGATACGACGTGCCGCCCGATCCGATGAACATCTGATCGTCGTCGAGCGTGACCCAATGATTGGCGATGTAGCTGATTTCCGTCGGCGTCGTCGGCGAGGAACGCACCCGCGCTGATGTACTTCGCTTGCAGCACCGCGTAGGAAAAATTCAAGTACGCCGACAGCCCGCCGCGTTCGTAGGTGAGGCTGAAATCCGATCCCCAGCCCGCGGCTCTCGCGATAGTTCAGCGGCGCCGTCACGACGCTGCCCGCAAGTTGAGCGAGGTCGAGCTGGTCGTGGCCGATTTTGTAGAAGCCATCGACGCCGACGTTGAGTCCTTCGAGCGACGCGCTGCCGGATACCGGCGTCGAAGTAGTCGTCAGTCTCCGCCTCGATCTTGTCGTTGCCGCTGTTGATCGGCGCGGCGTTGGTGGTGTTGGCGAACTTCTGCACCGTCTCGAGCGCGACCTGGTCGAACGGCGGCACCTTGAAGTAGCGCGCATAGCCCGCATGCAGAGTGGTGCTGTGCGTCAGCGCGTATTCGACTCGCGAATCGCGGGCTCCACTGATTCTGCGTCACGAACGCGCTCATCCAGTCCCATCGCAAGCCTGCATTTATCGTCAGCTTCTCGGTCGGATGCCATTCGTCCTGCCCGTAAAATCCCAGCAGCCACGCGATCTGATTGTTGTCGTCGACGATCGAAAACGGATGGTCGCTGGTCTGCACTGCCATCCATCGCGGGAACGTCTGCGCATGATCGTCCAGCTCGATCGCCTCGCCGCTCATGTAGAAGCCCGCGCGCAGCGTGTGCTGCGAGTCGAGCTTGTAGCTGGTGTCTTCCTGCACGCCGTTGATGAACCCGGTATGCAGAATCTTCGCCGCGACGCCGTTGTAAATGAGATCGCCGATCGGGTCCGGACTGTACTTCAGCTCGTAGTACCGGCTGAAGGCCGCGACCTGATAGTTGATGCGGTCGCCGATCGCGCCCTGCAGCGACAGGATGCCGTAGTAGTTCTGCTCGAGCTCGTTTTCTTTGACCTCCGACGACGGATAAGTCGGCACGCCCGCGAGCATGAACTGCTGCGGCAGGCCCGGCTCCGGCGGAATCTCGAACGAATTCACCGCCACGCCAGTCACCAATGACAGCCGCGTATCGGAGTTGAACAAGATACGACAGGTAGCCGAATCCCTGCCCCTGATCCGAGTAGTCGTGATTCGGATCGGGGCTGTCGGTCGGCGCCTGCAGCCCGAGGCTGGTGTGCTCGTAGTAGCCGCTCAGGTAATAGCTGAACTTCCCCTTGCATCCGCCCAGCTCGAAACTCGGCTGCGACGGTCTCGCGCTGACCGCCGTACATTTCGACGTTGTCGTTATCGGGCCCGCCGTCGATGCATCCGTCCTTGGTGCGGATGTCGATGATGCCCTCGGGGCGATAGCCGATCTCCGCCGGCAGCACTCCGGTCAGCAGCGTGATGCTATGCACGAAGCGCGGGCTGAAAATCTCGCCGAAGCTGGTCACCGCCTCCGGCATGAAAATGTCGTTGACGCGGTACTGGATGCCGCCGCCGTTCTCCCCGTGGATATGAATCTGCTCCTGCCCCTGCCCGTAGGAATCCTGGCTCACGCCCGGCGCCTGCTGCAGCACCTGCGCGAGCGTTCGTGTTCTGTCCCTCGGGCAGACTTGTGTATCGCCTCCTGATCGAACCGATACGCCGTCGCACCGATCTGCGGCGCCAGATCGTTGCGCGCGCTTGTTCAGCCGCTCGGTGATCACCTCTGAGCGTCAGCGGCGCCGTCGCCTCCATCGCGAGGACCATCGGCGCGCTCCGCTTATTGGCGCTCACCACGATGGTCTCAACCGTCGGCTTGAATCCTTGCTTGGCCGGAGATGACAACGTAAGTCCCGGCTCGATCGTCTTGAACAGAAACGCTCCCGCCGAGTCGGTGCGCGATCGCGCAATCGCCTGGCCTCCCGCTTCCAGTTGCACCTCGGCGCCGGCGATAGGTCTTCCCAGTGCGTCCCTGACTGCACCCCTCAATTCAAGCCGGCGGGTGGTGCCTTTGCCGTCGCTGGCAACGCAGACCTTGAGCGAAAACAGAATCGCGATCGCAACCAAAATCAGGACGATGCAGACATCGCTTCCTCGTCGCTCAATCGACACGCGAAACATCGCAGGATTCCTCGATCGCCATTCGCCTAGCGAATTAACACCGACATTGTTGAATACCGCAAGAGCTTTGGCGAAACTCCAACAGCAGCGTCGCAGTTGAGCTATCCGAGGTCGAGGAAGGTTTGATGTCAGGCTTGTTCGAAGAGACAGATCGGCTCGTCAGAATTCCGATGCCGGATGCCGACGTGCGCTACTTGAACGACTTCAGTCTTGGGCGCGATCCCAATTCAGTATTGCGTCTGTTGATAGCCGAGGTGCCTTGGCGACAGGACAAGATCGTCGTGTGGGGCAAAATGTATTCGCAGCCGCGCCTGGTCGCGTGGTACGGAGATCCTGCTAGCGACTACACTTATTCCGGCATCAAACTTACGGCACTCCCATGGACCGATCTTCTGCGCGAGATCAAACGACAGGTCGAGACCGCAACGGCGGCTTCTTTCAACAGCGTGCTGTTGAACTACTACCGGGACAATCGAGATAGCATGGGGTTCCATAGCGATGACGAACCAGAGCTTGGCGAAAGGCCGGTGATCGCATCGCTAAGTCTGGGTGAGGAGCGCACCTTCATTCTCAAACACAAGACTGACAAGCTGGTGAAGCCTGTCCGGCTGAGGCTTGCTTCCGGAAGTCTTTTGCTTATGACAGGCGAGACGCAGCGATATTGGAAGCATGGAATCGCCAAGGAGACGCGCGCGTGCGGGCCGCGGATAAACTTGACGTTTCGCCGCATCGTTTCGCAGTGAGTTGTGCTAGACAGATGACAACCTAACGACGGAGTTACATTATGATTGTTGTTCATCATCTTAACGATTCGCGTTCGCAACGTATCCTGTGGCTGCTGGAAGAACTCGGGTTGCCCTACGAGATCAAGCCTTATCAACGCGATGCGCAGACGCGGCTTGCGCCGCCGGAATTGAAGAAGGTTCATCCGCTGGGCAAGTCGCCGGTTATCACCGACGGCAACCGCACTATTATGGAGTCCGGCGCGATCATCGATTACGTGATTCGCAGCCATGGCGGAGGCCGTTTGCAGCCTGCGCCCGACAGCGCGGCCTATGACGAGTACCAGCAATGGATGCACTACGCCGAAGGATCGGCGATGCTGCCATTAATGCTCAATCTATACGTCATGCGCCTCGGCGACGCGGGGGCGGCGTTGACACCGCGCATCGAAAGCGAAATCGCGAATCATCTCTCTTACATCGATGGCGCGCTGAAGGGCCGTCAGTTCATCGTGGGAGATTCGCTCACCGGCGCCGATATCCAGATGAGCTTCGTCGGCGAAGTGGCGGGAGCGTTCGGCAAGCGCGCGAACTATCCGAATCTCGATGCGTGGATCAAGCGGCTGCATGAACGGCCGGCCTTCAAGAAGGCGTTGGAACGCGGAGGACCGTACAACCTCGCTAACTAGCCTGTTCACGCGGCGTGAGAGTTACAGTGCATAGCAGGCCGCTGTGATCGGAATAAGGGAAGTCGGCGCGTTGATTCGCGATGAGCTCGAGGTTCGCGGAGACATCCCAGGGCTGTGAATTGGCTGCGACTATGTAGTCGATCCATTCGGGGCGTCCTTCGCGAGGGTTAGCAGTGGTGCCGGGATAGGCTTGATCGCGAGTGCTAACAGCCAGATCCAGACCTAGGGCGGCGACCAGAGAGTAGAGAGGCTCGCGCGCGTCGGTGTTGAAGTCACCAGCGACGATCGCCGGCATGGATGGATGGAACTGCGAGACGACCTTGCTTAGCTGGATTAGTTGAGCCTCGCGAACCTCGGTATAGGCGATCCGCGAATATTGAGACTGTAGGTGAGTGTTGACGGCGCAGATGCGCCGTTGATCGCATTCGAGCGCGACAGCGAGGACGCCTTTGCCGCCGAGACCGTCGCCCTCCCAGATTTTCCACATGGGAGCGCTGGCGGTGAACGGATGAAACTCCGGCGCGGAGTGCGCGCGCCATCCAGCTGAGGAATTGACCAAGGTAAGCAGACCGCCGCTCGGGCGCCCGCGGCGCTGAACGAAGATTGGAGTCCATTCGGGCTGCAGCGCCGCGACAAGGCGATCGAGATGAGAGCGCAGCCAGACTTCCTGCAGCAGCACGATGTCCGGCGCCAGGCCACGAACCTTGGCGGCGACCCGGTCCATTCTGCCGATTGGGTCTTTAGAGAGTGGCCATGCCAATCCGTGCAGGTTCCATGACAGGAGTCGAAGGCCGCCGGACGCCAGTGGTGTCATTGCAGATCGCGGCGATCATACCATATGCGCAGTCTCGTTAGTCACGAATCTCCTGGAGACGGCCGGTATGATTGCTGATGCCGACGCGCAGGCGATCCGGGTTGATGCCCAAACCTTCGCACACCCTGACGAATGAGAACGGGCCCGCTTCCTCGTCGGAGCCAAGCCACTCTGCAGCTTCAACGAAATCCGGATTTTTGCGTTCAGCAGGATCGCCGTCACGATGCCTAAGGTAGGATCGGATCGCGTCCTCGAGCACCGCGAACAGAAGTTTGCGCTCACCTTGCGACGGTAATTTCCGCCGGCACATCGCGCCGTACTGCGCAGGCAGGATCCCAATTCCCTGGAAGATACTCGGCATGTCGTCCGCCGTTCCGTGTATGTTCATGTCCATGATTCTGCCTCCGCTCTTGAGCCTCTCCGTTCGAGGTCTCGTGAGGCAAAGCAAGACGTTTGCCAAATGGAATTTGCCGCAGAAAGGCCGCATCTCACGCCCAAGCTTGCAGGATAGAACCGGAAAAATTTTCACGCTCTCCACCCGAAGTATCCTGCTGAATAGACCTACCTTCCCATAAATGGCATCATTCGCGGGGTTCAATTTCTGAACCTGTGACAGTCCCAGGGAGGGGACGCCGGTGTATAAATGGAAGAATTGGCTTAGCGCTCTAGCGACCGTCGTTCTGTTTACCGTCTCGTCGTGTGCGTCATCGACGCCCCCGCAAACGCAGAACACGGTAGTACCTGCGCCGCCGGCACCACCGCCGCCACCTCCGGTCAAGGAGAAGGTGGTGCTGCGCGGTGTGCATTTCGATTTCAACCAGGCGATCATCCGTCCGGGTGATGCGGCCGTGCTCGACGAAGCCATCACCACGCTGAAGGCCAACCCTGGCGTCGTGATCAACGTCAACGGTTACTGCGACGCGATCGGCGATGAGGACTACAACCTGAGGTTGTCACGTTATCGTGGAAACGCCGTCGCGAATTACCTGCTAAGCGGCGGAATCCTGGCGACCCAGTTGCGGGTCCACGGCTACGGCAAGACTGACTTCGTCGCGACCAACAAGACGGCTGAGGGACGCGCGGAGAATCGACGCGTCGAGCTCGTGCCCGAATAGGTCGAGCTGAGTCGAGATAAGGTCTGACGAGAGGCCGCAGTCCTACATCGGGCTGCGGCCTCCTCTTCTGCAAACTGCTGCGCTAGTCGGCGCTTTCGGTCGGTTGCGCGTACCGACGCTGCAGCTGCGCCATTCGGCCGAACAGCTCGAGGATTTTGCGCGGCGAATGGTCGTCGTTAATCTCGCGAAAGATCGTATCCACCGTAACCGCCAGCCGCTCCGCATCTTCCCAGCCGCTGAAGGAGCCCAGCGCGATATCTTGTGCGGCCTCCCATGAGTTCATCCCCGCGGCGTGACGTTTGCGCGCTTCATTGTCGACGTAGATCAGATAGTCCTGCATCCGCTTGACGCCGGCCTTGTCGGTGATCGGGCCGTGGCCGGGCACGATCACGTCGGCGTCGAGCGCGAGATTCGGTCGCAGGCTTTGATCCAGTTGCTCACCGGACCTGCCCACGCAATCGGAGTCCCTTCGATGAACAGGATGTCGCCGGTGTAGACGACCCGATTCGCGGGCACGAAGGCGATAACGTCGCCCGCGGTATGCGCGGGCCCGACCTGGATGAGCTTCACCTGCTTGTCGCCGACGTTGAGGGTTTCCTCTCCGGTGAAGGTGCGGTCGGGAAGCCTGAACGTCACGCCGGCGAAGTCGAACGCGCCGAAGATTTTCTTGAAGAAGGCGCCGACCTCTCCCATCGCGGCGGTGTTCTTTATCAGCTCGGCGAGCAACTGCGGATTGCCGTCTTCGCGCATCTCGTGCGCCGCCGCCTCCGACGCGATAATCACCGCATTTTTCGCCAGCCGATTGCCGAAGGTGTGATCGCCGTTCGAATGGGTGTTTACCACCACGCCGATTCGATCGGCGCCGAAGCCGGTCGCGTCGCGCATCACGCCAAGCATCTCGGCGGTCAGCCGCTCGTCGAACAGTGTGTCCACCAGCAGCGATTGATCGTTGTCGGTTATCAGCCCGGCGTTGCTGTAGCCCCACGTGCCGGACGGCTGCAGGTACGCATACGCGCCGCGCCCGAGGTCGTGCAGTCCTTTGGTGAATTGCCATTTGCTCATGCGACCTCTCTCCTCAGCCCTGTTTTAAGATTCGGTGATACGTCGGCATAGTATGAGCTTCTCTGGAAATTGGAAAATGGATTTCTTCAATAGTCGAAATCCAGGCTCACGATAGCGGTTGGCAGGCGGGCTCTCACATCGCTATTGATAAAAACGACCTGCATCGAGCGGGCGATCTTGAAATCAAGGCGCAGAGGAAATCATGAGCAAACTCGAAAAGAAAGTTGCAGTTATCACAGGTGCGGCGAGCGGAATCGGCCGCGCCACCGCAATCCGGTTCGCGGGCGAAGGCGCAGCGGTCGTGATCGCCGATCTCAATCGCGAGGGCGGCGAGTCGGCGGTGCGGGATTGCAAGGAGAACGGCGGCAACGCGGTGTTCCAGCTCACGGATGTCTCCAGCGAAGAGAATATCAAGAGCGCGATCGATCGCGCGGTCAAGGAATTCGGACACCTCGACATCATCTATAACAACGCAGGCCTAGGCGGCGCGGTAGGGCCGATCGAAAAGACCAGCGCGGAGAACTGGGACCGCAGCTTCTCGATCCTGCTGCGCGCGGTATTTCTCGGCATCAAGCACGCGGTGCCCGAGCTGCGCAAGACGGGCGGCGGCTCGATAATTTCGACCGCGTCGATCGCCGGACTGCGCGGCGCGGCGGGATTGCACGCATACTGCGCGGCCAAGGCCGGAGTGATCAGCTTGACGCGATCGGCTTCGATCGAACTGGCCAAGGACAAGATTCGCGTCAATTGCATCTGCCCCGGACTTATCGCGACGCCGCTGACGTACAATCGCATCCCTGGCGGCGAACAAACGGCGACGCAACTCTTCGCAGGCTTCCAGCCGTGGCCGCGCGCGGGACGTCCCGAAGACATCGCGGCGATGGCGCTATTCCTCGCCAGCGACGACTCGGAGTTCGTGAGCGGCCAAGCGATGGTGGTCGATGGCGCGGTGACATCGGGAATGGGATCGGGCAACCTGCAGCGCGGCTCCCAGGCGGCGCCGCAAATCCTGGAGGACACCTTTTCGGGTCCGTCGTTCGAGATGAAGCGACCGTCGTAGGAGCGTCGCAACCTTCTTCGCGGGGAGGGAACTCTGTCATGGCTGAGCATGTCGTTGTCGAAACTGGTTGCGGAAAACTTCGAGGGATCGCAGACGGCGGCGTCAACGTTTTCAAAGGAATTCCTTACGCCGAACCGCCCGAAGGCGATGGCCGATTTGCGCCGCCGCGAAAGCATCGGCCGTGGACCGGCGTCCGCGACGCTTTTGAGTTCGGCAATCGCGCGATGCAGGACGAGAACGCGTTCGCGATGCCGCCTGCGATGCTCAAGTTGTTCGCGGGGCGGGACTTGCCGCCGATGAGCGAAAACTGCCTCGTGCTCAATGTGTGGACGCCCGCGGTCAACGACGGGCGCAAGCGGCCGGTGATGTTCTGGTGCCACGGCGGCGCGTTCATCTCGGGCTCCGGCGATTCGCCCTGGTACGACGGCGCCAATCTGTGCCGCAAGGGCGATGTGGTCGTCGTGACGATCAATCACCGGCTCGGCGCTTTCGGCTACCTGCACCTCGGCCATGTAGGCGGCGAAGAATTCGCGGAGTCGGGAAATGCCGGGATGCTCGACATCGTCGCGGCGCTCGAATGGGTCCGCGACAATATCGCGGCATTCGGCGGCGACGCCGGCAACGTCACGATCTTTGGCGAGTCCGGCGGCGGCGCGAAGGTCAGCGTGCTGATGGCGATGCCGGCGGCGCACGGTCTGTTTCACAAGGCGATCATTCAAAGCGGTCCAGCGGTGCAGATGGCGAGCCGCGACGATGCGAGCGAGACCGCGCGGCAACTGCTCGCGGAGTTGGGGCTCGACGCCGGCAAGGTGAGCGAGCTGCGCAAGCTGCCCGCCGAGAAACTCGCACATGCGCAGGCCGCGGTACTGAAGAAGGTCAGCATGATGTCGTTCGCCAACCGGAGGCGCGTCGGTTTCAATCCGGTGGTCGACGGGAAACATCTGCCGGGCGGTCCCTTTGCGCCGACTGCGCCCGCGATTTCCGCCAACGTGCCGCTGATGATCGGGACCAACAAGGATGAGATGACGCTGTTCTTCGCCTTCGCGCCGTGGCTTGACGGACTCGATGAATCCTCGATGCGCCGGCGCGTCCAGATGTTCGTCGGCGACCAGGCCGACAGCATCATCGAGCCTTACCGGCGAGCGCGGCCCAACGATTCGATGCGCGACCTCGTGCTGGCGATCGCGACCGATCATGCGATGCGGATGCCGTCGCTGGTCACGGCCGATCGCAAGGTAGCGCAACACAGTGCGCCGGTATTTGTCTACATGTTCACATGGGAGACGCCGGTGCTGGGCGGCAAGCTCAAGTCTCCGCATGCGCTCGAGATCCCGTTCGTCTTCGACAACGTGCACACGTCGGGGCTGACCGGAGATTCGCCGACGCGATTCGCACTGGCCGACAAGATGAGCCGGACCTGGCTCACGTTCGCGCGCACAGGAAATCCGAACAATGACGGCATCCCGAACTGGCCCGCGTATTCGGTCGAGCAGCGTCCGACGATGATCTTCGACGATCAGTGCAAGGTCGAAAACGATCCGTATCGAGCGGAGCGCGAGGCTTGGGACGCTCACTAGAAAGTGAAGTACGGCGCACTGGAAAATTATCGCGGACTCGTGGCAAGCTGCGAATCTGATAAGTCTCGCTGGCATTGACTGCTGTGGATTCAAGCAATGACCATCGCGCACGGAGATAATCGAAATGGCGGAACGGGTCGAAAAGCCGATAGGAATGACCGCGAGACCTACGCGGCCACAAGAGTTCTACGATAGCATCAAGCGGAAGTACGCCGAGGAACGCGACCTCAGGCTTAACTATCGCCCCGATGGGACTGCGCAATACACGTCCGACCTGACGGGCGAACTGGCGAAATACGAAGTCGATCCTTACGCCGGCGAGGTCACGCCTCGCGAGCCAATCAACGATACCGTCGAAGTCTTATTCATCGGCGGAGGATTCTCGGCGCTGCTGACTTCCGCGCGGCTGCGCGAACGTGGCGTCGAGAGCATTCGGATCGTCGAGCGCGGTGCGGATGTCGGCGGCACCTGGTACTGGAATCGATACCCCGGCGTGGCGTGCGACGTTGTCGCGTATGACTATCTGCCTCTGCTCGACGAGATGGACTACGTACCCAAGGACCACTACGCCAAAGGTCCTGAGATCTTCGCGCACTGCCAGGCGATCGCCAAAAAATATAACCTGTACGAGCTTGCGACCTTTCAGACCACTGTAGCCTCTACTGTCTGGAATCCCGTCGAACAGATGTGGAACCTCACCACGGACCGCGGCGATAAGATGAAGGCGCGGTTCGTCATATGTGCAAACGGCACTCTGTCCAAGCCCAAGTTGGCCAAGATCAAAGGTCTTGAGACGTTCAAGGGACATTCCTTTCACACCTCGCGTTGGGACTATGCCTACACCAAGCCGGATCTATCAGGCCTCGAGGACAAGGTTGTAGGTATCATCGGGACCGGCGCGACTGCGGTTCAGGCTATACCCGGACTTGGCGCGGCGGCGAAAGAGCTATACGTATTCCAGCGCACGCCATCCTCGATCGATGTCCGCGACGATTGGCCGACCGATCCTAACTGGGCGCGCAAACTTAAGCCCGGCTGGCAAGCGAAGCGCCGCGAACGCGCCAAGATGCAGCCGTTCATGACCCAGGATCAGCAGGCTAAGTATGCGGCGATGTCTCCCGAGGAAAAGATCCGGCGACAGGAGAATGCGAACATCGAGGCGATGATGAAGATCCATCAACGCATCGATGCGATCGTCAAGGACAAGACTACCGCCGACGCGCTCAAGCCTTGGTACATGCTGCTATGCAAGCGGCCGTGCTTTCATAACGACTACCTGCCGACCTTCAACCGATCTAACGTCCACCTGGTCGATACGAAGGGCAAGGGTATCACCGAGATCAACGAGAAAGGTCCGGTGTTCGAGGGTAAGCAGTACGAGCTTGACGTACTTATCTACGCCACCGGCTTCGAAGTGCAAAAGACCGGCATCTACAACCAGATCAAGGGCGAGAATGGTATCGAGCTTAATGACAAGTATCGCGAAGGCATCCGCACCCTGCTGGGAATTCACTCGCAGGGCTATCCGAATCTTTTCATCATGGGCGGCTACCAGGCTTCATTCCAGTTCAATCTAACCGACATGCTGCAGGCGCAAGGTGATCATATCGCCGCGTGCATCGACTACGCCCGCAATCATGGTTATCAATCGCTCGACGTAACTCGAGAGGCTGAAGAATGGTGGGTGAACGAAGTTATCGAGCATCGCGGCAAGACCAGTCGCAACCAGGAATGCACGCCGGGCTACTACAACTTCGAGGGTGAGTTCCAGCGCCGCCAGGACGGCAATTACAACGGCGGCTTCTTCCAGTACTGTAGCCACATGACCGAAGTGCAAAAGCGGATGGACGAACACTTCGCCTTCGGCAAGAAGTAGATAGCTAGTATCTACTGGCGCGTCATGGCGGCGCGGACCTGCGCGTCGATCTCGCGATCCTGCGGTCCGGTCGGTAGTTCGAAGACTACGCTAAGTATCCGTCCCGGATAATTGAACGGTGACTCGTAGTCGGCGTTGATCGGCGAAAGACTGCGCCCGAGGTCCATGCCGGTGCTGGACAGGATGCGCAGCAGGTTCGCGATTTGGCCTTCGCCCACCGGGACGCCGTCGATCAGCAGCGCCGCGCGCGCCGCGGTCTTTTCGGTCTTGTCCATCTTCACGGCGATTTGGTGGCGGCCCGCGGTCAGACGATTCTTCGACTCGATGAGCGTGTGCTGATGAAAACAGTTGTAGTCGAACTTCACGATCCCCTGCTTCACGTACAGCACGAACCCGCTGTTGCTGCTGCCGCGCGAGATGAGCGCGCCGTCAGAGTCAACAGACGGGTGATCGAGATCGACGGTCATCGTCCAGCCGCGCGCGGTGGACGGACACGCGTCGGCGACGATGTGTGAGATGGGCGGGTAGTAGACGAACTTGCGGCGCGAAGTCGGCAGCCCCGGGCGCATCGCGGCGCGGAACAGCATCGCGGCGCCGCGATCGTCGAGCGGCAACACTCCGTTGCGCTCGGCTTCAGCCCACCATAGGTCGACCATCTCCTTGAGGCGCTTGGGCTCAGCGGCGGCCAAGTCGTTGCACTCCGAAAAGTCTTCGTCGAGTTGGTAAAGCTCCCACTTGTCGTCGTCGAACGGTATGCCCGACTCGTGATGGGTCACCGCTTTCCAGCCGCGATGCCAGATGCCGCGATGTCCCAACATCTCGAAGTACTGGGTAGTTCTCGCCGTCGACGCGTTCGGGTCGGTGAGCGCGGGAGCGAGGCTGGTGCCGTGAACGGGCATCTGCGGGACGCCGGCGACTACGCTCGGCGATTCGATGTGCAAAAGATCCATGACAGTCGGCGCGAGATCGATCGCGTGGCAGAACTGGCGGCGAATCTGTCCCGGCGATCCAAGCTTCGCGGGCCAGTGGATGATCAGCGGGTCCCTCACGCCGCCGCCGTGGGTATTCTGCTTGTACCATTTCAGCGGAGTGTTGCCCGCCTGCGCCCATCCCCACGGAATGTTGCAGTGGCTGTTGGGACCGCCGATGTCGTCGAGGCGTGCGACCGCGGCGTCGAGATCCTCGCGCATGCCGTTGAAATAGCGCATCTCGTCGAGCACGCCGGTCGGGCCGCCTTCCTGGCTGGCGCCGTTGTCGGACATGACGATGAAGAGAGTGTCGTCGAGCAGGTTGAGGTCCTTGAGAAACGCAGTGAGGCGTCCGATCTGCGCGTCGGTGTGATCGAGCATCGCGGCGAAGGCCTCCTGCAAGCGCGCGGCGAACAGGCGCTCCTTGTCCGACAGATCCGCCCATGCTCTCACGCCGGGATTGTGGGGCGCCAGGCGCGTGTTCTTCGGCACGATTCCGAACTGTTTTTGGCGCGCGAACCATTCCTCGCGCGCGGCGTCCCAGCCCGCATCGAAGCGGCCGCGATACTTCTCGAGATACTTTTGCGGCGACTGATGAGGCGAGTGAGTCGCACCGAAGGCGAGGTAGAGGAAGAACGGCCGTTCGGGCACGAGAGACTTGGAGTCGCGGATAAAGCCGATCGAACGATCGACGATATCCTCGGACACGTGATAGCCCTCGGCGACGGTGCCGGGCGTGTCGATGAAGTGATTGTCGTAGGTCAGCTCGGGATAGAACTGATCGGTCTCGGCCTGCAGGAAGCCGTAGTAGCGGTCGAATCCGCGCTGCAACGGCCAGTTGTGCAGGGGACCGGCCGCGGTGCATTCCGCCATCGGCGCGAGATGCCATTTTCCGGCGGCGAAGGTCGCGTGTCCGTGGTCGCGCAGAATCTCGGCCAGCGTCGCGGCTGAGCGTGGAATCGCGCCGCGCATGTTTGGGAAGCCGGTGTCCATGTTGGAAATCGCGCGCATCCCCACCGCGTGATGATTGCGTCCGGTGAGCAGGCACGCGCGCGACGGCGAGCATAGCGCGGTGGTATGAAAGCCAGTGAAACGCAGGCCGCCATTGGCGAGCTTATCGATATTGGGAGTATCGATAGTCGAGCCGTAGCAGCCGAAATGTGAAAAGCCGCTGTCGTCGAGCACGACGATCACGACGTTAGGCGAGCCCTTCGCGAGTTTCGGTTCAGGCCACCATGCCTTCGACTCCGCGATCGTGCGGCCGATGACGCCGCCAAATTCCTCGCCCGCTGGATGCTTGTACGACATTGACCCTTCCTTCCTCGTTCAGCCGTCGAGCTTCAGTACCTTGCGGGCGTTGTCGCGCAGGAACTTCGGCCAGACCTTGTCGCTGAAATGGCACCGACTTCATGTCGGTCATAATTCGTTCAAGCGACAGGCCCATCGGAAAGTAGCCGGCATAGATGATGCGGTCCGCGCCGCGGGTGTTGGCATAACGAATGATCGCTTCGGGGTAATGCTTGGGTGCGAAGGCGGAGGTCGAGTAGTAGAGGTTCGGCCACTTCAGCATCAGCTTGATGGCGAGGTCTTCCCACGGCTCGCAGCCATGACGAGTGACGAAGACGAGTTCGGGAAAATCGTACATCACCTGGTCGATCAGGCGGACTTCCTGCGGCCACATCGGGAAGCGCGGTCCGGGGACGCCGGCGCATGCGAAGATCGGCACGCCGAGCTCGACGCACTTGGCGTAGATTGGGTACATCAGCGGGTCGGAGATGCCGACTTGCGGATTGTAGCCAGCGTTGAATGCGCCGAAAGCGCGCACGCCATATTTCTCGTACTGCCGGACCATGTCGCGGATGCCGTCCATGCCGCGATTCGGATCGACGTTGCCCATCGCGACGAACCTGTCCGGATGGTCCTTCAGCGCCTTGGCTGAGACTTCCCCGCCGGCGCCGATGACGCCGATCTCAATGCCGAAACGATCCATTTCGTGCAGCGTGACTGCGATTGGATCCTTGGATGAGCCGTACAACTCCTTCGGCACGTGCTTGAACATGTACTCGACGGGAAAATCGAACTTCGCCGAAGGGTCTTTAAGCTGCGCACGAATGAAATCGTACATTTTGAAGTCTTCGGCGGGAAAACCGATCATCGTGTCGATAATCCCGATGCCGGAGGGCATCCCCATGGCTCAGGATGCCTCCTTGAGGGCGTCGCGGAAGAGATAGCACATGCTGTCACGAGGAATTTCATCGCGCGGCAGCGGCGTCTCCACCTGCGCCGGTGTCGGGCCGATTTTCGCAGCGCGCTTTTTCAACTCATCCAAATCGAAGTTATAGAGCTTCGCGGCGTTCAGCCCCAGGATCTTTCGCCGGCGCGAATCAGGCATACTGCCGAAAGTCAGACGCAAGGATTGGAGGTTGTAGGGGAAAGTGCCCTCGTAGTGAGGATAGTCGTTGCCCCATAGGACGTGATCCTCACCGATCTCCTCGATGCCGGCGAGGTCGGCCTTGCTCGGAAAGCTCGCGCCGTAATAGC
This sequence comes from uncultured delta proteobacterium, assembly GCA_963721485.1. Classification (GTDB taxonomy): domain Bacteria; phylum Desulfobacterota; class Binatia; order Binatales; family Binataceae; genus Binatus. The sequence goes on along the minus strand of CAVRJV010000011.1, from coordinate 681,225 downwards.
AGTGACGCTTCGCATATTCGCTGGGCGGCTCCTTCAGCGGCATTTCCATTCCCGTGTAATTCATCTCGCCCAACGCGCCTGATTTGATGGCGTAGTAGGCGCGGTCGAGTTGCTTCAGTATTCGGGAACCCAGTAGCATCCGGACTCGGTTAAGATGTGCTTGAGCTTCGGGAACTTCTCATAGACGCCCGCCATCAACAGGTGCCGGTAGCCGGCTTGACCGTAGTAGGCGACATCCTGGATCCAGATCGATTGCCCCACGACGTCGTCGCCGTAATCGGGCAAGCCTTGCCCCGTATGCTGATTGAGTACGAGGCCATGATCCTGGATCGCCGCGAACACTCGGTCCCACGACGGGTGATACAGCGGCTTCAGCCAATAGGCGTCAGGTGGGATCAGCGGCAGAAGAACGCCGCCGCGCAGCCCCGACTTTGCGATGAACTCGATATCCTTGATCGCCTCGTCGAAGTCGTTGGGCAGGATCAGTCCAATTCCGGCGCGACGAACCGGATCCTCGGCGACAGAAATCTTTCAGCCATCGATTGTGCGCGCGGATACCGGCCTGGCATCGCTGATAATCCTCAGGCTTCGGCGGATGAGCGGTGACGATGCTCTTGCGATAGAACGGCGGCACGGTGTTGGGGAATACCACTTCGCCGACGACTCCCTGGCTATCCTGATCCTTGTTGCGGATGCCGTAGTCCCAGTTGCGCATCTTCTTCGAGCCGTAGTGCTCTTGCGACGGGTTCTTGTATCCGCCCCGCCATTGGTCGAACGGCTCGCGCCACTGGGGATCGAGGTACTCGCGGTACTGGGCATGGCTGCCGCCGCCATGGGTGTCGGCGGTAATAAGTATGTAGGGATCCTGAGTCATCCTGGCCTCCAAGGCTGGCCCACTAAAACGCCCCTTGAACTTAAGACATTGGCAAAACGACTAGCACTTCAGTGTTGCGAGTTCCATGTCTCGCGCGCGTGGATGAGATTCAAATGGTTAGCGGAACCACAAAATGTGAGAGTCCTCCAGAGGGACGTTTGCAGCGGGATGCTCTCCGGTGACGCGGGGGGTGTAATCGTGAGGCGAGCGCGAGGCTGGAACCGCGGCACTGTACGCGAAAGCTTTCGCCGATCCGGGCAGCGGATTTCCTCGCGTCATTTCGTTCCGGATCGGAGACGCGCCATCCGCAGAGTCCGCATAAAGTTCCACCCGCACCTGCTCCGGAGTTAGATCGCCGAGGTAAACCTGGACCTGAAAGTGATGCGCTCCATCGGAGGTCGTAACCTTCAGCTCGCCGAATCGCACATCCGTCCAATGCCGTGAGAGTTCCGTCTTCCAGGCGAGAATCGACTGAGCGAGCGCGCCGCGATTGCCGGCCCGCTCGCGGTAAGCAGTCGCCGCACTGACATAGTAGTTGTCTGTGTATTCACGAACTGCGCGATTAGCCGAGAACTGCGGCGTCAAGCGAACCATGCTCTCGCGCATCGTCGATACCCATTGAGTCGGGATTCCGCGATGGTCGCGAGTATAGAAAGCCGGCGTGATCTGGCGCTCGAGGATTTCGTACATTGAATCGGCCTCCGCCGCATCCCAGGCCGGATCTTCTCCGTGCTCCTTCCCGTCTCCAAGCGCCCATCCTGTGCCCGGCGAGTAGGCTTCCGCCCACCAGCCATCCAATTCCGAAAAGTTGAGGCCGCCGTTGACGAGGATCTTCATCCCGCTGGTGCCGCTGGCTTCCCACGGACGACGGGGAGTATTGAGCCACAAGTCGGCGCCCTGAACCATCCGCTCCGCGAGCAACAGGTCATAGTCGCTGATAAAGACGGCGTGACGGCGCACTTCCGGACGTTGAAAGAATTGCACCCACGCCTGCACCATTGCTTGGCCTGGTTTATCCTGCGGATGAGCTTTACCGGCGATCACCAGCTGAACGGGCCGATCGTGGTTGGTGAGAATGCGCACAAGACGCTCCGGATCGTGCAGGAGCAGGTTGGGCCGCTTGTACGACGTAAAGCGGCGCGCGAATCCGATCGTCAATGTGTTCGGGTCGAACACGGATTGCGCGACGGTCGTGTCCGCGCCGCGGGCGGCGAGTTCAGTGGCGAGCCGTTCGCGTACGTAACCGACCAGCTCGAGGCGGTTGGTTGCGCGAAGGTCCCACAGCTCGGCGGCGTCGGCTTTGCTTATGCCGCTCGCGATGTTTTCCATGGTGCCCCGCCATCGATCGCGGCCGCATGATTTTGTCCATAGAGAGTCCGCACTCTCGGAATCCCAGGTCGGCGTGTGCACGCCGTTGGTGACGTAGCTGACGGGCACCTCCGCCTCCGGCCAGCGCGGAAAAAGGCATTGGAAGATGCGCCGGCTCACAGCGCCGTGCAGGCGGCTGACTCCGTTGATCCAGCCGCATCCGCGGACCGCGAGCCACGCCATGCTGAACGGCTCGCTGGGATCGTCGGGATGCTCGCGGCCCAGCGCGAGCAGGCGGGGAAGATCGATCTGAAGTTGTTCCTGCGCATAAGTCGATAGGTGCCTGCCAATCAGCGCGGGCGCGAAACGATCGAAGCCCGCAGCGACGGGAGTATGCGTCGTGAAGAGGTTGCCGATACGCGTCGCCTCGAGCGCGACGTCGAACGCAGCACCGTTCTCTGCCATGAAGCTGCGAGCGCGTTCGAGCACGACGAACGCGGCGTGTCCTTCATTGAGATGGCACACGTCTGGTTCGATTCCGAGACTCTGCAGCAGGCGCCAGCCGCCGATGCCGAGCACCAGCTCCTGTGCCAGGCGCAACTCGGGACCGCCACCATAGAGTTCGCTGGTGATGCCGCGATAAGCGGGCTCGTTCGCCGGGTCGTTGCTGTCGAGCAGATACAGCTTTACCCGGCCGACCTGTGCCGCCCAGGCGCGCAGCCACAGTTTATGCCCCGGCAAGGCGATGCTCAGACGCAGCCATTCGCCGTCAGCATCGCGCACGGGAACTATCGGCAACTGCCCCGGATCGTTATACGGATACAGCGCCCGCTGAGAGCCGTCGGCTTCGATGATTTGGCGGAAGTAACCTTGCTGATAAAGAAGCCCTACTGCGACCATGGGGACGGCCAGATCGCTGCCGGCTTTCAAGTAGTCGCCGGCAACGTTGCCAAGGCCGCCCGAATAGATCGGAAGCGCCTCGCTCAGCGCGTACTCCATACAGAAAAACGCGACGCAGCTAAGTGGAGACTTGGGGTAAGCGCGTTGGAACCACGCCGGACTTTTCAGGTACTCCCGTTGATCGCGTGCAAGCTCGCTGACTTCGGCGCGGAATTTGGGATCGGCGTCGAGCGCCTGGATTCTCGTTCGCGATGCCGTCTGCAGTACCAGCCAGGGATTATGAGTGAGCTCCCACAACTCCGGGTCGATCCTGCTCCACACTGAACGGGTCGTATGGCTCCAGCAGTTCCTCAGGTCCAACGCCAACTCGGCCAAAGGCTCGGGCAGCTCCGGGTAGGGCCCGACGATGTGAATTCCATCTGGCAAATTTCTGTTCCTCTGAAGCCGGAAGCGGGACCTAATCAAGGTCCGCGCACGAACAATTCTTAGCACGCAGCGAGGTTTGTGGAACGGTTTTTCTTCGCGACCGGCAGCCCCAGGTTCACTCGCATCTCTCTGGTCTCGTTGCCGTTGGAAAAAATCAAACTTGTTCCGCTCGGAACAGATGGCTTGTGGTGTCTAACTGGGTCCGGTGTCAGGTTCGGGGAAACCGACCGGAGGAATATGCGATGAAAGCGATGATGATGTTGTTCGTTGCGCTCGCGATTTCAGCGTTTGCCGGACATGCGTCGGCACAGATGAGCGATTATGGCAGCGCCGCGACCGATGCCGCCAAAGCGCAGGCTCAGCAAGCTGGTCAGAATGCGGTGAATGGCGCGATGGGTGCTGCGGGCCTTGCACCTGCGGCCTCGCCAGCCGCCGCTGCGTCACCCGCAAGTGGCGACGCGACGGCGGCAAACGCGGCCGCTGCAGCATCATCGCCAGCATCCGCTCCAGCGGATGGGAGCGCTCCGGCAGCAGCCGCGCCTGCGGCTCCAGCGGATGCGAGCGCTGCGGCCGGCGCTGCCGCGGCACCAGCCGCTCCGGCTGACGCGGGCGCAGCAGCGTCACCCGCGCCTTCTAACTGAGGCGGAAAATTCGCGCGAACTGGATCGAGACCGCGCCGCAGAGCGTGCGCGTCATCGATTTTGTTGCTTCGCAGCGACCTCCGCGAAATGCTTTTGCACGGTTTCGGCGGCGGCGGACATGGCCTTGCCCATCAGCTCCTTGCCGTTGTCCCGCACCCAATTCAGCGAGGCCTCGCGCGCAATATTGGATCCGTTGAAGTGCGGCAGGACGTGTCGGGCGAATAGCTCATACGATCGCCTGGTCGCGTCGAAGTTCGCCCAGTTGTGCGCGAGCATCAGGATACAACCGAAGCCGCCCGACTGTTTCTCCAGCCGTTCGATCATCGCGATCGCATCGTCAGGCGTGCCGATCACCGCGCGGCCCGACTCGATCATTCCTTCGGCGGGATCTGCGGCGGTCAGGTCATCGCCGCTGGCGGTCGGATTGATTGCCGTGAAGTACGCCAGCCACTTGTCCAGTCCATACTTGACGTCGCGGCGCGCCTGCTCGCGGCTCTCGGCGATGTGCATGGGCGCGACCAGCCGCAGCACGCCGCGATCCATCTCGCGGCCATTCTCGCGCGCGAGGTCGCACGCGATCTGCCAGTTGGTGCCCAGCACGTCATAACCCGCCTGCTGCGAGGCCGCCACGCAAAGCATCCCGGCGCCATAACGTCCCGCCAGCTTGCCGCCCGACGGCGTGAAGGTGCTCGCAACCGCAAATTCCGGGCGCGGTCGCGTATAAGGAAGGAGCTGACAGCGCGCTTCCTTGAGCGTGTACCATTCGGTTTTTTCGGTTACCGTTTCGCCGGCGACCAGTCTCAAGATGACGTCGAGCGACTCCGCCATGCGGTCGCGCTGCTTCGAGACCGGCACGCCGAGCATCTCCGCGTCCGAAGGCAATAGTCCCGGACCAATCCCGAACATCGCTCGTCCCCGCGTCATGTGATCGAGTTGTACGATGCGGTTCGCGACCATCAACGGGTGATGGTAAGGCAGCGAGATGACGCCGGTACCCAGCCGGATCCGTTGGGTGCGTTCGGCCGCCGCCGCGATCATCAACTCCGGAGATGCGATGATTTCGTAGCCGGCCGAGTGATGCTCGCCGATCCATGCTTCGTCGAAGCCAATACGATCGAGATGCTCGATCAGATCGATATCGCGTCTCAATGCGAGCGTCGGGTCTTCATCGACAGGATGAAACGGAGCGAGGAAGATTCCGGCGCGCAGGCGGTTTGGTCGAATTGTTGCAGTCATTTGAACCTCGGTTGGCAAATGTTTCAGTTGGCTATCGCGGCGGGCGGATAGGGCGGCAGTTGTTCGGCTTCGATCGGCGGCTTCGGCAGCCGCTGCATGAGTTCGTTGACGGCGGCGAGGAATTCGGAATCGGTCATAAGCGATTCCGGCGGACGGTTGAGATTGATGACGTTGAACAGCGCCTCCGCGATGACCGGGACGCCGGCGCCTTCGCGCAGTGCGCGTTCCCAGGCCTCGCCCGCCAATGCGGAGCCTTCCGATTGTCCGAGCGCCGCACGATCCCGCGCGACCGACAAACTCCACGGCTGTCGCACGAAGTCAGCCTGCCGCTTGAAAAACTCGGCTGGGAAATTCACATCGGTTGGATCCATTTCAGCGATCAGCGTTCCGAGCACCTGCGAACATACCGAGGCGCTCGTCATGCCCTGCGCATACACGGGGTTGAACGCGCAGACTGCGTCGGCCATCGCGACGAATCCGGCCGGGCCGCTCCACTTCTCGAAATGCTTCCAGATGTTCTGCATTCCCTTGCGATGGAAAATCGGAGAGATCGGTTTCGAAATCGCCAGCGCCTCGGCCACTATCGGCGATCGCAACCTCCCGCATAGCGCGGCGAATGATTCATGATCGGCGGGCAGCACACGGCCGCCCCACGAGGCCAGCGTCAGCAGAAAGCGATCGCCTTCGATCGGCAGGATCAAAGCGACGTAGTAGTCCTCTTCGCGGGTGGGCTTGGCCGAGGGACTGAGAAAAACTCCCTTCCACCACCAGCTGGCGGGACGCTGATCGGCGGGCGGCGCCTGGTACCAGCAAGTGCTGTAGCCGGCCTGCGCGTCAACCACTTCGACCTCGACTTCCGGATAGCCCAACTGCGTCAGCCATTGCTGCGCGCGCGAGCTGCGGCCGCTGCAATCGACCACCAGGTCGGCGTCGATGCGATCAAGGACGCCGTCGCCCGACTTGCGGGTTTCCACGCCGGTCACTCGCGGCGTATCGCCGGGCGCGAACAATAGAGCGGTGACCTCGGTCCCCTCGATGATTCTGATGCGGGGATTTTTCTTGACGCGGTCGCGAATCACCGACTCGATCAGCAAGCGGCTGGCGAACAACATCTGATGTCCGGTGCGGCGCCGCGTGGCCCATCCTTCGGGATTCAAAGTAGCGAGTTCGAGCCCCGCATCCATGTCGAGGCCGCCGCGTTCCCGCAGCGAATCGTCGAGGCCCGGGAACAGCGCGCCTCAGCTCGCGGCGCCCGCGATCGAGCAGGCCGTGCGGATGACGGCTCTGCGGCACGCCCTTGCGATGCGCCGCGCCTTCGGGCAGTTCGTCGCGCTCGATCAAGTGTAACGCGTTCGAAGTGATCGGACAGCACGCGCGCCGCGCACATCCCGCCGATGCCTCCGCCGATCACGACGGCATGGTTCGCTTTCATCTATATGAATTCACTTCCGGGGGTTCAGATCCGTTGGGTCGATGGCTTGGTAAACGACCGTTTACCTGCTAAGGAGAATATTGAATGATCGTTTTCTAGTCAATGGCAACCACGGCAATGAAATCAGCGATGATTCGAAAATCGCGAGCGAAAAAACGATCGAACGTCGCCTGGCGAACACGCAACGGCGCCAACGGTCGAACCGCGACCGAGTCGACGCGCGAACGAATTCTCGCTTCCGCGGCACGGCTGTTCGCGGAGCATGGCTTCGAAGGATCGTCGATGCCCGCGATAGCCAAGGCCAGCGGCATCACCGCGGGCGCGATCTACAAACATTTCACGAGCAAGGGCGAACTACTGCTCGAAGTGGTGAAGCGATCGTTCGAGTCGACTCCGCTATTCGTGCAAAATCTGGCAGCCGGAACCGCTTCGGTACTGCCACGCCTCGCGTCGGTATACACCGAACCGGAACTGAAACTGGTCCGCCAGCTTTCCATCGAGGTTCATGCAGCCGCGAGCAGGGATTCGGAGGTCAAGCGCGTGTTGGCGCTCTCGGACGAAGCTGCGATCCAGCACATCTCCAACGCGATCTCGCTGGCGCAAGACGAGGGCACGCTCGATCGGAAACTCAAGCCCGATTTCGCCGCGCGTCTGTTTTGCGTATTCGTGATGGGCTTGCTCCACATGGATACGCTGCTGCCTGATTTAATCGGGAATCGGGGATGGCGGGATTTTGTGCAAGAGCGCGTCGCAGCGCTGATTGGAGCGCGCTGATCGGCAAATACATTTTTCAGGCAAGCTTCTGAGTGCATTTGCAGGTCGCGCCTGCGAACGAGGATCGATCCTGAGTCGCGGCTTAATCTTCCGGGCTTACCCGCACTTCAACCCCAATGATTTGATGAGCGCCGCCGAGTGTGACTCCCTTCAGCGGTGGGACATCGGAGTAGTCGCGGCCCCATCCGAGCGTGACGTGGCCCGCGCCCGGCATCATGTCGTTGGTGGGGTCCATGTCCAGCCAGCCGAACCCCGGGCAGTAGACCGACAGCCATGCGTGCGAGGCGTGCGATCCGATCCCTTCGGTGCGCAGGTATCCGCTGACGTAGCGCGCGGGCAAACCGATCGAGCGCATACAGGCGATCGTGACATGCGCGAAGTCCTGGCATACACCCTGCCGCGAGTGAAAAGCCTCGGTCACCGGAGTCGTGACGGTGGTAGCCTCGCGATCGTATTTGAAATCGGCGAAGATTCGATGGCACAAGTCGAGCGTGCATTCGAGGATGGGCCGGCCCTCGGCAAACGATGGTTTCGCATACGCCGCAAACTCGTCGTCCAGGTCCACGCGCGGCGATTCGAAGACGAACTGATAGGCGTCAAAGCTCTCATAGTTGTCGTGGCGCCGGACCGCTTCGCGCACGTTCTCCCAGGGAGGAGTCAGTGCAGGGTGGATCGTTTCGCGCTCGCTCGTCTCGACCAGGCTATGCGCTGTGACGCGCAGGACTTCGTGCGGTTCGTCGATTGCAAAGGTGGTGACCGCATTCCCGAAATAGTCCTTGCGCGCGACCGAGGATCCCGGCGCCGGCTCGATGATGAGCTGGTGATCGAATAAGGTCTGCCCCCGCTCGCTGCGCGGAGCGAGGCGCGCCTCGGAGTGGCAGACGGGAACCGGCTCGCCGTAAGAATAAGTGGTGCTATGAGTGACGCGCAGGATCATCGAAGCGGATTCCTCACGATAGCGGCAACTGTCGCGAAGCCAGGGTGTGCTCGAAATAGTCGCTCGCGAGATTCTCCGAAAGCGCTCGAAGCCCGCCCGCCAGCATGTCCAACAGGTTTTCGAAGCCGCTCCTATCGCCGTCTTCGGCGGACTGGATCAATTCGCGCGCGTCTGCGAGCTGCACCGCGCTGAGCAGTCCGACAACGACGCGCCATTTTGCGCTCCGGCGATGGTTGTCCGACTGATCCGGCAGCCCTTCGACATGCTCGCGCAAGCGCGCGAGCTGAAACGCGGCGGACCGCGGGTTGGCTTCGTCGAGCAGCAGCAGATCGAACACCAGGTCGGCCTGCATCGAGGTGAGATATCGCGATCGATAGGTGAGCGAGCTGTCCGCGATTTCGAGCAAGGTCTGCAACTCGCCGCCCTCGTCGCGATGGCTCGGATTCATTCCGTGCCGCAGCATCTCGACCATCTGCAGACCGCGTTCCAGCCGTCGGCCGATATCAAGAAAACGCCAGCCGTCACCCCGCGTCATGCTTTCCATCACCAAGCCGCTGAAAGCCGACAACGTCATGATGGCGTCGTCGAGCAGACTCAGCGCGCGGTCCATCCGCAGTGGCTCGACCGGAGGCGGCGAGGCGAACTGCTGGTCGAAACGGTTGAGGACTCGCCACGCGTCGGCGGAGAAGCGGTCGCGCAGCAGCCATGCTACCCGGCGCAGTTGACCGAGCGTCCAGCCGAGGCTGCTCTTCTCCTCGGAATCGTAGATGACGGCCAGCATTTTGCGCTCGAGCGAACCACTGTCGGTAGCGGTACCGTTGGATTCGATCAACTTGGGCGATAGATGGCCGAGCGCCGCCATGATTCGCACGCCCGCTTCCAGGCCGGCCGCGTTCGTTGGATCGGATTCCTGGTAGAGCCGCGTCAGTATCGCGCGCGCGACCCGCACGGCAGATTCGACGCGCTCGGCGTAGCGCCCGAGCCAGAACAAGTTATCCGCCACGCGGCTGGGAAGATCGAAGGTTGCGCGGCTTACATCGAGCGACGTCGAGGCGGCCGACAGCAGAGTAGTTTGCGGAACCGGACTGCTCGACAGCACCCAGGTGTCCTTGCTGCCGCCGCCGTGCTGCATCGAAGCAACCAGGCTGTCGAGCGAAGAAGTGATTCGCGTCAGCCCGCCGGGCATGACGGCGTAGGATCCCTCTGACGCGATCACATACACGCGCAACACCATGTGCCGCGGCTCGAGACCACCGCCTTCTTGCCAAACGGGCAGCGAAGAGAGGGCGACCTGCTCCTGTGCAACATAGTCGGCCGGCGCATTCCGGATGTCTTCGAGCAGTCGTTCGCGTTCGGTAGCGGACAGCCGTGCGCCGAAGATTGGAAGGCGGCGCGCACTGCCGAAGGTCTGCTTGATGACGAGACCCTCGAGATTCTCCAGCACGTGGGACAGCGGCTTGTTCTCTCCGCACCACCAGGTCGCGACCGTCGGCATCTTCAATTCTTCGCCCAACAGATGCTTGCAGAGACCGGGCAGGAACGCGGCGGTCGCCGGCGATTCGAGCAGGCCCGATCCCAGCGCATTGACAATCGCGACGTTGCCCGCGCGCACCGCCTGCACCAGTCCCGGCACGCCTAGCACTGAGTCTTCGCGCAACTCGAGCGGATCGCAGAAGTTGTCATCCTGGCGGCGCATGATCAGATCGACCGGCAGCAGTCCGCCCAGCGTTTTGAGGAAGACGCAGTTGTCGCGCACCGTCAAATCGCCGCCCTCGACCAGCGTGTAGCCCAGGTAGCGCGCGAGAAAAGCATGCTCGAAATAGGTCTCGTTGTACGGCCCGGGCGTCAGCAGCACGATGCGCGGATTGTCCTGATGATGCGGTACGAGGCTGCGCAACGCTTCGCGGAAGGCCACAAAGAAGTCGGCCAGCCGGCGCACGTGCGCAGCGCGAAACACATCGCGGCAGCACGCGCTGCGATACGAGTCGATTTTCGAGCGCGTAGCCGGCGCCCGAGGGAGTCTGCGTGCGGTCCGCGATTACCCACCATTGCCCGTTGGGCGAGCGCGCGAGATCCGCCGAGTAATTATGGAGATAAATGCCGCCCGCCACGGGCACGTTGCAGCACGGGCGCAGAAATCCCGGATGACGGAAGATCAACTCGGGCGGGAACAAACCGTCGCGCAGCAGCCGCTGCGATCCGTAAAAGTCCACCAGCAGCGCGTTCAGCAACGTCGCGCGCTGACGCATCGCAGCTTCGATCGACGCCCATTCGGTCTCGCCGATTACGAACGGCAGCGGATCGAGCGGCCATGGCCGATTGGTGCTGTCGCGGATCTCCATACACATTGTAGGTAACGCCGTTGTCGTGGAGCAGACGGCGTCCTTCCTGCCATCGGCTGGCGAGACCCTGTTGGCCGGTCGCCGCTATTGAATCCATCAGCGGCTGCCAGTGCGCGCGAATTTGCCCTTCCGATGTCAGCATCTCGTCGTAGAAAGCCGGATCGGATTGATAGGGCGATACGGACGCGATTTCTTCGCCCGCCGCGCGGCCGGCCTGATTCATCTGATCATCCACAACCGGTGTCGGAAAAATTTCTAGTAACCGTCTCCACCCTTGAATGATGCCGGTCGCCGCAGATCGAGGGTAGTCGGGAATTGCGGATTTGATTCAATCACCGGGGGTCGCCATCGGGCCCGGCGGTATGGCCGAACGGGAAGAAGCGCGCCGCCCGGCGCGCCTCGGCCTCGTTGGCGTTGACCGGGAAGGTGTCGTAGCTGCGGCCGCCCGGATGCGCGACGTGGTAGGTGCATCCGCCGATCGAGCGGCCGGTCCACGTGTCGAACAGGTCGAACACCAGCGGCGTATGCACCGGGAATCGTCGGATGCAGGCACGACGGCGGCTGCCATGCGCGATAGCGCACGCCGCGCGACCAATTCGCCGCGCGCGCCGGTCGGATGCAGCGGAACGCGGCGCCCGTTGCAGGCGACCAGGTAGCGATCGCTGGTCAGCCCGCCAACCTTGACCTGCAGCCGCTCGACCGACGAATCGACGTAGCGCGCGGTCCGCCGCCCGCAGGCTCTTCGCCCAGCACGTACCACGGCTCGATCGCCTGGCGCAGTTCGATGTCGATGCCGGCGTAGTTCACGCGGCCATACACCGGATAGCGGAACTCGAAATGCGGCGCGAACCAGTCGAGCTCGAACGGATAGCCGGCCTGGCCGCAAATCAGTCGAGCACGTCGCCGAAATCGGCCGATACGAAATACGGCAGCATGAAGCGATCGTGCAGCTGCGTGCCCCAGTGGATCGGCGCGCGCAGGTAGGGCTCGCGCCAGAACCACGCGACCAGGGCGCGCACCAGCAATTGCTGCGTCAGGCTCATCCGCGCGTGCGGCGGCATCTCGAAGCCGCGCATCTCGAGCAGGCCGAGGCGGCCGGTGGCGCAGTCGGGCGAGTAGAGTTTGTCGATGCAGAATTCGGCGCGATGCGTATTGCCGGTCACGTCGACCAGGATGTGGCGGAAGATCCGGTCCACCAGCCACGGCGGGCAATACTCGCCGCCCGGGTTGGGAATCTGGCTGAAAGCGATTTCGAGTTCGTAGAGGCTGTCGTTGCGGCCTTCGTCGATGCGCGGCGCCTGGCTGGTCGGCCCGATGAACATGCCCGGAAAAGAGGTACGAGAGCGCGGGATGGTTGAGCCAGTAGCCGAGCATGCTGCGCAGCAGATCGGGACGGCGCAGAAACGGGCTGTCGGCCGGCGTCGCGGCGCCCAGCGCGAAATGATTGCCGCCGCCGGTGCCGGTATGGCGGCCGTCGATCATGAATTTCTCGGTGCCCAGGCGGCACTGCCGCGCGTCCTCGTAGAGCGCGGTCGTCAGATTCGACCAACTCGGCCCAGTTGTGCGCCGGATGAATGTTGACCTCGATCACGCCGGGATCGGGCGTCACCTCGATCTGGTTGATCCGCGAATCGGGCGGCGGCGGGTAGCCCTCGATCACGACCGGCATCGCGAGGCTCGCCGCCGTGTCCTCGATCGCCGCGAGCAACTCGATGTAGTCCTCGCTGCGCTCCAGCGGCGGCATGAAGACGTGCAAGCGCCCGTCGCGCGGTTCCACGCACAGCGCGGTGCGAACCATCCATGGCGCCGACTCGCCCAGTCTTGGGTTTCTGGTCGCGCACGTCAACGAGGCTGCGCGACTGAAGTTTCGGTTCGGCGGGCGCGATGTGTTTGGGCTCCGGCAGCGGCGGCAACTGTCCGGTCGGATCCTGCGGGAAGAATTGCGGCGCTTCCGACGGCTCCACCCACGGCAGGCTGGCCAGCGGCAATCGCAGGCCGAGCGGCGAATCGCCGGGGACCAGGAACAGATGCTGCCCGCGCAGCATCCACAGTCCGGTCTGCCACTGAGGACCGTCCTTGCCGATGCCGCGTTGCAGCGGCAACACATAGCCGGCCGGCTTATCCAGTCCGCGCTCGAAGACGCGGCGGATGCGGTCGCGCTCGCCGGGGTCTTCGAGGCGATTGTCGATCGGATCGACGTTGATCGGCAACTGACGCTCACGCTGCAGATAGTGAACGGGATCCTCGAACGCCGCGTTGACGTACCCGGGATCGACGCCGAGCCGCGCCGCGAGCGTTTCCGAAAAGCGCTGCGCATCGGCCGGCCCGAACGAGGTGGCGTCATCGTCGCGCGCGAAAAGTCTCTCGTCGCGCCACATCGGCACGCCGTCCTTGCGCCAGTAGCAACTCAAAGCCCATCGCGGCAGCGGCTCGCCGGGATACCATTTGCCCTGTCCATAGTGGAGCAGGCCGCCGGGTGCGAAGCGCTCGTAGCAGGCGCCACAGCAGCTCGCTCAGCTGAGCTTGCGCTTTTGCGGGCCGAGCGCCGCGATATTCCATTCGGCAGTCTTCCATGTCGTCGATCGAGACGAAAGTCGGCTCGCCGCCCATCGTGAGACGGATATCGCCGGCGCTGATGTCGCGATCGATCCGGAAGCCGAGCGCTTCGATCCGATGCCATTGCTCGTCGGTATACGGCAGCGTGACGCGCGGATCCTCGTGAATCCGCGTGACCGACATCTCGTGATGAAATTCCACCTCGCACGGCCCGACCATTCCGCTGACCGGCGCGGCCGAGGATGCTTCCGGCGCAGTGCGCGAGCGGAATATGACCCTCGCCTGCGAACAGTCCCGAGGTGGGATCGAGCCCGATCCATCCCGCGCCCGGCAGATAGACTTCCGCCCACGCGTGCAGATCGGTGAAATCCCGTCCCGGACCCTCGGGCCCTTCCAGCGGTTTCACGTCGGGCTTGAGTTGAATCAGGTAGCCCGACACAAAGCGCGCGGCGAGGCCGATATGGCGCAGGATTTCGACCAGCAGCCACGCGGTATCGCGGCACGATCCGCTCTTTAGCGTCAGCGTTTCCTCGCACGACTGGATTCCGGGTTCGAGCCGGACCACATAAGCGATCTCGCGCTGAAGCTGCTGATTCAGGGCGACCAGAAAATCCTGGCTGCGCTGGGGCTTCATGATCGATGTGTGCAAAGTAGGCGCGCAGCTTTGGCCCGGCCGGTTGAGCGTCGAGGCAGGGCGCAAGTTCACGGCGCAGCTCCTCGGCATAGTCGAACGGCCACTTCTCGGCATACGGCTCCAAAAAGAAGTCGAAGGGATTGATGACCGAAATTTCGGCGATCAGATCGACTTCGACCGAGAAATGATGCACCTGCTTCGGGAACACCATCCGCGCGATGTAGTTGCTCTGCGGATCCTGCTGCCAGTTGATGAAATGTTCGCGCGGCTCGATTTTCAGCGAATACGCGGTAATAGGAGTTCGGCAATGAGGCGCGGGCCGCAGGCGAACCACCTGCGGAGAAAGATCAACCAAGCGGTCATACTGGTAGTCGGTCTTGTGATGCAGCGCGACTCCAATCGCCATCAGGTCTCTCGAACGCCGAATTTGGATTCAATGCGAAAAAGTCTCACGTCTATTTCCGACCTCGAGGGTAAATGAGGTTCAAAAGCGAAGATCAATATAGACAGGGGGTGAGACTTATCGCCAATCAGCCAGTCTATTTCGGTTTGGCCTTGGTGTAGATGCCGTTGAAGCGGACGTTCAGGCCGCCGCAGTTGCCGTTATCCGAGGCGACCATGTAGGGTCCGCGCCGGTGAAGCTTCACCACGCAAGATGACTCGTCATTGCCCTCCTTGAACACCAGCTCCTTCTGTCCCGCCGTCAAAGGAGCGCGGGCGGAAAAGGCTCCGTCGTTTACGGTTTCGGCCGTTTGATAGTACGCCTGTCCATCGCCGCTGACTTGTCCCGCGGCAGTCGCCTTTATTGCAATCGAGTCATCTTCGTACTTCCAGTTCCCGGCCGCGAAATCGATCGACATTCCGCTCTCCTCGACAATCGGTTCGAGGTTCTCGATAGGAATGAAGCCGGCGATGATTTTGCCGTTGGACGTCCCGTAATAGGCGCATCGAAAACCTCGATTCGGTGGACCCGCAAAGACCACATCACCGCTCACCAGGTAGGACTTTTGTCGCGATCCGCACGGCTTGTCTTTCGCGCACAGGTCAGTCCGCTTGTATAGATAAGTGCGTTCCTCTCCCGCGCTCGGCTTGACCACGAACAACGGAGCGTTTTCATAAGCGGAATCATAGCTAAGACATTCCTGCTCCACCTTGGGTTGTTCGCCGGCGAGAGCGGCGGGGAAATCGGGGAGTTCCGCTTGGACCATCGCGGCTAGCGAGAATGTCAGGAGAATTCTGACCGCACGTCGCCTATCCAGCATTCGTGTAACCGAGGTCGCGCGTTCACATCGACGAAATTATCTTTTCGCCAAAGCGTCGCACGTGATCGATCATTTCGGGGCCTTCACTCGCGAAGCCGGTCACGATGTCGGTCGCACCGAGGTCCGCCAGACGTCTGAAGTCGTCCCCAGTGCGCGCGGTCACGTCCATCACGTGAATTTCGAAATCGGATCTGCGCAAGGTTCCGTACCGCTCGCGCTGGGCATTCAGTCCGCCGATTAGGCTTTTGAGCGTGTCGGTATCGGCATTCGCCGAAATCCAGCCGTCGCACAGGCTGGCGGCGCGGGCGAGCGCGGCCTTGCTGTGTCCGCCGTACAGGATGGGTACCGGCTTATCAGGCACCGGGTTCATCTTCATCGGTCCGATGTCGTAGTTGTCACTGTGAAATTCGAAGTAGTCGCCGCGCATCGCGCCTCGGATGATCTCGATGCACTCGTTCATCAGCCGGCCGCGTTTTTCGAAGGCGACGCCGTTGTAGGTAAAGTCCTCCCGCCACGGACCGAGACCCGCGCCGAGACTCACCCGGTTGCCCGAGACAACTGCAAGCGAGCTCAGAGCCTTGGCTAGAACGAGCGGCTGCCGTACCGGCACTTTCATGACTGCCGGGTAGAATCGAATCGTCTTCGTCACCGCCGCCATCCAGGTCATCGCGACGAAAGGTTCGATGAAGGGAGTCGCCGAAATATATTCCCGGATATTGTTGGTATCCGCGTATGGATAGTCAGACTCGGTAGCGCGCGGAAAAAAGAGGCTGTCGGGAATTGTGATCGAAGTCCAACCGGATGCCTCAGCGGCCTGAGCGATCGCCTGGAAATGCCGATGCTCTCCGCGGGAAAGCATTAGTGTGAAACGCATCTTCGCCGAATCTTCCTGTCGAGCGACTCGAATCAAAGACGCCGATAGCCCAACTCCATCCAGTAGCGCAAGCCGCCGATCGTCTGTCTGCTACCCGTCGAAAGGCGCATGCTCTTGAAACGACGGAGCGCCGCCTTTTGATAGCGCGAACAGCCCTGCTGAAACGCGGCTGCATTTTCACTACAATTGGTTCTTGACGGTTTTTGTTGAGCGTCTTCGCCTGAGCGATACGCATCCGCTACTGAAGTTCGGTGGGGCCGGAGATGGATGAGGTTGTGGGTCGAATGGATGTGGCGAATTGCCTATCAGTGACGTCGCTCTGACTCGGCGCCAGTTCCTCGCCAAGTCGGCTCGACTAGCCGCGGGCGCGGGGCTCGGCCTGAGCACGCTCGGCTTGACCGGCTGCGGCGGCGCATCCAGTACCAGTTCGAGTTCCAACGATTCAGCTTGGCGAGAATTAGCCCGTCGCATCTCGGGCCCAGTGCTGCGGCCGGGCGATCACGGCTTCAGGGCGACAGCGTTGCCCAACAATCTGCGTTACGCCTCGATATTGCCGGACGGTATCGCCAAATGCGCGAGCGCGACCGACGTGGCGCAGGCGATTTTATGGTCGCAACAGAACGATATCCCGCTGATTGCGCGCTCCGGCGGTCACTCCTACGCCGGTTTTTCCACGACGCACGGTCTGATGATCGATATGACGCTCATGAACCAGGCTCAGTTCGCACCGTCCAGCGGTATCGTCACGATCGGCGGCGGTATCCGCAACGTCGATCTCTATTCGGCGTTGCAGGCCGCCGATGCGACCATCACTCACGGCCGATGCATAGGAGTGGGCGCCGCGGGATTTCTGCTTGGCGGCGGGATTGGCTTCAACATGCGCCGCTACGGTCTCGCTTGCGATCAAGTATTGAGCATCGAGCTGGTCACCGCGGACGGACAAATCCTGACGCTCAGCGCCACTGAGAACCCCGATTTATTTTGGGCGTGCCGCGGCGGCGGCGGTGGCAACTTCGGGATCAATACTTCATTCAGCCTGCAGACCATGCCGGCTGACGACCTGATTACCGTCTTCGAGATCATTTGGAGCGGGCAATCCGACGCGATTTATGCGGCGCTGGTCGATGCGCTTCAGGATGCTCCGCCGACCATGGGAAATCGCATTGGCGCTTCCGCCGTGACCCCAGCGCAACTGGCCGCGGGCAAGGACGTTACTATTACGCTCCTGGGACAGCTTGCGGGCACGCCCGCCGACTTGGCCGATATTCTGGCGCCGGTCTACCAGGTCGCGGCGCCTCTGTACGCCGACATCGAGCAGTTGGCGTACTGGGACGCGCAACTGACGTTCCTGGACGAGCCCGGACCTCCCGACCATTACCAGGAGCGATCGTCATTTTTCGCCGCGCCGCCGAGCGCCGAGGCAATCGAGGATGCGTTTTCTTTCATGCGCGCATGGCCCGGCACTTCTGAATCGGCCAGTTTCGTGCTGTTCCAGACGGGCGCGCAAGTCAACGCTGTCGCGCCCGCGGCTACTGGCTTTGTGCATCGCGACAGTGAGTGGCTGATGACATTGGCGCTTAACTGGAGCGCTGACGATGGCCGGTCGACCGTGCAGCGCAATCTTGAATGGCAGGCGAGCTTTTATGGGGCGATGCGCAATTTCAGCAGCGGCGCGTACGTCAATTTTCCCGACCCTTCGCTGACCACGTGGCAGACAGACTACTACGGCGCGAATCTGTCCCGGCTGGAATCGATTAAGGCGCAGGTCGATACGGCGCAAGTCTTCAAGTTCCCGCAAAGTATTCCGCCCGCAAGCACGATGGAGCGCTCAAACTTGCGCGAGACGCTGTATGCGTCCGCGCGTCGCGTCATGGCCAGAGCCGCTTGAGAGGAGACGGTTTTCGATGGAATTACAACGGAGAGACAGGATCGGCAATCGATACGCCACGCTAGTCGTTTACGTGATCGCGGTGCTGGCGGTTTGCGGCGGGATCGTGATGGCGCAGGAGTATGCGCCGCTCGTCGGCGACCACGTCAACGACGCCGCGTTTACAATCGAATTGCCGGACAGTCAGCCGCTGCGGCTCGAAGTAATAATGGCGCTGAACAACCGCACGCAGTTGACCCAGCTCGAAGCTGACGTTCAAAACCGCGATTCTCCCTCTTATCGTCGATGGCTCACGCCCCAGCAGTTCGCATCGAACTTCGGCCCGACCACCCAGCAGATGCAGGCGGTCGCCGGCTGGCTCAGGAGCCGGGGACTGATGGTGACCGCGATGGATCCGATGGCCCGCGCGGTGCGATTCACCGGTCTCTATTGGCAGATCAAAAAGGCCCTCGGGACGACGATTCTCGGTGATGGCGTCAACTACGCCAATGTTACCGATCCGCAGGTGCCGGCGGCATTGGCGCCAACGATTGTCTCGATCGAAGGGTTGAGATCACATAACGCCGGTCCGCTTCAGACCGAAACCGACGCTATCGTCAGTTCCTGCACAGAGCCGGCCGGATGCAATACCAGCCCTTATTTCGGTCCCGGCGACCTCTATACTTTTTATGATGAGACCTCTGTGCTCAACAGTGGCAACCTCGGCACCAGCGGCACCGCTACCTCAGGCGACTGCGTCGCGGTGCCCGAAAACGCCAGCATCAATACCGTGACGTTGACCAATTTCGTCAACCAGTTTCCGGGTTTGCCGTCGCCGCTGCCAACGCCGGGCGTGTTGCCGCCGATTGTCTACACCGCGGTCAACCCGCCATTAAACGGCGCCACTCCCGCCGCGACGCCCGGCCTGCCGTCGGACAACGAGCCTTATCTGGATATCGAGTGGGTGCATGCGGTGTCGCCCAACACGCCGATTCGCGTTTACTACGTGAACGGCAACTACCTGAACGCGATGCAATACGCGGTGCTCGAGAATCAATGCGGCGTGATCAGCAGCAGCGTCGAGGGCAGCTGCGATCCCGTGACAACCATCCTGGCCCTGGATGACGTTGAAGCCGAAGCGGCGCTGCAGGGTCAGACCATCTTCAAATCTTCGGGCGACTACGGCAGCAACTGGAAGTGCGGAAGTCCGATTCCGGCCGACTCACGCAGGCTTCCCCGGATCAGGAGGCTTACAACCAATCCAGTTGCCCAACGACGTCCAACAACTACACCGACGCCAACGGCAATCTATGGCAGCCCAGTATCGATGAAGAAGCCGCCAGTGCGAACATCACGGTGGTCGGCGGCACCAAATTCCAGCCGTCATACGATACTGCGGGCAACGATCTGAGTACTGTCAGCGATGGACTCGAGAGCGTCTGGAACAATAACGATAGCGGCACCGCCCCCGTCTATTGTCCGATCAAGGATGCGAGCGGCGGCGGTCCGAGCGTGATCTTCGGCAAGCCCAGTTGGCAAGCCGGGGTCGGCGTGCCCAACGACGCAGCCCGCGATATCCCGGACGTGGCGATGGGCGCCGACGGTCCCGCGGTGGGCGTCACTCCGGCGATCGCCTTGCCGGGATTTTTTGTCGCGACGCAAAAGACCACCGACCCCGCACCGACCTTTGCTCTCACCGGCGGCACCAGTATCGCCACTCCGATGTGGGCGGGAGTGTCGCGCCTGATCGCGCAGGCGCAAGGCGTAACCCGACTGGGCAATATCAATGCGCGGTTGTATGAGCTGGGTAATCTGCAAAGTCCCAGTTCCGGACTCCACGATGTGACCACGGGCAACAATGCCAACAATTCAATCCCCGGCTACAGCGCCGGGGTCGGCTACGATCTGGCAACCGGATGGGGGTCGCCGGACATCGCCAAGCTGGTCGCCGCCTTTCCCGGGGCGGCCGCATCGGCCACTGCAGTCAAGACGAAGGTCAAAGCCGGCAAAACCGCGGCGGCCGGGACCTTCACGATTACGAATACGACCAGCGGCCCTCTTAATTTGCAGTCGGTCACGATCAACCTTGGCTCCCCCGCCCTTTTCTCATCCCTGACGCTTATCGCCACTGTCGGCGGCACCACGCAAGTTGCGGCCGGATTACCCTCAGCCTCGAGCGTGTTCACTTTTTCACCACTGGTCAGCATCCCTTCCAGTGGTTCTGCAACTCTGGTCCTTCAGGGTCTGGCCGTTACTAAAGCTCCGCGCGCTTCGCGTCATCGAAGAACTTCCTCCATCGCGATTGCTCAGGGCGGCGTCAACGTCAGTGATGGTCAGGGAGGAATAGTACAGGTCTCCGGCTTGCCGGCGACGTTGGGCAGCGTGAAGGTGCGCTTCTGATACCGCTGTGTAAGAATCCTCTGGGCCGTGCTGCTTGGAGCTGGCTCCTCGCGGGTCGTTGTTGAATCGACATTTTCGTAGCCGTCAAGAACGGTAGATGAGTTCTCCAATTTCACCGGCGCCTGACGCTGAGATCGAGCTTTTGTTGCGATGCTGTGCAGCGTCCGGCCGGCTGGCGGACCCCGGCGCGATGCGAGAGCTGGCGCGCCGCGGCGTCGATTGGAATCGATTTCTCGCGCTCGCCAATCGCAATTGTATCGCGCCGATCGTAGGAGCGACTCTCGGCGCGGAAACCGCTGCCGAACTTCCTTCCAATGTCGCCCGCGCGCTCAGGCTCAGCTACCAGGCGAACGCACTGCGGACCAATCATCTGTCGGCCTGCGCCGCCGAGATTGTCGATTCGTTTGCGGCAGCCGGAGTGCCGTCGATCGCAATCAAGGGGCCGGCGCTCGCCATTGCCGCGTACGGTGATGTCGCGATGCGGGTGTTCGGAGACCTGGATTTCCTGGTTCGGCTGTCGGACCTGCCGCGTGCGGCCAAGGCGCTGGAACTAGTCGGCTACTCCTCGCCAGCCTATCGGCAGGACGTAGTCGAGAGTGGATTCTTTCCCGACGTGTCACTCGATTTCTCGCGCGAAGACAGTGTAGTCGACCTCCATTGGCAGCTCTCACCAAGTTATTTCCCTTTTGGTCCTGATGGCGAAGAGATTTGGAATCGAACCGCCAAGCTCGAGTTACTCGGGATGCGCGTCCGCGTGCTCGGACCCGCCGACTCGATTCTGTTTCAAGCCTGCCACGCGTCCAAGCATGGTTGGCCGACTCTTGCCCAAATTTGCGACTTCGCCCGCGTTCTTGCGACCGCGACGCCAGGCACCGTGACCAGCGTCATCGACGAAGCGATCCGGACGCGAAGCCTGAGAATGGTGTTGCTCGGAGCAAATCTAGTCCATTCGCTTCAGCTCTGTGAGGTACCAGCTGAACTGCTCGATGCCGCCTGTCGCGATTCGCGCGTAGCGGCGCTGAGTCGGCGGATCGTGCGAAACATTTTCGATTCGAGTCGTGGCGGCGATCTCGACGAATGGGCAATCGGACTCGGCACCGTCGAATCGATGCGCGACCGCTTCAGATATTTCGTCGAACGCGTGGTTACGCCGAAGATGAGCGACCGCTCGCTAATGCCGTTGCCGCGCGCACTGTACCCGCTTTACTACGTCGCCCGGCCAATCCTGGTCACGATGAAGCACCGCAACCTGCTGTTCGCCAATCGTATTCGCCGCGATATACCGGCGCCGACAAACCACGATCCTTAGTCATTTCATTTTGCATCTGATCGCACGCGTTTTAAGCAGTGGCTGCCGTTGAGCTTGCACCAAGTGAAGCTTTGGCCTACGATTCCAGCCGCGAAGATGACAAAGCATAATCAAAAAGATCAAGTGAAGCGGGGAGCTGCCGGCAAAAAGCCGTATGTGAAGCCATCTTTCGAGCGGGAACGCGTCTTTGAAACGATGGCCCTAAGCTGCGGAAAGATTGGCACCACAGGTTCCTGCCATCAAAATCGTAAGAACTCCTGATCCGCGGTGCTCGTCCCGGTCTGGGATCTCGGTCCTGTGATATGAGAGAGTTTTCCAAGCCCGCAACCAATATCCGTCTGAGAAATGGGAATCGCATGTTCCTCAAAATTGCTGCGAGCGCTGTCTTGCTCGGATTGTTGGTGATACCGGCGAGAGGCCAGGAACCGCCGGCTACTGACATGAATGCGCTGGTCGACGGCTACGAAAGGGCCGCGCACTCCTCTTTCGTGGGCGTACCGACCGACTGGAGCACCAGTCATTTGGTTTTCTCGCAACCGGAACCCGGTTCCGACACGGAAGACAAGGTCCAGCAAGACCCGCGCTACTGGCTACAGCAGATTCGGCGGGCCCAGCTCCAATCCGAGGACGCGATCGCAACGGTCCCGGACAAGAAGAAGACCAAGCAAGCCAAAGTCAAGAAAGTCAAAGTAAAAAAGGATTGGAGCCAGTCTTTGGGTGGTGCCGGAGCGACGGTCGGCGCCGCTTTCTTCCCTGGAAAGTACACCTACGGTACGAAGACAGCGAGTTGCAGCGACTACGTTGTATATAATACGAGCTTGGCGGGCAGCAGCACGCAAGCCAGTGTCATTGCGTTTAACAAGATTTACCTGGGCACAGTCGCCAACGGCGGATGCGGCAGCACCACCGCACCGTCCGTCGCGTGGTCCTACAACACGGGCGGAACGGTCGCGACTTCGGTGACGCCGTCCTACGATGGTACGCAGGTGGCGTTTGTCCAGGGCGTCGGAGGCAACCTCACTGCTACTCTGGAAATCCTGCGCCCGGTGATTGGTCAAGGCACCTCGGCCACCGCGCCTGTATCTCCCGGCACCAGCTCGACGACTGGATCGGCTTACGTGACTTGCAAGGCAGGCGCGGGTTCTTGCCTGCTCTCGCTGACCTTTAATGGCTCGCCCACCGATACGAATTCTTCGCCCTACTATGTTTTCTCTGGAACTGACGCCGACACGATCTTTGTCGGCGACAGCAGCGGCGCGGTCCACAAGTTTACCGGCGTTTTCAATGGAACTCCTGTGGAGGTTACCACTGGAGGATTCCCGGTAACCGCGGCCATCCAGATCCTTAGCGGCGCTATCTACAATGAAGTGAATGGAACCGTTGAGGTTAACGCTTCATACGACGGCACCAACAACGGCGCCAGGCTGCATGAAGTCACTGTCGATGCAGCGACTCCTGCCGTCACCGACTCGGAGATCCTGGGTGATACGACCAGCGGCGGCGTCAACTGTGCCGGCACAACCGTGACCACCGGGACCGCTCTGAAACTGGACGCGCCCCTGGTGGATCCAACTGCGGGGACGCACGGGACGATCTACACATTTATAGGTAACGACGGATGCCACGGTACGTCGACGGAGTGCCCAAGTGAGACGGCTCCGATGAGTGCCGTTTATCAGTTTGCGTCGGGCTTCGCGGAGCATACCTGCGGCACCAAGGCCTTGGTGGGCACGGGATCCACCACCTCCGGCATACCTGTCTATTCGGGCAACTTCGACAACATCTACTTCGCCTCGGAGACTTCCAACACCGGCAACAGTCCAACCGGCAATCTTTACGTCTGCGGAAATGCCGGTGGCGACCCGACGCTGTATCGTGTCCCGATCGCCAGTAACGCGTTCGGTACCGTCAGCACGGGACCGGTCCTGACCACTGGCGCCGCGACCTGCTCGCCCGTGACGGAATTCCTGAATGGTACCACCGACCGGGCGTATCTCAGCGTTACGGCCAATGGCAAGACCGCCGCGCCGATAAGTTGTCCGGCAGCCAGCGGATGCCTGATGTCCTTCACCTTGGGCGCGACGACGCCAACGGGTGCATCGGCGGCCGTCACCGAGTCCGGCGGAACCAGCGGCATTGTTGTCGACAACTCGTCCACCGCGACCGGCGCCTCGCAGATTTATTTCTCTACCCTGACTGGCGCGACCGGCATTCAAGCTGCGCAAGCAGGACTGTAAGTCGGCGGCGCTGATTGGAATCGGCGACGACACAAACTATCGAAAGCGTCGGCTGCGAACTGGTCGCAGCCTCGCTGCGTGCCGGCTATGACGCGCGCGTCCGGGTCGCCGGCAGCAGCATGGTTCCCGCGCTATGGCCCGGCGACGAATTGATGGTCCGCGCCGATGGGAACTCGCAGAGCCGGCGCGAGGCGACTTGCTGCTCTTCGTGCGCGACGGATGGCTCTGTACGCATCGCTTGATAGACCGGATCGAAGATGGTGGCAGTACCCAATTGATCACGCGTGGCGACGCCGCCGTCACCTGCGATCCGCCGGTTGCAGTCGTCGGATCAATTCTCGGCTCAGTGGTATCGCTTTGATCATTCGCGATGGACACGAACTTCCGGTCGGTTGCCTCACGTCGCGGGAAGATGTTTGTCACTCGCGATCCGCCAGTCGGATTTTCTTCGGCGCGTGGTCTTGAAGATTCACGCACTCCGTTTTCATTCATGGAAATCCACGCCGACTCAACGCCGCGCCTGAGCGACGGCCCCGGTTACCTGACCTCAATCGTCATTGGCGGTCTGCCGATCGATATTCATTCCGCCGATCGCGATTTCATCGCGATGCTCGAGCGCCGGTATGCTGGATTTGTCGCCAAGCCCGTCAACGCCGGCATCCGCCTCGACGTCGAGGTCGTCGCCGCCCTCGGGTGACATCGACCGCGCCGACGAAGACCTCAAGTCCGCTACGCGAGCGGCCGTTGGATGATCGAACCGCGGCGATTTTCGTGCGCAATGGGATCCGGCGAGCCTGCGCGGATACGTGCGCCAGGCCGCCACTCCCTATGCAATCGACTCCGTCATGCGCATCGTGCACAGCCTGGTGCTGGCGGAGCGCGGCGGCTTCCTGGTGCATTCGGCGAGCGCGGTGCGCAACGGCCGCGCGTTTCTGTTTTCGGGAGTATCGGGCGCGGGCAAGACGACGATTTCGCGCCTGGCGCCGCCCGACGCGACTCTGCTGACCGACGAAATCTCATACGTGCGCCGCACCGGCGAAGGATACCAGGCTTGCGGCACGCCGTTCGCCGGCGACCTGGGCAGGCCGGGCGAAAATATTGCGGCGCCGCTGGCGGGGTTGTACTTGCTGGTCCAGGGACGGCACAATCATGCGAGCCCGACTCGCACCGGCGGAAGCGGCGCGGCGGTTGTTGCGCAACATTTTGTTTTTTGCCGACGATGCCGGCCTGGTCGAGCGGTTGTTTCGCATCGGCCTGCGAGTTCGTCATCGCGGGTTCCGGTTTACGAATTGACCTTTCGGCCCGATGAAGAAGTTTGGGATCTGATCGGATGAGCAAAAGCTGACACCGGCGACGTCTACATCAAGCCCAGCCGCGACATTGCGGCGCGCATGATGGCCGACGAGATGGTCATCATGTCGGTCAAGGATTCCAAGGTCTTCAGCCTGAATCCCACCGCCAGCCTCATCTGGAGCGCCGCCGACGGCGCCACTCCGCTGCGCGAAATCGTCGCGCGCACGCTCGTCCCCGAATTCGACATCGATGCCGAGCACCGCCTATCGCGACGCGCTCGAACTGGTCGAGGAACTCGCGCACGAGGGAATTCTCCTGCTCGCCGATCATCCGATCGGACCGGAGGCGCGCATGAGCACGCTGCTCGAAAACCTCAACGCCAAGGCGATCCAGTTGGGAATCCCGCTCGGCGTTCATCTCGACTCACCTGGCGATGCAACGAGCGCTGCGTCCATTGCTACCTCGATCACGACGACCAAGGCGAGATGACCTACGACGAAATCGAAGACCTGATGAGCCAGATGGCGGACGGCGGGAGTTTTCTTGCTGACCATCAGCGGCGGCGAGCCGATGCTGCGCAAGGACATTTTTCCGATCATCCGGCGCGCGCGCGAACTGACCTTCAACGTCAAGCTCAAGACCAACGCGATCCTGATCAAGGAAAAGGAAGCCGCGCTGATTCGCGACCTCGGCGTCGATACCGTTCAGATCAGCATCTACTCGCATCGCCCCGAAGTTCACGACGCGATCACCAAGGTCACCGGCTCGCTCCAGCGCTCGATCGCCGCGATCCGCTTTCTGGTCTCGCGCAGGATCTGAAAGTCACGATCGCCAACGTCATCATGAAGCAGACCCGCTTCGACTATCCCGGCGTGCAGGCCCTCGCCGCGGAGCTTGGCGCGAATTTCACGGTCGATCCCGACCATCACGCCGCATATCAACGGCGACCGCTCGCTGCTGCGCCTCAACGTCTCGCGCGAAGATCTGCGCGAGATAATGAACGACAAGACCATCGCCGGCAGCACGAGGAGGACCAGTTCATCGCGGTCGCTCCCGGCGCCGACGAAGACGCGATGGACAACATCCCGTGCAGCGCCGGTCATAGCGCCTGCTACGTGTCGCCCTACGGCGACGTCTATCCTTGCGTGCAATTTCCGCTGCCGAGCGGCAACGTGCGCCAGCAGAAATTCATCGACATCTGGAAGATATTCGCCGCAGCTCGAGGAGGTTCGCTCGATCCGGACGCGCGACCTGCCGGTCTGCTCGACCTGCTGCGCATGTCGAGCGGATGCACCCGCTGCCCGGGCCTCGCCTACATGGAAGGCAACATGCGCGGCCCATCGACCGCCGATTGCGAAAAATCGTTCGCCAAAACCGGCATCCCAAGCGCCAACATGCTCCGCAAATCCGCCGCCGCCTAGCGCGTCACGGTTTTGGTCTCGGCGTAATATTGGTCCAGCTAACGCCGCCGTCGGTCGTCGCCTGCAGTTCGTCATCGTTCACCGACACCCAGCCCCGAGTCGGGGTGACAAAGCTTAGCTGATCGATGTCGCGGTAACGTGACCCAGCCGCGCCCGCATCGGCACTGGCGTCTATCGACGCCCCGGCTCCGACGTTGGTAAGCACGAGACCAACATCAGAGCGCGCAACGAAGATCCAGTTGGAGCCGACCACGGTGGATAAACTGTATTTCGTACGAGAACTATCTCTCAGATTTTTCACAATCCGGTCCGGTTTCCAGGTTCGGCCGCCATCGTCGGTATCGAACAATACCACGGCGGATTTTATATCCAGGCCGGTGCCACCGGAGAAGGTTACCTGCACAAAGCCGCGCTTGCTATCGGCTGCGAACACGGGCAGCCCATACGTCGCGGAACGATTCGCGGGCGCGACAGCGGCGGGAGCGGTTAAGCGAATTTGCTGCCAACTCTTTGCTCCGTCATGCGTGACCCATAGCTCCTCGCCGGCGTTACTGACCATCCATCCATCTTTAGGAGAAGCCAACTCCATCGGATCGTTGTAGCCTCCCCCGCCTCCCATGTACCTCCACGTCACGCCACGATCGCTTGTTGCATATAAATAGCCCGAAGTAAAAGCGGTATTTCGACTCGAGTCTAAGTCCAGCCAACCGTTGGCAGAATCGGCGAACGTAATTCTGCCCCGACCGGTTAGGGGCCAACCCGGGGTTAAGTCACTTGGTGAGACACTAACCTTCGTTGTAGTCCAATTCGCGCCAGAATCGCTGGTGGACATTAAAACGAACTGGGGATTGTCTGAGTCGGAACTGGAGCCTGACACTAACAGCCAACCGCGATGCGAATCCAAGAAAAATATGTCCGAAATCTGTGCAGGCGTGATATCCCTCCAATTTTTGCCATCATCGTTGGTCCAACAGAGACTTCCCGCGCGCTCGGCCCAGCCCACCCCCGGAGCGAGCAGCTTCATACTGTTCTGCGCCTGCACGCCAGACGAAAATCCCAGCATCAGCGCCGCAACTAACGCCGTGCGAATCAGTTTCATGGACACCCCCCCATGTGACAGACGATTTCCTCGGTCGATTCTTACACTAGATTATGATCCGAATCCTCGCTTGCACCGCCGATGCCGCCGGCAACCGGGCAAATCCGCAGCGGCCTAGCGCTTCATGGCCTTTGGTGCCGGCGTAATATCGGTCCACGTAGCTCCGCCGTCTGTGGTCGACTGCAGTTCGTCACCGCTCACTAACACCCAGCCCCGAGTCGGGGTGACAAAACTTAGCTGATCGATGTCGCAGTAACGTGGCTTAGCCGCGCCCGCATCGGCACTGGCGTCGATCGACGCCCCGGCTCCGACGTTGGTAAGCACGAGACCAACATCAGAACGGGCAACGAAGATCCAGTTGGAGCCGACCACGGTGGATAAACCGTATTTCGTACGACTATCTCCCAGATTTTTCACAATC
Organism: uncultured delta proteobacterium; assembly: GCA_963721485.1. Classification (GTDB taxonomy): domain Bacteria; phylum Desulfobacterota; class Binatia; order Binatales; family Binataceae; genus Binatus. The sequence goes on along the minus strand of CAVRJV010000011.1, from coordinate 652,982 downwards.
CGGTTCGGCTTCCATGTTTGGCCACTGTCATTGGTCGCAAATAGCACCTTCGTGTAGTGGTCTTCTGCATCTTTCGGAGTGGAGCAAGTCACTTCCAAAAAACCATGCTTGCTATTCTCGAACTTCGGCACACCCATCACGTAGCAAGTCGCGGGCCCCCAATCGGTCTTGGCTATGTCTTTCGGAGCGGCGAACCCGTCCTCCATGTTGTAAGCCAATTGCCAACTTTCTCCGCCATCTCTAGTTACGTATAGCCCTTCAATCGAACCGTCTTGGCTCAAGCTCTCGGCGCTGCCAAAAAGCCATCCCTCGCTGGGCGTGACCATGACCGCCTGCGGACCCACCATCGCCGGGGCGTGTCGCAGTTGCTTCCAGGTCCTGCCTCCGTCTGAGGTTGCCAGCATGAGACTCAAAAAACTATGCAAGCTTCCCGCATTGATGTAAATCCATCCGTGCTGAGCGTCTGCGAAGACCACTTGACCAGCCCACTTGTCGAGTTCTGGATCACCCTCGGATTCGTGTCCTTGCCAGTCCGCCGCCGGCGGAACAGCCAAATGCGTCTTCGTCCAGGTCGCGCCCGCGTCGCTGGTAAAGGCCAGGTCGAACTTCGGCTGCCTGTTAGGGTTTGCGCGATCGTCGAAGCGCGAGAACACCGCCCAACCTCTATGGCCATCGACAAAGAACACGTCGTCTAGATTTTCATAGGACTGGCTTTCGCTGGTAACTTGGCTCTCAGAGATCAGACTACTGGGCGGCGTAATGTCCCTCCAACTTGCGCCATCATCGTTGGTCCAATAGAGACGTCCCGCTCGCTCGGCCCAGCCTACCCCCGGAGCGAGCAGTTTCATGCTGTTCTGCGCCCACACTCCGGACGAGAATCCCAGCATCAGCGACGCAACCAACGCCGTGCGAATCAGTTTCATGGACATCCCCCCTCGCAACGTACAATTCCTGTAGTCAATTCTTACACAAAATGATGATCCGAATCCTCGCTTACCTGCCAATGCTGCCGGGAACCGGCCCCTATATGATAAAATGTGCAGAACCTGACCAAAATAGCGGAAATCTCGCCTAAATGTAGAATCGTTGCTGCAGGTGCGCTAAACCTAGCAGCGTGAATTCGCAAGCTTCGCCAGTCGCGAGGCGCAGTCATCCGGCGTTCAGGATCGCGATCGGGATACTCGCCGCTGCGCTCTACGCGGTGATGGTCCTGGCCGCATCGGGCGATACTGTTGCTGACCGCGTCCTCGGACAGCCTGACTTCATCCACAATTCTCCCAACCAGGGCGGTACGGCGGCGGGCGATACATTCGATTTCCCTGAAGCGGCGGCAATCGATTCCAGCGTCACGCCTAACAACCTCTACGTGGCAGATACCGACAACAGCCGGGTGCTGGGATGGAGGGACGCCGACTCGTTCACCAGCGGCGCCGCGGCCGACCTGGTGATCGGACAGTCCAGTTTCACCGCCGATAGCTGCAATGAGGGAGCGAACCCCACCGCCACTGACCTGTGTTTCCCGACAGCGCTGGCCGTCGACGCGTCGGGCAATCTCTACGTCGCGGATGCTGCCAACAACCGCGTGCTCGAGTACAACAATCCGTTCGCCGCCTGCAAAGGGAAGTTTCCATGCGTAGGCGGCGCGGCAATCGAGGTGTTTGGCCAGTCGAGCTTCACGGGATCTAATGTCGCTGCCGGCAAGAATGGCCTGGACAATCCACAGGGACTCGCGTTCGACGCGTCGGGCGACCTGTATATATCGGATTACGGCAATAACCGGGTGCTCGAGTACAACACTCCGCTGACCAACACCACCGCCGACAGGGTGTATGGCCAGGGGTCGAGCTTCACGACGAATTCGTGCGATGGCGGTACCTTTGGCAATCCCAATGCCAACGATCTGTGCGGTCCCGAAGGTGTCGCCATCGACCCGGTGTCGGGCGCCCTTTACGTATCTGATTCCTACAACAATCGGGTGCTGGAATATAACACGCCGCAGACCAACACCACTGCCGACCTGGTCTTTGGCCAGGCGAGCTTCACGACGGCGGGCTGCAACAGCGACTCCGGCAACACCGGCGACACTCCCGACGACCTATGCGGTCCGGGGGGAGTCGCGGTGGACGCGTTAGGCAATCTCTATGTCGCCGATGAAGCCAACAACCGGGTGCTTGAGTACAACACCCCGCTGAATCCGACCAGCGGCGAGAAAGGCGCGGGCGACACCATCGCCGATAACGTCTTCGGCCAGGACGGGGATCTGGCTAGCAGCACTATCAATGACGGCGGGCTCAGCGCCGCCAGTCTCGATAATCCATCGGGAGTCGCGGTGGACGCTTCGGTCAACGTCTATATAGCCGATAGCCAAAACGAGCGGGTGCTGGAATACGACCAACCCTGGACCACTCCGACTCCGACGACTACGGCGACCGCGACCAGTACGCCGTCGGCGACTGCGACGAAATCGGCGACTCCGACAGCGACACTAATTGCCACCGCAACAGCGTCGGCGACTGCAACTCGGACTGCGACGGCGACTGCGACCCCGACAGCCACCGCGACGGCGACTCTAACCGCGACGGCAACATCGACTGCAACTCCGACCGCGACGGCTACGGCAACTCCAACTCGAACTGCTACCTCTACAGCGACGCCGACGCCGACAGCTACGGTCACCGCCACAACGACGGCGACTCCGACAACCACCGCGACAGTGACAGCGACTGCAACTCAAACTGCCACGGCTACCGCGACCGCAACGTCGACCGCAACTGCAACGGCCACGGCAACTCCAACTCGAACTGCGACTTCAACGGCGACGGCGAGCGCGACCGCAACGCCGACAGCCACTGCGACCGCCACCTCAACTCGGACCGCAACCGCAAGTCCGACCGCCACGGCGACTGCCACCCTGACGCCGACAGCTACGGCTACCGCCACAACGACTGCGACTCCGACAGCGACACCAACGGCCACTGCAACAGCGACTGCAACTCAAACTTCCGCGGCTACCGCGACTGCAACGCCGACAGCGACACTGACCGCCACCGCAACGGCGACTGCAACTCAGACTGCCACGGCTACCGCGACTGCAACTTCAACTGCGACGTTGACCGCAACTCGGACCGCAACCGCGAGTCCAACCACTACGGCGACTGCGACCCCGACACCGACAGCTACGGCTACCGCTACAACGACCGCGACTCCGACAGCCACACCAACGGCCACCGCAACGGCGACTGTAACTCAGACTGCCACGGCTACCGCGACTGCAACGCCGACCGCAACCACGACTCAGACCGCGACCAAAACCGCGACTGCAACATCGACCCCGACAGAGTCGACCACCGCGACAGCAACAGCGACTGCAACTCAGACTGCGACGGCTACCGCGACTGCAACTTCAACTGCGACGTTGACCGCAACTCGGACCGCAACCGCGAGTCCAACCACTACGGCGACTGCGACCCCGACACCGACAGCTACCGCTACAACGACCGCGACTCCGACAGCCACACCAACGGCCACCGCAACGGCGACTGTAACTCAGACTGCCACGGCTACCGCGACTGCAACGCCGACAGCCACTGCGACCGCCACCGCAACTCGGACCGCAACCGCAAGTCCGACCGCGACAGCGACGGCGACCCTGACGCCGACAGCTACGGCCACCGCTGCAACGACCTCGACTCCGACAGCGACACAAACGGCCACCGCAACTCGGACCGCGACGGCTACCGCGACGGCATCGCCGACAGCGTCCGCTACAGCAACTACTACGGCCACCGCGACGATGACATCGACTAAAACTGCAACTGCAACAGCGACACCAACAACCACAGCAACCGTAACCTCAACTCAGACCGCCAGCCCAACCGCAACGGCGACCGCGACTCCAACCGCCTCGGCAACTGCGACGCCGACCGGCACCTCAACCGCGACGGCGACATCCACTTGGACTGCGACTTCAACTGCGACACCGACCGCGACTTCAACTGAGTCTGCCACAACGACTGCGACCTCATCCGCTACGGCCACCGCAACAGCTACGTCGACCGCAACTCCAACCGCTACGCCTACCGCGACGGCAACGCCGACGGCCACTGCGACCGCCACCGCAACCGGGACTGGGACCGCAACCCCAACCCCAACTCCGACGCCGGTGCTTGTGACGCTCAAGATCAAGCCCAAAGCGCTCAAGTTCCCGACGACCACGGTCGGAACGCCGAGCAAACCGAAAGTGGTGAAGGTGTCCAACCCCAAGGGCAAGAAGAAGCATCCGGGGCTCCCGGTGTTGATCGAGATGATTTCCGATCCGGGCGTATTCATAGAGACCAACAACTGTCCGGCGAGTCTTGATGCCGGCGCGTCCTGTTCGATTTCGGTGACGTTCACTCCGAGCGCGGCCACAGAGCAGGCCGGAACTTTGACGATCACCGACAACGCGAAGGGTAGTACACAGACGGTGCGGCTAAGAGGCGCCGGGAAATAGCGGGAATAAGCCTTCACCTGCGGCGAGGTCCGTGTGACCGGGCAGCTCGACTTCGTCCACAATCCTGTGAATCTCTCAGTCGCGGGCACGGCGGCCCGCGCCACCAGGAGGGTCTGGAAGAGCAGGTTGCTGCCTGACTCTATTATTTAAGTTGGCGCGGGCCGCCGTGCCCGCGATTCAACTCTCGGGCACCCACCAGTTCCGGGGCGTCAGGAATAGAGGCCAACCTCACGCCCGACGTTAGTATTTGACGCCGGTTTTTCGACCGAAGTGCTCCAATCCGGCGAAATCGTTCACAAATGGTTTGATCACGGCGTGTCGCACCTGCATCGCGGGAATCTGTTAGCAAGGGAACTCGAATATCCGGGGCAAGGGGTGGGCCACCGACCGTTTCGGGCTCGGCGATTGATGGTCCGGGCTGCCTTAATCCTCGCTACTGCTTTGAGTACCGCGTCGGTGGTGTTTGCCGGTCCGCGCGCGCTGGAGCCGGGCTACACGGGACAATACCTCTACCGGAACGATAATTTCCGCACCGGCCAAAACCTTGCCGAGACCGTGCTGACACCCTCGACTGTCAACGCTTCGCAATTCGGTCTGCAATTCACAGATGCGATCGACGGGTATGCCTATGCTGAGCCGCTTTATGTTCCGGCGGTAGCAATACCGGGCAATGGAACCCACAACGTCGTCTACGTCGCGACGGAAAACGACAGCGTGTACGCATTCGACGCGGACGCGCCGGGTTCTCCCCTATGGCAGACGAGCTTCATTAATCCTCAAGCAAATCCACCGATCACCGCGGTGCCCGCGACCGACCTCGGATGCGGCGACCTCGTGCCGATTATCGGCATCACCGCGACACCGGTGATCGACTCAACGAGCGGGACGATGTACGTCGTTTCGAAGGAGAAGCTGGGGCCCGGCAGTTATCGGCAGCGACTTCACGCGCTGGATATTACGACCGGCCTCGAGCGGTCGAATAGTCCGGTTACGATTACGGCCACGGCACCAGGAACCGCAAGCGACGGCAACGGTACGACCGTCACCTTCAACCCGCTCACGCAGTTGGGACGGCCGGCGCTCACGCTGTCGAACGGCATCGTCTATTTGGCCTTCGCGTCCCACTGCGACATCGATCCGTTTCACGGATGGGTGCTCGGCTACGACGAGACAAAACTGACGCAGGAAGTCGTCTTCAATACCACGCCCAACGGCACCAACGGTGGCATCTGGCAGTCCGGCTGCGGTCTGGGGGTAGACACCAACGGCGATTTGATCGCGATTACCGGCGACGGAGTTTTCGATACCGGCGCATCTCCTCAAGACTTCGGCGATAGCTTCCTGAGATTGACCCCCAATCCAGGAGCCACCGTATCGATGACTGTGGCCAGTTCTTTTACTCCACTCAACGAACTGATGCTCGAGGATCAAGACCTCGACATGGGCTCGGGCGGCAACCTGCTGCTGCCGGATCAACCCGGGCCTTATCCTCATCTGATGATTGGCGTGGGCAAGTCGGGCTCAATCTACCTCGTCAATCGCGACAATATGGGCGGGTTCAACGCCAGCCAGGACCAGATGGTGCAGGAGATACTGCTCTACATCGATGGCATCTTCAGCACTCCCGCATACTGGCAGGGGAACGTGCCGGCCGTCGGCTTGCAGAACATGGTCTACATGATTCCCGCGGGCGGATTTCCGGACACCTTCGTACTCTCCAACGGGATGATCCAGACGCCGCCCGCGGCGACCGCGTCAAACTACAAATTCGGTTTCCCCGGCGCCTCGCCAATGATCTCCGCGAATGGCACCAGCGGCGGCATTCTTTGGGCAATTGACAGTTCGGCATATAGTACGAGCGGTCCAGCAATTCTCCGCGCGTTCGATCCTACTAACTTGAGCAGCGAGTTCTATGACAGCAATCAGTTCAGCTCGGACAATCCCGGGCCGGCGGTAAACTTCAGCGTTCCCACGATCGCCAATGGCTCGGTTTACGTGGGGACGGAGACACAACTCGCAGTGTTCGGATTGTTTCCAAGCGGTGCGAGACCTTCGCCGACTGCCAGCGCGACTGCCACTGCCACAGCGACGTCAGGCGCGACTGCAACGGCGAGCGCTACAGTGACCGTCACTGCCACACCTCAAACTGCCACTCCGACAGCCTCGGCGACGGCGACAGTCACATCGACCGCCACCGCCACGATCACTCCGACTTCAACGGCCACGAGCACCGCCACTCCAACTATCACTGCGACTGTAACCGCCACGGCTACACCGTCGGCGACTATCACCGCGACCGCGACGATGACTCCATCGGCCAGTGCGACTAACACCCTGACTCCAACCGCAAGCGCAACTGCAACGAGCACTGCGACTCACACGGCAACTACCACCAACACCGCCACTCGAACTCCAACAGCAACTGCCACTGCGAGTGCATCGCCCACGCAGACGCAGACGCCAACGACGACGGCGACGGGAAGCACCACTCCGACGATCACTGCGACTGTAACCGCCACGGCAACGCCGTCGGCGACTATCACTGTGACCGCGACGATGACTCCGTCGGCCAGTGCGACTAACACCACGACTCCAACCGCAAGCGCAACTGCAACGAGCACTGCGACTCAGACGGCGACTAGCACCAACACCGCCACTAGCACTGCAACACCGACTGCTAGTGCGAGTGCATCGCCCACGCAGACGCCAACGACGACGGGAAGCGCCACTCCGACTCCCACCGCGACTGTAACCGCCACGGCAACGCCGTCGGCGATTATCACCGCGACCGCGACGATGACTCCGTCGGCCACTGCGACTAACACCCTGACTCCAACCGCAAGCGCAACTGCAACGAGCACTGCGACTCAGACGGCGACTTCCACCAACACCGCCACTAGCACTGCAACACCAACTGCCAGTGCAAGTGCGTCGCCGACCCGGACGTCAACCGCGACGGCCACGGAAAGCGTCACCGCGACTGTCACGCCAACCGCCACTGGAACTGCGACACCTACGCCTACAGTCACTGAGACTCCGAGTGCGACGCCCACACCCGGATCGGATCAGATGATTTTAAAGCCTCACTCACTGTCATTTGGAAATGAGGTCCTGGTTGGAACGACCAGCGCCGCAAGAGCTATCAGGATCGAGAATGTGGACCATAAGAAGAAAGGTCTACCGATCGAAATCCAGTCGGTGAGTGCATCGCCGTCGATGTTCGCGATAAGGTCGGAGTGCAAGCAGGCGCTCGCAGCCGGCAAGGCCTGCAAGGTGCTCGTGACCTTCAAACCTGCGAATACAACACCGCAGAGTGGAACCGTTACGATTTATGACAACGCGAGCGGCTCGCCACAGTCTGTCAGGTTGTCGGGAACAGGTAAGTCGCCAAAGGCAAAGAACTAGCCCTTTTGAAACTCCAGGTAGATCAATTCTTGGGCTGTGGAGGTTTCGGGATGGGCTTGGCGGCCATCATCCGATGTCTACGCCGCGCGCGAATCCTCTCCAGTCCTCGAAATATCTTCATGCGATCGATCAGCGTGTGACAATCCTCGCTCAAAGCCCTTACTTCTCTTTTGACGAACCCACCGATAGCGCCTTCAGGCAGCTGAAACTTGGTCTCCAGCCGTGAACAAATCTCGTCGAACCTGAAATGCCGATCGGTCTTCTCTGGTCGCACCTTTCAAACCTGCTCGCTGCGAGATTTAAGCCGCGGGATGGCGACGCAGCAGACTTGGCCAGTGATCATTGCACCGCAATATTTCTAAGGATCTCTCTAGAAGTGCAGGGTGTGGTGCCCTCCGACCAGTAGATAGATCAGCAGAATGACTGTCATCGCTGAGGTAAGTTTTCCGTAAGTGCCGGTTGTCCGATACTGGTAGTAGACGGCGCCGCCACTCACCAGCAAAAGCAACAAGAGAATTAAAGTCATCAACCTGGTCCTCCCTCACACTGATGAAGCGATCCCGACGAACCATCCAGGATCGTTGGCCCTTGCCACTCCGCCTTGAAGACGAGCCACTGCGAATCCTATGCCAATGCGATTCATACAGACTTTTACTCGCTTTCTTCTTGTGCATCGCATAGGCAAGTTCAGCTATGCAACCGTTAGTTGCGATATCGCTACAGAAAGTAAGATTAGGCGGGACTCGAACCGCCCCGTTTGCTCAGCAACCTGCGCGTCTCGTGATTGTTAATTCGCGACCGGGCCCAGCCTCGAGGGACTGTATCTCATCCCATGCCGGTGACTTGCCGCGGCGACGAGCACCAGAATCGGCGCCGCGATGCACATCGCAGCGAACGGTGTGTACTCAAGCAGGCGTCGGACTCCGTAGTCTGCGGTGCCATGAAATGCCGCGGGTACGAAATCCCAGGCGAACGCGAGCAGGATGTAGTTAATTCCAACGATTCGCAGCGCACGCCAGCCTCGCGACCCAAGACTCTTCGCGATCCCGCCGAAAGAAAAGAGCGCCAACAGATATGTGAATACGACCGCAACCATGAAGAAAGCGAACGGCTTGCCGGATAGCGGCGGCTTCGAAGCAACCTGGAAGAGCCAGACGACAAGGCCAAGATGAACCAGTTGCGCTGCGGCGTAGGCGAGGCCGAACTCTCGGGCACGCGTCGCGATCGGCTTGAAGGTTGGGCCGAATAATGTCGCGAGTGCCCCGCCCGCATAGGCCAGCCAGAACAGAACGAATGACCATCGCGCCGTGAGCCGCAGAGCCTGCACGATGTCGATCCCGATGACGGCGAAGGTCGCGCCGGTCAATGCCAGCGCGATCCCAAATGCCGCTACCGTCCAGAGCACAGTCGGATCTTTGCGCTTCATCCGGCGGCCCGTCTCATTTCACGATTTTGTTTTCGGCGCGGGGCGATCGAGGAAAGTTCTGAACTGACGGATATTGGCGCTCTGAAGTTCGCTGAGACGCTCGAGCAGCGCGACGCCGCGACCAAGCAACCGGTCATCACGTTTCGTTGCTCGCCTTTTTTTCCCAAGGTTGCCCGATTGCTTGTATAGCGTTTGAATTTGGTTCCACAGTTCGTCGGTCATCTTCAATCTGGCGCTGATCTCATCGGTCTCGGAACGAAATATCGTCACTGTCTCGCCTGCGCGCCGTTTTCGTTCCAGCTCGGCCATCACCTCCTCGTACTCTCGTGCGCGGACGGCGAATTTCGCTGACGCACCGAAGACTTTGCGGTGATCCATGATGAGAAAAGAGTCTCACCGCAGTTCCCGTATGTCCACTGCAAGACTAGCGGGAGCCGTCGCGACGGCAGTGTCTCACTTTGAATTTCCGCGCTGCGGCGTTGTAGATCGGGGGTCTACCGTCGCCCATCCGCCAGGCCTGTATTGACTCCAGCCGCTCGAGGTTCAAATCCGTGGCCCGTTGTGCTTTCATCGGATGATGCAAAAGGTTCTCTGCGTCTGTGTTGGCAACATCAGCCGCAGCCCGATGATGCAGGCGGTTCTTCAGCAGCACCTTGGTTCCACCTTCCTAGTCGAAAGTGCCGGTTTGCGTAAGGAGTTGGCGGGCCGTCCTGCCAACTACCGCTCTGTCGCCTGTATGAAGGAACGCGGGGTCGATTTGAGCGGCCATATCAGCCGCTGGATCGGGGACCTAGACCTCGGCCAGTACCGATGGATTGTTTGTGCCGGCCACGACGAGGCCGATGAGGTGCGTTCCGCCCTAAGCGCAGACTCGGCGAGCGTGATGGTCGCGAACGAGCATCAAGGCGGCATCTCGGACCCCTACGAACTTGGGATGGCCGGTTATCGGGACTGCCTGGCTTTGCTGGACCAAGTGATGCCGCACGTCGCGCAGCGCATCCGAGACGCCTAAGCAGTCTTTCAAACTGAGACACTGCCGTCGCGACGGATCGCTTGACAGGTCCTTGCGATGCAATGTACTTTGTATTGCAAAGGTTGATGGCGCGTTATTCCCCAACCATTAGTCATGAAAGACCTCGATGAAGCGCTGACCGAGATTACTGCGATTCGCCGGCAGCTTGTGCGGACCGCCGAGTTCCGTGGTTACGGCCCTGTCACCGTTGCGATGACCGGTCTGGTAGCTGTCGCAACGGCTCTGGTACAGGCGCGATTTCTCCCGGCCGCTGCGCACGACATCGTCACTTATCTGACGCTGTGGATTTCGACAGCCGCGATTGCCATCAGCCTGATCGGGACCGAAATGGTGATCCGGTCACGCACGATTCACTCAGGTCTCGCGCAGGAAATGATACTTCACGCGGTCGAGCAGCTCGTTCCGTCAGGTGTGGCCGGCGCGCTCGTGACGGCGGTGATCGTCAATGTCGCTCCTGAAAGTGTCTGGATGCTTCCGGGACTCTGGCAGATTCTCTTCAGCCTTGGAGTATTTGCTTCAGCGCGGTTTCTGCCGCGAGCGGTATTCGCTGTCGCGGTTTGGTATCTCTTTGCCGGACTCGTATGCCTTTCGATCGGCGCAGCCGGGCGCACGCTGTCGCCATGGACGATGGGATTGCCCTTCGGCATCGGCCAATTGCTCGCCGCGGCGATTCTTCAATGGAGCGAGACAGGAACAGATGACTCAATCGAATAAAGTCAAGCCTGTCGCGGGACGCTTTTCCTACGAAGGCCTCGATCGCGTTATTCATGAGCGCGCGCGGCTCAGCATCCTTACCTCTCTCATCGCCAATAAGCGCGGCCTCTTGTTCGGCGATCTGAAGCGACTGTGCGCGCTTAGTGACGGAAACCTGAGTCGCCACCTCCAGGTTCTTCAGGAGGCAAAGTTAATCGCCGTCTCCAAGGGGTTTGAAAAAAATCGACCGCAGACTGTCTGCCGCATCACGGCGCTCGGACGCACGCGCTATCTCGAATATGTCGAGGTCCTCGAGCAGGTGGTGCGCGATGCGGCCAACGGTATGAACGAACAGCCGCGCGGGGTTGCGCAGCGCCTGGCGCCGGCCTGATTTTTTTCGACGATGAACTCTGTATTCCCAAGTACTCTGCAATGCAGTGAGAAGAGACTTCACGTGGCGATTATCATGGATGGCAACGGGCGCTGGGCCATTCGCTGCGGCCTGCGACGGTCCGCTGGCCATCGTGCCGGCGTCAATGCGGTTCGCCGCGTGGTCGAAGCGGCTCCCGACTGCGGAATCACGATGCTCACGTTGTTCGCGTTTTCCTCCGACAATTGGAGGCGCCCGCGCGACGAGGTTAAGGCGCTCATGTGGACGCTCCGCGGCTTTCTCCGGAGCGAGACGCGGCGTTTTATCGATAGCGGCGCACGCCTCATAGTGATCGGCCGCCGCGACCGCCTGGCGGCTCAGCTCCGCGCGGAGATTCATCGAATCGAACAAGCCACCGCGGACGGCCGGCGCCTGACGGTGCGCGTCGCCATCGACTATTCCTCGCGCGATTCGATTCTTCGTGCCGCGACCAAGCTGCCGACCGGACGAGTCTCATCTCGTGAAGAATTCGCCCGTCTTCTGTCCCCGTCGGTTGCGACGGCCGATGTCGCGCAACCGTTTGAGAGCGAAGTCGACCTGCTTATACGAACCGGCGGTGAGCGTCGACTGTCCGATTTCATGTTGTGGGAATCGGCCTACGCGGAGCTGCTGTTCAGCGATTTGATGTGGCCGGAGTTCGGACCTGACGACCTGCGCGCCGCGGTTGAAGAGTTTCATCGCCGCGACCGGCGCTTCGGATCGCTCGGGAACCAAGAATCCAACGCCGCCTTCGCGCAAGGAGAATCATGAATCGATCGATGCAGAATTGGGTGGATCACTTCCGCTGGAACGGTACGGTGGCGATGCGTGTGCCGTGGCACATCGGTCCCGATTTGAGCGACGAGGATCGTGCCGCGATTGCTCATTCGATCCGGGTGTTCCAGCTCGGCGAAGACTCGGAGGGACGGCACCTGATGCGCTACGCGAAAGAGTGGGCCGATCGCACCGGTGACAGCGCCTACCCTGAGGCCATCAGGATGCTCATCGCCGAAGAGCAGCGCCACGCCCTTGTGCTGGGCCGCTTCATGGAACTCAACGGAATTGTGCGCATCAAGCGCGGTTGTACAGATGGAGTCTTCCGGCGGGCGCGAAATGTGTTCAACAGTCTCGAGGTATCGATCAGCGTCCTCGTCACCGCCGAGATCATCGCCAAAATCTATTACCCCGTGCTGAGCGCGGCGACTACCTCCATCGTCCTGCGTGTCATTTGCGAACAGATTATGCGCGAGGAAATCGCGCACGTGGAGTTCCAGACCGAGCAACTGGCGCGCCTTCGTTTCGGACGCCCGGCATACGGCATCCGGGCGACGCGCTTTCTTCATCGCCTGCTTTTCTATCCAACTGTCATAGTCGTCGGACTATCACATCGAATGGCGCTGCGCCGCGGCGGCCTGTCGCTTTGGCAATTCTTCTCGCGATGCCACCGCGAATTCGTCCGCGATCTTGCGGCAATGACACCGCTGGGAAATCCGCGTCCGATCAAGCAGAGCGCCACTCTGAAAAAAGATCCGCCGATACGCGCGCACCTCTCAAAATCGAGGGCCGACTGACAGACGCACTATTGAGCTCGCCCAAGACCCAGGCCGCGGTGTCCTCGGGCAGGTCGGGAATCCATTGCATGAACTCCTCGACGTTGGTGCCTACCACCTGGCTGCCGAGATTCTGCTGCAGCGCTTCGTGAAAGCGGCCCGCGACACGCTGGCTGAGTAATCCGCAGCGGCGCAAGGTCGGGAGCACAAAGCCTGACACCGGTCCGCGCCGGCGCCCCGCTGGACGTGGCGGGCGTATCAACTGGTCGCGCTCGCGCTGCGCGCAGGCCAACAACTCGGCGGTGTCGATGCCCGCCTCGGCCCAGCTTTGCAGCAGCGACGCCATGAATCCGGCCTGATTGCGCCCGCCGATAATGGCGATGGCGGCATCGAAGGCGAAATCTTCGAGTTCCTCGCGCGCGCCCGCCGAAAGGCACGGCACACACCGCTCAACGTACTGCACGCCGTAGGCGTGATGACGCGCCTCGTCGCGCCCGACATAGGTCAGAATCTCCTTCAGCAGCGGCTCCTCGGTGAGATTGCGCATCTCACGGAAGCTATAGAGCGCGAGCCCCTCGACCACGATCTGCATGCCGACGAGCTTCTTGGTCCAGTCGCCGGTCTCGAGCGTGCTGTCGAGCAGACCTTTGAGGTTAGGCGCGATCGGTCGGACCATATCGAGCTTCTGGATATAGCGCGCGAATACCTCGACATGCCGCGCCTCATCGATAGTCTGGGTCGCCGCATAGAACTTGGCGTCGGTGTGCGGCACTGCATTCACCAGTTGCGCGGCGACCATCAAGGCTCCCTGCTCGCCGTGCAGAAAGTTGCTCAGGCGAAAGCTCGCCATCCGCTTCTTCAGCTCCCATACCGTCTCCTCGCTGAGCGAGCGCCAGTACGAAGTCTGTTCGACCGGAAAGCCGATTCCCAGCGGAGTGGCAGCCAAGGCAGCGTGATCGAGCGGCCGCTCCCAGTCGAGGTCGCGTTCAGCGATCCACTGCGCCTCCAGGGCTTTGACGTACAGATTGCGCAGCTCCTCGACCTCGGAGCCGTAGTTCCACTGGTAGACGACCTTCATCTCGGTGGACAGGTCAGCTTCCTGAGTGGCGGAAACAATCTCGAATTGACTCATATGCCTCTTTGGTTGGTCCCGCGATGCCTTGCCCGACGTTAGCTTCCGACATCTGGCGGGACAAGTACGCCGAATGCCATCAGGAAAGTGCAGAGAACTTCGCGATTACAATGATCATTCTACTTCGACCCTTCTCCCAGAAAGCCGCCACTCGATGCTCGTGCAGCGACGCGCCAGCGCGTCGTCGTGAGTCACCATCACCATCGCGCCGGGATACTCGGCCAGCGCCTGCTCGAGGCGCTCGATCGCCGGCATGTCGAGATGGTTGGTCGGCTCGTCGAGGACCATCGCCCACACCTGCCGCCCGAGGCCGTAAGCCATCGCGAGCTTGCGCGCCTCGCCCGGCGACGGCGCGTCGGATTCGAGCAGGCGATCGGGATCGACCCCAGCGCAGCGACGAGCGTGAGCACGCGGCCGCGATCATCGGAGTTAAGAGTGCGGACCGCGTCAAGCATCGCGCTACCGTCGCGCGCCGTGAGTTCCTGCGGCAGGTAGAGAATCCGCTCGCGCGCGATATGCGCGCCGTGGAGCATCGCGGCGAGCAGGGTGCTCTTGCCGATTCCGTTGGGACCACAGACGCGAATCTTCGCGTCGCGCAGCACCGCCGAGATGAACGTCTTCGAGCATCGGCGAATCGCCGGCGCATATCGCGGCCTCATCGAGTGTGAATACCTTGGCGACGGGCGCCGGAATGTAGTCGACGAAAATCGCGCGCCCCTTTTGCTTGCGAAATTTGTACTCGCCGAGCTTTTCCGACACCCGATCGACACTCGCGCGCAGCACCGCCGCGTCGCGCGAGATTCTCTGCGACGCCATCCGCGCCTTGCCCTTGGCGCGCGCGCTGGTGGCGTCATGGTCGCCGCGGAACTTCATCCGCTTGCGCGTGCCGGCGTTCGCTTCCGCCTCGGCCAACGTCGCCAGGCGGCGCTTGTCGGCGAGCCGCCGCGTTAGGTTTTCGCGCTGATGCTTGAGCTGCTCGTACTCGGCGAAGTGCTCGCGTTCCTCGGCCTCCCACGCGCACTTCGCCTTACTGTACGAGCCGCGCCAGATGCGTGCGTCGCCCTCATTCACGCGCACGGTGTAGCCTGTGATTCGATCGAGCAGCGCGCGATCGTGCGAGACGATTATGCCGACGCCGTGAAAGCGCTCGAGGCCGCGCGATCAGCAGCTCGCGCGCCTCGGCATCGAGATGATCAGTCGGCTCGTCGAGCATCAACACCGCGGGCTCGGCGCCAAGCGCCGCGCCTACTTGCCATCGTTTGCGCTCGCCCGGTGACAACGTGGGCCATCGCGTCAGCGAGGAAGAGTCGAGGCGCAGCTCGCCGTGGATTCGCCGCGCGATGCCGTCGGTCGCGCGCGCAAACGCGGCAATCTCGGGCGTCATCGCCTCGACCGTCTGCGCGCAGGCGCAAATCACGCCGCGCGGCGGATCGAGATATACGTGGCCGGCTGTGGGCTCGAGGTCGCCCGCGATCAGCCGCAGCAATGTCGTCTTGCCACTGCCGTTAGGGCCGACGACGCCGGTCCATCCGGTCGCCAGCGTCAGCGTTACGCCGGTGAAAGCGGAAACGGAATCGGTATACGAAAAAGAGAGACCTGAAAGTCGCACGAACATAAGCAGCTGCTCCACAAAAATGCCCGCGCACAAAAATTCCGCGCGAGCCGTTGTCCGAAGACACGAACGATGGAGTAGCTACTTCCGCACGCCTTTAGATTCTCCTGTGAGAGTCCCTTGGAAAATATCCGCTCAATGAGCGCGAATCAACCAAGGCGAAAGGATCGCGGGATGCCCAGGGTCAGTTCTCGCCTTTCTTGCGATTGTTTTGCCACTGGAGCGGCTGAAGATTCGAGAGGTCATCAGTCCCGCCTTGCGAAACCGGCTTGATATGAGCGATCTCCCAGCCGAAGTAGGACAAGGTGTCGCCGTGCGCGCTGTACTGCATCCAGGTGCCAAACGCATCGCGGCGATAGAAGTTGCCGTTGTATCCCTCGGAGACTTTACCTTTCGCCCACACGCTCAGCTTGAGCTGCTCGTCAGCCGACGAAAACGGATATTTGTAAGCCGTGCCCACTGCAACCCCCCCTTCACGTACTAGCAGAGGTATATAGTCGAGGCAGAGTTGCAGCAAGTAGGTAAATGTACGGCGGGTTCGAACTCCTTCTCAGCGGTCGAAGGCTCAGGGTGAACCGAAACGTCCTCAGTGCATCATCAACGGGTTGAACGCGCCCTCCGTAACGCCGCCGCTGTTGATGCTCTGCTGGAATTCGTTATGCGCGGGGACCAGCGACCGGAAGAACGATCCGCGATTCTCCGGATGGTAAAAGGTGCCCGCCAGGTCGAACAGGCTGCCGCCCTCGGATGAGGGCCGCATCCGCCACAGCGGGATGGTGGTCGCAGTGCGCCCGCTCGAATCGTAAAACTCCGCGGCCAGCCAAACGTACACTTCGCTGTCGACGTAGATGATGGTGCGGAGAGCGGCCGCCGCTGCGTCTTCGGGATATCGCGGGCGCATCTCGAGGATGTACGCGTGACGGAGTTCGAAGGGCTCCTCGCCCAGCGTTAGTCCGGAACCGCCAGTCTTGAATCCCGCGGGCTCATCGTCGGACGCCAGGCACGCCAGGATCACGGTGCTGCCGAGCAGGCGATACTGATAGTTCTCGGTCTTGGGCAGCGCGTAGGCCCAGTACGGCTGATGGCATCCGCGGCATCCCTCGTTCGGGTAGGCGAGGTTCACCGCCATCCGGCGGACGCGACGCGACTCTTCACTGAACGAAAAAAACTCGTCGGGATGCTTAGGGTCGAGGTAACGAACCCAGATGCCAGCGCCCTCGCTCGGACTGCCGGTGAGGTCGGTCATCCATCGGCTGCATCGCGCCTTCCACTCGACGCCCATCCCGTTCTCGCCGATCGTCGGGCGCGGATCGACGTCGGTACGGTGGGCAAAGCGGAGGAAGTCGAACTGTTCGCAGCCGTAGTCGGCGTCGGATTTGGGCACGACTTTCAGCGGGTTGGCGGGATCGGCGTCGTAGGCATTGCTGCTCCACGGCGCGATCGAAAAATCGTCGGGCATGAACGGTCCCATGTGCCAGTTGTAGGCGATCTTGGCAGCTGCCGCCGGGTCGGTCGCGTCGATCAGAGGGAAAGGCATCCCCGCCACGTAGTTCTTGATATAGCCGTCTCTGTCGAGCGAGACCTGCGCGGCATATTTTTCGGTGGCGTGCTGAAAGCCCTGCGACCATTCGACGCGCCGTTCGGGAAGAATTCGCATCCGCAGGCCGTGCTCGATCGCAAACTTCGCCGCGAGTGGGACGTAGCGCGCATACTGGTCGACGTTGTCCGCGGCGATAATCGTGCCCGGCTTCAATTCCGCGGCAACTGCGGGATTCGACGATACGGCCGGCGATGGTGATGCGTTAACCTGAGCGCGCACATCGCGTTGGCCGACGAACACAATTACAACCAGCAAGAAACCGATTGGAGCAGTCATTCGCATGGCAGATAGATCCTAAGGTTGGGGCTCGAACTCGGCGCTCGGCTCGACCTTCCAGTGATGGGCGGATAGCTCCAGGACGTTGCGATGGAACCTTTGCAAAGTAGGGCGATGGCCCGAACTCAGGAACGGAATGTTTTGCTTGTTCATCAACTCGTACATCAACTGTTCGTTCTCGACATCGAGCGAACTGGTGGCCTCGTCGAGGAACGCGTAGCTCGGACGGTTGAGCAGGAGCCGCGCGAAGGCAAGTCGCTGCTGCTCGCCGGGCGAAAGCACGTCGGCCCAATGCATCTCGGCGCCGAGTCCGCCGAATCGATCGCACAGGTCTGCAAGGTTCACAGCGCTCAAAGCGTCAAGCAGTCGTGCGTCGCTGACTCCTGTTGCGCGCGGGTACGTCAACTGGTCGCGCAGAGAACCGAGTATCATGTAAGGGCGCTGCGGCAGAAACATCACGTCAGACAGTGGGGGACGCGTGACGGTGCCGCTGCCCTCGCGCCAAAGGCCAGCCATCGCGCGCATCAGCGAGGTCTTACCGGTGCCGCTGGGTCCCTTGACCAGGAGAGGCTCGAGCGCGCTCGCATCCGCGGTCAGGTCGGAGATCAAGCGCTTGCCACCGCCGGGTGTCAGCACGGTGAGATGTTCAAGTCCTACGCGCGGGCCTTCGACGATCTTGATCATCTCGCGGCCGTCGGTTTCGGCGAGCCGCGCCGCTTCCGCCTCGTCGAGGAATTCGGTGAGGCGGGTGACCTGGTTGGCGTACTCGGCAATCGACGGGAATCCGGTGACGACGATCGAGAGCGCGCCGTGCAGCGACATGAAGGCGGTCGCGGCCTGGACCACCTGCCCGAACTGGAGATGGCCGGCCACGTAGACGCCGGCGAGAAACCAATACGGCACGAGCGCGACCACGCTGCCGTAGGATTGGGTGAAGAAGCCGAGATTCCGCTGCCACCGGATTAGCTTGTTGAAGTTGTCGACGACTCTTGAAAAGCGGCTGCGCAACTGATCGCTCTCGTGCTGCTCGCCGCCGTAGATGAAAATTGGTTCGGCGTTGTCGCGCACATGGACCAGTCCGAAGCGGAAATCCGCCTGGTACCGCTCCTGGAAGTAGTTGAGGCCGACGAGCCGGCGTCCGATCACGACGGAGAAATAAGTGCCCAAGACCGCATAGCCGATCAGGATCAACGCGAGCGATGGCGAAATCGACCACAGGATTGCGAAGTAGGTGGCTACTCCGCCCAACGCAAACCCGATCGTCACTGTGAAGGTCAGGGTCGAGGCGACGAACGAGCCGATGTCGTCGCTGATTCGCTGATCGGGATTGTCGACCTTGCCGATTGTGCCCATGCGGTAGAAGGCGCGATGGGCGAAGCCGGCGCCGGTGAAGTAGTGCGTCAGCCATTCGCGCCATTCGATGTACAGGCGGCTCCCCAGGTAGGGGAGGTACACGGTCACCGGCAGTGCGATTGCGGTGATCGCCACCCAGATCAACATGTAGTGATAGAATTGCGCGAGGTGCTTGCCCACCAGCGCGTTGGTTGAGTCGCGATTCAAATAGGAGGCATAGGCACCCAGCGCGATTGAAGCGACGCTGAGCAGGGACAGCCATGCCAGCAGCTTCACGCCGGCGCCGCGCTCTTTTGAGAACCAGTAGAGCTTGGTGAGAGACCAGACTTTGTTCCAGAAGACTCGATCGAATCTGTTCAAGCTTCGCCTCGCGATACTGTGCGGAATCGTTCACGCGGTGCGCGAAATCCTAGCTCAATATCGGCTGTCGCAGCATCAGACCTGGATGCGGGAGGTGCGCAACCCGCGGTGGACTCCGCTAAGATTTTAATTTCTACAGACTCTTCAGAAATTCGATCAGGATCTCGTTGGTTTCTTTGGGCCGCTCCTGTTGGATCCAATGGCCGGCGCCGGGAATGATCACTTTCTTTTTCAGATTCGGCGTGAAGGCGCCCGCCAACTCGTAGCCGCCCGGGATCATTTTGCCGACCACGTCATGTTCACCGGCGGCGAACACTGCGGGCTGGCGCAGCTTGGCGCCGTCGAGGAATGGCGTGAGCTCCCAGTTGCGATCCGAATTGCGATACCAGTTGACGCCGCCGCGAAAACCCGCGCGCTTGAACTCGCCCGCAAAGAAATCGAGGTCGGCTTCCGTCAGCCATGGCGGCAGCTTGTCGGGGACGGTGCCGGTCTCGATAAACTTTTTCGTCTTGGGGAACAGGAACGAGAACTCGCCGTCCTGCGGCGCGTCGCCGGACGCCGAGTAGAGGACCATCGCCATCGAGCGGCGCGGATCGGCGTCGAGCTCCTTTTCGACTTTGCCGGGCTCCTGGAAATAAAGCTGATAGAAATGCTGGTCGCCGGCGAGCAGCTTCATCCCGTCGGTGGGACGCATCGCGCCGCGCGGGAAATACGGAACGCTCAGTAGCGCAATCGCGCGAAAGATATCGGGGCGCAGCAGCGCCGAGTTCCACGCGACCGGCGCGCCCCAATCGTGACCGACGATTGTTGCCGACTCGACGCCGAGGCTGTTGACCAGCCCGACAATATCGCCGACGAGGTTCAGGATGTTATACGACTCGATCGGCGCGGGCGCGTCGGTCGGACCGTAGCCGCGCTGGTCGGGCGCGACAACGCGAAAGCCGGCGGCCGCAAGCGCGAGAATCTGATGCCGCCACGAGTACCACGACTCCGGCCATCCGTGGCACAGCACGACGAGCGGGCCAGCGCCCTGCTCGACGTAATGCATGCGGATGCCGTTGGTGTTGACGAATTTGTGCTGCAGTTCGGACATCGAATTCCTCTTGGCGGGACGCTACATCAGTCATCGTTCTAACGCGACCTTGATTGCGGCCTCAATATCGCGAATTGGCAGGAACATCGGTTTTGGTGCGGGTCGTTCTTCGATCCGGCCCGCTAGAGCGTCGACGGCTTCAAAGCCAAGGTTGGAGTAGAAGCTCTCGGCATCGCGCTTGGCGTCGACGACGACTCCGGCGCAGCCCAGCCTATCTCGAAGATCAATTGCCATCGCAAACGCGGCCCGCATCAGGTGCCTTCTGATCCCTTTACCCCGCGTATCTTCGCTGACAGCGAGTCGCGCCACTCTCAGAACGGGAATCGGATATCCTGGCAGCTTTCTCCTGAGATCAGCGGGAAGGCGCGCGAATTCCATGCTGCCGACAGACACCGTCATGAAGCCGAGGATGCTCTGGCGCTCAACGGCGACGTAGGTATTTCCGATGTGATGCCGGAACTGATTCTGCCAGGCGTATTTCTGAAAGAAACTGTCGAGGTCAGCATCGCCCGAGCGAAACGTTTTACGATCATCCGCCTGCTGAAGCAGCCGTATTTCAATCGTCACCGCGCATCAGTTCCACGAGAGCGCGAGTGGGCTTCCGCTTACCGGAGATCAAGCTCGCCACCTTGCGGCCGCTGCGTTCGGTTAGGATCAAGCGGGCCGGCAGGATGACATTGGCCGGAAGTTCGTCGAGGGCGCAGAGGAAGTGCAACAATGCATTTTCGATCAAGAACTGCTTCTTAATCCCATGAGCGCGCGAGTAGTTTTCCAGTCGGGCCTTGGTTTCTTTTGAGATTTGCGCCGATATCTGCATCGAAAGAATTTACCAATTTTTTCTACTAAAATATAGATCGTTGGTTGAACCCAAATCGATCGCGCCGACGATCCAGGTCAAGCGCGAAGACTACGAATGCTTGAGCTTTTTGATTTCCTCGGCCATCTCGGGGACCGCCTTGAAGAGATCGGCGACCAGGCCGTAGTCGGCGACCGCGAAAATCGGCGCCTCCTCGTCCTTGTTGATCGCGCAGATGACCTTCGAATCTTTCATCCCGGCCAGATGCTGAATCGCGCCTGAGATTCCGACCGCGATGTAGAGTTCCGGCGCGACGACCTTGCCCGTCTGCCCGACTTGCAAATCGTTGGGCACGAAGCCCGCATCGACCGCGGCGCGCGACGCGCCCATCGCGGCGCCCATCTCGTCGACCAGCGGCTCGAGCACGGTCTTGAAGTTCTCGCCCGACTTGAGGCCGCGGCCGCCCGATACGATGATCCGCGCCTCGGTGAGTTGCGGGCGATCGCTCTTGGTCGCGTTGAACGAAACGAATTCCATCTTGAGCGCGCCCGCGTCGATCTCGGCATCCTGCTTTTCGACCGGAGCGGCGCTGTCGCCGGGCTTGGCCGCATCGAATGCGGTGCCGCGCACCGTCAAGACTTTGATCGGGCCCGTCGAGCTCGACCGTCGCCATCACGTTGCCGGCGTACAGTCGGGCGCACGAAGGTATGGTCGTCGCTGATCGAGGTGATTTCCGAGGCCATCGGCGCGCTGAGGCGCGCGGCCAGCCGCGGAAACAGGTCCTTGCCGATCGCGGTTGCGGTCGCGAGCACGAATTCCGCATTTGTCCTTCTTCGCCAGCGCGGCGAGCGCCTGCGCGTGCGCGTCGGCGAGATAGTTCTTAAGCGCCGGATGCGCCAGCGCGATCACCTTCGCGACGCCATACTTTGCGATCTCGCCAGCCGCCGACTCGGGCGCGTCGCCCGCGACGACCGCGATCGCCTTGCCGCCGCGCTTCTTCGCCAGCTCGAGGCCCGCATGAACGGCGGTCAGCGTCGTCTTGGGGAAATGTCCCCCCTGATGTTCAGCGAAAATCAGAACGTCACCCATATCAATTCACTCCGCGTTCGCGAATCGTAGTAGTGGGAGCCGAATGAAATCCTCAAATAACTTTGGCTTCGGTATGCAGCACCGTCGACCAGCTCCTGCACCGAGGCGACTTTGCGCCCGGCCTGGCGCTTGGGCGGCGCGGCCAGCGTCTTGATCTTCAGCTTCGGCGCGAGATCGACGCCGAGGCTGTCGGCCGCGATTTCCTTCAGCTCTTTCTTGCGCGCCTTCATGATTCCCGGCAGCGAAGCGTAGCGCGGCTCGTTGAGGCGCAGGTCGGTGGTGATAACGGCGGGCAACTTGAACGCGATCGTCTCGAGGCCGCCGTCGACTTCGCGCACGACGGTGCATCTTGTCGCGCGCCGATTTCGACCTTCGAGGCGAACGTCGCCTGCGGCCATCCGAGCATCTCGGCCAGCATCTGGCCGACCTGGTTGGAGTCGTCGTCGATCGCCTGCTTGCCGAGGATGATGAGGTCGGGCTTCTCGTCGCTCGGCGATCTTCGCGAGGATTCGCGCGATCGCGAGCGAGTCGAGCGCGGTGTCGGTCTTCACCAGGATCGCGCGGTCGGCGCCCATCGCGAGGCCCGTGCGCAACTGCTCCTGCCAGGTCGACTGGCCGACCGTGACCAGCACGACCTCGCCGGTCTGCTTCTCCTTGATGCGCAGCGCCTCTTCGATCGCGATTTCGTCAAAACGGGTTGATGACCCATTTCACGTTGTCGGTGGCGATCCCGGAGCCGTCGGGCAGCACGCGGATAGTGGTGGCGGGATCGGGAACTCGCTTGATTGGTACCAGAATCTTCAAAGCCTTATACACTCCACGCATTCGTTCATGCATCGATTGATCTGGAACGATGAGGTTGCCCAGGGAAGCTAGAGGCCGACAAACGCAAATTTTCTAACAGCGGACGGCCAGTCAGTCAAACGATACTAATGAAGGCGGCCAGTGCGCAAAGAGCGAGCGAGGCTAAACTGGAGGTCCGTTCCGCCTCCATCGATTGATGAACTTAACGATCCTTAGGATCGTTCCGGGAGCCATCACGCACACCCAGATGACCAGACCCGGACGAGTGAGCATAATCGGACCGATCAGGAGGTAAGAGAACAAAAGAGTACCAAACCAAGCTATCATCAATCCAAGGGCTTCGCTTGAAAGCCTCGGCGGCCTTTGTTTCGCCCAGTACGAGGCCCCGCGCCGGAAATACTCGAATCCGGTCGGATCACTCACGTTACTTACCTCGGGCGGCCTGATTACTCGTTGTAGCCGAGGCGATGGGAGAGTTCGCGGCCGGCTTCGAGGAGGCAGGGCGCGATTTCGGCGGTGATGCGCTCGGGGCCGATGCGGTAAGTCGGCCCGGCGACCGCGACCGAGCCGACCACCGAGCGGGTGTAGTCGCGAATCGGCACGGCGACCGACGAGACCTCATCGATGAACTCGCCCGAGTCGACCGCATAGCCGTCGCGCGCGACCGCTTCGAGTTGCGCGAGCAGAGTTGCGCGGTCGATGATCGTGCGATCGGTGAAGCGTTTCAGCGATTCGGGCAGAGCGGATTTGAGCTGCTCCTCGGCGTCGAACGCGAGATGGGCCTTGCCGGCCGCCGTACAATGCAGCGGCAGCGTGATTCCGATCGGCGGCGTGATGCGCACTGCGCGATCTTCGGCCTCGGCCGCCTCGAGCGGCACCACGCCGTCGCGCCGCACGATCGCGACGTACGCGCTCTCGCGGCATTTGCGGGCGACGTCGGCGAGAATCGGGCGCGCTTGCCTCACCAGCCCCATATGATGGATGTAACGGCGTCCGAGGTGCAGGCACTTGATGCCGAGGCGATAATTTTCGGTGGCCTTGTTTTGTTCGATGTAGCCGCGCGCTTCGAGCGTCGCGAGCAGGCGGAAGACGTTGTTCTTATGCAGCTTGAGCCGCTTGGAAAGTTCGGTGACGCCGAGTTCGTCGACGTCGCCGAAAAACTGTTCGAGCACGTCGAGCGCATGTGCGAACGGACTGGATGAAGTAATTGGTTTTGTCGCGTCGGACCATTTTTCAGTGTCTACATCGGCGATCTGCAGGACGAAGCAGACCGCTATGTAAAAGTGTTTTAATTTAGATGGCGCAGTCGAAGTATGTCAACGATGCTTCGTAAATTCTCGGAAAATCTTGCTAAATAGTCGATATTAAACGATAAAGAGAACATATCAACAGGGCGTCAAAACGGGATTTCATCATGACGAGACAGCTTCCCGCCGATTTCTTCAGGCGCGTCGATGACGACGATGATGAGGTATTTTACTCGGTGCCGCGGCTCGTCACGCATATCGACGACGGCGCGATCGCGAAGGTCGGCGAGATCTACGCGCAACTGTTGCCGCAAGGCGGCGCGATTCTCGACCTGATGAGCAGTTGGCGGTCGCATCTGCCGGCGCATATTCGGCCCGTCGCGCGTGGTCGGGCTCGGGATGAATCGCGACGAGATGGAGAATAATCCGGCGCTGACCGAGATCGTCATTCACAATCTCAATCGCACGCCGCGGCTGCCGTTTGCCGACGACGAGTTCGACGGCGCGGTGGTGACGGTCTCGGTGCAATACATGACGCAGCCGCTCGAGACCTTCGCCGAGGTCGGGCGCGTGCTCAAGCCGGGCGCGCCGTTCGTCGCGACGTTTTCGAACCGGATGTTCCCGACCAAGGCGGTCGCGATTTGGCAGAATCTCGACGACTACGACCACGGCAGGCTGGTCGGCAGCTACTTTATGGAGAGCGGCGCGTTTGAGAATATAGATTTCATCGATCGCAGTGCGCCGACGCACGCCGCCCTCGGATCCGATTTGGGCGGTCGTCGGCTACAAGACGCGCGAGGCAAAGCAGTTGATCAAAAATCGCGGCATGCGTCATCTCGCGCTCAAGGTTTCCGATGTCGAGCGCGCGAAAGACTTTTACGTTCGCGTATTCGGGATGAAGCTGGTGTGGCAGCCCGACCCCGACAACGCGTACCTGAGTTCGGGATGCGACAATCTCGCGCTGCATCGCGGCGACTACGGCGGCGACGCGCAACGGCTCGACCATCTCGGGTTTATCGTGCCGACGATCGCCGACGTCGAGGCGGCATATGCGTGGGCTAGAAGCGCGGGCGTCGAGATAGTGCACGAGCTCAAGCATCATCGCGACGGCTCCGTGTCGTTCTACATTCGCGACCCGGATGGCAACGTGATCCAGGCGCTCTACGAACCGACGATCAGTCCCAATCCTTTCTCGTCGTAAGAATTCATGGGAGAAACAGCATGATGCTCAAGGGGCGCGCGACCGCCGAGGCTACTGCCGCATACGCGAGCCGGTTTCCGATTGCTGCCGGGAAATTTCCGGCCGGCGCTCGGGCGTGTCGGTTTCGTCGATTGGAATCGGCACGTACCTGGGCGAACCCGACGACGAGACCGATCGCGAATATGAGGAAGCGATCAAGGCCAGCCTGCGCGGCGGCATCAATCTGATCGACACGGCGGTGAACTACCGCTTCCAGCGCAGCGAGCGGAATATCGGCAAGGCGATTGGCGAGCTGGTCGCGGCGGGCGAGATCGCGCGCGATCAGGTGGTGGTCGCGACCAAGGGCGGCTACATCACGTTCGACGGCGAGGTGCCGCCCAATCCGCGCGCGTGGTTCGAGGAGCATTACGTGAAGACCGGGATCGTCGTGCCGAGCGATCTGGTCGACGGCTCGCATTGCATGACGCCGAAGTACATCGGCACGATGCTCGAATTGTCGCGCAAGAATCTCAATCTCGAGACGATCGACATCTACTACATCCACAATCCCGAGACGCAGCTCGAAGCGATCGAGCGCAAGGAGTTCCTCGCGCGCATCAAGACGATTTTCGAGTTCCTGGAAACGCGCGGTGGCCGACGGAAAGATCGGCGTGTATGGGACGGCGACGTGGAACGGCTTTCGCGCGGCGCCTACGGAGCGCGGATGGCTCTCGCTCGACGAGCTGATGATAGTCGGCACGCGAGGTTGCCGGCGACGCGCATCATTTTCGCGCGATCCAGTTGCCGTACAACCTCGCGATGCCGGAGGCGGTCACGCGATCGAATCAATTCGTGCACGCCGGCAAGGCGACCACGCTCGCCGCGGCGAAGGCGTTCGGACTCGCGGTATGCGCGAGCGCGTCACTGCTGCAGGGACAGTTGTCGCGCGGGCTGCCGCCGATCGTCGCCAATGCGTTCGGCGGCTTCGCGACCGATGCGCAGCGATCGATTCAGTTCGTGCGCTCGACGCCGGGCGTGGATGTGGCGCTGGTCGGGATGAAGTCGGTCGAGCACGTCCGCGACACGCTGGAGACCGCGCGCCGCCCGCTGGCGACGGTCGAGGAGTTGATGAAGCTGTTCCAGCAAGGCGAGGAGCCCATCTAGTCGTTAGAGTTCCACGTGCAATCGCATTCCCGGGACGACCACCGGACCGCGCGCGCGGTTGTAGCCGGGGTTGTCGATGTACTGAACATCGATCGCGCCGAAGAAACCGGCCTGTACCGGGATTGGGAAGTTGTAGTAGCTCTCCATGATCCTTTCCGGCCCGTAGCTGAGTCCGCCGTCGCCCAAGAGGAAGCCGAGGCCTCCCTCGGAGAGATACTGGCGATGCCTTTGCGAGAGGCCATTGCCGACGAACGCGACGCCGAACTTGTCCTGCGGCCGATTCCATAGCGTGCCGCGCAGATCGCCGCCGAAGGCGACCGTCTCGTTCACTTCGGTGTAGTTGAACGATTCGTGCCCGCCCTCGTTCCATCCGGCGCGGAAGAAGCCGCGCAGGGCACCGGTGAATTCCTGTTCGGCGTTGATGCCGAAGCCGTACTTCAGCGTCGTCTGCATGCGGTGATTGTCGATCTCGGGCGTAGGAGTCTGGCCCGACGCGAACTGATCGATCGCCTGGTGGTAGTCGCCCATATTGGCGAAATTGGTGAACGCGAGCAGGCGCACGGCGCTCTCGCGATCGCTCGAGCAACTCGGGACGAAACTCGAGTTCGTAATTTTCCGAATGCGCGTCCTGCAAGTTCTTTTGCAGCGTCAGCCCGTTAGGACGCTTGGATATGAGCGCCTCGGCGAAGCGAAAGCCCCACCCGCGATCCTCGTAGTCGATAACCCCGCCCCAGGTGTAGCCGCGGGTGTCGGCGGCGTAGTCGTACGCGCCGTTGTTCACGACCGTCCAGTTCATGAACTGCGAATGGCTGTCGTTGGCGACATTGTTGAGGTCGAAAAAATCCGCGAGGTCGAACTGCCCGGCGTGAATATCCAGGCGGCGCACCGGCAGCGTCGTGAGCATCGAGAGCGGAGTGCGGTCGACGCTGACCGTGTCGTCGCCGAGCGCAATCACTTTGCGATACCAGAGCCGCGCCAGGTAGGGCGCCGCGCTCAGGCTGGGATTGCGGACGGCATCGACGTTGGTGAAGCCGGCCAGGCCGAGCGTCTGGCTTAGCCCGCTGCCGCCGGCGCTTTCGAAATCGACGACGGCTTCAAGGGTCGGCGACAGGACGAGGCCCGCCGTACAGAGTGGTGACTTCGGAAGCGGCCTGTTCGGAGGCGTGCTCGAAGCTATTGGGGCCGCTGTATTCGGCATGAAAGCTCGGGTGCCACTGGAAGATGAAGTTGCCTTGCGCGGAGAGCCACCACGGCAGCGTGTCGGAATGGGCGAAGATGGTGTCGTTGCCTGACTCGTAGTCGATTTGAGCCAGCGCGGGCGACCCGGCGATGATCCAGCCGATGAGCGTGACGGCAAGCGTCGAAAATATCGCGCGCAGCACTTCGATCTGTCTTAGCGGATCGGCTTAGCGATGGCGACGCTTGCATCGAGGCGCGTTCCTTCAGCGTTGCGGATGAGACGCTGAAGTGGCCACGCCATGTTCGTAGACGAGTTCTCCGCCGGTCTTGCCCTGGTAGAGAAGCGCGCCAGCCGCGACTATCGCCACAATCAGGAAAACGATTCGGGTGCGTTCGAGGCGGCTCGACAATTCGAGCATCACGCGCCATGCGGCGAGAATCAGAAACGCGTACATCAGGTACTGCCCAAGAACCGCGTGGGACAGATAGTCGCGATCGCCGCCGTTTGAGGATGAAAGGATCTGCTGCGCCGCGGGCGACATCGTGTCCCAGAGCCGGTCGGCTTCCGCGTCACCGCTGAAGTACGACAGGACGCTGGCGGCCGCTCCGGCGACCATCAGCAAGAGCGAAGTGCTCCGGAGCTTGCGGCCCCAATCGACAGGAAGCCCGGGCACCCCCGAGCGAGCAGGATCGCCGCGGCGGAGAGGATTTCCGCAGCGATCCCGAAGGTCAGCAGCGCGATCGTGAAGTGATCGACGATCGGATGCAGATGATACGTGCGGACCAGTTGCGCAAACATCGAGTTCACACCTACTCGACGACCGTGACTTTCATCTTCATGTTGCCGTGGCCGGTGCCGCAGTAGTGGTCGCAGATGACCGTGAAGTCGCCGGCGGTGTCGGGCGTGACGGCGACATCGGTGGTCTTGCCGGCGGGGATATCGGTATCGATCTTGAGCGGCTTCGACATGAAGCCGTGCACGCGATCGGAGCTGGTCAGCCGCAGGATCACCGGCTCGCCTTTCTTGAGCGTGATCTCGTTCGGCGTGAACTCGAATTTCTTCGCGGTGATCTCGATCACCTTCGGATTGTCGCTCGGCGCGGGTGAGGTTGATCATCGGCGGGACAGCGGCGAGTCCGATTTCGCATACGCCAGCGAGCAGGATCGATGCTGACGATTTTGTTTTTGATCGTTGTCGTTTTCATTTTCTTATTCGTCCTTTGCGTCTGTTGCTGCCGTGTTTGAGCATCTGATCCATTCCGACCGTGCCCGAGAACTCGGCGGTCGCGAGCTCGACTTCCTCGAGCTGCAAATCGTTGCCGTCGGCGTTGCCGTTGACGCGCCGGATTCCCAAATCCTTGAACGGCTGCGCCTTGTCGAAGGGCATCGGTTTTTTCACCGGCGCGGTCGCAGGATCGGGGAAGGCGAAGATCAGCGAGCGGGCCGCGTACATCTTCGTGGTGCCGGCCTGGTGAAAGTTCTCGCGATGAATATGGCCGTAGAGCACGGTCACGTTTTCGTATGGCGCCAGCGCGTTCATCACGTCGTCGCCGTCGCTGGTGAACCATTCCCATTCGGGCTTGAGGTCGAACAGCGGCCGATGCGTAAACACGATGATGGGCGCGGTTTTCGGGAAGCGCGCGAGATCGGACTTCATCCAGGCGAGTCTGCTCGGCGCCGACGTCGGGCCGTCCGGCGGAGACGTTGTCGAGCGCGATGAAATGAACGCCGCGATGGTCGAACGAGTAGTGCGTCGGGCCCATGAACTCGCGGAACATGTCGCCGCCGTCGAGCGCGGCATCGTTCTCGCCCGGCACGACCTTGATTTGCGCGCGCCGATTTTGCTCGCGATCTGCTTGAACAGCTTGAAGCGCTTGGCGTGCTCGTCGGGAGAATCGGCGTCGTGGGTCAGATCGCCGGTGACGATGACCAGCTCGGGGCGAGTCTTCAGCCCGTTGATGGTAGCGACCGCGCTCTCGAACGCCTTGGTGCCGAGCGGATCGGGCGGCCCGTTGAAGCCGACGTGCGTGTCGCTCAACTGCATGAACGAGAACGGCGCGGGCGCTTCGCCGTTGAGCTCGGCCAGAGTGCGCGTGATCCCTTCGGCGCCGGCGCTTGCGCGTGAGCGCCGGGGAAGACGCTGTAGAGCGCGCCGATGCTGAGGGCGGTTCCCGTGACGCGCAGGAACGATCGACGATCAAATTTGGTTTCCATCCATGAATCACCTCGCGCTGATGTGCGCTTTCACCGAACAAGACTCGGCAGGCTGAGGGAAAATTCCCGCGATTGAGGCGCAAAGGCGGTCGGGAATAAAATTGCCGCGCTCGCAGTCTGGAACTAAACGGGGACAGGCGGGCGAAAGAAGACGCGATTGCCGGACGAAACCAAAGCCGTCGATTTCGACCGCACGTTCCTCCCGCATATGGATGCTGCGTACAACCTCGCGCGATGGCTGGTGCGTGACGACCACGACGCCCAGGACGTGGTGCAGGAGGCCTACCTGCGCGCGTTCAGGTTTGCGGGTGGATTTCGCGGCGGCGATCCGCGCGCGTGGATTCTCGCGATCGTGCGCAACACCGCGTTCACCTGGCTCAAGCGCAACCGGGGATCCGATGTCGCCAACTGAATTCGACGAGAAGATGCATGGCGGGTCCACCGAGGACAGCGGTCTGGAGGCCGACGCCGTGCGCAAGGCCGACGGCGCGATGATTCGCGCGGCGCTCGACGAGCTGACGGACGAGTTTCGCGAGGTGATCGTGATGCGCGATATCGAGGGACTTTCGTACAAGGAAATCGCCGACGCGGCCGACCTGCCGATTGGGACCGTGATGTCGCGGCTGGCGCGCGCCCGCGGCAAGCTCGCGCGTTCGCTCAAGAGAATCGAATCGCCGAAGGAGCGCGGCGTGAACTGCGACGACGCGCGAGTGCTGATGCACGGGCATCTCGACGGCGAGCTCGACCTCGCCGCCGACCTCGAGGTCGCAGCGACATATCGAGGAATGCCCGCGATGCGCGAGCGAATACGCGGCGCTGCGCGCGATGCGCACGCGGCTCAAAGATGAGGCGTTTCGGTTCGAGGCGCCGGCGGCGTTGAAGGAAAAGATCCGCCGCGCAATCCCCGCGTCGCCGGAGCCGGCACGCGCCGAGCGCGGCTATCCCGGCGCGGCGCGGAGCCTGGATGCCGCGCGCGGTCCGGTTCGCGGTGCCGATGGCGATTGGCGCGATGCTCGCGCTGGTTATCGCGCCGCGCACGATTGGCTCCGTCACTCGACCAGCAGCTGGCGGGCGAAGTGGTCGCCAGTCACGTCCGATCGCTGATGGCGGCGCATCTGATGGACGTCGCCTCGACCGATCAGCATACGGTCAAGCCGTGGTTCAATGGCAAGCTGGATTTCTCGCCACCGGTGACCGATTTCGCCAAAGACGGATTTCCGCTGGTGGGCGGGCGTCTCGACTATATCGACAGCCGGCCGGTCGCGGCGCTCGTCTATCAGCATGGCAAGCACGTGATCAACGTTTTCATGTGGCCGACCGCCGGCGACTGCGACGAGCGCGGAGCGAATCGAGACCGAACATGGATACAACGTCGAGCAACTGATCGTCGCGGGGATGAATTGCTGGGTGGTGTCGGATTTGAATCCGCAGGAGCTCGACAAGTTCGCGGGACTGATTCGCGCCAAGGGGTTGAGCGCCGGTTTGCTCGCCAACAAGCGGCGGATAACTCGCATTCACGGGTTGCGCAGGTCGGGCGCGACTGAAACAATGCATCGGTTGCCGTCCCGACCATCGAGGCGGCCTCCACCTGCCGATGCGCCGCGTCGAGACAATTTTCATCGTTATAGCGATCGCGTTCTATGCCTGGTTCCTGACGCATTACGGGCCGCAGCAGGTGATTGGCTACGTGCGGATGGCGGGATGGGGCCTTGCGCTGACGATTTCGCTCGAGGCGCTTGTCGCGAATCGCGAACACGCTCGGCTGGCGCGTCACGATCGAGGACTATCCGCCGAACCTCAGTTTCATCGAACTGTTCGCGGCGCGAATCGGCGGCGAGGCGATCGACTACGTGACGCCGTCGGCGCAGCTCGGCGGGCAGTTCGTGATGGCGGTCGATGTGCGCGAGAAATTGCGCATGCCGGTGGGCCTCGCGACGGTCGTGGTCGCGTCGCTGGCGGAAGCGATCGGGCAAATCGGGTTCATGTCGGTCGCGCTGGTGATTTCGCTGCGCCTGATACCGGTGGCCGCG
This sequence comes from uncultured delta proteobacterium, assembly GCA_963721485.1. Lineage (GTDB taxonomy): Bacteria > Desulfobacterota > Binatia > Binatales > Binataceae > Binatus. The sequence continues at coordinate 620,845 of CAVRJV010000011.1, read as the reverse complement.
AACCTTTACTGGGCGATCGTCGGCGGGTTTGCGCTGGCGGTGGCGCTGGCGGGCGGCTTCTTCTTCGTGCAGATGAAGCGGCCATTTTCGCATCTCTGGCGTGCCGCGACCAAGCTCGATATCGCGCGAATCAACACCGACGAAATCCGTGAGTCCGCCGACGAGGCCGACGCCGTGATTCTCGACTTCTACGCGCGCCATCGCGGCCGGTTCGTCGCCTCATGCCTGTGCTATGCGGCCGCGTGGAGTTTCGGGCCGCTCGAAATTTATATCCTGCTGCGGCTGCTGCATCAGCCGGCGTCGCTACAGATAGCGCTGCTGGTCGAGGCGGTCGGGCTGCTGATCGAGCGCGCGACCTTTTTGATTCCCGGCAAGCTGGTGAGCCAGGAGGGCGGCAAGGCGCTGATTCTGGGGATGCTCGGCTATCCGCCGGGAATCGGCTTCGTGGTTGGGTTTCTGCGCCGAATCAAGGAAATGGTATGGGTGTTGTTCGGGCTGATGGCCCTGATGATACATCGGATGTTCGTGCAGCAGCGCGGAAATGCCACGGGCGCCGCGGCTGCAGGGCGCGACTCAGTGATAAAAATGCAACGAGCACGAGCCAAGGAGAGCAATCGCTATGAGGAAATTAACCGCCCTGGTTGCGGGGATGACGCTCGCAATGACCGCGCTGCCCGCGGCCGCCGGGGTCGTCATCACGCAGAAGCAGCACGTGATCAAGCGGAACCAATTCGCGCGACTCGGAACAAACAATTTCGGTGCAGGGCAACAAGCAGAAGATGGTGACCGAGCGGCACACGATCATCACCGACCTCGACAAGGGCATGATGTACGTGCTCGATCCGAAGGCGAAGACCTACTTCGAGATGCGAGTTTCCGCCCAAGGGTCAGATGGCGGCGATGATGGCGGCGAGCACCAACGCGGCGATGAACTTCAAGAAGGCCGGCACCACGCGCGACATCGCCGGCTATAAGTGCACCGACTACAACGGCGGCGGCCACATGATGGCGGGCGACTACACGGTCAAGGAATGCTTCTCGACCAGCGCTCCGGGCGCCGATGAATTTGCGGCGTTCGAGAAAAATATGGCGGACAAGCTCAAGAGCGCCAGCGACTCCCTGCCAACGGCGAGATTCCGCGGGGAGTGCCGCTCGCGCTGGACTCGTCGATGAAGATGGGGAAAGTCAACATCCCCGGGATGGCGCCGGAGCAGGCGGACAAGATTAACGAGATGATGGCGAAACGGCCGCCAGTCATGACCAGCACGCAGGTCGAAAAAATCGAGTCGAAGAAACTGGCGGACGCGATTTCGCGATTCCGACCGGATTACACCAAGAAAGAATTGCCGGGACCGGGCGCGATGAGGATGGCGCCAGGCGCCATGAAGTTGGCGCCAGGTGCAATGAACGGCGTCGCCGGCAGGCGCACTCAGTCGCGCGCTCCGGCTGGCGCGTGCATCGCCAGCCGCGAATGATCGCGAGTGAGTTGAAAAAAAGAGCGGGGTCCTTCGTGGGCCCCGCTCGTGTTTCAATCCTGACTCGAAAAACTACATCGAGGCTGACGCCGACGCGTATCCTGCTTGGGCGCGTTGAGCGCGGCGCACGCATCCCAGATCCATTTGGCGGTCGAGAGCTCATCTTCGGCGAACAGGCGCAGCGCTTCCTTGGTCGCGAGATCTTCCTTCAACAGCGCGGCGAAATCGCAAATCGGCTTGATCGCATCTTCGGGCTTGCCGACGTTCTTGGTGAAGCCGAGCAATTTTTCGTTGTCGGGAATCGACGGGTTGCCGAGGTAGGCCGTGAACTTGCGTCCCTCTTCGGTGGTCGTCGCGCGCGCCTCGCCGCCCAGTTCCGCCAGGCGCTGCGCGAAAATCCGCGAATGATAGGCCTCGCGCTCGGCCACGATTCGAATGCCGGTGCGGATGCAATCGGTGGTGCAGACTTCGGCCCACGCCGCGAACGCCTCGCCGCCGTTGGCCTCGCCCGCGCGAACCTTGTCGAGAAAGCTGACGATCGCCGCGCGTTCGGATTTGTAGGTGCGGCCGAACGCCTTGAAGCCGCCGCCGCCGTTGCCGTTGGTCGCCGGCGTGCCGGCTTCGAGCGACGCCATCTCGGACTCGAAGGTTGACTGGGAAATAATTCCGCTGCGATAGGCCCGCAGCAGCTGTTTGAATTCAAAATCGCGACTCATCGGGTGATTCCTCCGCCGTGCTTGGACCGTACTAATTAAACGAGCGTTCAGTGTCGAGATTGAGAGCATAAGTCGGCGTCCGCGATTTTGTCAATTGCAGTTTTGTTGCGGCCAAAGTGCTGGCTTCGATTCGACCATTGCCGCATGATTCCGTCACTAGTTCAAAAAGATGGCGGGCACGGCGGCCCGCCCTCTATCGAGGTGCACGCGATGAGTGAAATCAAGCACAGCTTCGTCAGGACCAACGGCATCAAGATGCACGTAGCGGAGACGGGCGAGGGCTTCCCGGTTGTGTTCTGCCACGGCTTTCCCGAGATGTGGTACTCGTGGCGGCATCAGATGAAGGCGCTGGCCGACGCCGGCTTTCGCGCGATCGCACCCGACCAGCGCGGCTACGGCGAGACCGAGGCGCCCGTGCCGATCGAGGCATACACGCAGCGCAAGCTGGTCGGCGACATCGTCGGGATGCTCGACGCGCTGGGAATCGGCAAGTGCGTGATCGTGGGCCACGATTGGGGCGGCATGGTCGCGTGGAACGCCGCGCTGATGGCGCGCTGACAGCGTCGAGCGCGTGATCGGCATCAATACGCCGTTCATCCCGCGCACGCCGATCAAGCCGACCGATGCGATGCGCGCGATGGCGGCCGGCGGCTTCCACTACATTCTCTATTTTCAAACGCCGGGCGTGGCCGAGGAAGAACTCGAGCGCGACGTGCGCGCTCACTGCGCGGCTTCTACCAGGATCCGCCGGAAGTCGATCCGAATGAGATTCGCAAGTCAGTGCCGGGCGTATTCGGACCGGCGGGCGGCGGACTACTCGATCGCTTTGCGGATCGTCCGCACGGGAAATTTCTCACCGACGAGGATTTCGAGGTTTTCGTGAACGCCTTCAAGAAGAGCGGCTTTCGTGGCGGCCTGAACTGGTATCGATGCATCGATCGGAATTGGGAGGAGAGCGCCGGTCAGACCGATCGCGTCGAGCAGCCCGCGCTGATGATCACGGCAGAGCGCGATGTCGTGCTGCGGCCCGAGATGGCCGAAGGGATGACGACGTGGGTGCCGAACCTGCGCAAGACCGTGCTGGTCAAGGGATCAGGTCATTGGACGCAGCAGGAAAAGCCGGCCGAAGTGCACGCCGCAATTCTTGATTTTCTTTCAGATCTGAAAAGGTAGGGCGCTCAGGGTTCCGGAATCTCAAGATCCCGGCAGATTTTGCGAGACAGATATTCCTTGATCTCGCGATGTCTCGGCACGGTCGATGACTTGGCAGTTCGGCGATTTACATACACGGAATGCGCGCCGCCCTCTCGAAGAAATTCACATCCGAATTTCTCCAAATGCCGCAAATCTCGACGCTTCATGAAACGTCGATTTCAAGCGGCTCCCGGATAACCTTTTCCCTCCCGACGGATTCTTCGGCCAGAGTGCGATTCGCGGCCAGTACGAGGCTTACCGCCTCTTTCAGATTCGTTCGGGTTTCAGCCAACGTGCGCCCCTGCGTATTCGCGCCGGGCAGCTCCTCGACGAATCCTGACGTATCCGCCTCGCACCTTTTTGAATACAGCAGTCAGTTTCATCATTCCGCCTTGGGCGACCTCGTCGCGCAATCATATCACGACGCGATCACTTCGTGGTGACGCCGGTGGATTCTGCGACCAGTTCGGCGAGGTCGCGGACGCGCATCGTTTCTTCGAGCGAGCGCGACTTCACCGCGTCTTCGAGCATCGTCATGCAGAACGGGCATCCGACAGCGACGCACTTCGGGCTTGGCTTCCTGCAATTGATCGAAGCGCTTCTGATTGATGCGCGTGCCCTCGTGCTCTTCCTTCCAGAAGCATCCGCCGCCCGCGCCGCAGCAGAAGGTGCGATTCTTCGACTGCTCGACCTCCTCGACCTCGGCGCCGGGAATCGCGCGCGAGCGCGCTGCGCGCGCCGTCCCATTTGCGATTGTGGCGCGCCATGTAGCACGGGTCGTGATAGGTGATGCGCTCGTCGATCTTGCCGCGCGGCTTCAGGCGCCCGGCCTTGATCAGCTCGTCGATAAACTCGGCCTCGTGCAGGACCTGTATAGTTGCCGCCGAAGTCCGGATATTCGTTCTTCAGGTTGTGAAAGCAATGCGGGCATTGCGTGACTATTCGCCGCGGCTTGTAGCGATTGAGCGTCTCGACGTTTTGCGCCGCCACCGTCGCGTACAGATACTCGTTGCCGAGGCGGCGCGCCGGATCGCCGGTGCAGGTTTCCTCGCGCCCGAGGATCGCGAACTTAACGCCCGCCTGTTTCATCAGGCCCGAGAACGAGCGGCTGACGCGTCTGATTGCGCTCGTCGTATGAGCCGGCGCATCCGACCCAGTACAGCACGTCGATTTCTGACGGGTCTTCGAGCTCGGCCATTTCCGGAATCTCCAGTCCATTGGCCCATTCGGCGCGCTTCTCCTGCGCGAGGCCCCACGGATTGCCCTGGTTCTCGATGCCCTTGAACGCGCCGGTCGCCTCCTGTCGGGAACCGCGATTCCATCAGCACGTCGTAGCGGCGCATGTCGACGATTCGCTGGATGTGCTCGATTCCGACCGGGCATCCCTCTTCGCACCATCCGCACGTCGTGCATCCCCACACCGCTTCTTCGGTCGCGACCTGCGTGATCATGTCGGGGCCGTTCCACGCCGGCGCTTCGGCGCGCTCGGCCGCTTTGCCGTTGGCCTGTCGCGGCCAGCAGGAACGGGCGCCTTGTCCAGCAGATGCTCGCGCTGTTCGATCACGAGGATACTTGGGATTGAGCGTCTTGCCGGTGTTGACGGTGGGGCAGTTGATCGTGCAGCGCCCGCATTCGAGGCACGACGCCATGTCGAGCAGCTGCTTCCACGTGTACTGCTCGACCTGCGAGACGCCGAAGGTCTCGGCGTTTTCGAAATCCTTGATCGGCGCGAGCCGTCCGCGCGGACCCATGTTGCGGAAGAAAAGATTCAGCGGCGCGAAAATCAGATGGCGCAGCTTGGTGAACGGGAAGCAGAACAGCAGCCCGAACACGACGATAGCACGTGCACCAGCCACAGCCATCGATGGTACGTCACGCCGGCGCCGAGCGCGCCTTCGATCTTCGCGATCGACGCGTCCCACGATAGGCCCATTCGGTGAACGTCGGGATGCGCGCGTTGATGCGCGCGCCTTCGAGCATCAGTCCCGGTGATCGCGACCAGCACCATCATCACATCGGGAACCAGTAGCCGAGCCGGTTCTCGAGGTTGTCGACGCATCTTGTCGGCCGGCGGCGCGTTCAGCACGGTGGGCTTGCGGAACGACGCGCCGCGCCCCTTCCATCAGCACGCCGAGGATCAGCAGCAGGAAGAAGGTGTCCATCGCGGCTTTGAAGTACAGGTAGAAGTCGCCGTAGTAGAAGTAGAGGTCGAGGCCGAAGAGGTCTGAACAGGTCGCGCACGTCGCTGTTGATCGCGACGATCGTCGTGCCGATAAGCAGCCCGACGAACGCGACATAGAACGAGTAATGCATCCAGCCCCAGGTCTCGCGAATCACGTTGCCCTGGCCGAACGAATCGTGCAGTGAGAGCAGAATGCGCTCGATGGGATGGTCGAGGCGATCGTCGGCGACGCCGAGGCTCACGAGCCGGTACCAGCGGAGGCCGGCGTAGACGAATCCCGCAATCAGCAGCACGAGCAGCCCGTACATCAGCACGATGAACGGCGCGGGGATGTTCCACAGGATCTGGCGGGTGACTTGCTCGTTCATTTGCGCTCCATCGGAAAAGCCGGCGGCAAAGGTGCCTGTGCAGACTCTTAAATCAGACCACCGCGCATGAATTCAATCCATACGATCGAGAGGTGGCAGCGTTCTAAAACCCCAGCACGCGGCGGCTCGCGGGGAATTTGGTCGCGAGCTGATGCGGATAGTTGTCCTTCATTTGTTGCGCTACTTGCTTGAACGCCTCGACGTTCTCGTTGCTCGGTGGCAGTGGGGCAGGCAACGTCGTTGCCGGCGCGACAATCACAGCCGGATCCGGCGGCTGGGGCCGGTCGACCCGCGAAACTGCCAGATCGAGAATATCCTCTACGCTGCCGACTCTTTCGCGCCCGTCGACCTCTGGCGAGTAACCGCCGCCCATACCAAATTTCTTTCCGAGAAATCTGAGAATCGAGGTGTGATCAAACTCTGCGTTGCAGACTGAACCCTTAGAGACGAACGGAGATACCACCACCGCCGGCACGCGAATTCCAGTCGTCGGGAAGGGCGGATACGGTCCAGCCGCTACGGTTTCAACTGGCAAAGGCTGCACGTGATCAAAGAAGCCGCCGTGCTCATCATAGGTGATGATCAGAACCGAATTGTTCCAATGACGGCTGCGCAGGAGTGCGCTGTACACGTCGAGCATCAGACGTTGCCCGCCAGTGACCGATGACGGCGAGTGATCGTCCGTCCCTTCCGCCTCGTCATGCGGGGCGTCGGTGTAGATCGGTTCGACGAATATCACTTGCGGGAAGGTGGCGTCGCTCTCCAATTCCATATCGATCGCGAAGCGATCGAACTCGCGGAACTTGTCGCTGGTCGCGATTTCAGGGAGCCATCGCGGCATCATGCTGAAGAACGGAAAGAAGCCCTGGTGGTAGACGCGCCAGCTCACGCCGTGCACGTTCAACCAGTCGTAGGCGAGCACGTGATTCGGAAGGACCTTCACGTTGCCGTCGATTAGCGAATATCCCGCCATCGCCATCAGGCGGTTCGGCTGTGTGCTCGCCGGCAGCGGCGAGAACCAATGGTCGCAAATCCGAAAGTTACGTGCGAAAAAATCAAGGATGGGAACTTTGTCCGGCGTTTGATACCGCATCACATCTGAGTCGCCGCCGGCACTCGCGATAAACCCGTCGAGCGGAAATCCATTTGCGCCGACCTGGCCCATTTGCGTCGCGATGTCCGAGCGCTCGTGGGGCGGATCGGGGACGCGCGGTTCCAGGATTGGCCCCGGCTGATACGCCGCGCCATCCCATGTGTTTGCGACGGCATTCAGCCAAGCCTGATCGTCGCGCACGCCGTCGACGTTCATATTTCCGCCGTATGTGAGCAATCGCAGGTAGCCAAGCATGTGATCGAAGGAGCGGTTCTCCATCATCAAAATGACGATCGTCTGAATCTGCGCGAGATCAACTGTCATGATTCAGTCCTGGATCGCGAGGCGGTCCTGTTCGACGTTTCGAACCATGCCGCCAGTGCGTTGGTCATCTTCGAGACGCGGGCGAGTTCTTGTGCGGCAAGGTCGGTGCGCTCGAAGGGGTCGTTTACGATGTCGAAGAGTTGGGCGGGTGGGGGAGTGGGTTTGATGCGCGCGGGCATCGGAGTGCGGGCGATGTCGTGGAAGTTTTCGGGGTTGTACTTCGACTGGATGTCCATGGCGAGGTCGTCGCTCGACACCTGCATCAGTTCGCGGATTGCGGGGCGCACCAGCTTCCAGCGGCCGTCGCGCATCGCGGCGTTGCATTCGCCGTCGGGCGTGTAGCGGTTCCATTGCCAGAAGCGCTCGGTGGGCACCTTGCCCCGATCGCCTTGCAGCGTCGGCATCACGTCGATCCCGTCGAGCTTGAGATCGCGCGGCGGCTCGGCGCCGGCGATCGCGAGGAGCGTCGGCAGCCAGTCGGTGAAATGGATCATGTCGTGGACCTGGCGGCGGCCGTCGAGTCCGGCAGGCCATCGAATCACCATCGGCAGTCGGATGCCGCCCTCGTACACGAGCAGCTTCGAGCCGGCGAAGCCGCAGTTGAAGCGGTCGGTGCACATCTCGCCCATCCCGCCGAACTGCGGGCCGTTGTCGCTCGAGAACATCACGACTGTGTTGTCGGTGAGGCCGGACTTGTCGAGTGCGTCGAGCACGCGCGCGATTCCGCGATCCATGCATTCGATCATCGCGTAGATTTGGCTCACCGCGGACGTGAAATTGCCGCTCGCCTTGTATGGTGCGGCGTCGGTCTCGATCGCCTCGAAGGGAAAATGCGGCGCGTTGTAGGTGAGGTGCAGGAAGAATGGGTTCGTACGATGGCGGCCGATGAAGTCAGTCGCCTCGTCGGTAAAGACGTCGGTCAAGTAGCGGCCGTCGCCGCGCGAGAATGAGCCGTTGCGATCGAGGTTCCACTGGTAGTAGGGCTGCCATCCGCCGGAGAATCCCGCGAACTCGTCGAAGCCGCGCTGGTTCGGATGGTAGCGCGAATCGTACGCGCCGTTGTGCCATTTGCCGACGAGGCCGGTCGCGTAGCCCGCGCGCTTGAGCAGTTCGGCGACGGTCAACTCGCGCAGCGCGAGGCGATCGAGTCCGCGCGTCTCGAGCGTATCGATTACGCCGGTGCGATGCGGATAACGGCCTGTCATCAGCGATGCTCGCGCGGGCGCGCATACGGGAGACGCCGAGTAGTGCTGCGTGAGAGATACGCCTTCGCTGACTAGATGGTCGAGCGTCGGCGTGCGCGATGCGCCGTAGTTGAAGCATCCGAAGTCGCCGTACCCCATATCGTCGGCGAGGATGAGGATGATGTTTGGGTGCGCAGGCATCGAAGGATTCGTAGCACAAAGCAGGGAATCTGTATGAGAGGATAATCGCCTGCGCGGCGAGCGGCAGGGGTGACCCCTGCACCCAGTGAGAAGAGCAAAGTTGCTCGGCGCGCTACTTTGCGCTCAGGGGGCGGGTGACTTGCCGATCCTACTCGCGTTCCTGGAAGCCTTCGAGGTTGCGCGAGCGGCCGGTCTGGCGCAGCTTGCGCAGCGCCTTCGCCTCGATTTGGCGGATGCGCTCGCGGGTGACGGCGAACTGCTTGCCGACTTCTTCGAGCGTGTAGTCGGTCTTCTGGCCGATGCCGAAGCGCATGCGCAGGATTTGCTCCTCGCGCGGAGTCAGCGTCGCGAGCACCTTGCGCGTCTGCTCGCCGAGGTTGCCCTGGATCGCCGCCTCGACCGGCGACGGCGCCAGTTCGTCCTCGACGAAATCGCCGAGCGAGCTTTCTTCCTCGTCGCCGATCGGGGTTTCGAGCGAGATCGGCTCCTTGACGATCTTGAGCACCTTCTGGACCTTGTCCAGCGGCATCTCCATCTGCTCGGCGATTTCCTCGGGGCCCGGCTCGCGGCCGAGCCGCTGGACCAGCAGCCGCGTGACGCGCAGCAGCTTGTTGATGGTCTCGACCATGTGCACCGGGATGCGGATGGTGCGGCCCTGGTCGGCGATCGCGCGCGACATCGATTGGCGAATCCACCAGGTCGCGTAGGTCGAGAACTTGTAGCCGCGCTGGTACTCGAACTTGTCGACCGCGCGCATCAGGCCGATATTGCCTTCCTGGATCAGGTCGAGGAAGCCCGAGCCCGCGATTGGTGTAGCGCTTGGCGAGGCTGACGACCAGGCGCAGGTTGGCCTCGGTCAATTCCTTCTTGGCGCGGCGGCTCTTGTCCTGGCCGGCCGCGATGGTTTCGAGCTTGCGCGCGTAATCCTCGCCGTCGTCCTTGACCCGCCGTCTCGACTTCGCCGAATCGTGCTTCTGCGCCTCGCGAATCCGCGCGGCGATGTCGAGCAGGTTCTCGCGGCGTGCCGTTGACCTTGAGCACGTGGCGGCGATCTTCGGCCTCGGCCGCCTCCTTGAGCAGGTTGAGTGCGCGAGCGGCCGGTCGCTTCCTCGTAGTGCGCGATCGTATGACCGGCGATCGCGATACTGCCTGCAGGAAGTCGGCGCATCTCGCCGATCACCGCCTCCTGCAGGCGGCGCGACAGCCCCATCTCGCGGAGCTCCTTCTTGACGCGCTCGTCGTAGCGCGCGAGGTTCTTGTCGAGCTTGGGCTTGCGCCGCGGCACCGGCGCTTGCTTGCAGTTCCTCTTCGATGCTCTCGATGCTTGGTGCGCAGGTCGATGAGCTTCTTTGGTCGCGACGCGCAGCTTCTTGAGCTGCTTCTCGTCGGCCTCGGGGCCGCGCTCCTTCGTCGGGATCTGTCGGGCTCTTCGGTCTCCTCGAAGATGTCGCGCAGGTCGGCCTCGCCGGCCTCGATCGCGCTCGCCGACCTCGATCACGAAATCCAGCGTGACCGGCGAGCCGAGAACCTCCTCCTCGACCTCGTTTTCGCCGGCTTCGATGCGCTTGGCGATTTCGACTTCCTGCTCGCGCGAGAGCAGCTGGAAGTTGCCCATCTCCTTCAGGTAGAGGCGGACCGGGTCGGAGGATTCGCCGAGCGAATCGGCGGCGGCGGCCGGGCTTCAGGCTGCCTCTTCGGCCTCTTCCTTGGTCTCGGCCTCGGCCTCGCTCGGCGCCTTCGACCGGGACTTCTTCGAGGACCTTGATATCCATGTCCTCGAAGCTCTCCAGCGCGGCGCGCAGATCGGTCGGGGAGGCGACGTCCTGCGGCAGGAAGTCGTTGACCTGGTCGAAAGTCAGGTAGCCCTGCTCACGCCCGAGATCGACCAGACCCTGTAGATCCTTACCTTCGTACTTCTGCTTCATTCGTTTTGCTTCCGTTTTGCGCGGACGTTGGCCGCCGATGCGATGCGTGAAAAAAGGGCACGCAATGCGGCCGTGGTCGCGGCCGCGAGCCGGGAATCAAGTAGCCTCATTTATACAGACGAGAATACAAAGGCAAGTGAGCGACACCAAAGATCCATAGTAAAGATCGGCGCAATCGGAGTCAAATTTTATTTCCCTTGGCCGCGCGATCATTGGGCGAATCGTCCGGTGCCGCGCGCTATCGCCGCTGTCTACAAATATTATACGCATGGTTTGGCAGTTTGGCTGCATCGCGAGCCGCATTTTTCCGCGGCTCTTGAGCGGGAATCTTGGTATCCCACGCGATAATCCTGGCGATCAGCTTCGCGATAATCCTCGTGGGGTCGGAACTTTTCACCAACGGGGTCGAGTGGGCCGGGCATCGGATGGGGATTGCCGAGGCCGCCGTCGGCAGCATTCTGGCGGCGGTCGGGACGGCGTTGCCGGAGACATTTATCCCGGCGGTGGCGTTGCTGACCGGCAAGGACTCGCCGGCGGCGCATACGGCGGTCGGGCTGGGGGCGATAGTCGGGGCGCCGCTGATGCTCTCGACGATTGCGCTGTTCGTGATGGGAATCGCGGCGATTGGGTTTCGCAAGCGCCGCGGACGTGTCGCGCTGAAAGTGGTGCGCGCGGACGCGCGGCGCGATATCGCATTCTTCTTGCCGGTATTTGCGATTCTGGTGGTGGCCGGCACGATCGAGATGGGCGCGGTCGTTCGCCACGCGATCGCGATCGGACTGTTGATCGTTTACGCGGGCTATACAGTTGTGATGTTGCGGCTCAGGCGGGCAGAGGGCGCGAAGGTCGAGCATGGGCTCTACGTCGAATCGATCCTGCGCGGAAACCCGCTGGCGCCGCGCGGATGGGCGATCGCGGTGCAAGTAACGGTCGGCGTGCTTGCGATACTCGTGGGCGCGATCGAGTTCGTCGATCAGATAATCCTGTTCGCCGCGCATGCGCACATAAATCCCGGAGTGCTGTCGCTCATGCTGAGTCCGCTGGCGACCGAACTGCCCGAGAAATACAACTCGGTGGTCTGGATTCGGCAGGGCAAGGACCATCTGGCGCTCGCGAATATCACGGGCGCGATGGTGTTTCAGTCGTGTATCCCGGTTGCGCTGGGGCTGGCGTATTCGCCGTGGCATCTGACGGCGCCGGAGCTGCTGGCGGGAACGATCGCGCTGGTCTCGTCGGCGATTTTGTACATCAATGTGCGCGACTCGGAACTTGGGACGCCGACGCTGATGATCGGCGGCGCGGCCTACGCGGTGTTTATCGCGGGCCTCGGATATCTAGGTGCTCTCTAGGGTCAGGACCAGTATACCGAACGAGAAACCCGGATGACGACTTTGAGTCCTGGACGGACCCAGCATTCGTTAGGTTCGAGAAATGAGCCAACGCGTCCCCGAAAAGGGCGCAACATCCCTACCAGGTCGGGTGGAGAGGTTCTCACTCGCGAGTAACGTTGACCGAACGGTTCTCGCGAGAGCAATAATTGCCTTTCGAGTGGTTGGACGCTTTGTGCACAGGGATAGGGGGCGACAATGAGCTATTCAGATCTCCTCAACAATTTAGGATTCAACCTTGATCCTTTCGCAAAAAACAACGCGGATGAAGAGGATCGTCTGAAGAGCTACTTTATCGAACCGCCGTTCTTCAAAGCCGTTTACGGCGATCTGGCGAGTCCAAAATCCGCTGTTGTTTTCGCCCCGCGCGGCGGCGGAAAAACCGCCCTCAAACGGATGCTGGAGTTATCCAGCCAGGACAACCCATTCCTCTGCGTCACGTACAACCATTTTGCGACCGAGGGTCGTCGGTTACAGGACATAACCTTAGACTATCACTTAAAGAATATTGCCAGACTTCTGCTTGTGGCCGTGCTCAGCGCCGCTGCGGAACGGGGAGTTGACAAGCTCAGTCGCGACGAGCGCCATCTTCTGTACCTTTTGACGAAAGAACATTTGAGCAAGATAGATACGACGGAATTGAAGGCCACGATTCAGGCCGTACAAAACTACTCTGATAAGGCCAAAGAATGGTGGGATTCCTTTACAGGTCCGCTTGGACTCGTGATCAATGCTGTTCTTGCGAAGGTTGGATTGGGAGCCGCCGAGATTGAAAAGTTCGGAACGAGTGGCGGGAAATTGGGTCAGAGCAGTGAGCAAATACAGCTGCTCGGCGAGATGGCGCTGAACCTTGGGTATCAATGTGTTTACGTACTGGTCGACAAAATTGACGAAAATGTCCTCACGGGCAAGGCTGGCGCCTCATTCCAGTTCATACAGCCCCTGCTGTCTGATTTGCAGATCCTTGAGCTAAAATTGTTCGGCTTTAAGTTCTTCCTGTGGGACGTACTGATCGACAACTACCGAGACGTAGCTCGTCCTGATCGGGTCAAGTACTACCAACTCCGATGGGATCCAGGTCAGCTGCGTGAAATGCTAAGTCGTCGCCTGGCTGCACACAGTGAGGGCAGGGTACACACCCTCGCGGAAATTTGTGATGTCGATTCACGAGTAGACGTTGACAAGATCATTGCCCTGTTTAGTCAGGGATCGCCTCGGACAATCATTCGCATATGCAAGGAAATCCTCGACCAACAGAGCGAGTTAGATTCTTCAGGTAGAAAAATCTCGACGGACGCTATCGTGAAGGGTTTTGAGGTATTCGCCAAAAACTACACTAACGAGATATTACCTGAAAATATTGTTAGGGACCTTCAAAAGCTCAAGCGCGCCGATTTCACCGTGAAATACATCTACAATGAGGTCTTCAAATTCACGCAGCCCGCTGGGATCTCGAAGGTTAAGACCTGGCAAGACGTTGGAGTGGTCGATCAAATAGGTACTATTCAAGAGACTAAGGGAACCCGCTCTAGCAATCATTATAGCATTACCATTCCGCTCGTCTTGAAACACATGTTTCCTGAACTAAGCGTGTTCGAGTTGTATGATCGCAAGATGCGCGTGTGCACGTGTGGCCAAGTGCTTTTGAGAGACTGGGATATAAATGCTGAGCAGAGCTGCCACGCTTGTCAGGCGGAGGTTAGGTGACTTACCTCATTCCTGAGCCCAACAGAATCGCGGTCGCCCGAGTTAGGCGCCCGCTCCGGGGGCGGCAAACGCAGTCGGCTATGAACCGGGGAAGCGCAGATTGGTAGAAACCTGTCGCGGTCGAGGATGCGTGATGATCGAGATCGTTCAGTTCGCGGCACTGGTTTTGACATCGCTCAGCATTGGGCGTCCACTTTGGCACCTGGCTTACATTGGGGCGGCTTCATTTGTGGTTGCTCGGACTGCCAGTGTCGCTCGCCGATCTGAGGAGTCCCTCACGATTCAAGACCAATGTGACGGCACAGTCCGAGCAAGAGCACTATATCATTTTCGCCGCCTCACTCGCGGTCTTTTCGTCCTGGTAAATTGCGCAAGCCTCGATCTACTGCTTCCTCGTTAATGCCGAGACAATTGTTCACATGCCTGCTGTGTTCCGGGCTTCGACTTATCCGCCCAGTATGGTCGCTGTCTCCCACGCGCTGGCAAGCGTTGCAGCTGTCGCTATCATGACCGCATTTTTTGCAAACCATTTTCCTTCTCCACTTTTGGTTAAACGTTAAAAAAGCAAAAGGCCAGGAATGGCTCCCGGCCTCTTATCCTCTGATCGCCCCTGGCACAGGACCGAAGTCCGTTCACTCAGCGGCGATCGAGTGTCTCGTATAGCTCAGATTATCCACCGCCGCCGAGTGGGTCAAACGGGCGGGCGGGACTCGAACCCGCGACCGGATTTGCCGCCAGCGTCTTTTGGCCGGATGACGGCAGTACCATCAGGCGCGCGCGCGTTGTGTGCGGCGGGCGCGCGGGTGCACAATCGGGAAGAGCGGCTTGCGATGACGACTTACCAGGAAATTTCGGCGCAGTTTTATAGTAATCGGTTGCTGTTTGGGGATCCGGCCGATGCAGGGGTGGTTGCGGTCGAGGTTGCGTCGAAGACCGAGATCGATGTGTACAAGCGCGTCGCGGGCAAGCTTGTGCGCGAGCGGCGGGCGATTCGGCTTTTCGCGATCGTTGAGAGTGCGGCGACGATCGTGGGGCTTCAATGCGCCGCATGAGACGCGCGTGCTCGACGGCGATTTCCGCTACAACATCTAGTCACCTTCAACTCGATCGACGCGCTGGATGCGGCTCGGCGGCATCTGCGGAACGTCACGGACAAAACGCCGACGCGCCTGACGCGCCGTACCTAGTGCTGGCCGATCCGGTCGAGCAGCATCTGATGCTCACCGGGACGACGTTTTTTATCGGGATGGATTTCAGCGACCTGCGGCGCATGCAGATCGATATCGAGACTTACATTTCGCCGGGATTCGAATTTCCGTCGGCGGCGCGCGAGGGCGATCGCGTGATCGCGATTTCGATCACCGACTCGACCGGCTTCGAGCGGCTGCTCAAGGGCAGCGAGATGGACGAGCGCGCGATGCTCGAGGAGATGGTGCGCATCGTGCAGGAGCGCGACCCCGACGTGGTCGAGGGGCACAACCTGTTTCGCTTCGACCTCGAATATCTCGAGACGCGCGCGCGGCGCCATCGCGTGCCGCTCAGGCTCGGACGCGACGGAGGCGAGTTGCGGGCGCGTCCGTCGCGGATGCAAATCGCGGAGCGATCGATCGCGTACCGCCGCTACGACATTCCGGGGCGCAACATTATCGACACGTGGATTCTCGCGCAGCATTACGATATCTCGAGCCGCGAGCTGGAGAGCCTGGGGCTGAAGCAGCTCGCGCAGCATTTCGGGCTGGCGCGCAAGGAGCCGCGTCTATATCGACGCGTCGAAGATCAGCCACTACTTCGAGCATGAGCCGCGAGAAGCTGTTCGAGTACGCGCTCGACGATGTGCGCGAGACGCGGGCGCTGGCGGAGACGCTGTCGCCCAGCTACTTCGTGCAGGCGCAGATTTTTCCGTACTCGTACCAGAGCGCGGTGCTGCGCGGGAACGCGACCAAGATCGATGCGCTGATGATGCGCGCGTACCTGGCCGCGGGGCATTCGATTCCCGAGCAGTCGGCGCCGGCGCCGGTCGCGGGCGGATACACGGAGGTGCGCCGATGCGGCGTCGCGCATAACGTGCTGCATTGCGACGTGACCTCGCTGTATCCGTCGTTGATGCTGCAATATCGGCATGCGCCGGCGGCGGATCGGCTCGGCGTGTTTCTAAAACTGCTCGGCGACTTGCGCAGCTTCCGCGTGCAAGCGAAGGCGCTCGCGCGCGAACTCAAGCGGGGCGAGCGCCGCAACGCGAGACGCATTGCAGCAGACGTTCAAGATTCTAATCAATTCGTTTTACGGCTACCTGGGATTTTCGCTCGGGCATTTCAACGACTTCAACCAGGCGAATGCGCTGACGAAGCGCGGGCGCGATTTGATCCAGCGCGCGGTGGCGGAACTGGAGAATCGCGGCGCGCAGGTTATCGAGGTCGACACCGACGGAATCTATTTCGTGCCGCCGGCCGACGCCGCGGACGACAAGGGCGCAGAGCATCTGCTGGAGCAGGTCGGAGCGATCATGCCGGAAGGCATCAAGCTCGAAATCGACGGGCGCTACGCGGCGATGTTCTCCTACAAGATGAAAAATTACGTGCTGCAGGATGCGAGCGGGAAGATGACGATTCGCGGATCGGGGCTGCGATCGCGCGGGCTCGAACGCTTCCAGCGACGATTCATGGAGGAGATGTTTCGCCTGTTGCTGGAGGAGCGGCGCGAGGAGATTCCGAAGTTGCATGACGAGTACCGGGCGCGGTTGGCGCGGCATGAAATCGGAATCGAGGATCTGATGAAGACCGAGACGCTGCAGGATTCGCTCGACACGTATCGAAATAAAATTGGCGACAACAGCCGCAACCTGGCGGCGGCCTACGAACTCGCGCTCAAGGCGGAGCGGCCGTATCTTGCGGGCGACCAGATTTCATACTACGTGACCGGGCGGCGCGCGACGGCGAGCGTGAACGCATTCGCGAAGATGGCGGCGGAGTACGATCCGAGGGAGCCAGACGAAAACGTCGAGTACTATCAGTATCAAGCTCGCCGACCTGTTCGACAAATTTCGTATTTTCGTCGAGAAGCCCGGGCTGTTCGTGCCGGTGGCGGAGAGCGCGGACAATCCGAATCAGCTGTCGCTGTTCGGCGCGCCGCAAACAAAATCCGCGGAGCCGATTGCGGAACCCGATGCCTGAAGGCCTAGCCGCGGACGCCTGAATTGATCGATACTGCGCGTCTGCGGAGGAAATCATGGCGGACGAAAAGCAGCAGCTCGATTGGGACAAGATCAAAAACTTCTCGAAGCAGGTGTCGAACGATATCGGCGCCGCGATGCTCGGCGCGTTGAGTTATATCGGCGACCGGCTCGGGATTTTCAGTGCGCTGGCGCAAGCGGGCGCGGTGACGAGCGCGCAGCTCGCGGAAAAAACCGGGCTCAGCGAGCGCTACCTGCGCGAATGGCTTGGCGCGATGACGGCGGCGGGCTACGTGAACTACGACGCGGCGGCGAAGACCTACGCGATGCCGGCGGAGCATGCGATGGTGCTCGCGCGCGACGACTCGCCGTTTTTCGCCGGCGGGTTTATCGAGATGATCGTGCCGCAGATGTCGATCGCGCCGAAAGTGCTCGACTCTTTCAAGGACGGCGCGCGGCGTTTCGCAGAGCGAATATCCGCCGGAGACGTGGGAGGCGATGGAGCGTTCGTCGGCCTCGATGTACCGGCATCAGCTGGTGCGCAAATGGCTGCCGACGATGCCACAAGTTGTCGCGAAACTGACCGAGGGCGGCAGCGTCGCTCGACGTTGGCTGTGGGAGCGGCCGCGCGGCGATCGCGATCGCTTCCGCGTTTCCAAAGGCCAAGGTTTTCGGCTTCGACGCGCATGCCGGATCGCTCGAACGAGCGCGCGCGAACGCGAAGGCGGCCGGGCTCGGCGATCGAATCAAGTTCGAAGTCGTCGATTGCACGAAGCTGCCGGCGGCGCAATTCGATTTCATCTCGACTTTCGACGTCGTGCACGACTCGGTCGATCCCGACGCGCTGCTGAAATCGATTCGCGGCGCGCTCAAGCCGGACGGCACCTACCTGATGGTCGAAGTGAACGTGTCGTCGAAGCTCGAGGACAACATCAAGCCGATGGGCGCGCATGATGTACTCGATGAGCACGCTCTACTGCATGACGACGTCGCTCGCGCACGGCGGCGCGGGAATCGGCGCGTGCATGGGCGAGGCGAAAGCGCGCGAGCTGGTCGCGGCGGCGGGGTTCACGCAATTTCGCCGCCTGCCGATCGACGATCTATTTTCGGCGCTTTACGAAATCCGGGCTTAACCAATCATTCAAGGCGGCGCTGGAAAGCGTCCTGCAGCGCGGGCAGCACAGCCTGCCACTCGGCGACGAGGCCGATGTTCGCGCGCTCGAAGATCAACGCGTCGGCGTCGTTGTTGATCGCGACGACCGTCTGCGCGCGCTTGAGGCCGCAGGTGTGATTGGGCGCGCCGCGCACGCCGATCGCGATGTAGAGGCGGGGATCGATCGACTTGCCGGTCAGACCGACCTGCAACTGGCGCGGCACCCATCCTTGATCCGTCACGCGGCGCGTCGCGCACATTCCGGCACCGAGCACTCGCGCGAACGCCGACGCCTTCACGACTCCGTCGGGGCCGCCGATCCCGGTGCCGAGACCGACGACAACTTCTGCGCCTTCGAGCGGCACAATGCTGGGATCGAGAGTCGAGTGCGCCTTGATGAGCCGGCTTTTCGGAGCACTTAGTTCGACGCGGGCGGTTTGAATTTCGGATCGCTTGGACTCGGACGGTGCTGCGAGTTCGAGTACGCCGGGGCGCACCGTTGCCATCTGCGGAAAGGTTTTCGAGTAAATTGGCGCGACGATGTTGCCGCCGAACGCAGGCTTGAGTGCGACCATCCGATCTTCGGAGTCGAGCTCGATATCGATCGCGTCGCCGGTGAGTCCGAGTCCGAGCCTTGCCGCCAGGCGCGGTCCCCAATCGCGCCCGCGCTCGGTCGCGCCGATCAAAATTCCCCACGGCGCGTGGGTCGAAACGATCTTCGCGACCGCCTCGGCGGCGGTCTCGGGCGTGTACGAATTCATCGCTGGGCTCTCGATCGCGATTACGTTGTCGGCGCCGAAACTCGCGAGCAATCCTCCGTGGCGCGCGAGGCCGTCGTCGAATCCCACGGCGAACAGCGCGCCGCCAAGTCGCGTTGCGAGTTCGTCGCCGCGCGAAAGCAGCTCGAGCGTGCCACGAGTGATGCGGCCTTCGAGGTCGGTTTCGCATACGATCCATACGTCGCGACCGCGCTTGCTCGCGCGACGCGCCGCCGCGATCGGGCGTCGATGGTGCATGCGGGGCTTGAGCGCTCCCAGTGATTCGAGCTGTGAGAGGACTTCAGCGGCAGCGCGCTCGGGATCGCTCGCGTCGATAAATTTGCACTCTGTCTTCGGCGTCTCGACGGCGCGAACCTCCTGCACCCAGGTTGGCGAGCCTGCGAGTCCGAATTCTTTTGCGTCGGCGCCGAGATCCGCCGCGCGCACTACCTGGATGGGCTTCGCCTCGGCTTCCTCGGAAGCGCCGGGCCTGACCTTGACCGGTTGCGCGACGCGCTCGGCGCAGGTGAT
This sequence comes from uncultured delta proteobacterium, assembly GCA_963721485.1. Lineage (GTDB taxonomy): Bacteria > Desulfobacterota > Binatia > Binatales > Binataceae > Binatus. The sequence goes on along the minus strand of CAVRJV010000011.1, from coordinate 601,477 downwards.
TACCGCGGGCATCGCGGCCTCGACTTGATCGAAACCTTCGTCGCTTTCACGCTCGGCGCGGAGCGTGCGGCCGGCAATTTCCAGTTTTCGCGCACCGGTGATCTGTGCGGCGCCAATCAGCTCGGCGATTTCAGGACCGACCTGCCCGGTCTCGGCGTCGAGCGAGTACTTGCCAAGTACGATGAGATCGAAATTTCCGTGCGCCAGCCAAAGAGCGAGCGCGCGCGCCGTTGCGAGCGTGTCGGCGCCGGCGAACGCGCGATCCTCCAGGTGCACGGCATGATCCATGCCCATCGCAAGCGCGTCGACCAGAGCGCCGCGCGCCTGCGGCGGTCCCATCGTGACGACAGTGGTGTCGGCGCCGTGGATTTTCTTCAGCTCGACGGCGAGCGAGATCGCGCGCAGATCGAACGCGCTGATCACGTTGGGGCCGTCGCGCTTGATGGTTTTGGTGGTCGCGTCGAAGTTTGCTTCCTCGATGAGCGGAATCTGCTTGATGCAAACGGCAATCTTGAGCACAGCGATAATCCTCGTGCGGACGAGGCTAGTTGAGCGCGGCGCGCGGATGCAACAAAGAAGCGCTTACGGCATCGAGTCCGATCAGGTAATTTCGCGAGGTGGGTTTGTATCGATTTGCGGCGGCCGCCGCGCTCTGCATGTTTGCAGTCGCGCTCAGCTCGCAGGCCAATGCGGCGGCAGAGATGCGAATCGTGTCGCTGGCGCCGAGTGTGACCGAGACGCTGTTCGCGCTCGGCGCGGGTCCCGAAGTCGTTGGCGTCTCGCAGTATTGCGACTATCCGCCGCAGGTGCGCGAGTTGCCGCGCGTCGGTTCTTTTCTGACGCCGAATCTCGAGGCGATCATAGCACTGCGCCCCACGCTGATAGTCGGGCTTGAACTGTCGTCGGACGTGCGCCAGATTCGCGCGTTGAATTCGATGGGCTATCCGGTGCTGCTGGTCAGCGACGACAACTTGCAACAGATCGAGGACAGCATCGAGAAAGTCGGTGCGCGAATAAATCGCGCGGAAGAGGCGCATCGCCTCGTCGCGCAGATTCAGGAGCAGATCGCCGCGGTGCAGGAACGCCTCGCGAACGTCAAACCCCTGCGTGCGTTGATGCTCGTCGGTCATCAGCCGATTGTCGCGGTTGGCACGGGCACTTATCTCGACGAACTGATGCGCCTCGCACGCGCCGACAACATCGCCGCGGCGGCGGGCGAGCAATGGCCGCATCTCGGCATGGAATTCATTATAGCGATGCGGCCGGAAGTCATCCTCGACGGCGCGATGGGTTCCGATCAGTCGTCGTCGATTGGCTTCTGGGAAAAATATCCGACGGTTCCCGCGGTGCGCGATCATCGCGTCTACGGCTACGCGGAAGATCCAATGCTGCATGCCGGCCCGCGCGTGGGGCAGTCGCTCGAAATAATTGCGCGCAAGATTCATCCCGAGGCGTGGGATCACGACACCGCCGGTGCCGGCAAGTGAATGCGTCGGCGAGCAAGGCCGTGCCGGCCGCGCATCTGACGCGCGCGCGGCTGCTTTCGATTCTCGGCGCGCTCACGATACTGCTAATCGTTTGCGCGATCGCAGGACTGTTGTTCGGCACGGCGCATATCAGCCTCGCGCGCGCGTTTTCCGATCCTGAAAGTCCCGACCACGCAATTTTCTTCGGCGCCAGATTGCCGCGCGTGCTGATGGGCGTGATCGTCGGTGCGATGCTCGCGGCGGTCGGGACGGCTCTGCAAGCGCTCGTGCGGAATCCGCTCGCGGAGGGCGGTATCCTGGGAATCTCCGGCGCCGGTGCGCTCGGCGCGATCCTCGCGCTCGTGATGTCGGCGAAGCTGGGCGGCGGCGAGGCGCTCGTGCCGCTGTGCGCGTTCGGCGCGGCGCTGCTCTCGACCGTCGCGGTTTACCGGCTGGCGATGGTCGACGGGCAGCTCGAGCCGTTCACCTTGCTGCTGGTCGGCGTCATTTTCAATTCGTTCTGGGGCGCGGCGATCATGCTGGTGAATAGCGTCGTCAACTTTTACTTCGCGCACAGCATCCTGTTCTGGTTGATGGGCAGTCTCGAGGCACCGACTTATCCCGAAGCTGCGATGGTTGCGGGTCTCGGGCTCGCGGGGTTCGCCGTCCTGATATACCGCGCGCGGGATCTGAACCTGCTGAGTCTCGGCGACGAGTCGGCGTCCGAACTGGGCGTCGATGTGGACCGGCTGCGGCGCACGATCTTCGTCGCGACTTCGGTCATGATCGGCGCCGCGGTTTCTGTGAGCGGGATCATTTCGTTCGTTGGACTAATCGTGCCGCATACGTTGCGCTTGAGATTCGGCGCCGATCATCGGCTGCTGCTGCCGGCGTCGCTGATTGGCGGCGCCGCGTTCATGGTTGCCGCGGACCTGGTCGCGCGGGTCGCAATCGCACCCGCTGAGATTCCCGTCGGCGCGATCACCGCGCTATGCGGCGGTCCTTTCTTCATCTATATGCTGCGCCGCGAAGGGCGGCGGCCGCTCTCGCTATGACGGTGGCTGTCGCAATGCGTGCGAGCGCGATTCACGCGGGATATCCCGGCGTGCCGGTGCTGCGTGGCGTTTCGATCGAAGTCGCGGCCGGCGAGATGCTTGCGATTGTCGGTCCGAACGGCGCGGGAAAGTCGACTCTGCTCAAGGTACTCGGCGGTTCAATCAAGCCGGACGCGGGGAACGTCGAGCTGTTCGGCCGCCCGCTCGATTCGATCGATCGGCGCGACTTCGCGCGCACAGTCGCGTCGGTGGGCCAGGAAAACGCGGTCGCGTTCCGCTTTACCGTGCTGGAAATCGTGCTGATGGGACGTGCACCGCATCTTGGCGCTTTCCGCTTCGAGAGTCCGCACGATTTGGAGATTGCGACGGCCGCGCTGGAACGCTTCGACCTGCGCGATCTTGCGGGACGTCACGTGCAGGAACTGTCCGGCGGCGAGCGCAAGCGCGTGTTCCTGGCGCGCGCGCTCGCGCAGGAGCCGAAGGTCGCGCTGCTCGACGAGCCGACCGCGTTTCTCGATCTCAAGCACGTCGCGGAGATTTTCGCGCGCTTTCGCGAGCTATGCGCCGAGCGCGGGATGGCCGTGGTCGCGACGCTGCACGATCTCAATGCCGCTGCGCTGTATGCCGACCGCGTGCTGCTGATCGCCGACGGCGCTGCGGTCGCGTATGGAACTCCGGCCGAAGTTCTGACCGCCGGGAATCTTCGCCATGTTTACGAGACCGAGGTGTACGTCGGGCGCAATCCTTCGACGGGCGCGCTAATCATTCTGCCCGTGGCTCTTCCCAATACTCGCGGATAGCTTGAGATCGCCTACGACCTAAGCCCAATTGCCCGCCTCGCCGCGCGCCGGTACTCTCTATGCAGATGTCATCTCCCGCGACCGAGTCTTTGAATCTCATCTTCGACGCCGACGACACGCTCTGGGATTCCAATATCCATTTTCTCGAGGCGTTCGATCATTTCGCTGCCGCCGTCGGCGACGCGGGCCTTGGGCTGTCGCGGATCGAGATTCACGCCGCAGTGCGCCGCGCCGAAATCATGCTGATCAAAACGCACGGTTACGGCCGCCGCCCTTACGTGAGAGCGCTGCATCAAGCCGCGAGTGAACTTGCGCCTGCGGGTCGCGACGGGCTGCGCGAAGCGATCGAACAAATCGGCGCGCATCTGCTCGAGCGCGAGTGTGCGTTGTTGCCCGACGTTGAGCCGACGCTGCAGGAATTGTCGCAGCGTCACCGGCTGTTGATGTTCACCAAGGGACAGCGTGACGAACAGTTACAGAAGCTCGCGCGATCCGGGCTGGGTCCGTTGTTCGATCGCGTCGAGACGCCGCGTGAAAAGGACGTTGACGCGTATCGACGCCTCGTGCGCGACGCGGGGCTGGATCCGTCGCTGACATTCATGATCGGCAACAGTCCCCGGTCGGACATCAATCCCGCGGTCGCCGCCGGCCTGCGCGCCGTTTTCATTCCGCATCCGCATACGTGGGAACTCGAGCACGAAGAAATCAATGAAGCCGGCGACAGGATCATCGAACTTACCTCCTTTCGCCGCCTGGTCGAAGTATTCTAGTATCGATCATCCGATGTCCACTGCCGAACTAATTGACGATCTGCCGCCGCACAAACTGGTGGCCGCGCCTGGCGTCCGCGCCAAGGCAAAGCCGCCGCTGGCCCTGCGTCCGCTGCACCGCATATGGCGGAAGACGATCGACGAAATCGAGGTGTCGGCGCTCGACCTGCCGGTGCGCGGATTGCCCGAGGCGTTGCGCGGGATCGTCGCGTGCCAGATCAGCGACTTCCACGTGGACCGCGACGAAGACCTCGAACGCCTTGGGCTGGCAGTCGAGGCCATCAATCAGCAGCAGCCCGATCTTATTTTTCTCACCGGCGATTATTTTTCCGGACCCGACACGATGCATCGCTACCTCGGTGCGTTCCGCGACGCGCTGAAGCATCTGCGCCCCAAGTCGGGTCTGTTCGCGATCCTCGGCAATCACGACCACTGGTCGTCGGCGGAGCGGATTACCGATGCGCTCAAGCGTGCCGGCGCCGACGTGCTCGCCAACGACAGCCGGAGGCTGTTCCTACGCAACGAGAAACTGACGATCGTCGGCATCGACGATCTGTGGTCGCGCCGGGCCGAGCCTGCGCGCGCATTTGGCGACGTGAGCGCCGACGATTGCACGATCCTCCTCGCGCACAATCCCGACACCGCGCTGTACGCGCGTCATCTGCGGCCGGGAGTGATGCTGTCGGGTCATACGCACGGCGGCGTCGTTCGAATTCCGTTCTACGGATCGCCGCTGAAATCGATCCTGCGCATCGGCAAGGAATTTTACTCGGGCCTGAACCGCTACGAAGATTTTTACATCTACACCAATCGCGGTCTCGGCACGTTCTGGCTGAGGATCCGAATCAACTGCCCGCCGGAAGTCTCGCGCTTCTCGCTGACGCCGCTAGTCGATGCAGCCCCCGCCGAGAAACCTGCCGCGACCGGGAAACTGCACCCGCTCAAGCGCGTCCGCAGGCGCCGAGCGCCGCGCCCCGTCCGATCACGCCGTAAACACTAGTCGCAATTCATTCGATGTTAGAGTCGGCGCCAGCCTGAGCTCTCGTGGCCGAAGTGGAAAAGTTCGGGATGCGTGATCTCGGCTAGAATTTCCAGCGACTCGGCGATTCGCGGACCCGGGCGGTTGAAATACTGATTGCCGTCGGCCATGAAGACGCGCCCGGTGCGCACCGCCTTGAGCCTGGCCCACTCCGCATGATTCGTCAGCGCGGGCAGATCCTGCGCGGCGCGATCCATGCTGAAGCCGCACGGCGAAATCAGAATCAAGTCGGCATCTTTGGCGGCCAGATCCTCGAATTTCATCCGCGGCGAATGCTCGCCCGCTTTGCCGAAAAGATTTACGCCGCCGGCCATCTCGACCAGCGTCGGCATCCAGTTGCCCGCCGCCATCAGCGGATCGATCCACTCGATCGTCGCGACGCTCGGCCGCGTCGACGCGCCGCGAGCCTTGTCCGCGATTTTGCCGAGACGCGCGCGCAACTGCCCGACCAATTCAATCCCGCGCGCGTGCGCGTCGAGTGCATCCGCGACCCGCTGCATATCGGTAAAGAGGTCGTCGAGACCGTACGGCGCCAGCGAAACTATCTTCGGCCGCGCGCCGAGCCATTCGGCGACCGCCGCTTCGACGTTGCGCTCGCTGACGGCGCACACTTCGCACTGCGACTGCGTGACGATCACGTCGGGCCGAAGTTCGCGCAGCTTGGCCGCATCGACGCGGTAGACCGAAAGCGCGTCGCCGACGATTTTCTTCACGCGCTGATCGATCTCGGCGCTGGTGCCGTCGGGATTGAACTTCGCTTCCGTCAACGCGGGTACGCGCACGATCGAGCGCGGGAAGTCGCATTCGTGCGAGCGGCCGACGATCTGATCCTCGAAACCGAGCGCGCAAACTATCTCCGTCGCGCTCGGCAGCAGCGTTACGATTTTCAATTCTTGATTCCCTGTCGGCTGCATTCCTTGATTTCGTCGCTGGCCACGTCGGCATCCATCGGGACCAGCCGCGCCTGAGTGGTGAGGCCGCTGGCATCGACCTCCTCCTTGATGAAATATCGCTCGCTCGCGTGTGCGTCGAACTTGTACTCGCTGTTCGCTTCGGTGGCGACCGCGCAGGTGAGCGAGCCCGGGTCTTCTTCAAATTCGTAGAAGCCGCCGGCGTCCAATTCGATACTCTCGTGCCCGCAAGTGATCATCGGATCGGCCTGCGAACTGAGAAACTTGTACGGCCGGTAGATGTAGATGAGGCTCTTCGTCGCGGGGGTTGGCCTCGACTGATACGATTCGCCCTGCGGGCCGCATCCGGCAAGCATCATGCAAAAGGCGGCCGCGAGGAGCACTGTCAGCGGTCGATTCATTGTGCGGCGACTTGAGTCTTGCCCGTTAGAGCACCGGGCTTTGGCGGATGCGGTTTGCATTCCGATCCACATCCTGAGGGTTTGGCGAGTATATGCGCGATGCTCAACGTTGACAAGAGTTCGGCGCGCACTGATCGTGAACGCATGACGCAAGGAATCTTCAGCGCTCGCGATGCGGCCAGGGTCGAAGCAGTCGGGCTCGATTTCGGCACCACTAACAGCGCGATTGCGATCGTCGGCGCCGATGGATCGCCGCAATTGGCGCGGTTCCCCGCGGCCGAGAGCGGCGATGTATCCGAGACGTTCCGGTCGATTCTGTTTTTCGAGGCGGTCGAGGAAACCGGCGGCACCGAATCCGCCGTCGCGGTTGGCAACGACGCGATTCGCCGCTACCTCGCGGCCGCGGGCAACGGGCGGCTCGTGCAATCGCTCAAGTCGTTTCTCGCGGACAAGAGTTTCGAGTCCACTGACATCATGGGCGAGACCTACACGCTCGGCGATCTGATCGCGCCGATAATCAGCGCGCTCCGCGACGCGGCGATTGCACAGTTCGGCGAGCTGCCGCCGCGGATCGTCGTCGGGCGACCGGTGCATTTCGCGGCCGCCGGCAATCCCGATGAGGCGCTCGCGCGCGGCCGGCTGGATATCGCGATTCGGCGCGCGGGATGGACCGACGTGGTGTTCGAGTACGAGCCGGTGGCGGCGGCATACGATTACGCGCTCAGAATCACGCGCGATGAGACGGTGCTGATTGCGGACTTCGGCGGTGGCACCAGCGATTTTTCGGTGTTGCAACTCAAGCCGCGGACGTCCGCGAAGCATGGCGCGGCGCGCTACGAGATACTCGGCAACGACGGCGTCGGTATCGCGGGCGACGCGTTCGACGGGCGCGTGATGCGTCACCTGGTCGCGCCGGCGCTCGGCCGCGGCACGAAGTATCGATCGCCGTATGGGATGGTGCTGCCGGCGCCGACCTGGCCGTACACCAACCTCGAGCGATGGCACCATCTGTCGTTCCTGAAGGCGCGGGCGACGATGCTTGAAGTTCGACGAGTTGAAGCGCGAATCATTCGAGCCCGAGAAGATCGCGGCGCTGATTCATATCGTGGAAAACGATCTCGGCTACTTCCTGTTTCGCGCGGTCGAGAAGACCAAGCTGGAGTTGTCGGCACGGGAAGCGGCCGACTTCATGTTTTCCGATCCGCCGGTGATGATCGAGAAGATAGTTGCGCGGCCGGATTTCGATCATTGGATCGCGCGCTATCTCGAACAGATCGCCGGATGCGTCGATCGGCTGATGAAGATGGTCGCGCTCAAGCCCGATGCGATCGACAGCGTGTTCCTGACCGGAGGATCGTCGTTCGTGCCCGCCGTGCGGCGGATCTTCATCGAGCGCTTCGGCGCCGATCGAATCAGGATGGGCGACGAGTTCACGTCAGTCGCGCGCGGGTTGGCATTGCGGGCGCTGGACGCGAGCGAATGATCCAATGAGCGACGAGAGCTCAGCATTCCGGACGCGAGGGCGGCGCTTTTCTGCCGAGCGGATGGCGGAGAACTACCGGTTTCGCCCGCCGTATCCGGCAGAAGTGTACGAGGTGCTGCGGGAGCTGATGCGCGGGCATCCGCGGGCGCTGCTCGATGCGGGATGCGGTACAGGAAAGATCACGCTTGGCATGATCGATCAGATCGATCGCGCGGACGCGGTGGATCCATCGGAGGCGATGCTCGCCGTCGCGCGCACCCTTCCGCGGGCTGACAGTCCGAAGATCCGATGGATTCATTCGGGCATCGAGGATGCGCCGCTCGAGCCGCCGTACGGGCTGATTGTTGCCGCGTCGAGTATCCACTGGATGGATCTCGAGTGAACGCTGCCGCGTTTTGCCGATGCGCTGGCTGATGGGGCGATGCTCGCGGTGCTTGATGGTGACGCTCCCGTCGATGCGCCGTGGGAGCGCGAAGAGACCGAGTTCATGATCGATTTTCTCGCGGCGCGTGAGGGCAAGCGTCCGGCGTGGTGGAAGACCGTCAGCGAACGATTAGCGGAGCCGGTGTTGGCGCATCCGAGGTTCGAGAGAATTGGACATCGAGTCACAGCGCCGGCCGCGTTCTCGCAGAGTATCGGCGACTACCTCAAATGTCAGCATTCGCGGGCGACGTGGTCTGAAGATCATCTTGGGGAGGAGGCGTCGAAGGAGTTCGATGTTGCGATGACGGCGATACTGAATCGATACGCTCGCGAGGGGATGATCACGTTTGAGGTGCGGACGAGGATTGAGTGGGGGAGATTGTCGTCGGCGAGATAGCCGGGAATTGCTGAGTGCGGCGCAACGGACAATCGCGCCGCACAAGGTCCTCCACCCTAACCCTCCTCCCACGTGGGAGGAGGGAATTAGAACGGGGAAGTAAGAAAGAGTTAGGCCAGGGAGTGGGGGTAGGTTGTTGAGAGGGTCGGCATTTCGAGGCCTAGTTGTTCGCATCGTCTCGACAGCATCGTGACGTAGAGTTCGGCTAGTTCTTCGTTGTCGCGGGATTTCAGGCCGTAGCGGATGCAATCGTAGGTGAAGCCCGTGCCGGGCGGGCCGAAGAAATTCACCGCGCGCGGGATCCATCGGCGGAGCGCGGTGTTAACCGACTTGACGCCGAAGCGATCGACCGCGTCGCCGAGTTGGCGCGAGGCGAAGATTTCGTGGTCGGCTTCCTCGTCGAGGATTATTTCGGCGGCGCGCGCATGCGGCACGTAGCTCGACTCGCGGTAGTTCTCGCCGATCATGATGAGGCCGGTGGTGTCGAGGCTGAGCGACGCCATCAGGAGGTCGAGCTCGCCTTCGGCCTTTGAGGCGAAGTAGCTGGGCGCCTCGAAGGAGGGCGCCTTGAGCACCATGATCATCGAGCGGTCGGCCGCTTGCTGACTCATCCCGAGTTCTTCGAGCGCGTCGTAGATGAGGCGTGCGTGTTTTTTTTCTTCGGCGAAGTTTTTCTCGACGATTGGGCGCAATGCGGGATTGTCAATCGTCGCGAGCGCGCGCTGGTAGCCGATGGCGGTGAGCTTCTCGGCCATCGCGTGCGCGGCGAGCAGGCGCAGAAGCACCTTGGTGTAGTGGGAATCGACGCGGCCCTCGTTGAGAGCCTCGGCGTTCAGCGATCGCGGCGGGAATTCGCGCCGGATCGGCATCGCCCAATTACCTCAGTGACTCGCCGCACGCGAGGGCAGAATGACGGTGGCGGTGCCTGGAGTCGTTTTCTCGCCCTTGGCGTTCTCGAGCCAGATTTCGCAATCGACCATGTTGTAGCCGCCGTCGGCGTATTTCTTCGAGACCTTGCCGCGCGCGACGACCTTGGTGCCCGGCTGATCCATCCCGCGGTACTGCACGCCGAGCTTGCGCAGCCATCCGAGCTCGCCGGCGAAGTCGGTCATCAGATGGCCGAGGAACGCGTTCTTCAACGCGCCGTGCAGGATTACGCCGGGGAGGCCGTTGCCGAGCGCGAAATCCTTGTCGTAATGGATTTGATAGAAGTCGCCCGACGCGCCGGCGTAGCGCACGAGCTGCTGGGTGGTCGGATTTTTTTCGAGCGGTCCGATCTCGGCGCCGACTTCGACATCTTCGAAATAAATTTGCTTCGCCATCGTTTTTCTCAGCCTTTTTCAGTTTTTCAGTTTTTTCGGTAGTGGTCAGTTTGAGATTCCAAGCTTCTCTTCGATCTTTTGAAGCCTTTCTACTATCTTCTCCAGCCTGTCAACGTTGCCGATAATGCCGAGTGCTATTTCGATCTTTTGAAGCATCTCCGTAATCTTTCCTAGTCTCTCCGTGTTACCGAAGATCACGCCCGCTATTGAAGGCGAGTTTCCGGGACTCAGTGTAAATGCGATGTTGTCGAGATGCTGGTCTATTCGCTTGAGGCGTCTGTCTATCTCTTCCATCTGGCCAGCCATACTAAGCGCTCTCCTTTTGCTTGGCTTCCCATTCGAAATTTAATAGCGGATTCCGGTTGAGCGTTGGACGACGCAGACTTCGCCGAACTGGTTGGTGTAGGTGGTTTCGACGGTCGTGAAGACCATCGGGCCGAGGCGGCCGGCCGCTTCGCGCAAGTCGACGAGCTTCGACTGCACCGTGATGCGGTCGCCGGGGCGAATGGGGTGGAAGTATTCCCAATCGGAGCCGCCGTCGAGACCGCGGAAGGTCGGCATGTCGAGCTTGATGTCGGGAATCGGCGCGCCCATCGAGCGGCAAAAGGTCGGCGGCGCGATCATGCTGCCGTAGCGAGTCTGGCGCGCGTCGCGCTCGCTGTTGAAGATTGGATTGCGATCCTCGATCGCTTCGGCGAAGCGGCGAATCGCGCCGCGCTCGACGTTGTAGGTCCGCGGCTCTGAGGTCTTGCCGATTTGCTTGCGAGCTTCGTCGGTAACGTATTTGTTCGCCATTTGTTTCGGTGTCCCTGTTTACGTTTCTGGCCTGCTCGAGCCCTTATTACCACAGGCGCGCGCGATGGGTATAACGCCACGCGCTCCCGGTGCAGTATGATGAAAGCGTCGGACAAGAATTCGTTCGGAGGATCTCAAGATGGCGAAGCTCAGCGCGGACCAAATCGCTCAGAAACTGAAGGCGCTACCCGGATGGGAGTACAAAGACAACGCCATCGGCAAAATGTTCAAGTTCAAGGAGTACCTGCACGGAATCGAGTTCGTGCAGAAGGTCGCCGAGATTGCCGAGGGCGCCGACCATCATCCGGACATCACGATCAACTACACGAAGGTGACGTTCTCGTGCTCGACGCACGATGCGGGCGGCGTGACGGAGAAAGACATCAAGCTGGCGGAGAATATCGAGATCGCGTTCAACGATCGCGGCGAGTAGCGGATCGGCCGGCCAGCGAAAACCGATCGCTAGCCGCGGCGATCTGTCTTTCGACGGCATCGGCTTGCTTCATAGCATCAGCTCGATTTCCAGATCGCATATTTCGGCGGCCAGGTGCCGTGACCGCCCGGATACTTCGCATGCATCACGCTTTCGATGCGGAACTCGAACGGGAGTTCGTCGTCGATGGTGGTCATGCCGCGGCTGACGCAGTCGTTGCGAACTTTTTCCTCGATATCCTTGTCGTCGATGAACGTCGCGCGGCCCATCACGAGGAACTCGTCGTCGACGTCGACCGGCGGGAAGGTGTGGAGGGCATAGCGGCCGTCGCGCTTCAAATCGCCGCGCTTGGGACTCGGGCCGATGAGGGCATAGAGGTGGCCGTCGACGATGGTGGGGCAAATCGGATGGAGGCGCGGGGCGCCGTCCTTGCGGAGCGTGGCGAGGAAGGCAAGGCCGACGCCGAACTGATAGAGCATCTGACGTCCGGCGGCAGCGATATCGGGCGCATCGGTTTCGAATTCATTCCAAGTCGCCATTGGGATATATCCTCCTTGAAGGGGCATTTTCGCTATTTGTTCGCTTATGTCAAGAGGGGACTATCCGCTACTTGACACCGGCCCTGTCCGTTGCTAGATTATTCGTTATGAATATGACGGCAAACCAAATGACGTTGCGCGAGCTACTTGATCGCTTTCCCGATGAGGCCGCGTGCAAGGCGTTTCTCGCTCACAAGCGCTGGCCTGATGGCGTGGTGAAGTGTCCGCGATGCGGCTCAAAGGCTTACACGCTCAAGGCGAGGCCGTTTCACTACCTTTGCAAGAGCGGCAAAGAGAGCGTCGATAAAGAGACTGGTTTGGTATCGGTCTGCAATAAGACCAACGGATACCGATTCTCTGTCATCACGCGCACTGTGTTTGAGAACACGAACTATCCGTTGCGCGAATGGTTCACGGTTATCTTCCTGATGTTCTCAAGCAAGAAGGGAATGAGCGCGCTGCAAATCCACCGGATGATCGGAAGCGGCAGCTACGAAACCGCGTGGTATATGTGCACACGCATCCGGTCTGCAATGCGAGGCGACGTACTCCCTTTGGAAGGTGAGGTTGAGATTGACGAAACGTATGTCGGCGGCAAAGACGCCAATCGACATTGGGACAAGAAGTCACAGCGGCAACGTGACGCGGGCACTGGCGTTGGTTACGGCAAGACCGCAGTGATCGGCGCGATTGCTCGCAAAGGTAACGTCGTGTGCTCGAGCCGTCGGAGAAATGGGATTCAACACGTTAGAAGATTTCGTGCGACAGTCGGTATCTACGAAAGCCGCGCTGGTGGCGACCGATGAACACCACGGCTATCGCAATCTCCGCAAGCATGGATTCACACAGCATCAGAGCGTGAATCACAGTCATCACCAGTACGTTGTCGGAACCGTGCACACGAACACGATTGAATCGTTCTGGTCGCTGCTCAAGCGCGGCATCATTGGCAACTACCATCACGTCAGCAAAGAATATTTGCCGCTCTATCTGAACGAGTTTTCGTTCCGGTTCAACAATCGCAAGAATCCCGACATCTTCGATGCGATCATAGCAGGATGCTGAGTTCGCCACGCTGGCGGCGGCCTCAGCGGAAGCCAGAGGCCAGCAAGCCTTGGCAACTACAACTGTTTCCCCACAATGGTCATTTGCACGGTTGTTGACCAATCCACTGAATATCCGATGGAAAAAGCATCATGATTTGGTCAAGAGGGTTTCGGTATTCTCGCCGCAGTCTGACTTCATGTAACTGCGGCTCTTCCGATGTCTCGACTTGGGCGACTTCCTGCCACACTAGAAAAGTCTGGATTGGACAATCATTCAAAATAAAGAATGGAAATGTACTGTGAGTCGGAAGCGGCGAGATTATCGGCTCAAATCTAATCGTGTGCTTCTCGTCTCCAAAGCTTAGGTCGAGCGACACCTTCAAAAGAACCGCATCGTCTGGACCCAGATTGCCGACATTGCATAGATAGCCAACGGTTCCCGCTTTCAGCTTCTCCATTTTGGAAAGTTTGTTCGTTCTCTCTCTCATCAATTTCAGGTCAGGCCACGGCTTATCCTTATCGCTATCATTGGGAATATCGTAAAAGCCCCAATTCTCGCTCTTCATTAACTTTTCGTTTGCTCCAATCAGATGAATCGCGGCATGTGCCGGAATAGTGATGGGAAGCGAAATCATGTGACATTCCATAAACAGAGAGGGCGAAAGGGCCGGAGTCGGCAATGGGGTAGCGGCGGCTCTTTTTCGATCCGCTGCAACTTCGGCTACCAACAACTGATGGTCAATGTAAACCGTTTTTGCAACATTCCAAGCATACAGAAGCGACCAGAAAATGGCCGTTAGAATAAGACCGTCCCTCAGATTTTGGCTGATGTGAAATCGAACGGACGCTATGCCGTTGCGGAGTGCCATCAAGACCAACGGCAAGAAAAACGTGCTGGCAGCGAGACCAATAGCCAAAGTGGTCGTTCCCAATGATGCAACCAGCGATGACCACGAAGCGGCCAGCAGATGCGAAAGATGTTGGGCGACCACCATGTCTGCGAGCAAGAATATCGCGCAATTCGCGCCAGCGGGATATACTGCGGATCGATGAGAAAAGGCACGAACAAAGAACGCGATGCGGAATTGCTCAAACGGCTCCAGGCTGAAGCGCCCGAAGTTCTGGACGCAAAGGTGGACTTCGATGCGCTGGTTGGCAACATCCTGTCTGTCGATGGTACTTGCACTCGCGTTGGCTCTCAGCGCAAACGCGCAGTCACCAAACCCAAGCCAGCCAAATCAAGGCGCTCAGGCTGAGACTTCCGCCCAACAGCATGATGCCGTAACCAGTGAGGCGACGACCGCTGTCGAGCAGCCGACCGCCGTACCAACCGCCGCAAGCGGCACAACCAATATTTACAATCAGTACAAGCAATCCAGCCCAAATGGGGATTTCCCGACTTGGCTGCAAGCTATTGCTTCGATCGGATTGGCTATCTTTGCCTTCTGGCAGATCAATTTCGTGAAACGAACCACTACTGCCTCTGAAAACGCAGCGGAAGCTGCGCGGGATGCCGTAATCGCTACTCAACAATATGTTGAATTGACTAAAGACCTCGCTGCGACCACCAAACAGAGCGTCGAATTGGCGAGGCTGTCCCTGTCTACTGAGCGCCCATACATCACGGTGACGCCAGTAAGCGTGACGGCAACCAGCATTGGGGCTGAAATCCGTTTCACCCTTCGCAATGACGGAAACCGTCCCGCAATAATCAAAGACATTTTTGCGGATATAGGGTGGGAGCAGAAGCCCAATTGCCCTTCGATCGAAAACCGACGCGAGCACGCTGGTGCCAATTCCCGTCGTATCCATGAGTATGTGTTGGCTCCGGGTCGTCTCTCTAGAGAATACCTGCTGTTTTACAATGACGAGCCGCCCGATTTGCGCATGACCGATAACGCGCAGATGTTCCAAGCGATCCACGACCAAAGGCAGCAATCCAACAGAGAACTCCACATGTTCGGATTTATTCTCTATAGCGATCCGGCAGAGACGAGATATTATTTGGAGTTCTGTTGGAGTCTGGTCGTGTTCGCTGGTTTGCGCGATCAGTTTTATTTGGACATTTTTGTGGATCGAGTTATCCCGCCTGCACCCAACAGTGAACAGACATAGGAGCGCTAGCGGCCACGCGATGAATCCGCGCGACCGCCAGCGGCCATCCCTGATGGTGCTCTGATTGCGCGAGGATAGGGGTATCCGTGCCATCGCATTTCGATGACAGGCACGGTTCTCACTTTCTTCGCTGAACCCTGCTGAAGCTGGTTCGCCCTCCTCCTCATCACCATCCGGCCTGTCTGCTCGCCTCTGGTGATTAGACGCAGACTCTAGGCCGGTGTCAAGTTGGGGATAATCCCCTGTCAAGAGACAGCTGTGGATAACCGGGACAACGGGAATCATACTATTAGTAGTGGGTTGGGGATCCGCGATCTACCAGCGGTCGTTTCGTTCCGTAAAAAGTATCTTCTGGTACGAGGGTGGGGAGGGTGATTGACTTCCATACCACAGTAGTAGCATGGCGGAGTCGGGAGCGTCAGGCTGAAAAGTTCATCCCCCTGGTGCGAGGACTCGGAACCGGTACCGGCTTCGCTTGCGCGAAGCTGCCCGAGGTCCTTCCTCCCGTCGCTAACGCTCCCGTCGTCAGGATGACGGCTGGGGTGTCACTCCGCCAGCGGTCGCGCTCTCGACTTGTACAGTGGTGCCTCGAAAAACAGTTTGAACAACGCTCCTTTGCCCATCGCGCCTTCGATCTCCTGCATCACGAGATAGACGAAGACGACCAGGCTGATGAGGAGCACCAGTCCCAAGAAGCGGTCAATGTTGGAGTTCGCAATCAGATGCGAGATCGCCTCTCCAAGACTTCCGGCCTTGCGATAGGCCTCGAAGATTCGCTCGCCAATTCCCAACAGGATCACAACTAGCGCATACACAAGAGTTTTGGCGGCAATCACCACGATGCGGCGATGAGTCTTATCGGCATTGTAACCGGACTCTGCCCAGTCCAGGAGCGCGATCACTTTGCCGATGATCAGCGCGCCGATGGCCGCTTTGGTGAAGGCCGAGAACTCGATCGCGTATTGCAAGACGAACAGCTTGAACATTACGAAGATCAGCAAGAACGCGACGAAGAAGAAAAGAACCGGCGGCGCCATCTCGCGTACAATGCCGAACAGTCCGCCCTCGATGGACGCGGACACGGTTGAAAGCCGCTCGCGGAAAGAACGATTCATCACGAGAACTATGACCTCTTAGATGCCGTTGAGAGTTTCGAGATCTCCTCTGCCAAAATCGGTACGCCCATATTGCAGGCCTGGACGCCCTGCACGACGCACAACTTCAGCACCTCCATGACCTCTTCGATCGTCGCGCCAAGCTTCAGCGCCGCCTTGATATGACGCCGCGTGCCCGGCGCATACATATGCGTGTACGATGCGTCGAAGGCGATACTCAGCAGCTCGGCCAACTTGGGGGTCAGCACGCCGCCAGCGTAAACCGGGATGCCAGCGGCGATGAACTGTTCAGTCCACTCCGGGTCCAGGTCGAAAAACGGATCCCACGCGGTATTCCACTGGCCAGCTGCCTTTGCCTTGTCGCAAACCGGAGTTGCGGGGTTGTTCGACCGTTTGGCCGGTTGCAGACCCGCCGCTTTGGCTTCCTCCAGGAGGATTGGCGCGCCGAGGCTGCAGGTATGGATCGAAAGAAGAGATGCCATCTTTAGTACCATCAGAATCTCGTCGCGAGTCGCACCCGCCGCTAGCGCGGCGCGGATGTGCCGGCGGGTGCCGTCAGGATTGAGATTGGTGCACGCCGCATTTATAGCAAGGCTGACCAGCTCGACCGTCTTGCGAGGCAAGACAGCGGAACTCCACGGATTGCTGGTCATTTTCGCGCATGCGTCGGCCCATTCAGGATCCCATTCGCGGATTTGCGCCAGCGCCGCATCCCACGGACCGGTGGCGTCTGATTGATTTGGCATTGCAATCTCCTTCGAGAGAGCCGCGCAGCGAGCAAGGCCGTGCGGCTTGGCTTCACCCGGCGGAGCACGGCCCTGGCGTGGAGCCGTACTCCGCCGATCTCGATCTATCGGTGCGAGTTAGAGGATGCTGGTCGGATTCGAGTGCACGTCTGAGGCCTTGGGAACCCGCCCGTCGGTGTCGTAGGTGAGGAAGCCGGTGCGGCCCTCGCTGCGATTGGGGGGCAGTCCGAGGTTGAAGAGGGTCTCCTCGACGGTGTTGTACCAGACGCCGACCTTCATGATTTTGCGCGCCTCGTCGGCGGTCGCGATTTTGCGGCCGAACTGTTCGCACAGTTTCACCGCCCACTCCACCTGCTTGACCGATTCCCAGCGCTGCTTCCTGGCGTCCCACAGGTTGTCTTCGTTGCCGACCCGCACGTGCGCGCCAAGGATCATCGCCAGGTTTTGAATCGCGATGTTGCCGCGCATGCTGCTCCAGAAGGTCACGCTGCTGGACCCGTGCGGCGTGCGTCGCACCATCTCCATCCAGTCGAACGGATTGCGGCCCATGCTGCCCCCGCCGTAGCCGCACAGCGCGACGTTGAGCGGACCCATGTAGACGCCGGTGCGAATCAGGCGCTCGACGATTTCGAGCTGATGAATGTGACCCGGTACGAAGTAGGGTTGGATGCCGTGGGCGCGGAGGCGTTTCAAATGTTCAACATAGAAAGCCGGCGTCGAGTCCACGACCATGCCGCTCCAAGCGGCCTGCACCTTGGGATCGTCGAGGTGAGTTCCTTTTACGTCGGTCGGCACGAAGGCTTGCGTGACATCCCAGAGCGTCGTGCCGGTCGTGACGGTCACGAACTCGGGCTTGGGATTGAGCTCGGTCAGCATGTGGCGGGTGTCGTAATCGAGCCACTTGGCCTTGGCATCCGCGGTGTGCGGCGCAAACGAGATCGAGCCGCCAACCTGCAGGATCATTTTCGGCACCGCTTCCTTGAGCCGCCCGAGCAGGTAGTTGTATTCGTCGAAGTTGACCGACCCCTGGCCGGTCTTGGGGTCGCGCACGTGAACGTGCAGCATGGTTGCCCCCGCGTTGTAGCAGTCGACCGCACGCTGCACCTGTTCGTCCCAGCTGAGCGGAATATCGCAGTCCCCGGGCAGCCATTCCGGGCCATAGGGCGCCGCAGTAATGATCAGCGGCGCCATGTTCTCCGGAAACAGCGAATCGTCGGTAAAATACATAAGGTTTCTCCTGTAGAGTAGGTCGATGGTGGAGCTGTCGATCAGCAAAAACCAATAGAACAAATCGAAAAGCCTTGTTTGACATAAAGCGACACTAATTTAACATCAGAAGACATAGGTATTCCCTTGCTTTTGGTCCGAGCGGCATCCCTCACAGGTTACGTCGAGCTATCTGACTTCCTCCAACTCGACCCCTATCCACTACTTCGAGCGGTCGGACTGCCTCGTGCCTGCCTCCGTGATCAGGACATGAAGATTCCGGCCGATGCGGTCCGCCAGCTCCTGGAGGATTCTGCGGAGCGAGCCCAGGAAAAGAGTTTCGGACTGCGGCTCGCGGAGCACCGCCAGCTATCGAATCTAGGCCCGCTGGCTCTCATCGTGCGCGAAGGCCCCACCGCCAGGAAAGCGCTCGAGGCGTTGGTCAAATACATTCGATTGCACAACGAAGCGCTGAATCCCCGGATCGAAGAGGAGGACGGTATCGTCACGGTGAGACCCGACCTCAGGTTCGAGCGACCGGTGCCGGCGCGCCAAGCGGTTGAGTTGTGCGTAGGGGTCCTTAGCCGGGCGCTCGGCACCTTGCTCGGCGATTCATGGAGGCCCCGCGCGGTGTGCTTCACTCACAGCGCGCCACTCGCGCTCTCTGTTCACAGGAGAGTCTTCGGTTCGCGCATCGAGTTCGGAAGCGAGTTCAACGGCATTGTGTGCAATGCGGCAGATCTCGAACAGCGAGTTCCGCATTCGGATCAACTGATGGCGCGATACGTCCGTCAATATCTCGATGCCCTTCTGATTAATCGCCCGATGAGCATGAGCGATCGAGTACGTGAGGTGTTGTGGATTCGTGTACCATCGGGCTCTTACTCTCTGGAAGCCATGGCCAAACAGCTCGGGGTCAGCGGCAGAACCGTCGAGAGGCACCTCAAACAGGACGGCACATCCTTCTCGGCCCTGCTCAATCAGGTGCGCGCTGAAATGGTGAGACAGTATCTCGAATCGGCTGGCCGTCCGCTTTACGTCATAGCCGAATTAATGGGCTTCTCGGCCCTGAGTGCATTCTCGCGATGGTTCCGGGACGAATTCGGATGCAGCCCATCGGAATGGCGCGCCAGGGCCGCCAGGCAGCGGGGTGCCGCGTCTGAATCGCGCCTCTCAGTATGATCGCGCATGGATCGGTTGCTTGCGTTGGGTTGGAAGAACATGACCCTCAGCTCTTGCGGGGGACGAAGTATTGGGTGCCGGGGCCGGCGTGGTCGATTTCGCGGATTAGCTGGGTGAGATCGTCGGGGTTGGCGACGAAATCGATGTCGGAGGTGTCGACGACCAGCAGCGGGGCTTCGTCGTAGTAGAAAAAGAAATCGCGGTAGGCCGACGACACGCGCTCGAGGTAGTCGAAGCTGATGTGGCGCTCGAAATCGCGATTGCGCTTGCGCAGGCGCTCGGCCAGCACCTCGATGGTGGCGCGGACGTAGACGACGAGGTCAGGCTTGGCCATCTGGGCGTCGAGCAGCTTGTAGACGTTGTCGTAGAGCTTGAGCTCGTCGACCGCGAGGTTCATCGCGGCGAAAATTTTATCCTTGGCGAAGAGGTAGTCGGCGACCGTTGCCTGGGTGAAGAGGTCCTGCTGATTCAGCTCGCGCTGCTGGTTGTGGCGGGTGAGCAGAAAGTAAAGCTGCGCGGGGAATGCGTACTTGTCGGGGTCTTCGTAAAAGCGCGGCAGGAACGGATTGTTGTCGGCGTCCTCGAGCATCAAGCGCGCGCCGAACTCGCGCGCGAGCGCCTGCGCGAGGCTGGTCTTGCCAACCCCGATGGGGCCTTCGACTGCGATATAGCCGCGCCGGCGCATCGGGGCTCGATTCTCGCACTAGCTCATCGCAGTCGCGAGCGTGGCAGTCGCGAATGTGGGCGGCCCACGCCGATCACTTGTGATGCTTCTTGGCCATATCGCGGAGTTTGCGAACCTGGTCGTCGGGTGCGCCGCCACGCTCTTCGAGGTCGGCGGCGTTGTCGTAGTTGGGCGGATTTTCGCTGAGGTAGACCTGCGCGAGTTCGAGGTTGGCGGTCTTGTCGTCGGGATAGTCGGCGATCACGTCGTTGAAGAGTTTGAAAGTCGCGTCGGGGGTGCCGGCCGCTTTGGCGGCATCGTTGATCTTGTGCATCATGCCGTCGGCGTCGGGGATCGAGCGTGTCGCTCTTGTGCGCGCGTGACAGCAGCATCGCGGCGCGGATGCCCTGCTCGTATGTAGCCATCGCGTCGGCGTATTTCTTGTCGGTCATCTGCTGGTCGCCGACTTTTTCGATGATCGGAATCGCGTCGGAGAGCGCGGCTACAGCTTTTTGGCGGGCCGCGGGAATCTTGGTCGTGACCATGATGTCCTTGAGCTGAGCGACGCCGTCGGCGACCTGGCCAGCTTTGATCTTGTCGAGCGCCTGGCCCGAGGAATTCGCCATGTCCTCGAGCTGCTTGTAGAGGCGGGCCTTTTCGAGGAGCTTTTCATCGGTGGGATCGAGCGCGGAGGCGGCCATGTACTCCTTGGCGGCGCCTTCCTGATCGCCGAGGGCTTCATCGATGTGGGCGAGCGACTTGTGGGCGTCGAGGTCGTTGGGGTCGTCCTTGATGGAGAGCTCGAGTTCCTTTTTGGCGCCGTCGAGGTCGCGCTTTTCAAACAGATCCTCGGCTTTGTAGAGATGCTTCTTGGCCTCGGACTGGCATCCGCTGACCAACGGGATTGCCAGCAGGACCGGCAGTAGCAGCGCGCGGGCGGTAGCTGTTCGCATCGGAATGTTCCTTTAAACGGGATCGGCGAAATCCGGATGAGTCTGCAAGCAATGGCGCGGAATTGTCAAGGCGAGGGGTGCGCACGTAAGTGGAGGTTCCAACAGAGAATAATCGCCTGCGCGGCGGGCGGCATCGACACCGTCGCGGGGGGTGACCCCTGCACCCAGTATAAAGCGCAAAGTTGCGCGCGGCGCGCTACTTTGCTCTCACGGGCGGTCGTTTGGTGGCGTTTGCAAGTGGAGAGATCAGTCGGTGGGCATTGGGAGGGGGAAGTGGACGCGCTCTTTGGCGACGCTCAGGAGCTCGACCGTGGCGCCGGAGCGGGCGAAGGCGCCGATGATTTCCTCGACCAGCCATTCGGGCGACGACGCGCTCGCGGTCAGGCCGAGCGCGCGCACTCCTTCGAGCATCGCGGGATCGACGTCGGCGATCGAGTCGACGAGGAACGCGCGCGCACCGCGCATCCGCGCGACTTCGACCAGCCGGTTCGCATTCGAGCTCTGCTTCGAGCCGACGACCAGCACGGCGTCGCTCACCTGCACGAGTTCCTTGACGGCGTTCTGGCGGTTCTGCGTCGCGTAGCAGATGTCGTCGGTCTTGGGCGCCTGCATCGTGGGGAAACGCTCTTTAAGCGTGTCCATGATGTCGCGCGTGTCATCGACGCTGAGCGTGGTCTGGGTGACGGCGGCGATGCGTTCGGGATTAGGGACTTCGACTTTGCGCGCTTCGTCGACGCTGCCGACGAGCACGACCTTGCCGGGGGCGACGCCGAGGGTGCCCTTCACTTCCTCGTGGCCGGCGTGGCCGATTAGGATAACCGTGCGGCCTTCGTTGTCGTATTTTTCGACTTCGAGATGGACCTTGGTGACGAGCGGGCAGGTGGCGTCGATGACGCGGAGCGCGCGATCCTTGGCGCGATCCCATTCGCTGGGGGCGACGCCGTGAGCGCTGAAGATGACGCGCTGGCCGGTGGGCACTTCGTCGAGGCTTTCGACGAAGATGGCGCCTTCGCGTTCGAGGGCCTCGAGCACGAAGCGGTTGTGCACGATTTGATGGCGCACGTAGAGGGGGCGCCCGTAGGAGCGCAGGGCGCTGCGGACGGCCTCGACGGCACGATCGACGCCGGCGCAGAAGCCGCGCGGCTCAGCGAGGATAATCTTTTCGACAGAGGTAACGCTCAAGGGCATCCTACATTTGTAACTGGTAACTGTCCGGACGGTCAATGAGGTGGGTCGGAATCGCCCGCGGCGAAAGACTTCTAAGACGTGGTCACGGCACAAACCAGCAGGGTATGATATGTTCTGCGGGTTTCGCCGGGAGCGATAGACAAGGCGAGGTCAGGTTCGTGGTTGAGAAGGACTTCAATATAAAACTGCCGCCGGAAGTGGTGGGCGGTTTCGGATGGAGCGAGGCGGAAGTGCCTAGCCGCGTGCGTGAGGCTCTGGTGATGGAGCTGCTGCGACTCGATCGGCTGTCGGAAGCCCAAGACGTGGCGATTCTGAAACTCCCACGCTGGGAGCTGCTCGAACTGATGGGACGCTATGACGTGCCGGCCGTCCGAATGACCGCAGAGGAGTTGGATCGCGAGCTCGCAGTCGAGGTTAAGCGCAACGGCACCAAATGATCGTCTCCGATGCCGGCCCGATCATCATTTTTGTGTCCGCGACGTTACCGGCACCCTGCTAATTCCTGACGCTGTCGATTTTGAGATTTTTGCAAGGAAAGGCGCGATGCCCGGCGCGTCCGAGGTGGCTCAAGCGACATGGATTCATAGAGCTTCTGTCGCGGACCGTTCGATCGTCGATCGGATGCCTAATGTTTTGCATCAAGGCGAACGAGAAGCGATCGCCCTTGCAAAAGAGCGCGGTGCGCAGTTGCTGGTTGACGAGATTCGAGCACGACGAGTGGCGAGTGATCACGGAGTCGAGGTGATCGGCACATTGCGCATTCTCGACCAGGCGAAGAAGTCAGGACATGTCAGTTTAGTCCGGCCGATCGTCGCGCAGATGCAATCACAAGGTTACCGGTTCGAACGTGCGCTGATTTTGCGGTTTCTCGAAATCGTTGGTGAAGGATAAATCAAGCGCTATTCGAGTGCGGGCGGGTGCGAGGTTTGGCAGCCGATCCAGATTTCGCCGCCTTCGAAGTGTTCTTTTTTCCAGATGGGGACGACTTCCTTCAGGCGATCGATTGCGAACCGGCACGCCTCGAAGGCTTCGGCGCGATGGGGGGCTGAGACTGCAATCGCGACTGACGTTTCGCCGATCTCGACGACGCCGATGCGGTGCGCGATCGCGATGCGCGTGATTTTCCATCGCACGCCCGCTTCGACGGCGAGCTTGCGGATCTCGGAGAGCGCCATCGGTTCGTAGGCTTCGTACTCGAGGCGAAGCACTACGCGGCCGGCGTTGTCGCGGCGGGTCGTGCCGGTGAATGACACGATTGCGCCGGCGGCAGGGTCGGCGACTTCGCGCTCGAGTGCGGCGACGTCGATTCGGTCGCGGCCGATCGTGATTTTGCCGACGTATGCGGGCGTCCCGGCGCCGCCGCTCACTGGCGGGATGAAAGCGATCTCGTCGCCCTTGCGCGGCTTGAAGTTGGCTTCGACATATTCCTGGTTGACGGCGAAGCCGACCGAATCGTGATGGCCGCCGAGATCGGGAAATTCGATGACGAGTTGGCGCCAGATGTCGGCGACGGTGGCGCCGTCGGGAAACTCGCGCGTCAGCTCGGCAGTGTGCGCGCGCTCGCGCAGCGTCGCGAACAGCTTGATCGTGAAATTGTTGTTCATTTGCTCAGCAGATAGGCGATGTGGCCGAGTTGGGGGATCAGCAGCTTCTCCATCGCAAGGCGGCATGCGTCGGTCGAGCCGGGCAGCGCGGCGATGAATTTGCCGTGGCGCACGCCGGCAATCGGCGCGGCTCATCATCGCGGCGGCGCCGATTTCCTGAAACGACAGCATCCGGAACAATTCGCCGAAGCCTTCGAGTTCCTTGTCGAGCACCGACTTCACGACTTCGGTGGTGCCGTCGCGCGCAGTGATGCCGGTGCCGCCGTTGATGATGATCGCGTCGAGATTCTCGAGGTTGTTGACGAGCGCGGCGGAAATTTTCTCGGAGTCGTCGGGCACGAATTTCGTAGTAGTCGACGCGATGACCGGCCGCTTGCAAGCATCGTGCGGATGAGCTTGCCGCTCTCGTCGGTCTCGGGCGTGCGCGAATCGCTGGCGGTGATCACGCCGACCTTGAGATTGGCGCGCGCGTGCTTTTCGTGATCGTGGACCGACATTTGACTGGATTAGGATTGCACAATCCGCGATGGCATTATAAGCAGTCCGCGACCGCGATGCTCGCGATCATCGGAAACAAGATGACCACCGCAACCAGCCCAGCCGCCCGGTTTTTCAGCCCGAAAATTCTTCTGATCGTTGTCGCAGTGATTGCGGTTTTCTACGGCGCGCATCGGATTGGTGCGGGGCCATGGCTGACCAACGCGCTCGACTGGATTCGCGGGCTGGGTGCGCTGGCGCCGATCGTGTTCATCGCGATTTATATCGCGGCGTGCGTCGCGTTTTTGCCGGGATCGATCCTGACGATTGGCGCCGGCGTGATTTTCGGCGTGGTGCGCGGATCGATCTACGTTTCGATTGCGGCGACGCTCGGCGCGACGGCGGCGTTTCTGGTCGGGCGCTATCTCGCGCGCGATTGGGTCAGCGGCACGACTCGAAGGCAACGCGAAGTTCAAGGCGATCGACGAGGCGGTCGGCAAGGAAGGATGGAAGATCGTCATCCTGACGCGGCTGTCGCCGGTGTTTCCATTCAACCTGCTCAACTACGCCTACGGGCTGACGCGGGTGACGCTGCGCGACTATTTTTTCGCGTCGTGGGCCGGGATGATCCCGGGCACGATTCTCTATGTCTATATCGGCTCGCTTAGCGGCGACCTCGCGCAGGCGGCGGGCGGCAGCGCGAAACGCACGCCCGCAGGATGGGCGCTGACGGCGGTGGGATTCGTGGCGACGGTCGCGGTGGCGGTGTACGCAACGCGAATCGGCGCGCGCGCGCTGCGCGAAAAGACTTGAGGAATAAAACTGATGCCATCGCACGCGCTGAAGCATGAGCCGCTCGACGCATACAACCTCGCGCTGACGGAGAATCTGCATCCGAGCGGATGGGTCAATCCCACGCCGGCCGACCGCTACAACATGGTGGTGATTGGGGCGGGCACGGCGGGCCTCGTGACGGCGGCGGGCGCGGCGATTCTCGGCGCGAAAGTTGCGCTGGTCGAGCGCGACCTGATGGGCGGCGATTGCCTGAACTTCGGATGCGTGCCGTCGAAGGCGCTGATTCGATCGGCGCGCGCAGCCGCCGCGGTTCGCGACGCGGAGCGCTTCGGCGTCGAAGTGCCGCAAGGCGTGCGCGTGAATTTTCCGGCGGTGATGGAGCGGATGCGCAAGCTGCGCGCCGAGCTGAGCCCGACGGACTCAGCCAATCGATTCCGCGGCCTGGGCGTCGACGTGTTTATCGGCGACGGACGTTTTGTCGCGCCCGACTGTCGTCGAGGTGGACGGCAAGCGGCTCAGATTCAAGAAAGCCGCGATCACGACCGGGGCGCGCGCGGCGTCGCTACCGATTCCGGGTCTTGCCGACGCCGGCTACCTGACCAACGAGACGGTTTTCTCGCTGACCGAATTGCCGCGGCGAATCGCGGTGATTGGCGCGGGGCCGATCGGATGCGAGCTGGCGCAGACCTTCGCGCGCTTCGGCGCGCAGGTCACGCTGCTCGAAGTCGCGCCGCAAATCCTGATTCGCGAGGATCGCGACGCCGCCGAACGGGTCGAGCGCGCGATCGTCCGCGACGGCGTGGAAATCGTCACGGGCTGCAAAATTTCCGGCGTCGCGAAGCGCGACAGCGAAAAAATAATCGCGATCGAGCGCGACGGCGTCCGCCGCGAGATTGCCTGCCGACGAGATTCTGATCGGCGTCGGGCGGGTGCCCGCCGTCGAAGGCCTGAATCTCGAAGCGGCGATGATCGAATACGACAAGCAGAACGGCGTGAAGGTCGACGACCATCTGCGCACGACCAACCCGCTGGTGTACGCGGGCGGCGATGTCGCTTCGCCATACAAATTTACGCACCTGTGCCGACGCGCACGCGCGCATCATCATCCGCAACGCGCTGTTTTTCGGACGCCAGCGCGCCAGCCAACTGACGATTCCGTGGTGTACCTACACCGATCCGGAAATTGCGCACGTCGGACTGTACGAAGCCGAGGCGAAGCAGCGCGGAATCGCGGTCGCGACCTATACGCAGGAACTTGCCGAGGTCGATCGCGCGGTGCTCGACGGAGAAACCGAGGGCTTCGTGAAAGTGCTCGTGCAAGCAGGGCAGCGATCAGATTGTCGGCGCGACGATCGTCGCGAGCCACGCGGGCGAGATGATTTCGGAACTCACGACCGCGATCAAAGCCGGCGTGGGACTGGGCAGCCTCGGCGACGTGATTCATCCGTACCCGACGCAGGCCGACGCGATTCGGCGCGCCGCGGGACTCTACACGCGCACGCGGCTGACGCCGTTCGTCGCGGGCCTGATGAAGCGCTGGTTCGCTCTTACGCGATGAGAAGAAATCAGCGCAGCCGCAGGTTGAACGCCTGCCGCCCCTTCTCGCCCGCGCGGACGTCGAACTGAACTTCGTTGCCCTCGCGCAGGTCGTCGAAGTAGACCTTGGGCGACAGCGCCGAGCGATGGAAGAAAACTTCGTCGCCGCCGTCGTCCGCGATGATGAAGCCGAAGCCCTTGTCCTTGACGACTTTCTTGATTGTTCCGAACACGCGATCCTCCCCCGAACAAAATTACGCTCGCGCCTTGAGCTTACGACGCTGACAATTTAAGTAAAGACGCACCCGCGCGAGGCGTGCACATGCTCAAGGCCGTTACGTTGAAAGAAATCGAAAGAATCTTCGCGGTGATCGATCCGATGGGAATCTCGCGCGAGGCGGTCGTCATTCCGCTGCGCACCGAGCATCCGGGGCGCGTTTCGATTTTGAAGAACGGCAAGCTGGAGATCGTCGTCGAGCGCGACGGCGACTTCGAGGACTGGATCACGCATCTCGGGGCGCAGATTCGCGAGCTGATGAAGCCGGCGGAGGACTGAGCTCGATCAGCACGGCGCCGTGATCGACGGTCTGCCCCTCCTCGACGCGAACATGTTTGACGATCGCGGCGCTCTCGGCGGCGAGCGTCGTTTCCATTTTCATCGCTTCGATCACGACCAGCGGCTGTCCCGCCTCGACCAGGTCGCCGTCGTGCACGAGCACCTTGAGCACCTTTCCCGGCATCGGCGCGGTGATCTCCGCCGCTGCGAGTCCTCGCGCGCGGCGGCGCGAAGCGGCTTCGGCCGGCTTGAACTCGAAAGACGCGGGCCCGACTGAAACGAGGATCGAGTCCTTTCGGCGCGCGCTGAAGACCGCGATAGCGCCGCCCGTCAATTGCGAGAATCCCGCCGCCGTCCGCATTCGGCGCGAACTCCGCGGCGATTTCGCGGTCTCCGATGCGGATGCGAATCGATGGCGCCGTCGCGCGAGATCACCTCGACGTCGATCTCGCGCGAATCGCCGGCGCGCATGAGCTTCATCGCCGCGATCTCCACAGCTCGAAGCTGTTCAGGCCGTCCCACGGCGAACGATGCTCGTCGCTGTTTCGCTGGCGCCGTCGCCTCGGCTTGCGGATCGCCCGCGGCGAGCGCCGCGGCGACAATTGCCGCATCGATTTCCGTCGGCAGCGAGCTTCCAGTCCGAAAAGAACTCGTCGATGAAATGCGTCGAGAGCTTCGCGTCGCGAAATTGTTCGCTGGCGATGATGTCGCGCAGGTAAGCGGCGTTGTTCGTCACGCCCAGCAACGCGAATTCGCCGAGCGCGTTCGACCAGCCGGCCGCGCGCCTGCTCGCGATTCGCGCCGTAGCAGATCAGCTTGCCGAGCAGGCCGTCGTACCACGGCGTCACTTCGGCGCCGCGCGTCGAGGTGCGAGTCGAAGCGCACGCCCGGACCGCCGGGAACACTCAGATGAAGCACGGTTCCGGTCGCGGGACGGAAATCATGCTCGGGATCCTCGGCATTGATTCGGCATTCGATCGCCGCGCCGCGCGGAGCCGCGGGCGCCGAGACCTTGCCGCCCGACGCGATTCGCAATTGCTCGCAGACCAGGTCGCATCCGAAACGCATCTCGGTCACCGGATGCTCGACCTGCAGGCGCGCGTTGACTTCGAGGAAATAGAAGTTGTCGCCCTCGACCAGGAACTCCGCGGTGCCGGCGTTGGTGTAATGCGCGGCGCGCGCGAGTTTCAGCGCCGCGTCGATCATTTTCGCGCGCATCGCGTCGGAAAGTCCGGGCGCCGGCGACTCCTCGATAATTTTCTGATGCCGCCGCTGAATCGAGCAATCGCGCTCGCCGAGCGCGACGACGTTGCCGTGATCGTCGCCGAGAATCTGGATTTCGATGTGCCGCGGATGCGCGAGATACTTCTCGATGAATATCCGGCCGTCGCCGAACGCCGCCTTCGCCTCGCGCGCCGCCGCTTCCAGAGCAGTTTCGAGCTGAGCGGCTTCCGCGACGACGCGCATCCCGCGTCCGCCGCCGCCGGCGGCAGCCTTGATCAGGATCGGATAGCCGACGCTGCGCGGCAAACTCGCGCGCCGCGGAAATTTCGGCAGTCTCGATTCCCGGCACGACCGGAACTCCCGCCGCGACTGCGATTCGCCGCGCCGCGACCTTGTCGCCCAGCGCCGCCATCACTTCCGGCCGGGGTCCGACGAACACGATCTGCGCATCGGCGGCAGCCTGCGCGAACTCGGGGCGCTCGGAGAGAAATCCGTAGCCGGGATGAATCGCGTCGGCGCCGGATTGTTTTCGCGGCCGCGATTATCGCGGCGATATTGAGATAGCTCTTCGCGGCCTCGGCCGGCCCGATCGCGATCGCCTCGTCAGCCGCGCCGACGTGTGCGCTTTTCGCGTCGGCCGCCGAATAGACGGCGACAGTCTTGAGACCGAACAGGCGCGCGCTGCGGATGATCCGAAGCGCAATCTCGCCGCGATTTGCGACGAGCAATTTCGTGAGCGGCCGCGCCATCGACTCGACGAAGCTAGCACAATCAATTGCAACCGGCGCGCCCGTCGTATAATTCCGGACAGAGGATCGCACTCGCATGAATCGCTACTTCGAGGATTTCACCGCCGGCCAGATTTTCAAGCACTGGCCCGGCCGCACGATCACGGATTTCGACAACACCTGGTTCACGCTGATGACGATGAACACCAACCCGCTTCACTTTCGACGCCGCCTACGCCGCCACGACGCAGCATGGACGGCCGCTCGTCAACGGGCTGCTGGTGATGGCGACGGTGGTCGGCATGAGCGTGAAGGACGTGAGCGAGAATGCGATCGCGAACCTCGAGTACGAATCGGTTCGGCATACCGGGCCGACGTTCGCCGGCGACACGCTGTACGCGGAGACGACGGTGATCGAGACGACCGCGTCGAAATCGAAAAGCGATCGCGGCGTCATCTATGTCGAGACGCGCGGGCTCAATCAACGCGGCGAAGAAATAATGATCCTGCGCCGAAAAATTCTAGTTCCGCGCAGACCCGCCTGAGACTGAAATACAATGGACCAACTATACTTCGTCGTTCACACGCATTGGGATCGCGAATGGTATCAGCCGTTCCAGCAGATGCGCGCGCGGCTGGTCGCGATGGCCGATCGCATGATCCCGCTGGTCGAGCGCGGCACAATCCCGTCGTTTCACTTCGACGGCCAGACGATCGTGCTCGACGATTATCTCGAGATGCGTCCGCGCGCCGAGCCGCGGCTGCGCAGTCTGATTCGCGCCGGCAAAATCCAGGTCGGGCCGTGGTACGTGCTCGCCGACAGTTTCCTGGTGAGCGGCGAGTCGCTGATTCGCAATCTCGAAATCGGGATGGCGATCGCGCGCCGCTTCGGCCGTCCGCTCGACGTGGGTTATCTGCCCGACCAGTTCGGGCATATCGCGCAGATGCCGCAAATCCTGGCCGGTTTCGGATTCACGACCGTCGGTGTTGTGGCGCGGCGTAGGCGCCGATGTGACGCGCAATCGTTTCACGTGGGAGGCGCTCGACGGCAGTTCAGCGTGCTGACGGTCTATCTGCCAAACGGCTATTCGAACGGCGCGAATCTGCCGCTCGAATCGGTCGAGAGCTTCGTCGCGCGGGCCGAACAGATCGCGAGGCGCGAGCGTGAGTTCGCCGATGGCACGCCGATCCTCGTGATGAACGGCACCGATCACGCCGAGCCCGATGCGCGCCTCAGCGCGCGCATCAACGAGGCGCGCGAGATCTCCGAGATGACGTTCGAGACCGGCACGCTCGAGAACTACGTGCGCCGGCTCGCCGAACTTCCGCTCGACGGCACCCCGCGTCATCGCGGCGAACTGCGCTCGCCACTGCGGTCGCATCTGCTGCCGGGCGTCACTTCGGCGCGCACCTGGATCAAGCAGCGCGACTTTGAAAATTGCCGCCTGCTCGAACGTTATGCCGATCCGCTCGCGGCGATCGCCAACGCGCTCGGACGCGGCGCGGGCCTTGATGCGTTCCTCGAGATGGCGTGGCGGACTGAAATTCAGAATCATCCGCACGATTCGATTTGCGGATGCTCGGTCGACCAGGTGCATATCGACATGCGCTATCGATTCGATCAGGCAGCGATGCTGGCTGAGACCGCAGTGCGCCGCGCCGCGGCGTCATGCGTGAATTCGCGCAATGCCGACGCGTCGCAAATCGCGGTGTTCAACCCGTCGCTTGCGCGCGGCGCGCTGGTGAGCGGCGAGGCGGAAATTCGCGACCCAGGCGCGCAGCACGCCATCGAGACATGCCGATGGCCGCCGCATCGCGGTCGCGACCGACCTGGCCCGTGAGCAGCGCGCGTCCGATTCCGATATGCCGGCCGCCGAATTCAAATCGATCGTCGGCGGATTGAGCCAGCCGACGATGTTCCGCCGCACCGTGAATCGATTCGAGATTGCGCGACGCCCGACGGCCGCCCGCAAGTGAATCTGTTCATGAGCCGCGCCGCGTTCAGCGATTTGGATCTCGAAGAATTTCGGCAAGCGATTCGCACGCCGCATTCCCGATTCGGGCACGGTGCGCATCCACGCGACCAACGCTGCGCGATGCACTTTCAGTTTCGTCGCCGACGATCTCGCGCAGTCGGGATTCAGCTTCTATCGGCTCGTTCGCGACGATACCGGCGTCGTCGAGGCGAAGCCGTGCACCGGTCGAGTCGATCGAGAATGAATTTATCCGGCTGACGCCGACGGCGCGGGGTCTGGAGATTCGCGATCTCGCGCGCGATGCATCGATGGAACTGTATTTCGAAGACGACGGCGATCGTGGCGACGAGTACAACTTCGATCCGGTCGGCGATGGCGCAGCGATCGCGAACTCCAGTCTCGATTTCCGCGAGCGTTCTCGACAACGGTCCCGTGCGCAAGCGCATCAAGGTCTCGATGAAGTTTGAAGTACCAGCTCGCTCACGGCCGATCGACGCGTCGCGATCGCAGCGAATTGCGAGCGGCTCGACGTCGCTCTCACCGCGACGCTCTACGCCGGGCCTCGACCGCGTCGATTTCATCGCCGACGTTAACGAATCGTGCGCGCGACCATCGCATTGCGCGCCGCATTGCGCACGCCTGTCGTCGCCACAGACGCTGTGCACGATACCAGCTTCGGCGTGCTCCGCCGCGCGCTGGCGCCGTCGGAGCCGCGCGGTACCGAGGACATCTATCCGACCGTGCCGCATCGCACGTTCACCGCCGTTGAGGGCGCCGAGTTCTCGGCTGCGCTGGCGAGCCGGGGAATTCTCGAGGTCGAGGCGCGGGCCGAGCGCGCGGGCACGACGATTCTGCTGACGCTGCTGCGATGTGTTGGATGGCTGTCGCGATCCGACCTCGCGACCCGTCGCGGCGGCGCCGGGCCCGAGCTCGAGACGCCTGGTGCCCAGGAGTTGGGCGAGCATCGCTTCGAATTTGCGGTCGCGGCTTTTCGCGGCAGCTATCTCGAAGGCGATCTAATCCAGCGCATCGAAGCGTACACGTCGCCACCGCGTGTTTTTTCCGGGCGTCGCGACGATCGCGATTCGGCCGCGGACTTGTTGCTGGGCTGCAACAATCCGCGAATTATTTTTTCGACGGCGCGCCCACTTGGCCGCGCGCGACTCCTACAAAGTGCGCGTTTACAGCGCGTCGCCGAAGCCCGAGACCGCACGCTTCGCCTTCGCGGCAATGGGCGCGCGCGTCTCATCGATCTCGCGGGACGCCCGGTGAAGCGCGCCGGCCTCAAGCGCTCGCGCGACGGCGCAATCACGCTCGAGCTCAAGCCGTTCGAGCTCGTCACGTTCGAGGTGCGCGCGCGGCCTCCGGCGACCTGAAAATATTTTGCCGAAATTGATCATTAAAAAGGATTGATCGACGGCGCAATTTCACTATGTTGTTTAATCCGACTTTGGATTCGGGCGCGCGCGTCGGGAGATTTGAAACTAAAAACGTCGCGTGCGTATAAATGGCGGAGAGACAACTGACTTGAAGAGCGCGAGCGCAAGAATGAGACGAGAAAATCACGGTTCGCATCGTGTACGATTTCCCCGTCGCCGGTCATCTGTGCGACGACGGGATCGTGCGCTACGTCAAGTTGGTTCGCCGCGCCGGCCAGCAGCCCGAAGGCACCTGCCCGCAGTGCAAGATTTGTTTCGTCTATCAAAAGCCCAAAGCCTCGAAGACCGCGCGCACATCCCGCGGGCGAGGGCATCGTCCACTTCTAGATTTCAGTTCTCAGGAAAATCCTGTTTCGCTATTTTGTGCGGCGCGTGCCGTCCTGATCGACGCCGTGCTTCTTTACCAGCATGATCGGCGGGCCTTTGTACTAGCGCGCTGCTTCGTCGCCGATGAACGTCCACCCGTCGTTCGGATCGAACCACGCGTGAAGCTTGGGCACGAAGGCTCGCGACGACAAAGTTGAGCAATCCAAACTCCGGCCGCACTTCCACGCGTATCGCCTCCGCGCCGTAAGTCGTCCACACCGCATTTCCCGGATCGATATTCACGCTGATCGCAAATATCTTCGGGCTCGGCGCGCAACTGAAGGCGTGCAGCGGACGGCTCATCGCCCTTGTCGCCCGCCCGCAGAAAATTGCGGATCGGAATTACGATGCTCGCGCCTGCCCAGGTGTCGTCGGGGACAGTCAACACTTCGGACTGATCGCTCTTCTGCCCGTTGGAGTTGTCGATACAAGTTGCGGCGCCTGACTTCAGATCGAGATGCGAGCGTCTAAGAACCGAGCTGTCGGCGTTGTAGTACGTGTGATCGAAGTCGGTCAGCTTCGGCTGCCCGCCGGCGGTCATCTGGATATGCGCGACCTCGACGTCGGTCTGACGGTCAAAGTATCCATTCTCGCCGCGCAGTATCGCGCCGTCTCGGGTACTGTCCAAGCGGTAACGGGCTCGCCCGATCGCAACGCCGGTGGCTGGAGTAAGAATCGCAAAATTGGTCGGTGGAAAGCTGAGCGCCTCTGCTGAAGACGCGTATCGCGCATGGACGAAAGTCAGGGCTATCGCGAGCGCCGCGCCAATCCATCTTCGTTTCCGTAGCGTCATCATGCCCTTGCCAACGCGTACCCTCTCTGGAACGTTAACTCGGCTGGCAATCTGTGCGCTAGTCGCGCGGTTGAAGGCATTGAGATGCTCGATACTATTTTCGGCGCGAACCCCGATATCAAGCGCGTGCAATCGCAATGCGCCCGCGCCCTGTTCCGCGCGGGTATCGGCGCGAACACCGCGACGATTATCGCCGCGATCGCCGGCATCGTGTCCGGCGTCGCCTTCGCGAGCGGCCACGTGACGTGGGCAATCGCCGCGCTGGCGCTCAGCGCAGTCTTGGATGGGCTCGACGGCACCATCGCGCGCGAATGCTGCGGCGCCGAGCCGTGTCGGCGGCGTGCTCGACCTGTCGGCCGATCGTGTAGTCGAGGCTTGTGTGATCATCGGCATCGCATCGCGCGATCCCGCCCTTTATTTTCCCGCACTGGTGCTGGTGGCCACCTGGTACGTGAACATCACGATTTTCCTGGCAGTAGGCGCCGCACTGGAGGGGCCGAGCGCAAAATTGATCGAGTATCCGCCGGGAATCCTGGAACGCACCGAAGCAATCATCTTCTTCATAGCGCTAGGACTGATCGAAGCGACGCCGATTTTACGCCCGATCGGCCCACTACTATGCTACGCGATGGCCGCGCTGGAAATCGTCACTGGAACTCAACGCCTGTTGTTTGGAATGCGAATGCTGCGCGCACAATGAAAAAGAAACCGCCGGATAAGGTCGTCAGAGCTGATGTTGTCCTATCGCCACCGATAGCGGCAATCAAGCCGCACCGAGTGCCTTCGCCCAATGGCTCGCGCGAGGATGACTACTACTGGCTGCGCGACGACACCCGTAAGTCGAAGAAAGTTCTGGACTATCTCAACGCAGAGAATGATTACACCGACTTCATGCTCGCGCCGACAATAAAGCTTCAGGATGAGCTATACGACGAACTCGTCGGGCGTATCAAACAGGATGACGCGTCAGTGCCTGTCTTGCGGAGGGGATGGTGGTACTACACGCGCTATGAGATGGGCGGCGAGTATCCTATCTACGCGCGGCGATACCGCTCGATGAGCGCGCCGGAGCACGTGATGCTCGACGCCAACGCGTTAGCAGCTGGCAAGTCCTTCTTTCAAATTGGAACATGGGCAGTGAGTCCCAACGGGCGGATGATCGCATACGCCGAAGACATTGTAGGGCGTCGCCAGTATACGCTCAGGGTGAAGGACCTAGTCACCGGCGCGACACTCGCTGATAACGTGGCGAACATCGAGCCTAACCTGGTCTGGGCGAACGACAACCGGACTCTGCTCTACGTCGAGAAGGATCCCGTCACTCTGCTAAGTGTGAGAGTTCGCAAGCACGTGGTCGGTTCGAAGAGCGCCAGGGATCCGCTGGTGTATGAGGAGCTCGATCACAGTTATTACATGCGCGTCGCCAAGAGCAAGTCGGATAAGTACTTGTTCATCGTGCTCAGAAGCACTCTGCAAAGCGAATGGCGCTATGCTGACGCTGGAGATCCCACACTACAATTCAAGATCGCGATTCGGCGCGAAGCGAATCATGAATATCAGATGAGTCATGTGGGTCGCGAGTTTATAGTGCGGACCAACTGGGATGCGCCGAATTTCCGCCTTGTCCGCGTGCCTGTAGCCAGGGTAGCCGACAAGACGACCTGGAAGGACGTGTTTCCTTCTCGCGATGACACCTTTATACAGTCCTTTGAGGTGTTTAAGCGCTATGTCGCCGTCAACGAACGCTCGTGCGGCCTGATGAAGTTGCATGTGAAGGCCTGGGACAGCAAGAGTGATTACATCATCGCCTTTTCGGAGCCGTCCTACACGACGCAACTCGTGCCGACGCCGAACATCGAGTCGAATAAGGTTCGCTATATCTATACCTCGCTGACTACCCCGAGAACGACCTATGAGTACGATATGGCCTCCTACGGCAGGACCGTTCTGAAACGTGAGCCGATCCTTGGAGGTTTTGACGCGGCTAACTATGGGAATGAATATCTGCATGCCGCCGCAAGCGACGGCGTCCTGATTCCCGTCTCAGTCGCCTATCGTAAAGGAACGAAGCTCGACGGTACCGCGCCTCTTTATCAGTACGCCTATGGCGCATACGGCCTGTCCACCGATCCGGTATTCATTCCGAACTGGGTAAGCTTGATGGACCGAGGGTTCGTCGTCGCTATAGCTCATGTGCGCGGTGGTCAGGAGATGGGTCGCGCATGGTATGAGGATGGCAGGCTGCTGAAGAAGATAAATACCTTCACCGATTTCATCGCAGCGACCAAGCATCTTGTGGGCAAGAAGTACGCCGCTCGCGACAAGGTCTTCGCGCAGGGAGGCAGCGCAGGCGGGCTGTTGATGGGTGCGGTCGCAAACCTCGCGCCGGATAACTATCGAGGCATTGTCGCCAACGTGCCATTCGTCGACATCGTGACGACGATGCTGGACGAATCGATTCCTCTAACCACCAATGAGTTCGATGAATGGGGCAATCCGAAGGACAAGACTTATTACAATTACATGCTGTCCTACTCTCCTTACGATAACGTTGAGGCCAAGTCCTATCCCGCGATGCTCGTAACAAGCGGCCTGTGGGACTCGCAAGTGCCTTACTGGGAAGCCGCCAAGTGGGTGGCAAAGCTGCGCGCGAAGAAAACGGACACTAACCTACTGCTCTTCAAGGTGAACATGCAGGCCGGCCACGGCGGCAAGTCCGGCCGCTTCGAGAGGCTTCGCGAGACGGCAATCGAATACCAGTTCATTTTGAATAGCGTTGCCGAGGCGCGACGGACAGCTCGTCCGAGGATAAGAGCACAATGATTCATCTTCACCACGTCCATCTCTTCTCGCGAGATCTAAATTCGGCAATCGACTGGTACGTCCGTGCCCTGGGTGCGGAGGTATATTTCGACGGTGATTTCGGTGGCGCCCGCAACGTCTTCATGAAGATCGGCACTGGCCGCCTTCATCTCTATTCCCAGCCGCCGCGCGATGACGGCAGGGGCGCCATCCATCACGTCGGAATTCGCACCGATGACCTTGCGGGGCTTCATCGCCGCCTGCTTGCGATGGGGACCACCTTCAGAAGTGACATTCGCGAGTTCGGCACGTGGCGCTACCTGATGTGTCCGGCGCCCGATAATGTCCTGCTCGAACTTTTCGAGATCGATGTGAAGTCGATGCCTCCCGAGCTGGCGCGTTATTTCGCCGACGAGACCGCTCGCTGACGCAGATATTTCCGGCTACTCCACGGTGACCGACTTCGCCAGGTTGCGCGGCTGATCGACGTCGGTGCCGCGTTCCGACGCGATGTGATACGCAAGCAGTTGCAGTGGCACCGTCATCAGCACCGGTGTCAGCATGCGGTTGGTCTCGGGCACTTCGATAATTTCGGCGGCGACACTTTTCAGCTCGGCGGTCGCGTGATTGGTCACGGCGATAATCCGGCCGTTGCGCGATTCGACTTCCTTGAGATTCGACATCGACTTCTCGAACAGGTCGTCGTTGGGAATTATCACCACCACCGGCATCTTGTCGTCGATAAGCGCGATCGGCCCATGCTTCATCTCGCCCGCCGAGTATCCCTCGGCGTGGATGTAGGAAATTTCCTTGAGCTTGAGCGCGCCCTCAAGCGCGATCGGATAATTGATGCCGCGGCCGAGGAACAGGAAGTCCCTCGCCTGCGCATACTTGCGTGCGATCTGCTGAATGTTCGGCTCCCTCTCGAAGATCGCTTTGATCTGTCCGGGAATCGCGAACGCCGGCTGCAACAGTTTGTTCGCCTCCGCATCGGACACGCGTCCCATCCGCGCCGCGAGATGGATCGCGAAGAGGTAGTAGGCCTCGAGCTGAGTGAGAAAGCATTTGGTGGTGGTCACGCTCGTCTCGGGACCGCATCGCGTGTACAACTGCGCGTCGGCCTTGCGCGCGATCGACGAATCGACGGTGTTGGTAATCGCGAGCAGATGCGCTCCGCGTAGTCGTCCTTCTTCCATCGCGGCGATCGTGTCGGCAGTCTCGCCCGACTGCGACACCGCGATGATCATCGTGCGCGCGTCGATCGGCGGGCGCCGATAGCGGAACTCGGACGAGTAGTCGACCTCGACCGGAATCCCGGCCAGGTCCTCGATCATGAACTTGCCGACCTGTGCGGTGATCCACGACGCGCCCGCGCCGAGCATCACGATTCGTCCGATCGCTTCAGGACCGCCCTTCGGCAGCAGCTCGCCCTCGAAGCGCACTGTCGATGAGCCACCGTCGGCGCGTCCCGCCATCGTGTCGATCCACGCTTGCGGCTGGTCATTGATTTCTTTGCGCAGGTAATGGCGAAAGCCGCCCTTGGTCGCGGCGACCGCGTCCCATTCGACCTGCCGCGGCGCGCGAGTGACCGGAGTGCCGTCGAACTTCATCAGCCGAATTGCGCTGGCAGTGACCTCGGCCAGCTCGCCGTCCTCGAGGACCATGGCGCGGCGCGTGTGTTCGAGAATCGCGGGAATATCCGAGGCGATGAAATTCTGGCCGTCGCCGAGACCCAGCACGAGCGGCGTCGCGGTTTTGGCGGCGACTAATTTGCCGGAATCGGTTTCCGACAGCACCACTATCGAGAACGAACCGCGGATTCGCTGGACGGCCTCGCGCACAGCCTCGGTGAGGCCGAGCCCGGTTTTGAGCTTCTCTTCAATCAGATGCGAGATGAGCTCGGTGTCGGTTTCGGAGTTGAGCTTGTGGAAGCGCGCCAGCAATTCGGCGCGCAGCTCGACGAAGTTCTCGACGATGCCGTTGTGAATGACGGCGACCGGACCGGCTTTGTGCGGATGCGCATTTTCCTCGGACGGGCGGCCGTGCGTGGCCCATCGCGTGTGCCCGATTCCGATATGACCTTGCAGCGGCGCCTCTGCGAGCAGTTGGCGCAGATTTTCGAGCTTGCCCTTGGCGCGCCGAATTTCGAGCTTGCCGCTATCGACGATAGTGGCGACGCCGGCCGAGTCGTAGCCGCGATACTCGAGGCGGCTCAGACCGCCGAGCAGGATTGGGTAGGCCTCGTTCGGCCCGACGTATCCGATTATTCCGCACATGGTCGTTCGCTCCTTTCCCCGCATCAGCAGGGAACGTTACAGAGTTTTCCGAACGCACGACGGTGCGAAACGACTGTGAGAAAAATTTGTGCAGGAGAGTTTAGAAATTCACATCAGAGCCGGATGCTCTGCCACTCGAGGCGCGTTTTGTCGAGCGGTCACCCGCTCGGTTTCAATCCTCGCCTCTATCGACTGTGGAGCCGGGAAGCCATCCGCCGAATCTTTCGATACTGCTTCCACCTCGTCAACTCGCGTCCGAAACGGCCGCGAGTCCTGGCGCTACTCTCGAATTTTTTCTATCGCTTCGCCCGTAACCTCGTTCCTTCGATTATTCTCGCATGGGCGCGCGAGTTCAAGCGCCCCGGCTATTCGCGCAGTGGCCTAATTTGTTTTGTCGGGGTTCGACAAGCGCCAGCCGACCCACAAGATCAGCAGCGCCGGAACAATGCTAAATGCCACTAACATCAACAACCACCGCGAAGTAGATTCTGGCGGTCCCGGCGGCCCTTCCGAAATGGTGCAGGTTGATCCGAACAACGCCACAGCTAGACTCGACCAAACAAAGCTACGACGGATTTTCATTGCTCTCCGCTAATGGAGCGAATTCAAATCAGGAGACTACCAACAAATCACTTAGTGATCCTTCTTGCGCCGCAAACTGCCGTCGGGGCTGTCGTTGTGGCGCTTGCGCCAGCCGGCCATCCAGCCGGTCTTTTCGCGCTGCGGATGATGCGACATCACGAGTGAGCCGTCGGGGACCTCGCGCATGATCGTCGTGCCTGACGCGACGTAGACGTCGCTGCCGACTTTTACCGGCGCGACCAGCTGCGTGTCGCATCCGACCATGCAGCGGTCGCCGATTTCCGTTTGATGCTTGTCGTAGCCGTCGTAGTTGACGGTGATGACGCCGCATCCGATGTTGGTGTCAGCGCCGATGGTGGCGTCGCCGAGGTAGCTCAGATGGCTCGCCTTGGTGCCGCGGCCGAGCCGCGCCTTCTTGGTCTCGACGAAGTTGCCGATGCGGTTGTGGCCGGCCAGTTCGGTGCCGGCGCGCAGATGCGCGAACGGGCCGATTTCGGATTCCTCGCCGATCGAGCAATCTTCGGCGCGCACGCCCAGCTTCAGATGGCATCGCGGGCCGATGGTCACGTTGCTGAGCCATGCGGTGCCGTCGATTCGCACGCCCTCGCCGAGCTTGCACGCGCCGAGAATCTGAACGTTGGGACCGATCACGCAGTCGGGCGCGATTTCCGCCTGCTCGGAGATGTAGGCGGTCGCGGGATCGACGAGCGTCACGCCCGACGCCATCAGCTTGCGGTTAACGGTTGCACGAATTTCCGCTTCCATATTCGCCAGCTCCTCGCGCGAGTTGATTCCGGCGAACTCGGCCGGGTCGGTCAGCAACCCACGCTTCAACTTTTTCGCGACGCGCGCGCGCGATCGCGACGATATCGGTCAGGTAATACTCATCCTGGGCATTGGAGGTTTCAGTTCCGCCAAGCGCCGAGCGCAGCAGGGCGCAATCGACGATGTAACAGCCGGTGTTGATTTCCTTGACGGCGCGCTCGGCGAGCGACGCGTCGCGGAACTCGACGATTTTGTCGACGTTGCCGGCCGTATCGCGAATCACGCGGCCGTACGCGGCGGGATCTTCGAGAATGATACTGATGAACGAGAGCTTCGCGCGGTGCTTTCGATGGGCGTCGAGGAAGGCGCGCAGCGTCGATGACTTGATCGCAGGCATGTCGCCGTAGGTGATCAGCACGTCGCCGATGAAATTCGCGGGAAGCTGATCGAGGCCGCATCGTGCGGCGTCGCCGGTGCCGCGCTGCGGCTCCTGGAGCGCGAATCGCGCGTTGGGGAAGTTTACGCGCGGCTTCGACTTCGCGCGCCTGGTGGCCGACGACGATCACGATCGGATTAGGCTCAAGTGCTGCAGCGGCGCGAACCGCGCGCGCGATCATCGGCTCGCCGCCAAGCTCGTGCAGGACCTTGGCGCGCGTGGAGCGCATCCGGGTCCCCTTACCGGCGGCAAGAATGATCGCGGCGACCTTACTCGTAGTCATCGAAGTTCGAGACTTTCCAGGTGTCGGCTTCCTTGCGCGCCGTGATCAGCCAGTTGCGATTGAAGGTCCCGCCTTCGGGCACGTCGATGGTCGCGCGGAACAGGAACTCGATATGGTCGGTGGCGTCGCGCTCGGCGGTCAGCTTGTAGTGCACGACGGGCTTGCGCGTGTTCTCGTCGATTTTCTGATTGCCGATCAGTTGCATCTCGTGATGGAGCTTGTCGAGCGCGAGGCCGGTGCAGAACGGCTCGGCCGCCTTCAGATCGATCGCAACATAATATTGGTCGATGAAGTTATCGACGACGCCGCGGGCGCTGTTCGCGGGATGGCATCCGGTGGCGACAATCGAAGCGAACGCCGCGACGAAAAGAAGTTCGGCGCATCGATCAGGGAGCTGGAATTTGCGTGTCATGATTTTTTCTTGAACAGAGCCTCCAGCTTGTCCTGCGCGCCGGTCTTGGCGGGCGGCTTGGCGGCCTTGTCGCCCGGAATGAAGTATTCGCAGAAGTTGAATCGTTCCTTGTCGACCACCCGCTCCGCCATCGTCTCGCGGCAACTGTTGTTGTACGCCGGATCGTAAAATCCGCAGTTGCGGCACGAGTGAAGTGCGCGGCCGCATCCGGGACATTCGTCGCGAAAGCCGACGCGGTCGCCGGTTACGATTTCTATTTTTCGGGCGCAATTCCAACAGTTCATCGCGGAGTCGGCGAGTCGTTCGTGCGGCATGGTGCTCCGCGGGACTGGAATGCGAAGGGCTCAACAATGCACGCTTTTTCGGCCGAATCGCCGCTGATAGCATAGCCGCTCAAATGGGTGCGCGCGAGATGATGGAGGCCGAAATCGAGGCGTTTGCGGCGGCGCTGAGGAAGGCCTCGCGCGCCGCGGACAATACGGTGACGAACTATCGCCGCGACCTGATCGGGTTTCGCAGTTTTCTGCTCGAGCGAGCGGCGATATTGGGAAAACGCGTCGACGAGATCGACGTCGCGAGCATCACGGCGGACCATATCCGCAGCTACCTGGCCGAATTGATGAAGAACAAAGCCGCGCGCGCGACCGTCCAGCGCCGACTCAGCGCGATCAAGGCGTTCTTTCGCTATCGCGAAACGACGATTGGCGCGGCGAGTCCGGCGCGCACGATTCGCTCGCCGAAGAATCTGCGCGGCTTGCCGTCGATTTTGCAGGAAGACGAAGTCGCCGGCTGATCGAATTTTCGCCGGCGCCGGATGACTCGCACCGGCATCGATGCGCGATCGCGCGATCCTCGAGACGCTCTACTCGTCGGGCCTGCGCGTGAGCGAGCTGGTCGGGCTCAACTGGCGCGATATCGACGAAGAGCTCGGGATGGTGATGGTGCGCGCGGGCAAGGGCAACAAGGATCGCGCTGGTGCCGATCGGCGAGCCGGCGCTCGACGCGCTGAAGGCGTGGCGGACCGCGATGCCGATTGCGTGGGAGCCTAACGGTCCCGTGATCACCAACCTGCGCGGCGGGCGGCTGACCACGCGCAGCGTCGAGATGATCCTGCCGCGCGAATCGAGGCGGCGGGCGTGACCGCCGGCGTCACGCCGCATGGGCTGCGCCATTCCTTCGCGACCCATATGCTCGCAATGGCGCGGACCTGCGGTCGATCCAGGAGATGCTCGGCCATGCGAGCCTCGCCACCACGCAGCGCTATACTCATGTCAGCGTGAATCATCTGAAAGAGGTTTATCGACGTGCCCTCCCACGCGTCTGACCGAGGTATCGAGCCGGGCGCCGAATTTCGCGGCACGACGATTCTGTGCGTGCGCCACGAAGGCCACGTCGTGATCGCGGGCGACGGCCAGGTCAGCGTCGGGCAAACCATCATGAAGAGCAAGGCGAAGAAAGTGCGCCGGCTGCACCATGATCGCGTGCTGGCGGGTTTCGCCGGCTCGACCGCCGACGCGCTGACGCTGTTCGACAAGTTCGAGGCGAAGCTGCAGGAATACAATGGAGTGCTGCGGCGCGCGGCGGTCGAGCTGGCCAAGGATTGGCGCACCGATCGCGTCCTGCGGCGGCTCGAGGCGATGCTGGTCGTCGCCGACAGGGAAAGCTCGCTGCTGATTTCGGGCGTCGGCGACGTGATCGAGCCCGACGATGGCATCCTCGCGATCGGATCGGGCGGCAACTATGCGCTGGCGGCGGCGCGCGCGCTGGTTCGCCATGGCCCCGCGATGAGCGCGCGCCAGATCGCGGAAGGCGCGATGAAGATCGCCTCGGAAATCTGCGTTTACACCAACGACCAATTCGTGATCGAAGAGTTATAGCCGCATACCTGCGGGAAGTTTTCATCCGATGGCAGTCCCACAGGTGATGACGCCGCGCGAAATCGTCTCCGAGCTCGACCGCTATATCGTCGGGCAGCATGACGCCAAGCGCGCGGTGGCGATCGCGT
This sequence comes from uncultured delta proteobacterium, assembly GCA_963721485.1. Classification (GTDB taxonomy): domain Bacteria; phylum Desulfobacterota; class Binatia; order Binatales; family Binataceae; genus Binatus. The sequence goes on along the minus strand of CAVRJV010000011.1, from coordinate 558,373 downwards.
TGCGCAATCGATGGCGGCGGCAGAATGTCGCGCCCGAGCTGCGCGACGAAATCGCGCCCAAGAATATCCTGATGATCGGGCCGACCGGCGTCGGCAAGACCGAAATCGCGCGCCGCCTCGCGCGGCTGGCGCAGGCGCCGTTCGTCAAGGTCGAGGCCTCGCGCTACACCGAGGTCGGCTACGTCGGCCGCGACGTCGAGTCGATGATTCGCGACCTGGCCGAAATCTCGGTCAAGATGGTGCGCGAGGAGGCGCGCGAGCGCGTCGCGGTCAAGGCGCGCGAGAATGCCGAGGAGCGCCTGCTCGATATCCTGTTCCCGGCGCCGACCAAAGTCCGCCGTCCCGCCGGGTATCACGCCCGAGGGCCAGCTCGAGGTGAGCGACAACGACTCGCACAAGGACACGCGCGAGAAGTTGCGCAAGCTGCTGCGACGGCGGCCATCTCGACGATCGCGAGGTCGAGATCGAAGTCAGCGCCAACGCCGCGCCGAATATCGAAGTCTTCACGCCGCAGGGCATGGAAGAGATGGGCCTCAACATGAAGGAGCTGATGAATCAGCTCATGCCCAAGAAGACGCGCAACGCGCAAAGTCAAAATTCCCGAGGCGCTCGAGCTGCTGACGGCGGAAGAAGCGGCGCGGCTGGTTGATATGGAGGCGGTCGCGCACGAGGCGATCACGCGCGCCGAGCAGTCGGGCATCGTGTTCATCGACGAGATCGACAAGATTGCGGGGCGCGAGTCGCACGGGCCCGACGTCTCGCGCGAGGGCGTGCAGCGCGACCTGCTGCCGATCGTCGAAGGCTCGACCGTCAACACCAAGTACGGCGCGGTGAAGACCGACCACATTCTGTTCGTCGCGTCGGGCGCGTTTCACACCTCCAAGCCGTCGGACCTGATTCCCGAGTTCCAGGGCCGCTTTCCGATTCGCGTCGAGCTGAAGGCTCTGACCCGCGAGGACTTCATCCGCATCCTGACCGAACCCGAGAACGCGCTGACCCGGCAATACGTCGCGCTGATGGAGACCGAGGGCATGCACATCCGCTTCACCGAGGACGGGGTCGCGGCGCTGGCGGAGATCGCGGCGAAGGTGAATGCGCGCTCGGAAAATATCGGCGCGCGCCGGCTGCATACGGTGCTCGAACGCCTGCTCGAGGAGCTGTCGTTCAACGCGCCCGGAGCTGCAGGACAGCGAACTGACAGTCGACGCCGCCTACGTCCACGGCCGCCTCGACCCAATCGTCAAGGACGAGGATCTGTCGCGCTACATTCTGTAGCTCCCGCGCAATCGTTACACTTGCATTAACGACCACGCAGACGCGATGCATTGCGCCGCGCCTGCATTACTGTTTTGATTTTCCTTTTTGGGTTTCGAGAGGTTTATTCGGGCGTGAAAGATGTCGACTCACAATCGAGCCGACGTGCTGCTCGAGGCGCTGCCGTATATCCGGCGCTTTCGCGGCAAGACGTTCGTCATCAAGTACGGCGGGCACGCGATGCAGACCGAGGAGCTGCGCGAGAGCTTCGCGCAGGAAGTGGTGCTGCTCGATTTGGTCGGCATCAACCCGATTATCGTGCACGGCGGCGGGCCGCAGATCACCGAACTGATCGGCAAGCTCGGGCTCAAGTCGCGCTTCGTGCGCGGGATGCGGGTGACCGATCCGGCGACGATGGAAGCGGCCGAGATGGTGCTGCAGAGGATCAACAAGGATCTCGTCGCGACGATTTCGCGGCATGGGCGGGCGCGCGGTCGGGCTGTCGGGCAAGGACGGCGACCTGATCAGATCGCGCAAGATGCGGATGGTCGTGACCGACGACAACGGCAAGCGCTCGCGCGTCGATATCGGGCTGGTCGGCGAAGTCGATCGGGTGAATCCGGAATTGCTGCGCACGCTCGAGGTGAACAATTTCATCCCGGTGATCGCGCCGACGGGATTCGGCCGCGACGGCCAGACCTACAACATCAACGCCGACACCGCCGCGGGCGAAATCGCCGCCGCGCTCAAGGCGGAAAAATTGATCCTGCTGAGCGACGTCGAGGGCGTGAAGGACAAGGACGGCAAACTGCTCTCGACGCTCGATGCGGCAGAAGCGCAGCGGCTGATCGCGCGCGGCGTGATTCACGAAGGGATGATTCCGAAGGTCGAATGCTGCATCGAGGCGCTGAACAAGGGCGTCGCGAAAACGCACATCATCGACGGGCGCGTCAAGCACGCGGTGCTGCTGGAAATCTTCACCCGCGTCCGGAATCGGCACCGAGGTGGTGCAGCGCCGCGCCAAGGTGTCGGCGCTGAGCGAAACTGCGCGCAGCGCAGATGGCGGCAAGGCTCGATGAATAACGCCGAGATCATCGAACTCACGCATCGCAACATGGTCGATGTTTACGGCTGCCTGCCGCTCGCGTTCGCGCGCGGGCACGGCTCGTATCTGTACGACGCCGACGGCAACCGCTACCTGGATTTTTTCTGCGGGCTCGCGGTCACCAGCCTCGGCCATGGGAATCCGCGCGTCGTGCGCGCGATCAAGGAGCAGGCGGAAAAGCTCACGCACGTCTCCAACGTCTTCCACACCGAGCCGACGGCGCGGCTGGTCGAGCGGCTCGCGAAGTCATTTCGGCGACGGCAAAGTTTTCTTAGGCAACTCCGGCGCCGAGGCGAACGAGGCCGCGATCAAGCTCGCGCGGCGATGGGGCAGCAGGACGGCAGCCGCTTCGAGATTCTGACGACGCTCGGCTCGTTCCACGGACGCACGCTCGCGACGGTCAGCGCGACCGGCCAGGAGAGGTACCATCAGGGGTTTCAGCCGCTGATGCCCGGCTTCAAGATGGTCCCGTTCGACGATATCGCGGCGCTCGATCGCGCGCGGCGCGACGAAACCGTCGGCGTGATGGTCGAGCCGATCCAGGGCGAGGGCGGCGTGGTCGTGCCGCAGGCCGACTACCTGAAGCGCCTGCGCGATTGGTGCGATCGCAACAAGCTGCTGCTGATCCTCGACGAAGTGCAGACCGGCATGGGCCGCACCGGCAAGTTCTTCGCGTTCGAGCACGCCGGCATCAAGCCCGATATCGTGACGCTGGCCAAGGCGCTCGGCGGCGGACTTCCGATCGGCGCGATGATCGCGCGCGCCGAGATCGCGTCGAGCTTCACGCCCGGCAGCCACGGCAGCACCTTCGGCGGAAATCCGGTCGCGTGCGCGGCGGCGGTCGCCGTGATCGACGCGCTCGAGCAGGACGGCGTGCTCGAGAACGCGACGAGCGTCGGCGCTTACATGCTGGAGCGGCTCAGCGAAATTCGCGCGCACGTGCGATCGAATCGTCGAAGTGCGCGGCCTCGGCATGATCATCGGCGTCGTGCTCAAGCATGACGCGCGGCCGATCGTCGACGCGTGCCTCAAGAATCGGCTGCTGGTCAACGGCACCGCGGGCAACGTGCTGCGGCTGCTGCCGCCGCTGAATCTCACGCGCGAGGAAGCGGACGCCGGCCTCGCGATCATCGAGAACGCATTCAAGAACCGCGCCGATTCCGAAATGAGCCGCCATGAAACGCGACTTTCTCGATCTCGAGTTCGCTCTCGCCCGACGAACTCAACGGACTGCTGGCGCTTGGCGCGCGGCTCAAGGCCGAGCTGAAAATCGGACTCGAGCATCCGTACCTGCGCGGCCAGACGCTCGCGATGGTATTTCAGAAGCCGTCGCTGCGGACGCGCATCACCTTCGAGACCGGGATGGCGCAGCTTGGCGGGCATGCGATTTATCTCGCGCCGAACGATATCGGTATCGGCGAGCGCGAATCGGTCAAGGACGTCGCGCGCAACATCTCGCGCGCCGTCGATCTGATCATGATTCGCACTTTCGCGCATGAGACCGCGGTCGAGCTGGCGCGCGAAGCGACCGTGCCCGTCATCAACGGGCTCACGCGACTTGCTGCATCCATGCCAGTTGCTGGCCGATCTGATGACGTTGCAGGAACGCTTCGGGCGCGATCTCAGCAAAGTGCGCGTCGCATTCGTCGGCGACGGCTTCAACATGGCGCAGAGCTGGATCGAGGCGGCCGCGCTGGCGGGTTTCGAGCTGCGGCTCGCGTGTCCGAAAGGCTACGAGCCGGAGAAGGCTTTCATGGAGCGGCTGCGCGACGAGGAGATCGGCACGCTCACCGACGATCCGGCCGAGGCGGTGAAGGACGCCGACGTCGTTTACACCGACACCTGGACCTCGATGGGCCGCGAGAAGGAAGCGGCGCAGCGCCGGCGCGACTTCAAGGGATTCCAGGTGAACGACGCGCTGCTGAAGCACGCGCGCAAGGGCGCGCTCGTGATGCATTGCCTGCCGGCGCATCGCGGCGAGGAAATCACCGACGACGTGCTCGACGGTCCGCGTTCGGTGGTGCTCGATCAGGCCGAAAACCGGCTGCATGCGCAGAAGGCCGTGATGGTCTGGCTGCTACGTCCGCGAAATTTTGCAGACTGTCGCCGTCGCCGGACTGACTAGAAATCATGGCAACCGAAAAAATAAAAAACTGGTGCTCTCGTATTCGGGCGGACTCGACACCTCGGTGATGCTGCGCTGGATCAAGGATCACTTCGGCTGCGAGGTCATCGCATATTGCGCCGACGTCGGGCAGGGCGAGGAAACCGAGGGCCTCGAAGAAAAGGCGCTCAAGACCGGCGCGAGCAAGCTTTATATCGTCGATCTGCGCGAGGAGTTCGCGCGCGACTTCGTCTTCCCGATGCTGCGCGCCAACGCCGTTTACGAGGGCTACTACCTGCTCGGCACTTCGATCGCGCGGCCGGTCATCGCCAAGAAACTGGTCGAGATTGCGCGCAAGGAAGGCGCCGACGCGGTCGCGCCATGGCGCCACCGGCAAGGGCAACGACCAGGTGCGCTTCGAGTTGACCTTCGCGCGGCTCGCGCCGGATCTGAAGATCATCGCGCCGTGGCGGCGCAGCCGATTGGCCGTTCGTGGGCCGCGCCGACATGCTCGCGTACGCCAGCGAGAAGAAAATTCCCGTGACCGGTCACCGCCGAGAAGCCGTACTCGATGGATCGCAACCTCGTCCACGTCAGCTACGAGGGCGGCATCCTCGAGGACCCGTGGCGCGAGCCTTACAACGACATGTTCCGCCTCACCGTCTCGCCCGAGGACGCGCCGAACGAGCCGGAGTACGTCGAAATCGAATACGCAGCCGGCAATCCGGTCGCGATCAATGGCGAGCATCTCGCGCCCGCGAAGATTATCGAGCGCGCCAACGAAATCGCGCGGCCGCCACGGCATCGGGCGCGTCGACCTGGTCGAGAATCGCTACGTCGGGATCAAATCGCGCGGAGTTTACGAGACGCCCGGCGTGACGATCCTCTTCCATGGGCATCGCGCGGTCGAGCAACTCACGCTCGATCGCGAGGTGATGCATCTGCGCGACTCGCTTATCCCACGCTACGCCGAAATGGTGTATTACGGATATTGGTTTGCGCCCGAGCGCGAGGCGCTGCAGGCGCTGGTGGACGATACGCAGAAAAACGTGAACGGCGTCGCGCGGCTGAAGCTGTTCAAGGGCGGCGTGTGGATCGCGGGCCGCAAATCGCCGAACTCGCTTTACGATCCGAAGATCGCGAGCTTCGAGGAAGCGGGCGGCTACAACCAGGCCGACGCCGACGGCTTCATTCGGCTTGCGGGCGTGAGGCTTCGAGCGCTGGCGCGCGCGAGCACGAAAGGCTGATCGAGTTGGGCAAGGTCATCCAGTTCAAGCCGCCGCGCACGCAGCCCAAGCTCGTGCCGCGTCCGCGCGACCGGAGATTGCGACCACTGCCATCACAAGATGGACGTTCATATCACGCATCCCGACGGCTCGATGAGTTGCGCGGCGCGCGGATGCTCGTGCCAACTGCGGCCGCTCAATTGATTCGCGCGACGCGAACCACTTCTCCTGCTTGACTGCAGTGAAAGTGCGCCGCCAGAACAAAAGTCTCATTCGCGGAAGGTTTGCGCGCGGCCGTTTGCCCGAGGTCGAAGCGTTCACCGCGTCGCTGCCGTTCGATCGGCGGCTTTTTCGCCACGATATCCGCGGCTCGATCGCGCATGCGCAGATGCTCGCGAAGGTCGGGCTGCTCAAGCCGAGCGAGATGCGCGCGATCGTCGGCGGCCTCGAGCGCATCGAAAATGAGATCGACGCCGGACGCTTCAAGTTCGACATTGCCGATGAAGACATCCATCTCGCGATCGAGCGCCGGCTGATCGCGCTGATCGGCGAGCCGGGGCGCAAGCTGCATACCGGCGCGCTCGCGCAACGATCAGATCGCGCTCGACCTGCGGCTTTATCTGCGCGACGAGCTGGCCGGCGTGATCGCGCTGATCACCGAACTGCGCGCGACGCTGATTCGCCTCGCGCGGCGTCACATCGCGACGATCATGCCCGGCTACACGCATTTGCAGCGCGCGCAACCGGTCACGCTCGCGCATCATCTGCTCGCCTATGTCGAGATGCTCGGGCGCGACCGCGAGCGCTTCGAGCAGGCCGCGGCGCGCACCGCATGTCATGCCGCTGGGCGCGGGCGCGTTGGCGGGCACGCACGCTGCCGCTCGATCGCCGGATGGTCGCGCGAGCGCTGGGCTTCAAGGCGATCGCCGCGAACAGCATGGACGCGGTGTCGGATCGCGACTTCGTGGTGGATTTTCTCTCGGCCGCCGCGCTCACGCAGGTGCATCTGTCGCGGATGAGCGAGGAGATCATTCTGTGGACGAGCACCGGAGTTCGGCTTCGCCGCGCTGCCCGACGAATTTTCGACCGGCAGCTCGATGATGCCGCAGAAGAAGAATCCCGATCTGCTCGAACTGATTCGCGGCAAAACCGGCCGCGTGATCGGCGATTTGGTCGCGATGCTCACGATCCTGAAGGGCCTGCCGCTCGCCTATAACTCCGACCTGCAGGAAGACAAGGAGCGCGTGTTCGACGCGCTCGACACGCTGAAGCCCGCGCTCGACCTGATCGCGAAGTTTTGGCCGGCGCTGCGGATTCAACGTCGAAGCGCATGCGCGCGGCGGCCGGTGGATTTGCGCTGGCGACCGATCTCGCGGAGTACCTGGTCGAGCCGCGGCGTCGCGTTTCGCCAGGCGCATGAGATCGTCGGCGCGCTGGTGCGCGAGACCGCCGCGGCGGGCAAGTCGCTCGAGGACTTGAGCATCGCGGATTTGCGGCGCCATTCGCAGCGCGTTCGGTACCGACGCGATCGCGATTCTTCGAGCCGGAGAACTCGGTCGCGCGGCGCACGTCGAAGGCGGTCCGGCGCCGGCCACGTCAAGCGCCGCCTCAAGGAGGCTCGGACGCCGATGAACCGAACGACCAAAGCGCGCCAACTGGCTGACGCTCGCGCTCGTGACTGCCGCGCTCGCGAACATGGTGATTGCCGGATGCGGCGTGAAGTCGCCGCCGATACCGCCGGAGGCTGCGCGTCCCGAGCAAATCCTCGGCCTCGAGGCCGCCAACGCGAAAGAAGGAATCCGGCTGACCTGGGATCGTCCCGACCAAGTACGCCGGCGGCGAAGATGAAAGACCTCGGCGGCTTCTCGATCTCGCGCGCAGAGGAAGGTAGGCCGGTCGAGAAGTCGGCGAGATCGAAGTGCACGACGAAGGGCGCTTCCAGGTGCAGAACACGTTCGAGTTCATCGACGGCGCCGACCGTCATGGGCAAGACCTATCGCTACCAGGTCACTTCCAACACGACCGACGGTTACGTGAGCGAGCCGTCCAACGAGGCCGACGATCGTACGCAAGAAACCGTCGGCGCCGCCGAATCCCGAAACTTTCGTGGTGCCGACTCCCGTCCGCTCCAATAACACCGGCGCTAGCGGCGCATGTCCGTTTATTCGCGGGGCTGCGCTATGATAGAAACGAAACTTGACCAACGCGATATCACCCAAATGAACTACTTCGAATACCGAAACGATCAGCTTTACGCCGAAGATGTGCCGATCGCGCGACCTGGCGCGGCGCATCGGCACTCCGTTTTACGTCTATAGCGCGCGCACTCTGCGCCGCCATTTCCGGGTTTTCGACGAGGCCTTCGCCGGCACCGATCATCTGATCTGCTACGCGATGAAGGCGCTGTCGAACCTCAGCATCCTGAAGCTGTTCGCCTCGATGGGCGTCGGGCTTCGACATCGTCTCGGTCGGCGAGTTGATGCGCTGCCTGCGGGCCGGCGCCGACCCGCGCAAGATCGTTTTCTCCGGCGTCGGCAAGACCGACGAGGAGATCGCGGCGGCGCTCGACGCCGGCATCCTGATGATCAACGTCGAGTCGCGTCCGCGAACTGCATCGCGTTGCCGAGGTCGCGGGCCGCATGAAGCATGCGCGCGCCGGTCAGCCTGCGCGTCAATCCCGACCTCGACCCGGGAACCCATCCGCACATCTCGACCGGCCATCGCGACAGCAAGTTCGGCGTGCCGCTGTCGCAGGTCGACGAATACTACGCCGAGGCGAGCGCGCTGCCGCACCTCGAACTGGTCGGGCTCAGCACGCATATCGGATCGCAGATCACCGAGACCGCGCCGTTCACCGAAGCGGGCAACAAGGTCGCCGCGATCGTCAGGCGGCTGCGCAGCGCGGGAATCGCGCTCAAGTATCTCGACCTCGGCGGCGGCCTGGGCATCCCATACCAGGAAGAGCCGCCGCCGCCGTCGGAGTATGCGCACGCGCTGCTGAAGCCGATGCACGGCCTCGGACTGAAGATTATCACCGAGCCGGGACGCGTGATGGTCGGCAACGCCGGCGTGCTCGTGACGCAGGTGCTCTACAACAAGGAGACCGACGTCAAGCGCTTCATCGTGATCGACGGCGCGATGAACGATCTGATCCGGCCGGTGCTCTACGAGGCCTACCATCGATCATTCCGCCGGTCGACGCAAGCCACGGCGCCGAAGACCGTGACTGCCGACGTGGTCGGTCCGGTATGCGAGAGCGGCGACTTCTTCGCGCGCGAGCGCGAGATGCCCGAGCCGCGCGCAGGGCGACCTGCTCGCCGTGATGAGCGCGGGCGCGTACGGCTTCGTGATGGCGTCGAACTACAACAGCCGCCCGCGCGCGCCGGAGATCCTGGTCGACGGCGCCGAGGTTCACGTGATTCGCGAGCGCGACAGCTTCGAGGATCTCGATGCGCGGCGAAAAGATCGTCGAGCTGCAACGCCGCGGTGAGACAGCGCGATGGCAAAGCTCGAGTTCACCAAGATGCACGGATGCGGCAACGACTATGTCTACGTCGTCGCGACCGCGCGCGTCCGGCCGACCCGCGGCAGCTCTCGGTCAGGCTTTCCGATCGCCGCTTCGGCATCGGCGGCGACGGCCTGATCATGCTCGCGCCGTCGACGCAGCGCCGACATGCGGATGGAGATGTACAACGCCGACGGCAGCCGCGGCGAGATGTGCGGCAACGGCATCCGATGCGTCGCGCGGCTCGCCTATGAGCGCGGCCTCGCGCGCGCGAATCCGATGGTGGTCGAGACCGACTGCGGGACTCAAGACGGTCGCGCTCAAGCTTGAAGGACGGCAGCGTCGATCGGCGCGACGGTCGATATGGGCGAGCCGATTCTCGAAGGACGCGAAATCCCGGTCGATGCCGACGGCCGCATCATCGACTATCCGCTCGAGGTCGGCGGCCGAAGCGCGAAGATCACGGCGGTCTCGATGGGCAATCCGCATTGCGTCGTGTTCGTCGACGACGACGGCGTCTTCAAGCTCGAGGATCGCGATTTCGCCGCGCTCGGACGCCAGTTCGAGCATCATCCGTTTTTTCCGCGCCGCGTCAACACCGAGTTCATCCTGCCGCTCTCGCGCGACCATCTTAAGATGCGGGTGTGGGAGCGCGGCTCGGGCGAGACGCTGGCCTGCGGCACCGGCGCGTGCGCGGCGCTGGTCGCGGCGGTGCTGACCGGCCGCCGAGCGGACCGCGACGGTCGAATTGCGCGGCGGCAATCTTGAAATCGAATGGCGCGCGACGGCGAGCCGATGCGAATCATGTTTTCATGACCGGCGAAGCGGTCGAAGTTTTCAGCGGCGAGGTCGAACTCGGCGCCGACGAGATGGTCCCGGTCAAATGAAGCAGGCTGGAGGCTTCGAACGATGTTCAACGGCGCACTGTCGGCTATCGTCACGCCGTTTCGCGACGGCGAGGTCGACGAGCCGCGCGCTGCGCGACCTGATCGAATGGCAGATTCAGAGCGGCATCGACGGGCTGGTGCCGTGCGGCTCGACCGGAGAGTCCGCCACGCTCACGCACGCCGAGCACGACAGGTGATCAAGCTCGCCATCGAGCAGACGCGCAAGCGCGTCCCGGTGATCGCCGGCACCGGCTCGAATTCGACCGCCGAGGCGATCCGGCTGACCGCTTCGGCGCGCGAGATGGGCGCCGACGGCGCGCTGTTGATCTCGCCCTACTACAACAAGCCCACCCAGGACGGCATCTTCAGGCACTACAAGATGATCGCGGCGAGCGTCGATCTGCCGCTGATCGTCTACAACATCCCGGGCCGCACCGGCTCCAACATCCTGCCCGAAACCTTCGCGCGGCTGCGCGAGATCCGCAACATCGTCGGCGTCAAGGAAGCGTCGGGCTCGATGGATCAGGTCTCCGACATTCTGACGCCTGTGCGGCGACCGGCTGACGATCCTCTCGGGCGACGACTCGCTCACGCGTGCCGATGATGGCGCTGGGCGGCAAAGGCGTCATCTCGACCTTCAGCAACGTGATGCCGCGCGAGATGCACGATCTGGCGGCGGCGGCGCTGGCCGGCGATTTCGCGCGGGCGCGCGAGATCCACTACCAGACTGCTGCCGCTGATGCGCGCGCTGTTCATCGAGACCAATCCGATTCCGCATCAAGCAGGCGCTCGCCTTCATGGGCAAATGCGCCAACGAATTGCGGATGCCGCTGGTGCCGATGACCGCGGCGCCCGCCGAAAAGCTGCGCATCGCGATGAAGGAACTGCGGCTCATCTGATTCGCGTCGCGGCCATGGCTGAGCCCTATTACAAGCAGCACTGGGTCGATATCGACTCCGACCGCCACGCGCGTACGACAAAATCCTTGCATATCATCCCGCAATGGAACCGCTGCTGCGTCCGCTCGATCTCAAGCCGGGTCTGCGCGTGCTCGACGTCGGTTCCGGTCCCGGCCACACCACCTTCGAGCTTGCGCGGCGCGTCGCTCCCGCCGGCAAGGTCACCGGCGTCGATATCAACGCCGAGTTCGTCGAGCGATCTGGCGCTCGCGCGCGCGAGGCCAAGCTGGCGGCGGAGTTCGTCCATAGCGGCTTTCCTCCGCTGCCATTTCCCGACGCCTCGTTCGACCGCGTCTGGTGCAAAAACGTTCTTGAATATGTCGATTCCGCAGCCGATACTGTCGCGGAAATGGCGCGCGTGACGGCGTCGGCGGCATGGTAGTCGCGGTCGACAGCGACTGGGACATGCTCGCGCTCGACATTGGCGCGGCGGCGCGCGAGCGCAGCGATCGAATCCTCGCGGCGTCGAAGGCGATTGCAATCAAGGAGCCGCAGATTGGACGCCAGCTCTATCGGCTGTTTCGCGCGGCGGGACTCGACGATGTGAAAGTCGAGATTCACGCTGGCGCGGACACTGCGGGACGATCGCTGCCGATGCTGAAAGCCAGTTTCGCGCGGTATGCGCGCGACTCGGGCAAGATCGCCGCGCGCCGAGGTCGAGGCTTGGTTCGCCGATATCGATCGCGCCGTCGCGAGCGGATCGTATCTGTTCGTATTGCCGCAGTTCGTGGTGCGCGGAATCAGGAGCCAGGCGCCCGGGCGCCAACGCGAATCTCTCACTGGGGAAAAACCGATGACCTTTGTATGGCTCGCATTCTTTGACGCGCTATTGGCGATCACGATGGTCGCCGTCGGGAATCATCGGCGCACATTTCTACCTGCTTGCCGGCGTTCATGGGGTTCACAATTTTCGCTCTCGGACTTCCTCTCAGCCTTCTGGGTTTCGTCGATCGGCCTGCTCGCAATTTTCCTGACGCGCAAGCCTCAACTTGCGAGCAGGGCGTAATCGCGCATTGATGGCTACAGTTGATTTGCGCTCTGATCGCTGCTCCAGTGATCGTGACCATCCTGGGCAGCATGAAGTATCCACCCATCAACGACATCACGACCGATTTCGACAATCCGCCCGAGTTCGTTTACGCCCAGCAGCTGCAGCATGAACCGAATCGCGACATGAAATACGACAAGGCGCAAGTATGCCGACCGGCAGCAGGCGGGTATGGACCGATCGGTCCGATTAAGGAACACCTTTCCCGGCCGCGCCTTCGAGCGCGTGACCGAAGTCGCCCAGGCCATTCCGACGTGGAAAATCACCTATTCCGATCCGGCCACGAACACGCTCGAGGCCGTCGCCACGTCGAAGCTCTGGCATTTCAACGATGATGTCGTGATCCAGATTCGGCCGACGCCCGACGGCTCCAGCCTGATCGAGATGCGATCGAAGTCGCGCGACGGCGTCGGCGATTTCGGCGTCAACGCCAGGCGCATCCGGCGCTTTTACGATCGCGTCGCGCTGGCGCGCAGCCCCAACGATCAAAACACCGGCCGACCAGGAAGACATGCCGTAACGGCGCACCGTTACTGCTTGAGCGCGCGGATTGTTCGCATCACGGCGGCGTTGCGATCTTCGTTGACCGGATTGGTGAATACGATCGCGGTGCCGATTCCCGGCGCGCATAGCTCCTGCAATCGCTCGCGAACGCGCGCCTCCGAGCCGACCAGCAGGGTCGCGTCGATCAGTTCGTTGCTGACCGCCGCGATCGCGGCGTCGGCGTCGCGGCCGGCCGCGCGAATCGCCGTGATTTCGCGCTCGAAGCCCGCATGCGCCATCATGTTGCCGTAGAACCTCAGCGCGCCGTAGCGTGACAGCAGCTTGCGCGCGGGACGGCGCGCCGCTTCGAGGTCGTCGGAGATAAACGCGGTCGCGAACAGCGTCGGCTCGATCTGTTTGACGTCGCGGCCGGCGATCTTCGCGCCCTCGGCCAGCTCGCCCAGCGCTTCCTTGACCCGCGCCGGCGGAAAGAAGTTGAAGATGACGCCGTCGCCGATTTCGCCCGCCAGCTTCACCATCGGGCGCGACACGCCCGCCAGGTAAAGCGGCAGCTTCGCGCTGACGCGCGGCCCGGTCTTGCCGCCGTCGAGCATCGCGCGCAAGCGTCTTCACCGTCTCGCGCATTTTCGTCAGCGGCACGCCCATCTCGATTCCGAGCGCGGAATTGCCCTCGCGATGTCCGGTGCCGAGGCCGAGGATGAATCGTCCGCCGGTAAATTCCTGCACCGCCGCGGCCTCATTGGCGAGCAGATTCGGATGGCGCAGGTAGATATTCGTGATCGCGGTGCCGAGCTTGATTCGCTTGGTGTTAAGCCCGAGCGCGAGCGAGCACGCCAGCGAGTCGTTGTTCGCCTCGGTCATGAAGACGCCGGAAAAGCCCGCGTCCTCCGCCGCGCGCGACCATTCGATCAGGCGCGCGGGCGGACTGTCGGGAAGTATCGTGCAAGCAAGTGCGGTTTTGGCCATGATGAATATCCTTTGGTCTGACTGACGCGACACTTTCATCAAGCGGCAGTTTCCGTCAAGCCGCGTGCCGCCGGGTACCGACCGCCGGGTTCGCTCGCTGGACTTTTTTGACTGTCGCATCGTACAGATGAATCTGGATTGCCAACGATGGGGCCGGTTTCATTCACGGGGTCACATCTCAAACCTGGAGGACGAGTAGCGATGAAACGATTTGCTGTGGCATTGATCGCAACCAGTATGCTGATGGCGGCGGCCAGTGCTGGGATTCGCAAAAGATCTCAGCACGGTCGGACTCGAAGAGGCGTTCATCGATGCGGTCGGGACTTGCGGCCCGTCGAGCAACGTCGCGGGCTCGCTCGGCAAGAGCACCGATCCGCAGGTGAAGATCGAGCTGCGCGACGCGTTGATTACCGAAGCTGCCGACGATGCGGCCGGCGTCGCGGGCGCCAACCAGGCGCATAGCGATTGCATGAAGAAGGATCTCTCGGCGCGCGGATACTCTGAGACCGACATGGCGGCGCTGCCCTATTGCGTCAAGCACGACTGGCCGGATCCGTTCACCAGCCTCGGCACGTGCGTGAAGAGTCACAGCCGCCTCGAAGCCGCGATGAACAAAAAATAGTCGCGCACAATGCTCGCATCGAAACGCCGGCGCGCTCCGAACAAGGGCGCGCCGGTATGCTATCCGGCTTCGCTCCCGTTTTCCGACGACCCGAAAGCTGCTAGTTGAGTGTCAATGCTCTCCGATCTTTGCCGGCGAGGGCGATTCCGCCTCGTCCCGCTTGTAGCAGGTCTTTTGATGATCGTGGTGTCTTTCATCTCAGGATGCGCTATCCCGGTACGTGAATTCCCGATCGCCTACACCGCACAGCAAAGCGTGCAAGTTATTAAGGATTCTGACGCGGTTCCAGTAGAAGTTAAGGTTGAAGATCTGCAGCCGGACGAGTTTGTGTCTTGGGGCGCGCTCAACCCGATCTCGCAGAAAGTGTACTTCCGCGCCAAAGATGCTGAGGGCACCATCAAGGGGGCGGTCGAGACCGAACTTAGAGCGCGCGGCTTCAAGATTGGCAGTGGCGGAGCATTGGTCACGATCCAGCTCGGACGATTCGAGGCACTCTGCGAAGACGATGTAACTGGTCTTACGGCGCTCGGTTCTATTTCAATACGGGCTCAGGTCCAACCGCCAACAGGCAAGGTTCTGTATTCAAGGGAAGTGGAAGGCGAGGCCAAACCAAATTTCGCGCGCCTCTACCTCAGGTGTGCCGTGCCCGAGCTCCAAGGAGCGCTTGTGGACGGACTCAAGCGATTGTTTGCAGATCCAGAGTTCAGCGCCGCGATCCTGGCAACGCGTCAGCAACCTCCTGCAAAGCCTGTCAGTCCAGTCCGTATCGCCGGCGCTTTCGCCATAATGTCGCGACGTTGATCCCCAGCATCTCGGCCGCTTCTTCCAGCGTCATCGCCTGCTCGAGCACTACCTCAATATGCCGACGCTCCATCTGCTCCAGCGTGTGGCTGTGATCGAGTTTGTCAGGTGATGCGAGAATCTTGTCCGGCAGATCGCTTAGATTGA
Organism: uncultured delta proteobacterium; assembly: GCA_963721485.1. Lineage (GTDB taxonomy): Bacteria > Desulfobacterota > Binatia > Binatales > Binataceae > Binatus. The sequence goes on along the minus strand of CAVRJV010000011.1, from coordinate 543,245 downwards.
TCGTCTCGCCGCGGCTCAGGATCACCGCCCGCTCCATCACGTTGCGCAGCTCGCGGATATTGCCCGGCCACGAGTAGGACACCAGCGCCTCGCGCGCCTCGGCCGAGAGCGAATGCGCGGGCTTGTGATGCGTCTGCGCGGCCTGCGCGGCGAAATGCTCCGCCAGCTTCAGGATTTCTCCGGGCCGATCGCGCAGCGCGGGCACCTGCAATTCGATCACGTTGAGGCGGTAATAGAGATCCTCGCGGAAGCGCTTTTCCTTGACCAATTGCTCGAGATGCTGATTGGTCGCGGCGATGATGCGCGCGTCGACTTTGATCGTCTGCGCGCCGCCGACGCGCTCGAACGTCCGCTCCTGCAGAAAGCGCAGCAGCTTGGATTGAACGACCGGCGTCAGGTCGCCGATCTCGTCGAGCAGCACCGTGCCGCCCTCCGCCGCTTCGAGACGTCCCGGCTTGTCCTTGATCGCGCCGGTAAACGATCCGCGCACGTGCCCGAACAGTTCGCTCTCCAGCAGATGCTCGCTGAGCGTCGTGCATGCGACCTGGACGAACGGCCCGTCTTTGCGCGGGCTCAGGCGATGGATGTACGACGCCAGCATGCTCTTGCCGGTGCCGCTCTCGCCGGTGATAAGCGCGGTCGCGTCGCTGTCGGCCACCTGCGCGCCGATCTCGGCGAGCTTGCGCGAATGTGGACTGTAGGTGAGGAACGGCTCGGGCTCGGTCAGAGTCTCGATTCGATCGCGCAGCTCTTTGTTCTCGGCGCGCAGCTCGTGCACCTCGAGCGCGCGCGCAACGACATGCACTGATGTGGTCGGCCGTGAACGGCTTGGTGACGTAGTCGTACGCACCAAGGCGCATCGCCTCGACCGCGTCGGGAATCGAGCCGAAGGCGGTCATCATCACGACCGGCAGCGTCGGGTTGAGCCGCTTGATTGACTCGAGCAGCTTCAGCCCGTCCATTCCTTCCATCCGAACGTCGGAGACGACCACTGCCGGTCGCCGAGGGCGCCAACAGTTCCAGCGCCCGCTCGGCACTCTCCGCCACGGTCACCTGATGACTCGCGGATTCGAGGCTGGCCGCGAGCGTGCGCCGGATATTGCGGTCGTCATCGACGACGAGAATGTTAGCCAAGCGCTTCCTCGAGTAGCTGTTCAATTAACATTCTAGTGCTCAGAGGGCCGGAAGCATCAAGAGGGCCGCGCGGCCATTTATTGCAAATTGCACGGCTCCAAACGACTCCGACGCATTGCCGTTCGCACTTTCAGCTTTATTTATCTCAACAAAATGATGCGTCAATCATTGCGGTCTGCATCTTGCACTTTGAACTGCGTGCATCGCCGCATTTTCGGCGTTTGCTCGGGAGATTCATACTTGGCTGCGACTCCAAAAGTCCTCGGCGCCGAGCGGCCACAACCGCAGGCGACCTTCGGTAAACAAACCAAAGCAATCGTAGTCACCACCGGGATGCTCGCCTTTATCTCTTTCTGGCGAGCGTCGGCGGTCGTGCTATGCGACCTCGCCTCGTCCGCCTACTACATCGGCGGCATCGTCGAGACAGGCCTGCGGCCGCTCGGCGCCATACTTCATTCTCGCCGTTATGCTGTTCTCGTACGCTGTGCGCGCCGTGTACGTCGAATCGTGCTCGATGTTCACGCGCGGCGGCGTCTATCGCGTCGTCAAAGAAGCGATGGGCTCGACGCTGGCGAAAATCTCGGTCTCGGCCCTGATGTTCGACTACATCCTGACCGGCCCTATCAGCGGCGTTTCGGCCGGCCAATACCTGGTCGGCCTGATCAACGAACTGCTCAAGCTCGCGTCATTCGAGCATCATACTGCCGCCCGATTTCACGGCCGCCTTCTTCGCCATCGCCGTCACGATTTATTTCTGGCGCCAAAATATTCTCGGCATCGAGGAGTCCAGCGGCAAGGCGATGCGCATCATGCAGGTCACGACCGTCATGGCCGTGATGATGATCGTGTGGTGCGGGCTGACGATTTATGTGCGCGGCGCGCATCTGCCGCCGTTCGAGTTGAAGTTCACCAACGACTCGCTCGGATGGCTCAAGCACTTTCCGGGCGCGCGCACTATCGGCACGCTGGGAATCCTGATCGCGTTCGGCCATTCGATCCTCGCGATGTCGGGTGAAGAATCGCTCGCACAGATCAATCGCGAGATCGAAGCGCCCAAGCTCAAGAATCTGCTGCGCGCCGGCATGGTCATCTTCATCTACAGCCTGCTGCTGACCTCGCTCGTCTCGTTCTTCGCGGTGATGATCATCCCCGACAGCGTCCGGATGGCGAACTACGGCGACGACCTGATCGGCGGACTCGCGATGTTCGTGATCGGGCCGCTGTGGGCGCGCATCGCGCTGCGCGCATTCGTCGTGTTCGTCGGCTTCCTGATTCTCGCCGGCGCCGTCAACACCGCGATCGTCGGCTCGACCGGCGTGCTGACCCGCGTCGCCGAAGACGGCGTGCTGCTCGACTGGTTCCGCCATCCGCACAAGAAATATCGGCACCAACTACCGCATCGTGAACATGGTCGCGATGCTGCAAATCGCCACCATCATGCTGTCGCGCGGCGACATGTTCGTGCTGGGCGAGGCATACGCCTTCGGCGTCATCTGGAGCTTCGTCTTCAAAACGCTGTCCGTGCTGATCCTGCGCTACAAGGACAAGTACCATCGCTTGTGGCGGATGCCGCTGAACCTGAAATTCTTCCGTCCCGGCGGCAAGGATTTTCCGCTCGGTCTCGCGCTGACGTTCTTGGTCCTGTTCGCGACCGCGGTCATCAACCTGTTCACCAAGCAGGTCGCGACGATCTCGGGCGTCAGCTTCACGCTCGCGCTGTTCGTGATTTTCGAAATCTCGGAAAAGATCAACGGGCAGGTCGCGCACGCGTACGGCGAGGAACCCGAGAAGTTCAACCTGGAACTGATCGATGAAAGCCAGGTCGACTCGATTGGCCTCGGCCTCTTCGCCACCACCAAGAAGCTCATCGCGATCCGCGATCCCAACAACCTCGCGCATCTCCATCGCTACCTGTCCGAGCGCGACGACGCCGAGCTGATCGCGCTGACGGTGCGCACCGAAAAGGGACTCGCGTCGAGCGACGGCGGCCAGATTTTCAGCGACGCCGAAGAAAAACTGTTCAGCAGGGTCGTCAAGGTATGCGAGGATCACGGCCGCGCTGTCACGCCGCTGGTGGTCGTCTCCAACGACCAGGTCTATGCAATCGCGCGCATGGCGTTCCTGCTCAGCGTCGACGAAGTGGTGATGGGCGTGTCGGAACGCTTCCACCCCGACGTCCAGCTCGAGAACTTCGCGATGCACTGGGGTTCGCTCGGCGACTCGGTACGAGCATCACGTAAACGTGCGCGTCCTCTCCGACCAGCGCGACATCGATCTGTTCTCGCCCGTAAGGGAGAGGTGAAGGTGAGAGCCGATTTCAGCGCGATTTCTTTCGCGCGCGATCGTGCTGCTCCCCGCCTTGTGGTGGCGATTTGCTGACATCAGGAAGCTATGATTTTCTGACTGACTGAATTCCGCGATTCACACGCGATGCGACTCTCGCTATGATCGTCGGTTCGGAATTCGCCCATGATCGCTATCGTCGACTACAAGGCCGGCAACCTGACCAGCGTTCAGCGCGCGCTCGAATTTCTCGGCCACAAATCCGAGATCACCGACCGCCCCGAGCGCATCGTCGCCGCCGACCGCGTGATCCTGCCCGGCGTCGGCGCCGCCGGCGCAACGATGGAAAATCTGCGCGCGCTGGGACTCGTCGAAGTGCTGCGCAACGACGTCGCCCGCGCCGGCAAGCCGTTCCTCGGCATCTGCATCGGCATCCAGGTGCTGTTCGATCGCAGCGAAGAGGACGCCGCCGAATGCCTCGGCATCATCGCGGGCCGCGTCGCGCGCTATCCGCGCTCGATCGACGGACGCCCGCTGAAGGTTCCGCAAATCGGATGGAACCGCGTGCGCCAGACGCAGCCGCATCGAGTCTTCGCCGGCGTGCCCGATAACACGCATTTCTATTTCGTCAATTCGTACTATCCGATTCCCGACGACCCTTCGCTCGCGATTGGCGCATGCGACTACGGCGTGCCGTTCACCGCCGCGATCGCGCGCGACAACGTCATCGCGACTCAGTTCCATCTCGAAAAAAGCGGCGCCGCCGGACTCAAGCTGCTCGACAACTTCTGCCGGATGAGCTTCTGACGATGCTCGCGAAACGAATCATCCCGTGCCTCGACGTGCGCGACGGCAAAGTCACCAAGGGCGTGCAGTTCCTCGCCAACGTCGACGTCGGCGATCCGGTCGCGATGGCGCGCTACTACTATAATGAGGGCGCCGACGAGATCGTCTTCTACGACATCACCGCGTCCAACGAGCGCCGCGGCATCATGCTCGACGTGGTGCGCGCAGTGGCGCGCGAAATTTTCATCCCGTTCAGCGTCGGCGGCGGACTTGCGCACGCTCGACGATCATGCGCGCCGTGCTGCTCGCGGGCGCCGAGAAAGTCTCGATCGACTCCGGCGCGGTGCGCAATCCCGCGACTGATCTCCGAAGGCGCGCGCGCATTCGGCAGCCAATGTATCGTGCTCTCGATGCAGGTGAAAAAAACCGGCGTGCGGCCGGAAGTGCCGACCGGCTACGAAGTCGTGATCGACGGCGGCCGCCAACCCACCGGCCGCGACGCGCTGGCATGGTCGCTCGAGGGCGAGCGGCTCGGCGCCGGCGAGCTGTGCATCAACTCGATCGATCGCGACGGCACCAAGCTCGGCTACGATCTCGAAATCACCCGCCGCATCAGCGAAGCCGTTTCGATTCCCGTGATCGCGTCCGGCGGCGCCGGCGAGCCGTGCCATCTGCGCGACGCGTTCACCGCCGGCATGGCCGACGCCGCCATCGTCGCCTCGATCGTTCACTACGGCGAGCATCCGATTCCCGCGCTCAAGTCATATCTGAAGAGCAACGGCGTCGAGATTCGCGACGCCGTCACGGTTGACCTTGGACGCCTGAAGTGAAAAGTGAAAAAGTGAAAATCGCGTTCGTAGTTTCGGAGTTCAACTCCGAAGTGACCGCGCCGATGGAACAGCGGGCGCGCCGCCATGCCGAGTCGCTCGGCGTCGAGGTCGCGCGCGTCGTCCACGTCCCCGGCGTATACGACATGGCGCCGGTCGTGAAAGCCCTGCTGCAGCGCAAGGAAATCGACGGCGTCGTGATGATCGGCGCGGTAATCAAGGGCGAGACCTGCACGACGAGCTGATCGCGCATGCGATCGCCGGCGCCGGCATCGAGCTTGCGCTCGAGTTCGACAAGCCGGTCGGGCTCGCCATCACCGGCCCCGGCATGACCGACGAGCAGGCGGTCGCGCGAATCGACAACGCGAAGAACGGCGTCGAGGCGGTCGTCCGTGTGGCTCGCGCACTCAAGGAAATCCGCGGCTAGCTCGCAATCGCTCCACAGGTGTTAAGAAACCGCGCCGCCCCTCGTTGAGAGCACGCGCTCGACTGCCTATACTCTTCGGCGTTGGTGGTGAAGATGACGGCAGAGGCGGGCGGCGGAGGCGAGACTTTTTCCACGCGCACGGCGGCGAGAATTCTCGCGGTCACGCCGGAGCGTATTCGCTACTGGGTCAAGCGCAATCTCGTGCGTCCGCTCAATTCCGGCGGCCGCAAATATCGTTTCGCGTTCAACGATCTGCTCGAGATGCGCCTGGCCAAGGAACTGCTCGGCACCCGCCAGCATATCGATCCGATCCAGCGGATGCTCGAGCGGGTGCGCGCGCTCGTCGATCCCGATCGCTCCGTCACCTCGCTCAAACTCGTCAACGACGACGGCCGCATCGTCGTGCGCGACGGCCCCTCGCTGATCGAGGCGAAACCGGACAGTTGATTTTCGACTTCGACGCGCACCTATCAGCCCGGCAAAGTCGAGGACGGCTTCGGCCCCGCCCGCGTGCGCGAGCGTTTCGAAGAGGCGCGCCGCGTCGCCGACGAGGATCCGCTCAAGGCGCTCACCATCTACAGCGAGCTGGTCGGCCGCGAGCCCGGCAACTTCGAAGCGCACATGCGCCTCGCCACGCTGCTCGAACGCGAAGGCGACTTGCCGGCGCGCTGCGCCATCTGCTCGGCGCGGCCACGATCGTTCCCGCCAGCGCCGACGTTCACCTGAAGCTCGGCCTGCTCTACCGCAAGAAGGACGAGCATCAGAACGCGCTGCGAAGCTTTCTGCGCACGCTCGAATGCGACCCCACCAACGTCGAGGCGCATCGCAACGCCGCCGAGATCTACGAAGCGATGGGCCGCAAGCGCGACTCGCAGCGCCACCTGAGCGCCATCCATCGCCTGATCAAGGGCGACTGATTGAATCACGCGATAACTGCGCGGCGATAAGCTCGGGCGTATGCCGCGCGATTCGCTCAAACCAATCGACATCCTGCGCCACGAACTCAAGGCGTTGCGCTACATCCTCGACAACTTTCACGCGGGCAAACTCGGCGCCGACGGACTTCCGCCGCGCGACGATTTCCAGTCCGCACAAGGCCGCGCGCTCTACGATTCTATCGTGCAAGCGCCCGACCGCAAGTCCGCCGAGCGCGCGATCGCCGAGCTCGAGCTCGACGATGTCGACATCGACTCGTTCCTGCACCTGAGCGGCGATCACTACTACACTTATCCCGCGCTGGTGCGCGAGCGCGCCGCGGCGATTCGCGCGGGCAAGCTCACGGTCGAAGCCGCGTGAGCGCGTCGATCCCCAAAGAGCTGCACCTGCTGCTCGATTCCGCGGGCGCGCTGATCGTCTTTCAGGAAAAAGGCGCGACGTGGGCCGGCGTGCTCGCGTTCTCGACCGAGGACAAAGCGCGCGAGTTCTGCCGCATCAGCAATCTCGACGCCGCCGAAATCGCCGCGCTCTCCAGCGCCGATCCGCAAGCGGTCGCCGGCCTGATCGCCTCGATCAAGCGCCGCGCGATTCGCAACCTGCTGCTCGATCTCGACTACCAGACCGGCGCCTGCACGCAAATCGACTTCGACGGCGACTCTTCGGCGTGGCGGCGCCGCGCAATTCACGCCGCCCGCTGCATCGTTAGATCTGTCCGATGGCGCCAATCCGATGTCATCGATCCGCCGATGTCTCAACGATTGAAGCGGCGCGCGACCGGCTCGCCGGCATCATCAAGCCGACGCCGCTGATTCGACAGCGCGACGCTCGACCGAATCCTCGGCGCGCATGTCCTCATCAAGCCCGAAAATTTGCAGAAGACCGGCTCGTTCAAAATTCGCGGCGCCTACAACCGTCTCGCCGACGCTCACCGACGCACAGACGATCGCGCGGCGTCGTCGCCGCCAGCGCCGGCAATCACGGCCAGGCGCTCGCCTACGCCGCCACGCGCGCGGGCGTGAGCGCGACGATCGTGATGCCGACGACGGCGGCGATTGCCAAGATCGACGCGACCCGCAGCTACGGCCAGTCGGTGGTGCTCGAAGGCGTCGATTACCAGGAGGCGCGCGCGGCTGCCGCAAAGATCTGCGCGAACGCGGCGCCGCTTTCATCGACGCCTACGACGACGCTGATGTGATCGCGGGGCAGGGAACGTCGGCCTCGAAATCGCCGACGAAGTCGCGCCCGACGTCGTGATCGTTCCGGTCGGCGGCGGCGGATTGATCGCGGGAATCGCCGCAGCGCTCGCGCCGCGCGCGCCCAACGCCGAGGTGATCGGCGTCGAGGCCGCGGGCTCACCGCAACTCTCCGCGAGTCTCGCCGCCGACGCGCCCGCATCGATCGGCCGTCCCGTCGATACTATCGCCGACGGTCTCGCCACCGGCCGCATCGGCGCGATTCCGTTCGAGGTGATGCGCGGCCGCGTCAAACGCGCCGTCACCGTCGATGATTTCGAAATCGGCGAGGCCGTCCTGCTGATGCTCGAGCGGCTGAAACTTCTCGCCGAAGGCGCCGGCGCGGCCGCGCTGGCGGGCGCGCTCAAGCTCAAGGACGAGCTGAAAGGCAAGACCGTGGTGCTGGTCGTGAGCGGCGGCAACATCGATATCAACCTGCTCGATCGGATCATCGGCCACGGCCTGGTGAAGGTCGGGCGGCTGTTTCGAGTCGCCGTCGATTTGCGCGATCGCCCCGGCGAGCTGGGCAAGCTGACGTATCGATGATCGCGGCGACCGGCGCCAACGTTCGCGCGATCGATCACGATCGCACGCGCCGCGACGTCGCAATCGGCGGCGCGCGCGTGATGCTCGAACTGGAAACGCGCGGCCCCGCGCATATCGAGGCAATCCGCGAGCAACTGAAGACTCACGGCTACGATTTCGAGGTGCCGGCCCTCGGCTGAGATTGCCAAGTCCCTCGCCCGTTACTTCACGGGAAAGGCCAGGTGAGGGTTCTGCGATTCGAGCTGAGTCTCTTAACGTGAACATCGACGCGATGCCGGTCGGCCGCACCAGCTTGCCCGCCGGCTTCATCGAATGCGCCAGCGCCTCGAGCTTCTGCTTGAATGCTTCCATCTCGGCCGCCTGCTTCGCTTCGAACGCCGCCGCTTCGCGCGCGCGCTTGCGCGCGAACTGCTTCGCGATCCGCGCGCCGCCGATTGTAGAAGCCTTCGAAGGTCTCCTTCACCGCGCGATACATCGCGGTCTTCGGCACGTACGATCCCGAGCAGAACGGGCAATGGAAAACGACGCCCTTCTCGAACAGCCGATACGGAATCGTCCACGGCTCGTTGCAGTCCTTGCAGATGACGGGCACTTCCCACGTCGAGCGGATTGAACTCCGCGCTCGACGCTGCAGTTGCGCGCGACGCGAGCTGCCGCCGCAGGCGCCGCCGCGACCGGCGCGGGCTTGGGCGCGGCGCCGGTGCCGGTGCGACTGCCGCGACTGCCGCGCCATTGGCCGCAGGAGCCTCCGCACCACCGCCCTCTTTGCGGAAGCGCGACGGCGCGTCGTCGGGGAAAGTCGTCTCGGGATGCAACTCGCGCGCGCGCTGAAGCAGCACGCCTTCAGGTTCGAGATTGGCGGGATCGGGGATGCAGCAATCGACGGGGCATACCGCCGCGCATGCTTCATGGTCGTGGAAGCCGACGCACTCGGTGCACTTCGACGGCACGATGTAATAGATGTCCTGCGCGATCGCCGGGCCCGGCGCGCCGTTCAGTTCCCATGGCACTCCGCCCGCGTAAATCGCCGTGTTCGGACACTCCGGCTCGCACGCTCCGCAGTTGATGCATTCGCTCGTGATCGTCGTCGCCATCTGGTTGAACCCCGGTCTGTTCCCGAATCTCGATTGTGACCGACTTCAAACTCTAACAACGCTGATTTCAGCGGGCAATCGGCGCGCCCGCATGGTATTCGAACTCGACCAGATAGATCTTCTCGCCCGGTCCATGTTTCGCCACCTTCAACAGATCGATCACGCCTGCGAATCCTGAACGTCGCGCCAGTTCGGGCGTCACCTCCGCCAGCGTGATGCGCCTGATCGATGTGACCTCGATGAACCCGTCGCCCAATCGGTAGTGCCCGCCGACCTTGACGTGCGCGCTTCGCCAGATCCGCACGCTGCACGTCGATTTCGCCGCGCATGATCGGCTCGCGCAGCCGCTTCGTAAATACCATCGGCTATCCGTGGCAAGGTCAACGTCGCGCACGCTTGCGCTGCGATTCGCGCTTTTCGCCAGCGACGCGGTTTTGACTATGCTGGGCGCGAAGCCGCGGTACGCGTTCGAACGCAATCACGACCGCAGGAGCGTCTCCACATGGATCTTCAGTTCACACCCGAAGAAGAAGCATTTCGGCTCAAGGTCCGCAGCTGGCTCGCCGAGAACATGCCGACCAGCGGCCTCTCCGACACTCGCGAGGGCCGCGAGGACAAGACCTGGCTCGCGCAGCGCGAAGGCGTGGCAGCGCCGCCTGTACGAGGCCGGCTACGTCGCGCTCGCATGGCCCAAGGAATACGGCGGGCAGGCGATGGATCCGGTGCGGCAATCGATCGTCAACGACGAAATGGTCCGCGCCAACGCGCCGTACAACTGTCGGCGCGTTCGGGCCTCGGCATGCTCGGGCCGACGCTGATCTCGTGGGGCAGCGAGGAACAGAAGCAGCGCTACCTGCCGAAAATTCTCACCGCCGAGGAAATCTGGTGCCAGGGATATTCCGAACCCGGCGCGGGCTCCGACCTCGCGTCGCTGCAAGACGCGCGCGGAAATCGTCGGCGACGAGTTCGTCGTCAACGGCCAGAAAGTCTGGACCTCGGGCGCGCAATACGCCGACATGATGTTCTGCCTGGTGCGCACCGATCCCGAAGCGCCCAAGCATCGCGGCATCTCCTACATCCTCATCGACATGCACACGCCCGGCATCACCGTGCGCCCGCTGGTGCAGATGACCGGCGATAGCGGCTTCAACGAAGTTTTCTTCGACAACGTCCGCGTGCCGCGCAAAAACCTCGTCGCCAAGCTCAACGAAGGATGGATCGTCGCCAACGCCACGCTGTTTCACGAGCGCAACATGCTCGGCTCCGCCAGCGGCAGCGAGCAGCGCTTCAATCGCCTGCTCGCGCTGGCCAAATCGATCACGCGCGGCGGCCGCCCGCTCACCGAGGATCCGGTCTTCCGCCAGCGCCTCGTCGACCTCGAAATCCGCGTCGAGGCGATGCGCTTTCATGCGTTTCGCCAGCTTACCGATCAGATTCGCGGCAAGAATCCCGGCGTCGAGGCGATGATCAACAAGCTGGTCGGCACCGAGCTGAATCACGACCTCGCGACCGCCGCGATGGAAGCGATGGGCGACTACTCGATGCTCTCGCGCGACGACGACGCAGGCGCTCGATCACGCCTACTGGCCGTATGAGTGGATGTTCTCGCTCGGGCTGGTGATCGGCGGCGGCACCTCGCACATCCAGAAAAACATCATCGCCGAGCGCGGCCTGAAAATGCCGAAGTCGCGATAGACGCAATCATTCCGGTTCCCCTTCCCACTCATGGGAAGGGGCTAGGGGTTAGGTCGCGGTAATTCGGAATCGCAAGGATCAAATGGATTTCGGACTCAGCGAAGAACAACAGCAGCTCAAGAACAGCGCGCGCGCATTTCTGAGCGGCGAATGCCCGACCACGTTCGTGCGCAAAGTGATGGCCATCCGACGACGGCTTTCCGCGCGAACTCTACGCATCAAATCGCCAAGCTCGGATGGACCGGCCTGATCGTTCCCGAGAAATTCGGCGGCGCCGGCCTCGGGATGCTCGACATGGCGATGCTCCTCGAAGAGAGCGGCTATGCGGCGATGCCGGGACCGTTCCTGTTTTCGTCGGTGCTCGCGGCAGCGCGCTGAGGAATTCGGCAGCTCCGAGCAGCTCAAGCAGAAGTGGCTGACCGCGCTCGCCGAAGGCAAAGCAATCGGCACCGTCGCGATTGTCGAGGACGCCGGCAGCATCGATCCGCGCGACATCCACACGCATGGCGTCGAAAGGCGACGGGGCTGGCGTCTCAACGGCGCCAAGATGTTCGTGCCCTATGCCGACGTCGCCGACTTCATCGTCGTCGCGCGCGAAACGCGACTCCTGACATTCGTCTGTTCGTGGTCGATGCGAAATCGCCGGGCGTGGCGATCACGCTCGCTGAAGAATCTCGACCTCACGCGCCGCGTCTGCGCGCGTCGAGCTGAAAAACGTTCCGCGCCAAGCGGCTGCACGGCGGCGGATCGCGCCGCTCTTCGCCGGCTGATCGACATCGCTGCGGTCGCCGTCGCGGCCGACTCGCTCGGCGGTACTGAGCGCGCGCTCGAGATGGCCGTCGATTACTCCAAAGTCCGCGAGCAGTTCGGCAAGCCGATCGGATCGTTCCAGGCGCTCAAGCACGCCGCGGCGGAAATCGTCGCCGACCTCGAGCCCGCGCGCGCGATGCTCTGGTATGCCGCCTACGCGCAGGACACCGGCGCGGCCGACGCGTCGCGCACGGCCGCGATGGCGAAGGCGCGCCTGTGCGACGTCTACAGCCGCGGCACCGACCGCGCGGTCCTGATGCATGGCGGCATCGGCTTCACCTGGGAGCACGACATGCATCTGTGGTTCAAGCGCGCGCGCTTCAACGAGTCGTACTTCGGCTCGCCGCCGTTCCATCGCGAGCGCGTCGCGCAACTCGGCGCCTATTGAGCAGCTGCGTGAAATTCGACATCTTCTACCAGCTTCCCGAAGCCGCGAATCAGAATCACCACCGAGCGCTATCGCGAGCTGATCGCGGAAGCCGCCGAGGCCGACCGCCTCGGCTTCAATACCGTGTGGCTCGCCGAGGTGCATTTCGCGCCGCGCTTCTCCGTGATGCCGACGCCGCTGCTGCTCCTCGCCGCGATCGCCGAGCGCACGACCAACATCCGCCTCGGCATGGCCGTCAACCTGATGCCGCTGCATCATCCGATTCGCCTGGCCGAGGAGATCGCGACGCTCGACGTGCTGAGCGGCGGGCGCGTCGAGTTCGGCGCCGGCCGCGGCGCGTTCCCGCTCAACTATCGCGGCTACGGCGTCGACATGGTCGCACAGCCGCCCGCTGTTCGCAGGACGGACCTCGAATCATCAAGGCTGCATGGACGAGAATGAGCTGCGTCCGACGGAATCGAAGTGGTTCCCAAGCCGATCCAGCGGCCGCATCCGCCGATTCGCCTCGCCGCCAACAGCGCCGACACTTTCACTTTCGCGGGCGCGAATCGTTATCCGATCTTCGCCGGCGGTCCGGTGAATCCGATTCCGGTGCTGGCCGAGCGGCTCAAGATTTATGAAGACGCGCTGAAAGGCGCGGCGACGCAAGCGGCCCGACGATTGGCTGGCCGCCGCGCTGATGGTGTTTGTCGGACGCGATCGCGCTCAAGTGCGGGCGACGATCGAGCCGAGCCTGCGCAACTACTTCAACGCGGTCAGCGAAATCATCGAGCCCGAAAGCCTTGCCGCCGGCGCAGCAGGCGGAATTCCAGAAAGTCCGCGACCGCCTGCGCACGATCGACTACTCGACCGTCGATTCGATCATGGGCGATTTTCGGCGACCCCGAATACTGCATCGACCGGATCGCGCAATTGAAAGAGCAATTCGGTTTCTCACGACTCGTGTGCTGGTTCGAAATAGGCGGCCATCAGCGGCCATCAGAACGTGCTCGACGCGATGCGCCTGTTCGCGGATCGCGTGATGCCGAAATTTCAGTGAAAACGCCGTGAGTGACGAAGACCTCGTTCTTTCCTTATTGGATTACCTGCGATCGCACACCGCCTGCCCGGCCTTGGCGTATGCCGAGGCGCCCGAGCGGATGAGCGGTGGGTATGACGCCACGATACTCAGATTCAGTTTACGCGGCGCGCCTGATCAGTTGTCCGGTCCTCTTGTGCTGCGACTCTTTCAGGCCAACGTCGATGCCCAGCGGGCCCCGCGCGAGGCCGCTGTGCAGAACGCGCTGGCGGAAGCGGGCTATCCAGCTCCGCGTGTTTTTGTCACCGAGGCGCGCGCAGAGGCATTGGGCGGTTCCTTCATAATCATGGAACGTGTGCCCGGACATCCGCTCGGGTCGGAATTCGAAGGACTCAGTATCAAAGGCCTCAGGCAAGTCTTCGATATTCTTCGTCAATTGCCGCGAGTCCGCCGCGAGATGCTACGGCTCTGGGACGAAGCGCAGACGCGTCTGCACGCACTGCCGGTGAGAGATTTCTTCGATCGGATCGAGAGGGCCGGCGTCGCCGGCAAGACTCTTACCTTCGACGCCAATTTCGCCAGCCTGCGTGCCGCGGCCGAAGAGTTCGGTCTCGAAGGACTTGGTCCCGCTTTCGACTGGCTGGTTGAACATCGGCCAAGCCGATCGGAAAATCAGGTGATCTGTCACGGCGATTTTCAGCCATTGAACGTTCTTGCCGATAACGGACGCCTGACCGGCGTGATCGATTGGGTGAAAGCTACAGTCGCCGATTCGGCCTTCGACTATGGAGCGGCGATGGCCATCCTTGCGACCGTGCCGATTCACGTCCCCGGGATATTGAGTCGAGCCATGCGCGCATTCATGAACAACCTGGCGCGCACGCATTCGCGTCGCTGTCTAACTCTGCCCGACGGCGAGGCCGCTCTTCGCTACTACGAGGTTTACAATTGCCTCGTTCAAATGGTCACCGTCGGCAGAAACCGCGCGCAAGGAAAATTGACGCATGGCGTTTACAATTCGCCCGTCGGGGTCGCGAATCTGATCGAACACGTGCATCTGCTGACCGGAATCCAGCTGAGTCCGCCCGACTGAACGTCTCTCTATGTGTTTGGTGGCGCATGATGCGGCGCCTCTGATGACATTCGCACTGCGCGCAGAATGTCGGTCTTCGTCAAGATTCCTTGCATCGCGCCGGTGGTGTCCGTCACCACTAGCATCTGTGCACCGCGCTCGCGCATTAGCAGCCGCAGCGCCTCGCTGAGGTCGCAGTCTTCCAGCACGCGGATCGTCTCGCGCTCCAAGTATTCGTCGACGGTGAAGTTGTCCCAATCCTCCGGTGCGACGCGGTTGACATCGGAAATGGAAATCACACCCGCTACCTTGTCGCCTTCGCACACCGGAAAAATCGTGTGCCGGTGGTGAGCCGCGACGCTCGCCACGAATTCGCGAAGCGTCGTCCTGGCTTGCACAAATACTACTCGCCGCTGCATGACGTCGCGCACGTACATCCCGGATAGCTCCGCGAGCTTGGCGGTCTCGTGAAGATGCTGATCGCCGGACACCGACGCCTCGCCCGAGATCGCGTACGCAACCGCGGCGCCTATAAGACTCGGTATGATGTAGGAATGGCCGCCGGTGGTTTCCGCGACGAAGACCACCGCCGTGAGCGGAGTTTTGTAGCCGGCCGCGATGAACGCGGCCATCCCGACCGCCGCATACAGATCGTGCGTCGGCGAGTGGACTACAGACTGCGCGTACGCGTTGCCGATCGCGCCGCCAACCAGCAGCAGCGGCACGAACATCGCACTGACTCCTCCTGTGCCCAGCGTGAAAATCGTCGCCAGCAACTTCAGCACGACGAATACCAGTAACACTTCGGTCGGTAGCGGATGCGCGAGCACATAGCGCACGGCCTCGTAGTTGGGGCCGATCGGAATCAGCGGGCCATCGTAGATCGTCACGAACGCGAGGCCGCATAGCGCCGTACCGAGTCCGCCGATCGTGAGCTTCAGCCAGTGCGGCATCCGGCTGGTGACAAAAAAAACCCGCACGCGTCGAAACGTGATGTCGAAGACGATCGCGATCAGCCCGATGCCCGCGCCGAGCAGCGCCGACCACCAGATATCGCTTGTCCTGAAACTGGTGCTGCCCGCGAAACCGAACAGCGGCTGCGCGCCGACGATTGACACCAGCGTCGCGTACGCCACCACCGACGCTATCAGCGACGGCAACAGCGCCTCATGCGCGAGGTCGTCCTTGTATGGCATCTCGAGTGCGAACACGATGCCGGTGAGCGGTGCGCGGAACACCGCCGACATGCCGGCCGCCGCGCCGCTGATCAACATGATGCGCCGATCGCGCGCTTCCAGTCCGAATCGTCGCAGCTTCGTCCATAGCCACGATCCGATCGCGCCGCCGCTGTAGATGCTCGGCCCTTCGAGCGCCGCACTGCCGCCTGATCCGACGGTGGTCACCGCGGCGATCAGCTTCCACCAGAACGGTCCGATGTCGATGTCACCCTGATGGTCGTGGTACGAGCGGACGATTTCCTCGGTCGAATGCTCGTCAGCGTCGGGAGTGCAGAATTGCATAATCAGGCCCGTCAAAAAGAAGCCGGAGACAAGTCCGACCACGATTGCCCAATGATGGGCAAGATAGTAGGGAAGTAGGGCCGCCCAGATGACGTTCGAGAACGAGGACGGCGATGCCGGTGATGACGAGGCCGGCGGTAATACCGATGATCGGAGCGACGAGGAGCCATTTCTGGATGTCGCGCGAGTACGTCGCCGTCAGGTCTTCACTGATTAGGGCGGTGTACTTTCGAACTCTAGGATGTTTGAGGAATTTTGAATCACGGACATTCGCCAAAATTACCAACGTCGCGATCCTTTCCCGGCTTGCAACCGGCTCGACGACCCAATCTGCGAGCCTCTATGTCTAGCACTATGTCTCGGGGTGGCACAGTCGCAGCAACGGATGTAGCAGATTTGCCACAGCCGAACGGGTGCGAAACACTCGATAATCGAGAATTCTGCGGCGGTGTGCTGGATCAGAGCGGCAATCAACGTCTAAATCGGAGATTGGCGGGTCATCGAGGGTTTCGCCTGCCTTCGCAGCATCATACGACGACTAAGCGCAATGTTACTCGTCAAGTGATGGCTCGGGGCGAAGCTCCAGGAAGTGGCACGGCAATTGGATCATTATTTCATCAGATTTCGCCCGGCTTTGCTCTCGAACGTTTAGTGACACGCTATGAAACCCGGCTTTCCGGTTTTTCGTCATATGACGGGGAATTATGAGCGATCAAGATAAAGAGAAAGAAGAAGACAAAGACCTGGCCGCTTTGAGTCCAGCGGTCAGAATTTTTCTCGTCGAGGACAATCCCGACCACGTGTTCATCGCGCTCACCGTCGTCAGGCAGGTGCTCGGCGACGACATCGAATTGGTACATGCCTCGAATGCGGACGAGGCGCTCCTCATGATTGCGCAGTTCACCCAGCACGATCGTCCCGATTTGTTTCTGGTCGATTTGCGTCTGCCCGACAACGGCGGCTTCTCCGTGCTTCAGGCCACACGCTCGAACGAAGCGCTCACTGCGGTGCCGATGTTCGTCATCACCAGTTCGCTCTACGATCGCGATATCGCGGAGAGCTATCAGCTCGGCGCGTCCGCCGTGCTGTGCAAGCCGCTCTCGCGGGCCAAGCTGCGCGACGAACTGGTCCGCGTCGGCGCGCTGCCGCTGTCGCAGCGGCCGAGCGATCCGGCCTATCGGCACTAGTCAAGATTAATCGCATACTGTACGCGGGCCGCGGGTTGTAATGACTCGCGGCTCGTTTGCTTTTGGGCAGGCTTGACGCTCGCGCCGGCAAATAGGATTCTCGCAGACGGTCTGCCGGCGATAGGCGGGACCAGCATTGCGGTGAAAATCATCGCACAGGAGTTGCCGTGAAATCCTACACATTCGAGCAGAGCGAAGCGCTCATGGCGCGCGCGAAAAAAGTTGTTCCCGGCGGCATCTACGGACATCAGACGCCGCTGGTGCTGACCAAGGGCGCTTACCCGTCATTTTTCGCGCGCGGCGAGGGATCGCACATCTGGGACGTCGATGGCAACGAGTACATCGACTACATGTGCTCGTACGGCCCGATCGTGCTCGGCCATCGCCACCCCAAGGTCGAGGAAGCCGCGCGCCGGCAGATGGATCTTGGCAACTGCTTCAACGCGCCGGGGCCGGTGTGGGTCGATCTCGCCGAGCACCTCGTGTCGATCACGCCGTTCGCCGACTGGACGGTGTTCGCGAAAAACGGCTCCGACGTATGCACCTGGGCGACCGAGGTCGCGCGTCATGCGACCGGACGGCCGAAGATCGCGATGTGCGCAGGCGCTTATCACGGCACTCATGCGTGGTGTACGCCGGCGCCCAGTGGCGTAATGCCCGAAGATCGCGCGAACGTCGTTTATTTTCGATTCAACGATCTCGAGAGCCTGCGCCGAGTGGTCGAAGAGAATGCGGCAAGATCGCGGGCGCGATCATCTCGCCGTTCAAGCACGACGCCGGTCACGATTCGGAGCTGCCGGTCGAAGGATTCCTGTCGGGCGTGCGCAAGATCTGCGACGACAACGGCATGGTGCTCATCCTCGACGACGTTCGCGCGGGCTTCCGCCTGCACATGGGCGGCTCGGGCGAGTTGTTCGGTGTGCGGCCGGACCTGACGACTTACTGCAAGGCTATCGCCAACGGCTATCCGCTGGCCGCATGCCTCGGGCGCGACAGCCTGAAACAGGCGGCGCAGGAAGTGTTCTTCACGGGATCGTATTTCACCAGCGCGGTGCCGATGGCGGCGAGCCTGGCGAACCTGAAAGAGCTGCAGGCGAGCGGCGGCATCGAGCGGATGCGCACGATTGGCGAGAAGCTGCGCACGGGTCTGCTCGCGCAGGCGCGCAGCGCGGGAATCGAGGTGACGTACTCGGGACCGCCGGCGATTCCGTACATGACCTTCAAGGCCGACGCCGGGCATTTCGATCGCGCCAAGGTTTTCGCCGGCGCATGCTCGCGCAGCGGAGTGTACTTCGCACCGCGCCACAACTGGTTCATCTCGGCCGCGCATACGGAGCGCGACATCGAGCAAACGTTGAACGTCACCGAGCAGGCATTCGCCGCCGTGCGCAAACAATTCGGCGCGTAGTGAGCCGAGCAGCTACTCGCCGCTCAGAAATCGGTAGACGAGTTTCTGGAAGTGCTGGATGCCGCGTTCGCGCGACAGCATCAGCTTGCCGTGCTCGATCGCGCCTGAGCGCAGCCCGCGCTGCACTGATTCGCAGAGCACGACGTCCTCGCGCGTCACGAGATCGCTGAACTCGACGTAGTCGCGAATCTGCTCTTCGGTCGGATCGCCGGCGAAAAAGTAGTCGACGATCTGCCGCGAGTGACCCGCATCGATCTGGAACGACGGATATCGCCTGCAGCTTCGGCGGATTGCCCTAGAGCGAGAACATCACGTTCGGCCACAGGGTCGCGTAATTGACGCCATTGCCGGGCGATCCCACGATCGGGCCGTAGTAGGTCGAGAAATATTCGTGATCGGTGTCGACGCGATAGCGTTGGTGTCGATCACTTCCGAAAATTTCGGATGTGCGATCGGACAGTGGTAGCACTCGTTGAAATTTTCGACGACGATTTTCCAGTTCGACAGCGATTTCGTAAACGTCGCGCCGAAGCATCCGCATCCGCGCGAAGTCGATTCCCGCGCGTTCGAAGATCGCCGGCAATTCTCCGAGCACGTCTCGCAACGGACCGGCGGCAGCAGACGGGTTGACGAAAATCAGCGGTCCCCACGTCTCGACCGCGAACGGCGCGAGCGACAGCGTCTCCTTCGCGAACTCACGTCTGCTCATTCTCACGCGGCGCCGTGCGCAGCGTGCCGTCGAGGTTGTACGTCCATCCGTGATAGTGGCACTGCAACGTCTTGCGATTGCCCGCGCATTCGAGCACGACCTCGCTCCCACGATGACGGCATACGTTGGCGAACGCGCGTAGCGCACCGCTCGCATCGCGAACGATCACGACCGGCAGGTCGCCGAGCTGCGTCGTGAAAAAATCGCCGACGCTCGCCACCTGCCCTGTATGCCCGACGTACTGCCAAGTGCGATGGAAGATACGCCTCTTTTCATCGTCAAATATTTGACTATCGACGTACCATCGGGCAGGAAGAGTCTCGCCGCGCGCAAGGGCACTCGCGATCGCGGAGTCGGCGTAGATGTTTGCGGCCATTGTGCAGCTACGACGCGGCGATGCGCTCGGTGAAGAAGATTCTGTTTCCGAAAGGATCTACCACTCCCATCACGCGCACATTCCACGGCATCTTCTCAATGCCGGGCCGCATGTAGCGGTAATGCTTCGCCGCAAGCTCCGCGTGCAGTTCATCGAGACCGGTCATGTAAATCGTGATGTGGACGCCGGGGGAGCCGTCGCCATGATGCTCGCTCAGGAAGAGCACGATTCCGCCGCGCGAGATTTGGATCAGCAGCGGCGCGTTGTCGTCGAAGCGATGCTCCGAGTCCAGGCTGAAGCCGAGATAGTCGAGATAGAACTCGCGGGCCTTCTCCACGGAGAAGATCCGAAGCGTCGGAACCATCGACTCAAAGCGAAACGCCATCGCTATCTCCCGCCGCTCGACCGCGTCGCGCGCGGTTACGCGGGCTCGAGAACTATCACCGGGATCTGGCGCGTCGTGGCCTTCTGGTAGTCGTTGAAGGTGGGCATCACCTTGGCCTGGGCGTCGAACAGGCGCTGACGTTCGGGATCCTTGGTGATCGTCGCCTTCGCCTGGTATTTCTGCGTGCCGACTTCAACCGTGACAGTCGGATTAGCCTTCAGATTGTGGAACCACGCGGGATGCGTCGGGAAGCCGCCCTTCGATGCTATTATCACCATCCGCGCGCCGTCCTTCGTGTACACCAGCGGCGTGGTGAACGGCTTGCCGCTCTTCGCGCCGGTCGTCGTCAGCAGCATCAGCGGTGCGTTGACGAACGGGCCGCTCAAAGCTTTGCCGCCGTTGGCGCGGAATTCCTTGATCAAGCCTTCGTTGAATTGTTTCATCGCTTTTTCGTTGAACTCGGGCATGGTGGTCTCCTTGGTTTTCTTAGTCGGACTTATGCTCGGCCGTCAGCGGCTGCGAGTCTAGATCTGCGGCCATTTGTTGTTCCATGGACGCGCTTGTTCGTAGGCGTACGACGCTTGCAGGACGAGATCCTCGCGGTAGCGCTCGGCCACGATCTGCAGTCCGCATGGCAGGCCGGAATCCGTGAGGCCCGCGCGCACCGATGCCGCGGGATGTCCGCTCAGGTTGAACGGATAGGTGAAGACCACGGCGTCGAGCGCATGCTTGAGCGGCTGGCCGTTGATCTCTGTGGGCATCGGGCCTTTCGCGGGAAACGCCTCGGTCGGCAGCACCGGGCACAGCAGCAGGTCGAAGCGCTCGAACACGCGCTGGCACCATTCGTTGAACTCGGTCCGGCGCCGATACGCCGCGCCCATATGCTTCCACGTGACGCGCACCGCCGCTTCGGTGCCCTCCGCGAACGCGCGCCCGAAGTCGCCGCGATATTTGTCGAGGTACTCATGCAGCATCGCGTAGCCTTGTCCCGCGCCGACCTGCATCCACGCGCGGCCGGTATCGGGCACGGGATCTTCGATCGTCGTCACGCTGTGGCCGAGGTCCTTGAAGACTGCGGCGGCCTTCGCGATCTCGCGTGCCACGTCGGTCTGCACGAGATGGCCGAAGTCGGGATGAAATGCGATGCGCAGTTTTTTCGGCAGACCCTCGAGGATCGCGGCGTAGGAAATCCCCGGATGCGGGATCGAGTCGGGATCGGCCGGATGATAGCCGACGACCGCGTCCATGAAGATGGCGGCATCGCGCACCGTGCGAACGATCGGACCGTGGACGCTGGTGTCATTCCATTGTTGCATCCCGAGCGTCGGGTCATTCGGAATCCTGCCATAGTTCGGCTTCAACCCGTAGCATCCGGTGTAGCACGCCGGGATTCGCACCGAGCCGCCGCCGTCGGATCCGGTCGATATCGGCACGACGCCCGCCGCGATCGCCGCCGAAGTGCCGCCCGAAGATCCGCCGGGCGTGCGCTCAAGATTCCACGGATTGCGCGTCGGTCCGAACAGCAGGTTTTTGGTGAATGCGGTATAGCCGAACTCGGGCGCGTTGGTCTTGCCGATCACGATCGCGCCGGCCGCCTTCAGCCGCGCCACCTGGATTGAGTCCACCTTCGACACGTTGTCCTTGAACGGCTTCGATCCATGACTGTTCACCAAACCGACCGTATCCTCGAGGTCCTTGACGCCGAGCGGCAACCCGGCCAGTGTGCCGAGCTTGTCGCCGCGCGCGATCTTCTCGTCAAGCGCGCGCGCCTCAGCCATCGCGTCGTCCGCGCGCAGCGCAACAAACGCATTGATCTTCGGATTGATTTGCTCGATTCGCCTGATCGTCACGTCCATCAACTCGCTGGGCTTGAGTTCGCGCTTGCGAATCATCGCAGCAAGTTCATGGGCTGGTTTCCAATACAGTTCGCTCATGGCCGAGTCCTCCCGGATTAAGGGCGCGTGCTGTGGCGATGTTTACTACGATAAGAGGGGGAAAAGAAATCACCTGCACGGTGGGCGGCATCGACACCGTCGCGGGGGGGTGACCCCTGCACCCATTGAATGAAGACGCGAAATCCGCGCAGCGCGGCTTTCGCGAAAAGGTTATTTGAGAAGGTGCGCCAATTGTTCTGATTCCCTCCTCCCACGTGGGAGGAGGGTTCGGGTAGAGGACCATTGCGGCGCGGATGCCTGGTACGCCGCGACGCGGGAGCATGGACCGCGCCCTTTGACTCGTGTACAAATATGCACAAGGGGAAGCTGTGGAGTTTGAGTGGGATCCAAACAAGGCAGCGAGCAACCTCCGGAAGCATCGAGTACGATTCGCCGAAGCGGTAACAGTCTTCGAGGATGACGCGATGCTCACGATGCCGGATGAGGAACTCGACCAGGAACGTTTCGTCGCCGTCGGCCTCAGCTCCTTGGGTCGCGTTCTTGTGGTTGTTTACGCAACTCGCGGCGACGCGATCAGAATCATCTCCGCGCGCCGAGCCACTCGAAGGGAGCGGGCTGAGTACGAAAGGAGAACCAATTGAAGAAAGAATATGATTTCCGCAAGGCTCGGCGCGGCCCACTAGTCGCGTCGACTCCCGGAAAGACCAGAATCACCATAAGGCTCGACAATGACGTCATCGAGTACTTCCTGGCGATAGTGGACCGCGCCGGCGGCGGCAATTATCAAAGCCTGATAAACGACGCTTTGCGCGAGCACATTCGGGGCGCCCGACTCGAAACTGTGGTGCGGCAAGCTGTGCGCAAAGAAGTCAGAGCGGTGCGCGACGATCTGACGAGGAGCGCATAGATCGGGCGAGGAGAGGAATAATCACCTGCACGGTGGGCGGCATGGGTGACCCCTGCACCCAGTGAATGAAGACGCGAAATCCGCGCAGCGCGTCTTTCGCGGAGGGTTATTTGAAGAAGGTGCGGCGATCGTTCTGATTCCCTCCTTCCACGTGGGAGGAGGGTTAGGGTGGGGGACCATTGCGGCGCAATTGCCCTGTCGCGTTCCTAGTATCTGAAGGGGGCGCAATGACCAAATCTAATCTGGAGTCAGACCTTGTCTCCGGACTTCAATTCGAGAGGTTGATCCAGTCGAGATTCAGCTTGGAGAAACTTTGAGATGTCTTCGTTCTTGGAGGTTGAAGGTTTACCGGTCATTTGAACTTCGATTCTAGTCAATTCTTCCACGAGCCACAGGAAGTCGGCGTAAACTGGAGTCGGCGGCTCGCTGCGCCACTTCTTCGCGTAATCCATTCCAGCTGCAGCCCACCAGTGGGTCGCGTCATCGAAGAACATCGAATAAGCCGCTCTAGGGCTCAAGTACCCTTCGCGAACCGCCGTACCGAGATCCTCAAAGAGGTTGACCACATCTTCGATTGCGACATCCGTGATTTTGTCCACGGTCTGACCGTCAATTAATGCGAGAGCGAGGCGTCGCCGGGCCTTCCGCGTTCGGTCCGATTCCCAAAGGTCTCTAAACTTCGCGACTGCCTCTGCGCTTCTAGTGCGCGCGGTTTCGCGGACCTGGTAAACAATCGCCGCCGACGTAACGATGACGAGAGTCCAGGTGCCCAAGATGATCCATGGCGAGTGTCTCAGAAAATTCACGATGAATTCCTTATCAATACCCATTTGGAGTAACCATCGGTATAAGAAGAACGCGAATGCAAAGGCGGCTAGGCGCGCGTACATCCTGGTCACGCTAAAAGAGCTCTGCGGCAGAAAGGGGAAAAAGTACGCTCCGAAGGTCACGTCCGTAAGATCGTCCTTGCTGGTATCGCGCGAAAATGTGAAAAGGTTTCGCGTCGGCCGGATAAACTTCAATCTCGTTCAACGTATCTCGCCACGAATCGGTCGAAGCGCGAATGCTGAGAGCCACGCACACAGTGATCAACCCTGCGACGGCAGCGAAAAATAAAGCCCACGAGCGGGAAAAAACGTTGGCTTCCTCGGTTGATAACGCGAAGATACCCGCAAAGAATCCAAAGAGATACAGTGCGTTTTGCACCCATCGCTCATGCTCACGCTTGTACATCTCCAAGGCGGTCTTGTATGCCTCGTTGTCGTTGAGACCTTCTTTGCTCACAGTTTGAACACCTGCTGAATTTTAGCCCAAACGCTAGCCCAGAACTAAACCATTTCGAGGTCAGTAGCGAGCCGAGTTTGACTCCCTAACACACGTTAGATAAAACTCTATTGAAGCCATTGCGAAGCGTTTCTAAAAATTCCGGCGGCCGGGCGAGTGCCAAGGTTGTCGACCTGCGGCGGCCTACTGATACGCGGGACCGGGTGCTGCAGGTGGCGCAGGCGTTGTTCGCCGAGCGCGGTTATCGCGGTACCAGTTTGCGCGATATTGCAAAGAGAATAGGCATCAAGGCGCCTTCGCTGTTGCATCATTTTCCCTCCAAGCAGCAGCTCTACCTCGCGGTGCTCGACAAGATGTTCGAGAGTCTCGAGGACGCGGCTAACGCGATTGCGTGGGGGCGCGAGAGCCGGCAGGAGCGGATGCGCCAGGCGGTCACCGACGCTATCGATTTTATCGCGAGCCATCCGGATTTCGTCCGCATCATGTGGAAAGAGATGGAAGACGAAAGCGGCATCGGGCGGCAGGTTCTCAAACGCCGGCTGCCGCCGCTGTTTTCGATGGCGGTGAATTTCATTTTTCGCGGGCAACGCGACGGCGAATTCCGCACCGAAGTCGATCCGCTGCATTTCATGTGGAGCCTCAACTCGATCACTATTGGCTACTTCACGACCGCCGCGATGATCCGGCGGCTGTGGAGCATGAACCTGCTCGAGCCCGCGATGATCGAGCGGCGCAAGCGCGAAGTGATCGACATGGTCGAGCGCACGCTGTTTACGACAGGGCCGCGAACGTCTGATGCGTCAGGGGAATAGGCAGGGAAGAGATCAGAGCAGAGAAAGAATCTTGAATCGCGCGAGGCGCGCTGGATAGGGACCCTCACCTTGATCCTCTCGCTTACAGGGAGAGGGGAAGAAGGGCGAGCGATCCGAAGTCGGAGTATCCGAAGTTTTCGAAGACAAGGAGAGATGAGCGCATGAAGTTGGGAACTTTCTATGAGCATCAGCTGCCGCGGCCGTGGAAGGAGGGCGCGGAGCTGAAGCTGTTCAAGGACGCGCTCGACCAGGTTGAACTCGCCGACAAGCTCGGCATCGACCACGTGTGGGAAGTCGAGCATCACTTCCTCGAGGAGTATGCGCATTCGTCGGCGCCGGAGATTTTCCTCGCGGCCGCGCAGCCAGCGCACCAAGAATATTCGGCTCGGCCACGGCATCGTGCTGCTGCCGCCGGGCTACAATCATCCGGCGCGCGTGGCGGAGCGGATCGCGACGCTCGATCTGGTGAGCGACGGGCGCGTCGAGTTCGGCACCGGCGAATCGTCGGCGGAGCTCGAGCTGGGCGGTTTCAACATTCCGCGCGCGGAAAAGCGCGAGATGTGGCTGGAGTCGCTCGGCGCGATCGCGCGGATGTTCGTCGAGGATCCGTTCCTCGGGCATGAGGGCAAGTACTTCTCGATGCCGGTGCGCAACGTGGTGCCGAAGCCGGTGCAGAACCCGCATCCGCCGCTGTGGGTCGCATGCTCGCGGCGCGAGACGATCCATCTCGCGGCGAAGCTCGGAATCGGCGCGCTGACGTTCGCGTTCGTCTCGCCGGAAGAGGCGCGCCAGTGGGTCAACGACTACTACACGACGCTGGAAAACGAGTGCGAGCCGATCGGCTACGCGATCAATCCGAACATCGCGATCGTCACCGGCTTCATGTGCGATCAGAACGCCGAGCTTGCGCACAAGATGGGCGACGAGGGGCTGAAGTTTTTCTCCTACGCGCTCGGCCATCACTATGCGTTCGGCAAGCACGAGCCGGGCAAGACCAACATCTGGAACAATTTCAAAGCGAGCCCGTTCACGCTGCCGGGGATGGACGGATCCAACTCATGCGTCGGGTCGCCGGACGAGATTCGCACGCGGCTGCGCGAGTTCGAGGAAGCCGGCGTCGACCAGGTCGTGTTCATCTCGCAGGCGGGCAACAACAAGCACGAGGACATCTGCTCGTCGCTCAACCTGTTCGCGGAGAAGGTGCTGCCGGAGTTCAAGGAGCGCGAGCAGAAGCGCGCGCATCAGAAGGCCGAGCGAATCGCGCCGATTCTCGAGAAGGCGATGAAGCGCAAGCCCGAGCCGAAGATTCCGAAGAGCGACGGACCGACCATCGTGCAGGCCGGGATGCTCGTGTAGCTAGGCGGAGCGCTGCGCGAGCTAAGCAACAAGGCCGTCCCGGAGTGGGGCGGCCTTTTCATTTGCGGCCGTCAGTCTTTGACTGGCGCGGTCGGTGCGGGGCCGACGCGCGTGAACTTCACGGGGAATCCGGGGCACTCGCCCGGAGTGACGAGATACTCGCGGAAGTTGCTGGCATCGCTGACGATTATTCGCGCTTTCACCCATCGCGCGAGCTGGAATCCATGATCGGCGCAAATCTGATCGGCTTTCACGATGCCGGGCACATTTTCATCGAGCGTGCCTTTCCACACGATCTGGCCCGGCGGGATATTTTTGTTGCCGTCGACGAGCGTCGCGATATAGTTGCGGCCGCGCAGCATCTGGTCGAGACCGATCACTACTCGCAGCGGCCCGCCCGGGTAGGTCGCCATCCAGTTGCCGTTGAGCAGGCGTGCGACGTTCATCGGCGGCGGCGGCGGTTGAACGGGAGAGTTCGGAGCCACCGGCACCGACTGGCGCCGCGTATTGGAACGACTGCGAATTGCACGAGGATACCGACGCACGCGAACAGAATTGCCATTGATGCAACGGCGGCGGGCAAAGTTGACGGGCGGTGGCGACGGATCGGACGCGGCATAGACTCCTCCAGCGGACGGATGGTGCAGGAGTATAGACTGCGAAACGGCGCAGCGCACTAGAGGGCCGCGAGGCTCCGGTTCACATGAGCTGGTATGCGCGCGCGACGTTCTCGCCGAGGATGCCGCGGCGTCCCGACTCCTTCATCGGCGCGATCATGTCCCTTCAGCTCTTCGAGATAGTTGCCGGGATGATCGGGATGCGGATAGTCAGTCGCCCAGAAAAATTTGTCCTCGCCGACAATTTGCATCATCGCGGCGATCGTGCGTTCGTCGGGATCCGCTGAGATGTAGCACTGGCGCTTGAAGTAGTATGACGGCTTCTCCTTGAAGCGCACCGTCGCGCCGAGCGTGGTGCCGTTGAAAATGGCGTCGCCGCGATCGAGGAAATAACCGATCCATCCGGCCTGCGATTCCAGCACTACGACGCGCAGTTTCGGGAAGCGGTCGAAGACGCCGAACTGGAAGAACGTGCCGAACGCGTGCTGCACGCCCTGGCCGGCGAACAGATCGTAGTACCACGCGGCCCAGCGCGAAATTGTCGTAGCGATGATGTATGCCGAAGCTGGCGGGCTCGAAGGTCGGATGAATCGCGAGCGGCACATCGAGTTCCTGCGCTGCGGCGAAGACGGCGTCGTGATCGCGGATTCGCCGTGCGGCTTGCGCGTGATGGTAAACGGCGCGACGAATGCGCCTTTGCATCCGTCCTTAACGGCGCGCTCGAGTTCGCGCGCCGCTTCGGCGGGTCGCCGAGCGAGAGATGCGCGATCGGGATCAGGCGTCCGCCGGAGTCGCGGCAGAAATCCGCGATCCATCGATTGTAGGCGCGGCAGTATGCGTGCCGAGAGTTCGGCGTCGAAAAGTTCGGCTTCCCACAGCAACCCGATCGTCGGATAGAGCATCGATTTCGCCATCCCTTCCTGATCGAGCAGTTCGAGGCGCTCCTTCATCACCATCGTGCCGAAGGCCGCGCCCTTGAGGTAAGTGTTCTCAGGCTTCGGCGCGATGCATTCGCACTTGCTCGGGCTTGGCGTCGCCGCGCATCGCGCTCTCGCGCAGCTTGCGCGCGTCCTTGACCTTCTTGCCCATCCCGCCGAGCGAGCCGAGCAGGCCGGGCGCGGTCATCTTGGCGCGCTTGCGATCGATCTCGAGATACTCGAAGCCGTCGTCGCCGACACGGATACGCATCGCGCGGTCGCGATACTTGGGTTCGAGGTATTTTTCCCAGAGGTCGGGCGGTTCGAGAATATGTCCGTCGCAATCGATAATCAGTTCTTCGGATTTCATAACGCTAACTCCAATAGTCAATCAGTAGTCACTGACTAATCAAAAGATCGCGAGAGGATTCACTGGCGATGCGGTGCCGCGCTCGAGGATCAACGGCGCCATCGAGAACATGAACTCGTTGCGGCCGAGTGCCGGCGGATGCTGACGACACGGCGTCGAGGTCCATGTTGTCGATCAGATGAATCCCCATCGCGACCAGCGTACCGACGTGAATCGGCAGCGGAGACCCCGTCGTAGCCGCTGGGGACGACGTTGCTGACGGCGTCGCAGCCGAGAACTGCTATGCGCCGCTCGTGGAGCCATGGCAGGCAACTGGCGTCGAGGCCCGGGAGACCGACGCGCATCGGATCCCAGCCGCCTTTTACTTTGCGCATCGCGGCGCGACCGGTGCGAATCATCAGCACGTCGCCCTCTTCGACGCTCACCTTCTGCAACTTTCTCGGCGGCGTCCAGATCTTCGGGCAGGATTTTCTCGCCGGGCTCCATCCATTCGATTTTTTTGAGGAGCGGCATGTCGAGCAGGACGCCGCGACTGACTATTCCGGCGCGGGTGACGTTGATCGCGCATTTCTTTGCGCCATGCGATCCGACTTCACTGGCGTCGAAGCCGTTGTACATTTTGTTCTGCCAGAACACGTGGCATAGCGCGTCGATATGAGTATTCGCCATGCCATGCGGCGCGATCGCGAAATAGTCACCGGCGTAGGGCAGAGCCTCCTCTTGCGAGTCGTGGCCCGCCTGCACCATCAGATGAGTCACGGGCGACGGATTGTCGGGCGCAGCGATGGTCGCGAGCGGCAGCGCCATCGAGACGCTCTCGCCGGTTTGCACCAGGCGGGCGGCCGCCGCGCGTTTTTGGTTGGTGATAAAGTTCAGCGCGCCGCGCTGGTCGTCCTTGCCCCAGCGGCCCCAGTTGCTGAGCTTCTCGAACATTCCAATCACGTCCGAAGACGTAAGCTTGTTCGCCATGATAATCTCTCCCGCGGAACAGGTTGCGTGGAAAATCCCGTATAGCATGCCCGGCGGCGGGCCTGTCAATTTGAACGATCGGTACGGATTCTCGGGAGTAAGAGTTGGGCAACGATTACATCGAAGCGGCGCGCGTCTTTCACGAGATCACCAAGCACTCGTACACCAGCGTGCGTTCGTCGCCGCACTTCCTCGATTGGGACATCAAGCCGCTACCCTACAAGATTTATCCGGGCGCCGCGTCGATTCCATTACCGCGCGATCTGAATCTTTCCTCGACGCCCACGCTCGCGGCGCTGTCGTCGTACGTGCCGGCGGATTTTTCCGCGCCGATCGATACGGCAGCGCTCACGCGCATCCTGTTTTGTGCGGACGGCCTGACGCGGCACAAGCGGATGGGCCCCGACGACTATCACTTCCGTGCGGCAGCGTCGGCGGGCGCGCTGTACCCGATCGAGATCTATGTGGCTGCAGGTGAGGTCGACGGTCTCGAGACCGGCCTTTACCATTTTTCGCCGGCTGACCTGCGGATGGCCGGGCTCAGGCGCGGGGACTGGCGCAGTTACATTGCAGACGCAGCGGTAAAGCGCGCGTCGATTCGGAATGCGCGCGCAGTGATCGCGCTGTCGGCGATTTATTGGCGCAGTGAATGGAAGTATCGCGCTCGGGCGTACCGGTACTGCTATTGGGACGCGGGAACGTTGCTGGCGAATCTGCTCGCGGCGGCTGCGGCTGAAGAAATTTCCGCGGAAGTAATCACCGCTTTCGAGGATCCGGCGATGGAGGCGCTGCTCGGAATCGACGGCGAGCGCGAGGGCATGATAGCGCTGGTCGCGCTCGGGCATACCTATGAGCCGGCCGCCCCGTCGCCGCACGCCGAGCCGTTGACGCTCGAAACAGTTCCGCTTTCGTCGGAAGAAGTCACGTATCCCGACTTGATCAAGATTCATCGCGAGTCGCGGCTGGTAACGGCCGAGGAAGTCGCGACGGTGTCTGCGGCGAAACTGGATTCAGCTCCGCATTCGTCGAGTGCGAATGCACTTCATCTCGAAACGATAACCTCCGAGGAATCTGCGGGACTGGGCGAGACGATTCTTCGACGCGGATCGTCGAGGGCATTCGCGCAGGAGGCGATCATCGCAGCGGAACTTGCGACGATCATGGCGGCGTCGAGCGAGCATCCGCAGGCCGATTTCCCGGCGTTGACCGAGACTTATCTGATTGTCAACGCGGCTGAAGGATTGGAGCCCGGCGCGTACTACTACAACCGCGAAGCGCGCGCGTTCGAACTGCTGAAGCCCGGCAACTTCCGCGGCGAGGCCGGGTATCTATGCCTCGAACAGCCGCTTGGCATGGATTGCTCGGCGCTTGTCGTTTATATGGCCGATCTCGAGCGCGCGCTGAACGCGTTTGGAAATCGCGGCTACGGCGACGCACATCTCGAAGCAGGAATTCTTGGCGGCCGTGCATACCTGGCAGCGTACTCGCTGGGCCGCGGTGCGACGGGACTCACCTTCTACGATGACGACACGACCAAATTTTTCGAGCCGCACGCGTCAGGGAAGAGTCCATTGTTGATGGTCGCGCTCGGAATTCCCCGCTCACAGAGGAAGTCGTAGGCCTCGTCGCGGTTGGTGGTGGCTTTGTTCTTGCTTGCCTGGGATGAGGCCCGAACAATGAGGATGCATGAAAGTTCCTGATTTTAATCAATTCGATCGCGACATTGCGCGCGCCCGTATCATGCTTTCGATACTCGCGATGCTCTCCTTGTATGTAGACCCCAGCACAGCCGGCGGATTGTTTCATCTGACACCGCTCGTACTTGGGATACTGTTGTGCCACTTCGCCTACAGCTCGGCGGTGTACGTGGCGTGTCGCAAAACAACGCCGCGCCGGCTGCCGACGCTTACCATCGTGACGGATATTTTCTTTGCCAGTGCGATCGCATTTTTGACCGAAGGACAGACGGGTCCATCGTACGTGTTCTTCGTGTTCGCGATTATCGCGGTCGGGATGCGCGCGGCGTTCAGGGTTACGATGTGGGTGACGCTAAGCGGGGTGGCGCTCTACCTGATCGTGGTCGCCATGTCCGACGGGCTCAGTGGCGTGTACGTCATGCGCGCGGTTTATCTCGCGATAGCCGGATACCTGGTTGGATTCTTCGGGCAGCAGCGCGCGAGCTACGAGGAACGGATGCGTGAACTCGAGGCGCAGGCCGCGCGTCATTCGATCGCGCGATCGCTCCATGACAGTTACATGCAATCGCTGGCGGGCGTCGACTTGCGCTTGCAGACTTGCCGGGAATTGATCCGACGGGGCCGGGCTGACGACGCGGCCATGGAACTGTCCGCGCTGCAAACTGGGGTCGAGCGCGAGTACGACGAGGTCCGCAGATATATCCGGACGCTCGCCGGGGTAGATGCCACGTCCGCGACAACGTCGCTCAAGTCCGTCGATCCGGTAGTCAGGTTGAAACTTGCGGTCGACGTTCGCAGCCCGATGGCCGAGCGAATCCTGAAGATTGCGCTGGAGGGCCTGGCCAACGCGCGAAAGCATTCGCGCGCCGGCGTGGTTGAGATAAGCGCGAGGCAGGATGCGGGTGAGGTAGTGATCGCGATCGCGGACGACGGAATCGGGTTTCTGAATCCTGACAATCCGCCGTGGACAATCGCGTCGCACGTGGCCGAATCCGGCGGCCGCCTCAATATCAGTGGCGAGGGATCGACGCGTCTCGAAGTCGCGATTCCGAATGCGGTGATTTGAGCGATGGCGATTCGTCTGATCCTCGCTGACGATCATGCGCTGTTCCGGCAGGGGCTGGCTTCACTCCTGCGGCTCGAGCCGGATTTCGAAGTTATCGCCGAAGTCGAGCGCGTTGATGATCTCGATCGAGCATTGACCGAGACTCCGTGCGACATGATCCTGCTCGACTTGCAGATGGAGCGCTGGTCGATGGACGAGATTCCGAAGCTCGCGCAGCGCGCATCGGTGATCGTCCTGACCGCGACCGAGAGCGCCGAGAGCGGAATGGCGGCGCTGCGGCTGGGCGCGCGAGCGATCGTGCAAAAGCGCTTCGCGATCGAATTTCTCGTTACTGCGATCCGCGCCGTCGCCGAGGGCCACGTCTGGATGCCGCCGGCGCTGCAAGCGGCGCTCGTGCAGGGTGAGCATCCGGCGGCGAAACGATTGACCTCGCGCGAATCGGAGATCGTCCGCTACGTGGCTTCCGGACTGAGGAATAACGAAGTCGCCGAACGACTCTCGATATCTGAGAGCACCGTCAAGACCCATCTCAATAATATTTTTCAGAAACTTGGCTTGCGCGATCGGCTCGAACTCACGCACTACGCGATCAAGACTGGAATGGTCGCGGTGATCGATCACAATCGCTGACACGCGGTGCGCAGTGATGCGCATATAGCAGGCACTGCCGTTGGATGTAGCAGCGTCGTTTTCTGCCAATTTCGCACGTAGGAAGAAGTAACTCCCAGTTTAGCGAAAGTTCGGAACCTAAGATGGATCGACTGATCCACCGATAGGTCTACAGCTTGATTCATCGTTGGATGCAGCCGCCATTTTCGTCGCCGAGGCATACGTCTTGCTCCATGAGCACACGGCGCGATCACGCGTCCGTCGCGCCGCGCGGAGGCGCCGCAGGCCAACGCCAATCTCAACCTTGGAGGGAGACGATCGATGTACTCAGGAGCAACAGGATTGTGGGACAGGATCCGCGAAGCGTGGCGAGACCCAATGGTCCGCCGCAACGCGGGTGTCCTGATGGCCGGCAAGATGATCGGGCTGGGACTCGTACTCTTGCTGATTTCGAAATGGTACTTGCCCGCTTCGGCATACGCAGACACCGCGCCGGCGTTACCGCCGCCGCATATCAACGCGATCAACACGGTCTGGACGCTCGTGGCCGCGTACCTGGTGTTCTGCATGCAGGTCGGCTTCGTCATGCTCGAGTCGGGATTCGCCCGATCGCGCGAGACCGTCAACATCCTGGTCGAAGGAATCGCCGACACCTGCATCTGCGGCGTGACCTTCTGGCTGTGGGGATTTGCATTCATGTTCTGTCCGGGAACGCCGTGGATCGGCACCACCGGCTTCATGCTGCACAACCTCGCACCAACCTACGGCACGACCGGCGTGCCGCTGCTCGCGTACTGGGTTTTCCAGTATGCGTTCGCGGACACCTGCTCGACGGTTACCTCGGGCGCGATGATCGGCCGCTGCGATTTTATCGGCGACCTGTTGTACAGCGTTGGCGTAACAGGCTTCATCTACCCGATCATCGGCCATTGGGCATGGGGTCCGGACGGATGGCTTGCGAACCTGAACCCGGTTAACTTTCACGACTTCGCCGGATCGACGGTGGTGCATACGATCGGTGGAACGATCTCATTGGCCGGCGCAATCGCACTCGGACCCCGTCTCGGCCGCGTTTTCAAGCGCGACGGCGGCGCACCGATGAAGCCGCATGATTTGATCATCGGCGCGACCGGCGGACTGATCCTCTGGTTCGGATGGTACGGCTTCAACCCGGGCAGCACGTTGTCCGCGATGGACGCGCAAGGCATCGGCCGCGTCTCGTTCAACACGACGATCGCCGCATGCTCTGCGGGCCTGACGTCGCTTTTCTATTCGTACATCAAGGGTCAGAAGTGGGATCTCGCGTTGACGGTTAACGGCTTCCTGGCGGGACTCGTCGCTATCACCTGTCCCTGCTACTGGGTCGATCCCGAAGGTGCATTCCTGCTCGGCATCGGCGCCGGCATCGTAGTGGTCTGGGGCATCGACCTGCTCGAATACCTGCGCATCGACGATCCGATCGGCGCAGTTCCGGTGCATATGATCGCAGGCATCTGGGGCACGCTCTCGCTCGGGCTTTTCGCCGCGGGCAAGTACGGTGCGCCCACCGCGATGGGAGCCGACACCAGCAGCGTTGTCACCGGGTTGTTCTACGGCGGCGGCATGGGTGTCTTGAAAGCACAAATGATCGGCAGCTTCTCGATCACAATCGCGACCTTCGTATCCTCGATGGCGCTGATGTACGCCGTGAAATGGGGCTTCCGACTGCGCATTCCGACCGAAGGCGAAATCGAGGGACTCGATTTGCACGAGCACGGCTTCCCGGCATATCCGGAATATGTGGTCAACGGCGACGACGGCTGCCCCAAGAGCATCGACGACGTACCAATCGGCAGGCGCACCCTGGCGCGGCCTTCCAAGATAAAGAAGGTGGCCTAGGAACCAGTGCGATGCGAACCGCGGTAACGAGACTTTACGGGAGTCATCGATCCGCACGGGACAAACGGGCCGGCCTCAGTCGGAATCAGCCACCGACTCGAGGCCGGTCCGAGCATACGAAGATAGAACGGGATAGTGATCAGGGCAGCGAAAAAGTTCGTAACGTACCTCGCGCAGCAGCGGCTAAGACGCAAGGTGATAGGCGCACTCGAAGTGAATCGGCATGCGGGAGTTCGTAATGAGGGACTTTCGCTCACGCGCATCCACCACCGGCTCGAGGTCGAGTGGCAAGCCCGCGAGATTCATCCCTGGGACCTCGGTCTCCCGCCGGAACAAGCTGCGCAGAAGTTCGTCCAGCAATGCCTTGCGGATGTGGACGCGGCGATCTCGCGGTTGTTCGCGGCACTGCCTGATACCGATGAAATTATCCTGCAGGTGCTCGACCCGACTTCGGGACAGCCCATCATGGCGGGCACAGTTACCCGTGCCGAGGCCGATGCGGTGGCGAAAGGGTCCGTGGGGATGAAGCTGAAATCGCTCGGGCTGGTGTATCGACTCGCCAACTGGCAGTTCGAGTCGCTCGGGAACTGAAATATCGGGTCCGCGGAGCACAATGGGCCGTTACTGATGACCACTCGGTAGGCGGCTGCCTGTTGCTTCAGCAGGCACATTGCATTTTTCATCGAGATTCATTCGATTTTGAAATGGCACTCTTCATGCTGTGAGCCTCTGTGCTCCCGCCCGTAACGGGAGTTAACGCGTGCGCGCGGCGGACCACCACCTCCGACCGCGAATCGTAAGGAGGCAAGATGGCTGAAGAACAGAAAAAGATGGTGCCGACCCTCGGCTTGACCGGTGTCACGGTCAACGCGATGGCGCTCATCGCCCCGGGAGCATTCCTGTGGATCACTTTCGTCCAACAGGCGGGTTATGCGTTTCCGTCGGGGATGGCGATGTGGGCCGGAATATTCGTGGCGCTGATGCTCGCATACGCCACCGCCTTATCGTACTCGGAGCTCGCGAAATTATATCCGGGCGCCGGTAGTTCCTACCTGTTCGCTGAGCAGGCGTTCCTGAGCAGGACCAAGGCATACAGGTTCTCGCGGGTGGCGAAATTCGTAATCGGATGGTCGTCGCATCTGTACTACTGGATGTATCCCGGCGTCATGGTCGCCACGATGGGCATCATGATCGGGTACATCGTCGGCACGATCGCACCGGGATCGATGAACGCAGGAATTCCCGGCCCGGTCTTCATGGCGCTGATCGCGATTATTTTCGCGTACGCCGTGGCCTGGATCGCGTTCCAAGGCGTGAACGGTTCCACGATGGTCAACATCGCGATCAACGGAATCCAGATCGTGGCGTTGTTGTTTTTCTCGGCGCTCGCGATCGCATACCGCTCCGCGCATCCGGCCGGCTCGACGGGCCTTGGCCTCGATGCGAATGGTAACCCGGTCAGCGCGGTGATTGGTGCGTACGGCATAGCGGGCGATCATCCGTCGCACGCCAGCGCACTCTCGGTCATCCTGCCGCACCGGTTTGACTGGGTGATGCTGCAGGCGACGGTCGCGATTCTGCTGCTGGTCGGCTTCGAGTCCGTGACCTCGCTCGGCGAGGAAGCAATCAACCCGACCAAGGACATCCCGCGCGGCGTTCTGCTGTCGCTGACGATCCAGGGATTGTTCTGCTACCTGATCGAATACTTTGCCGCCAACTATTTTCTGAACAGCGCATACAGTCTTGCGGAGGCCAAAGGATCGGCGGCGCCGCTCGGCGACATGATGGTGATCATCGGCAACGCGCTGCTCGGCGGACATGGCACGGCGTTCATGTTGATGGAAGCGCTGACGGTATTCCTGGCGCTGATCGGCACGACGCTTTCATGCATCAACACCGGCGCGCGCGTGACCTACGCGATGGGCCGTGACGAAGAAGTGCCCGAGCACTTCGGCTTGCTGCACGGTGAGAACCTGACGCCGCATCGCGCCATCTGGGTGCTCGCGACCATCTCCGCGATACTCGGCGCATACGCCGCGCTGTTCTACTTCGCCGGCGGATCGGCGCCCGATGACAAGACGATCGCGACGCTGCCCCACAACATCTGGTACTCGATGGGGATGAGCTCGAACGCGTCGCTGTCGTCGCTGCCCAACGGTTTGCTGCTGGTGACGCTCACGTCGAACTTTGGAACCTTCCTGCTTTATGGATTGACGAACATCGTGTGTATCGTCGCCTACTCTGAGCGGCACGAGTTCCATGGCTTCAAGCACATGGTAGTGCCGGTGTTCGGCGCGATCGCGAACTTCGCCTGTCTCGCCTTCTACATCATTGGGCCGCTGGAAGGGCTGGGCAGCGTGAAGGAACCGCTGATGGCGGTCGCGATCTCGATGATTTGGGGCGTCTACGGGGCCTGGTACTTCATTCGTAACTCGAAGAAGAAAGGTAAGGAGACGATTCTCGTAACCAAGCCGGCCTGATCCCGAACAAGCCGGACTGGCGAATAAATCCTTGGGGCGAGCCGCGAACGATCGCGGCTCGCCCCTTGGCCGTTGAAACAACTTTAACTTCAAGGCCAAGTTATTCTGGGTATCGCGTTGCAAATGGATTCGTCGCCCTCCGCTCCTTCCACCGTGGAGCAGGCTTTCGAGCTGGCACTTTTGTCGGATGTCGGAACAACACGTCCCGACAATGAAGACTCGTGCGGACATTTTATTGAGAGTCCTGACAGCGTAGTGTTCGCGGTTGCCGACGGCGTTGGCGGCTACGAAGGCGGCGAGATCGCCAGCCGCATGGCGATCGATATAACGCTCGAGGCCTACCGCGAGAGTCCAAAGGAATGGGGCTCGGCCAAGAGGCTGTATCGAGCAATCACGCGGGCCAATATCGGAATTCACGACAAGGCGCTCACGGTGCCGGAGCTGTCACGCATGGCGACCACGATGACCGCGGTGGCGGTCGAGAAGGGCATCCTGTCGGCGGTGCATATCGGAGATTGCCGGCTGCACCTCATCCGCAACAGCCAGATCTCAGTGGTCACCAAGGATCACACGATGGTCGCCGGTCAGGTCCGGATGGGGATGATGACGGCGGAGCGCGCGAAGACTCATCCCGAGCGCGGGATGCTGCTGCGGAGCCTCGGGCGCGAGCTGATAGCGTCGATCGATCGAATCACGCTGCCGCTGATGGAGCGCGACCGGCTGGTGCTGTGCAGCGACGGGCTCTACAACGTGCTCGAGGCCAAGGAACTCGAATCAATCACGCGCGACGCCGACCCCGAAACGGCGTGCCGCAACCTGATCGATACTGCGAACGAACGCGGCACGCACGACAACCTGACCTGCGCCGTTTTCAGAATGACCTCGCACACCGGGCATACCGTGCGCACCGGTGGATGGCGCGATCGACTGCGCGGATTGTTCGGGCGATAGGGTAATCTGGCGGTGCCGTCCTCTTCCATTGGCGGCGCGCCGGGTGTTAACGTCCGCTGACTCTTTTCCCCCGAGACGGTCGATCAAATGCGCGAGGTAGGCGTCGGTGAAAACCTCGATCAGTACAAGTTGATCGAGGTGATCGCGCGCAGCGGGATGGCGTCGATCTTCAAAGCTATCGATCAAATGGACGGCAAGACCGTCGCGATCAAAGTTCCTTACATGCAGTTCGAGAGCGACGTTGTTTTCTACGGCCGCTTTCAGCGCGAAGAAGAAGTCGGACGCCGCCTCGACCATCCCGGCATCGTCAAAGTCCTCACGCCCAAGAAGAAAAGCCGGATGTACATCGCGATGGAATACATCGAGGGCGATTCGCTGCGATCGATGATGCGGGAACCCGGACTGCCGCTGGAAAAGGCGCTCAACCTCGCGCGGCAGTTGGCGGAGACGCTCGTGTACATGCACGGCGAAGGCGTGGTGCATCGGGACATGAAGCCGGAAAATATCCTGGTGACGGCCGAAGGCCAGACCAAGATCATGGACTTCGGAATCGCGCTCGACGAATCCGCGCGTCGGCTGACGTGGTCTGGATTGTCGTCGACCATCGGCACACCGGACTACATGGCGCCCGAGCAGGTCAGCGGCCGGCGCGGCGACGTCCGCACCGACATCTATTCGCTGGGCGTGATTCTCTACGAGTTGCTGACCTGCCATCTGCCCTATTCGGGCCCCAACGTTTACAACGTGATGCGCGCGAAGACAGCGGAAGACCCGCAGCCGCCATCGGCGTTCAAGCACGATCTCGATCCGCATCTCGAGGAGATCGTGCTGCACGCGATCGAGCGCAATCCGCGCGACCGCTATGCGAGCGCGGCCGAGATGCTGGAAGACCTGCGCGATCCGTCGCGGGTCGTGCCGCAGAACCGCGCCGATCGCCTGCATCCGCGCAGCCTCGCGATGCAGAATATGCGCCGCAGGCTTGGCTACGTAGCGTTTTTCACCTCGCTCATCGGGGCCTTTCTGGTTTTGATTTGGCTCGCAAACCGTTACCCGGCGACGCAGTCTCAGCCGCGCCGGTCATATCGAGGGCAGACGAGATGATGCCGAGACGATCGCAACTCGGACGGGCCGCCGCGACTGTCGCCGTGCTGATGCTCTTTTCCTCCGTCGCGCGCGCGCAGACTGCGGCCTCATCGCCGCCGTTGGATAGTTCGCTGAACCTTGCCTGGCTGCTGATCGCCGGCTTCCTCGTGATGTTCATGCAGCTCGGGTTCGCGATGGTGGAGACGGGCTTCACGCGATCGAAAAATGCGGTCAACACCATGGCGATGAACCTGATCATCTACCCGATCGGCATCATCGGTTTCTGGCTCACCGGCTACGGGTTCATGATGGGCGGCATCGCGCACTGGCCGTCGCTCGGGACGAGCGCGATCGGGCATCACGAGCTGTCGATTACGATCGGCGCGCACTCCTACGGCATCCTCGGCTTCAGCAAGTTCGCACTGCTCAACGTCAGCCGCGATCCTGCCAGCCTCGGCATGTTTCTATTTTCGCTCGTATTCATGGACACCGCCGCAACCATTCCGACAGGTGCGATGGCGGAACGCTGGAAGTTCAAAGCGTTCTTCATCTACGGCCTGTTCATGTCGATGTTCCTGTATCCGCTGTACGGCAACTGGGTGTGGGGCGGCGGATGGCTCTCGCAACTTGGCGTGAACCTGGGCCTGGGCCACGGCCATCTCGATTTCGCGGGATCGTCGGTCGTGCACATGACCGGAGGAATCGCGGCGCTCGCGGGCGCATACATGGTGGGACCGCGCATCGGCAAGTTCCGGCGCGACGGCGCGATCGGCGCGTTGCCAGGCCACAATCTGCCGATGGCCGTCAGTGGAACTTTGATACTCGCGTTCGGATGGTTCGGCTTCAACTGCGGATCGACACTAGCCGCAACCGATCCGCGAATCGCGATCATCGCGGCAAACACGATGCTCGCGTCGGCAGCGGGTGCGCTCTCGTCGCTGCTCTACCTGTGGCATCGGTACAACAAGCCCGACATCGCGATGGCCTGCAACGGCCTGCTCGGCGGCCTCGTCGCGATCACCGCGCCGTGCGCATTCGTGACGCCGGCGGCGGCGGTGTTGATCGGTACGATTGCGGGATTGCTGGTCGTGTGGGCGGTGCTGGAACTAGAGCGTCGCTATCGAATCGACGATCCGGTCGGCGCGATTGCCGTCCACGGCGTGTGTGGAATCTGGGGCGCGCTGGCGCTCGGCCTGCTCGCCGACGGCACCTACGGCGACGGCTGGAACGGCGTCGCGGGACCGGTGACCGGCCTGCTCTACGGCGACGTTGGCCAATTTTTCGCGCAGCTGATCGGGGTAACGGTCAACGTAGTAGTCGTATTCGGACTGTCGATGCTGTTCTTCAAGATCGTCGAGCGCACGATCGGCAACCGCGTGCTGGTGGAGGTGGAATGGTCGGGCCTCGACGCGCTCGAGATGGGGAGCGACGCTTACCCGCATTCGTAGTACGACGAGACCATCTCGAGGGCGCGAAGTCCTTCGTAGAAAAGCGCGACACGAACCTGAAAGGCTAATAGGCATCGTCTGCAGGGCGGTCGGCACCACTATCCGACTCAGCGGTTGGCTGTCCGAAGATCTATTTCTTTCAGAAGAGTGATGCCTGCAAGGCCGGTGGAGCTGGTTCCGCAAGACGATCCGGTAGGCGCGCCAATTCACCTTCGAATCGAAACCTGCTCGCCTCGAGGTAAGGCGAATGGTTCTCGACAGCTATCCATTGACGGCCCTCGCGTTCGCAAGCTTCGCCCGTCGTGTTGCTTCCAGCAAAAGGATCAAGGACTAAATCGCCAGAATCAGTGAGGAATCGAAGGAAGAAGGCCGGCACTTGAACGGGAAACCGAGCCGGATGAGGCTTGATGTTATTCAGTTTGCAGAGTTCAAGATACCGGCCGTTGGCGTCGTTGTTGCCATGTACTAGTAGATTCGATGCTATAGAACCACCGCGATCTGTGAATTTCTTGGTAATGATGTGTCCGGACGGACGGACCTTCGGTTTGTACCCGCGCTTTACGAGCCGTCGCATATCCGGGCTATACTCATTGAGCACTCGCTGATTGTCCGCCTTGGGATCTGGGGTCTTCGACAACCACCAAAGGCAGTTGACCGTATCTTTCA
The DNA here is from genome assembly GCA_963721485.1 of uncultured delta proteobacterium. Taxonomy (GTDB): domain Bacteria; phylum Desulfobacterota; class Binatia; order Binatales; family Binataceae; genus Binatus. The sequence goes on along the minus strand of CAVRJV010000011.1, from coordinate 502,407 downwards.
CCCGTATCTTCCGGACTGTTACCCACTCGGCTGGCGAGGGAAGTTTCGCAGGATTGTACCAATAGAATTCCTGGGCCAAGTAGAAGCCGACCTCCCGAACCAGAGCGATCAACAAATCGAAATGATACAAGGAGCGAGTCGGCTTACCGGGTGTCCAGGCGCCACCAATATCGATCACAAAACTGCCGTCGTCCCGCAGCAGACGGTGTACTTCGCGAGCGAACGGTAGAAACCACTCCACATAGTCTCTCTGATTGGCGTTGCCGTATTCTTTCTTGAAGTGAAGTGCATAGGGCGGCGAAGTGAAGGCGAGATTCACGCTTCCAGCCTCAAGACCAGCCATAAACGATCTCGAATCCGCTACGTAAGCTCGACCCAGCTTCGTTTCGTAAAGTGGTTTTGTTGGCGGATGAGGGTCGCCGGAATGTCCGTTACTTGATTGCGTCCTTGAGGGCATCGAACAAATCATAGCTCCAAAAACCTTCCGGTTGGAGCGGAACGGGCTGCATAACCGTAAGAAATTGTGCTAGCGGCTTGGGTCGTCTGGTAAGTCGCCGGGTCGCCACAAAAAGGTATTCCCATTTCTGCGTAGAATTAAAGAGACACGCGGCGAGTACGTCGAATTCCTCCGGCCTGTAGCCGCGCGTCGGTTCCCCTTCCTTGCTGTTGCGAGTCTTCTGGAGTTCAACCCGCGCCAATTCCTGCGGACGATTGGTTTTGCCAGGCGACCGGACGTTCTTGCACTCGATCTTAATTTCCCGACCAGCGTAGGTCACGACAAAATCTGGTTGGCCGTCCTTGTCTTTCCAATCAACGCTTGCGAGAGCACCTTCCTGCTCCATTTTTTCGAGCTTCTGAAAGAGAAACCATTCGGCCAGCTTGCCTTTTACATCGACTTGCGCCCGAAATCCTCGCTGAATGGCTGAAAGAATGTCCCACGCGGTCGTATTCCACAGCACTTCGAGAGGATGCTTCCTCATTTCGCACCGCGCTTAGGGAAAAGATCGCGCGTAGCCAGGCCGAGGGCCTGGGCGAGGTCGCTGATAACGCGGAGAGTGGGATTCCTTTCGCCACGTTCAATACCGCCTATATAAGTCCAATGTCGTCCGCATTTGACGGCAAGGTCTTCCTGGGTCCAACCCCGCTGTTCGCGAAGCTCGCGAACGCGTCGGCCGAAGGCTATAGAGGGTGACGCCACGACCGCATAAAGCCGGAATAAAGACTATGTTTCTAGAGACTATGAGTATTATGCACCGACCGCTCGCCCTGCGCGCCGCGAACGAAGCATTGCGCGGTCGGTCTCAATCTCAACCTGCCGTACTTCCTCGACCGTCAGCGTTACGGCCGAAAGATTATCTCCGCGCCTTCGAGTCGTTCGTAGAGAAGGGCGTCGCGAATTTTAGAGGCGAGCAGCAGCCCGTCGAATCGCCGTAGCCGCAAACGCAGACAGGGCATCGGCAATGGTCTCGAATGCCTAAAAGCTCATCATGAGCGTAGGTATTTGGCAGGGTTGTCCTATGTTTCATCGGTTGAGGGCTGGCATACTTAATAAACAATCGTTTTATTTATGCTGGGCCTTATAAACACTTGACACAATTTTGCTTTCCTTCTATCTTCATCGCCACTCGACAAGGATAACCTTATGAAATTCGGCGGCGATTCCCCCGAACTCGATGCTATTGACTTGCAGATTATTGGACTGCTGCAGGAACACGGCAGAATTCCGTTCGTCAAACTCGGCGAGCAAGTCGGCCTGTCGGCGCCGTCGGTCAACGAGCGCGTAAAAAAATTGGAAGACAGCGGCGTGATCATCGGCTATCACGCGGCCGTCGATGCGACTCGTCTCGGTAAAGACGTCACTGCGTTCATCGGCGTGTCGATCGCGCATCCGAAAACAATTTCGCTGTTCGAGGAATCCGTCGCACTGCTCGACGACGTCCTCGAATGCCATCACGTCACCGGTCAGCACACGCTGATGATGAAAGTTAAAACCGAAAACACTTCGTCGCTCGAGCGGCTCATCAGTACGATCCGCTCGATCGAGGGAGTGGCGCGGACGGAGACGATGGTGGTGCTGTCGACGCATACCGAGCGCGGATTGATCTCGCCGCACCTCAACGGCGACGCGAGCGAACCGGTGAACGGCAGGCGGCATCGGCACGCCTCCGCGAAATCCACGCCCCCGGATTCAAGGCGGGTGTCATGATGCATAACTACCGAAGCATTCCAAAAAAGCAGGGCCTCTACGATCCAGCGCATGAGCATGACGCGTGCGGCGTCGGCTTCGTCGTGAACATCAAGGGCGAGCGCTCGCATGACATCGTGGCCAAGGGCCTGCAGGTACTCAACAACCTGACGCATCGCGGCGCGTGCGGATGCGATCCGCGCACCGGTGATGGCGCGGGAATCCTGGTGCAGATCCCGCACGACTTTTTCGCGAGCGAAGCGGCGCGGCTCGGCTTCCAACTGCCGGCGCCCGGCGAATACGGAGTCGGCCAGGTTTTCCTGCCGCTCGACGCGGTCAAGCGCAAGGAGTGCGAGGACGCGTTCGAGAGAATCGTCAACGAGGAAGGGCAGCGAATTCTCGGATGGCGCGACGTGCCGGTGGTCGAGTCGGCGTGCGGCGATATCGCGCGGCGCGGGATGCCCGCGATTCGCCAGGTCTTCATCGCGCGCAGTGCCGAGGTGCCCGATGTCGAGGCGCTCGAGCGCAAGCTATACGTAATCCGCAAGCGCGCGATGACCGAAGCGGAAAAACTCGGTTTGTTCGATCCCGAGCTATTTTATTTTTGCAGCCTCTCGTCGCTGACCGTCGTGTACAAGGGCCAGTTGATCTCGACGCAACTGCCTGAGTTCTTCCCCGACTTGCTCGACGGCGCATTCAAGAGCGCGCTGGCGATGGTGCATCAGCGGTTCTCGACCAACACGTTCCCAAGCTGGGACCGCGCGCATCCGTACCGTTTCATGTCGCATAACGGCGAGATCAACACGCTGCGCGGCAATATCAACTGGATGGTCGCGCGCGAGAAACTTTTTTCTTCGCCGCTGTTCGGCGACGACATCAAGAAGCTGCTGCCGATCGTCGAGCCCAACGGCAGTGACTCCGCGACCTTCGACAATTGTCTCGAGCTGTTGATTCGCACCGGCCGTTCAATCCCGCATGCCGTGATGATGATGATTCCGGAAGCGTGGCAGAACGACCGGCAGATGAGCGACAGCAAGCGCGCGTTCTACAACTTCCATTCATGCATGATGGAGCCGTGGGATGGGCCCGCGTCGATCGCGTTTACCGACGGAATCAGGATCGGCGCGGTGCTCGATCGCAACGGCCTGCGTCCGTCGCGCTACACGGTGACCAAGGACGGGCTGGTGGTGATGGCGTCGGAGACCGGCGTGCTAGAGATCGCGCCGGAGAACGTCGCGCATAAGGGACGGCTGCAGCCGGGCAGAATGTTTCTGATCGACACCGCTCTCGGCCGAATCGTGCAAGACGAAGAGATCAAGGAGTCGATAGCGGCGCGGCAGCCGTACCGAGCGTGGATCGAAAGCAGTCTGGTCAAACTCGAGTCGCTCCCCGAAGCAGCGGGCGCTCCGGCGGTTGAATGCTTCGAAGCGGACGAGCTGCTCAAGCAGCAGCAATCGTTCGGCTACACGATCGAGGATCTGAAAATGATCCTCGCGCCGATGGCAACCAACGGGCAGGAGCCGGTCGGCTCGATGGGCACCGACACGCCGCTCGCCGTGCTCTCGAACAAATCGCAGCCGCTCTACAACTACTTCAAGCAGTTGTTCGCGCAGGTGACGAATCCGCCGATCGATCCGATTCGCGAGGAGCTGGTGACCTCGACCGAGACGACGATTGGCGCCGAAGACAATCTGTTCGAGGAATCGCCGCGTCATTGCCGCCAGCTTCAGCTCCAGCAGCCGATTCTCACCAACGAGGAACTCGAACGAATCAAGCGGCTGAACGTCGAGGGCCTGCGCACGATCACGCTGCCGGCGCTGTATCGCGTCGCGGATGGCGAGGGCGGGCTTCGTAGCGCGCTCGACACGCTTTGCAAGGGCGCTTCCGACGCGATCGAATCCGGCTACACGATCATCGTGCTTTCCGATCGCGGAGTGAACGCGGACTTCGCCGCGATTCCCGCACTGCTCGCGACCGGCGCCGTGCATCATCATCTGATTCGCGAAGGCACGCGCACCCGCGCCGGTCTCGTCGTCGAGTCGGGCGAGCCGCGCGAGGCAATGCATTTCTGCCTGCTTGTCGGCTACGGTGCGGGCGCCGTGAACCCGTACCTCGCGTACGCGACGATGGCTGGGATGATTCGCGACGGCCAGCTGCGCGACATCGACGAAGGCACAGCGGTCCACAACTTCGTCAAGGCGGTCGGCAAGAGCATTACGAAAGTCGCGTCCAAGATGGGTATCTCGACCACGCAGAGTTATCGCGGCGCGCAAATCTTCGAGGCGATCGGACTGTCGCAGGATGTGATCGACAAGTACTTCACGTGGACGCCGTCGCGGGTGGCGGGCGTCGGGCTCGACGCGATCGCGCGCGAGACCGCCCAACGACACACCTATGCGTACAAAGTGGCGGCGAATCTCGACGGCGAGCTGGACGTTGGCGGGCAATACCAGTGGCGCCGTGCGGGCGAGTTCCACATGTACAACCCGAACACGATCGCGCGCTTGCAGCACTCGGTACGTTCGGGAAGTTTCCGGCTGTTCAAGGAATATACGAAGGCGGTTGACGAGCAGAGCCGTTCGCTTTCGACACTTCGCGCGCTGCTCAAGTTCAATTCCAGCCGGCCGCCGGTGCCGCTGGAAGAAGTCGAGCCGGCCACGGAAATCGTCAAGCGATTCAAAACCGGCGCGATGTCGTTCGGATCGATCGGCAAAGAGGCGCACGAAAATCTCGCTATCGCGATGAACCGGATCGGCGGCAAGAGCAACACCGGCGAGGGCGGCGAGGATCCCGCGCGTTTCGTGCGCGATGCGAACGGCGATTTCCGCCGCAGCGCGATCAAACAGGTGGCGTCGGCGCGGTTCGGCGTCACCAGTCATTACCTGGTCAACGCCGACGAATTGCAGATCAAGATGGCTCAGGGAGCCAAGCCGGGCGAAGGCGGGCAGCTTCCCGGTCACAAGGTCGACGACTTCATCGCGAAGATTCGCTACTCGACGCCCGGCGTTGGGTTGATCTCGCCGCCGCCGCATCACGACATCTATTCGATCGAGGATCTCGCGCAGCTTATCCACGATCTCAAGAATTCCAACAATCGCGCGCGCATCAGCGTAAAACTCGTTGCGGAAGTTGGCGTCGGCACGATCGCGGCGGGCGTCGCGAAGGCCAAGGCGGACGTTGTGCTGATCAGTGGTTACGACGGCGGCACCGGCGCGTCCCCGCTGCAATCGATCAAGCACGCGGGGATTCCGTGGGAGCTCGGACTCGCCGAGACGCAGCAGACTCTCGTGATGAACGGTCTTCGCGGTCGCATCGCTGTCGAGACCGACGGTCAGCTCAAGACCGGGCGCGACGTGGCGGTCGCTGCGCTGCTGGGCGCCGAGGAATTCGGTTTCGCGAGCGCCGCGCTGGTCGCTTCTGGATGCATCATGATGCGCGTCTGCCATCTCAACACGTGCCCGGTCGGCATCGCGACGCAGGACCCTGTGTTGCGCGAAAAGTTCGCGGGTAAGCCCGAGCACGTCGTGAACTTCATGATGTTCATCGCGGACGAACTGCGCGAATACATGGCGCAGTTGGGCTTTCGTACCGTGGCCGAGATGGTCGGTCACGTCGAGTGTCTCGACGCCAACGAAGCGATTGCGCATTGGAAAGCGCGCAACGTCGATCTCGCGAACATCCTTCGTCGACCCGATGTCGGCCCCGACGAGCCGCTGCATTGCGTCGAGCTGCAGGATCACGGTCTCGACAAGGCGCTCGACAATCAGATCATTGAGCTTGCGAAGGATGCGCTCGAACATCGCAAGCCGGTCGAAATTCATCTTCCAATCCGCAACGTGAACCGCACTGCGAGCACGATGCTGTCGGCGGGAGTGTCGCGGCGCTTCGGCGCGGAAGGACTGCCGCCTCATACGATTCAGATTCATCTGAAAGGTTCGGCCGGCCAGAGTTTCGGCGCATGGCTCGCGCCGGGAGTTGCGCTCCACCTCGAAGGTGACGCGAACGACTACTGCGCCAAGGGATTGTCGGGCGGATTCGTCGCGGTGCGGCCGCCGAAGGAATCGACCTTCAAGGCCGAGGACAACATCATCATCGGCAACGTCGCGCTGTATGGTGCGACCGGCGGCGAGGCGTTCTTCCGTGGCGTAGCCGGCGAGCGATTCGCGGTGCGCAACAGTGGCGCGCATGCAGTCGTCGAGGGTGTCGGGGATCACGGATGCGAGTACATGACGCGCGGGCTGGTCGTGGTGCTCGGCAAGACCGGCCGCAACTTCGCAGCCGGCATGAGCGGTGGCGTCGCCTACGTGCTCGACGAGGACAGATCATTCGCCTCGCGCTGCAATCCCGGCATGGTCGAGTTAGGCCCGGTCAGCAACCCGGACGAGCTCAAGCAGCTGCACGCGCTGATCGCGCGGCATCAGCAGTACACGGATAGCGAGGTCGCGCGGCGAATCCTCGACAAGTGGGACGACCACATCGGGAAATTTACTAAAGTGTTGCCGACTGAGTATCGCATGGTGCTCGAACGGCAGCATCTCAACATGGACTCGGACCTCGCGCGGCTCGCGGCAGTTTAGCCGAGTGACTAATCGACTGACTAATCAGGATTGATGGGAGATCGCGGCTTCGATGGGTAAGATCACGGGCTTCTTGGAAATCAAACGCGAGACTCCTTCGCGGCGTCCGGTCGGCGAACGCCTGAAGGATTGGCGCGAGTTCGATCTCAAGATGTCCGAAGAGAAGCTTCGCGCGCAGGGCGCCCGCTGCATGGATTGCGGAATCCCCTTCTGCCACAAGGGTTGCCCGCTCGGGAACATCATTCCCGATTGGAACGATCTCATCTACCGGGGCAGATGGCGCGAGGCTATCGACCGGCTCCATGCGACCAATAATTTTCCGGAATTCACCGGCAGGATTTGTCCCGCGCCCTGCGAAGAAGCCTGCGTACTGAATATCAACAACGATCCCGTAACGATCAAACTGATTGAGAAGAACATTATCGACCACGCGTGGGCGGAGAAGTGGATCGCGCCGCTGCCGGCGGCGCGCAAATCGGGCAAGCGCGTCGCGGTCGTGGGATCGGGACCGGCCGGGCTGGCGTGCGCGCAGCAACTCACGCGAGCCGGACATGCGGTCACGCTTTACGAGCGATCGGATCGCGTCGGCGGATTGCTCACTTACGGTATTCCCGACTTCAAGCTGGAAAAATGGATCGTCAACCGGCGCTTCGAGCAGATGAAGGCCGAGGGCCTCGAGATTGTCACCAACTGCCGCGCCGGTATCGACATCCACGCCGATGAGATGCGATCGAAGTACGACGCAATCGTTCTCACGATGGGCGCGACCAAGCCTCGTGACCTGCCGATACCCGGACGCGACCTCAAGGGAATCCATTTCGCGATGGACTTCCTGCCGCAGCAGAACAAACGCAACTTCGGCGACGCGCTCGATCCGGCTGCCGAGATCACAGCGAACGGAAAGCGGGTGGTAATTCTCGGTGGCGGCGACACGGGTTCGGATTGCCTGGGCACATCGAATCGGCAGGGCGCGATCGTCGTGCATCAGTTCGAGCTGCTCCCGATGCCTCCGGAGAAGCGGACCGACGAAATGCCGTGGCCTGACTGGCCGATGATCATGCGCACCTCGAGCTCGCACGAAGAGGGCGTGCAACGCGACTGGAGCGTGAACACGAGCAGGTTCTCCGGCGAAAACGGCGTGGTGAAAAAACTCCACGGCGTGCGGCTCAATTGGAAGCGCGACAACGGACGGATGGTGATGGAGCAAATTCCCGGCACCGACTTCGAGATCGAGTGCGACCTGGTGCTGCTCGCGCTGGGATTTCTCGGCCCCGAGCCCGACGGAATAATTTCGGAGCTCGGCCTCAAGCTCGACCCGCGCAGTAACGTGCAATGCGAGAACTACATGTCGAGCGTGCCGGGAGTGTTCGCCGCCGGCGACACTCGTCGCGGGCAATCGCTGGTGGTCTGGGCAATCTGGGAGGGACGCGAGGCCGCGCGCGCGGTCGATGCGTACCTGATGGGCGAGACCTTTTTGCCGTCCAGTCCCGAACTCTGATGATTCGCCTGTATGACTATCTGGCCTCGGGCAACGGCTACAAAGTTCGCCTGCTGCTGACGCAGCTGGCGATTCCGTTTGAGCGGATCGAGCTCAACATCGTCAAGGGCGAAACACGCACGCCGGAGTTTCTCGGGAAATTTCCGAACGGCAGGATTCCCGCCGTCGAACTTGACGATGGCAAACTGCTGTTCGAGTCCAACGCGATCATCTCATACTTTGCGGAAGGCACGCCGTTCCTCCCTGCCGATCGTTTCCAACGTGCGCAGGTTCTGCAGTGGCTATTTTTCGAGCAGTACAGCCACGAACCGTACATCGCGAGCGTTCGGTACCTGGTGATTCATCCTGACGTGCAGGATCCTCGGCGCACGATTCTCGACACGCTGATGCGGCCGCGCGGATACGACGCGCTCGGCGCGATGGAAGGGCATTTGAAGTCGCGCGAATGGTTTGTTGGCGAGCGCTACTCGATTGCCGATATCGCGCTTTACGCCTATACGCACGTCGCCGATGAAGGCGGCTTCGATCTGGCGGACTATCCGGCGATTCGCGCGTGGCTCGTGCGAGTGAAATCGCAGCCAAGGTACATTCCTATCACCCGGAGTTGAATTTCAGCGGCGCAGACCCATCGCGTCGAGCTTGCGAATCACCCACTCGATTCGATCCTCGCCCCAGAACGGCTCGCTGTCCACGATGAAGGTCGGCACGCCAAAGATCTCGTCGCGCTCGGCCTCGGCAAAGCATGCGTTGAGGTCGGCGCGCGCGTCGGCGTCCGCATAACGAAGAAAATCCGCGGCATCGAGACCGACTTCTGCGACGATCGCTGAAATCGCATCGCGGTTCTCAACGTCGAGTTCCTGCTTCCAGAATCGGTCGAACACGCGATTCGAATACGGCCGTAACCGTCGATTCTTCTCGGCGAAGAGACCGCCGTAGAAAGCAAGCCGTGCGCTGAAAATCTTTTTTGGTGGATAGATGACAAGCCCGCGTTCCTTCGCGATTCGGCGCGCGTCGATATACAGGTACCGGACCTTGCGGCGGTCGGCCTCCTCGCGATCGAGCGGGCCGTAAACCTTCCGGATGTTCACGCCGTACGGGATGAAGCGCACGCGCACGTTGTGAGACAGCTCGAGGTCGTATGCGGGCTGCATCGCGAGGTACGAGTACGGACTCGTGTACGCGAAGTAGAGCTTGATTTCGAGGAGATTCACCGGGAAGCCATCGCGAGGAAGTCGGCCAGGTGCACGACTTTGACTTTGGATCCGCGGCGGCGAAGTTCGGCGGCGATTTGAAACTCGCACCCGGGATTCGCCAGCACTACGTAGTCGGCGCCGGTCGCGACGATATTGTCCGCCTTGCGTCGGGCCAGTTCGCGCGCCATTTCGGGCTCCGTCAAATTGTACGATCCGGCGGAGCCGCAGCAAACGTCGGACTCGGTCATCTCGACCAGCGTCACGCCGGAAATCGAAGCGAGCAGTTTGCGCGGAGCGTCGCGCACCCCGAGTCCGTGCGCGAGATGACAGGCGTCGTGATAAGTGACGCGCCCTCGAAAATCGCGCTTGATATTTGCGGGCGCGTCGAGCAGCAACGAGCTCAGGTCACGGATTTTCGAGGATACCTCGCGCGCATCTGCGGCAAAATCCGTTTCGTCTTTGAGCAATTCACCGTATTCGGCGATTGCCACGGAACATCCGGACGCGGCCGATACGATTGCGCCGGCGCCTGAGTTCTTCAGTGCGCGAACGTTGGAGCGCGCGAAATCGCGGGCTCGCGACGCGCTGCCTGAATGCAGATCGAGCGCTCCGCAGCATGACGTCGATTGCAGTTGGACGACACGATAGCCCGCGGCCGCAAGCAGGCGCTCGCTGTTCAGATTCTCGGAATTCGCAAGCACTTGCGCAACGCATCCGCGATGCACGACCACCGTCGGTGCGTCGGCGCGCGGCGCGATGAATGTTTCGTCGGCAAGCTTGTACGAGTCCGCTTCGAGCGGTGGAAGGAGATCGAGCCAATCGCGAATCGTCCGCGGCACAATGGCTCTGAGAGCCAGCCTCAACTCCAGGCGATCGACGAGTCTCAGCGGTGCGAGCAGCATCCGGAGGCGATTTGGGTATGGAAAGATTGCGCTAACTGCGCTGCGCTTCAACCGATCGAGAAAGCCGCGGTGATGATTGCGCTCGACGAACGAACGCGCACCTTCAATCAGGCGGCCATAGTGAACGCCGGACGGGCAGGCGGTTTCGCATCCGCGGCATCCAAGGCACAAATCGAGATGGCGCGCGGCGTCATCGTCGAGGTCGATGCGGCCTTCGGCGAGCGACTTCATCAAATAGATTCGGCCGCGCGGCGAGTCCATCTCGCATCGCGTTACAACGTAGGTCGGGCAAGCCTCGGCGCATAGACCGCAATGAACGCAATCGAAAAGCAGGTCGTAGTCGCAAACGTCGCGAATGGGTGTCGATGGTGTGACGACCGCGCCGGTCATCAGATTCCTCCAACGAAGCATCCGGGGTTGAAGATCCCGGCTGGATCGAAGGCCAATTTGAGCCGGCGCATCAGCGCGAGCGCGCCGCCGTTCGGGGTGTCGAAGAACTCCAGCGAGTCGCGAATCGCCGGCGCGGCGGCGAGCAATCGAAGGTTGCCGCGGGCCGCGCGCGCGACTTCACGCCATCGCGCGACCGTCGAAGCGGCAAGTTCGGTAGAAAGTTCGTCGCGCGGAATTATCTGCGCGACGCCGGAACCGGCATGAGCGCGAAACTCGGCTCCGCAAGTCTCCAGCGCTCGCGCGAGATGCGCAGGTGGAACCGCGATCTGCGCGGCCAGTGGCGCCGAAACGAAATCGACATCGCGCAGCGTTTCGTAGTTCTGAAGTGCCGCACTACCGTCGAGAATTTCTCCACGCGCGCGGAGCAAGTCATCGATCCGCTCGGCCTGGTAGCCAATCTCCAGCGGACTGCCGGAAAAACCGGCCAGAAGTAGAAATTGAGTTGTGGAATTGAAGCGCGCCGCGAGCGCCGGACTGAGTATCTCCAGATTACTCAGTGGCAGCGCCTCATTGAGTATGTAGGCCGCAGCGAACGCTTCGGTTGCGAGCGCATAAGGAACGACTGCGAGACAGTACGCAGGCGGAATCGGGCGCACTTTGAAAGTCGCCTCAGTCACTATTCCCAATGTTCCGAACGAGCCACCCATCAGTTTCATCAAATCATAACCGGCGACGTTTTTGACCACGCGTCCGCCGCCGTGAATCAAGTTGCCGCCGTGTCCGACGAAGCGGACTCCGATTAGCAGGTCGCGCGAGGTGCCCTCCGAGAGGCGAAGCGGTCCCGAGTGGGCGGCGCCGATTAAGGATCCAAGAGTCGTCATCGCGGGCTTGCAAGGATCTACCGGAAGGCGCTGGCCGGCCGGGGCCATCGCATCATTCAGCGCCCCGACAGTGATTCCCGACTCTGCGACAACTGTCAGGTCGTGCGGTTCGTGCGCGACAATTCGCGCCAGCCGCGCCGTCGAGATACCGATCGTGACGGGCGTGCGCCGGATCGCCGCGAGCGTGCGCCCCGCGCCGATCGGCGCCATCGCGATTCGATCCGTTTCGCACATGCGGACGATCTCGCAGATTGCCTTGACCGAAGCGGGCTCAACGATCATTTCCGCCGCGCGAAGTTCCGGCGAGTTTGGCGCGCGGACGTGGGCGGCGCCGACAATAGAGCCGAGACGGTTCGCCAGATCTGAGGATGCAGTGGCAGCCACGATTTTCGTGTAACAGTTAGATCGGAACCTGACGGCGTGGCGTGGTAACTTCGACGCACGCACCCGGCTGCGGGATCACTTTGCCTGGATTCGATCGCTCGGATGGATCGAACACGTGGCGCAACTCGGTCATCACGCGAAGATCGTCCGGCGAAAACATCAGCGCCATCTCGCCGATTTTTTCGACGCCGATTCCATGCTCGCCGGTGAGGCTGCCGCCCATCTCGATGCACGCTTTGAGGATGTCGCGTCCAGCGTCGATGGCGCGCCGAACCTGATCGGGATCGCGCTCGTCATAGAGAACTATCGGATGCAGATTGCCGTCGCCGGCATGGAAGACGTTGCCGATGCGCAAATCATAGCGGCGGCTGACCTCCTCGATCACACGCAAAATCCGCGGCAGGCAGGTTCGCGGCACGACGCCATCCTGAGTCGCATAGTTCGGTGCGAGGCGCCCGACAGCTCCGAAAGCCCGTTTGCGCGCCTTCCAGAGCAGCGCTCGCTCCGCTTCATCGCGCGCGAGCCTGACGCTCGATGCACCCGACGCGCTGACAATTTTTACAACCTCATCGGAGTAATTAGTTAGTCCGGCTTCGAGACCTTCGAGCTCAATGATGAGCACAGCGCCCGCGTCGAGCGGGAGTCCGACATGGAACGCCTCCTCGACGGCGCGGATGATGAGCTGATCCATCATCTCGAGGGCGGCCGGCACAATCCCCGATGCGATTATCATCGAGACGGCGCGCGTCGCGGTATCGGCATCGGGAAAGGCGGCCAGGAGCGTGCGATGATTCTCGGGCTCGCGCAGCAGCTTGAGCGTTGCGCGCGTCACGATTCCCGTCGTGCCTTCAGCGCCGACCACAGCACCGACCAGGTCGTAGCCGCATCGCTCTTCGGCCGGACCGCCGAGCTCGACGACTCCGCCGTCAGCCAGCACGAGCTCGAGCGCAAGCACGTGATTGGTAGTCACCCCGTATTTCAGCGTGTGAGGCCCGCCGGAGTTCTCGGCGATATTGCCGCCGATCGTGCACGCTACCTGCGACGACGGATCGGGCGCGTAGAAATAGCCCTTCGACTTGACCGCGTTTGTAACGTGCAGGTTGACGACGCCGCTCTCGGCCACGACGCGCCGATTTTCGAGATCTATATCGACGATGCGATTCATCTTCGAGGTGCAGATCATTGCCGGCGCGTTGAGCGGCAGGCATCCGCCGGAAAGCCCGGTGCCCGCGCCGCGCGGCACGAAAGCGACGCCGCTTCGATAGAGCGCACTGAGGACGGCGCTCAACTGCGCGGTCGAGCGTGGCAGCAGCAGCACGTCGGGAACGCTTTTTTCGACGGTCCAGCCGTCACACTCGTAAACTTTCAGCTCGGTGGCGCGTGAGACGATTCCGTCAACGCCCAGAATCTCGCGAAGGTCGTCGAGAAGTTTGCGGTCGATTGCACTCATCAGTATTGGGGCGGCGCGCCGATCTCCCGCAGCACTCTACCACGCCCGGCGCTTTTGCGGTTGATCCTTCGCGGTCATAATAGCAAGGTTCGATTTCAACAATCCCGTCGAACGATTGGAAGGAGAAAAACACAGGTGGCCGATTCATTTCCAGAACTGAGGCCGGCCGCGCGGATTCTGCTCGGGCCGGGGCCGTCGAACGTTAATCCGCGAGTGATGAAGGCGATGGCGTCACCGGTCGTCGGCCATCTCGACCCGGATTTCCTCAAGGTGATGGAGAACATCAAGAAGCTGCTGCGCATAGTGTTCCGCACCGCAAACGAGATCACGTTCCCCGTCTCGGGCACCGGTTCGGCCGGGATGGAAACCGTGATGGCGAATCTGATCGAGGATGGCGACGAGGTCGTGGTAGGCGTCAACGGCGCGTTCGGCACGCGCCTGGCCGAAGTTGCGTCGCGGCTCGGCGCAAAGCTTCACAAGGTCGAGGCCGATTGGGGAACGATCGTCGAGCCGGCAAAGGTCGAGGCCGCGCTGAAGGCAGCGAAGAATCCTAAACTGGTCGCGGTAGTTCATGCCGAGACTTCGACCGGGATACATCAGCCGATCGAGGAAATAGCAGAGCTCGCGCATCGGCACGGCGCGATGATCGCGATTGACGCGGTGACGTCGCTCGCCTGCGTGCCGGTCGAGATCGACAAGTGGAAGATCGACGCGTGCTACAGCTGCACGCAAAAGGGACTCGGCGCGCCGCCTGGGCTGTCACCGGTGACGTTCAGCGAGCGCGCGATGGAGTCGGTGCGCAAGCGCAAAACGAAATGCCGCTCATGGTACTTCGATGTCGCGTTGATCGAGCAATACTGGGGCCCGGATCGGCTGTACCATCACACGGCGCCGATCACGATGAACTATTCGCTGTACGAGGCGCTGCGAATCGTCGTCGAGGAAGGATTGGAAGCGCGATGGCGTCGGCATCGCATCAACGCGGCCGCGTTCCAGGCCGGAGTGCGGGCGATGGGCCTACAGCTTGCCGCGCAGGAAGGTTACAGGTTGCCGCAGCTCACGACGATCGCGGTGCCGGCGGGAATCGACGACGCGAAGGTGCGCGCGGAATTGCTGCGACTCTTCAACATCGAAATCGCGGCCGGGCTCGGACCGCTCAAGGGCACAATCTGGCGCGTCGGCCTGATGGGCGAAGGCTCGCGGCGCGAAAACGTGATGCTGGCGCTGAACGCGCTCGAAGAAATTCTCGGCTCGATGGGATTTGAGATCGCGCGGGGCAGGGCGCTGACGGCGGCCGAAGACTCCTACAGCGTCGAAGGAACAGGAGCCGGCGAGCCGCCTGCCGAAGCGCCATGAAGATGTACGATTTCACGCTGGCGCCGAGTCCGCGGCGAGTGAGGATCTTCCTCGCGGAGAAGGGGATCGACGTCGATCTCGTGCAAGTCGATATCATGCGCAACGCCAATCGTACGCCGGAGTTCTACAAGAAAAATCCGCTCGGCTCGTTGCCGATTCTCGAGCTCGACGACGGCAGTTGCCTGTCGGAGAGTGTCGCGATTTGCCGCTACTTCGAGGAATTTCAACCGGAACCACCTCTGTTCGGCGTCAGCGCGAGCGAGAAAGCGCTGATCGAGATGTGGAATCGGCGCGTCGAACTAGAAATATTCGCGCCGGTCGGAAATGTCTGGTCTCATCTGAGCAAGGTCGCGGAAGGACGCGGACGCCGGATAGCGGAATTCGGCGAGATTCAGAAGCGCGCAGCGATCGATCGCATCGCGTGGCTGGACACGGAGATGAGGAGTCGCGAATTCATCGCAGGAGCCAGGTACTCGATCGCAGACATCACGACGCTGTGCATGATCGATTTCGCGCGGACGGTCGATATACGGATCCAGCCGGAACAGCCGAACCTGGCGCGATGGTATAGCGACGTATCCTCGCGACCGAGCGCGAAGGCATAGTCATCGACTATTGGCAAATAGTCACTGCATTAGCCATTCGATTAGCTACTCTTCCGAATCGTCCGCGTCACCGCTGCCGTTCGACCCGTTGCCGTTGCTCTCATCCTCGTCGCGCTCCGCCATTCCAGCCACCGCGCGCACGCGTTCCTCGCCTTCAAGCCGCACCATGTGAACGCCCTGCGCATTGCGACCGGTGAGCCGCACAGTCTTGACGGCCAATCGAATGATCTTGCCGCCGTCGGTTATTAACATCACCTGGTCGTCGATACCGACCTGGCGGACGCTTATCACTTTGCCGGTCTTGTCGGTCACGTTCATCGTGATGACGCCCTTGCCGCCGCGATGCGTGAGCCGGTAGTCGGAGGCGGGCGTGCGTTTGCCGTAGCCGAGCTCCGATACGGTGAGGAGCGTTTCGTCGTCGCGCACCGTGGACATCGAAACGATTTCGTCCTCGACCAGGATGACAGTCTTGCCTTCCTTGACGGTCTGCGATTCGAGCTCCATGCCGACGACGCCGCCGGTCGCGCGTCCCATCGGGCGCGCTTCTTCTTCCTTGAAGCGGATCGCCTGCCCTTCACGCGTCGAGAGCACGATCTGTTGATTGCCGTCGGTGATTCGCACGTCGACCAGCGTATCGCCGTCTTCGAGATTGATCGCGATGATTCCGGTCGAGCGGATATTTTCGTATTCGTCGAGCGAGGTCTTTTTCACGCGGCCGCGGCGAGTCGAGAAAAAGACGAACTTGGCCGCGGTTTCACGCGGCACTGGAATAAATGCGGACAGCGTCTCGTCGTTGGCGAGGCTGAGCAGGTTGGCGATCGACCGTCCTTTGGCCGCGCGGCCGCCCTCGGGTAGTTCGTAGGCCTTGAGCTCATAGACTTTGCCCGCGCTGGTGAAGAACAGCAGGCGGTCGTGCGTCGAGACGCGCTCGAGATGCTCGACGAAATCCTCTTCGGTCGTGGTCGCGCCGATTTTGCCGCGGCCGCCGCGCTTTTGCGTGCGATAAAGTGAGAGCGGGGTGCGCTTGATGTAGCCGCCGTGCGTGACGGACACGAGGACGTCCTCCTCGACGATCAGATCCTCGACCGAGAACTCGCCCTCGGCCTCGACGATCTGCGTGCGTCGCGGGTCCGCGAATTCTTTCTTGATTTCATCGAGCTCGCCCGCGATCAGTTTCAGCAGCTCTTTTTCGTCGGCGAGAATTTTCTTGTAGCGCGCGATCTGAGCGACGGTTTCCTTGTGCTCGGTCTCGATCTTTTCACGCTCGAGCGAAGTGAGACGCCGCAGCGTGAGATCGAGTATCGCCTGCGCCTGCAACTGCGAGAGGCCGAATTGCTTCATCAGGCCCGATCGCGCAGTCTCGGCGTCCTTCGATCCGCGAATCAGCTTGATGACCGCGTCGAGGTTCTTGAGCGCGATCAGCAGACCGTCGAGGATGTGGAGGCGCGCCTCGGCTTCCTTCAATTCGAAACGAGTGCGCCGCGTAAGAACGATCTTGCGATGCTCGAGGAACGCCACGAGCATCTGCAGCAGATTCATCTCCTTGGGGCGGCCCTCGTGGATGCCGAGCAGGATGATGCCGTAGCCTTGCTGCATCTGGGTGAGCTTGTAGAGCTGGTTGAGAACGATGCGCGGCTCAGCGTCGCGCTTGAGCTCGATGACGACGCGCATGCCGTCGCGATCGGACTCGTCGCGGATGTCGCTGATGCCTTCGATGCGCTTGTCGTTGACCAGCTCGGCCATCCGCTCGATCATGCGCGCCTTATTCACCTGGTAGGGAATTTCGCGAATGATGATCGACGCCCGCGAGCTGCGCTTGTCGGTCTCGATCGACGCCAGCGCGCGCATCGTGAGCGTGCCGCGGCCGGTGATGTAGGCCTCGCGAATCGCCTTGCGCCCCAGCAATTGCGCGCCGGTCGGAAAATCGGGGCCGGGCACGATGTCGAGAATTTCTTCGTGCGTGATGCCCGGCTTGTTGATCAACGCCAGCAGCGCGTCGCAAATCTCGCCGAGATTGTGCGGCGGGATATTGGTCGCCATGCCGACTGCGATGCCGTCGGATCCGTTGACGAGCAAATTCGGAAATTGCGCGGGCAGGATTTCCGGCTCGAGATGCTGCCCGTCGTAGTTTGGAACGAAGTCGACGGTGTCCTTGTCGATATCGGCGAGCATCCGCTCGGCCAGCCGCGTCAACTTGCATTCGGTATAACGATACGCAGCCGGCGGATCGCCATCGACTGATCCGAAATTCCCCTGGCCGTCGATCAGCGGATACCGCAGGCTGAACGGCTGCGCCATCCGGACCAGCGCGTCGTACACCGACATGTCGCCGTGCGGATGATAGCGCTTGAGGACCTCGCCGACGACGCCCGCGCATTTCGAGTAGCGCCGGTTCGCGAGCAATCCTTCGCGGAACATCGCGTACAGGATGCGCCGATGCACCGGCTTGAGGCCGTCGCGAATTTGCGGCAGCGCGCGCCCGATATTCACCGACATCGCGTAGTCCAGGTAGGACTGCCGCATGTCGTCTTCGATATTCAGCAGCGTCGGTTCGTTGCGATGCGGTTCGTTGCCGTTGGTCGTCGTTTCAGCCATTACTCAGAGGCTCCCGCCCATTCCTGGATTTTTCTCAGAAGTTTCTCGCGATGGAATTCGCGCCGATGTGGCAGCAGGTCGTACGCGAACGAATCCTCAGGATGCGCGATGCCCTCGAGGTTCAGCACGATGCCCAGTTTCTGCTCCGCGTCGCGCGCGTCACGTTCGCACACGGCACAGTTGGTCGCCATGATGCGGATTTCTTCGTGCAACGACTCCCTCGATGACATGCGAAGCGTATGACCCGCGGCCGGGGCATCCAAGGTTGACGCGCTTAGATGTCGAGGCTGCGGGTGTTGAGCGCGTTCTCTTCGATAAACAAGCGGCGCGGTTCCACCTGGTCGCCCATCAAGGTGGCAAAGGCTTCCTCCGCCGCCTCACGCGACGAGATCTGCATCTTCAGCATCGATCGCGTGTCGGGATTCATCGTCGTCGCCCACAGCTGTTCCGGATTCATCTCGCCCAGGCCTTTGTAGCGCTGGATCTCGACGCCTTTGTTCCCGGCCGCCAGCACCGCGTCCGCGACCGCCCTCATCGTGTCGAAAGTCTCAGCCTCACGCGGCCCGGACTTTTCGGTTTCGTTCGGCTTCAGCTTGTACGGTGCGCTGATCGCTTCGAGTTCCGGCCCCAGCCGGCGTATCTCGCGCAGCTCGCCGGTGCGCAGCAGTGTCATGTCGACGACGGTCGGCGGCCTGGCGCCATTTTGCGTGTGGCTGAAGACGGCGCGGAAATGCGCTTCGCCATCAGGCTCGATCTTGAAAACGAGGTTGTCATCCTTCGAGTCCTTGCGAATCGCCTCGGCCATCTGCTTGGCAGCTTTCTCGGACTCGAAACTCTCGTCGCCTATCGTTCTATTGCCGGCCAGCCGGGCGAGCGACGCGATGATCGCCCGCTCCTTCGATTGCCGCTCGAGCCCTTCGTACATCCTTTCGAGAAACAGCGCCTTGCGCACGAGCGCCTTCAGCGCGGCACCTTTGAACTCGCGCGCATCCTTGCCCTTGCCGGCTTCGAACGTAACTGCCTCAGCGCCGAGATCGGTCAGGTAGTCCTCGAGCGCCGCCTCGTCTTTGAGATAGCGCTCGCTCTTCCCCTTCTTGGCGCGAAACAGCGGCGGCTGGGCGACGTACAGGTAGCCGTTCTCGATAATTTCGATGAACTGGCGGTAGAAGAACGTCAGCCACAGCGTCCGGATGTGCGAGCCGTCGACGTCGGCGTCGGTCATGATCACGATCTTGTGGTAGCGCAGCTTGGTGAGATCCTTCTCGCCCGCCACGCCCATCCCCAGCGCGGAAATCAGCACGCGCAGCTTGTCCGATGACAGCACCTTGTCGATACGCGCGCGCTCGACGTTAAGAACTTTGCCGAACAGCGGCAGTATCGCTTGCGTGCGCCGGTCGCGCGCGCCCTTGGCCGAACCACCGGCCGAGTCACCCTCGACGATGAACAACTCCGCGTTGGCGGGGTCGCGCTCCTGGCAATCCGCCAGCTTGCCCGGCAACGATCCCGAGTCGAGTGCGCCCTTCCGCCGCACCAGCTCCTTGGCTTTGCGCGCGGCCTCACGCGCGGTGGCGGCTTCGACCGCCCGCGCGACGATTCTCTTCGCCACCGGCGGCGTCTTCTCCAGGAACTCGCCGAGCTTCTCGTTCACCAGTCCCGAGACGATTCCTTCGACTTCGGAATTGCCGAGCTTGGTCTTGGTCTGACCCTCGAACTGCGGCTCGCCGATCTTGATGCTGACAATTGCGGCAAGTCCCTCGCGCGTGTCGTCGCCCTCGAGCCGCATTTCCTTATTCTTGAAGAGATTATTCTTGGTCGCGTAGTTGTTGATCGTCCGCGTCAGCGCCGACTTGAGTCCCGACAGATGCGTCCCGCCCTCGGCGGTATGGATATTGTTGGCGTAGGTGAAAATCACCTCGTGAATCGCGTCGGTCCATTGCAGCGCGACCTCGACGTTGACGCCGTCGCGCACGCCCTTGAAGAAGATTACATCGTGAATCGCTTCACTGGTCTTGCTCAGAGTCGCGACGTACTCCGCAATTCCGCCCTCGAAGTGAAACTCTTCGGCCTTGTTGACTCGCTCGTCGCGCAGCCGGATTCGCAGTCCCGCGTTGAGGTAAGCCATCTCGCGCAGGTACTGCGCGATTATTTCGTACTTGAACTTTACTTCGGGAAAAATTTTCGAGTCGGGCGTGAAGGTGGTCTTGGTGCCCTTGCTGTTGGTCTTGCCGCGCTCTTCGACCTTGGTCTTCGGAATGCCGCGCTCGTAGCGCTGAAAATAAATTTTGCCGTTCTTGTGGACCTCGACCTCGAACTCGTCGCTGAGCGCGTTGACGACCGATGCGCCCACGCCATGAAGTCCGCCCGAAACTTTGTACGCGTTCTTTTCGAATTTGCCGCCGGCGTGCAACACCGTATGCACGACTTCGAGCGCCGATCGCTTTTCCGTCGGATGCATATCGACCGGGATTCCGCGGCCGTTGTCCTCGACCGAAATCCGATCATCGCTCAAGACTACGACGTTGATCTCAGTGCAGTGACCCGCCAGCGCCTCGTCAACCGAGTTGTCGACGATCTCGGTTACGAGGTGATGCAATCCCCGCTCGGCAGTGTCGCCGATGTACATGCCGGGGCGTTTGCGAACTGCTTCGAGTCCCTCGAGAACCTTGATGGACTCGGCGCCATAGCCGTCAGACGATTCTTTATTTGCCATAGAAAAAGAGCGAGCGATGAACTACCTTTCCGCCACACCACCGCCTTCCAAGATTCTATTTGTCTACGGCAATAAAGTAAAGGAAAAACTTGTCAATACGACTGGTTATCAAACGATATTTGATAAATGAGGTTGTGGATAGAAAAGCAGCGAGTCAGCGGGCGTTTTCCATCTCGGCCAAGCGTGGGATTATAGACGTTTTGGCCAAAGGTCTACGCGCCGCTAACAGAACAGCATTTTGCGAAAATAGATACGCATAGATGAGTCTCAGTATACGCCTGCAAATCAAGCGAAAATCCTACTCGCAGGCGCGCTGAATTCCGTCGAAAAATTGCCACCACATTTCGAGCGATCGCTCGACTGCCGCCCACACTTTCGCACGCTCGACTTCGCTCATCGGCGTGTGACTCAGAATGTTGTCGCCGACATCACTGTGATCGCGATCGGCGATTTCGTGTACGTCGAAAAACGCCACCTGCTCTCGCGCGAGCCCGTAATTCTTTTCGAGCGCTCGCGCGAACGGCGCGAAATTTCCCGGTACCTGGCCCTCCGCTGCGAGATTGATCGCGCCGATTCCTTCCGCGAACGATCGGTCCTTGGTCGAAAGCTCGAACCAATCGATCAACGCCGCCGTCGATGGAAACGCCTTGCCGTGGATCATGTCGTCCCGGCTCAACCCGAGTCCCAGCCCGAGCCGTATAAACAACTCAGGATGCGGCGCGCTGCCGGAAATCTTGCCGGTCTCCTCTTCATACAAACTCTCCGCAAGCTTCACACGCTCCTCTGCGTTGACGCATCGCGAGTGCAGCGCGCTGAGCGCCCGCGGAAATTCACGCACCTGCAGAAAGAACTGGGTCGCGAAATTGCACAGCCCGGCCTGCGACACCTTGCCGTCGGCGATACGGTGCCAAATCGGATGACGTTCCGAAAGACCGCCGCTCTTTGACCATCGCGAATATCTCGCGCACGAATCCGTCATTCGCAGCCATGGCTGAACCTCATACCCGCGAATGTAGAAGAGCGCGCAGGTAATGTGAAGCGAAGCGCTTGTCATGAATCGGATGCGGGGCTGCGCGCCCCGCGCCCGCGGCAGGGGTGACCCCTGCACCCAGTGAAAAGAGAAAGATGCGGGACTTCGTCCCTGTTAGAACTTTCAGGGAAGAAACGTCGACGCATATCCGCGATTACGGGCACGAAAACGCTTCGCGTCCTCGCGCCCAAAACCTCCTAACAGGGCGTCAGCCCGCATCTTTTCACTTTTCCGAATACTGGGTGCAGGGGTCACCCCTGCCGCGGGTGCGGGGCGCGCAGCCCCGCGTCTCAATCGACCTGTCTCAGTTCCGCGAGCATTTCCTGCGGCCCGATGTACCCGACTTTGCGCTGCGCGACTTTGCCTGCGGAATCGATCAGCATCGTCGTCGGCACGCCCTGGATTTCGTACTTGCTGGTCAGTTCTTCAGTCTTCTTGTCCTGCGCCGTCAGGTTCGCCTTCATCCGCACGAAGCGCTCAGCCTCGCTGACCACGGATGGATCGACGAAGGTCGAGTGCTCCATCTCGCGGCATGGGATACACCAGTCGGCGCTGAAATCGATCAGCACGGGCTTGCGCGCTTCCGTTGCAGAGGCCAGCGCTTCAGCATCGAACGGCTCGAAGCGAAGCCTCTCCGGCGCCTGCCGCGGATAGATCATGAATGCGAGCGCTGCCACTGCGACTACGCCGAGCGCCGATCTCATCACCAGGAACGGCCGCCAGCCTCGACCCTCGCGCGAGATGAAGCCGAGATAAATCCCAACGCCGGCCGCGTAGTACGGGAGGAATCGCGTCATCAGGTTGTTCGGCACGACTGGATCGAGAAAGTAGAGCGCGAGTCCGACCAGCACGAAGCCGAACAGGTGTTCGACCCACGCCAGCCATTCGCCGGATCGCGGCAGACGCCGGATATGCCCGGCCGCCATCGCCAGCCCGATGTATGGAACGCCAAGTCCGATCGCCAGCGTGAAGAACAGCGCGAAACCGAAAAGCGCGCTCCCGCTTTTCTCGACCATCAGCAGCAAGCCCAGCACGATTGGCCCGATGCATGGAGCTGCGACCACGCCCATCCCAAGGCCCATCAGGAGTGCGCCCGCGTAGCCCGGATGGGCGGCGCCCGCCCGCTGCATCATCCACTGCGGCGGTTGCAATACGAACAAGCCGAAGCTCGACGCGGCGAGCGTCAGCAGCAGCGTCGAGACTGCTGCGAGCACGAGCGGATTTTGCATTGCGGCGCCGAACAATCCGCCCGACATCGCGACGGCGACGCCCACCGACGAAAACATCAGCGCGATGCCGAGCACGAACACCATCGCGAGGTACATCACGCGGCGCGGCCCGCCGCCCTGGTTGCCGAAGTACGCGATCGTCACACCGATGAGCGGATAGACGCACGGCGTAAGATTCAGCGCGAGGCCTCCAAGAAATACCGCGAGGAAGCCAAGGAACCATCCGTGATTCAGAAAGATGTGCTCGATCACGCCGCTCGAGTCGCCGCCGCCGCCGAGCCCGCCATTCTTCGCACCGCCGGCAGCGATACCGTCGAGCGCACCCGCCGCCGCTCCAGGAGCCGCCAGCGCGACCGTCGTGCTCACGGATGCCGGCCGCAGGCATTCGTTGTTGTTGCACCCCTGGTAGTCGATCGTAACCGTCAGCTCGTCGCCCGGCTTAGGCGCGAACTCGGCGGACGCCGTGAGCGGCACCTCGAACTTGAGATCGCCGCCGAACACCGAAAGCTTGTCGCCGCCGGCCGCGGGATCGAGCGTAATCGTTTCCGCCGCCGGATACTTTATCGCACCCGCAATCACGCTGACCGGGCTTTTGATCTCGAGCTTGGTCGGTATGTAGTCCTCGCTGAGCGGCTTGTCCGAATTGATATGCCATCCCTCGACCACCTTCGCCGCGATCTTTAGCGCGCTGGAGCCGCCGGCCCGCAGCGGCGGATCGATTGTCGCCGAAGAGATCGTTACGAGTTCATCCGCCTTGACGGCATGAGCCGGCGGCGCCGCGAGCAAGGACGCCGCGAGAAAAACTCCAGCCAGCGTCATGCCGCGTAAAAGCGATCGAAAATTATGCGTCATCATTTGTCGACAACTAAAACCACGCGAACGGTGCCGCGGTTCCCCTGGAAGTGTACATCTATTTTGCGGCGCCGATGTGCTTGCCATTGGTCGAGAGCGGGACCGATCCAACGATTTCCAATCCGTAGCCCGGCAGATTCGCCAGCCGCGGCGTCGCGTCCGACATGATAATCATTTTGCGCACGCCAACGTCGCGCAGAATCTGCGCACCGATTCCGTAGTCGCGAAAGTCCGCTTCAGGAGTGTTGGCCCGCGTCGTTGCGCGCCGCAATGTACGCCCACCGTCGAAGTCCGACGCCAGCGCGTTGGACTCGCGCTTGAGATACAGCAGCACGCCTTCCCCCGCCGCCGAAATTCGTTCCATCGCCGAGCGTAGCAGGTTGCGCGTGTTCCGCGCCGAGTATCCGAATACGTCGCCCGGCAGGTACTCGCGATGCGCCCGCACGAGGATCGGCTTTTTCGGATCGACCTTGCCCATCACCAGCACCAGGTGCTCCGTGTAATCGACCAGGTTGCGATAGACCAGCGCGCTGAACTCGCCGAACGCCGTCGGCAACTTCGCTTCCGCGATTCGCTGCACCATCGTCTCGTTGCGCAGCCGGTACTCGATAATGTCCGCGACGGTGACGATCTTGAGGCCATGCACCTTGGCGAACTCGACCAGGTCATCGCGCCGCGCCATCGTGCCGTCTTCTTTCAGAATCTCGCAGATGACGCCTGCCGGCTTCAGTCCCGCCAGCCGCGCGAGGTCGACGGCGCCCTCGGTCTGTCCCGTTCGCACCAGCACGCCGCCGTCGCGCGCGCGCAGCGGATAGACGTAGCCGGGTGTGATGAACTCCGCGCCGCTCGCGTCCTCGCGCACCGCCTGCAGAATCGTAGTCGATCGATCCTGCGCCGAGATTCCCGATCCCGAAGCGCGCCGCGCCGTGATTGCCGTCGTAAACGCGGTGCCGAGCGGCGCCTGGTTGTCGCCGATCATCATGCTGAGCCCGAGCCGGTCGATTCGCTCAGCAGACATCGGCAGGCAAATCAGCCCGCGCCCGAACTTCGCCATGAAGTTGACCGCCTCGGGCGTCGCCTTCTCGGCCGCCATGCACAGGTCGCCCTCGTTCTCGCGCTGCTCATCATCCATCAGGATGATCATATGGCCGCGGCGCGTCTCCTCGAGCGCTTCCTCGATCGAAATGAACGGCGCGCGCGCCTTTTTGCGGGGGCTTATTTCTCCAAACATTTGCGGCTCTCGCTAAACTCTTACTCAACTATATACCGCCAGCCAAGCATCCTCGAACTCCGCGCGATGCTATGTTACACGCCGTGGCGGCAGAAATTACGACGGCGGTCCTGCTCGCAGCCGGACGCGGCAAACGCCTCGGCGCGTTGACTGCGGATACCCCGAAGCCGCTGCTCGACATCGCGGGCGCACCGTTGATTTCGCACATCGTTGACGTGCTTGCGGGAGCTGGCTTGACGAATTTGATCGTCGTGACGGGCTACCTATCAGACCAGGTCGAAAAATGGGCGAAAACCCGGCAGCGCCAAAATCCGGAAATCACAATAACCACCGTCAGGCAGCAGGAACTGAATGGCACCGGGGGCGCGATGCTCGCGGCGAAGTCGTATCTCGCGGGCCAACATCGCTTCGTCTTCGGATGGGGCGACATCCTCATGGACCGCGCGAACTACCCGCGCTTCGTTCATCACGCGCGTAACGACGATTACGATTTGATGCTCGCGGTGAATCGCGTCAAGGATCCGTTTCGCGGCGCGGCCGTTTACGTCGACCCGCACATGAGGGTCGAGCGGCTCGATGAGAAACCGGCGCCGGGGACTGCGAAGACCGAATGGAACAACGCCGGACTCTTTGCCACCGGCCAGATTATTTTCGATTACCTCGCACGGCTGACGCCTTCCACACGCGGCGAGCTGGAACTTCCGGTGGCGATAGCGCAGATGATCGCAGACGGCCGCGTCGTGCGCGCCGTTGACATGCGCGGATTCTGGAGCAACGTCGGCACGCCCGAAGATCTCGAGGCAGCGCGCGCATGGTTCAAGCCAGAGAGGAAGCGGCAATGAGTTTGCCTGACGGATGGGACGGGGACGAATTAGCGCGCGCGAAACAGCTTGCTGTCCGACTCCACGTTGGGCCCGAAACCCAAATCTTTGCGGCGCGCGCGCCCGGCCGCGTCAATCTGATCGGCGAGCACACCGATTACAGCGGTCTGCCGGTGCTGCCGGTCGCAATCGATCGATCGACAATCGTCGTCGCCGCCGCGAACACGACGGCTGAGATCGAGGTCTCGAACGCCGATCCTGCGTGGCCTTCGCGCCGCTTCGCAATCGAACGAAAGATCCCTCCATACGAAACCGGCGACTGGGCGAACTATGTGAAGGCTGCGGTGCAGGGCGTGCTCGATCGCTTCCCGGCGCACGACAAATGGCGCGGCGCGTTGATGCTCGTCGACGGGCGTGTGCCACCGGCGGCCGGGTTGTCTTCATCGTCAGCGCTCACAGTCTCAACCACGATGGCCTTCATGGCGATCAACGAACTCGAGCTCGAACCAGTCGACACCGCGACGATGGTTGCGCGAGGCGAGCGCTACGTTGGGACGCATGGGGGCGCGATGGATCAGTCGGTCTCGATTCTCGGCCGTCGCGACCACGCGCTGTTTATCGAGTTCGACCCGATCCGAGTGCGAGCGGTCAAGATGTCGTCGAACGCGGCGCTGGTCGTCGCAGACAGCCGGGAAGTCGCGGACAAGTCGGGAAGGGTGCGCGCGGAATATAATCGGCGCGTCGTAGAATGCTCTCTGGCTGCACGAATTCTTGGTCGCGCACTCAAGTTGGACGGCGTCAGGATTCTTGGCGACGTTGTTCGCGCACTGCCCGAATGGAATGCGCCGCATCTCGTCGAGAAACTCGCGATGACCTCGCCGCCGCAACTCGGTGCAGACCTGAAAGAGGCGGCGAAGATTCTTGGCGTTGCGCAACCGGCGCTCGAAGCGGAGTTGCTGGGCCACGGCTCGATCCGAATCGTACTCGATCCAAACCAACCGCTGGAAATTCTGAAACGCGCGCGCCACGTGTTGAGCGAGACCGAGCGCGTGATTCATGCTGCCAGCGTTCTGGAGGCAGGCCGCCTCGACGAAATGGGAAAATTGATGAATGCGTCGCATGCGAGCCTCGCAAATGACTTCGAATGCAGCACAGCGCACCTCGACGCTCTGGTTGAATGTGCCCGGCGCGGCGGTGCACTCGGCGCGCGCCTGACGGGCGCCGGCTTCGGCGGCTCGATCGTCGCGCTGTGCGACGCGGCGGTAGCGGATGCAGTGATCGAATCAATCGATCGCGGCTACTACGCGAAGCAGTATCCGGGCGCGTTGCCGGAAAGTTGGCGAGCCGTGTTGCACGCCGGTCCCGGCGCGAGCGTGATCGACTTACGCGCTAACGCTTGATGCGCAGGATGCGCGCGGAGTGCGGCGGCAGATCGATCTTATCGAAGATTTCGATTTTCTCATCAACGGCGAGATCGAGCGCCACAATTTCCCTTGCGTCTGGCTTCAGTTCGGATGTTTGCACGCCCGTGGGCGCGTCGCCGCGGTTCACGATCATCGCAATCGCGCCGTCGCCTGTTTCGGTGATCATGCCGCGCACGTCGCGGGTAGTCATCAGGTCGATCGCCAATACCGGTTCGCGCACTGAGGTGGAATCGATCTCTTCCGCGATTTGCGCGGCTGCGCGAAATAGTTTTCCCGCTTCGGCGTCGAGCAGGCTCATGTCGTCGGAGATCAGGAGCATCCCGCCGCTGGCGACGATGGTCGCGGCGAGCGTGGCGCGTTCGTCGGTGGTAAGCCGCGTCTTGCGCGCCCGCAGCATCAGGCAGTCGGGATCGTTCAGCCACAAGCGTCGATGCATGAAGCTGCGCGCGATGATCGCGTCGAGCGCGTAGACCGTCGACGGGTCGCCCGCTCCTGAAGCGGTCGATCCCCAGTACGGCGAAACGTCGGGCCCAATGCGCATGCCGTCTACGATGCCGACCGCCTGGCCAAGCGGGCAGCCGCATCCGAGTATGAACGCGTCGTCGCCGGCGCCGGCGCGAATCGCTTCGAGGCCGTGGCGCAACGTTTCTCCGCGCGTGAGACATGGATCGTGTCGGCGGCCGGGCGCGGCGGCGGCGTACAGAAAATCGAGTTTCAGATACGAGTAGCCGAAATCGCGCGTGAGTTTCTCAAACAGATGCCGCAGATGCGCGCGGAACGCCGGATTGCTCGGGTCGAGCGCATACGCGAACTTGTCGTCGCTCGTCGTCCAGTTCGCGTTGTGACCCGCGCGAACCGGTTCGCCGCTCTCCGCGTGCATGATGAACCAGTCGGGATGTTCCGACATCAACCGCGAGTCGCGCGCGGCGAGAAACGGCGCGGTCCAGATTCCTGCTTTGAATCCTGCGGCGCGAATTTCGCCTGCGATTTGTTTCAGGCCACTCGGGAATTTGGCGTTTGTTGTATCCCAATCGCCAAGCGCCGACTGAAAGCCGTCGTCCAGCTGAAAAACGTTGATCGGGAACTCTGATCGCATCGCCTCCAGCGTTTTCAGGTTGGCGCGCAGCGCGTCCTCGGTGATCGCATGAAAGTAGTGGTACCAGGAGCACCATCCGCGCTGGAACGGCGCACTCACGCGCGCGTTCATCCATCGGCCGGTCGCTTCTGCCCATCGCGTTGCGAGCCGTGCCGCCGACTCATCGGCAGTCGCGATTAGCAGCGGATCAAGTTCGCGATGCGCGCCAGCTGCAAGGGTCACGTCGTCCAGAATCGCGCGCGCGGCTATCTTGTCGGGGCTCGCGATGGTCAGCGTCGAGAGCGCTGTTGCCGCGCCGATGAATCCGGCCAGCACGCGCTCTGAGGCATTGGTACTCTCGACGATCGTGAACATTTCTGAAGTCTGCGCTTCCGGAAATTCGGCCGGCCGCGTCGTTTCGCTCTGATGATTGACGCGCGTGATGAAGTGAGCGGTGTCGCGCGGATGAGTTTCCGAAGCGTCGACATTTCGGCCTCCCGACGCACTCCATGACTGGTAGCCGTGCTTGAAAAATCGCGCGGGCGCCGACGGCGCGAACCCTGTCGCGATTTCGAAGATCGCGGCTGTCAGTCGGACTGCGTCGTTGCCACGATTCGCGACGCTCGCGCGCACGATGGTGCCACCGCTCGCCTGCTCCCGATGCGCCGTGATGCTGACGCCGTCGCGCATCGAAGTCGTCTCGTCGGCGCTGATCTCGATCGCGCGCGGTTGCCCGGCCGCATCGATGAAGCGAAGCTCGATTCGCGAGAGTTGCGCGTTGGTCACGTGGTGCAGGTTTGCAAACGGACGGCATCGCGGCAAGGCACTCGATTGATCAAATCGCCTCTGGCAAAGTTGGAGAGTTCAGACCGAAATCCTGGGTTAGTGCCATCGATACCGTTCCGGAAATAGAAGCCGCCGAGGCCGACGAGGCGGGCGGCGACGTTCCTGCGCAGGACAACTGGAGCGGCAGGCTGACCGCATTCCGCGCGCTGCGGCATCGCAACTTCCGGCTGTTCTTCTTCGGTCAACTCATCTCGCTGATCGGCACCTGGATGCAGATGGTCGCGCAATCGTGGCTGGTGCTGAAGCTCACCAATTCTTCGTTGATGCTCGGCGTCGTCTCGTTTGCCGGCTTCATGCCGATCGTGCTGGTCGCGCTCTTCGCCGGAGTCGTGGTCGATCACGTCGATCGTCGGCGCCTGATAATCGGCGCGCAGACGCTGTTGATGCTCAGCGCATTTGTGCTCGCAGCACTGACGTGGGCCGGCGTCGTCAAAGTCGGATACGTGATTTCGCTGGCCGCGCTAAACGGTTTTGTCAGCTCGTTCGACATGCCGGGCCGGCAGGCGTTCGTCGTCGAAATGGTGGGGCGCGAAGATCTCCCCAACGCCATCTCGATGAACTCGATGATCTTCAACGGCGCGCGAATGATCGGTCCCGCGATTGCCGGTATGTCGCTCGCGGTGATTGGCATCGCCGGCTGCTTCCTGCTCAATGGCGTCAGCTATCTCGCCGTCATCTGGAGCCTGCTCGAGATGCAGCTGCCGCGGCGCGAGCGGCGTGAATTCGGCGCTAGCATGATGCGCCAGGTGCGGCTCGGCCTGGCCTACGTCTGGCAGCATCGTCCGACTCTGTGGCTGCTCGTGCTGGTCGCGATCAACATGGGAATCGGGATGCAGTACTCGGTGCTGATTCCCGTCTTCGCGCGCGATCTGCTGCACGTCGGAGCGCACGGCTACGGCTTCCTGATGGCGGCGCAGGGACTGGGCGCGGTGATCAGCGCAATCGTGATGAACATGCGCTCGACCGCTCCGAAAACGCTGCGGCAAAACCTGGTGTTCGGAATTTTCTGTATGGCAATCGCGACCGCCGGCTTCGGCGTGTCGACCTGGATGTCGATTTCGCTGCTCGCGCAGATGTTCATCGGCGTCGGCTTGATGAATCACATGGTGACGACCAACACTCTCTTGCAGATGTTCGTGACGGACGAATTGCGCGGCCGCGTGATGAGCATTTACACGCTGTCATTCATCGGCACCGCGCCGATCGGAAGCCTGGCGGTCGGCTATATCGGCGAGCATTTCAGCCCACGCACCGCGGTCTACTTCTGCGCGGCATTCTCCCTGATGTGCGGATTTCTTTTGCTGACCAAGCTGAAGATGCTCGCGCAGGCGCAGGAAGTAATCGGAGAAGCTACTTAGCTTTCCAAGTGCGATTGTCCCCCTTCCCTCGGGGGGAAGTGTTAGGGGTCAGGTTGCCTTCACTGGAAG
Source organism: uncultured delta proteobacterium (assembly GCA_963721485.1). GTDB lineage: Bacteria > Desulfobacterota > Binatia > Binatales > Binataceae > Binatus. Next base: position 471,746 of record CAVRJV010000011.1, on the reverse strand, counting down.
CAAAACTAACGGTTGCGCCACGGCGTCTCTTCGATAATCTAGCCGCGTGCCGAAGCATTCGCGAAAAAGTCGTGATGCCAACGCCGATGCTCGCATGGAGTTGATTCGCACGATCCCGCCGATCGACGAATGTCTGCGCGCGGCGGAATCAAATCCTGCGCTCGCCGGATTCGGCCGCAGCTATCTCAAAGTGATGGTGCAGCGGGCGCAGGCGGGATTGCGCGCCTCGATTCTCGCGGGCAACGGCACGACTCAACACGATCGCGACGCGATGCTCGATGCTGTAGTGCGCGAGTCCGCGCGCGCCATCGCCGCCGATGAGCCGGCGCTTCGCCCGGTAGTCAACGCCACCGGCGTCGTGCTGCATACGAACCTCGGGCGCGCGATTTTGGCTGAATCGGCGATCGAAGCAATCGAGATGGCGGCGCGTTCCGCCGTGAATCTGGAATACGATCTCGAGACCGGCGCTCGCGGCGATCGCGATTCGCTCGTCGAGGATGAAATTTGCGCTCTGACCGGCGCCGAGGCCGCGACCGTCGTCAACAACAACGCCGCCGCGGTCGTGCTCGCGCTCAATTCACTGGCCGAGCGACGCGAAGTAATAGTGTCGCGCGGCGAGATGATCGAGATTGGCGGATCGTTCCGCTTGCCCGACGTGATGGCGAAGAGCGGCGCGATTCTGCGCGAGGTCGGGACCACCAACCGCACGCATCCGCAAGACTATGCCGACGCTATTGGCCCTGACACTGCGCTGCTCCTCAAAGTGCACCCGTCGAATTACCGCGTGGTCGGCTTCACCAGCGAAGTGACGCTCGAAGACCTGGTCGGAATCGGACGCGCCCGCGGAATCGACGTGATGGAGGATCTCGGCGCGGGCGCTCTGATCGATCTCACGGAGTTTGGGATTCCCCACGAACCGATCGTGCGCGATCGAATCGCGGCGGGCGCTGCGATCGTCACATTCTCGGGCGACAAGCTGCTCGGCGGTCCGCAGGCCGGAGTAATCGTCGGCAAGCGCACGGCGATCGATCGAATCAAGCGCAATCCGCTGAAGCGCGCCCTCCGATGCGACAAGCTGACGCTTGCCGCCCTTGCCGCGACGCTGCGGCTCTACCTTCGCTCGCGCGACCTCGGCGCCGATCTTCCAACGCTTCGTATCCTCGGACGCAGTTTGGGCGAGATAGGAGCAATCGCGCCGCGCGCGCGGGATATTGTGGCCGAGCGGCTGGGCCCGGGCTATGTAGTCGAGATTGTCGATGCGACCTCGCAGGTTGGCTCGGGCGCGATGCCGGTCGAGGAGCTGAAGTCGGTCGCGCTGCGCGTGACGCATCCGGATAAATCCGCCAACGCGATCGCCGCGATGTTTCGACGCGCGCGAATTATCGGCCGTCTGATCGACGATTCGTTCCAGCTCGATTTGCGCACCATCGAGGATCCGGCGGTCTTCGCGGTGAAGCTGGAAACTGACTAGGATTGTAAAAATTTCCGCGCGCGGGAGCCGTGAAAAATGAAATTCGGAACGTTCCTCTATCAGACCACTCCCAACAGCATCGCGGCGGTCGCTCGCAAAGCCGAGGAAAGCGGCTTCGAATCCCTCTGGATTCCCGAGCACATCATTTTGCCGGTAACGTACCGCTCGCCCTATCCGTATTCATCTAGTGGGAAGATGGGCGCGCCGCCGGAGACGCCCCTCCACGATCCGCTGCTGGCGCTGGCGTATGTCGCCGGCGTCACCACGAAGATTCGCCTGGCGACGGGAGTCTTCGTGCTGCCGATTCGCAACGCCTTTACGACCGCCAAGGCGGTCGCGAGCTTGGATGTGCTTTCCGGTGGCCGATTTATTTTCGGTGTAGGGATCGGTTGGCTCGAAGAGGAGTTCGAAGGAGTCGGGATGAATTTTAAGGACCGCGCGCTGCGCACCCGCGAGTACCTCGGGTTGATGAAAGCGTTTTGGACGATGGAATCGCCCGAATATCACGGCAAGACGATTTCGACTGCGGGCTTCAAGATGATGCCGAAGCCCGCGCAGAAGCCGCATCCGCCAATCGTGTTCGGCGGCAACACCGATCCCTCGCTCAAACGCGCGGCGAAACTCGGTGACGGATGGTACGGAATCGCGGAGGGCAACGACGAGATCGCGGCGACCATCAAGCGCCTGCGCGAGCATGAGCGCGCGGCGGAGCGGACGGTGCCGCTCGAGCTGACGGTGAGCCGGTTGCGCGAGCAGTTGAAGCCGGGGGATATCGAGAAGTTCGCCGAGATGGGCGTGTCGCGAATAATAATCGGCCCGGCGCCGACGACGCGCGAACATCTGGCGGCAATGGAAAAATTCGGCGCCGAGGTGATCGCGAAGCAATGATTGGCGTGTCGCAATTCGCACCGATATCATCGAAACTTGCACCAGAGGATTTCTTAACAACATGAAAAGGTGCCCGCGCTGCGATAAGACCTATCCCGATTCGGAAACATTTTGCGACGCCGACGGCTCTGCCCTCGTGCAGGCTGGCCCCGCCTTTACGGAAGGCGCGGGCGCGTCGGCAGGCGAGGGCGCGCCAGTCGAGTGCCCGGTATGCGGCGGCAAGGCCCAGCCCGGCGAGCTGATCTGCAATTTTTGCGGCGCGCGCCTCGGCGTGGAATCCGCGGCGGAGACGTATACGCCACCGCCGCCGCGGCCGCCAACCTCGCGCAATCCGACGACAGTGCGACGCGATCCGTCGCCGTCGATGCGAATCACCGGCCGGATGCCGGAAGACGACGGCGAAGAAAAAGGCCGCGGGATCTTCGGCGTCGCAGGATACCTGATCGCGGCCGTCGTCGCGCTGGCGGGCGGAGCCTGGCTCGCACTTCATTTGAGCAACAAGGCTGCCGAGGCGCCGGTGGCGAACGCGTCGCCGTCAGCCGTCGCGTCGGTCGCTGCGGCGGTTCCGACCGGGCCGTTGGTCGCGTTGGCGAATGCGATGGGTGTACAGGTGACGGGAGAATCGGCATCGGCGCCCGAACGCAACCAGGAAGCCTCGCGCAAGTTTTTCGACGATCGCAAGGATCCATTGCTCGACAGCTACATGCACGCACTCGCTGCCGACAGCACGTTCCGCGACGCGATGGTCGTGCGAGTCAGGGTGCTGCCCGGCGGCAGCGTCGACGCGGCATCGGTCCGGACCTCGACCAATCCGAATCCGGCCTTCGACGCGGAAGTCGTGAAGGACGTGTCGGCGTGGAACTATCCGCCGTTCGGCGGCAGCGAGGTCGAGATTGACTACCCGGTAATTTTCGCCAACGACCCCTCGACCAGGGACGCACTCGAATCGCAGCTCAGCACCAAGGCGGCGGGATTGAGCCCGACCGAGCCGCCCGAGTATGCCAGCGCACCGCCGTCGCCGGCCGCGTCGGAAGCTGCTGCGCCGACGCCGGCCGCAGCCGAGACTCCCCCGGTTGAGGCCGTCGCGCCTCTGCCGCCGCCACCGCCGCCAGTGCGCAAGCATCACGCGCCGCGCCCGCCCAGGCCGCCGACACTTACCTTGCAGCAGCAGGTTCTGCAGGTGCTGTCGTCGAATCCGAAAACGCGCCGCGTCAACTGCTACACCAACGGCAACACCGTCACGATTTTCGGCAAGGTGTTCGACAACGACGCCAAGCTGTACACCGAAAAACTCGTGCGCAATGTGCCCGGAGTCGGCAACGTGATTGATTCGCTGCAGACCGACACCGCGGATTGGGCCGCGCGCCAGGCGGCGATCGCCTCGCAGCTGTACGCCGCGGGGCTGACCGGCGTGACGGTCAAGGTGATCGGCCACGACGCGTACCTTGACGGCACGGTCAAGTCCGAAGCACAGAAACAGCAGGCCGTGACGATCACCGAGAACGCGTCGCCGGTCCACGTGACGGGAAATATCATCAGGGTCGTGCCCGGGAACATGTTCGGATTCTGATTGCATGGCCGTGGCAAACAGTGCCGTGAATGACTAATCTGCGGGGCGGTTACTATTGACACGGTTCGAGTTGAACGCTTATATGGCGGAAAGAGCGCCCACTGGCGCTCCTATCAGGAGGACTCAATTTTCCATGGCTGACGCAGCACCTAGCACACCCAAAGAAATCTTCGCAGCGATGCCCAGTCGCTTCAACAAGGACGCCGCGAAGGGTCTGAACGCGACCTACCAGTTCGACCTCTCGGGCGACAATGGCGGCAAGTGGAACGTCGTCATCAACAACGAAACGTGTACCGTTAACGAAGGCGCGGCCGCCTCACCGAGCATCACGATCTCGATGACCGCGCAGGACTACGTCGATATGACGACCGGCAAGCTCAACGGCCAGGTCGCCTTCATGAGCGGCAAACTGCGAATCGCCGGCGACATGGGGCTCGCGCTCCGGATGCAGAGTCTGTTTGCCTAAACTGTGAATCTAACTCAACAATGACTTGAACGCCGGCCGGGTGAAACATTCCCGGCCGGCGGAAAATCTGCCTGAAAGTATCCCCACACAAAATCATCCCAAGCCGAAACGCGCCGATAATATTCAGATTCGGTACGCAGTCGATACACTATCTTATCCACTGATTTAACGATTCCAGGCCGCCGCGAGAGCGATTGCCGATTACCGTCAGTTACATCGATTTCGAGAACTAAAATTCTGTTTCTAAAAACAGTCCTAAGCAAAAGGAGGACAAATCCACGTCACAGGAAGAGAGAACCCAGGTGAGTTCCGCGGACTTCGAGGGCGGCCTCAAGGAAAGCGGAGAATCGACCGAGAACGGCCAGGACAACGATTCGCTGGCCTCGAAACTGTCGAAGGAGCTCAGCAACTGGCGGCGCTCGCGCACTTCGTCGCGGCCACGGAATTCTGACGGACCGAGCCAGAACTTCTCGTCAGATCCCGCGCGCACGATCAAGGTTCGCGGTCATGAGACTTTGGTTGTTCGCAAACCCAAGCTCGCCGGCAAGCCACCCGCCAACACCAATCGTACACCAGACAATCAGTAAGTAGCTGTTTCACTGTCCGCGGATGTGGGGTGGGGCGGGTTGAGGAGCTAGGAGCGGAAAACTTCGACGGGCATCTCGCGCGATGCTTGCCGCGCTGGATATACGGTCGCCAATAGGCACAGTAGCATCGAGGCTAGCGCCACGACCGCGAAGTTCGACGGAGCGACGGCTATTGGCAGCGTCGAGATGCCGTAAATTTCGCGCGGTATGTGAATGAACTGGTAGCGCGCCAGCGCGAAGCATCCGCCCGCGCCCAGGATCAGTCCGGCTGCGGTCCCCGCCGCGCCTACGATCAATCCTTTCAGCACGAAGATCAGCCGCACGTCGCGCCGCGTCGCACCCATCGCGATCAGCACCGCGATATCCTTGCGCTTTTCCATCACTACCATGATCAGCGTCGCCACCAGGTTGAACGCCGCGACTCCGATCAGCATCACCAATACCAATGCATACACGCGCTTGAGCAGTACGAACCCGGCGGCGGCGGATTCGTTGAACTCGATCCAGTTGCGCACGCGATATGGGTCGGGGAACAGCCTCGTCACCGCCTGGGTGACCGCATCGGTTTGATCGAGATTGACCAGATGGATATCGACGCCGTCCACCTTCGCCGTGCGGCCGAAGAAATCCTGCGCGTGCGCGAGGTCCATGAAGACCATGTTGGTGTCGACGAAGTTCATGCCCGAGTCGAAGATCGCGCCAATCGCAAATTGCCCGCTCTTGGTCGAAAGCGATCCATCCGGCGCGATCACCGGCGCGACCATCCGAACCGTGTCACCCTGTTTGGCTTTGAGCTTTTTCGCGAGGCTGACCCCGATCGCGAGACCGCTCGTTGTCACCGCCGGTCCCGCGGCATTTGCCGGTATCGCGTAGCTGCGCGGAAGATCGCCGAGACCACCGGTTGTCATGTACCGGCCCCATTGGTTGCGCACGACCGGATTGTCCGGCTCGACGCCGCGCACGACGACTCCGCCGATTCCGCGGCCCGAACTGAGCATCGCCTGCCCGATGATATACGCGTCGGCTCCGTTTACGCCCGGCACTGTAGCGACGCGCTTCTCGATATCGGCGTAGTTGTCGATCGATCCTTGCGAATTGAGTATCTGCACCTGCGGGCTGAGGCTCAGCACGCGATCTTTCAGGCTTTGCTCGAATCCGCCCATCACCGAGAGCGTTACGGTAAGCGCGGCGACGCCAATCATCACGCCGACGGCCGTGAAGATTGTCGTGATCGAGATGAAGGCGTCTTTGCGGCGCGCGCGCAGATAGCGGAGCGCAATTTTAAGTTCGTATCGCACGAGACGAACTTAGAATATCACGTTCTCTTTCTTTAGCTGCTCGATCTCGTCGGCGCTCATTTTGAGCATCCCGCCGAACACTTCGTCGTTGTCCTGTCCGAGAATCGGCGCCGCCGCTCGGAGCGTCCCCGGCGTGCGGCTCATGCGATGCTCAAGTCCTTCGTACGGCGATGGACCCATCTCTTTGTGCTCGAGCCAGTGCCAGAAGCCGAACGCCTCGAGGTTGTCGTCCTGGTGAATATCGACGCAGTTCTGCACCGGATGCGCCGCCACTCCCGCGGCTTGCAGCTTCGCGGTGAGTTCATGCGCGTTGTGTGCGCGCGTGAACGATCCGACAAATTCGTCGATGGCCGCCGCGTTGTCGATGCGCGACGATAGGGTCGCGAAGCGCGAATCGGAATCGGCGTTGAGCACTTTGAGCATCACGCGCCACTGCTCGTCGTCCGCGACGGCGATCGCAATCCATCGCTCATTGCCGTCCTCGTCTGCGCATCGATACGCGCCGTGCGGACCGTACCGCGCGGACGCGTTGCCCTGCGGACCAAGCACTCGGCCCGTCGCCTGGTAGTCGATCAGCGCGGGCGCGAGATTTTGCATCGCGCATTCGTACTGCGCCATGTCGATGTACTGGCCCTTGCCGGTTCGCCGCCGGTAGTCGAGCGCGGCCAGCAGCGCAAATGCGGAAAACCGCGGCGCGATGAAATCCGTATACGCACCGTACGGCGGCGTGCACGATCCGGGACCGTAGCCCGAGATGTAATAAAACCCCGACAGCGCCGCCATCAACTGCCCGAAGCCCGGGTACAGCGCGTTGGGCCCGGTCTGCCCCTGCATGCAGGTCGACAGCATGATCAGGTCGGGCCGCAGCTCGCGAAGATTTTCGTAGTCGAGTCCCCAGTTCCGCATCGCCTTGGGCGTGAAGCTCTCGACGATAATATCGGCCCACGGCACCAGCCGTTTGGCGAGTTCGCGCGCTTTCGGCTTGCCCAGGTCGAGCGTGATTCCTTTTTTGGACGTGTTGTAGCTGGCGAAGAACTGGCTGCGGTTGATGCCCGGCATCGCGTCTTTCCACGGCGGCCCAATTCGCAGCACGTCCGGATGCGATGCGGACTCGACGCGTATCACGTCGGCTCCATTGTCGGCGAAATACTTCGTCGTGATCGGACCAACCCCGACCCAGGCGAAATCCAGAACGTGTACACCTTCCAACGCGAAACGGCCCATCTGGAATTTCTCCCGGCTCAAATCGCTCCCGCGGCGCGGAGTTCCTTCAATCGCTCCGGCGTGACACCCGGTATCGTGCCGTAAATCTCGTCGCTATGCTCGCCGACTCGCGGCGCCCGCGTTGTCGATCCGATCGGCGTCGCCGACATCTTCGCGAACGGCCCTGGAAACGTCAGCGTGCGCCCGATGGTGTCGTGCGGCACCTGCGTCCAGAAGTCCCGCGACTTGAGCTGTTCGTCTGCCGCGATATCGGCGGACGTCGCGACCGGTGCGAGAAAGATCCGTCGCTTGAGCCCCTGCGCGTAGATCTCCTGCTTGGTCATCGTCAGCAGGAACCGCTGAATCGTCGTCTCGAGGTCCTCGACCTGCGCATGATCTTCATCGGTCATCTTCATGAAGACGCCCGGTATCCACGAAATCCAGTCCTTCGTGCGCATCCATTCGGACCCAAACCCCTTCTCGCGCATCCACTCGATCAGCGCCTTCGTGGAATTTCCGAACGTCGTGCCGCCCGAAATCAGAATCGAAATGTTTCCGTCCTTGCATTCGAACACCATCTTGCGTCGCGCGTCGGCCGAGCCGACAAACACGCCCGTGCGCGAAAGGTGGTTACCGTGCAAGAACGGCATCGCCTGCTCGTTCATCAGCGTCCATACGATGCAGGCCTGCATATTGACGACGATCCGCTGGCCGAGCCCGTCAATTTGCCGCGGGTAATGCGCGAGCATCATCGCGACCGCCGCTTCGCCGCCCGCATGCAGCCCCGCCTGCGGCAGACTCATCTGGATCGGCGGCTTACCCTCGTCGCCCATCAGGTACATCATGCCACCCGCCGCCCACGTGATAATGTCGGCCCACGCATAATCTTTGCCCGGACCGGTGTCGCCGAACGGCGTGATCGACGCGTAGATAAGCCGTGGATTTTTCTTCGCTAGCGCGTCGTAGCCAAGCCCAATCGAATCGAGATAACCGAGCGGATGCGACTCCACGATAAAGTCGGACCGCGCCGCGAGCTCGGCCACCATTGCGCGCCCGTCGGCACTCGCGAGATTCGCCGTGACGGACTTTTTCCCCGCGTGATACGCGATCGAATACAGGCAGTGCTCCGCATCGGCCTTGTCTTCGAGATACGGCGGGATGCGCCGCGTCGAACATCCGCCCGGCGGTTCGACCTTGATAACCTCGGCGCCGAGATCGGCGAACATCTTGCCGCACAACGCGCCCTTCTCGTCCGTCAGGTCGAGCAGGCGAAATCCTTTCAGCAACTCAGATGGCATCGGTGAATGACCCTCGCAGAACTCGGAACTTTATATCCTACCGCGCCAAAGATGTAACACGGGAACGCTGCCGAGGGGGGGATGAACTTTTCAGCCTGACGCCGCCGAATTTTCTTTGCTACCCTCGGTGCGTGGACGACTCTCAGAACGCAATCCGCTCTCCGCTAATGCTCGCGAATCGCCCGTCACCGATTCCCAATTTTTACGGAACGAAACGACCGATGGTAGTCGAACAACCGCTCTACCACTACATATAGGTGACGAGCGGTCTTGAATGCATGCAAGTAGAGTCACGGACCATTGCGGACTTACGATGGACGAGGACCAGCGGCGCAGGGTGGCACAGGCAACGCGTTCAGCGGAATGCGATCGCTTGGCTTCTGAAATATCCGCCTTTGGCCAACTTCAAAATAGGTTGAGCCGTCCGGCTTTAGTGCAGCCTTCAATCCGCATCGGGCGCAGTGGTGCCCCGATGGCGGTTCGCCCGGTACGTAGTCCTCTATGAAATGATGACCCTTAAAGTCTGGTATCATTGGCATTCCTCTAAGAATCGCCCGCGCTTATAGCGAAAATCCTACGTTTCAGCAACCGCGTACTTCAACGAGTCGAGACGCTAATTGCATAGAAAGGTTACAGGCTCGTTTCCATCGAAATGGAAAAGCTCGCTACTTCATCTGCCGCGCATGCCGCGCAGCACCAATCGCGGTCGCGAAATCCGCATGCTCCGGAATCACGAACCGCCGCCCAAAAGGAAAACTAAGCCGCTTCATCTCCTGCATGAATCGAAACAACCGCGACAGCTTCCCCGTCAGCACGATATTTTCCTGCCCGCACGCGCGCGCACTCGCCAGCGCGAGCACGCCGATCGATTCCGTGATCATGTTCATGATCGCCAGCGCCTTGTCCTCGGGCGTCGCGTCGGCGCTGATCTTGCCGAAGTTCGCAGCAGTCGTGGAAGGCGGCAGGTCGCCGATCGATCCGCCCGCGATGTCGCGAACGCTAAGATCGATTCGCCGCAGGTCGCCCTTGCGCGCGAGCTTCTCGAGCCGCTCGATCGTCGACACGCCGAGCATATGCTTGGCGAGCCCCAGCAGCGTGCCGCCGCCGACCCCCGTACCGCTGAAGTGCGCGATCTTGTCGCCGGTGACGGATACGATTGCCGTGCCGGTGCCGAGCGAGACGACCATCGCGCTTTCCAGTCCGGCAAGCGACGTGCCGCCGATTCCGATTGCGGTGAACTCGTTAACCTTGATTACGGGCCGGCCCAGCAGCGACTTCGTCAGCACCCGCGATCCCGCGCCGGTGGCGGCCACACATTCGACGTCTTCGAGCTTGATGCCGAAATCGGCGACGAGTTTGCCCAGCGCGCCCGCCGCTGCGGCCACCGGGTCGTTGGCCTCGATCGTTACGACGTGCAGCCCGCCATTTTCGAGGATGACGGCGTCGGTGGTCGATCCGCCGATATCGATGCCAACGATCATAGGTGGTGCCGGCTCCTGTCCAGCCCGTCATGAAGCTAGATCACCCACTGCCACCTGCGCAACGACACGGCCAGAGGCGTGACAAGGGCATTAGCCGGGCCCGGCAGGTGTGCTACGTTTCAAAAATGGCACGGCGCAAAGCCGATTCGTCGCAAAGTCTGTTTCCACCGCGCACCCCGCTCAGTCAGCCGCTGGCGGATCGGATGCGTCCGCGCACGCTCGACGAAATCGTCGGCCAGGAGCATCTGCTAGGCCCGGGGAAATTTCTCAGCCAGATGGTCGCGGCGCACGTGCTCCATTCGATGATCCTGTGGGGCCCGCCGGGCACCGGCAAAACGACGCTGGCGATCGTGCTCGCCGAGCAATCTGGCGCGGTGTTCCGCAAGCTCGCAGCAGTGACCTCGGGCGTCGCCGACCTGCGCGAGGCGGTCGAGGCGGCGCGCCACGATCTCGAAGCCGGCAAGCGCACCGTGGTCTTCATCGACGAGATCCATCGATGGAACCGCGCGCAGCAGGACGCATTTCTACCCCACGTCGAGAGCGGGCTTATCACGCTCATCGGCGCGACCACCGAGAATCCGTCGTTCGAGGTCATCTCGGCGCTGCTCTCGCGGATGCGCCTGCTCGTGCTGCAGCCGCTGTCGGAAGAAAACGTCGCGACTCTCGTGCATCGCGCGCTCGCCGACAAGGATCGCGGCCTCGGCGATCTCGGACTCAAGCTGGGTGTCGGTGCGATCGACGAGATCGTCCGCTACGCCGGTGGCGACGCGCGCCGCGCACTCGGGACGCTCGAGATTGCCGCCGAGTTCGCGCACAACGCCGGCGCAACAATCATCACTCCCGAACATATCCGCGAGTCGGCGCAGCAGAAGGCGCTGCTGTACGATCGCGCAGGCGAGGAGCACTACAACGTCATCTCGGCGTTCATCAAGAGCATGCGCGGCAGCGATCCCGACGCCGCGGTCTACTGGATGATGCGGATGGTCGAGGCCGGCGAGGAGCCGCTGTTCATCGCGCGCCGGATGGTGATCTTTGCGTCGGAAGATATCGGCAACGCCGATCCGCGCGCGTTGCAGGTCGCGATCGCAGTGAAGGAAGCAGTGGACTTTGTCGGGATGCCCGAAGGTGTGATTCCGCTCGCGCAGGGTGTGACATACCTGGCCAGTGCGCCCAAATCGAACGCCTCGTATCTCGCGATGCGAGCGGCCTCCGAAGACGCGAAGACCCTTGGTGCACTTGCCGTCCCGCTGCATTTGCGCAACGCGCCGACGCCGATGATGAAAGGCCTCGGCTACGGCAAGGACTACCGCTACCCGCACGACTTCGAAGGCGCTCTGACCGCGCAGACCTACCTGCCCGACGAGCTTGGCGAAAAAATTTATTACGTTCCGTCGGAGCGCGGCTACGAAATCAGGATTCGCGAATTTCTCGCCCGCGCCCGCGAAGCCCGCAAACCCGCGTCGCCGCGCAAGCCCGACGGCAAAGTCTGAAAGAAAAAAACGAACCGCGAGAACCAGATCATTCGGTCCTCGCGGTTCACAAATCAGGCTGACAGATTACTTCGTTCCGAGTACTGCGTCCTTCAGCGCCTTGGCGGCGGTGAAGCGCAGTCGGGTGCGCGCCGGAATCTTGATCTCCTGACCTGTGGCCGGATTGCGGCCCATCCGCGCCTTGGTCTTGCGCTTGCGGAAAATCCCGAGGCCGGCCAGCCGCAGCGATCCTTCCTTCTTCAGTTCGCGCACGACCAGCGCGTTGAGTTCCTCGAGCACGGTCTTGCCCTGCTTCTTGGTAAGTCCGAGCTTGTCAGCCATGTAGGCTGCTACTTGCGACTGCGTCATCATCCTCCTCCTTGCGTTGCGGGTTGCGAGCTTTCAGTGAGGGTGAACGAGTGGCGCGACAATTTCAAGTGCGCGCGCGACGAAAATCGCGATTTTTTCTAGGGATCGTGATGGTTTTTGCACAGGCCCCTCGCGCCACCATTGAGCCCCAAGGGTTTCACGTGGGCGGATCGCGGCGGACCGCACGAACGCGGCGTCAGTAGCGCACTTCGACTAGGTAAAGACCGCCGGGCGGCGCGTTCGCGGGGCCCGCTCCGCGATCGCGTCCGTCGAGAATCGCCGCGACGTTGTCGGGCGTGATCTTGCCGCGGCCCACGTCTATCATCGCCGCGACCATCGCCCGCACCATGTGCCGCAGAAAACTGTTCGCCTCGACGCGGTAGAGCAAGATGTCGGCGTCGCGCCTCCACTCGCTCGAAATCACGCGGCGGATCGTCGTCCTCACTTCGGTGCCGAGCGATCTGAACGCGGCGAAGTCATGCTCGCCGACGAAGACTTGCGCCGCGGAGTTCATCGCGTCGAGATCGATCTGGTCGCGGACCAGCCAGCTGTAGCGATACTCGAAGGCCGACGCGACCTTGCGATTCAGCACGCGATATTCGTATACGCGCGATCTCGCTGCGCGCCGCGGGTTGAAGTCATCGGGCGCCGGAGCGATGTCGAGCACTACGATGTTGACGGGCAGAATCGAGTTGAGCGCGCGCTGCAACTCCGCCGGATCGAACTCGCGCGGAAGTGAAATCGAGGCGACCTGCCCGCGCGCATGCACGCCGGCGTCGGTCCGCCCCGAGCCGAACACGCGCACGGGCGCCGCGAAAATCCGCTCAAGCGCGGCTTCGATCCTTCCCTGTATCGAATCGTGGCGCGGCTGAAACTGCCATCCGGAATAGTTGGTGCCGTCGTACTCGATCGTGAGCTTGAGGACCATCGCGCGCCGGATCAATCGAGAGTCGGCGTGCTGAGCGCCAGCGTCTTGGCGATCCAGAGCGCCCCCAAGGCTGCCAGGCGCGTGTTGTCGAACACGCACCACAGCGAGAGCGAGTCGGCGCGGCTCTCGACGCTGACGACTATCGCTTCCTGGCCGACCGCATCGATCACGCCAAGCGGCTCGCCCTCTTCGGCGATCAGAATGCCGGGTGCGACGCGGATCAGGTCGACCGCGTCTTCTCCATTTCCTTTGATCTCACGCGGCCGCTGGACATCGACCGTCAAGGCAGATCCGTGAAGCACTGGAATTGCGGCGACTTGCACCGACAGCGTGGGCGACTTCTCCAGCAGCTTCGTGACTTGCGCGGAGATCGCGGTTGCCACTGAGCGCTCATGCTCGCGCATGAAGGCGTTGAAGCCGCGCTGGACTTCATCGTCGTCGAGTTCGAGCCGCGCGCTCAGCAGATCCGTGGTCTGATCGACGGTGGCCGTCAGCATCTCCATGCCACCGGCGCTCGCGCCGAGCATCGCAGTCGCTGCGACGAACCCGGCGTGAACCCCAAGAGCTTTGAGGCAGGTGGCTAGCACGTGGGCCGCGGGATGAGGAATCGCGAAGACCTTGGCCTTGCGCAATTTCGCAATCGCCTCGCGCGAAGTGAGTCCGGGTGCGAACATCGGCACATCGGACGGCGGCAGGTTGGCCGCGCTGAGATCGATCAGAATCGGTCCAGGTTGTGCGGCAATAATTTCCGTCGCGCGCGGCGCGGGGATCGCGAGAAATGCGATATCGAACTCGTGAAGATCGGCAGGACTTTCGAGCGCGTCGACCAGCCGCTCTTCACCGCCCGCGTCGACCGTTTGCATCGCACCCGATTCGGTGGTGAACAGTTTCAGTTCGCTGAGCTGGAATCCGCGCGCCGCGATCAGTTCGATAAGCTGGTTGCCCACCGCGCCGGTGGCGCCGACAACCGCCACTCTCGGCTCGCGGGAAATACTCATTCGCCTTCGCTTTCAGTGCTTTCGAGCTTTTCGCGCACGAGACGACCCATCGCCTTGCATCCGACTATCTGCGTGCCCGTGCCGCCGTGAAGATCGCGAGTCCGATACCCGTCGCGCACGACCGAGTCGACCGCATTCGAAATCAACTCGGCCTCGGAGCGCATCCCGAGCGAATGCTCGAGCAGCATCGCCGCCGACAGGATCGCCGCGAGCGGATTCGCCTCGTCGCGGCCCGCGATATCCGGTGCGCTGCCGTGAATCGGCTCGTACAGTCCGACGCGGAAGCCCGCGCTGTTGAGCTCTTCGCCGAGCGACGCCGACGGCAACAGCCCCATCGATCCGGCGAGCACCGAGGCCTCGTCGGTCAGGATATCGCCGAACATATTCTCCGTGACGACCACGTCGAAGTCCTTGGGCCGCCGTATCAGATGCATCGCCATCGAATCGACCAGCTGATTCTCGAACGCGACATCCTTGAACTGCGCGCTCAACTCGGTTGCGATTTCACGCCACAAGCGCGACGTTGCGAGCACGTTGGCCTTGTCCACCGAGGTGAGTTTTTTGCGCCGCTCTTGTGCCAGCTCGAAACCGAACTTGAGCACGCGCACAATCTCGGCCTCGCTGTAGAAGCATGTATCGACCGCCTCGCGGCCGTCTTTCGTCGCGCGCTTTTCACTCGGCTTGCCGTAATAGATGCCGCCGGTCAACTCGCGAATGATCACCATGTCGACGCCGGCGATTACTTCGGCTTTGAGCGGTGACGCCGCCATCAGTTCCTTGACGGTCTTGACGGGTCGAACATTGGCGAACAGTCCCAGCGCTTTGCGCAGTCCAAGCAGCGCCTGCTCGGGACGCTTCTCGGCGTTGGGCTTGTCCCATTTCGGCCCGCCGACCGCGCCGAGCAGAATCGCGTCGCTGTCCTGCGCGTGCTTCAGCACCTCGTCGGGCAGCGGCGTGCCACTGGTGTCGAGCGCATGACCGCCGATCATGCCCTCTTTGAATTGCAGATCGACTGCGGATCGGCGCGCGATGATCTTGAGAACCTGCAGCGCTTCGCCGACGACCTCGGGGCCGATGCCGTCACCTTTCAGAACTAGAATTTTATAGGCCATGCGAAAGCGTTGAACGCCTGGACGTGAGTGATCGGGAAGAGCGTCGGACAGTCTCGACCCGTCAGTGTATAGCCTCGAAAATTACGATCGCAGATGGACGCGATGTCGGCGCGGCAAATCTTGCCGCAAGCAGCACGTCGCGCAGGATGAAGGGCGAATTCACGTTCACACTCAAGTCCTCAAACCACTAGCCCAAGAATGATGTTGCGGCAAGCCCTATCGCGCCTCACGGAACATCGTTGGTCGGCTTCAGCGGTGCGTGTTTGCGCGCCTTCAGCCGGTTGAGCGCGTTCACCAACGCGAGCGCACTGGCCATGACGATGTCGCTATGTGCCCCTTGGCCGGCGACGGTCACGCCGTTTTCGCGAATCATGCAGCTCACTTCGCCGAGCGCGTCAGTGCCGCCGGTGATCGCCTTGACCGCATAACGCTCGAGCGCAGGATTGATCGCCGCGATTTTGTAAATCGCCTTGTAACACGCATCGACCATCCCGTCGCCTTCGCTCTCGGCCGAGCACTCTTTTCCCTCCACGCGCAGCGTGACTTCCGCGTGCGGCGTGATCTTGCTCGACGACGCGCACTTCAAATCGACCAGCTCGAAGTGATCGACCGTCCGCCGCGCGCTCTCGGTCACCAGCGCCAGGATGTCGTCGTCGTACACGATTTTCTTTTTGTCGCAGAGCGCCTTGAATTCGGCGAACGCCTTGTTCACGTCGACGTTGTCGATATCGACGCCGAGCTCCTTGAGCCGATTCGTAAACGCATGACGCCCCGAATGCTTGCCGAGCACCAGCTTGTTCGACGGGATGCCGATGTCCTCGGGCTTCATGATCTCGTAGGTCAGCTTGTACTTCAGCACGCCGTCCTGATGGATTCCGGCTTCGTGCGCAAACGCGTTGTCGCCGACGATCGGCTTGTTGGCCGGCACCGACTGTCCGATCACCTGCGACAGCAGGCGTGAGGCCGGATAGATCTGGCGCGTGTTGACGCGCGATTGCACACCCATCAGGTCGTGCCGCGTCTTCATCGCCATCACGACTTCTTCCATCGAGCAGTTGCCCGCGCGCTCGCCGATTCCGTTGATCGTGCATTCGATCTGACGCGCGCCGTTGCGCACTGCCGCCAGCGAATTCGCGACCGCCAGCCCGAGATCGTTATGGCAGTGCGCGCTCCAGATGACCTTGTCGGCGCCGGGAACTTTCTCGCGCATGTACGCGAACATCCGGCCGAACTCCTCGGGGATCGCATGACCTGTAGTGTCGGGCAGATTGATCACGGTGGCGCCCGCGCGAATCACTTCGCTGCAGACGTTGACCATGTAATCCCAATCCGAGCGCGACGCGTCTTCGCACGAAAACTCGATATAGTCGAGATTCTTCTTCGCGCGCGTGACGGCCCACGTCGCGGCGTCGAGCACGTCCTCGCGATTCATGTTGAGCTTGTACTTGAGGTGGATATCCGAGGTCGCGATGAAAATGTGAATCCCCGGATGCGCGGCCTTGTCGACTGCGCGCAGAGCCGAATCGACGTCCTGCTCGCCGGTCCGCGACAGGCTGAGCACGACCGGCTCGGTGACCGCCTGTGAGACGCGAGCGATCGACTCGAAATCTCCGGGCGAGGAGACCGCGAAGCCCGCCTCGATGATATCGACGTTGAGCCGCTCCAGTTGCCGCGCCAGCGCGATCTTTTCCTCGACGTTCATCGTGCAGCCCGGCGATTGTTCGCCGTCGCGCAGCGTAGTGTCGAAGATTCGGACGTAGTCCTTGTCGTTGTGCGAAGCCGTGTTCGCGTGTGCCATCGTCATTCCTCCCGCATCATCGCCGCGGGATCAAAGAGCCGATCGTTCGCCGTGAGCACAAAAAGAAAACGCCCCGGGCGGCTTCGATCGGCCCACTGCCCGGGGCGTGTGTCTCAGTTTAATCAGGTCGTTAAACCTGTCCGGACGCGCGCCTGGCGTGGGCCCTTGTAAGGGCCAGGCTAAGCAGCAGCTCCGGGAGCAGGTTGCAAAACATAGTGTACGGATTCTAAGCGGCTGTGGAGATATCAGTCAAGCGCGGTTTACCGCGGCGCGGGCTGGTGGTCGCGGAGGCTGCGGGTGGTTCGAGCAGTGTCGGGCTGACGCGCGGCGCCATTGGCGTCGTGGGATTCGCCGACGCGACCGGGTGCAGCACTGATACCTTGGCGCTCAGCCGTTCGCCGCGCAGCATCAGCCACGGCCCCGACAGCACGTACGCGGCCGAAAGCAGGAAGGCGGTGAGCTGAGGCATCGCGAACAGCATCGCGGCGGCGACCATCATGACGATCACGAGTTCGACCTGCGCGCGCTTCTCGAGCTTCATCGTTTTGAAGCTGGGGTAGGGCACCCGCGAGATCATCAGGCCGCCGAGCGCGAGCGTAATCGGCGCCATCAACGTGCATAGCGTCCGCGGCGAATCGAATTCGAAGTAACTGTAAGCCAGGGAGATCGACGCGATCATGATCGCGGCGCCGGGAATCGGCAGGCCCACGAAACGGCTCTTGTCGGCAGTTGCGGTCTGAACGTTGAAGCGGGCGAGGCGAAGCGCACCGCACAGCACGTACAATCCGCCGACCGCGATTCCGATCGAACCGATCGGCCGCAGGGCCCACGAGTAATGCCAGCATCGCCGGCGCGACGCCGAATGCGATCACGTCGGAGAGGCTGTCGAACTCGACACCGAACTGGCTCGAGGTGCGCGACGCGCGCGCGACGCGTCCGTCGAGGCCGTCGCAGACGAACGCGATCACTATCATCACCGCAGGCGACCTCGAAGTGTCCGGTCACTGCCGAAACCATCGAGTAGAAGCCTGACAACAAGCCAATCGAGGTAATCGTCGCGGGCAGCAGAAATACGCCGCGCCGCAGCGGACCGTCCTTGACCTGCGGTTCGCCACCCTGACCCGAGTACAGTGTCATCCGCGACGCGCATCGCGCGAGCGGCGTGAATTGCGGCTCATTGCTCGATTGCTCCGATGATGGATTCTCCGGCGCGCACCCGTTGCCCGAGCGACACGGTAACGCGGTACTCGGGTGGAAAAAAATGATCGACGCGGCTTCCAAACATAATCAGGCCGATCCGCTGACCTGCCTGTATTCTATCACGCGCGCGGAGCCGGCAAACAATCCGGCGCGCCAGGTACCCCGCCACCTGCATCATCCCGAACGTACGCCCTGATCCGTCGGTCATAGCAATCAGGTTGCGCTCATTGTGCTCGCTGGCGTCGTCGCGAAACGCGGCGCGGAATTCCCCGGCGGTGTGCTCAACCATCGTGACTTCGCCGCCGACCGGCGCGCGATTCACGTGCACGTTGAGCGGCGACATGAACACCGACACGCGACGGCAGGGCGTTCCCGTGGAGCCGGGGAACGAACGTCGGAAATGTCGGTGACTTTGCCGTCGGCGCCGGATATCACGACGCCGTCGGTGCGCGGCGGATAACGATCGGGGTCGCGAAAGAACAGCGCAATCGGGATTGAGAGTATCACCAGGATCGCGCCGATCGAGTGGAGGCCGATCGCAATCAGGATGATTCCGAATATCGCCAGTCCGACCGCACAGCGCTGCGCCCTCAGTCGCGATTCCGATCGCGCCTGCAACTCGCGCGAGGACCGCGCCCGGCGCTGGACGCCCGCTGTCGGTTTCGCCGGCCACGACGCGCTAGTTCTTTGACTTGTCGACCAGCCGATCGCTCGCGAGCCACGGCATGAACGCGCGCAGCTTGCGCCCGACTTCTTCGACCGGATGCTTCTCGGCTTCTTTGCGCAGCTCGCGGAAGCGCGGCAGCCCGGCGCTTGTAGTCGCCGATCCATTCGTTGGCGAACTTGCCCGACTGGATGTCCGCGAGGATCTGCTTCATCGCCGCTCGCGAATCCTTGCCGATTACCTTGGTGCCGCGCGTCATGTCGCCGTACTCCGCCGTGTTGCTGATCGAGTAGCGCATGTTCGAGATTCCGCCCTCGTAGATCAGGTCCACGATCAGCTTCACTTCGTGCAGCGTCTCGAAGTACGCCATCTCGGGCGCGTAACCGGCTTCGACCAGCGTCTCGTAACCTGCGCGAATCAGCTCGGTCAGTCCGCCACATAGCACGGATTGCTCACCGAACAGGTCAGTTTCGGTTTCCTCTCTGAACGAGGTTTCAATTATTGCCGCGCGTCCGCCGCCAATCGCACTGCCATACGCGAGCCCGACTTTCGTCGTATCGCCCGATGGATCCTGTTGCACCGCGAGCAGGCACGGCACGCCGCGGCCCTTGGTGTACTCGGATCGTACGAGATGACCGGGTCCCTTCGGCGCGATCATGAAGACGTTCACGTCAGAGGGCGGCTTGATGAACTTGAAATGGATATTGAAGCCGTGGCCGAAGGCCAGATACTTACCCTTGGTGAGATGCGGTGCGATTTCGGCCTCGTAAATCTCCGCGCCCATCTCGTCCGGCACGAGCATCATGATCACATCGGCGCGCTTGGCGGCCTCAGCCGTGTCGAACACTGCAAGTCCCTGCTTGGCGGCTTTTTCGCGCGACGGTGATTTCGCGCTCAGCCCGACGCATACGTCCATCCCGCTGTCGCGCAGGTTGAGCGCATGCGCATGCCCCTGGCTTCCAAAACCAATCACCGCGATTTTTTTGCCTTTGAGCGCGGACAAGTCCGCGTCGCGATCATAGTAAACCTTCATTTGAATGTTCTCCCGAATTTTCTCGCTGTAAGACTAATTCAGCTTCGCGCGGCGCCAGCAGGCTTTTGATGATTGTCGTGATTCGGCTGGACCGCGCGCGCCATCGCGACTTTGCCCGAACGGACGATTTCCTTGATTCCGAGCGGCCGCACGATCGCGATGAATGCCTTGATTTTTTCCGAGTCGCCCGTCAGCTCGACGGTGATCGCGCGTGGGCCGATATCGATCACGTGAGCGCGAAACGCCGCGACGATCGAGTCGAGCTCGGATCGCGTGCGCTCGTCCACCGCGACCTTCACGATCACCATCTCGCGATCGATCGTCTCGACATCCTTGAAGTCAGTAATCTTGATCACCGACACCAGCTTGTTGAGCTGCTTGTTGATTTGCTCGACGATCTGATCGTCGCCGGTGGACACCAGCACGATCCTCGAGACCGTCGGATCGAGCGGATCCTCGTTGACGGTCAGGGACTCGATATTGAAGCCGCGGCCCGAGAATAGTCCGGCCACGCGTGCGAGCACGCCGAATTCGTTTTCAACCAGTACCGATATTGTATGACTTGGCATGCGGTGGAGTGCGCGCGCTCATGGCCGGACCCTTGGCGTCAGTGAGCCTCGTGTTGATAGCGCCCGAGAATCGCCATCATGCGGTCTTTCGAGGCCAGCTTGAGCTTCTGGATTCGTTTCTCTTCTACTTCCTCTTCGTTGGTTAGATAATGCTTATGTCTAAATACTTCGAGCTTTTGCTTGAGCTCCTGATGCTCCGTGTACAGGGCCCTCAGCTCCTCGTCATGGGTCAGATGCTGCCGAATGAGTTCTTCCTCTCGATGCTCCATACGCCCTCCGTGCCTATACCCGCCGGATTCTTTGGCTTGAAGGTAGCCTCCGGCGTCCTGATATATAGCGGCTCGAGTCGAAGCCGCTCGATCCGTTTCACCACGGGCAAACTGCGCCCCGCCCAGCGCCGTGACGCAGACTCCGCGCAAATCGAGCTTCCCGGATTCGAAGACCGCCACCCTATGGCCCCGCGATTTCACGAGGGCCGCCGCATCCTTCGCTCTATCGTCACCGACGAACACTACGTCGTCAGTGATACGCGATGCCAGGTGTTCCAGCGCGATTACCAATTCCTCTGACAGTTTCTCTAGCCCATCCGGCATGACCCGGTAAAGGGCCGCGTAGACTTCGCTTTTTCGAGCGTCCGTTACCACGCAGATTACCCGTCCTGTTTCAATATTGTTACGCTGGAGCGCCGCTAATGCCATCGCGTCGAAGCTGGGCACTCCGACCAGTGCGCATCCCGACGCCATCGCGATTCCCTTGGCGTAGCTGAGCCCGATACGCAGTCCGGTGAACGACCCGGGGCCGATGGCAACCGCTATCGCGCCTACATCGGTAATCGCAACTCCTGCCTCGGCGAGAAGGTCGTCGATGGCGCCCGGCAATGCCGCGCCGTGCGACGTGACCGGCCGCTCCAGCGACGCGGCGACTTTGCCGCCTGCGCTCAGCGCGAGGCTGGCGATTGATGTGGAGGTATCGAGTCCCAGGACCGGGCCGGCTGCGGCTGCATTTTCGAGTAGCCGATTAACCTTGAACAATACGCGAGATGTCATTGAAGATTACGAACGCCATCAGCGCCACGAGCACAAACAGTCCAACCTGAAGCATCGCTTCGCGGTAACGAAGCTGAGCGGCTTGCCGCTGAGTCCCTCGACGACGAAGAACAGCAGATGCCCGCCGTCCAGCAGCGGCACCGGCAACAGATTGATGATGCCGAGTTCGAGGCTCAGCATCACGGTGAACATCGCGACGATTCGCGATCCCCCGATGCGCTTCCTCGCCGGCCATCTGCGCGATCATGATCGGTCCGCCAAGCGCGTGGCGAACGGGCGTGCTGCCCGTGAAGATGCTGGCGATGCCGATCACCATCTGCACCGCCATCTCGACCGAAGTTTCGCCCGCCTCTCTCACCGCGCCGATTGGACCGTAACGCTTGGTGATCTCGTCGCCGTGCGGCTGCACCCCGATTATCCAGGTGGTCGCGTTGGTGCCGTAGATCGTCTTCTGGTCAAGGCGGGTCGGGGTGATGACCACAGTGCTGCGCGCGCCATGCGGCCGTATCGATTTCCAGTTTGATCGGAGTACCGTCGCCTGCTTTAACCGCGGTCGAGAAATCAGTCCAGGTTTCCATCGGCTGGCCGTTGACTGCGAGGATTTTGTCGCCGGCGTGAAGTCCGGCTTTCGCCGCGGGCAGATCCTTCCTGGTCTTGCCGACTACCGGCAGCAATTCGGCACGCCGTACATGAAAACCAACGTCATCAGCAGGGGCGCGAAGACGATATTTGCGATCGGTCCTGCCAGCACGATCGCACGCGCTTGCCGAGCGATCTGAGTGGGGAACGCGCGGTTGCAGTATGCGTCGATCAGCAAGGCGCGGCGGATCTTCCGCCAGCAATTTGAGCGCGTCGTCAACCGGGCTGACCGCGCACTTCGTCGAGCAGCAGGGCTTCGTCGGGCTTGAGATCGCGCCCGATGACAGTCCGGGCAACGCTGGCGCCCGACGCGCTCGAAGCGATCGGCAAGCGCCGCGCAGATCTGTCGTCGAGAGCATCGCCGGCAGGACCGCGCCGTGCTCGCGCGCCGCACCGAGCAGATCGAGTGCCGACTTCATGAAGGTAAGTTCTGCATTTCTTCGGGCGTGGGCTCTTCGCCGACTTCTCGCCCAGCATCCGCACGTAGCCGCCGAATGGAGTCGCGCCGAATCGAGTACTCGGTCTCGCCGCGGCGGACGCCAAACAGTTTCGGCGGATAGCCGACCGAGAATCGGATCACGCGCACCCCGAGCCGCTTCGCCATCGCGAAATGGCCGGCCTCGTGTACGACGATCAACACGGCGAAGATCATGCGGCGGCGACAATCGAAGTCAATCATTATGCTCTCCTCGAAGTCCGACGCGGAAGTCTCCGAGAGCGAAAGATGCGGCTCCCACGAGCCGTCATCATCGAAGCAATAGTAAGTCAAAACCGCGGCGAAGACCAGCTGAACATGTTCGATCGAGCAGTCCGCCGTGACCGGGGAAAATCCATCCCGAGTCCTTGACTCCGGCAACGCGCTTGAACGCCGACCCGGCCAGGTCGCCGATGATGCGCAAGGATTGCCACCGATCGCTGCAAATAGCAGATCATGTTTGCCGATACTCCATTGTGGCGCCAGTCATCGCCAACAGCAACCAGGCCGCCGCGATCGATCGCGAGCAATCCGCCCATCGCGCCCTCGACGGTTTTGTTCGGGCTGACCTTGGCGCCAGCTTGGTGCGCGCCCAATCGCGCGGCCGACGAAGTAGGCGCCGGTATCGGCTGACGATCACCAGCAGCAGCATCAGCACGAGCATGCTCGATGCCGTTGGGGCCGTTGCGCAGCAGCGCGAAGAACGGAAACAGATGAACCCGACTAGAGCGGCGCCCATAAGCGCCAGCCTGCGGGCCCCGGAATCTTTCGCCGCCGCCCGCGAGTTTCGACCCGCACCGCCAGCACCAGCATCATGACGAATGACGATCAGCGGCACGACCCAGCCGACCGATCTAGGTCGTCGCCGAGAGCATCGCGAATCATGGCACGCCGCCGACGACGAGCAAACAGCTGGAATCGCGACCCAGTGCCCAGCGCGCAGGTCATCGCGCGCGACTTCGTAGAGGCCCCACAGTCCGAACACGCCGATCGAACAGCGTGAAGAACCATCGGCGGCGCGAACAGCACCATCGCTGCCAGCAGCGCAGGCAGCGCGACCGCCGCGGTCAGAAGCCTAGTTCTGAGCACGCAAGCGGGTGTCGGCGTCGTCGGCGACTGCGCCGAAGCGGCGCTCGCGAAGCTGATAGGCGGCAATCGCGGTCAGAAACTCGCGCTCGCGGAAATCGGGCCATAGCGTCTCGGTGAAATAGAGTTCGGTGTAGGCGAGCTGAAACAGGAAAAAATTCGAGACGCGCAGTTCGCCCGAGGTGCGAATGAACAGGTCGGGATCGGGCAGTCGCGCCGGTCGCGAGCTCGCGCGCGACGGTCTGCTCGTCGATTTCGTCGGGCTGAGATCGCGCCGCGGCGACCGCGTCGGCGATCTAGCGCACCGCGATGTCACGATGTCCTGGCGGCCGCCGTACGGCAGCGCCAGGCCACCGTCATCCCGCGATTCTTCGCGGTCATCGCGACCGTCTGCTCCAGCGCGTCGCGCACCGCGCGGCGGCAGCCGCTCGCGTGTCGCCCAGCGCCAGCACGCTGATGTCGCGCTTCATCAGGCGCTTGGTCTCGGTAATGAGGTAGCGATGAAACAGGCCCATCAGGAAGCTCACTTCGGTGCGACGGCCGCCCCCAGTTCTCATTCGAAAAGGCGAACAGGCGTGAGGTATGGGATGCCGAGTTCGCGCGCGGTTTCGACCACCGCGCGCACTGAATCCTTGCCGCGGCGATGGCCTTCGTGGCGCGACAAGCCCGCGCCGGCTGCGCCCAGCGCCCGTTGCCGTCCATCACGATCGCGACGTGACGCGGCAGCCGCGTCGGATCGAGAGAGAGGTTGGGGAAATTCGTTTAGTGGTAGTGAAATCGCCACTGCTGGATCAGACTTTACCGAGGATCGCGCGCCGCTTGAACATGCCTGCCGGGCCGATCAGACCTCCATTATCTCCGCTTCTTTGGCGGCCAGCACTTTGTCGATTTTCTCGATGAACTCGGTGGTGTAAGCTGCTGCACCTTGGCCTCGGCCGCGCGCAGCTCGTCCTCGGTCGATCTTCTTGTCCTTGTGCAGTTCCTTGAGCATGTCGTTGGCGTCGCGGCGATGGTTGCGCACGCCGACGCGAAACTCCTCGGCGATTTTGTGCACGTGCTTGACCAGTTCCTTGCGCCGCTCCTCGGTCAGCTCGGGAATCGGGATACGGATGATCTTGCCGTCGTTCATCGGCGTCAGGCCGAGGTCGGAAGTTTGGATCGCCTTTTCGATTTCGTGCAGCGCGCCCTTGTCGTACGGCGTGATCACGATCAGCCGCGGCTCCGGCGCCGCCAGCCCGGCCACCTGGCGCAGCGGCGTCTTGGCTCCGTAGTAGTTTACCTGGAGTCCCTCGACCAGCGCCGTCGAGGCGCGGCCGGTGCGCACGCGGGAAAGTTCGTGGCGGAACGCCTCGACGGTCTTTTCCATCTCCTTGCGCGCGTCTTCGATTGTCGTCCGTGCATGCTCACGGCTGCGCTCTCCACCCGGGTGCCGATTTGCTCCCCCATCACGGCCCTTCTTATATTACCCGGTTTGCGCAGATTGAACACGATGATCGGCAAACGATTATCCATGCACATCGAGATCGCCGTCGAGTCCATCACCTTAAGATTTTTCTGCAGCACCTCGATATAAGTCAGGCGGTCGAAGCGCTTCGCGCCCGGCTCGCGCAGCGGATCGCGATCGTAAACGCCGTCCACCGTGTGGCTCGCTTTGAGGATAACCTCGGCGCCGATTTCCATCGCGCGCAGGCTCGCCGCGGTGTCGGTGGTGAAATAGGGATTGCCGGTGCCGGCCGCGAAGATCATCACGCGGCCCTTCTCGAGATGGCGCACGGCGCGGCGGCGGATGTACGGCTCGCACACCGCCTGCATCTCGATCGCCGACAGCACTCGCGTGACGACGCCCGCGTGCTCCAGCGCATTTTGCAACGCGAGCGCGTTGATCACCGTCGCCAGCATGCCCATCTGATCGGCGGTCGAGCGATCCATCCCGCGCGCCTCGTAGTCGCTGCCGCGGATGTAATTGCCGGCGCCGATTACCATCGCGAGCTGGATGCCGAGCGCCGCAACTTCCTTGATTTCGAGCGCGATCTCGGCCAGCGCGTCGAGATCGAGTCCCGACCTTTGTGCGGGCGCGAGCGCCTCGCCGGACAACTTCAGCAGGATACGGCTGAAGCGCGGCTTGCCGTCAGAAGCGGTTTGGACTTCAGCCATCTTTCTGGATGCTCCCGCGATACATCCGAAAACGGGAACCTAACCCCTAACCCCTTCCCTCGAGGGAAGGGGAACAATCACGTTGATGGCCTTAGGCCGGCACACTCTTGGCGTCCAGGTTTTCGCCCAACTGGAAGCGCGTGAAGCGGCGCACGTCGATCTTCTCGCGCATCTGGATTGCGGCCTCGCCCATCAGATCGGTGACAGTCTTGTTGGGATCGCGAACGTAAGCCTGCTCGAGCAGGCAGGCCTCCTTGTAAAATTTCTCGAGCTTGCCGTCGACGATCTTCGCGACGACCGCGGCCGGCTTGCCCTCGGCCTGCGACGCATAAATCTGCCGCTCCTGCTCGATGACCTCGGGCGACAATTCCTCGCGCCGCACGACGCGCGGATTAGCCGCCGCCATCTGCATCGCCAGTTCCTTCACCAGCGCCTGGAACGCTTCGGACTTCGCGCAGAAATCGGTCTCGCAATTGACTTCGATCAACACGCCGAGCTTGCCGCCCGCATGAATGTAGGCGCCTACCGAGCCTTCGGACGCGACCCGGCCCGCACGGCCGGCCGCCGCGGCGATTCCCTTCTCGCGCAGCCATACGACAGCCTTCTCGAGGTCGCCGGAGGTCTCCGCAAGCGCTCGTTTGCAATCCATTATGCCGGCGCCGGTCTTCTCGCGCAGTTCCTTAACCTGGTTGGCGTTTAGTTCCATGATAATTCCTGAGTTGAGCTAGTATTCTTGGCCGGTCGCTCTACTGCAAGCAACCGGCACATCGACCAGCTCTGTTGCGGACTTGAAAAATCGAGTCTGTCGATCAGACCGCGCTTGGCGAATCGGGCGCCGAACTTCCAGCATCTGCCGGCGCGCTCGCCTCTGATCTAATATCCTGCTGCCCCTTGGCGCGCTCCTCGGCGATCTGCTTGCCTTCGAGGATCGCGTCGGCGACTGCCGCCGTGAACAGTTTGATCGCGCGGATGGCGTCGTCGTTGCCGGGGATTCGGTACGCGATCAGGTCGGGGTCGCAGTTGGTGTCGACCACCGCGGCAACCGGGATTCCAAGGCGGTTCGCTTCGGCGACGGCGATATCTTCCTTCTTGGTGTCGATCACCCACAGCGCGTCCGGCAGCTTGCGCATATTCTTGATGCCGGCCAGTGTCGCCATCAGCTTCTCATGCTCGCGGCCGTTGTCGCTCATCTCTTTCTTGGTGAGCGCTTTGATCATCTCGGGATCGGCCATCGTCTCTTCGAGCTTCTTGAGCCGGTCGATCGATGCACGAATAGTCTGAAAGTTGGTCAGCATGCCGCCCAGCCAGCGGTTGTTGACGTAGTACATGCCGCATCGCTCGGCTTCTTCCTTGACGATGTCCTGGGCCTGCTTCTTGGTGCCGACGAACAGCATCGTGCCGCCCGCCGCCGCGAGGTCGCGCGCGAAGTCGAAGGTCGCGCGGAACATCTTCACGGTCTGCTGCAGGTCGATGATGTAAATACCGTTGCGGGCGCCGAAGATGTATTGCTTCATCTTCGGGTTCCAGCGGCTGGTCTGATGGCCGAAGTGAACGCCGGCCTCCAGTAGCTGCTTCATACTGATTTCAGTCATAGAATTTGGTCCTTGCCTCTTGGCCCCGAGGGTGGGGCAATCTGTAAGTATTAGCAGGCTGGGTGGTCGCAGGAAAGCTCGCGGGAGCCAAGGGTGCTTGTCCCTATTCGGGGCTGAGCGGCTGAATTTGAAGGTCCGAGTGTCTTATTTTAATTTGAGGCCCGGATCATCTGAGGCGATGCACTGCGCGTTTTTAACCCACCATGTCATCTGTCTCGCAGTTATTTTTTCTGGAGGAATGTCAGTGACATTTGTCCACCAAATCTTTCGGAGTTCTGTTCGTTTTGCGAGACATTCCTGTTGGGACGCAAACAGCCAATTGGGGCGATGCCATTCGCTTAGCGGGGCACGCAAATCTGGTTGAGGCTCTCCCTTGGCCGGAATTGGTAGTAGCGGAGGCGGCGTCATCAGATACCAGCCCACAAGTGCGAGCGCGGCGGCGTGGCGAGGCTTCATAGCGAAGCGCGTATCACTTGCTCTTCGACGATTTGACCGCCGCCCCCTTCAGGCGCCAGTCGTCGCTCGCGACGCAGGCCGCGTTGACGGCGCGCGCTTTTCCCAACGCCGCGTCATGCCTGTCGAGCCGCTTGAGCTTGCCGGTCTTGTCCAGCGTGATCGGGTCGTCGAAGCTGTTCTGGAGGTTCGCGAGCACCTTTTCGCAACCATCCTCAGTGTCGTAGCTGGTGACCGTGACCCAGCGCGCGAGAGGCGCCTCGGGATCGACTTCATGCGGAATTCTGGCCGAATCGGGCGGCATCATCAGATACCAGCCCACCAAAGCGAGCGCCGCGAGATGGCGGCTTTTCAGGTTGCTCACGGCGTTAATTTATACGCCTGTCGCAAACAAAAATCACGGCGTGCCGGTGACTGATGTATGGCGGGCACGGCGGCCCGCCCCACTGCATCTGTATCAAGAAAAATTAGAGTGGGGCGGGCCGCCGTGCCCGCCTTCCCCTCTCACTCTTGCGGCCACACCCACCGATACTCCTTGAGCTCCGGCCATCTCGTCCACGGGTTACCAAGGATGTATTCGAACTTTTGTCCAAACTCTTCTTCATTGCGGACAATCCGATCGAAGTATTCGTTTTGCCAGACTCGCCCGCGCCTTCCATGTCTACGCTGTAACGCATGCGCAGTGAACGACTTCCAGGAGTGAACAATCTCTTCGAGAGGCTCTTCATCAAACGGCCGCAGCAGGACGTGCACATGGTCATTCATGACCACGCTGGCGTAGAGCTCGTACCGTTGCTCGTGACCGTGATGCAGTTCCGCTGCAATCAGATCGCGTTCAGGCGCCGACAAGTCTTTGCCTGGGACAATCCTCCAAGTCACGAAATATATAGCGTCTCGATCGCGGTAGTGCGGTAGTCGTCTGCGGTAGAAGCGAGAGGACTCAGGCATTGGAATGGCGGGCACGTCGGCCCGCCCCACTCGTGATACCTGGAACCAATCCAAGTGGGGCGGGCCGCCGTGCCCGCCTCCGCGACCTTACGCGTTCATCGATTCGAGGAATTCTTCGTTGGTCTTGGTCTTGTCCATCTTGTCGATGAGGAATTCCATCGCCTCGACCGCGTTCAACTGCGTCAGCAGCTTGCGCAGAATCCAGACGCGATTGAGCGTGGCGCGCGGCAGCAGCAGCTCTTCCTTGCGGGTCGACGAGCGCTGGATGTCGATAGTCGGGAAGATGCGCTTTTCGAGCAGGCGGCGGTCGAGCGCGATCTGCTGATTGCCGGTGCCTTTGAACTCTTCGAAAATTACTTCGTCCATGCGGCTGCCGGTATCGACCAGCGCGGTCGCGATAATCGTCAGGCTGCCGCCATCTTCGGTGTTGCGCGCGGCGCCGAAAAACTTCTTGGGCTTGTGCAGCGCGTTGGAATCGACGCCGCCTGACAGGATCTTGCCCGACGGCGGCACCACCGTGTTGTAGGCGCGCGCGAGGCGCGTGATCGAATCGAGCAGGATGACGACGTCGCGCCCATGCTCGACCAGCCGCCGCGCCTTCTCGATTACCATCTCGGCCACCTGCACGTGACGCGTGGCGGGCTCGTCGAAGGTCGAGCTGACGACCTCGCCCTGCACGGATCGCAGCATGTCGGTGACTTCTTCGGGCCGCTCGTCGACCAGCAGCACGATCAGCACGATCTCCGGATGGTTATGCGCGATAGCCTTGGCGATCGCCTGCAGCATCATGGTCTTGCCGGTGAACGGCGCCGCGACGATAAGTCCTCGCTGGCCTTTGCCGATAGGAGCGACCAAATCGATAATACGCGTGGTCAAATCTTCGTGATTGTATTCGAGCTTGATGCGCTCCTCGGGATAGAGCGGGGTCAGGTTGTCGAACAGAATTTTGTCGCGCGCCTTTTCGGGATCCTCGTAGTTGATCGACTCGACCTTGAGCAGCGCGAAATAGCGCTCGCCTTCTTTCGGCGGACGAATCAAACCTGAAACAACGTCGCCGGTGCGCAGGTTGAACTTGCGAATCTGACTCGGCGAAATATAGATGTCGTCGGGGCCGGGCAGGTAGTTGTAGTCAGGTGCGCGCAGGAAGCCGAAGCCGTCGGGCAGAATCTCGAGCACGCCCTCGCCGAGGATCGATCCGTTCTTGGCGGCCTGCGCCTGCAGCACGGCGAAGATCATCTCCTGCTTGCGCATGTTGGTGGCGCCGTCGACATTGAAGTCGCGCGCCATCTGCGCCAGTTCGGTAATCTTCGCGCGCTTCAGCGACTTGAGGTTGAGGACACCCTCCTCGCTGATCACCGGCGCCGGCGGCGGAAGATTCGGATTGCTGTCGAGGTTAACCTGTCGTGGTGTGCCGTTGGTCGAACGCGGGTCGTCGAAGCGACCCTCTTCGGTCTTCGCAACGTGTCTGCCCTTGCCCATATGCCTTCCCCGCAACCTGGACTCCATGACTTACTTTTAGTGCTGCAACTCGCCGCCGCCTAGGCGCGCGCTCCGCAGGTTATGAACGTTTGTTCCAATGGCCCCCGCACAATCGGAGATACCATTATAGAATCTTGAATGCTCAAGCGGTCGGAATTCGGAGCAACAAGCGCCTTGAGTTCAAGTTAGGAATTACGGACCAGATGGAGACGGGATTCGCGAACCACCCAACCCGTCTCAGCGTCCTCAGTGCGGAAGCTCAAGTAAAACGCTACCCGCGCGATGCCAGCATGTCAACGGGCCTCACGAGGCGAGACGTTGAAAATTCTAAACTTTGCCCCAGAAAGCGAATGCCACTGCGCCAAGGATGCATACGAACGATCCTACATAGTTCCATCGCGGCACTTCTCCCAGATAAAAGAAGGCGAAGATCGCGAAGACTATCAGCGTCACGATCTCCTGGATGATCTTGAGCTGGTAGGCGCTGAATTCTCCGTAACCGATCCGATTTGCGGGAACCTGAAAACAATATTCCGCAAACGCGATCAGCCAGCTCACAACAATCACCAGCATCAGCGGCCGGTCTCTGAACCGAAGGTGGCCGTACCACGCAATCGTCATGAAGGTGTTCGAACAGAAGAGCAACGCGACGGTTAGCATGCCCGCTATTCTTAGCGAACCGCGGATGCGCGTCCATATTCGGCCGCATCGCGGCGACTGACGATCGCCTCAGCTCAGTTCGATCCACCGACGCAGCTCGCGAGCGTCGGGCGTTAATGACCTCGTCGCGAGGAACTCCATAAAGTCCGGCGGCAGCGGCGCTACGAATTCGAGCCGCTCCCCCGATCGCGGATGCGCGATCGTCAGCGCCAGCGCATGCAGCGCCTGTCGATGAAAGAATCCGCCGCCGCCCGCTTTGCCGCCATACAGAGGATCGCCGAGGCATGGATGTCCAATCGACGCGAGATGCACCCTTATCTGATGCATTCGGCCGGTGTCGGGCTTTACTCGCACAATCGACGTTCCAAATTCGTCGCCCTCGATCGGATCGAATCGCGCAATCACCGCAATATGACTGACGGCGTCGCGCGGCGCGTTCGACTTCACCGACATCCGCTTGCGTTCAATCGGATGCCGTCCGACGGGCCTTTCGATCGTCACGCGGTCGCGCGCGACTTTTCCCTTGACGATCGCGAGATAGATTTTGTTGACGACGCGATCCTTGAACTGCCGCGACAGCGACGTGCGCGAAAACGGCGTCCGCGCCACTACCATCACGCCCGACGTGTCCTTGTCGAGGCGATGCACAATTCCCGGCCGCAGCACGCCGTCGGGCTCGGCCATCGCAGCCAACTCTGGAAATCGCGCGAGCAAGGCGTCGACCAGCGTGCCATTGGGATGCCCAGGCGCTGGATGCACCGTCATGCCGGCGGGCTTATTGACGACAATTATTTCGTCGTCGTCGAAGATCACCGGAATCTCCGGCGCGTCGCCCTCCTTGTAAGTCGAAGGATCGCTCAGTGTGCCGGCCGGAATCGCGGCCACCTCGACGCGATCGCCCGTTCGCACTCCGCTCGACACGCGCGCGGCCGCGCCGTTGACCGTCACCAGTCCCGCCTTGATCATCCGCGCCACCTGCGATCGCGAGTACTCCGGCGCCAGCCGCATCGACACGAAGACGTCAAGCCGCATCCGATCGTGCTCGGCGTCCGCGATAATCGTCGATGGCAGAATCACGAAACGTGATTTACCGCATATGCGCGGAAATCACAGCGTCCCGGGTGAGGGAATCGGCGGCGGACCGGGCGGCACATTCGCCGGCGCGGGCCGAGCAGTCGCGTCAGAAGCCGGAGGGCAGTTCTCGCTGCTGGTCGAGGCGACCGCGACGCCGTAGGTCGTCTTCTGGCAACCCGTCGTCGCATCCTGGCTCGAATAGCCCCAGCAACCTACGAGCGACGCCGACAGCAGCACAACGATTCCGAACGAGAGGATTTTTATCATGCGATCACTCTACTCGAACCGATGCGGCATCGGATGCGCCTTCTCATAGGCGACAATGCGATCCTCATGCGCGAGCGTCAGCGCGATATCGTCGAGACCTTCAAGCAGGCACTTCTTGTCGAACGGCTCGATCTCGAAATGCGCCGTCCAGCCGAAGTCGTCCGACACCACCTGCTTTTCCAGATCGATCGAGAGCCGGTACGCCTCGTAGTCCCCAGTCGCGCGAAAGATATGATCGACCTCGTCGGGCTTGAGCGTCACCGGCAGGAACCCGTTCTTGAGACAATTGTTGTGAAAGATGTCGGCGAACTCGGGCGAGATCACCGCATGAAATCCCGCGTCTTCGAGCGCCCAGACCGCATGCTCGCGCGAACTGCCGCAGCCGAAATTCTTGCGCGCCACCAAAATCGACGCGCCCTTGAAGCGCGGCTTGTTCAGCGCAAAATCCTTGTTCTCGCTGCCGTCAGGATTGAGCTTCCAATCGACGAACAAGCCCTTGCCCATCCCGGCCCGCACGACGGCTTTGAGAAACTGCTTCGGAATAATCTGATCGGTATCGACGTTGGTCCGATCAATCGGCGCCACGACTCCAGTAAAATTCTTAAATTTTTGCATCGTTGTCTCCTAAGAGATCGCCTCTGGGCACGCGTTAAACAGAAAGCCAGAATCCTGAATCGCGCGCGGAATAGCGCGCTGGACAAGGACCCTCACCTTCATCCTCTCCCTTACAGGGAGAGGGTAAGAACCGCGCGACGAATTTCGCCAACATCCACTCCCTTCCGACCTTACCAACTTCCTAACAGGGACGAAGTCCCGCATCCTGTCCTATCACCGGGTGCAGGGGTCACCCCTGCCGAAGGAAGCGTGAAACCCACCGCGGGTTTCACATCTAATAAAGTGTATTCCTCTCCTCATCCCCGCCACTCCCGCACGTCGACGAAATGCCCCGCTATCGCCGCCGCCGCCGCCATCGCCGGACTCACCAGATGCGTCCGTCCGCCCTTGCCCTGGCGTCCCTCGAAGTTGCGATTCGACGTGCTGGCGCATCGCTCGCCTGCTGCGAGCACATCGGGATTCATCGCGAGACACATGCTGCATCCCGATTCGCGCCACTCGAAGCCGGCCTCGGTGAAAATTCTGTCGAGCCCGAGACTTTCCGCCTCGGCCTTCACTTCTTGCGAGCCCGGCACCACCATCGCATGAACGGTAGGAGCAACTTTGTGGCCCTTCACGATGCCGGCCGCGGTCTGAAGATCGCTCAACCTCGAGTTGGTGCACGAGCCGATAAACACGCGATCGATCTTGATATCCTCGATGCGCGTCCCCGGCCGCAGCGCCATATAGGTGAGCGCGCGCTCGACGGTCTCGCGCTGCTCCTTGTCGCCAATCTCTGCGGGATTCGGCACGCTCCCTCGCACGTCGGTCACCATGCCGGGGTTCGTGCCCCAAGTCACCTGCGGCGCGAACGTGGCCGCGTCGAACACCACGCTGCGATCGAACCTGGCGCCGTCGTCGCTGCGGAACGTGAGCCATCGCGCCGCCAGCTCGTCGAATTCCTTGCCGGTCGGGATATACCGGCGCCCGCGCAGATATTCGACAGTGGTTCGGTCCGCCGCGACCATCCCGGCGCGCGCGCCGCCTTCGATCGACATGTTGCAGACAGTCATCCGCTCTTCCATCGACAACGCCTCGACCGCCGCGCCGCGATACTCGATCACGTGCCCGGTCGCGCCGTCGGTTTTGATCCGCCCGATGATGCCGAGAATCAAATCCTTTGCGCCGACTCCGACGCCGAGTTTTCCATCGACGCGAATCTCAAACGTCTGCGGCCGCTCCTCCCACAGGCACTGCGTCGCCAGTACGTGCTCGACTTCGCTGGTGCCGATTCCGAACGCCAGCGCGCCGAACGCGCCATGCGTCGCCGTATGGCTGTCGCCGCAAACGATCGTCATCCCCGGCTGCGTGAGCCCAAGCTCAGGCCCGATGACGTGCACGATTCCCTGCTCGCGCGATCCGATATCGAACAGCTTGAGCCCGAACTCCGCGCAGTTGCGCCGCAGCGTTTCGATCTGCAGCTTCGAGTCAGGATCGGTAATCGGCTTGCTGCGATCGGTCGTCGGCACATTGTGATCCTGCGTCGCGTACGTCCGATGCGGCGCGCGAACCTTGCGCCCCGAATGCCGCAGTCCCTCGAACGCCTGCGGCGACGTCACCTCATGCACCAGATGCAGATCGATATACAGCAGGGAAGGCTCATGCTGCTTTTCGCGGACGACGTGCTCTTCCCAGATTTTCTCGAACAAAGTTTTTGCGGCCATAGCGTTAACAACTCCCGCCGCATCGGCGGCGTAATGATTCTGCGTGACTCCGATAAATCAAACCGCCGCCGCCCGCCGCCCGTTGCGCCCGCGCGAATAGCGATCGATCCGATCCGACAACTTGCCTGCGAACGCGCTGAACGAGGCCAGCTCGGCGCGCGAAAATCCCGTCCAGATTGCCTCGATCGCGGCCTGCCGCGACGCGCGCAACTCCGCCAGCGTGCGCGTCCCTTTTGCGGTCAGCTTGTAACTGCGGTTCCTGCGGTCGTCCCGCCCAATCGCGGCCGACACCAGGCCGGCGTCGAGCAGTTGGCGCAATATTTTCGACACCGCCGCGGCCGAGCTATCGCGGCTGCGCGCGAACATCGAGGGAATAAAATGCTCGGTCGAGATCTCTTCAAGCACGCGCCATTGCTCGATCGTGATACCGGCGTCGCGCGCCAGAGCCTCGCGCCGGCGCTCGAAAATCTCGGCCAACGAGGCCATCGCCTCGATCGCGCGGAAGATTGGATCGGGTCGTCCAACTGCTTGCATCGGGCAAGATATTAACTATAGTTAATCAATCTTTGCAAGCTGGAGATGCGGAGATGTCTGAATTCTTCGACCGGATCACGCCCGAGCTGGCGCAATTCATCGAGGCGCAGTTGGTCTTCTTTGTCGCGACCGCCCCGCCCGAAGGCCGCATCAACCTGTCGCCCAAGGGGATGGACACCTTTCGCGTGCTCGACGAAAAACGCGTCGCCTACCTCGACTTCACCGGCAGCGGCAACGAAACGGCCGCGCATCTGCTGCACGACGGGCGCATCACGATCATGTTCTGCTCGTTCGAGAGTAACGCCCGGATCGCGCGCATCTACGGCCGCGGCGTCGTGATTCATCCGGGTGACGAACGCTGGCCGGAACTGGTCGCAAACTTTCCAAAGCTTCCCGGCGTGCGACAGGTGATGGAGATTCGCGTCGAATCCGCGATGACCTCATGCGGTTACGCCGTGCCCCGGATGGGCGAGCTGGCTCCGCGCGACACGCTCGAAAAGTACTGGATCAAAAAAGGCGAGGACGGAAAGGAACGTTGCTGGCAGTCGCACAACCTCCGCAGCATCGACGGCCTCCCAACCGGCATGCCCGAAACCAAGCCGCGCCGCTAACTATTTGATCCGCCGCGTCGGCGCAGCTCGCTCCGCGCGCGCCAGTCCGCGAGTCACCGCTTCGTCGCCGAACTTCTTCGCGACAGAATCCAGCGCGCGATTGAGCCGGTCGCGTTTGCGATCTTCGACCGGCGCCGATTCGAACAGCCCAAGCTGCGCGGTATCCGCGCGCTCGAGCTGATGCACCTGCACTCCTGCCAGCCGAATCTTTTCCTTGCCGCCGACCTTCGACAGGAGCTGCGTCGTGACGCGCGAGATCTCCGGCCCGTCGTTGGTCGTGCCGTCGAGCGAGAAGCTGCGCGTGATCAATGGATAGCGTCCGCCGCCGAGCGGGCGCGCGAGCTTCAGCTTGAGCGTGATCGTCCGCGCGCGCACGCCGTCGGCGCGAAGCCGCCGCGCGATCGCGTCGCCATGCGCGATCAGCACTCGGCGCAATTCGATCGAGTCGAGCGCGAGGTCGTGCGCGAAAGTATTTTCCTCGCCGTACGACTTGCGCTGCCAGTCCGCGATCACCGGCCGCGTGTCATTGCCCGACGCGAGTTCATGCAGATGCGGTCCCATCGTGCCGAACATGCTTTTCAACTCGATCGGGTCGCGCCGCGCGAGATCGCCGACCGTCCTGATATTGCACTCATGCATTCGCGCAAGCGTCACCCGCCCGACGCCCCACAGTCTTTCGACCGGGAGCGGCGTGAGGAAGTCGAGCAATTTTTCCGGCGCCACTGACAGCAATCCGTCAGGCTTCGAGATATCGCTCAAGATCTTCGCCGCCATCTTCGTCGGCGCGACGCCAACCGACACGACCAGCCCGGTTTCTCTCAACACCTTCAGCTTCAAGTCGCGCGCCGCATCCATCGGCGGCCCCAGCAAGCGCTCCGTGCCCGTCAGATCGATAAACGCCTCGTCCAGCGAAAGCGGTTCGACCACGGGACTGAAACTCTCGAACACGCGCATTACGACGCGCGAGATTTCCACATAGCGGTCCATCCGGCCCGGCACGAAGATCGCTTGCGGACAAAGTTTGCGCGCCTGCCCGGTCGGCATTGCGGAACGCACGCCGAATTTGCGCGCCTCGTACGATGCCGAGGTGACGACGCCGCGCGCACTGCGACCGCCGACGATCACCGGCAAGCCGCGTAGCGCAGGATTGTCGAGAATCTCGACCGACGCGTAAAAAGCGTCCATGTCGGCGTGCGCGATCACACGCGGCCAGTGCGCCGCACTGGTGGTACCGTTGGTGCTCATTTCGACGTCGAGAATTTCGCAAAGATCGCATCGGCCGCATCCTCGCCGCTGCGGATGCAGTCGGGAATACCGACGCCGCGATACGCTGCGCCCGCAATCGCGAACGATGGAATCTCTGCGGTGAGGCGCTCGATCTCTGCGACTCGCGACAAATGCCCGACTTCGTACTGCGGCATCGAATCGGGCCATCGCCTGACTTCCGCGAATCCCGGCGCCGCGCTCACTCCGAGCAGCGCGCCAAACTCCTGGCGCACCGCCGCGATCATCTCGTCGTCGCTGAGGCTCATCATCGCGCGGCTCATCTCGCCGCCGACGAACGCGCGCGCGAGGATTGCGCCCGCCGGCGCGCGTCCCTCGAACTTGAAGCTGGAGAAGCTGCCGGCAATTATTCGCCGATGCTCGCCCGCCGGCACGACGAAGCCGAACGCGCGCGGCGGCCCGTCGAAGTCACTCTCGCGAAACGCGAGGTTCACCGTAGCTGCCGACGCGTAGTTGATAGCGGCGAGCATCTTCGCCGCCGCCGGCGCGATCGTCGCGAGAATTGTTGCTGTCGCGTAGGCCGGCGCCGCACAGATCGCAGCGTCGGCTTCGATAGAGTCGCCGGCGGCAAGAGCGAGGCGCCATGTGTCGCCGGTCCGCGACATCGCGACGACTTCAGCGCCCTTGCGAATCGACGCGCCCAACCGCGTCGCGAGCGTCTCCGGCAACGTCGCCATGCCATTGCGAAAGCTCTGAAAGAGGCTCCAGCGCGCGCCGCTGACGTCAGAAGTTTTCGCTGCGCGTGCATTCTCCGCCGCGCGCATGCCCTTGACGACGCTGCCGTGGCGGCGTTCCATCTCGACAAAGCGCGGCATCGTCGCCTGCATGCTGAGCCGTTTCGGATCGGCAGTATAGATTCCGCCGGCGAGCGCCTGCGCGACGCGATCCAGCACCTCGCGTCCGAGCCGCCGCGAGACGAATGAATCCAGGCTCTCGTCATCTTCGCCGGTGCGCTTGGGGATGAACGGTTCCAGCGCAATCCGGATTTTTCCGAGCGGAGAAAAAAGCGGGCTCCGAAGAATCGGCCCGAGACGCGCCGGCGCGAGCAATGAAAATCCCGCCGGAATCTCGACCAGCCGTCCCGCGCGCACTACGAACGTCTTGCGGTAGATCTCGCGCGTCGGGATCAGTTCCGTGCCGAGCCCGAGTCGTCGCGCCAGATCGGCGGCGGCGGGTTTTTCCGTGAGGAACGAGTCCGCGCCGGTCTCAATTACGAATCCGTCGCGGCGAATCGTCTCGAGCGCACCGCCGCATCGCGCATTGCGCTCGAGTAAATTCACTTCGAGCGGAAATTCGCGCGCCGCGGCCAGCTCGCGCAGCCGATACGCCGCGGCCAGCCCGGTGATTCCGCCGCCAATTACCGCCACCCGCCTGATTTGTGAATCGCTGCCCGTTTGAGGTTCTCCCAAGTGCGCCAATAAGAAATAGTCAGCGCGCGTGCGCTGCGACAATCGACGCCATCATCTCGATGAACAGTGGATGGTCGCCGAGCGTCGGCGCGCGTTCCATCCTGATTCCCGCATCCCGCGCAACTTGCGCCGCCTCGATATCGAGATCGTACAGCACCTCGACGTGGTCGCACAAAAAACCGATCGGCACGACGACCGCGGTCTTCGCGTCGAGGTTGCGCAGCGTTTCCTTGATATCGGGTTCGAGCCACAGGTCGCGCGGACTGCCGCTGCGGCTTTGATACGCGAACTGCCAGGTATCTATTCCCAAGTCCGCCGCGACAATCCGCGCCGACTGCGTCAGCTGCTCGACATATGGTCCCGCATTCGCCATCGCGAGCGGAATACTGTGCGCCGTGAAGATCAACCGCGCGCGCGAACGATCAGGAAACTCCAGCCGCGAGTACGCTTCGCGCGCGCGCGATGCCACCGCCGTGGTGAACAGCGGATGGTCATGCCACGAC
This sequence comes from uncultured delta proteobacterium, assembly GCA_963721485.1. GTDB lineage: Bacteria > Desulfobacterota > Binatia > Binatales > Binataceae > Binatus. Next base: position 432,812 of record CAVRJV010000011.1, on the reverse strand, counting down.
TCGGGATACACGACCTCGGGCGCTGGCTCGTCCAACGATGCGAGCGCGTCATTGACGGTCGCCTGGTAGCGCTCGAAGCTGGCCTCGCTGCGATGCGCCGCCATGATGAAGCCGAGCACGCGCCGTGCGCCGCCGTCGGTGAGCAGACGCATCGCATCGGCAACGTATGGTTTCCAGTTGCGCATCCCGACCGCGACTGGTACGGCCGCTCCTTTCTTGGCAAGTTCCGCGCGCAGCGCAGCCGCCTGTCGCATCGTCAGATCATTGTAGGGCGAGCGCCCACCGAGCAGATCGTAATGATGTACGACTTCCTCGTAGCGTTCGCGCGGAATCGGCCGCCCGCGCAGAACGTTGTCGAGGAACGGCCGCACTTCATCGGCTCGCGTCGGTCCGCCGAATCCGATCATCAAAACCGCGTCGCATTTTGCCTTCGCGGTCATTGCGTCAGCGCGCGCTCATCTCGTGAACCGCATCGACCAGCGCGATCGCGTGATCGACTGGAGTCTCGGGAAGTATGCCGTGGCCGAGATTGAAAATGTGCCCGGGACGCCCGCCCGCCTGATCGAGAATCGCGCGCGCGCGGATCCGGATTTCGGGAACGTCGGCGAACAGCGCAATCGGATCGAGATTGCCCTGCACGGCGACGCTGTAGTTGAGCCGCGCCCAAGCGTCTGCCAGATCGACGCGCCAATCGAGCCCGAGTACGTCGCTTCCGGCCTCGCGCATCAGCCCGAGCAAATTTCCCGTTACCGTGCCGAAATGGATCACGGGCACGTCCGCGGGAATCGTGGCGATCACGGACGCCGTATGCGGCAGCACGAAGCGCCGATAATCGTCAGGCCCGAGGCTGCCGACCCAACTGTCGAAAATCTGGATGATGTCGGCGCCGGCCGCTATTTGCATTTTCAAATAATCCGCCGTGATGCGCGCGAGCAGCTCCATCAGGCGATGCCACGTCTCGGGCTGCGTATACATGAAAGTCTTGGTCGCCTGGTATTGCCGCGACGAGCCGCCTTCGATCAGGTACGACGCGAGCGTGAATGGCGCGCCGGCAAATCCAATCAGCGGCATCCTGCTGCCGAGCGCGCGATGCACCAGCTTGATCGCGTCGCCGACGAAGCCGAGCGCCGCCACGTCGACGTCGGGAATCCGCTCGAGGTCCGCCTCGCTGCGAATCGGGCGATCGATCACCGGACCGTCGCCTTTTTCAAAATGCAGCCCGACTTCCATCGGGATCAGCGGCAGCAGAATGTCGGCGAAAATTATCGCCGCATCGACGTTGAGCCGCTCGACCGCCGTGACCGTCACCTCGGCCGACAACTCGGGACGTTTGCACAGCTCGAGAAATTCGTGCTGCGCGCGAACGCGCCGATACTCCGGCATGTAGCGCCCCGCCTGGCGCATTAGCCAGATCGGAGTATACGACGTCGGCTCGCGTCGGCACGCTTTCATCATCGGATGATCGGCCAGGGGCGATCGCGTCGCGCTTGTAATCGTCGCGCGCTTCGGATTCGGCGTCGCAACCGCTTCAACACGATCCGCCTCGGCGCGCTTGGCGATCAGGATCAATGTCGCTTGCGCGGCTGCCGCCTTGATGAGGTGGCCAAGCTTCGAATGTTCCGGCTCGAAGTCCACGCTCAGCCCGTAAGCGCGAATTTGCTGCGAGCACACCGGGCCGATTGATCCCACCGCCATCCGCGCGAAGCCTCGCTTGACGGCGTCGCCGATGCCCTCGGCCTCAGCGAGCTGAATGACGTTGGTGACCTGGTTCGAGCTGGTGAAAATCGCGACGTCCGCCGCGTCCGCCGCAATCGCTTTCAATGCCGCGCGCAGCGGCGCGCGGTCCGCAGGCAGCGTCCATCTATAAACCGGAACGATCGTGACGCGCGCGCCGCGTGCTTCGAGTCCCGCGGTCAGTTCGTGATTGGAGACTCCGTATTCCTGAATTGCGACGTGTTTGCCCTTGAGCTCGACCCGCGCCGCAAGCGCGCTCAGCACTTCGCGCCAGGTATTCGGTTCCGGCACGACAATCGACGGTTCGATCCCGAGCTCGCGCATCGCGCGGATCGGCTTCGGACCACGCGCGACGGTAGTGATCGACGCGAGCGCCGTGACGAGTGCCGCGCGCCGATGCCGCGTCTCCATCGCGGCGAACAGCGCGCGCGTGCCGACGCCGGTCATGAAGATGACCGCCTCGAACTCGCCGGCGAGCAGGCGCTCGGCGAAATCCAGCGCCGCGTGGTTGTCCTCGAGCGGGACTTCGCGCATCGCGGGCGCGACGATCGCTACACCGCCGCGCCGCTCGATCATCGTGGCGACCTCGGCCGCCATTCGGCTCTCGAACGCGACGACGCGCAGCCCGCCGAAGCCGGGAGTGATGTCTGAGGGATTCGATTCGGGTTCTGAATTCATCGCGAGCGGCCGCGCCGCCTGGTCAATCTTGCCGCGCGCACGCCAGCCCGTCCACCACCCACGATTGTATGAATTGGCTCACCGAATCAAAATGAGCCTAAGAGGCATAAGGTTGTGAGCACGGTAAACATAAGAGCGTTCGCCGGACTGCTTCAGCTCCTCATCGTCATGGCGGCGATAATTTTCCTGCCGGCATGGACGCTCGATTACTGGCAGGCATGGATTTTTCTCGCGCTCTTTTTCGCGTCTGTGCTCGCGATCACCCTCTACCTGATGAAAAACGATCCGAAGCTGCTCGAGCGCCGCACTAACGCCGGCCCGGGCGCCGAGCACAACACCAGGCAGAACGTCATACAGTCGTTCGCCGCGCTGGCATTTATCGCGATGTTCGTGGTCTCCGCGCTCGACCATCGCTTCGCATGGTCCACGGTACCGCCGTATGTGACTGTGCTCGGCGACATCCTCGTCGTGCTGGGACTCTACTTCGTATTTCTCGTATTCAAGGAAAACACTTTTGCCTCCGGCACTATCGAAGTCGGCGACGAGCAGCGCGTTGTCAGCACCGGGCCGTACGCGTTCGTGCGGCATCCGATGTATATCGGCGCTCTGGTGATGCTGCTGGGCGTGCCGCTCGCGCTCGGTTCGTGTTGGGGATTGATTGCGATCGTTCCGATGACGATCGTCCTCGTGGCGCGGCTGCTCGACGAAGAAAGATTCCTCGCGAAGAACCTTACGGGATATTACGAGTATCAAGGCAAGGTGAAATATCACCTCCTCCCGTTGATTTGGTGAGTGGGAACAGGCGTGCGAGAAATCGCATTGCCCGTTTGGCGATCGGTGTGTTAGCTGTCGGTTGTGACCTGCCGGCATACCTCACGCGGAGTATCGAAATGAACTTTAGAGCGCGGATCGGAATCTTCTCAGCCATGATCGCATTCGCCGGATTCGCCTGGAGCGCAGTGCCGGCGCGCGCACAGATCAGGCCGGTTGACGCGGGCGTTGCTGAGACGCCGCCTCTTCCCGCGGCGCAGATTCCCGCGGACATTACAGCCGCGATCAACTCACCCGATCGGCCCGCGGCCGACAAGGCGCTCGACGCGGGACGCAGGCCCGACCAGATTCTCGCGTTCTACGGGATCAAGCCCGGCATGAAAATCGCCGACATCTTCGCCGGCGGCGGCTACATGACGGAACTGTATGCGCGAATCGTCGGACCGAGCGGCACCGTGTACTCGCAGAACATTCCGTTCCCCGACAAGTTCAAGAAAGTTGGAGATGCCTGGAATGCGCGGCTCAACGAGCCAGCGCTCAAGAACGTCGTCAAGATCAGTAAGCCGTTTGACGCGCCTGACCTGCTGCCGGTGCCGCCCGATTCGCTCGACGCCGTCATCATCCATCTCAACTACCACGACATCGTTGGCTTCAAGATGAACCGCGAGAACATGAACGCGGCGGTGTTCAAGGCGCTCAAGCCCGGCGGAGTTTACGGAATCGTCGATCACAGCGCCAAGCCGGGCACGGGCGATACGCAGACCACGACGCTCCATCGCATCGACGAGGATTTTCTGATCAAGGATGTCGAGAAGGCCGGCTTCAAACTGTCGGGAGAGTCGAGCGCACTGCGGCATCCCGAGGACGATCGCACGTGGTACGTCTTCCAGCATCGCGGCGAGACCGATCGCTTCATGCTCAAGTTTACCAAGACGCCCTCAGTAGCGGCGGCTGCCAATGGTGCCGGTACGGGTGAATGAAAGTCGGACTGTTCGCGCTGGGAATCGGCACGGGTGCGCGTCCCGGCTCGATTCTGAAAACGGCGGCGGAGGCCGAGCGTCGTGGAGTCTCGACGCTGTGGGTCGGAGAGCATGTCGTGCTCTTCGATCGCCAGGACTCGCATTATCCGTACGCGGAGAGCGGCGAGTTCCCGCTGCCCGGCGATGCCGACTGGCTCGATCCGTTTATCACGCTGACCTTCGCCGCGGCCGTGACCAAAACGATTCGGCTGGCGACGGGAATCTGCCTGGTGCCGGAGCATAACCCGGTCGTGCTCGCCAAAACGGTCGCGAGCCTGGACCGTCTGGCCGGCGGCCGGTTCGCGCTGGGCGTGGGAATCGGATGGTCGGCGGAGGAATTTGCGGCGCTGGGAATTCCGTTCGAGCGGCGCGCGCAGCGGACCCGCGAATATATCGAAGTGATGCGCCGGCTATGGTCCGACGGGGCGGCGAGTTTCCATGGCGAGTTCGTGAATTTCGACGCGGCGAAAAGTTTTCCGAAGCCGGGGCGACGCGGCAAGCTGCCGATAATCTTCGGCGGCGAAAGCGGGCCCGCGCTGAAGCGAACGGCCGATATAGGCAACGGATGGTTCGGCTTCAACGTCGGTCCCGATGACGCCGCACCGCTGTGCGACAAGCTGCGCGCGATGCTGAAGGCCAACAACCGCAACCCGAGCGAAGTCGGAATCATCGCGTGTCCGTACACCAAGAAGATCACGTCCGACGATTTGAAGAAGTACGGCGCGGCGGGCGTCGACGAGTTGGTGATAGTTACGAGTCCGCCCGAGGACGAGTCGCAGATCAGCGGATGGATCGAGCGGCTCGCGCGCGACTGGGTCGAGCCGGCCGCGAAAATTCGTCGCAGCGTTTAAGACAACTTCGTGAAGCCGTCCGCGCTCCACTCTTCCGATCCGATTCCGTTGTGGACGAAGAACAGGCTGTCAGGATCGTACTTCTTTTTGATTTCTGCGAGGCGCGCGTAGTTGCTTCCCCAGTACGCTTGCTGGAATCCCTTTTCGAAGTAATTGCTCTCGCTTACGTACGCTCCCCCGTTCGGCACGATCGCGCGGAGTTGATCCATGCATTGATCAACCCGCTTTGCAGCCTGTCGGCCTTCCGCAACCGACGGCTCATGTCCGGGAATTCCTGGATATGCGGGCCCTTCGGCGTCGCCCGCGATCACCAGCGCGAAGGCGGTCAGCACACTGGGATTCGTTGCGGTGTCCTTGGTCGCGGCGATCGCGTCGGGTGGCGCTCCTGCAAGTCCCTTATTGAAGTGCAGTTCGAAGCCTGCATGGCGAGAGGCGGCAAAGAGGGCATCGACCAGACGCTGCTGCGAGTCGGGCTCCAGCAGCGACGCGGGCATCCACAGCGACTCGAAACCCCAGATGAACCAGGCAACCTGCCCGCCGTCACCCTTCCACCACGCGTCATTGGCACTTGCGCCGGGGCGAGTGTCGAAATCGAAAAGAGGCTGCGGAATCACGTGTACGAGGGCATCGTCGAGCAGTCCGTGGACGAGGCCATCTCGTGGGAAAGCTATTTCAGGCCAGTTCTCCTTCCACCATTGCACGTCCCACCAGTGCCGCGCCGGTATGCTTCCGATGGTCACTCGCCCTTTAAGCGAATAGTCGTTCGGCGAACCCGCGACCCAGTCCAGAAAAGGCTGCCAGACTTTTTTTGCCTGGTCAGCGTCCAACCCGCACGAAGTCATGCTGACTTCGAGCGTGTTGTCTGGCTTCACGTGGGCCTGCTCGCCCCAATGGTCGTTGAAGAGATGCTCGTGGTAGAAGCTCACGAACTCGCGGAGCAGGCGTCGATAGGCATCATCGGACGACGCTTTGACGGTGAAATTGGCGGTGCCGAAGAACTCGGGGAGATCGTGTACCCGCAATGTCATCTTGCTCACGACGCCGAAGCTGCCGCCGCCGCCGCCTTTCAGCGCCCAGAACAGATCGGGGTTGGTGCATGCATTCGCGATGCGAATCTGGCCGTCGGCGGTGATTACTTCGGCTTCGAGCAAACCTCCCGCGGCAGTGCCGTAGTGCTTCGAATAACTTCCGAAGCCGCCGCTCTGAATAAGACCTCCAAGGCATACGGTCGTGCATCCGCCGCCTTGAACGTATTTTCCAGCCTTGGTCGTAACCGCGTCGTATGCCTGCATCCCGATCGTTCCGGCGCCGACCGTCACCGCGGGTTGCGGTTGCATAGCATGCTCGCATCCAGTCGGAACGAACGCGTCATGCATCTCGATATCGTGCATGTGGCGGGTCCAAATCAGGAGCGAATCAGGCGCGTTAGAGGTGCCCTGGTAGCTGTGACCGCCGCCCTTGACGACCAGGCGCAAGTCATTCTCGCGGGCAAAATTCACCGCCGCGGCAATGTCATTGGGATTTCTCGCCGCGACTGCGTAGACGCTTGGTTTGGTAGCCCACGCGTCGACCCATCCAAGTGTCTGCGTGAGGCCGGGCTGATCGCCGATGTAGTACGGATTTCTAATGTTCTCGTCGAGAAGCTTGGGAAGAGGAAAATCGACAGGGATCAAATTTCCGCCGACCGCATCATTGAGTTGCTTCCATGCCGACGGCGATGGCCATGTGGCATCGGAGGGACGGCGCCGACGGAAGGTCGTAGCCGCGAACAGGCGGCGCGGCAAAATCGGTATGAGCGCCGCCGCAGCTCCGACCGCCTTCAGGAATGCTCTTCTGTTCATAGCAGCAAACAGGGACACGCGTGCGGGACGTCAGGCCGCCGCGAGGATCTCTCTTGCCTTACTTAGATCGAGTGCGATCTGAGCCTTTAGCGCGTCGGCGGTTGCGAACTTCTGTTCGGGGCGGATTCGTTCTATCAGCTCGAGCTTGATTCGCTTCCCGTAGATGTCGCGGCTGAAGTCGAAGATGTGCGCCTCGATCGAGCGCGCGCTCTCCGCGAACGTCGGGCGCATCCCGACGTTGGTGATCGACGGATATGCACCGTCGTCAAGGACGACCCGCGTTGCGTAGACGCCGTCGGGCGGGATGCATTCCGTTTCGCTGGCGAGATTCGCCGTCGGAAATCCGATCGTGCGCCCACGCTCGCGTCCGTGCACAACCGGCCCGCTCAGAAAGTGGTGGCGGCCCAACAGCCGCGCCGCGCGATGCATGTCGCCGATGGCGATCGCCTCGCGCACCTTGGTCGAGCTGACTTCGATGCCGTCGACTTTCACCGGCCCGACCACGTCGGTGTCGAAACCGAGTTCGCGCCCGAGATCCACCATCACCTTGGCGTTGCCAGCGCGATTGTGACCGAAGCTGACGCTGTGACCGACGACCACTTCGCGCACGCCGATTTTGCCGCGCAGGTAGTCGCGGACGAAGTCGCGCGGCGGGATCATGCTGAGCGCGAGCGTGAAGTCGATCAGGATCACGCCGTCGATTCCAGACCGCCGCAGCGTCTCGAGCTTGTCTTCAGGCGTGAGGATCAATCGTGGCGCACGCGACGGGGCCAGCAGCTTGGCGGGCAGCGGATCGAACGTGAGCGCGAACGCGGTGCCGCCCGCTGCGCGCGCGCGATCGATCGCCGCCTTGAGAATCGCGCGATGCCCGAGATGCACACCGTCGAAATTTCCGATCGCGGTGACCGGGTACGGGTGGCGCGGGAGCGCATCGAGGTCGCGGATTATCTCCATTCAATTTTTCGTTGTGCGCGAAGTGCGCCGCTTTAGTCGCTTGCGAGATCTTTCATCATCGTGTCAGCTGACGCCGCTTCCGGAGTGCCCGCGTGATCGGCCACCAGCTTCTGCAGCGTCAGGCGCGCGTCGATCCGATCGTTGAGCTTCACGAACGCCTGCGCCTCGCGCAGCAGCGCGGCGCTTGCATATTTGCCCTTGGGAAAACGCATCACGAGATCGTTGAACTGCAGAATCGCCTGGTCGTAGCTGCCGGTCTCGAACAGCGCGTTGGCGGAGAAGTATTCGGCAGGCTCGCTCAGCGGCGACTTCGGATACGTATGCTGCAGCTTGGTGAACCTGTTGACCGCGAGCGGATACTTGGCCGCCTTCATCGCGTCGAGGCCTTCGCGATAAATCTTGACGCCCGGGTCGTCCGAGGTGGCGGCGTCAGCAATCGCCTGATCGAGTTCGGCCGGCCAGGTTGGCGCAATCTCGGCGGGAGTTGGCGGCGGAGCGGTTGCGCCGGCCGGCGGTTCTGTCGATGCCACCGCCGTGCCGGGACCGACGCTGTCCGCTGGCGCGCCCGGCGGCGGCACCGCGCCCGGAGTTGCAGCCATGCCCGCCTGGAGCGCCTTCACTTCGGCTTCGAGGCTCGCGACTCGATCGTTCACTCCCGATGTGCCACCGCCCGCCTCGGGGCTGGCACTGTGCTGGAGTTCTTCGATCTGATCATTCTGGCGCGCGACCTGCGCCTTCAACGAATCGATCTGCTGGCGGTCGGCCGCGATCATCCCGCGCAGCGTGAACTCATTCTGGTTGAGTTGCTGCATGTCGTTCTGATCGGCGCATCCAGCCAGCGCGAAGGTCGCGAGCATCGCGACGACGCCGATCGTCCAGTTCATTTTACGCACGCGTCTATCCTTGTTTGTTTACTGCGATGCCTTGCTGACGTCGAAATGGTCGCGCCGGTTCTGCTGCCAGCAGCTTTCGTCGTGATCGGTGCAAAGCGGAAGCTCCTTGCCATAACTGATCGTCGAGATGCTGTCGCCGCTGACGCCGAGCGTCACCAGGTAATCTTTCGCTGATTGTGCCCGCTTGGCGCCCAGCGCGATATTGTATTCCTCTGATCCGCGCTCATCGCAATGACCCTCGATCTGAACCTTCGCGTTCGAATGGGCTTGCAGCCAGCTCGCGTTGGACTTCAACACCGGGCCATCCTGATCGCTGATAGTGTAATCGTTGTACCCGAAATGGATATCGCTGAGCGGACCGCCCCTCCCTACCGTCCCCTTCTCCCAGTCTTCGAGGTTAGTCCCGCCGCCCGCACCTGTGCCGTTTTCATTCATTTGATTCAGGTTAGGATTGTATCGCCGACCGGTGCCGGCTTCTTCGACGAGCATCCCGCCACCAGCAGCATCAACCCCACGGCCACAATCGCCATCGCTTTCGCCAATGTCGAACGGCTACTCACCCAACCACCCAGACCATGCTGGACAGGAATCATTGCCATTGCCCTCCGTCAAAGCGGAAATAATCTTCCGGTTACTGACCATCAGTATATAGAGTCGCGAATTGTAGCCACGCGTCGAGCTGAACGCGAGATAGCGTCCGTCCGGCGACCAGCTCGGATACTCGTTGGATCCGTTGCCATCGGTCACTTGCACAGGGTCGCCGCCGCCGACAGGAATCGTCCAAATGTCGAAGCGCCCGTTGTCGCGGCTCTGGTACGCGAGCTTGTCGCCCTTGGGCGAGAAGGCCGGCGTCGTGTTGTAGTCGCCGCTGTAGGTTATCCGTTTCGGCGCGCCACCCGCCAGGCTCATCACGTAGATTTGCGGCGTGCCCGATCGATCGGAGGTGAACGCCATCGACGCGCCGTCGGGTGAAATCGCGGGACTGACGTTGATCCCCGAGGTGTCGGTGAGCTGGCTGATTTCCGCGCCGTCGCGCGTCAGCAGATACAGATTGGTGACGCCATTGCGTTCGATCGCCGCGACGATTTTCTCGGCGTCGGGCGAAATCGTTCCGCCGATCACGCGGCCGCGAGGGCTGTCGATTTTTGCTTCGCGCTGCGTCTGCAGATCCGCCAGGTAGAGCGCCGGCGACATGCTCTTGTACGAGAGGTACAGCACGTAGCGCGTGCTGCGATCGAAACTCGGGAACAGGTTAATCGTCGGATTGCCCGTCAGCCTGAACAGGTCCTGGCCGTCAATCGACTGCGTATATACTTCCTTGGAGCGCCCGCCGCGGCGTCGACACGAACGCGAGCTTGGAATCGAACGGCCCCTTCTGCCCGGTCGTCGCCTCGAGGATCGCGTCGGCGAACCGGCGCGCCATCCGCGGCACGTCGCCCGCGTCGCCACTGTAGTTCTTGCCCATCATGCGCCGCTGCTGCGCCGACGTCGTAGAGATACGCCGTGAGCTTCACGCCCGCCGCTCGAATTGACACTGCCCTTGACCACGAAGTCGGCGTTGATCGATCGCCAGTCGGCGAAATTAAATTGCCCCAGCTCGAAGCCCGACGTCTGCGGATCCTCGATATACGCGTGCGGATCGATAAGTCTGAAGTAGCCCGAAAGCTCGAGGTCGCGGCGCAGCGTGCCGACGAACGCGCTGCCGATGCGATGGTCGTCGTCGCCGCCGAGATTCTTCAGTCCGGACACCGCGATCGGCGAGAGCTGCCCGCCCGGTCCGGCGATCGTCATCGTGATCGGCCCCGCGCCCTGCGCGGCGACGCGTCCCGGTGCCAGCGCGAAAACGATCGCGCACAGGAGCGCACACGCCCGAACTACCCGCCGTCATATTCTGGAAGCCAGCCGAGCTGGTTTGGGAATAGATACTGAAAAGAGACATCCGCACCTCCTGCAACATGCCCACCACTCAGGACTTGAGTTCGCCGAGCTGAAAGACCGCCTTGATACCGGCGGAAAACTGGTCGCGAAACTTTTCCGGCGGCGCGGGAAACGGCGCCGCCGCCGAATCGCGCGAATCACCGAATCGTCGAACGCGCCGTCATTCGAGCTCGTGCCAATCTTCACCGCGGTCAGCGTGCCGTCGGGACCGATCGCGAAATCCACCGTCGCCGTCAGGTCGTTCGATCCGCCGGTAAACGTCCACGCCTTTTTTATCTGATCCTGCACAGTCTTATAGTACAGCAGAAATTCGGGGTCCTTAAGAATCCCGACGCTGCCTTCGCCCGGGCCAATGCCGTAGCCTTTTCCTTCGCTCGCATTGCTCGCTACAACCGGTCCTCCGCCTGCCGGGCCCTTCGCATCCGTATTGGGCGTGTTGGTATCGTCGTCGTCACCTTCGTCTTCAGGCGCGGATTCTTCGCCATTTCCTCGAGATGCTTCGCGATCAAATCCCGCTTCAGCTTCGCCAGCTGCTGCGCGACGCTGGGCGTCGACGCGATCTTCGCAACCGTCGATCCGGACTTGGGCCGGATGCGCGCCTTGTCGGGCGTCGGCTTCGGTTTAGGGGTCGGATGCTTCGTCGGCTGTTGAGTTGGCTCGGGCGTGGGCGCGACCGTCGGCTCCTCCGTCGCCTCGATATTCGGCTCCAGCCCGGGCGCCGGCTCGACGGTCGGCTCCGGTGAAGGCTCGGCAGTTGGCTCAGGCGTCGGCGTCATGGTCGGTGTGTCAGTCGGGGCCTCGGTCGGCTTCGCGTTGATGTTGAGCGCGTTCTTATCAGCGTCGTTAAGCGCGATCACCGGCTTTACCGGCTCGGTCTTGACCTGCGCCTCCTGTGGCTTGGGCCCCGAAGCCTTCGACTCGTCCGCGACATGACGATTGATTCGCGGCAGATGGGTCCCCAGGTCGCCCGCTGGAATGTTGTCCACGATTTTTACCGTGTATGCGGGCGGCGGCGCTTCCGCGGGATGCAAAAATCGAGGCGCGACGAAAAACACCAGCGCGAAAATCGCCGCATGCCCCAGCGCGGAGACGAAGATCGCCGCGAAATATCCAAGTCGCGACGGACTCTCGTCATCGTTATGGTCCGGCGATGCCACGACTAACGCTCACTTCGCGTCGGCCCCGCTGGTCGGCATCTCCGTCACCATCCCGACGTTTTCGATTCCCGCCGCCTTGATCGCCGCCATCGTGCGGATCACCTCGCCGTACGGCACCTGGTCGTCGGCGCGGATGAACACCTCGCGGTCGGGACGCTCCTGCCGCAATCGCCTTCAGCTTGCCGGTCAGGTCGTCGGCCGACAGCTTGGCGTCGTTGAGATAAATCTGCCGGTCGCGCGTGATCGACACGACGAACTGCTCTTCCTTGCCCGGCAGCGCCGCGGCCTTGACGCTCGGCAGCGTGACCTCGACGCCCTGCTGAATAATCGGCGCCGTCACCATGAAGATGACCAGCAGCACCAGCATCACGTCCACCAGCGGCGTGACGTTGATCTGCGAGACCATTTGCCCGCGCCCCTGTCCTGAATCCATTGCCATCGCGAGTTGCCCTTACGAAAGGAAATGACGCTCGGCGATATTCAAAAATTCGGAAGTGAAGTTTTCCATCTCGGTCGCCAGCACGCGCACCCGCGCGATGAAATAGTTGTAGAACATCTGCGCCGGGATCGCCGCGACCAGGCCGACCGCGGTAGTGATCAGCGCCTCGGCGATTCCGGGCGCCACCGCCTGGATACTCGACGTATGCGACGCCGACAGCCCGAGGAACGCCGTCATGATTCCCCACACGGTGCCGAACAGTCCGATAAACGGGGCACGACGATCCGGTGGTCGCCAGGAACGTGATGCCCGATTCGAGCTTGGTCAGCTCGACGTTCTCCTGGCGCTTCATCGCGCGCATCACGTTCGCGATACCGCCCAGGTCGGTCGAGAAGCCGCTGTCCGACGCCGACCGCCTGGCGCTTGGCGCGCGTGAGTTGCAGCAGTTCCTGGTAACCGGCGCGGAACACCTGCGCGACCGGGCTGCGCTTCAGGCCGACGCTGGCAGTATGAATCGCAGCGAGATTCTTCGACTCCCAGAAAATCGCGATAAACTTTTCGGACTCGCGCCGCGCCCGCGAAATCTGGATCAGCTTGTAGAGGATAATTCCCCAGCTGCCGACCGAGAACGCCACCAGCAGCCACAATACTGCGGCGACGACCGGGCCTGTGCCCAGCACCAGTTCCACCACCCCCAACCCGCCAGCACCGCTCACCTGATGGAGCATAAACCCGCCATGCACCCGAAGAATCGAATCATTATACGGGTATCAGCCGAGTCAAAACCAGCAGAGGAGCAAGGACGGAAAGGGAACACACTATATTTAACGTGAAACCCCTCCGTGGGTTTCACACTTCCCTGGGCAGGGGTGACCCCTGCACCCAGTATTAATCGCAAAATGGCGAGGACGCCCTTTTGCTCACGGGTTTTTTCAGTGTCAGTCAGAGCGAAGCGCCCTTAGTTACCTCACGCAAGTAAGCTGCCGGCGACTACGTCACCAGCAGCGGGACAGATCCCCCACCAAGTTTCTAACAGGGACGAAGTCCCGCATCCTTCTTCCACGGGTGCAGGGGTCACCCCTGCCGAGGAAAGCGTGAAAACCACCGTGGTTTTCACATTTTAATTAAGTGATTTACCCTTCCCACTGCATTCCCGACGCGCGTCGGCGTAGAATCTGTACATCGGACCGGGACTTATCTAAGGTTCGGGTACTTTTCCTTACAACGTAGCTGGAGGATTCGAGCGGTGGCGATAAAAGTCGGGATCAACGGATTCGGCCGAATCGGCAGGATGTTTCTGCGCGCGGCGCTGACCAAGAAGGACCTCGAGGTCGTCGCCGTCAACGATATCACCGACGCGCCCACCCTCGCGCATCTGCTCAAGTACGATTCGATCCATGGCACGCTCAGCCACGAAGTCAAGGCCGAAGGCGGCGAGTATCTTTCTCGACGGCAAGCCGCTGCAGGTGCTGGCCGAGCGCGACCCATCGAAGCTGCCCTGGAGCAAACTCGGCGTGCAGGTCGTCATCGAATCGACGGGACTGTTCACCGCGCGCGACAAGGCCGCGATGCATCTGGCGGCCGGCGCGAAGAAAGTCGTCATCAGCGCGCCGGCCGACGGCGCCGACGTCACGCTATGCCTCGGCGTCAATCAGCAAACCTACGATCCGAAAAAGCACGACGTGATTTCCAACGCTTCATGCACCACCAACTGCCTCGCGCCAATCGGCAAAGTGCTGCACGAAACTTTCGGCGTGTCGCACGGCCTGATGACTACCGTGCACAGCTACACCTCGGATCAGATGCTGCAGGACGGTCCGCACAAGGATCTGCGGCGCGCGCGCGCCGCCGCGCTTCGATGATCCCGACTTCGACCGGCGCGGCGAAGGCTATCGGCCTGGTGCTGCCGGCGCTCAATGGCAAGCTCGACGGAATCGCGATTCGAGTGCCGACCGCCGAACGTTCGATGGTCGACCTGACGGCGACGTCGAGAAGGACGCCGACGAGAAATCCGTCAACGCCGCGATGAAGGCGGCGGCGGACGGCCCGCTCAAGGGAATCCTCGAATACAGCGAGGAGCCGCTGGTCTCGGTCGATTTCAACGGCAATCCGCATTCGTCGATTTTCGACGCGCCGCTGACCAAGGTCGTCGGCAAGCGGCTGGTGAAAGTATTTTCGTGGTACGACAACGAATGGGGCTACTCGAACCGCCTGGCGGACATCGCCGCATTCGTCGCCGACCAGCTTTAGCCGCGTATCCGCGATGCCTGTAGTACCGATCACGCGCCTTCAGTTCCAGGACAAGAAGGTGCTCGTGCGATGCGATTTCAACGTGCCGCTCGCCGAGGGCAAAATCCAGGACCCGGCGCGCATCGACGCGAGCCTCGACACCATCCGCTACATCCTCGAGCACGGCGGCGTCGGCCGTCCTCTGCTCGCATCTCGGCCGTCCCAAGGAACGCACCGCGGAACTCAGCCTCAAGCCGGTTGCGGAATACCTGACGCAAGTGCTCGGGCAGAAGGTCAGGCTCGCGCCCGATTGCGTCGGCGATTACACCGGCAAGATGATCGCGGCGCTCAAGCCGGGCGATGCGCTGCTGCTGGAGAATCTGCGCTTCCATCAAGGAGGAAGAAGCCAACGACCGCGACTTCTCGCACGAGCTCGCGCGCGACAAGCATGTCTACGTCAACGACGCCTTCGGCACGGCGCATCGCGCGCACGCGTCGACGGTGGGCGTCACGCGGTTTCTCGCGGAGCGCGCGGCGGGCTTCCTGATGATGCGCGAGCTCGACGCGCTGCGCGCTGTTACCGAAAATCCCGCAGCGGCCGTCGGTCGCGATCCTGGGCGGCGCAAAAGTCTCCGACAAGATCGGCGCTCATCAAAAACCTGCTCAACAAGGTCGATGCGATCCTGATCGGCGGCGCGATGGCGTATACGTTCCTCAAGGCTCAGGGTATCGCGATCGGCATCTCGCGGGTTGAAGACGACAAGCTCGAGCTGGCGCGCGAGCTGCTCGCCGAGGCCGCGCGCAAAGGCGTCAAGATTATTCTGCCGTCCGATCACATCGTCGCGGGCGCTCCGGAAGCCGCAGCGACCCCGCATACGGTCACCGAAATTCCGTCCGAGATGATGGGCCTCGACATCGGGCCGCAGACCGTCGCCGCCTTCATCGCGCGAGATGAGCACTTGCCAAGACCGTGATCTGGAACGGCCCGCTGGGATTCTTCGAAATCCCGGCGTTCGCGGAGGGCACGATGCGCGTGGGCGAGGCGCTCGCCAATCAACCCGGCGTCATCTCGATAATCGGCGGCGGCGATACGGCGGCGGCCCTCGCGCATGCGCCGTGGGCGAACAAGTTCACGCATATCTCGACCGGCGGCGGCGCGACGCTCGAATTTCTTGAGGGCCGCGAACTGCCGGGCGTGAAGGCGCTGGAAGTCTGAGATGCGCAGAAAGCTGATCGCCGGAAACTGGAAGATGCATCTGCTGCCGGTCGATGCGCGCGCCCTCGATCGAGCGAATTCGCGCTGAGATCGATCGCGACGCCGCGATGCTGGCGAAAGATCGCGATGTGATGGTCGCGCCGCCCGACATTCTCATCCCGGCTGTGGCGCAGGCGCTCGCCGGCTCGTCGATTCATGCTGGGCGCGCAGAACATGCACTTCGAGGACAAAGGCGCGTTTCACCGGCGAAGTGTCGGCGCCGATGCTGCATGCCTACGGCGTCACCCACGTCATCCTCGGGCATTCCGAGCGCCGCCATATCTTTCACGAAACCGACGAGCTGATTAACAAGAAAGTACTCGCCGCGCTGCACCATCGGATGACGCCGATTCTGTGCGTCGGCGAAACGCAGGCGGAGCACGACGGCGGCCGCGCGCTCGACGTCGTACTGCGGCAACTGCAGCGCGGGCTCGAAGGTGTCGCCGACGATCATATCGACTCGCATGGCAATTGCCTATGAGCCGGTCTGGGCGATCGGCACCGGGCGCACCGCGACGCCTGAGCAGGCGGAGGCAATCCACGGCGCGATTCGCGGCGCATTGCTCGAGCGCTACGGTCGCGAGCGCGCGGATGCGATCCGGATTCTCTACGGCGGCAGCGTCAACGACGAGAATGTTGACTCGCTCTGTTGCAAGCCCGATATTGACGGGGCTCTGGTCGGCGGGGCAAGCTTAAAGGCTGACTCGTTCGCGCGCATCGTGAAGGCGCGGACGCGCTGAAAAACACAAATGGTTTCAATCGTCATATCAATTCATGTGATCGTCTGCGTCGCGATGTGCATCATTATCCTGCTGCAGCAGGGCAAGGGCGCCGAGGTCGGCGCCGTGTTCGGCGGCTCGAGCCAGACCGTGTTCGGCGCGAGCGGCGCAGGCAATGCGCTGACCAAGGCGACGTGGGCGTTCGCGATAATCTTCTTCGCGAGCCTCGATTTTCCTGGCGCTCGCGTCGTCGCGGCGCGTGACCGGCAGTATTTTCGAAGGCGGCCCGTTTTCGTCGGCGCCGGCGGCCACCGTGATGCCGGTGTCGAAGCAGGCGCCCAAGAGCGCGGCTCCCGCGGCGCCTGCTACGGCGGCTCACAATCCCGCCGGTGCAGTGACGCCGTCGTCGACAAAGTAGTTGCAGTAATATTCGCAACCGCGCCGGAGCGCTCAGACCCTCGACCTCGCTCCGGGGCGGTACGCATGACGCGCGGGTGGTGGAATGGCAGACACGCCAGTTTGAGGGGCTGGTGGTAGCAATACCGTGCGGGTTCAAGTCCCGCCCCGCGCACCATCAGGGGTGACCCCTGGACCCAGTGTTAAAACGACAATGATGTCTGCCGCGGAGCTTGTGGCGCAGCCACCTGCGAGTAGCCCATGAAGCGTTCGTGGTCGACGGGGAAGCCGTAGCGCTCGCGGATGCGATCGAAAATCCGGCGCATGCGATCGTCGTAGGCTTGCGGTGCATATTCGGCGCGGCCGTAGAACATGTCGATACGCTCAGCCAGGTGCGGGAAGCGTTCCTTGACGAATGGAATGAAGCGGCGGGCGGCCGCCGGTTTCAGAAACAGCGAACGCCACCAAACTCCCGATGCTTCCGCGCGGCGCGCAGCGCGAATAACGTTCTCGATTGCCACGGGATCGTCGGTGAGGCCGGGTATCATCGGCATCATCAGGATGTTGCACTTGATCCCGGCGCGCGCCAGCTCGTACATCGCGCGCAAGCGCAGGCCCGGTCGCGGCGCGCGCGGCTCGAGGATTCGCTGCAGCTTGCGGTCGAGCGTGATCAGCGAGAAGTTCAACGACAGCTTCGAGCGGCGGTTGATCTTGCGCAGCAGGTCGAGGTCGCGAACGATGAGGCTCGACTTGGTCGTGATCGACAAGTCCAGGCCGGAGAGATTGGCGCAGATTTCGAGCATCGAGCGCGTCAGCCCGTACTTCCGCTCGGCCGGTTGATACGGGTCGGTCGCGGTGCCGATAGCGATTGCGTCGGTGCCGATCGGCGTGCGCGAGAGCGTGCGCGACAGCACCTCGGCCGCCATCCGCTTGACGAAAATCTTGCGCTCGAAGTCCATCGGATCGCGCAGTTCTAGAAAGTCGTGCGTGTAGCGCGCGTAGCAGTAGACGCATCCAAACTCGCATCCGCGGTACGGGTTGATGGTCCACCGAAACGGCATGCGCGGGCTGTCGCACCGGTTGAGAATCTGCCGCACGGGCATCTCGATAAACTCGACGCCACGGGTCGGGTCGAGGTCATCGGGCGGCGGCGAATAGAGGGGCAGTGTGGCGGCGGTGTTCATCTGACGGCAGCGCTATGTTCGCTTTTTCTTCGCTTTGGTGTCAAGAGATTGAAATATTCCTTTTCCTCCTTTTCTGCGCGCGGTGAGCACGCTTTGGGAGGGCGCGACTGCTTGACGCTCGCGGGGTGCGGTTGGTGGCGAGCGGTGAGCGCGTTGGCGGGTGTGGGTGGGGGGTCATCGTGAGTATTATGGCATGGCGAGATGACAACGGTTGGCATCGGGGAGAAGAGTGAAACCCGCGTTGGGTTTCACGCTTCCCTGGGCAGGGGTGACCCCTGCACCCAGTGATTTGTCGCGCGGCCGTCCGTCCTAGAGCGCGACTGTGTTGCGCTGACTGTCGCATCGGTTGAGAATCTGGGCACCGGCATTGGTCGGGCGCGGCGAATAGACAGTGGAATCCTGGCTGCCTTGTAGCAATCGTTGCAGAATGAGATTCTTGGATTATGATCGTGGAACAGGTGAATAGCTTGCTTGATTATATAAAAGCAGCGATGCGAAAAGCGGAGTACGAGAAACTCAAGGACGGAACTTTCTACGCTCACATTCCAGGCTTCGAAGGTCTTTGGGCCAATGGCCCAACTGTCGAGGACGCTCGCGACGACCTCTACGAAGCGCTTGATGGCTGGCTCTACGTAAACTTGTTCGTCAGCAAAACGGCTCTTCCCGATGTGGGCGATGTTCGCCTTGAACCGCCACGGAGGACCGCGAACTAGCTGCCGCCTCTAAGCATTGATCCAACGATCGCGATCGATTTGAGCTGATCTCAGTATTCGACTGAGAAGGTCGGCGCCGATGTCAGATTGATGCGGATTTGGAACGCGTATCGGCGCCCTTCCCTGTGCCGCCATGAATTCGTGTTTCCCGCCGGCGAAGGGGCCATCATAGCCGAGAGCGCGGAGCTTGCGAATGAACTCGACTCTTGAGCAGGGAAGTAATCTAGGCACTGCTTCATTCCCACTGACGGATCAACCTGAGAGCTGTACCCATAGAGTCCCCGTGCGTGCGATGACTCCACTGCGCAGTAGAGAGCACGATCCTCCCTAGACTCCCCGAGCCTTCTGTCGCAGGTCAATTACGAATCGGACATATTCACTCACCGCTGCCCACTGCTCGAGCGATACATCTTCTGGAAGCCACACACTTCCTTCCAAGCTGAGCAACGTGAACTGGATCTCAAACATTCCTTCCGGGGTTTCCGAGGTCGCGTACTCTATGGCCTTGCCCGCGGTCGTCTTTGACGATGTCCGTCTTCGCGCCCCGGTACCGCGCGGCGCTCGCTGCCTTAGCTGAAGATGGGGAGAGAAAGAAACTTCGGCCTCTTTCAAAGCGCTCAGATAGAAACGCATTGAACTTTCGATAGTCGTACTGTCGACTCCGACAAAATTCTTGAAGCGGGCGCGCAACATGGCTGGCGTTGCAGTATTCACATCGAGGTCCCCAATCACTCGGGAGTACGCTTGTGCCAAAAACTTCGCTAGTTCAGATTTCCATCCGGGAGAATCGTATGCATCGGTTAGATGTTTTAAAGTCTCCTGCCTGGTTCCATCTTGGTCGATTAGGTTGAGAAATCGCAATGCTGATAAGAGCTGGCTGCGGGCTGTGCCGGACATATTCTTGAGAATGCTGGTGTCGATTTTCATCGGCACCCTGCCCTTGTTATGCTCGATAAAAGAGACAAAGGTTTTCCAAGAGATATATGGAGGTGGCAGCTTTTTTTCACCGAGCGCTTGTTCCATGACGGCCGTCCCCTGATTGAGACTGATTGCGGATTCGTCCTATGTCGATGACTTTAGTCCATTAAAATATCTTTTGTCAATGAGTATCGCAAACGATAGAGGACGAAAATAACCGCCGTCTCCGGGCCCTTAGTTTTTGCTCCACGTGATGCCCAGACATCGGACGAGGCTCCTGCGAGTCCCACACTTGAACTCAAGGTGCGGGTGGGGGGAATTGGGTTCTTAGGAAGGCGTCGAAGGCGCGGTCGGGGAGGATTCGGCGTAGGGTCATCAGGAAGCGGGCGGCCATCGTTACCTTGTAGCGGGTTTTGGGGTTTGTGGCGGTGATCGCTTTTTCGATTACTTCGGCGACGGCTGTGGGTGGGGCGGCGAAACGGGCCATCGGGCCGCCTTCGTAGGCTCCGCGGATTTGTTTTTCCAGCACTAAATTAAAAGCGGCGTAGGGTGAGTCCTGGGGCATCGCGATGCTGCCGACGGCGGTGTCGCCGAAGGCGGTTTTGATTGGGCCGGGTTCGATTACGATCACGTCGATGCCGAAGCCTCTTACTTCGAAGCGGAGCGCGTCGCTGAGCGCTTCGACGGCGTGCTTGGTCGCGTGATAGTAAGCGCCGCCGGGGAACGTCAGCTTGCCGCCCATCGAGCTTAGATTGACTATGCGGCCCCATCGCTGACGGCGCATCGCAGGGAGGACGAGCTTGGTCATCGCGATGAGGCCGAAGACGTTGGTTTCGAACTGGCGGCGAACGTTGTCCATCGGGACTTCCTCGAAGGCGCCTTCGAGGCCGTAGCCGGCGTTGTTGATGAGCACGCCAACAGCGCCTTCGGCGCGCTCGACGGCGGCGACCGCGGCGCGCATCGAGGCTTCGTCGCATACGTCGAGCGCCAAAGTTTTGCATCCGCGGGCGGCGAGGTCGGCGATCGATTCGACTTTGCGGGCGGTGGCGTAGACGTTCCATCCGCGGGATGCGAGGAGTTCGGCGGTGGCGCGGCCGATGCCGGTTGAGCATCCGGTGATTAGGACGGATTTGGAGATCGATTGTGGCATTGGTGTTCTCCGGTTCTTTGCTGGTGGAGTGTGACGAACTAAGCTGCGTGATACCACCTCTCCCCTGGCCCCGCTCCCTTCTTCTGGAGAGGGGAAGCAGAGCAGAGGGCGGAATCTTGAATCGCGCGAGGCGCGCTGTAATTGGACCCTCACCTTGATCCTCTCCCTAACGGGGAGAGGGGAAGAGAGATCGCGCAAAGTTTTCGTGGAGGAAATCGCGATGGCTGATAGTGGGCGTGGATATCGGCAGAAATATGGCGAGTGGGCGTTGGTGACCGGGGCGTCGGCGGGGATTGGGCTTGAGTTTGCCAAGGCGCTTGCGCGCGAGGGTCTTTCGATTGTGCTGACGGCGCGGCGCGAGGATCGGTTGAATGCGCTGGCGACGGAGTTGAAGGAGAAGTATCGGATCGAGACGCGCGTGGTCGCGGCGGATCTCGCGGCGAATGATGGCGTCGATCGGCTGGCGGACGCGGTCGCGGATTTGCCGATCGCATTTCTTGTCAACAATGCGGGCTTCGGGTATGCGGGGCGGTT
This sequence comes from uncultured delta proteobacterium, assembly GCA_963721485.1. Lineage (GTDB taxonomy): Bacteria > Desulfobacterota > Binatia > Binatales > Binataceae > Binatus. The sequence goes on along the minus strand of CAVRJV010000011.1, from coordinate 411,439 downwards.
CGACAAGCTCGCGACCGACCGGCTGCGATCGATGGTGGTCGTCAACTGCGTGGTGCCGGTGGTGCTCACCAGCAGGATTTTGCCGGGGATGGTCAAGCGCGGGCGCGGTGCGGTGATCGTCGTGGGCAGCGTCGCGGGGCGGCAGCCGCTGCCACTGCATGCGGTGTACAGCGCGACAAAAGGATTTGATCAGCTATTCGGCGAGGGTCTGTGGGGAGAATTGCGCGGCACGGGAATCGACGTGCTGGTGCTGGAGCCGGGACCGACGAAGACTGAATTTCAATCGGTGGCGGGCGAGGCGGTTGGCGACGATCATGGCGAGCCGGCGGAGAATGTGGTGCGAGTGGCGCTAGATGCATTGGGGAAGCATCCGAGTGTGATTTCGGGGTGGTTCAACTGGGTGCGGGCGAATGCGGTGAGGATCGTGCCGCGGTCGACGGCGGTGATAATTGCGAAGAAGGTGGTGGAGGGGCAGACGCCGGTGGAGTTGAGGTAGAGGTGCGCTGCGCGATTTTCGAAACCGGAACCGGCTGCGCGTGCGCGCAGCTGTCCGAGGCCCGTTCCTCCCGTCGCTAACGCTCGGGTCGTCAGGGTGACAAGAGAGCGCGAAGCGCGGGAGCATAGGATGACGGAATAAATTCCGTCCTACATTCTGACAGGGCGAGGAGACAGAAATCTAATCGGGGGCGCGGCGGCGGAAGCGCTTTGCGGCGTGCATCCCGGGGCGGTAGTTCTCGTCGTGCGGATCGAAGAGGCCGAGGCGCTTCAGTCGCATCACACACATCAGGTGGAAGAGGATCAGGGCGAATGCTGATGATACACAGGCCAGCCTGACAAATCTTTGAAGATCGCCGGGGAGGCGGTCGGCGAAGACGAAGAGCGCCAGCAGAATCCATTCGGTGCCGACCACCATGAAGAGCAGGCGCTCGGTGTCGACCCGGGTCGGCATCCGGAGCGATGCGGCGGGATCGGAAATGCGGATGGTGCGCTGCTCGATGCGGGCGAAGATGTAGCGCGCCGCGATGGCGCCGCATCCGAGTGCGCTCAATCCTGTCGGGTCGAAGACCGTCACGCGGCGTGGCTCAGGGAATCGTCACGAGGTCGTAGGCTGGCGGTAGTTTCTCGGCGATGGTTGCGAGCGACGAGCCGTCGGTGCTTGCACGCACGACCGCGCCGTCGTTGCATACGGCGAAGAAGCCGCCGTTCTCCGGATCAGGCTTCATCCGCATGACCATCCCGCGGCCGAAATTCTGCTCGGCGGAAATCGGCGTGAAAGTCTCTCCGCGATCGGCGCTGCGGAAGAGTATCGCGTCGGCGCCAGTCGGAGCGACACGCCAACTGGGCGGCGGGCCCATCGCAGCCGCCGTGAAAACGTCGTCGCGATCCGGCGCGCTGACGAGCAACGGAATCGTGTAAGTGCGATTGAGGCCGCGGGTCACGTGATCCCATGATTTGCCGGCGTCGTGGGACAGGTAAAAGCCGGCGCCCGTGGTGGCATAGAGGCGGCGCGAGTCGCGTGAATCCACGGCGACGGTGTGAATGTCGGCGTAGAGGCCGTCGTTGAGCGGCTCGAACGTCGCGCCGTCGTTGCGCGAGCGGAAGACGCCGCCCTCCTCGACGCCAACGTACATCGTCGACGGCTCATGCGGATCGAAGGCGATCGAGCGCACGTGCGGGATGTGCGGCGGCGGCGGAAACGTCCAGCGGTCGCGGCCGGGGATTTTCAGGAAGCCGTCGGACTCCTTGAAGATGCGGCCGCGATCGTCGCTGCGGAACAGGCGCGCATGCGACGTGCCGACGAACACGCGATCCTTGACAGCGGGCGACGCGGCGATCGACCAGACCTCTTCTTCGCGCGCGAGCGGCGGAGTGACGTCGGTCCAACTGCGGCCGCCGTCGGTCGAGCGGGCGAGCGTGCCCTTGCCGCGGATTTGCTCGGTCGAGCCGGCGTAGATGAGATTGGGGTCGGCGCAATCCTGCGCCATGCACCATACGGCCGACGGATCGGCAAGCACCATCAGCGGCGTCGCACCGCGCGCGGGATCGAGAATCACAATGCCCTTGGCCGTCCCGATGCAGAGTCGCATCCCGGTAACACCTCTCCAGCCGCGGTCGAAATCGTAGCGCAAAGGAATGCGTCGCGACAGCGGGGAGAGTAGGGAGGAATTTGATTGAATGTGGAACCCACGGTGGGTTCCACACCTCCTTCGGCAGGGGTGACCCCTGCACCCAGTGAAAAGAGAAGCGCGAAATGTTGAGGACAACCTTTCGCTCCCAGGTTTCTGTCTTTGTGTCATCCTGAGCGCAGCGAAGGATCTCGCGCGCATGCGCGCTCGCTCCTTCTTTGTGTCATTCTTGAGCGAAGCGAAGATCCCGAATCTTTTTTCAGGCCGCATTCGATGTCCTTCCGTCACGCCACTGCGCTCGTAGTCATCGCCTGGTACCTGATGATTCCGCCGATCGGTATCGACAACAAGGTCGACGCGCATGCGCCGTTGTCGCAGTGGCGAAAGGGAGTGAAGTTCGATTCTCAAAAGGAATGCGCCGACTCTCTCAAAGACGCCATCGAGAATCCGATGACACCGGATGAGTATCGAGCAGCTGCGGCGGCGACGCGCAAAGCGAAGATGCATCTGCTGAGCAAGTCGGAGATGACGAAGCGGACGGCGGAATCGCAATGCGTCGCGGAGGACGATACGCGGCTGAAGAAAAAATAGTCGCGTCGATTTTCCGATTCCGATTCCCTCCTCCCACCGTGGAGGAGGCGAAGATCCAAACGGCGTCGCTTAGGTCAACTTGGTGCCGACTTTGAGATCGCCCGTTGCTGCAAGCTCACTGGGCGCGACCTTCTTTGGATTGGGATCGATGCGCGCGCGCTTCACCGTGATCGCTCCGCCGGCGAGCGCGATCTTCATTCCGTCCGTATCGATAGCCGCTATCGTTCCTGGCTCGGCGCTCGAGCTGCTTGATGAATAGCTCGCTTCGTACATCCGCAAGCGTCTCTCGCCGATGTTTGCGAAAGCGCCGGGCTGCGGGTCGCATCCGCGGATCAGGTTGAATACCTCGCGCGCCGGTTTGGCGAAATCGATCTTCGCGTGCTCGTCGCGGCATGGCGGCTCGTAGGTCGCCTTGCTCTCGTCCTGCACGATCGCCGGCGCGTTGCCCGATTTGATCAGGTCGACCGCCTCGACCATCGCGTCGATGCCCATCGGGAAGAGCGTGTTGAAGTAAATCGAGCCGACGGTATCGGTCTCCTCAATCGGCACGCGCTTTTGAACGAGGATCGGGCCGGTGTCGATGCCCTTGTCGGGCCAGAACCACGTGACTCCCGTCTCCGCGTCGCCCTGCGATGATTGCCCAGTTGATGCCGCTCGCGCCGCGATGGCGCGGGAGCAGAGAGGGATGAAAGCAAATCGACTTGTAGCGCGGCGCGTAGAGGATCCGTTCGGGAACGATCAACGTGACGAAGGCGAGGATGGCGAGGTCGGCGTCGAGCGCCTTGAAATGATCGAAGGCGGCGTCGTTCTTGAACGACTTGGGCTGGCTGAGCGGGAGGTTCATCGCGCGCGCTTTTGCCGCGAGCGCATCGGCCTTGCCGGCGGGCGAATCCGGGCGGCGCGAAGACGTGAACGATCTCGTCGCCGTGATCGACGAGCGCCGTCGAGCGCTTTCTCCGCGAATGCGGCCTGGCCGAGCAGTGCAATACGCAACGTCGTGATCCTCCCAGTCCCTTGCCGGTTCTGATGACGTCCGCACTCACGCTACCAAATCAAAAATCGAGTTGCACCCTGAAACGAGCCGACCTCGCTCGCGGCGTACATTGAACTGAGCTTCAGGGGTCAGGGGACAGGTCGATGCGCAGGTTCACGAATCTTCAACCGTCTCAGCAGCGGCGATGCTCACGGCCGCGGTGATTTCCTTGACGACATGTGCGTCGGCGAATCAGCCGGTGCCGACGCCGGGGAATCACGACGAGTCGATCGACGTAGGCGCGGGCGCGAACAAGATGACGCGCACGTTTATCGTGCATGTGCCGCCGGACTTCGACGGCAAATCGAAAGTGCCGGTCGTCATCATGCTTCACGGCGCGGGCGGCAGCGGCGCAGGTGCGATTCGGGCAGACGGGATGGGGCGCGAAGGCCGATCGCGAGGGCTTTATCGCGCGTCTTCCCCGACGGCACTCCGCCGAACCGCGCGATGCCCGCGCGATTTCATGACCAACCCGCGGCTGTGGAACGACGGCTCGCGGCCGCGGCACGGTCGGCGTCGAGCATGTCGACGACCTCGGCTTCATCTCCGCGATGATCGACTTCCTCGAAGCGCGCTACGCCGCCGACCCCTCGAGAATCTACTGCACCGGATTTTCCAACGGCGCGTCGATGACCTTCAGCGTCGGCCTCAACCTCGCGAATCGAATCGCGGCGATCGCGCCCGTCTCCGGCCATCTCTGGTACCGCGAAAAACGACTCGCCTATCCTGTTCCGCTGCTCTTCATCGTCGGCACGCACGATCCGTCAACCCAATCGACGGCGGCAACGTGAAACTGCCGTGGGGGAAGACTCAGGATCGTCCCGCCGATCGAGGATTCGCTCAAGGAGTGGGAGCGGATGCTCGGCTGCGGACCGGAAGTGCAGACGGCGCGCGGCAACGGCGTGCTCCAAATCACCTATGATCAGTGCGCCAAGGGCGGCGAGGTCGAGTACTACAGGGTCCGCGGATTGGGGCACATCTGGCCCGGCGGCACCAACCGGCTGCCCGAGAAATTGGTCGGCAAGCCGAGCGACACTCTGAACGCGACCGACGTCATCTGGGAATTTTTCAAGGCGCATCCGCGGAAGGCACCGCGCTCAAACCAATCGCGAAGAACGATTGACACAGTCGGACGCGGGCCGCTTTGATGACCGACTGAATGTCTCACTCGACAGTTGTCGCGAAATTTTCGCGATCCTGCTTTTGTTGACGTATCGCTGCGCCGATTCGCGCGCAGGATGCTGCGCGGCGCATCGCGGACGCGGGCGTATCGTCGTGCTGATGGTGTGGGACGGGCTGCGGCCCGACCTCGTCACGCAGCGCGATACGCCGAATCTTTTTCGGATGGCGCGCGAAGGCGTGCGCTTCGACCAGCATCACTCGATCTTCCCGACGCTCACGATGGTCAACGCGACCGCGCTCGCCACCGGCGCGCCGCCGGGCGTCAACGGACTCGTCGGCAATAACTTCTACCTCGCGCCGTCGCCCGAGACGCCGAAGGGCCAGATCGTCGGAGCCGAGGGCCCCAAGGCGATTCTGAACCTGAACGGCGCGACTGCCTTCAAGGGGCGGCTTATCGGGCTCGACACTATCGCGCAGGAAGTCGAGCGCGAGGGCGGCTACGTCGCGGTGATTGGCAAGCAAGGGCCGACCTCGGTATTCGACAATCGCGTCGCGACGATTGCCGACGGCAAAGATGTCGTCGGCGAGCCGCAGCAAGGACTACCTGTTCGCGTCCGAGGATTTCGTCGCGGACGCCATCGAGCGACAAGATTACGAGTGCCGCCCGATTCGAAAACCGCGGTGGCCGACGAGCAGCGCGATTTGTACTTCGCGCGGATCGCCGTCGAAGACGCGCTGCCCGCCGCGAAGGCGCTGCCGACGCGGGCCGGCCTGCGCTCGTCGTCTTCTGGCAGCATAATCCCGATCTCACGCAGCACATGGCCGGGTTGGGCACGGCGCCCGCGATGGAAGCGCTCAGCCTCTGCGACAACAACCTGATGCGCGTGCGCGACGCCGATCGACGCGCTCGGAATCGCGGACAAGACCGACATTATCGTCGTCTCGGATCACGGCTTCGCGACGATCAAATTCCGCATCGTGCTGTCCGAGATGCTGGTCGCGGCGGGAATCAAGAAATCGCACGACAGCACCGACGTCGTCGTCGTGCCCAACGGCGGCGCCGATTTGATCTACCTGTCGCCGACCGAATTCGCGACGCCGGAATCGAAACGCGCGGTGCTGCAGAAGATCGTCAACTTCGCCGAGGCGCAGGAATGGTGCGGGCCGATCTTCTCGCGCGATCCTGCGACAGCGCCCGATGAACCGACCCGCCGCGGCACGGCGTCAGCGCGCGCCCAAGCCGTATCTCGGATGGATCGACGGCACCTTCAACCAGCAGCGTCGTCGGCCTGTACAACGCCGCGCGCTCGCCCGACCTGGTCATTTCATTTCGCGAGGAGCCCGACGCCGACAACAAGGCCCTTACCGGGCCGGGCAATCCTGCGTTTCTGATCGGCCAGATCGGCCAAGTCTCGACGCCCAACAAATCCGCCGAGCTGATTCATCCGGTGCAGGGCGTCGTTTACGCGGACACCGGCACCAGCCAGACGTTCACGACCGGGATGGGGATGCATGGCGCGGCAGGCGAGCGCGAGATTCATAATTTCTGCGCCGCGACGGGACCTGACTTCCGCCGCGGCTTCGTCGATCTCAATCCCACGGCGAACACCGACGTCACGCCGACCATCACGCAAATCCTCGGCACCGAGACCGAATATCGGCCCCGGCGGCGTCGTGCCCACCGGCCGCGCGATGACCGAGGCGCTCACCGACGGCCGCCACAGCGCCGGCGGCTCACATACGCAAACGATGACGACCAACCTGATGCTGCCAGGCGTCGAAGCAGTGACTACGCTTCACGTAACCTGGATCGGCGACGAGCCCTATCTCGACAACTCCACCGTCGTGCACAAGCCGCTGGGCAGCTCGCCGTAGGAGTAAATTCACATAGCTTCCGGAGCTAGTTCAAAAAGAAAGGGCCTCGTCGCCGCGACGAGGCCCTTTGCCAAAGCTTATGTGACCGCGAAGAAAATCTACATTTCGTTTTCCTCAAACGTAGAGGATGGATGGCGGGTCCTGTAGATGTCATTGAATGAAAGTATCAACGCCAGTTGGCTCTCCAAATAATGCAACTTGTTGCTTTGGAGATATTCCGACACGTTCCTCACCCAACTTTCCGCCCCACCACTTAGAACGCTCGCTTCCGCAGCGTCCACGGTAATTCTGCGGTGTCTTCTGATTGTCTTGAGCGCTCGCTGAAGCTCGCGCTCTGCTTTCTGCGAGCCGTCAAGCGAGCCGGTTAGAACAAGCCTAGTTCCTTCGTCTCGGGCGACAAACGGCCGAGTTCCCAAAACCCTAATAGGTTCATAGCTCATACACGTCACACTCCGTCTATAGATTGGACGAGACGCAATCATTGTGCCTTCAACAACGCGATAGCATAGTGGCTTTTAAGGGAAGTAAGCGTCGTAAAATTGCCTACAGGGATGACCAATCGGGGTGAAAATCTCATCATGTTGGGCCATGTAGCGGATTGCTAACGAAGGGGTGGGCGCAGACGAAACATTTGGTGGAAGTCTGGGAGTGTAAATATTACCGCTTCTATAGTTTGGGGCGAATTCACCCAACATAAGTCCATTACGCATGAACTCTGGTTTTAGTTTCTTATGAAGGTCCAAAATAGCGACTGCGCTTGCAGATTTTGTCGAATTAATGTTGGGGAAAATCGTTAGAGTGGTCTTCAACAGTGCTGGCAGGGTCGCAGGCTGAAGTAGCGGTAAGGGGTCATGAGCCGGAGCCGTCTGTTTGAAAATCGTGATGTAGGACAGGATCAGCGCCTCAATTGTCGAGATGTCCGAGTCGCCCAGAGGCGACTCTTCGATTCCAAAGAGGCGCGCGTTAATGGAATCTTCTACGAACGGACAGACGTGAGCGGCCTTCTCTTTTCTGTCGAACATTTGTTGAGTGACGTCGTTGCCAGGTGGGAAATGGCGGTTCCCAACAACCGGATGCCCCTTACGCGGAACGCAAAGATTCCTCACCCATCTGACCATCGCGATCATGTGGTAAGAGCGACTGGAGAGGGATTGCTCAACCGCGGTAAATTCTTCCACGATTGAACATCGGATAGGGAGCAGATCGATTTAGACGGAGCGGATCAAAACCGGAGGACGTCAAGTTGTCAACGCGCGTCCGCCCCCCAATCTCTGCTCTAGAAGCACGAAAGGTGAGTACTAGAATGTTTCCCCCGCTACAGAGCTACATTGATACACTCCGATTGCTCTTACGTCAAGTATGCGACGCCCAGATAAAGCTAATCCAGCTCGGTGATTGAGCGGCCTCGCGTCTCGGGGAGGATCCAGACGAGCAGGGCGCCCATCGTTGAGAATGCTGCGCCTAGCGACAGGGTTGCGCCGAAACCGAAGCGAGCGCCGAGCATCGCGATCAGGATTGGCGTGAAGAACTGGAATCCGCGCGTGACGTTGAGGATCAATCCGAGCGACGTGTTGCGGATTCTTGTCGGCAGCAATCTCCGCGATCATCGGCGCGATTCCCGCCCAGATGCCGGTGCCGAATCCCGCCGTGAACATCGCAGCCGAGATGAGTCCGCGCACTGCGACCGCCGAACTCCACAGAATCGTCGGCGGGATTGTGCCGGCCGCCATCAGCAGGCCGTAGGCGCAGAACGCGGGGCGGCGGCCGAATCTGTCAGCGACGCGGCCGAACGTCAGGTAGCCGAGCACGCCGCCGATTTGCATCTTGATCAGCAGATGACTCGCAGCTACAGCCGTGAGCCCGCGCTTGAGTTCGAGATATCCCGGCATCCAGGTGTAGGTGAACCAGTACGCCTCGGAGTTCAGCAGCACGACGACGAACAGCATCGCGAAGATTCGCCGATGCACGAGGATCGCGCGCAGGTCGACGCCGCGGCCGCCGAGATTGGTGCGAGTGGCGCGCCAGACGTCGCTCTCAGGCATCCACTTCAACACTGCTGCGACGACGAATATCGCGGGCACGCCGGACAGCATGAACGTCAGACGCCATCCGATTGCGGGCGCGAGATAACCGCCGGCCGCCGCCGCCAGCAGTACTCCGAGCGGCGCGCCGGTCTGGACGTATCCCGCGTAGCGCGCGCGACGGTCGGCCGGGACGCTCTCGGCGACGAGGCTTTGCCCGGGCGCCCATCCGCCGCCCATCCCGAGTCCGGTGATCGATCGAAACAGGATCAGTTGCACCAAGGTGTTGCTGAATCCGCACAGCGCGGTGCCGACGCCGTAGATCGCGACCGTCGCCGCGATCATAGGTTTGCGTCCGAAGCGATCGCCGAGAAAGCCGAAGACGATTCCGCCGATCGCCGTCATCAGCAGCGACGTGCCGAGCGCGAGCGCCGACTGCTCGGGCGTCAGATGGAGTTCGCTGGCGACGGGAACCAGCAGGAACGAGTAGAGGACGAGATCGTAAAAGTCGAAAATCCAGGCGGCGAACGCAATCGCGACGATTCGCCGATGAATCGCACCGGCCGCACGCTGGTTCATCAGCAGTTCGGGCGGCTGTATTTTCGCTGCTGGCTCCATACAATCGGGTGTGGTTGGCTATTCATACCAGTTGCGACTGTCAAGGGAACGCACCCGGCAGGCGTAATCCGCTTCCGGTTTCGGAGGAGTGAATGTTGAGACGCTTTTTTCGCTGGATTGTTCGAACCGTGATCATTGCCGTGGTGCTGATCGCGATCATCGCCATCTCGGAGCACATCGCGCATCGCGTGCAGCCCAACTCGGTGCTATCCGTCGAGCTCGACGGCACGGTGGTCGAGCGCGGCAGCACCAGCGTGCTCGGATTGTTGAGCAAAAATGAGACGGCGCTCAACGTGCTGCGCAACGCGATCGATCAGGGCGCGAAGGATCCGAAAATCGTCGGCCTCGGACTCAAGGTTATCAACCCGGAGATGGAACTGGCGCAGGCGCAGGAAATCGTCGCGCTGATCAAGTCGTTCAAGAGCCACGGCAAATGGACCGAGGCCTATATCGAGACTGCGGGTGAGTCGGGCCTGGGCAACACTCCTTACATCGTTGCGAGCGCCTGCGACGAAGTCTCGTTGATGCCGCAGGGCGATCTCAACCTGATGGGCGTGCAACTGCGCGAGCTGTTCATGCGCGGCACGCTGGACTGGATGGGGATCACGCCGAACTTCGCGTCGGCCGGGCAATACAAGAGTGCCGCCAATATGTTCACGAACAAGGACTTCACGCCGGCGCAGAAGGAAGAGGACGAAGGGCTGGCCGGCAGCCTGTTCGATCAGATCGTCGCGGCGATCGGCGACGAGCGCAAGCTGAGTCCCGACGCGATTAAGGCGCTGATCGATCAGGCGCCGTTGAATGCCGACCAGGGGCTGAAGGCGAAACTCGTCGATCGGCTCGAATACGAGGACGAGTTCACCGAGCGCGTGAAAAACCACGGCGGCACCGTTCACACTGAAGTCGACTACACGGGATATGCCCGCCCAAGCCTGCTTTCCAAATTGCAGCGGCGATCAAATCGCCGTGATTTACGGAGACGGAGAGATCCAGCGCGGCGGCGAAGGCCTCGATCCATTTTCAGGTCCCGATACGACGGCAATGACTTTCCGACGACATGTCTGACGCGTTCAAGATCTGCGCGCGAGGACGACGACGTGCGCGCCGTGATCCTGAGGGTCAACTCGCCCGGCGGATCGATGCTCGCGTCGGAGTTGATCGACCGCGAGGTCGAGCTCACTGCGAAAAAGAAGCCGGTGGTCGTCAGCATGTCGGGTTACGCCGCGTCGGGCGGGTACCTGATTTCGATTCCAGCGGCCAAGATCATCGCCGAACCCGGCACGATCACCGGATCGATCGGCGTGCTTGGCGGCAAGTTCAATATCTCGCCCGCCGTTCAGAAAATTTACGCGAACACCGACGCGGTGAGCCGCGGTGCAAACGTCGGCATGTTCGACATGTGGACTGACTTCACGCCCGCGCAATCGAAGCAGTTCCAGGACGACATCCAGCGCAACTACCAGTACTTCCTGAAGCTGGTCGCGGCCGGACGGCATATCACGGTCGAGCAGGCCGATGCGGTCGCGCAAGGGCGGGTGTGGACCGGCGAGCAGGCGATCAAGCTCAAGCTGGTCGATTCGCTCGGCGGACTCGACGAGGCGATGGCGGCCGCGAAAGGATTGGCGCGTCTCACGCCCGATCAACCGGTCGGAATCGTCGAGCTGCCCGAGCAGCCGGGGCTGCTGCAATCGCTGAGCAGCGGCAAGTTGGTCTCATCGCTTAGGCAGCGGCCGGCGGCGCGGCTGGTCGAGCCGGTCGTCGAACTGATTCACGCGGCGCTGACCGGTCACGCGATTTTCAGTGCGGCGTATTGTCCGGTGATTCCGATGCTCTAGTCTGGATGCGGAGAGATTGTCGTGCGGCAAACAATCGTCGGACTACTGATGGTCGCGGTGACGGCGGCGTTCTTCTACTGGAAAGCAAGGCACCGCTACATGTGTCCGTTCTGCGGGCGATACGTCAGGTACAACGACGTCAATTGTCCGCATTGCGGCAACGACATGAATTTTCGGCATCGCTCGGGTCCCGATAGCAGATTCGCGCGTCGCGCTCGGACAGCGGACTACTCAGCGTCGCGGTGGCGGCCGTTCTTCGCGGACTTGAGTGCGGCCGTGGCGCGGCGCAAAAGAGTTTGCGTCTGGGCCTTCGAATTGATCGGTAAGCGCTCCCAGTCATCGCCGGTCTTCAAGTCGGCGAAAAATCCGGCGGGGTCTTCATGGAAATGCAGGAATCCGCCTGAGCGGCAGTAGAATGCGCCGCGCTTTTTTTCCTTGAGTCCGTCGAGCTTGCGAATCTCGGCGAGGATCGGCTCCAGCTGGTCGAGCGCGTCTGGTCCTGCATGTTTCATTTTGATCATCTGTTGCCCCCGAGTAGTCGTGCTTATTCGATTACTCAGTGGTAACTCCAGTTGCTATCGAATTTCCCAGCTCGATCACATAGCCATCGGGATCGGTGAGGTAGGCATAGGGGACGCCGGGCGCATGCTGGCCGCGGCTTTGCAGCTTGCCGCCGGCATTCTCGATCTGACGCACCATCTCATCGAGACTATTCTTGGGGATCGAGAACCCGAAGTGCGAAACGCCGCCGCCGCCGACTGGTTCGTCGGCCTTGGCCTGGCACAGGGTGATCGTTTCATCCACGTCCGGCGAATGAATGAAGACCATTTTCTTGCCTTCCCAGAATTTCACCTCGAGGCCGAATGCAGCCTGGTAGAACTTGAGCGATCGACCGATGTCCCTGACGTTGAGATTGATGTGCCGCAATCCGCGCGCTTTGATCATCGCCGTCCCTCCTGATGCCGGGTCTGGCTATTCGAGTGACTATCTAGCGAAATCACTACATGCCGTGCTGAGCGTTGGGCAGTCAGAGCAGATTCCGTACAGTTCCATCTTGTGCCGCGTCAGCGTGACGCCGAGGTCGCGCGCGACAGTATTCTGCATCCGCTCGATCGCGGCGTTCTCGAACTCGATGATCTTGCCGCATCGCTCGCAGATGAAATGATCGTGATGCCGCTCGCCGACCGCTTCGTAGCGCGCCTGGCCCTCGTCGAAGTGGCGCTCGTACAGCAGCGCGCATTCCTTCAGCAGGCGCAGCGTCCGGTAGATTGTCGCATAGCCGACGTGCGGATTGATCTTCCTGACCTCGGCGTACAGTTCTTCGGCGCTGATGTGATGCCCGTGATCGAAGAAGACGCGCGCGATGTCGTCGCGCTGGCCGGTCGACTTGAGCCCGCGCTCCTTGAGGCGCGCGTGAAAGTGAGCATCCGCTGTTCCGCGCTGATCGCGGGCTTGCGATCGATTACGGTGTGGCCGACCGAATGGCTTTCGGCAGGACGCGGCATCTCGGCACTCAGGCTGAAGCGTCTCCGAGGTGAACGACGCGCCGCGCCGCGGGCGACAGATACAGCGATTCGAGATCGCGCGAGCGCAGCGCCTCGGCGATCACTTCGAGCTGCTCAGCGGCGGGCTGGTCGCGATCGATGATGAGCAGGTTCTTGTCGCGCAGCCGGCATGCGCCGCCGCGCGTGCGATAGCCGATTTCGCGCATGATCTTTTCGCGGCGGACTTCGAGCCCGACGCGCTGCGCCGCCTCGGCCAGCTCGTCCACGATTCGCATCATCCGCGCTTCACTGAGTTCGCTCATTTCACCTGTCCGCCTGCGCAGTCTAATCTCGTAGGTGCGGCGCTGCCTCTTGAGACACAGCGCCGCGCCGTGTTATCGCGGTAACTCACGCGGAGGTTACCCGCTTGATCAAGAAAATCCTCGTCGGCATCGACACCTCCGATCATTCCAAAAACGCGCAACAGTACGGCTTCTACTTCGCGCGAATCTTCAATGCGTCGCTGATCGGATTGCATGTCGTCGATATCGTGTCGATCGAAGGCTCGTTTTTTCATGATATATCAGGTTCGCTCGGGCTGGAACCATATCTCGATTTCTCGTCCAAGATGCGCGAGGTGCTGACCGCCCGCGGCCGCGGCGTGCTCGACGAATTTGCCGCCGCTGCCAGCGCGAGAACCTGGCGGTCGAGACCGTGCTCGATATGGGCATAGTCGCCAACCAGATTTGCGATCGGGCGCGCAGCTGCCGACCTCGTGATGATCGGCCATCGCGGCGTCAACGAAAAATTCTCGACCGGGCTGCTCGGCTCGACCGCGGAAAGCGTCGCGCGCAAATCTCCGCGCCAGCTGTTCATCTCGCCCAACAAGTTCCGCGAGGTCAAACGGCCGGTGCTCGCCTACGATGGCAGCGAACGGGCGTCGCGCGCGATGCGATCGGCGGCGGAATTCGCCAACGGCCTCGGCGTTCCGGTGACCGTCGTCACCTGCGCGCGCGACCCCAAGCTCGGCGAGCGGAGCCTGGCCGAGGCGCGCACTTACTTCGAGAATTACACGCCCAAAGCCGAGTTCAGGCTGCTGCAGGGGCACGCCAACGAGGAAATCGTGAAGTTCCTCAAGGAGCACGACGCCGACATGCTGTTCATCGGCGCATACGGCCACAGCAGGATTATCGAGATGGTACTCGGTTCGACGACGGAGTACGTGCTGCGCAACTCGCCGTGCCCGGTATTCCTCGCGCGCTAGGCTTGCGGCTCTTCGGTGCGCTGGCGGATGAAACGGCCCAGTAGCAGGCGCATCGATTCGATTGGCTGGATCCCAATCATCGGAAAATCGCCCAGGATGAACGTCGGGTAGCCGAGCGCTGAGAATTCGTCGGCCTCGCGCTTGTTCTGCTCGATTCGCTCGGCCATCACGGCGCTATCGAGCGTATCGCGAAACCTCGCGCGATCGATTCCCGCGCGCACCGCAATCGCGCCGAGCACATTGGGATCCGCGATATCGGCGCCGTCGTCGAACGCGGCGCGAAAGACCGCGTCGTGATAAGCGGCGAAGACGCCGGCATCGCGCGCGACTTCCGATCCTTGCAGCGCCAGGGTCGAGTCGATCCAGCTTGACGGCGGTGCGACGCGGATGCCGGTCTCCGCCGCGACGAACAGAACTTTCTGCCGCTCGCGCTCGCCCAGAATACGGCCGGGCTTGGCGCGGAAATCGCGCGCCGCGATCGGCACGCCTTTCCACAGCGCCTCGAAGCCGAGTTCGCTTTCGAGCGGCGTGACGATTCGCCACGCGATGTAGCAAAGCGTCGAGGCGTAGTCGAAGTAAATCGGAATCCGCAGCCGGCTCATGATAGCTGGCTTCGATAATCGCCGGTTCGAGCATCTGCTGCAATTGACGCGCGCGTCCCGGGCTTCAGGAAGTCGCGCGAGTCGCTACGCCAGCTCGAGCAGAATCCGGGACTGGTGAACGCAGTTCGCGCAACACCAGATACAGCAGCGGTCCAAACGAACCTGCGAGCAACGTGATCACAATGAACGGCCACGCCGACAGCCCGCGCTCGCGCGCATCGTTGGTCATCCAGATGCAAGCGAGGACACCGAGAATCACCAAATCAAAAAATATTTGCGTACCGCTCCAACTGGTAAAGGAGGAAAGGAAGACGCCGATATAGCCGGCATCCATCAGCGCACGCGTCGTCAGGACGCCGAAGCCGGCGATAACCAAAAGAAAAACGATCAAACGGTTGGACATAAGAACCTCCTGCGTTGTTGTCGGCGTGCAGTTTGATGCGGATGAGTGCTGGGCCGCAATTACCTCGGAGGTTATTGAACGGCCGCGGCACGAGAGTGAGAATCGGCGGACTCGCAGGAGCTTCGATCATGTCATTGTCCACGTTAGAGACGAATAACGCCGGCGACGGCGGGTTCCCGCTGATGCTGAAAACGTGGCGGCAGAGGCGGCGCCTGTCGCAGCTGGAACTGGCGCTCTCTTCGGGCGTGTCGCAACGCCACGTCAGTTTTCTGGAATCGGGACGCGCCAAACCCAGCCGCGGCATGATCCTGCAATTGAGCGAGACGCTGGAAGTGCCTTTGCGCGAACGAAACGATTGGCTGACCGCCGCAGGATTCGCACCCGTCTTCAAGGCGCGTCCGCTCGACGATCCGCAGATGAGCCAGGTCATGAACGCCGTGCGGATGATGCTGACGAACCATGAACCGTACCCGGCCGTCGCCGTCGACCGCATTTGGAACATCCGAATGGCGAACGCGCCGTTCGACATGATGAGTGCGATGCTCGGAGGCGATTTGTGGGATCGCGTCGGCGGCTCGGAGCGCAACCTGGCGAGGCTCTTCTTTCATCCCGACGGCATCAAGCCCTTCGTCACCAACTGGAAGGCGATAGCGCCACTGCTATGGCATCGCGCGCAACGAGAGGCGGACGCCCTCGGCGGTAATGAAATGAAAGAGTTGCTGGCAGAACTCAGCCAGCATCAGGACGCGGACACGCTCTGGGCGGCGGAGGACGCGGCGCTGGTACCAGTAATGCCGCTCGAAATCGAAAAGGACGGCGTACGCATCTCGCTGTTCACTGTGATTGCGACATTTGGAACGGCGCAGGACGTGACCGCGGACGAATTGCGGATCGAGAGTCTGTTCCCTGCCGATGCGGCGACCGAGAAGCTTTTCCGCGCCGCCGCCGGACGCTAAGCGATTGTCCGCAAGCCGTGGCGCTTGCGTGAGTTGCGCGCCGCGCACATTGTTGATTCACAATGGCTTCAAATCGTCGTCCGATTCTCAAATTGGGTGTCGTTGATTTCGGCGTCGAGACCGCGACGCTGCCCAGTGGCGTGCAGGTCGATCTTCCCGTCATTCGCCATCCCGGCGCGAGCGCGATCGTCGCGCTGTATCCCGACATGACCATCGCGATGCTGCGCCAGTATCGTCACACCATCGGCGGCTGGATGCGCGAGATTCCCGCCGGATGCCGCAACAGTGGCGAGGACCCGCTGACATGCGCGCGGCGCGAGCTCGGCGAGGAAGCGCAAGTCGCGGCCGCACGATGGGACCATCTTGGATCGATCATCACGGTTCCGAGTTTCTGCGACGAGCGAATCGAGCTGTATCTCGCGCGCGACTTGTCGGCGGGCACGGGCACGCTCGATCACGACGAGGTGCTCACTGTCAGCCGCGTTCCGTTCGAGGAAACCTTCGCGATGATTCGGCGCGGCGACATCGTCGATGCGAAATCGATCGTCGCGCTCTACCGCGCCCGCGACTTTCTCGAACAGGAACGCCGCGGCTGAAAGGAGATAGATTGTGGCGATTGAAGTTTTGGGCGTCGAGCATATCGATCTGACGGTGAACGACGTCGCGCGGTCGCGTGCGTTTTACGACAAGGTGCTGAACGAACTTGGCTTCCGCAGTTTCGAGGTCAACGATTACATCTTCTGGTCCAACGCGCAGATGACGATTGCGATTCGCGAGGCGTCCGGCGTCCATCGCGACGCGCAGTTCGATCGGTACCGCGTCGGCCTGCATCACCTGGCGCTGCGAGCGCGCTCACGCGCAGACATCGACGCCTTCCACGATTTTCTGAAGCGCGAAAAAGTCCAGATACTCGACGCTCCCGCCGAGTACCCGCACTATGGAGACAATTACTACGCGGTTTTCTTTGCCGATCCCGACGGGATGAAGCTGGAACTGGTGCACAATCCTTGGGGTTACTGGAGACGCGTGCTGACCGAAGGTCACGATGCGCGACCTCGGTATGAACCGAAGGAGTAACAGAGCGCTGCGCCGTTCGATCGCGCGGCGATTCTCATAACAGTCCGGGTACCGCGCCACCCGGCGCATCCTTCGCTCCTGCGCGGCGACGTGCGCCGCGCCTCGGCTACTGGATGACTACTTCGTCGGGAAAGAGAAACGTGGTGGCGCCGTCGTCGAATTGCACCAGGTACATGCGCCGGTCCAGATTATTTACCTCACGGATGATCCGTGGTTGTTCGCTGAATCGACTGCGCCCTTCGTGGTCGCGCACCGGTTTCTGCAGCTTGCAATGCTTTCCGATCAGTCTGTCTGTATTTATGCTCGTCAACATATTTTTACCCCTCCGCTCCTTTCCGGTCTTAACCGGCCGCCTCACCCTGCCCACCATACTAGCAAGCTTCGGGCCTGATATTTAGACGTCTTGGGGGACACTTCCGTTTCATTTGTCCAGAGCTGCGAAAACCACAGGGATCAACGACTTTCGCGGTTTTCGAGTGGATTTGCGGATTTTATGCCGTCCCGGCGTCATAGGATTTGTGGAGGAACGATGCCCGAATACAGGCATCTTTTTGACAAATTCGGGTCGTGATATTCAGATAAGGCGAGCGCGAAAGCAAAGCGCGAAAGTTCGCACTTCTGACGGCGTAATAACTCCTGCCGCGAGGGAAAAATTACCCAGATGCCCACATTATATCCCCTCGTCATGGGTCGTCGCGCGATGATCGCGACGGAGCACTACCTCTCTGCTGCTGCCGGTGCGCGAGTGTTCGCCTGTGGCGGCAATGCTATCGACGCTGCCATCGCTGCAACATTCGTCGAGGGCGTCGTCAACCCGCACATGCACACGATCGGCGGCGAGGCGCCGATGCTGATTTATTCCGCATCTGCCCGCCGCGTCGTTGCGATCAACGGCAATATGATGGCGCCGGCGCGCGCGACGATCGCGCACTATCCGCGCACTCGGCATCGACTTGATTCCCGGCGCCGGGCTGCTCGCGGCAGGCGTTCCCGCGGCCTTCGACGCGCTGGTAACTGCGCTGCGCGACTTCGGCACCAGGTCGCTCGCCGACGTGCTCGAGCCCGCGCTGCAGCTGGCCAACGACGGCTTGCCGATGCACGTCGGATTGGCCGGCGACCCGGTCAACCTTTCCGAAGAAGCAATGGCGGGAGCGGGCGCATCGCTGCAGAGCAACGCGAAACGGTTTCTCACCGAGTGGCCGTCGTCGGCGCGCGTCTATCTGCCCGACGGCAAAGTCCCGCAGCCGGGCAGCGTGCTAAAGAATCCCGCGCTCGCGAATTTTTTCAAGCGCGTGCTCGACGCCGAATCAGCGGCGAAGAATCGCGGGCGCGAGGCGGGCGCTCGATGCGGCGCGCGATCGCTTCTATCGCGGCGACATCGCGCGCGAAATCGTCGCATGGTCCGACGCCAACGGCGGCCTGCTCGGCGCGGCCGACCTCCAGGCTTCACGACGAAGATCGAGATCGCCCGCGAGCGCGGACTACCGCGGCGTCACCGTCTTCAAGTGCGGGCCGTGGTCACAGGGCCCGGTATTTTTGCAGCAGCTCAAGTTGCTCGAAGGCTTCGACCTCGCGGCGATGGGCCACAACTCCGCCGAGTACATCCACGCCGTCATCGAGGCCGCCAAGCTCGCGTTCGCCGATCGCGAGGCCTACTACGGCGATCCTGAATTCGTCGACGTGCCGCTCGACGGATTGCTCAGCGATCGATACGCGCGCGATTCGCCGCACGTTGATCGATCCGGCGCACGCCTCGATGGATCAGCGGCCAGGCGATCCGGTCGCGATGCGCGCGTTGCGCGACGCGCCGGCAGCCGACGCGCGCCCGTGGGGCGGTGGCACGATTCACGTGACGCCGCCGATCGCGAGGGCAACATGATCGCAGTCACCGCGAGCGGCGGCTGGATTCCGAGCTCGCCGGTGATCGACGCGCTCGGCTTTCCGCTCGGCACGCGGATGCAGACTTTTTATCTCGACGAGCGGCATCCCAACGCGCTGGTGCCGGGCAAGCGGCCGCGCACGACGCTCTCGCCGTCGCTCGCGATGGTGAAGGGCGAGCCGTATCTCGCGTTCGGCACGCCGGGCGGCGATCAGCAGGATCAATGGACGCTGCAATTTTTCCTGAACGTCGTCGACTTCGGGATGGACCTGCAGGAGGCGATCGAAGCGCCGAAGTTTTCGACGCCGCATTTCCCCTCGACCTTCTATCCGCATGACAATCGCCCCGGCGTCTTGCGCATCGAGGATCGAGTGCCGGCGAACGTGCGCGACGCGCTCGCCTCGCGCGGCCACAAAATCGAAGTCCGTCCGCCGTGGTGCGAAGGCCATGTGCTCGGAGTGCAGATCAACAAGACCGGCGTGCTGTCAGGCGGCGCCGACCCGCGCGGCCAGGCCTCGCCGGTGATGCCCGCGCAAGTAATCGGCTGGTGATGCGATGCGTAAACTTGCAATCGTTTTCGTCGCTGCATGTTCTGTTGCCGCGCTGATTCCGCGCGCGGCTTTCGCCGACGGCGGAGCGGTGACCGGATTCGCGTTCGTCGATTCCTCAGTGACCGGAATGGGATCGCAGGCCAAGTTGCCGGCGGGAGCGAAAATCTACCCGCCCGGATCGAAGATCACCGGCGTCGAAGGATGCCCGACGAATCGCTACCACACTGACGGGGAGATCGTCGCGGTGATCGACTACCAGGGCCGCCCCACCGCGGCGAGCGTCACAATCACCGAGCATCCCGCGACCGGCGGAAACTTCCAGCGCGCGCCTTATTACATCGACCTCAACAGCGGCCGCACGCTTCAGTATCTCGGCCCGATCTTCGGCAACGGCACCTACGACATAGTATTCAGCTACAGCTACAACCTCGGCACTCCGAAAACTTCGTCGACCTCGCTGACGCTCGACCGCAGTTGTCACTAGCCTCACGCAATTTGTCGGTCGCGCGGCGCTTTGATATTTCAGCCGCATGACTATCCGCCATGCTGCCGCGTTCGTGCTGGTGGGCTGGGTCTTGATGGTTCCACCGAGAATACCGGGCACCGGTGAGGTGAATCAGAGCGTCCCGCTGAGCCAGTGGACGATCAGGCGCGCGTTTAACCGCAACGAGGGATGCGAGGCTGCGAAAGCCCGCCTGCGCGATCAAGCGCTGGCCGCGCAGACTGAAAACGACGCGGCCAACCCGCGGCGCGGCCGAAATCCGGAACTGCGCTGCGTTCTGTGCAGCGCTCAATGCGTCGAAGACGACGACCCGCGCCTGAAACCGAATTGAGTGGTCTTGAACGCTACGCGCTCTTGATATCGCGGCGGTCGGACAAATCTACTGCGGCCGGCGACGTCGGAAAGTAGATTCCGCGGGCCCATCGGGCGACATCCACCAGGCCGATCATCACCGGAACCTCGATCAACGGGCCGATTACGGCGGCGAATGCTGCGCCGCTGTCGATGCCGAAGGTCGCGACCGCGACTGCGATCGCCAGCTCGAAATTGTTGGACGCCGCGGTGAAAGACAGCGTAGCCGTTTGCGGATAGGTTGCGCCGACCTTCGCGGCTCAGCACGAAGGAGAGCGTGAACATGATCGCGAAGTAGAGCAGCAGCGGAATCGCGATGCGCACCACGTCCAGCGGCAGATGCACGATGTTCGCGCCCTTGATCGAGAACATCACGACGATGGTGAAGAGCAGGAAGACCAGCGTTAGCGGGCTTATCTTCGGAACGAAGCGATCGCGATACCAGGCCTTGCCCATCCGCGCCGTGAGGATTTTCCAGGTCGCAAAGCCGGCGACGAACGGCACGCCCAGGTAGATGCCGACGCTTTGCGCGATCTGGCCGATCGTGATTTGAACGAGCGCCGCCCAGGCCGAGCCATCGCGGGACGATGGTCACGAACACGAACGCGTAGAGCGAAAAGAACAGCACCTGGAAAATCGAATTGAACGCGACCAGATCCCGCGCAATACTCCGTGTCGCCGCCGGCCAGGTCGTTCCACACGATTACCATCGCGATACATCGCGCCAGCCCGATGATGATCAGGCCGATCATATATTCGGGACGATCGCGCAGGAAGATCACGGCGAGTACGAACATCAGGATCGGTCCGATGATCCAGTTCTGGACCAGCGAGAGGCCGAGGATTTTCCAGTCGCGAAAGACGTCGCCCAACTCGTCGTAGTTCACCTTCGCCAACGGCGGATACATCATAAGGATGAGCCCGAGTGCGATTGGGATCGAGGTGGTGCCGATGCTCAGGCGATCGAAGACAGTCCTCACGCCCGGCGCCGCCGCGCCTATCGCGATCCCGGTCGCCATCGCGAGGAAAATCCACAGCGTCAGGTAGCGGTCGAGGAACGATAGTCGGCGAACGATTGGAGTCATTTGTCGCTCGGCAGCTTGACGGTTCCGATCTCTCTGACCCGGCGCTCGAGTGCGAAGCGGTCGAGCGAATCGAAGGGCAGGCTCGTGAAAATTTTTATCCGGTTTTCGAGCTCGGTGTAGATCTTGGAAAAGAAGCGGCGCTTCGCTTCATCGGTTCCGACGAAGGCCGCGGGATCGGATGCGCCCCAATGCGCCGTGATTGGCTGCCCCGGCCATAGCGGACACATCTCGCCCGCGATTTTGTCGCAGACCGTGAAAACGAAATCCAGCGGCGCGCTGTCGGGCCGCGCGAATTCGTCCCAGCTCTTGCTGCGCAGCCCGCTCGTTTCGTAGTTCAGCTCGTTGAGCAGTTGCAGCGTCATCGGATTGACCACGCCCGCCGGATGGCTGCCGGCGCTGAACGCCTTGAAACCGCCCTTGCCCCATCGATTCATCGCGCATTCCGCCATGATGCTGCGCGCGGAATTTCCGGTGCATAGAAACAGTACGTTCAATTCGCGATTCGCCACGACCGCGACCTCTCAGGCGCTCGTCTTGGCGCAGCACGCGCTTGCCGGAGCCGGTGCGACTGCCTTCACTTCGCTGACGGGCCGCAGGCCTTCGCCGCAAACGGTAGTCTCGCCCATCGTGAAGAACGTTTCCCACGATAGCCCATTCGGATCGGTCGCCCATGCTTTGTCCGATCGCGCGTAGCAGCAGGCCGCATCCTTCTGCTCGACGATCGTCCGCTCGGCTGCCTTCAGCCGGCCGGCAATCTCGCGCAACTCGTCGGGACTCTCTACCTGAATCCCCAAATGATCGAGGCCCTTCGCCGCCTGCCCGAAGGTCGACACTGCGAAGTTCACGCGCGGGTCGTCGAGCATCCACTTCGCGTAATCTTTTTTCACAACCGACGGCTCGACGCCGAACATGGTCGAGTAGAATTTGATCGATTCGGGAATTTCCTTGACCGCGACGTGGATATGCATCCGTTTCATGCGTTCACTTTTCCTTTCTCCGCGACCCGGAGTTGTTGTTTGACGGTTGTCGTTCGCGCGGGCTTGCAGACCGCCGGCGCGCACTGTTCCAGATTTCCGCGGCAGCAGTTCTCCATCAGGTAGGAAATCAAATCGTTCATCGCTTTGTAGTCTGCGCTGTAAATGATCGAGCGGCTGTCGCGCCGGCACGTTGCCAGGCCCGCGTGTCTCAGATGGTTCAGATGGAACGAGAGAGTGGGGGATGGAATGCCGAGGCGCGCGCCGATTTCGCCGGCAGCCATGCCCTCCGGCCCACTCTGCACCAGCATGCGGAACACGCCGAGCCGGGATTCCTGCGCGAGGGCGGCGAGTGCCGCGATGGCTTTTTCCTTCTTCATATTTTTATAATTATCGAAACATCAAAATGTAGTCAAGGTCAACCTAACCCCTTGCCTCGACGGAACCAGCGCGAGGAGATGCGCGGGCGTATTGCCGTGGCGGGTTGCGACAGGCGCCGAAGATGAATATTCGTTTATTGTGGCGAGTCCAGATGGGAAATCGGTACGAATTTCAATCCGACGGTCAATATTACAGGTGGTTGATTGCGCACCTGGAAGATAGAAAACTATCGGCGACCTAATTAACTCGCCGGTCGTTGGCGGTGGGACCAACGCGGCGACTCGCAGGCATGAAAACTGCTCACTGTGCAAGGAGGATGCTCGTGCGGACAAACAGCTTCGGCGATAATCAAGGGTCTGTGCGTGGCGATTGCGATCGTGACCGTGATGGGATGCTCGGGAGAGCCGCTCTCGACCCGTGAAAAGGGCACGTTCATCGGCACCGGCGTCGGCGCCGCCACGGGTGCGATCATCGGCGCGGCGGTCGGCAACCCGCTGGCGGGCGCGGCAATCGGCGGCGGTATCGGTGCGTTGGGCGGATACGCGGTCGGCAACGAGATGCAGAATAACGAGAACGCGCAGGCTCAGACCAACGCGCAAATTCAGTCTCAGCAGCGGCAGATTCAGAATCAGCAAATGCAGATCAACCAGATGAAGAGTCAGAGCGAGACCGAATAGCAGGGTGGAGCAGGACGGTGCGCAAGCATAAGGTAATAGTCGGTGCGTTGGCGTTGGCCGCGATCTTCATCGTCGCCGGATGCTCGGGCGACCCGATGTCGACGCGTGAGAAGGGCACTTTCATCGGCACGGGAGCCGGCGCGGCTACCGGCGCGATCATCGGCGCGGCAGTCGGCAACCCGTTGGCGGGCGCGGCAATCGGCGCGGCGGTCGGCGGCGTAGGCGGCTTCGCAGTAGGCAACGCGATGCAGAACAACGAGAACGCCAACGCTCAAACGCAAGCCCAAGTCCAGCAGCAGCAACAACAACTAGAGCAACAACGTCAGCAGATCGAACAATTGAAGGGACAACAGGAAACCGAATAGCCCGGCTGACGTATAGTCATTGGAAGATGGAGGTTGTCATCATGCGCAAATCTAAAGGAATATTAATAAGTCTCTCGCTGGCAGGAGCGATCGCTCTTGCAGGATGCACCGGGCAACCGCTCTCGACTCGTGAAGAAGGTACGCTCGGCGGCACGGCACTGGGCGCGGGTACTGGCGCGATTGTGGGCGCCGCTGTCGGCCATCCGCTCGCGGGCGCTGCTATCGGCGGTGTTCTCGGTGGTGGTACCGGCTACGTAGTTGGCAATTCGATGCAAAATACGCAGGACGCCAACGCACAGACGCAGCAGCAGGTGCAGTCGCAACAGCAGGAGATCGAGAATCAGCGCGAGCAAATCCAGCAGTTGAAGTCGCAGTCGGAAACCGAGTAACCGCACCGCGCGATTCAGCAAAAGAGGGCGGCGCCGCATCGGGCGTCGCTCTTTTTGTTTTTAGTGTGGCGGCCTCACGCCGGCTTGCAGAGCTTGCAGGCCCTCAACCCCTCATGCCGCGCATGTTTAGAATCCGCGTAGAGCAGTGCGTTGTTTGGATCGGCACGGCGCGCCGCCGAGCATTCGGGGCGGCAGAATATTTTGGTGTGGCGATGACCCATCACGGCGCCTGACGGCAGCCGCAAATCGCTGCCGACGTTCGAACCCTTCGGCGCGCAGCAGCTTGATCTTGTTGTCCACGCCGCCGCCGTAGTTGCCGATCGTACCGTCGGATTTGATCACGCGATGACACGGCACGAAGATCGGAATCGGATTCGTCGCCATCGTGGTGCCAACCGCGCGCTGTGCGTCCGGCCGCCCAATCGCCGCCGCCAGTTGATGATAAGTGATGACCGCGCCGACCGGGACTTTTCGCAGCGACGTGTATGCGCGGCGCTTGAAATCGCTCTCGACCAGGCTCATGTCCAACGGATGATCCATCGCGCTGAAGTCGCCCTTGAACACGCGATCGATCTCCGCTTCGATTCGTCGCGCACTCGGCTCGTTCTCGATCAGGTCGAACTTCCGGCGCAGCATCTCGAGCGTGCGCTCGGCGCCGTCGGTCCATAGAAAGTGAATCGCCGCGATACCGCGGTCGCTCTCTGCTATCAGCAGGCGCCCGAGCTGCGACGGGACCACTCCGACGCGCGCCTGCGGGCGGCGCAGGATCTTCATCGCGCGCTCGATGCGCGGGCGCGTCCGCCCGATCATCGCGTCGATCAGCCGGTCGTCGATCGGTGCACTCACTTTCACTTGCGTCGAGGTTCGATTGCTTTTCATCTTGATCACTCTTCGAGCCTGAGTTTCTTGAGCGCCTGGTAAACGCTGGCGCGCGCGCTCTCGGCCGAGCAATTCAGCGCCGCGCCGATCTCCGCATATTCGAGCCCGGCGAACTTGCGCATCATCAAGGCCTGTCCCTGCTTGCCCGGCAGTCGCGCGATCGATCGCTTCAAGTGCAGCGCGCCCTCCGGACCATCTCCATTGAGATGTTTCGGCGTGCGCTGAGCCAGTGCCGCTTCGTCGGTCGACTCGTGAGAGATGACGCGGCCGCGGCGCATCCGATCGCGCGCGCGATTGCGGCACAAGTTCGACGCGATCCGAAAAACCCACGGCCGCAGTCCGCCTTCCGATTGCAGCGTCGGATAGGCGCGATACGCGCGCAGCCACGTCTCCTGGAACAAGTCCATCGCGTCGTCGCGATCGCCGGTCGATCGCATCAGGAAGCGCATGATCTCGCGCTCCATGGTTTTTACCGCCTCTTCAAACGGCGGCGGCAGCTTGAGATTGAACGTCGGCATCGCGCGCGTCAGGCCAGCCCTACAATCGAACTGACCAAGTACCACAGCGTGATAGATCCGAAAACCGCGCCGAGGATTTCCTCAACGATGCACGCCTGCGCGAGCCTGACGCCGTCGCCAATCTCATGCTCCGAATCGCGCTCCGCAACTTCGCCGAACCGCGCTTCTTCTATCTGGATGGTCGGGATCATTTTCTTGTTCTCCTGATACCTACAACCCCTCGGGAGCGGATTTGTGAGTTGAGCATCTACTGCAATCGACGCGCTGCATTGACGACAGCGGCGATCGTGCGATTATCGCGCTATGGATGCGACTGTCTGGATCGTGCTGTGGGCGTTTTCGTTTCTCGCCAGCCATCTGATCATCTCTTCGGCGGCCGTGCGCGCGCGGTTGATCGCGGCGGTCGGTGAGCAACCTTATCGCGGCATCTACTCGCTGATCGCAGCCGCGACACTCGGACCGCTCATCTACGAATTCGCGCGCAACAAGCACACTGGCCCATTGCTCTGGTACCTGCGCGCCGATGCTCCGATTCGATGGCTCGCATGGGTCCTGATGCTCGTCGCGCTCATCCTGTTTGTCGGCAGTTTCACTAACCCGAATCCCGCCGGGATGGGCGCGCCGGGCGGCGGTATGGAACCGCGCGGCATTCTGAAGATCACGCGGCATCCGTCATTTGTCGCGTTCAGCCTGTTCGGGATCGCGCACATGATGATGAACGGATGGGCGGGCGACGTGATTTTCTTCGGGATGTTCCCCGCGCTCGGAATCATCGGCGGGATGCATCAGGACGCGCGCAAGCTCCGCGAGCTCGGCGATCGCTATCGCGAGTTCGTCGCGAAGACCTCCTTCATTCCGTTCGCTGCGCTACTCGGCGGTCGTGTTGGATGGAACAGCGGCGACATGCCGTGGACGGCGATCGGCGCCGGCGTCGTGCTCACGGCGGCGATCCTCGCACTGCATCCGATGATCTTCGGCGGCAACCCGCTCGGCTAGAGAGAAGTTACTTTATTTGAATGCGGAACCCGCCGTGGGTTCCGCACCTCCGTGGGCAGGGGTGACCCCTGCACTCAGGGCTAGTTCTTTTTTTGGGGCGGTGCGTTACCGACGGGTTCGCTGTGTAGCAGGGTCAGACTGTCGTTTCTGTACGGAATCTTCAGGGTGACATGAAGGTCGGGCGAGTTGTATTTTCCACGCGCCATCGCTTGAGGCTCTGCTATCAAATAACCGGCCGGGATGGGTGCGGGAGAGTGTCGCAGGCGCGGCGCACATCGCCCTAGATAGAAGACCAGCGGTTCTTCGGCGCCGTCGATGCCGACTATGAATAGCGGTTGATCCTTGGGAACGACGCGATTCACCGCGGCTGCGGCCTGACGATAGGAAATCGACTGATCGAGCGCTGCAGTCGAGTTACCGGTAAGCTCTTCCACCGGCCACTTGAGCATCTTGGCGTTTGAAAGCTTTTTTCCGCAGCTGTGCAGTTCAGATGATGGAATGAAGAAAAAAATCCGAGCGATAGCGCGAGGCATACTGCTACCGACGTGCGATAGGCCAGGTCGCCCAGCCGAGGCACTACGCGATCCAGTATCCACCACGAGAGCATCACGGCGGAGGCTGGCCACAGCGGGAGCAGATATGCTCTGCGCTTGAAGGCCGATAGCTCGAAAAAAATTACTGTCACGAGCCAGAAGATCGCGAAGAGTTTTGCGCACAAGGCGGCCCGTTCTTCTCGCGAGTAAGGTTCTGTGACGGCGGATGGTACTCGGCGCTCGATGATCGCCCATGCGACCGCGACGGGGAGCAGCAAGCTCCATGGCGCGGAATTGAAAAACAGGGGCGTGACATAATACCACGGCGGCATCGAGCCCAGGGTTCCGAAGAAGCGCCCGAAGTTCTCGCTGCCGATTTGAAGACTTAAAAACTCAAACCTTCGCGCTATCAGACAAGCGATGTACCAGCTCGATGCGAGCACGCCACCCAGCAAAATCGGTCCGGGTTTGATCATGTCGATGATCGCGAGACGCGTGCTCAGGATGCCGGTACCGCCGGCAATATGGCGGCCGCATCCGTCAGGCCCGCGATGGGCGATGGCGGCTT
The DNA here is from genome assembly GCA_963721485.1 of uncultured delta proteobacterium. Lineage (GTDB taxonomy): Bacteria > Desulfobacterota > Binatia > Binatales > Binataceae > Binatus. Next base: position 383,784 of record CAVRJV010000011.1, on the reverse strand, counting down.
GCAATCGATCGAGGACAGCCGAATCCGGCGGGCGGCCGTTGGAGGTCATCACTCCTGCAATTCCGCACACGATCGTTTGCCCCCAGAAAGTCGATTTTACGTCAATTGATTCGAGGCGCAGTGGTCGGAAGTCGAAATACGCGCGCGGCATTCGCAATTATTTGCGCGCCCAGCGTCGCCGCGTCGGTGCGGCGCAGGTTCGCAAGCATCTCCAGCGTGCGCATTACGTATGCCGGCTCGTTGCGCTTGCCGCGGTACGGTTCGGGCGCAAGATACGGGGAATCGGTCTCGACCATCACGCGGTCATCGGGGACGATCGCCGCGGCCTCGCGAATCGGCGCCGAATTCTTGAACGTGACGATTCCCGAGAACGAGATGTGAAAGCCGAGCGGAAGGAACTCGCTGGCCGCGTTGCTGTCGCCGGTGAAGCAGTGAATCACACCGCCGCGCGGCGGTATCCCGGTTTCGCGCACGATCTCGACCATCCGCTGCTCCGCATCACGGCAATGAATGACGATTGGCAGATCGAGATCTGTTGCGAGCGCGAAATGCGCGCGCAGTGAGGATTCTTGCGCTTCGATTGGCGAGTGCATGTAGTGGAAATCGAGGCCGCTCTCGCCAATCGCGACGACCTTCTTCGATGCGGCGAGCTCGCGCAACTGTGCGATGCGATCCGGCGTGCAGTCTTTCGCATCGTGCGGATGCACGCCGACGACAGCGTAGACATTTTGATGACGTTCGGCGATCTCGACGGTCAGGCGATCGTTTTCGATTGGGCCGATCGCGCCGACCGAAATGATCTGGACGACCCCCGCGGCGGACGCGCGCGCGATGACGCCCTCGACGTCGTCGCGCAACTTCGCGTCCGCGAGATGGCAGTGGGTATCGATGATCGTCGGCATTCACCGCATGCTGACCGCCGCCGCTGCCGCTTCCTGGCTGGCGTTCAACCTGCTTGCTATTTTCCGCTTCCGCGCAATGGCACCGACTGGTTGGCGTTGTCCCCATCATCGTAGAGAGTCAACGACGACGACTTCTCCCCTACCGAGAGCGGAGCGAATTGGACCACGGCCTTGCACTTCTGACGCGGCATTAGGCGAACTCCGCAAGTCGATGACACCCAGGTAAACTCCTGCGGGCTTGCGGGTGTCAGCGAATACATCGGACTGCCAAAAGTGATCGCAGCGCCGTTTCTGGCCGTGTTCGTCAGGGTCAGCGTAGCCTGCTTGATGCTCTGAACCTTTACCTTGCCGAAATTCGCGCTCGAAGGCGTGATTTTCAGATGCCCGCCATGCGGCTCCGGGGTCGCAGTTGCTGTCGGAGTTGCCGTTGCGGTTGGCGTAGCCGTTGAAGTGGAGGTCGCCGTAGCGGCCGGCGTAGGCGTATCCGTCCCGTCCTCAGTAGCGGTTGGCGTCGCCGTGGCCTTCGGGGTTGGGGTCGGCGTGGCGCCCGTTCCGCTGAGCGGCACGGTCTGGATACCGGTGAAGGCGTTGTCTGTAATCGTCAGGGTGCCCGCTCGATCGCCGGTTGTCTTGGGGGTAAAGGTGACGCCGATTGTGCAGTTCGATCCTCCGTCCAGAGTGCTGCCGCAAGCGCTGGCCGCCGAGAAATCACCGCTGGCTGCGATATTTGAAATGTCGAGCGGCTCGCTCCCGAAGTTGGTGAGGAGAACGTCCTGCGCCGGGCTCTGGATGCCGGGACTCTGATTCCCGAACGTCAGCATCGACGGCGACAGAGTCACCGCGGGTACCGGCGATGGAACCGGCACCGCGTAGATGCCGCCAGCCTGGGAGATGAAGTTCGACGTAATGAAGCCCGCGCCGGTGGCGATGTCGTCGAGCATCGAGAGGCTATATATGTTGGCGATTAGGGTCGTACCGTCGGAGTCGACCGAAAGGCCATCGACGGCGCTGCCGGTGTTGGTCGAAACCCAACCGGCGCCGGTCATGTCGTCGACGCGGATCACGTTGTTGCCGTCGGCGACCTCAATTCTTCCGGTGGGATCGATCGCGACGTGGGCGGGCGATCCGAACGTATAAATATAGCTGCCGATGACGGGCGATTGCGTCAGCGTGGTCCAGTTGGTTCCGGCCATGTCGTCGACGCGAATCATACGTCTGTTGCCGGCGTCGGCGATGTAGATCCGGTTGGAGGAATCGACGGCGACTCCCTGCGCGCCGATAAACTGATCGGTACCGCTGCCCGACGTGCCGAATGTAGTCCAGTTGGCTCCCGTCATGTCGTCGAAGCGATCGATGCGGCTGTTGCCGGGATCGGCGACGTAGATTCTTCCGAGTGAGTTGACGGCGAGGTCGGCGAGGCCGCCGGTGCTGAACTGATTGGCGCCGCTGCCGCAGGTGCCGAAGGTCGTCCAGTTTGTGCCGCTGATGTCGTCCATCCGGTCGATGCGGCAATTGTAGGTGTCAGCGACGTAGATACGTCCCGAGGAATCAACGGTGACGCCGTGAGGGCCGTAGAACTGCATGGCGCCGGTGCCGGTACCGCCCAACGTTTGCTGATTCGTGCCGAACAGGTCATCGGCGCGAACCAGTTGCGAGAACGAATAGTTGGTGATGTAGACAGGAGTGTAGGCCGAGTTGACCCCGGCTGAGCCGCAACACGCGGGGGCAGATCCCGAAACGGAACTAACCGCCTTCATCGCCTCGCTGATCTCGCCGCGAACGGCTCCCGAAACGCCGTTGATCACTTCGGTTCCGCTGAAACTGCCGGAGAAGTTGTAGTAGTAGTGGGTATTGCCGCCTTTCCCACCGCCGGACGCAGTCAGAACGTCAACGGCCGTGCCAAATGGCGCTGAAACGGTGGTCGTGCCGTCGGTCGATTGATAGCTGAAGCTGCCGCCGGAGCAGTTGTACTTGTAGGCGTAAGTTCCATAATTGATGGAGGTAATCGGACAGTCGATCGAGATTGTCCCGGCCGGACTTGTAACAGTCGCGCCCGATATGACGACGTTGGTGCCGATGGTCATCGAGCCGCCGGTGCTGTTGAGTATGAGCTGGTTCGCGAACGCGCGGGGCGCGATGAGAATTACGGCCAGCGTCAATGCGATTGCGCCCGGACGCAGCATCGAGCGCCCCGCGGTGAGGATCCGCCCCGAGCTTCCCTGGGTAACAATTCGAAGTTTCAAGTTTTTCGCCCCGGACGCGCGGAATTTCATTTCGGCCGAGTACAGTTGAGTTCCGAAATAAAATAGGCATTTGGGGAAATAATGCAAGACCAGTCCGAAAATAATTGCGTGATCCTACAAATTGATAGCGATTCGCAGAATCGCAATCGGCCCCCCGGATCTCGTCGACTACGCGACCAATTTTGCGAGCGTTCCTCCGTGCTCAGGCGGGGGTTTTCTTGTCGATACGGGGGAACAGCGGCGTCGTCGGATTCACTCGATGACCCGGCTTGATACCTTGACCGTACGGCGCGCGCGCGACTTGGTCATCGACATTTAACAAGCCGAGTATCTTCTTCGACGTCACCGGCATGAACGGTTCGAGGTTGTCGGCGACGACGCGCAATCCTTCGACCAGGTTCGCGAGGATTTGCGCGACGCGCGGGAGCTGAGCGGGATCCTTCGCGAGCGTGAACGGCGAGGTCGCGACAATATATTTGTTGGCCGCGTCCAGCGCCTGCCAGATCGCTTCCAGCGCGCGATTGAACGCGAGCTCCTCGACCAGCGGAGCTACTCGTGACGGGATCGCGCTGAAGGTCTCGACCAATGCGACGTCGAGGCTATCGGCGCCCGCCCCCGGAGTTGCGCTGACTTCGCCCTGGAAGTACCGCGCCGCCATCGACAGCACGCGGCTGGTCAGGTTGCCCAAGTCGTTGGCCAAGTCCGAGTTGTAGCGATCGATCACGCGCTGCTCGGTGAAATCGCCGTCGAGGCCGTACGTGAATTCGCGCAGGATGAAAAAGCGCAGCACGTCGGGGCCGACGTTTTGCTGATAGGCCACGGGATCCTGCGTGCTGCCCGCGCTTTTCGACATCTTGGCGCCGCCGAAATTCAGGAAGCCGTGAACGTTCAGATGACGATAGAGCGGCAGGCCCACCGACAACAGCATCGCAGGCCAGTACACTGCGTGCGTCTTAAGGATGTCCTTGCCGATGAAATGCTCCGTCACCGGCAGAATCTCGGTCAGTGATGCGTCGCCGGTGTCGGGCAGCTCGCTCACGTAGGCCCAGAAGGCGTCGTACCAGACATAGGTCACATACTTGTCGTCGAACGGCAGCGTGATGCCCCAGTCGAGACGCGCCTTGGGCCGCGAGATGCACAGGTCTTCGAGCGGCTCGTCGAGCATCCGCATAGCTTCGTTGCGATAACGCTCGGGGCGGATGAAGTGAGGATTTGTTTCGATGTTGGCGCGGATAGCCGCGCGATATTTCTCGAGCTTCAGGAAGTAGTTGCCCTCCTTGATACGCTCGACGGGAGTGTTATGCACCGGGCAGATGTTACCGGGGAGCAATTCCTTTTCCGTGTAGAAGCGCTCGCACCCGACGCAGTAGAGACCTTCATAGTCCTTGAAGTAGATGTCGCCGCATTCGTAGGACCGCGCCAGCATCTTCTGCACCAAAGCTTGGTGGATCGGGTCTGTCGTACGAACAAAATAGTCGTAGCTGATGTCCAAGCCGGCCCACGCATTGCGAAATAGCGTGCTGATCCTATCGGCGAATGCCTTCGGATGCAGTCCTGCGGCTTCCGCCGCGCGCCGGTTCTTGTCGCCGTGCTCGTCGGTGCCGGTGACGAACGTGACGTTGCCGGCGCCCAGCTTGCGCCGCTGAAAACGCGCGAACGCGTCGGTAGCGAGAACTTCGTACGCATGACCAACATGCGGCGGCCCGTTGCTGTAGATGATCGCAGTGGTGATGTGGATGCGGTCTGACATTCGCTCGATTGTATTGAAACCCATCGATGGTTTCACGCTGCCACTGCGCCACTCGGACGGCGATACGAGATGCTCCGGCATCGCCAACGCGGCAGTCGGCAATCAGGTCCCGGTGCCGATCCGCGCCATGAGGCGACGGGTACGGCGCTGATCTAGCTACCTATAACCGCTCAAGCATTCACGCGCCTGCTGAAAACTAGATTGACAGTGCCTTGGCGCAGTGGAAATATTGGCGAAACCAGCCTGAGTCAGTTTGGTGGGCAAAATGAATTTGCCAACGCGGCCCCAGGGCGCCGCGAGGAGGGGTCCATGGCAGATCTGAATCGGCGCTTCACTCTTGCGGCGTTTACGCTGCCGTTCTTGTTGCTGGCGATGACCGGATTGGCGCGCGCCGCCACCATCGTCGTCAATACGCTCGACAGCGGTACCAGCGATACGTTCCCCCTGTGCACGCTTGAGGAAGCCGTCATTGCGGCCAACACGCAAGCGCCGAGCGGCGGGTGTCCCGCGGGAACCGGAGACGACACGATCCTTTTCAGCGTTACCGGCACGATCTTTCCCGACAACACTTTGGTGGTTGACAACCCGAAGGAAGAACTTTTCATCATAGGTCCGTCCTACGGCGGCATCGTGATCGACGGCTTGTTCAACATCGATATTTTCGCGATAGAAGATGCTGACTTCGTCGCGCTGGAAAACCTGACGTTTACCGAAGGCGTCAGCGATGCAGGCGGCGCAGTATTCGCCGGTGGCACCGAAGTGGGCATTGAGAGTTGCACCTTCGTCGACAACGAGGCGGGATTAGGCGGGGCAATCTTTGCGGTGGAATCCGAGGTAACTGTTCTTAACAGTACCTTCACTGAAAATGGAGCTGAGGACGGCGGCGGTATCGCTAACGAAGAAGCGCTCGTCCTTGTCACCAACAACACCTTCTCGGGGAACGGTGCGGGTGACGGCGCGGACATAGCTTCGGAAGGGGAGAGCGTCGTCAACAGCTCAATCTTCGCGAACAGCAGCTCGGGCGGCAATTGCGACGGAGTTATTGACGAGGGCTACAACATCTCCGACGACAACAGTTGCGGCTTTACCAGCCCGAGCGTTAACAACAGTACTACTCTGAACCTTGACCCGCTGGGGTTGCAGAACAACGGCGGTCCTACCCAGACCATTGCGCTCGAATCCCCCAGCCAGGCGATTGATTTCATTCCCATCGCAAATTGTCTTGACTTGTTTGACGATCCGGTAACAACCGACCAGCGCGGCTTCGGACGCCCCGATCCTGACAACCTTAATTTTTGCGACGCCGGTGCGTACGAGTTCGATGCGGCGCCGACCTTCGTGCTCGCGCCCAACAGCGAACGGGTGCAGATAGCGCGATCGTCGAAGGCTAATTCAGATCAGGTCAACATAGCGCTGACCTTCACCGAGAATGGCGCGCCGGCCTGCGAAGCGGATCAGGATGCTCTCAACAGCGGCTTCGATGTGATGCTCTACGAGGGCACGTGTACCGATGATCTGGTGGGTGGCCTGCATGTGACGCTGAGTCCCTTCGTGGTGCACACGGTCAATCACGAGAGCTATGGAACCCTGTTCCAGAATCTATCGCCGGAGACCGTCTCGGCCAGGATGGTCGCGCTGCCGAAGCCGGCGTCACCCGCGTGCGGAGAATGGACCTTGAACCTCGAAGTAACCGGCCTTGATACCACCGCTCTGGACCTGGGAGGCACCAACCCTTTTGCGTTGGTCTTGACGACCACGGATGGCGACTTCGCGGGATGCTTCAACGTCACGAATGCGATCGTCGGCAATCAGATCGATCCGCCGAAACGGTCGGTGAGGCGCGGAGTCAGGCGGTAGCCGGAACGAATCTATAACTCTTTCCCCAAGTGTCACCGACACTTGGTGAAGGCGGAACGATTGCGGGCGGAGTGTCTGTAACACTCCGCCCGCCCTCTTCCCGCTTGATTTGACAATCCTATCTACCCGCCATCATCGCGGATCCGGAGTTCGCGTATCGGCCTGAGCGACATAGCCAGCCAGCGTCACGCCGACGTTTTGAACGTCGCCCGCCGGGCACACGCCCGGGCTGAACATTGCGGTTATCTCCAGGTTGGCACTCACCGCACCGAGAAACTTTTTCTTTGCCTTAAGCTTAACGTTATAGGTGCAGCTTGCACCCGCCTTCAACCGGCTGACGTTCGTGCAGCTTCCGCCAGTCACCGAAAAGTCTTTTCCATCGGCCCCGCTAATCTTTGTTGAAAGATTAATCAACCCGACTGGCGCGCTGCTGGTCAACGTAAGAGGTAGCGTAAGCGGGGTTCCTGCCGCGGCATCGCCGAAGGCGAGCGTACCGGCGGGACTAGTCGTCAGGTAAATGAAACTCGGTACACATCGCGGTGTAGCCGTGCCGCTAGGCGTCGGCGTCATCGTGGATGTCGCAGTAGGAGTCGCCGTGACAGTCGTCGACGTTGCCGACGCTGTTGGAGTTGAGGTCACTGACGAAGTCGCGGTCGCGGTTGGCGTCTGCGTTGCGGTTGCGCTTGCGGTCGTCGACGGAGTTGCGCTTGCGGTAGTCGTCGGCGTGGCAGTTTGCGTAGCCGTCGCCGTCGGACCACCCGATATGCCGCCGAAGGTTACTGTATAGTTAACGTCCTGCGGGCAGTTGAAGGAGCCCGAGTTGTCGTCGTATTGAAATGTGTACTGATTCGGGCAGGCTTGCGCGATAGTTTCGTAAAAGGGCGTCGTGCCGCCGCCAGCTTGAAGTGCTGCCGCCTGCCACTCCGGGTTCAGCAAGCCGGCTTCTCCCGAGTAGTACGGGCTCGCGAAGGTTCCGAGACCGACGTTCTGGTTGCTCCCGCTGCCAACCGGCGGGACGCATGCATACGGTACATCCGCAGAGCTGGTGTGAACGCACGTGTAGCCGTAGGCCTGTCCTCCGTCATTACCGAGATATTGTCCGCACGGCTGGCCGACCTGTTTTTTGTCGCACTTTCCAGCCACGTTGCAGATTCCGACATCGGCGGGGAATCCCGGCACCACACCCGTTTCGCACTTTTGTCCGGGTGCACAATCGAGCTCTCCCCAACAGACGGGCGTGGCTCCGTTGGACGAGATCATTGTCTGATTTTTATTCGCAGAGTCAATTGCGCCCGAATAGTTCTTCGCCAGATACATATCCACGTAGTAAGCGTTGTCAGCGGTCCAGCCGGTTCCGCTCGGAATCGCGCTGCAGCACTGTAGCGTCCCGTCGTTGCTCGGGTCCGTGCATTGGGGGTCGATGCTGGTGCATTGATCGCCGGGATCATTGCATCCGATCACGCATGTGTCGTTCACGCAGGCGCCGCTTTGGCAATAGAGTCCATTGCCGCACGGGATAGGTCCGGCGGTCGCGGTCGGCGCGGTGGTAATCTGTAGGGCCGAGGCACACAAAGCGAGCAGGTCGGAATTGCATCTGGATCCCTGGCATGTTCCTGAGGAAGCAACCGAAGGCTCGACCTTGATCGGCACGTTGTATCCCGAGGCCAGGCTGACGTCATAGAAGGTCAGGTTGCCCGGCGGCGATTGTTTGGATTGAACGGTCGGCTCAAACAGGGAAGTCGGCCCCGAGGGACCCACCCCGGCCCCGTTGGATATACACGAGTACTGCCCGTTGCAGTCCCCGGTCGCGCAAATCCCTTCGACGAGGCAGTACTTGCTTTGGTAACAGGTCGCAGTCGTTGGACTGCCGGGGAATTGTGACTGGCAGTACGAGTCGCTGATATTCTGGCTGCAATCCGGGACGCAGCGCCCGCCGAAACAGTCCTCATTCTTGCCGCAATCGGATTGTCCTGCGCATTTGGTCGGGTAGTACGTGTCGAACTGGCATTCGGTGCGGGCCCAGAAGTTTGAGGACTCGTAGCCGCCGGCGCCTTCTTTCGGCAGGCAAAGATCGACGGAGTCGCCCGATCCAATTTCCCAGTCGATCTTGCCGTTGGTCATCGGCGCGATCCGTTTCGGCCCGTTCTCGCCGAGCCAGATTGGATAGCTCAGCTCGTTTCTGAACTTTACGTCGACGGCGTCGGAGGCGCAGGCCCCGGCCGCGGCGGGTTGCGCAATGCCACCGGCGATGAGTGCCGCTATCGCAAGCGCAACGATGACCGCGGCAATCGTCGGCCTCGTCTTGCCAGACAGAGTTGTCGTCCTTTTGCTCGATCGAAGCATGTGAATTTCTGACCCCCCCGACCGGTAACTATTCAGCATATCCTGTACCAGTCGGAAGATCCTGTACCAGCTTCGCCGGCGTGCCGGCTGGCTGGTACAGGATTTCCTTGCAGCCTTCTACAGGTCAGTGCGAGCCGGCCTGACCGACATTGCCTGCCAGCGTGACACTCCTGTTTTCAACGTCGCCCTTCGGGCATACTCCCGGGCCGAACATTGCGGTTATCTCGAGGTTCGCGTCTAACGCACCGATGAACTGTTTCTTTGCCTTGAGCTTAACCTTATAGGTGCATGATCCGTTATTCGGGTTCAACTTTTTGATTGTCGTACAGCTTCCGCCAGTCACAGAAAAATCCTTTGCGTCGCTGCCCGTAATCTTTGTTGAAAGTTTAAACAATCCAACCGGCGCACTACTGCTGACTGTAAGTGTAGCCGTCTGTGGGTGTCCGACGGTGGTAGCAGGGAAGCCCAGGGTGCCGTCGGGGTTGGTCGTCAGGTACAGATAGCTTGGAGTGCATATCGGTGTCGGCGAGCCGCTCGGCGTCGGCGTCATCGTAGGTGTCGCAGTAGGAGTTGACGTTGAAGTCGCGGTGGCGGTGATCGTCACTGTCGCGGTCGGAGTTCCACTCGCGGTCGCCGTCGGTGTAACACTGGCCGAGGATGTCGCCGTTGCTGTAGCTGTCGGCGTTGATGTGCTGGAGGCTGTAGCAGTAGGAGTGGGGCTCGCTGTAGCCGTCGCGGTCGACGTAGCCGTCGGCGTGGCCGTGTTGGTGGCGGTCGAGGTTTGGCTGGCCGTGGCGGTCATCGTTGCGGTTGATGTTGCAGTTGAGGACGGAGTTGCCGTCGAGGTTGGCGACGTGGTTGGCCCGGCAGTCGGCGATGCGGTCGCCGTCGCACTAGCTGTCGCAGTTGCCGAGGCCGTCGCAGACGCCGTCGCCGTGGGAGTTGGCGTCGCAGACGGAGAACCCCCTAGCATCCCGAACGCCACTGTAAACGCGAGCGGATAGCCGTTACATGCCAGGCCGCCGGTGTGATCGTCATAGGTCCAGGCGTACTGATGCGGGCATGCGTTCGAGAAAGTCTCATAGTAGGGCGTGGTTCCGGCAGTTTTTCCATTGCCGGATGCCCACAATGCGGCCGCCTCCCATTCCGGGTTGAGCGGAGCGCCTATACCGTCGAAGAAACCGCTGATGCTATCGTAAGTGCCAAGGCCAATTGTCGGCGGATCGAACGCGGGTAGGCAGGCAACTCCTGTACTGACACCTGTAGCAGCCACGCAGGTATAGACTGGACTGCTGGGATAACCCCCACAGTTTTTTCCTATATCGCTGGTCGAGTTACAATCCGTGACCGGCAATCCTGTTGGCATCCCCCCTCCGTTGCTCGTCGCGCAGATCCCCACGTAGGACGGCAAGCCGGTGATTCCAGAATTGGTAGGACCGATCAGGCAGGATTCGCCGGGGGCACAGTCGATGTCACCCCAGCATGTGGGCGTACCCTGGTTCCCGGAGAACATTGTCACCCCGACATGGGAACTAGTCACAGCCCCGCTGATGTTGGCGGCCGCATACATATCGATGTGCTCGGAACCATCGGCGGTGAATGGGGAACCATGAACGGTCCCGTTTAGGATAGGCGTATTGCAGCTCAGGCCGGTCAGTCCCGGTGCACTAATCGGTGACGGATAGCCGTTTCCGCACAGCTGACCTGGGCCGCTACACCCGATTACGCAAGTGGAACCGCCGTTGCACGACGCCGGGGCCGCACCGCTCGGACACGGTTCGCAGACTCCGGTCTGACAGGTTCCATTGTTGGTGCCGCAACTCCCCGAATTGCCTGTCGGAGGTTCTATAACCTGCAACAGTGCGGGGCAGACGCTGTTGAGATCGGTAGTGCAGCTATTGGGCAGGCACGCGGGACCTAGATTTGGATTCGAAGGTGTATCGACGCTCACATCTATGGGCTGATTGTAGCCCGCAACATTGGTTACATCGTATGTCGCGGCGCCTTGGCCGCCGTCCGCGCCGGCATTGTTTGTAATTTCGAATTGCGACGCAGGAGTCTCCGGTCCTGTGTCTGCTTTCAGCGAATCCCATGTCCCCTGACAGTCCCACTGTCCCTGGCAATCTCCCGACTTGCAGACGACACCTTCCGGATATGTGCATACGCTGACGCCGGCAACGCCCGTATTTGCGCTGCAGGTCGCATTGGTATTGCCCGGTATTCCAATCTGGCCCTGGCAGTGGAGATTGGTGTTGTTCGGGCTGGTGGAGCAATCGACCATGCAGACGCCGCCGAAGCAGTCGTAGGTTTCGCCGGTTTTGGTGGCCAGCGTGGCACAGTCGGAACTCGCGCTGCACGTGGTAAAGAGTCCGGCACGGCTGTTTCCGCTCGCCGTCCCGCTCTGGTAGAGGTCTGTGAAATCGCATTCGGTGCGCGCCCAGAAGGTTCCCGATGTCCAAGTGGAGGGCAGGCACAAGGAGTACGAATCGCCGGAGTCAATTTCCCAGTTGTCGGCGAGCGGTTTCAGGACAGGGCCGGTTTGAATGCCCTCGCCAACCCAGATTGGGTAGGTATTCTTGTTGGTGAGCGTCAAAGAAGTCGCGGCGCAGGTAGGCGCGGGGGCGGGTTGCGGAGCAGACTGCGCAGCCGCAGTCCCCAACCACCCCGATATCACGAACAGGAGCGATAATCTGAGCCATATTCCGGGCTGCTTCCGATCCGTTTTTATCTTCCGCATGTGAAATTCTGACCTCCACCAACGCCAACTCGGAGTAAATTTAACGAAGTGTAGAGTTTTTCTACAGACTATCACTAAGCGAAGCAACAAGGTCCGAACATTTTTTTACGAAATGACGATCGTAGCCTGAGAAAAATCGGAAAAGAGCGCTCGGCCATGTCGCTGCGGCGCGACGGGAAGAATGGCTTACGGCCGCGATGGAAGGCGGGCTATTGCGGGCGCGAGGCGACCAGATCTTCCAGCGTCACCTCGACGACGCCGCCGTCTTCTTCGCGCTGAATCAGCACGGTCTGCTTGAGAATATTCTGGCGGACGACTTTGCCGTCGCCCTTGACGCATTGCACGCGCTTGCCGAGGTTCGGCAGCGCGCGCTTGAGTTCGACGTAGGTCGCGTATTCGTAGCGCAGGCAGCACTTGAGGCGTCCGCACATCCCGGCCAGCCGCGACGGATTCAGCGCCAGCCCCTGCTCGCGCGCCATCTTGACGGTCACGGCCTCGAAGTCGCGCAGCCAGCGACGAGCAGCATAGCTCGCGGCCGCACGGACCGAGTCCGCCGGTGACTTTGGTCTCGTCGCGCGCGCCAATCTGTTTCATCTCGACCCGCACGCGCAGCGTGTTGGCGAGATCGCGCACCAGGTCGCGGAAATCGACGCGGCCCTTCGGCGACGAAATAGAAAGTCACCTTGCGCCCGTCGAAAGTGTAATCGGCGTTGACCAGCTTCATCTGGACGCGGCGCTCGCGGATGCGCTCGACGCACAGGCGGCGCGCATGCGCCTCGCGCGCGATATTTTCCTGCTCGAGATGGAAGTCGTGGTCGCTCGCGATCCGGATGATCGGACGCAGCGCGGAAAGATCGATCGTCTGCGCCGGCTCGTGCGGCTCGATCTCGACGGTGCCGACGCGCGCGCCCGCCTCGCTCTCGACCAGCACGCGCTCGCCGCGGCGCAGCTCGCGGTCACCGGCGAGAAAATTGTAGAGATGGCCGGTCTGCTGGAGACTGACCGCGACGATTTTCGGCAGCGCCGGCGCGCCTTCAAACGGATCGATGTCTGCCACTATCGTTTACTCACCCCGCATCGCATGCCCGGCTATCGTCCACCAATTCTCCGCCTGCATCCGCGGATTGGCGTTCTCTCCGACCGCCGCGTTGGCGCGCACGGCCGCGTCGATACACTTCACGACCGCGTCGACCGCAGAGACTATCAGCCAGGCTCACCAGTCGCGACCGCGCCTCGGGCGGAAACGCCACGAAGTCGGCCTTTAGCAGTTTGTAGCATAGTATTTCTTCGAGCAGTCTCGCGAGCAGCTCGAAATTGCCGGCCGCGGCGTCGCGATTGGCGAAAAACTCCTGCGCAAGCGACTGCGCGCGCGCGAAATCGATCGACTTCGCATGACTGAGCGCGTCGAGCAGCTCCTTCATCGGCGGCTCGTCGCCGTCGGCCAGCGCGATCGCATTGGCCGCGCTGCCTCGCGCCAGCATCGCGAGCGCACGCGCGCGAGCCTTGTCGATGACGCCGTGCGCGGCGAGTATCTGCCTCGAGCTCGGCCGGCCTGCAGCGCGGGAAATCTCACCGATCCGCATCCGCGAGCGCACGGTATCGAGCAGCGCGCGCTCGCTCGCGGTCACCATGATGATAATGGCGTGGCCGGGCGGCTCCTCGAGCGTCTTCAGCAGCGCGTTCTGCGCGGGGATACCGAGCGCCTCGGCGTCGTCGATAATCGCCATGCGCATCGGCGATCGCGACGGGCCGGATTCCCAGCCGCGCGATCAGTTCGCGGACCTGGTCGATCAGAACTTCGCTGCGGCCGGCCGGCTGCGACATGTAGGTGAAATCCGGATGCACGCCCGTCGCGATTTGCACGCATGCCGAACAGCACTCGCAATCGCGGCGCGTCGCTGTCACCGGCGCGCGCGCGCGTGCGCTCGGTCTGCGGCGCAAGCCGGACGGGGCATCGCGCCGTCGTGCAGCAGAAATTCTCGCCGGGCGATCGCTCGCACATCAGCGCGTGCACGAGGCTGGTCGCGACGATCGCCTTGCCGACGCCGCGCGGCCCCGCGAACAGATACGCGTGCGAGGGCCGGTTGCGCAATTCGGCGAGCAGACGCGCTGCGATTTCGCGATGCCCGAGAATCGATGCTAGCGGCATGGCGACTCCGTCATCGGCGCGCGAGCATTTTGTCCACCGCGCGCCGGATGTCGGCGGTGACGGCTGCCACCGGGCGGTCGGCGTCGATCACGACGACGCGCGCCGGCTCCGCTTTGGCGATTGCGAGAAAACCGTCGCGCACCTTGCGATGGAACTCGGCGCGCTCGCCCTCGAAGCGATCGGAGCCGCGGCCGGTGCCCTTGGCCCGCGCGCGAGTGCGCTCGAGTCCGGTCTCGACCGGCAGGTCGAGCACGATTGTCAGATCGGGCGTCACGTTGTCGGTCGCGAGCCGATTCAACTCGCCGAGCAGCTTGAGATCGAAGCCGCGGCCGTAGCCCTGGTAGGCGGTGGTCGAATCGGAGTAGCGATCGGAAATCACGATTTCGCCGGCTGCCAGCGCGGGCCGCAGTTTTTCGCGCACGTGCTGCGCGCGATCGGCCAGCACCAGCAGCAGCTCGGCGGCGACGTCGAGCGAAACTGCGGGATCGAGAAAAATCGCGCGAATCGTCTCGCCGGCGCGCGTGCCGCCCGGCTCATGCGTGACCGTTACGCGGCGGCCGTTCTTGCGCAGCGCGTCGCCGAGAATCGCGGCCTGCGTGGTTTTGCCGCTGCCCTCGACGCCTTCGAGCGTGATGAATACTCCGCGCCGCCATCTTCTATCGGCCAAAATACCAGTGCGCGAGTTGCGGCTGAAAGAGCGCGAACACGCCGGCCGCCAGCGCCAGGTAGGGGCCGAACGGAACCTCGGTGCGCAGAATCGAAACGTCCGCTTCCTCCGGTCGGTCGCCGGCTCGCCGAGCGGCGCCGGGCGCAGTCGCATGCGCCGCCGGTCAGCGCGAACGCGATTCCGCCGACCGCGCCGATTATCGAGCCGAAAAACATCGTGAAGAAAACGCCCGGCCAGCCGAGAAATCCGCCCACCATCCCGAGCAGCCACACGTCGCCCAGGCCGACGCCCTCGCGCCCGCGCACCAGTTGATAGAGATAGCCGGTGACGAACAGGACGCCGCCGCCGAAAACGATTCCGATCAGCGAACTCTTCCAGCCGATTTCCGGCATCATCAGCGACGCGGCGATGAATCCGACCAGAGTGCCGGGCCAGGTGATGATGTTCGGAATCAGCCGCCAGTCGTAGTCGATGATCGCGACGATCCACAGCGCGGCGCAGAGCACGAAGCGCGCGATCGCGTCGGGCAGCGGGAACGCGAAGTAAAGATAGAGCGCGATGACCGCGAGGCCGAATTCGGCCAGGAAATGGCGGAACGGAATCGGCGCGCCGCACATCACGCAGCGCCCGCGCAGTCCGAGGTACGCGAGAATCGGGATGTTCGCCCACCACGGAATCGCGCGCTCGCAGCTCTCGCAATACGAGCGCGGCGTGACGATCGAAAGATCGCGCGGCAGCCGGTACGCGACCATGCAGCGAAGCTGCCGACGCTCGCGCCGAAGAGGAACGCGATCGCGGCGCCGATTCCGGTGGGGATGTCGAGTGTCATCGCGTCACCATAACATACGCGGCGTCATGTTGCGCGGCGCACAGGTCGATCGTCAAATCGTAAGTGGCCTTGATGCCGCGATTCAGATTGTCGATCGACAGCCGCTCGTCGTCGCCATGGATGCGCGAAATTTCTCGCCTCGCCGAGAATCACCGGGACGAATCCGTATGCCGGCACGCCCTTGGCGCGCAGGAAGCGCGAGTCGGTGCCGCCCGTAGTCATCCACGGCACGACGCGGGCGTCGAGAAATCGCTCGCGACGACGCGCTTGATCGCATCCCACGCCTCGCCGGAAGTCGGCGACGGCGGCGCGTCATCGGGCCGCTGGAGATATTCAATCGTGAAGTCGCCGGGGCCGAGCAAATCGCGCAGACGCTTCATAAACGCGTCGGCATCGGTGCCCGGCAGCAGCCGGCAATCGAGTCCCGCCTCAGCGATCGTCGGCATGACGTTCACCTTGATTCCCGCATTGAGCATCGTGAGCGAAATCGTGTCGCGCATCAGCGCCTGAATTTTGTAGGGCTGAGCACGCCCGCCATCGCCGCCTTCGCGACGCCGGGCCGATCGAGATGCGCGAGTTGGAACGACGCCGGACGTCGGCTCGAGCGGCGCAATCGATTCCATCGCGTCGGCGAAAATTTTCGTGATTCGAATCGGCGGCTGCTTTTCGAGCAGTCGATGCAGCGCGTTGATCAAAATCAGATTCGGGTTGTCGGGCTTCGGCACCGAGCCGTGCCCGCCCTTGCCGCGCACGGTGACGTGCAGCCAGTTCACGCGCTTCTCCGAGACCGCGACCGTGAAAAGTGATGCCCTTGATTCCGAGCCAGTCGGGCGTGCCCTCGCCGCCTTCGTTGAATGCGAACGCGGGATCGATCGCGTCCCAATGATTCTTCACCATCCAGCGTCGCGCCGTTCTCGCCGCCCGCTTCCTCGTCGGGATTCACCATCATCTCGACGCCGCGCCTGCAGCGCGACGCCGCTTGCGCTTGAGCGCGAGCATCGTCATCAGCGCCATGATTCCGTGCGCCTTGTTGTCGATCGCGCCGCGCGCCCACACGTAGCCGTCTTTCACGTCGGCGTCGAACGGATGATGCGTCCAGTTGGCGGCGACGGTCGGCACCACGTCGGCGTGCGACATCAGCAGCAGCGGTTTCACGCCGGCGGGTCCCGGGAATTCGCGCGACCAGATTCACCATGCCGGGCTTGCTCTCGAAGGTCTCGGTGGCGATTCCTTCCTTGTCGAGAATCGATTTGAGATACGCGATCGCGGCGGCAGTGTTGCTCGGGGGATTGGTGGTGTCGAAGCGCAGATAGGTGCGGAAATAGCCGAGCGCCTCGGAATCGATCTTGTTCCAATCGATCTGCGCCGGACTCTGCGCAAACGACGAAGTCGCAAAAGCGAACAACGCGATCATCGCGCAAAAAGCCGCACCACGGATTCAAATAGATGCATCATGACTGGTGTGTCATCGCGCGCTCCTTCTTACCTCGCCCGTTATTTTACGGAGAGGAGGCCGGCCGCAACGCGGCCGGTAGGTGAGGGTTCTCGACCACATCACCAATGTCCGCCCTCGAGCTTTCACCGCTGGCACTTCGGACAATAGAAACTCGCGCGCTGGCCGACGACTACGTTTCTGA
The DNA here is from genome assembly GCA_963721485.1 of uncultured delta proteobacterium. Taxonomy (GTDB): domain Bacteria; phylum Desulfobacterota; class Binatia; order Binatales; family Binataceae; genus Binatus. Next base: position 366,670 of record CAVRJV010000011.1, on the reverse strand, counting down.
TCGGCGTCGAGCATGTGTAGCACGGTTCTCCCTCGCGGCCGTACACGCGCAGGCCGCGATGCGAATCGTACCGGGCTGTCCGCGCGAATCGCGATAGCTGCGAAACGTAGTGCCGTTGCTGCCGATCGCGGCGCGCAGAATCACCGGCACCGCCGCGGCGATTTTTTCGATCTCGCTTCGCGTCACCCGCCCGGCCCGACGCGTCGGACGCACGCCCGCGCGAAATAAAATCTCCGACGCGTAGATATTTCCGATCCCGGCGACGATTCGCTGATCCATAATGAGGTTCTTGATCGCCGCCGTTCGCCCGCGCGCCTTCGCCGCCAAATAGTCGGCGTTGAATTCGCGCGACAACGGCTCGGGCCCGAGCCCCTTCAGCTCCGCCGTGGCAGCCAACGCGCCGCGCTCGACCAGCCGCACCATGCCGAAGCGCCGCGGATCGTTGTAGACCAGATGCGACGCGTCGTCCAGCGAAAACTCAAGATGGTCATGGCGCGGATCGAACTCGCCGGCGTCGAAGCCATCGTGCCGATGCGTCAAACTGCCCGACATCCCGAGATGCACCAGCATCACGTGGTCGCCGTCGAGCTCGACGATCAGATATTTCGCGCGGCGCGACAGTTTCTCGATTCGCCGGCCAGCGGCAACTTCGGCCAAAATCCGCGGCGACGCGGCGGCGCAGCCGCCGCTCGCCGATTCGCACGCTGACGATCGTTCGGCCGACCGCGGTGCGGACCAGTATCCGGCGCAGCGATTCGACTTCCGGCAGTTCAGGCATCGCGCGCGACGACCATTCCGCCCAGTTCGACGCGCAGCGCATGTGCGAGTCTCAGAAAGTCCGGCACGCCGAGCGTTTCTGCGCGAGTGCCCGGATCGATCGCAGCGCTTTCGAGCGCGCGCACAGCCTGCCCGCTGTCGATTCCGAGCGCATGGCTGAGCGCGTTGCGAATCGTCTTGCGCGGCGCCGAGAACGACGCGCGCACAGTCTCGAGCACGTCGCGCTCGTCACCGGAACCGAACGACGGCTTTGCGAGGGGAGTGAATACGAGAACTTCCGCATCAACCTTTGGCCGCGGATGAAAGCTGCCGGCCGCGACTGTGAAATGCAAATCGATCTTCCAGTACAGCGCCGTGAACACGCTGAGCGCGCCGTACGCATCGTCGCCGGGAGTGGCGCGGATTCGCGCCGCGACCTCACGCTGAAACATCAGCACCATTCTCGAAATCACGCGCGAGTTGTCGCACAGCTTGCGCAAAATCGCCGCCGCAACATTGAACGGCAGGTTGCCTATAACTTTGACGCGCGAATCGCCGATGAGAGCCGCGAAGTCGATCGCGAGAAAATCCGCATTGACAATTCGAGCCTCTGCGAAGCGCTCCTGCAGCCGTTGAGCGAGTCGCGCGTCGAGTTCAACCAGCGTCAGCGATCGCCGCGGTCGCATCGCGATCTTCTCCGTCAGGATTCCAAGTCCCGGACCGATCTCGATGATCGAATCAGCTCCGGATATCTCGGCCGCTGCGACGATTCGATCCGCCACGCCGGCGCTCGTGAGAAAATTCTGCCCGCGCGATTTCGCCGGACGCACGCCCGCTCGCGCGAGCGCCGACGCTGGACGCGACGGTGTTTCGGCCTCGCGAGATTTGCGTGCGATCTTCACAGCGCGAGATTTGCTTCCGCGTCGATATCCAACGCGTCGCGCTCGCCGCGCAGCAGTCGGTAGCTGCCCGCGAGCGCGATCATCGCCGCGTTGTCGGTGCAGTATTTCAGCGCCGGCGCGACCAACCGGCGCCCGTCCGCAGCAGCCGCCTCGGCCAGCTTGTCGCGCAGTCTCGAGTTCGCCGCGACCCCGCCGGTCAGCGCGATCGTGTCCGCACCCAGCTCGCGCGCCGCCGCAATCGTCGGCTTCACCAGCATCTCGACGACGGCCTCCTGGAAGCTCGCCGCGAGATCCTCGGGCTTCTCCGCGCGGCCATTCTCGGTGGCAAGAATCGTCGCGACCGCCGTCTTCACACCGCTGAAACTGAAATCCATCGGCGCGCCTTTGACGTGCGCGCGCGGGATTCGGACGCTCTTGCGATTTCCGCGCCGCGACAGCTCGTCGATCGCTCGCCCACCGGGATAGCCCAGCCCCATCAGCTTCGCCACTTTGTCGAATGCCTCGCCGGCGGCGTCGTCGCGCGTGCGCCCGATTCGCCGGTAATGCCCGAAGTCCTCGACCGCGAACAGCGCAGTGTGACCGCCCGACACGACCAGCGCGAGGTACGGCATCGCGATTCGATTTTCGAGCAGCGGCGCCAGCAGATGGCCCTCGATATGATTCACGCCGACCATCGCGACGCCACTCGCCTGCGCCAGCCCCTTCGCGAACATCAAGCCCACCAGCAACGAGCCCACCAATCCCGGCCCGCGCGTGACGGCGATTCCTTCGACGTCCGCCAGCCGGCATCCCGCCGTGCTCAGTGCGCGCTCGATCACCGGCCCGATCGTGACGACGTGATTGCGCGACGCGAGTTCCGGCACGATACCGCCGTAGGCGCGATGAATATCGTCCTGGTTGGCGACGGTGCTCGAACGAATTTCACCGATGCCCGCCGCGCTGGTTTCGATTACCGCCGCGGCAGCGTCGTCGCATGAAGATTCAATTCCAAGTATCAGCATCGCAAGTTCGATTTCAGGATGACACAAAAAAAGACGGCACAAAAAAGGGTGATCAGTTGGTTTCGTGATGTAACCGCAGAACCCTCACCGCTGGCCGCGATGCGGCCAGCCGCCTCTCCCGTAAAATAACGGGCGAGGTAAGAGTCGGACGCCTCCGCCCAAAAAACTTCCTAACAGGGACGAAGTCCCGCATCTTTCCCTATCACTGGGTGCAGGGGTCACCCCTGCCCAAGGAAGCGTGAAACCCACGGAGGGGTTTCACATTAAATTAGTCGTCCCAAGTTCAATCCGACGCGGGCGGCGCAGACTTCGGCGGCCCCGGAACCGGTGCTTCGACGGGTGCGGTTGGAACATCCGGCTCCGCGGGCGCGGGCCCGTCGACGTCTCCGGCCGGTGCGGATACGGGCGCCGATGCGGCTGCTGGCATGAATGCGGACAGCCGCGTCGCGCCGACGCGCGCCGTCAGATTGCCCGGACTCGCTGCGAGCGCTTTCTGATAGGCGGCCGCCGCCTCGGCGGATTTGCCTGACTGCTCGAGGCAGACTCCTTCGAATGCGTAGGTCTCGCCGAGCCACGCGGAATTCGACGCCAACCCGATTTCCGATCGCTTGAAGAATGTCTCCGCCTGCCCGTAGTCCCGGCGCGCGACGTACGCGCGGCCCAGGTAAAAGTACGCGTACGAGTTGCTCGGATCGATCGAGATCGCATGCGCCAGCTCGCGAATCGCGTCGTCAGTATGCCCCTGGTCGAGCTCGATTCGTTGCTGCTCGGTGATTCTCAACGACGCGGCGCGCGCCGGAGTCGGTGCGGCTGCGATCAACTGCGCCAAGGACGAGTCGCTGATTTGCGGCGTCGTCGCGATTGACCCCGCGTCGATCGCAGGCGCGATTTCCGCGGGCGTCGACGGGGCCGCCGGCGCCGATGCCGACGAATTTGATGCGGGCTCCTCGTCCTCGTCGGGCGACGCCTCTCCTGCGGGCGCATGCTGCCAGTCTTCGGGACTGGAATTCGTGTCGGGATTCGGATTGTCGCCCGGCACCGGAGACGCTGCGGGACTTGCCGAATTCGCCGGCGCCGCCAGGTCCTGCGCGGGAATCGATTCTTCCTGCAGCTTCGCCAGAATTATCGGGTCGCGATTCGATCGGGCTGAAGCGGTCGCCGCCATCTGCAGCGTCGACAAAAATATTGCGAGAGCGAATAAACGGCGTCGCATCATCGCGGACTAGTCATTGGGATCGGCTACCGGACTCGGCTCCTCAGGAATCCTGTGATCCACCGCCGTCAACGCCGGACGGCGACTTATGATACGGGCAGTCCTGAGTTGGCGCCATCCCTTCCGGATACACACCCATCATCGTCACGGGACAATAGGGCGTCGCCTTGTAGCCGGTTGTCGGATCGACTTTCAGCTCGACGATTCCCGGCGGCGCCGTGAAATCCAGCGCCGGACGCGCCGCCGTCGCCGCTTTCATAAATGCCGTCCACGCCGGCAGCGACGCCTGCGCGCCGGTAAGCCCCAGCACTTCCTTTTGATCGAATCCGGTCCACACCACCGTCAGCAGGTTCGGCGTAAAGCCGGCGAACCACGCATCCTTCGCATCGTTCGTAGTTCCGGTCTTGCCCGCCGCCGGCCGCGTGAATCCCATCGTGCGCGCGCCCGCGCCGGTGCCGTGATTGATAACGTTCTCCAGCATGAACTGCATCATGTACGCCAGCTCCGGCGAGATAACCTGCTCGGCCGCCAGCTCGTGACCCTCGATCACTTTATTGTTTTCATCGACCACTGACGTGACGGCGTACGGCTGGATCTCCATGCCGTCGTTGGCGATCACCGAATACGCGCGCGCGACCTGCATCGGCGAGACCTCGATTCCACCAAGCACGATCGACGGATACGCCGGCAAGTCGCCAAAGCCGAGCTTCGACGCCATCGCGCGGATTCGATCGAGGCCGACGCTGTTCGCCAGCCGCGCCGTCGCCGAGTTGAGCGACTCGCCGAGCGCAAATTCCAGCGTGACGTGACCAAAGAACCGGTCGCGATAGTTATTCGGCGTCCAGCTCATATCGCCGTACTGCCAGGTGAACGGCGCATCTTCGATGTAAGTAGTCGGCAAAAACTTTTCCGCACCACCCGACAACGTCTCATCGAAGGCCGCCAGGTATGTCACCGGCTTGAACACCGAACCCGGCTGACGTTTGGACTGAGTAATGCGATTGAACTGGCTCGATCGATAATCGCGCCCGCCCGCCATCGCGCGAATCCTGCCGCTCTGCGGCTCCAGCGCAATCAGGCACGACTCGAGCCGATCCTTGGCCTCGCGCCGCACCAGCTTCGGATGCTTCGCTTCGAGGTCGGCGAGATTGTGCGCGATCGACGCCTCGGCCAGCTTTTCCATGTGTACGTCGAGCGAGGTGAAGATGCGCAAACCCTCGCCGCTCAGCACTTGCGGCGGATAGCGCTCGGCCAGTTCCTTCTTGACGTAGTCGACGAAGTAGGGCGCGTCGTTGCCCTCGGCGTATACTTCGCGCGCGCGCAGCGGCTCGGCCACGGCGGCGTCGTAAGCGCTTTTATCGATGTATCCGTCCTCGAGCATCGAGGCCAGCACCTCATCGCGCCGCGGACGCGCGGCATCCGGATGGTGCAGTGGATTGAGCCGGTTGGGCGAGCTAATCAGGCCCGCGATAGTAGCCATTTCGCCAATAGTCAGATCGCGCGGCTCCTTCGAGAAGTAATACTCACTTGCTTCCCAAACGCCGTATATACCTTCCTGCCCGCGCTGTCCCAGGTATATATCGTTAATATAGTTTTCCAGTATTTCGTCCTTCGAGTAATCGCGCTCCGCGATGTACGCCATCATCGCTTCCTTGAGCTTGCGCTTGTAGCTCCGCTCGCGCGTCAGGAAAAAATTTTTCATCAACTGCTGCGTCAGCGTCGATCCGCCCTGCCGCACGTGCCCCGAATGAAAGTCGATCCATGCCGCCTTGATCGTGCGCACGATGTCGACGCCGTGATGCTCATAAAACCTATGATCCTCGGCGGCCAAAATCGCGTTGATCATCGTCGGCGGAATCTGGCTGAGGCGCACCAGTCGCCGCTGCTCCCATTCGCCCTCGAAGATGCCGCTGATTAATTCCGGTTCGAGCTCGATCGAAAAGATCGGCTTGTGCGTCACCGGATCGACCATCGTGTCGATCGTATCGCCCTTGAGATTCAACTCGACGAACTCGCCGCCGAAATCTCCGTAGGGATACGCGAAGCTGTGCAGGAAGACGTCGAGCTTGCCGCGCTTCTTGTCGTAGCTGTACTCGCCGCGGCTCGCGACTTTGCCCGCATCGACCGGATGGTAGTTCAAGCGCGCGAGCCGCTCGAAGAAGCCGAGATCCTTCAGATCCTGGCCGGGGTAGATGAGCACCGAGTCGGAATAGATTCGCGACGGGATGTTCCAGCGCTTGCCCGAGAACCGCGCGACGACTTCGTTTTCGAGCTGATGATAGTAGCTGAAGAACAGCCACAGCGTCGGCGGGATCGCGAACAGGATCAACGCGCCGACGCCGATCAGCGCAAACTTCAGAATTCGTTTCGGGGACATCGGGAATGCGTCCCCGGCTCAGGCCTCCGGTTTGACGGTCACGTAGATCGTGTTGTCGCCGCGCCGCACCAGCAGCAGCACGATTTTGCCCTTGGCGCTGTTCTTCAGCGCGGCCTGGTATGCGTCAACGTCCTTGACCGCCGCGCGATTCACTTCGAGGATCACGTCGCGCGCGCGCAGTCCCGCTTCGTCAGCGGCGCCACCGGGCTGCACCGACGAGATCACGACGCCGCCCGCCGTGTCGAGTCCGAGTTCCTTTGCGAGATCGGGACTCAGGTCCTTCACGTGCAGGCCGAAGGGCGAGACGGCGCCGAGGTCCGGCTTCTCCGATTTTTCCTCCGACGCTACAATTTCAGGCTCGCGCGACTGCGTGATCGTGACCGGCAAATCGATCGTCTGCTTGTCGCGAATCACCCGGATAATTCCCTTGTGCCCAAGGTCGGTGCGTCCGACCAGCAACGGCAACTCGCGCGAATCGCCGATCGGTTGATTGTCGAACGCGACGATCACGTCGCCGCGCTTGACGCCCGCCGCTTTCGCCGGCCCGTCGTCGATCACCTTCGCCACCAGCGCGCCATGCGAATCCGCCAGCCCCAGCGACTCCGCCAGCTCCGGCGTCACCTTCTGGATGTACACGCCGAGCCATCCGCGCACCACTTTGCCCGAGCTCTTCAGTTGCGGCAGCTCTTCCTTGACCAAATCGATCGGCACCGCGAAACCGATTCCCATGCTGGCGCCCGTATGCGTGTAGATTGCGCAGTTGACGCCGATCACGTTGCCGCGCAGATCGATCAGCGGCCCGCCCGAGTTGCCGGGATTTATCGATGCGTCGGTCTGGATGAAGTCCTCGTAGTTGCCCGGGATGAAGCGTCCCTTGGCGCTCACGATTCCGGCCGTCACCGAATGATCGAAGCCGAACGGATTGCCGATCGCCATCACCCATTCGCCGACTCTCAGGTCTTCCGAGTTGCCGAGCGGCGCGACTGCCAGGTCATGATTCACGTCGATCTTCAGCAGCGCGATATCACTCTTCTCGTCATGCCCGACGATCTTCGCAGTGTAGTTGTGGCCGTCCTGCAATGTGACGGTCACCGTTCCCGGATTCTCGACGACGTGCTCGTTGGTCAGGATGTAACCGTCCTTGGTGATGATGAAGCCCGAGCCGAGCGCCTTCGAATGCTGCGGCGGTCCGCCGAACTCCTCGAAGGGTCCCTGCGAGTGCGGGTCGATCGGACCGCCCTTCGGCGAATCCTCGGGCGGCGACGGCTCGCCACCTTCGACTGGGTCGTCGGGCTCGTCGGTCGAGATGTTCACGACGGCGGGACTGAGCTTGGCCGCGAGATCGACGAAGTCCGGCATCGATTGCGCCTTCGGTGCATGCGCGGGATCGGCCAGCTCGGTCCAGAAGTGCGCGGGCGCGGGCGGCGTGGAATCGGCGCCGCGGGCTTCAGGGCTCAGCGCAATCAACGTGAAGGTCGCCGCAAGGATCGCGACGCCCGAAACGGCGGTGGCTCGAAACAACTTATGCGTCATGTCCGATTATACAAAAGACGGCCGCTCAACGGCCCGGCTGTCTCGCCACTTCAACGTACTTCATTTGCAGGCCGGAAAGAATCTCTTTGAGCATCGCCTGCTCTTGCGCGTCGAGATTCCCGCGCGTCTTCTCGCGCAGCATTATGATGATGTCGATCATCTGCTGCGCCATCGTCAGGTCGCGCATCGACTGCCCGCTCACCGGGTCGGGCACTTCGCCCAGCGCCGCGAGCGCCTGCTCCGACAGACTCCATAGAAACGCGGCGAAGGTCAGCTCCGGCGGCGGCTCGCTCGATTGAGACTGAGATTGAGCAGGCTGCGCAGCCGCGGCTCTGGGCGCCGCACTCTGCTCGGACGCCGACGCGCCCGGTTTCGATTTTATCTCGATCGGCTCGCTGCTCGCGGCGGGCGCCTCGTCGCCGCTTTCCTTTGCCTCGCCCTCGGCGGAGAAACGCCGCCGGTCCTGGACCTTGAAACCGCGCTTGTCGTCAGATTCTTCCATCGCTCCAACCGTCACCCTTGCGCGATGTTCCCGGCCTGCATCTGCTCGAGCCGATGGATTCGCTCCTCGATCGGCGGATGCGTCGAGAACAGCCGCGAGATTCCCGCCGCGCTCAGCGGATTCACGATGAACATATGCGCCGTGGCCGGGCTGGCGTCCAGCGGCATCCGCTCGTTCGCCGCCTCGAGCTTGCGCAGCGCGCTGGCGAGATACAGCGGATTGTGCGTGAGGCGGGCGCCGCTCGCATCGGCCTGGTACTCGCGCGTCCGCGAAATCGCAAGTTGAATGAGAGTCGCCGCGATCGGCGCGAGTATTCCCGCGATCAGCAATCCCGCGATACCGTGATCCTCTTCGTCTCGGCTGCCGAGCCCGAAAATCGCGCCCCATCGAATCATGTTGCCGATCATCATGATGGCGCCCGCGAGCGTCGCCGCGATCGAGCTGGTCAAGATATCGTGATTGGTCACGTGCGAGAGTTCATGGCCGATGACGCCCTTCAATTCCTCGCGCGTGCATATACGCATGATGCCGCGCGTGACGGCGACGGCGGCATGATGCACGTTGCGGCCGGTCGCAAAGGCGTTGGGCGTGTCGGAATCGATCAGGTAGAGCCGCGGCATCGGGATTCCCGCCGAATGCGCCAGCTCGTTGACGATCGAGTACAGCTCCGGCGCCGACGACGCGTCGAGTTCCTGCGCGCCGTACGCCTTGAGCACGATTTTGTCCGAGAACCAGTAGCTGAAAAAGTTCATCACGGCGGCGATGAAGAAAAAAATCACGACACCATGGCGGCCGCCGATCAGCCCGCCAATCGCCATCAACAACCCCGTCATCATCCCCAGCAACAGCGTCGTCTTGAAGAAGCTCATAGTCCTCCTCGCCCGCGACTTCCGTATGTTGTCCGATGACCCATCCGCAACAAGTGTATTATTTTTGACCCGCGCCCACAAATTTCCCCAACGCAGCAGCAACTTCGCCAACCTCGACAGAATCAATAGGCGCGCCCCTGAGAACGTCGATTCGCCCAGCGCCCATAGGACGCCATCGCGCCGGATCAGTCGCCCCAAAAATCGCCACCCCCGACGCGCCGACGGCCGCCGCCAAATGCGAGACTCCTGAATCATTCCCGACGAACGCCGTCGCGATCCTCGCGACCCCCGCCACCGTCCCCAACTCAAGGTCCTTGAGAACCGTCGCACCCGCTTCGCGAAATATCCGTTCTATGGGAGCTTCCGCCGGCCCCAGCACAATGGCGACGGATGCGCGATTCGACAGCGTCGACGAAAGCGCCGCGAACTTCCCAGCCGCCCAATTCTTGGATGCACTCCCACTCCCCGGAAACATCACGATGAGCCGCGAGCGATCGCATCCCGCTCGCGCCAACACGCGCTCGGCCGCCGCAAGATCCTCGGATGTCGCCTCAACCTGCCCCACGACCACCTCCGCATCCGCATCGATAGCGCGCAAGTAAGCCTCAGCCACATGCCCATCACCAACAGGCCGAAACGGATAAAACGAAACAACCGCATCAGTCGCCGCCGAGAGCCGCGCCCGAAACCGCGCATCATCAAACGCAAAAAACGAATAAATCCGCTCGACCCCCTCAAAAAACCCCCGCGCTCCTTCCTCACCCGACTCCGAGAACATCGCGGAGACCTCGTGCGCATCAATAGAATGCGCCCGCGCAACCACACTCCTGCCGGCGACAAGCCGCCCCAACTCACCTCGCGCCATCAACTCGATCGATGCCCCGCGATGGCGCCGCGCAATCGCGGCGAGCGTCGGCATCAGGCACATCAGATCGCCGAGCGCGCCGGGAAAAATGACGAGCACGCGCAAATTCTGATCGGGTCCTTTTTTCTTCGGTGTCACCGCCGAACTGTAACATTTGGCGGCCGGAATCCAGAAAAGAGCATCGATTTGCTGGCATTTCAGACGCCGACGTTTCACGTGAAACGTTCGGCGGATGCGCACGCGATTGGGGGCTTGCGCCCGCACGATGCTGCGCGAATGGTGTGAAATCGCGATCGATCTGTCGAAAAAGGTAGGCGCACGCTGGCTTTATCGAGTCGAACGTTTCACGTGAAACGTCCCCTCGACTTCGGAGATCCGGGCTGGCGCGCGTTCGCCTTCCCCTCTCCCTGTTAGGGAGAGGGTCGAAGGTGACGGTCCGATTACAGCGCGCATTTATTCGCGCGCGATTTACGATTCTGCGCCGGATGCTGGCAGCGCCGTTTGCCAAATTGGTGCGACAATTTATCGCGATTTGCCGAATAGACTAATTGTTTACAGGCCTTTTCGACCCGAACGTTTCACGTGAAACGTCGATAGTTCAGGAGAACAAAAAACGAATAGTTTTCTCATCGGTGGTTGCGGGCGACTCTCGCCTCGCCCGTTCGTGGGGGAGCGACCGCCGCGCGTCCGCGCGCGTCGGGTGAGGGACAACCGCGGCGCGATTGTTTGGTTGCGCCGCATCTCGCTTTCTTACCGCCGCAAGCAGCACCTCTTGTGCTTCTTCCCGCTTCCGCAGGGGCAGGGGTCGTTTCTACCAAGTTTTCCTTTCGCAACGATTGCTTTAGTAATCCTCTCCTGGCGCAACGCCTCCGCACCGGCGCGCAGCGTTGGCAATTCGCCGAGGGGGATGCTGGCCAAATCCATCCAATGCCAAGCGACGTTTTTGAGGATGCGCGCGTCTGTGTACTCCAGCTCAAGCAAAAGCCGTCGCCCGTCTTCGTTGACCATGAACACCGTCCGAGCATGTTGACGCGCAAGGACGGCTCTTCGAGGAGCCCAGGTATCCGTCCAGCAGAACACCGTGAGGGCGACGCCTCCATGCGTCGAAAATGGAATAGATCGCCTCGTGGTGGGCTGCTGCAACAATTCTCGATCTATGTAACCCGAGATTCCGGCTCGCGAGCCGGTATCAAGATCGAGCAAATACGCGGCGACTTCGGCGCGGCCCGGTTTGTTGGTGTGTGACAAGAACTCAATGATTTCCAGGATGCGACGAGGGGTATCTTGTTTGAGAGGGCAGGGTGCATTGGGATCAAACATCCGTTCGCCAAAGAATTTGTCGACATTCGCGCGGTACCCGATGAAGTTGATCCGCGCGGCGGACTCGCGCTGCAATTCCTTGGCATAGGTGCTGTAATGGTTGTGCTTCAGATAGAGGCCCAAATGGTCAAGTTCGTCGTCCGACTGGACAACGTCCGAACGGAACGCCTGCATCCTCTGTTCGGCGTAGTGCAAGAATAGCAACGGATTCTCGAAGACGTTTGCGTAGACGCGGAGATCATCTAGTGACACGGCCCAGACGGGTTCAGCTCCAACGTCTACTCCGATCTTACCGAGGTGCTGTACTTGTGCGGCCATTTCAGTGAATGGGTCGATTGTCACCGGGCATATCGTGATGTGCCGAAAGTCCTTTTTGCTGAGCTCGTTAACCTGCTTATGATCTCTGTCGAACAGAGGAACAGTATCGGCACTTCTCAAATAGTCAACAAATCGCTTGCCCTGCGTAGCAGGTTTTAAGACGAGGTTCTTAAGGGACGCGACGTATGCCGGAAAATCGGTAGCAGGCGGCGTGTATGTGAAGGCCCCGCCTCTGGCTTCGATGACGAATAGATGGTCATCGTAAATTAGGAGTCCGTCAGTCTCGCACCACTCAGTGGTTCCCGCGGCTGTCTTGCCGCGGTAGTAGACCCGCCTCCAGACCTTCGCGCCGGGGAGCAAGTTCTCTAGGTATTTGAAGGGAAGGTCTTCCGATACATTCTGCTGAATATTGTTCCAGGTTTGCTCGTAGTCTGGCTTGAGGTGCCGGATGACTCGCTGCATGACGCGGTAAAGATTGTCGAGTAGCCCGTAGAGATCGAAGCAGTAGTATCGCCCATCCAATTGGATGAAGGGACGTTTGAAGATTGGCCAGATACGTAACGGCCAGCCGCGAAACTCACCTGCCGCGAAGAATTCCGTCTCTTGGCCCGGCGACCAGGTCAGTTCGTTCAATAGCTCTCGCTGAAGAGTCGTGGTCTTCTGTACGTCGAACAAGTCCATTCCGAAAAGACGCCCGACAACGTAACCTTGGCGGTCTTCCCAGCCGTTTTCCTTCACGACCTCGGCCATCAGTGCGGGTATCTCCTTCTCCGCAGCCGGTGGCAGGCTGTCTACCTTCTTGGAGACTGCATCCATCACATCCTTTTGAAATTCAGTCATTGATTCAACTGCATCTCGTAGCCCAAACGAGAGTGCATGCCAGATCTTCGTGATCTCATCGACGAACTGCTCACCCGAGATTCCAAACAATTCCTGCAACACTTCAGAGTGCGGAAGGAACATGTCCTTCAGGTAGGCCGGCTCGTGGACTTGGTACCTCTTGCCTCGGACGTTGCACCAATATATGTCGGCCCTGAACCGAAACTCTTCGAAGTTCATGTCGAGACTGGGATCCCCGAGCCTGTTCTTTGCTGTTCGGCAGTGTTGATATCCCACATTGACGTTTTCGAAGAGCTGTTCGACTTTTCCTCTTAGTGTTGCCCACTCCTCTTCTGTTATGTCCTCGCGCTGATTTTGGGCTCGTGGGACTGCGGCAATGACGCTTTGAACGTAGTCAATCATTCGCAGCGAAATCGAATCTTCAAAGCGGATCTCGTCTTCACTCTCAATTTTGATGTGCCTATGAGCCATCTCCCACCACGCCCGGTGCAAGAGCTTGTCAGGCGGGAGAGTGCTGATAAGGTCCGCGATCTCGGAAATTAGCGCGTCGGTCTCCTGAACGATCTTGGGAAGGAGTTGGGCCTGATGCTTCTGCGTTTCCTCGAAAGAACCCTCGGGCCAATTGCTTTTCCAGAGAATATTCTTGCCGAAGCGAGCGACAGTGATCGGCCCCATAGAAAAGGCTTCGTCTGGCTCAATGGACTGCGGTGTTATCTTCTTGGCCATCGGGTTACGGCAAGGATTATACACCACGCAAACATCCAGCGTTCGATTCAGGATTGTTCCAACCATCCGCATTTTCTGGATAGAATCGCTCCTATGCCTATTTCTGTTGCGAAGTCGCCGCTTGATCTCATCGGGAATACGCCTGTGGTCCGGCTTAACCGGATTCCGGGCAAGGATGACGCGGAGATTTGGGCCAAGCTCGAAAATTTCAATCCTGGCGGCAGCGTCAAGGATCGTATCTGCCTCGCCATGATCGAAGCGGCCGAGAAGTCCGGCCGTCTCAAACCCGGCGACACTATCGTCGAGCCGACTTCCGGCAACACGGGGATTGGGCTCGCGCTGGTCGCGGCGGTTAAGGGCTACAAACTCATCCTCACGATGCCCGATACGATGAGCGAGGAGCGGCGGTCGCTGCTCGTTGCCTACGGCGCGAAGCTGGTGCTGACGCCGGACACCCGCGGCATGCATGGCGCGATCGCCAAGGCCGAGGAGTTGTGCCGCGAAAATCCCGGCTACTTCATGCCGCAGCAGTTCAGCAACACCGCCAATCCCGATATTCACTATAGATGTACGGGGCCGGAGCTGCTCCAGCAGTTCGCGCGGATCGACGCGTTTGTCGCCGGCGTCGGCACCGGCGGCACGATTACGGGCGCCGGGCATTATCTGCGCGAGCATCTCAACAAGCGCGTGCTGATCGTCGCCGTCGAGCCGAAGAACTCGCAGGTGCTGTCGGGCGGCGAGCCTGGGTTCCATAAGATACAGGGAATCGGCGCGGGCTTCGTGCCGAGTAATCTCGACACCAAGGTCTATGATGAAATGATCCCCGTCAGCGACGAGGATGCGACGATATTACTCGCGGCGGCTGGCGCGCGAGGAGGGCCTGCTGGTGGGGATTTCGTCGGGTGCGAATTGTTGCGCGGCGGTGCAGATGGCGCGCAGGCTCGGCAAAGGCAATGTCGTGGTCGTGGTTTTTTGCGACACCGGTGAGCGATATCTGACGACCGATCTTTTTCAGGCCGAGGGGATCTACGACAGTCATACGATGGACGCAGCTCTAGCCGCGAAGCTCGAGCGGATGCGGGCGATATTTGCACCGATGCGCAATCTTATCGTCGCGTTTTCCGGCGGCGTCGATTCGACGTTTGTGCTGAAAGTTGCGCATGACATGCTTGGCGATTCCGTGCTCGCGCTGACGACTACCTCGCCGACGATGCCCGATGAGGATCGGGAGTCGGCGCTCGAGATGGCGCGGATGATTGGCGCGCGGCATCTGATCGTCGAATCCAACGAGCTCGAGATTCCCGGCTACGCGGCGAATCCGCTCAACCGATGCTACCTGTGCAAGCACAACCTGTTCACCGTTTGCGAGGCGAAGGCGGGCGAGCTTGGGATCGACGAAATCGTCGACGGCCTCAACCTCGACGACCTGCATGACTACCGGCCCGGGATGCAGGCGGCCAGCGAAAAGCGAGTGCGGCATCCGCTGGTCGAGGCCGAGATGACCAAGGCCGAGATACGCGAGCTGTCGCGCGCGATGGGATTGCCGACGTGGGATCGTCCGGCGTCGCCGTGCCTGTCGTCGCGCTTTCCGTACGGCACCGAGATAACGCCCGAGGGCTGGCGAAGGTCGCGGCGGGCGAGAAGCTGCTGCATTCGATGGGCTTCAAGGTCGCGCGCGTGCGCTACCATGGCGAGGTCGCGCGGCTCGAGCTGGAGCAGAACGCGATCGCGCGAATGTTCGAGCCGGCGACGCGCGAGACTGATCGATCGCGAATTCAAGAAGACCGGCTTTCGATTCGTTGCGATCGATCTGAAGGGTTTTCGATCGGGCTCGCTCAACGAAGGCTTGGTTGCTAACGCGTCGAAGCCGGCGGAGTCCGGCTCGCCCGCCGCGCAATTCAAGCCTGACTGCTATGGCCGGCGAGCCCAATCGGCGATTCGTCGCGGATGAGTGACGGTCGTCCTCCGCCGCATGTCGGGCGGCCGCGCGATCCCGTTAGCGGCCTTGCCGTTCGCCGCGCTTGCCGCGATTGTCGACGGCGCTGCTCTACGAGTTTTCGGGCGCTGGACCCCCGACTGTATGCATGTCGCGCTGCTGGCCCCGCTGCCGATTCTCGCAGTAGCTCCCGAAATCAGCACCGAGCCTGCGGTGGTGTTCGCGTTCGCTGGCCTTTCTGCTCGGCAACCTGGTGGCCTGGGGCGGCGAGAGTTTCGCGATGCCGCTGGTGACGATGCTGGCTTCGCACGTCGTGGGCGCGATGGTGTTTGCGGTCTTTATTGCGTGTGCGGCCGAGGCGACGCGGCGATGGCCGGGGTGGCTGGCGGCGCTGGTTTTCCCGACCTTCGAGGTCGCCTTCTACTACACGCTGTCGCTCGAATCTCCGCACGGCACCTGGGGCAGTCTCGCTTACTCGCAAGTCGATTTATCCGCGCTGCTGCAGACGGCGTCGTGGCTGGGCATGTGCGGCGTGATGTTCATCATGTCGCTGTTGCCCTCGGGGCTGGCGGTCGCATGGTATCGGCGCAATGGAACATGGAGTGGGTGCGTCCCGCGATTCTGGCGCTGGGCGTTTTCGCCGTGGCGATCCTGCTGGGATGGTTCCGGCTCATTCTCACTCCCACCATGCCGTCGGTAGCGGTCGCGATGATTGCCAGCAAGAGCCTGATTCCGGAGTCCGAGTCCACCGACCCGGCCGATGCGGCGGATGTCATGACGCAGTATGCGAAGATGGTCCGCCAGGCCGCGGTCAACGGGACGCAGGTGGTCGTGCTGCCCGAGAAGATTATCGGAGTGGCGCCGAACTACGAATGGGATGTCGTGCTCGGACTGGCGCGAATCGCGCGCATGTCGCACGTGTGGCTGGTGACCGGGATCAACCAGATCGGGCGCACGCCGAAGAGAAATATCGCGGTGGTGTTCGGGCCGGACGGGAAGATCGTGGCGTCCTACGCGAAGCATCACCTGGTGCCGAGCCTCGAAGCGGACTACAAGCCGGGAACCAAGCCGGCGATTTTCGACGCGCCATGGGGACGCAGCGCGATACTGATTTCGCAGGATCTCGATTTTCCCGACACCGCGCGCGAGCTGGCGGCGCATGATGTGCGCGTGGTGCTGGCGCCGGCGTCGGACTGGAGCGGATCGGAACTGATACATCAAAGGATGGCGCTGGTGCGCGGCGTTGAATTCGGATTCTCGCTGGCGCGCGCGGCGCGAGGCGGCCTGGTCTCGGCGAACGATTCGCGCGGGCGGCAAATTGCGGCGCGCGAGCCGGGGACCGGCGATGACACGATCGCGACTGCCGTCCTGCCGATCGGCACCGGCCTCACGATCTACGCGCGCACCGACGACTGGTTCGGGCGACTATGCCAGGTATTCACGATCCTGCTGATGCTGCGGCTGGCGGTGGGCGTGCTGTCGGCGATGCGGACGCGGCAGATCGGGGCGTCGAAGCGGGTAAGGCCGCATGGCGTCGTATCGGTCGATGTGAAGAAGTCGGGAGACGAAGAGACGCCGGTCGAGGTCGCGGATGAGGAACGAGATCTATCGGGCGCCGGCGCGGCCGCGGGATCGAGGGATTGATTTAGTGGGGCGGGCCGCCGTGCCCGCCTCTTTTGCGTCGAGCTTGATCCTTCTGCGCGAAACCTCTATTTGTGCGGCGCGTCCAGTTGTTCACGCCATAAAAGGAATCGGTGATGTTGAAGTTTGAAGATGTCGATCTCGATCGGATGGTCGAAGAAGTTCTGGCTGGCAAGGAAATCGCGCGCGAGACCGCCGCCGCGATTCTGAATTGTCCCGACGAGCGGCTGGGCGACTTGCTCGCCGCGACGCGCACCGTGCGCGAGGCCGCGTTCGGGCGGCGGGTGAAGATTTGCATGCTGCGCAACGCCCAGAGCGGCATCTGCCCCGAGGATTGCTCGTACTGCTCGCAATCGAAAATCTCGAAGGCCGAAATTCCCGTGTACAAGATGCAGAGCGTGCCCCAGTTGATCGAGGGCGCGCGCATGGCGGTCGAGAGCGGCGCCCGGCGCTACTGCATGGTGTGCAGCATGCGCGGTCCGGCGCGGCATGATGTCGAGCATCTCGGCGAGGCGTGCGATCGAATCCGCGCCGAGCTGCCGGGGCTCGAGCTGTGCCTGTCTATAGGCCTGATGAATCGCGAGCAGGCGGATGAACTCAAGAGCGCGGGCGCCGGATGGATAAATCACAACCTGAACACGAGCCGGCGGTTCTACCCGGAGATTTGCACGACACATACCTACGACGATCGGATCGAAACGATCGAGAACGTGCGCGCGGCGGGGCTGTCGACCTGCTCGGGCGGAATAATCGGGATGGGCGAGACCGACGAGGACATTCTCGATCTCGCATACTCGACGCGGCGGCTCGCGATCGATTCGGTGCCGCTGAATTTTTTGCATCCGATCAAGGGGACGCCACTCGAAGCGCAGCACGCGCTGACGCCCGAGAAGTGTCTCAAGGCGGCGTGCCTGTTCCGGCTGCTGAATCCGCGCAGCGAAGTTCGCGCGGCGGGCGGCCGCGAACTGAACGTCGGCGCGCGCCAGGCGGATTTGTTCAATGCGGTGAATTCGATTTTCGTGAACGGCTACCTGACGACGGCAGGATGGGATTGGGCGCGGACGCGGGAATTGATCGAGCGCGCGGGCTACGAGCCGGAGGTTGCGTAGGGGTAGTTGCAGAGATTCAGAACCCGTGACTCGGAACCGGTACCGGCTTCGCGTTCGCGAAGCTGTCCGAGGTCCTTCCTCCCGTCGCTTCGCTCCCGTCGTCAGGATGACACAAAAAGTGAGCTGTCTCTGGTTGGCGCGAATTCATTTGCGGGCGGCTAGGATTGCTTCGACGATTGCCAAGTCTGATGGGGTCGTGATCTTTACGTTCGCGGTGACGCATTCGACCACCTCGACGCGGGCGGCGGTGCGTTCTACCAGGTCGGCGTCGTCGGTGGCGGGGATTTTTTCGTTGAGCGCGCGCTGATGTGCTGCTACCAGCAGGTCGCGGCGAAATGCTTGCGGCGTCTGCGCTTGCCATAGGCCGGCGCGCGCGACGGTTGCGGTGATCGAGTTGTCGGCGACCCGTTTCAGCGTGTCGGATACCGGGATTGCTGCGATTGCGCCACCGGCGCGCAATGCGGCATTCAGACATGCTTCGAAGATCGCCGGCGTTGCCAGCGGCCGCGCGGCGTCGTGGACGATCACCAGGTCGCTCGTTGCGCTCGTGAGATCGAGCGCGATTCGAACCGAATCCTGACGCTCGATACCACCCGGCGTGATCTTCACCGGCACCTCGAGTCCGGCGGCGGCGACCTCGGCCCGCGCCGTGTTCTCGAATCCTGCGGGCACTGCGATCACCACTTCGACGATCGAAGTCACCTGTCTGATCGTCGCGAGCGAATAGGAGAGCATCGTGCGGCCGCCAATCTTTACGAACGCCTTGGGCACGCTCGACCCGAGGCGCACGCCGCTACCCGCTGCCACGATGATCGCGGAAGCCTTCAATTTGCGCGGCCGCCGTTTTCGATGAAGCTGGCGATCGTTCCGATCACCGCGACGTCAACGTGCGCGGGCGCGAAGTATTCGGCGGGCCCGGGTTTGCCGGAGTCCGCGATGAAGAGATGGTTGAGCGAAGGCATCGTTTCGACCCGCACCTTCGCGTCGCCCTTGAGCCCGTTCTGCCAATTGCGGATGTCCTCGTCGACAATCGGGTAGTCGCGCGCGCCGTGCAGAATCAGAATTGGCAGGTCGAGACTGCGGGCGATTGCGACTTCGTCGCGCGCGTCCAGGTCGTAGTAGTAGGACGCGGGCGTACCGAAGAACGTGCCGGTCGCCGCCATCTTGTGCGCGGAGATTTCGTCGGCTTGCTGTTCGAGCGCGGGCAATTCCACCGGCGACGCCTGGCCCAGAATTCGCGCCTGCTCGACCATCAACTCCGGCAGGCGGCGGCCGGCCGGCGACAGCATCACGATTCCCGCCACGGGCCACGCCTTCTTCGCGATCTCCGGCGCCAGCATCGCGCCGAGGCTGTGTCCGACGATGAAGATTCGATCCTGCGCGACGTCGGTGCGCGCGCGCAACAACTGCAATGCGGCGACGCCGTCCTGGATGACCTCCGCGTCGACGGTGGCCTTCATCGGATCGAAGCTCCGCGACGCGAAGTTGCGCTTGTCGTATCGGAGCACGATGATTCGGCGCGAGCTGAGTCCCTCGGCGATGTCGGCCAGGGGATGATTACTGCCGACGGTCTCATCGCGATCGTTGGGGCCCGATCCCTGGAGCAGCAGGACGGCGGGAAACGGACCCTTGCTGTTGGGAATCGTCAGCGTGCCGGGTAAATGGTACGCGCCTACGGTCACATCCTCGGAGCGATACTTCGCCGGGTCGGCATACGGGGGCATCGTCACGGGCTGCTTGAACAGCACCGACGTGATCTCACCGGTCTGCGGGTTCACGACGATAGTCGAATACGCGGTCGATTGATGGAACCTGAGCTGCACCCTGACCTCGTCCTTGCCGTCGGGAAGAGTCTGATGCTCGAAAATTTTCCAGCTGAGCAGCACTCCCTCGTCGGCGTAGGCCTGGCTCCACGAGCCCTTGAGCCCCTGCGGCGACAGGGCTTTCATCCGGGCGCTGAAATGTTCGGTCGCCTCGCTGAAGTTATCGGCGCGGACTGCCGAAAAGAAATGATCGACGCGCGCGTCGTCGGCATCGGTTTTGGCGGCGCATCGGGTAGCGGGAGCAATTGCGAGCGCGACAAGCGCGACGCACAGGACGGACACTCGCTTCAGCATCGATGCAGATTTACAGACTCGATAACCGCGTTCAACAAAATCGAGGCGACTACGCGCCGCCGGCGACGGTCGTGCTGCCGGCGCCGGCGATGAAGCTTGCGATCGCGCCGATCACTGCGCCGTCGACATGGCCCGGCGTTTCGTACTCGACCGGCCCGGGCTTGCCTTCACCCGCGATGAACAGATGGTTGAGCGACGGGAAGGTTTCGACGCGCACCTTGGCGTCGCCCTTGAGGCCGTTCTGCCAATGGCGGATGTCCTCGTCGATGACCTGGTAGTCGCGGGAGCCGTGCAGAATCAGGATCGGCACGTCGAGGCTGCGCGCGACAGCGACTTCGTCGCGCGCGTCGAGATCGTAGTAGTAATTCGCCGGCGCGCCGAAGAAAAATTGCGCGGGCGGCATCTTGTGCGCCGAAATTTCGTCGGCCTGTCGTTGGAGCTGCGCCAGTTGTTTGGGTGACACCTGGCCGAGATATCTCATCTGCTGCACGATAATGGCGGGAAGCTTGCGGCCTGAGGGCGCCATCATGACGATCCCGGCAACCGGCCACGCCTTCTTCGCGACGTTGGGAGCAATCGTAGCGCCGAGGCTGTGACCGAGGACGAAAATTTTATCGCGCGCAACATTCCGCTGAGCGCGGAGCAGATTCACCGCGGCGACGCCGTCCTCAATGATCTCTTCTTCCACCGTGACCTTCTGCGGATCGAGCGTTTTGTACGCGTAGGTGCGCTTGTCGAATCGGAGCACGACGATTCCGCGTGTGCTGAGACCTTCGGCAATATCCTTGAAGATGTGATTGGGCCCGATGGTCTCGTCGCGATCCTGCGGGCCCGACCCTGCCAGCAGCACGACCGCGGGGAACGGACCGTCGCCGGTAGGAACGGTCAGGATGCCCGGCAACTTCCACGGAGCGTCGCCGACGGTCACGGTTTCGGAGCGGAACTTCGTCGCATCAGCATACGGCGGCGAGGTCGCGGGCGACGCTGATGCGCCCGGCTCGGTCGTCAGCGGTTTGAAGTAGAGCCCGGCTATCTCCTCGGTGTGCGGCCTGACTGACACCGTCGCCATCAGCTTGCCGTGTTCGAAGATCACCACGACGCTGAAGACATCGGTGCCCATGAGCATCCCGTGGTTGAGGACTTGCCATTTCTGGAGATTGCCCTCGGTGGCGAGTATTTGAAGCCATACCGCCGATAGTTGATCGGCGGACAGCGCCTGCTTCATCGTGGGATCGAAGTGTTCGGTCGCCTTGGTGAAGCGTTGGTCGCGGAGTGCGGCCAACAGTTCGTCGACGCGGTCGGCGGTGCTTGCATTGGCGGGGATTGATCCCATCATGACCGTTTCCATCATGAGAACTACAGCCAGCAGGACTACTCGAAACTTCGCCATAGCAGCGAGATTCGCATAGCGAATATTCAAAAGGAAAGGCCGGGAGAAAATCGGGGAGTCAGGCGGCGCGGGGCTTAGTTGCGACTGCGATGATCCGTCCGCCGCGCGCCGTGGTATCGCGCGGGGCGTCGTCGGGTCGGCGGCGCGCCATCAGGCCCTCGAGGTCGCGCTTTATCTCCTCGCGCGCGGAGACCTGCAAATCCCTGGGCAGATGGCCGAGAAAATTGCCGAATGAACTGGCCTCCGCGAAATCCAGCGCGCCCTCGGCGGTCCAATTGCCGCGCATCGAGGCGCTCACCCGCGTTTCGAGCATCGCGACCTCGAAACCGTTCTCCAGCAGTAACTTCCCGATTTCTTCCTGGCTTTTGCGATAGTTCTGGGCGGACTGCACCTCGGGAAATTTGCTGTAAGGCTCGCGCGCCAGCACTCGATCCCTGATCACATTGAGCCATCGGCGGGTTTGCGGCGGCGCGGTGGTGAGGCCGAAGCGGCCGTCCGGTTTCAGCACGCGCAGAACCGCGCGGAGCGGCCCCGACTTTTCCGGCAGCCAGTGAAATACGGCGTTCATGTAGACGACGTCGAAACTGTCAGCTGCAAATTCGCCGAGGTCGTCGGCGTTGCCAACCTTGAAGCTCAGGTTGGCGGCGCTGCGTTTCGTCGCGATCTCGATTCGGAGCGGCAACGGATCGATGCCGACAACCGAACCGGCTGGACCAACCAGGCTCGCCGCATACTCGGCGAGCATCCCGGTGCCGCATCCTATGTCGAGCACGGCTTCGCCCGGCGCGACCTTCAGCTCGCGGAGCAGTTCCTGTCCGCCGCGGAATTGGCGATCGGCGCTGACGCGTTCGTAACGCTGTGCGAGGTCTTCGGTATCGAGACTCAGACTGACGCCCGACATTTTCCAATCACACCTATCGGCTGGTCGCGGAAGCTAGTTGGCGAAGATCATCTTCAGCTCTTCCATGATTTTTTCTTCAGGATGAGCCTTGGCGATCGACAATTCCTTGACGAGCAAGGAGCGCGCAGTGTCGAGCATCTTGCGCTCGCCGAACGACAATTCCTTGTCGCTCTTAAGCACGAGCAGGTCGCGCAGCACCTTGGCGATTTCGAGCGGAGAGCCGGTTTTGATTTTTTCGGTGTATTCGCGGTAGCGGCGATTCCACGTCTGCGTATCGACCTCTACCTTGCGCTGACGCAGGATACGGTAGATTTTTTCCACCATATCTTTTCCGATCACGCGGCGCAGACCGACCGACTCGACGTTCTCGGTCGGGATCATGATGGTCATCTTCTCGGTGCCGAGGATTCGGAGCATGTAAAAACGCCGCTCCGTCCCGGAGATAACTCGCATCTGGATGTCTTCGATGACGGCCACCCCGTGGGCGGGGTAAACCACCTTTTCACCTTTCTTGAACGGCAAATTCATCGCAGTAATGGCACTCGATGGCAGGCCCTGGATTTCGGACATGGGTTGATGACCGCAGAGTTCTTGGGTTCATCACCTATCCGATCAGCCTGGAATGTAAATAAGAGTATGGCACAAAGTTAGCAGATTTGTAACCCCAGTCTCAAAAAGAAACCGAAGTTTCAGTAAAGATAGAACAATGTTCCACGTTTGGCGACGAAAAGATCAGTCGAACCGCAGTTCCATGATGATCGCGTCTTCTCCCGGCCCATAGTAGTGGCGTCTCAAACGCCGTTCTTCAAATTCAAACTTGCGGTATAGCTGCCTCGCCGGGAGGTTCGAGCGGCGAACTTCCAGCGTAACTACACTAGCTCCAGCCGATTTTGCCTCGTTTATAGCCTCAGTCATCAAGATTCCGCCGATTCCGAGTCGCCGCGACTCAGGATGGACGGCGATATTCAGGATGTGGCATTCGTCGGCAATGAGCCATCTGCATAGAAAGCCGACGATCTGATCGCTGGGTTCCGGCAGCGCGAGCATGATACGCGAGAAGGGGAGGGTTAGTTCGCGCTGGAAAGAGGCGAGCGTCCATGGACTGGGGAAGGCGAGCTGTTCGATCTCGATGATGCGGGGCAGGTCGCGAGCCGTGGCGTCCCGAATATGGATCGCCATCTCAACCAACTTCAACTGAACGGTCGGCGCGACTTAAGCTCGCGACAATTTCAGGCGGCGTGCTGAAACTGGGCCGCCTCTGCCTTCAGGACGATTATCTCGAGTACCTTTTCGCGCATCCGATGTTTGAACGCACCGACTGGCTTGCCGAACTCGATGCGGGTCGTGAAATCGGCCGGGAACGACGACGAGACGTAGGACAATCGACGGAGCGTCTCGCCGCGGACGCTCGCGCTGACCGTGACGACGTTGTCGCCGAGCACGATGTTGTAATCGTAGTCGGGCATCTCGTCGGGGAGATTCCAAAGCCGCTTGAGCGACGACGGCGGCAGCACGCGCGGCATCTCGAGCCGGACGAGGTACGCGTTGGCATACTCGGCGACGGTGTAGACGGTGCCGTAGCGGCGATCGCGTTCGGTCTTGTCCTCATGCATCGTGCCCTCGAAGCCGTCAAAGGCGACCTTGCGCTCGGTTTTGCGGCCACTGCCGCCCGCACGCGCGAGCATCGAGCCTAACGGCGCGAGCGCAATTCCGTACCAGCATCCGCGATACGTCAGTTGGTCGGCGGGCTTGGCATGAATCACGCCTTCGCGCAGGCGCCACGCGGCCTCGCCCGCGGCGAGCAATACGCCGAGCATGATCCATCCGCCGGTGCTCTGCGAAAATAACTTGTCGCCGAGCGCGACAGCGAACGCGGTCAGAATAGCGGGATAGAGAATCAGATTCAGAATCATGTTGAGCGCGGTCGAGCGGACTCGCGAGAATCCGCCGGTGGTGCCGACTGCGGCTTCGAGCTGCGCCTTGACGCCGTCGGGCATCGCGCCGAGGACTGGCTCGGCAAGGCGAAACGCAATCTGCACGGGCACGGGTGCGGTATTCACCGGCGACGCGTCAACCGAGCCGAGCACGGTGTCGAAGTCAGTATCGAGCTCGCCGGAGAAGTGCTTCTCGCCGACGGGACCGGGCAGCGCGCCAATATCTTTCGGCAGATGCATCATCGCGAGACCGGCTGCCGCGACCGGCGCCGGCGCAGCTGCTGCTGGAGCCGCCGCGGGCTTGGGGGCCGCGGCAGGCTTGGCTGCTGCAGCGACTGCGGCACCGTTGGTCGCAGCCTCGGCTCCCTCGGCGGCGGGCGCAGGTGCGCCACCCTCTTTGCGAAAACGCGACGGCGCGTCGTCGGGGAACGTAGTCTCGGGATGCAGTTCGCGGGCGCGCTGGAGCAGGACGCCTTCAGGTTCGAGATTCGCGGGATCGGGGATACAGCAATCTACGGGGCATACCGCGGCGCAGGCTTCATGGTCGTGGAAGCCGACGCACTCGGTGCACTTCGACGGCACGATGTAATAGATGTCCTGAGCGATGGCGGCGCCGGGCGTGCCGTTGAGTTCCCACGGCACTCCGCCCGCGTAGATCGCCGTGTTGGGGCATTCGGGCTCGCACGCACCGCAGTTGATACATTCGCTCGTGATCGTCGTCGCCATCTCGTGACCGAACCTCGGTTGTATGAAATCGGAAAATCGGACCAGGAAAGCCACAACGGCGCTGGTCGCTGACTCTGACGATAACTGCTGAAAGTTTTGCCTGTCAATCAGGCTCGCGCGAATTGGCGGGTTTTCGCGCCATGCCGTCGTGAGGTCCGAGTGGCCGGCGTGGAGCGTCGGTCCATCGGCCGGGACGCTTCGGATTGACCGGGAAGAAACAGCGATCGTCGTGCCGCTCGCCGACTACGATCAACCGGACCGGCGCGTCGGTGTTGTTGAGGATGCAGTGCGCGATGCCGGTGCCGTTGGGAAACGCGACGCCGTCGCCGGGCGCGAGGCGGTGGAGGTTGCCGTCGATCCAGACGTTGGGGGTGCCGTCGAGCACGAACACGAACTCCTCGTCCTGCTCGTGTGCGTGCGGCGGCGCCGTCTGCCCGCCCGGCGAGAGAATCTCGAAATTGATGCCGAGGCGCTTGAGTCCGAGCTTGCGCCCGAACATCGCCGCGTCGTCGCCGGGGCCATAGTTCTCCATGAGTTCGCTGAAATGACGGATCAAGTCGGGCCGTTGAGGTTGCATGGGTCCTCCTATTTTTCAGAGCGGCGACGTTTGAGCGTCCGATCGAGATTCGACTTCAGGTCGCGACAAAGACTGTCGAGATCGAAGGCGTCGCGATTGAGCAGGCGCTGGATGACCAGTCCGCGAAGGGTCGCGACGATGAGCGCGGCCTGAGCGGCGGGATCGACGGCCGCACGGATCCTTGCCGCGTCGGTCTACAGCACGTCGGGCAATATCGTGCTGATTGCGGCGGTCGAATCGGCCTGGCTGGTGTGGATTATCTTGGCGTGGATGCCGATGAAGTTAATGATTTGAGCGAAAGGCGCTGTCATCGCCCGGGATGTTCCTGACGGAACCGGCTGCGGTGCTATCACCTTGCGTTCGTAAACGGGTTTTGCAACTATTGGCGGGATTAGTCGTCCGGTCCCGGCGTGTATCTCTACTGACAGTATTGCCGGGACTGGCTTGTTGACCTGAACCACTGGAGGAAAGCTCGAATGAAAGCAATGTTAAAGGTACTTGGTGTCGTGGCCGTGACAGCGCTCGTAAGTGCGTGCGGCCCTGATATGAAGACGATCCAAAACGCCACCGATCGCGCGCAGGCGGATGCGACCAAGGCGGACGCGTCGGCCAACGCGGCAGAAGCGTCGGCGAACCAGGCTGCGCAGGCGGCTCAGCAGTCGGATCAGGCGGCGAGCGATGCCGAGGATGCGGTTCGTCGCGCGAACGACGCAGTATCGCGTCTCGAGGCAGCGTTCTCGACCTCGGTTACGAAGTAGTCAGCACACTTCAGGTTAGTTAAAGCGGTGGCGAAGGGAGCAAGCTCCTTTCGCCACCGCTTAGTCTTGTCTGCGCGAGGCCCTACTCTTAGGGCCGCCTGTTCGCTTGGCAGTATCGACCTTCATTTTGCGGCGCGTCCCAGCATCGCGAGAGCTACCAGCAACCTAACACCTAATCCCTATGGCAAGGGGAACTGGATTCGCGGGAGAGTGCTTCCCCTTACCCGTTCGCGCCGGGCTTAGTCGTCGGACGAGTTTGTGTCCTTGGGGTTTGCGGCGTGCCTTAGGGCTTTGCGGACGCGCTCGCGCAGCGTGTCGTCATTCTCGATCTTGTTCTCGAGCGACCGGAATTGCGCGACCGTCAGACCTTGCTTCGATGCTGCCTGCTCGACGGTCAGGCTGTGATCTTTCTGCATCGCCTCGTAGACGCTGATGTACTTGTCGACCTGGCTGGTGGGTACATCCTTGTCGTCGTCGCTATCGTTGGACTGCGGGGGCTCGGCTCCGGGGTCCGCCGCGAGTTGAACTGTATGCGAGGGCAATTTGAAATCGATCTGGCGAACGCCGCGGGGTGCTGGAGCAGGTATCGGTCGCGCGAGTGCGGCGCGCCCGATCCCGACTGATCCGCATATTACTAGCGCCGCGATTACCGCGCCCGTGAGCTTGCCGGGGTAAGGCTCGTTGATTTGGTCCATGAATCGCCTCCGCCGGAAATTCCCCCGGCCTGCGAAGTTTATCCTTGCACGCCCCGCGAAGATCATAAAGGTGGGCGTCTTGAATTTCCGTTTGTCCATCAAGGCATTAGGTTGATAAAGAGGTCGAGAAAATAGTTCGGGGCGCGATCTAACCAGCCGGGAGTCAGGCGTGAAACGAGACCGGGGTCCTGTAATCGAGGCGCTGCTGCATAGCGACGAGCCATCGATTCGATGGAAAGCGATGGTGAATGTTGTCGGCGAAAATTCCGATTCGCCGAAGGTCAAAGACCTGCGGGAAGAAATCCGGGAGTCTCCCCGCGCGCGGGCGTTGATCGCGGGCCGCGATCGCAAGTCCGTTCGGGAGAAGTACGTTTATGCGAGCTGGCGGGGCGCCCATTGGACGCTCGCGGCGCTGCGGGAGATTGGCTACCCGGCCGGCGACGAAACGTTGCTCGCGATGCGCGACCAGGTGCTCGATTGCTGGCTGGGCAGTTCCTTTTACATGGAGTTCGAATCCAAGGTCAGCGTCCCGAAGCATCGAAGCGCCGAGGGTGTTCCTCTAATCCAGGGGCGGTACCGCCGGTGCTGCTCGCAGCAGGGCAACGCACTCTATTCGATCGAGAGGCTCGGCCTCGCGGATAAGCGGAGCGACGCGCTGGCCGAGCGACTGATGCATTGGCAATGGCCGGACGGCGGCTGGAATTGCGATCGCAAGCCGTCGGCGCATATTTCGTCGTTCAACGAATCGTTGCTGCCGATGCTGGGTCTGGCGGCGCACGCGGAACGCGGGGACAAGCTGGCGCGTGCGGCCGCGGTGAAAGCGTCGGAGGTTTTTCTGAGCCGGCGGCTCTACAAGAGGCTCACCGACGAGACACCGATCTCACCTCATATGACGCGTCCGAAGTATCCGCGCTACTGGCATTACGACATGCTGGGTGGACTGGTGGCGATGGCGGAGATGGGACTGGTTAACGATCCGCGCTGCGCCGATGCGCTCGATCTGCTCGAGCGCAAGGAGTTGCCGCGCGGCGGATGGGCGGCGGAAGGGAGGTTCTACAAGGTTTCTCAGAGCACCGACTTCGGCACGCGCTTCGGGTCGATTTCCTACGTGGACTGGGGCGCTGCGGGGAGGGGCAAGATGAATGAGTGGGTCACCGCCGATGCGCTCTACGTGCTGCGCGCGGCGGGCCGCTTGTAGGAGTCGCGGCGGCATTGGACCAAGGTCCACCTTGCATCGCGCGGCGCGATGTTTAAATTCTTAGCGGTTCGGCGGACCGTCGATGCGGGAGTGCGCTGAATTGAATCCAATCACAGTGAACAACACGGAGATTTATTTACATGCCAGCCAAAACGGTTGAGCTGCACGAGAGAGCGCGAGTCGGAATTGTTAAGGGCGCGACGCTGGTGGCGGAAGCCGCACGCGTAACGCTCGGGCCCAAGGGCCGCAACGTGCTGATCCAGCGGAGCTTCGGCGCGCCGATCGTCACCAAGGACGGCGTCACGGTGGTCAAGGAAATCGAGCTCGAAGACCGCTTCGAGAACATGGGCGCGAAGCTCATTCGCGAGGTCGCCCAGAAAACCTCCGACGTCGCCGGCGACGGCACCACCACCGCGACCGTGCTGGCCCGCGCAATCGTGCGCGAGGGCATCAAGCTGCTGGCGGCGGGATTCCCGCCGATGGAGCTCAAGCGCGGCATCGAGGCCGGCGGTGGTCAAGGCGGTCGCGAGCTATCAAGGAGATGGCGCGGCCGGTCAAGGATCGCGAGCGGATGGAGCAGGTCGCGACCATCGCGGCCAACGGCGACAAGTCGATCGGCAAAATCATCGCCGACGCGATGGACAAGGTCGGCAAGGAAGGCGTGATCACGGTCGAAGAGGCGCGCGGCCTGGACACCATGCTCGACCTGGTCGAAGGGATGCGCTTCGATCGCGGCTACCTGTCGCCCTACTTCGTCACCAACGCCGACAAGCTGACGGTCGAGCTCGACGAGCCGCTGATCCTGTTCCACGAAAAGAAAATTTCCAACCTGCGCGAGATCCTGCCGCTGCTGGAAAGCGTGGTGCAGAGCGGGACGCCCGCTGCTGATCATCGCGGAAGACGTCGAGGGCGAGGCGCTCGCCACGTTGGTCGTGAACAAGCTGCGCGGCACGCTGAAAGTCGCGGCGGTCAAGGCGCCGGGCTTCGGCGATCGGCGCAAGGAGATGCTGCAGGACATGGCGATCCTGACCGGCGGCAAGCTGATCGCCGAAGAACTCGGCCTCAAGCTCGAGAACGTCGAGATCGCGTCGCTCGGCAAGTGCAAGCGAGTTCTGATCGACAAGGACAACACGACCATTATCGGCGGCGCCGGCAAGAAGGCGGAAATCCAGGGACGCATCGAGCTGATTCGCCGCCAGATCGAAGACACCACTTCCGATTACGATCGCGAGAAGCTCCAGGAGCGGCTGGCGAAGCTCACCGGCGGCGTCGCGGTGATCAAGGTCGGCGCCGCGACCGAAGTCGAGCTGAAAGAGAAGAAGGCGCGCGTCGACGACGCGGTGCATGCGCTGCGCGCCGCGGTCGAGGAAGGCGTCGTGCCGGGCGGCGGCGTCGCGCTGGTGCGCGCGATCGAAGGCGGTGATCGCTGAAACTTCAACGAAGAGCGCAAGGCCGGCGCGGAGATCGTCGCGCGCGCGATGGGCGAGCCGCTGCGGCAGATCGCGCGCAATGCCGGACACGAGCCCGAGGTAGTGTTCAACGCGGTGCTCGAAGGAAAAGATGATTTCGGCTTCAATGCGCGGCACCGAGAGTTTAAGAAGATCTGGTCAAGGCCGGCGTGATCGATCCGGCCAAAGTGGTGCGCTCGGCGCTCGAGAACGCGGTCAGCGCAGCGTCGTTGATGCTCACCACCGAAGCGGCGATAGCGGAAGCGCCGAAGAAGCCGCGCCGATGCGGCATGCCCGGCGGCGGCGGTGGAATGGGCGGCATGGGTGGCGATGGGAGGCATGGGTGGCATGGACGACTAGGCGGCGACGATTTCTGAGATGGGAGAGTAGCTACCGAATGGGTCGACGGGGACGAAAAGAGCAATTAGCGGGAACCATGGCGAGTGTTCGAATAGTCGTTTCGACGATCGTGAATAGTTAGATCGTAAACGTTACGAGTAGCTAGTCACACTGTGTAGATCGCGAGAAGATCAGCAATGAGCAGAATTCCCACTGTGAGTGGACGTAAATGAATTCGACATCACTGGCTAATCGCTGACTTTAGTCGCACTGATACATGCGTCTTAGTGCGCTAGTTTCAAATAGCCAGTCGGATCAATGGTACCGAATAGCATTCATGCGAGAAGCTTGCATGGGCTGGGAGGTTGTGAGACAAATTGAGGGTCTTAATGCGGGGCCCGTGCTGCTTAGGACACTCCTGCGCATTGCTTAGGAGGAAAGAATGGAAGGGTTAATGAAGAAATCTTCTAAACTTGTCGGTCTCTGCCGGGGCTGCGTTAGCCCTTTCGTTTGCTCGGCGGATGCTCGTCGAACGAGCCGGATCCCGCACAGCGCGCCGTCAACGCGGCCAACCAGGCTGATCAGGCTGCGGCGCGCGCGGAAGCGGCGGCCACCGAAGTCGCAGCAGTCGGCCGCGCAGGCGCAGGCTGCGGCGAGCCGCGTAGAGCAGGCGGCCAGCGATGCGAAGGCCGCGGCGGATCGCGCAGAAGCAATCGCGCAAGACCATGGCAGGTCGGCGCATCATCACGGTGCATCATCATCACCATCAAGAAGGCACGCTGAAGGCGGCGACAGGCAGGCGCGGCGCTCCTGCTGCCGGCGCGACGGCGCCGGTGCGGACAGCGGGCGCCCGGCTCCGGCTCCTGCAACTCCGTAACCTCGGTCAGCTTGTTTGCAAGAGGGGGTGCTCGTGAAAGCGAGCCGCCCTCTTTGTACTTTACTCGCCGGACTGATCTCGTCGCGGCTTCGACTCGGCATTCAGCTCGAACGTCACGATCACTTTGAGTGATTCGGGCTTTTGCGCGGTCGCGATACGCGTCGGTAATTTTCGCGAGCGGAAAATGATGCGTCACCAGCTCGCGCGCATTGATCACTCCTCGCTCGACCAGGTCCAGCGCGCTCGCGCGTATCGTCGGGGCCGCATGAATAGCTCGGCACCAGCCGGGTCTCGTTGAAATACAGATCGTGCGGATTGAACGATCAGCTCGTCGTCGGGCGGCGTCGCGGTGAATTGCACGACTGTCGCGCCCTTGCCGGCCGCCGCGATGCCGGTCGCCATCGCCTTCGGCTGCCCGGGCCCGACGATCACCACGTCGGCCATCGCGCCGTTGGTCACCTCGCGCACCTGCTCGACGAGGTTGTCGCCCGCCACGACGATCGCGCGATCGGCGCCGAGCTCCAGCGCGCGATTGGCGCGCGCTGCGAACAGATCCGCGCCGATGATCGTGCCCGCGCCGAGATGCCGCGCCAGCTTCACGTGCATCATGCCCATGATGCCGAGTCCGATGATCAGGATCGATTCGCCGGGCTTGAGCCCCGCGCGCTTGAGCGACTTCACGACGCATGCGGCGGGCTCGATCAGCACGCCGTCGGCGTCGCTGACCGCAGTCGGGCAGCCGCAGCGTGTCGCGCTGATTGGTCGGCGCTGACGAGAAAATATTCCGCCATCCCGCCGGGATCGATTTTGGTCGCGCGCCAGGTCGCGCATTGGACGTATTCGCCGCGCCGGCATGCCGCGCACTGAAAAGCATGGCGCATGATGATGCACGAAGACGCGATCGCCGGGCTTGAATCGCTGCACCGCGGCACCCGCCTCCTCGACGATACCGACCGGCTCGTGGCCCAGCACCGAGCGGCGCCTTGCGCCGGATGTACCACGGCATGATGTCGCCCGAGCAGATGCCGCATGCGCGGGCGCGCACCAGGATATCGTGCGGCCCGACTTGCGGGACGCGCAGTTTCCTCGACGCGGATGTCACCGAAATCGTATAGCCGTGCGACCTGCATAGCGCTCGACTTTGTTGACGCGCGCCGCACTTGTCAACTACGCTCGCATCAAATGCTAGAATCGACGTATGCCACGACCAGTATGTCCTCCGATCGCCGCCGACGTGATTGCCGAAATCGGCGATCAAATTGTTCTGATCGAGCGGAAGAATTTTCCCGCCAGGATGGGCCATTCCCGGCGGTTTCGTCGATTTTGGCGAGACCGTCGAGCAGGCCGCGGTGCGCGAGGCGCAGCGAGGAAATTTCGCTCGAGGTCGAGCTGCGCGCGCTGTTGGGAGTTTATTCGCGGCCCGATCGCGATCCGCGCGGGCAAACCGATCACTGCGGTCTATGTCGCACGCGCGGACGGGAACGCCGCGTCGGCCGCCGACGATGCGAAGAACTGCGCGCTCGTCGATCCGCGCAATCCGCCCGCGCCGCTGGCATTCGATCATGCGGAGATTCTCGCCGACTATGTGCGCTTCCTCGATACCGGCGAATTTCCCGGCGCCGTGGTGCAAGCATTAAGGCTCCGATTGCATTCGCGCGCGGACGATCAGCGTCGCGCCGAAGTACGCCGCCAACAGCATCGGAAATCCTGGATGCGGCACCGCTTTGATCAGCGCGGTCGCGATGCATGCCGGGAGTATCACGCTGCCCGCTATCAACGTGATCTGCCGCGGCGTGGATGCGCTCGCGTCGCCTCTGGAATCCGTTCCATGCGGCGAGCGTCCCGAACAGGTAAGCGGGCAGCAGCAGCAGTGTCTCGGGCATCCAGGCCAGCGGCGACATCAGTAGCGCGAGCGCCACCCATAGATCCGAACACGAGGCCGTCGAGGTCAGGCCGTCTGCGGCATGCTATCGTGGCAGGCGGCGGCGATTGCCAGCAGCGCGAGATCGATGAGCGCGGTGATCGCGATCACTGGCGAGGAAGGGCGCGGCGAAGGTCGTCGTGCCGGCGAAATGCGCGACGCATCGACGGACGAAGGCGAGCACGGTGAGTTCAGCGCGCGCCACGTTGCGATATGACACTGGCATTTCCAGCGTGGCGAGTTCGATCCAGTGAGCGGGATTCGTCAGTAATACGCCGACCACAAAAGAGACGATCGCCCATCCGAGCGCGCGCCAGCGGCGAGCGAAAAAAAAGTATCCCCCGGCCGTCACGGGATACAGCTTCACCAACGCCGCCAGCGCCAGGCAGATTCCCGCGGCCGCATCGCGTTCGCGGCGCGCGCAGAACCATGAGGCGCATAACAGCGCCAGCAACGTCGGCGTGACTTCGGCGCCCGCAGAGTGCCCGCGAACTGGCGCGACAGCAGCAACAGTGAGAGGACGATGATCGTTGGTGCGGCGGTGAGCGGCGGATCGTTCCCCCGCGCGAGCATCAGCACGGCGAACGCGAGGCATAGCAGTTGAGCGGTCTGCCAGGTCCAGAAGGCGGCCGGCTGATCGAGGCGGGCGAGCGGTGAGAATAATTCAACGAAGAACGGCGTGTTGTTGCAGTAGTGCGGCCGGACAACTCCGGGCCGCAATTCGCTCAGTTCCGGATGCACGATCCAAGGGTCGCCGCCGCTGGAGTAGTCGGTCCACCAGCCGTAGTAGAAAACGAAATCGACGTTGTTGTAGCGATGCGAGACTGCGCGGAGGCGTTGGGCGGTCGAGAGCGTTGCGATGATCGCGAGGATCGCCGCGACAATTCCAGTGATTGGAAGCCGCCGGAGAGAGGTGCGCAAACCTGCGCGCTCGGCCATCGCGGCTAGCGCTTGAGCTTCGCGACGGCGCGCTCGATGCGATCGAAAGCCTCGTTCAGATTCTTCACCGAAGTGGCGTACGACAGGCGGACGTGATCGGGCGCGCCGAAGTCGTTGCCGCCGACCAGCGAGACGTGCGCCTCGTCGAGCAGGAACGCCGCGAGCGTGTCGCCGTCGGTGATTTGCTTGTCGCCGAAGCGGCTGCCGAGCAACTCGGACACGTTCGGGAAAGCGTAAAACGCGCCCTGCGGAATGTTGGGCAGCTTGAAGCCCGGGATGCGGCGCACGCGATCGACGACCAGCGCGTTGCGCTCGCGGAACGCCTCGAGCATCGGCTTGAGCGCGTCCTGCGGGCCGGTGAGCGCTTCGATGGCGGCGGCTTGCGTGATGGAATTGGGATTGCCGCTGTTCTGGCTCTGCAGGCGGCCGGCAGCCGCGATCGCTTCCTTGGGCCCGGCCGCGAATCCGATACGCCATCCGGTCATCGCGTAGGTTTTCGACAGCGAGTTGAAGACGATGCCGTGGGACTTGAGGCGCGGCTCGATGTGAAACAGGTGCGGCGCGAGCCCGCCCCCGTACACGATGTGCTCGTAGACGTCGTCGGACATCACCCAGATGTCGGTGTCGACGAGCACGCGCGCGATGGCAGTGAGTTGTTCGGGGCCGTAGACGGCGCCGGTGGGATTGGACGGCGAGTTGAGCATGATGCCGCGAGTGCGCGGCGTGATCGCGCGGCGCAAAGCCTCGGGCTCGAGCATGAAGCCGCCGGCCTCGGAGCACGGCACGAACTTCGGCTCGGCGCCCGCGAGCGAAACCATCGCGGCGAAGCTGACCCACGCTGGCGTCGGGATGATGACCTCGTCGCCTTCGTCGAATAGCGCGTTGATGACGTTGGCCTCGGCCTGCTTGCATCCGGCGGACGCGATTATTTCGGCGGGCTCGTAGTCTAGGTTGTTGTCGCGCTTGAGTTTGAGCTGGATGGCTTTCTTGAGCGCGGCGGTTCCGCCGACCGCGGTGTACTTGGTCTGGCCGGCGGCGAGCGCTTTGTCGGCGGCGCGCTTGATGTGATCGGGAGTGTCGAAGTCGGGCTCGCCGGCGGCGAGCGAGATGACATCGATGCCGGCGAGCTTCATTTCGGTGGCGCGAGCGTCGGCGGCCAGCGTGGCGGACGGTTTGATAGCGGCGATTCTGCGATTGAGTTTGAGCATTGGTCTACAGGAGATAGCCTCGGTTAGCGGCGCGAGGCAAGGGAAACATTGTTCTGAATTGATAAATTGACCGACCGAGGAGATTTTTTTGAGATCGCGCTTCTCCTCCGTCTCTTCCGCCTGGTGGGTGCGTTCGATTGAGGGATCGTGGGGAGTGAAGTTGATTGGATTCGAGGTGATGTGGCAGAGGGAGTCATGGATCGGATTATGGCAGATCGAGATGACAGCGGTTGTCATGTGGAGACAATCGCCTGAGCGGCGGGCGGCAGGGGTGACCCCTGCACCCAGTGAAAGAAATCGCGAAAGGTTGAGGACAACCTTTCGCTCTCGGGGTTTGGTGCTGGTGTCATTCCGGGCTGAGCGTCTGGTTCCCTCGCCCGTTCGTGGAGAGAGGGTTAGGGTGAGGGACGTTGGTGCGATTGACTGTTGCGCCGCAGATTCGGTTGTCGACGTGCGCGCCGTCGTTCAGGAAGGAGACTTCCAAGGATAGGTAGATTTCTTGACGGCTTCGTAGTTGGCGTCGAGTTCGGGTTCCATCAGGAGGATTGCAGCGATGCGCCGCGCGATGTCGGTGACAGTGCGCGCTTCGTCCATCTTGAGGGCGCGGCCGAGGATTTCGCGCTCGCGGTAGCTGAGCCATTTCTTGAGCACCTGGTAGCCGCCGATGGTGTACGCCCAAACGCCTGTCGGGACGTTTCGCCAATAGGCGAGGTTGTTCAGGTAAACGTCGAGAGTACGATTGCCGAGCAATTTGAAGATCTGTTCTTCGGAGAGGCCGAGCGCATCGGCACCCTGAGCAATCGCGTCGCGCTCTTTTGCGGTGTAATCGCGCTCGATGATTTTCCCTTTGCCGGGCATCACGGCGCCGCCCTTGCCGCTGTGGCCCCATCCGGCCGTAACGTCGAGGTCTCCGGCTTCAGGATTTAGCGTCCCGCCCCCTTCGCGAGAAATCGCGCCAACAATGCCGAGTTCGAGTCGCACTTTCCCGACGGTGACACCGTCGACAGTGCCGTCAGGATCAAGCAAAGCTGAAACAGAACGACCGAGTTGGGCAGATCGGTCCAGCGCATCGTTCGAAGCCGGAAGCGGAATCCGCGGCCAGTCCTGCCGGAGTGCGCCGGAGTTCTCTCGTCGGTAGCGCGGGGCGTGAGTAACGCCGACGCAATGAAACAATAGGTCGGCGGGGGCTGCCTTTATATGAGCAAGCCATTTGGATGCATCGCTCGAGAGGTTGGGCTTTGGATCTTCGCCGAATAACCCTCCACCAAAGTTAGCGCTGAGTAATAGTGGAAACATCCCGACGTTGGATTCAACGAGATGATGATCTGCTAAGAGCTTTGTCAACTGCGGTTGATAAAAGGCCTCTTTACGGTTGCGCTGTCCCGCGCTGAGCCAAAAGTTTCCCGCAAACACCTGTGGGAAGTATTCGGAGCGCTTCTCATCAAGAAGCTTCGTCTCGGGCTCCCAATAGAGCCAACGATTGTCAAAGGGCCGATAGCAGTAGCGCACGATATTTTCGGGTTTGAAGCCGCGCTTCACGAGGTACTGGCGCGTCTTCTTGGCATCGAATCGTGCGGTGCTCGTCATTGCGGTCGGCATGATGGCGCGGATTTCCGAATCATCAAGCTCCGGATCGAAGTATTGCTTGATCCGGGTTATGAGCCGCTCTTTATCGATATCCACGACCACATCATCGCGGCTTGTTTTCACGCCCGGGAAAGAAGCCGGAAAAAGTTCAGGCAGCAAGGGCCATGAGAGATAGTTGCTTTCGACGACGCCCGGCTGGAATGAGAGTCCGAGTTCCAATGCTGGATGCAGGGCCGTGTATTTCGGAGCGAGATCTTTTTCGGCTTCGTCGAGGAGTTGGGCGCGTTTGTCTTTGCCCCACAAGTCGCGGAAGCTCACGCTCTGAGCGCCGCTCGATTTCCCGCGACGCGCGAGCAGAGTTATTGCGGTGCCGACTTGAATGCCCTCTCGATTGAACTCGGTTGAGAAAATGCTGGGGTCTGAATCGCCTTCGGGCGTCAGCTTGCCGGTTTTGTACTTGTCGCCATTGAGGCAATCGATCGAGATCTGGTCGAAGCGATCGAGATAGCGTTCGCGCATTCCGGTGAAGGACAGTCCATCGAGCCATGAGTAGTTTGAAATGAAGCAGATGATCCCTTTGCCGGTTTTCTCGACGATTTTCCGCTCCGCCATGCGAAAGAACCGAACGTATAAATCGTTCAGGCCTTGTCCCTGTGGCTGGGCCGCGCGTTTCGCAGTTCGATAGGCTTGGGATAGATCGCGTTCTTCATCGACTGCTAGTCCGGCGAATCCGTTGTAAGGCGGATTGCCCAGAATCACGAGAATCGGCGTCGCCCGCTTGACCCTCTCGGCAGCATCGCGCTCTTGCAGAAGTGAAGGGAACGCCAGCAGCATCTGCGGCTTCGAGCCGTCGGGCGGCTCCCATCCGGTGAGAGCGTTGGTGAGATAAACGCCGGCCCGTTCTTTTTTGCTCTCCGAGAAAGGCGCACCGAGGGACTGAAGAAGCAGTCCGATCTGCAAATGCGTCACTACAAAGGGCGCCGGCAGAATCTCGAAGCCGAACACGCGCTCGATTGCTGCGCGCTTTATCTCCTGCGCGGTGAGAGCGTCGCCGCCTTTCTCGCGAAGGGTTGCTGCGATCCGGTTGAGAACTTCAATTAGATAGGAGCCGGTGCCGCAGCATGGATCGAGCACGTAGACATTCGGAGCTGCGAGACCGTCGGCAATGTCCAACTCTTCGCGCAGCGTCCGATCGACGCGCGCGACCATATAGCGCACGACTTCGCGCGGCGTGTACCAGACGCCGAGCTGCTTACGGAGGTCGGGATCATAGGCGTCAAGAAAGGGCTCGTAAAAGTATTGAACCGCGTGATGCTCCTCGAACGCGGTGAAAAATGCGGAACGATCAACGCGATTAAGAACATTGCCGGTCCAGTCCAGCACCTCGGGCAATTCAAGGCCCGCGAGCGATGCAGGATTGCTGGCTTGATGGAACAGTTCGACCATCACGGGCAACCGTAGGAGTTGGCCGGCGTGAAGCCAATCGAAGCGGGCTTTACGATCCGAGGGCGGATGATCGCGGGTCCAGAGAACCCACGCGGAAAAAACGCCGTAGAAAAGAGTCTGGACGAGAGTGGAGCGAAAGAAATGCTCGCCTTTCTTGTCCTCAAATTCGATGGCGAGAGCCTCTTCTAGCGCGCTCCGAATTGATGAGAGGGCGGGCACGTCGCTTTTCTTCTCGACGCGTCTCAGTGCTTCACGCGCATACGAGGCTAGGAACCAAGCAACGTCTTTTGGAGCAGCCAAGGATGCGGCGTGAAGCATCACGCGCTTCAGGAACTCGACGAATGCCTCACCTTGCTCGGCTGCGATCGATCGTGGATGACTCGCGGCTGTCCAAAAGGCCAACTCGTTCGGTGCTAGCCGATAGTGTTCGAGCTTGACCGGCTTGCCCTCAGAATCGGCACCTACAAGCTGGAAGTCACGGAAATTCGTGACCAGAACCTGGCGGTATCCCTTCCAGTATTTCGACACTTGGGCGCTATCGGCCGTCAGGAAGGCATCGTTACTCGTAGGCTTTGCTTCGACGACACCACGTGACGGCTTCGTGCCCGGCAGCGGTTCTTCGGCAGATGCTTTCTGAAACTGGTCAGGCGTGAAAAGCCCGATGTCGGGAATGCCCGCGTCGTGGCTCGGATTAACTATGCATCGGACCTTGGGCCTAAGGGTTGCGCCGACAGCGTCCAGCAGTGCGGCGAGCGCGGGATAATATGAAGTTTCGGGAACGGCGGAACCGGAACGACGGATGTCGCTAAGTTCGCGGAGGTAATCTTCGAGTGGAGCGCCGGGCATCTTGAATGTGGCAGCGTAGCATCCTGAACGGGATGTTTGCGATGCTATACTGAATCGCGGAAGTGTTGTTCCTCAGTCGACGCGCGGGGACGCGCGTCGGCCTCTCTCCTCGTGGGCGAGGCAATGAAGGAGGGGGCGAATGACCTTTGCGCGCTTCCGGAACGGAAGCAGTATCGTGAAGGGCGCGCGGAAGAATCACAGGCTAAAGCCTGTGCTACTGAAGAAAAGGACCCTAACTCTGGGAGACGGGAAGAGCGCTGCGGGATTCTTCGCAGCGCTCTGAATGACACAAGGATGAAGGAACCTAACTGTGATGTTTCAATAGGTTGTCCTTCCGGGAAGACGCTGGGAAGGTGAAAGGTGCGAACTCAACACCGACACAGGAGGTCCCCCGGATGGACATACATCAGAATGCGCGCACTACGCCGCTTAGTCGAGTCGAGCTGGTCAAGCGAGTGAATGCAGGAGAACCTACAAAGATAGTCGCGGCGGCGATGGGAGTGTGCGACAAGACGGTGCGCAAGTGGGTTGTTCGCTTTGCCCGCGAAGGTCCGGCGGGGCTGGCCGACCGCAGCTCGCGGCCTCAGCGACTGCGTCGTCCGACTGCGCCGGCCGTGGCCGCGCAGGTGCTCGAGTTGCGCCGCCAGCGCCTGCTGATGAAGCACATCGCCGCGCAACTCGCGCTCAGCCGTGCTACCGTCAGCCGCCTGCTCAAGCGCGCTTGCCTGTCCCGGCTCAGCGCGCTTGACCCGCCGCCGCCCAGCGTGCGCTACGAGTACGCCGCCGCCGGCGATTTGCTTCATCTCGACACCAAAAAGCTCGGCCGCTTTAACCGGATTGGCTCGCGCATCACCGGCACCCATCAAAAGCGCTCCCACGGCGCCGGCTTCGAAGTAGCTCACGTCTGCATCGACGACCACTCGCGCCTGTCCTACATGGAAGTTCTGCCCAACGAGCGCAAGGAAACCACCACTGCCTTCCTCGTGCGCGCGCTCGATCATTACCAGGCCCTTGGCATCTCGGTCGCTCGCATCATGACCGACAACGGCTCCGCCTACCGTTCTTTCCCTATTGCCGACCTGTGCCGCAGCCGCAGGGTGCGGCACATCTTCACCCGTCCCTATACCCCGCGCACCAACGGCAAGGCCGAACGCTTCATCCAGACCGCTCTGCGCGAATGGGCCTACGCTCGTCCTTACGACGATTCACAGCAGCGCGCCGACGCTCTCCCGGCCTGGCTCCACTCCTACAACCATCACCGCCCTCATTCCGGCATCGGCGGTCATCCCCCTATCTCCCGCCTCCCTAGGGACAACCTGTTGCAACTCAACCCTAACCCCTAACCCCTTCCCCTAGTGGAAGGGGGACAATCGAAGATGAGAGCTTTTCCCCCGGGTGGAAGGGGGACGATCGATTGGGCGGGGTTAGGCGACTTTTAGTTTTTGGCGGAGGCGGTCGATTACTATTTCGGGGACCAGTTCGGGGAGGCGTTTGCCGTAGCCGGCGACCTCCTTGATTAGGTGCGAGGAGCTGAAGAAGAGGCGGGGGTTTGAGAACATGAAGACCGTCTCGACGTTCGGGCTCATCGTCTTGTTCATCTGGGCCATCTGGAGCTCGTAGTCGAAGTCGGTGACGGCGCGCAGCGAGCGAATCAGGACCTTGGCGCCGATTCGTTCGGCGTAGTCGACGGAGAGGCCGCTGAACTTGTCGACGCGGGCGCGCGGCTCGAGGTCGCGGATGACCTCGCGGATGATTTCGACCCGCTCGTCGCCGGTGAACAGGGCCGCATCCTTGTGCGGATTGTAGGTGACGGCGACGATGACCTCGTCGAAAATCGCGACGCTGCGGCGGATAACGTCGACGTGGCCGTTGTGGATCGGATCGAAGCTGCCGGGGTAAACGGCGATCAGCGGGGTACGCTCTTTGCCTTTGGTCATTTTAGTCAGACCGTCACTCTGCGATCGGCGCCGGGTTGGGCCGCCGGTAAAAGGCGATCCGGTGATCGCCGATGGTTGCGACGAATGCGCGCTCGTGGGCTTCGGGAGCGGGAGGGGCCGCGGGTGCGCGTTTCGATTGTTCGATCACGATCCATCCGTCGGGCGCGACGAGATTGAACTCAGCGAGCTGCGCCAGGACCTGCGCGCTGGTGTCGTCCTTGAACGGCGCGTCGACAAATACCAAGCCGAAGGTCTCGTGCGCGCGGCCGAGATCGGTTAGCGCGCGGCGAACGTCGGACACGAGGATGCGGGCGCGATCGGAGAGTTCGAGCTGGGTGAGGTTGGCGCGAATGGCGGACGCGGCGTCGCGCGAGGAATCGACGAAGGTCACTTGGGCGGCGCCGCGGGAGAGCGATTCGATTCCGAGCGAGCCGCTGCCGGCGAAAATGTCGAGCACGCGCACGCCGTCGAAATCGATGCGGACGCTGAGGCGCGAGAAGATCGATTCGCGCGCGCGGGCCGAGGTGGGGCGCGTCAGCAAACCGCGGGGGGCCTTTAGCCGGCGGCCGTGAGAATGTCCGGCGATAATTCGCATAGCTTGAGTTTATTTCGCGGCGATTTCGCAGTCGCCTCTTACTTAATCGTGCAGTGCCTCTTAATCGTAACGGCTTCGCCTCTTAATCTTACGGCTTCGCCTCTTGCCTCGAAGTCGCGGACGATAGATAACCCGTTCTGTCCGACCCCGCAAGTTGGCGGGCGGATAGAGCGACCGAGCTTGCGCCTCTGGCGGATTTGCGAAAATTTAGCTACCAATCATTAGATTCCCGAACTCAAGAATTTTGATGTTGAAGGCTCAGTAATACTTCTGCCATGCCTGGAGACCAGCAACCCAAGTTTTCCGACGCGGCGCTCGACGAGTACCGCCAAATTCTCGGGCGCTACCCGACGCGGCAGGCGGCGTTGCTGCCGACGTTGTGGATCGCGCAGCGCGAGTTCGGATGGCTCAGCAACGCGACGCAGGACTACGTCGCGCAGCTGATGGAGTTGCCGCCGGCGCATGTGCGCGCGGTGGTCTCGTTCTATACGATGTTCCATCGCAAGCCGGTCGGGCGCTACATGCTCGACGTGTGCACGAATCTTTCATGCCGGCTGCGCGGCGCCGACAAAATCGTGGAATGCATCAAGCGCAAATCGAAAATCGAGATGGGCGAGACGACGCCGGACGGCAAATTCACGCTGGGATCGGTGGAATGCCTGGCGTCGTGCGGGACGGCGCCGATGCTGCAGCTGAACCAGGACGCTTACGTCGAAAATCTCACGGAAGAAAGCATCCTCAAACTAATCGACGAGCTTGCCGCACGTGACAATTGAATTAATTGCGGGCGCGATCAAAGCGATCCTGATGATCCTGCTCGGGCTGAACCTGTCGCTGTTCCTGCTCTACTTCGAGCGCAAGGGCAGCGCGCTGATCCAGGACCGAATCGGCACCAATCGCGTGACGATCACGGGCATCGGCAAGCGGATGGGGATGCCGAATCTCGGGCATCATCAACACGATGATTGCCGACCCGGTGAAAATGTTCACCAAGGAAGATTTCATTCCGGACGGTGCCGACAAATTCCTGCATACGCTGGCGCCGTTCCTCGCGCTGTTCCCGGTGATGATCACGTTCGTGGTGATTCCGTTCGGCGACACGATTTCGATCGGCGGGCATCGGATCGGACTCCAGGCCGCGAACCTCAACGCAGGCGCGCTGTACCTGCTCGCGACGATTGGGATTGGCGTTTATGGCGTCGCGCTGGCGGGATGGGCGTCGAACAATCGATGGGCGCTGCTGGGCGGGATTCGCGCGACGGCGCAGATGATCTCGTACGAGCTGGCGATGGGGCTCGCGATCGTCGTCGGTGGTCATGACCTTCGGCACGCTGAATCTGCAGGAAATCGTGCGAGGGCAGGGCGGGGTGTGGTTCGGATTTTTGCCACGATGGGGAATTTTCATTCAGCCGCTCGCGTTCATGCTGCTGCTGGTGGCGGGCGCCGGCGGAATCCAAGCGAATCCCGTTCGATCTGCCCGAGAGCGAGTCGGAACTGATCGCAGGGCTATTTCACCGAATACTCGGGCGGCAAGCAGGCGGTCTTCATGCTCACCGATTTTGCCGAGCAGGCGCTGATCGCGGTGCTGCTGACGACGTTTTTTTTCGGCGGATGGCAGGTGCCGTGGCTGTATGCGCGACGGGTTTCATCTGCCGGGCGGAGCGATCCTTTCGGTGCCGGCGCTCGCGGTGTCGATCCTGGGCGTCGTCGCATTCTTGGTGAAGGTCGTTGCACTGTGCATTTTCCTGGGCATGGTGCGATGGACGCTGCCGCGCTTCCGCTACGATCAGTTGATGCGGCTGGGATGGAAAGGATTGGTGCCGCTCGGACTGCTCAACGTGCTGCTGACCGCATTCGTGGTGGTGGCGACAACGGGGAGAGTCCACTGATGCCGCCGTTCCTGTTCATCTTTCTCGGCGCGCTGGCGGTGGTCTCGGCGCTGGGCGTTGTGGTGCAGCGCAACCCGATTCATTCGTTGCTCGCGCTGATCGCGACGCTGATGGCGGTGGCGATTTTGTTCATCGCGGAGGACGCGGTGGTGGTCGGCTTCCTGCAGATCATCGTTTATGCGGGCGCGATCATGGTGCTGTTCCTGTTCGTGATCTGGCTGCTGAATCTTCAAGTCGAAGCCGGACCGACAGGCCATCTGGTGCTCAAGTTTTTCGGATCGATCGGCGCGGCGCTG
Source organism: uncultured delta proteobacterium (assembly GCA_963721485.1). GTDB lineage: Bacteria > Desulfobacterota > Binatia > Binatales > Binataceae > Binatus. The sequence goes on along the minus strand of CAVRJV010000011.1, from coordinate 323,138 downwards.
CTGGTGACCGAATTGTTCTTGATTCTGGCGCCGCCGCATCTGCAGGTGAAGTTCACGCACGAGCCCGTCGGCTATGGATCGCTCGCGAGCCTTGCCGGCGAGCTCTTCACCGACTATCTGGTCGCGTTCGAGGTGACTTCGGTGCTGCTGCTGGCGGCGGTGGTCGGTTCAATAGCGCTGGCGCGCAAGCTGCCGGGAACGGACGACCCGCGTGCGGCGAGAGAGCGCGCGTCATGATTCCGCTCACGTACATGATGTCTCTGAGCGCGATGATCTTCGCGATTGGCGTGGCCGGCGTGATCATTCGCCGCAATATCCTGGTGATGTTGATGTCGATCGAGCTGATGCTCAATGCGGTAAATCTTGCATTCATCGCGATCGGCAGCCGGCTCGGATCGATGGACGGGCAGGTGATCGTGTTTTTCGTCATGACGGTGGCGGCGGCGGAATCGGCCGTTGGGCTGGGCATCATCATCTCGACTTTTCGCAATCGTGAAACCGTTCATGCCGACGACTTAACCCTGATGAGATGGTGACCAGTACCAATGACGGCTGAGTTTCCAGCACTCGCGCTAATCCTGCTGTTCCCTGCGATCGGCGTCGTGTTCAATCTTTTCCTGGGTGCGAGGTGGGGACGCGGCGCGGTCAACGTCGTCGGGCCGGGCGTGATGTTCGCGGCGTCCGGCGTGGCGACGTGGGCATTATTGAGGTTACTCGCGATGCCTGCGGGCGGCGCGCTCACCATGCATTTGTGGGGATGGATCGAGGCGGGACGATTTCACGCCGACATGGGACTGCGCGTCGACGCGCTGTCGGGCGTGATGGTGATGATAGTCACTGGGGTCGGCGCACTAATCCATCTTTACTCAGTTGGGTACATGGCGCACGACGAGGATTTCGCGCGCTTCTTTACCTACATGAACCTGTTCGCACTATCGATGTTGATACTCATTCTGGCGGACAACTTGCTAATGATGTTCGTCGGATGGGAAGGCGTCGGGCTGTGTTCCTACTTGCTAATCGCGTTCTGGTACACGAATCCTCAGTACGCCTATAACGGGCGCAAGGCGTTCGTCGTAAATCGAATCGGTGACGCCGGCTTTCTGCTCGGGATGTTCACGATTATCGCGACGCTTGGTGCGCACGGCGTCTGGACGCTGAACTTCGTCGAACTGCGCAACAATGCCGCATTGCTCGGCGGCACGGCTGCGACCGCCGCATGCTTCCTGCTGTTCATCGGCGCGACCGGCAAGTCGGCGCAGATTCCGCTCTACGTCTGGCTGCCCGATGCGATGGTCGGCCCGACTCCTGTCAGCGCATTGATCCATGCGGCGACGATGGTGACGGCGGGCGTCTACATGATCGCGCGGCTTGGGTTCATGTTCACGCTGGCGCCGAGCACGCTCGACCTGGTGGCGACGGTTGGTGCGCTGACTGCGCTGTTCGCCGCGACTATCGCGATCGTGCAGCCGGACATAAAGAAAGTGCTCGCTTACTCGACTATCAGCCAGCTCGGCTACATGTTTCTCGGCGTCGGATCGGGGGCGTATGCGTCGGGAATTTTCCACGTCATGACCCACGCGTTTTTCAAGGGCCTGCTGTTCCTGTGCGCGGGCTCCGTCATTCATGCGCTCGGCGGCGAGCAGGACATGAGCAAGATGGGCGGGCTGCGGAAAAAGCTGCCGATCACGTTCGCGACGATGTTCATCGGGACGCTCGCGATCGCCGCGATATTTCCGTTCTCCGGCTACTTCTCCAAGGATCTGATTCTCGATTCGGCGTATGAGTCGGGACATTTTTCGCTCTGGCTCATCGGCGTGGTCACCGCCGGGCTCACGTCGTTCTACATGTTCCGGCTGATCTTCATGACCTTCTTCGGTATCTCGCGCGTCGATTCTGAGAAAGAACATCACATCCACGAATCGCCGGCGGTAATGGCTATTCCACTGATCGTACTGGCTATTCTCGCGACAGTTGGCGGATGGGTGAACCTTCCCGACGGATACCTTTGGGGAGACGCGTTCGTAAGGTTCCTCGCGCCGGTGGTCGGCAAGTTCAAACCAGCAATTGAGGCGAGCTTCATTTGACCTGTCTCTCGTCGCGTCGGCCGCTTCGATCGTCGGACTTGTGCTGGCCTGGTTGTTATACATCAAATTGCCGGGAATTCCGTTCCTGCTTGCGTGGCGGCTGAAGCCCGCATACGACTTGCTACTCAACAAGTACTACGTCGACGAACTATATAACTTCATCGTCACGCGGCCGCTGTGGTGGGTGTCGAACAACGTGCTGAACCGCGCGATCGACAGCTTCGTGATCGACGGCGCCGCTGAAGGCGCGGGGCTCGCCGTCCAGACTGGGGGCCAGGTGGCGCGGCGCGCAGAGACCGGCAACGTCCAGCACTACGCATTCGTATACCTGTTGGGCGCGTTGGGCGTCGTGGCTTACTACCTGTTCCTGGTGACTGCTCGATGAGCGGCGGCGTGCTGACCGCATTGATCTTTCTGCCGCTGATCGGCGCGCTCTTCATCCTGATGCAGAGCGAGGAGCGCGCGATTTGGAACTCGGCGTTTATTTTCTCGCTGCTGCCGCTGGCGCTGAGTTTCTATGTCCTCTGGCAATTCGATCCGCACTCGGCGGATTACCAGTTCGTCGAGCAATACGACTGGATTCCGGCGTTCGGGATCTCATACCACCTCGGCATCGACGGCATCAGCCTGTTCCTGGTGCTACTGACCACTATCCTGATTTCTCTGTCGATGCTCTATTCGGGCGGCGGCGATATCGAGGAGCGTCCGCGCGAGTTCTGCTTCTTCATGCTGGTGCTCGAGACCGGGCTGCTCGGCACGCTGCTCGCGGTCGATTTGTTCCTGTTCTACGTGTTCTGGGAACTGATGCTGATCCCGATGTACTTCCTGATCGGCATCTGGGGGCACGGGCGCAAGATTTACGCCGCCATCAAGTTCGTGCTGTTCACGATGGTCGGCTCGCTCCTGATGCTGGCCGCGATCCTTTACCTGGTGTACCAGGGCCACGTGCATTTCGACCGCATCAGCTTCGATCTGCCGCTGCTGTACCAGGTGCCGCTGACGCCAACGAAGGCGCGCTGGCTGTTCGCCGCGTTCGCGCTCGCCTTTGCGATCAAGGTGCCGATGTGGCCGGTGCATACCTGGCTGCCCGACGCGCATACCAACGCGCCGACGGCAGGCTCGGTCATCCTGGCGGGCGTGATGCTCAAGATGGGCACCTACGGTTTCCTGCGCTTCGCGATTCCGCTGTTCCCGGCGGTCGCGATCGAGGCGACGCCGCTGTTCATGGCGCTCGCGGTGATCGGGATCATCTATGGCGCGCTGGTCGCGATGGTGCAGCCGGACCTGAAGCGCCTGATCGCCTATTCGTCGGTCAGCCACCTGGGCTTCGTGATGCTCGGGATCTTCGCGCTCAACCCGGAAGGAATCGACGGCGCGATCTACCAGATGCTCAATCACGGGGTTTCGACCGGCGGATTGTTTTTGCTGGTCGGGATGATCTATATGCGCCGCCACACGCGCGAAATTTCCGAATTCGGCGGCTTGTGGAAGCAGCGTGCCGATTTACGCCGCGATCTTCATGGTCGTGATGCTGTCGTCGATCGGGCTGCCCGGGCTCAACGGCTTCGTCGGCGAGTTTCTGATCATGCTCGGCGCGTTCCTGCAGATCAGGCTCGCGACAGTGTTCGCCGTCGTCGGCGTGATCCTCGGCGCGCTCTACATGCTGTGGACCTACGAGCGGGTGATGTTCGGGCCGATTACCAAGGCGGTGAACGAAACTATGCGCGACCTGACCGCGCGCGAGATTGCCGTGATGGTGCCGCTGATCGCGCTGATGCTGTTGATGGGGCTTTTCCCGCGGCCGCTGATCAGCCGGATCGAGCCGTCGGTGACTGCGATGCTGGCGCGGGCGAATTTCGGGCAGGCTCATCTGGAGCCTGAACGACAGCCGGTTCGAACAGCCAGTCCAATAGTAACTCGCGAACCTGTCATAGCGGCGGCAATACGATGAGTCCGTTCAATCTCGCCGCGATCAACTTTGTCTGGCTGCCGATTCTGCCGATGGTCGTCGTCGCGTTTGGCCGCGATCGTGGTGCTGCTGGCCGGGGTGCGCGTTGACGACAGCGAGAGCGAAGGTCTGGGGCTGGTGACGCTCGCGTCGCTGGGCGTGGCGTTCGTGTTCACGCTCGGAATCGTGGGGCAGTACGGCGTCGCCTTCGCCGGCGCGATCTCGATCGACAGCTTCTCGGCATTTTTCGAGTTGGCGATTTTGATCGCCGCGATGTTCACCGTGATGATGTCGCTCGACTACGCCGCCGAAAATCATATCCCCGGCGCCGAATACTATTCGCTGATCCTGTTCTCCGCGCTCGGCATGATGCTGATGGCGGCGGCCGGCGACCTGATCGTCATTTTTCTCGGCCTCGAGACGATGTCGATTCCGGTTTACGTGCTGGCCGGATTCATGCGCCGCAACGCCAGGTCGAACGAGGCGGCGATCAAATATTTTCTGCTGGGCGCGTTCTCGACCGGCTTCCTGCTCTACGGAATCGCGCTGATTTATGGCGCGACCGGCACTATCAAGCTCGGCCCGATTCACGACGCGCTCGCGTCCGGTTCGATGGGAGCGAATCCGCTGCTGCTGCTCGGCATCGGCCTGATGCTGATTGGATTCGGCTTCAAGGTCGCCGCGGTGCCGTTTCACATGTGGACGCCGGACGTTTACGAAGGCGCGCCGACGCCGGTGACCGCGTTCATGGCGGTGGGCGTGAAGCTCGCGGCGTTCGCCGCGTTCGTGCGCGTCTTCATGGTCCATTTGCCGTCGGTCGGCGGCGCACTGGCAGACGGTGCTGTGGGTGGTTGCGGCGCTGACGATGACCGGCGGAAATGTAATCGCCGCCGTGCAGACCAACATCAAGCGGATGCTCGCCTACTCGGCGATCGCGCACGCCGGCTACTTGCTGTTGGGGATGGCGGCGGGAGTGCGGTCGGGGCCGGCGATTCTCTACTACCTGCTCGGCTACGCATTCACTAATCTCGGGCGCGTTCGCGGTAGTCATCGCGCTCGAACGGCGCGGCGAAGTGAGGTAATCAGATCAGCGACTTCCGCGGCCTGCGCGCGCGTCAGCCGCTGCTCGCCGCCGCGATGGCGATCTTCATGCTGTCGTTGACCGGGGTGCCGCCGCTGGCCGGATTCGTCGGCAAGTTCTACATTTTCAGCGAGGCGCTGCACCAGGGCTACGTCGTGGCTGGTGATAATCGCGGTACTCAATAGCGTAATAGTCGGCCTACTACTACATCTACGTAATCGTCGCGATGTACATGCAGGAAGGCGGCGTCGAAGTCGCGCGACTGAGTAGTCGCCCCGCGCTGGTCGCGGCAATCGGGCTGGCGGCGATTGCTACCATCCTGATCGGAGTTTATCCGCAGCCGTATATCGCATCGGCCGCCAACGCATTTCATTCCGCCGGCGGCGCGGAAGGAATCCACGCCGTCGCAATGGACGAGTAGTCCTTCCGCACCCCTTCCGCCGATTTGGCGGACGCTTAGGCAAGAAGCAGAATCGTGAATCGCGCGCGAATAAGGCGCGCTGAAGAAAGACCCTCACGTTCGATCCTCTCCTTTGATGGAGAGGGGAAGCAATCCGCTCTTTCCCTGGCTGTTACTTGCGGCGGGAGAGTTTTTTCGATTTCGGTCTTCTGCGGATTCTGGCGCGGGCTTTGTCTTTGGCTTGGCGACGGCGAACCGGAGATCCACCGGCTGACTATCGAACCCTGGTTCAGAATTGGATTTTCAGTACGCACGGCGGAGTTGTCTTCACAAATTCGTTAACGAGTTCATTTTCCGATAGTTGCTGATATAAGTTGGTTCAATCGAGGAGGAGTCTCAAATGTCGAAAGTTACATGGAGGGGAATCGCAGCCCTGATCGCTGCGTTGCTGCTGGTTATTGTTTGCCGAACAGAAGCATCGGCAACTGATACCGAAGGCGCTATCAGGTCGTTGGAAACCAGTTTTGCGGCCGCGGTCAGAGCCAAAGACCTTGACAAGATTATGGCGCACTACACAGTCAGTGATGATCTGGTTGTGTTCGATCTCGTCCCGCCCCGCCAGTACACCGGCTGGAAAGCGTACAAGGAGGATTGGCGAGCGTTTCTCGCCGGATGCAAGGATTCGCCGACCTTCGAGATCAGTGAACTCGAGACGTATGGAGGCGCCCGCTATGCTTACAGCCACAGCATCCAGCACTTCGCTTGCACTAATCAGCAGGGCAAGAAGCTCGACCTGATCCTTCGGGTCACTGATGGTTATGCGAATTTCGGAGGTGAGTGGCTAATCGCGCACGAGCATGTATCTGTTCCTGTCGATCTAACGACCGGGCAGGCAGTCCTCCAATCCAGGCCGTAGTGCAAAGTTGCAACCGGCACAACGCGGTCGGTCCGGATTCCGATTCGGCTAGCCCGGTGGGAAGCATCAGGCCGCGTAGAGCGTCCTCTACATAAGCTGCCTGTCACCTGGAGGCAGGGGAAGCGAGTTGTTGAGATTACTTCCGGCGCGTGGGTTTCTTTGATGCCGGCTTCTTTGCGGATTTCGGCTTCGGCGTCGGCTTGACGGCCGCTTTCGGATTCGCGCTCGCGGTCGGACTGCCGGCGGCGCCGGCGTATGCGTCCGCTTCGATCTCGATCATCATCAGGGGATTCGCCAGCCTGCGCACTTCGACCACCGTCGATGCGGGCGGGGAGTCGGCGAAGAATTCCTTGTGGGCGCGCGCCACTTCGGGGAATCGATCCATGTCGGTGACGAACATCCGCGTGCGAATGACGTGATGCATCCCGAGTCCGGCGCGCTCGAGCGCCGCGCGGATATTCATGAGTGCCTGGCGGGCCTGTACATACATCTGGCCCGCGCCCACGAATCAGGCCACGGTCGTCGGTGGCCGTGGTGCCCGACACCGCGACGATGTCGCCGGCGCGCACCAGCCGTGAGTAGCCGACGATCGGCTCCCACGGCGTGTTGGTCGAGATTCGCGAGATTGCGCTCATGGTAATCTCCCTCTCCGCCAGCGACTTGCGCGCGCCGCTAGATGTCGCGGCCGGGGTAGGACTCTTCGAGTTCCCGCGCCACCGAGCGCATTGGAGAACCGACCAAGCGTCCCGACGGCATCAGCCAGTTGCGAATTCGCATTAGCGTCGGCACGCCCGCGATGGGACGCTCTGCGCTTCGCACCATGTCGAGTTCGTGCTCGACTATTTGAGAATTGTGCCGGTTTGCGAGCCCGCGGCCCGCGAAAAAAATGCGCCGATCTTCCACCCTACTACCTCCACCACATCCGCCTCCAAGGCGCCGAGTGCTGATTGAATGATACAGATGCCCACCAAATAGTCAAAAAATTTCTTGCGCGGCGGTGGAAGATTCCAGCGACTGGGCCTCGAGCGCCGCGCGGAACAGTTCGCGCTTGAAGTTATGCCGCGCCTGTCGTATCCTTGCCCCGTTTCGAGTTTCCGCGCTCAACTGAGCACCGACCAACAAGGAGAAAGCGATGCGCAAGGTCCTGCTTCTGGCACTAGTTACGATGTTCTTCGCGACGGCCTGCAGTAAATCCGACGAGTCGGCTCCCGCGCCTGACGCTGCCGCGTCCGCAGCCGCGCCTGCCGCACCAGCGGAAGCCGCGAGCGCTGCCGCACCGGCGGCGAGCGACGCCTCAAGCCCGGCAGCCGCAGCCAGTCCGGCCGCGCCGTAAAAAACTTCGTTTGCTGAGCGGGTTCCCGCGCGCCGTTAGAGCCGTCGGCGCGCGGGAAGCTCGCTGACCGCGCCCTTCGGGAAGAACTCGCCGGCACCCTGACCCGGATGCAGGGCCGGTCGCCGTCGGCGCTCTATTGGCCTTCATCCTGCTCCTTGTCATCTTTGCGATCTTCGATTTCCTGGGGCGAGACTTCCTTGGGGAGCGCGGAGCTTCCACCCATCGCCACCGCTTGAGGTTCTTCGCTGCGGATTATTTCGACTGCGCGATGCGCCGCTTCGCTTGCGAGCTTCCTCAGTTCCTCCGATTTGCGCGCCAGTTCCGCCGTCGTGCGCGATAGCTCTGACCGCAGGTCCGCAGACTTTTTCGCGTACTCCGCCTTGAGCTCCGCAATCTTGCCGAGTGCCTGCTGACGGGCCGCGTCGCGCTTGCCGGCGTCGCTCAGCGCCGATTTCAGGTTCGAGGTTAGTTTGCGGCCCTGGTCGCGCAAGGCTGCTATTTGCGACGCGAGTTGAGCGCGAGCCTTTTGCGCCTCGGTCTTGATGCGCGCTTCGATCTTTCGCGCCCTGGCTTCGCGCTCGAGCTTGACCTTCAGCATCTTGACGGTCTTGCGCAGTTGCTCGACTTGCTTGAGGGCGGGGTTCGCGGCTTTCTTCGTCCGCTTGGCGGTATTTTTCTTTGCTGGCATCCGTTGCCTCCGTTGGAAAAGGTTCTTTCCACCTAAGTCCTGTTCGACGAATAGATCAACGCAAGCTCGCCGTCGCCAAGGTGCAGGCGATGGCTGGTGCTGCTACGATGCGTTCGCAAATGGCGACCGTTCCCAAACCTGTCGCGTCCGCCGAGCAACTGAAGCCCGGTCTTTCACTTTTCGACTCCGTGACGCTGGTCGCGGGATCGATGATCGGATCGGGCATCTTCATCGTATCGGCCGATATCACGCGCCAGGTCGGTACGCCCTTCAATCTGTTGATGGTCTGGCTGGTCGCGGGCGTGATGACTATCGCGGGTGCGCTTGCCTACGGTGAACTCGCCGCGATGATGCCGCAGGCGGGCGGACAGTACGTCTACCTGCGCGAGGCGTACGGCGGGATGTGGGCGTTCATGTTCGGCTGGACGCTGTTGCTCGTCATCCAGACCGGCACGATCGCCGCGGTCGCAGTTGCGTTCGCGCGATTCGCGGGCGTGATGTGGCCGGTGCTGGGATCGACGCTGTGGTTCGGCGCCGGCGGCGCGGGATTGTCGGGCGAGCGCGCGGGCGCGATCATCGTGATCGCGCTGCTGACCGCGGCAAATCTGCGCGGCCTCAACATGGGCAAGTGGCTGCAGAATTCCTTCACGACGGCAAAGATTCTCTCGCTATGCCTGATCGTCGCCGTGGGCTGCGTGCTGATCCCGAATCCGGCGGCGGTGCACGCCAACTTCGGCAGCTCGGCAGCATTCATCGGCACGCCGTCGCTGTCGATCGCGAGTGCGGGCGTGTTCGGCGCGGCGATGGTTGGCGCGCTGTTCTCAGCCGACGCGTGGGCCAGCGCGACGTTCGTTGCGGCCGAGGTGCGCAATCCGAAACGCGATCTGCCGCTCGCGCTTGCGTTCGGCACCGGCGTCGTCATCGCGCTCTACATCCTCACCAACGTCGCCTACCTGTGCGAGCTGCCCGCGATGGGAAGCGCGGACGCAGCGACGGTAGTGGGGAGGGGAATCGCGCACGCATCGAGCGATCGAGTCGCCGCCGCCGCGATGCAGATAGTATGGGGCGGTGCGGGCGCGAAGATCACGGCGATCCTCGTGATGATCTCGGGCTTCGGATGCGCCAACGGATTGATTCTGACGGGCGCGCGCGTGATCTACGCGATGTCCCACGATCGCGTCTTCTTCGCCGCCGCCGGCCGCCTGAATCGTGCGAGCGTGCCCGCCGTCGCGCTCGTGATGCAGGGAATCTGGGCGGCGATACTCACCTTGTCGGGCACGTATTCGGAGCTGCTCGACTACGTGATCTTCGCGCAGTTGATGTTCTACGTGATGACGGTGTCCGCGGTGTTCGTGTTGCGCCGGCGGTTGCCGGGTGCGTCGCGTCCTTACAAGGCGTGGGGCTATCCGATCGTGCCGGCGCTCTACATCGTCGCGGCGTCGGCCTTGATGATCGATCTGTTGATCCTGAAGCCGCGCTTCACCTGGCCGGGATTGCTGATCGCGTTGAGCGGCGTCCCGATCTACTACTGGACGACCCGATCTCGTTCCGCGGCGCGATAGCTACTGGCTTTGCTGACTGTTGGGACTCGAACTCTCGGGGCTTTCTTCCGGCGTCGTGGGCAGCGGCGCCCCGGCACTCGCGCAGTCTGCCGCGCCGAGCTTGCCGCCGCGGAACTCCAGCACGATCGAGGTCAGGATGTACTGACTGCGCTCGGGTGACTGATTACCCGCGAGCTTGAACAACTCGCCGGCATTCTGCGCAGCTTCGGTCGCATCCTTGTCGTTCTTTGGCAGGCCGTAGATCTGGAACACCTTACAGAGAGATTCGATTCCGTCCCTGCGGTCGCCGTCGGTAATGGGAGCACCCGAACCTTGCACCGCCGGGGCGGGTTCAGCCGCTTCGTGCGACCCGATCAGACCTCGCAGCGTTGCGCGAAGGAAGAAAAAAATCAGGAACAGCGCGATCAGAGCCGCGGCCGCTCGTCCGGCCCGCTGAGTCGACGAGAGTTCGCTCCACGGAATCAACTCGAATCCGCCCTTGCCTTTGCCGCCAGCGGCCGGCGCAGGCGTACGAAGCATCGAGCTGCGGAGGTCAGATTTGCCAGGATTGGAGGGCGGCGCCGATCCGCCGCGTATCTGCGGCGAGACAATTTTCTTGCCAGCTGGCAGCGGAGTCGCGCAGTACCCGCAGAATGCCGTGCCTTCCGGGTTATCCTTGCCGCACTGTGGGCATGCAGGCATCAGATTACCTCGGCCTCATAAGCGATATTCGTGAAACCAGCGAAACAAGCCCCTTGGCAATTTTCCCCAACCCGTCGGTCATCTGCAAGTCTTCGCCTGTGAGAGGGGCACGAGCCAAAGCCAACGAATCTACAGATATGAAAGCTACAGCCGGGGGACGCAAAGTCAATATGGCCGACAAAAATTCACTGCGCGACAAGGTTGCTGCTCCTAGCTATTTCATCGATCCGACTTTCTGATTCGCCGGACGCCCAAGGCACTTAGTCAGCCACTTCTGCGCGGTCGGAGCCGCCGAAAGATCCAATTGGATATACTGCGCGATGCTCAGCATCGACGCTACGTTCAGGTCCGAAATCGTGAATTCCTTGCCCAGCAGGTATTCCGATTTCTGCAAGCGATCATCGAGCAGTTTTATCGGCGCCTTCAGCTTCTCGAGCCCAGCGAGCGCCAATTTCTCGTCGCGCTGGTCGGCCGGCAGCATGATTCGATGGGTGAAGACGTCGATCAGCGGTGTTTCCAGTTCGGTCACTCCCCACAAGCTCCACTGATAGCATGCACCGTGACCCTCGACGGTTGAAGGCCACAGCGGCGGCTTTCCATATTTTTCCGCGAGATACAGATTTATTGCCATCGATTCCCAGATGATCGTGCCGTTGTCGTCGAGCGTCGGGACATGGCCGTTCGGATTTATCTTCAGGTATTCAGGCTTTCGCGTCTCCGCCACCAGCACCTGCTCGTATTCGACGCCGGTCTCTTCGATTGCCCAGAGACTGCGGCCCGCGCGCGACATCGCCGACCCGTACAATTTGATCATCGTGGTTCCTCCCGGTTTCCGAACGTGGCTCGCGGATGCATTCCCCGTCCACGCATGTAACAATCGGTAGCGATGACATTACGCCATGCGAACCGACTGTTCGCAATTGCAGCGGTGATCCTATTCGCGGCCGGTGTCGCGCGCGCGCAAGAGGGCGCGGTGTCGATCCCCGATTCGTCGTACAGCGAGAGCGGCAACAGCTATCAGTCGCCGACCGACTTGCCGGTGCCCGCGCCGGACGACGGAACTAATCCGGACACGGTGACGATTCCGATTCCGGGTGGCGGCGCGGTAACGGTGGACGGTCCCGACGCGCCGAGCGATACGGCGCTGCCCAATCTGCCGGGATCGCAATGGGGCGTGACGCAGCAGACTCCGTACTCGCACGACGTTGGTCCGACGTTGCCGTAGGCGCGGCCGCATAACGCAAATGTGCGGCGCAACAGACAATCGCGCCGCACGGATGTCCGTCACCCTAACCCCCTCCCCACGGGGGCGAGGGAACTGGAACGATTCAATATGCGGCGTTGAGGATTCCCACCAGCTGATCGAGCGTCACCTCGACGCCCACCGTGTTGGCGCGCTTTACTTCTTCGAGCACGGTGCCGGCGATTCGCGAGATCTCCTCGCGCGGCACGCCTACGTCGCGCAGGCGGGTCGGCACTTCGAACTTGCCGATGAACTTCGCCGTGCGATCGGCGCATTCCATCGCCGACGAGCGCGGACTGCGCGCGTCGAAGCGGACATCGAAACCGTCGGCGATCGGGGCGAAACGATCGGCGGCGACGCCGGCCATAAAGCGCATCACGTGCGGCAGCGTGATGCATGACGTGACGCCGTGCGGAACGTTCCACATCGGGCCAATCTGATGTCCCAGCGCGTGCGAGATGCCGCCGCGGGTGTTCGACATGCCGAAAATCGAGAGCCACGCCGCGAGCTGGCATTGCAGGCGATGTTCGAGTTCGTCGTCGCCGTGGGTTTGCAGCGACGGCAGCAGGTGCGCATTGAGCAGCGAGATCGCGCGGGTCGCGAGGGTGTCGGTAACGAGTTGATGGCGCGTCGAGTACGAGCCCTCGACCGCATGATCGAGCGCGCGCATGCCGGTCGAGGCCCACAACCACGCCGGCGTCTCGACGGTTAGCGAGGGATCGAGAATTACCGCGCGCGCTTGCAGGCGCGGGTCGGCGACGCCGCCTTTCACTTTGGTCGATTCGTCGGTGACGCCGCCCGCCGGCGTGAACTCGCCGGCCGACAACGTGGTCGGTATCGCGATATGCAGAATCGCGCCGCCGCCCGCACCCTCGGCAACGCCGGTAGCGAAGTCGATGGTGCGCGAGCCGGCGCGACCTCCCATCAACTGCCAAGCGGCGTTCTTGACCGTGTCGATCGGACTGCCGCCGCCGAAACTCACCATCGCGTCGGCGCCGACACGCCGCGCTTCCGCCACCAGGTCCGTCACCGTTTGCGAGGGCACATGCTGCGCGGCGCCGGTGAAGACTCCCGCCAGGGCGCCACCCGCCGCAGTTTTGACCTTGTCGAGCAGCTTTGAGCGGCCGAGCGTCTTGCCGGTGACGATCAGCGCGCGCTTTGCACCGCGTCGCGACAATTCGCGTCCGAGGGATTCGACTTTGCCGACGCCGAAGACGACGGTTTCGAGGCGCGTGAAGTGGTATTCGCCGGCGGTCTTGTCCATTTTTCTCTCCCTTGCTTCAGAGAATGACATGCTGGTGCTTATCGCCATCGCGGGACGGCGTCCAGAAGCGGCGATGCCGTCCCCTTTCGAGGACGGCATCGCGCTCTCCCGCTACGAACGGGCGGACTCTAAGGCAGCACTGCGTTGGCCGCCGCGTTGCTCGGAGTCGCGGCGAAAGCAGGTCCGCACGACCATGTCCCAGTTGTCTGGCTGTACACCTCGGAGTAGTCATTCTGGGCGCTGCTGGTCGTCGCGCAACCGGCGCCGGTTCCATCCGTGCTGGCGCAGGTGGTTGCCGCTTGCGACGTACCTATCACGACTGACTGGAGGCTTGGCGACGCCGTGGTGCAGGCTCAGCCGGCTACCAGCACGTCGGTTACGTCGGTGCCCACGCCGATCTGCCCTTGCGCCGGACCTTCACGCGCCTGGTTGAGCGAACCGGTCGCGGTGAAAGTGCCCCCAGTTCCGGTGCCTGGGTCGTACAGGTCGGTCTCGGCAGTTGCGCCTTGCTTGATTCCGGTCGCAATCGCGCAGGTCGATGGGTAGGTGCCGGCTTCAACATCGACGCCGCCGGGCAGTAGTGCTTCACCCGCCAAACTGCCCATCTCGAGCAGCGTCGCGACGCCAGCGCGCTTGACGCCCATCGTATTGGCGGTCGCGCTCCAGGTCTGTGTGCCGGGATTGAACACCTCGGCCGTGTTGGTCGTCGTCGCCACGGTCGGCGTGGTCGAGGTTTGGACGCATACAGTCGCATTCGCTTCGATGCCGCCGAAGGCGACCACGTCGCCCGACAATGGGCCGCTAACCACCGCCGGATCCATCGCATTGAGCGAGAACAGTTCGCGCGGCGTCGCCATCGAGCCGGTGCGCGAGAAGGTCTGCGTGGCCGGATCGAAGATGAAGGCGAGATTCGACGACTGACCGAGGAACGTGATCAGGTCGCCGCCCGCCAGCAAGACCTTGCCGCCGTCGTTCGGGATCAGCGCCGCGCCTTGATCGACCATGCCGCAGGCAGCGGTATCCGATGCTGCGGTTCCGCCGCTGCCAGCCGTCAATCCGGAGGTACCGGTGTACTGGAAGGTGGTGCCGCTCGGAATTGCGGTCACGGCAAAAGTCCCGTCGTAACCGTTAACGCTTACGTCGGCGATCACAACTTTATCGCCGACCGTCAGACCGACCGGGTTCGCGGACGTCATTGTGATCGTGACCGTAGTCCCGCTTTCCGAGGTCGACGAGATCGCGCTCGGAGTTCCCGGACAGTTGGCGGGCAGTCCGGTGGCGCAGGTTGTTCCCGCGGGACACACAGGAATCGAATTGGCGGTCGGCACGAATGCGTCGGCGATCGGATTGTACAACTCCGCTGAGTTCAAACCGGTCTGTCCGGTTGGCGCGCCAGAGCCTGCGGCCGGCGTGGTGACACTCAGGAACGAACTGCCGGTCGAGCCGCCGACGATCAGCACTTGACCGTCAAGCGCGGTGCCGCTGCCCTGGATCAAGGTTGCGCTGGGCCCGCTGCGCGCGACCGTCATCATGCCGCCGCTGCCGCTGCCGGCAACCGTGAACGACTTGGTGCTCTCGTTGTACAGTTCCGCGGTCTGCAGGGCATTGCACTGGTAGCCGCTGACCGACCCGTAGGTGGCCGCAGCACAGGTCTGCCCGCCCACGACCAGAGTCAATCCGTTAGGCAGCGCAACCGCCACGGCTGACTCGCGCGCAGTGTTGAGATTGCCCACGGCCAGGAAGGTGTCGGTCGCGGCGTTGAAGATCTGCGCGCTGTTGGTGGACACGGTGTCGGTCGCCAGATTGATAACGCCACTCAGTTTGCCGCCTGTGTCGCCGCCTGCGATCAGGATGCTGCCCGCCTCGGGACCCGGTGTGCTGGTGGGCGTAGCCGAGGGAGTTGCCGACGCGACGGTAGTTGAAGTGGCGGTTGCGGTAGCCGTCGGAGTAGCGGTCGCCGTCGACGTTGGAGTCGAAGTCGAAGTCGATGTCGCGGTTACCGTCGCAGTCGGCGTTGCGGTGGTGGTGGACGAGGCAGTTTGGGTTGCTGTCGCCGTGGAGGTTGCCGTCCCAGTCGCTGTGGTAGTGGCGGTCGCCGTGGCCGTTGCAGTCATGGTGGCCGTAGCAGTGGCGGTCGCCGACACAGTCGCGGTTGCGGTCGTAGTCGGAGTACCTGTTGCGCTCGCAGTCGGCGTCGCTGTAGCGCCGGTCGACGTTGCAGTAGGAGTCGGGCTCGCGACCGCGCCGAATGCGATTCCCGTCAGGGTCACAGTCTGTGTCGGCACCCGCGCATTGTCGGTGAAGGTCAGCTTGCCGGTTTCCGTCGTACCACTGGCGCTGGAGTCGGTGGTCGGGTTGAAGGTCACCGAAACCTGGCAGCTCGAATTCGCAGGTACCGACGAGCCACAGCTGTTTGCGGTTATTGCATACGGGCCGCTGGTGGCGATCGAGCTGAAGGTGACGGCCACACTATTGGAATTCGAGAGCGCAATGGTCTGCGGCGGCGATACGTTGTTCACCTGGACCCTGCCGTAGGGCAGAGACTTCGGCGATACCGTCGGAGTAACGAGGAAGCCGACGCCGGACAGGGGGACCGGCTGTGTGGGTGTGATCGCATCGTCGGTCACAGTGGCAGTCCCGGTTCGGGTTCCGGTCGTCGAGGGAGTGAAAGTCACCGCAAAGGTACAGGTGCCACCTGCCGGCACATTCGTTCCGCTGCACATGTCACTGACCAACGTGAAGTCGCCGGCAGATACGACGACACTGGTCACGCTAAGCGAAATACTGTTGGGGTTCGTCAACGTGACGGTCTTGGAAGCACTGGTCACGTCCACCTGCTGATCACCGAAGGCCAGGCTCGCGGGTGAGAATGTCGGCCTTGTCAGGTAGCCCTTGCCTGAAAGAGTTACTGTCTGCGGGCTGCTGGCGGCTGCGTCGCTAATGGTCAGCGAGCCAGTGCGGGTTCCGGTCTGGGTAGGAGTGAAGGTGACATCGACCACGCAATTCGCGCCGGCGGCGAGGTTGGTGCCGCTGCATGCGTCGCTCGAGAGCGCGAAGTCGCCTGAGGGCACGACACTATTTATCTGCGAAAGAAGAGCTGTTCGGATTGGCTATCGTTACAGCCTTGGCCGCGGAGGTCGTGCCTACCTCCTGCTGGGCGAATACCAGCGCGGTTGGTTTGATCGTAATCTTCTGCGTCGAGGGCGAAGGGCTTGCGGTCGGAGTCGTGGTCTGAGTCGGAGTGGCGGTTGAAGTTGCGGTCGAGGTTGCTGTCGACGTTGGTGTGAGCGTCGCGGTGGCGGTCGGAGTTACGGTCGCCGGCGCGGCTGTGGCAGTTGCCGTCGGAGTGGTGGTTGCCGTCACCGGAATGATTGTTTCCGTAGCCGTAGCCGTTACCGTTGGGGTCGGAGTCGCAGTGATCGTGGGCGTCGGCGTTGGCTACAGGAACTGTGCCGCCAATATTTCGCCATTCTCGTCGATCAGAGCCGAGTTCTTGCCCGACGGCGACGGAAGTCCAACCTTGAGGTTGATCGCAGAATCCAGCAATCCCAGAGTTCCGCAGCCGTTTGCCCCCGGGACGGCGAAGGTATTGTCTGCCACCTGCACGCCCGTAACGATGAGAGCATTTCCTCCTGGACCGCCGCTGCTCTGCTGCGGTGTGCTGGTCGGAGTCTCAACCAGATTCAACACGATAGGGTTGCTGTCCGATCCGATGTAGCAGCTGGGACCGAGTGTCGGGTTCATCAGATGAACCTTGACCGGAACTGTTACCACGCTGAATTGACTCGGCCCGTCGTCGCATGCGCCGATGGGACCCGCCCCGCAAAAGAAGGCCGACGCCGCCGTGGGATCGACTACCGTCGCCGCGGTCGTCGGACCAGCCAGCTCGATCGAGGACGTGACGTCGTTGACAGAAAGGTTGAGACCGGTGAGTCCCAACAAACCGCCGGGCACTTCCTGGGCAGGGCCGCCGAAGACTTGGCCGTTGGTGGGTGTAACGATTGGTTCGACGCCGAAAATTCCCAAACCGGAATTGCTGTAAGCGCCGAAGTCGACGGTATCGGGATTGTTGGCGATGGTTACGGTCGAGTTGCCGATCGTCAGCGTGCCGCCGGTGGTCTCGCTATGAGAGCACAGCAAGGACTCGCCATTGGGCGGCGTGAAATTAATCGGGCAGACGCTGAACTCCGAAGGATCTCCGGTGACGCTGGCCCGCGCGACCGTCGACCCAACGAACGATATGAATGCGAGAACGATCGCCGCGAATAATCCGGCGCGCGTGTCCAGTGAAACTCGGCCAGACCGAGTAAGCCGTCGACTCATTGCGCAATCCCCTCCAGATGCGTATTCGGCCTCGGCTCAACTTCACCGTCGGCTCTATTCCGTCGCTCCCCGAGAGAGCGATCTGCTGGAGCGCAACTTCTGCGCCGAGAGCTATCTACTGCTTGTTAGCGAGCCAATTTGGAATTTAGACAGTATTTGGCTGGTCTACGTTGTGCCCGAGAGTGTGAAGCAGGAAGTTTTTACACGCTCAGAATCGGCAGGTTTTACAGAGTGCGCGAGAGAATTGGAGCCAGGCGGATTGGCGCAATCTTCAATCCAGGACTTTGCCGAAGCGGTTCCAGCGCAGCGGCAGCGCGCCTCGGCTTTCATGATTCCATGAGAAGTAGATCACTGACGCGCGGCCTTCAACGTCGTTTTGATCGGCGAAGCCCCAGAAGCGGCTGTCGTAACTGTCGTCGCGATTGTCTCCCATCATAAAAAGTTTGCCCGGCGGGACGACGACGGGCGCAGGAACAACGTCCGGATGTTGCGGATCGCGCGGAGGAAAATTGTCGCCGGCGAGGAACGGCGACCGCGCGGTTTCGTTGCGGCTAAGATACGCGTGGGGATCTGCGATGCGCTCGCCGTTGCGCCATACGACTCCATCGATCACCTGGATCTTGTCTCCCGGGACGCCGATGACCCGCTTGATCAGGTCCATGCCGCGGTCGTAGGGAGCCGTAAACACGATGATGTCGCCGCGATGAATTGGCGCGAGGTGGAACAGATACTTCCCGGTGGAAAGTCCGGGCACGTGGACGCCCGCGATCGTTTCGGGGATTCGGAGACCGTACGCAACCTTGTTCACGAAAATATGGTCGCCCACCAGGATCGTCGGTTCCATTGAGCCCGACGGAATCACGTAAGCCTGCACAAAAGAGGAACGCATCACGATCGCCAGCAGCAGTGCTAGGGCGAGCGATTCGGCGTATTGGCGCGCGGTCGATTTCGGTTGCTTCAACTTGGGATCCGTCATGGTTTGCTCCTAGCGGGCGAATGCCGGCATTACTTCCTTCGCGAACATCTCGATTGCGTCGGGCATCATGAAGTTCAGGAAGAAGTAGGTCATGCCGAAGTTTTCGATTCGAGCGGTGAGCTCGTGCTTGACGTCGTCGGGCGTGCCGATGATGACTTGCAGCGAGTTGCGCACCTGATCGTTGTCCTCGATGCCGAGACTCTGCGCGGTCGCCGCCGCCATCGCGTCGGCGGTCGTGCGATCTTTGGCCATCAGCACAAAGCCTCCGCCGGAGAGCTCGAGGGCGTCGGGCGCGCGGCCCGCGGCTTTCAGGAAGCCGCGAATCATTTCGATCCGCTTCAGCACGGTTGCGCGATCGAACTTCAACGCTTGTACGAGATCGACGTAGCCCTTCGTTATCGGCGGGTTGAGATTCAGCACGTCGGCTTCATACGCCGCAATTTCGAGGATGCGTTTGCCACCGCCGCCTATCAGTATCGGTGGATGTGGGCGCTGCACGGGACGCGGATCGCAGTAGGCCTTGTCGACTTTGAAATACTTGCCGTGATAAGTCGGCTCATCCTGCGTCCACATCGCCTTGAGCAGCTTGATGCCGTCGCCCATCTGCTCGATTCGTTCGGCGTTCGACGGATATGGAAAGTTGTAGGCGTCGTATTCTTCCTTGAACCAACCGGCGCCGAGGCCCGCGATAAAACGTCCGCCGCTCAGGTTGTCGATCGACGCCATCGTCTTCGCCAGCAGCGCCGGGTTGCGATAGGACATCGAGGTGACCAGCGGCAGCATCCGGATTGTCTTGGTGACCGCTGCGACCGCACTCAGCATCGTGAAGCATTCGTAGTGCGGCGCGCGCACGTCGGCCATCAGCCCGCGCATGAAGAAGTGATCGTCGATCGACACCGAGTAGTAGCCGAGATCCTCGGCGCGCCGCGCAGTCGCGAGCGTCGCGACTGGATCGCCATTGGGAAGCCCCACATTGAATTTAATTGGCCGCATGAACTGAAGCTCCTTTGAACCTGTGATTATGCACCGCGGATTTGTTCGATGGCTAGTTGCTCAATCTTCGGCGTCCGGCCATATTGCCAAACGCACGAGGAGTCTTGATGCGGCGCTTTCTGAGAATCGCGGGAATTGTTATCGCCACGATAGTCGCGATCGCGCTGGTCGCGCTTGTGTTCCTCGTGCAGGGACCGGCCGTTCCCGAGCATTCGGACTATCAGATCGATCTCGCGACCCTGCGCAAACTTGCCGACCAGACGGCGGCAGCGCGCCCGGTCAAAATCAACGCCGCCGAAGTGGCAACGTCCAACCCGCCCGCCGCGGTCTTCCTCGGCGGCGTCCGCTTCGATCGACACAAGATTGTTTTTCCCTCTTACCAGATTCTCTATCCTGACGGATCGATGGTGATCGTCGATGCGCCGCCGGGGCGCGCGTTCTTCGATGCGCAATTTCCCGGCGGTTTCGACGACGCGCAGTACGCCGCCGAGCAGGACGCGCTCGCACATGCGCGCGCGATCGTCGTCACGCATGAGCATGCCGACCATCTGCAGGGAATCGCGGAGTCGCCGAAACTGCCCGAGTTTGCCGATCACTTGATGCTGACGCAGGAGCAGCGCGACGACACCAGATGGCTGACCGCGTGCAAGTTTCCAGAAAAGGTTCGCCAGTCGCTACATCCACTGGCGTTCGATCATTACTATCCGCTGGCACCCGGCATCGTCCTGATCAAGGCGCCCGGCCACACGCCTGGAAGCCAGATCGTTTATGTGCGCCTCGCGGACAACTCCGAGTATCTGCTGATCGGGGATGTCGCGTGGGATATGGAGCAGGTGACGATTCCGAAGTGCCGTCCGCGCCTGGCCGAGCTCGCGATGCGCGAGAACAGCGATCAGGTGACGTCAGAATTGCGCACGTTGCACGACCTGGCGGCTGCGAATCCGGACGTGCACATCGTGGTGTCGCACGACGCGCGGCAACTCGCGGAGTACGAAGCGTCCGGCAAAATTGGAAAGGGCTTCAGTACTGGTCAAGGCAAGTGATCGTCACAGATCGTTATCGGTCTCATCGAGGGCGGCGAGTGATGGGTCGCCTTCGGAGATGACGTCGATTCGAACGGCGGGTTTGCCGGACATCAACTGATTGATGTTCTCCGCGACTCGATCGACGAATCGTAGATGTTCCGGCGACTCGTCCATTCGATTGTAGAGCACGACGATGCCGCGATCCTGATTCGGCGCGAATTCGACGTGAGCGGTGTAGCCGGGAGTGGTGCCGCCGTGTTCGTAGCGGCCGGAGTCGGCGTCGTAGAGCCAGCTGAATGCCACTTCAGTATTCGGCTTGACGGTTCCGCGAAGCTGATGGTCGATTGCAAACGCGGCGGGCAATGTCGCGCCGGGTGAACCGGGCGCGGCTCCAGCGGCGTAGCGATCGGGATGCAGATTCGCGTCGAGGTAGACGAGCAAATCCTCGACCGTGGACTTTGCGCCGACCGCGCCAGTGAAGATCCCACTCTCACCAAGTCCAGCGTCTACCGGTTCCATGCCGTCGCCGTGTCCCTGGATAACTCGAGGCGCTTGCGTTGCTGAGAGCGCGAACGCGGTCTCTTTCATCTGCAGCGGTCCTGTGACCTCATTCTGGATTAGTTGCGGATAAGAAACGCCAGCGCGCGTTGCAAGCGCATATCCGAGTAAGGCGATACCGAAGCTGCTGTAAAGATACTTCGCATCCGGCGACCTCGTCGTGCCGTGCCTCGCGAGATACTGATGCAGCGCGACGCGGTCGTAATCGGCAAATGGGTTGCTCGGGTCCTTCGGCTCAAGGTTGTCGGGGACGCTCGGCAGACCCGAGCGATGAGTTGCGAGGTCGAGCAAAGTGATTTCTGTTCCCGGCGAGCCGGGCGCGATGTCGGGGAGGAGGATCGGGCGGAGAGGCTCGTCGAGCCTAACCTTTTGCTGCACCGCAAGTTGCGCCAGCGCGAGCCCCGTGAAGGTTTTAGTGACCGAGCCGATCTGGAAGATCGAATCCGTGCGGGCGGCGCCGTAGGTGAATACGCGCCGCTGCCCATGGTCGATTACGCCGATCGCAACACCGCAACCGGAAGATTCGCGGAGCAGGCCGTCTTTCACGATTGGCGCGAATTCGGCGTCGAGGGCCTGCCGCAGATCGGCGAGTGCAATCGGCGGTCGCGCCGGAAGAGTGGCCGCTTGCCGCATCGGCGACGAGCCGATGCTCCATAGTCCGAGGCGCAGTCCGGCGGCGGCGAGCGCGCCGAGCACCACCATCCACTTGAACCATTTGATGTAGTCGCGACGATTCATAGAAGCGCGCACAGCGGTGATGTTCGATCCCTCCGAGGATCAATACCATGGCTTCACAGTGATCAGAGAAGGCGGTGGCGACGTTGCGTGCTCGTAGCTTGAATCGCAGCACCCTCACCGCTGGCCGCGATGCGGCCAGCCGCCTCTCCCGTAAAAATAACGGGCGAGGTAAGAGAGGACCGTCACGCCCGCCGTACTATCACGGGTTGATTATCACCAGCGTGCCGGTGGGGAGGAGGCGTTTCAGTTCTTCGACGTCTTCGTCGTCGACTGAGATGCATCCGGTGGTCCAGTTGATGTTGCCGGAGTTCAGCTCCGGTTCGTCGGTGCCGTGGATTCCGATTCTGCCGCCGACGCCGACCGGATGGCCGTCTTCGACCGGCACCTCGCCGCCGTCGCGCAGTTGCTCGTAGCGATGGCGGTCGATGTCGTTGGGATAGTTCAGAGTGAGGAACCAATCCCAGCGGCGGCTCGGATGTTTCCCGATAATCGTGTAGACGCCCTCGGGTGTGCGGCGGTCGCCCTCCCACAACTTCGTGCCGGGCTCGAAACTGCGGCCGAACACGGCGTGGTAGTCCTTGAACAGCCGGCCCTTGTAGTAGACGACGAGCTTGTGGCGCTTTTTGAAAATGTTCACCGACCAGTTGAGCGGATCCATGAAAGCGATGTCACGGGTTTTGTCGAAGAGAAGCTGACCCGGTGTCGGCACGCGATCGGTGCGGACGCCGTCGATTCTCACCTGCGGCAGCGGAGTTGGCGTCGCCGTCGGCGTCCGTGTCGGAACCGGAGTGTCGAGGACGTTGGGCGGCGGCGGCCCCGGCATTCCTGAATTGACCCACTTCTGACCGGGCGGGTAGTACGGAGCCGGCGGCTGCATACCTGCTTTCTCCGCGTCGCCGGCGGTTATCGGCGTCGTCTGCGAAATGAACGCGGCGGGCCCGGCGAGCGCAGGCCCGGCGGCACTCATCACTACAATTGTCGCGGCAATCGAGGCGGCGGCGACGAATCCAACAATCCTGCCCATCAGCTCCAGTAACGCTCCAGCATCGCGGTCACATCATCTATTGTGTGAACGCTTGGTGCGAAGGTCAATGTACAGTACCGTGAATCTCCGCGGGAGCATTCGTTCGATGGACAACAATCTGGCGCGCGCGATGGCCGGCCTCACCACCGGAATATACGTATTGACCACACAGGAGAATGGGCGATGCCACGGGATGTCGTCGTCGTGGGTGGCGCAGGTTTCGGGCGAGCCGGTGATGTTCACGGCGGCGGTCGATAACGCGCATTTCAGCAACGGCGTGATCGCGCGGACGCATGCATTCGGGCTGAACGTCGTGGGACGCCGCGGGCGCGAACTCGAAGATTATTTTTATTCGGTGCGCGCGCGTCGCGACGACAATCTCGATGCGATCGAGTTCGAGCTGTCGCCGACTCTGGCGGTGCCGTGGCTAAAGATCGCGATGATCGCGCTGGAAGCTCGCGTGATCGACAGCCGGATAGCGGGCGATCACACAATTTTTGTCGCGTCGCCGGTGAATGTGCGCATGGGTGCGAAAGATCGCCCGCTGACGTCGCTCGATCTCGACTACGTCTATTTGGGTGGGAAGAACTTAGTAGCGCGCGATCGCACCGGATGGGATTAGGAAGGCGGGCGCCCCACAGTGCCAGTCGGTCAAAACTTGAGTGGGGTGGGCCGTCGTGCCCGCTTTCCTGAGCTTTGACCAGCCCCAAAATCGTCTGATAGCATCCGCGCGCGGAGAGATTTGGGATGCCAATCGAGAAAAACGAACTGCGGCGCGTGATGGGTCATTTCGCGACCGGCGTTACCGTGATCACGTCGCTTCGCAAGTCGGGCGAGCTGCACGGACTGACGGCCAACGCGTTCACGTCGGTCTCGCTGATTCCGCCGCTGGCGCTGGTGTGCGTCGACAAGAAGGCCGAGAGCTATCCGTGCTTCGAGGAGAGCAAAATTTTTACCGTCAACGTGCTGGCGTCGGACCAGGAAGCGTTGTCGCGCAAGTTTGCCGTCAGCGGCGGCAACAAGTTCGAAGGCGTCAGCTACACGATTGGTGCGAACGGTGCGCCGATTCTCGGCGGCGCGATCGCATATCTCGAATGCAAGGTGACGACCGCGATTGACGGCGGCGATCACACAATTTACCTCGGCGAGATCGAGCAGGCCGAGACTCCGCACGAGGGCAAGCCGCTGCTTTTTTTCCGCGGCGGATATCGCGAGCTTGGCGATTAAGTCGCATACGCCATCGTGAGCGCCCTGGACCGAATCCCCGGAATCAGCGTTTTCCTGCCGTCGCATAACGAGGAAGGGAACGTCGAGCGCGTCGTGCGATCATGGGTCGCCGAATGCCCGCGCGTCGCCGAGAACTACGAGGTGATCGTGGTCGACGACGGCAGCCGCGATCGCACCGGCGAGATCGCCGAGCGCCTCGCCGCCGAGGATTCGCACGTCAAGGTCGTGCGGCATCCGGTTAACCGCGGATACGGCGGGGCCGTGATTTCAGGGATTCGCGCGGCGACCCATACCGTATGTATTGCTATGCGATGGCGACGGGCAATTCGATCCCGCCGACCTCGAGCGGCTGACGCCGTTTGTCCCCGAGTACGATGTTGTATGCGGACGGCGCGGTCATCGTGCCGACCTCTGATTCGCAGGATCAACGGCAAGGCGTGGACGACGCTGGTGCGGGTGCTGCTCGGGATCACGATCAGCGATATCGATTGCGGTTTCAAGCTGTTCAAACGCGAAAAGCTCGACGGGATGGAGTTGCGCGCGCATGGCGCGATGATCTCGACCGAACTGATGGCGCGGGTGGCGGGCCGTAATGCAAAGGTAAAAGAAGTGGACGTGCAGCATCTGCCGCGGCTGACCGGCGAGCAGTCGGGTGCGAATCTCAAGGTAGTTGCACGAGCATTTAAGGAACTCATAGCGCTATACCGCGAGCTTAGAGCCGAGCGTGAGGGGCGGGCGTCGGAGGGTTCGGGGAAACCGTGAACGGAGAAAACGCAGACGCAAAGCGGATAGACGATAGACCGATTGCGTCATCGCGGCGTGCGCTAACGAAGAAATTGTGGCATTGTCCCTCAAACATCTTGCCGTGACCCCGATGGCACAGGTATAGCAATACGCCTAATAGTCACTTGCGGCCCATTAAGGGCCGCCCAGATCAAGGAGATCCAAGGTATGAAGCGCACCCTTTCAGTTGTTTCCGCAGCCCTCTTCGCCACCGCGTTGGCGATGCCGGCATTCGCACAGGCTCCGGCGGCGGCACCGGCAGCCCGCGGCCGAGCGATGGCGGCGCCAGCGGCAGACGTCGAGCATGGCGGCACCGGACGGCGGCAGCAGCACCGGCGACCACCAAGCATCATCACCGCCATCATCACAAGAAGGCGGCATGACGACGTCAGCGTCACCGGCAGCGGAAGCATCCCCTGCGGCGATGACGCCTCCGGCCAATCCGTAACAGCTTGACGGACAATTCGACAGGGCGATCGCGCGAAGCGGTCGCCCTGTTTCGAATCGTCTAAGATTTTCGATCCATTCAGGGTCGGGGGGCAGAGTTCGGCTTTGCCTCCGGCGCTCGGTCGGCCGCGGATATATCCGCGGCCGGACACGACGCCTATTTTCTGCGCGCAGCGTTGCAAAATACGCTGCGCGTTTTTTTGTGGCGAAAATTCCTGCTACGATCGAATTTCTTCCCTGTGGTGTTATCGCGGGTCCGCGGGGGACATTAATAAGTTGTCAAGTTTTTGGCGTTCGAGCATTTGTTCTTGTCGCTCTGATCGCGCTGGTAATACAGTCGCCGATCAGCGCGCGCGCCAGTGCAAAAAGCAATTCAAGCGACGAAGCAGGTTTGCGATCCGCTGGCCGACTATTTCCTGGGCATGGAAGACTACCCCGAGGCCATCCGCCGTCATCGCGTCGTGATCAGCGACGACCCTTCAACGCGCTCGCACATTATCATTTGGGTTTCGCGTACGGCGTCGTCGGGCAGCATCGCGAGGAACTCGCCGAGTATCAGAAGGCGATCAAGCTTGGCCTCGACGATTGGCAATTGTTCCTGAACCTCGGGCTTGCTCTATCTCGAAAGCGGGCAGACGCGCGACGCGACCCAGGTGCTGCGGCTGGCGGCCCTGCTCGGACCGGAGCGGCCGGAGACGCATTTCAATCTCGCGCTCGCGTATGAGCGGCGTGGAGCACTCGCACAAGCCGAGCAGGAAGCGCTAATGTCGCTGCAGATCGATCCGAGTCAACCGGACGCGCGCAACACGCTCGGCGCAATTTACGCCGAGGAAGGCAACTACGTCAGGGCAAGCGAGGAATGGAACGAGTTGGTTGGGGAGATTCCAGATTACACGCCGGCGCGGACCAATCTCGCGATTCTGCAGCATGTCGAGAGCAGCGGCCTGAAAGCGCGCCGACTCGAGCGGTTTCATCCGCAACCCGTGAGCGGGCAGAATCCGATACTGCAGACGACAAAGGCAGGTGGCGGATATTGAGGAAGCGGTGGAATTTGTCGAGAATGGCGGCGGGCAGTCGTTAATTTGAAATCGGCAGGCATCGCTCGGCCTCGGCGCTGATGCTGACTGCGGCGGTCGTGCTCGCGGCGTCGCCGGCGGGTGCGACCGCGCAATGGCGCCGCGTGCACAAGCCGCTTCATTCGAAGCATGCGGCGAGGGCGGCCACCTCCGGCGCCGCTCTACAAGGGCGCGCTGCTCGAGGACGCGGACAGCGGCCGCGTGCTGATGGCCTACAACGCCGACATGGAATGGCCGCCGGCCTCGATGGCGAAGATGATGAATCTGCTGGTCGCGCAGGAGCAGATCAACGCGGGCCGTTTCAGCGGCAACGACCTGGTCAGGATTTCCGAACGCGCGGCGCATACCGGCGGTTCGCGCGTCGGTCTGAAGGAAGGCGACGTTTATCCGCTGCGCGAGTTGATGAAGGCGGCGCTGGTCAAATCGGCCAACGACGCCGCCGTCGCGGTCGCCGAGAAGATCGGCGGATCGGTCGAGGCGATGGTCCGGCATGATGAACGAGCGGGCGCAGGAACTCGGCATGACGCACACGCGAATATCAGACCGTCGACGGGCTTGCCGCCGCGCCCGACGCATGATGCCGATCGCACGACCGCCTACGACCTGGCCACCGTGGCGCGCGCGATTATCCGCGAGACCAACCTGCTGATGTGGTCCGGCCAGCCGCATATGGATTTCGACAACGGCGTCGCTATCCTGAACAACACCAATCATCTGATCGGGCGTTTCGACGGCGCCGACGGGCTCAAGACCGGGTTCACCTACCATGGCGGGATTCAACGTCACGGCGACGGCCAAGCGCGGTGACATGCGGTTGATCGCGGTGATCCTCGGCGCGCCGTCGAATACGCAGCGCTTTGCGCAGGCGGCGAGAGTTGATGGAGTGGGGCTTCGAGCAATTCACCGCGGTCTCGCTGCTCGGTCGGATCAGCCGCTGCCGGTCCATGTGCAGGTGCACGAGGGGCCGCAGATTCAACCGGTCGCGGCGAGCGATCTCAAGCTCGTGATGCCGAAGGCCGATGCGCAGTCAGTAAGGCTCGTGTACGATGTGCCGCCGGCAATCAACGGCCCGGTCACGACGGGCGAACCGCTGGGGCGGGTGATCGTGCAGGAGCAGGGACAGCAGCAACTGAATGATGGCGATAAGCCCGATCGCGTTCACCGCCGCCGCATACGCTTCGGCAGGCGAGGCGTACAACGCGTCGGCGCCGCCGCCGTCGTCGACCAATCCGGGCCAGGAGGGCCAATGAAGGTAGCATCGAAGCAGCGAAACCGGCGCAATCGCAAGCTGGCGCGCAAGAAAAAGAGCGATCCGCATCAGGCGAAGTCACGGCTGCGCAAGATGCGGCGGACGAGAATCCGCGGCAAGTAATTTCGCGCGCGCGTCGCGATTATTTCGACGGGCGGCTCATCGCTGGGCCGCCTGTTCATTTGTGGCGCGGAGAAAAATGGGAACGAGGAAATGTCAAAGCATCGGGTACGTCGCACTGGTCGTTCGTGACTACGATGAGGCGATCGAATACTACGCGAACGCGCTCGGATTCGAGCTGGTCGAGGACACTCCGCTTGGCGGCGGCAAGCGCTGGGTGCTGCTTGCGCCGCCGGGGTCCGTCGAAACGCGATTGCTGTTGGCCAGGGCGTCGACGCCAGAGCAGATGGCGCGCGTCGGCGATCAGACGGGCGGCCGGGTTTTTCTTTTCCTTCACACCGACGATTTCGAGCGCGACTATCGCGATATGACCGCGCGCGGCATCAAGTTTTGCGAAGCTCCACGCGATGAATCGTACGGCACCGTGGCGGTGTTCGAGGATCTCTATGGCAATCGATGGGATTTGCTGCAACTGCGGCGTCAGCACAGCCATGACACCTGAACAGCGCGAAGAATTCGATCGGTTGGGCATCGTGCGCGTCCCGGGCGCGGTTGCGCCGCGCGATGCGTCGAAGATGTGCGATCGCGTGTGGGACACGCTCGGACGGCGATTTCAGATTCGCAAAGATTACCCGAGTACTTGGGGCGCGCGGCGAGTTGCGGGATTTCATGATTTGCCGAAGTCCGAGAACTTCGAAGAGATCGGCAGTCCGGCCGTTTGCGAGGCGCTCGACAATCTTTTCGGGGACGGCAACTGGCAGACGGCCGGAGCGATGGGCTTCGTTGCTCGTCACGTTTCCGAATCTACCGCGCGATGGGACGTTCCGCATAAGAGTTGGCATCTGGATTTCCCGGCGCCGGCGGATCGCAAGGACTCTTCGCCGTGCGGATCTTCGTGTGTTTGGCAAAATTGCGCCCCACAGGCGGCGGCACGTTATTTCTCGCGGGATCGCATCGGCTCGTGCAGGATCTCGCGGACAAGAATGGGGCTGAGAAGCTGCGATCAGCCGAGGCGCGCGAGGGCCTGATTCGGAACTATCCGTGGGTGAAAGCACTCTGCTCGTTCGATGCGAATGTCGATCGCGTGCAGCAATTCGTGAAGGACGGCGCCACGATCGGCGACGTCAAGGTTCGCGTGGTCGAGATGACGGGCGAGGCAGGCGACGTCTTCATGGCGCATCCGCTGGTGCTGCATGCGGGATCAGTGAACTGCAGGCAGCAGCCGCGGCTGGTGTTGTCGAGTACCGTCGTTCGCGCGGGAGTATCGGAGTCCGGGCTATACGAATAGCGGCGAGAAAATTCGCGACAATTCGCCGGAAATGTTGGTAATTGTTGCCGCGCGAAATTGACAAAGGTCTCGGCGGTCGGTTACCGTTGTTCGTGCCCCTTCAATCGATAACCTCGAACAGCGGAGAAAGTTTCTGGCCGATGTCTCGGTGATTGCCGTCGTACCGGCGCGGTACGGATCTTCCCGCCTGCCCGCCAAGGCGCTGGCGGAGATCGCGGGAGTGCCGATGGTGGTGCGGGTGTGGCGGCAGGCGTCGAAGGCGAAATCGATCGCGCGCGTGATCGTCGCGACCGACGACGAGCGAATCGCGGCGCCGGTGCGCGCGGCGGGTGGCGAGGCGATGATGACTTCGCCGGCGCATCAGAGCGGCACCGATCGGATCGCCGAAGTCGCATCGAAGGTCGTCGCCGACGTTTATCTCAACGTGCAGGGCGACCAGCCGTTTATCGATCCGGCGCGATCTCGACGCGCTGGCCGCGGCGATGCGCGCCGACGCGTCGATTCAGATGGCGACGCTGGCGACGCCGATCGTCGACACCTGCGAGTGGACCGATCCGAACAAGGTCAAGGTGGTGTGCGACGCCGACGGCAACGCGCTATACTTTTCGCGCAGCCCGATTCCTCATGCGCGCGACGGCGGGATGCCGCAAGAGGCGCTCCGCCATATCGGCGTTTATGCGTACCGGCGCGACTTCCTGCTGAAATTTGCCGCCCTTCCGATGGGCGTGCTGGAGAGACTCGAAAAGCTCGAACAGTTGCGCGCGCTCGAGCATGGTTACGTTATCAGGGTGGTCAGCTTCCGTGGCGCCGTCGCTTGAAGTAGATACCGCGGAGGACCTGGCGCGCGCGCGCGAGCGCGGCAGCGGATTCAACTCGTTGAGGATGGGGAGGGATTCAACGTGGAGACGAGGCAAGACCAAATTCATTTTCGTGACGCGGCGGCGTGGTCTCGTCGCTCGGCAAGGGCCTGGCGGCGGCCTCGCTCGGCGCGCTGCTCGAGGCGCGCGGGCTCAAGGTCACGCTGCTCAAGATGGATCCCTACATCAACGTCGATCCCGGCACGATGAGTCCGCTGCAGCATGGCGAGGTTTTCGTCACCGACGACGGCGCGGAGACCGATCTCGACCTCGGGCATTACGAGCGCTTCGTCGCAGACCCGGATGAGCCGGCGCAACAACTGCACCACCGGCCAGATCTACGACACCGTGATCCAGAAGGAGCGCCGCGGCGATTATCTCGGCGCGACCGTGCAGGTGATTCCGCACATCACCGACGAGATCAAACGGCGCATCCGCGCTGCCGCCGAAGGATCGCGATCTGATCATCGTCGAAATTGGCGGCACGGTCGGCGATATCGAGAGCCTGCCGTTCCTCGAAGCGATCCGCGAGTTCCGCTGGGACCTCGGCACGCGAAAACGTGCTCTACGTGCATCTGACGCTGGTGCCGTTCATCCCGCACCGCCGGCGAGCTGAAGACCAAACCGACGCAGCACAGCGTCAAGGAACTGACCGGCCTCGGCATTCAGCCCGACATCCTGCTTTGCCGATGCGACCGGCCGCTCGACAAAAAGGTCAAGGCCAAAATCGCGCACTTCTGCAACGTCGAGGAGAACTGCGTCATCTCGGCGCCCGACGTGCCGACCGATTTACGAAGTGCCGCTGCGCTTTCATGACGAGGGTTTCGACCAGCGCGTGTGCGAGAAGCTCAACATCTGGACCGGCGCGCCGAACCTCGGCAAATGGCGGCGGATCGTCAAGACCGCGCAGAATCCCAAGGTCACCGTCAACGTCGCGGTGGTCGGCAAGTACGTCAACCTGTCGATTCCTACAAGAGCCTGCACGAGGCGATCGCGCACGGCGCGATCGCCAACGAAGCGCGGGTCAATATCGACTACGTCGACTCCGAAGAACTGGAAAAGGGCAACGTCGCGGAGCGCCTGGCGCAAGGCCGACGCGATCATCGTCCCCGGCGGCTTCGGCGAGCGCGGCACTCGAGGGCAAAATCCGCGCGGTGCGCTATGCGCGCGAGAACGGCGTGCCGATTCTCGGCATCTGCTACGGCCTGCACATGATGGTGATCGAGGCCGCGCGCAACCTGCTCGGTCTCAAGCGCGCCAACTCGATCGGAGATCGCAGCCCGACTCGCCCGATCCGGTCATCCACATCATGGAGTCGCAGAAGGACGTCTCGCAGAAGGGCGGCACGATGCGCCTGGGCGCGTATCCGTGCGT
Organism: uncultured delta proteobacterium; assembly: GCA_963721485.1. Classification (GTDB taxonomy): domain Bacteria; phylum Desulfobacterota; class Binatia; order Binatales; family Binataceae; genus Binatus. The sequence continues at coordinate 291,877 of CAVRJV010000011.1, read as the reverse complement.
GATCAGCCGGGCTCGCTCGCGCTCGTCGCTCTACCGCAAGAGCGCGCATCTCCGAGCGCCATCGCCATCGCTACGAAGTCAACAACGACTATCGCGAGCGGCTGGAAAAAGCCGGCCTCGTCGCCACCGGCATCTCGCCCGACAATCAACCTGGTCGAGATCATGGAGCTGAAGGGCCATCCATGGTTTCTCGGCTGCCAGTTCCATCCCGAGTTGAACTCGCGCCCGCTCGATCTGCCATCCGCTGTTCCGCGGGCTGATTCGCGCGGCCGTCGCAGCGGCGCGCCGAGCTGCGCAGCCGAAGCAGTCCGAAGGTGCGTGAGCTGAGATCGGTTTCGTGAGCAAGTCGCGCAAGTCAAAGTCGGCGATGCCGTCTTTGGCGGGCCGCGAGCTCGTGCTGATCGCCGGTCCGTGCGTGATCGAGAGCCACGAGTCCTGCCTGCGCCACGCCGACGCGGCTGGCGGATATCGCGCGCCGCGCCGAGCTTCCGTTCGTCTTCAAATCCTCCTTCGATAAGGCCAATCGCACCAGCCACAGCTCGTTTCGCGGACCCGGCTTGAGGCGGGTCTGCGAGATCCTCGCGCGGGTGAAGCGCGAGGCGGGCGTCGCCGGTGCTGACCGACATCCACGAGCCCGCGCAGGCGGCGTCCGCGGCCGAGGTCGTCGATGTGCTCCAGATTCCGGCGCTGCTCTCGCGCCAGACCGATCTGATCGCACGCGGCGGCGAACACCGGATGCGCCGTCAATTTCAAGAAGGGGCAATTCCTCGCGCCGTGGGACATGAGGGCGGCGGTCGCGAAGGCCGAGACGCGCGGCACGCCGGCGAATCATTGTGACCGAGCGCGGTTTCTCATTCGGCTACAACAATCTGGTCTCCGATATGCGCTCGCTGGTGATCATGCGCGGCTTCGGCTATCCGGTGGTCTTCGACGCGACCCATTCGGCGCAGCTTCCCGGGCGGCGGGCGGCGAGCGCTCGGGCGGTCAGCGCGAGTTCATCGCGCCGCTGGCGCGCGCGGCGGTGGCGGCCGGAATCGACGGCATTTTCATGGAAGTGCATGAGGACCCCGACCGCGCGCTGAGCGACGGTCCCAATTCATATCGCCTCGACGACCTGCCGGCTTGCTCGAAACGCTCAAGCGAATCCATAAGCTTGCCGCGAGGCGGACTGACGGACTTAGCCGTTTTGGCGAGGTTAGTCTCGAAAGTTGCTAATATGTGTGCGCGAATCGTGTCGATTGCAAGCATGAGCAAGTATGGTGCCGAACTCCAGTTCGGTTTACTCTGAAAAAATGCTCTTGATACCGTGAGTCATTGAATAGATTGAACTCGGAGAGGGTTTGAAGTTTGAGTCCCGGAAAATTGCCAAGGCATTGGCGGGTTTCGGCGCTGTTGCGCTGGTAGTCCTGCTGATTGCGACGGTATGGATCGTGCGCCATCGCTCGGCCGCCCAGGTCCTGCAGTCGGCCGCCGGGCTGGTCCCGGGAACCCTCCTTCGTGCGCATAACTTCCACTGGACGCAGATGAAAGCCGGCGAGCGCCAGTGGGTGCTGACCGCGGGCGAGGCCGACTACTCGGCCGACAAGACCACCCTGAAGCTGACGGACGCGGTCGTCACGATGGTGTCGTCGGACGGCAAGCCGGTGGTCGTCAACTCGCCGCATGCGGATTTGACTCTCAACGGCAATCATGTGACGCGTGCATATTTGTCCGGCGGCACCGTCATTCACTTGGGCGACTATGTGCTGTCCACCGATTCGGCAACGTTTATGCCGGATGACGACAAGGTCGAAGCGCCCGGTCTCGTGACGGTTATCGGTGACGGGTTGAAAGTAACCGGGGTTGGACTGAGCGGGCATCCCAAGACGCGGGTCTTCGAGCTTCACTCGCAGGTGCAGACGGAAGTTCACGCCGAAGAAAGACAGTGAAAAATCCAAGCAGAGCTAGTCGGGTCGTTCACGAATCGTCGCGGCTGCGATAGTCGCGATCGCATTGGCGTCACCGGCATGGGCGCAAGAGGGCGTCAGCGCGCCGATGGGATCAGCGGATTCGGGGAAAGGCACGGGCTCGGGCAGCGCGAACAGCGCGCCGCCTCCTGCGATCGCCCCGCAACCGGCTAACAGCGATGAATCAAACGACGATTCGATAAGCGTGACCGGCGGCGTGCCGGGCGCGCCACCGTCGCCGCCCGCGGCGGACAGCGGCACGCAGGCAGAGCCCGCGGTCGCGACGGCTCCCGCTCCGGCAGAAGCGCCAGTTGCCGCTCCTGCCGAGGCGCCGGCTCCTGCCGTCGCAGTCGCGCCTGCACCGGCGCCAGTGTCGGCGCCGGATGTGCCCGTGACTGCCGCGGACGTTGCGCCTGCGGGCGCACCGTCCACCGCAGTCCAGCCGATCGAGCCGCTGCCTGCGGCACCGGCTCCAGCAGTCGCAGTCGCGCCTGCACCTGCTCCGGCGGCGCCTCCGCCGCCAGTCGTTGTGATCGCGCCCGCGCCTGCGGCTGCGGCGCCGGCCGTAGCAGTCGCGCCTCCACCGACAGCGCCGGTTGCGGCTGACGTTCCGGTGACGGCGGCAGACGCCGCGCCGGCCGCGGCGCCCTCTATAGCGACGACCACCACGGCTCCTCCTGCAGCAGTCGTCCCCGATTCGACGCCGGTGACTACTGCCGCAACAGCCCCACCGGCGGGTGCGATCGCGCTGCCGATGACGCTCGCGCCGGTGCCGGCTGACGCCGCGAATCCTGAGCCGCCATCTCCTCCCGCCGCGACATCGCCAGCCGTTGCCAGTGCTCCGGCCGAGACTGCTGCGCCGCACAAGACGCACAAGCAAGCCTCCGGTACCGCATCCACCGAGAACACCAACCTCGCGTCGAATCAGCAGCAGGGTGGTGCGTTTGGCGGGATGCAATTCGGGAACAGCAAGGCGCCGATCGACATAAAGTTCCAACTCGATGTCGCTCGACTACCAGAATCATTCGGTGCTGTGGACTGGAAACGTGCACGCGACGCAGGCGGACTCGCACCTTACCAGCGACCAGCTGCGCGTTAACTATTTAGACAAAGACTTCAAACAGATGAAGGACATGGTGGCGGACGGCAACGTTCGCCTGAGCCAGGGCACCAGATGGGCCACCGGCCAGCATGGCGTGATGGACCAGACCAAGCGCACCGTGATTTTGACCGGCAGTCCGGTCGCGCATGACGGCAACGATCAGATCACGGGCTGCAAGATCACGGTGTACCTCAATACCAGTCAGAGCGTTGTCGATTGCGCCCACGCGGTGCTGTTCCCTCATTCGGACTCGTCGCCTGGTGCGAGCGCGACGGCGAGCGCCGCGACGGACTAGCAGACAATTCTTCGATGGCGCTGGAAGTAAAACTCGGACAGGATTTGCGGCTTCGCCAGCAGCTGGTGATGACGCCGCAGCTGCAGCAGGCGATCAAGATCCTGCAGCTTTCGCTCCCGGAACTTGAAGCGATCGTGCAATCGGAACTCGAGCAGAATCCGATGCTTGAGCCGCTCGACCAAAGTCCGGCCGAGGCCGCTTCCGAATCCGAGATGTCGGAACCAGAGGCCGCCGCTCAAGCCGACGGCGAACCGCTACCGCCCGAGGGCGACAACCTTAACGGCGCCAACTCGGATGACGATTGGGAAACCGGTTCGCGCGAGGAGAAACCGGCGCCCAGTCTCGAGATCGAAGCGCGCGACGCGCGCTCAGGAAATGAAGGAATTGAACAGTCTCGATAAACTCGACTGGCGCGAGTACCTCGAGAACTACTCCAACAACTGGCAGGACAGCCGAGCCGGCCGACCACGACGACGACCGCCGCAGCGCGCTGGAAAACACCCGCTGACGCCGCAGCCTCGCTCGAAGACCATCTGATGTGGCAGCTGCGGCTGTCGAGCTTGCACGAGCCCGACCAGCAGATCGGCGCGACCATCATCTACAACCTCAACGACGACGGTTACCTGGAAACTCCGCGTCGAGGACCTGGCGGCGCAGCTCGAAATCGACGCCGGCCGACGTCGAGCGCGTGCTCAAGCGCGTGCAGCAATTCGATCCGCCGGGCGTGGCCGCGCGCGACCTGCGCGAATGCCTGTGCCCGCAGCTCAGAACCTCGGGATGGAAGAGTCGTTGGCGGCGCGAATCGTGAGCAACCATCTCGACCTGCTCGAAAAGCATCGCTACGCCGAAATCGCCAAGCTGCTGGGCGTGACGGTCGAGATGGTCGGGCAGGCGGCCAAGATCATCTCGCTGCTCGAGCCCAAGCCGGGGCGCGACTACGGCGGCGAGGAGCCGACCTACGTCATGCCCGACGTCTTCATCCACAAGATGGGCGAGGACTACGTCGTCACGCTCAATCGAGAGCGCGGTGCCGCGCTTGCGGCTGGCGGGTTACTACCAGCGCGTGCTGAACGACGTCGACGTCGCGCCGGAGACCAAGGAATATCTGCAGGAGCGGCTGCGCTCGGCGCGATGGCTGGTCAAATCGATCTATCAGCGCCAGCAGACGATCTTCAAAGTCGCCACCTCGATCGTGAAATTTCAGCGCGCGTTTTTCGACCATGGCATCAGCCAGCTGCGGCCGCTGGTGCTCAAGGACGTGGCCGAAGATATCGGGATGCACGAATCGACCATCAGCCGCGCCACCGCCAACAAGTACGCGCATACGCCGCAGGGCATCTTCGAGCTGAAGTTCTTCTTCACCTCGGGCGTCAAGGGCGCCAGCGGCGAGGATGTCAGCGCCGAGACCGTCAAGGAAAAGATTCGCGCGATGGTGGCGGTCGAGCAGCTCCGAAATCCGCTGTCGGACCAGGCCATCGCCGAGATTCTGCGTCGCGACCAAATCAATATCGCGCGCCGCACGGTGGCCAAGTACCGCCAGGCGCTGGGAATCCTGCCGTCGGCGAGCCGTAAACGATCGGTAACAGCTGGTCGCACGCGGGCAAGAGAAGAAGGCGGATGAGTAACAACCAAGGAGCAAGGGCAAACGCGAGCCGGGCGATCGAACGCAAGCTGCAGCGCGCGGCGCGAATCGCGAACGCGCCGGTCGCGAGGTCACCGTGACCTTCCGTCACGTCGAGCCGACCGAGGCGATCCGGCAGTACGCGGAACACAAACTTGCGCACGTTGGCCAAGTTGCTGAAGCGGCGCGCCAGGCTGCATCTGATCTCACGGTTGATAAATATCGCCAGTGCGGCGAAGTTACGGTCAAATCGGGCCGCCTGGCGGTGACGCGGCGCAGGAAGAAACCAAGGACCTCTACTCGGTCATCGACCTGCTCGCGGACAAAGTCGGGCGCCAACTGAAGAAACATCTGGAGAAAATCAAGGCTAAGAAAATCGCGTCGCCCTCGACGGGCGAGGTCCTGAGCGCGGCGGAGGAAAGCTGATTCGCCGCGCAGGCGCAATCGCGCATCGGATCGTTGCTTCGCATGCTCCTACATTGCTTGACGCTTGGGACGTAGAACGGACGACGATGAAAATTACCGATATCCTGAGCCCTGAGATGGTCATTGCCTGAGCTCAAGGGCAATACCAAGCCCGACGTCCTGCATGAACTGGCGGAATGCCTCGCCAGCCAAGTATCCGGAGATCAAGCTGGCAGATCTGACCGCGGTGCTGGCGGAGCGCGAGCGGCTGGGCTCGACCGCGATCGGCGACGGCATCGCGATTCCGCACGGCAAGCTTGCGCGGCGTGACGAAAATTATCGGCGCCTTCGGCCGGCATGCGCAGGGCGTCGATTTCGATTCGCTCGACGGCAAGCCGACGCATCTGTTTTTCATGCTGGTCGCGCCGGAGGATTCCGCCAGCCTGCATCTGAAGGCGCTCGCGCGGGTCTCGCGCCTGCTGAAGGAAGCTTCGTTTCGAAGCCGTCTGCTGGCGCGCCCGACAGCACCGAACTCTTCGCCTGATCAAGGAAGAAGACAGCAAGTACTGAGAATCGATCGCGTCCGATGATGCGTCGCCTCAGCCACCTCGCCTGATCATCGTCACCGGCGTTTCGGGCTCGGGGCGCGCGTCGGCGATGCGCGTGCTCGAGGACCTCGGCTTCTACTGCGTCGATAATCTGCCGGTCGCGCTGGCGCCCAACGTCGCGATGCTCGTGGCGCGGACGCGATCCCGCACTGAAGGGCGTCGCGCTCGGCATCGATCCGCGCGAGCGCCTGTTCTTTCCGCAATGGCCGCGGATCTTCGCGGAGCTCGACGCGCAGGGCTTCATCCGGAAGTGCTTTTCCTCGACGCCTCCGACGATGTCCTCGCGCGGCGCTACTCGGAGAGCCGCCGGCCGCATCCGATGGCCGCCAGCGGCGCGACCGTCGCCGAGAGTATCCGCGCCGAACGCCTGGCGCTGGCCGAGATGCGCGAGCGCGCCAACCGCGTCATCGATACGACCACGCTCACCGTGCACGAGCTGCGCGAGGTCGTCACGGCGGCGGTGATGGGCGCGGCGAGCGGCGTCGCGGATGGTCGATCTCGATCGTTTCGTTCGGCTACAAGTACGGCTTGCCGGTCGGGATGGACGTGGTGCTCGACGTGCGCTTTATTCCGAATCCGTTTTTCGTCCCCGAGCTGAGGCCGCTCACGGGCAACGACCCGCGCGTGCGCGAGTACGTGATGACGCAGCCGGAGTCGCAGCGCTTCGTCGACGAGGTCGCGCGCCTGCTCGACTTCCTGATCCCGCTCTATCGGCGCGAGGGCAAAAGCTACCTGACGATCGGCCTCGGATGCACCGGCGGACGGCATCGGTCGCCGGCGCTCGCGCGCGAGCTGACGCAACGCCTCGAGCCGCCGGCGTCGCCGTCACCGTGCGCGACAACGACATCGCGCGCTAGTTCATAATACTGCCGCAATCGACGTTCATTGTCTGACCCGTCATTCCGGCTGACGTGTCGAGCGCGAGGAACAACGCGACGCGCGCGACTTCCTCTTCCGTCGCCATCCGGGCCATCGCGGCCTGCGACAGGAAGCCGGCCCTGATCTGCTCGTATGGCTGCTTCAGACGCTTCGGCCCGCGCGCGCATCACGCGCTCGATTCGATCGCCTTCGATCGCGCCGGGGCAGATGCAGTTGCACCGGATGCCGCGCTGACCCCATTCGCCGGCCATCGTTTGCGTCAAGTCCGATCATCGCCCACTTCGCCGCCGCATACGGCGAGCGCAGCGGATAACCTCGGCGTCCTGCGCCCGACGAGATGTTGATGACGTTGCCGGACGCGCTGCTTGTCCATCGTCGGCAGCACGGCGCGAGTCGCGAGCCACGTGCCGGTCAGGTCGATGTCGATGGTCTCCTGCCATTCGGCGAGCGACATGTCGGTGATGCGCTTGGTCGGTCCCGAGATGCCGGCGTTGTTGACGAGAATGTCGATGCGCCCGAATGCCTTCACCGTCTCGGCGGCCATCTTCGCGCAGTCGGCTTCCTTGGAGACGTCGGTGCTCACGTGAATCGCGCGCGCGCCGATTTTTTCGAGTTCGGCGCAGGTCTGCTTCATCGGTTCGATTGAGCGCGCGGCGATCACGACTTTTCGCGCCGGCCGCGCCGTACTTGAGCGCGATCTGTTTGCCGATTCCGTAGCCGCCGCCGGTGATGATTGCGACTTTATCCGCGAGTTCATTCATTGGATGTCTTCCTTCGCCATCGTCTGGAGCTAATCACTGGCGGCGACTTTAGTAGCATCGCGATTCCCCCACAACGCGCGCGTGAAGCCTTGTCTCACAGCATTGCAGCGCAATATCATTCAAGGATCGTGGCAGCCGTCAACCCAATCGGGAGTCAGGAACGCAAGCCGGGCGCGAACGGCTCGCCGCTGATGAACTTCGTCAAGCTCGCGATAATCGCGATCATTGTCGGCGGCTCCATCTGGCTTCTGATCGAGCACTGGAATTGGTTCAGCGATCCCGCGACTGGTCAAGGCCGAGGTGATCAAGTGGGGCGCATGGGGCCCCGTCGTCTACATGCTGCTGTACGCGGTGGGGCCGTCGTTCCTGGTGCCCGGCGCGGTGATGACGATCGCGGGCGGGCTGGCGTTCGGCGCCAAGTGGGGCTCGGTCTACTCGCTTATCGGCGGCGATATCGGCGCGATCGTCGCGTTTGCGGCGGGAGATTTCTCGGCAAGTCGTTCGTCGAGCGGATCGTTGGCGAGCGGTTCCACGCGATGCTGCAGAGAATCGCGAAGCACGGCTTCCAGATAATCCTCTACCTGCGATTCGTGCCGGTGATTCCGTACAACGCGCTGAACCTGCTGGCGGGCGCGTCTCCGATCACGTTTCACGATTACTTCTGGGCGACGATGATCGGCATGATACCGGGGACGATCCTGTACGCTTTCCTGGGCGACGCGCTGTGGCATCCGATGTCGCCGAAGTTTTTCCTCGCGCTGTTGCTGATCGGCGCGTCGGTCGGATGCGGCGAGATCTACCGGCGCTGGACGCGAGTGAAAATCGACGACTAGCGCGGACTGCCGATTCGTCCGCGATCTCCAGCGCCCTGCTTTTTCGAACTAAGAATTGATGGCACTTAAGCATCCACATGAACCGGTGACGCTCGAAAATGCGAGCGCGGCGGAAATGTCGACGGTCGAGCGGCTCAAGCATGCGAGCGAGGGGCTGTTCTACGTCCACTCGACGCACGAGAGCCGGCATACGATGCGATCGGAGATCGACGCGCTGAGCGCGCGCCAGGCCGAGACGATCAGCGAGCACGCCAAGGAAATCGCCAAGCACTTCGGCATCTACAAACAGCGCGAGCGCAACGAAAGCGGCAAGAAGGACGGCGACTTCATCTTCATGGTGCGGGTCAAGAATCCCGCGGGCGGCGAGCTGACGCCGGCGCAGTGGCTCGCGCTCGACGCGGCCGCCGACCGCTACGCCGACGGCAGCCTCCGGCTGACGGCGCGCCAGGGCATCCAGTTCCACTACGTGCGCGGGCACAATCTGCGTCGCACTGATTCGCCACATCAACGCCAGCGTCAGCGACAACGGCTACCAGCTCACGACGCTGGGCGCGTGCGGCGACGTGAATCGCAATACGGTCGCGAGCCCGATCGACGATCTGGACGCCGAGCTGCCGCTCGATTCGCACGAACTGGCGCATGCGGTGGCGCGCGAGATGGCGCCGCGGAGTTCGGCCTACTACCAGGTGTTCCTCGCCGATCAGAACGGACGAACAGATCGCGCCGCTGAATTCGGAAGAGCCGATCTACGGCGCGCAATATCTGCCGCGCAAATTCAAGGTCGGCTTTGCGCATCCGCACGACAACAGTATCGATCTGCTGACGCAGGACGTCGGCTTCCTCCCGCGCGTCAACGGCCGCGAGGTCGACGGGCTACGACCTCTACAGCGGCGGCGGGATGGGCATGACGCACAACCAGGCGACACGATGCCGCTGCTCGCGCTTTATCTCGGCGTCGTCCAGCGCGGGCAAGTGGTGGAGACGGTGCGCGCGATCGCGACGATGCAGCGCGAGCATGGCGAGCGCCGAAACCGGCGCGCGGCGCGATGGAAATACACGATTCGCCGCATCGGCGTCGACGCGGTCAAACAGACTCTGCGCGAACGCTTTGGAATCGCGCTCGCCGACGCCGAGCCGGTCGCCGCTGCCGCCGGTGCGCGATCATCTGGGATGGCATCGGGAAGCGCGGCGACGGCGATCATCTCTACGCGGGAATCCTGATTCCCAACGGACGCGTGCGCGACGAAGCGACGATTCAAATATCGCAGCGCGATCCGGCGCATCGTCGCAGGAGGTCGAGGGAATCGGCGTGCGCATCACGCCCAATCAGCATCTGCTGCTGACGCATGTTCCGGCATCGCGACGCGAGTGGATCGAGCGGACGCTCGCCGAACACGGCGTGCCTTTCGATGGCGCAGTGCCGCCGATTCGGCGGCTCGCGATGGCGTGTCCGGCCAAGCCGACTTGCGGCCTTGCGATGACGCATGCGGAGCGCGTGCTGCCGCGCTATCTCGCGGAGCTGGAGCGGAGGGGCTCGGCAGACGTTGACGTGATGATCCGGATGGCCGGATGCCCCAACAGTTGCTCGCGTCCGCCGACGGCCGAGATTGGAATTATCGGCTACGGCAAGAATGACTACGTCCTGATGGTGGGCGGCGCCCGCGACGGCAGCCGGCTCGCGAGGGTGCTGTATCCGCGGCTGAGCGAGCACGAACTGATCGAAGCGCTGAAGCATCTGGTGAGAGCGATCCGCGATCGCAATCCGCATCAGCCTGCCCGCAGGCGACTACCTGGATCAAACTCCCGACGAAGATCTCAAAGCGAACTAGTCGACGATCAAGCAGCTTTCAGTTTTCGACGCGGCGCAGAGCCGGGTTCTTTCTAGCATGGTAGAGATCGTACTGCTGCTGCATGTTGAGCCAGCTCTCGGGCGATGAGTCGAATGCGATAGCCAGCCGTAACGCCATCGAAGGGCTGACTCCGGACTTGCCGTTGAGGAGTTCCGACAGTGCCTTGCGAGTCACACCGAGACTTCTGGCAGCTTCAGTGACCGAAACGCCAATCGGTTCCAAACATAATTCGCGAATCACTTCGCCTGGATGGGGCGGATTATGCATGGCTACTGCAAGCTCCTTCAATGATAGTCCACATAGTCAAGGTCGAGTGCTTCGCCGTCTTCGAATCGAAAAATTACTCGCCAGTTTCCACTTACCGAGACCGACCAGAATCCCGAAAGCTTGCCTGTCAGCCGGTGAAGGCCAAGGCCCGGCAGCGCTGTATCCTGAATTTTCACAGCGGCGTTCAAGACGCCGAGGATCAGCCGGAGTCTCTTGTTGTGCTCCGGCCTGATTCCGGCTTGGCTTCCGGTTTCAAAGAATTTGCGCAGTCCCTTATGGGCAAAACTGCGAATCACGACCGACTGTAACCCATAACGTTATGGGTTACAATGGCCTGCATTACGACAGATCCACCGGCAGCTCGAGGTAGTTCTTGAAGATGAAGTCGCGATGCTCGATCAGGATGGGCTTGAGTGCGGCTACGACGGTCGGATCGGTCGTCGTGAACATCGCGCGCATCCGTTCGTGCAGTGGCATTAACTCGGGCGGCAGAGGTTTCAACATGTTCGAGAACGCCGCCCAGTAAATGTCCATCGCCGAGAGCGAATCGCCGATAAAGAATCGGCTGCCGCGTTCTTTCTGCTGCTCGAGCCGATTCGCCAGCGCCGTCAGGCCGGCCGCGACGCGCTCCGCGGCGCTCGCACCGATCTCCGGCGTGTATCCGTATTTCTTTCCGAGATATGCCGAGACCCCCATCGGATCGCCGCCCGGTTTCGTGAGTTGCTCGTGTACGCCGCGCAGCCGCTCGATCCATCCGATTCCGTTCTCGCCGCATAGCTCGTTGCAGTAGCCGAACATCAGGACGCGATCATCGAAATGTTCCGGAATGAGGCGCGGTGTTGGTGCGAGTCGCTCGGCGAGATTGAGCTGGTCGATCCACCTCGAGAGCGGACGCTCGTCGTTCCACGCGAGGACGGGGAAGCTGTCCTGCCCACTCCATTCCACCAGCGTCGTGGTCGATGAGCCGAAGACGTGGCTGACGTGCGCGTGCGGCAGTTGCTTGATGTGGAGGATGCCTTTGAGCGCTTCGCCCCACGGGCTGGGGACCATCGAAAGCGTGACGATTCGGAGTCCGCTAGCACGTCGGGCTTGTTCGATGTCGACTTTTTCCGGCTTCATGTTGGAACCTCAGTGCGAAGATTGTTCCCATCGTGGGAACCGTGCTACGATTTTAGGAGTGCGCGTAATGGCACGACGAAGTTTGCTGCAGTTCGCCGAGTCGCTCAAGGGGCATCAGAGTCAAAGGGCCGTGAGGGCAGCGCTGGACACTTGGTTCCGCGAGGTGAACCGTGCCAAGTGGCGCAGCCCAGCCGACGTGAAGCGAGACTACGGCGCGGCCAGCATCGTCGGTGGCAACCGCGTAGTCTTCAACATCAAGGGTAACGATTACAGACTCGTTACAGGTATCAACTCTCGTACCCAGGTTGTCTTCATCAAATGGATCGGAACACACCAGGATTACGATAAAATCGACGCAAGGACGATCAATTATGGAGATTAAGCCGATACGCACCGAGCTTGATTACGAGAGAACGCTGCGGGAAGTGGAGCGTCTTATGGATGCGAAGGCCGGAACTCCAGAAGAAGATAGACTCGATGTGCTCGCGACGCTGGTCGATGCCTACGAGAGCAAGCATTTTCCGATCGACCCGCCCGATCCGATTGAGGCGATTCGGTTCCGGCTCGAGCAACAGGGACTCGACACCAGCGCTTTGGTCGGGGTGATCGGTGGGCGCAGCCGAGTGTACGAGGTCATGCAGCGCAAGCGCGGGCTTTCTCTCGAGATGATTCGGCGATTGAACGAGCGCTTCGGAATTCCCGCCGATGTGCTGATTCGCCCTGGCCGCGCCGGGCGTCGGCGTAGCGCCGCATAGCCGCTAGGTGCCGGATTCCCAGCTGGCCAGGTATTTGCGCTGCTCCGCGGTCAGCGTGTCGATCTTGATGCTCATCGCGGCCAGCTTCACCGCGGCGATTTCCTCTTCGATTTCGAGCGGCACTTCGTGAACTTTGACCGCCAGCTGGGTGCTCTTCGCGGCCCATTCCGACGCCATCGCCTGCGTCGCGAAGCTCATGTCCATCACCTGTGCGGGATGGCCTTCGGCGCATGCGAGGTTCACCAGCCGGCCTTCGCCGAGCAGGTAGACGATGCGGCCGTTGGAGAGATGGTACGCGTCGATGTGGCGGGTCACGTCGCGCTCGACTTTTTTCGCGGCGTCGTTCAGGTAGGCGACATCGATCTCGATGTCGAAATGGCCCGAGTTGCTGAGGAACGCGCCGTCCTTCATCAGCGTGAAATGCGCCGAGGTCGAGCACGTGCTTGTCGCCGGTCGCGGTGACGAAAATATCGCCGACCTTCGCCGCGTCGATCATCTTCATCACGCGGAACCCGTCCATCGCGGCTTCCAGCGCGCGAATCGGATCGACTTCGGTCACGACCACGTCGGCGCCGAGGCCACGCGCGCGTGACGCGATGCCGCGGCCGCACTATCCGTAGCCCGCGACCACGACACACCGAGCCGGCGATCAGCACGCCGGTCGCGCGGATGATCGCCGTCGAGGGTCGATTGTCCGGTGCCGTAGCGATTGTCGAACAGGTGCTTGGTCTGCGCGTCGTTGACGGCGACGACCGGAATCTTGAGCGCGCCGTCTTTCGCCATCGCGCGCAGCCGGATGACGCCGGTGGTCGTTTCCTCCATGCTGGCCTTGCACTTCGTCGGCCTGGTCGGCGAACTCGGTGTGCAGCAGGCTGACCAGGTCGGCGCCGTCGTCCATCGTGATGGTCGGATGGCTCTCGAGCACGGCGCGCAGATGGCTGTAGTAGGTGTCGCGATCCTCGCCGTGGATCGCGAAGGTCGGGATGCCGTATTCGATCGACCAGCGCGGCGGCGACGTCGTCCTGGGTCGAGAGCGGATTCGACGCGCATGCGATCACTTCGGCGCCGCCGGCCTTCAGCGTGCGCAGCAGGTTGGCGGTCTCGCAGGTGATATGCAGGCACGCGCCCATCCGCTGGCCCTTGAGCGGCAGTTCCTTGGCGAAGCGCTCGCGGAGGTCGGCGCAGCACGGGCATCTGCTTGTCGGCCCATTCGATTCGCTTGCGTCCGGCCTCGGCGAGTCCGAGGTCATGCACGTCGAAGTCGCGGCCGTTGCCGTTGCGTGACGCGGGATTTGGGAAGTGGCTTTGACGCTTTCTTGCAGTCGTAGCCATCGTATTTCTCACTCCGAAAGTCGTTCGTCGTCAGTTCGTTTGGTGAAGAGGCTGAGCCGATTGCTAGTTGCGGCCGTTGAGGCCGAAGGCGTTGCGCAGCGCCTCGGCCATGTCGACGCGCTCCCACGGGAACAGCCCGTCGTGCGGGTGTGCGGCCGAAATGCCCGTAGGCGGCGGTCGGCTTGATAGATCGGGCGCTTCAGGTTGAGCGTCTTGATGATGCCGGCGGGACGGAAGTCGAACAGCTCGCGCAGAGTCGCGGAGAGTTTGTTCTCGGGCACGATGCCGGTGTCGAAGGTGTCGACCAGAATCGAAACCGGCTCGGCGACGCCGATCGCATAGGCGACCTGGATTTCGCATTTGGTCGCGAGTCCCGCCGCGACGACATTCTTCGCCACGTGACGCGCCATGTAGCAGGCCGAGCGATCGACCTTGCTCGGATCCTTGCCCGAGAACGCGCCGCCGCCATGACGGCCGTAGCCGCCGTAGGTGTCGACGATGATCTTGCGTCCGGTCAGTCCGCAATCGCCATGCGGTCCGCCGATCACGAAGCTGCCGGTCGGATTGACGTGGATAGACGGTCGACTTGGTCAGGTACTGCGCGGGAATGGTCTTCTTGATCAGCTCCTCGATGATCGACTCGCGAATCGTTTCGTATTTCGACCTCGGGCGAATGCTGCGTCGAGATCACGACGGCGGTGACTTCGACCGGGCGGCCGTCGACGTAGCGCACGGTGACCTGGCTCTTGGCGTCGGGCCGCAGAAAATCGAGCTGCTGCTCTTGCGCAGCTTGGTGAGATTCTCCATCAGCCGATGCGCCATCGCGATCGGCAGCGGCATCAGTTCCGGCGTTTCGTCGCAGGCGAACCCGAACATCAGGCCCTGGTCGCCGGCGCCCTGTTCCTTGTGGAGGCCTTCGCCCTCGGTGACGCCCTGCGAGATGTCCGCCGACTGCGGCTCGATCGCGGTCAGCACGGCGCACATGTTGCCGTCGAAGCCGACCTCGGTGCTGTTGTAGCCGATTTCGAGCGCGGTTTGCCGCGCGATTTTCACGTAGTCGGGACGCGCCTTGCTGGTGATCTCGCCGGCCAGCACGATCAGCCCGGTCTTGGCGAGCGATTCGAGCGCGACGCGCGAGTTGGGGTCCTCGGCGAGTCAGCGCGTCGAGCACGGCGTCCGAAATCTGGTCGCACATTTTGTCCGGATGGCCTTCGGAGACCGACTCCGAGGTGAACAGGAAATCCTTAAGCGGCATTATTCGCGATTGCTCCTTGCAAAGCGCCTTTCGGGTTTTCAGTTGTCCCGTCGCAGACCGGGATTCGACTTATGCGGGTGGCGCGAGCGACTGAGGGGTTCAATTGAATTCTGTTCCAGATGGGCCAGCATAGCGCCTGCCGGAACTCGAAAAAAGCGAGAAAACGGCAGCGCGCCTCAAGATTTTCAGAGTAGTGAAGGTATAACTGACCAATCGGACAGAATCAAGATAGGTTGCTCAAGCTCTTGTGTCTGAGTGGGGTCCGTTGCGAGAATGTCGGGGCTAGGATGAAAAGGCTCGTGAAGCTGCTGCTCGGTGCTTCTGCTCTGCCGATGGTGTAATTTTTAGTGCTCGGCTTGAGCGGACAGACTATCGGTAAAGCGACCGGCCTCCGCATGCAAAATTACGTTCCGCCAAACCTTACCCCCTCAGTCGAGATCGTTTGCGTGGTGGTTCAAGAGAACCAGGCATCGGATTTGTTCCAACTTCCAAACTAAACTTTGTCTTGAGTCTCCCGTTCATTCCTCGCCGAAGCGGGTTTGCACAGCCTTCAGGGCTTCCTTTGCGTCGGGGCCTTCGGCGCGGAGAGCCTAACGGAGGTTCTGGCGCCGCGTGCGCAGCTTGTTTCTCCACATGATCCAGTTCGCTGCGATGCCCCCACCTACGGCGTAACTTAGTTGAGCCGATTGGTAGTGAGGAGGCCACTCTGAGAATATAGAGTCAGCGTCGAAGTGCCATTTCAACATCATCGGATATGCACTAGCAAACAAAAAGGCAATGACGTATCTAGCCGACCACAGCATTTTCGCTACTAGCCTCCATCGAGAGTCGTTGAGGGCACGGTCATGTAATTTCTTTGCAGCCCACCTCAGAAGAAGGCCGATCGGCCCCATCGAAAGACCAATCAGAAACGACCAGACGAAAACCGGCGGTATCATTCCTCGCCGAATTGGTCGTCGAAGAGGGTCTGGACTGCTTTCAGGGCTTCCTTGGCGTCGGCGCCTTCGGCGCGGACTTTTAGCTTTGAGCCTTGGGCGGCGCCGAGCATCATCAGGCTCGTCATGCTCTTGGCGTTGACTAGGTCGTCCTTGCTGGCGCCGATCGTGATCTTCGAGGTGAATTGTGCCGCCGTCTGCGCGAGTGCCGATGCGGCCCGCAGATGAAGTCCGAGCCGGTTCTTTACCTCCACAGTCGCCTCCGCCACGTTCACGAGCACTACGATAGAGGTATCGACGCGCTTCGGTAAACGACTGCGCGCGATCAATCGGCTTCGGTGACCGTTTGAGGTGTGCGCGAAAGCTCGACGCCGCGACGGTGCCCGCTCACTTCGTCGCCCGCGTGATATTCGAGCGGGATGAAGAGCAGCGACGACAGCAGCGCCGAGAAGGCCCATCACGATGAAGGCCGGCATGAAATCGTGGTCGACGAGGTGGCCGCCGCCGCGCGCGCCGAGGCTGAGATGGAGCAGCATCGCGCCGATCGCAACGCCCAGGCTGAGGAACAGTTGCTGCGCCATGCTCGCCAGAGTGCTCGCGCTGCTCATCATCGAGTTGGCGACGTCGGCATAGGCGAGGCGTCCCCAGCGCGGTGAATTGCAGCGAGCGAAAAAATCCTCCCGACAGCAGGGCGAAGACGATGAGATAGTGCGGCGTCGTCGGGCGGAACAGCGCATAGCTCATCATGATGAACGCGCTTAGATACGCCGTTGCCGATCAGCACCGTGCGAAAGCCCAGGCGGCGGATGATCGGTGGCGCGGTCATCTTCATCAACATGGCGCCGGCGGCGCTGGTGAAGGTCAGCATCCCGGAAGCGAACGGCGAGAGGCCGAAAACCATCTGCAGCAGCATCGCCAGCAGGAACGGCAACGCGCCGATGCCCATCCGGAACAGTCCGCCGCCGAGCGTAGCCAGCGCGGAAGGTCGGAATTTTCATCAACTCCAGGTCGATGATCGGATAGTCGATGCGCCGTGCGTGAAGGATGTACAGCGCCATGCAGACGCCGCCAGCGGCCATCACGCACATGATGATGCTCGCGGGAACAACGCCGCGGCCAATCGACTCGAAGCCGATGACCATCCCCGCGAGGCCGAGGCCGGTGAGCAGAAAGCCGCGGAAGTCGAGCGGGAAGATCTTGTCCTCGCGGATGTTGGGGATGTACCAGGTCACCAGCGTGATACCGATCATCCCGATCGGCACGTTGATGAAAAAAATCCAGCGCCACGAATAGTAGGTCACGATGAAGCCGCCGACCGGCGGACCGACCACCGGTCCGAGCACCGCGGGCACCGTCAGATAAGACATCGCGGTGACGAGTTCAGATTTGGCGACAGTCTTCAGCACGATCAGGCGGCCGACCGGGACCATCATCGCGCCGCCGAAGCCCTGCAAAATGCGCGAGGCGACCAGCTCCGGCAGCGAATGCGAGAAGCCGCACAAGACCGAGCCGAAGTGTGAAGATCATGATCGCGCTGCGGAAGACGGTGCGCGCGCCGAATCGATCCGCCATCCAGCCGCTGATCGGAATGAAAACGGCGAGGCTCAGCAGGTACGAAGTGATCGCGAGATTGAGCTTGATCGGATCTTCGTGCAGCGACTTGGCCATCGCGGGCAGCGCGGTCGAGATGACCGTCGAGTCGAGCATCTCCATGAACAGCGCGCAGCCGACGATCATCGGCGCGAGGAATTCGATCGCGGTGATTTTGGAGGGACCCGAACTCATCGGATCAGATCAAGTCATAGATGCCACTTACGATATGGAAATCGGCGAAACCGGTAAACCGAGAATTTGACTCGGCGCGCGGCGCGAGTCAGTTGCCATTGCGGGCCGGTGCGCGAACCGCGGCGGCCTGGGCCTTGATGCGTCGCGGCTGAACAGATCGCGCAGGCGCGATTCGATTTGCGACGTCGCGCGTAGTGCCCTCGCGCCTGCGCCACGCGCGCAGCGGAATCACCGCCTTGGACATATTGCGATGCCCGCCGGCGCTGCCGATATCGCCGAACAAGGTCTTCACCACCTCGCCCGCGTTGTTGCCGCTCATGCCGTGATTGCGCACGCTGATGACGAGCTTGCCTCCGAGCTTGCCCGCCACCGCGACCCACTGACACGCCTTCGAACTGCAGGCAGAAGTCCGCCATCTGCACGATCAGGTCGTCGCGCTCGACGGTGCCGAGATTGAGCACGACCAGGCGATCCTTGACTACCAGCCGCTTCATCGCGCGCGCGAGGATTTGCGCGAAACTGAGCGGCAGCTCGGGACGATCGATCTGCCGCAGCAGGCTGTAGTTGGCGAGCGGGTAGAGATGCGCGAACGCCTGCAGGTCGTCGTCGGTCACGCGCCGCGACAAGCGCCAGCGTGTCGCTGCGAATTCCGTAGAGCAGCGCGGTCGCGAGCCGCTCGCTGATTTTTTCGTCGGCGGTGACCAGGTACTCGGTCATGATAGTCGCGGTCGCGCCGTACTTGGTGCGCACGTCCTCGAACGGCGCGGCGCCGCCGGGATAGCCGGGATGATGATCGATCGCGATATCGGCGCGCGGAATTTTCTCGCCGAAGTACGGCGGCTGCACGTCGACCATCGCGATCTTGTCGAAGTCGCGCAGCTCCTCGGTCGTGGCCGGCTGGATTTCGATTTCGAGCAGATGCACCATCGTGCGATTTTCCGGCCGCGTCACCGGCTTGAACGCGAAGAACGGCGTGGTCTGCTTGTTGCGCCCGAGCAGCGTCCGCAGCGCCATCGCGCTGGCCATCGCGTCGGGATCGGGATCGTCCTGCAGCACGATCGCGACCCGATCGCCCTCGCCGACCATCGCGCGCAATTCCTTGATTTTCTGTTTGGTGAACGACTGATCCATATAGATGAAATAAGCCGGCGCCGCGATCGCGACGACGGATATTCAACGGTTTAGTCGCGGAAACTCGAGCGGGCGTGCGCCGGGCGCGAATAACGGGACCGGCGGTCCGAAAATGCGTGCGGAGGAACGGATTCTGGCGAACCGTCGTGAAATTCATCGGTTGAAGGGAATTATCACAGCGCAAAGAGTTGAAGCAATGATATAGAATTACTGCCACTCATGGATTCTCCGGAATTCACATACAGACAAGTTTCACTGCGCGATCTGCCGCCGCGAATTCGCCGAGTGGCTGTTGCGCATTTCGGTCGAGGATACCGGCGGGTTTCGCCAGCAGGCCTTTATCTGCGGCAACTGCGCGGTTAAACTGCGGCTCGCCTCGGAGAAAAATCGCGACTTGCAGATCGATCCGTGGATGCACGAGGCGGTCGCGAGTGTTGCTGCGCGGCAAAAATCCCGACAAGCCGGAAGACTAGGCAATCGATACTCGATGGCGGGCGCAACTAAACCAGAAAAGTCCGATTCGCAACCCAGCCGTGGAGTTATGGCCGCGCGAGGAAGCGCAGCGGCTCGCAGAGCGCGTCGCGGCGTACGAGCCCGTCGCGGCCGGTAATTTTCCAGAGCGGCTTCGGGCCGTCGGGCTTGCCGCATCTCGGCACGATGGCGGAAATTCTGCGGCCGTCGTTCGTGCGCAAGGCGTTTCACCTGATCGATCCGTCGCGACCGTCGCGCCTGATCGTTTTCATCGACGATCTCGACGGGCTGCGCAAGGTGCCGGAGAACGTGCCGAATCGCGAGGACGTCGATCAGCTATCTCGGCATTCCCGGTCTCGAAGATCCCCGACCCGTTCGGGTGCTGCGCGAGTTTTGCCGATCACATGATCGGCCTGCTCGGCGGATTCCTCGCGCCGGTCGAGGTCGAGTACGAGCTGATGCGCTCGCAGCGAGATGTATTCGTCGGGGCAGCTTCGACGAAGGGCTCAAGCTGATCCTCGAGAAGCATGCGGAGATCATCGCGATCATCGCGCCGACGCTGCGCGAGGAAAATCGCGCCGGATGGTCGCCGTTCATGCCGATTTGTCCGAAGTGCGGGCAGGTCGTCGAGCGCGCGGTGACGGCCTATCACCCCGAGCGCAGCGTCGATCGAATTCACCTGCGAGAAGAGCGCGGGCGGCAGGCCCGGATGCGGTTTCAACGGCGAGCAGTCGGTGCTCGGCGGCACAGGCGAAGGTGCAATGGAAGGTCGATTGGGCGCTGCGATGGTACGTGCTCAAGGTCGATTACGAATTGTACGGCAAGGATCTGACCGATTCGGCGCGGCTGTCGGGACAAATTCTGCGCGTGCTGGGCGGCAGGCCGCCGCTGGGATTTCCGTTCGAGATGTTTCTCGACGAGGAAGGCCACAAGGTTTCGAAGTCGGTCGGCCGCGGGGTGACGGTCGATCAATGGACGCGCTACGCGCCGATCGAGGTGCTCAAATATTTCCTGCTGCTCAATCCGCGGCGCGCGCGCAAATTGTTCCTCGAGGCGATTCCGCAATACGTCGACGAATATCTCGACGCGGTGCGCGCCTACGCGGCGGCGTCGGAAGAGCAGCGTCGCGAATCGCTCCTCGAATTCGTGATCCAGAGCACGACCCCGCGCCGCTTCAACTCGGCGCTCAGCTTCGGGCTGATGATGAACCTGGTCGCGGCGCTCGGCAGCTCGGATCGCGATTTCATCTGGAACTATATCGTGCGCTACGATCCGTCGATCGCGGGCGATCCCGAGACCGAGAAGATGGGCCGGGCGCTGATGGAATGCGCGCTCAACTTCTATCGCGACTTTATCGAGCCGACCAAACACGATTTACACGCCGACGGATGCGGAGCGCGAGCAACTGAGAACGCTCGTGGCGTTTCTGCGCGAAAATCAAGACGCGAGCGCCGAAGAAATCGAAAAAAGATTTACGATCTTGGCCGCGAAAATTACGACAAGCCGGGCAAGATTTTCCCGCTGCTATACCGCTCGCTTCTCGGCCAGGAGCGCGGCCCCCGCCTCGGCGCCTTCATCCGGCTCGCCACGCCGGCCCGCATCGTCGAGCTGCTCGACGCAACGCTCGCGCGAACGCTTAGACGAATTCGGCGAAGACCGAGTCGGCCATTTCGAGGCCGCGATCGGTCAGCTTGATTCGGCCGCGCTCGAGCGTCAGCAAGCCGTTGCTGAACAGCGGCGTGGCGACGCCGCCGAAGATGCATTCGAAGTTGCGGCCGAAGCGCTCGTGGAAATCCGCGAGCGCAAATCCGTCGCGCAGCCGCAGATTCAGGAACACGAATTCACTCTGCGCGGTGGCTTCGTCGCATGTCTCGGCGCCGGCCTCTGCATTCGCGCGCTCCTCGATCGCGCGCGATGTAACGCGCCGGGAGTTTCTCGTTCCACCATCGACGGCCGCCGCGACCGTCGCCCGCATAGCTGTGAGCGCCCGCGCCGATTCCCAGGTAGGTCTGGCCGCGCCAGTAAGTCAGATTGTGCCGCGCTTCGTGGCCGGGCGCCGCGTAGTTCGAAATTTCATACATCGCATAGCCGCGCCGCGGAATTTCCTCGCGCACCGTTTGATACATCGCGGCCTGCTCGTCGTTCGCGAGCTGTTTGATTCGCCCGCGCTTCAAATCGGTGAAGAAAGCGGTGCCTTCCTCGAAGGTCAGGTTGTAGGCCGAGATGTGATCGGGTTCGAGCGCGGCTACCGACTCGATGTCGAAGAGAACATCGGCGACGGTCTGTCCCGGCACCGCAAAAATCAAATCGAGATTGAGCCGCTCGAAGCCCGCGCGATGCGCCATCTTGGCCGCCGCGCGGGTTTCGTCGGCGCTGTGGATGCGGCCGAGAAACTTGAGCGTCGCCTCATTGAACGACTGCGCGCCGAAGCTGATTCGATTGACGCCCGCCGCGCGCATGCCGACGAGTTTCGCCAGATCGACGGTGCCGGGATTCGCTTCGAGCGTTATTTCCGCGTCCGCTTCGATTCCGCAAATCCGATTGGCCGCGTCGATAATCTCGCCGATCGATTCTGGGATCGAACAGCGACGGCGTTCCGCCGCCGAAAAAAATCGTGCGGATGCGTTCGCCTGAATACGGCGCGTGCCCGCGCGATGTTCAAGCTCCGAAATCAGCGCGCGCGTGTATTGCTCCTCCGGCCACGACGCCGCCGCGTGCGAATTGAAGTCGCAGTACGGGCACTTCGACTGGCACCACGGAATATGAACGTAAAGTGAAAAGCTCACGCGTCGATTGTAGCGCGCCTGCGGCACCTGCTACTACGCGCCTGACGCGGTCGGTATACTTCTCGCGTCAGAGGTAACTTGGCCGAAATCGCACCCAAACAGGACCGCGACGAAGCGCGCGTCGAGCCGCGCCCCGGCGCTGCGCCAGCACGAGCGGCTCCAGGCGCGAACCACGGCCGGCACGATCGCCGTCGGCGTACTGCTCAGCCGCATCGCCGGCCTCGTGCGCGACAGCATCTTCGCGCATTTCCTCGGCAACTCGGCCGCCGCCGACGCGTTCAAGGCCGGCTTCCGCATCCCGAACATCCTGCAAAACCTGTTCGGCGAGGGCGTGCTCTCGGCGTCGTTCATCCCGGTCTACGGCAAACTTGCTCGGCGAGGGCGACGACGAAACCGCCGACATGCTCGCGTGGGGCGTCGGCGCGATCATGACCGTTGGCGTGATCGGTGCTGGTCGCGATCGGCGTGCTGGTGACGCCGTATCTGATCGACGTGATCGCGCCGGGCTTCGAGGGCGACAAGCGCGACCTGACGATTCAGATCGTGCGCATCCTGTTTCCCGGCGCGGGCTTGCTGGTGATGTCGGCGTGGTTCCTCGGCGTGCTCAACAGTCATCACCAATTTTTCGTCTCGTACACGGCGCCGGTCGCGTGGAACGTCGCGATGATCGCGGCGCTGCTCTATTACGGCCCGCGCCGCTCGCAGGACGGGCTCGCGATCGCGATCTCGTGGGGCTCGGTGGTCGGCTCGGCGTTGCAAATCGCCGTGCAGGTGCCGCAGACGCTCGCGCTGCTGCGCAAGCATCGCATCGATTTCGCGCGCGTCGCCGCACCGCTGCGGGCCGTGTTTCACAACCTCACGCCGGTGGTCATCAGCCGCGGCGTGGTCAAGCTCAGCGACCTACGTCGACAACCTGCTCGCGAGCCTGCTGCCGACCGGCGCCGTCGCCGCGCTCAACTACGGCCAGCTGCTGTACATGCTGCCGATCAGCCTGTTCGGCTATTCGGTCGCGGCGTCCGAGTTGCCGGCGATGTCGCGCGCGGCCGGGGCGATGCCCGAGCAGATGAGCCGATCCTGCGCACGCGGCTCAACGCGGACTGCGCCAGATCGCGTTTCTGGTCGTGCCGTCAGCGGCGGCGTTTCTGATTCTCGGCGACGTGATCGTCGCGATGATCTTTCAATCGGGCGCGTTCACCCACGCCGACGCCATGTATGTGTGGGCGGTGCTCGCCGGCTCCGGCGTCGGGCTGCTCGCGGCGACGATGGGCCGGCTGTACAACTCGGCCTTTCTACGCGCTGTACGATACGCGCACGCCGCTGCAATTCGCGCTGATCCGCGTCGCGCTGACAGCTGATGCTCGGCTACCTGTGCGCGATTCCACTGCCGCCGATGCTCGGAATCGCGCAGAACTGGGGCGTCGCGGGACTGACGGTATCGGCGGGCGTCGCCGGATGGGTCGAGTTCGCGCTGCTGCGATGGGCGCTGAATCGAGCGCATCGGATGGACCGGGCTCGAGCGCTCGTTCCTGGCGAAGTTGTGGGCGCTCGCTCTGGGAGCGGCCGCGGTCGGATTCTCCATGAAGCTTCACATGGCGGGATTCGGGCCGCGCATCCAGGGCCTCGCGATGCTTTCGACTTACGGCGGACTCTATTTCCTCGGCGCGTGGATGCTTGCGTTGCCGGAACTCAAGCAATTTACCGATCAAATCACGCGCCGTTTTTCCTCGCGCGAATAGAATTCATCCGATCGATAGTCGCAGCTGGTGGAACGTCCGCCGAGCAGCGGCGCCAGCGCGACGCGGCCGCCGCGCGACTCGACGAACGCCTGGCCGTCGACCGTCTTTGCCGCGCCAGTCCTCGCCCTTGATCAGCACGTCGGGCTTGACCGCGCGGATAATTTTCTCGGCGCGGGTTTCGTCGAACACCACGACGTAGTCCACCGCTTCGAGCGCGGCCAGGATTCGCGCGCGCTCCGCCACCGGATAGATCGGGCGCCCGTCGCCCTTGAGCTGCCGCACGCTGCGATCGCTGTTGAGTCCGACCACCAGCACGTCGCCCTGCGCGCGCGCAAACGCGAGCTCTGGATATGCCCGGCGTGCAGCAGGTCGAAGCATCCGTTGGTGAAGGCGATCCGCCGGCCCGCGCGCCGCTCGCGCTCGAGCGCCGACTTGAGTTCGTCGGCCGAATGGATTTTGCGCTCGTAGCTGGCGTGCGCGGGACTCAACGCGCGTGCGAGGTCCTCGCGCGTGATCACTTCGGTGCCGATGCGCGTCGACCTCGATACTCGCGGCCAGGTTCGCCATCCTCGCCGCCGACGAGAAGCCGAGCCCCGCGATCGCGAACATCCCGAACACGCTCAGCACCACGTCGCCCGCGCCGGTCACGTCGTAAACCTCGCGCGGCGCGGTCGGGATGTAGGTGTCCTTGCCGCCGCGCTCGGCCAGGTACATCCCGTCGCGATCGAGCGTGATCAGGCATGCCTCGAGGCCGAGCTTGCGCACGAGAGTTTCGGCCGCTTTGCGCCACGCGTCGCGGTCGGTCAGGCGCATGCCGGTCGCGACTTCGGTCTCGTAGCGATTGGGCGTGAGCGCGGTGGCGCCGCGATAGATCGAGAAATCCTCGGTCCGGCGCGGATCGACGATGACCGGGATACCGCGCGCGCGCCGCCGTCGATCAGCGCGCGCAGCACCGGCGGCGTCAGCATGCCCTTGTTGATATCCGAGATCAGCACGCCGTCGCAGTTGCGCAGCTCCGACTTGAGGCGCGCGATCAGCTCGCGCTCACGCGCGGGCCTGAGCGGTGTCGGATCTTCCTCGTCGACGCGCAGAAGTTGCTGGGTCGCGCGATGGGCCGCCTGCACCGAGCCGAGCATCCGATCTTTGACGATAGTAGGGCGGTCGGGATCGATCAGCATCGAGCGCGTGTCGATTCCGAGATCGGCGAAAATCTCGCGCAGCAGGCTGCCGTTGCGATCGGCGCCGACGACGCTGAGCGCGCTGACGTCGGCGCCGAGCGCGCGCAGATTCGCCATCACGAAACCCGCGTTGCCCGGCTTCTCCTCGCGCCGCTGCACGCGAAGGATCGGGATCGGCGCCTCGGGCGAAATTCGCGCGACGTCGCCCCAGATGTAGCGATCGAGGATCACCTCGCCGGCGACCAGCACGCGCAGCGGCTTGAGCGCGGGCAGTCCGTGCTGGTGATGCGCAGACTCAGGATGCGCGGGGGAGGGCGTTTTGCGTCGAGCCATGATGGGGCATCTTACGCCGCTGCGCCGTCCGCGTTAAACACGCGTGTACGGCACGATGCGTCCGCTCGCGCTTTTGGCGCGGTCGAAGGCTTCAGCGTCATCTGTTTCAGCGGCAGCCGGATCTTTCTCTTCGCACCCGTCCGGTCGTTAGTAATCGACAGAGTCACGGTCATTTCGAACCGAGTCAGGATATAGGGATGCTTGTATCGACCAACCTCAAGAAAGTCGTGAAAGTAGCCGGCACCGTTTTGATCTAAGGCCGCGGCGCCGACAATCGCCCAAGCCTTGAGTGCGGACCGCTCGCCTTCCGAGTTGTCGACATTAAGATTCCATTCAAGCGGCACCTTGGTCCGAACGATCACAGCGCTTTCAGTCTTTATGTTGATCCCGTAAATTGACTCGCCCGCAGTCAAAGTGACCGAAGGTATCGATACGTCGAAATGGTCGAACTCGCTATCGCCCCACGACCATCGCGCAGTGCTCGCAATGAGGAGTACCGTCGCTACCGCTATGCTTAACTTCGCTTGCATTAGGTCCCCTGCTGCATAGAGAGGCTGCGCGCAGCGCGCGGCGCCGGCGTTAAACCGCCCGTTCGAGCCGCTGGTTGAGTTCATCGAGGCTCGCGACGAACCATAAGTCCTTGCCGCGATTCGATTCGGGCACCAAGGCGCGCAGCGCGGAGCTTTCAGCCAGATGCCGCGAGATGTCGCCGACGATTGCGAGGCGTCGCCCATATTGCACAAATTTCTGGATCAGCTCGCCGGCGATGCGCGTGCTCAAGCGGAAGAAGTCATTGTCGAGGCATTCGACAGGCACGACGATCAACGTGGCTCGATCCTCGAATGACTTGCCGACCAGCTCGACGGCATCGTTATAGGTTCGCAGTTTTGATCCGTCGGGTACGCATTCGAGGACGCGCATGCCGTGTAATTCGTAGAATTTTGTCGCCAGCATGTTTCACCTGATCGCGTAGCCGCCGTCGACGAATATGGTCGAGCCCGTCACGAAGTCCGACGCGTGCGAGGCGAGAAATATTGCGGCGCCCGCCATCTCCTCGGGCTTGCCGAAGCGGCCGGCCGGCGTGCGCATGATTATTTCCTCGAACATCGTTCCGCTTTGCGCGCCGACCGTCATGTCGGTATCGATCCATCCCGGCACGATCGCGTTGACCTGGATGTTGTGCGGTGCGAGCTCGATCGCCATTGTCTTGGTCGTCTGGATCAGCGCGCCCTTGGCCGCCGCGTAGGGAATCCCAGCCTGCGAGCCGAAGCGCGAATACTCGCTCGCGATATTGATTATCTTGCCGTGGCGGCGCGTGACCATCGACTGCGCCGCGATCTGCGACAGGAAGAAACACGAGTTCAGGTTGGTCTCGATGACGCGGTCCCAATCTTCGGCGCGGAACTTGAGCGTGCTGCGCATGATCGCGATGCCGGCGTTGTTGACGAGAATCGAGATCGGTCCGAGCTTGCGCTCGACTTCTTCCATCGCGGGGCGCAGGTCGTCGCGCCGTGTGACGTCGAGCTGGACGGCGACCGCGGGCACCCCGAGCTTCGTTAACTCCTCAACGATGGCGCGATTCTTCTCTTCGTTGCGCGCGAGGATCGCGACCGACGCGCCCGCCTCGGCAAAGCCAAGCGCGATTCCGCGCCCAATCCCGCCGTTGCCGCCGGTGACAACCGCGACCTCGCCACTCAGATCGAACATCTTCGGACTCGCCATTGCGCTTCTCCCGCGCGGCTGTTGGACAGCGAACGCTCACCGCTTCTATATTGGCGTTTCGCACGCGTCGCAACTGAACGCCAATAGCGGCGCGACTACCGACGAGGACAAATCGACGATGGGACTACGGACGGCAGAACAATACAAGAAGCTCGCTGCGCGATGGGCGCGCGGTGTTTTTTCGCGGCGAGAAAGTCGCGGACGTCACGACGCATCCGGTGATCGGAATCGCGGTCGAGCATGCGGCGCTCGACTACCGGATGGCGGACGATCCGAAATATCGCGAACTCGCCGTCGTGAAAGACGGCGCGGACGAATACAGCCGCTACTATCACGTCCCGCAAAATGGCGACGACCTGCTCAAGCGCAGCGCGCTGATCGCGGCCTCGACGCGCGAGGGTGCGACGCTGGTCGTCCTGATCAAGGAAATCGGCACCGACGCGCTGCTCGCGTTGCGCATCATCGGCGAGCGGATGGCGACGGCCGGCAAGCCCGAATATCGCGAGCGCATCAGCAAGTACTACCGCGATTGCCGCGACAACGATCTCGCTGTCGCCGTGGCGCAGACCGACGTCAAGGGCGATCGCGCGCTCGGACCCACGCAGCAGGATCATCCCGACTACTACGTGCGAATCGTCGAGGAGCGTCCCGACGGCATCGTCGTGCGCGGCGCGAAGGTTCATACCAGCGTCTCGACCAATACCAATGAAGTGATCGTGCTGCCGACGCGGGCGATGCGCGCCGAGGACAAGGCGTACGCCGTCGCGTTCGCGCTGCCGATCAACACGCCGGGGCTGAAGCTGCTCGCGTCGCCGCACGGCAGCTCGCACAAAAACGATTTCGAGCATCCGATCAGCGCGCGCCACAAGATGATGGAGACGCTGACGGTCTTCGACGATGTTTTCGTGCCGAAGGAGCGCGTGTTCCTGCAAGGCGAGATCGATTTCGCAGGATTGCTCGCGCTGACCTTCGTGCGATTCCATCGCTTCACCGCGGTCTCGTACAAGCTGCCGCTGCTCGAATTGATGGCGGGCGCGGGTCACGCGATCGCCGAGGCCAACGGCATCTCGCGCGCGGGACACGTGCGCGACAAGCTCACCCATCTGGCCGCCTATCACACGACGGTGCGCGGGCTGATCGAGCATGCCGCGCGCACCTGCACGATCGAGGACGGCGTCGCGGTGCCGAACACGCTGCTCACCAACGTCGCCAAGTATCATTTCGCGCACAACTACCATCAGGCGGTGCAGATCGTGCAGGACCTCGCGGGCGGCCTGCTGGTGACGGGGCCGGCGGCTGAAGATCTGACGAGCGAGGCGACGCGCGCCTACGTGCTCAAATACATGGGCGGCGCGAAGGGCTTCGACGCCGAGAAGCGGCTCCGCCTGCTCAACCTGATTGGCGATCTGACGTCGTCGGATTTCGGCGGCTACCAGGAAGTGCTGGCGGTGCACGCCGAAGGCGGCTTCGAAGCGGAGAAGCTGCAGGCCTACCGCGAGTACGACTTCAAGACGGTCGCCGCCTACGCGCGCAAGCTCGCGGGAATTTAGCCGTTGGCGTTAGGCCTTGAGCTTTGACGCGAATTCGATGACGAGATCGGCGAACTGCTTGGGTGCTTCGCCGTGCATCGAGTGCGGCATCGTCGGGAATGAGCGGTAGTCGATCTGCTGGCCTGCCTGCGTGACCAACTCGCATACGCGCTTTGCTTGCTGATCGGATGCGGCCCCCATCAAGTGACCGTCGTGGTCATCGACGAGGCGGAAATGGTGCGTGTACAGCACGGGGCATTTGACGCTCGCCAGCATGGGCGCGTGGTCGCATCTCGCGTACACCTTGCCCTCCCAGAAAGCGCGCGCCCACTCGGGATCGTATTCCTTCATCCGCTGCGGGACCTGGCCGTCGGTACTGAACATCATCGGGACGATTGCGTTCGCCAGCCAGCCGGGAAGTTCCGTCTTGGCGGCTTCGAGCATTCCCTCCCAGTTCCCGACGCTCCACTGGTCGCCGAGATACTTGCTCATCAGCTTGAAGTATCGGCCCGATCGTCTGAGGCATCGGCGGCCCGCACGAAGTGTTGACCTCCGAGCTGAACAGCGGAGGGTCTTCGTAGACGGCGCCGCGAATTGTACCGGGCATTGCATATGCCGAGAGCCACGCGGAAACGACGCCGCCCGACGAGAGCCCGCTGACAATGAGGGGCCGCCTGATGACCAGCGCGATGAACCGCACCAAGTCGTTGCCGAAATTGTCGAGGGTGTATCGCCCGGGCGTCCTGCTCGATCTTCCCTGCCCGCGCAGGTCGACAGCGAAACACTGGAAGTGATCCTGCAACAGGCGCATCGCCTGCTCGTAGCCCCACCACGATTCCGTCTGTCCCGGGATCAGCAACAACGCGGGCTTGTCGGGCTTTCCCGCTACGGCGTAGTTGATGATGGCGTCGCCGGTGTCGACGGTTTTTTCGGTGAACGCGTGAGCGACGTAGGTCGCTTCCGGATAGTCGGGGCCGAATCGAAGGCGGGCTCACGCTTACTTCTCGGTGCGCAGCTCGACCGTGTTGCCGTCAGGATCGAGGATCCACAGTTGACGGCCCGCGCCCATGTTCGACGGCGCTTCGAGAAACTCGATGCCCATTTCCTTTAACGAACGCTTGGTCTCCTCGAAGTCCTCGACATCGAACGCAACGTGCGCGCCGAGCGGATCGGGCTTCTGGCCGCGGTTCTCGCTCGAGATGATGTGCAGCGCGTTGTTGCCGATGCCGTACCACGCACCGCCGAAGCCGAAATTCGGACGTGGAATCCGCTTCAGCCCGACCACGTTCTCGTAAAAGGCAGTCGCCTTCTCGACATCGCTGACGCGGAACGCCGCATGATTGAACGCCTTCAATTTGATCATGATAAGTTCTCCGTAGTCCGAATTTCTAGCACGACCGGCGCCAACGTCGGTAAACGTCTACTCAAACGCGTTCTCGCCGGTGATGTCACGCCCGAGGATCAGCGTATGCACGTCGAACGTCCCCTCGTAAGTGTTCACGGTCTCGAGGTTCAGCATGTGGCGGATCACCGGGTACTCGTTCACGATTCCGTTGGCGCCCAGCATGTCGCGAGCGTCGCGCGCAATCTTGAGCGCCTCGTTGACGTTGTTTCGCTTGGCAAACGAAACGTGCTCCGGACGCATCTTGCCCTGATCTTTCAGATGCGCGAGGCGCAGGCAAATCATCTGCGCCTTGGTGATTTCAGTCAGCATCTTCACCAGCTTCGCCTGCACCAGTTGATAGCCCGCGAGCGGACGCGAGAACTGTTTGCGCGACTTCGTGTAGTCAAGCGCGCAATGGAAGCACGACCGCGCCGCGCCGATCGCGCCCCACGCGATTCCATAGCGCGCCTGCGTCAGGCATCCGAGCGGACCTTTGAGTCCGCGCGCTTTCTCGAGATGCGCCGTCTTCGGAATCCGCACGTCCTCGAGAATCAGCTCCGACGTGATCGACGCGCGCATAGAAAATTTTCCGTGGATGTCGCGGGTCGAGAATCCAGGCGTTCCCTTCTCGACGAGGAATCCGGTTATGCCTTCCTCGACCTTCGCCCATACGATCGCGACGTCGGCGATCGATCCGTTCGTGATCCATCGCTTGGTCCCGTTGAGAATCCAGCCGTCGCCGTCGCGCCGCGCCTTCGTTTCCATCCCGCCCGGGTCGGAGCCGTGGTCGGGTTCGGTCAGCCCGAAGCATCCGATCAATTTTCCCTTGGCCATTTCGGGCAAGTAGCGTTGCTTCTGTTCCTCGGTGCCGTTTGCATAAATCGCGTACATCGAAAGCGCGCTTTGCACCGACGCGAAGGACCGCAGACCCGAGTCACCGGCCTCGAGCTCCTGCATGATGAGGCCGTACGCTACGTTGTTCATCCCGGCGCATCCGTAGCCCTTCAGATTAGCTCCGAACATTCCAAGCTCGGCCATTTGCGGTACGAGATGCATTGGGAAGGTTTCACTCGCAAAACTGCGCTCGATCAGCGGCAGGATTTCGCGGTCGACGAAGCGCTTGGCCGTATCGCGGGCCATCCGTTCTTCATCGGTCAGCAGGTCGTCGAGGTGGAAAAAGTCGAGGTCTCTCAATAAATCCGCCATCTTGCGCTCCGTGCGATTGCTAAAGTAATGTTCCAGTCCTGATTCGAAGATCGTGACAGCCAGAATTCCGTCCGAGCTGATTGTTCCCTGGATCACCGAAATCAGGTGCTCGCCAGTATTGCCTCGCTCTTGACCTGCGTGCGTTCGGTTCCTCAGGCTGCTTCGGGACCGAAGGTACTCTTATCACAGCTACTAGTTGCCTCGGATTTCGGTATCACGTAGCCTTATACGTCAACCCAGCAATATGCACATCGAAACGCTAAAGGTCTTCTGCGACATAATCGAAAGCGGAAGCTTTTCTTATGCCGCGTCGCAAAACTTCGTCACTCAATCGGCGGTCAGCCAGCAGGTCCGAAGCCTGGAAGAGAAGTACGACTGCCGATTGATAGAACGCGGACGAGCCGGAGTCAAACCGACGCCGGCCGGGCAGATTCTCTACACCGCGAGCAAGGAAATCGTGCGCCGCTTCCTGGAATTGGAAAACCGGCTGCGCGAAAT
This sequence comes from uncultured delta proteobacterium, assembly GCA_963721485.1. Taxonomy (GTDB): domain Bacteria; phylum Desulfobacterota; class Binatia; order Binatales; family Binataceae; genus Binatus. The sequence continues at coordinate 260,155 of CAVRJV010000011.1, read as the reverse complement.
CGGCTCGGTGGTCGCCGGCTCGATTCGGGTCGGCACTGTTTACAGCGTCGGACTGCATGAGCTGCCGCCATACCTGACCGAATTCCTGCGCAACTATCCGGCGGTCAACGTGCATCTCGAGTATCTGCGCTCGAACAAAATTTACGAGGATCTGATCGAGGGCAAAGTCGATCTCGGCGTCGTTGCCTATCCGGCCAAGCGCAGCCAGATCGTATCGGTGCCGTTTCGCCACGACGAACTGGTGCTCGCGGTGCCGCCCGACAATCCGCTCGCCAAGCACTCGAAGGTGAACGTCGGGCAGTTGGCCGGGCAGAAGTTCGTCGGCTACGAACGCGACATTCCTACGCGCAAGGCCTCGGATCGAATCCTGCGCGAGCATGGCGTCAAGCCGACCTACGCGCTCGAGTTCGACAACATCGAGACCATCAAGCGCGCGGTCGAGATTGGGCTCGGATGCGCGATCGTGCCGCGGATGACGGTCGAGAACGAAATCGCGCGCGGCACGCTGCGGATGCTCGAATTCCAGGAAGGCACTTTTCTGCGCCCGCTCGCGATCATCTACAAGCGCGGCCGTGAGCTTTCGCCGGCGGTGCGCAAGTTTATCGAGGTGCTGACGACCAGCAACATCGTGCCGCGCGCTCGCGGCGACAAGACGGGTGACAAGCCCGAGCGTCCCGGCGCGGGGCGAGCGCGCGGAACGCAACAGCGACGCGATGCAGCGAGAAGGCCGAGAAGACGGCTTAGCGCAGAACTATCTCATCTGATCGGAACGGCCGGGTTGTAAGACTCGGCCGTTTTTGTTTTCCGGATATGTCCTACAGAAGAAGCGCTATGACCCCAGCATCGAAGACCTTGCTCGATTCGGTTCGCGACCTCGCGCCGCCGATCAGCACAGCGCAGCGCGGAGATCGACGCCGCCCGCCGGCTCCCGCCTGATCTGCTGGCGCAACTCAACGCCGCAGGATGCTTTCGCATGTTTGTGCCGAAAAGTCATGGCGGACTCGACGTCGACTTTCCCGCCAGTATGGAAATTATCGAGACGCTCGCCACCGCCGACGGCTCCACCGGATGGGTCGTGATGATTGGATGCGAAACGCCGATGCTGCTGGCGCTCCTCTCCCGCAAGCACTTCGATAGTCTCTACGCCAACGGTCCCGACGTGATAATCGCGCGGCGCTTTCGCACCTCGCGGGCAGGCCGAAGTGATCGACGGCGGCTATCGCGTCAACGGGCGATGGGGTTTCGCCAGCGGATGCCAGCATAGCCAGTTGCTATTCGGCAATTGCGTGATCACCGAAAAAGGAGTTCCGCGGCCCGGCCTGATTCCCGGCTCTCCCGAAGTGCGCGCGATGATGTTCGCGCCGTCGAAAGCGCAAATCATCGACACCTGGTCGGTCAACGGACTGCGCGGGACCGGCAGCCACGACATTGCGGTCGAAAATATTGTGGTGCCGGCCGACAACACCTTCGACATATTCCTCGGCCAGTCGTCGATCGAAACTCCGGGTCTGGCGGAGCCGCTGCTCTATGCCGCCTTGCACATTGGCGCCGTTGCGATCGGGATCGCACAGCGCGCGATCGCCGAGATCCTCGCACTTGCCAACACCAACAAGCGCCGGCTGTATGCGAGTGCTTCGCTCGCCGAGTCGCCGCTCTTCCAATATCGAGTGGGACATGCAGACGCGAGTCTGCGCGCCGCCCGCACCCTGCTGCGCAACCACGCCGACGCAGTATGGAATTCTGCGACAGCCGGCAATCAAATTTCGATCGATGCGCGTGCGCCGGTGATGGCCGCGATCGGATGGGCCGCGCACACCTGTTCCGCGGTCGTCGATACCTGCTACAAGGCGGGCGGCGGCAGCTCGCCGTACGACGGCTCGCAGCTCCAACGATGCATGCGCGACATCCAGACGCTGACCCAGCATGCGGCGGTCGCGGAATCATGGCAGACGACGGCGGGTGCGGCCCTGCTGGGACGGACCACCCCCTTCGGCCTCTAGCAACTCAGCTCGGCGGCCCATATGGCACGCCGTAATCGCGCCGCTATAAAATGTTCGGCTGGAGAGTCGCATCGCCCATGAACGAGCGGGAGAAAGAAGCGCGGTACATCGTTGACCGCCTTGTCGAATCCGGCTTTCGCGCCGTTTTCGCCGGCGGATGTGTGCGCGATCGAATCCTCGGGGTCGAGCCCAAGGATTACGACATCGCCACCGACGCCCGCCCCGAAGTCGTGCTGCGAATGTTTGACCGCACTGTCGCGATCGGCGAAAAGTTCGGCGTGATCGGCGTCGTGCTCGGCGATGGCAAGCCGATCGAAGTCGCAACCTTCCGCGCCGATGCGGAATACACCGACGGGCGCCGGCCTTCGTCGGTGCGCTTCGGCGCGATCGAGGAAGACGCGATCCGCCGCGACTTCAGTGTCAACGGGATGTATTACGATCCGATCGCCGAACGGCTAATCGACCTGGTCGGGGGGATACAGGATCTGCGCGCGGGAATTGTCCGCGCGATCGGAAATCCCTACGACCGCTTTGAGGAGGATCATCTGCGCATCCTGCGCGCCGCCCGCTTCGCCGCGCGGTTGAACTTTACGATCGATCCCGCGACGTGGGCGGCGATGAAGCGCGCCGCGCCGACGATTGTCGATATTGCGGCCGAGCGAATCGGCGAAGAAATCGTGCGGATGATGACCGAGGGCGCCGCCGCGCGCGCGATGGACCTGATGATGGACAGCGGGCTCATGCAAATCCTGCTGCCCGAAGTCGTGCGCATGCGCGGATGCGCGCAGCCTGAAAATTTCCATCCCGAAGGCGACGTATACACGCACACTCGGATAGGCGTGGCGATGCTGCCGGCCGGATGCAGCGAGACGGTCGCGTTCGGAATCCTGCTGCACGATATCGCCAAGCCGAAGTGCCGCGCGGTGGTCGGTGACAAGGTCACGTTCTATGGGCACACCGACGACGGCGCGGTGATGGCCGCGGAAATGCTCGCGCGGCTGAAGCGCTCGCGCGCGGTTCAGGAGCGGGTTGCGTACCTCGTGAAGAATCATCTGAAGCTGTGCATGGCGCCGCGGATGCGGCCGTCGACGCTCAAGCGGATGCTGGCGGAAGATGGCTTCGACGAATTGATAGAGGTCGCGTTCATGGACGCGATGGCGTCGAGCTCGTATCTCGGCTACTGGCATTTTTGCCGCAACGCGATGTTGACGATGACGCCGGCCGAGATTCGTCCACCGCGGTTGATTGGCGGCGAGGATCTCAAGCAGTTGGGGTTCACGCCGGGCCCGCGCTTCAAGGAAATTTTGAAGGACGTCGAGGACCATCAGCTTGACGGCGCGCTCGAAACCCGTGAAGCCGCGCTAGAATACGTGCGCGCCCACTACGGCGTCAGCGCCGCCTAGGTGCTCCGCGCCAACGCCATAACCAAGCGCTTCGGCCGCACGCTCGCGCTCGACGGCGTCGACTTCGACGCGCGTCCCGGTGAGATTCACGCGCTGGTCGGCGAGAACGGCGCCGGCAAGACCACGCTGATGAAGGTGCTCTCGGGTTCGCTCGCGCCCGACGATGGTCAGGCGCTCCTCGACGAACGTCCCCTGCCGGCGGGCTCGCCGCGCGCAGCGCTCAAGGCCGGAATTGCGGCGGTGCATCAGAGCCCGCTGCTGTTCGAGCGGATGACGTGGGAGGAAAATCTGGCGCTCGGCGGCTTCGATGCGGGCGCAGGAACGCTCGATCTCGCGGACGTCGCGATGCGGGCGCGCGCACTAGCCGCGAAGCTCGGATTCGAGTTGCCGCCCGCGGGAACCCTGGTCGAGAATCGGTCGGTCGCCGAGCGCGTTCGGCTCGAAGTGCTGCGCGCGCTCAGCTTCAACCCCCGCGTACTGATTCTCGACGAGCCGACCAGCGTGCTGGCGCCATCTGAGTTGAGCGCGTTCCTCGACCTGCTGCGCAAACTGCGCGGCGAGGGGCGAATCGTTGTGCTGATCACGCACAAGCTGGCTGAGGCGATGGCAGTCGCCGATCGGATCACAGTGCTGAGACGAGGCCGCGTCGTCGCCCGCACGTCTCCAGCGGAAACCAGCGAGGAAAAGCTGGCCGGCCTGATGATTGGCGAAATCGTGATTCAACCCGACGCCGCCGCTTCGCAGGCACGTCCCGGCGAGTCGGTGCTGCAGGTCGAAAGTTTGACAGTGGACGACCGCACCAGCCGACGCGCGCTCGACGGAGTTTCGTTCCGCGTCGGTGCCGGCGAAGTCGTTGGGATTGCCGGAGTTGACGGCAACGGACAGACCGAACTTGTCGAGTTGCTCGCCGGTGTAGGCAAGCCGAGCGGCGGGAGAGTGACCTCGCGCGGCGCGATGGCGCTGATACCGCAGAATCGCGACCTCGACGGACTGATCCTCGATATGCGGTTGTGGGAAAACCTTATCCTCTCGCGTCCGCTGCGGGAGCAAGTTACGTCGCACGGATGGCTGAACGCTTCGCGCGCGATCGACCTATGCCGCGAACTGATCGATCGCTTTCGGATTCGCGCCCCCGGCCCTGACACGCTTGCGGGCGCGCTGTCGGGTGGAAACCGGCAGCGGCTGGAAGTAGCGCGGGCGATCGCGTCTCAGCCGCGAGTGATCGTCGCTCACAACATCTGCCGCGGCCTCGACCTCGCCGCGACCGCCGAAGTCCATCGCAGGATTCTCGACTTCGCCGCGGGCGGCGGTGCGGTGCTCCTGATTTCGAGCGACCTCGACGAGCTGCTGGCGATAAGCGGGCGCCTGCTGATTATCAGCCGCGGTAAAATTCGCGAAACGAATCCCGGCGAGCGCGATCCCGAGCGGCTGGGGCTGCTGATGGCCGGGGCGCGCGACTGATGCTGTCTTCGATCGCGAAACCATTCGCAGCGCTGGCGCTGGCCGCGGCGCTGATTTCGATCGTCATCGCGCTGCTCGGTGCCAACCCGTTTAATGTATTCGCAGCGCTTGGCGAAGGCGCGTTCGGCAATTGGAACGCGTGCGTGGATACGATCGTAAAGTCCACGCCCCTGATCTTCACCGGGCTTGCCGTATCGATCGCATTCTCCGGCGCGCTGTGGAATATAGGCGCCGACGGACAGCTCACGATTGGTGCAATCGCGGCGGGCGCGATCGGTACGCATCTCGGCAATTTCCCGCATTCGATCGCGATCGTGATCATTCTCGCCGCCGGCGCACTGGGCGGCGCGGCTTGGGGCGGCATAGCCGGATGGCTGCGCGCACGCCGCGACGTGAATGAAGTCATCAGTACCATCATGCTCAACTTCGTTGCGGTGCAGATGCTCAGTTGGATGGTGCATGGACCGCTGATGGAACCGTCGCGCGCGTATCCGACCAGTTCGCCGATCGCGTCCGCGGCGCAGTTGGAGTTTTACTTCGCGCCGAGCCGCCTCAATCTCGGCATGCTGCTCGCGGTCGTCCTCGCCGCCGCATGCTATTGGTTGTTGTTCAACACCAGCGCCGGTTTCGAGCTGCGCGCGATGGGCCGCAACCGTCGCGCCGCGACATTTTTCGGCATACGGATTCCCGCGCTCACGGTTTGGGTCATGGCGTTGTCGGGCGCACTCGCCGGGCTTGGCGGCGCCGTGCAGGTGTCCGCGATTTCGCATCGGTTGTACGAGAAGCTCTCGCCCGGATGGGGCTTCGAGGCAATCGCGGTCGCCTTGGTCGCGCGCTTGAATCCGCTCGCCGTCATTCCCGCGGCGATCCTGTTCGGTGCCCTCGACAACGGCTCGCAGGCGATGCAGCGGACGCAGGGGATCTCGCCCGAGTTGGTGCAGGTGATCCAGGGCCTCGTGATCCTGATCATCCTCGCGTTCGACACCCCGGCATGGAGCGGACTTCGCGAACAAATTTTCGGCGCGTCCGGCGATGACGCTGCAGCAGTGCCACCGGTTGCGGAGATGCCCGATGCTTGAAGCGTTTCTCGTCTCCGTGATCACGATGGCCACGCCAATCCTGCTGGCGGCGCTGGGCGAGCTGCTGGTCGAGGAAAGCGGCGTTGTTAATATCGGTATCGAGGGCGCGATGCTGGCGGGCGCATTCGCCGCGCTGACCATCGCCTTTTTCAGCGGCAGCACGGCGCTTGGCCTGGCGGGCGCAATCGCGGCCGGCGTAGCAATCAACGCGATCTTCGCGCTTCTCGTCGTCAACCTCGCCGTCAACCAGGTCGTCACCGGCACCGCCGTCAGTATCCTCGCGCTCGGACTGACCGGAGTCTTCTATCGCAAACTGTTCGGCGTGACCGGCAGCGCTTTCATGGTGACGCCGATCGCAAAAATCCCGCTGGGTCCGTTTGCGCAAATCCCGCTGCTCGGCCCGGTGCTCTTCGATCACAACCCGCTGGTGTACTTCACGTTCCTTCTCGTGCCCGCGCTCTGGTACTTGATCGCGCGCACGCGCTACGGCCTTAGACTGCGCGCTTGCGGCGAGCGTCCCGAAGCTGCGGACGCTCTCGGCCTCGGTGTAATCGCGACGCGATGGCAGGCGCTCCTCATCTCGGGAGCGCTGACTGGCCTCGCCGGCGCGTTCCTGACGCTCGCCTACGACAACACCTTCGTCGAGAACATCTCGGCCGGCCGCGGCTTCGTCGCGCTGTCAGTCGTGATCGTCGGACGCTGGAATTCCTGGGGCCTCGCCGCCGCATCGATTCTGTTCGGCGCAGCGATGGCGTTGCAGTTCGGATTGCAGGCGCTCGGCACCGTCGTGCCGTACCAGATTTTTCTCGCGCTGCCGTATGCGCTCACGCTCGTGGTGCTGGCGGGATTCGGCGGACAGGCGGCCGCGCCGAGTGCGTTGGGTGAGCCTTATCGGCGGCAGTAGCCCCCGGTTATCTCGCCGGCGACTATCATTATATAATCCCCGAGCACGACGATGGCATTTCCAATCAATCGCCCAAGGCGCCTGCGACGTACCGAAACGATTCGCCGCATGGTTCGCGAGACGCGGCTGTCAGCGGACGATCTGATCCTTCCGATGTTCGTATGCCCCGGGCGCGGCGTGAAGAAGCCAGTCACGTCGATGCCCGGCGTTGCGCAAATGTCGGTGGACAATGTCGTCGCGGAAGCGCGCGAGACGTGGGCGGCCGGTGTTCCGGCGGTCATCCTGTTTGGAATTCCCGAGCGCAAAGACGCCGAGGGCAGCGAGGCGTGGAACGACAGCGGCGAAGTGCAACGCGCCATCCGTGAAATCAAGGAACGCGTGCCCGGGATGGCGGTGATCACCGACGTCTGCATGTGCGAGTACACCGACCACGGCCATTGCGGCGCGCTCGCAGGCGACGATGTCGACAACGACGCGACGCTCGAATTGCTGACGCGCTCGGCGTTGTCGCATGCGCGCGCCGGCGCCGATATCGTCGCGCCGTCGGACATGATGGACGGACGCGTCGGCGCGATTCGCGCCGCGCTCGACGCCAACGGCTTCACCCACGTCGCAATCATGGCGTACTCGGCCAAGTTCGCGTCGGCGTTTTATGGCCCGTTCCGCGAAGCGGCCGAGTCGGCGCCGAAATTCGGCGACCGCCGCTCTTATCAAATGGATCCGCCCAACGGCGACGAGGCGATGCGCGAAGTCGCGCTCGATCTCGACGAAGGCGCGGACATCGTGATGGTCAAGCCGGCGCTGCCGTATCTCGACCTAGTCTACCGGGTGAAGCAGGAATTCAACGTGCCGGTCGCGGCCTACAACGTCTCCGGCGAGTACTCGATGATCCGCGGGGCGGGCATCAACGGATGGATCGACGAGGAGCGCGCGACGATGGAAGTGCTGACGTCGATCAAGCGCGCCGGCGCCGACCTGATCTTGACCTACTTCGCCAAAGAAGTGGCGCGTAAACTCCGCAACTAGGTGTAGTATTCGCGAATCGCCTCTGCGAGAGCCTCGATCGTGTACTTCCGCGGCCTCACCACCACCTCGAAGCCACGCTCCTGAGCAGTCGCCGCAGTAATCGGCCCGATCGCCGCCGCTCTGACTCCCTTCCCCGACGCGCCGATCAGCTCGCAGAAATTTGTGACGGTACTGGAACTGGTGAACGTCACAAGATCGATTGCGTCTGACGCGAGCAACTCGCGCATTCGCTCAATCTGCGCGCCCTTCGGCTTGACGGTTCGATAGGTCGGCGCGACAACGACCTCCCGCGCGCCCTTGTCGCGCAAGATCTCCGGCAGCGCCTCGCGCGCGACTTCAGCGCGGGGAATCAGGAAGCGCTTGCCGCGAATCTGCTTGATTCCAATCGCGGAAACGATTTCTTCCGCGCGATATTCATCGGGAACCGCCGCTACCTGTAATGCGAAGTCCGCCAGCCGCGCCGCGGTCGCCGGTCCGATCGCAGCGATCGACGCACGTCCGAGCGCGCGAATGTCGCGGCCGCGCGTCTTCATCCGTTCGACAAAACTTTCGACGCCCATCGCGCTGGTGAAAATTATCCAGTCGAACGAATCGATGCGGGCGATCGCGCGATCGAGCTTCGCGTAGCTTGCGCGGCGGCGCGGTTTCGATCGTCGGAAATTCCACGACCTCGGCGCCGAGGCGCGCGAAGCGCTGTCGCGAACCCGGGCGCGGATGCGCGCGCGCGCGTGACGACTATCTTTCGGCCGAACAGCGGCATGCGCTCAACCCACTTGAGATGCTCGCGCATGCCCGCGCATTTCTCCGACGACGATCACGGCGGGCGCGCCGATTCCTCGCGCGCTCGATTCATCTGCGAGCGTCGCCAGCGTCGCGCTGACAGTTTTCTGCGCGGCGGTGGTCGCCCATTGGACCGCGACCGCCGGAGTCTCCGCCGGAAGTCCCGCCGCTGCGGATTCGCTCGAGCGTCGCGCGCATCCGCGCCGTCGCCATCAGGATCACGATCGTGCCGCGGCTGCGTGCGGCCGCGACCAGATCGTCCCACGGCACCGTCGAGCTCGCACCCTTGCTTTCATCTTCATGGCCGGTGACGAACGCGACGAACGAGCCGTGCTCGCGATGTGTCAAAGGCATGCCCGCGAACGCCGGCCCCGCGATCGCCGAGGTGACGCCCGGCACCACTTCGAACGTCGACCTTGGCGCGCGCCAGCGCTTCGGCTTCCTCGCCGCCGCGGCCGAAGATAAACGGGTCGCCGCCCTTGAGCCGCACGACGACGCGCCCCTTGCGCGCGTGCTCGATCAGCATCGCGTTCATTTCGGACTGCTCGATAGTCTTTTCCGAGCCGCCGCGTTTGCCCGCGTAGATCAGCTCGGCTTTCGGCGGCGCGAGCCGCATCAGTTCCGGGACTCACCAGGCTGTCGTAGATGACGACGTTGGCGCGGCTCAAGACATCGGCGCCGCGAATCGTGATCAAGATCGACGGCGCCGGGTCCCGCGCCAACGAGGAAAACTCGCCTGACCGCGTTTCCTCGCTGCGCGGGCTCATTCGGGCTCAAGCAGGTCGCGCCGCGCCGCGTGCGAGCATTTTTTCCGCGAGGCGCTTGCCGGAATGTTCAGCGGCGGCCGGCGCAAGGTCGGGTGCGATCGGATCGCTCATCGAATCCGACAATTCGCGCGCGCCGTCGGGACTGAACAGCATCGCCGCGAGCTTGAGCAAATCGCCGTCGATTCTCGCCCGCACTCCCGACCGGCGTCGTGCACGACGCACTGATCGCGGCGAGGAACGCGCGCTCGGCTGCGGTTTCATAGAATGCGCGCGAGTCGTTGATCGCGCGACCGCGCGATCGAGGTCATCCGCCTTGCTATCGGCGAGCGTTTCGATCGCGAGCGCGCCTTGCCCGCCCGCCGGAATGAAATCGCGCGCATCGAGCTCGACGAACTTCACATCGTCGGCGCGGCCCAGCCGCTTCACGCCCGCCATTGCGACTATGATCGCGTCGAAGCTGCCGTCGGCCACGCGCGCCAGCCGCGTATCGACATTGCCGCGCAGCGGCAGAATCTCGAGCCCGCGATTCATCCTGAGCGCCTGGAATCGCCGGCGTGATGACGACGTGCCGAGCCTCGCGCCCGCCGGCAGCGCCGCCAGCGTCGAGCCGTCGCGCGTCACGAGAATGTCCGCGGTATTCTCGCGCTCGAGCACGGCGGCCACGCGAAACTCCTGCGGCAGCATGGCCGGGAAGATCTTTCATCGAATGGACTGCCGCGTCGATCGTGCGATCGGCGAGCGCCTGCTCGAGCTCCTTGATGAAGAGTCCCTTGCCGCCGACGTCGGCGAGCGACGCCGACGTCATCTTGTCGCCGCTGGTGCGTATCTCGACGATTTCAATCTCGATGCCGGGATTTTTCGCTACCAGTCGATCGCGCACGATTGACGCTTGAGCGAGTGCCAGCTTGCTGGGGCGCGAACCAATTCGGATTTTGAGTGGCATCGAAGAACTAACCCCTAACCCCTTCCCTCGCGGTAAGGGGAACAATCGTAGAGGAGGGGTCAGCGTGATGCGCGGTCACTCGACTTCCGGGTCGTCGTCGTCGTCGTCCGCGTCGTCGAGGTCGTCGTCCTGGGCGTCGAACTCGGCGCCCAGCAAGCGCCGCGCGACTTCGGCGGCAAACGCGGCGTCGAGCGTTTTGTCGTCGCGCTGCTTGAGCCCCGACAAAATCCGATGAAGCAGTTTGTTGGTCAGCCCGCGGGTCAGCATTTCGACGCGCTCGCGCTCGGCCGGCTCGAGTTGCGCCAGCCATCCGCGATGCGCGGCCCAGTTCGTCGTCGCGCAGCCGCTCGACGCTGTAGCGGATGTCCTTGATCGTCGGCGTGAGGTCGAGGCCGGCGAGCCATTTCAGGAACGACTCGAGTTCCAGCTCGACGATCTGCTCGGCCTTTTCCGCTTCGCGCTCGCGATCGCCGAGCGATCTTTGCACCAGCGCGCCGAGATCGTCGATATCGTAGAGGTACACGTTCTGCAGCGCGTTCAGGCGCTCGTCGAAATTGCGCGGCACGCCCATGTCGATCAGAAACATCGGGCGGTAGCGGCGTTCGCGAATCACCGGCTCGAATTCGTCGGGACCGAGCATCGGCTTGGTCGACGCGACCGAACCGATCAGCACGTCCACCATCTTGAGGTACGGCTTGTAATTGTCGTACGGCACGGCGGTGCCGCCAAGCTCGCGCGCGAGCGCGACCGCGCGATCGAAAGTGCGCGACGTGATCAGCAGCGACTCGATTCCGAGCGCGCTCAGTTGGCGCGCGGTCAGCTCCGCCATCTTGCCCGCGCCCATCAGCATCACGGTCTTGTCTTTGAGCGTGTCGAAAATCTGTCCCGCGAGCGCGACCGCCGCCGAGCTGACCGAAACCGAGCCGTGACCGATAAGCGTGCCCTTGCGCACGCGCTTGGCGACGCTGAACGCCTTGTGGAACGCGCGATGCAGTACCAGGCCGACGCTGCGCGCCTCGGACGCCTGCGCGTACGCGAGCTTGAGCTGACCCAGGATTTGCGGCTCGCCGACGACCATCGAATCGAGACTCGCGCCGACGCGGAACAGATGGCGCGCGGCGTCGCGGCCGGCGAAATTGTAGAGCGCGTCGGCGAATTCGTCGTGCGCGACGCTTCGATCGGCGGCGAGAAATTTCAATGTCTCATCGGCCGCGCGCGCCGCGTCGGTCGGCGACCCCCACCACTTCGACGCGATTGCAGGTCGAGATAAGCGCGGCCTCGGCGACTGCGTGGCATGACTCCCGCAGCCGGTCCAGCGCCGGAACGATCTCGTCGTCGGCAAATGCGAGCCGCTCGCGCAGCGCGACGGCGGCGCTGCGATGGTTGATCCCGACGATGAATAGAGTTTGATCCATTTCAGCCGAAGCTGCCGCCGTGCTTGCCCGGAAAGATCAGGTTAACGCCCACGAACGAACCAACCAACACGCTCGCCAGCACGATCGTGAGCGCCGCGGCGCGCCGCCCGCGCCATCCCACGGTCAGCCGCGATTCGAGCAGGCCCGCGTAGAGTATCCAAATCACCAGCGACCAGGATTCCTTCGGCTCCCACGACCAGAAATGGCCCCAGGTCGCGTCGGCCCAAATCGCGCCGCTGACGATCGCGAGGCTCAGCATCACGAAACCCCATCCCAACAGGCGATAGTTGATTCGGTCGAGCTTTTCGAGGCTCGGCGCGCCTTCGTTGGCGGGGCCGAGCGCGCGCTTGGATTTGAGCTTCGATTCGTAGGCCAGGTAGACGATACTCACGCTGCGCCGCCAGCACGAACATCGCGTAGCCGAGGATTGCGAGCGTGACGTGAATCGGCAGCCATACGCTGCGCAGCGTCGCGGGCAGCACCACGCGTCCGCTCGCTGGTCGTGAGCGAAGCGCGCTCCCAGCGCCAGCGTCACGGCGGGGGCGACGAATGCGCCGATCACCGCGAGCCGCAGACGCACGATCAGCAGCAGCCCGGCCAGCGCGGTGAGCCACGCGAGAAACGACAGCGCCTGCGCGAAATTGGCGACCGGGATATTGCCGGCCTGCAGATCCGCGCGCGGTCAAATCGAGCGCGTGAAAAATCGCGCCGGCGCCGAGAATCGCCGCCGCGTAGCCGGTCGCGCGCGTGCGGCCCGACGAACGATCGAACACGAACAACGCGGCCGAAAGCGCGTAACACGCGAGCGCGGGCAGTAGCCACATACGTGTCCATCAGATTTTTTCAGTGCGAGACTTCCGTCACGGTTCAGTGCGAAATGCGCCGGATCGATTCCAAGCGCGCGAGACCGACGCCATCGCCAAGTGAGCGGCGAGTATCCGCTCAACCGCGGCCACGTCGCCGCGGCAATCGCGTCGGGCAGCGCGGAGTTCGCGAGGTCCGTCAGCCGGCGCATCCGCTCGGCTGGGACTGATTTCCTCCGCATGCAATCGCCGGCGCGCAGCGCGCATCACGGTCGAGCGTGAGCGCGTATTCGGCGCCAAACCGATCCTCCAGCTCGCGCCGCATCCGCGCCGCGAATGCCGGAGACGCGCCGCTCGGTCGATATCGCGATTTGAAGCGCACCGCGCTTCACGACCGCGGGCGCGATGAACGTGCACAACTCGGGCACGTCGACGACGTTGATTGGGATTCCCAATGCACGCGCTTCGGCGGCGAACTCGCGATGCAGTCTCGGATCGTCAGTCGCGGCGTACACGAGCACGCATCCTGCCATGTCGCCGGATTGATAGTCGCGAGCGATGTGTGTCGCGTGTCCTGCGTCAGCCATCTCCGCATCGGCGGCGACAGGCGCGGGCTTACCACGGTTACCTTGGCGCCCGCCTCGATCAACGACTCGACCTTGCGCGCGGCGACCTCGCCACCACCGACCACCACGCATTCGCGGCCGGTCGACATCGAGAAATATCGGAATGTATCCCATGAATCTCACGCGATTTTATTACATGATGACGTGATGAGACAGTCCCAAGCATCCGGCGCCGATAAACAGTCGATCCGAGCCGTGAATCAATCTCGCGGCACCATACTATGCGCGCGGCTAGAGGACGCGGGCGGGCTCGCCGGCCAGAGCCGCGGTCTGCTGGGCCGCGATGGGCTTGAGCCCGGCACCGGCATGCTGTTCGACAACGGCCGCTTCACGCCGTTCATGTGGATGCACATGTTCTTCATGCGCTTCGCAATCGATATCGTTTTTCTCGGGCGCGGCGACACGGTCATCAAGATCAATCGGCGGCTGAAGCCGTGGCGGGTCTCCTCTGTTGTATTTGGAGCGCGTAGAGCTTTGGAAATTCGAGCCGGGGCGGCAGACGAAGCCTCGACGCGGGTGGGCGACCACATCACTTTCGAATCAGTCGATTAGCCCGACGAAACATCAAATGAAAGCGCTCGACAGCCGTCAATCCACGCCATATTCCACACCATTTGGTGGTCATATTCGAAGGAACCACCACCTGTTGGATACACGTCGTCTAGTTAATCCATGAAGGGCTAAAACCTTCTTGACACGACTAAAATTCCACGAAATCGCACTTTAATGGCCATACTGTTGCGGGCTCGCAACGACGAGTTGCAACCCTGCGGCGATCGTACTCGGCCGTAAAACCAAAAAGTCGAAGAAATTACTGAATAGGTCAAGATGGCACAAGAGATGCTCATACCGTCTCGCCTCGGGCAGAGCGAGATTTTGCCCAGAGTCGGAGAAACTGACTCAGGTATTGGCTGGCGCCGCTGGACCGCGACGCCAAAGTTAGAACGGGTCGATTAACTGACGGGGACAATGGCCAATTTCGGCCGAAAAACACAGACCGAGGAGGACACGGGAAAATGGACAAGATCACGAAGTTGTTTGTGAAGGTGAGCGAGTATCAGCGCGGCCAGACGATGGCGGAATACGCGTTGATCCTTTCGGCAGTCGCGGTAGTTGTGTTCGTCGGCTACCAGACGATGGGCTCGACCATCACCTCGCTGCTCACCAGCGTGGACGGCAAGCTCTAATAAAGACGGGCGAAATCGGGGTGGCGGAACTAACCCATCCGCCACCCCACATCAAAATAGTCAATCGCGGGAGCAAGACATGGAAGGGATCACGAAGTTAGTAGTCCGGGTGCGCGAGTCCAACAGCGGTCAGACGATGGCTGAGTACGCTCTGATCCTGGCGGCGGTGGCAGTAGTAGTATTCGTCGGCTATCAGACGATGGGTACCACTATCACCACTTTGCTGAGCAGCGTGGATGGAAAGCTCTAGTCTTCGGTTTACAGAAACTTCTATTGGTCCGATGACCTGACGGTCGCCAGGGGCCACTCCGCGTAGCGCGGGCTACAACACAGCCCCCGCTACGCGAGGTAACTCCAGAAAAAACGACCACCCTGGGAGGGGAAGTCAATGAGCCGGAAGAATAGAGTCTCTCTGCCCCTGGTAATGTCACGCGGTCAGACCATGGCCGAGTACGCACTGATTCTGGCAACGATCGCCGCGGTCACTGTGGCCCTGGTTCAGAATGCGGGCACCATCCTCACAGGATTAGTCGCCCAGGTGAGAATGCTTCTATAGCCAGAACCGGCGTTATTTGGGGAGCCCGTCATGACGAGAGATTCACTTCTTCGCCGCTGCAATCTAGTGACTATCTGTCCTATACAATCGACTATATTTAGTCCGGATTCGGGGAGTAATAGTTCGGCCGATCTGACTAATGACGTTTTTCGACTTAAGTAGTGCAAAGTAAAGTGCTAGTAGTATGCACAACTGATTGAATATAGCCGGTCCGCATGGAAGCGGCCGGAGTGGAGGGGAGAGTATGAGACGACCGATGGTATTCGTCTTACTGGCGGGGCTGGCCGCAATGCTTGCTTCGGTAATGGTGTACTCCGCCTTGAAGCGAAGAGAGGCCGAAGTACAGAACGCGATGGCGCATAACGTGGAGGTGGTGGTAGCCGCGTACGACCTTCCGCTCGGTACCAAGATAGAGCTGGGCGAGGTAAAGACCGCGCGATGGTCCGCGGACAGTCTGCCCGATGGCGCCTACACCGACCCCAAGCAGGTCCTCGGCAGCTACGTCAAGAATTCGTTGGTCGCCAACGAGCCTATCGTACAGTCCAAGCTGTTCACCGGTGACAAGACCGCGGGCGTGATGCCACTGTTGATTCCGTTCGGGATGCGCGCGGTGTCAGTTCCGGTAGATGAGGTTAGCGACGTTGCCGGTTTCGTCCTGCCCCATACGCGGGTCGACGTGCTGGTCGCCACGACCGGCGAGGGCGCCAATGATAAGGCGTTCTCGAAGGTAATTTTGCAGAACGTCGAAGTACTCGCGGTAGCGCAGGAAGTCGAGCAAAAGAAGGACGAGCCGGAAATCGTCAAGGTCGTCACCCTATTGGTTACTCCGCAGGAGTCCGAGCGCCTGGCCTTGGCGAGTCACTCGGGAACGCTGCGACTGGCGATGCGCAACTACAATGACAACAAGATCGTTCTGACCAGCGGCAGTGACGTTCCCCAGATGCTGCGCGCTTACAGCCTGGCACCCGACGTGCCGGTGATGGCGGTTCAGCCTGAGCCTCGTCACGTGGTCGTGGCGCATCGGCCCAGGCCGGTCGAAATCGAGATTCTGCGCAACGGCAAGTCCTCAGAATCAGTCTCGTTCGTGAATGAGGCGGCCGCGAATTTTGACGGCAGCGGGAAGACGGCGGCTCATAGCCACAAGGCTGCAGCGCAGGCCGATGAGGATGCCGATGCCGACGCGGACACCGCCGACGATGCTTCAACCACGGTGGCGAGCGCTCCTGAGCCTGATCATCATGACCTCGCGGCGCCGATGGTAAAGGACGTGGTCGGCAAAGACGCGGCGGCTCCTGCGAGCGTGGCCGCTGCGACCTCGGATCACGCGCCGACCGATCACGCGCCAACGCCAAAAACGATCGACATACCGTAAGGCAGTAGGAAGAGGACGAGGTGAAGAAGATGAAAGCTAATCGAGGATGTGGACTGCTTCCGTGGTTAGTCGCAGCTGTCGGCATGCTGATGCTTCAGCCTGGCCTGCTGTTTGCCGACGACGGCACAGTGATGTCTCTCGGCCTGAATGCGGGAGAAAGTTACGTAATCAACAACGTGGCCCCAGGCGAGACGCCGGCCGTGAACGTCATAACGAACCCTCACGCGCTAGTGGTTAACAACGCGCCGGGGAAGGTCGTCCTGATGGGTGCGGAAGCGGGCGAATGGACCGTCTCAGTGAAGACCACCGATGGCAGCACCATCAAGTATGACGTGACGGTCAAATCGGTCGCCAATATCAACGACATCAATCATCCCGGGACGAGCCCGGGACCGATAACTGGTACCGGCGCGACCTCGGGAACGGCCGCTCCAGTAGTGGCGAAGATGGATGCGGGCACAGGTCCGGTGATGGCCTCGTCGTCACCTTCATCGGCCGGCTCCTCTTCATCGAGTTCATCGAGTGGAAGCTTCTCGACGAGTGTTGATACGGTCTCGGCCGGTGGTTCGGCGCCCGAGCCGGCGACGAACGCGCCCGCGAGTGCGACTGCTCCCGCTCCGGTCAGTCATGCGAACTTCGACTTCTATCCGTCCGTTCCTGCGGCCTCTTACGCGCCAGGCGCTCCGAGCCAAATGGCTTCGGGGGCACTGTCGAGTGAGCGGTTTCGGGTTGATCCGTCGGTCAGTTTGAACGGCGGCGAATTGCGTTCAGGCGCGATTTCAGGGGGACGGCACTATCTGCCCGAAGACGGAGTGCAGCTGCAGACAGGATCCTCGAGGATAATTGATTTTGCGACCAAGCTGCGCCGCGTGTCGATCGCCGATACGACCGTGGCGGACATCCAGGTTATCAATCCGTTCCAGGTCAACCTGATAGGTCACAAGCCTGGCTTCACCACGCTCGCTATCTGGGACCAGCAGGGTCAGTACCTGGAGCGTCCCGTGCGAATCGATCCCAACGGCAAGCAGCAGGTGCTGCTCAGCACGATGGTGGCGGAACTGGATCGCTCCGCGATTGAAAATCAGGGCACCAACCTGGCGGCCGCGCTCAGCCACGCCGGAGTATCGCTGGTTGGTTTGCCGGGCGCGGTAGCGACACCGTTTTCTCCGACGTCGAGCGTAACCTCTCCCTCGGGGGTTGTTTCGAACGTTAATCAGACGCTGGAACCAGGTGGATCCCTCACCGGCTTGCTGCTGTCCCAGGGAATAACCTATGGTCTCGCGGCGGGAAATAGCGACTACCAGTTGCAGGGCTACTTCCAATACCTCGAGAATCACCAGCTGGCCAAGATCCTTGCGCAGCCACATCTGCTGGCCAATTCCGGCGAAGAGGCAAAGTTCCTGTCGGGTGGCGAAATTCCAGTCGTCATCGCCCAGGCACTGAATACCTCAATCGTCTTCAAACAGTTCGGCACTTCAGTTGAATTCGTTCCGACCGTAGTTGGCCGCAACGACATCGAATTGCTGGTCAAGCCGGAAGTTTCAGAGCCTGACTATGCTCATGGCGTGCAATTGTTCGGCTTTACCGTCCCGGCGTTCGTGACCCGGCGCGCGGAGACGCTGGTGCAGTTGAAGGACAATCAGACCCTGATCATCGCCGGGCTCATCCTGCACGAAAAGAAGACCCAGATTCAAAAGGTTCCGTATCTCGGTGACGTCCCGTACCTGGGCGGACTGTTCCGTAATACCGCCTACTCGAACACCGAAACGGACCTGGTGATGAGTGTAACGCCGCAAATCGTGCAGCCGCTGCCCGATGGCGCGTCGGTCTACAACCCGACCTCGGTGCCGGATTTGACGACCCAACAGGTCGAGACTCGTCGTTTGGCTCAGCCTGACGCGACGCGGCCGAGATTTTAGTTGGACGGAGGACGAGACATAGCCGAGTATTTAGTGCATGATATGACACCGCATAGCTGAATCAGGGAGAGTGTGAAGTGTCATCGCTCGGTAAAAAAAATGATGGAAGGCACGGCGGACTGAGAGTCCAATTGGTTGGCTCAGGCGACGAGCATCGGATGGAAGTCAAAGATGCCCTCGCCGCCTTGGGCGACCCCGTGCTGAACATCGAGGAACTCGAGCCGGATCCTGAAGCCGCTATCGACGCCGCTTACGACGTCACGATGGTGGTATTCAATGGCAACGACGAACTCTCTTTGAGTTATCTCAACAGTCGGGCGGGGCAAGAGCCTCGCCCGGCCCTCTTTGCGCTGCTGCACGATCGTTCCCCGGATTTGATGAAGCGGGTGCTCAGGGCCGGCGCCGACGAACTTCTGTTCCTGCCCTTGGACACCGGCGACGCCACCCGTGCGCTGCTCAAGATAAGCGAGAGCCGGCGGCGCGAAGAAGTTCACGTCGGCGGTGGCACGATCGTTTCCCTGGTGAGCCTGATCGGCGGCACCGGGGTGACGAGCCTTGCTGCGAACCTTGGGCTTGCACTGCGTTACGCGTTCGACAAACGCGTCGCGGTAATCGATCTCGACCTGCAGACGGGCGGATTATCCGTCTTTCTGAACCTCGAGCCCGAGCGCACGATCATGACTCTGACCGAGGGCACGCGAAAACTCGACTCGATTCAACTCGAATCCGCGCTCAGCAAGCATGCCTCGGGAATATATCTGCTTGCCGCGCCCAAGCGGATCGAGGACAGCGAGCTGGTCACCGACGCGACGGTTGGTGCGACGCTCGAATTGATGCGCCAGTTATTCGACTTCGTAATCGTCGATTGCGGCACGCATATCGACTCGAACACGGTCGCGGCGTGGGAGCGATCGAGCCATCTGTTTTACGTACTCGATCAGTCGATCGGGGCGGCGCGATGCGCGTGGCGCTTCGTCGATCTGGTGGGACGGCTGGGACTGACGGGGGTCGAGCCCAACTTCATTCTGAGCCGCTTCGTGCCGGGCCATCCGATAACCGAAGATCAGTTGAGTCATACCCTGGCCAAGGCGATTCACACGCGGATACCGCGCGATGAAAAAGTCCTCGAGCGCGTGCAGTTGAGCGCACAGGATTTGTGGCAGGTAGCGCCGAATTCGCCGCTGGCCAAGAGCGTCGAGGATCTGGCGCGAAGGCTCGAGGTAGGCAGCGACGCCGCCGAGGAAGGCCAAAATTCGTTAGTCTCCCGCCTGCTGAACGTCATCGGCGCGCGCAGTTGAGGTCCACCCATGAAGCTGGTTGAAAGAATTTCGCAGCAGAACAACGCGACGCCGGTTCCGTTCCAGCGATCGTTGATGTCCAACAGCAGTGCCAAGCGCACGGTCAAGGACGTGCAGGCCGAGGGGTTTCAGCAGCTCAAACTCGCGGTTCACAATCGCCTCTTCGAGATGCTGGATGTTACCCGGCTCGAAAGCCTCGAACCGACGCTGGCGGCACAAAAAGTCACCGAGGCAATCTCCGCTATTCTCGACGACGAGGGCCGGCTGCTCACCGATACCGACAAGCAGCACCTGATCGAAGAGATCAAGAACGAGTTGCTGGGACTCGGGCCGCTGGAGCCGCTTCTGTGGGACGATGAGATTACCGATATCCTGGTCAACGGTCATAACCAGGTGTACGTCGAAAAGCGCGGCAAGCTCCACGCCACCGAGGTTAAATTCCAGGACGATCAGCACTTGATGCTGATCATCGACCGAATTGTCTCGCAGGTCGGACGCCGCGTTGACGAGGCGTCGCCGATGGTTGACGCGCGCTTGCCCGACGGTTCGCGTATCAACGCGATCATTCCGCCGCTGGCGCTCGACGGCCCCTCGCTCTCGATTCGCCGATTCGGCCGCAAGCGCTACAACATCGACGACCTGGTCGACAAGAAAACGATAGTGCCCGAGATCGTCGAGTTCCTGCGCACCATCGTGCGCGCACGCCTCAACATCCTGATATGCGGCGGTACCGGCTCGGGAAAAACGACGATGCTCAATTGCATGTCGTTGTTCGTTCCGGCCGACGAGCGGATCGTGACGATCGAAGACTCGGCCGAACTGATGCTGCAGCAGCCGCACGTGGTCAGGCTCGAAACGAGGCCGGCCAACGTCGAAGGCAAGGGCGAAGTCAGCCAGCGCGACCTGGTTAAGAATACGCTGCGTATGCGGCCCGATCGCATAATCGTCGGCGAAGTCCGCGGCGGCGAAGTGTTCGACATGTTGCAGGCGATGTCGACCGGCCATGACGGCTCTATCGCCACCATCCACGCCAACACTCCCGCGCGACAGCATGGGGCGCCTCGAGATGATGATGCTGTTGTCGGGCGTACAGATTCCGCAGCGCGCGATGCGCCAGCAGATCGCGTCGGCGCTCAATATCATCGTTCACGTGTCGCGCCTCTCCGACGGTTCGCGCAAAGTCATGCGTATTTCCGAGATCAGCGGAATGGAGGGCGAGATGGTGATGATGCAGGACTTGTTCGAATTCAAGCGCACCGGCATCGGACCGGGCGGCGAGGTGCTGGGCGCGTTTGTGGCCACCGGAATCCGTTCAACCTACTCGCAGCGGCTCGAAGCAGCGGGATACAAACTCGACGGCAAAATTTTCCGCAACACCATCGGATAGATACCTATGGACTTTTTAATGGCAAGCGGCATATTCGCGATCGTCTTCATGGGCGTGCTGATCTTCACCAGCAGCCGGGGGAGTGAAGTCGAGCAACAGCGCGAGGTGGCCCGCCGCCTGACGCGGCCTCCCGACGAAATCGATATCAGACGTCATGCGCAAGCGCCGGCCGGAAGAGGGCACGATGCTGGGCGGGCTGTACCGGTTGAACCTGCTGCGCAAGCTCGAAGAGGCGATGTGGCAGGCGGGCATGTACATGAGGGTCGGCGACATGCTGCTGATCATCGTGTTGATGTTCGGCGCGGGACTGTTCATCGGCAACCTCATATTCCACGACATTCTGGTGGCGCTCGGTGTCGGTCTGGGGACTGGCTTGCTGCCGCTGCTCTACATTTCGTTCATGAAGAAACGGCGTTTGAAGGCGTTTGCCAACCAACTGCCGTTCGCGCTTGACCTGATCAAGTCGTCGCTCGAAGCGGGACATTCTTTGCAGCGCGCACTGCAAGTCCTGGTGAGCGAGTTCGCCGATCCGCTGGGCAGCGAATTCCGCACCGTGCTCGAGCAGAACCGGATTGGGCTGCCGCTGCCGCGTGCGCTCGAAGACATGCTCAAGCGGGTTCCCGAAGACGATCTGCGGCTCATGGTGGTCGCGGTGCGCGTTCAGTCGGAAGTCGGCTCGAGTCTGGCGCAGATCGTCGGGCGACTTTCCGAAATCGTGCGAATCCGGCAGCGTTTGCGGATGCAAATCCGCGCGCTGACAGCGCAGTCGCGCTTTGGCGGGCTGGTGGTCGGATGCCTGCCGGTCGTGGTGCTGTTCCTGTTCAGCTTGATTCAACCGAGCTATACGGACCAGTTGTTCCACGATCCGACCGGGCAAAAGATTCTGAAGTTTGCAGTGGGGTCGGACATTCTTGCCCTGATTACGATCAGGCGGCTGCTGAGAGTGAACTACTAATATGAGCCCATTCGCAATTGGAGTTGCGGTCTTCTTTCTGGCCGGCGCGGCATGCGTGGCGTTGTATCTCGCGCTTTCGCCGCAGAGCCGGTCGGTCGAGGATCGATTCGCAGATCTGGCGGTCAAGGTGCGCGTCTCGCAGGGTGCACTCGAAGGTGACAATCAGGACGACACCATGCTCCGCATGCTCTTCAGATGGGCAGCGAAGCGCGTTCCGCCGCCAAACATGGACACTCCCACCGGCGAGAAGCTGCAGCAGACGCTGATGCAAGCGGGATTTCTGAAATCCAGCGCGCCGCAAACTTACCAAATCACCCGCGTACTGCTGGCGATTGGCGGCGGGATAATCGGCTTGCTGGTCGGACTAATTTTAAAGCCGGGTTCGGCTACGCCACTGTTGCTCGGGATAGGCGGTATCGGAGTCGGAATTTTCGTTCCCAGCTACTATCTGGGACGGCGTGCGCGGCTGCGGCAGGGCAATATCGCCCGGCAGCTTTCGGACGTCCTCGACCTGCTGGTGGTATGCGTCGAAGCGGGCATGGGTTTGTTCGAGGCGATTCGAATAGTCGGCGCGGAGTGTGAACGTCACGGGCAGGAAATCGGAATGGAATTGAACCTGGTCGCCACCGACATCTCCGCCGGCGCTACCCTTGGCCAGGCCTTGCGCGGGCTGGCTGACCGGACCGCGGTTGAAGATATCAAACCGCTGGCCGCCACCCTGATTCAGAGTGAGCAATTAGGCGCGCAGATCGGGCCGGCGTTACGCGCCAGTTCGGACGCTTTGCGCACGCGCCGCCGGCTGCATGCAGAGGAAGACGCGCAGAAGGCGTCGATTAAGATCCTGTTCCCGCTGGTCATCTTCGTATTGCCCTCGATGATCGCGGTAATTATCGGTCCGGCAATGATTTCGGTCCTCCATACGCTCACGAGCAACGGCTGATAAGCGCCGTCGCAGCGAGGGCCATCCAGAAACAGCCTCTCCCAGGGGGCCTCGGACCAGACGTGGAGACGCGTCGGTCCGGGGCCTGTAAGTTTTCCCCCAGGCCTCCAGCTCGATCGTCCGCCCGTCAAAAGAAAACGGCCGCGGATTGCTCCGCGACCGCTCGATGAATCCGGAATCGCTCGATCCTAAAGGCTGAGACGCTTCATCAACCGATATAGAGTCGTCCGATCGACTCCGAGCGCCGCCGCCGCGTCAACCCGGTTGCCGTCGGCCGCACCAAGTGCCGCTTTGATTCGCACCGTCGCGGCGCGATCGAGCGCGGCTTGCAGCGTGCCGTCGTCCGGGCTTTCCGCGGGCTGACTCTCGGCGGCTTGCGCGGGCTGCTGCGCATGGTTCGAGTTTTGTGGCGACGCGGCGCTCGCGGTGCGCGAGGCGCCCGCAACCTGCACGAGGTCTTCTTCGAGCGCGTCCTCGTCGAAAGCAAACGCGTCAGGCGTCAGCGTCTCCTGCCCGCTCATCACGACCGCGCGCTCGATGACGTTTTCCAGTTCGCGCACATTGCCCGGCCACGAGTAGGCGAGCAGCGCCTCCTCGGCCTCGGGGGAGAGCATCAGCGGCCGGCCTGCTTCGGTGGAATGAAAGGCGAGAAAATGATGCGCCAGCGGCAGGATGTCTTCGCGGCGCTCGCGCAACGGCGCGATCCTGCAGCGGAATGACGCTCAGGCGGAAATACAAATCGGCGCGGAAGCGCCCGGCCGCAACTTCGCTGCGCAGCTTGCGGTTGGTCGCCGCGATTATCCGGACATCCACTTTGCGCGGCTTGGAACCGCCGACCCGCAGCACTTCGCCGTCCTCGAGCACGCGCAGCAGCTTGGCCTGGAAATCAGGGCCCGCCTCGCCGATCTCGTCAAGGAACAGGGTGCCGCCCGAGGCCCGCTCGAAGCATCCCGCGCGATCGCGGATCGCGCCGGTGAAAGATCCTTTCTCATGGCCGAACAGCTCGCTCTCGACGACCCCATCGGCCAGCGCCTTGCAGTTGATCGCGAGGAACGGACCGTCGGCGCGATTGCTCCAGTAGTGCAGCATCCGCGCAACCAGCTCCTTGCCGGTACCGGTCTCGCCCTCGATCAGCGCGGTCGTGCGCGACGGGCGACGCGCCGGATCATCGCAACGAGCTGGCGGCTTTGGGCGCCTCAGCGATGAAGCCGGCGGCGATGCTGGCGACGTCGAGCTGCTCGCGCAGCTTGCGGTTCTCGCGTTGCAGCGCGCTCATCTCGACCGCCCGCGTGACGACGGCATTCAAGCTCGTCGTTGTCGAACGGCTTGGTCACGCAGTCGAACGCGCCGCCGCGCAACGCTTCCTTGGCCGACTCGGCGGCCGGCAGCGGCATGCTCAGCACGACCGATACGTCCGGATCCTTGCTCTGCACCTTTTTCAGTAAGTCCATCCCATCCATCCCCGGCATCCTCATGTCTGCGACGATTACGTCTGCGCCACTATGTTCGAGCACCTTCAAAGCGGCCTCGACTGTCGGACAGGTTTCGCATTCGTAACCAGCCTGTGAAAGAACCATCGCGGCACCGCGCGCTACGTGAAACTCGTCATCGACGATCAGAACCCGCGCCTTGCTCTGTACGTTGCGCTTTTGCACGTCTCATCCCAACGACCGCGTTTTTCCAGAGGGGCAAACGCGGCTTAGTGTAGCATTCTCGCCCTCGACGGTAGGGCTGTCAATATGCCCTAAGAACGCCCGGATTCCTTGATGTTTTTGGAGACTTGGCGTGGCGAAATTGAAATGTTGACGATCGCCGACGCAAAGGTCGCATTTCGCGCGGCTCGATTCAAAAGAACGGCGCGTGCAGGCTTGCCACAGGAAAAAAGCGGGGCCTTGGCGCGTGTGCGAAGCGCTAATTGGAAGAAGTGTTCCGCGAGGTGAGCGGTATAGGCAGCAGTCCCGGCGGCGAATTCAGGTATCCCAGCGCGGGTTCCTGCTGGTAGTCGATCTCGTCGCGAATCTGGCGGGCGTTGTCGCGAGCCTCGCAGTCAGCCCGTCCCGGCCCCTGGCAGGCGGTATCCGCAGCGGCGGTCTGATTCGGATTTGACGAGGCGCAACCGAAGAGGCCGGTGAATGCCGCCAGGACCGCGACGGCGAGGAGTCGCTTGATCGTGCTGTCGATCATGTTCCCATCATAACCGTAGCAGATTATTACATTGGGTCGATACGACGACGCCCGCCTGGAAAAAGTTGCTGACCTTGCGATGTTTCCGGCATACGATCGGAGGCGCTCAGTATCCGCGGCCGTAATATGGTCCGTAGTAGCCGTTATGTTCCATCTCGGTGCCGACTATATAGCCGACGGCGCCGCCGCCAAGTCCGCCAGATAGAGCGCCGGTGCCCGGTGACCCTCAGCGGCGCAAATCAAAGCTCCGCCGCCGGGCACCTTATTGCAGTCTCGTAAGCTCCAGCGACGAAAGAAAATGAAAATTCTACCAGCGAAAATAAGATGGCTCCCTTTTCCTGGATACGTGTCGAAGGATGTGCTTCGAGCCGCCGCCGGACTTCCGGCGCGTTCTGGAGGGAGTCCGCGAGATTGGTTTCTCCGATTACGGTGAGCCGGTGCCATCATACCTTAGTGCAGGTCTGCGCTAGTTTGCTGCTGAAGACCAGTTCAACACTCGCAGGGCGCGCAGCGTGTTCCATCGGCTCGGCCGGCCCTCTCCCTCGTCGGTCTCGACCGGCATCACGCCCGGATAGCGAGTATCGAGCAGCCACCGCCCATCGACTTCGCGCTTCGACACGACCAGCAGCGATCGCCTCGGCCACTCGTTCGTCGGGCGCCGCGCCTGCGTCGCGCAGGTACTCGAGGCCTCGCAGCAGGTCGTAGTGCCACCACGTCGGGAAGGCGAAGCTCGTCCACGCGGTGCCGCCCTTGCGATCTCGCTCGATTACCTCGCCGGTCGACCGTCGGCGGAAGAGGTGGCGCTCGAGCAGGTACTCCTGCCCGCGCAGACGGGCCCCGATCACCTGCTGGCTACCGCCAACGGCGCGTTCGTATTCGAGCAGGGCTTCGAGCACGCAAATCGTGGTGTTGAACGACGACCGCATCGAGCCGTTAGCGGCCTCGCAGTTCCAGCCGCCGTCGGGCAACTGCTCGGCGAGTAGCCGATCGACGATGCCCCCGACGTCGTGGCCGAAGTACGCGCCCACCGCGGCAACCTGCCCATTGATGCAGGGCTCGAGTTCGCCTTGAAAGAAGGCATTGCCCTCGCATTCCCGAGGACCACATCCGCTCCACGTCACCCGGTCGCGGACGCGATCCACCGCGCGGCGTGCCTGATCGCTCGCCGGATCGAGGCCCATGTCCCGCAGCAGCATCAGAACGTGCATGGTGGAGTTCCACCCACGGTTCCACGCCGCGCCGCCCCACCGGCCATCGGCCCCCTGAAGGGCGAGTAGCCGCGCGCCTGCGCCCTCGGTAGCGACGCGCGCGCGCTCGGCCGCGATCTCTTCCACCGGCGCACCGGTCAAGTCCCGCATCACTTGCCAGCGGATCGAGGGGTCAGAATCAAGCAGCCACCGTATGACCGATTTCCGTGCTTCAGAGCTTGCCGTTTGGGTAGATTGGTCGCCATCTGCTGATACATTTTACATTGATCGCAAGACGCTGTCGGCAGCCCAAGGTAAGCTCGACGAGCGCCTGAAGGACTCGCCGTTGATGCTGACGATGATCGAGCGGTGCAGGTCCGCCGCAAAGGATGATGGCTCCCCGGGCCGGATTCGAACCAGCGACATGACGGTTAACAGCCGTCCGCTCTACCGACTGAGCTACCGGGGAGTGCTTCGGTCTTGCGCGTAGCCGGAACTACTTTCGATATATGCGCATCGAGGCGAAATCAAGATCGAAGGCGACATTATAGCTGGAGACCGGCGGTACGAATCAATCCGAATCGAGCGTCATCCGAGCTATTTCGGAGCTTTGGAGCCTTGCAGAGTCTTGTCCTGGATCGCGCCCATCGCCTTGACCGTCTCGGCGACGTACCTGGCCGGCAGCACGCCCGCCAGGCCGGAAAAAACCGGATCGGTGTTGAGCGAAGTGTTGGCCTCGAGAATTCCCCATAGCGCGAAGCGCAGCCCGGCGCTGACGAAGACCGGCGCGCCGCTGGAAAATCCGGGCGCGCTGCCGCCATCGAGATAGCCCAGCTCCTGCAAACCTGCGCCGATGACTTCGGTGTCGGCAGGGTTGCGGCACCGAGACGTGGCCGAAACGCGCGAGCGCCTCGAAGCGATGCTGTTTGACGCCGACCGTCGCGGCGGTCAGGTAGTAAACCTGCGCGCCCGTCTCGGGACGGGCGAGCGGATCGTCGCCGCCGAGCAGGGAGGCGAGCGCGATGGGCGCGATGCTGGCGCCCTCGGGCGTGAGCGGAATCGCGGCGACGTCGGCCTTTACCTGATTGGGATCGAGCACCCATCGGTTTTCAGGCGGCAACGGGTCCTCGCGCATCGCACCGGTCGTGGAATCTTCGAGCGTAAGCAGCAGACCCTCGCGCGGGTTGCCGTTGTCGCCGAGCAGATTGTGATGCGCAGTTACCAGGTAAACGAACGATCGGCCGGGGAACGCCGTGCTGGGCACGGCGACGAAAAATGCGGTGCCGACCTGCACGACGCGGCCGCCCGAATGAATCGACGATGCCGGCGACGTTGCGCAGGGTGCCGGAGGGCACGCGTGCCGGTCGTCGTCGGCGCGCGAGGCGGTCGGTGCGAGGCAGCGAGGATCGACGCGAGCGCGACGGCAGCCGCCGCAATCGAGAGTGTGGCTTTTCTCATTCGATCAGATTTCATCCGGAGTTTTGCTGAGGGATTCGGCGCGGGTTCCGTTTCGGCGCATAACGATAGCAGAAGAGCGCAGCGTGTGGGAGAGGCTGCGCGCAAGCTTGGATAGCGTCAGCAGGAAATAGCGCGGCGCGGCGGGAGCTTTCAGCTCCGACCGCGCCGTTTTATTCTACTGCTTTTCGCTCAAATCGCGAGATGCTACCAGCGGTTGCGGTTTCCGCCGCCGCCACCGCCCTCTGCCGCCACCGCCACCGCCGCCGCCACGCCGGCGATCTCCGCCGCCACCGCCGCCGCCGCGAGGTCCGCCGGTGCTGGCGCGCGCCTCGTCAATCTTGATCCGGCGCCCCTTCAGGTCGGTGTCGTTGAGAGTCTCGATCGCCTTGGTCGCATCGGCCGCCTCCGCCATCTCGACGAAGCCGAAGCCGCGCGACTGTCCCGAGAATTTGTCGGAGACCACGACCGCGCTCTCGACCTTCCCGCCTGCGCAAACAACTCCGCCAGGTCTTCCTGAGTAACTGCGTAGGCGAGATTGCCTACATACAACTTAGTGGGCATAAAAGCCCTCCTTCTGAATTTTGCCGGGAAGCTCCTAAACAGACGACCCTACGGGGATTGACCGGGATCAGTGAGAAAGGCGGCGTCCGAGGCGTTTTAGATCCTAAAATAAAGATAAGCGCGAGGCAATTCTGAGTAAAGTCGGAGCATTGAATGCGTCGCGGACTAATGCGGGCAGGGTGCGCATATCGCAGAAATTCGCGGACGTACTCGATTCACCAATTCGGGCTTTTCCTGCTGCACCCAATGGCCGGAATCGGGGATGTACTTTATCTCGAACGGGCCGGTGAACAGCGGCTCCATGCCGTAGGTCAGCTCCTTGCCGAGCGCGAAATCCTGCTCGCCCCAGATGAGCAGCGTCGGCGCCGAGATTTTGCGATCGATCCACGAGTTGGTGCCGGGCGGCGCCATGAAGCCGCTGCGGAAGTTCGCGCGATAATAGTTGATCGCGGCGGTGATCGAGTATGGATTGCGAAACGCGGCGCGGAAGTAGTCGAGGTCGGCGTCGGTGAAGACGTCTTTCTGGATCGTGCCGTTGCGCAGCGCGTTGATCAGCGCATCGTAATTGCGCGCGGCGAAACGCCCATTCGGGCATGCGCGCGGATCTGGAAGAACAGCATGTACCAACTGCGCAGCATCTGGCGCGGATTGCGGCGCAGCGCGTGGCTCATCCGCTCGAGATGCGGGCAGTTCATCACGATGAGGCGATCGACGACGTCGGGACGCATCAGCGCAGTCGCCCATGCCATCGCGCCGCCCCAGTCGTGGCCGATGACAGTCGCGCGCTGATGGCCGAGGCTTCGATCAGATCGGCGACATCGCCGACCAGCTTGTCGAGCGAGTAATTCTCGATGCCGACCGGCGCGTCGGACTCGCCGTAGCCGCGCATCTCGGGCGCGACGCATTCGAAGCGATCGGAGAGCGCGCGCATCTGATGGCGCCACGAGTACCAGCATTCGGGGAATCCATGCAGCATGACGACCGGCGGTCCCGAGCCGGCGCACGCAACGCGTAGAGTGAGTCCGCTTTTGAGTTTGATTTTTTCGAAGCGCCAGGGTTCGGGCATTGTGAACCTCAACGAACATAAGTGCTGACCCGGCACCTCTCTTGCACCGCAGCCTTTTGACAATCACAGGGGAAGAAATCTACGCGGCGACCTTCGTCGTTCCCTGCATCGCGGGTAGCTCGGGATTGCAGATATAGCGGATCTTCGGCAGCGTGATGTCGGCGGTCGTGAAGCTCGCCATGATCGGATTGACCAGGATCGAAGATAGTTGCTCGCGCCGAATGCCTCGGTGTCGAGCACCACCATCCGCGGCTTGCCGCGCTCCGCCTTCGAGAACGTGAACTCCGGATCGACCTGCACCAGCACCAGCTTGTCATCCTCCTTGTTGCGCGCGAGATGCATGCTCGCGATGTACTGGATGTCGCCGCCGCCGATCATGTCGCGATCGAGCAGCTCGCATCCCATCACCGGCTTGCCGCCCAGCGACGCGCCCGACGACGCGGTCATGACGGACGTCGAGGTTCACGTCGCCCGGCCACCGGGATAACCCCATCGCGCGGCCAGCTCGCGGCGCGCGTCTTCATTGTCGCAGTAGCTGCGCAGCACGAAAGCCGCGCGGACGAACGCCGGTGCGGCCCGAGACGCGCACCTCGGCAATCGTGAACGGGCCCACCGGGCTGTCGGGATAACTGCATGACGCTGAAGATCGCGTACTCGGGAATCGACGGATGCATCGTGGCCGGGATCAGCTCGTCGGCCGGATCGTCATCGATCTCCATGTTGAGCTCGAGGATCTTCGCGCCCTTCAAAATCCACGGCTCGGTTTTGTAGCCGTTGATCGTCGGCGCCGACTTGGCCCACTTCGCCAGATCGAGCTTTCCAAAACGCGGCGGCATCAACGGCCTCCTGCGGCGGCCGAAGCCGTATCGCTCGCGCCCTGAAAATGCGGCATCACTTCTTTGGCGAACAGGCGGAGGCTGTCGAGCACCTTTTGCTGCGGCACGGTCTCGAGCGCGTTGAGCAGGAAGTTCACGCGATCGACGCCGACCGCCTCCCACTTCTTCAGCTCGCGCGTAATGCGCGCGGGATTGCCGATCGCGATACCCTCGGGCGCGCCCGACGCGTCGCCCGGTCCCGACCGCTTCCTGGCGCAGCGAAGGCAGCAGTCCGAGCGACGGATACGACTTGCTCGGATACGCCTCGCGCGCGGCGAGCAATTGCGCGGCGAGATAGTTGAAGGTGCCCGTGAGACGCTTGCCGATCTTGACGCCCTCGGCATCGTCCTCATGGCAGTAGAGAAAGTTCACGGTCGCGACCGCCTCGTTGACGACTTCGCCGACCGGCGCGCAGTTGCGGATGATCTTGCGATAGCGCTTGACCTTCTCTTCCTGCTCGGCGAATCCGCCGAAGGTCAGCCCGAGGCTGCCCATCCCGCGCTCGGCCGCATCGATCTCGGTGCCGGGACTGGTGACCGCGACCCACAGCGGCGGATGCGGTTTCTGATAGGGCTTCGGCACGATCGTCCGCTGCGGCATCGACCACGAACGGCCCTGGTAGGAGAAGCGCTCCTGCGTCCACATTTTCGGCAGGCAATGGACGAACTCGTCCCAGGTCTTCTTGGTCTCGTCGGGACTCGCGCGAAAGCCGGCCAGCTCGGTCCAGGTCGCGGAGCGGCCGGTGCCGACGTCGAGACGGCCGCCCGACAGGATGTCGAGCACGGCGGTGCGCTCGGCGATTTTGATCGGATGATTGAACTCGGGCACGCACACGACGATGCCGTGGCCGACCCGCATCTTCTTGGTCTTCATCGCGCACGCGGTCAGGAACAACTCGGGCGCGGGGCAATGCGAATATTCTTCGAGGAAGTGATGCTCGACGGCCCACACGGAATCGAAGCCGAGCGAATCGGCGAGTGCGACCTGCTCGAGGCAGTTATCGTAGACGTTTTTTTCGGTTTCGCGCCCCCATGGTCGCGGTACCGAGATTTCATAGAAGAGGCCGAATTTCATGGCATTACCTCCATACCGTTCGTTTAGCGCAATCGCAGCGAGATCGAAAGTCCCGCAGTAGGGGAAGGGTAAATCACTTTATCGAATGTGAAACCCGCGGTGGGTTTCACGCTTCCTTCGGCAGGGGTTGACCCCTGCACCCAGTATTTTGGCTCCGGTACCCCTTCCCGCGCTGGAAGGGCTTAGGGGTTAGGTTATTCGGCACCATCGACACGCCATACATCATAAATGCTCCTGTATATCGCTTGACATATGTTGATTTTGAGCTTTAAATCAACTTCGAGGAACCCCGCATGAAACATGAACTAATCGACGTCGCCGAGCCGAATCTTATCCGCGAGCAATTTCCCTACGACGCGGTGCCGCGAATCATTTTCGACGGCCTATTCGAGCAACCCGACCCGGCGCCGGATTTTTTCATCACCGACACCACCTTCCGCGACGGCCAGCAGGCGCGCCCGCCGTACACGGCCGGCCAAATCGTCGCGATGTTCGACATGCTGCATCGCCTCGGCGGGCCCAACGGCGTCATCCGGCAGACCGAGTTCTTCCTGTACTCGAAGGTCGATCGTGAGGCGGTGAATCGATGCCTCGCACGCGGCTACGAGTTCCCCGAAGTCACCGGATGGATTCGCGCGGTGAAGGCGGACTTCAAGATCGTCAAGGAGATGGGGCTGCGCGAGACCGGGATTCTCACGTCGGCGTCCGACTACCACATTTTCAACAAGCTCAAGAAAACGCGGCGCGCGGCGATGGAGGATTACCTGGAGATCGTGAACGCGGCGCTCGATGCGGGCCTCAAAATCCGATGCCATCTCGAGGACGCGACCCGCGCGGATTTTTACGGCTTCGTCGTGCCGTTCGTGTCGAAGCTGATGGAACTCGGCGCCGCGGCTGGGCTTCCAGTCAAGATTCGCGTCTGCGACACGCTGGGCTTCGGCGTGCCGTATCCGGGCGTCGCGCTGCCGCGCAGCGTGCCGAAGCTGATCCTTGGGCTGCGGCGCGAATGCGGCGTGAAGCCGGAACAACTGGAATGGCACGGGCACAACGACTTCCACAAGGTGCTCGCGAACGCGACTGCCGCGTGGATCTACGGATGCATGTACGCGAACGGCACGATTCTCGGCTACGGCGAGCGCACCGGGAATCCGCCGCTGGAAGGTCTCGTGATGGATTACGTGTCACTCAAGGGCGACACGAACGGGACGGATCTGTCAGTGATCACCGAAATCGCCGAGTACTTCGAGCGCGAGGCCGGCTACCGGATTCCCGCCAACTATCCGTTCGTCGGTCGCGACTTCAACGTGACGCGCGCCGGGATTCATGCCGACGGACTGCTTAAGGACGAGGAAATTTACAACGTCTTTGACACGGCGAAGATTCTCGGCCGTCCGCCGCGCGTCGCCGTCGACAAGACTTCAGGCGTCGCCGGAATCGCGTGGTGGATCAATTCCTACTTCGGTCTCGCCCGCAATGCGCAAGTCGAAAAGCGATCGCCAGAGGTTATGGAGATCGCGAAGTGGGTCGATGCGCAGTACGACGACGGCCGCACTACGTCGATCTCCGATCAGGAGATGGAGACGCAGGTCCGCCGGCACCTGCCGCGATTGTTCGAGAGCGCTCGGATGGCGGGATAGAACTCAGATCTTAATCCACGTTTGTGGGATGAGGTCGCGCGTGTCGTAGTAATGTCCCTCTGATGAATTTGTGCGCGCTTCTGCGAACCATCGCGCTGGCGCAATCACTTTCTTGTCCGGGGCGGCGTCGAGCCATGCTCCCCACCATGAGAACGTGGAATTCGCGATGATGTGCGCCTTGCATCGGGCCATCAGGAAGAGATCCTCGATTGGGCTGAGCGCTTCCACGAAAACGAAAGAACGGCCGCGGAAGCGCTCCTTACACCACTCGATATCGTCGGAGAAAATCACGAAGGTAGTGCCGGAATCGAACTCCGGCATCGCGCGCTCGTAGTAGTCGGTTGCCGACAAGTCGCAAAACTCGGGATGTTCCAGGTAGTCGGTTCGCCGCACGTGCACCGAGCAGGTGCTGCTCTTGAGCAGATCGCCGAACCCGCGCTCGAGAAGCTGAACGACTGCGTGATGAGGCGTGAAGTAGTGACGCACCTCGGCCGCGCAGTGCGCAAAGTATTGCTCGGATTGGAAGAAGCCCCAGAGTTCGGTGGCGCGATCGATCGTGATTTCTTCATACCGAAAGCTGAGCGGCGAGCGCCGCTGCATGTGCCGAATCGTATGTGCCTGCGGAATGGGAAATTCGAAATGCCGCGCGTAGGGCCATCGAGGAAAGACGAATGAGAATCCGTTGCGGCGCGCGATACCGATGGTCGCGGCGATCTGGAAGAGTTGGTTTCCTAACTGCCCAAGCTCGCCGAGCGGGAACGTGATGAACTTTGTGTCGCTGAATCGCGATCGCAGCCTTCGCGCGATTGGCGCGACAATCGGAAGCTGAGCGACTTCCGCGATGAGTCGTCGCAAAGCGGAAGGTGCGCTGGCTTCCTGTTGCGTGACGTTCATTCGGTGAGTCATGCCTCTGAAGAATGCAAGTCGCGGCCCATGCGTTCGCGGCCTAGCAGGATGACGACGGCGGCGGAGAGCATCACGATTGCCGCGACGCTCGCGAGAGTTGCCGCGTAGCCGAATCGTTCCGCCAGCAGTGCCTGGCTGACGGCCGCTCCAGAAGCCATCAACACGCCGATCTGGTACGCAAGTCCTGAAAAAAGCCCGCGGACTTCAGGCGGCGACAACTCGGTCAGATGCGCCGGGATTACGCCCCAGGCGCCCTGCACCATGAACTGCATCAGGAACGCGCCGGCGGTCAGCACCGCCAGCGTCGAGGGATAAATCCACAGCGGGATGACCAAGCCGGCGCAGATCACCGCCGTCGCCATCGTGCGGCGGCGTCCCCAGCTATCGGAAAGGTAGCCGAAGGTCAGGCCGCCGAGCAGCGCGCCTACATTATAGATGAGCGCGATGGTCGCGACGGTGCGGGTGTCGAAGCCGCGCGTCTTTTCGAGAAAGGTCGGGTACATGTCCTGCGTGCCGTGCGAGACGAAGTTCATCATCGTCATCAGCGCGCACAGGTAGAGGAACAATTTCCAGTTGGCGCGAATCGCGGCGCTGATGTGCGCGCGATCGGGACGCGTGCGCTGCCATGCCTCGGACTCCGGCACCTTGGTGCGGATGTAGATCGTCAGCAGCGCGGGCGCGCCGCCGAGGAAGAACATCGCGCGCCATCCGAAGTGCGGGAAGACGAAAAAGAACGCGCGCCGCCGCGAGCAGATAGCCGACCGCATAGCCTTCCTGCAGCAGGCCGGAAAAAAATCCGCGCCATCGCGGCGCATACCGCTTCCATCGCGAGCGACGCGCCGACGCCCCATTCGCCGCCCATCCGATTCCGTACAGCGCGCGCAAAAACAGGAACCATCCGTAGCTCGGCGCGAGGCCGCTCAGCACTTCGACGACGGAATAAAAGATGACGTCGACCATCAGCGGGATGCGGCGGCCGTAGCGGTCGGCGATCCAGCCGAAGATCGAGCGCGCCGACCGGACGCAGCGCCAGCGTCGCGGTGATCGTGAACGCGATGTGCGAGATCGGGCGATGGAATTCGCTTCGCGACTGCCGGCATCACGAAAATCAGGATGAAGAAATCGAAGGCGTCGAGCGCCCAGCCGAGAAAGCTCGCGAGCAGGGTATGCGCGGCCTCGGCCGAGGTGATCGCGCGGACGGGCTCGACGACGGGATCGCGAGAGTCCATGGCGTGCGATGATTAATCGAACCGTCGCAGCGGCGAAAGGAGCGCGCGCTTGAGTTTGGCGCGGGCGAGCGCGATAAGATGATGCATGTTCAACGGCAACAAGGTTATCGACGCCGACGGGCATGTGATGGAGCCCAACGAGCTCTACGACGAATACATCGACGCCAAGTTCAAGCCTCAGCTCGACGAGCTGAAGAAGATCGCGGCGACGCGGGCGTCGAAATATTTTTTCGGATATTTTCATCAGCTCAACACCGGGACGGCCGCTGGGCGTCGCGGCGCCCGACAAGCCGCTGACGCGGACCGGCCGCAAGCCGCATGGCGAGCGGCCCGACATCCGCGGCGGATTCGATCCGCACGTGCGCATCAAGGATATGGATCGCGAGGGCATCGACGTCGCGGTGCTGTTCGCGACCGTGGTCTCGAGTTTCTGCGCGCTCGACGAGCGTCGATTTCGAAGTCGCGATGATTCGCGCGTACCATCGATGGCTCGCCGACTACTGCGCCGCGTATCCCAATCGCTTGAAGGGCGTCGCGATCGTGCCGATGCGCGCGCCCGATCGCGCCGCCGAGGAAATCCAGCGCGTCGCGAACGAGCCGTGGTGCGTCGGCATCTACCTGTCCGCGCATATGGAGGACAAGCTGCTCGACCATCCCGCGTTCCATCCGATTTGGCAGGCGTGCGTCGAGACCGATCTGCCCGCATGCTTTCACGGCGGCACGGCGCGCCCGCCGTACGGGATGGGCACGTTCGAGATGGGCAACAATCTGTTCATCCAGCATTCGGCGACGAATCCGTTCGAGGTGATGCGCGGGATCGCGTCGCTCGTCGGCGGCGGCGTGCTGGATATTTTCCCGAAACTGCGGGTGGCGTTCCTCGAAGCGGGCGTCGGATGGCTGCCGTTCTGGATGGAGCGGCTCGACGAGCATTACGAGCTGATGCCCGAGTACGTGCCGTTTCTGAAGCGCAAGCCGTCGGAGGTGATTCGCAGCGAGAATTTTTTCATCTCATGCGATCCCGACGAGGAGACGCTGCCGTATGTCGCGGAAACCGTCGGCGCAGAGCATATTTTGTATGCGTCGGACTATCCGCATTTCGACGGCAGATTTCCGCATACGGTGAGTCTGACGGCGGGGAGCAAGGAATTTGCGCCGGGCGTGCGCGAAAAAGATTTTGGATGAGAATCCGAAGCGGCTTTACACGCGGTTGAAGTAGCCGAAATGAGGATCGGAAAAATTGCGGCGGCGATGATCGCGATTGCTCTAGTGGCGTGCGTTGCGCGGAACGCGGTTGCGCAGACGCCGGATCAGGAGCAGGCGGCGCAGGATTTGAAGGACGCCAACGCGGTCAGCCAGCGGCATCGAGCTGAGCTGATGAAGATTCCGCATGTGCGCGTCGTCACCGGCGAAGTCGATGGACAGAACGAGGCCGCGATCCTGGTCGAGGTGGACGATCAGAAGAACCTCGATGAGGTGACGCGGCAACTGCCGTCGAAAATCGAGGGCTTTCCAGTCGAGGTGGACGAAGATGTTACCGACCCCAAGGGCGAAGCTGCCATCGATTCCCGCGAAATTGCAGCTACTCCGCTTCCGCCGCTGATCGACAAGAATGGCTACTACCATCACACCTGGCTGAAGCCGCCCGGAGCTGTGACGAGTCCTGACGCGCAGCCGTGACGCATCCAACTTGACTGCAATTCCGAGGACTCCTTATAGTCTTGTTTCGGAGTCCGGCGAGTATCCGGCGAACGCAGAAAACCCCGTTCAGACAATGGAATTGGTGTTGGTCTAGAGATGCAAAGAAGCGAACAAATGACCTTCTGGGAGCGGATTTATATCCCCGAAATCCTGCGAGGTCTTGCGATCACCAATTACCACTTCGTGCGCAATCTAATGCTGCACACGGCGCATCTGTTCGGCCTGAAGAAGGGCGTCAACGCGACTTCGACGACGCAGTATCCCGAGGAGCGCAAGCACTATCCCGATAATTTTCGCGGCAGTCATCGGCTGACGCTGCGCGAGGATTCTCAGGTGCGGTGCACCGCGTGCTTTCTGTGCGCGACCGCGTGCCCGGCGCAGTGCATATATATTGAGGCGGGCGAGTCGCCCGATCCGCACGTCGAGAAATTTCCCGTGCGCTACGAGATCGACACGCTGCGATGCATCTACTGCGGGCTGTGCGTCGAGGCTTGCCCGTGCGACGCGATTCGGATGGACACCTACGTGCATCCGCGCATCTGGGGCTTCGATCGCAAGGACTTCGTCGAGCAAAAGGAACTGCTGATGCATCGCTCGAGCGTGCTGGCCGAGAAGGGCCGCGACGGCAACATGAACGAGATGCTCGAGTGGTACAAAGAGCAGGACGCGGCGGTTTACGATCCTGCAGCGGCCCGAGATGAAGACCTACACCAATCGCGAAGTGCCCAAGCATTACGCGGAAGCGCCGGACCATATCGACGACCTCACCGCGATCGACCGGCATCCCGCGCGCAGCGGCAAGTAACCAGATGACGCGAGTGACTATTGGCCTGACGCTTGCGGGCCTGATCGTTTTGTTCATCGCCTACGCGAAAGGCGTCGGCGTGATTCACGGCGGCGACGTGCTCAGCCACATGTACTGGGCGACGGGCGCGCTGACGCTTGTTGCGCTGGCGAACTTTATCGCGGTGGCGCATCTGGCGCGCGCCGAGCGGATGATCCAGCAACTGCGCGCGCTGTGCGAGAAGAACGGCATCGAGTACGGCGAAGATTGAGCTATACTTAGGATCCAAGGTCGTGCGCTTGGCGGCCGCGGAGGTGACGCGATGACCCAGATTGAAGCCGCCCGCAAAAATATTATCACCCGGCAGATGACCGAAGTTGCCGAGGACGAAGGCTTCTCGCCCGAAGAAATTCGCGCGCTGGTCGCGACCGGCGAAGTCGTGATCCCGCACAACATTCATCACGATTTCCGCGCGATTGGAATCGGCAAAGGGCTGCGCACCAAGGTCAACGCCAACATCGGCGCGTCGAACTTCCATCAGCTGATCGAAGAAGAAGTCGAGAAACTTTACACTGCGGTCCGCTACGGCGCCGACTCGGTGATGGATCTTTCGACCGGCACCGACCTCGACAAAATCCGCGTCGAGTTGCTTTCGCGATGCTCGGTGATTCTCGGCACGGTGCCGATTTACCAGCTCGGCTCCGAGCGCTCGATCATGGAGATGGAGGCCGAGTACTTCCTCGACGTGATCGAGCGGCAGGCGCGCCAGGGCGTCGACTACATGACGCTCCATTGCGGCGTCACGCGCGAGAGCGTCAAGCGGCTGCGCGGGCATCAGCGAATCGAGGGCATCGTGTCGCGCGGCGGTGCGATGCTGGCGTCGTGGATCGAGCGCACCGGCAACGAGAATCCGCTCTACGAGCATTTCGACGAAGTCTGCGCGATTCTGCGCGAGCATGACGTGACTATTTCGATCGGCGACGGGCTGCGGCCGGGCGCCACCGGCGACGCGACCGATCGCGGGCAAATCGGCGAGCTGCTGGTGATGGGCGAGCTGGCCGATCGCGCGCGCGCGATGGGCGTGCAGGTGATGATCGAAGGTCCCGGCCACGTGCCGCTCGATCAAATCGAAGCCAACGTGAAGCTCGAGAAGCGAGTATGCGGCGGCGCGCCGTTCTATGTGCTCGGGCCGCTGACCTGCGACGTCGCGCCCGGCTACGATCACATCACCGGTGCGATCGGCGGCGCGATCGCGTCGGCGGCGGGCACCGATTTTCTATGCTACGTGACGCCGGCCGAGCATTTGCGGCTGCCCGATATCGACGACGTGCGCGAGGGCGTCATCGCGACGCGGATCGCGGCTCACTCGGGCGACCTGGTGAAGGGCGTGCGCGCGGCGAAAGTCTGGAACGATCAGATGTCGCGCTACCGCAAGGCGCTCAACTGGGAAGGCATGTACGCGATGGCGATGGACCCGGACAAGGCGCGCCGTTACAAGGAAGAGAGCGAGGCGGCGGGCTCCAACGTTTGCACGATGTGCGGGTCGCTGTGCTCGGTCAACATCGACAACGCGGCGATCAAATTCACCAAGCGGCGCTCGATAGCCGAGGCTGAAGCGCATGCCGCCGGCTGATGCGAACGGCATGCCCGATCTTTCGGCGGCGGCTCGAGATCGCGCTTGCCGCGACGCGCGCGGCGAGCTGCGCCGGCTGAAGGATTTTCGCGGCCACAACGTCGTCGTCTACTTCTACCCGAAGGACGACACGCCCGGCTGCACCGTCGAGGGCAAGGAATTTCGCGACAGCTACGAACAATTCCAGCGCGCTCGATTGCGTCGTCGTCGGCGTGAGCACGGACTCGTCGAGCGTCATCGCGCGTTCGCTGAAAAGCACGCGCTCCCGTTCATCCTGCTGGCGGACGAAGACGGCAAGCTTGCGAGCGCGTTCGGCGTGCTCAACGGCAAGTATGCGGCGCGCTCGACCTTCGTGCTCGACACCGACCTGCGCGTGCGGCGCGCTTTCCACGAAGTGACGCCGCGCGGGCATGCGGCGCAAGTGCTCGGCTTCATGCGCACGCTGGTCGAATCGCATCGAATGATTGGCGGCTGACCGGCCAGCCTCGCCGCGTGGCGTGACTCGCGCGCGTGGTTATAGTTGTATATTGAAACTGAATCCGCCGACGGACTGAACGGATAAATTTATGGCGAAAACTTCGAAGAATATTCTCGACGAAGCGCGCTCGACGATTAAGCAGATCGATATCGACGAGGCGCGCCGGATGATCGACAAGCCCGGCACCGTGCTGGTCGACGTGCGCGAGAGCGACGAGTGGCGGCAGGGACATATTCCGCAGGCGGTCGCGATTCCGCGCGGCTTCCTGGAACTGCGCATCGAAGAGAAGGTTCCCGACCACAAGACGCCCGTGATTCTGCAATGCGCGTCGGGCACGCGCTCGCTGCTGGCGGCGCGCACGCTGCGCGAGCTCGGCTACGAGAACGTGTACAACATGACGGGCGGCTTCAACGCGTGGAAGGATCGCGGCCTGCCGTGGATTGCGGATCGCGCGTTCACGGCCGACGAGCTGACCCGCTACTCGCGCCATTTCGTGATTCCCGAAGTCGGCGAGAAGGGGCAGGCGAAACTGCTCGACGCCAAGGTGTTGCTGCTCGGCACGGGCGCGTTGGGCTCGCCGTCGGCGCTGTACCTCGCGGCGGCGGGAGTCGGCACGATCGGCCTGGTGGATTTCGACGTGGTCGACATGTCGAATCTTCAGCGGCAGATAATCCACACGACCGACCGCGTCGGGATGCTCAAGACCGAGTCGGCGCAGAAGGCGATCAACGCGCTGAATCCCGGCGTCAAGGTGATTCGCCACGACGTGCGGCTCACGTCCGAGAACGTGATGGACATCGTCAAGGACTACGACGTCGTCGTGAACTGCGGCGACAACTTCCCGACTCGATATCTGATCAACGACGCGTGCGTGTTCTCGAAGAAGCCGCTGGTCGACGGCGCGATTTTCCGCTTCGAGGGCAACACCACGGTTTTCTATCCGGCCAAAGGCGGCCCGTGCTACCGATGCCTGTATCCCGGAGCCGGCGCCGCCGGACATGGCGCCGTCGTGCGCGGAGGCGGGAGTGCTCGGCGCGATTCCGGGACTCATCGGATCGATCGAGGCGCTCGAAGCGATCAAGCTGATCATCGGCGCGGGCACGCCGCTGATCGGCAAGATGGTTTACTTCGACACGCTGTCGGACAAGGACTACGTGCGAATTCTGAAAATCCGCAAGGATCCGAAGTGCCCCGTCTGCAGCGAGCATCCGACGCAAACCACGCTGATCGACTACGAAGCGTTCTGCGGTTTGCGGCGCGCCTGCGCAACGGAACGGCGCATGCGGAACCGACGGCGCATGCGAGCGCGGCGGCGTCGGCGCGGTAACGGTCGCGCGACTGTCGACAGCGGCCGAGAATCTGGTTTGATTGCGGCGGGCGCTTCATGCGATGGTCCCGCCGCTAACTTTTTTGGAGCAGTCGGCTCACATTCGAGGCGACTTTCGATGGCGCTGGGACCGTTTTACGTCGCGGATAAATTGAAAGGTGGCAACGGGATGAGAGGAATCGCGCTGTTGATGCGCCATGGCGAGACCGCATGGAACCGCGAGGGCCGTGTGATGGGCCGCAATCCGATCGAACTCGACGAAGATGGACGCGCGCAGGTGCAAGCCGCGGTTCCATTCGCCCGCCTGCTCGCAGCCGGAGTTGATCGTCACCAGTCCGCTCGCACGCGCGCGTCAGTCGGCGGAGATAATCGCGGCCGGCATCGGCGGCATCCCGGTAGCCGAGGATCCGCAACTATCGGAAGTCCAATACGGGCGCTGGGAAGGGATGGTGTACGACGACTTGATCGAGGATCGCCGACTACCTGAACTACCGCGAGCATCCGCTGGACGCGCCGACGCCCGGCGGCGAGACTATCGCGCAGGTGCAGTCGCGAGGCGTCGAGGCGGTGCGGCGCGCGATCGCCGACAACAGCGGCCGGCGCATCCTGTTCGTCTCGCACGGCGACATCATCCGCACCGTCTTGTGCCATTTCATGCGGCTCGAACTCGCGCACTTCCGGCGAATCCGCGTCGACAACGCGGCGTTCTCGGGATTTCAGTTGGTCGGCGACTTCGCCGAAATGAAATTCCTCAACCTGTTGCCTGATCCCGATCGCGCGTTCGTCGCGCCATTTGTATCGAAAAAGAACGAGTAGGACGGAATTTATTCCGTCAATGGATGCTCGCGGCGTTAGAGCGCGGCCTATGCCGCAACCGCAAAAACAGAAACGGATCTAGGGTCCGCCGGCGACCGACGGTCGACCTCGGGCGGCGGCGCGGAACCCACTTCGATTCCCTTGCGCACGCGAACGTCGGCGCCTGACTTGCCGGGAACGTCGACTCTCAGGCTGCGGTATCCGCCGCGCTCGGGATCGGGCGCGAGAAATCCTATCGTGTATTGCTCGCGCAACTCGAGGCTGATGTTCTCGCACGCTTTGCGCAGCGCCTCGCCGTCGCCGGCCTCGCGAATGATGTAGGTCTTGGCGCCGGTTTCGGTCGACAGCGTGTGCAGAGTCTCGGAGTCGACGTGTTCGCTCTCGTCGCCGCCGAGCACGAACGGTCCGATCTGGATTGAAGTTCCGCCGCTGCCGCCGTTGGGATCGCCGATTCCGATCGAGTAGACGAGCACGCCCATCCGCCGCGCCTGCGCGACGACGTCATTCACCGTCGAGGCGCTGGTGTTGTCCATGCCGTCGGTGACGACCAGCAGCGCTTTTTTGTCGTAGCGTCCGCGCTGAACCATCTGCAGCCCTTCCATGATCACGTCGAACAACGCGGTCTGCCCGTAGGCGTGCAGCAACTCGAGCCGGCGCATCACGAGGTCGTGATTCATGGTGAACGGCTGGAGCAGGAACGGATGGCTCGAGAATGCAAACAGGAACACGTCGTCCTTGTCGTTAAGATCGCGCAGGAACATCGAGATCGCGGCGCGCGCCTGCGGAATTTTCGGGGTCATGCTGCCGGAAGTATCGACCAGGATGCCGACCGAGACCGGCGTGTTAAGGTCCTGCCGAAAAAATTCTATCGGGCGCTGTTGCCCGTCCATGTAAAGTTTGAAGTCGTCCTTTTGCAGCCCGGTGACGTAGGTGCCGCTCGGTTCGGTCACGGTTACGGTGACTTGCTCGTAGCCCGGCTGCCGGCGCAATTCGCGTGCCGGCACTTCGAGCGACTGGCCGGTCTGCGGAACCTGCGGCGGGATGTTGAGCGAATCGGCGCCCTGTTTCGCGGGCATCGACGGCAGTTCGAGAGTCGAGCTTTGCTTGCCCTGTGAGTGCGGAATGACGAGCGGTGGCGGAGCCGCGGACGAACCCTGCTGCTGCGCAGCCGCGGAGCCGCCGAGAATCATCACCAGTGCAATCACCGCCGCAGCGAGCGAGCGGCGGCCCATGTCCGTAATCGTCGTCATGCTGCTTTCTCGTCTAATGATCCTATTTGCTCCTGCTTTGGGCAAGCCGGTCAATTCTGTGGGCGGTCGAGTAGCGATCCTCTGCCCTTTGGACGAATTCGCGGAGGTAAAGTTTCAGCCGCTAGATCATGCCATCGATCACACAGCCCAACCAACTACCAATACTTCCTGAACGATCGTTTAGCTTTGCGGCCTTTCTTGTTTCATATTCGGATTTCGTCGTAACTTGATGAGTCCGCCGAGGCCCGCGAGGGCCACATTCGATCCTGCCCCGACCAAGGAGAAATGATGAAGTTCGGTATTTTTATAGCCCCGTTCCATCGCGTAGGCGAAAATCCGACGCTCTGCTTCGAGCGCGATATGCAGTTGATCGAATGGCTCGACGACCTCGGCTACGAAGAGGCGTTCATCGGCGAGCATCATTCGTCGGGATGGGAAATAATCTCGTCGCCCGAAATTTTCATGGCGGTTGCGGCGACGCGCACCAAACGAATCATGCTCGGGTCCGGCGTCGTCAGCATCCCGTACCACCACCCGTTCCACGTCGCCAACCGTTTCGCGCTGCTCGACCATCTGACACGCGGGCGCGTGATGCTCGGATGCGGTCCCGGCGCGCTGGCCGCCGACGCGCACATGCAAGGGATCGATTCGACCACGCAGCGCAAGCGGATGGTCGAGGGCGTCACGGCGATTCTTCGGCTGTTCAACGAGCAGGGAAAAATCTCGATCGACGGGTCGTACTTCAAACTGGTCGATGCGCACCTGCAGGTGAAGCCGTTTCAGCAGCCGCACATGCCGGTGTTCGTCGCGAGCACAATCTCGCCGTCGGGAATGGTCGCGGCGGGACAGCTCGGATGCGGCGTGTTATCGGTCGCGTCGTACGCACCGGGCGGTCTCGACGATCTGATGAAGCGCTGGGCGATGGCGGAAGAGTCGGCGGCGGAGCACGGCAAGACGGTCGAGCGCAAAAACTGGCGGATGGTCTTCCCGATTCATCTGGCCGAGACGAAAGAAGAGGCGATGAACGATATTCGCGACGGCGCCAACTCGTGGATTCGCGAGTACTTTATCGACACGCTCGGCACGCGCGTGCAGTTTGAGGAATACCCGAACCAGCCGATCGAGGAGATGAACATCGATCGGATGAATGGGCGCGGCGGGATTATTGTCGGCACTCCTGACGACGCGATCGCGAGGATTAAGGAGTTGCAGCAGG
Source organism: uncultured delta proteobacterium (assembly GCA_963721485.1). Classification (GTDB taxonomy): domain Bacteria; phylum Desulfobacterota; class Binatia; order Binatales; family Binataceae; genus Binatus. The sequence continues at coordinate 215,955 of CAVRJV010000011.1, read as the reverse complement.
CGACCGGCGGCTTCGGCGGAATCCTCGGGCTCGCGCACGAATGGACGACGCGCGAAAAGACGATGCGATCGTACGAGCTGTTCGCGCGATATGTCGCGCCGCAGTTCCAGGGTCAGGTCGCAGAGGGAGTCAAATACTCGAACGACTGGGCGCGCGAGAATCGCGACCTGATGTTCGGCAAGGCCGTCGCGGGAATTTTGACCGCAGTGCAGGATTACGCGCAGCACAAGGCCGAGAAGGGCGAGCCGGTGCAGGACATCATCACGCAGTCGGGTACCCGCATCCGGCCTTAGCATGAGCGAGGATGTTCCGTTTGCGGTGCGGCGGGGCGAGCTGATCGATCGCGCGGTGGCGATTTTCTCGGCTGATGCGCGCTTTCCCGCGGGATGGCTCGAAGGGAGCCTTGCCGACGGTTCTGCGGACTCGTACTCAGACATCGATTTGCATCTTTGCGTCGTCGAGAGCGCGTGGGACGAAGTGTGGAACGGGCGGCGCCGCGAGATCGAACGAGTCGCGCCGATCCTCGCATGCCTCGATATCATGGGCGTGTTCGGCGTCGGCTGCCTGGTCGAAGGACCCGTCAAGCTCGACGTTTTCTTCGAGCGGGAAGGCGGCCTGGCGTCGAGACCGCGCATCGCGGTGAAGCGGCTGTGGGGCGCGGCGGAGATCTACGACCGCTTCAAAATCGGCGACGACCTGGGCGACGCAGCGATCAAGCACGCGCTCCAATCCAACATGCTCGGATTTATGCAGGGCGCGACGTGGCCGGTGAGAATACTGGCGCGCGGGCAAATCAATACGTGGTTGTTCGGCGAAATCCTGCTGGTCGAGACAGCCATCGTGCCGCTGATGCTGCTCGAGACCGATCGCCGCGCGTTCCATCGCAATATGTTCACGCGCGCGAAGCTGCTGCCGCTCGCTCAGCGCGAGGAATGTGCACGCTTCGTCGAGCGAATCGAAGCATCGGTGCGCAGCGGCGATCGCGGCGCAATGCGTCACGTGCATATCGAGATCTTCCGGAAGATCTGCGAACTCGCGAGCGCTGCATTCTGGCGCTACGGGCTGGAGTTCCCGGCACGCGTCGAAGATGAAATGGTCGCGTTCTACACGCGCGAGTGGCCGCTGTGAATGTCTGAGGATCGAGAGATTTCTGCTGCCAGTGGGGCGGGGCGCCGTGCCCGCCGCTGACCGACCTGAATGGAGTCGCTCGGGATTCTGCGTTGCGCTCTGAATGACACAGAGACGGCGGGCACGGCGGCCCGCCCCACTCTATTGAGCGGGTTGGATAGTCTGCGCGGGCGGTGCTACTCACAATGCTAACCGCATCGAGAGGAGCACGTCGATGGACGCTCATGCCGAGATAGCCCGCGCGATCGATAACTACCGCGACAAGGTGGTCGCGCTCAGCCACGAGATTCATCGAACATCCGGAGCTCAAGTTCCAGGAAGCATTTCGCCGCGGGACTGCTGAGCAAGGCGGCGACCGAGTTGGGGCTCCAGGTCGAACGCGAAGTCGGCGGACTCAAGACGGCGTTTCGCGCGGAGTTCGGCGGCAAAGGTCCGACGGTCGCGATCCTCGCCGAATACGACGCGCTGCCCAACGGCCATTCGTGCGGGCACAACCTGATCGCAGGCGCCGCGCTGAGCGCCGTCGCGGGCTTGAAGAGCGTCGCGGCAATCTGCCGGGGCGAATCGTGTTCCTCGGCACGCCGGCCGAGGAAGGCGGCGGCGGCAAAATAATCCTGCTCGAAAAGGGCGCGCTGCGCGGCGTCGACGCGGCCATGATGGCGCATCCGATCGACGCCGAGTTCTGCACGATGCCCGCGCTCGCCACGCAGCATCTCAAGCTCACGTTTCACGGCACGGCGCGCATGCGGCGGTGGCGCCATGGGACGGATCGAGCGCGCTGGCGGCGGTGATCCAGACTTTCCAGAGCGTCGATGCGATGCGGCTGCATCTGCGCGACGGCTCGCGCATCCACGGCATCATCACCGACGGCGGGCAGGCGGTGAATATCATTCCCGAGAGGACCGAGTGCCAGTTCCTGGCGCGCGCGCAAGACCAGCAAGTACGCGCAGGAGATCGCCGAGCGCGTGCTGCGATGCGCCGAGGCGGCCGCGATGGCGACCGGGACGCGCGTCGAGCACGTGGTCGAAGGCGGCTACAAAAATATGATCAACAATCTCGCATGGCGCATCGCTACGCGGCGCATAGCGAGTCGCTCGGCACCAAGTCGGCCGAGGCGCCGGAGAACACGCCGACCGGCAGCACCGACATGGGCGACGTCAGTCACGTGATGCCGGCGATTCATCCGTCTTTTGCATCTCGCGCCGCGGCGAGGGCAACTGTCACGAAGATGCGTTCGTTGCGCATGCCGACTCGAAGCGCGGCTACGAGGCGATGATTCGAGTGGCGAAGGCGATGGCGATGACGGCGTACGATTTGCTCGCGGAGCCGGAGCTGCTGGCGGCAGCGAAGAAGGAATTCGAGGCTCGGAAAGAGAGCTGAAACGGCGGGCTTTTTAGCTTGTCAGTCGGCGTTGCTCGGGCAGATTCACCCTCGCTCATACCATTAGTTGTGGTTGATGGGGAGAGGGACCACCATCGGTCGTTTCGTTCCGTAAAAATTTGTTTTTCTGGACCGGGGACTCGCGGCGAAGATTGAGTCCTTTGTGCCTCCGTTACGGATGTCCATACGCGCACGAAATAGCATGTTCGCGCGAAGAGCGTCAGGCTGAACAGTTCATCCCTGAACTTTTGTGGCAGAGCTGCGAAAAATTAGTGGCAGCCGCAGCCGCCGCCGCAGCATCCGCCGCCGAGAATCCGCCGCCGCTCGACGTGCCCGAGTTGGCCATTGCTGACACGACCGCGGCGGTGCCGTCGCCATTGCTGCGCGACGCGAACGTTGACATCTCGCGCGTCAGCTTCGAGCCGTTGCAATGCGGGCATTGCGCGCCGTCGTCGCCGGGGCGCACGAACGCCTCGAATGAGCGGTCGCAGTTGGCGCATCGGTATTCGTAAATCGGCATGCTCCGCTTCTACTCGGTAGGCGGCTGGGCGAATTCGACCAGCACGCCGCGCGTGGCCTTGGGATGCAGGAAGCAGATCATGCCCGCGAGGCCGTTGCGCGGCTTCTGATCGATTAGCTGGATTCCCTTGGCGCGCGCGCCGTCGAGCTCGCGGACGACGTCGTCGGTCTCGAAGCATACGTGATGCAGGCCGCCGCCGCGCCGCGCGAGGAACTTGCCCACCGCATTCTCGGGATCGAGCGGCTCGAGCAGTTCGATCTCGCTCTCGCCCGCCTTGAGCAGCGCGGCGCGGACGCCCTGCTCCTCAATCGTCGCGCTCTTCGTGAAATGCAGGCCGAGCGTGTCGCGCCAGAATTTCAGGCCCGCTTCGAGATTCGGCACGACGACGCCGACGTGATGAATCTTCTTCAGCATCGCGCCTATTGGCCCGCGTGATCGAGGCACAGCGAGCGCTGGAGCTTGTCCCACCTGACCTTCATTTCGTCCGAGCCAAGCGTCGGATGCTCGGCGCGAGTCTGCGCCAGCTTGCTGCATGCGCCCTGCATGTTGCCCTGCTTCGAGTAAATCACAGCGAGCTGGTACTTCGCTTCGTACCAGAGCGGATCGGACTCGGCGGCGGTGTTCTCGACCGCGGTCCATCGCTCGTCCGCTTCCTTCCAGTCGCCCTTGGCTTGCGCGCTGACGGGCGAGACCTGCGTTCGCATCGGGCGACGCCGGGTCGGCCTTCACGACCTCCTCGAAGACCTTGTCGGCCTCCTCGTCGTTGCCGGTAGCCTGCAGCGCCTGGGCGTAGAATCGACAGCGTACCGGTCAGATTCTTGACCGGAATTTTGCCCGACGCAGCCATTTCGGCGAAGCCCTTGTATGCCGTCACGGTCAACTTCGCGTTGGCGAGATAGGCCTTCTGATCGTTGTTGTCCTTGGCTGCCTGCGCGGCCTTCCAGAACTCGATGCCGAGTCCCTTGACGAAATCCTGCTTGGCGGTGTCGCTGCGTGCTGCGTTCGACCAGTGCGGCAACGTCGGTATTAACTTCGTCGTAGCGGCCGAGACGATCGAGCGCCGTGATGCGCCAATCGACGACATCCTGGAACTTCGCGCTCATCATCGGGTAGTTCGTTTCGTAGCCGACCAGCAGCGGCGCGACCTGCGCGTAGTCGACGTGATCCTGATCTTCCTCGAGGATCGACGCGAGCATGTAAGTCGCTTCGCCGCGAATCTCGCGCACCGCGTTCTTGGCGGCGGCAGTGTTAGCCGTTGCCTCGGCCTCGTGTCCCATCTTGATTGATTCGTTCAAGTCGGCAATCGCCAGTTTTCTGAGCTGATCGGTATCGATCTTGGGCGCCGATTTGTTGTCCTTGGTAGCAGCCGCGCCGACGAGGATCTTGTAGTAGCATTCCGCGGCCTTGAACTTGGCGGTGAAGGTAAACTCGGCGTCGCCCTTGACCTTGGAATACAACTTGGCGGCTCCGAGGAGATCGCCTTGCCGCTGGAGGCGCTCGGCCAGCGCCACTTGCAACTCGGCGGCATGATCACCGCCGGGAGATTTCTGCAGGTAGTCGTTCGCGTCCTTCACCCACTTATCTTCGAGCGATGTATCCTTGCGGCCGCTCTTCTCCCATCGGTCGTGATCGAGGCTGTACTCCAAAAAGGTGGCCTGGGACGCGTCGCCACCGCCTTGCTTTGCAATCTTGGTGAGCATGTCCTGGACCAGGTCGAAGCGCTTCTCGCGCTGATAGATATCAGCAGCGAACCTGCAGGCCTTGGGATATTTTCCGCTATCGCACGCCTCGGAATAGTACTTTGCCGCGCCGGCTTCATCCTTGCGCGAGAGCAGGACCGCGGCGAGCAGCCATTTCTCGAACGGGTCGCTCGAATTTCCAAATTCCTCGACGGCGTTGCTCGGGAAATGGGTCGCAGCTGAGACGTCGATCGCCCATCCTTCCTTGTCGTTTTCCTTGGTCTTCATCAGATCGATGATCTGCTTGTGATACTCGGCCTTTTTGGCGGGGTCGCTGGTAGCGCGTTCGGCGCTGAACAAAGTCTGCAACTGAAGCATGAACTGGCCGGACGCGCCTTTGCCCGCCGTCTGCGTGCCTTGCATCATTTCGGCAGCTTTGGCCGCATCGCCCATCTTGCCGTAGGTCGTGGCGAGTCCTTGCTTGGCCGCGGCGTATTGCTGGGTGCCGGTGCCGTCATCCATGATTTTCTTGAAGTCTTCGATCGCGTGGTCGTATTCGGCGCGATCGAACTTGCCTAACTCGCGCTCGCAGTAGGCACGTCCGAGCATGTTCTCGCGCATCAGGTTGGGATTACCCACCAGCACCAGCGTGCTGTTGGTGAAACCGTCGATCGCCTGGTTGAGCAGTTTCTTGGATTGCTCGGCGTTATCGTCGAACAGAGTGGTCGCGGCTGTGAACCGCAGCCATGCCAACGGATACGCGGCGCGCAAGGCTAACTGCTCGGGCTGGTCATAGTCGCATTGCCCGCCGTTGTCGATCTGCGCGATGCAATCGTCCTTCTTCTTGGACCAAACTGTTTGCATCCGATCGAGCATCGAGTCGAGCTGGCGATAAAGCGGTACCAGCGCGCCCTTGTCAACCTTGCCGCTCGACGTGAGCCTGGCGAAATCAGACTCGGCGCTGTCGAGGTGACCGATGACCTGGTCGGCGGTCGAGGCGTTGGACTCGGCCGAGCCCATCTGGCCGGAGAGGCTGCCAAGCTCCGACTCGAGCTGCGAACTGCTCTGCGCGGCAGCGATGCCGGCGGTGAGAGCGAGCGCAAAAAAAGCGATTAGCATCACAGTTAGGTGACGCGAAAAAAACGGACGGTTCATTTGTCTAATCCCCAAATGCTGTTCCCCGGGAAATTTGTGCCTTAACTAAGGATAACGCGGCGATAACGTCAAGCGAGTTCCAATACTCGCGCAACTTCAGGGACACTGGCAAGCGAGCGAATTCGGGCAGTACGGCCCTCAATCGACGGCGCGGCATCCCGGTTCTCGCGATCGATCAGTATCGCGGCTATGCCGAGCGCGGCCGCGGGCGCAAAGTCGAGATGCTCCGAATCGCCGATATGCATCGCCTCGCGCGCGGTCGCGCCGGCGCGGATGAGAGCAGCGTCGAACGCCTCGCGCCGCGGCTTGGCATAGCCGGCTTCCGAGGAAATCGTGATCGAATCGAAATGACGGGTCAGGTCGAGGCCGTCGAGAATTCGATACAGGCGATGGTCGAAATTGGAAATCACGCCGAGTTTGATTCCATCACTCTTTAGACGTTCCAGTGTAGGCGCAGCTTCAAGATCAGCAACCCAATGCGAGGGATCGGCGAAATGGGCAAACAGGGCGTCGAAGTAGGCGTCGAAGTCGGGGAATCTGCCGAGCAGCGCGAAGGTGTCGTTGACGCGCTGTCGCCACCATCCCCGCTCGAGGCGTCGAAGCTCGTCGCCGCGCAGCCCGAGCCCGAAGGCCAACCCGGGCGCTGCACCGAAAGCGCGGCGAAAACTGGCCGCGACCGCCTCCTCGGGTGCGTCGAGTCCGAAGTCACGCGCGAGGCGCGTGTAGGTGCGTCCAATAGGCTCGCGCGCCTCGAACAGAGTGCCGGCGGCGTCGAAGAATGCGGCTTTGATCAAAAAATCCGAACCGTCACGGAGTTTTGGATTTCGGGAGTGGGAGAGGCTGCGCATCGCTTGCGGGGTCGCGGCGGGCCCACCAGAAGATGTCGCAGAGAGCACCGCATGCGGCGATATAGATTTTTGGAGGATCGACGTGCGTCGAAGGAGAAACTGGTGCGGGTTCGTGCTTGTCGTCGGGCGTCATCGCGGAGGAGATGGTAGCCGATTCGGGGAACGCGGGAAATCGCGCCTAGTGTTCGGAGGTTAGGTTCCTGCTGATGAGACGATTTGCTCGAGCCCCAAAATAAGTGGGGGCAAGTCATGGTTGACGATCTGCCATAGTATGTCGAGATCAACCGAGTCGTAGCCGTGAATCAGTCGGTTACGAAGACCCACTATTTGCCCCCACGGCAGGTTGCCATATCGAGCGCGTTCGTCGAGGGGCGTTCTGCTGGCTGCTTCGCCGACGATTTCCAGGAGTCGAACTAGTGCGAGATTCAGCATCCGATCGTTGTGAATATCGTCGCGTGACTTTCCTGCTGCCATCGAAACTGCTTCGCGCGCGTGATCGAGCATGTGACGAAATCGCACCGAGCTCTCATGGCTCGACATATTGAACCTCGGCATCGGCGAGCACTCGGTCACGGAAGTGACTGCTCAGAAATCCGGGCGTATTGAGATCGACCGGCCGGCCGAAGATGCCAGACAGCTCGTCCTGCATCGCGAAAAAGTCGAGGCCGGGAACGAATCCAGACTCGAATTCCACGATCACGTCGACATCGCTGCCCGGCAGAAAATCGTCACGCAGAACCGAGCCGAAGAGCGCTAGCTTGCGGATATGATGCCGCCGGCAGAAGTCGCGAACGCGCTCAGCAGGTACATCTATTTTTGCGCGTTTCATCTCGATAGACTCCGGTCTTTTTTCCGCAGAACGGCCTATGCAACCAACAAAACAACTAGCACAAAAGCCGACACCAATCCCGACTAGATCCGGGGTGGCAAGCTCGTTGGAATGCTAGACGGCGCGGAGTTCGGTTGAGATGTCGCCGCGGGTGGCGAGGGTTGCGGGGATGAAGCCGCTGGCGGCTCCGATTAGTGCGGCGATCAGAAAGCTGTAGGCGACGATTCGCGGCGACAGGGTCATCGCGAGAGCTAACGGGCCGAGCGACTTGGCGACGTGCGGCAGCAGCTCGAAGCCGAGGTACGCGAGGATGCATCCGAGGACGCCGCTCGACACGCCAACGATCAACCCCTCGACCAGGATCCGCCCGATGATCGAGTTGCGTGTGAATCCGATCGCGCGCATCACGGCCATCTCGTGGCGACGCTCGCGCACCGCCATCGCGGCGGTGTTGGCGGCGACCAGGCCGATAGTGAAGATGACGATTGCGGCAAGAAATTTCGCGCCGTTAAGCATCAGGCCGAGATTGCCGACGACCATATTCTTAATCAGCGCGACTTCGGTTTCAGTAGCGGTCTCGCTCGGCGAGTTGGCGAACATCTCGTCGATCGCGGCGATAACTTCGGGCGCCGAGCGAGTGCTATCAACTTTCACCCAGAAGAGGTTGGCGGTGGCCGGCCTGCCGAGCAGTTCTTCCATGTAGTCGCGCCGGAACATTATACGGGGGCCGGCGCCCGCTTCGCTCAGCACGCCGACGATGGTGAGCTGCAGATTGACCGGATACATGGTGCCGCGCAGCATGATCGTCTGGCCGACTTTCCAGTTGTAAGCCTTCATGAGGCTGGTTGAGACGAGCGCCGCAGTGCGCACGCTTTTGAATTCGCGATTGGCCTCCGCGGTGACCTCCCAGTCGGGGAAGATCTCGGGGATGTGATCGGCGTCCACGGCGAGGACGCCCAGTTGCTCGTTGGGATCCCGGTAGGTTGCGACGAAGACGCTGTAAGCGGCGACGGCTTCGACGTGTGGCACGGTTTCGATTCGGCGGCGATACGCTTCCGGCAGCATGTAGAAAAAGCCCGCTTTGCTGTGACAGATGAGGCGCAGCGAGTTGGCGCGATCGCGCAGCACCTGGTTGATAAGTCCGGGCAGGCTGATGAGCGCCGCAAAGATAAACACCGAAACCGTGATCGACAGCATCGTGAGAATCGTGCGGCGCTTGTTGCGGGTGAGATTTCGCAGGACGAGGGAGAGATAGTTCATGGCGGGAACTTAATCTTAATGAAACCCGCCGTGGGTTTGCAGTAGGACGGAATTTATTCCGTCAGCCGGGCATTGAGAACAAAGCTATCAATCGACGAAATAGATTTCGTCCTACAGCAGGGCGCCGCGGAAGGGTTCGTCTCTTGGCGGGGGAAATTGCAAGAGGTTGATCGCCCATTTGCGGGCCTGGCGCAGCGCGTCCTCGGCGCGGCGGAAGATTCTTTCGCGATACATCACCGACCAGACGTAAGCGTCGACCGACGGTTCGTCGCCGAGCGTGATGTCGAGCATCCAATCCTCGAGCTGCGGGCCGCATATCAGCAGGCGAACTACGCGGCCGTGATCGATCACGATGCCGCGGGCTTCGCGCGGGATGCGGAACTCGTCCTTGACGCGCTTGATCACGTTGGCCGGTGCGTGCTGATCGGTCATCGCGACGTAAGCCCAATCGCCCTGCGGAGGATCGGCGGCGCGAGCGATGCGCAGGTTGTTGTCGGTCAGGTCTTCCTTGGCGCGATCCTGATCGTAATCGCGCGCGACCTGGTAAAACGCCATCGCGACCGGCAACTCCGGCATCTCGGTTTCGGACTTGGCCCGCTTGGGCTTCTTGAAGTTGGTTTCGACCCACCAACGGTTTTCGACGTTTGGCTTCTGCGCCATCAGGCGGTCCGCCTGGATTTTGATTTTCGCGCAACCGAAATGCGCGGGCGGCGCTTGCGGATGCGATTTGCGGCGCGGCGCGCACTCGAGACTCCAGTTCGGATGTGCGAACGCGCGGCGCTCCGTCGGCCCGCGGGTTTGAGGCCGCGGCGCATCCTGCACGAGAACAAGTCGGCCTTGCGCTCGGGGTCGCTCCAGAAAATGAAGTGGCCCATCTCGTGGTAAATCATTTGGATCCACATCCGCTCGCTGAAGTACACACGGCCGCGCTTCCAGTTTTCGGGATGGACCAGGTGGATGCGGCCGTCCTCGTAGGTGCGGCCGGCGGTCTTGCCCCAATCGATATACTCGAACCATTCGATACGCGGACGGCGGACGTTAAAGTATCGGCACATCGAGGAGATGGCGCGTTTGAAATGCGCGGCGCGATGTCCGCGAAAAAATTCGGCGAGGTTGCGATCGATTTCGCGGCGATGGGCGACGGGAGGAACAATCATTCGCACGAGCAGGCGACCTCCGGGGAACAGGTGACGATCAGGTAACCAGATCATACGGAGGCGAGTTCCTCAGAGTCAAACAAAGTCGGTTAAATGCGAGTTTAGAACGTTGTTTGCGTATCTGCAAGACTCTGAAAAGATCCTTACCTCGCCCGTTCTTTTCACGAGAGAAGCGGCTCGTCGCAACGCGGCGAGCGGTGAGGGTTCTGCGACGCGTGCAGAGAACCTATCCCAGCGTCCCCGACTCTTTGAGGCGAGCGATTTCTTCCCACGTCAGCCCCATTTCCAGCGCTATTTCCTCAGTATGCTGCCCCAACTCCGGCGCTGCACGATGCGGACGCTTGTCGATATCGCTGAACTCGACCGGGCTGTTCACGACACGGCATCCAGGGATGTTGGGATGATCGACAGCTGCGAAAGCACCGATGGCTTCGGCCTGCGGGTCGTCGAGCACTTCGGCGTCGGTGCGGACCGGCGCCCACACGAGATTGTTGCGATCGAAAATCGGCGCCCATTCGTCGGCGGTTTGGGCGGCGACTGCGCGATCGATTTCGCCGGTCAGCGCGGCGCAGTTTTGGCCGCGAGCGGCCGAGTCCTTGAAGCGAGGATCGTTTTGCCAATCTCGGTTATCCAGCGCGCGGCAGAAATCCTGCCAGTGGCGATCGCTCTGGATCATCACGAAGTAGATCCAGCGTCCGCAGGCGCATCGATAGGAACTCCACAGCGGATTCACGCGCTCGGTGCGCGCTTCGGAATGAGGCGAGCGGCCGGTCATCAGGCCGACGGTGAGATCGGAGGCGTTCATCCACAGGCCCATCGAGAACAGCGAGATGTTGACCTCGCGACCGCGGCCGGTGCGCTCGCGCGCGAGCAGGGCGGCGGAAATCGCGCCGGCCAGGCCAAGGCCGACCGCGTGATCGATCATCGCGGGCCGCTGCGCCGGCGGCGACTGACCGGGCTCCGCAATCGTCGCCATCAGGCCCGACCGCGCCCACGCTGCGGCATAGTCGTACGCGGGGCGATTGCGATCCGGCCCGCGATGCCCATAGCCGTTGATCGACGCATACACGAGGCGCGGGTTTTTCGCGGACAGCGTCGCATAGTCGAGCCTCATCCGCTCGATAGCGTCGAGCCGCAGGCTGGTGACGAAGACGTTGGCGCGTTCGATTAGCTTGAGCGCGAAGGCGTGGCCGTCGGTGGTGCGCAGGTCAACGGCGACCGATCGTTTGTTGCGGTTGTCGAGCTCGAACGGCGGACGGATGCGCGCGTTCGGATCGCCCATCGTGCGCGTGACGAAGCCGCGAATCGGATCGCCGGTACGCGGATCCTCGAGCTTTATGACGTCGGCGCCCCAATCGCCGAGCACGGCGGTGGTGGAAGGGCCGGCGACCCACATCGCAACCTCGACGACCTTGACGCCTTGGAGAGGAAAATCCATGGGAGCTAATCTTAATGAAACCCCTCCTGGGTTTCATACTTCCCTGGGCAGGGGTAACCCCTGCACCTTAGTAATAAGAACTAAAGATGCGGGACTTCGTCCCTGTTAGAACTTCTTTCGCGAAGAAGAAACTGGTGGTGTCTGATTTTTGTGTCATTCTAGAGCGAAAGTTGCTGTAGCGAAGAATCCCGGAGCAGCGTCTGGATCGACGGAAAACGCGCGATGCCCGAAAATGATTTTGACGTCGTGACCGGAGCGACCGGCTATACGGGCAGATACATCACGCGCGCGCTGTTGTCGCGCGGGCGGCGAGTCCGGACGTTGACGGGGCATCCGGCGCGGAAGGATCCCTTCGGCGATCAGATCGAAGCCGTGCCGTTCGATTTCGATAGCCCCGACGATCTCAAGCGAAGTCTTGAAGGCGCTCACACGCTCTTCAACACCTATTGGATCAGGTTTCCGCACCGCGGTCAGACTTTCGACACTGCGGTGGCGAACACGCGCGTCATGCTCGATGCCGCCACCGCGGCTGGCGTCCGCAAGTTCGTCCATATCAGCGTCACGAAGCCGACGGAGTCTTCGCCGCTTCCTTACTTCCGCGGCAAGGCGATGGTCGAGGCGGCCGTGATGGAGTCGGCACTCAGCTACGCGATCATTCGGCCTGCCCTGATATTCGGCGTCGAGGACATTCTGCTCAACAACATCGCGTGGCTGCTGCGGCGATTTCCCGTCTTCGCGCTTCCTGGCCGCGGCAAATATCGTGTGCAGCCGATCTTCGCGGCGGACCTGGGCGAGATCGCGGTGAATGCGGCGTGCGACGATCGATCCTCTACCTTTGACGCGGTCGGTCCCGAAATTTTCACCTTTGACGAGTTAGTCAGAATGATCGCGAATGCGGTCCACAGCAAATCGCGCATCGTGCACGTCGATCCGCGCATCGCACTCGCGTGCGCGCAGGTCGTCGGATGGTTCGTGCGCGACGTCACGCTCACGCGTAATGAAATTCGCGGCCTGATGACGGATTTGCTGGTTACGGATTCTCCGGCGAACGCGCCGACGCTCTTCAGTGAATGGCTTCGCAGCAACGCCGACAAGATTGGTCTCGCATACGCCTCAGAACTGTCGCGCCACTTCCGCTAGTCAGAAAAAAGCCGCGCGCGGATTTCTCTGCGCGCGGCTGAGGTCTGCTATCTGATAATTCAGTCTAACGGGGCGCGCGGGTCGCGCGATGCATCCGGCGCGGATCGCGTCGGCGCACTCGATTCACCGTGAGCCGCTGCATCCGGCTCGCTTCCTTCAGGCGCAGACGGAGCGGAGTGCCGCCACGGCCGGCAATCAGTTCCGACAAGCGCCAGCGCAGGCTGTCGGCGTCGATGCCGAGCGCGTCGCATACGCTGATATAGGAAAGCGGGCACCCGACGCTCTTCGTGAAGAACCAGTTCCAAGCCTCGTTAAACGAATTGCGCTTGCGCAAGCTCGAGGCGCCGCCGAATTCCTGCACGACGTTGATCGCGTCGGCCAGCACTGCGAGCATCAGCCGCTGCTCGCTCGAGAGAGCGCGCGTCCCGACCATTTCGAAGAACTGGCTGCGAAGGATTACGTCCGGGAAGGGTCGAGGATCGGCAATGCCGATCGTGGTGACGGTACTCATTTTTCAGCTTCCTCCCTCCCCCGAGCGAAGAGCCTGAACGTGAAAACTTGTTTGCCGGCGAATCGCAGCTTCACTTAAGCAAGACCCCCTTCCGCCTAATATGACAACGACGGAGAAAAAAAACTTAATCAGAACGATGACTCATTGCAAGGGAAAAGTCAGAGGTTAAATTAGTCGTCGCGAGCCTTGGATAAGCTAAGTTTGTCTGACGATAACGTCAAAATTAGCGTAAGCGAATGGTGCAAGTCGGCGAAAGGTAATTGTTACTGGTACGAACGAGCGCTCTGCTATAGTGGAAATCTCAACGAACGAACGCCCATCCGAGGAGAATCACGATGGCTGATTTTTACGGCAAGGAAACCTCGAAGTATCTCCGCAACCTGCGGCAGAACGCGCCCGACGCGTTCAAAGGCTTCCTGGAATTCGACAAGGAAGTCTTCAAGGACGGCGCGATTCCGAGCAAGACCAAGGAGCTGATGGCGATTACGGCGGCGCATGTCACGCAGTGCCCGTGGTGTATCGAGGCGCACGTCGTGCGCGCGAAAGAAAAAGGATGCACCGACCAGGAAATCGCGGAGGCGGTATGGGTCGCGGCGGCGATGCGCGCGGGGCGGCGTTCAGTCACGGCGCGATCGCGATGGCGGTGGCGGACGAGCACAAGCACTAGTAAGCGCCGCGCGCATTCGGCAGCATAGATAGCGAATGGATCAGGCATTAAAAGATCGGAAAACCCGGCAGATAACGATTGGCGGCACCAAGGTCGGCGGCAATGCGCCGGTGGTGGTGCAATCGATGTGCGCGACGCGGACGATCGACGTCGACGAGACCGTCGCGCAGGCGCATCAGCTGGCCAATGCGGGCGCGGGAATCGTGCGCATCGCGATCGACAGCGAAAAGGAAATCCCCGCGGTCAAGGAAATCCGCGAGCAGACCAAGGGCATCGTGCTGTCGGTCGATTTGCAGGAGAACTACAAGATCGCGGACCGGGTCGCGCCGTACGTCGACAAGATTCGCTACAACCCCGGCCATCTGCACCATATCGAGAAGTCGAAGACCATCGAGCAGAAGGTGAAGTGGCTGGTCGATGTTGCGCGCGACAACGACGTTGCGATTCGAATCGGCGTCAACTGCGGCTCGGTGGCGCCGGCGTTCCTCGACAAGTACCCGGGCGATCAGCTCGCGGCGATCGTCGAGTCGGCCGCATACCATTGCGATCTGATGGACAGTTTCGGCTTCACCCGCTTCGTCGTGTCGCTCAAGGATTCCGATCCGGTCAAGGTGATGGACGCGAACCGCCGCTTCTCGAAGCGCCGCCCCGACGTGCCGATTCATCTCGGCGTCACCGAGGCGGGCCTGCCGCCCGACGGCATCATCAAGACGCGCATCGCGTTCGAGAAGCTGCTCGCGCAGAGCATCGGCGATACCATCCGCGTCTCGCTCACGCTGCCCAACGAGCGCAAGCACGAAGAAGTCCTGGTCGGCCACAAAATCATCGAGGACGTCGCGGCAGGCCGCTTCATCTCGGTGCCCGACTTCGGCGCGGGGCTGAACATAATCTCGTGCCCGTCGTGCTCGCGCGTCGAGAACATGAAGTTCGTCGAGCTGGCGCAGCAGGTGAAAGAGCTCACCGTCTACGCCGAGAAGTACAAGATCACGATCGCGATCATGGGATGCCGCGTGAACGGCCCGGGCGAGACCGACGACGCCGACTTGGGCCTCTGGTGCGGCCCCACGACGGTCAACCTCAAGAAGAAGGACCGCAAGCTCGGCTACTTCGGCTACGAAGAAGTCCTCCCCAAACTAAGAGCCGAGCTAGACCGCCTAATCGCGGAACGCACCTCCGGAGCCGCCGCTACGAATTAGCGCAACGCGCTTTTCCATTCTAATCCCCTCTCCTTGTCCAAGGAGAGGGTTAGGGAGAGGTGCAGCGCTCGGCGACAACGCCACTTCCCGACTTTCGAAATCGAGCACCTCCGTAATGGCGAGGCTCCCATCCGAAAGTGGCACAGGCTTCAGCCTGTGATTCCCCCGCGCACCGCAAGCCCCGATTTCTCCCATCCATGTGTCATCAGAGCGAAGCGAAGAATCCCGGCTCTTTCTTTGTATCGTCATGATCGGCCGCTGCGGCCTCCGATACCTCGCCCGTTATTTTCACGGGAGAGGAGGCCGGCCGCATCGCGGCCGGTAGGTGAGGGTTCCGCGATCACATCACAAAACCCGGCCCATTCACTTTTTGTGTCATTCTAGAGCGCAGCGAAGAATCCCGGCTCTTTCTTCCCCTCTCCCAAAAGGAAACCTTTGCACAACCCGCGCTGCCCGTTCTGTCTCCTCGCCCTGTGAGGGCGAGGATGAAGGTGAAGGGCCCAAGTTAGGATGTTGCGTTCCGCGCCCCCGATTATTCTCCTCGCCCGCTTGGTTGCGGGAGAGGCCGCGCCGTAGGAGCGGGTGAGGGTGATCCAGCGCGCTTCGCGCGCGACTCAAGATTCCGCTCCGAATTCTCTTGCCCTTGTGTCATTCTAGAGCGAAGCGAAGAATCCCGGATCTTTTCGTCCGGCAGTCGACGACCGTTGGCTCGAGGTAAGGGGGAATTAAATGGCACGCACCGACGCGGATGGATCCGCACACAAAGGCAGCCAACGCCAACTCCAGGAATACGTCAACAACGCCCGTTCCGAATTGAACCAACAGATTTTTGGTGCGATTTCCAGTCTGCCTCGTTCATGCGGTCTTCGCTGGGTTTCGCCGCTAAAGGGAAACGAAGAGCAAGAAGGATATCAAGAGTATAGCGACGCAAAATTTCTGATTGCGGTGCGGCAAGCGGATCTGTCTTTTGAGCTACAACGTTTTTGGCCTTCTGGCGGTCCCTCATGGGATGCTCTCGCGATTGTATATACAGGTGGTCCGCCGGGAGTGCTTCTTGTCGAGGCTAAAGCCCATCCGGGCGAGATCGCGTCGTCCTGCGGAGCAAAAGATCAGATTTCGAAGCAAAAGATCAACGGGGGACTCAACGCGACCAAGTCTTGGCTTGGCGTGGATAAGCGTTCTGATTGGTTCTCACAATACTATCAATCGGCCAACCGTCTGGCCCATCTTTATTTCTTGCGCGAGATTGCGAAAGTTCCGGCTTGGCTGGCTAACCTCTACTTCGTTGACGACGCCAGTCATATATCGACAACCCGAGTCGAGTGGGACAAAAAAATAGCCGAAGTCGAGGAGTGCCTAAGGCTCAGGCAGCCCCCGTCTCCATACGTCGGTAACGTGTTTCTGTTGTCCAAGGAAATCGCGTCCGATTGATAAGAGCGTCTAAAGGAGTTTTTCCTGTTGAGCCTTCTCCGTTTTCGATCGTAGCAAACTGTGAGCGGTCGACCTGACTACTGCGCTTTAGCCGAATCCAGGAAATCGGTAGCCTCCCGACTATTCTTCAATCTGACAACCGGCACCTCCTGCCCATGCGCGACCCTCTGCGCCTCAATCAGCGGACGGTTGATTCGATCGAAACCCCAGATGAACCGCATCACCTTGGCCAGCCCGCCAATTCGATGCGCCTCGCCGCGCCGAAACACTCGCGCGATAGCGCGCCACGCGCACGACAATCTTGGCCGATCCATCCAGACGATCAGCGTGGCCCGCGGCAAGCGAAGATCGAAAGTCGCGACCGCAAAGTTGCCATCACTGATCCACGCGTCACCCGCGTGCGCGTGCTTCATCAGGGTGCGAAATTTGGCAACGTCATCTTCAGTCCATTGCGGTTGCCAGATTGTGTCGAGACAAATCACTGGCGCGTCGATGCGCTCACCTAACCGTCGCGCGAAGGTGGTCTTGCCGCTGCCGGCGCATCCCAGCACCACGATTCGCGATGTATGAGAATGAGGTTGCGTCGCGGAACCCTCACCGCTGGCCGCGTTGCGGCCAGCCGCCTCTCCCGTGAAGTAACGGGCGAGGTAAGATCGGAACCGCACGCGGAGAGATCGTCAGATCTTCTGGTTGGTTTTGCGCCAGTCGGCCAGGAAACGCTCGAGGCCTAGGTCTGTCAGCGGATGATGCAGGGTCTGCTTCAGCACGGCGAACGGTACCGTTGCTATGTCGGCGCCGATTTCGGCTGCGCGGATCAGGTGCGTGGTGTGCGCACTGATGCCACCAGCACTTCGGCGGGATAATCGTAGTTCGACAGGATTTGCACCATCTGCTCGACGATTTGCGAAGCCGTCCTGGCCGATGTCATCGAGGCGTGCCGATGAAGGGCGACAGGAACGACGCGCCGACTTTTGCAGCCGCGAGCGCCTGCAGCGGCGTGAAGATCAGAGTGACGTTGACGCGGATGCCGCGTTTGGCAAGCGCGTGCGTCGCCTTCAGACCTTCGACGATCATCGGGCATTTGACGACGATGTTCTTGTGGAGCTTGGCGAGCTTCTCGCCCTCGTCGATCATCGCGGACGCTTCGGTGGCGACGACTTCGGCGCTGATCGGGCCGTCGACGATTTCGCAAATCTCTTTCAGCACGTCGTGATACGGGCGCCCGGTTTTCGCCATCAGCGATGGGTTGGTGGTGACGCCGTCGATGAGTCCCCAACTGGCCGCCTCGCGAATCTCGGCGACGTCTGCGGTATCGATAAAATATTTCATCGGCGGATGCCTCCTTCTTTGTAGTGGTTGCGGCCTGAGCAGGTCGGCTCGCGCAAGCGTAACACGAAACGGCGACTTTAGCCCCGCCAGCATTTCTGAAATCGAGGCGTTGAGTTTCGGATGGATCAGCGCGGGCGCCAGCTCGCTCATCGGCGCGAGCACGAAACGGCGCTCGTGCAATCGCGGATGCGGCACTTTGAGAACGCGCGTGTCGATCGTCTCCTTGTTGAAGAACAGCAAATCGAGATCGATGATTCGCGGCCGATACTTGCCGCGGGTCTGCTTGCGGCCCTTGACCCGCTTGCGGCCCATGATGCGCTCGAGCGCGAGCATCCGGCGCATCAGGACTTCGGCCGGGAGCTTCGGTCTCGACTTCGATGACGCCGTTGAGGAACGCGCCCTTGAGATCGCCCATCGGCTCGGTCTCGTAGATCGAGGATTGGCGCACGACCCTCGTGTCCGGGATCGACGCGATCCGTTGAATCGCCTCGCGATAATTGGCGGCTCGATCGCCTAGGTTACTGCCTATTCCGATGAAAGCCCGATTGGGCATCCTCGCCGTTACAACCGTAGCGCTTTTAGTCGGTCCACCGCCTCGACCAACCGTCCGCTCGTGAGCGAAAAGCGGACGTATCCCTCACCACCCTTGCCGAACCCGGAGCCGGGCGTAATTGCGACGCCGGCTTCCTTCAATACGCGCTCGGTAAATGAAACCGAGGTGTAACCACGTGGAACTTTGGTCCAGACGTAAAAGGTCGCGCGCGGATTCTCGCATTCGAGGCCGAGCGCGCGCAGCGCCCCGACCAGCACGTCGCGGCGTTCCTTGTAGATTGCGCAATACTCGGCGAGCTTGTCGCCGTCGCCACCTTCGAGGCCGGTGATCGCGGCTTCCTGCACGGCCTGGAAGACGCCGGAATCCATGTTGGTCTTGACCTTGCCGAGCGCGCCGATCAACTGCGGGTTGCCGATGGCGAAGCCGACGCGCCATCCGGTCATCGAGAAGGTCTTGGAGAGCGAATGGAATTCGATCGCGCAATCGCGCGAGCCGTCGGCCTGGAAAACGCTCGGTGAGCGATAGCCGTCGTAGGCGATTTCGGAGTAGGCGCTGTCGTGGGCGAGGATGACGTCGTGCTTGAGGCAGAATTTGACGGCGTCCTCGAAGAACGAGAGGTCAACGGTCGCGGCGGTCGGATTGTTGGGATAGTTGAGCCACAACATCTTTGCGCGGCGTGCGACTTCGGCGGGAATCGAGGCGAGATCGGGAACGAATCGCGTTTTCTTTTCGGAGCGGCAGGAAATACGGCTCGCCGCCGTTAAAGACGCATCCCGAGTAGTAAACGGGATAGCCGGGATCGGGAATCAACACGATGTCGCCGGGATCGACGACGGCGGTCGCGAAGTTTGCGATGCCTTCCTTGGAGCCGATGAGCGCGCAGACTTCGCGCTGAGAGTCGAAGCTGATGCCGAAGCGGCGCTGGTACCATTCTGCGCAGGCCTGGCGAAATTGCGGCAAGCCTTCGTAGTCGGGATAGCGATGATTTTTGCGGATCGTCGGCGGCGCGCTTGAGCGACTCGACGATGTGGCGCGGTGTGGGCAGGTCGGGGTCGCCGATGGAGAGGCTGATAACGTCGATGCCCTTGCTGGCGACCTCCTTTTTCAGGCGGTCAAGTTCGGCAAAAAGGTAGGGCGGTAAAAGACTTAAGTCGGGAAGCAGTCTTGATTTCCACCTGTTGAAAAGCCCTAGACCACGAGTGATCGTACTCGTAAGTAACATACTTTCTGGACGCGTCGGAACTACCTGCCGCAATAAATCGGCGTTCTCGCACAATGGGAATCCACAGGTGGACGCGACGATTCATCGGATCGCGCGCGGTCACTAACATTAATTTTGCTTGATTGAGAACGATCGTATTGTTAGAAATTTTAACCATCGCGTGGTGGCAGCTTAGGCGCTCTTTGGGATTATTCACAAGCCTGATCTTGAGCATGAACCGGATATTGCTACTGCTTGCCTTGTTGATGCTCGTCCTTGGCGGGGCACTGATCGCGCTGTCGCAACGGCCGTGGGCGCCGCGAGCAGACGTCGTTCAGCCGATACCGTTCAGCCATCGCGTCCATGCCGGCGTGAACAAAATTCCCTGCCAGTACTGCCATGCGTACGCGAGCCGATCGTCCGAGCCGGGAATCCCGGCGGTGGCGCGATGCGTCGGATGCCACGGCAACGGAATCGCCGGCGGCGGAATCCAGCCGGTGACGCGGCCGTGGACGGACGACACGCCGGCGCCGTTCGAGATCCAGTGGAATCGCGTGTACACGCTGCCCGACTTCGTGCGGTTTACTCATCGGCCGCATATTCATGCGGGGATCGAATGCCGAGGCGTGCCACGGGCCGGTGCAGACGATGGATCGCGTCGTGCCGGTGCATGAAATCAATATGGGCTTTTGCGTGGACTGTCACACGGAGAAAAAAGCGACGCTCGACTGCGTTGGCTGTCATCACTGAGTGAGGAACGTGAAAATTCAGAAGCGACAGACGGCGACGCCGATATCGAGGCGATCATTCATCAAGCTGGCCGCGACTGCGGGCTGCGGCGGCGGCGTTTCCTGGCTGCGAGCCGGCGGCACGCAAACTGATCCCGTACGTCGTGCCTGACGAGAACGTAGTGCCAGGCGTCCCGAGTTTTTTCGCGACTACCTGTGCGGAGTGCCCGGCGGGATGCGGCGTCGTCGCGCGAATCCGCGAAGGGCGCGTCGTCAAGCTCGAAGGAAATCCCGCCGACCCGATCGGGCAAGGCGCCTTGTGCGCGCGCGGGCAGGCTGCGTTGCAGGGCCTGTACAATCCGGACCGCCTGAGGCATCCGCAGGTTCGTGGCAGCGACGGCGCGCTGCGGACGGTGTCGTGGGACGACGCTGAGAAGATGATCGGCGACCGGCTGGTCGCGGCGTCGAAGGCGGGCAAGGATCGCGTCGCGTACTTCGGTGCGCCGGGTGGGCCGACGTTCAGAAAATCGCGCTCGCGTTCGTCGGCGCGCACAATTCGTCGCGCGCGATATTCTACGAAGCAATCAACTATGAGCCGGCGCGCGTCGCGGCCAAGATGCTTTTCGGACGGCGCGATCTGCCGGCCTATCGAATCGATCAGGCCGAAGTGCTGATTTCCTTCGGCGCGGATTTTCTCGAGACCTGGCAATCGCCGGTCGAGCTCGCGCGCCAATACTCGCTGTTCCGCACGCCGCAGACGCGCCGCGGCGCGCTGACGATCGGACGCGCATCATATGTCGGCCCGCGGCTCAGCATGACGGCGTCGAAATGCGACGAGTGGATCGCGACAGCTCCTGGAGCGCAAGCCGACGTTGCATGGAGCATCCTCAATGTTCTGCTCAAGCAGGGCATGGTCTCGAAGAACTCGGGCTTCGATCTCGCGGCGCTCGGCAAGGCGGTCGAGAATTTCGATCCGGCGGCGACGAGCGCGCGCACCGGCGTGCCGGTCGAGACGATCACGCGGCTCGGCTGAGACGTTCGGCAAGGCCGAAGGCGCGCTGGCGATCGCGGGCACCGACGATTCGTCGGCGCATCTGGGGGCGATGATCCTCAACGCGGTCACCGGCAACTTCAGCAAGACGATAATGTTCTTCGAAGGCGCGCCGGCCGAAGATACGAGCACGCCCGATGACGTGGACGCGGTGACCGATGCGATGCGCGGCGGCGAGATCGATGCGGTGTTCATCGCGGGCGCAAATCCGGTGTTCACGATGCCGCCGTCGGCGCGAATCGCCGAGGCGCTGCAAAAAGTTCCGTTCGTCGTGTGGGCCGGAGGCGTCCCGGACGAGACCGCCACGATGGCGAGTATTCTGCTGCCGGCGCATCATCCGCTCGAATCATGGCGCGACACAGCGCCGCGCGCGGGAATCCGCGGACTCGGGCAGCCGGTGATGCAGCCGGTGTTCGACAGCAGGCCGCTCGGCGACATCCTGATCGCGGCCGCCGCGAAGTCGTCGGGCACGAAACTTCCGTGGGACAGCACCGCAGAGGCCGTCAAGGCTGAATGGCTCGCACTGGCTCCCAAAGCGGACGATGGGGCGTCGGAAGATTTCTGGACAACCGTCCGGCGCGAAGGCGGATTGTTCGAGGAGCAGCATCTTGCGGCGCTCGCGCTCGATACGTCGCCGTTCAAAGCTCCCGTGCCGGCCGCCGAGCAGTTGGAAGTTTCCGTTTACGCCTATCCGCACATTTTTCTTTACGACGGGCGCGGCGCGGACAAGCCGTGGCTGCAAGAGTTGCCCGAGCCGGTCACGCAGCTGGTGTGGGACAGTTGGGCCGAGATGCATCCCGAGACCGCGCGCAAGCTCGGCGTCGTCAAGGACGACATCATCGAGATCAAAACGGAGCATGGCGCGATCGAAGCGCCGGTGATTGTCGAGAGCACCGTGCGTCCCGGCGTGATCGCCGTGCCGATTGGGCAGGGCCATCGCGCGTACGGCCGCTATGCGAAAGACGTCGGCGCAAATGCGTGGGCGATACTGGCGGCGGGCGCGACCTATGCGGCGGTGACGGCGCGCGCGACCGGTGAAACTCGCAGCGCTCGTTACGCCGCTGGGCAAGAGCGACATGATGGGCCGTTCGATCGTCGAGGCGATGAGTATCGAGCAGCTCGCGCGCGGCGAGGTTCCGAAGAGCGAGGCGGAAGAAGTCACCGGGCCGTTCGAAATGTATCCGAAGTGGAAATACGCGGGGCACAAATGGGGCATGACGATCGACGTCAACGCGTGCACCGGATGCAGCGCATGCGTGACGGCTTGCTACGCGGAAAATAATGTTCCGACAGTCGGCAGAGACGGCGTCGATCGCGGCCGAATCATGTCATGGATTCGCATCGAGCGCTATTTCCCCAACCAAGAGGAAGCGGCGGAAGCGCCGCAACTCTATCTCGCGCCGATGCTGTGCCAGCAATGCGATCACGCGCCGTGCGAGCCGGTGTGCCCGGTGTTCGCGTCGTATCACACGCAAGAGGGGCTAAACGGCCAGATCTACAATCGATGCGTCGGCACGCGCTATTGCGAAAACAACTGTCCGTACAAGGTGCGCCGATTCAACTGGTTCGTGCCGGAATGGCCGGCGCCGCTCAACCTGCAACTCAATCCCGACGTGACGGTGCGCGGCGCCGGCGTGATGGAGAAATGCACGTTCTGCGTGCAGCGAATCCAGTTCGCCGAACTCAACGCGAAGACTGAGGACCGCGAGCTGCGCGATGGCGAGATTGTTACGGCCTGCCAGCAGGCATGTCCGACGCGTGCGATCACGTTCGGCGACAGCAACGATCCTGCGAGCGCGATGATGCGACGTCGCGACGACAACAAGCTGCGCAACTATCGCGCGCTCGAGGAACTCAATACGCAGCCGGCAATCACGTATCTGCGCGACCTCTATCGCGAGAAGGGAAAGGCGTAAGTGGCAGCGGCGCCGAAAATAAATAGGGAACCCAGTTTCCGCGATATCGATCGCAGCGTGCTGCGCGTGATGGAACCGGCGGGCGCGGCATACTGGGCGTGGATCGGATTCTGCTTCACGCTGGTCGGCATCGCGGCCGCGTTCTGGATGCGGCAGATTTACTCGGGCCTGGGCGTGACCGGTCTGCGCCAGCCGGTGATGTGGGCGATCTACATTACTAACTTCGTTTTCTGGGTCGGTATCGCGCACTCGGGGACATTGATCTCCGCGGTCCTGTTTCTGTTCCGCACCAAGTGGCGCACCGCGGTTTATCGCGCCGCTGAGACAATGACTATATTCGCAGTAGCTACTGCCGGACTGTTCCCACTAATCCATCTTGGCCGCGTATGGTTTTTCTACTGGCTATTGCCATACCCTAATCAGCGATACCTACAGCCCGACTTCCGCTCGCCGCTGGTATGGGACGCTTTCGCAGTTAGTACCTATCTGACTATCAGCGCGCTGTTCTGGACGATGGGACTGATTCCCGACATTGCCAACGCGCGCGAAGCCGCAACCGGCTGGCGCAAGAAATTTTACACGGTGCTGGCGATGGGCTGGCAGGGCACCGACCGGCAGTGGCGGCATTACTCGATGGCGTACTTGCTGATGGCGGGATTAGCTACTCCGCTGGTGCTGTCGGTGCATTCGGTGGTGTCGTGGGACTTCGCGATGGCGATAAATCCCGGCTGGCACAGCACGATCTTCGCTCCCTACTTCGTCGCGGGCGCGATTTTTTCCGGCGTCGCGATGGTTATCACGCTGCTGATCCCGATGCGCCGCATGCTCGGCATCGAGGACCTGCTGACAGAGTGGCACTTCGACAATCTCGCCAAGGTCGTCCTGCTGACCTCGCTGGTCGTTTCGTACGCGTACATTACAGAAGCATTCATGACCTGGTATGCCGGCGATCCGATCGAGCAGATGACGTTTCACATGCGCTACTTCGGGCCGTGGGGATGGATGTACTGGGTAATGGTGTTGTGCAACTGCGTAATCCCGTTGTTGCTATTCTCTCCGCGTATCAGGGTTAACATGCGAGCGCTGTGGGTAATCACAATCTTCGTGAATATCGGTATGTGGTTCGAGCGCTTCGTGATCATCGCGGGCTCGCTGACGGCGAATTTCGAACCGTCGCAATGGGCGAGTTACCGTCCGTCGATCACTGAAATCATGATCACGGTCGGCAGCTTCGCATGGTTCCTGGGATTGTTCTCGCTGTTCTCGCGGTTCCTGCCGATCATTTCGATGACGGAACTCAAGGAAGGAATCGTCTGGCTGCGCAAAGCGCTCAAGATGGATCGAGTCAAAGCCGCATGAGCACGATTGCGATCGTAAGTTCGTTTGCCGACGACGCCCAATGCGCGCACGCGATCGAAGAGCTGCGCGCGGCCAAGATCGACGAGTTTAATACTTTCTCGCCGATCCCGAGCCACAAAATCGAACATGCGATCGGCCGGAGGAAGAGTCCGGTGCGATGGATCGTGCTGGCGGTGGAATCTCGGGCATCCTGACCGGGCTCGCGATCACGATTGGCACGACTTACGAGTGGCGCCTCAACGCCGGCGGCAAGCCGCTGCTGTCGTGGCCGCCGTTCATCATTATCTGCTTCGAGCTGATGGTTCTGCTCGGCGGAATTTTCGGCTTCCTTGGCGTGCTGGGCCTGTCGGGCATCCCCGCGACCGAGATTGCACGGGGCTACGACGGGCGCTTCGGCGAGGATCGATTCGGGATTGTGGTTCAGTGCGACGAGACGGAGGCCGCGCGCGTCGAGTCGATGATGAAGGAATCGGGCGCGGAACAAGTCGATCCGTGAAGGTGTGTAGCAGACGGCGATGAGTACCAATCTACATCTGGCGCATCGCGAGCGCGCGCGACAAAGCCGCGAGCGGTCGAGTCGGTGGCCGGCACGACGATGCAGGTGGTCGCGGGCGCGATGATCGTGCTCGGCGCGATCGCATTCGTGCTCGCGCTGATACGAGGGCGCCGCCGCGATCGCATGGCAGGCCTATCTCGTCAACCTGCTGTTCTTCCTTGGCGTGGCGCAGGGCGCCGTGGTCGCGTCCGCCGCGTTCTATCTGACGCAGGCGAAGTGGGGCGGTTCGACGCCGTATCGGCTGGGCGAGGCGTTCGCGCCATTTCTGTGGGTCGGGATTTTTTCTGTTCTTTGGATTGTACTTCGGCCGCAGCCGATCTTTCCCATGGGTGACGCATCCGATTCCGCAGAAGGCCGCATGGCTGAACGTCCCGTTTCTTTTCGCGCGTGACGGTATCGGGCTCGGCGTGATGGCTGCGGTGAGCTTCGCGTTTATCCGCGTCTCGCGCGGCGACGACGCGCGCGCATGGGCGATCGCGACCGACGACATCGAGTTGCCGCCGCATTCGATCCGCGTATTCGCTCCCTCGTCGCGGTCGCTGTTCGCGGTCGTCTACTCGCTGATCGCATTCGACCTGGTCATGTCGCTGGCGCCGGTGTGGCGCAGCACGCTTTTCGGCTGGTTCTTTTTTGCCGGAGCCTTCTGGAGCGGCATTGGCCGCGATGGCTCTGACGGCGGTCGTGCTGCGCGGCCGCCTGGGCGAGCACAACCTCTTCACCAATCCGGTCGTCATGCACGACTTCGGCAAGATGGTCTTCGCGTTCTCGGTGTTCTGGGTTTATCTCGTGTTCGCGCAGTACATCGTGATCTGGTACGGCGACCTGCCGGTCGAGACTTTTTTTATCGTTCAGCGGGTCCATCACATGCCGTGGTCGCCGCTGTCGGTGGCGTGCGTGGTTTTGATCTGGCTGATTCCGTTCGTCGTGCTGATGAGCGTGCGGACCAAGAAGACCCCGGCGATTCTCGGCACGGTCGTCGGCACTGGGGCTCATCGGGATGTGGCTCGAGCGCTATGTGCTGGTGGTTCCGTCGCTGTCGCTCGACGCGATTCCGTTTGGGCCGACGCAATTTTTGATCTCGATCGGTTTCCTGGGTGCATTTCTGCATTTGCGCGGTGCCGGGACTGAACCGCGTCGCGCAGGCCGCGACTTCGGGCGAACCGGTCGGAGACGACGCGGAATGATTCAGGCGCGGTTCAAATAGCTATTCGCTCGCCATGCAAGTGGCTATTGCACTGGCTATTGGCGGATGCTCGGACAAAGGGCCGTCCGATGACGACGCTGGCGCCGAAGTCGGACCTCGCGCAGTGGATTCAGAGTCTCTACATCACAGGTGACGATCTGGGACGCGATCATTCTCGCGATCGTGTCGCCGCGTTCATCCTCGCGGTGTTCGTGTTCTCGTCCCGCGTGGGCGAAGCGGCTCCGACTTCGACCGCGTCGTCCGATCTTGGCCTGGAGATCGCGTGGACGCTGGGCCCGACGCTGGTCCTGCTGATCATCTCGGTGCCGACGATACGCACGATCTTTCGATCGCAGCCGGCGGTCGCACCCGCGGGCGCGCTGGAGATCAAAGTTGTCGCGCATCAGTGGTGGTGGGAGTTCGACTACCCGGACGGCGTGAAGACCGGCAACGAACTGCATATTCCCGTCAACCGGCCGATTCGCCTGTCGCTGGAATCCGCCGACATCATTCACAGCTTCTGGGTGCCGCAACTCGGCGGCAAGCGCGACGTGGTGCCCGGTCAGATCAACGAGCTGACGTTCGTCGCGACGGTGCCGGGAATGTATCCGGGGCAGTGCGCCGAGTTCTGCGGCTTGTCGCACGCCAACATGCGCTTTCGGACGTTCGTCGATTCGCCGGATGATTTCGCGAAGTGGGAGAAAGACCAGCTCGCGGGGCCGGTCGCGACTCCGGCGAACGATCAGCTGGCGGCGGACGGCGCGAAAGTTTTCGCCGACAGTCCCTGCACGACCTGCCACATGGTCCAGGGCATCTCGAAAGGATACATCGGACCCGACCTGACGCATTTCGGCAGCCGCACGACGCTGGCCGCCGGAGTGCTGCAGAACACGCCCGAGAACGTCGCGAAGTGGATCGAGGATCCGCAGGAGATCAAGCCGGGCGCGAACATGCCGCCGCTGCTGCTGCCGGGACCGAAGCTGAACGCGCTGGTCGCGTATCTCGAGAGCCTGAAATAGGGAGCGTCGAATGGCTGCGCAACCGAAACCATTGCCAGTGCATGAGCCGAGCTACCTCGAAGGCGGCGGCATTGTCGGATGGCTGACGACCATCGATCACAAGCGCGTCGCCGTGATGTATCTCGCCAGCGCGCTGTTCTTCATGGCGTTCGGCGGCATCGAGGCGATGGCGATTCGCGTACAGCTCTGGCATCCCGACAATCACTTCGCTGTCGGCGGCGACCTACAACGAGATGTTCACGATGCACGGGACGACGATGATCTTCCTGGTCGTGATGCCGCTGCTGCTCGGATTTTTCGGCAACTTTCTGATCCCGCTGCAGATCGGCGCGCGCGACGTCGCGTTTCCGCGGCTCAATGCGCTGAGCTTCTGGCTTTCTCTGTTCGCGGGATCTTGCTGCATCTCGGCTGGATTCGCGGCGGACTGCCCGATGCCGGATGGTTCGGCTACGCGAACCTGACCGAGCGGTACTTCACGCCGGGCCTCGCCATCGATTTGTGGGTGATCGGGCCTGCTGGTCTCGGGCACGTCGACGGTGCTCACCGGCCTGAACTTCCTCACGACGATCATCGCGATGCGCGCGCCGGGCATGACCTACATGCGCATGCCGATGTTCATGTGGTCGATGCTGGTGACGTCGATCCTGATTCTGATCGCGTTTCCGGCGCTGACCATCGGACTGATCTTTCTGCTCTTCGATCGTTTCTTCGACACGCACTTCTACATCGCATCGGCCGGCGCGACGCCGATCCTGTGGCAGCATCTGTTCTGGCTGTTCGGCCATCCCGAAGTGTACATCATGGCGCTGCCGGCCTTCGGCATCATCTCGGAAGTCGTGCCGACATTCTCGCGCAAGCCGCTGTTCGGCTATCCGATGATGGCGTATTCGATCTGCCTGATCGCATTTCTGTCGTACGGCGTGTGGGGACATCACATGTTCGCGACGGGAATGGGGCCGGTGGCGGACTCGGCGTTCGCGATCACCTCGATGCTGATCGCGATTCCCACCGGCATCAAAATTTTCAGCTGGATCGCGACGGTCTGGGGCGGCTCGCTGCGCATGACGACCGCATTCTACTTCGCGCTCGGGATGATCCTCGAGTTCACGATCGGCGGACTGAGCGGAATCATGCACGCGTCGGCGCCGATCGATCTGCAGCAGACCGACTCGTACTTCGTCGTCGCGCATTTTCACTACGTGCTGTTCGGCGGCGTGATGTTCGCGATTCTGGCGGCGTTCTACTACTGGTGGCCGAAGATCACCGGTCGCATGCTCGGCGAGACGGCTCGGCAAGTGGCATTTCTGGCTGACGGTCGTCGGATTCAATCTCACATTTTTCCCGATGCATTTTCTCGGAATGTGGGGGATGCCGCGGCGCATCTACACCTACGGCGCGGACATGGGCTGGACGCATCTCAACCAGCTGGAGACGGTTGGCGCGTTCATTCTCGGCATCGCGTTTCTGCTTTTCTACATCAACATTTTCAAAAGCATCTGCGACCGGCGAGCGCGCGCCTGCCGATCCGTGGGACGGCCGCAGCCTCGAATGGTCGACGCCGTCGCCGCCGCCCGCGTACAACTTCGCGACGATCCCGCAAATCCGCGGGCGCGATGCGTGGTGGATTCATCAAGTACGGGCGCGCCGGCTCGCGCGGCGTCGCTGCTTACATGTCGGGACAGGCGCCGTCGCCACCGCCGAGTGAGCCCGATCGGTCGAGCACATCCACATGCCGGCGCCGTCGATCTACCCGCTGGTGTTGAGTCTCGGCGTCGGCATGATGGGACTCGGACTCATCATCGACTGGTATCGCATCGTCATCATGGGCGCGACGGTCCTGATCCTGTCGGTCATCGGGATGGGATTCGAGTATGCGAACTTCGGCGAGGAGTCGCACGACCCGGAGCACGCGCCGTCGTCGGGCGGAATCGACGTGCGCAAAATCGGCATGTGGTCGTTCATCGGATCGGAGTGCGTATTCTTCGCGAGCCTGATCTCGACCTTCATCGTTTACAAGTCGCGCAGCATCACCGGACCCGGGCCGGAAATTCTCAACATCCCGCTGACCTCGTTCAGCACCTTCATCCTGCTGATGAGTTCGTTGCTGATGGTGCTCGCGCTCGCGGCCACGCAGCGCGGCGACAAGCGATGGGAGCGAATCTGGCTGGGCGGCACGGTCCTCTTCGGACTGATTTTTCTTGGCGGCCAGGTTTACGAGTTCACCAGCTTCATGCACGAGGGCATGGGGCTCACGACCAACCTGTTTTCGCAATCGTTCTTCGTGCTGGTCGGATTTCACGGCGCGCACGTCGCCATCGGAGTGATCTGGCTGTCGGTGCTGCTGGTCGCCGCGATCACCGGCAAGCTCGGCAAGTCGCGCGCGCTGTCGGTGGAGCTCGCGGGACTCTACTGGCACTTCGTCGACGTCGTGTGGATCATCATTTTTACTCTCGTCTATCTGATGCAGGCGGTACCAGGAGCATGAGCGATATCGCACAGCCCCACAGCGAGCAGGTTCGTCATCCCGGTGCGGCGACGTACCTGATCATCGCCGCGTTCCTGGTCGTGTTGACGGCGATGGAGATCACCGTTTTCTACATCCATGCGCTGCGGCCCGTGCTGGTGCCGGTGCTGATCGTGCTGGGCGCGGCGAAGTTCGCGCTGGTCGCGATGTTCTACATGCACTTGAAGTACGACGGCTGGCTGCTGACGGGAGTGTTCGTCTTCCCGTTGATGATCGCGACGGTGTTGCTGGTGTCGCTGATCCTGCTGTTCACATACCTGTCGCATCACATGGCGCCGATCGGATAGGCGCAGTTTTTGACGATGGACATCTTCGGAGAACATCCGAGCATACCGATAGGCGTCGCGACGTTGATCGCGATTTACCTCGGCGCGTGCCGCGTGGCCGGCCGCCGACCGACGCGGCGCCAGGCGATGTGGTTCGCGATCGCGATGGGCGTGATCCTTTACGCGCACACCGAGCTCGATGAATTGGCGGACGCGCGAATATTCTCGATGCACATGCTGCAGCATCTGATCGAGACTTTCGTGATCCCGCCGCTGCTGCTGCTCGGGACGCCGGGCTGGATGATCCGGCCGTTGGTGCTCAGCAAACCGATCAAGCCCATCGCGCGCGCTGCTCACCAAGCCGGTAATCGCGTTCCTGATTTTTTCGGCGGTGTTCGTCACCGCGCACTTTCCGCCGATCTTCGATCGGATGTGCCGCGACGAGAACTTTCACATTTTTCTGCACCTGATGTTCATGGCGTCCGGCATCATCCTGTGGTGGCCGATTCTGAGTCCGCTGCCCGAGCTGCCGCGGCTGTCGTACCCGGCGCAAATCCTCTACCTGTTCCTGCTGATGATCCCGATGACCGCGGTGGCCGCGCCGATCACGCTCGCGACGCGCGTGATTTATCCGTGGTACACCGAGGGCGCGCACGGCTGGGGCTTGAAGCCGATCGACGACCAGGTGCTGGGCGGGCTGATCATGTGGATCGGGCAGGGCACCTACCTGATGATCGTTTTCACCTTCATCTTCTACCGATGGCAGCAGCGCGAAGACGCGCGACATTCCAGTCGTGCCCGCGTCGACGATACCGGAGCTGCGCGTCGTGCGGGCGCGTTCTTGACGCTTGCCGGGCGCGGATCTTGTGGGTTAGTAGTGGACTAGACACGAGGTTGGCTGGCTCGCGGGGGCCTGAAAAATCGCGCGGCGAGGAAGATGGAACACTCGAGGACGCGAATCATCATCGACGGAGCGGTCGCCGGAATCATCGGCGCCGTGGTCGTCGCCGTTGTGGTTCCTGATCTTCGACGTGATTCGCGGGCACGCGCTGGAAACGCCGGCTCTGCTGGCGGCGACGATTCTGCACGGATCGCACAGCCACGAGGTTCATCACGGGCTGGCGCTGCTGGCGCTGGAGTATTCGCTGATTACACTTCGGCGCGTTCATCACGTTCGGCATCGCGGGAGGATTGCTGCTCGAAGCCTGCGAGACGGAATCGTCGCTGCTTTTCTCGCTGGCGATTTTTTTCGTCGCCTTCGAAGTTTTCTTCATCGCGGTGGTGCTGTTCCTCGGCCCGAACGTGATGGTCGAGCTGACGTGGTGGGGCATCATCGTCGGCAATCTGCTCGCGACGGGCGCGATGCTCTCGTATTTCTTCTGGCGGCATCCGGCGCTCGCGTTCGATCTGCTCGGCGGCTGGATCTCGGTCGTGCGCGAGGGCGTGACGGCGGGATTGATCGGCGGCATCGTCGTCTCCGTCTGGTTCATGCTCTACGACTTCGCGTCGGGCAATTCGTTTCACACGCCGGCGATTCTCGGCGCGATGGTTTTTCGCAGCGCGGCCGTCGGCGACGGCGATCTAGGCGACGCTGCCGCTCGTGCTCGGCTACTCGATTCTGCACTTCTTCGCCTTCGTGGCGTTCGGCCTGGCGCTCGCGGTTCTGCTGGCGGCGTCGGAGTGGGAACCGTTCATGGTGCTGGGCGCGCTGTTGCTGCTCGCCGTGTTCGAGGTTTTCTTTGTCGGATTTATTTCGCTGATCGATCAGTCAGCGCTCGAAGCCCTGGGATGGTGGAAAATCGTCGCGGGCAATATCCTCGCGCTGATCGCGATGGCGACGTATTTCATTCGCAGCCATCGCGGACTCGGCATCAAGCTGGTAGAGCGATGGGCGATGCTCGATCACGAAGGCGCCGAGATGGGCGAGCCGCCGCATCGCACGCCGCCCGACCACGGCCATCATCCGTCACATCTTTAGAGCGTCAGCTCAGAGTCCGAGCACGTCGCGCATCGTGTAGAGCCCGGGCTTGCGGGTCAGCCAGCCAGCCGGCGGCACGAATCGCGCCGCGCGCGAGCGAGTCGCGGCTCTGCGCGCGATGGATCAGCTCGAGGCGCTCGCCCTGGCCGCCGAAAATCACCGTGTGATCGCCGACCGCGTCGCCCGCGCGCATCGCGAGCACCGCAATCTTGCCGTCGGGCCTGACGCCGGTGATTCCTTCGCGGCCGAAGACTGCGTTGGGAGCGAACTCGACGCCGCGCGCCGACGCGATCGCCTTGCCGAGCGACAGCGCGGTGCCGCTGGGCGCGTCGATTTTGGTGCGATGATGAATCTCGAGAACTTCGGCGTCGAAGTCGGGAAGAATCGCGGCGACTTCGGCGACAATCTTGGCGAGCACATTGACCCCGATACTCATGTTGGGCGCGATAACGGTGCGCGTCTTGCTGAGCCAGTTCGCGCGCGCGCGTTTCCATCTCGGGCGTGAAGCCGGTCGAGCCGATTACGATCGCGGCGCCCGCTTTCGACGCGACTTCGAGATGTTCCATCGAGGCGGTCGGCGGTCGTGAAGTCCAGCGTGACGGTGTCGGGCCTCGCGAGCGACGCATAGTCGTCGGTGACCTTGACGCCGAGCTTGCCGACGCCGGCGAGCTCGCCAGCGTCGGCGCCGATCGCGCTGTTGCCGTGCGCTTCGAGCGCGCCGACGATTTTGTGCGCCGGATCGCGCGACGCGAGCGCGATCAGCAGACGACCCATCCGGCCCGCCGCGCCAGCCACGATTCAGATTAGCCATCGGAAGTCACTTCTCACATTTCACTCTGCCCGTACGCGAGCGTCGATGCGGACGCGGTCGCGGCGTCAGGCTGCCGGAGCTTCGGCGGGTGCCGCTTCGGCCGCGGGCGCTGCAGCGCGCGTCGCCACCCTTTTTGCCGTGCTTGGCGGCGAAGTGTTCGTCGCACAGGCTGGAGGTGCCGTGGCGATGCTTGCGGCATTTCTCGAAGGTGCAGGTTTTGAAGCGCGGCTTGGGCATCTCGCCGGCCTTCCACAGCGGAAGTGCTGCCGGCAGTAGCCTTTGCCGACCGCCTCGCGCGCGCAATCTTTCGCTTTGCAATTTCCTTTGTTCGCCATGAATCCCTTCTTGGAGGCCGCTTTCCCGACGTGAGCGCCGGAATTTAGCGGCAGAGCAATTCATCTACAATAGTGTTTGGCGCCGCCGCTTCATAGAGGCCGCGCAACCCCGTCCGCCAGCGAATCGTCGTCGAGTTTCGAGTAGTTCGATGTTTTGTTGGCGAACCTGATGAACGCGACCGTGTCGTAGAGCCCGTGGCAAAGGATTACGGCCCACAGGCTGTGTCCGCTGATGACGAACAGCACGCCGAACAGGACCGAGAGTTGGGTGATGATGATCGCGGCGCGCGGACCCTGGTACAGATGCATCAGACCCGCTCCTGCAGCCGCCGTGCACACCGCGATTGCGACTGCGATCGGCCCGCCGACCATCGGCGCCATGAGCGCTTCGATTGCTTGAAGGACGATTCCGCGGAAGACGAGTTCCTCCAGGAATCCGCCGAGGATCCACGCGATGACGATTCCGATCAGGAGTTTGACCCTCGATTGCTGAATTGCGCGAAACGCCTTCAGGTTCGGCGGCTTCGCAAACCATCGCGTCGCTATGCGATCCGCCAATGGGCTGTAGGCCAACATCAACGCCAGCCAGGCTACGGCGAATCCGATCGTCGGGAGCCATGATTCAGGAAGACCGAGTCCGAGCTGTCGCATCGAGACGTCGCGGCGAAGAAACGCGCAGAGCGTGTAGACGGAAATCGCGAATAGCCCGCCGGTCAGGACGATTGTCGAACGGCGGAATCGAACAACAACGATCGCAATCCAGATCGCGATCATCAGCAACGCATCTCGCTGAAAAGGTATCATTCGAAAATCAGCCTCGCAGTTCTCCAGAATGAAACGCGCGCAGCGATAGTGCGAGCGCGGCCATCGCGATCGTGAACGCGAGAGCGACGTCCATGCTTGCGCGCGCGCTCACGTCGGCGATTGCATGGCCCATGATCCACGGTGCGAGGATTGCGCCGAGCGCGCCGGCTGCCACCACGATCGAAGTCATCCTGCCGACTTCAGCCGGGAAGCGCGCCGCGCCGACCGCGATCATGTTGGGAAAGACCGGACCGAAGCCGAAGCCGATCAGGAAGATGGCCGATGCGGCGAGGCCGCCTGCCGTGGGGATCCCAATCAATACCACCAAGGCGACGGCGGAGAGCGTCGAGGACAGCATCGTGAATTGCGGAATCTCCACGCGATGTCCGATTCGTCCGCCGAATGCGCGACCGCATACCAGGCCCAGCCAATAGAGCGAGACTCCCGACGATGCGAGCATCGGGCCGATTGCGCCGGCGGTGCGCAGGTAGAGAAAGAGCCACGCGCCGATTCCGATTTCGGCGCCGACGTACAGGAACATCACGCCGCTGATCACCCAAATGATCGGACGCGCCAGCATCGTGAGAAATCCGATGTCGTCGCCGGACGTTGGCGCCATTCGAACTTCGTGAGCTGGAGTCACGCCAAGACGAAATGCGATCGCGGCACATGCGATCGCGCCGCAGCCGAATGTCCACCAGTACGGCACACGCGTCGCGAAACTGGCGCTGACGATCAGCGGTCCGAGCAGCGCGCCTACGCCAAACAGCACGTGCAGGTAGTTGAGCGCGGAGGCGAGCCGCTCGCGATTGAGCTCGACGATGAGTGCGTTGGCGCCGACGTCGATGCCGCCGTTGGCGAGGCCGTTCAGGAATCCGGCGCATAGCAGTCCCGCGAGTCCGGGAGCGACAGCGAGTCCTGCCAGGCCGGCCGTGAACAGCACCATCGCGCCGACGAGAATCTTCTGCGCGCTCAGCGATTGACTTATCTTGCCGGCAATCAGCACCGAGATGAAGTAGCCGGCGGCCGAGGCGCTGACGATCAAGCCGGCGCGTTCGATCGGCAGATGGCTGGTATGAGAGATCTGTGGCAGAAACGGACCGAGCCAGCCGCTATTGATGCCCACCATCAGCAGGCACGAATACGCGAGCCGCGTGGTCGGCGCCTCGCGGCCCATGGACTGCGCCTCATCCAATTTCGCTTCGGGCAGAGTCATCGAGCGACCTCGCGGAGCACGCTGTAGAGCGGGGCGAGTTCGCGAAAGGCGTCGAGTACTTCGGCGCGATCGACCGTCAGCGCGTCACGCACAGGCCAGCCGAAGCCGACGTCGATGCCGCCATTTTTCTTCGCGAGCACGTCGCCGAGTTCGTCGAAGAAGCCAGCGCCGGCCGTAGTGGAGCGTGGCAATTCGCGGCAATCCCAGTTCTGGTACTGCTGGATCTTCGTGCCGCGAAAAGATTTCTCCAGCTCACCCGACTTCGATTTGACTGCTCGCCCCATCTCGGGGCGATTGTCGGCGTCGGATTTCACGACCGCGCGCGCGTGGATGCCCGCCGAGCGAGACGCACAGCGCGAGATATCCGATAGCGCTTGTATCCAGCCTGCGACGGCCCGAACGCCGCCCAGGTCTCAGCGGGAGCATTCGCGGCGCGGCCGCATATGCTTGGCGATATGCGGGAAGAAATTCCATGTGCAGTGTTCGCGACAGTTCGGGCGCCAGCTCGTTACCCGCGCCTGATCAGCCGCGGCCTGACGAGCTCGTCGATCTTCGCCATCCGCGCGTTGAATCCCTCGATCGCGAACACCTCGAAGTCGCGGCGCAAAAATCCCAGCGTCGCCATCGAACCTCAACCTCACTTCGCGGCGTGCTCGCGATCCTGAAAAGCCTTCTCCCAGTTGCGGCCATCGAAATGATCGTACTCGAGCTTGCCCAGGTTCACCCCTTCGAGGCATCGCACGTTGACGTCGAGGCGCTCGGGATCGGAGCGCGGAATGTAAAACGACGCGACGCCGCAATTCGGGCAGAACAGATGCTTGGCGATTTTCGTATTGAAGGTGTACGCCGCGATGTTGTCCGACGGCGTGAGCAGCCGGAACGCGGTCCGCTCGACGATCCAGTGGAGGTAGCCCTTCTTCGCGCAAATCGAGCAGTTGCATTCCGACACGCGCTCGAGATTGCCGCGTACCTCGAAGCGGACGCGTCCGCAATGGCATCCGCCGCGCTAGGTTCGTTCGGTCGGCTTTTTCTTTTCTGGTTCCTTTTTTTCGGTTTTCTTCTTCATGAACGCCTTTTTAGCGTAGCGCGTGGCGCATTGAAACCGGATCTTGTAGGTATCGTACTAACTAGCGAGCGGAGGTCTATGAGGATGAAACGAAGAATGGCGATTCTTGCGGCAGCGGCGCTGACGTTTGCGATGGCAGGACCGGTGATGGCGCAGCAACCGACTGGCGGCGCCGTCGCGAACGCCGACTACGGCTATTTCGATTCGCATCCGGAGATTGCGAACCAGCTGGCGAAAGATCCGACGCTGATCGACAACCAGCAGTTCGTGGACAGCCATCCGAGCCTTCACACCTACCTGCACGACCATCCGAACGTGCGGCACGAATTCAAATCGCATCCGAACAAGTTCATGCATCGCTCGGAAAAGTACAATCAGAACCACTAGAACCGTCGCGACCGGTTATTCCCCCCCCCAGCGCAGGAGGCCTCCCCCCGGGCCTCCTGCTTTCTCATGAATCAGCATGACGCTGGATCGCGACACGCGTGTTAGAGTCGCGCGATGGCGGCGACACCTCGGCCACTCTCCGATCCGCACTTCGATGCGACGCTCGCGCGCCACGGAATTCGCGCGCTCAGCCGCAAATCGCCCGCGACGCTCCAGGTAAACGTCGGCAAGCTGTGCAACCAGGCCTGCCATCACTGTCACGTCGACGCGGGCCCGCGGCGCACCGAGCGGATGACGCGCGCAGACGGCGGAGCGAGTGATCGAAGTGCTCGCGGCGAGTCCGCGCGTCGCGACGGTCGACATCACCGGCGGCGCGCCGGAGCTGAACGAGAACTTCGCGATGCTAGTGGAGCGGGCGCGCGCGCTCGGCCGCGAGGTGATCGTGCGATGCAACCTGACGGTGACGCTCGAGCCCGGCGATGGAATGGCTGGTGGATTTCTACCGGCGCACGAGCGTCGAGCTGGTCTGCTCGCTGCCTTGCTACACGGCCGAGAACGCCGATCGCCAGCGCGGCGCCGGCGTGTTCGACAAGAGCATCGCGGCGTTGCAGAAACTGAACGCGGCGGGCTTCGGGCGCGGCGAGTTGCGGCTCGACCTCGTGTACAACCCGATCGGCGCGTCGCTGCCGCCGCCGCAGGCCGGGCTTGAAGCGCAGTATCGCGACGAGCTCGCGCGCAATTTCGGCGTCGTGTTCGATCGCCTGCTGACGATCACGAACATGCCGATCGCGCGCTTCGCCAACCAGCTGCACAGTCGCGGGAAACCACTCGGCGTACATGAGCCTGCTGGTCAATCACTTCAATCCCGCGACCGTCGACGGGCTGATGTGCCGCGACCTGGTGAGCGTCGGATGGGACGGGCGGCTCTACGATTGCGACTTCAACCAGATGCTGGAAATTCCGCTCGGCGGCACGCTGCCGCGACGATCTGGGACATCGACGACGTCGGCACGCTTGCGGGCGCGCGTATCGCGACCGGATCGCATTGCTTCGGATGCACGGCGGGCGCGGGTTCGAGTTGCGGCGGCGCAATCGCGTAGCCCGTTCGACGCTTTTGATGACGATTTCATTATCTTTGCATGCTATGACGAGTGCTCACGTGATTGCGCTCGTCGCACGAGAAACGACAGAGGAGAATGATCATGGCGGTGAAAATCGAAGGCACCTGCGATCCGAAATTCAATCGCGTCAAGGACGCGTTTGCCGAGAATTTCGAAAAGCGCGGCGAGGTCGGCGCCGCCGCCGCGGTCGTGCTCGACGGCAAGAGCGTCGTCGATCTGTGGGGCGGGCATGCCGACAAAGCGAAGACCCGACCGTGGACGCGCGACACGCTCGTCAACGTTTACTCGACCACCAAGGGCGTCACCGCGATTTGCGCGCATCGGCTGGTCGACAAGGGCCTGCTCGATCTCGATGCGCCGGTGGCGAAGTACTGGCCCGAGTTCGCGCAGGCGGGCAAGGACAAAATTGCCGGTGCGATTCCTGCTGAGCCATCGCGCGGGACTTCCCGCGGTGCGCAAACCGCTCGACGACGACGCGCTGTTCAACTGGAGCAACGATGACGACGGCGCTCGCCGAGCAGGAGCCGTGGTGGGAGCCGGGCACGAGGCATGGCTATCATGCGGTGACTTTCGGCATGGCTGGTCGGCGAGGTGATCCGGCGAATCACGGGCAAGACGCCGGGCACTTATCTGCGCGACGAAATCGCCGGTCCGCTCGGGCTCGATTCTCATATCGGCCTCGACGCGAAGCATGACGCGCGCGTCGCCGACATGATCGCGTCGCCGCCGCCGGCGCCGGGCGAGCCGAACATTTTTGCCGAGGCGATGAAAAATCCGGAATCGGTGGTCGCCAAGGCGTTCATGAATCCGCCGGTGCTGGATGCAGGCCGGGGCTGGCGAACTCGCGCGAGTGGCGCGCGGCCGAAATTCCCGCGGCGAACGGCCACGGCACGGCGCGCTCGCTGGCGCAGATTGTATGGCGCGCTCGCGCGCGGCGGCGAACTCGACGGCGTGCGCGTGATGTCGAAGGACGAAGTCGCGAAATGCTCGATCGAGCAATCGAACGGCCCCGACGAGGTGCTGATTCTGAACACGCGCTTCTCGCAGGGCTTCATGATGTCGCAGCCGGGCGCGGCGCTGGGGCCGAATGCGAAGTCGTTCGGGCATCCGGGCGCGGGCGGCTCGCTCGGATACGCGGACCCCGAGGCGAAGATCGGATTTGGCTACACGATGAACAAGATGCAGGCGAGCCTGCTGATCGATCCGCGCGCGACGGCGCTGATCGACGCGGTGTACGCGTCGATGTAGGGAAGGGTAAATCACTTATTAAATGCGGAACCCACCGTGGGTTCCGCACCTCCCTGGGCAGGGGTGACCCCTGCACCCAGTACTAATCGCAAAATGGCGAGGACGCCCTTTTGCTCTGCAGGTTCTTTTTTCTGTGTCATTCACTTCTTTGTGTCATTCAGAGCGAAGCGAAGAATCCCGGTGCTGTTCCGTCCCCTACCTCTGGTTCCCCTTCCCGCTCGGGAATGGGTTAGGGGTTAGGTTGCGGGCGGCGTTAGAACGTCAGCGGCAACGATTTCAACCCGCGCAGGCTCATCGCGGGACGCCACTTCGGATGCGGGTCGGCGAGCGACAGATTCGGCATTCGGCGGAGAATCGTTTCGAAGGCGATGCGCCCTTCGACTTTGGCCAGCACTTCGCCGATGCATCGATGGGGTCCCGCGGCGAACGACAGGTGATGATTGTCGCGTCCGCGTGATGTCGAGCTTGTCGGGATCGGCAAATCGCAGCGGGTCGCGATTGGCCGCGCCGAGAAATACGACCACGTGATCGCCGCGCGGAATCGTTCTGCCGCCAAGTTCGATGTCTTCGCTGGCGGTGCGGAACGTCACCTGCACCGGGCTGTCGAAGCGCAGGAACTCGTCGAGCGCAGACTCGATCAGCGACGGGTCCGAGCGCAGGCGGGCGAGCGCGTCGGGATTGCGGAACAGCGCGAGCATCCCGTTGCCGATCATGTTCATCGTAGTTTCGTGGCCGGCCAGCAGCGTGAACATCGCGCTGAAAACGAGCTCCTCTTCGGTCTGC
This sequence comes from uncultured delta proteobacterium, assembly GCA_963721485.1. Classification (GTDB taxonomy): domain Bacteria; phylum Desulfobacterota; class Binatia; order Binatales; family Binataceae; genus Binatus. The sequence goes on along the minus strand of CAVRJV010000011.1, from coordinate 176,182 downwards.
AGGTCGCCGCGATTTTCGGCGGCTCACCATGATGCTGATCAAATCTTCGCGCGGATGCTTCCGGCGGTCGGCGGCGAGGTCCGAGAAGTAGCGGCGCACGTCCGCGATCGCCTGGCGCACCTCGACGCCCGGATCGTTCGCGCTGATCACCGGATCGAGCGGCACGCCGAGCGTGCGCATCCAGTCGCGGAACATCGGTTTGTCGGCGTCATCGGCGCCCATCACCTCGGCCAGCACGTCGATCGGAAATGGAAACGCGACGTCCTTGATCAAATCCATCGAGCGGCGAGACTCGACCGCGTCGAGCAGGTAGTCGACGATCTTCTGAATCCGCGGCTGCAGTCCGTTGACGACGCCCGGCGAAAAAAAAGTCGTCATCAGCCGGCGCAGGCGAGTGTGGTCGGGAGGATTGCGAAAAACGATCGCGTGCTGCAGCGCCTCGCGCATCGACTTGAGGCCGTCGTCGGGCGGGAACGCGTCGAGCGCGTTGAGATCGAATGCGAGGAAGCGCTTGTCGCGCAGAACGGCTGTGACAATTGGCGTAGCGCGTAGAAATCCAGAAGCCGATGGGCGTGCGCAGCAGCGGATATCGCGTGCGCAGGAACTTGTAGAGCGGATAAGGATTCGACGAGAACAGCCGCCCGTACATGCGGCTGACGAAGCGGCTGACTTTGGCGAAGGTTTCGGGTGAAGGCATCTGTTATGTGAGGGGGAGTATATGGGGCCGCGCTGCTGATTGGAATTCGGGTAGATTTCGAGGCTTAGATCGGGTCGATGCGGCTTGGTGGCGATCGAGATTGCGTGGTATTGGGTCAGTCGATTGCCACTTTAGGAGACTCGACATGGCAGTGAAGATCGAAGGCACGTGTGAGCCGCGGTTCAAACGCGTCAGAGAGATTTTTGCGGATAGCTTTGAGAATGGGATCGAGGTTGGGGCGTCGGTGGCTGCGGTTGTCGATGGGAAGGCCATTTTCGATTTGTGGGGAGGTCATGCCGACAAGGCTAAGACCAGGCCGTGGACGCGCGATACGCTCGTCAATGTTTGGTCGACTACCAAAGGCATCACGTCGATCTGTGCGAATCGGCTGGTCGATCAAGGCAAGCTCGATCTCGATGCGCCGGTCGCCAAGTACTGGCCCGAGTTTGCGCAGGCCGGCAAGGAAAAGATTCCCGTCAATTTTCTGCTGAGTCATCGCGCGGGATTGCCGGCGGTCAGGAAGCAGTTGCCGATGGACGCTTACACGAACTGGCCCGTGATGTGCGCGGCGCTGGCGGCGCAGGAGCCGTGGTGGGTGCCGGGAACCGCGCACGGCTATCATGCGATCACGTTCGGCTACCTGGTCGGCGAGGTGATTCGGCGAATCACGGGCAAGACGCCGGGCACTTATTGCGCGACGAAATCGCGGGGCCGCTCAAGCTCGATATTCATATTGGAGTGGACGCGAGTTTCGATCCGCGAATCGCCGAGCTGATCGGCGCGCCGCCGCCACCGCCGGGCACGCCCGACCAACTGGCGAGGATGAGCGTCGATCCGGAATCGATGACGTTCAAGGCGATCGCGAATCCGCGGCCGGTCGTCGATCCGGCGCTGGTCAACAGCCGCGCGTGGCGCGGTGCGGAGGTTCCCGCCGCCAACGGCCATACGAATGCGCGCGCGCTGGCCACGCTGTACGGTGCGCTCGCGACGGGTGGCGAGCTGAACGGCTATCGCGTGCTGACGCCGGCGAGTATCAAGCGCGCGCATACGGAGCAGGCCAACGGCCCCGATCTTTTCTCGGCGTTGTGACGCGATGGGGGATGGGATTTCAGCTGAATCAGCCGGTGGCGCCGATCGGTCCGAATTCGCGGACGTTCGGTCATACGGGGGCGGGCGGCTCGATTGGATTTGCCGATCCGGATGCGCGGGTGGGGTTTGGCTACACGATGAATCAGATGGGATCGGACCCGCTGATCGACGGGCGCGCGGCGGCGCTGTTCGACGCGATGTTCGCGGCGCTGTAGTGGAACATTCTCCGGCGCGATCGCGCCGGAGAATAAATCACTTTATTTTGTGAAACCCGCCGTGGGTTTCACGCTTCCCTGGGCAGGGGTGACCCCTGCACCCAGTATCAGGAGAAGATGCTGGCTCAAGATAAAACGATGCCGCTCGTCTTACTCCGACGAGCGGCCGCTTTGTCCCTTTTTGCCCGAGCCTAGACTCCGGCTGCCTTGTACAACGCGCAGCGCAGCTTGAAGAAGTGCGCCATCGAGGTCAGGTAGCGCACGCGCCACGCCGCCGGCGTTTTGCCCTTGCTCAGATCGAGATCGTAACGCGCTCCAATTCGGTCGTAGGCGAACTTTATGCCGTTGAAAATATCGTCGGTCGACCCGGGCTTGAGATGCGTGATGGCGCCGATCTTTTTTATCGAGTCGGGACTGTAGGCCGCGAGCGCAACGAAGCTGTCGGCAAACAGCTCGTCCTCTTCCACCAGGTGCTTGGCAAACGCGCCTTCCATGAAGGCGGTGTGCGCGGCCTTTTCGCCGACGCAACGAACCGTAGATGAAATGGCCGACTTCATGACCGAGCGTCGTCGCGACTGCGCCGGGATGATGGGCAGTGTTGACGAAGATCACGAACTTGCTTTTCTCGCCGACGTCGGCACGGCAGTAGAATCCGCGCAGCGAGAGGCCGGCGCCGGTGCGATACGGCTCGGCACGCAACTCGAGTTCGCGCGGACCGAACAATTTCGTCAGGTGACCGAAGAGTTGCTTGTCGCCCTTAAGGTCCGCGAGGCTGCCGTAATTCGGGATGTGTTGTTTGATGTCTTTCTCAATGATCTGCGACAACTCCTGCGCGAGAGGCCTGGACGGAAGCCCGGGGACGTCGGTGTAGTCGGTGGAGAGAATCTTTTTGAGGTCGGCAAGCTGATTGAGTACTCGGGTTCCCAAGGAGCCGAATGGGACCTTGATTTCGTTGAGCAGCCTGGAAACGAGGTGATCAACTTCGCGAGTTGCCAGCGCGTCCGGTTCCCGTGGCGGCATGCGGCGGGCGATCGCTGGCGAAACGAGAGCTGCACTCATTGTAAATATTACTCGATTGAACGCCAGCAGGGCTGGACTATTCGGCGCTCCATATTAAGTGACTAGCCACGCCTTTTAAATCCCATCTACGTTGGGCTATGCCAGCAAGCGGTATGCCATACTATCCGTGGACAGCGATATCAAGTGCCATACTAGTAATAGTGTGAAAATCGCGCGAATGGGCGTTTTTGCAACGATACAAGCGCATTTCTGAACAAAAATGCGACGGCGAGCCAGCCGGAAGTGTCCGAACGCCCCGGCTGGCCGCCTTTGCTATTGCTACGCGCCACAAGCGACACTGACGCGCAACTTAATGTCGCCGGGGTCCAATCCGGCGCCATCGAAGTCATTTGACTCTCTCTGCCATCACGGCAACCGTCGAGACTTCAGTCGCTCACCCTCGCGTCAGCTTCGCCGTGCTTCAGAACCACGCGTCGGTCACGACGCGTTATGACCTGTGATGACTTGATGCGCGAACGTCGCCAAGCTCGGTGCTGCCACAGGTTGTATTATTTAATTTTATCTACAATCTGTCAAGGTTTGAGTTACGTACTGTAGGGCGATTTTAAAATCGTTTTGACGCATTCAAGCGGGGCCGCAAAGGCGGGCACTTGCCGGGACGAAATGCAATTACTGCGGGCGCCTAAGAAACGGTTGCCACTATCATTGCGGCTTGCCATTACTGTCATTTTCAAAATGCCGAAATCCAGATTTGAAACTCTGCCCGGCGCGCCGTATCCGCTTGGCGCCACCGCTGACGGCGCCGGCGTGAACTTCGCGATATTTTCCGAACACGCGACTGCCGCGACGCTATGCCTGTTTGGCGGCGTCGGCGGCAATACCGAAGTCGTGCGAATACCGCTGGCTGATCGCACCGAACATATCTGGCATGGCTACGTTCCTGGAGTTCGCGCCGGGCAGCGTTACGGCTATCGCTTCGCGGGTCCGTACGATCCCCCCGCGGGGCATCGCTTCAATCCCGCCAAGCTCCTGCTCGATCCCTATGCGCGAGCGCTCGATCGGGATGCCGCGATGGCACGATTCGATGTTCGGTTATCGCTCGACCGCGGCCGGCGCCGTCGCGCGTCCGGACTCGCGCAACAGTGCGCCCGTGATGCCCAAGTGCGTGGTCGTCGATTCGGCGTTCGACTGGGAGGGCGATCGCAAGCCCGCAATTCCGTGGAACGACCTCGTGATCTACGAGGCGCACGTGAAGGGCATGACTGCGACGCATCCCGAAGTGCCGCGGCAAGATTCGCGGCAAATTCGCGGGGCTCGCATCGCCGGCCGCAATCCAGCACCTGACCTCGCTCGGCGTGAACGCGATCGAATTGATGCCGGTACATCAGACGGCGCCCGAACGCCACCTGGATAAGCTCGGGCTGACTAACTATTGGGGATACAACTCGATTGGCTTTTTCGCGCCGGACATCCGCTTCGCGTCCGGGAACGCGCCGGCCAGTTCGGTCACGGAGTTCAAGTCGATGGTGAAGGCGTTCCACCGCGCGGGAATCGAGGTGATCCTCGACGTTGTTTACAACCATACGGCCGAGGGCAACGAGTACGGGCCGACGATTTGTTTTCGCGGAATCGACAACGCGATTTATTATCGGCTGCGGCCGACGGCAGCGGCGCGCTGCGAGGACTACACCGGCACCGGCAACTCGCTGGATACCGACCACCCGCGCGTGCTCCAGATGGTGATGGACAGCCTGCGCTACTGGATAGCCGAGATGCACGTCGACGGCTTCCGCTTCGACCTGGCGACCACGCTGGCGCGCGGACCGCGCGGAGAATTCGCGGCCAGCCCGTTCTTTGCGGCGATTGCGCAGGACCCGGTGATCTCGGCGGTCAAGCTTGATCGCGGAGCCGTGGGACGTCGGCGAGGGCGGTTATCGCGTCGGGAATTTTCCGGTCAACTGGAACGAATGGAACGGCAAGTATCGCGACGGCGTGCGCGATTTCTGGCGCGGCGCGAAGCTATTCGATGGGCGAGTTTGCGTCGCGCGTCACCGGCAGCTCGGATCTCTATCGCGCCGGCGGCCGCGCACCGCTCGCGAGCATCAACTTCGTGACCGCGCACGACGGCTTCACGCTCGCCGACCTGGTCTCGTACAACGAAAAGCACAACGAGGCGAATGGCGAGGACAATCGCGACGGCGACAACAACAATCGGTCGTGGAATTGCGGCGTCGAAGGGCCGACCGACGATCCCGCGATTCGTGCGCTTCGCGAGCAGCAGAAGCGCAACTTCCTCGCGACGCTATTGCTGTCGCAGGGCGTGCCGATGATCACGGCGGGCGACGAGATCGGACGCACGCAGCGCGGCAACAACAATGCCTACTGCCAGGACAATGAGATCTCATGGATCGATTGGGAGAACGCCGACGCCGCGCTGATCGATTTCACCCGGCGCCTGATTCAGCTCCGCCGCGAGCATCCGATTTTCCGGCGGCGGGGATGGTTCACGGGCGATCCTCGCGAAGGGCGCCCGGCTCAAAGATCTCGAATGGTTTCGGCCAGACGGCGTCGAGATGATCTCGGCCGACTGGGGCGTCGGCTACGCGAAGACGCTCGGCGCGTTCCTGAACGGCAGCGCGATCACCGAACGGGATCGCGCCGGCGTCAGGATCACCGACGACAGCTTCTTCCTGATGTTCAACTCGTATCAACGAGCCGATGGAATTCAAGCTGCCGCCGAAGAAATGTGGGCGCGAAATTGGACGATCGTGCTCGACACGGCGGATGCGACGGCGGGAGATCGCGCGCAGTCGCATCCATTTGAAGAGCGGGTTCATGTCGCCGGCCACGCGATGGTCGTGCTGCGGCGCGTCGCGTGAGGCGATCCGATCGTTGAATCTGCGGGTATGGTGCGGTCTATACTAAACCTGAACGATCGTTCCAGGCGGGAGAATTTCGAGATGATCGACTTTCGCACCGAGCCGTCCGCGTATCGGCATTGGCGTTTGAGCTTCGCCGGCCCGGTCGCGACGCTCGCGATGGACGTGGACGAAAACGGCGGGCTCGCGCCGGGCTACGAGCTGAAGCTCAATTCCTACGACCTCGGCGTCGATATCGAGCTCAACGACGCGGTGAATCGGCTGCGCTTCGAGCATCCCGAGGTGAAATGCGTGATCGTCACGTCGGGCAAGGAGCGCGTGTTTTGCGCGGGCGCGAACATCAGGATGCTTGGCCTGTCGAGTCATCCGTTCAAGGTAAATTTCTGCAAATTCACCAACGAGACGCGCAACGCGATCGAAGATGCGACGCTCAACTCGGACCAGTACTACATGACGGCGATCGGCGGCGCGTGCGCGGGCGGCGGTTACGAACTCGCGCTCGCGACCGACTATATAATGATGGCGGACGACGGCTCGACCAGCGTGTCGCTGCCGGAGGTGCGCGCTGCTCGGCGTGCTGCCCGGCACGGGCGGACTGACGCGGCTGGTCGACAAGCGCAGTGTCCGGCGCGACCGCGCGGATTTCTTCTGCACGACCGAAGAAGGCGTGCGGGGCAAGCGCGCCGTGGAATGGCAGTTAGTCGATGAGGTGGTTCCGCGCTCGCAACTGCTCGAGGCGGCGTCGCGACAGGGCACTCGAGTTTGCGGCGCGCTGCGAACGGATCGCCGGATGCGCGCGGGCATATCGCTCGGTCGGCTCGCGCGCGAGGTTGAAGATCAGCGGGTCAAGTATCCGCACCTGACGGTCGAGATCGATCGCGACAATTCGACCGCGACGTTCGTCGTCGAGGGTCCGAACAAGCCGGCGCCGCGCAACGTTGAAGAGGCTCGATCGCTCGGCGCGGACTTCTGGCCGTTGGCGTTTGCGCGCGAGCTCGAAGACGCGATCCTTCATCTGCGCTTCAACGAGGAGACTCATCCGCACGTGGATTTTTCGCACGCGAGGCGACGCGACGATGGTGAGGTCGCACGACGCGTTCCTCGCCGCCAATGCCGATGACTGGCTCATCCGCGAGATCCGCCTCTACCTGAAGCGCGCGCTGAAGCGAATCGACGTGAGCTCGCGCTCGATCTTCGCGTTGATCGAGCCGGGGTCGTGCTTCTGCGGAACTCTGCTCGAACTGGCGCTCGCAGCCGATCGCACCTACATGCTGCGCGGATTGCGCGACGGCGACGAATCGATCGCCGGCAAGTATCAGCCTCACTGAAATGAACTTCGGCGCGATGCCGATGTGCAACGGCTTGACGCGGCTGCGAAAGCAGATTCCAGGGCGAGCCGGAGCGCGTCGAGGATTTGCGCGGCAGGATTGGCGAGCAGATCGACACGTCGACGGCGGATGAACTCGGCCTCGTGACTTTCACGCCCGACGATATCGACTGGGACGATGAGGTGCGCCTCGCAATCGAAGAGCGCGCGGCGTTTTCGTCCGACGCGCTCACCGGGATGGAAGCGTCCTTGCGCTTCGGCGGGCCGGAGACGATCGAGTCGAAAATTTTCGCGCGCCTGTCGGCGTGGCAGAACTGGATTTTCCAGCGCCCCAACGCGATCGGCGAAAAAGGCGCGCTCAAACTTTACGGCACGCGGCGCGCGGCCGGAATTCGATCCGAGGAGAGTCTGATGGCGATCAACTATTCCGAGCGGATTCCCAACAACGTGGATCTCGATGACGACCGCCGCCTGCAGCGCGCGCTCGAGGCGTGGCAGCCCGGCTTCCTGGAATGGTGGACGCGAGATGGGGCCCGAGGACTTCCAGGGCTGCGACGTGTACCTGCGCACCGCGATTTCGGCTGACGCGCAGGGTTGGGCGACGTTTGGATACGTCAAGATGCCGGACTATCGATGGGGGATTTTTCTCGCCGACCGCGATCCGATCGCAAGATTTCGTTCGGCGAGCACAAGGGCGAGCCGGTCTGGCGCGAGGTGCCCGGCGAGCATCGCGGAGTGCTGCGCCGCCTGATCGTGACGCAGGGCGACACCGAGCCGGCGTCGGTCGAGCAGCAGCGCCATCTCGGCAAGACCTGCCCGTCGCTCTACGACCTGCGCAACCTTTTCCAGGTCAACGTCGAGGAAGGGCGCCATCTGTGGGCGATGGTCTACCTGCTGCACGCTTACTTCGGGCGCGACGGCCGCGAGGAGGCCGACGCGCTGCTCGCGCGCCGGTCGGGCAACGCCGACAATCCGCGCATCCTCGGCGCGTTCAACGAGCAGACGCCCGACTGGCTGTCGTACTTCATGTTCGCGCACTTCACCGACCGCGACGGCAAGTATCAGCTGGCGAGCCTCGCCGAATCGGGATTCGATCCGCTCGCGCGCACCTGCCGCTTCATGCTGACCGAGGAGGCGCATCACCTGTTCGTCGGCGAATCGGGAGTGGGCCGCGTAGTCAGCCGCACCTGCCAGCTGATGAAAGAGCACGACACCGACAGAGTCGGCGAGTACGGCGGAATCGATCTCGCCATCATCCAGAAGTATATAAACTTCCATTACTCAGTATCGCTCGACCTGTTCGGTTCCGAGCTTTCGACCAACGCGGCGAATTATTTCAGCGCGGGGCTGAAGGGACGGTTCAAGGAAGCCGACCGCGACGACGACCATCAACTGGGGCAAAGCAGCTACACGAGTATTCAAGCCGGACAACGGCGTGGTCATCGAAACCGAGCAGCCTGCGCTGATTGCGCTGAACGAGGCTCTGCGCGATTCGTACATTGGCGATTGCGAGCGGGCGCTCGCGCGATGGAACAAGATTATTCGTGAAGCCGGAGTTAGCTTCGAGATCAAGCTGCCGCATCGCGGGTTTCGGCGCTCGATTGGCGAGTTCGCGAGAGTCAACGTGACGCCGGACGGGAAGATAATTTCGGATGCGGAATGGGAGCGGCGCAAAGCAGAATGGATACCGACGCAGAGCAGAGCGCGAATTCGTGGCGTCGCTGATGAAGCCGGTCACGGCGCCCGGCCAGTTCGCGAGCTGGATCGCGCCGCCTGTGCGCGGAATCAACCATCAGGCGCTGGACTTCGAGTACGTGACTGCATTGCCGGAAAACTACATCGACCCGCTTGACTCTGGACTATAGTCAAGGGTCTATCGTGAGGTTCAGATGACTATTGGCCGGATAGCTAGTGCGGCGGGAGTGAGTATCGACACGATTCGGTTCTACGAGCGGCAGGGTTTGATCGCGGCGCCGCGGCGGAATTTTTCGGGCTACAGGAACTACTCCGACGACGTGCTCGACCGGCTGCGTTTCATCGGCGATGCGAAGCGGCTTGGATTCACGCTGAAGGAAGTCAAGGAGCTGCTGTCGCAGGGGGTTAAGTCGACGGCGGAGTGCGGTCCGGTGACGAGGAAGGCGGAAGCGAAATTGGCCGCGATGAATGAGGAAATCCAGAGGCTGATGCGGCTGAGAGTTACGCTGCGGAAGATGGTTGAGGCGTGCGGGGAGAATTGTGCGGCGGCGGGTGGCGTGAAGGTGGCGGGCACGGCGGCCCGCCCCACTCGGAGAGCCTCACTGTAGAGTTGGATAGGAGGATCGGATGGAAGTCGTGATTTACACCAATAGCGGATGCTCGGCCTGCCATCAGGCGAAAGAATTTCTCACGCAGCACAACGTCAACTTCGTCGAAAAGAGCATCGCCAAGGATCCTTCACTCATCAACGAGCTGGCGAGCATGGGTTTTCGCGCGGTCCCGGTAATTCGTGTTGGCGACGAAACGATGCTGGGATTCAGCGCGGTGAAGTTGCGGCGGATGCTCGGGCTGTAAGTCGTCAATCGCGAACCAATACGATGCGATGTAGCCTGTCAGCAGGGCGACGAAGCTCGTTTCCTCCAGGGCGCGCGCAATCCACGGGAGGCTTAGCTGGAACGCGGTCGGCGGCGGCACCAAGAATCGGTTGAAGGCGCGGAGCGAGACCGCGCAGAGCAGATATGATAGCGCCGCCATCCAAATCGCCCGCGCGCTTGATCGCCCTTGCTCCGCCGCCGCGACCATCTGCACGAACGGAATAGCCAGTAGCACCAGGTAGTGATGCCATCCGACGGGCGTCAGCATGAGCGAGGTCGCGATCCACAGCGAATATATTCGCCAGTCGGGATCGCCGCGGTTCGTATCGGCCAGCGTCGCGCGAATAGTCACTCCAAATACTAGTAGGTCGGCGACCAAGATTGCGGCGCGTCGTATCCAATCAGTCGAGGAGCCTAACGCGGTGCCGGTCAATGCCCAGAATGTTCGCGATACGAATGGTCCGAGCGAAAGATTGTCGACCCGGTTCACCAAATAGTTGTCCGTGAGCCACGACGCGGCGTGAATGAAGCCAAGGGACTGCGGTACTCCAAGCACCGCGATCGTTAGTAATGTTCCTGCGGCGATTCCGGCCGTCGCGAATGTAACCGCGCGCCATTTTCGACGGACTACAAAATAGCCGACGAGCAGCAACGGGTATGCGCGCAACAGTCCGGCGATTGCGATAAGCCCGCCGGCAGCGCCGTCGCGTTCGCGTCCCATCGCACGCATCGCGCAGACCATCAGAGCGAGGACGATGAGCTGCGATTGTCCCCAATAAAAATTCAGACTCACCGGCGCCGACATCAGGATTAGTCCGGCCAGCAGCCATGCGGTGCGACCGGTCAGCCCGCGACGATAGGCGAGCAACAGGTACATCGCGACTGCCAGTGCGAAAAAGTTGATCGCTATCCAGATCCAAAATGCGGTGCGCGGCCGCAGCCGTGTGAGAGGTTCGAAGCAAAGCAAAAACGGCGGAGTTTCGGAGGCGTGAAGCAAACCGCCGGTCTCGAGGCCGAGCTTCGCGCCGATTGGTGTCAGGAGCGCCGAGTAGGGATCGATTCCGTGGCGGAGCGCCCACGCCGATTCGTAGTAGTTCGAGAAATCACGGCGATGCCACTGTCCTTGCATCTTCGACGCGGTGCCGGCCAACATCAGGAGCGCGCAGATCCACACTGCCGCAATGATCGCAGGGTGCCGCATGGTGGCCGCGACTCGTTCGGCGCGCATCCAACAACTATGGGCAAACAGCGAGGCGCGAACCTAGAATGTCGGAGGGCTGGGGCGTTATCGGGGGAACGCAAATCGTTCGTAGTTGTGCGGTTCGGGCGACTCCTTCAGTTGCGGTCAAACACGCGGCGAACGACCTTCGACGAGGTCGCCTGAGCCTCGGTAGTCTTCATTCCGAGTGCCCTCAGTGCCAACACGGAGAGTGCCAATGCGAGCTTCCGCACGGTGTTTCGTTCAGCCAGCTGCAAAGCTCGCATGATTCCCGCTTGTACGAGGCCCACGATCATCACGATCGCGGCCGGCAGATTCGCGGTAGTAAAGCGTCCGGCGCGATAACCGTCGTCCAGATCCCTGCGCAGGCGCGCATTTCCGGCGGCCTCGGGATGGAGCCACTGACCGTACATTTGCGCGACGACGGCGGCGTGAGTCGGCGCCGTTACTGCGGCGCGGAGAAAAACGCAAATTCCCGTCACTAGTCGTCCGGCAGGATCTTCGACACCCGCCTGCGCATCTTCCACTTCGCCCTCGAGGTCCTTTCGGATCGTGAGCGCCAATTCTTTTTCTATCTGGTTCTTGTCATCGAAATAGTTGTAGAAAGTCCCTTTCGCGAGGTCCGCCGTCTCGGCGATTTCATCTATCGTCACCCGCTCGAAACCCTTTGCGGCGATGATTTTTTCCGCGGCGTTCAGCAGCGCCTTGCGATTTCGGATCATCCGTCTGTCGGCGCGGGTCGGCTTCGCTTTCGCCGCGATTGCCCGTTCGGTCATTTTGATCGTTCTGGTCATAACTGGGCTTGACAGTCATTTCTATACGATATAGTCATCTTCTGCAACATGAGATCTATGAAAGAGACCGCGCCACGCTTGCGCTTGGTAATGCTGCTGGTCGCTTTGGGCGTCGCACTTCCTTCGGCTGCCGCACTGGCCGAAGAGGCCGGAGTCGGGCACTACATTCCGGGCGCGACCAGTTCCTTCATCGATATGCTGCCCGATCGCGACACCTCGTCGCTCGTTTACGCGAACGCCTTCACTTACTACGAGGGCACCGCCGGGGCCGGCAAGGATTTGGAATTTGGCGGTCTGCTGACCGCGGATGCAAAGGGCACGATCTATTCAGATACCTCGGTGTTCCTCTATCAGGCTCCATGGAAGATATTGGGTGGACAATATGCAGTGCAGCTGATTGTCCCCTACGTCTGGCTGGAGGTTCAGGGAGACGTGAAGCTTAGTGGCAGAAAAAGATTGTCTCCCAGCGTCTATAAGCAAGATACCGCCAACGGATTCGGCGACGTTGAGATGTTTCCGGTGATGATGGGGTGGAAGTCCGGTGATTTTAAGTGGCAGGGGCAATTCGGCGTTTATGCACCCAGCGGAACCTTCAACAAAGGCGATCTGGCCAACATCGGCAGAAACTATTGGACCTTCGAGCCCGCGGCTGGGTTCAGCTGGCTTAGCACCACGATTGGAACGGAAGTCACTGCTTTTGCGGGGTTCGATTTCAACACCGAAAACGGCACCACCGACTATCAAACCGGGGACCAGTTCCATCTCGACGGCACCATAGCGCAACACCTGCCGCTCTTCGGCGGATTCATAGGTGGGGGTGTTAACGGATATTTCTATCAGCAGATTAGCGGAGATAGCGGCAGCGGCGCGAAACTTGGCGGGTTCGAGGGCATGACGACGGGTATAGGGCCTATCTTCTCCTATGCCTACAAGTTCGGTGATTTTGACGTGGCCGGCGAAGTAAAATGGCTGCCCGAACTGGGTGTGGACAACCGGCTCAACGGCAACACGGTATGGTTCAAGCTCGGCCTAAGTTGGGGTCCGAAACCAGCTAGCTCGCTTGAATCGATGTAAAGGAGCAGGACACTGAAGTTCTTTCGGCACATTTCTATAGCTATGGTAATCGCAGTGGCGACAGCCACGGTTCTGCGCGCGCAAACCCTGGATCGCACCGCGCTGCCTATACCCGATCCTAGCTACCCGCCCATAACTCAGCTCGATGCTCGCAACGCGACGCCACCGCCGCGTTTTGAGGTGAAGGCGCCCACCGGTGCTCCGAACGTACTTATCATCCTGCTCGATGATATGGGCTTTGGGCAACCGAGCACCTTTGGCGGTCCTATCAACATGCCGACTCTCGATCTCCTGGCCAAGGGCGGCCTGCGCTACAACGAGTTCCACGTAACGGCGCTATGTTCGCCGACACGCGCGGCGCTACTCACGGGACGCAACCATCACATGACTAACACCGGGGCAGTGATGGACGTTGCGACGGCCTTCCCCGGCAATACTGGCGTGCGTCCCAATAGCATCGCGCCGTTAGCTGAAATGCTGCGACTCAACGGTTACAGCACCGCCGCGTTTGGCAAATGGCATCAGACTCCAGGATGGGAGGTGAGTCCGTCGGGACCTACTGACCGCTGGCCTACGCGGGAAGGTTTCGACAAGTTCTACGGCTTCATGGGCGGCGAGGCCAACCAATGGGCGCCGCTGCTGTACGACGGTATGAGCCAAATCGAGCCGTCGCACGATCCTAAGTACCACTTCATGACCGATATGACCGATCACGCTATCGCATGGATGCGCTACGAGAAAGCGTTGACTCCTGACAAGCCCTTTTTCATCTACTTTGCACCTGGTGCAGTTCATGCTCCGCATCAGGTGCCCAAGGACTGGATTGCGAAGTACAAGGGTAAGTTTGACTCAGGATGGGATCAATCTGCGCGAGGAAACTCTTGCACGCCAAAAGCAATTGGGTGTCGTTCCACAAGATACGAAGCTCGCACCGAAGCCGCAAGCAATAAAGGACTGGAACTCGCTGTCGCCCGAGGAAAAGAAGCTGTTCGCGCGACAGATGGAAGTGTATGCCGGATTCGGCGAGATGGCCGACTACGAAATCGGGCGGCTGATCCAGGCCATACAGGACGTGGGTCAACTGGATAACACGATCGTCTTCTACATCGCAGGCGACAACGGTTCCAGCGCTGAGGGCGGAATGAATGGTGTCTTCAACGAGAATACGTTTTTCAATGCCGTGCCGGAGCCGATCGACGTGCAGCTCAAGCATATCGATCAGCTAGGCGGTCCGATGGCATATAGCCATTACGCGGCCGGCTGGGCTGTTGCGGGCGATACTCCCTTCACCTGGACCAAGCAGGTCGCGTCCAACTTCGGCGGTACTCGCGACGGGATGGTTGTGTATTGGCCAAAGCGAATCAAGGCGAAGGGTGAGCTGCGCTCTCAGTTCCATCATGTGATTGACGTAGCACCAACGATCCTGGATATAGCCGGACTGCCTCAACCGAAAACGGTTGACGGTATACCGCAGACACCTATCCAAGGCGTGAGCATGGCCTACACGTTCGACAATCCCCAGGCGAAAGGCCGGCATGAGACTCAATACTTCGAGATCGCCGGCAATCGCGCGATTTACCACGATGGTTGGCTGGCGGGTACTGTTCACCGTGCGCCGTGGGAGAGGCAGCCGCGGGCAATGCTCGAGAACGATAAGTGGGAACTCTACAACACCGCCGGGGACTTCAGCCTCGCGAACGATCTGGCGGCGAACAATCCCACCAAGCTCAAGGAAATGCAGGATCTGTTTCTCGCGGAGGCAATAAAGAATCACGTCCTGCCTATCGACGATCGCGGGGTAGAGCGCCTGAACCCAGCGATGGCCGGCCGTCCCGACCTCATGGCAGGTCGCACGTCGCTTACGGTCTACGGCGGTATGACCGGCATGATGGAGAGCGCCTTTATCAACATCAAGAATCGTTCCTATAGCATCACTGCCGACGTTGAGGTGCCGAAGAAAAACGCCAACGGCGTTATCATCTGCCAGGGTGGGCGGTTCGGTGGCTGGACGCTCTATCTGAAGAACGCGCGGCCCGTCTACACTTATAACTGGGTCGGGTTGAACCGCTACACGATTGCCGCAAAACAACCAATACCCGCCGGGAAAGCAACGATCCGCTTCGAGTTCGCAACCGACGGCGGCAAGTTGGGCGCAGGCGGCACGGGCTCAATTTTCGTAAACGGCGCAAAAGTCGCAACCGGCCGAATCGAAAACACCAACGGGCTTCTATTCTCCGCGGATGAGGGCGCGGACGTGGGGATCGATGAAGGTACCCCGGTTACGGAAGACTACGTCGCGGGCCCCGACAGCAGCTTCACCGGAAAAATAAATCAGGTAACGATTGATCTGAAACCTATAGGACCTGACATCAAGGACAAAGTCGACAAGGCCACTCAGCAAATGTTGATGGACAAGGCTGCCGAGGATTAACGCCATCGCGCGAGAGCGGCAGTCAATCTTCGCCGTACATTCAATTGAGAGGTTCCAACGAATATGATTGGCCGATGAATGCTCAAGCAGAAATTCATTCGGCTGTGAACGTACGGTGATCGCACGCACGTCACTACCCGCGGGCTGGTCGGCAGGCATCGCGACTGTCGTACTTGCGTTCGTCGTTCTATTCGCCGGCGGTTGCGCCACACCGGTCGGAGTCACACGACTCGACGAGCAAGCGGCGCATCGCGAGCTAAACGCCAACGTCCTCTCAACCGGCCAGCCTAGCGACTACTCGACCCAGCTCCTTGAACGAACCGCGCTTGCCAGCCGTTTCAAGAGCGATCCGCAAGAAGTTCTCGCCGAGCTGAATTCGGGACTTGGCAAGCCTGACGAACGTGATCGATTGTTCGCGCTGTCAGAGCTTTCGTTCGCGTATGCCGAAAACTCCGGCAATCGATCCTACTACCTCGCATCGGCCGCCTATGCGTACGCCTTCCTGTTCCCGCTGAATCCGGCGGACGTGCCCGGGCCGTACGATCCACGCTTGCGGCTCGCAGTCGACCTTTACAATCGAGGCATCGCGCTGGGACTTGCGACCGAAGACGGCAAAGAAGTTGATCTTGGCGCGCGTCAACTGACCTTGCCCTTCGGCTCTCTCGATTTGAGCATCGAGCCTGACGAATTCCACTATGCCGGAAATCAGTTGACGAATTTCGTCTCGCTCGCGGACATGCTGGTTCGCGGGCTGCGCAACACCTATCGCAGACCGGGTATCGGCGCCGCGCTATCGGCGAAAGTCGAACCTCTGCCGGGCAGCCCCGCGAGTCTCTGGATACCGCCCACAGCGAAAGTACCGATGACAGCGTTTGTGCGCTTCGACAATCCGCGCCTCGCGATGAGCACGGGGCATTTGCATGGCAAGGTCGAACTTTACGACGAAGACCGCGCGAGCAGCGTACAGGTAGGCTCACAATCCGTGCCGCTCGAGTCGGATCCCAGTGCCGCGCTTGCCTATCGGCTGGAAGGTGCGCCGCTGTGGGACTTCGAGATCGCCGGCTTTCGCCAGGGCGACCTTCCCATTCTAGGCGCTGGCAACGGCAGTGCCTTTAATGGGCTCTTCATGTTGCATCCGTATCATCCGAACATGATTCCAGTTGTGTTCGTTCACGGCACGGCGTCGAGTCCCGCGCGATGGGCGGAGATGACCAACGAGTTGCTCGGCGATCCCAAGATCGCTTCGCGCTATCAGCTTTGGTACTTCCTCTACAACAGCGGCAATCCGATCGTGTTGTCTGCGATGCGTCTGCGGGAATCGCTCCAGGCGGTGCGCAAGGCCGTCGATCCGGACGGCAAAGATCCGGCGCTCAATAATATGGTCGTCATCGGCCACAGCCAGGGCGGGCTGTTGACGAAAATGATGGTCGTCGACAGCGGCAATCGCTTCTGGAACAACATCTCGTCGGTTCCATTCGATCAGGCAAAACTCGATCCCGACACGCGCGACCTCGCCAATCGCGCGGTGTTCTTCAAGCCGCAGCCCTACGTGACGGAAGTGATCTTCATCGCGACACCGCATCGCGGCAGTTACATGGCGAGCAATCCCATCGTCAAGTTCGGGAATAAATTCATCAACCTGCCCGGCAGTCTTGCCAAAGCCACCGTTGCGATCGGCAACCTTCGAGAAGCCAGCCTGATCGGAACTCCGTTCACGATGCCGACCGCGCTCGACAACATGGATTCCTCCAACAAATTCATCAAGGTGCTCTCTTCGTTGCCGATCGCGCCGGGCGTGCACGCCCATTCGATCATTCCGGTGATTGGGGGCGGCCCAAATGAACAAGGCAACGACGGCGTGGTCGAATACAAGAGCGCGCACATCGACGGCGTCGAGTCCGAGCTGGTGGTGAATTCGGGGCACTCGACGCAGGCCACGCCGCAGACGATCGAAGAAGTCCGCCGCATCCTCTACGAGCACGCCGGAATCCACTGATGCTCCGGCGCGCCGTCCGCATCCTCGCGACGATCGCGATGCTGGTGATCGTGACCGCAGCCGTCGCATGGGGCGTTCTGGCGATCTGGTTCGACGGCCCGCACTCGCCCGTACTCGCCGCGCCGCTAGCTGCCTTGCTCGTCCTGGTCTCGATCGCGTTGGCCGCCCTGATGCGCCCGTTGTTGCGAGGACTCGTGGTCGCGCTCTTCCCGGTAGTTGTCGTGGCGCTCTGGTGGACGTTGATTCCGGCGAGCAACACCCGCGACTGGACTCCCGACGTGGCCCGCACGGCGCGCGCAACTTTCGACGGCAACCGCGTCACGATCGAGAACGTGCGAAATTTCAACTATAGATCCGAAACCGACTACGATCCTCGATGGGAGACGCGGACCTACGATCTCGATCGAATTCGCGGCGTGGACTTGTTCCTGTCGTTCTGGGGGCCGACCGAAATCGCGCACACGATCGTCAGCTGGGATTTCGACGACGGCCAGCACCTGGCAATCTCGATCGAGACGCGCAAGGAGAAGGGCGAATCATACTCGGCGCTACGCGGTTTCTTCCGCCAGTACGAGCTCTACTACGTCGTCGCCGACGAGCGCGACCTGGTCGGGCTCAGAACCAACTACCGCGGCGAACAGGTCTATCTTTATCGCATCCGCGTCCCACCCGCGCAGGCGCGCGCGCTGCTGGTCGATTATCTCGATGAAGTGAATCATCTCGCCGACCATCCCGAATGGTACAACGCGTTGACGCAGAACTGCACGACGACGATTCGCGGCCACGCGCAAAACGTCGGCGCCGGCTATCGTCTCGACTGGCGCCTGCTCGCGAACGGCCATCTCGACGAACTGCTCTACGAACGCGGCCAAATCGACACGAGTCTGCCGTTCGCGGATCTTCGCGCGCTCAGCAACATCACAGAAAAAGCAAAAGCCGCCGATGACTCTCCCGATTTTTCGACGCGCATCCGCCAAGGCCTCCCGGAAATGAGCGGTTCTTAGCAGGCTGAGCGCGTCTAATTTGACTTCGTTCGTATCGCGGCAGCTATACTGACCGTGTAGGGCTCGGCACCCTGTCGAGTCCGAAGTTGATCCAGCCTGACCGTGGTCCTTCGTCCGCCTTTGGCTACGGCTTCGCTAGACCAGACAGTTTTTTATTTCTGTCGAAGGCCTCAGAGAGCTTTTCGCGACGCGTCGCAGGCGCCTCGGGAAGCGGAGTGCCATGATCCGCGACGAAAACGTCAGTGGTCACTATCTTCAGCACCTTATCGATGCGTCGCATCGGAAGTCTCTCGACCCTTACAAGGAAATCGATTGGAGCGTTCCTTTCGACTACTCACACTTCTACATGCCGCAGGACATGGTTTCGCTGTACGGGACGAAGCTGTGGGACGACATGACGCGCGAGCAGAGGGTGCGGCTGTCGATGCACGAGGCATCCAGCGTGCTCGCGACCACGATCTGGTTTGAGAATCAGCTGTCGCTCAAACTTATCGACTACCTGGCCGGTGCCAGCCCGCTGGATCCGCATTTCTACTGGATGCAGATCGAGCTGGCCGACGAGTGCCGCCATTCGATGATGTTCGGCGAGGCGATCAAGCGATGCGAGACGCCGTGGTACAAGCCGCAGTTCTCGATCCCGCTTACGCTCGTCAGCAAGTACCTGACCTCGAGAGTCGCGATCATGCTCAGTACGCTCGCCGCCGAAAATATCATTGGCTACCTGAACAACCGCACCGCGCAGGATCCCGAGTGCCATCCCGTGATGCGTGAATTGTCGAAGATTCACATCTTCGAGGAGGCTCGGCATCGCGGTTACGCGCATGAGTATCTCAAGCAAAACTGGCCGCAGGTCGGAACGTTCAAGCGCTCGATGGCGCGTCGCTACGGCTTGCTCGCGACCAGGATCATGATCTGGCAATTGATACATCCGGACATCTACAAGAATCTTGGGTTGCCTCCCGAAGCGCTGGAGATGGCGAAAAATAGCCCGCTTCGGGCAGGGATCAGGCGCGAGATGTCAGCGGAGCTGGTCGGATTCCTGACTCAGATCGATATCATCGACAAGAAAGCCACGCCGAAATGGCGCGCCGCCGGCCTGATGGCCTGACCGATCAATCTCACTGTATGAAGTTTGATGCCGAGGGCGGGACTTGAACCCGCACGTGGTTGCCCACGGAGGATTTTGAGTCCGAAGGTATCTGCATCGGTACGCATAGGTGCGCAAGAGACCGCTTCATTTGCAGGTGTTTTTCTTCGACTCGGAGGTATCGGCGTGCGACGAAATGCACGTGGTTCGATCACAGTTTGATCACAGGCCTGCCTGATCGGCATCACTTTGGGCCGGTTCGTCTGCGCTGCCAGATATTCGCTCTGACGGCGCATAGCTTCGCGTAGATCGTCCTCAGCGATGATGTTGTAACGGTCGAAGATCGCGCGCGTCTTGTGACCAGTGATTGCCATTGCAACATTTTCATGAACGCCTGCGCGCACCAGATTACGTGCTGCGGAGCGCCGGAGATCGTGAATCAGCAGACCGGAGAAGCCTGCCTCTGCGGTGGCCTTCGGCCAATATTTCCTAAAGGTGCTTTCAGCCAAGGGACGACCTTCATGATGAAAGACATGCAAGCAGTCCAGTCGACGTCGCTGCCAAGCGCGTTCGATGACGGCGAAGAGTTCTGGATCGTCCAGAGGCAGAAGCCAAGGCCTTTTGTTCTTGCTGTTGCTCCTCTCAAGCGTGATCATTCGGTTGTCGTAATCGACTGAACTCCACCGCAATCCTCTGACGGCTCCTATACGCCATCCTGTGCGGAACGCGAACGTGAGAGGATCGTTTAGGTAATCTGGCATTGCATCGCGCACAGCTTCGAAGCCTGCGCGGTCAACGAAGCCCTCTCTTACATTGTTTTCTTCCAGTTGCTGCGGAAAGGCGGGGACGTTGGCTCTAGAGATGACTCCGTTCTTCGCTGCGAGGTTGAACGCACGCTTGAGTAACGAGATCTCTCGGTTCGCTGATGCGGGAGTCGCGCCTTCGCCGAGCCGATTTCTCTGGTAGCGGACCATCATTGCCGTAGTGATCTTCACTGCCCGCATGCCGCCGAAGATCGGCCGTAGATGAATCATCCTCACGCGAAGGGACCGCAACGAGCGCTTGCCGTTGATCTTATAATCGTCTCTCACGTCCTCGATTAAGGCATCAAAAGTGAGTCGTTCCTGTTCCATTGCGTAGGCCCCGCCTGCGCTCCGCGCCTTTGCGACCTCCGCAATCAGAAACTTTCCGGCCTTCCTCTCGTCCTCTGTGCCGGCGCTGCGCCGGATGACCTTTCCCTGGTGGTAGAATTCGATGTACCAATTCCTCGACCCAGGTCGCTGGTAGAGCGTTCCAAATCCTCGGATGTGCTTCATAGCGGCGTCCTCCTAGCCTTTGGTCCGCTGCGCGATGTATCGCTGAATGCCCTTGACGGAGTAAAGCCGTCGCACAGTTCCGCCGAGACGGACGCGAAACGGCCACTCGTTGTGGGCCAGCGTTGACTCCGAAACGTTGAGCATCTTCGCAGCCTCTTTGATGCCTACAAGACTGTCGCCCAGCTCCAACTGGATTGCGGCAAGGGACGCGGGCTGTGTCGGGCACTCGTCGAGCGCGGCAAGAGCGATCCGTGCCCTGAGGCGTAGTACGCGGATGATTTCAGGACTGAGCTGCTGCGCGAGTTCAGGTTGCTGAGCCACTGCGTCGAGAGTGAGTTCGAATTCCATGGTGAGCCTCGGACTGCTGGTGAGACTCCGCGAGAGAGCCAACCTTCAGGATCTATGATTTACCGTCTAACTCGCTATCTAGCTAGTTGTCAGTTGTAAGTCAAGGCCGTCGATACGCTAGCTCTCAGGCCGCGCCCGAGCTCGATTCGATACATGCGCCCGCTTCCCCGCAGGGGCAGGGCGCTCTGCCTCTTGTGATAGTGCGCAGCATTTTGAAAGCGCCGCCCTCTCAATCGAGTCTGTAGGGCGGCGCTGGATTCCGAGTCGCGCGAAGCGGAGCGCTGCAACCGTGACGAGCGCAGCGTCCGGCGCGGGAGTGCCGGTGGCGCGGTTGCCCGCGGAGCGAGCGCTACCTTTACAGCGGCGCGAAGCGGAGCGCGAGCGGCGCCTTGCGCCGCGTGACCGAGCGGCGAAGCTTGCGGAGCCCGAGTGCCCGCGCTCATAGCGAAGCGCCGATGAACGGAACGATTCGACAGCAGCGCTCGGCATGACGGTTACCTGCGGATTCCGTGGCTGGGCGTGATGGTCTGGCGCGCGCGGTTCCGGAACCATCGTGACGTCTCGTCCCGCGTTTAGATTGAGGCGCTCCAAGGCAATCGACTTCTCGCGGGTGCGGCTGACCGCGCGCTGTAGGGCCGAACGGTCGTCGGTGTAGATCGTCGCTGCGTGGCGCGCGCGGCTGATTGAGACATAAAACTGTTTGCGGTTAACGAGTTCAGCCGAGCGGAGCGTATCGATGTTGACGATCACGCGATCAACCGTGGCGCCCTGGCTGGAGTGAGAAGTCGAGGCGTAGCCGTAATCGATGTGCTTCAGACGTGCGATTGCCGCGCTGATCTGGCGCCCGTTGTCGATGCGCAGCCGCGCTCTGTGATCGTCGATGACAATGATTGTCGCAAACTCTCCATTGGCGACACCGAGCGCACGATCCGGCGCGCGGAATTGAATCCGGTCGCCGGCGCCGAGAACGCGGCGCTCCTGATGGAAGACTTCGACTCCGGAAAGACGCGACGGATCGTAGGTGACAGCCTTTCCTCTTTCATCTCGTACCACCATTTGGTTCCGTTCCGGATCAATTGCTTCGATCCGGGCATAACTTCCGCAGTCGATGCCCAGGCGCGCACTTCCGCGCCGGAATCGGAGCACTCGCCGACCTCGTAGCTCTGCGCGCGTATGCGCTGGGGCCGGGTCAGACTCGCGGTTGACGAGCACGATCTGTTCTCGCCCGGCGGAAGCGATGTGCCCGCGTTCCTTGAGCACTGCGCGAATAGCGGCGTTCAACTGACGGCGCTCGTCGTTGGCCGGGCTGACGACGAGTACCTTTTCGGCTGCTTCATGCGCGGCAAGATATTCGCGCGCAATCGCTGCGTGGCGCTCATTCGGATCGACAATCTCGCGGATGCGGCCCTGCTGCTCGAGGAGTGCGATTGCCTGTCCAATTTCTCCGCGCGAAGCGAGCGTGACCGCTTCACGCAATCCGGGATCCAGTTGGCGACGGATAGTCTCCAATCGCGCGACGGGCATGCCCGCCTGCTGCATCTGTTGGATGGGCCGGCCAGCCTCGATGGCGTGATGCTGGCGCTGGTCGCCGACGAAGACGACCCGACCGACCCCGGCCTCTCGCGCCTTGTGCAGCAGCGCGTTCATCTGGCGAGTACCGAGCAGGCTCGACTCATCGACGATCCACAGCTCTTTGGGTGCCCGATCAGGAAGCGGGCTTGCGAGCAGACTTGCCACGGTCCTGGACTGGATGCCGGCTTCCGACAGCGCCTTTACGGCGCGCGTGGTCGGAGCGAAGCCGCGTACCGCGTAGCCAGCGCTCTCGGCGAACTCGTTGAGCGCTCCGACCGTAGTGGTCTTCGCTGCGCCTGCGCGCCCTTCGATCGAGGTAAGCCAATCGGTAGCAGTCAGCGTCAGCGCTGCGGCGTGTGCCTGTTCGGCGGATGGTGAGCGCCCCGCCGCCCAACTGCGCGCGCGCTGTTCAGTGGCGATTGCCTGGGAGTGCCCTCTGCCAGCGCGCATGAGTTCTATGTTTTCGGTCTCCGCCGCCACCATCTCCGGGGTGGTGTAGACGACTCCCGGAAACGAAGGGGAGACAGCGAGGGCGATTAGATCGCCACGTGATTCCCGAACGCCGGTCTCGCGCCGCACGCCCTTCAGATCGGCGATTCCCATCGCGTACTGAAGGGCGGTCGCGTTCCAGGGCGCGCCGATCAGTAACGGCTTCGCGTTCGGTGTTGTGAGCTACGCTGAATCTGACCGCTTCCTCTGTCGCGACCGGAGAAACCGCCTGCGAGGGGCCGCGTGCGAGCGCGCGTTCCGAAATCTTGGCGAGAGCGATTCGATTGTCATGAGCGCGCGCCTTCCATTCCGCGCGAAGCTCGTCCTCGTTGCGCTTTTCTTTGGCAAGCCGGCTCTGATGGGCGGCTATTTGGGCCGCTGCCGCTCCGGTCGAGTTTTGGCGGTTCAGAAGTGCTTCGATGTCCTGGCGTCTGCGCGAAAACGCCATTACCTGTTCGCGCGTGTATCCTTGCAGCTCCCAGCGTCCGTCGGCGGCGGTCACGCTGATTCGATATCCGAGCGCTTGGACCTCGCGGGCAAGTTCCGAGCGGTAAACCGCGGTCGCGAAGCTCTGGCTGCGATAGATCTCGACCGGATCTGAGACCCCGCCACATGCCGTCCGGCCGCAGCGTCATGTTGGCGATCACGACGTGGGTGTGGAGGTGAGGGTCGGGGCCGTAGCCGTCCCGGGTCCCGGTCTCGGATGGCCGCGCGGCGATGTGGTCGAAGCGGGCCGCGACGATGTTGGCTGGTGGTCACCCACTCCTGTCCGCGGTGGCGGCGAGCCTGCGCGAACTTTTCAAGTTCCGAGAGCGCGCGCTCGACCGCATGCCGATGCGCCTCGAGCAGCCGCGCATCTTCGCCAACCAGCGCCTGGATGCTGACTGACTTGGGCGCATTGAAGGTCGCATCCCAGCCTGCGCGGCGCTCGTCCCGGCCGGCGGCGGCGCTGACAAGCACTTCGCCGCTACCGGGTTTCATTCCCCGCAACATGGTCCGAAAATCTTCCTCGCTGACTGCGCCGCTCAGCCCGAGGGTTTCGGCCGCCCTTCCATACCATTCACCGGTGACGCGATGCGACTCGGTATAATAATCGTCCTCGGAGTATTTCTCCTGATAGTAGGTCTCGGCCTGGCCGACGCTGAGCGCGCCTTTCGACATTACCAGCATGGTTCAGATCCGTTTCCGTCGTTTGCTCGCCGCTGCGGGATGCAGCGGGATCACCTGCGCCCCGCCGCGCTGGCTTCGGTGGCGCAGGCAGATTGACGCGCGGGATGAAACCTTCCTGTCGGACTTCGGGCGCGAGATAGGCGAAGCGCACGAACGAGCGGTGATGACCGGTGATGCAGAGGTAGCCTGACAGCGGCTGGAGCAGCTGCATCTCGGCGGGCATCACGGCCGGTTCCGTCGTTCGCATGTTCGCGAATGCCGAACGAGTATCGCTCTCCATGACTCGCGTTAGCGCTCAGGTGGCCGCGCTCAACCTCGCGCTCGCCGATCTGCGCGCTGCACCATTGGGCCGTCTCAGGCTCTCCGGTTCTCAGAATCAGCTTGGTGGCGGGCGACGCGACCAGCGTGGCGGCCTGATTCGCGCCGTAAATGGTGCGCAACTGGGTGATGGCCTGAAAGCCGAGCACGACCGCGAGGCCGCGCTTGCGTCCGCGCACGACCAGATCCTCGAGCTTCGCCTGGCGTCTCAGCACCGCAAGCTCGTCGGCGACGATCCAGACCTGTTCACGTCGGCGCGGCCCAAGTTCGCCGCTCATCAGGCGGTGGATGATGCAGTCGAGCCACACGCTCTGGAGCTGAAGCGCGGCGTCCTTCGATTCCTCCGACGAGGTTAGGAACAGCCAGCCGTCGCGCTGCGCCGACCAGTCAAGCGCGCTCCAAGCTTCGCGGCGCCTGGACGGGCAGGTACTGGAACGACTTGGTCGCATTCGCGGCGGTGGCGACGATGCCGGCACCCTGCTCGTGCGCTCCGGGATCGATGAGCGCTTCGGCTGGCGTCCCTGCCAGCGCCTGTCTTAGTTCGGCTCGCGGCAGGGTCAGCAGGCGCGGAATCGACGCGGCTTCCTTGGGCTCGGCGATCCGGAAGATGCTCGTCAGCAGCGTCCGGCTGCTCTGACGGAAGAAGAAGCTCGCCCCGCCCTCGTGGTAAGCGTCGGGTGGATCAGGGAGCAGCGAGGCGGCGAGCGCCTCGCAGTCCGCGTCATGACTCTCATCGCGGAGCTCAGACCACGGTGACCAGCGCGGGCAGCGGGCGTCGAGCGGATTCAGGATGAAGTCGCCTCGCCCCGGTTGATAGAACTCCGAGACGAACTCGCACTCCGGGTCCACGACGACCGCGGTCTCTCCCCGCTCCTTGATCTGTCGGAGCAGCGAACGTATAGCGACCGACTTGCCGGAGCCGGTCGAGCCGGCGATGAGAAAGTGCTGGCACTCCAGCGCTCGCGGTATCCGAACGCCGGCCAGCCCAATGCCCGCGCGACTGCCGCAGCTTGCGGGCGAGTTTGCGCGCCGAAACCAGCGTGATGCCGCGAACATGTCTGGCCTCTGGCGGAGCATCGACCATCCGAAGGATCGCCAGGCACCCCGCCTCGATCAGACCGGTGAGTACCGCGCCCCACGGCGCGTAATGCCAAGACCATGAAGCGAACGAGCCGCCGAGGTAGTACTTGTAATTGAGAAAGGCGTACATGCTGGTGATGGTGTAGCGCCCGCCGCGATAGGGCAGCGACGCGAAGGTCAGCGGAATTTCCTGGGTCAGGAACCACGCCAGAAACCAGCGGATGAAATAGCGGTGCGCGGCGGGCCCGCCATAATGGCCGGTCCAGTGCCAGACCAGGCACACGGTCATCTCGACCCAGATCACCGCAGTCAGGAGGAGATAGCGGAGCACCTCTCTAAGTCTGAACTCCAGCGAAGCAAGGAAGGTGTGTTCGTGAATTGCCTGACGGATGGCGGGCGTCATGATTGGGTCTCCTTGCTCTTGAGCACCTGCGCGACGTGTTCCTTGGCGGTCTGCTCGGCGGCCTCGATGATCTCGTCGACCACGTCCGCTCCCAGCGTGTGGTCCAGCGAATGCAGGATGACGGAGCGGGTCTTGGCGATCTCGAAGATGAGCTGCGCGTACCCATCTACCAGTTCGCCTTGAGGCTGGCGTTCAGTCGTTGACGGACCGGCGTCGGCGCCGAGGTACCGCGCGGCGAGAATCTCGCGGATGAGATCGCTCTCGGTGACGCTTCGGCGGCGCGCTTCGGCCGTGAGGCGCTCGGCGATTTCCTGCGGGACTCGGGTTGAGATCGATCGGGTGCTCATGTCTGATTCTCCAAGTGTCGCTGTAGACGGGTGTTTACGTTGATTTGGCGGGGACTTGGACGGCTTCGCACGTATTCCTGTAGACAGCGTCTGCGGACTGTTTACGGGCACTTGCACGAATCGCGTTCATCCAGGCGATGAGTGACGTGTCAAATGCAGACACGTGCGAAGCACGGCATCGGGGTTTGCGTTGAAGGCAGTCACGATTGTGCCTTGGTGCTGCCGTTGGTCGAAGACGAACTGGGGCGGCGATGATGACTGTTACCGCTGGAACGTGACCAGGTCTGGAACTCACGGTCAGCTTGTAGAAAGGCACTGAGAATCTCCGGAATCAGCGCCTTCGAATCCACGGAGTCGCCATGAACGTGTTCGTAGTAGCGCGCGTAGCTTTCGAGCGCGGCGTTCAGGTCGCCGGCCAGCGTCACGCGCACTTGTAGGGAACGAAGCGGCTTTGCGATGCGTGCGAGTTTCATATCGGACCTCCACCAATGGTCGCTTGGAATGGACTGCTCAGAAGGGCGAGAGGAAAGTCAGCAAATGGACAGCGATCAAAGCGGCGCAAGCTGCCAGTCCGCCAGCCAACAAGCGGCCGCCCGCCGATGGCTGCCGACCGCGTAACAGGATCGCCGAGAACGACGAAGTTCAGCGCTATTACGGCGTGAGCCACGGGACCGACCAGAAAGTCCTGAATCGCGCGAAGCGTCTGATCCCAAGGCAGGGCCCCGGCGTATTGTGCGGCGCACGACGGCTCGGCTCGAAGCGCGAAGAGGGCGGCGGCGCAGGCGGCGATGAGCCATCGGACATTCGATTTCGATGCTTGCTTCATTGCGATTCGGGTCATGGGTAATTACTCTATGTTTGGCTACATGACTAACTCGCTATGTAGCGATATTCAGCTCGAGTGTCAAGCGTGAAGATCGGTCTGCGCGAAACGGTCGGGGACTTGTCGGCGCGCTACTCGGTCAGATAGCCGAGTTGCGAGAGCCGCACGGTGGCAGCCTCGACGGATACATCGAACGCGAGCGAAATACGCTGGCATAGCGCTGACGCTTCTGGCGAACCCTTGGCGACCGGCGGACGCTCAGAGCGGTTCTGGAAATACGCCTCGACCGTGCGACGCGCGAAGCTCTCCGGCATCAGCAAGGCACCTGAGGCGTAGCCCGCCTGCCACTCAAACCAGTCCACCACCCGCCCGGTCGGAAGCAGGCTCTGCCAGTAACAGCGGTTCGGACCGCGGGCAGCGCCGTACTTGTCGTACAGCCAGGTGTGCAGCATCACGTGGCCATATTCGTGGGTCAGAGTCGTGCGCAACCGGTTGTTACGATGCCGTTGCTCCCACAGTTCCCGCGCGATTGTAACCAGCGGCTTTCGACCGCGTTCGAACTGGGTGAAACCAAAGACCTCGTGAATGTCGTCGGAAAGATTCGTCGCCAAGTCGAGGTCGGCGGCGTCACGCTCGATCAGCATCGTGACCGCCTCGGTTGGCACCGGGATGCGCTCAAACCCGAAGTGCTGGCGCAGAAACGAGGTCATCGTCTCCTCGCACATCTGCTCAAGCTCCCGGATCTCCCAGTGCGGACGCTCCGGAAAGCGTCCGGTCCTGTCCGGTATCATATTCACGGCTTCTTCTTGCGCTTTACTTCTCGCCGAAACGCCTTCCAGCCCGCGGCGAGTTCCTGCGCACTGTTGACCGTCCTCGCGCTGAGGTCGGCTGGAAACCGACCTGCCAAAAAGTAGAGCACATCCGAGTCGACCTTGAGAACCTTGGCGAGCTGTTCAAGGACTTCGTCGGAAGGCTTGCGGCGGTCGTGTTCGAGGTCTACCAGGAACGGAATCGAGATCGGTTTGCCATCGGAGTTGCGCACCTCCGCCACCACCTCGCGCCCCGCCAGCCCAAGCTCCTTGCGCCGCTCAACGATGAATTGTCCCAGTGTTTGCATGATAAGCTATGTAGCATATCAGCATAGGAATGCGAAAGTAGCCCGAGCGCTGGTGCGGCGTATCTGGACGCGGTAGATGCGGCGTGTGGTGGCGATATTGATTACGCGATGTTAGTGAAGATGTACGGCACGCCAGCGGAAGGCGAGCGGCGATATCCTCCGCCAGTCTGCCTTAGCCCGGAGAGTACGGTAATTAGCGGCAACCCGGGTCGCGAGATCAATACGAGCTACGTTGAACGCGCGAACCTCGCGATGCAAATGCAGATGCGCCGCTTCACGCGGCTGACCAATGCGTTTTCAAAGAAATTCGAGAACCACTGCCACATGGTCGCGCTGTACGCGGTCTGGTATAACTTTATCCGCATTTACAAGACGCTGAGGGTAACGCCCGCGATGGAAGCTTGCGTCACGGATCGGCTCTTCACGTACGACGAATTGGTTGGCATCGTGGACGAATGGGAAGCGAGCCAGAAAGATAAAGAATCATGAAGCCTCTCCACGCTGCCGCGCTCGCGCTTGGCGTCATGTTGTCGTCATGCGCATACGTCCAGAGGGGACCAACCGCGGAAGATGTGAGCTGGTCCAATAACCAATATGAAGAATGCATGCGGACTACTGATTACCCAAGTGAATGCGCCTATGAGAAACACGCCAGGGATTTCTTCACGTACCAACTCGCATTCCACTCCGAAGTCTTATGTCAGCCCGGCGCACGTACTCCGCCAAATTAGAACAGTGCCATCCTGTCCGCGATAGCCCGCACTGGTCCGCGATCCTGGGTTATCTCACTTGGTTCCGGCTCATCCCGCGAATATTGCGATGAAATTCAAACTGAGACACTACCAAATCTCATCGCTTGACTGTCCCTTCCGAGCATCCAATAAATGGTGACGGTATCATCGGGTTGGTAAGAGGCTGTGAGGCGTTGGCAGTGCCCCTGCCTACAAAGGGCGACAACTCTGGAATGCGACTATTCTGCGACGGCACGACCTTGTCGAGAGCTTGATTGTCTTGCGGCGATTGTTAGCGGGCAACTGGCCGCCCGGCGGCGCTGTGAACTCCTGCTGCGGATCGGCGCCCGCTTGGGTTGGCGGTATGATCGCTAGGGACGCCGGCAACGATATGAACAGTAGACCGTTCTTCATTGAGCTTCGAAAGGTCTCGGACTAGGCTGCGCCGATGCACTCGGCGCATGCAGTGTCTGGACGCAACTGGGTTTGCCGAGGTTTGCTTCCAGAAATCTCTGCGTAGCTGACCACGCCGGAATGAATGGATCGTGTCCCGCGCCGCTCACGAGATGCAGCTGAACGCTGCCACCCGATTTCCAGATCGCCTGCTCCATCTCCTGGGCCTGTTCTGGTGGCACAGTGGTGTCGGCGGCTCCCTCAACCAACAGCACGGGCGCTTTTATCTGGCTCGCCACGGTGACCGGTGAACGACTCTTGAAGTCGGACCGGCACTCTTTCGCAAGCCGGTCAGACCATTGCAAGTGTGCGTTCCACATAGCTAGATCGGTCGGCCCGTCATATGAGACGATTGCTTTAACGCGACGACTAAGCGCGCCCGTGAGCAGCGCGACCTGGCCGCCGAACGAGAATCCCACGAGTCCGATGCGATCGGGGTCAACCCCCGGCTGGGAGGCTAGCCATTCTACTGCTCGCGCGATATCAGCTGATTGGCTGAGCCCGCAGTCGTTATGGCCGCCGCCCCAACCACGCATCAACGGCATTAAAACGATGTAGCCTTGTTCCGCAAACAGGTGTGCGACCGGTTCTAGTATCTTATTCGTGGCTCCCTCGTCGAGCCAGCCATGGAGGAGCACGATCCCCGGCTCACGTTCAGTGCTGCAGCCTCGTGGTTGATAGAGACTCGCTGGGAGTAGCAGCCCATCCGCACCCGGCACTTTCACCTGCCGTGAATCAGCGCCTGCCAGCATATAGAAGACCACGGATTCAACCTTCTTGTCCGCGTCGAAAGTGACGTAGTACATCGACGAATCTTCGTTTGGCTGCGCATAGCATTCATCGAGGAACTTTGATCTGAACCCCGACAACAAATACGGCTGAACAAAATAAATGTAATAGATATCTCCGTCTTCCTTCATGGCAACATTCGGTTTGCCGACTTTGCGCAAAAGTTCGTCGCTAGACTCGCCCACCACAAGGTCTTTGCCGATCGAAGGTGGATAAGACGCACGACACATCGTCGGCAGAGCGCCTTTGCCGTTGATGAACTCAACTTGAGAGCAGCTCGCCGCGCAGAGAGTTAAGCCCACCAGCAGAGCCCTTCTGACAAGTATACAAGATTTGCGCAATCTAGACCGATAGACCGTCAGTTGCATACTCAGCGGCTACCCCGATGCGTCATCAAGGTCGCGCATTTCCGATATTCTGAACCTATACCCAAAGCATTTGATTCTACGAGCCTAATATCCAGGCGTCTCCTGTGCCGGTATCGGCGCCAATCCTACTGCGGGCGAGATTGTCGGTGACGATATCGACGAGACATTTGCAACATCCGGCTTAATTGTGCCAAAGATTGGCTGCGCCGAGAAGAAACGTATACCCGGACCAGGAGGCTGTACAATAGTCCCTGGCGGCACCGCAGGCTGCGGAAGCGGCGGGATTTTCTGGACTCCGACCGTCCCCGTCACCCCGCGGCAATCCAGTCCAACGGGATCAGTCATGTTGGTTGGCGAATTATTGGCGTACGCATATACGTCGGCGTTGCCGGCGGCGAGGCCTAGCGGATCGACACTGACAAACTGTTGTAGGACCGGGCTGTAGTACCGCGCGTTCATATAGTAAAGACCGCTTGTGTCGAGCTGACTGCCAGCGAACTGGTAGGGATTCGAACTTGAAGCTCCGGACCCGGCCGATACCCCGAACGGTGAGTACGCATAGTTTCTCGTACTGGAACCAGTCGTTACCGCAGCGATGGAACCTAGACCGTCACGCAGCATGGTCCACGTTCCGCCTGAGTCGCTACGTACGAGGTACGAATTGAGTCCGGGTCCCCATAGCGCCTGCGCCATGTTGCTACCTGAGGGCTGCCCCGGCGCCAGACTAAGGTTCGCCAGCAGCTGCGGTGCTATCGTGAGCGCCATCGTCTGATTAACAGATCCAGGCATAGACAACATGTTTGCGTTCCCGCTCGAGGTTTGTTCTTGGACAACGTTCAGTCCGTCAAAGACGTACTCCGTAGCCACCCCGTTTCGCGTCTGACCCACTCTCCGGCCCAATGCGTCGTATATGAAGGCAAGAAAGTTGCCGGAGGTCGTGGCGGACGCCATTTGATTTCGCTCGTTCCATGCATAGGCTCCGCTGTTCGACGGGTCCGAAAGTAAATTTCCGTTCTTGTCGTAAGTGGCGGAAACTCCGTTCCAGGTCTTCAATGGACGAGCGTTTATGTTTTCCGTTGTTTGATATGTTGCGGGCGCAGGCGAAGGAACGACCACAGAGGCCAGAGTGCCGCCGACATCGATGAGGCGTCCATCCAAGTCATATTGGTAGGTTAAATTGCCAAGCGAACCGTAATTGATTGAGGCGATCCGAGAGTCGTTGTCATAGCCAAGAGTTCCAGCAACGTTGTTCGGCAGGCTGATGTTCGTTGGTCGTCCGTCGGCATCGTACTGTATCGAGACCGCCAGGGTCCCCTGCGTGATACTCTTGAGCTGATTGTCAGCGTCATACCCGTAGGAAGTCGGCGCCTGATTCGCAGCCGTCATTGAAGTGCGACGTTGCGCCGAGTCATATCCAAAGCTAACAGTCGCGTTGAGAATACTCGATGCGTATTGGTCCGACAGCAGGTCGTCCAGACCGTCGTAAGTTCGAGTGATCGAGTCAACCGCGCTGCCGGTTCCCGTGTCTTGCGCCGTTAAGAGGCGGTTGCCACCGTCGTACGTGTAAGTTGCCGTCGTCTGGTGAAATCCGGACACCCCGGTTGAATTGAATGTAGCCTTAGTAAGTCGGTTAAGCCCGTCGTAGGTGTAGGAAGTTGTCAGACCGCGGCCGTCAATAATTGATGTTACATTTCCTAGCCCGTCGAAGTTATAGGTTGCGCTGCCTCCACCAGAATACCCCACAGTAAGTCCAGGAGGTGATTGATTGTAGGAAAAAGTGTCGATGATTCCAAAAGTTGAATTGAGGGCAGCTTCAACGAATACCCCATCAGTGTATTCCCAAGCCGTAACTGCGCCGTTGCCATCAGTCGTCTGTGTCAGATTACCAAGGTTATCGTAGTTCATCTTGATCTGGTTTTGAAGGGGATCGGTGACTACTGTCACTCGGCCCGCAGAGTCGTTCGTCAGCATGACAGTGTCCAGTGGTTCCGCTACCGAATCCAGATCGCTGTAGGAGTCATATGAAAAACTTGTAGTGTTATTCATCGGGTCTGCGATCGAAGACACCTGACCCTGTTCATTGTATCCCACGATAGTCGTGTCATATAGAGGATCTTCGATGCTGATATGATCCTCAAGGGAATCGAATCCAAAGATCGTTTCATGGCTCAGCGGATCGGTGGCCGTCGCAAGCTGATTGAAATGAGGTCCGTAGGAATAACTCCACGCCGATTGGTTCTGAGTGCCGCAGAGTCGAGTAACGCTCGTTATATTGGCTAGCGAGTCGTAAGTGTAGCAAGTCTCACGATTCAGTTGATCAGTTACAGATGTTATCAGCTCGTTCGTGGACGTATTGCGCGCATAAGTCACCGTCTGTTGTTCGGTGAGCCCCTGCGCCCTGACATCCGAGGTCAAGTAGTGATTGGTATCAAAGCTCAAGTTCTGAATGTGGCCATTGGGATCCGTTATCTTAACGGCATCGATTACACCACCGCCATTCAGGGTATAAGCATAACTGAACGAGTTTACAGGCGCACTCATTGAATGGAGGCGATTCGAGCTGTCGTACGATATTGACGTGACGTTTCCGGTGGGAGCCGTGATCGAAGCTACATCGCCGGTGTTGACATAGCCGATCTGCGTAGTATTGCCATCGGCATCTTCGACGCTCTTCAGCCGACCGTAAGTGGTATCATAGGTGTAAGTCACGGTACGCCCAGCGCTGTCGTTCGCGGAGGTAGCGAGACCTGAATTGCTGGAGTTATTGTATGCGAAGTCGATCCACTGCCCGTTCGAGTCGGTGATGCTGGTTGGAGCATATTGGCTATTGTTCCCACTCGCCTTCCACGCGATCGCGATTGAGTTGCCAAACCGATCTGTAATCGATGCAACGGGTTGCGCTTTGGGAAACTTGTAAACCGTGCCGTCTTTGCGCGTTAAGTCCCATCCTCCGCTTGGGGCAATGCTGGAATCATAGATGATGGTTGACCCGTAGAAGACCAGATCCGGATTCGAGCTGCATTGAAACACGGCGTCGGTATAGTCGGTGCAATTGTTCTGGGTGCATGAATT
The DNA here is from genome assembly GCA_963721485.1 of uncultured delta proteobacterium. GTDB lineage: Bacteria > Desulfobacterota > Binatia > Binatales > Binataceae > Binatus. The sequence goes on along the minus strand of CAVRJV010000011.1, from coordinate 142,384 downwards.
CGTTCGCCCACAGTAGACCAGCTGACCGTCCGGGTAGACGAAATCAATGTCTCGGTATCCTTGACCGGCCTGAATGCTTTCGGACGAGAGCCACAGATCGTAATTGAAGTTCATCCCGATCCCAAAAGGCATGATCTGCCAGCTGCCACCACCGCCGGTGTCTTCGGACCGGTACGTGCGTGTCAACTCTAGGGGCATCGGGCCCGGTAGATATAGATCAGTTGTGGAGAACTCATACTTTCCGCGCGAGATCGCCGCGTACGGTTCTCCCGACGGCAGGGTCTGGTCTGGAATTGGCTCATTGTTGAAAATACCGCCGATCGAGGTCAGCGGCCCAATTTGAGCCTGCGACAAATCGAGGACAACACACGCCCCGAGTACGATCAAGATCTTCGTCACGAGCAATAGCCGCTTAGTTCCGATTTTCATCGTCATCTCCCTGCTGAAGTTAGGGGTAGACTTCGAAATATCCAGTGCCCACGCCGGACGGCGTTGAAACCGAGACCACTCCGCCCACGGCCGACGATGGGACTGTCGTTACAATCGTGGTAGAAGTCGAAGAAAGCACGCTGGCAGCCTTATTCGCCGAAAAAGTCACGGTGTTCTGGCCAGGAGTCGAACTAAATCCGGTTCCAGTGATCGTGACTTGGGTACCTGTAACTGCTCCACCAGGGCTGATCGAATAGACGGCGGTCTGCGAGGACGATGAGTTGGTAATCTGCACTAGAAGGTTCCCGGGGTCGTATATATAATCCGCGCGATTACCGGAGGCGTTAGTTACTGCAACCAGCCTGCCGCCCGGATCGTACACGTAGGTGATGTCGCCTAGCGCTCCGCCAGCGGCCAACAGGACACCGAGAACCGTTAGCATGGAAACAGCGCGTATCAGTGATTTAGTGGCAGCTTGCTTATGTTTCTCGCCACTAGCGCGAAGAGACGAACGATGCGCGAGCCAGTGAACCAGGCAAGTGAGTTCTACCATTTCGCTTCTCCCGACCGCCATCGGTCAAGTTGGCATGATTAATCTGATAGTCGTCCTAAGTTGACTGTCTGCTACGACTGCCATACGCTTCTTCCAATCGTTTTGTCAAGAGGGCACGATTTGCGTCTGAAAGTATGGCGTCAATTTACGCACGCAAGCCGATGATTTCGCATGTAAACTGATAGTGTAGCGATGTTTCCAACACTCTTTCGAATAGGTCCTTTCGTCCTCGACAGCTACGGTTTTTTTATGGCTGTCGGATTCGTCGTCGCAGACTACGTGATTATTCGGCAATGCCGCGATCGCGGAATGGATGGTATATACAGTTTTTCTCTCGCTGTGTGGCTGGTGATCGGCGCGATACCGACGTCGCGCTTGCTGTACATCCTCGATAATTGGAGTTTTTTCAAAGTTGACCCTAAATCGATGATCTTCACTACTTCAGGATGGGTCTGGTATGGCGGCGTAGTTGGGGGAATCCTCGCTCTGTTTTTGGCATCGCGATTTTATATGGTCAGCTTTTTAGTCACCGCTGATTTGTGCGTGCCCGCGTTGGCTATCGGCGAGGCAATCGGAAGAATCGGATGCTTCACTTCCGGCGATGGCGATTGGGGGACACCGACGACACTCCCCTGGGGCGTCGCTTTTCCTGACGCGGTGATTGGATGGGGGCCGGGGACAGTGCTGAAGCTTGACTCTCACTGGAATTTGGTGACGGGCTACTTTCCCGGAGTTCGAGTGCATCCGGCGATGCTATATGAAACCGTTCTCTATACGATCGTGTTCTTCGTTCTGTGGACAACGCGGACGAGCAAGCCCGACGGTCGCACTTTCTATCGATATCTGGTTCTTGCGGGGGCAGCACGCTTTATCGTTGAATTCTGGCGAATCAACCGGCGAGTTCTGTGGATGTTCTCTCAGGCGCAACTAATTTCGGTTGCGCTAGTGTTACTCGGTGGCATTGGACTGTTTTTCGGTGGCTCGCGGCCGTGTCTGCTATCCGGCACCGGCCGGAGCGCCGAAGCACTATCGCTCCCGAGTGCTGATCCCTGCCGCCGGGAGAAAGACCTATCGCGGTTAGGTGAGTAGCGTGCGTGCGTGGTGAAGTGCGGTTGCGGCAATCAGCAAGTTGAAGCCACCGATGATTTTTCGTGCGGCGCGCAAACGACCGCGCTCCAGGCCAAATATCTTAGCCGGCACCTCTGGGAGTGAAAAAAGCTTGAACCGACAGACCGGCTGCAGTCGCGAAATCAACCAAGCTTTTATGGGCGGCACGAACCTGCTCGATCCCAGCGGCGGTCGTCAGGTCCAGGCACAGGCCCAGAGAGATGACCGCGCCGATGACGAATGGTTTCTTGATGTTCGAGCTGCGCCCTTTTTTGGCCTCGCGAGCGAAGTCGAGACCGCGAAGGGGGTTGGCTTCCCAGAAATAAGATACCCGGACCGAGCCAGTCGTAGTCGTTGTCGCTTTGCTTGAAGGGCTCGCCTTCCAGGATTCGTTCGTCAACGGCCTTATCGTATCCGTGGTAGCCGAGAATGAAACTCGCAGCCAGCTGATGCAAGGGAGGGCGGGCGACGAGACGTTAGGCCCGGTAATTCTTGCTGAGCTTGCCGGACTCCGTGTATATCCCCGATTCGACCAGCACCTTCATCGCCGATTCCTTGGACCGGATTCCCTCTTTCGCGAATTCCGCCGCTGCTTCGCGGAAACGCTTAACCGCTTCACGGCTGCTCAGATCAGCTGGAATCTTTGTCGCCGGTCTCTTCTTCTTTCCACTCATCTTATCAGTATCCTTCGCGTCGGTGCTTCTTTGAAGAGGGCACCCGCACTGTTGGGGCGGGCAGTCACGAAACGGAGTTGCTCAGTGGGACGCGTCGCGGCCGGCCGAGCCGCTTTTCGTCCCTGCCTCGGGCGCGGGGTCTGATCTACACGCCTCCGCGCCAGCGGATCGGTCCACCTTCCGTTCGATCACAGTTTGATCACAGTGTGCGATTTCGATCGGCGACCGAAGCACATAGGACGACAGAAAGCTCGCTACTAACATAGAATTTGTTGGTGCCGAGAGCGGGACTTGAACCCGCACGTGGTTGCCCACGGAGGATTTTGAGTCCTCTGCGTCTGCCATTCCGCCACCTCGGCACTCGAAGAAGCCGCAGACTCAGACCGGTCATCTTAGGCAAAGGTCGCGCGGGCGGCAATGGCGACACACTGCGCTCTTGGCGAAACCTTTTCCCGGCGGACGTGCGACTTCACGGACTGAGTAGCCAGTCGGCGACGACCGTCACCATACTGCGACAGTGACAAGTTAGTATAGAACCGAATAGTAAGTCGGATTCTCACTAACATCTCGCAGTCGTTTGCTTAGTATAATGTGAGCATTGCACTATGTATTCATGGACGCAGTTGTCACTCGCATCCCCGCGCCCGCCGCGGCTCCGCAATCGCACATAACAGTCGCGGGCCTGAGGCATGCCCTCGGCGACTGCCTCCTCGCCGCGTCGTTCCTGCTCGCAACGCTGCCGGCCGGACGCGAGCTGACATTTTCTCTGGCCGGAGCTGCAAACATCGTGTGGCTGACGGGCGCCGCGATCATGGCGGTGATGTCATTCGCGCGATTTGCCCCACGCAGCGCAACCGTAAATCTGCGCACGCTCGCCGCATCCGGCGGCATGCTGATACTTCCGTGCCTGATGCGCCCCACCAATCCGTCCGTCGGCGCGCTCTTGACGGCCGGCCTTGTCTTCGAGTTGTTCGGCGTAGTGCTGACACAAGTCGCGCGCGTTTACATGGGCCGCAGCTTCGGTGTATTGCCCGCCAACCGCGGCATCGTGTCGAAGGGGCCGTTTCGATGGGTTCGCCATCCCATATATTTCGGCTGGCTCATACTGTCGATCGGCTACGCGATGTCCTACGCGAGCGAGCGCAACATGATTCTGATCGCTGCAACGATTCCCTTCATGGTCTGGCGAATCAGTCAGGAAGAAGAACACCTGACTGCCGATCCGGAGTACCGCCGCTACGTGCGGCTGGTGCGGTACCGCTTGCTGCCGGGTGTGGTCTAGGACTGCTGCTGATCTGACGAGCGAGCATCGGTCCGTCCGCTGCCGCGCGTGCCCATCAGGTAAATTCCTCCGGCGAGCGGAGTCGAGAGGAACATCGCGAACGCGAGTCCGCCGATCACCGCGATTGCCAGTGGCTGCTGAACCTTGGCGCCCGCGCCGTAGCCGAGCGCAAGCGGGAACAGTCCCGCGGCGGTCGCGAGCGTGGTCATCATGATCGGACGCAGCCGCACCGTCGCCGCGTCGAATAGCGCCGCGCGCGGTTTAGTGCCTGTGCTCACTTCGCGCTCGGCATGATCAAGCAACAGGATGCCGTTCTTTGCCGTGATTCCCGCGACCATGATGATTCCCATGAACGATGAAATGTTGAGCGTCATGCCGGTCACGTCGAGCGCGATGAAACTGCCCGCCAGGCACGACATGGCGGCGACCAGGCACGCGACGGCGGGCGCCGTCCGCGCGAACTCCCAGATCAGGATCAGGAACATCATGATAGTGCCCGCGAGCAGAACCAGCGCGAGTTCGTGAAACGCCTGCTGCTGCTGCGCGTACAGCCCGCCGTATTCGAGCGACACTCCGGCCGGGATCGGCATCCGCCCGAGACTTTGCTTGACCGCGTTGACTCCGGTGCCGAGGTCGATGCCTTCGAGCCGCGCCGTGACGTGCACGACGGGCCGCTGGCGCTCGCGATCGATCTCGTTGGTCGCGCCGACAAAATTGGACTTCGTCACCGACGAGAGCGGCACGCGCGCACCGGTGCTCGTCTTGAGAATCACCTCCGACAGTGTGCCGAGGTCTTCATGAAACGCGTCGGGGTAGCGCACACGCACGCCGACGAGCCGATCGCCCGACAGCACCTGCGTGGCGACGGTCCCTTGAATCGCAGAATCGAGCGCCGCGCGAATATCATCGGCGCTCAGTCCGTAATGCGCCGCCGAAGTGTTATCGACGACGACCGCCTGCTCCGGGATGCTCTCGACGATCCCGTCGAACACGTCCACCAGTCCGTGAATCGCACGCATCCGAGCCGCCACCTGTCGCGCGGTCGCCTCGATCGTTTTCTGATCGGGGCCGAAGACCTTGACCTCGATCGGCTCCGGCACGCCCGACAGGTCGCCGATCAAATCCTGCAACACCTGCGAGAACTCGACCGACACGCCCGGCACAGTATTGAGGATGCGCGTGCGAATGCCATCGATGACGTCGTCGATATCGCGTGTGCGGTCCGCCTTCAGCCGGATCGACATGTCGCCGCGATTCGATTCGGTCAGAAAAAATCCGAGCTGCGTGCCGGTGCGGCGGCTGAACGCGGCGACCTCGGGCGTCGATTTCAAAATCGACTGGATCGAGTCGAGCAGCGCAGTCGTATCGGCCATCGTGCTCTGCGGCGGCGTGATGTAGTCGAGGATAAACGCGCCTTCGTCGAGCGGCGGCAGATAGTCGGTGCCGATATTGTTGTAGACGAAATACGCGACGATCATCGAAGCGATCGCGCCGGGAATCGCCAGCGCGGGAAAGCGGACGACGGGCCGGATTGCCGTCAGGAACGCCGCCTGAACGCCGCGATAGATTCGTCCCGCCTCGCGCGCACGCCCGCGAAACCGCGCAATCGCCAGCTCCATCGCGGGCGTGAAGTAGATTGCGAGTATCAGTGAAATCGCCAGGCCCCCGCCAAGCGTCGCCGCCAGCGAACGGAAGAAAACGCCGGTCACGCCCGAAGTAAACACCAGCGGCCCGAACACGACGATCACCGTTAGCGTCGACGCTATCAGCGGGCGCCGAAGACTCTTGAGCGCTTCGGCCACCGCATTGGCAGTGGAACGACCGCCCGCCAGCTCGCGATGAATCGCTTCGATCATCACGATCGCGTCGTCGATGAAAAGCCCGATTCCCGCCGCCAGCCCGCCCAGCGTCATCATGTTGAACGTCAGCCCAACCGCCTTCATCACGATGAACGTGATTGCGACGGTGCACGGCACCACGATCGCCGCGACCAGCGCGCTCAGCGGGCTCATCGTGAATGCGAGCACCACCAGCACCGCCAGCGCGAGGCCAAGCACGATCGCGTCGCGCACGCTCTTGAGCGATTCGGCGACGAGGTCAGACTGATCGTACGAAATCGAAAACTGAACATCAGGATAGCGATTGCGAAACTCCGCGAGAATTTGCCGCGCGTCGGCCGCGACCTGCTCCGTGCTGCCGCTCGGCCGCCGCGAGATTCCCACCAGCACCGCCGCGCCATTCTCGGACGCAGTGCGAATGTAATCTTCCTGGATTCCCAGCTCGACCGAACCAACGTCCTTGACGCGAATCGGTTGGCCGCCCTCCGCCGTGAGCGGCACCGCGGCGATCTGATCGGCCTGATGCAAATCGGTCGTGACCACCGTCAGCAGCATGCGATGCGACTCGTTCATCCGGCCCGCCGACGCGATCACGTTGTTCTTCGCGAGCCCGCTGACGACGTCGCTCGGCGACAGGTCGTGCTGAATCATCCGCGCCGGATCGAGCCGCACGACGAACTCGCGATACTTGCCGCCGATCACGCCGACGCGGTAGGTGCCGTCGATTCGATGCAGGCTCGGAACCAAATCGTAATTCACGATGTCGGTCAGCTCCGGCAGGCTGCGAACCTTCGAGCTCAGGCTCATATCGACGATCGGAAACGTGCCGGTCGTCAACAACAGCGCGTCGACCGCAGTATCGTTCGGCAACTGCGCGCGCGCGTGCGCGACCGCGGCGTTGAGCATCTGGAAGCTCAGTTGAGGATCCGCGTCTTCGCCGAACGTCACGTCGATCTCGGAGCTGCCGCGCGTCGTCGTCGATCGAACGAGCGTGACACCGGGCACGCTGTAAACGCTTTCTTCGAGCGGCCGCGTCACCGCCGCGAGCATTTGTTCGGCAGGCAGATCGCCGCTGTCGGCGAGAATTGTCGCGCGGCGAAAAATAATCTCCGGAAACACCGCGCTCGGAATCGTCCGCGCCAGGATTACTCCAAGCACGCTCGCTGCCAGCACCGACAGCACCGCCAGCGTCGAGCTGCTGCGCGTCATTGATTTCCTTGCGCGACGCGAACGCTCAGCCCGTCCGACAGCGCATAGCCGCCCGATGTCACGACCAGGTCGCCCGCCTTGATGCCGTCGGTCACCTGAACGCGATCGCGATCGCGCAGTCCCACCTTGATATTCGTGCGATGCGCGCGGCCGTCGTTGCCGATAACGAACACGTGGTACTTGTCGACGCCCTGATCCTGAAACAGCGCGGCGACCGGAATTGCGATCGCGTCGGGCACGCTCGTGGTCTCGATACGCACTTCGACCGGCGCGCCCGCCTCAGCGATCCGGTCCGGGCCGGTGAAATCCGTGCGCACCGACGAGGTCTCGCTGGTCGTGTCGAAATTCGGCAGCAGCGCCGCTACTCGCGCGGGAAACTCGACGCCGGGACGAAATGGCGTCGTCACCGTCGCCGCCATCCCGGGCCTTACCATCGAGAGCTCGCTCAGCGGCAGCGACGTATCGATGTAGAGACTCTTCGGATCGATCAGGTCGACAATCGTGTCGAGGTCGGCCACCATCTGCCCGTTCGTGATGGGCGGTTGCGATACAATCCCGGCCTCCGGCGCGACCACCGGAATCCCCGCGCTGCGATTGTGACGCGCGACCGACGCGCTCAGCGCCGCGGCGTTTTGCGGATCGATCTTGCGCGCGACCTCGAGCCCGGCTTCCGCCGCTTCGATTTCGCGGTTGACGACATGCGCGACGACCTGGCCCTTGCGCACCGAGTCGCCGCTCTCGAGCTTGATTCCCGTCACCCGCCCGGCAGTCGGCGCACGCACGATCACGTGATGCGTCGCGACCGTCTTGCCGAGCAGCCGCAACTCGCTCGTCATCGGATGGACTTCGGCCCTGGCCGCGCTGACGAGCAGCACAGGATTGGCCGGCGCCGAATCTTCGTCATCGGCCTTCTTCGCGCCACCGCATCCCGCCAGCAACATCGCCGCAATTGCCGCTGCGAAAATCGCGATGGCGCGACAGTTTGAACCCGCGCGCTTCGTCATTGGATACGGCCGAAAAGCAAATTGGCCTCCGCCACCGCTTCGCGCGCGTTGAATTCCTGGTCGTGCCGCTGAAGGCGCAACTGTTCGGCCTGCTGATACGCGTCGAGCACTTCGAGCATCGTCGCCGACCCGCCGCCGAGGAACCGCGTCCACGTCAGCGCGAAGTTATCGTCGGCCGTAGGCTGCGCGCGCGATAGGATGTCGAGCTGCCGATTCGCTTCATCGTAGCGAAGCGACGCGTCGGCCACCCGCCGGCGGAGGATATACTCGGCCTCGCGCGCCTGCGCGGTCGCCGAATGCTCTTTCGCCTTGGCCTGGTCGATGTGCGACGAAATCAACCCGCCGTCGAACAACGGCATCGACACCACGCCGTCGTACGATCCGCCAAAGTTGTGCGAGATCGTCTGCGGCGGATCGATTCCGACAAATCCGGTGGTGAAAGCGACCTGGAACGTCGGCAGCCGCTCGGCCTTCGCCGCTTCGATTTGCGAGCTCGCCGACGCGATCGCACGCTGCGCCGCCTGCATCACCGGGCTCTGCGCGAGGTCGCCCGCCGGCTTCGGCGGGACTCCGCTTATATTCGCGATGTCGAGATCCGGCTGATTGGGCTCGCCGATCAAAATGCCGAGCGTCGCCGACGCCCGCTCGAGATTGCCACGCGCCGCGTCGAGCGCAAGCTCGGTGCTGTCACGCGCGGTGCGGAACTTCAGCACGTCATTCGTGATCGCATGCCCGCTTTTCTCCAGTTGCTCGATCGTCGTCACGTAGCGCGTCAGCCGCTCGAGGCTCGCCTGCAAATCGTGTTGCTCGCCGCGCGCGCGCAGTAGATCGAAGTAGGCAATCGACGTGTCGAAAACAATTTGCGCGCGCGCCGCCGCGACCCCCAGCCGCGACGCTTCGTTGACGTATTGCGCCGCGCGCAAGCGCGCCTGCCGCCGTCCCCAGTCCCACGCCGTGTAGTCCAGCGTCAGCATCCCCGCCGAAAGTCCGCGATTCGTGACGACCTCGTTGTAGCCCGGCGCCTGGTAGTATTCTCCGCCCGCCCCGACCGTCGGGAACAGCGGCGCGCGCTGCTCGTGCATCTGCGCGAGGCTCATGTCGCTCGCCGCCGCGGCAACGTCCACCGACGGTGCAATGCGCAGCGCGCGCTCGATCGCGTCGGACAGGGTTATGCTCGCGGCGGACGCGACCGAACACCAACTAACGATCGTGGCGACGATCACCGCCTTCGATAGGTTGCGGCTGGTCTGCTCCATTCGCGCAAGAGTACCAGCGGTCCGAAAACGGGCCAAATTAATGGACGTTAAGCTGATCGCGGGCGGTCGCGGCTATCGCAGCGGCGCCGTCGCTCGATTCGGGTCTTCTTTGTGGAGCGCAAGCGTCACGACGAACGCTGCCCCGCCCGACGGAAGATTCGCGGCGTCGATATCGCCGCCATGCGCCCGCGCAATCTCACGGCACAGGCTCAGTCCCAGCCCGCTGCCTTCGCCGGGCGACCCCGCGCCGCGAAAAAATCGATCGAAAATATGCGGCAGCTCCGCCGGATGGATTCCCTTGCCGGTGTCGGCGACGCGCAGTATCGCGCGGGTCGCGTCGCTCTTCAGCCCAACGTCGATCGATCCGCCGGCCGGGCGTGAACTTCAGCGCGTTGTCGAGCAGATTGACGATCGAGGCGCCGCAGATGCCCCTCGTTGCCGTTGACGAAAACGTCCTCCGGCGCGTCGACCTTCAGCTTTATCTCCCGCGCCTGCGCCAGCGGCCCGACCGTCGCCGCGATCTCGCTCAGCAGCGCGCGCAGATTCAGCTCGATGGCGATCGACCATCACTTCGCCGTTGAGCCGCGAGAGCATCAGCAGTTCGTCGGCAATCCGGCACAGCGACAGCGCCTCGCGATGCGCCGCGCCGAGCGCCGCGCGATTTTGCTCCGGCGTCCGCTCGCGTGCGAGCGCCACTTCCAGCCCCGTGCGCAGCACCGCCAGCGGCGTCCGCAGTTCGTGCGCGGCGTCCGACGCGAACCTGCGCTCGGTCGCCGACGCGCGCTCGAGCCGCTCCAGCAGTGAGTTGATTTCCTCCGTCAGCCGCGTGACTTCGTCCGGCACCGGCGGCAGCGTCAACCGCGAGCTCAGGTTCGTCGGCCCGATCGCTTCGAGCTCCGCCGTTACCGATTCAATCGGCCGCAGCGCGCGGCCTGCCAGCAAATATCCGCCGCCGACGCATAGCAGCAGTATTATCGGCACCATCAGGATCAGCAGGTTGCGCAGACTGTCGACCGCTTCATCCACCAACCCCGCCTGCACCCCGCTTTGCAGATACGCGAGCTCGCCGTTGTACATCATCGGCACCACCGCGAACCTGAACGCGTCGTTGGCGACGATCGCCGGATGCGTCGGCAGCGAAGTGTCGAACTTCGGCGGGATAGTATGAACGTCGCCGTAGTTTCCGACTTCGCCGTGCGCGGTGACGATTCGCACGCGCCGGCCCGGTCCGATATCCGTCTCGAGGCTCAGGCGCTGCAGGATTCCGATCGCGCTCGACGACGCCGCCGCGCTCGATTTGATCGGCGGTATTTTGCGCCTCTTCCAGCAGCGCCGCATCGAGCGCGCTGAATTGCTGTCGCTGGAAAAGTTTGACCGCTGCGATCGCCGCGACCAGCAGAATCGCCGCCAGCACCGCGGCCCAATAGATCGTTAGCCTGAGTCTGATCGTCATTGCAGGCTTGGTGGCGCGGGCCGCCGTGCCCGCGGCTGAATTCACCGATGCGCCCGCGCCGCGTCATTCCGCGCGCATCGTGTAGCCGACTCCGCGCACGGTGACTATCAGCGAACGGTCGGCGCGCGGATCGATCTTCTGCCGCAGCCGATTGACGAACACTTCGATCAGGTTGGTCAGCGAGCTGTAGTTCGAATCCCACACCGTCTCGGCGATCATGTCGCGCGTCACCACCTGCCCGGCGTTGCGCATCAGCAGTTCGAGCAGCATCTTTTCCTTCGGCGACAGATTCAGATTGTGCTCGCCGATCTTCGCGCGCCGCTTGACGGTGTCGAATTCCAAGTCGCCGACCTTGAGCACCGCCGACGCCGGCTTGCGCGGACGCCGCGCCAGCGCCTTGATTCTCGCCACCAACTCGGCAAACGCGAACGGCTTGACCAGGTAGTCGTCGCCGCCGGTGTCGAGTCCGGCGACGCGTTCTTCCAGCGCGCCGCGCGCCGTCAGGATCAGCACCGGCGTCTGATTCCCCGCCGCGCGCATCTCGCGCAGCAGGTCGAGTCCGTTTTTCCCGGGCAGCCCGACGTCGAGCACGATCAGGTCGAGCGCGCCGCGCGCGATTATCGGCTCAGCCGCCTCGGCGCTCCCCGCGACCTCAACCGCAAACCCTCCTCGACCAGTCCCTGCTTGACCGCATTGGCCAGCTTGGCCTCATCCTCGATGAGCAAGAATCCGCAGCGCATTCATACCCCACGATGCTGCCACGCCCGCGCCTGCAAAAAAAGCGCGTCCCCGGTCATATCGCCAGCGACAGGATTCCTGCGGCTACCAGCGCGCCCGCCCAGATTGTGTCGAGGTTGATCCACGCGCTGCGCAGGATCGCCAGGCCGACCCATTCGTAGACCACGATCGCGATTGCGCCCGTCACCGCGATCATCGCGCCCGTATGCAACAGTACGACCGCTATCGCCTGCGCGACCGTATTGGTCCCGCAAAATGCGGCCATCTGATGGCGTGTGCGGAATTTGCCGTCAACACCGATCAATATCGGGAACAGCATCAGGCCCGCGCCGTGCGCCGACGCCATCAGGAACGACCACAGCGCAAGCTCTGCCGCATTCACCCGCATCGCGACCCATCGCGGATGCGCGCGTGGCCACACAAATCGAAACAGCCCGAACAGGATCAGCGCGGCCGCGCCGATCGGACGCAGATCAGATCGATCGCGAAGAACAGCCGCAGCCCGCCGATGATTGCGACGACCGCGGCGATCGATATCAGATGTCCCGATCGCGATCGGCCCGAGCGCCCAGATCACCTTCGAGCGCCGCTGCTCCTGCAGCCCCAGCGCGACCGCGAACAGCCAGCCCATCGACGGATCGATTCCGTGATACGCGCCGAGCGCCGCGACCGCTATCCACGGCCACGCCGATGTCACGGATAGCAGAACGAATCGGACGACGAGTCGCCGCCTTCGAGGCGAATCTGATGCGGCCGCTCGCCGTCGAAGGTCGTGAAGAAATTCGGATCGACCGTCATGCCGCCCGCCGGCGCGCAATCGATCTTCGCGATCCAGCCGCGAATGCCCTCCGGATAGAACTGCGCGTCCCACGCGCCGTACAGCGAGTTCGACATGTAGATGCGCCGCCCGTCGCGACTGAGCTCGATCATCTGCGACCCGCCGTTGAGCGGCCCGCTCTTCGGATGCTTTGCGTGCGACACGATTCCGCCGAGCCGCACGCTGCCGGTCTCCTTCGGCTTGAACGGGTCGCTCACGTCGTATTGCTTCAAGTCGCCCGGTGCCGAAGCACGCGACGTACAGAAACTTGTCGTCGAGGCTCAGGTTGATGTCGGTGATCAGCGGCGGCACCGCCTTGAACGGCTTGAGCGCGGGCGGCAGCAGGCTCTCGTCGGCGGGCTCGGCGGGAATCTCGATCACCTTGCGGACTTTCCAGTCGCCCGCTGTCGCGATGCCACAGCCAAATCGACGCCGACAAATCCTTGGTCGAGATCACGACGCCGACGAAGCCGTACGTCTTGGTCGGATCGTGCGACGGCCGCAACTCGAGCACCATCTGATGCTCCGCGCCGAGGTCGAGCGCCTGCAGATGCCGCCGATTGCGCAGATTCCAGATATGAATCGCGTGCCCGTATTTGTCGCCGAGCAGCAACTCGGGCACGACGCCGTTTTCGATCATGTTCGGCGTGCCCCATTCGCTGGTGACGGCCACGTCCCACCCGAGATGCCACCAGAAATCGTAGGCGAACCGCTGCGGCCCGCGATCGACTTCCCATCGCCCCAGCACGTCGAAGCTCTCGTGGTCGAGCAGGAAGATTCCGCCCGGCCCGTCGCCGCTTCGGCGCGCCCAGCGCGCTGACGTAAATCGCGTCGGGGCCGCAATGCACCGTATGCGGCCGGCTGTAACCCGCGCGCGACGCGATCTCGTCGGCCTCGATCGTCTTCACCAGCTTGGGATTCCGCGGATCAGGCTTGGTGTCGAAAACGTAGATGCGCGACGAGCGCAAACCCGGCACCAGCAGGTAGCGCCGCTCGATATGCGGATGCGGCGCGTACGGGCACAGCGCCGCACTGCACGCGTTCCAGCCGAAGTGATGCAGCTCGTCGCCAGCGTTCGGCACCTCGGCGCGTCCGACCACCTGCGAGTAGGTCTTCGATTTCGGATCGAGATCGAGCACGCACAGCGCGTCATGCTTGCCGTTCGCCGGCGTCGGATTGAAGGTGACGACGTAGCCGAGTTGCTCGCGCGGCGCCTGCATCGCCATCCGCGCCGACGGGTAGAATGTCTGATCGGGTTTCCACAGCGCCATGATTTCGCACCGCCTTCCGCAAAGATGCTTCCGACCGTACCCAACGCGTCGAACGTCAAGCAACCCCACCACGCTGCGCGCCACAACGCTTTTACTTTTGTCCCCCTTCCCGCTATGGGAAGGGGTCAGCAGTTAGGTTGCAATCAATTTCGACGCTTTTTGTCAGGACGAGAGGACGATGGAAGACAAAACCGATTCTTTACGAAAAGCACGACCGCATCGCCAAGGTCATCCTCAACCGCCCGCGCTACAAGAACGCGCAATCGCGGCGCCTGCTCGAAGAGATGGACGCCGCCTTCGCCAAGGCCAACGCCGACGACGACGTCCGCGTGATCATCCTCAGCGGCGCCGGCGAAAATTTCTGCTCCGGCCACGACCTCGGCACGCCCGAGGAAAAAGAGGACCAGCAGCGCCGCCCGTTTCCCAAGGGCGTGCGCGGCGAGTATGCGCGCTCGCGCGAGATGTTCCTCGACAACACGCTCCGATGGCGCGATCTCGACAAGCCCACCATCGCGATGGTGCAGGGCCTGTGCATCTTCGGCGGCTGGATGTTCGCCGCCGCGATGGATCTGATCGTCGCGTCCGACGACGCCAAGTTCCTGCCCTCGCTCCTGCAGTACTTCTCGATCCCGTGGGACATGACGCCGCGCAAGGCCAAGGAGATTCTTTTCCAGAGCCGCTTCGTCGACGCCGACGAGGCCGCGCGCCTGGGCTTCGTCAACATGGTCGTGCCGCGCGCCGATCTCGAATCTGAAACGATGGCGCTCGCAAATCGAATCGCCGAGAGCGACCGCTTCACGCTCCGGATGGTCAAGTGGGCCGTGAATTCCGCGCAGGACGCGATGGGCTTCAGCACTGCGATTCGCAACGCCCACTCGCATCACATGGTCCTCGGCATCGGCGGCATAGTGGCTAGGTCGCAAGGCAAGGAGCTCCCAAAACGAATGCCGGGAGTCGAGCAGGCGCTCAAAAAAGTGAGGAAATAGCCCGCCCGATCTCGCTCGCGACGCATATGTGACAATAGCGTCCCGACGAGACCCCTTGCGCACGAACTGCCGATGCGCGCACGTCCATTACCCGTCACCATCGAAGGGTGACAACTTCAATTCGTACTCTGAACCGAGTGCTCGTCGCGGCATTCCTCGCATGCGCATTCAATGCCACCAAATCCAGCGCATCTGTCCTGACCGACGCGAGCCCCAACGCAACCCCCGCTCCTTTGTCAGAAGCAAGGCCGCCGCCAGTGCTGGCAATCGACGCTCCGCCCGTCCCGACCCTCCCGCCGATATCCCATCGAATCGTCGGCGGCGAATTCGATGTCATCGCCGTAGATGGCAACTCCTTCAAAAGCATCGGTTCTCGATTCGGTGAAAGCCCCGCGATACTCGCCCACGACAACGACCAGCAGGTTACCGACCACCTCCACGCCGGCGACACGATCCACGTCGACAACCGTCACATCGTTCCGCTCGAAGGATCCGATTTGATCGAGGTCAACCTGCCGCAGC
The DNA here is from genome assembly GCA_963721485.1 of uncultured delta proteobacterium. Lineage (GTDB taxonomy): Bacteria > Desulfobacterota > Binatia > Binatales > Binataceae > Binatus. The sequence continues at coordinate 127,245 of CAVRJV010000011.1, read as the reverse complement.
GGATGCTCTTTCATTTTCAGGATAGCCAGCTCAGCGGCGCCTATCCGGTCGCGATTGGCCAACCCGGGATTCAGTGGCGGACCCCGATTGGTTCGTTCACGGTGATCCAAATGCGCGAAAATCCGAGCTGGAGCCCGCCCGCGTCGATTCAGCGGGTGGCGGAAGAGGAGGGCAGGTACGTCGGCGAGATGGGCCCCGGACCCAACAACCCGCTCGGTAAATACTGGATCGGCCTGAGTTTCCCGATAGTCGGGATCCACGGCACCAATCATCCCGTTACGATTTACAGCTACCTGACCCACGGATGCGTCCGGCTGCATCCCGACGATATCGCAGAGCTGTTCAACGCCGTCGATATGGACGATCGCGGCGAGACCGTTTACATCCCCCTGATGCTGGCGCGGCTTGACGACGGGCGAATTTTCCTCGAAAGCGAGCGGGATATTTACGGCCAGGGCACGGCCGGAATCGGCGGGGTCAGGGCTCTTGCGCAGGCCAATAAGATTGATACTCTTATTGACTGGTTTCATGCCTCGGCAGTTGTGAACGACGAGGATGGAATCGCGCGCGACGTGACTCTCAAGTCCGATCGCCCAGGGGGAGCGCCAGCAGATCCGATCGTGGCGACGACAAGTGAGCGAGCGATCACAACCGCAATCCATGCGTCCCGCGGACTTATCGCGGCGGCGGTTCCTCCGCATTAGCGCCATTGCCGCGGCACAACTGGTCGTGCCCGTCGCCGCCATTGCTCGTACGACAGTCCAGCTTCGACGCCGCTCGCTCAAGTTCTACGCGCTACACACCGGCGAGAGCCTGACTTCGACGTACTGGGAGAACGGCCGCTACATTCCCGAAGAGCTAGATCGAGTCAACTACGTTCTGCGCGACTTCCGCGCCAACGAAGTAAAGCCGATCGATCCCGCACTGCTCGATCTGCTCACGCAAATCCAGCACCGGCTCGGCACCAACGAATCGTTCAATGTGATTTCCGGATACCGCTCGCCGCTCACCAACGCGATGCTCCATGCGAACAGCGAAGGCGTTGCCGTGCACAGCCTGCACATCGAAGGCAGAGCGATCGACATCCGCGTCCCCGGCCGCAGCCTCGAACAGCTCCGCGGCGCCGCGCTCGCTCTGCGCGACGGCGGCGTCGGCTACTACCCAAAGAGCGATTTCGTCCACGTAGACACCGGCCGCGTCCGCTTCTGGTAATTCTTCTCTTAGGTAGTTCTTCTTCGATTGTCCCCCTTCCACTAGGGGAAAGCCTGTCCTGAGCTGGCCGAAGGAGGGCTAGGGGTTAGGTTGTCCCCGCTCTGTCTCCCCTCTCCAAAAGGGAGAGGGGTCGGGGGAGAGGTTCCGCGACTCCGCCGCTTCGAGAATCATATCGGGCAACTTCCACCGGGCATGAGCGTGCAGGTGTAGATCAGCGAGTTGCCATCTATATCGGTTCCCTGGCCGCTGATCTTCTTGCCCTTCAGCTTGCCGTTGATTTGAGTTCCGGAGTCATCGACGCATTCGTACGCGTCCGAAGAACCATCGAACTTGGGCGACTTGAACGAACCCGTTGTATCGCACGCGCAGCTGTAGTTGTTCACCGAATCGAAAAAATCAAAGTGCTGGGACTCTCCCTCGGTGGTGAATTCGTAGCAATCGGTCTTTGCCGGCCCATTCGAGACCTTGATGCTGCAGGCGTAAGCATTACCCACCAGCTTGTCCTGGCAATTTCCTCCAGCGACAGCGGATGGAGAACCGCCGAGCAAACCCACCAAGAATGCGGAGCACATCGCGATAACTGACAAGCCAACTGTTTTTACCATTGGTCTGATCCTCCGTGCGCGTCGACGTTGAAAGCGACGAAGCCGCTCACAGTCATCCGCAAGTTCCTCCATTCTTCAGGATCGTGCAGCTGTAGATCAGAGAGTTGCCGTCTATATCGGTTCCCTGTCCGCTGATTTTGTCCCCCTTAACCTTGCCGTTGATTTGATCTCCTGAATCATCGACGCATTCGTACGCATCCGAAGAACCATCGAACTTGGGCGATTTGAAGGAAGCTGTTGTGTCGCACGCGCAGCCGAAGTTACCAATCTGATCGAAAAAATAAAAATACTGAGAAACTCCACCGGCATTGAATTCGAAGCAGTCGGTCTTTGCCGGCCCATTCGAGAATTTGACTTGGCAACCGAAAGATTTACCTACCAGCTTGGCCTGGCAGTTTCCTCCAGCGACAGCGAAGGGCGAACCGGCAAGCAAACTCATTAAAAGTGCGGAACTCATTGCGATCACGAACAAGCGGACTCTTTTTACCAAGGTTCCAATCCTCCTTGCGCAAACCGATATTGCACTCGGACACCGATCCGTCAATCGAACCCGTCCCGCCGCGCTACTAACAGACACCGCCCGCATCCGCTCAAGATAAAATTTTCTCTCCGATTGTCCGCCTCTGCCTCCCCGCTCCAAAAGGGAGAGGGGTCGGGGAGAGGTTCACCCGGCGCGATCCGCTGATCTCTGCTCGAACTCCCCAACCGCACCCGCATCCGAATCCGCCACCGCCGCGCCGCCAAGCCGCTCGATATTTCTTTCATGCGTCGAGCGGTCGATGTCGTAGAACGTCATCACCGCTATCGCAATCGCGCTGAACGTCGTGACTATCGGAACGAACACGAGGCCGAGGTTGCGCAGAATCGCCGGGTCAACCTGGCCCGGCGTCGCATGCTGCGGAAAGCTCACCCACGCGAGGAGGAGTCCCGCGAAGAACGTGCCGACGCCCGTGACACATTTCGAGATGAGGCCGTTGGCCGCAAACAGCAGGCCTTCCGATCGTTGCCCGGTCGAGACCGCCGCATCTTCAACCACGTCGGCCATCATCGAGCCTCACGATGATGAATCCGGTAAGCCCCAGCGTCGCCGCGAAGAACTGGAAAATGAACACGATCGCGAACAACGCGCCGGTGCCGTTCGCCGGCAGCATCCCGATCAGCCGCATCGCGATCGGCGCGATCGATGCGAACAGCGATGCGAAGAAGGTCGCGATCATCGCCCACTTCTTTCCGAATCGCCTCGAGATCGCCGGCGCCAGGACCACGCCCGCGAAGGCGGCGAACAGTGCGGATGCGGCCAGGTACGACATCTGCGCCGGCGTCAGCTCGAAGAAATACGCCGAAATGTAAAAGTCGAGTCCCTGCCTCAGGCCGGTCGAAATCGCGCCGATTATTCCCGCCGCGGTCAGCGCCATGAACGATCGATTCGTCAGCGTGCCGCGCAGCTCTCTGAATTTCTCGCGCCACGTGCCGACCACTCTGGGCGCATGCACGAGCGTCCCGATGAAGCGCTGAGTGCCGACGCACGAGATGATGATCGAAAAGAAAATGGTGATGCTCGCGGCGATCGCCGTTTCGCGGTACCCCACGCGCGACAGCAGGCCCAGCGGATGCGTCGCGTCTTTGCGCAGGAAGACCTGCAACGCGAGCACCGAAATCGCGGCGCCGCCCAGCGTCCCGAAAAAGAACCGCGCGCTCATCAGGCTGGTGCGCTGGTCGTAGTCGAGCGTGAGTTCCGGCCCCAGCGCAGAGCTGGGAATTTCGTAAAGGCTCAGCAGCACGCGCACCAGCACCAGCATCACGACGAAGTAAACGAGCAAGTGGCCCTGCGTCCATCCCATCGGCGGATCGAACAGGAAGTAGAACGCGACCGCGGCCGGAATCGCCGACGCGTACATGAACGGATGGCGCCGACCCCATCGCGATCGCGTGTGATCCGACCATTCGCCAATCAAGGGATCGCAAATCGCGTCGAAGATCAGTGTCACCATCATCGCCCCGCCGACCCACGCCGCCGGCAGCCCCACCACCTGGTTGTAGAACAGCAGCAGCGCGGACGTGAGCACCGCCAGATGCACCCCGAAGGCGATCGATCCGACGCCGTACAAAATATTGGTCCACAATGTGAGCGTCGGCCGGCTTGAGGTTGGTTGATCCATAGCTCACCAGCAACGCTCCCCGCCCGACGAACGACCGCCGTGGCAGTTGGAGGATGTGGCGGACGATTGCGCGCTAAATCGTGCGGCGCAGAAAATCGAACATCTTGTCGAGTCCCTGCTTGCATCCCGACAGCACGTCCATCTGCAGGAAGCCGTGCGGCATCTCTTCGAGGATCGAGCACTTCGTGCCGGATGTCCGCGCGCTTGAGCGCCTCCGCCATCGAATGCGTCTCCGGCAGCAGCGGGTCGGCGGTGCCGCATATGATGAAGCTCGGCGGCAGCGCCCCCGGCTTCACCGCGCGTAGCGGACTCATTCGCGGATCTTCGAGAATCGCCGGATAGCCCGCGCCCGCATACGCTTTTACCATGCCTTCGACCGCGGCAGTGGAGTCGCGCTTCATCGTCGCGGGAAAATCGTACACCCCGTAAATCAACAGCGCCGCCTTCGGCTTCGCCGGCCCCGAATACTTCTCTGCGCCGAGCGACGTAACTGTCGCCGCCGTCAGATTGCCGCCCGCCGAATCGCCGCCGACCGCCAGCCGCGACGCGTCCCCGTTCCATCGCTTCGCGTTGTCGCCGGTCCACTTCACCGCATACACGCAATCATCGAGACCCGCGGGAAACGGATGCTCCGGCGCGAGGCGATAGTCGACATTGATAGTCAGGTATCCCGCCTCGGCGAATTGCATCCCCAGTTTGCGATGCGTCTTTGGGCTGCCCGCAATCCATCCGCCGCCGTGCAGATAAACGACCACCGGATGCGGCCCGTTGCCCTTCGGCACCGCGACGTCAGCGTTGAGACCAGGCCGAAGTTCGACGGCCTCATGAAATGCGCCAATCGCGGGAGGATTCTGATTCAGCATCGGCCCGAGAGTATCCATCGCCGCGCGCAGCCCATTCACGTCAGTGGGAATCGGCGACCTTGGCCATCGCTTCGAGAAATGAACGTTCCTGTTCAGTGAGCATGATCGACCTCCGTCTGTCGTCTTACCTCGCCCCTTACTTTACGGGAGAGGACGCCGCCACCTCGCGGCCGGTCGGTGACGATTCTGCGGATCGCTGAACACCAGCAGCTTACTGCTGCGCCGACGCGCCGACCGCCGCCTTCACCAGCGGCTCGAGCTCGCCCGACTCGTGCATCTCGCGAATGATATCGCAGCCGCCGACGAACTTGCCGTCGATATACACCTGCGGAATCGTCGGCCAGTTGCTGAATTGCTTGATCGCGTCGCGCAGCTCCGGATCGCTCAGCACGTCGGCCGTCGCGTAGGGCTCGCCCATCTCGTCGAAAATAGCGACCGTCGCCGCCGAGAATCCGCACTGCGGAAAGCTGCGGTTGCCCTTCATGAAGATCATGATCTTGTTTTCTTTGACTGCCGCCTGGATCTTTTCGATTATGTCCGCCATCTTCTTCCTCTTATCTGCGGTTCTGGTACTGCGCCGGCGTCAACGTCTTCAGCGTCAGCGCATGCACCTGCACGCGCATCGCGTCGCCCAGCGCCTTATACACCAGTTGATGCCGTTCGATCAGACCCTTGCCCTCGAAACTCGCACTGACCACCAGCGCCTCGAAATGGTCTCCGCCGCCGGTGTAGTCGCGCACCTCGACCTGCGCATCGGGAATCCCGCGCGCAATCATCGTCTCGATTTCCTTGGGGTCCATCACTGAACCGGCATCTTAACCCGCATCGCCGCTGTGAATCCACCAGCCGAGACCATCCGAGCTTGTCTTTTCGCGCACCCTGAAAGATAGTTGAAGCCCTAGGGGGGAGCGCCGAATTAAAACTCTCGGTCACGAACATATGAGGCGACTTCGATCGCATGCGATAGCGGCGGTCGCACTCGTGCTCGTCACGATTCTGAGTGCACTCGCATCCGCACAGGACAGCACGATCTCGTCGCCTGCTGCCAAGCATCCCGCCGTCCAGGTGAAGCCGAAGAAAATCGACTTCGGCAAGCTCCCCGCCGGCATGACGAGCACCCCGCGCACCGTCACGTTCACCAACAAGAGCGACGTGGATTTAGCAGCTCCAGCCGTGGCGATCAGCGGCGCCGGCTTCGCCCTGGACTCCAATGGATGCACCATCACGTTGTCCGCGCGCGGCAGTTGTCAGGGCTCGGTCACGTTCACGCCGCCATCGAAAGGCAAATTCAACGGGACGCTCACCTTCACCGACGGCGGCGCCAAGAGCCCGCAGAAAGTGAAGCTCATTGGAATCGGCCTGGCTGACGTGCCAACACCTACGGCAACCGCGACCCAGACGCCGACCGCAACTGCAACTTCCACTTCGACCGCAACGGCGACCGCCACCGCCACCTCGACGCTGACCGCGACACCGACTGCGACTGTAACTACGTCGCCGAAGGTGACCCCCAGCGTGACGGCGACTTCAACTCAAACCTCAACCGTGACGGCGACCGCGACAACAACGACGACCGCAACCCCGACGCGGACCGCAACCCCGACCGCAACCGCCACTGCCACCCCGACTCCGACCCCGACGCCGACGATCTCCGCTACGCCGACGATCTCGGCAACTCCAACGCCGACCCTGACATCGACACCGACGATAACACCGACGCCAAAACCCGCCTTCAACGGATATGTGATGAGCGGGAACAATCCTGTGTCCGGCGCCAGCGTGACGGTGTGGACACCCGGAACGACCGGCTACGGAACCGGCGCGACCGTGGCGACGACTGCAACCACCGCCGCGAACGGCAGCTTCTACAGTGGGATATTTTCGTGCGCCTCCACCAATCGTCTGTATGTGACCGCGCAGGGCGGCAATGCCGGTGGAGGCGCCAACAGCGGCCTCATGATGATGATGTCGCTACCTCCCTGCGAGACTATCGGTTTCGGCGGAAGTACCTTCTACATCAATGAGCAGACGACGGTTGGCGCTGTGTACGCACTGTCGCAGCTCATGAGCACAATCAGCCCTGGGAGTGTCGGCGCGCCTTTGTCCAACGCGGCCGGTATCGCCGATGCTTCCGTTACCGCGGCCAACTTGGTGGCCGCGCAGCCGAAGACTCTCAACTCGATTGCCAACGCACTGGCGGCCTGCAATCAAACCAATGGCTCCTCGGCAGCATGCACCGAACTGTTCGACTGCGCGCTGCCGGGCGCGACGTTCAGCTCCGGCGGATGCACCGGCGGGACCGGCTCTATCACCGATACTTTGTCGGCGGCGCTATCGATCGCGCGCGATCCGGCGGGTGTATCGGTCGCCGGAATCTACAACGTCGCGAGCAAATCCACCGCGTACAGTCCCGCGCTGACATCCGCGCCGAACGACTGGTCGATGCAACTAAACTTTGGGCCCACCAGCTCGAACTTCAACGAGCCATTTGATGTGGCAATCGACGCCTCGAGCAACGTCTGGGTGACGAACCAGAACGGCAATAGCGTGACCGTCCTGAACAACGAAGGGAGCCTCGTCGGAAACTTCACTAACTCTGCCCCCGCCGGCGCGGATTTTCAGGAACCGCAGGGCGTGGCAATCGACAGCTCGGACCACGCCTGGATTGCGAACTCAGTCTTCTCGAGTTTCAGCCCCACGATAACGGCCCTGAACAACAACGGGACGCTGTTCGGCAGCTTTGCCCCTGCCGGCGCTAACTTTAACTTCCCTAGCGCTGTCGCGATCGACAACTCGGGCCATGTCTGGGTGACGAACAACGCCGCCGACAATGTCGTCGCCCTCAACAGCAATGCGACCCTGTACGGCAGCTTTGCTCCCAATGGATCCAACTTCGCCGGCCCAATTGGCGTGGCGATCGACAGCTTGAGCCACGTCTGGGTGGCGAACGAAACCCTCAATACCGTAACCGCTCTGAACAACGACGGTAGCCTGTTCGGCAACTTCACCAACTCCGCGCCAAGCGGAGCGAACTTCAACGAACCAACCTGGGTGGCGATCGACGGCTCGGGCCACGTCTGGGTGACGAACTTCAGAGGCGACACCGTGACCGCCTTGAACAATGACGGCAGTCTTCTGGGCAACTTTGACCCGGGGTTGAACTTTATCAACCCGGATGGCCTCGCAATCGACAGCGCGGGTCATGTGTGGGTGACGAACGCAGGCGCCGAGACCATCACCGTCCTGAACAACGACGGCAGCCTGTTCGGCAACCTTTCCCTCGGCTCGAAGTCCACCGAACCAAATTCCGTGGCAATCGACAGCTCGGGCAACGTCTGGGTGACAAACGGCGAGGGCACGACAGTCACCGAACTGGTCGGCGCCGCGTCCCCAGTCAAAACCCCATTTATAGGCCCGCCCCAACTGCCTTGATACTAAGGTGCAGGGGTTACCCCTGCCCAAGGAGGTGCGGAACCCACGGCGGGTTCCGCATTCAATTCATCGAACTTTTATTCGACCACTTTTGATCGCCTTCAACAAAGCATCGTAATCACACTCAGTCTGATCGCCGTAACTCTCGGCGAATTTCACAATCGCATCATCAAACGCCGCACCAGATCCGAGATAGCCCGCGATCATCGCAGGATCCCCCGTGCGAGCATGCGCCAGCGCGAGCGCCCATCCGCATGCGCCGGCAAAATATGCGAGATCCGCTGGATCGGTCGCATCGACCGGCATCGCAATCTTCATATCACGCAATTGGCGCACATAAAAATGCCGCCCGCGCTGCAAGCCCACCATCCATCCCAGGAAAATGTCGCTCGCGGCTTGCATTAGCCGCTGCCCGTTGACGACTCGCTGTCCGTGCGTCGCAAACACACTGCGCCCGGCGTACGGTTCCAGCACCGACGCGCGCGCTTCCTTGATCTGGAGAAACAGCGGCGCGGCCTGCGCGTCCCTGAACAGCGCCACCTCGCAGAACGTGCCGACACTCCCGATGCCGACAACCTTGAGTGCGACATCCAGCAACTCGAACCGCTCGACGAGCACTCGATAAGACGGCACGAGCGAATCGCGATAGCGCTTGAACGTCAACGCGGCGCGGCGCAGATAGGCCGCCGTCCGCTGACTCTCCAGATGGTAAATCAGCGGCGGATGGTCCTTGATCCTGGTGTTTGCTCCGGCCGTCGAAGGAAGCAAAGTGATCGGTATCGTATTTCGCCGTGCCTTCACGGCCGCTCTTCGGTCGCGCTTGCGGTTCTTCGGCCCCGGAACTCGATCGAGTAGTTCCTCAAAATCGATTCGCTGATACCACACCTCGAGCGACGCCATCGCCGCGTACTCGCCGAGATGCTCGCGATAGGAACGAATCGCCGCCCGCACCGCATCCTCGCGATGCGCCGACTTTGCGCCCGCCGCGCGCCCCGCGACCTCGATACTCGCGGTCAGCCGCTTTATATCCCATTCCCACGGCGCCGGAATTGTCTCGTCGAAATCGTTGATATCGAAAATCAGGTTGCGCTCGGGCGACGCGAACGCGCCGAAATTCATGATGTGGCAGTCGCCGCATGCCTGTACGCGCAATCCGGTCGCCGGCGTATGCGCCAGGTCGAACGCCATAAGTGCAGCCGCGCCGCGCAGAAACGCAAATGGCGACTGCCGCATCCGCCCGTAACGAATCGGCAGCAGGTTGAGGATTCGGCCCGCGTCGGCCTCAATCAGCAACTCGATCGGATTAGGCCGCTTGGCGGCCCCCTTCCACGCCCCATGACTCTTGCGCGGCACTGCCGCACGCAGCCCGCGCCCAGCCTTCATCCGTTCCGCAACAGAAGCTCGGTCCAGTCTGCGCATCGAGAGGATATCCCCCGCGCCTTAACATTGGGTGCAGGGGTCACCCCTGCCGAAGGAAGCGTGAAACCCACCGCGGGTTTCACATTCAATTAGTTCCGCCGAATTACTTCACGAACGAAATATTGACGACGTTGCCCTTCTTGTCGTTGGGCGTCCCCGGCGCGCCGTTACCCTTGCCGCCGAGCAATCGCTCAGCGCTCGCAGTGATCTCCCCCGCATGGCCCGCGCCGACGATTTTCGAGACGATCTTGCCATCGGGACCCACAAACAGCGTCGTCGGTATCGCCTCGACGCCCATGCTGTCGACCAGCCGCTCGTCGGCCAGCGCGATCGGATAGTTGATCTGGAACTCTTCGACGAACGGCGCGACCGCCTTCACCCCGTCGCCCTGGATCATGTCGCATGAGACCCCGATTATCACCAGGCCGCGCGACTTGTTGTACTTCTTGTAGAGCGCGACCAGCTCGGGAATCTGCTTACGGCATGGCCCGCACCAGGTTGCCCAGAAATCCACGATCACAGGATGCCCCCGGTAGCTGCTCAGGTCGATATCCTTGCCGTCGAGGCCGGGCGCGCTGAACTCGAGCCCTTGATCACTGGGCGACGCCGCCGCTTGCGGCGTATCGAGCCGTAGCAGCGGCTTCGGCGCCGTCCAGAACAGGGAGCTGATATTGGAATTCAAGAACGCGCCTGCGATCAACGCCAGCGCAACTACAATCGCCAGTGCGCGCAGACCGTTTTGGCGGCCGTTCATACCTGCTCGATAACCGTCGCGATCCCCTGGCCGATCCCGATGCACATTGTCGCTACCCCGAGCGCGGCGCCGCGCCGGCGCATTTCATGCGTCAACGTTACGAGCAGCCGCGCCCCTGAACATCCTAGCGGATGCCCTAATGCGATCGCGCCGCCGTTTACGTTGAGCCGTTCTTCGTCAATTTTCAGATCCGTATTGCAGGCGAGCACCTGCGCGCCGAACGCCTCGTTAATCTCGAACAAGTCGATGTCGTTGATCTTCAGTCCCGCGCGCGCCAGCGCCTTATGCGTCGACGGCACCGGGCCCCATCCCATGATTTCCGGCCGCACTCCCGCCACCGCGGTCGCGCGAATCTTCGCAAACGGCTTGACTCCCAGCGCACGCGCCCGCTCCGCACTCATCAACAGCACGGCCGCCGCGCCGTCCGACAGCTGCGACGAGTTTCCCGCCGTCACCTGGCCGTCGGGCTTGAACGAGGGCTTCAACCCCGCCAGCTTCTCCATCGTCGTCTCGGCGCGCGGACCCTGATCAACGTCGACGACCTGCGCCGTCGGGCAGTTTCACCGGCACGATTTCTTCCTTGAAGCGCTCGCGCGCCGCCACCGCACGCATATTCGATCGCAGCGAGAACGCATCGGATTGTTCGCGCGTGATCTTGTACATATCGGCCAGCCGCTCGGCCGTCATCCCCATGAAGAACATGTCGCGCGGAAACATATCCATCAGCTTGGGATTCGGCAGGATTCCTGATCCCATCGCCACATGCGTCATGTGCTCGACGCCGCCCGCGATCGCTACTTCGCCCGCGCCCGTCATAATTTCCTGCGCCGCGAAGTTCACCGCCTGCAGGCTCGATCCGCATTGACGATCGATCGTCGTGCCCGCCACTTCGACCGGCAGCCCCGACAGCAACCCGATCATTCTGCCGACGTTCAGCCCCTGCTCGCCGGTCTGATTCGCGCATCCCCAGACAACGTCCTCGATCTCTTTCGGGTCGAGCTTCGGATTCTTTTCGAGCAGCCGTTTTATGCAAATCGCGCCCAAATCGTCGGCGCGGATATCCTTGTAGTAGCCCTTGTCCTTGCCGGCCTTGCCAATCGGCACCCGGACTCCGTCGACGATAACAACTTCGCGCACGATGTTCTCCTTCAGCGTGCGCGCGACTAGTCCGCGCTGCCGCAAACCCTTGACCCTATATGATACTCCGCTTGCGCAGTTCTGATAGCCGCAAATTATCGTAGCCCAGCACGCTCGTCAGCACCTCGTCGGTGCTCTCGCCCAGCCGCGGCGATCGCGTCGACGGCATATCTCTGTCGCCGGCGCTCTTCAGCGGCGATCCCGGCACGATCAGCCCGTCGAACTGCGGATGCTCCGCGTGCAGGATCATATTGCGCGCCGCCAGATGCGCATCGCGGGTGACTTCCTCGACATTGGCGATCGGCGCGCACGGCACCGACGCGTCGCCGAGCAGTCTTAGCCAATGGTCGCGCGGACGCGTCGCGAAAATGTGCGCGAGGATCGCCTCGAGCTCCGGATGGTTCGCCGTTCGTCGGCGTTGGTCAGGAAGCGCGGATCGTCCTTCAGTTCCGGCATCGCGATCGCGTCGCAGAATCGCTGCCAGATAGCCTCATTGCCCGCGCCCATCACAAAGTAATCGTCGGCCGCGCGAAACTGCTGGAACGGCGTGATCGACGGATGCCGCGTGCCGAGCCTGCCGGGAATCTTCCCCGATACCGAGTAGCGCGCGAGCGCGTCCTCGAGCATCGCGACCTGGCAATCGAGCATCGCGATATCCACGTGATTGCCCACGCCGTCGCGGTCGCGCACGCGCAGCGCCGACAGGATCGCAATCACGCCGTAAAGCGCCGCCGACAGATCGCCGACCGAGACGCCGCATCGCACCGGCTCGCCGCCCGGATTCCCCGTGATACTCATCGTGCCGCCGAGCGCCTGCGCGACGATATCGTAGGCGGGCGCCGAGGCCTTCGGCCCGGTCTGCCCGAATCCGGAAATCGAGCACAGGATTATTTTCGGATTCGCCGCCTTCAGTCGCGCATATCCGATCTTGAATCGATCCATCGTGCCCGGCGAAAAATTCTCCACCACCACGTCCGACTTCGCCGCCAGCTCGAGGAAAATTCTCCGCGCCTTCATCGGTGCGCAAATCGATCGTGACACTGCGCTTGCCGCGATTGACGCTGTAGAAGTAGCCCGAGTCCCCCGACGGCATCATCGGCGCAAAACTCCGCGAGTCGTCGCCGCGCCCCGGCATTTCTATCTTGATTACTTCGGCCCCTAGGTCGGCGAGGTTCATCGTGCAAAATGGCCCGGCCAATACGCGCGTCAAATCCAGCACCCGAACGCCGCGCAGCGGCTGTTGATCGATCATCGATGCCTCTCGCTTAACACTGGGTGCAGGGGTCACCCCTGCCCAGGGAGGTGCGGAACCCACGGTGGGTTCCGCATTAAATCAAGTGATTTCCCCTTCCAACTCCCACAACCTAACGCCGCCGCGTCCGCGCCTCGCGCGCACGCATCGCCTCGGCCGGCGTCATGATCAGCCGCGGTGTTTCCTCGGCCTTCTGTTGCTCCGCCGCCGCAACGGTCCCGAGCTGCGTGCGGATGAACGCCTGGAAGAAGAGTATCTTCGTCACGTCGATTCCGTCGCGCAGTCGCGCCGCTGCCGCGGCTGCCCATCCCGCCTGCGTGCGCCGTCCGGCTCGCGCCAGGTAGTACGCGATATCCTCGAACCGCCGCTGTATTCTGTGGCCACTATCGCCGCTCAGCAACTCCGCCGTCGCGCGCTCGATCACCGCATTCACGCGTTCCTGCTGATGCACCGGGCTGAGCACGATCACGCTCTCTCCGGCTTGCGCAATCTCATCGACGTACGGTTTGAGGATCGCATCGGGCAGCCGCCATTCGAGCAGCTCTGGTTCCTTCAGCAACTCGACCGAGGGCTCAGCGGCCGCCTCGGTCGCAAGCTCGGCATAAATCGGATGCACCAACTCGGTCGGCGGTGGCGACGCGATCAACTCGGATCGCAAGGTGAGAAAGTTCCCGACCGTGCCGCGCCGCGACTCGGGCGTGTTGCGCCATGCCTCGCACGCGATAAAGTCCGCGACGCGCCAGTCCGCATCGACCAGCTTCACCTGCGCGCGCCGCTCGAGTTCGTCGCGTTCCGATTTCAGCTCGCGCCGCGACAGCCCGGTGTTCTGCGCCCCGACCAGCCCCTCGCGCTCCGAGATTAGCGCCCACATCCGCAACACTCCGCCTTGTGTTCGCGGCTTGACGATCCACACGATCCGCGCGCCTTCGCCGTCGATCGGCGACAGCATCGCTGCAATTTCACTTCTTTCAGTGTCTGTGTCGCGCGCGACGGTGGCAGCTGGGGTGGGGGCCGCATCGACGCCATGCTGCTTCAGCTTGTACAGCGCCCGACGTACTTCGCGCCGGAGCGCGCCCGCCGCACCCGCTTCCATCTCGACGAGCATCGCCGCCGCGCCTGCGTCTACGACATTGCCGAGAGCGCGTGCGATCGCGACGTCCGCAATGCCGCCCTTGCCCTTGAGTTCGCGCAGTTTTGCGATCGCGTCAGCAGGCGCGATTGCAGGATCGAAACCTGCCTCGAGCAGTTTCGCGTCGTCCGGATTCGTGTCCCGTGAAGTACTCAAATGAATTGCCGTCGCGAAGTCGTGCGAGCCTATGCGCGCGCTTCCCGAAGTGTCAAGTTTTTCATCCGGCGCGGCCGCGATCAACGAATCATGAAAAACCTCGAAGCCAAGTTCCGTCTGCCCGATCATGCCGAAGCCGAACGGCGCGCGACCGCACTCGGATATACCCGGCGCGCGATTCTGAATCAGCGCGATACATTCTTCCGCGTCGCCAACGGCAAGCTGAAACTGCGCGAGGAAAACGGCGCCGGTGTTCTGATCTTCTACTATCGCGACGAGAGCGGCCCGCTGATGCTCAGTAACTACGAGATCGTCGCGCTTGCCGACCCCGCGCGCACGCTCCGAATCCTCGGCGACGCGCTCGGCACGATTGCCGTCGTCGAGAAAGTCCGGACCCTGATGATGCGCGACAACGTCCGCCTGCATCTCGACCAGGTCGCGAATCTCGGGGACTTCGGCGAAATCGAGGCGGTGATCGCGGACGGCGACGACCCCGATCGCAGCCGCGGCGCCGTCAACGAAATCCTCGCCGCGCTCGGCGTGTCGCCCTCCAGCTTGATCGGCGTGTCGTACTTCGAAATGCTCGCGAAGGCCTGACTCCAGGCCGTCTGGCGATTTGTTTGTTGGCATCGATGCAACAAATTGAGCACATCCGCAACACTCAATGTCAGCGGCAGAGGCTCTGCTCAATTTGGCGGCAAGCGGTGGTCATTCGCACCACTGATGCAATTCCGTCTGATAGCCAAAGTTGCCGCCGCGCATGCAGCAATATGCTGCAAAAGAATGGACAAAGTGCTGGTAACGTCAACATTATAAGTAGTAAAATCCTACAAAATGGCAATGGCACACCGAATGCTCTTCTTCGGTTGGGCAAGCCACGCTGCCACCGAACACCGGAAGGGCAGTCGCGGCAACTGAATAGCGGGATCCAATCGATCGCAAAAATTCAAACGCAGGAGGATACGGGACATGGATCTTCTTACCAGGACCTTCGAAAGAGTGCGCGAGGCGGATCGCGGCCAGACGATGGCCGAATATGCGCTGATACTCGCCGCAGTAGCAGTGGTTGTCTTCGTCGGCTACCAGACAATGGGCACGACCATCACCTCGTTGCTGACGTCCGTCGACGGCCAGCTCTAACAGATCGATGCTCTCTGCTCGGGGAATCGTGCACCAGCCTGAAATCCCGCTAAGGCTGGCGCACAATTCCCCGAGACTCAGGGATGAGAGCGCTCGCTCAGCCGCTCCCTGAAATTCAAACAGATTCGAAGATTGCCTCGGCGCCGGTCGATTCCAGCACCGAGTCCACGAATTTGCGATCGCCGGCGCTCAGCCCCTCGCGCCCTTCGCGCAACCACTTGAGACATTTGCCCTGGTACGGAAACGGCTGCTGCACCCACGGCAAGCCGTCGATCTCGCATCGCACTTCACTCGCTCGGCTCGCCAGCGCGCGTGCGTTGGCAATCAGAAACACTGCGTAAACCTTCCCGACTTCGATGAGGAACGGGCGCAACGCGCTCGCGGCGTCGACGCGTGAGATCCATCCATCGTCCGCAACCTCGAGCGACGACAGATCGTCGAGATGCGACACCCATGAAACCACGCGCGGCGCTTCGGCCGCCGCGATCGCGGCGGGCGTGGGATCGAAATGCGCCAGTTGGCTGAGTTGCCCGAACAAGCCGAAGTCGCTCGCCCCGGGCCGCGCCCCCAAGAGAAATCGACGCCCCGAGACCAGATGCGAATCGAGCAAGCCGAGCAAGCGGCGATAGCTCGCCTCGATAACGGGCGTCGTCACGTCGTTCGATCCGACCACGCGCAGCCGCTCGATTTGGCGTTCGGCGAAAAATCGCGAGGCTTTGGCCAGCATCTCGCGGCTCATCGTCGTATTCCGATCGAGCGCAAGCACGTGCGACGCCTTATGAATATCGGCCGCGTACTTCCACCGGTAATGGAACATCGGCTTGGTCAGCCACTCATCGGCATAGTCCTCGAGCATCGCATCAAGAAACGCAATCGCCGGATCGGGCGGAATGATCGATCGCCCGCTGAACATCTTCTCGAGCCGCTTAATCTGAAAGGTCGAGTCGATCATTGCCTCGTCAGGTCGCCCGCCTTCACCTGGAAAAACAATCACCGGAATCAGCGACACCGGCACCTCCGGAATCCCAACGTCCTCCGCCGACCCCCGCCCAATCCAAATGAATGGAATCCGCCGAAACCGAAGCACCCCCCGCATCTTCCGCGAATAAGGCGACCCAAACCCACCCACTAGCTTCAATGGTTTCATCTTGTCGGTCTCCAAGTCGGCGCTCAGTTCTGGTTTTCGAGAGTCTTGCGAACCAGTAGAAGGGCCTCTGCGATTGGTCTTGGTTCGTCCGAGGTCCTATGCAACCTACGAAGCAGTTTCGTTGATAATTCGAGACGCTTTCAGCTGTTCAAGTTGGATTGGTCTCATACGCCTGCGCACAAGAAGATCCAGGTCGATGGGCTCTCCCCAAAAGCTCTGCGCATATGAGGACGACCAGAATTCCTGCACGCTGCCATCATCTCGAAATAGTTGCATCAATACTGGATTTAGAAACACGCGCAGAAAAATAGAACTCGCTAGCAATTCGGCTTGATAGACTCGGAGCGTGCCACGGTTTACCCGTGTTTGAGTGTCTCGGCCACCCACTGCCTTTTCCCAATCGTTGAGGTGCTCTTCGTGGCTGCGAAGGTCATATAGTTCGGCCAGCACGTCGCTCAATCCCGATGCATTTACTAGTTTCGCGCAGCGATCGACGAACTGGCGTTTCCCTCTTCCCACATCGGAATTGATGAACGTTTCGATCGATCGCACGAAGGCGTGGAGACGGGTTCCTCCGTGCACACTTTGAATCCCATTGCCCCAAGATACGAGCCCCCGAACCAGGCGCTTGAAGTGCGCGCTGTCTTTTTCTTGGGAAACAGAAGTAATCCATTCGATCGATCGCGCGACTTTTGCTGCGCTCTCAATCACAGGGTCGTCGAGTCGAAGTACATTGTCCCAAACATGCCGAACAAAATAGGGCGTCGGCGCGATCGCTACCTGCGATGGTAAGTGATCGGAATCTCCCTGAATCTCAAGCCCGTGGAGCGCGTTGTATGAAGGGATGCCGTACAGCAGCAACCCGTATAGCCCAGCGCGGGTAGCCTCGCGGACGGGCTGCAGGTCGCTTTTGTCCGTAAGAGCGATGATCGCGAAGTTTGAAATTCTGAGGCGGTCGAAGCTTAACTTACCCAGTTGCGTGGCCCACCATCATCGAGATTGAATGGAGGTTCGAACATCGCCAGCAAATTGTTTCCGTTCAGGCTGACCGGTGGATGGCCAGACGGGGCTCCCTCAACCTGGCCAAAAGTGTTGCAGCAGAATCGACGCCCCTTCGGTATCACGAACATCCAGGAAATGCCTCTCTGAATTTACGATACATCTCGGTACTCTTTCGCGCACGTGCCCTCAGAAAATCGTTCGTTGGCGTTGCTGTAGGCATCAATTGTCCCAAGGTTTGCTGCGCGATCCTTCACTTCGGTTTAAGAATGAGAGACGCGAACGGTGACAAATGCGAAGTCTCGCTTCTCCCT
This sequence comes from uncultured delta proteobacterium, assembly GCA_963721485.1. Lineage (GTDB taxonomy): Bacteria > Desulfobacterota > Binatia > Binatales > Binataceae > Binatus. Next base: position 109,527 of record CAVRJV010000011.1, on the reverse strand, counting down.
CGGTCCCACGAATCAGAGTGGGAAGCGCGGCAGACAATCGCGCGCCACGCAGTTGTCCCTCACCCGCCGCGCGCGGACGCGCGTCGGCCGTGTGTCTGTGACACGTCCCCACGAACGGGAGTGGTGAAGAAGCACCGGGACTCTTCGCTTCGCTCTGAATGACACAACGACCGAGTTGTCCCGCTTTTGTGGTGAGATCCAGAACCCTCACCTACCGGCGGCTGCGCCCGTCGGCCTCCTCTCCCGTAAAAATAACGGGCGAGGTATTCGCAGGCAGCGACGGCCATTCAGCATTAGAACAAGCGCGATTCTCTCCCCAAAAAAACTTCCAAACAGGGACGAAGTCCCGCATCTTCGTCTTCTTACCGGGTGCAGGGGTCACCCCTGCCGAAGGAAGTTTGAAACCCACCGTGGGTTTCAAATTCAATCAAGTGATTTCCCCTTCCCACTCCCCGCCTACGCCGGCGCCTCGACCGGCAACTTCGGATCCCTCTCCGCTGGCAGGTTGTCATACAAATCCGCGCGCAAATCCGACTTGATCTTCGCATACGCCAGATCGCTCCACAGATTTCGCCATTGCATCGGATCCTCGCGCAGGTTGTACAGCTCGCCTTCGGTGCCGTCGTAGCGGATATCGAAAATACCGCCCCGCGGCGCCAGCATCGGCGGAACGTTCGCGAGGTCGAAGCCGACGTCACGCGTCGATTTCTCGTAAACCGTCATCGTGTATCCGTCGCGATAGATACTCCGCAGATGCATCCCGATTGCCTTGAACTGGCTGTCCCATTCGGTGATTGCGCGTTCGCGGCCTGAGCCCGGCGCTGCCGGCAGCGGCTTGCCCTGCATCCACTCGGGCACCGGCACACCGGCTATCTGGCAAAAGGTCGGCGCGAGATCGAGTTGCCCGACCGGCTCGGCGATATCGTTATGCGCGACGTTCGCCTCGGGCGCCGGCCGCCAGATCATCGGCAGCCGCATCAGCGCGTCGACGTGATACGGGCCTTTGTACAGCAGGCCGAAGTCGCCCTGCAGCTCGCCATGGTCGGTGGTGAAGATGACGTCGGTGCGCGATTCCCATCCGCGCTCGGCGATTCGCGCGAGCACGCGCCCGCATGCCTGGTCGATCAATTCGTTCTCGACATGCGTCATCGCATTCACTTCGCGAACCTGATCTTCGGTCATCTTGCATGGAACGAAAGTGCCGGGCCCGCCCTCGAAGTTGCCGAAGCGGCCCTCGTACCAGTCCAGCCAATGGCGCGGCTTGCCGGCGAGAATCTTTTCGATTTTTTCGCGCGAGCCGGGATAGCCGGCCGGCAAATCGAGATCGCGCCAGTTGATTCGCCGCGCCTCGTCCTGCGGGGGATCCCACGGATGGTGCGGGTCGGGAAAGCTCATCCACACGAACCAGTTGTCGTCGGGGTCGAGCGAGTCGAGGTACGCGATCGTGCGCGCCGCAACCCAATCGGTATGGTAATGCTCGCGCGGAACGGGATTGTATTTGACTTCGGGCGCGCCGGTATCGCCACCCGGCGCCGCAGTCAGCAGCGGCGCGAACCCCGCGATTTCATCCGGATGGTTCTTCATCATCCAGAGCGAATAATGCCATCCGCCGATCGGCACATGCATCGCGAGTTCCATCCGATCGAAGCCGCGATACGGCCCGGTCGAGTCCTTGCGCGCCATCGAGTTCTCGAACCATCGCCCCTGCAAATCGAATGCGGGCTCGAAATGCGCCTTGCCCAGCAGCGCAGTTTTGTAGCCCGCCTTTTCGTGGAGATAAGTCGCGACGCTCGGCGAATCCGGCGGCAGCGCGACACCGTTGGCCACCACGCCATGCGTCCGCACGTACTGCCCGGTGATCATCGTCGATCGCGCCGGCATGCAGACCACGTTCTGATTGTGCGCGCGCCGATAATTGATACCGCTGCTCGCCAGTTTGTCGGCGACCGGCGTCTGCGCAATCGTGCCGCCGTTGCATCCGAGCGCGTCATAGCGCTGCTGATCGGTAGTGATAAAAAGAATATTGCGTCCCATTGGATTCGGCTCCTCTAATCTTATTTCGTGAGTAACGCGCGAATAGCCGTCGCCATCACACTGCGCGCCTCGGTTTCGGAAAGCCCCTGATGCCGCCGCATCTGCTCCCACGCGACCCACGACGTCACCACGTCGAGCGCCGCGGTCGCCGCGCGCTTTTCATCGGCCGCGAGCTTCGATAGCTCAGGCGCAAACGCCGCAATCGCCGCAGCGCGCATCAGGTCGCGCGCATGCTTGAGCCGCTTGGCCAGCACCGGCCGAAACGGCTCGCTCAACACCGCCGCCCGCCGCACCGGCGAAATTGTCTCGAGCAACCGCCCGCGCTGCGCCGAGAATTCCTCGACCCGCCGTGCAAACGGAATCGTCACACGAATCGGCACGGCGAGCGGCTTGACCCGCTCCTCCTGCCGGTCGGCAAGTTCGTTGTAAATCGTCTCGACGTTGTCGAAATGATGAAACACCAGCCGCAGCGAGACGCCCGCGCGCTCGGCGATCCGCGCCGCGGTCGGTCGCAGGTCGCCCTCGCCAAGAAGATCGAGCAGCGCATCGACCACCGCGTGCCGCGTGCGAGCCGATCGGGCAAGGCGTCCATCGAGACGAGCAAGCTGCGCCATCAGGCGCCAAAACTTATTACATCGTTAGTGCAATTACAACAGAGATGGAGGAAAAAGGATTACCTTTTTGCATTTTTCAGGGCCTCGCCGGATCCGGATCGATCAGCTCGAGCAGGTTCAGCGTGATGCGCAGGGTCAGGCCCCAGATTGTCTGACCGCCATAAAGGATCGCAGGGAACTTCGAGGTGCGAGTCGCGGGGCCCTCGCTCTTCCATTCGTAGTCGCCGCGAAACTTCGGATCGCGCAGCGCGGTCAGCGGCACGTCGAAAATTTGCGCGACCTCGGACTCCTGCGGCTTGAGCGGCGCGTCGGACGGGATCACGCCGACGAACGGCGCGACGACGATTCCGCTTGTCGTCGTTTGCATCGTAGGGAACGCGCCAACCACCTCGACGGTCGACGGATGGATGCCGACTTCTTCGTGCGCCTCGCGCAGCGCGGCGTCGAGCAAGGTCGCATCGACTGCGATCGACGCGTCCGCCGGGGAACGCGACCTGCCCGCGATGGCTCGCGACGTGATCGGATCGGCGGATGTATACGATGTGCAGTTCGCCGCGACGCTCGAACATCGGAATCAGCACGGCCGCCGCGTTCGACTTGTTGGCCAGCGCCTCGCGCGGCGGGGGAGTGACGGTCGAGAGCTTGCGCCGGATCAGTCTCGACCTGATTAACGAACGTGGCGTCGGCTTGACTCATCGCTACAGATAATCGCGCGCGACGCCCCGCTTGCAAGCTGCACGGCGGATTTCAATGCGGCCCGCGCGTGGGCTAACCTCAACTCGCGGCGGTTCATGACATGCGATATTTGATTGGCAGGTACCACGAGATCGCGCTCAAGGGGCGCAACCAGTGGCGCTTCGTCGATCAGGTCAAGCAGAACCTGCGCGACATTTTCGGCGACTACCGGCTCGGCAATATGCGCAGCGTCGGGCCGCGGCTGATGGTACCGCTTCCCGACGAACTCAGCGACGAAGTTGCGGCGGAACGCGCGGCGCTGATCTTCGGCCTGCAGAATTTCTCGCTCAGCCACTCGACGCCGCGCGATATCGAATCGATCGCGCGCGAGGCGATCAAGCGCGCGACGGGTAGCAGGGCGAAGACTTTTGCGGTGCGGACCAAGCGCGAGGACAAGCGCTTCGCGATGAACTCGGTGGAGATCGATCGCGGCGGTCGGCGGCGAGGTGCAGGAGGCGCTGGGCTTCGAAGTTGATCTGAGCGATCCCGAGCTGACGATCTCGATCGAGATAATGACCGACGCCGCGTACGTGTCGGCCGGCAAGATGCCGGGCGCGGGCGGGCTGCCGGTGGGAGTCACGGGACGCGGGATGGCGCTGCTGTCGGGCGGTATCGACTCGCCGGTCGCGGCCCATCGCATGATGCGGCGCGGACTGCGGCTCGACTTCGTGCATTTTCACGCGCATCCGCTGGTGTCGGCGGCGAGCAAGGAGAAGGCGCGCCGAGCTGGCGGCGCATCTGACGCGATGGCAGGCGCGATCGACGCTGATGCTGGTGCCGTTCGGAAATCTGCAGCGCGAGATAGTGGCGAACACGCTGCGTCCGCTGCGCGTGGTGCTCTACCGGCGCTTCATGCTGCGAATCGCGAGCGCACTTGCCGAGCGATCGAACGCCACCGTGCTGGTCACGGGCGAGAGCCTGGGCCAGGTCGCGTCGCAGACGCTCGAGAACATGGCGGTGATCGAGAAGGCGGCGGCGTTCCCGGTGATGCGGCCGCTGGTCGGGATGGACAAGAACGAGATCATCGATCAGGCGCGCCGGCTGGGCACCTTCGAGACGTCGATTATTCCCGACGAGGACTGCTGCACGCTGTTCGTGCCGGCGCATCCGGAGACGCGCGCGCGAATCGAGGAAGTCGAAGCAGGCCGAGTCGCGCTTCGATATCCCGCGGATGATTGACGACGCGGTGCGCAATACGGAGGTCGAGCGGTTCTGGTTTCCGCCGCGCGCGACGAAAGCCGCTACGGCCAGAGCGTCAGGAACGCAGTATTGATCGCGAGCGTGATCAGCGTGATCGGCACGCCGACGCGTAAGTAATCGAAAAAGTCACGTTGATCTTCCGCCGGCGCGCTTGCTCGATCACGATCAGGTTGGCGATCGAGCCGACGACGGTGAGATTTCCGGCGTAGGTGCTCGCGCTCGCGATCAACAGCGCAACCGCGCGGCTGCCCCCGAGCATCGGGTAGAGCGGACGGAACAGCAGCACGGCCGGCACGTTGCTCACCAGGTTGGAAAGGATCGCAACGACGGCGGTCAACGTCACGGATGCGTCAGGCGCTCAACGCCTACCAGGTTTACCACTTCGGCTTGGAAGCCGGTGGTCTCGAAGCCGGCCACCACTATGAAGAGCCCGGTGAACATCGCGAGCATCGTCCAGTCGATCAACCGATAGACGCGCTGCCGGCTTGATGCGCCGCGTGAACAGCAGGATCGGCGCCGGCGCTCATCGCGACCAGATGGGTCGGGTAGCCTGCGATGAACATCGCCAACGCGCCGAGCGCGACGATCGACGACTTGAGCATCATCGGGCGGTTGACGCGAATAGCGTGCAAGCAGTCGTCAGCCGGCGTCCGCGTGCGCGCCGAGCGCGCTTCGGTAAATCGCGGCGATCACAAAATAGTCGACGACGAGACCGACGATCGCGGCGGGCGCCAGGTGTATCGCGAAGCTCGAGTAGCCGAGATGCGCGAAGCCCGCGACGATCATGTTCTGAGGGTTGCCGGTGATGGTCGCGGCGCTGCCGATGTTGCTGGCGGTCGCGAGTCCGAGCAGCAGCGGGAGCGGATTCGACGCCCGCAATTTCAGCCGCATCGATTATCAGCGGCGTCAGCGCGAGGCATACAACGTCGTTGATGAAAAACGCGGCGAGCAGGCCCGCCGCCGCGACCGTCATCGCGAGCATGCCGAAACCGGATCGCGCGCGGGCGAGCAGCGCACGCGCGAAAAACGCGAACGCGCCCGAGAGGCGCAAGTTCGCCACCACGATCATCATCCCGAGCAGCAGCGCAATCGTGTGGAAGTCGATCGCGGCCGGCCGCGGATTCAGCTGAGCGCGCCGGTCACGACCATCGCGACCGCGCCCGCCAGTGCGGCGCCGGTGCGATCGATGCGCGCCCACGGAATTTCGCCGAGCGCAATGACCGCGTAGGTCAAGGCGAATATGATGAGTGTCAGGAGGTGACCGGGAAGCATCGCGGGTTATTAGGCCGTCAGGGTGTTGGCAGCATCCGCATCAGAGGTATAGTCCGAGAGTATCGATATGGAAATTCCACTCAAGGTCGCCGAACTCGATCACGTTGTGCTGCGATGCCGCGATCAGAATCGCGCCTACGACTTCTACACGCGCATCCTGGGCCTTAGCGAGGAGCGGCGGATCGCGCAGATCGGGCTGATCCAGCTGCGCGCGGGCCGCAGCATGATCGATCTTGTTCCCGGCCGACGATCCACGCGTCGAGGCGGGCCTCAACGTCGATCACTTATGCATCGGAATCGAGACTCGCGACCTGAACGAGGTCGTGCGCTATCTTCGCGGCCAGTCGGTCGAGGTGATAAGCGAACCGGCGATGCGTTACGGGGCGCGCGGCCAGGGGCTTTCGATCTATGTGCGCGATCCCGAGGGCAACGTTCTCGAGCTCAAGCAGATGCCGGACGCACCGTGAACGGATGGCGATGGCACGGGTCGCCTGGCGCGCCTTTTTTCTGATAAGCAGGAGTGTCGCCATAACGGATGTGGCCGAGGGGCAGCGCCCGAGGCCGACTTGTTTTTGGCGGAAGCGACATTAGAATCTATCCGCTTGCGGATCGCTTGAAGAGGAATTTCGACGATGACGACAATCAGGATTCAGGCCAGAGGCGCGATGCTTGCGGCTCTGGCAGTTTGCGCGTTTCTGGTGGCGGGATGCCAGGGGCACTCGCCGCAGAACTCGGCCGAGAACTATCTGAGCAACTTGAAACTCTACAATTACCCATCCACCTACCAGGCGCTGTCGCATCAGGACCAGGTCGATCGCACGATGGATCAGTTCCTTACTGAAATCCCGATGGCGCCCGACGTGAGCAAGGACTGGTTCAAGGGCATCCTGCGCACTTACGACTATAAGATCGGTGATGCGAAGATCGACGGCGACAAGGCGACAGTTACAGTCACTGTCACGGCGCCCGATCTTGCGCTCTGGGAGCGGACGGTGGACGCCGGCCTCACCGGAGATCGAGACGCCCGACCAGACTGCGCAAAAGAATTTGACCGACGGCACTTACCCCAAAGTCACCTAGGACGACGACATGGTGATGGTGCAGCAGGGCGGCGAATGGCGGCTGCTGGTCGATTTTCCGTCGAGGGAAAATATCATCAAGGAGCACAAGGACGCGGTCGACCTCTACCATCAGCACGACTACGACAAGGCGATAGCCGCGTATCAAAAAATTATCGACGAGCTGGACAAGAATCGCCGTCGACCGGCAGCGCGGGCCTCAAGTACCAGTATGGACGCGAGCTGGCGGATATCCAGAACGCGCAGAAGCAGCTGCCCGACGCGCAGGCGTACATTCCGAAAATCGTGCTGAGCGATGTGGACATGAAGATGTCGGCGTCGCGAGTGCCGGGAATTTTCGGCAAGATGACGAACAGCGGCGACAAGCCGATCGACGAAGTTCAGTTCACGGTCACGTATAGCGAGGGCAAGGGGAAAAACAAGAAGGAAGTTTTCAGCGAAGTGCACACGCCGATCGCGACGCCGCTGGAGTTCACCAACTTCGGACGGCCGGTGCAGCCGTTCGTGCCGGGCGAGACGCGCGATCTTCGGCTTCCGGCTGACGGCGGCGCCCGAGATCCAGCAGAAGGCGACGCCCGACCTGACGGTGACGTCGATCGTGTTCACGCAATCGGGGGCGCCGCTGCCGAAGCCGGCGACGCCGTCGCCGTCGCCGGGGGCTTCGCCCGCGGCGGCGGGCTCGCGCAGCCGCCGCGCCGCGCGTCCCGCGGCGCGCGCCGCGCAGCGCACTCGCACGCGGCGTCGCGCCGCGTCAGGGTATGATGGATGCGCGGCGCGCAATCGCGCCGCGCACGACCACGTGATTGTCAAGCTCACAATCGCGATCCCCACGCACAATCGCGCAGCGCTTGTGCGCGACACTCTCGCGAGCGTCGCGTCGCTCGCGATTCCGGCCGGCGTCGAGGCCGACTGCCTCGTCATCGACAATGCATCGACTGACGACACTGCCGCGGTAGTCGATGACTTTGCGCGTGGCGCGGCGATTCCGATGCGCCGCGTGTCCGAGCCGCGCCCTGGTTCGAGCTTCGCGCGAAATCGTGCGGTTGACGAAACGCGCGTCGGACTACATCTTCTTTATCGACGACGACGCGATCGCCGAGCGCGATTGGGCCGCCGAACTGCTTGACGAGATGCGGCGCCGTGACCTCGACGCCGCGTGCGGGATGGTGCTGCCGCGATGGTCGTCGCCACCGCCGAAGTGGCTCGGACCGAGCCTGTGGGTCAAGCTCGCGGTTCATGATCGGCGCGCAATCGAGTCGGCGCCCGCGTCCTCCGCCGAGCGGCTGGACAACTACTTCAGCGCCAATGTTGGCTTCAAGCGCGATGCGTTTGCGCGGTTCGGAAAATTTCGCGAGGACCTTGGCGTCGTCGGCGGCAATCCGATTTCGGGCGAGGACACCGAATTGTTTGCGCGGATTTTGGCGCGCGGCGGCACGATGGGCTTTGCGCCGCGCGCCATCGTGCATCATCTGATCCCGCCCGAGCGGATGACGACGGCGTATCTGCGGCGCAAGAGCTTCGCTTTCGGCATGGGCACCGCGTTTGCCGGACTGCAAAATCACAACCGCCTCGACAAGCTCGTGCGGAATGGTGTGAGAATGGCCGCTGCCGCGATGCGCGGCGATCCCGAGCGCGCGATTTATCACGAGCTCGAATGCGCGAATTTCTTTGGCTACTGGCGCGGACGGCTGATCGCAAGATAGCGACGCATTGCGTCGATCACTTCACGTAGCTGAGCATCCCGCGCTTCAGAATCGCCGCGAGGTACGGGATCAGTTCGAGGTTCGCCAGTTCGTCGAGCGTGACCCATCGATGTTCGATGTGTTCGTCGGGCTGCAATTGCACCTTCTGAAAGACCGTCAGCCGGCACGAATAGAATGCCTGCAGATAGGGCTCAGGAGCCATGCTGTTCATCCCGATCAGTCGATCGATCGCAACGTCGAGCGCGGTCTCTTCCTTGATCTCGCGCAGCAGGCAATCCTCGAAACCTTCGCCGAGCGCGAGATGGCCGCCTGGAAGATCCCAACTTCCCGCTCGATACGACATTCGCGGCGCGCGCTTGAGCACGAGTAGCCGCCCGCGACTTGCGATCACGCCATGGATGCCGACGTAGAATTGCTGCTCCGCCATCGTGCTCAAGCTAGCGGGCGGCTCGTCGGCGCGCCACTTCCGAGTTTGTCGCGACCGACTCGCTCGCAGTACGATGCATCCGTCGGGAGGAAGTACGCATGGAAAAATCCGAGTTCTATCGCGACGCGCGGCGCGACATGACCGGTCCGCTTGACGGCGTTCGCGTGATCGACGCCACCACCAGTTGGGCCGGACCCATGTGCGCGTGCATCCTCGCCGACCTCGGCGCCGACGTTATCAAGGTCGAGGCACACGAGGGCGAAGTCGCGCGGCGGATACCGCCGGCGCTACCGGGCCACGACAAGCAAATCGGATTCGCGCAGGCGACCGTCAATCGCAACAAGCGCAGTCTGACGCTCGATCTGCGCCGCGACGAGGGCCGCGAAATTTTCCTGAAACTCGCGGCGCGCTCCGACGTTGTCGTACAGAACTTCCGTCCCGGCACTTTCGACAAATGGGGCATCGGCTACGATCAGGTTCGTGCCGTGAAGCCGGACATCATCTACGTTTCGATCAGCGGCTACGGCCAGTTCGGCCCGATTCACGATCGCGTCGCGTACGATCCGCTCGCGCAGGCGATGGGCGGCTTCATTTCGCTCAATGGCAGCCCCGACGGGCCGCCAACCAAAGCACCGACCTGGCTCTGCGACGACCTCGGCGGATTGCATGGCGCGATCGGAGCGCTCGCGGCGTTGCGCCATCGCGATCGCACCGGCGAAGGGCAGCACGTCGACGTCGCCATGCTCGATGCGATGCTGTTTCAGTCCAACGGCAACCTGACGCTCGGCGCCATGGGCGTCGAACTCAAGCGGTGGGGCAACGAAATTCCGTTCTCGGTTCCGACCAACACTTACCAATGCCGCGACGGACTCGTGATGGCGGGCGTGCTGCTCGACACTCACTGGAAGGTGCTGGCGCGAATGACGGGACGCGACGACCTTGCGCATCACAACGACTACGCGACGATTCCTGGCCGCAAGGCCAATCGCAAAGAGTGCGACACGATGTTCGCGAAGTGGTGCGAGACGCGCACCGTCGATGAAGCCGTCGAGGAGTGCGCGAAGGAAGGAATCCCGTGCGCCAAGGTTCGTACCTACGCGGAGGCGGCGCGTTGTCCGCACACTCTCGAGCGCGACATGCTGCAGCAAGTCGAGCAGGAAGACGGAAAGCTCGCGCCCATTACGGGCCCGGCGGCTAAGTTCTCGCGCACTCCCACACGAATACGAAGCGGCGCACCGGCTCTGGGAGCGCATACGGACGAAATCCTCGCGGAGGTTGGAATCGACGCGGACGCGCGCAAGCACTTACGAGACAGCGGCGTCGTTTAGCGCCGGCCCCAGCCGCCGCCGCCGGGAGTTTCGATTCGAATGCGATCGCCCGGCTTGAGGTCGATGTTGGTCTTGCCGGGGAGCCTGCTTCGTCGCGCGCCGCGCACGAGAATATTTTTGCCGGTCGAGCCCGGTCCTCCGCCGGCGAGTCCGTACGGCGCGATCGTGCGCCGCTCAGTCAGCACGCTCACGTTCGAGTCGACAAGGCATTCGAGTTCGCGAATCAGACCGTCGCCGCCGCGCGCCTGGCCGCGGCCGCCCGAGCCGCGCCGCATTCGATACTCGGTGATCCGCATCGGGTAGTAAGCCTCGAGCGCCTCGATCGGCGTGTTGAGCGTGTTGGTCATGTGAGTGTGGATGCCGGATGCGCCGGGCCGATCCCTTCGCGGCGCCCGCGCCGCCGGCGATCGTTTCGTAGTAGGAAAAATGGCGGTCGCGAAATCGATCGAAGCCGCCGACCGTCAGATTCGACATCGAGCCCGAACTCGCCGCCGGAATGCGATTCGGCGCCGCCTTGGCGCAGCGCGCGAAACAGCACGTCGACGATTCGCTGCGAGGTCTCGACGTTGCCGCCCGCGACCGCTGCCGGAGCCAGCGCGTTGACGATCGAGCCGGGCGGCGCGACCAGCTTGATCGGACGCATCAGGCCTTCGTTGGCGGGCACGGCCTCCGCCGCGAGGCACTTCATGACGTAGAAAGTTGCCGACAGCGTGATCGCGAAATTGGCGTTGACCGATCCGCGCACCTGCGGCGCGGAGCCGGTGAAATCGACGATCGCCTTGCCGTCCGCCAATCTTGATCGCGACGCGAATCGGAATCGGCCCGGTGCCGAAGCCGTCGTCGTCGAGAAAATCTTCCGCGCGATAAGTTCCCGGCCGCAGCTCGCCGAGCGCCGCGATCATCAGGCGCTCCGCGTAGTCCTTGAGCCCGTCCATCGCAGCTTCGACGGTCTTGCGACCCGACGTTTTCACCATTGCGAGCAGCCGCTCGGAGCCGACCGACAGCGCGGCAATCTGCGCGCGCAGGTCGCCCTCGCGCTCCTCGCGCACGCGGGTGTTGGCGAGAAACAGCGTCATCACGTCGCGCGCGATTTCGCCGCCGCTGACAATCTTCACCGGCGGCAAGCCGAAAACCTTCCTGGTAAATTTCGGTCGCGAGCGCCATCGAGCCCGGCGCGATCCCGCCGATATCCGCGTGATGCGCGCGGTTGGCGGCGTACGCGAACGGGCGGCGTTTCGTCGCCGATAAACACCGGCGCGACCAGCGTCAGGTCCGGCAGATGCGTTCCGCCGGCGAACGGATCGTTCAGCGCGGCGACGTCGCCCGCGCCCGAGCTCGAGATCTCGCGATCGCCGCGCGCACCGAGAGCGGCGTCGAGCCGAGATGCACCGGAATGTGCGCGGCCTGCGCGACCAGCTCGCCGCGCGCGTCGAAAATCGCGCACGAAAAATCGTGCCGCTCCTTGATGTTGGGCGAGAAGCCGTCTGCCCGAGCACGACGCCCATCTCGTCGGCAATCGCGGCGAGGCGATTGTTCATCACCGCCAGCGTGATCGGATCGAGCTTCATCGCGTCGCCTCCAGCTGCAGATTGCCGAAGTCGTCGACGCGCAAAGTGAATTCCGGCGCGACGTAGGCGGTGGAACTCAGCTCGACGACGACGATCGGCCCGCGCACTCGTGCGCCGGCGCCAAGTGAGTCTCGCTCGTAGACCGGCACCGACGCGCTGCCGTCCACCGACCAGCACGCGTCCGCGCGAAATCGGCGACGGCATTCCCGACCTGGCGCGCGATTCGCTTCGGCTTGGCGGCGGTTTCGCCCGCGGCTGCGCGGACGCGGACATTCACGACTTCGACCGCGGCATTCGCGGAGGAGTGTCCGAAAGTCCTGCGATGCGTCGAATGGAAGTCGGCGATGAATCGCGGCGTGAGCGCGATTTCGAGTTCGTAGGACTGCCCGCGATAGCGCATGTCGGCCCACAGCTCGTGGCGAATCGCGCGCGCATCCTTCGGCCGCGAGTTCGCGCGCGCGCCGCGTCGCATCAGGCCCGCGGCGCGCGCGAGCAGCTCGCGATAGCTCGGATTCGTCTCGCGCACCGTGAGCGAATATTCGCGGCCCAGCGGCGCGCTCGAAGCGCCCCACGCGCACAGCAGGCCGGGATTTCGCGGCATCACGATTCGCCGGATACCGAGATCGAGCGCCAGTTCGCAGGCATGCATCGGGCCGGCGCCGCCGAACGCCAGCAGCGCGAAGTCGCGCGGATCGTAGCCGCGCTCGACCGTGATCACGCGAATCGCGCGCTCCATGTTCGCATTGACGACGCGAATGATCCCGCGCGCCGCGGCCAGTCGGACTCGTCTTCATCTCGCGCGCGAGCCGCGACACGGCGCGCGCGGCGCGCTCGGGATAAAGCTTCATCTGCGCCGCCGAGAAAATTCGCCGCGACCAGCCTGCCCGCCACCAGGTCGGCGTCGGTCACGGTGCACGACTCGCCGCGTCCGTAGCAGGCCGGTCCGGGATCGGCGCCCGCGCTTTCCGGCCCGACCCGCAGCGAGCCGCCCGCATCGATCCGCGCGATCGAGCCGCCGCCCGCGCCGACCGTATGAATGTCGATCACCGGCGTGCGCACCGCGTATCCGTCGGGATGGCTCAGCGTGCGGATTCGCGCGCGGCGATCGAACAGCGACACGTCGGTCGAGGTCCCGCCCATGTCGAACGTGATGAAGCGATCGGTGCCGAACGCGCGCGCCAGGCTCGCCGCGCCGATCACGCCCGCCGCGGGGCCGGACAGAATCGTGCGCACCGGCTCCGCGCGCGCCAGCTCGGTGCCGATAGCGCTGCCGTTGGATTGCATCACGCGAAGCCGCGCGCCTTCGAGCCGGGTCTCGAGGTTCTTCAGATGCGACGACATCCGCGGCGCGACGTACGCATTGACGACCGCGGTCGAGAAGCGCTCGTATTCGCGATACTCGGCGAGAATCCGATGCGAGACCGAGAGCGGCCGCCCGAGCGGCGCCAGCGCGCGCGCAATCGCCTCCTCGCCTTTCGGATTCGCGTATGAATGAAGCAGGCAGATGGCGAATGCGTCGGCGCCGCTGCGCGACGCGAGCCGGCGAATGCGCGCGAGTTCGCCGCGAGTCAGCGATTTGATGATGCTGCCGTCGAACAGCGTGCGCTCGGCGACGCCGAAGCGCATCGCGCGCGCGACCAGCGGCTCGGGTCGCGAGGGCGCCAGCGCATACAAATCGTCGCGGTTCTGGCGGCCGATCTCGATCAGATCTTCGAAGCCCGCGTTGGTGAACAGCGCGACGCGCGCGCCTTTCTTCTCGAGCAGCGCGTTAGTCGCGACGGTCGAACTGTAGGTGACGCGAGCTCCGTGCCGCGCCCGCCAAGCATCTCGCGCAGGCCGCGAATGACGGCGTCGGCGGGGTCAGCCGGCGTCGAGAGCACTTTGTGCACGCGGATTTCGCCGCCGACGATCGCGACGAGGTCGGTGAAGGTGCCGCCGGTGTCGATGCCGACCAGTATCGGGACGCCGCTCCGCCGTTTCACGATGCTTTCAGCAATATTTTGAAGTTGAGCGGATTCTTCGCGGCTTCGAAGGCGGCAGCGCCGTCGTCGAGTGCGAAAGTGCCGTCGATCAGCGGGCGCGGATCGATCTTGCCGGCCGCGAGCGCGTCGAGAGCCGGCTGAAAGCGGCCGCATCGCGAGCCGACCACGGTGATTTCATTCACCACGATCGGCGCGAGGTTGATCTCAGCCGCCGCGGCCGCGGTGCTCTTCAGTATGATCCTTCCGCGCGGCCGGACCAGCTCGACCGCGCGGCGAAAACCCGACTCCGCTGCCGCTGCAATCGATCGCGACGTCGAATTTGTCCCGCAGTGAAGATTCTTCCGCAGTCTCGAGTCCGAGCGCAGCCAGCCGCGCGAGCTTTTCCCGATGATGTCCCGCGACAATCGGCAGATACTTCTCGCCCTTGAGCGCCAGCGCGACCATCGCGCCGAGCCGCCCGTCGCCGATGCACGACGATCGTTTGATTGCGCGCCAGATGAACCTGCTCGAAGATCTCATACGCAGCAGCCAGAGGTTCGACGAAGACCGCGACGTCGTCAGGAATCGAATCGGGAATCGGAATCAGGTTGAGGTCGGGCAGGCGAAGGAATTCCGCAAAGGCGCCGTCGCGGCCGAGAATTCCAAGCACGGTGCGATTCGGACAATGGCGCGCGAGACCGGCGGCGCACGTTGCGCATCGGCCGCATCCGGCGTTGATCTCGCCCACGACGCGTTTGCCCGCGCAGCGCCGAGTTTTGCGACTCGACGACGCGGCCGGCGAATTCATGCCCCGGCACTCCGCGATACTGCATGTAGCCGCGCGCGATCTCGAGGTCGGTCCCGCAGATGCCGGCGAATCGAGACGCGGACAACGCTCTCGCCGCTGCGCAGCGACGGGATTCGGGATAGTCGCCGCGAAATTCCAGCTTGCGATCGAAAACCAGTGCGCGCATAAGTGCGACCGATTCAAACAAAAAAGCCGCAGGGTCTCTACCCTACGGCTTTGCCTATCTGGATGAATTGATTTGATCAGTCGGCGGCTTTGGCCGATACCGACTTCTCGGACGGCGCTTTGGATTTCGTTGCGTCTTCGATTCAGACGACGACGACTTCGATTCCGCTGCCGGCTTCGACTCGCTGCCGTCTTCGACGACGTATCGCTCGACGACGCGCTGCTGCCGTTGGTCGCAGGCGTTGTCGTCGACGACGCTGAATCCGACTCGGTGCTGCTCGGCGTGCTCTTCTTCGCGTAGTCGGTCGCGTACCATCCGCTGCCCTTCAGGATGAATGAGCCGCGCGACATCTGCCGCTCGACCTTGCTCTTGCAGGTCGGGCATTTCTTCAGCGGCGCCTCTTTGATCCCCTGCATCGCCTCGAACACGCCGCACTTGTTGCACTTGTATTCGTAGATTGGCATCGCAAATCCGGAGACTGCTAATCGAAAACCCGCGCCTCCCTACACTCTAGGTAACCACCAAACGCAACGCAGTCAACCGAAACGCTCAAATTTTCGCCTTCGATTCGCCTCGGATTCGCTGGCAGTCGCTACTTTGGTTTGCTGATTTGCCGTAAGCCGCGACGCGGCTCTGGCGGGTTCGTGGGTCACGATTCGAATCGTTTTGCGCCGCGAGGTTTCGCCGCGGACTATCAGCAGTGCCGAGCGCGGCACGCGCATTTCGCTTAGCCAGGTATTCGATCAGTTCGTCGTTGGCTTTGCCTTTTTCCGGCCTTGAATTGACGCCGATTACGAGGCGATCTGCGGTCACGCCGATTACTCCGCGGCGCGACGTGCCGGGCCGCGCGGTGACCTCGATGATCACTTCGTCGACGGCGACTCGCATCCACGCGAGATCTGACGCGGGCGGATTTCCGCTCGGACTCATGCGTAGGCGGGAATCAGCGCATGCACGACGCTCGGAATGACGACGCGCTGGACTGCTTGAATTACGATGATCACGATCAGCGGCGAAAAATCGATGCCGCCGAAAATCACCGGGATGTGCTCGCGGAACCAATCGAACACCGGCTCCGTGATCGAGTAGATAAAGCGCACGATCGGATTGTACGGATTCGGCTCGATCCACGTCATCAGCGCCGAAATGATCACGACGTATAAGTAGAGCGTCAGCAGACCGTCGAGGGTCTGCGCGATGAAAATAATCAAGTTGGTCCAGGCGTACACGCGGTGGGGTTCTCTCTCGCTAGTTGATTCCGCGGCCAAGCTCGCGCGAGCGATCGCTGGCGGCGTGCAATGCGGCGGCAACGATATCAGAAAAACCATGCTCGGCGAATCGGCGCAGCGCGGCCTCGGTGGTGCCGCCGGGCGAAGCGACGGCGCGGATCAATTCGGCGACCTCGCGCTTCGACTCGCGCATCAGGTGCTCGGCGCCGCGGATCGTCTTCAGCGCCATGCGGACCGCCAGCTCGCGCGGGATTCCCTCGCTCACCGCCGCATCGGCCATCGCCTTGGCGAACAGGTAAACGTAGGCGGGGCCGCTGCCGGAGAGAGCGGTGACGACGTCGAGCAGTTTTTCGTCCTTGAGCGCGACGGCGTCGCCGACCGCATTGAAAATTTTCAGCGCGAACGCCTCGTCGGCCGGCGACGCGCCTCGCGCACGCACCATCGCCGCCATCCCGTGGCCGACCATCGCGGGCGCATTCGGCATCACGCGGATCACTCGCGCACGCTTGCCGAGGCCGCGCGTCAGCCGCTCGATCGTTATGCCCGCCGCGATCGAGATGAACAGCTTGCCCTTGCCCGAATGCTTTCTTGCCGCCTTTCGCGAGTTCGGCCGCCAACTCCGCCATCACGGCGTCGATCGTCTGCGGCTTGACGGCGAGCAGCACCGCGCCGGCTTCGCGCACGACTTCGATATTGTCGTCGGTGGTCGCGACTTTGAGCGTGCGCGCGAGTTTGCGGCGGCGGTCGGGCGCAACGTCGGAGACAATTATTTCGGCGGGCTTGAAAACCTTGTGCTGGATCAGCCCGTGGGCGAGCGCCTCGGCCATATTGCCGCCGCCGATGAATCCCAGCTTCTTCATTTTGGACGTTCGCCGAAGACCGCGCGCCCGATTCGCACGATGGTCGCGCCTTCCTCGATAGCGACTTCGAAATCGTCCGACATGCCCATGGAGAGTTCGCTTAGCGCATAGCCGGATTGTCTCGCAAGGACGATCGCGCAACTCGCGCAAGCTGTGCGAAGTATGGGCGCGCAGCCTCGGCGTTGGCGCTGGGCGGCGGAATCGTCATCAAGCCGTCGATTTCAATCTTGTCGCGCGCGGCATCGAGAATCGCGGCGACTCCGTCGCGGCGCGACGCCGCGTCTTGCTCGCCTCGCCGCCGAGATTCACCTCGATGAGCGCGTGGACGCGCGGCGACGGTTGCGCGCGCGCGAGCGCCTCGGCCAGCCGCACGGAATCGACGCTGTGGATCAGCGCGAATGCGCTCGCGGCAACCTTCGACCTTGTTGGTCTGCAGATGACCGATCAGATGCCATCGGATATCGGTCAGGTCCGCCAGTTCGGCGCGCTTCGCGATCGCTTCCTGCACGTAGTTCTCGCCGAAGTCGCGCGCGCCCGCTTCGCCATGCGGCCCGAATCGCCTCGCTCGGCTGCGTCTTGCTCGCGAGCACGAGCCGAATCGACTCAGCGTCGCGTCCCGCCTTGTATGCCGCAGCACCGATGCGCGCCAGGACGATCGTGAGCCGCTCGCTGATTTCATGCTGCGATCGCCATTTTCACTAGACCGGCTTCACGCCGTATCGCGCGAGTGCAGCGACGACGCGTTCCACCGGCAGACCCATCACGTTGTCGCGCGATCCTTCGACGTGCGCGATGAAGCCGCCGCCCACGCCCTGGATTCCGTAAGCGCCGGCCTTGTCGAACGGCTCGCCGGTCGCGATGTATGCGTCGATTTCGGCCTCGGCGAGTTTGCGAAACGTGACGCGGCTCTCGACTGGCGCGCTCTCCAGAATTTTTTCGCCGCGCGCCAACGCGAACGCCGTGACGACCGTATGGGTCTGTCGCGGAGAGCATCGCGAGCATCCGGCGCGCGTCGGCCGCGTCGGCGGGCTTTTCCAGAATTTGCGATTTCGCACACAACGATCGTGTCCGCGCCGACGACGATCGCATCGGGGAACCGCGACGAGACTGCGCGGCCTTGTCGCGCGCCATCCTGAGTGCGTAGTCGCGCGGCGGTTCGCCCGCGAGGTGCTCGCTCGGGCATGCCGCTCTCGATCACCTCGAACTCGATTCCCGCTGCGCCCAACAGTTGCCGCCGCCGCGGCGACCCCGACGCAAGAATTACTTTGAGTGTCATCCGTTCCCGACTGTTGCCAGACGCGCGCGCGCCCGCAAGCCTCTCGAAAAGGATGGCCCAATTGAAGCCGCCCGCACCATCAGCTAACCAAGATCAGATGAAACTGAAATGGTGGCGCGGTGGCGCGCTGGTGATTCTATGCGCGGTGGTTCTCGCGGGATGCGCGTCGGCTGCGGCGCCGACTGATTCCGCGCCATCGTCACCACAGCTCATCGCATCGGCTCCAGCTCCGCGCCTGCCACCGCAGCAACTCCTACTGCGTCTCCGCCCACCGACGGGCAGAGCGGCGTTCCTCGACGGCTATCGCGCATACGAGAGCGCACGACAATGCGCGCGCGATCGTTCAGTCTGAAATTCGCCGCCGACAATTTCCCCGCGCTCGGCGACTACGCGCTCTACTATCTTGCGCTCGCGCAGCACGATCAGGGCGATCTCAAGGCTTCGGCGGATACGCTCGATCGCCTCGTAAGTTTGTATCCGGACAGCGTGTTGATCGATCCGCGGCGAGATGATGCTGGCGGACAACCTGCTGAAGCTCGGGCGCAACGCCGAGGCTTCCGACGTCGCCTCGCGACTGATCGCGCGAGGCCCGCAAGCTTCGATAGAGCAGGGCGCCGCGTCGCTGAAGCGCGCGCGCTAATCGCGCTCGGAAATCCGAAGGCCGCTTACGCGCAATTGATGGAACTGCGCGACAAGTATCCGCACTCCGATGCGGACGCCGACGCGCGGACGCTGGTTCGCGAGATCCTCGCGTCGAATCCCGAAGTCGCCGACACCAATTCGCTCGCATACCATCGCGACGAAGCCGAGTTGCTCCTGCGCGAAGGCGCGCTGTCCGAGGCCGACGAGCAGGCGAACGCGGGACTCGCGATGGCGCCCGAGCCTGCGGTCCGCGCGGAGTTGGTCTGGGTTACTGCGCGGGCGCTCAAGCCGGAGCCCGATCGCGCCAAAAGCGCGATCCTCGAATATCTGCAAATCGCGCCGCGCGGACCGGATGCGGCGGCGGCACTCGAAGCGTTGGCGCTGATCTACTGGCATGACGATCAGGACGATCTCGCGCGCGCGACGTTCAATCGGCTGGTCGCGAGTTTCCCGGCAGCGAGCTGGCGCCCGGTGCGATGCTGCGCGTCGGCAGAATTTTCGAAGAACTGCATCAGCTCGATTCGGCGCGCGCGCAATATCGGCGGCTGGCTGCGCGCTATCCCGGCAGCGACGCCGCCGAAGACGCGCGCTTTCGAATTCCCTGGACGTTATACCTGGCGCGCAACTACAGATCGCGGCGGATGGCTTCCAGAGCGCGAGTGCGCGCGCGAAGGACCCTACCGATCGCGATATGTGCGAGTACTGGCGCGCGCGCGCGCTGGAAAAAGCCGGCGACGCCAGTGCAGGCTCGCGCGATTTTCGACAGGCTCGCCGATAGCACCGACAGCAACTACTACCCCGAACTCGCGAGCCGCCGCGTCGCCGCCGCACCACCGGATCTTCCCGCAGCTTCAGCACCTGATCCTCAATGCGAGCGCAACCCCTGCCGTCAGCGGAGTTGCCGAATATCACATGGCGCGATTGCAAACGCTGCGCGCCATTGGGACTCAAGGAGCTCGAGCCCGGCGAGCTGAAGGCGCTCGAGGAACATGCGGGCGGCACAATCGAGATGCGGCGTTTCGTGCTGGCCGGATTCGCGAGCGCAGACGCGTGGTATGACGCGATCGTCGCGGCGACGCATATGGAAAAAAACGGCCAGCTCAGTCACCCCGTCGCCGAGCGGGTGCGCTATCCGCGCGCGTACTGGGATCTGTTTTCGTCGGCGTCGACGCGGCTTGCGCTCGATCCTTACCTGGTGCTCGCGCTGTCGCGGCAGGAGAGCCTGTTCAACCCGAAGGCGACGTCGAGTTCGAACGCGCGCGGCCTGATGCAGTTGATTCCTCGACCGCGAGAAAGATGGCATCGCAGAATGGCATCGATCCCGAGGCTATCCGGCTTTACGATCCGTCGGTGAACGTCCAGTTGGGAACGACCTATCTGAAAAACCTGTTCGAGATGTTTAACGGAGACTCGTTTCACGCAGTCGCGGCATATAATGCGGGCGAGAATGCGGTGTCGAAGTGGATCGCGCAATTCGCCGGCCCCGATGACGAGTGGGTCGAGAATATCGCGTACAAAGAGACCCGCGACTACGTGAAGAAGGTGATCGGCGGGCGGCGCGAATACCTGCTGCTCTATCGGCCGAGTCCCTAGCAGTCGCGCTTGACAGTTCGCGCGGCATCTCTACACACTCCGGTTGGGAAGCTCCGGAGAATTCTTTGGCATCGCGCGAATTCAAGGCGGTCTTTTTCGATCTCGACGGCACGCTGGTCGATATCCACGGACCGCTGTATATCGCCGCGAAAAACGCGCTCGACGAGCTGGGGCACGATCCGCCGCTGACGCATGAGCGCTTTCGCGAGGCGCTTTCCGCCGACGATGTGTGGCTCGGAGTCCCGAGCATCTGCGGCCCGAGTACGCGAAGCTTGCGTACGCATACTTTCTCGCCGAGATCGACAAGACCGAGCGGCTCGAAGTCCTGCCGCACGTGCAGGATACTCTCGCCGAGCTGAAGCGGCGCGGCTACGCGACCGGCGTGATCACGAGCCGGCCGGGCGACTCGCAGCGGCTGGTCGAGAAGCTCGCGATGGTAGGGCTGGCGTCGTATCTGGACCAGGTCGTCACGCAGACTACGACTTCGCTGCGCGCGCTCGACAAGACGGAGAGCCTCAAGCAGACGGCGATGAAGGCGGCGGTGCTGCCGCATGCGTGCATGTACGTCGGCGACGAGCCGCGCGACATCATGGCGGCGATGGGCGCGGGCTTCGGCGCGTCGGTCGCCGTCGCGACGGGCGCGGCGTCGTTCAAATACTTGCAGACGCATCCGACGTTCAAACCCGACCACGTGATTCGCACGATGGCCGAGCTGATCGACCTCATCGACAGTATGAAAACGGCGCGGGTCGACGACTAGCGATGGCGCGTTTCGAGGAATACCAGCGAGCCGCCAAGCGCGCTCGAAGGGCTGAAGGTCGTCGAGCTGCCGTGCCTCGATACGATGCCGTTCATGGCGGCGGCGATGGCGGCGAAGTCGTTCGCGGATTTCGGCGCCGAAGTCATCAAGGTCGAGCCGCCGCGAACGGGATCGAAGGAGCGCGCGCTGGGGCCGTTTCGCGACGAGATGCCCGATCCCGGAAACCGGCGGCCTTCATCTTTTTCTCAACACCAACAAGCTCGGCGTGACGATCGATCTGGAAAATCCGCGCGGGCGCGATTTGCTATTCGATCTGCTCGCGTCGGCGGACATCGTCTTCAACCCGAATCGTCCCGAAGTGAATGAGAAGCTCGGGATCGACTGGCGCACGCTCACCGCGCGATTCCCGAAACTGATCGTCGTGTCGATAACTTTCTTCGGCGCCGAGTCAGCCTACAAAAATTTGCGCGGCGGAGACCTGGTCGCCACGCACATGAGCGGCGTCGGTTACGAAACGCCGTGGCATCAGGTGACCGATCCCGAAAATCAACCGCCGCTGAAGCTCGGCGGCAGGCAATCTGACTATTTGACTGGCTATACGGCGGCGGCCGCCGCGATGTGCGCACTGTATAGTCGAAAGAGTAATGGCGCGGGGCAGCATGTCGACGTCAGGCAGTGGCTTTCGATGATCAGCATGATTCGCCCGAATATCGGATTTTACTCGCACGAAGTGCGCGATTCCGCCTCGTTCCAGCGCCTGCTGACACGCCGCAAAACCGCCGCGCAGTGGGTGTATCCGTGCAAGGACGGATGGGTCAGCTTCAGCGCCGGCACCGATCGTTTCTGGCGCGGCGCGAAGAAGGCGATGGGCAATCCGGAGTGGATGGACACGGAGTTGTTCAATACAATTCTGGGACGCGCCGCGAATATCGACGCGATCGAAGCCGGAGTAATCGACTGGCTATCTACGAATACGCGAACTGAGGCATTCGAGAAGGCGCAGGCGGAGCACGTGCCGTGCTTCCCGGTGCATTCGCCGGCCGAAGTCGCGGGCAACGAGCAATACAAGGCGCGCAAATTTTTCGTCGAGCTGGACCATCCGACTGCCCGCGAAGTGCGGATGCCGGGCGCGCCGTGCAAGTTCTCGCGGACGCCGTGGCGAATCGTGCGCGGAGCGCCGCGGCTGGGCGAGCACAACGAAAAGGTATTTGAGAATCGCGCAGCCGCCGGTGGAACGAGCGCTTATCGCGACGCGGATCGCCGAAAAAACGCGGCCGCTCGAAGGAATTCGCGTCGCGGACTTCGGATGGATCTACGCCGTTCCGCATGCGACTGCGTGGCTGGGCGCGCTGGGAGCCGACGTTATCAGGATCGAGACCTCGGGTCGCGCCCGACCTGGTGCGGTTTCTGACCGGCACCGACGGATCGATCGGCGCCAATCGCAGCGGCGTATTCCACGCGATCAATTCGTCGCGCCGCAGTCTCGCGCTGAATCTTGCGATGCCCGAGGCGCAGGAAATCGCGCGCAAGATAATTCGGCAGAGCGATTTCGTCACCGAAAATTTCACCGTCGGCAACATGGCGAAATACAATCTCGCCTACGACGATCTGGTGAAAATCAAACCCGACATCATCATGCTGAGCGGCACTCCGCTCGGGCAGGACTGGTCCGTTCGCGCAGACCGTGGGCTTCGGGCCGACGACGCAAGCATTCGCCGGTCTGTGCCATATCACGGGCTATCCCGATTCGTTCCCGTGCGGAATCGGCGGGACGTGGCCGGACTTCGCGGTCGGCACCGGCATGGTCTTTTTTCTGCTCGCGGCGCTGCACTATCGCGACCGCACGGGCCAGGGGCAGTACCTGGATTTGTCGATGGCCGAGATGGTGACGACGATGATGCCCGAGGCGATGATGGATTTTCTGATGAACGGGCGCGACCAGGCCGCGATTGGAAATCGCGACGAGTCGATGGCGCCGCATGGCGTGTTTCCGGCCGCGGGCGAAGACAAGTGGCTCGCGATTGCGATTGCCACCGACGACGAGTTCGCGCAAGCTGTGCGAGGCGCTCGGCGTACCGTCGATGGCGTCGAATCCGAAGTTCGCGCGACTGCTGGCGCGTCTCGACAACGTCGACGAACTCGAGCGCGAAATCAGCGGCACGCACGCGCACGCATCCGCGTGATGAACTGGTGGCGAAACTTCGCGAGCGCGGTCTCGCCGTGGGCCCGGTCTACAGCACGCCGGAGTTGATGAAGGACCCCGTGTTCTGCGAATCGAGCATGCTGGTGAACTTGAAGCATGGCGAAGTCGGCGATCGCGTCGTGCCGGGACTGCCGGTGAAGTTCAGCGGGATCGATCTCGACTATCGCGGCGCGCCGATGATCGGCGAGCATACCGACGAGGTCATGGGCGAGTTGCTCGGGTACAGCGCGGAGGAAATCGCGCGGCTGAAAAAAGCGAAGGTCTTGATTTAATCACCTGCGCGGTGGGCGGCATCGACACCGTCGCGGGGGGTGACCCCTGCATCCAGTGGAAGACGCGAAATCCCGAAGCGGGCTTTCGCGAAGGGTTGTTGGCAGGAGGAATTGAAATAGAAATGATGAGGTTCTGACCGCGGGGCTGGCGGACGGCCTGGCGCGCTTGCGGTTTGGATTCAGGCGATTCGGGCGCCGTCGCTGAGTGCGGCGGCGATTCCGGTGCTGCTGGGAGTTGCGGTTGCGGCGCGGGCGGGATTCTTTTCGCTGGGGCGCATGTTTCTTGCGCTGGTCGGCGCGATGGCGATTCAGGCCGGCACCAATCTTATCAACGACTACTACGATTTCCGTAGCGGCGCCGACAGCGAGCAATCGCTCGGGCCGAGCATGGTGATCCAGCGCGGGCTGTTGAGCGCCGATCAAGTTTGGCGCGGCGGAATCGTGGCGTTTGCGATCGGCGCCGCGATTGGGCTGGTGCTCGTTTACCTGTGCGGATGGCCGATTCTCGCGATCGGAATCCCGAGCGTCGCGGCCGGGTACTTTTACACGGCGAGCCCGGTGTCGCTGGCCTACGTGGCGCTCGGCGAGTTGACCGTGTTCATTTTCATGGGACCGGCGATTGTGATGGGCGCGTACTTCGTCATGGCGATGCATTTTTCGGCGGCGGCGCTGTGGGCGTCGATACCGCTGGGATTCTTGGTCGCGGGAATTCTGCACGCTAACAACATTCGCGACATCGAGAGCGACACGCGCCACGGCAAGCGCACGCTCGCGACGATACTGGGCCGCGCGGGCGCGAACTATGAACTGATCGCGCTGGATGTTGCGGCGTATGCGGCGACGATCATCGCGGTTCTCGCGCACGCCATTCCGTGGATTGCGCTGGTGGTGTTTATCACGATTCCGCGAGCGCTCGATCAGATTCGAATCATGACGCGCGAGGACGAGCCGAAGAAGCTGAACCTCGGGTTGTTTCGGTCGATCCAGCTGCACATGGAATTTGGATTGCTGATGATCGCGGCTTTTCTCGTCGCCGCGTTTTTCAGGCTGGTGATTCGCTAGTCAAGAATTCGTGGCGGCGACGACGCGAACTCGGATTTCAGCGCTTCGAAACTTTTTATATCGTCCATCGTGCGGAAGTAGCCGGTGTGGACGTAGCCGAAAACCGCTTGCGCCGTTCGCGACCATCGGGGCGAACAAGCCTTCCATCAGGCTCCACGGCGGCTTCGGCGGTAATCAGGTCGAGGACCGCGCAGGCTCGGCGACTATCACGCCGCAATACATGAGCGATGAGAGTGCGGCGGCGACGGTGTCATCCAAGGCCAATGGGTAGTCGTCGTATGTGAGTCGGATCGCGGCGGGTCAGCAGGCGCATCCGGCGGAGTTTTTGCGGCGGCGTCGATTTCGAGGCGGCTGTAGTAGTCGAGGTTGGTGGGATTGAAAAGCGCGATGGTGGCCAGAGCGGCGCGATCGCGATGGAACTGCGAGCATCGCGCGCAAATCGAGGTCGA
The DNA here is from genome assembly GCA_963721485.1 of uncultured delta proteobacterium. Taxonomy (GTDB): domain Bacteria; phylum Desulfobacterota; class Binatia; order Binatales; family Binataceae; genus Binatus. Next base: position 84,286 of record CAVRJV010000011.1, on the reverse strand, counting down.
GGATTGTATCGCTGTTGGCGATCACGAATGTCATCGGCGCCGAGGAAATCGCGCAGCCCGTTCAGTGGACCGCCGGTGCCGAGCAGCACCGGTTCGGGAGCGTAGGTGATGCGCATTCCCAGTTGCCGATCCGTCGCCGAGTCCTCGCTGAATCAGCGACCCAAGGTGGTGGAGGTTGATTGCGACTTCGGTGATGCCGGCACGCTTGAGCATCGCGAGCGGGTAATGGATCAGCGGCCCGCCGCCCAGGTCGAGCATCGGCTTTGGCGTCACGTCGGTCAGCGGTCGGAGCCGCTCGCCCTTCCCGGCTGCAAGTACGAGAGCCCTCACGGTATCAGCCCGCGCTGCGAGTTGTGGGGAAGTCGGCGCGCATCTCGGCGAGCATCCGGCGCGACTGGGCGAGCAGATTCGGAATGTAGCGACGATAGCCGGCTTTGCCGTTGCGCTCGAACATTTCGAAGCGGCCGATCATTTTGAGCGCGTGCTGCAAAACGCACAGGCGATAGCTGGTCATGAATTCTGCGGCGCCGAGCGTCTGCACGCCGCGCCGCGCCAGGCCCGCGAAGTAGAAGTCGAGGATGCGGCGTTCGATTGCGGGCGTGATGATTTCATCGGTGTCGCGAGTCGTCAGCAGCACGGCGAGGTCCTGTGCCGCGGGAGCCATCAGCGCGTCCTGGAAATCGATGATGCGAATTCGCGGGCCATCCTGGATGAACAGGTTCTCGCGGTGATAGTCGCGATGCGAGAATACGCGCGGAAGTAGCGATCGAGTCGCGCGGCAATATCAGCCAGCTCGGGTGCGATTGAGTGAAGAGTCGGCGCCGGGCGCGACGGCGGCGAGGCCGACTTCCGCAAATTCCTTGAACTCCCATTCGAACAGCCGGCCGTCGTATTCAATCTGGCTCGCGACGCATCGATCGTCGATTCGCGCGGTGCCGTCGACGTGCAAGCGGAGCAGTTCTTCGGCGGCGAGGCGGAACAAGTCGGCAACGTCGGCGCCGGGACGGCGGACAGCTGTCGAGCAGGGAGAGCTGTGCCGACGTCCTCGACCAGCATCGCGCGCCGCGCGGGGTCGGCATCGTAGAGCGCGGGCACCGGCGCGCCGATCGATTCGAGGAAAGCGATGGAGGTTGATCCATGGCGGCTCGGAGATCGGCGACGGCAGAAGATTGAGGACGCGGACGTAGCGGGGCAGGTCGTCGGGGCCGAGATCGACGAGGATGGCGGTCGACTGGGGCGGTGGTTTCGCGGCGCGTCGCTATCGCGACGCGCCAGAAGCGGCGGGTCGACAGATCGCCGCGGAGCGCGGCGATCTCCTCGACGCGCGCGCCCGGCCATCGCTGAGCGATGGCCTGCTGCCGCCCATGCCTGCGAATGCGCCGCTGTCATCCATCGAAGATGGATTCTAGCGGCGGATGGCATGCTTGCGCGAGTATCGACTCGCGCAACAGAAAACCGGCGCGGCCAATCGCTGGCCGCGCCGGTTCATTCCTAGGCTTGCGCGCTGCGCGCGCGCCCGTCATGCAAGCATCAGTCGCCGCCTACCGCGTGTCCGCCCTCGGCCGCGCGCGCCATCTGAGTGGCAGTGAACCAGTCGCGATCGACCGAGCCCATGTTGATAAACCATGAATCGCGCGATGGCGCGTTCGGCGACGGATGGTAGCAGACGGTGGCGAAACCGCTCTGCACGTTGACGGTCGAAGAGCCGACCTGGAACTCGCGCTTGAACGGATAGATCGCGATCCTGGCATCGGGCTCGGCGCGGTCGGCGTAGTGCATCCACGACGTATAGTTGTTGAACAGCTCGCCGCTGCGATCGTACATGTCGTTCGACATCACGAAGTCCGCTTCCGAATCGATGTACAGAATCTCCGTGATCGTACAGCGAATTGAAGCGGCCCGGACGCGGACGCCCCTCGATAATGAAATCGTGCCGCATTTGCCAGTTGTCGGGGCAATGGCTCGCGCCGCCGTCGGTCGGACATCGAACGTCGGGCACCGTTCGCGACGTTGATCGCGCCGAGCATCGTCTTCTCGCCGAGCAGCTTCCAATCGTAGTTCTCGTTCTTGCCGCTGAAACCTTCGTAGTGATTCGGGTCGTAGGCCTGCGGTCCGCTGGCGGTGTCGAGGATGGCGTAGTTGAGGCGGCGGACGCGGCGAGCGCCGGGTGTCCAGGTCCAAGCTGGCGTCCTCGACACTCAGGATCGGCGTAACGGAACTTGATCAACCCGGTTCCACGGTCAGACTGCGGCGCGAGCACCGGGTACAGGAGTCCGAGGAAGTAGCGGCCGGTTTCCTTGAAATCGGGATCGATCGGCATCGGATCGACTTCGGTGCGACCGACCTCGTTGTAGCCGGCGTAGTGCCCGACCTCGATGTCGGTGATTTCGCGGAAGGACGCGTTCTTGCCCCAGTACACGCTGTCGCAATCGAACCAGCGCAGATCGTACTCGTCGCTGGAGATCGGCCGGAACGCGACGTTCCACATGATCTTGGTGCCGGCATCGGGATCGTTCGCATCGACGATTGGGAACGGCTCGCCGGCCACGTAACCAACGAGGCTGCGATGGTCCGGCGTCAGCCGCACCTGGCTCGAATACTTTTCGGTCGCATCCTTATACGGCGGCGGCCAGTCGATGCGCTCGGTCGGCACGACCTTGATCGTCATTCCGTGGAGTACTCGCAGGTACTGTCCGGGCGAGACGAGATCCTGAACCTTCGATGCATTGTCAGGGGTGATCATATCGCCGGATTGCACTCCGGCCAGAGCGGGAGTGACGGAGATTCCGAATACGAGCAGCAGCACGGCGAGAGTTTCGACAAACCAGTTTCTAAATTCGTTTGCATGATTCATAATGAATGCTTCCTTCGTCAGAACCGTCCGCAGGCACTTTGGGATTCAGCTCTGTGGATTAAGCTCCGCCAATAACCTCGCAATATTCGATCGGACGCTCATTAGTACGATAGCTTAGAATCGTCAATAGTGTTAATGATCAAAAGTGGGGATGGGCGAAATTCTCTTTAATTATTAGGGGTAATGCTAGCAATCTCTCTCTTCTCAGATCAGATTTAGCCCAAACGGGACTAGCTTGCAAAAGTAATTCAGGTTGTAAAAATCGACTTGTCTAATGTAGTCGGCATCCTGTAAGAGGGGACGCGCTGCTTCGAAATGTGAGTTCGCCGCTTATTCACGGGGCTCGAATATAGCTGATCTTTCCAAAAGGCGCGCTCATCGGCTATTGATATCAAGATAAGAAGATCTTTTCGGTGGATCGAGAATGACAACGTGGTATCCCGTCGCTGTGACCCTGCTTGTCGCCGGCCTGATCGTCGGGGTCATGTGCACGATCAACATGATCGTCGGGCCTAAGCGTCCCAGCGAGATTAAAGGCGAGGCTTTCGAGTGCGGCAATCCGCCGAGTGGATCGGCGTGGGGGCGTTTCTCGGTGCGCTTCTACCTGACGGCGATCCTGTTTTTGCTCTTTGACGTTGAGGTCATCTTTCTGTATCCGTGGGCGGTCGAGCTGCGCCATCTCGGAATGTTCGGTTTCGTCGAGGCGCTCATCTTCATCGCGATTCTCGCCGTGGGGTTGGTCTACGCCTGGCAGCGCGGCGCGCTTGATTGGGACTGACAGCGATCGATGTTGATAGAAAAAATCAAGGCGCGATTCGGCGCGGAGATTCTCGACGCACAAAATGCGCGCGACGAGGAAACTTTCACGATTGCGCGCGACGGTGCATATGATTTCTTTCGCGCGCTGCGCGACGAGCCCGACTTCCAATTCGATATGCTGACCGACGTGACCGCGGTCGATTGGCTCGATCGAAAACCCCGCTTCGACGTCGTCTATCAGCTGAACTCGCTCAACCTCAGTCATCGCATCCGCGTCAAGATCGGCGTCGACGGTCCGAAGCCGTGGGTGAACAGCGTCGTCGGCATCTGGGGCGCTGCGGACTGGCTCGAGCGCGAGTGCTTCGACATGTTCGGTGTCGACTTTAAGGGTCATCCCGACTTGCGGCGTATCCTGATGTACGATTCGTTCGAGGGGCATCCGCTGCGCAAGGACTACCACTACAACAAGCGCCAACCGATCGTCCCGGAGATCGACCCGGTCGTGAATCCGATTCGCTCCTCGCGTTGACGACACGACCCGATAAAAGCCATGTCACTGCCCGTCCGCTGGAAAGACAAAATTGTGCCATCGGATCCGTCCGACGAGATCATGGAACTGCAGATGGGTCCGTCGCATCCGGCGTCCCACGGCACCATCAAGTTCAACCTCAAGCTCGATGGCGAGCGTATCGTCGATTGCGACGTTGAGGTCGGCTTTCTCCATCGCGGCTTCGAAAAGATGTGCGAGCAGGGGACGTGGACGCAATGTTTCCCGTACACCGACCGGCTGAATTACGCGTCGCCATGCATCAACAATGTCGGCTTCGCACTCGCGGTCGAGCGCCTGCTCGACCTCGACACGACCGAGCGATGCAAGTACGTGCGCCTGATCATGAGCGAGGTCGCGCGTATCGCCGATCACTTGACGTGCCTCGGGATGGCGTCGAGCGAAGTCGGCGCCACGACGGTCGCGTTCTACATGCTCGAAGCGCGCGAGTTTCTCTATGATTTGATCGAGTCGGTTACCGGCGCGCGACTCACCGTAACGTGGTGCCGCGTCGGCGGCATGACGCATGACCTGCCGACGGACTTCAACGATCGGATGAAGGCCTCGTTCACCCGGCTCGACCAGGTTCTAAGCGATTGCGACAAGCTGCTCTCGCGCAATCGCGTGTTCATCGATCGGATGGCGAACGTCGGGAAATTTCCGAAAGAACAAGCTATCTCGTACGGATTGACGGGTCCTTTGCTGCGAGCGACGGGCGTGTCATACGACGTGCGCAAGGCGCATCCGTACCTGGTGTACGACCGGATGGAATTCGAGGTGCCGGTCGGCGACCGCGGCGACAACTACGATCGCTTCAACGTGCGGTTCCAGGAGATGTACCAGTCCAAGCGAATCATCGAGCAGGCGCTCGCGGCGTTGCCCGAAGGTCCCGTCACGATCACCGATCCAAAAGTAGTGCTGCCTGCGAAAGAGAAAGTGTACAACTCGATCGAAGGGCTGATGAATCACTTCAAGCTGATCATGGAGGGCATCCACGTGCCCGCCGGAGAGGTTTACCAGGCGGTCGAGGGCGCCAACGGCGAGCTGGGGTTCTACGTCGTGAGCGACGGCAGCGGCCGCCCGTATCGCGTGCGCGTGCGGCCGCCGTGCTTTCTCGGCATGGGCGCGCTCAACAAGATGCTGATAGGGCGCATGATCCCGGACATCATCACGACGTTCGGCATGATCAACATGATCGGTGGCGAGTGCGACCGCTAGCGGCGCGAGACCTGCTCGCCGCCAATCGGCAGCAGCACTTTATGATTCGCATTTGCAAGGCCCATCCGGGCCGACGACGACGTGACACCCATCTGTGCGTGCATGTTCGATCGCCACCCGTGCCATCGCGCCTGTGAGCTTCTTCGGTTCGCGATTCGCTTGCAATAAAACACGCGCAAGCCTCTCGGATTTCCCGCTTTCGTCAATCCGTGCGTTCCAGTGTCGATCATTCGCTCGTGTGCAAGCTGTTTCCGCGGTTGCTTTATCGACCTGGATTTCATGCAATTCGGCGGTTTTAATCTCGATATAGAAAATATCCTCATCGAGTTTACTTCTGGTCGAGTTGATCGCCAGACTCACGCGCTCGATGTCGGTCGAGTTTTCTACATGAAACAAACTGAACGTAAGATCGTCATCTAGCGAAAAGACCACTTCGGCGATTTTCTTAATTCGATCTTCTTCGGATTGGGCTTCCGGAAACCAAGCACCTCGACGCGGAATCTTGCGAACGTAGCAGGGAGGGGTAAATCCCCACCTCTTGCAAATATCAGAATCCGCCTCCCCACCTTTCATTGTTCGAAGTCATTCCGAATGTTCGGCAAGAGTGTCACGAGCTAGTCGGCGAATGAATTCGGAATCGTCGTTCGTCGCGAATTGGCGAAGAAGCGCGATAGATGTCTCATCGCCCATCTCACCAAGAGCTTCCACGACGGCCTCTCGAATGCTGCGGTTCGAGCTTTTGGCGAATTGGCTAACCACGGCAGCTTTACCCAACTTACCGAGAGATCTGACCAGCGAGTACCAATACTCGTCTGTTCTGAGAGTGACATCGAAATGGGTAAGCGTGTCGAGTGCCGATTGTTCTGCTAGTTCCCCAGTTGCGACAAGCAAATCGATGGCCTCATCTAGCCGCTCCGAAACAGGGAAAGTGAATATCGTATCGAGGGCATCGTCGAGGGATTGGCGCGGGAACCTACTAGACAGGATTTCTCGCGCGATAATTTCGCGGACGAGTTTGCGCCGCTGATCGCGGTAGTTTTGAAGACTGGAAACGAAGTCCCGAATATCGGGGCTTTCGCTGTCTTGCGAAGCGAAAATAGCAACGTCCGCTCTCCCGTGCTCAGCTGCGCATGGAAGAGGAATTGCGATCGGTCTTTGCAGACCAAATGCTGATAAGAAACCCCCTCCAAACTTCGCGATTGTCGGGTCGTAGGCTAGACCATGACGCTGGCATTGGTAGCCTTGAGCTTCCTGATATGCGTCGAGAATATAGATTGACTCTTCCGGTTCATACTTGCTCGTCGCTGTCCCCCAATATCTCTTGAAGGATTCTCCTTCGAAGGCGGCGAAAGCTACGGTCTCACGCCTTGTAAAAGGAACGACGAAGCACACGGCGTTCGTCTTCGCGGTTGCTTCGAAGAGTCTGTGCAGAAGAGCGTTCCGAAGTTTTCCTTCAGACCCAAGGTAGGTAGAAAGCTCCATCCCCTTCAAATAGAACGAAGAACTAGGCGGTACAGTCGCGGAGTCCGCGAAGTCAAGAAGCACAATAGGCTCAAGGTCAGACAACCGTGACGGCGAGCGAAGAGCATCGTCCTTTTGGCGGATGTTTCGTTCTATCATCTGATGTCGCCCTTCTCACTGATTTCTAGCGCCGTCGAGACTAACTCAGCAAAGAGCTTGTCCGATGACACAGTCAATTCAGACGCAGCAACCGGTTTGGTGTTAATGTCGAGATCAAGACGTGATCCACAGCCAATATCAATCGGGACGACTTGGGAAGGCTGGGAGCCGGCTACATTTATCTGAATCTGGACGGACTGAAACCTCACAACTGACCATCGAGATATGCGATTCACAACGATACTTCCAAGTTCCGATCGCCTAGGTCTGTTTATCGTGTAAAAAAAGTCCTCTGCACCTTCGACATCTAGAGCCTTCAAGAATGGAAGATAGCGTGCGAGATCACGATAACCTTCAGCGAGTGTTGTCACCGGACGAACAAGTACAATTCCGACCGCGAGACGTGCGAGAGGAGGGCATTTCGGTAGCCACCGTTCGATCAGAGTCCGGAAAACAGCGAGACCGACGTCAACAGGACCGATGTTCCGGATCTCATCGGCGGGGCTGTTGGGAGGGCTGTAGGTCCAATCGAACCTCCCAGGAGAAATTGCGAGCCTAAGATTACCGATTTCGACGAGACCCTGTTCGACATACTGACCAAGAGGGGGTTGCGAGACGCTAGATTCGGCCGGGGTTTGAGCCGCTTGAGCAAACCAATCCTTCGCGTCGAGAGCAATACCCGCGGGAACGAATCCCGTGAACCTAAAACTCTCCACGAGCCATGACGCGACCGACGTGACGTCTGTCATCTTCGATTCTTCCAATATTTCATCCGGGTGCCGCGGGGTAGGGGTCTCGGACCGTGCCCTCCAGCAATGATTGCCGGATATCTTTAATATAGCTACGTGTCAGCGTCTAGCCAATGCCATTAGCAGTCTATTCTATTGTTGGTCTTTTTTCACAAATTTGTTTAGCTATCCGACGCTATAATCATCTTACATCGCTACTCCCGATCGAAAGATGTCACCTGCTCGCCGCCAATCCCGAACGTCTTCCTGACCAGCGTCGTCGAATCGAAAAGCAGGAACGGTGTGGGCATCGTGTCAGGCGGCCGCGGCTTGATTGTGAAATCGGGCGTCGCCGGCAAGCCGTCAGTTTGATCGACGATCGTCACGACGAACGGCGCAGGCGTCGCGAGCTTCAGCGTCAGATCGAATCCCGCAGCCGGTGCGCGCCAGTACCATCCACTCCAGCCGTCGGTGACGCGATCGCCTACCGACCTGCCATCGATCGAGGCGCCGAGCACGGTCACACCGATCGGCACTGACATCCACACGATCGACGCGTTGCGCGCGGACGCGATATGCATCTTGACTGTGCGCGTCCCACCGATCGTCGAGTCGTCGAGCACCTTGAGCGTCGGTGGCAAAACGTTGATGAGCGGCGCGTCGCCCTCGGTGGTGCGGCCGCGACTCAGATTTGCGAAGTCGCGCGAAATGCCCGCGAGGTCGCGGTCGGGCGTGTCCCTGGTCGCGAGCCCGGCCAGCTTCGGCAGCCATCCGCCGCGCACGTGATGCTGGAAAAATTGCGAGGTGAAAGTATCGGGCCGCGAATCCAGGCTGACCCATCGCGCACGCCCGCGGTCCGTGTCCTGAAAATATAGGATACTGTCCGGATGCGGCTGGGATGCGTCGAAGTCGCTGGCGGCGTTGCCTTTGATGATCATAGCTAGCGCGAGCAGTCCGAGCACGCCGGGTACGATCCAGCGCCGTCCGCTACTTAGAAATGCGATGTAGGGAATGAACAAGCCAAAGAGCAGAACGGCGATCATCCCGGAAAGTGCGACGAAGAGCATCGTGCCATCCGCGCTCGTGGCGAATGAGGGCGCGAGCAAAATAGTCGCCGGCGCAAGCGCAACCAACGCAAGAATCGCGGGATGAATCGGTGCGTGGCCATCGATCTGACGTGCGCGATAGCTCATCGCGAGCGTCGCGAATAGCAGCGGCCAGGTGAAGAGGTAGCTGACGCCGGGCATCACGATGCTGGTGGCGAGCATCGCGACCGTCCAAACCACGAGCGCACCCGCGCCGAGGTTTTGCAGACGATAGCGGCGGCCGAACGACTCGTACGTCAACCACAACGTGCCGAAAATCAGAGCATCCGACGCGACCGAAAAGTAGAAACCGCTGTAGGTCGTGTGGACAGGTAGCATTCGCCAGCCCGCGAGCGCCGCCATCAGCCAGCAGACTCCGCGTGCCTCGGCGAGCGCGACAGCGATTGCGAGCACATAGATTGCGGCGCCGGTGATGATTCCGCCGACGATGAATCGGCCGTCCCGGATTCCAATCCAGAGGAGGCTGAGAACCACGATCGTCAACAGTATCGCGAGCAGGATCGCCAGCCATGTCGAGTAGTGAATCAGCTCTCCGGCAACGACGAAGAACACTGCGTCGTTGGATTGCTGTGCATTCAGATCGATCGCGCCGAACTGCCGCGCCATCGACAGCGCGTACGATCCCTGATGCTGCAGCGTGCGCTGATCGAGCATGTCGGCGTTGTCGAGCGCGGTGTGATAGCGCGTGATGCCGCCGTCGGCGGCGAAATTCATACCGGCCATGCCGGCGTTGAGAAAAATGTCCAGATCGGTCCGTAATCTCGGATGCAATGTCGCCGATATCGAGTCCCCGCGCGGGAACGGCGCCGCAGCCGCGAGCTGATCGACCAGCCACGAATTGTGCACGCTGGTCTGAAATATCATCGACGGTCCGTAGTCGCCGCGCATGTCGAAGTTCAGAACGACCTTGATGTCATGCAGCGTTGGGTACGTTTCGACGAAACCCTGCGCGCCGAGCAGTCCGAGTTCCTCGCCGTCGGTGAACAGGACGATCAGATCGTTGCGCATCGGCGTGGTTTTGAGCGCGCGAACCGACTCGAGGATCGCGGCGACCGACGCCGCATCATCGCCGGCGCCTGGACTGCTCGGCACCGAGTCGTAGTGTGCGACGATCAGCACGGCGCCGGTCGCGTTCGTGCCGGGAATCTTTGCGACCAGGTTGTCCACGACGGCCCAGATATCCGGGCCCGATCCGGTGTGTCGCGCGACAGTCGCGGTCTGCACTTCGGGATTAGTGCCGAGTTCTCGCAATCGCCCGGCCAGATAGTCGCGCACTCGATCGTTCTCTGCCGAGCCGAGCGGATGCGGCTTCTTCGCGATCTCGCGCACATCGCGCATCGCGCGCGCCGCTGAGAATTCTGTCGCGGGTGCCTTCTCGTCAAAGGCGCGGGGCGGCCCGATGCTGCGGATCGCGAACAGACCGATCAGGATCAGCAATATAAACGTGATCGGGCCGGCGAGGCGGTCTGAGCGGCGCGGTTCGTCCGTCAAGTGAGGAGTTCCTTCGCCATCTCAGCGTCACTTATACGTGGAAGGCAGTGCCGCGAACAATCGCGCTCACGCCCTTTGCGGCGTCGGTCCGCGTCGTTATCATCGAACGTTGGAGCTAGCGCACGGCCTCGACCAATCACGAAATGCCCTCTCCTGAAGCCATCGTCCCGCAATTCGCGCCGCCGCCGCGTCGCGTGCTGATCGTGCTGCTCGGCGCAATCGGTGACGTGGTGCGCGCACTGCCGTTGCTCGGACGAATTCGCAACGCGTGGCCTGACGCGCACATCGCGTGGGCGGTTGAACCCAAGTCGAAGGCGGTGCTCGAACATCATCGCTGGCTCGACGAGATCATCGTGTACGATCGGGCGCACGCGCCGTGGACGTTTGTCCCTTTCCTGCGCCGGGTTCGCAAAGGGCATTTCGATCTCGTCATCGATCTTCAGCGTCATCTCAAAAGCGGGCTCACGTCGCGAATCTCGGGCGCGCGCGATCGTTTCGGATTCGCCGCGGCGAATACCAAGGAGTTCAACCACCGGTTTTCGAATCACCAGATCGCGGCGCAGCCGAACATGCGGCTGAAGCTGATGCAGTACCAAGCGTTCGGCGACGCGCTCGGCATCGCGCCGTTGCCGATCGAGTTTGGACTTGCGGCGACTGACGACGAGCATGTCCGAGCACTCGAACTGCTCCGCGATGCGCCGCGGCCGATCCTTGCGGTGATTCTCGGATCGTCGTGGCCGAGCCGAATCTATTTTCCCGAGTCGACCGCGGCAGTGATTCGGCGGGTCGCGCGTCCCGAAGGTGAGAGCCCCGCGCTGTTTCCCGTGCTGCTTGGCGGTCCCGATGAAACAGAACTCGCCAACGAAGTCATGCGGCACCTTGACGATGTCCCGGCGCTCAATCTGGCCGGACGCACGTCGCTGCGCGATCTAATTGCGATCTTTCCCGAATGCGCGGTTGCGTTCGGACCCGACTCCGGCCCGATGCATATCGCGGCTGCTGTGGGGTGCCCGGTGGTGTCGCTGTGGGGCGCGACGGCGGCGGAGCGATCGGCGCCGTGGGGCTTCGCCGAGCTGGCGATCAGCGGCGCGATCCCGTGTCATCCCTGCTATCTTCGTCGATGCCCTATCGGGCGTGAATGCATGCGGCGAATATCTCCCGAAGAAGTCGAAGTGACCCTGAGGCGCGCGCTGGCGATGCCTCGAAACGGAGCGGCGCGATGAGTTGGCGGACGGGCTTCGACGGAGTGCCGTTGACGCGCGGCGGCTGGACGTTTTTTCTGCCAGAATACGACGCTCGATTTTCAGAGGAGCATCGCGAGCGCCTGATCGATTCTGCATTCGCAGCGATCGACGGTACGGCCGCGACGCGAGTGCGGCGTTCGCGGCACGCTGAGACGTGGTTCGAGCATTTTGACGAGGCCGGGGGGCCGGCCGCGTATTTCAAAGTGCTCGATCCGATTCGCGGGCTGAATCGATTCAAGTCGATATTCCGGCGCAAGCGCGCGGCGCACGTCGCGTCGATCTCGGAGCATCTGCGATCCGACGCGGTGGGAGTTCCGGAGATTCTGCTGATCGGCGCCGAGCGCCGGGGCGGCCGAGAGATTATCGTGACGGCGCGCGTCGACGGATTCAGCGTGGCCCGTCATATCCGGCGCGCGAAGCTGGCGTCGAGGCGCTTAGTGTTGCGAGCGCTGGGCGCGGAAGTCGCGCGGCTGCATCGGGCGGGATATATCCACGGCGATCTGTCGCCGTTCAATATCTTCGTCACCGGGCTCGAGCCGCCGCAATTTGTTTTCATCGATCATGAACGCACGCGGCGCACGATTCTAAGCCGGTTTGCGCGGCCGCGGATGCGCAATCTCGTACAACTGGGTCATCTCGAACTATTTGGCATAACGAATATGGACAGGATGCGCGTGTGGTGCGGGTACTCAGCGACGTTTTCAGCACGACGCCGGCGAGCGGAACGGCGCCGGGTCGCCGCGATGCTTCGCGACAGAATCGCGCAGGATCGTAAGGGCGGCGTCGCGGGGCCGGTCGCAGCCTCGCTCGGGCCGCGGCGGGGGGCGAGCGGCAGCTGATGGCGGAGCGGATCAAAATTTCTGTGGTGATCCCGGTGTACAACGAAGTGGCGACGATCGGCCGCGTGATCGAGCGCGTGCTGGATTGCGGCTTCGACCCCGAAGTCATCGTCGTCGATGACGCATCGACCGACGGCACGGCGAAGTTTCTGCGCGAGTTCAGTCATCCCCAGGTTCGATGTTTCTTTCACAGCGTCAATCGCGGTAAAGGCGCGGCGCTGCGGCTCGGCTTTGCGGCGGCGAAAAATCCATACCTGTTCGTACAGGACGCCGATCTTGAATATGATCCGCGTGACTACGCCGCGATGATTGGGCCGTTGCTCGACGGGCGCGCCGACATGGTCTACGGATCGCGCTTCCTGTCGGGGCCGCATCGCGTCATGTTCTTCTGGCATTACGTGGCCAACCGCGCGGTGACGCTGCTCTCCGACATGGTCAGCGATCTGAATCTGACCGACATGGAAACCGGGATGAAGGGATTCATCCGCGAGAAGCTGATGACACTCAAGCTCAGCGCCAACCGCTTCACCTTCGAGCCGGAGATCACCGCGAAGGCGGCGCGCGCCCGATGGCGAATATACGAGGTGCCGGTGTCGTACTCGGGGAGAACTTACGAAGAGGGCAAGAAGATCGGAATCCGCGACGCGCTGACGGCGGTCTGTGCAATCCTGTACTACAGATTTTTCGATTGATGCGACTGAACCGTGGTATGACGCAGACAGTTCGATATGACGACGCGATCCAAGTGAATGGAGAGGACACGGTAGAGGGCCGCGCGCTCAGCATCGTCGGCGTCGATCCGGAGCTCGGCTTCGGCGGCGGCGAGACGCAGGTGCTGGGACTGACGCTGGCGCTCGCGGCCGAAGGGCATCGCGCGGAGCTAATCTGCGATCCCGCGGGGCGGCTCTGGGAGCGGGCAGCGGCCGCGGGAGTGAAGGTTCATCCGATCCGTATCCGCAATGCGATCGACCTGGCGGCAGGGGTCAAGCTGCGCGGAATCCTCAAACGCGAACGCTACGACGTTGTCCACTTTCACACTTCGCGCGCGCATTCGATGGCGCCGTTTGCGCGTGGTTTCGGCAGCACGCTGGTCGTGACGCGGCGGATGGACTACAGGCCCAATCGAGTGTTCGCGCCGTACTTGTACAATCGTGCGGTCGATGGCGTCGTTGCGATTTCCGGCGGTGTGGCCGATTCGCTGGCGGATTCGGGCGTCGATCGCCGGCGCATTACCGTTGTGCACAGCGGCGTGGACTGCGACCACTTCCGCCCGCCGACTCCGGAGGAACGCGCCGAGGCCCGCCGCGCGCTCGGAATATCCGACGACGAGTTAGTGATATCGGCGATTGGCGCGCTCGAACAGCGCAAGGGCCATCGCCATTTGATCGAAGCGATCGGTGTGCTGATGGCAGCCAACAAGTCGCTCAAACTGAAATGTTTTATTGCAGGGCAGGGTTCCATCAACCGACTGCTGCAAAACGAAGTCGCGATCCTCAGACGTGGTGACCGTATCAAGCTGCCCGGCAGAGTCGACGATGCGCGCGGAATTCTGTGGGCGTCGGATATATTTGCGATGCCGTCGTTGAAGGAAGGGCTCGGCGTGGCCGCTCTGGAAGCCATGGCGGGCGGACTGCCGGTGATCGCGAGCGACGTTGGCGGCTTGCGCGAAGTGGTCGAGGATGGCGTCACCGGAATCATCGTGCCCCCGGCGGATGCGAACGCGATTGCGACGGCGATTGGACAGTTGGCGGAATCGCCAGAGTTAAGAACGCAGATGGGCGCACTCGCGCGGACCCGCGCCGTGGAGAATTACTCGATGAAGGAGATGGCCGCGCGCACGCTCGCGTTGTATCGCGAGTGTGTTAGAAAAACTCGGGAGGAAAGGGGCCGCGTAGCATGAAAAGTATGACCGGGTTTGGCAGAGCTCTCGCCGAGAGTGACGGCACGCGGGTGGTCGCCGAAGTGCGGGCGCTCAACCAGAGATTTTTCGAACTCAAGCTGGCGGTGCCGCGCGGATGGGGCGAGCATGAAGCGGAGATTCGCAAGACCGTGCAGAGCGTCGTGGCGCGTGGGCGCGTTGAAGTTTTCATCAAATCGGTTGCGCTGAAGCCGCCGCCGGTGAGGCTCGAGGTGAATGACCGGCTGGCGAATTTGTACGTCGCCGAGATGCGCCGTCTGGGCAAGCAGCTCCGTCTGGACGGCAATCCGGACATAGGATCGATCCTGAATCGGCCGGAAATTTTTCACGTCGTCGAGGAGGAGCACGACTCGGGCGCGGCGTTCAAGCTCGGGCAGAAGGCGCTGGTGCGGGCGTTGAAGGCGCTGGATGCCGAGCGGGTGCGCGAGGGCCGCAGCCTTCACGACGACTTTGCGATGCGGGTTCGCAATATCGAAGTGGCAGTGCCGAAGATCGAGAAGCTTGCGGAGCAGACGCGCGCGGAGATTCTCGAAAATTTTCACAAGCGGATTCGCGAGCTGCTCGCAGACCTGCCGGTGAACGAGAAACGGCTCTATGAAGAGGCGTCGTCGGCCTCGCAGCACGGCGATATCAGCGAAGAGATCACGCGCCTGCGGACGCACCTCGAGGGCCTCAAGGCAATCCTCAAGCGCAAGGGGCAGATTGGCAAGTCTATCGAATTTCTGCTGCAGGAGATCAACCGCGAAGTGAATACGATGGGGTCGAAGTCGCAGAACGCGGCATTATCTCAAGTAACGGTTGAGGTTAAGGCCGAGGCGGAAAAGATGCGCGAGCAGGTCCAGAACGTCGAATAGGATATGGTAGACAGGCCTTTGCAGCCGGTCGATGGCTTCGATACGCTTGAAATCAGGTGACTCATTGCCGCCAAGACGCGGTATAATCTTTATACTTTCGGCGCCGTCGGGCGCGGGCAAGACCACGATTTATCGTGCGGCGCTCAAGGCGATTGCGGGTCTAGAATTTTCGATATCGCTGACCACCCGCGCGCCGCGGGAAGGCGAGGCCGACGGAGTCGACTACAGCTTCGTGAGCGAAGAAGAATTCAGAGGCAGGCAATCGTCCGGCGAGCTCGCCGAATGGGCGCGTGTATTTGAATCGTCGTACGGCACGCCGCGCGCGCCGATCGATGCCGCGATAGCGGCGGGCCGCGACATCCTGCTCGACATCGACATCCAGGGGGCGCGACAGATTCGCGCGAAGTATCCGGTCGATGCGGTTTCGATTTTTGTGCTGGCGCCGACTTTCGAAGAACTCGCCGAGCGTCTGCGCGGCCGCGCGACCGAGGATGAATCGAAGATACAGCACCGGTTGCAAAAGGCGCGCGAAGAGGCGCAGGCCTATCCCGAGTACGACTACCTGATCGTCAACGACGAGATTCACAAATCCGTGGCGCGGCTCGAGACGATCGTAAACGCGGAGCGGCTCAAGGTCAGCCGTCTGCGCGGCGAATTTGCGCCGTGGAAGAGCTAGCGCAAAGCGTTCCCCCCGACCAACTCGCGGGCCTAATCAGCCGGGTGAAGAGCTACAATTCGCAGGCGGACATCGGTTTGATCCTGCGTGCGTACGACTATTCGGCGCGGATGCATCTGGATCAGAAGCGCGAATCCGGCGAGCCCTACGTCACGCATCCGCTCAACGTCGCGATGATCATCGCGCAGCTCAAGCTCGACATACCGTCGATCGTCACCGGCCTGCTGCACGACGTGGTCGAGGACACGCACGCCTCGCTGGCGGAGGTGCAGACGGCGTTCGGCCCCGAGGTCGCGCAACTGGTCGATGGCGTGACCAAGGTTTCGAAGATCACGTTCCAGAGCCGCGAGGAAAAGCAGGCCGAGAATTTCCGCAAGATGATCATCGCGATGGCCAACGACATTCGCGTCGTGCTGATCAAGCTGGCGGACCGGCTGCATAACATGCGCACCCTCGACCATCTCTCGGCCGAACGGCAGCAGGAAATCGCGCGCGAGACGATGGAGATCTACGCGCCGATCGCGCATCGCCTCGGTATCTATTGGCTCAAATCGGAACTCGAGGACCTGGCGTTTCGCTATCTGAATCCGAGCGCGTACCAGGCGCTGAAGGCGTTCGTCGCGGCTAAGCGTCGAGAGCGCGAGGAGTACATCGCGAACGTCATCGCGATTTTGTCGCGGCGGATGTCGGACGGCGGAGTAACGGCGGAAGTTACGGGCCGGCCGAAACATTTTTTTTCGATTCACTCGAAGATGCAGGAGCTGGGTCTCAGCTTCGAGGAAATCTACGACCTGGTCGCCTTCCGTATCATCGTGGATACGGTCCGCGAATGTTATGAGGCGCTCGGCGTCGTGCACGCCAACTGGAAACCGGTGCCCGGTCGCTTCAAGGATTACATCGCGCTGCCCAAGGCCAACATGTATCAGTCGCTGCATACGACGGTGATCGGTCCCCGCGGGCAGCGGATGGAAGTGCAGATTCGTACGCGCGAGATGCACAAGGTGGCCGAGGAAGGAATCGCGGCGCACTGGAGTTACAAGGACGGCAGCTCGAAGGAGCTCAAAGACACAGAGCGGTTTGCGTGGCTGCGCAGGCTGATCGAATGGCAGCAGAATCTCAAGGACCCGCAGGAATTTCTGTCGACGGTCAAGGACGATCTGTTCCCCGAGGAAGTTTTCGTCTTCACGCCGAAGGGCGACGTGTTCGATTTTCCGCTTGGATCGACGGTGATCGATTTCGCGTATCGAATCCATTCGCAGGTCGGCAACCATCTGGCGGGCGCGCGCGTCAACGGGCGCATGGTGCCGCTGCGCTACCGGCTTCGATCGGGCGACACGGTCGAGGTGCTCACGTCAGAGAAGCAGGTGCCGGGCAAGGACTGGACGAACTACGCGGCGACTGCGCGCGCGAAATCGCGCATCCGGCAATGGCTGCGCAGTCAACAAGCGGAGCGATCGCGCGATCTCGGAATCTCGCTGATCGATCGCGAGCTCGAACCCGTGAAGCTCAGCGTCACGCAACTCAGATCGAGCAAGCGTCTCGACAATGTTCTCGGAGAGTTCTCGCAGCGCGACGTTGATGGCCTGCTGGCGGCGGTCGGCTACGGAATAATCACGCCGGCGCAGGTACTTGCGAAGCTTCTCACACCCGACGAACTGAAAATTTATCGTCCCGAGAAACCGCCGACGCCGCTCGGTCCCGCGCAGCGCGAGCGGGCCGCCAAGGAGGCGCGCAAATCGGCCAGCGGCGCGGTCGTGGTCTCGGGCGTCGGCGACATGCTGGTGCGATTCGCACGATGCTGTAATCCGCTGCCGGGCGAGGCGATTACGGGGTTCATCACGCGCGGGCGCGGCGTCACGGTGCACGTCGCAGGATGTCCGCATGCGCTCAACACAGATCCGCAACGGCGCGTGCCCGTGGTGTGGAAGGATGGCGAGGAAGCGCCGCGCCCGATTCGGCTCGAAGTGCTATGCGCCGATCAGCCGGGACTGCTCGCGGCGATGACGAAAGCGATCGCGTCGGCGGGCGTGAACATATCGACCGCCGAAGTGAAGACTCACGGCGCCGACGGACGCGCGCTCGCGGTGTTCGAGGTCAGCGTCACCAGTGCGCGCCAGTTGAACAATCTGATGAACTCAATCGGCGCGATCGACGGCGTGATGCGGGTGTCGCGTCTCGGTCAGCAGAACGGAAACCGCTATTCATGAAAAACTCGATTCACACCAGGAACGCGCCGGCCGCGATTGGTCCGTATTCGCAGGCGGTCGAGCAAAACAGGATGGTCTTCTGCTCGGGGCAGATCGCGCTCGATCCGACGACAGGCAAGATTGTCGAAGGCGGGATCGAATTCGAGACGCGGCGCGTTCTGCAGAACCTTGGCGAGGTGCTCGCCGCGGCGGGCCTGGATTTTATCGACGTGGTCAGGACGACGATCTTCATGATCGATCTCGCTGATTTCGAAACCGTGAATCGGGTGTATGGAGAACACTTTGAGCCGCCGTATCCGGCGCGATCGACGGTGCAGGTGGCGGCGCTGCCGCGCGGCGCGCGAGTCGAAATCGACGCGATCGCGCTCAAGCGCGACTGATATCACTCCAGATTCAGAATCGACAGCGCGGCGGCGTCGAGAAATTTCCCCGACGGATCGAGTTTGCGCGCCGACCGGATCAGGCGCGTGGCGTTGGCGCGGCGCATCGCGGACGACACCGGCGCGTCGAAGAGCCGCGACTTGTCGAGGTCGATGATGATCACCGTGAAGCTCTCATTCGTTTGCGTGACGAGCAGGTTGTGCAGGTTCAGGTCGGCGTGGAAGAGCCCCTTGGAATGCATCGTATCGATCGCCGTGCGCGCTTGCGCCAGAACGTGACTGCGAACTGTCGGATCGTCGTCGGTCTTCACGAATTCCCAGAGCGTCATGCCGCGCACCGCACGGGTTAGAAAAAATCCTCGATAGAGCGCGGGAGCGATCCACTCGACCATCGCGGCCATCGGCTCGGCCACTGGAATGCCGCGGCGCATCGCTTCGATCGTCACCGCAAGCTCGGTCAGCGGGCGCGGCGTGATGCCGACGTAGGTGTCGCTTAGGATCGACGCTATTATTCCGCCGCGCCGGCTTCTGCGTGCGAACAGCTCGAGGCCGTCGTCGAGGGCCAGCCGAAATGCGCTCCCACGATTTCCCGCGCCGGCTTCGGAAGCCAACGATATGGCACCGAGCTTCTGCATAATTTGCGCGGCGTGTGAGGCGAGGTCGCGATGAATCACAAGTTCGCGGCGACCGACCTTGAAGGTCGAGAAATTCGGGTCGGCGCGCCACTTCAATTGCGACGGCGGTCTCATGGCTGGACAGCCTCATTCGTCCGCCACAATGCGAATAACGCGGCTAGCGCGAGCAACGACGAAAAGAAGTGCGCGGAGTAGAAGAGGGCGACGCGATTCAGATAATTCCCCGTCGCGAGATTGAGCAGCACCGAAAGCGCGAAGAGGGTCCACGAGAAAATCGGCGGGCGCGTGCCGGCGGCGCGATCGGTCCACAGGGCCGCAGTCAGCGCCATGTACGGCACGACCATCGACGCGTAGTAACTCTTCCATGAAATCGGTGCGAACGAAGGCATCAGGCAGAAAAATCCGCAAAGCGCGAGGCGGCTCGCGAAGTTTCCACAGACATCCTCATTGCTCATCCAATCCCAGAGCGATATTGCCGCGACCAGCACAATCTCGAGTCCCATTCCTACGATCGTTGCGACAGGCGACGTTTCCGCATCAGAGCCGATGCGAAGGCTCAGAATGCGCGCGACCGCTGACACGGCCGATTGATTTGTAAGCATCGTGCGATATCGACTCGTCATCGACGCGATCGCAATCGCGTAGGCGGCAGTTTGATCTATCCATTCGTGCGGCCCGAAGATCACGATGGGCGCGATGATCAGCGCGATGCCCGCCGCGACCGCCCATGCCAGCGCCTTGAAGTGCTTTCGAATCAAAAGATGAACGGCGGCGAGCACCGCGAATGGCTTGATCAATATCGCCGCGGCGAGCATCAAGCCTGTCCACGCGTCGCGAGATTCGCCGGCATAGACAATCGCCCAAACGATTAGTGCGAGCGTCGGCAGATTTATCTGGCCGTGATCGAAGTTGTTGTCGATGAATCGAAACGACAGCAGCACCGGAACTACGATCAGCGCGGCTGGCAGTTGGCGCTCGCGGCCGAAGAGGATCACGCCGGCGCCGAGAATCAATTCGATCAATGAGAACGCATTGATCAAGAAGAAAACAAATTGCGCAAGGTGCCGAGGCAGGAGCGCGAGCGGTGCGAATGCGATCGCGAAGATTGGCGCGTAGAGGAATCGATCGGAGTCGTCAGGTGGGTAGATCGCATGGCCGAGAAGCACGCGATGGCCCGCGCGATAGTAAACGCTGAAGTCGCCCTGCGCGCGAAACGTTGCCGAGATGCCGAGCCCGACGAGGTAGATGCCGAGCGCGAGCCATGCGAGCTGGCGGGCGCGCGGCGCATCGAGCGGTTTCATTTTTCGTTGCGGAAGGCAGGGAGGCCGCGCGCCGCGGCGAGATCACGCGATCGGTTTGGCTTCCTCGATCAGCATGATGGGGATGTCATCGCGCACCGGATAGACGAGTCTGCACGCGCCGCAAACCAGGCCGTCCTGCGGCTCGTTGAGACGCAGCTCGCCCTTGCATTTCGGGCACGCCAGGATGTCGAGCAATTCCTGACTCAGCGCCATCGCTCAAATCCTCCACGAACTTTATTTTTCACGCTACCCATCCGCCGCCTTCTCCGCCGGCGTCATGCGTCCCAGTATCAACTCGTCGAGCGCCCGCATATCCGCCGCGTCCATCGTCACTTCGAGCCTGAGAGCGTATAGCGAATCGCGCGGAAACGGAAACCGCTCGAGCTTGACGAGGTCCTTCTCGGTGGTGATGACCAGGTCGGTGTCGCGCATCGCGTTCACAATAGCCTGCCAGTCAGCGTTGGAGTAGGCATGATGATCCGGGTATTCGAAAACGCCGACGAGGTCTGCGTCGAGCCTCGCGGAGCATCGCATAGAATCCGCTCGAATCCGCAAGGCCGCAGACCGCCAGCACGCGCCGTCCACCCAGTCCCAGCGGGGTTTCGCGCCACACCCCATTCTCGATGACCAGCAGCGCGCGCGGACGCACTGACGCGTGAAGAACTTTGCGCGCGCTCAGCTTCTTCATCTGCGACGGCCGAATCGCCGACGCGCCTGTGCCGCTCTTCATTACTACGATCGCATCTGCGCGCCCGACTGCGCGGATCGGTTCGCGCATCGGCCCGGCCGGCAGCATCCAGCCATTGCCGAAGCCCCGCTCGTCGCTCACCAGCACGAGATCGACGTCGCGATTCAGGCGCACATGCTGGAAGCCGTCGTCGAGGATCACTGCGTCGAGCGGGCCGAGCTTGCTCAGCAGTTCGATTCCGTCAAGGCGCCGGCGCGCGACCGCGATCGGACCGCTGAACGTCTTCGCCATCATCGCAGGCTCGTCGCCCGCATCTTCCGGCGGGATTTTCAATTGGCCGCCATCGGCCACCAGCTCGGCGTTCGCCGTCGAACGCGCGCGCTTGTAGCCGCGGCTCACGATTCCGACGCGCAGGCCGTGGCTCTGCAAGCGTCGCGCGAGAAACAACGTGAATGGAGTCTTGCCGGTTCCACCGACGGTCAGATTGCCGACGCTTATTGTCAGTACGGGCGCGCGCCGTTTCATCATACGCCAATACAGATGACGCGCGCCGACGCCGGCGCGATAGAGTCCCGCCGCGGCCGCGAGCCCGAGCCAGGCAGGCAACAGGCGGGCAGGAAGGTCGCGCTGCCACAATCGCTCGATTCGTGGGCGATTCGGACTCGGCTCACTTGGGGGCATCGGTTAGCCGAGATTAATGAGCGCTTCGAGATGCTTCAAGGCGAGCTGCGCGCCGCCTGCGCCAGTGCTGACAGACGTTCGTGCGACGCGGCCCGCTTGTTGTCGCGCCACGTCGTCGCGGAGCCACTTCGAGGCTTCGATCACGATGTCGCGCACATCTTTGACGATTCGTGCGCCGCCTGCAGCAACAAGCGCTGAAACGACGTCCCGCTGATTCTCGTGATACGGACCGATCAGCACGGGAACCTCGACCAACGCGGGCTCGGCAGGATTCTGTCCGCCGCGCCCAAGCGCGAGACTACCACCAACAAACGCAATCGTGCCGCGACGATAGAAGCTGCGCAGCTCGCCCATCGTATCGAGGATCAGAACGTCGGCCTCGCGCGACGAACCCGCCGAACTGAGTTCCGACGCCTTCACGAAGGCGAGCGAGGCCGCCCGCAGCGCGCTTTCGACCTCAGATGTGCGATCGAGATGCCGCGGCGCGATCGTCAGTGCGAGCTGCGGAAACTCCTTGCGCAGTTCACGGTAAGCGTCGGCGATCACAGCCTCTTCGCCCGGCGCGGTCGAGCCGGCGATAAAAACTTTGCGCCCGGACGCAAACGCCATCAGCTCAGGACGAATCGATTCCAGATTCGAGGTATCAGTTGGCGCCGCTTCGATTTTGGTGTTGCCGGTGACTACGATCTTTGCCGCGAGATCGAACTTCGCGTAACGCCGCGCATCATCCTCGCTCTGCGTCAGAATCAGCGCGGCGCGGCCCAGCGCATCGCGAAACAGGCCGCGCGCACGCATGTAACGGCCCATCGATCGCTCGGATATGCGCCCGTTGACCACGGCGACAGTCGCGCCAGCGCGCGCGGATTCAATGAAGTAGTTCGGCCAGATTTCAGTTTCGGTGATTAGCACGAGCTGCGGCCGGATGCGCTCCAGGAAAGATCGCACCGCGCGGCGATTGTCCAGCGGCGCGAGCATCCACGCCGCCGCGCGCGGTATCCGCTGGTGCGCCGCCTCGCGGCCCGCCGCCGTCATCGTGGTGATTGCGATGATCGCGCCCGGATAACGTTCGAGCAGGCCGTTGGCGACCGGGCGAATCGCCTCGATCTCGCCGACCGACGATGCGTGAATCCAGATTCGCGGCGCGCCCGCGTGGTCCGGAAAATCGCCGTGGCCCATCCGCTCGCGATAGTCGCGCATGTTTGCGGGATGCGCGGCGAGCAGCGCAAACGGCAGCGCCGGATACCACAGCAGATTGTACAGCGCGCTTAGCATCGGAGCTTTGTTGTCCGGCACGGCTGACGAATCGAATTTGCGGCCAGCGGCTGTCAGTTAACGAGCCCGCCGTTGCCTGCCAGATCTTCGGGCGACATGAACTGCAGGTCGTAGAGCTTTCGGTACTCGCGCCCGCGCGCAAACAATTCGTCGTGGGTACCTTCCTCGACGATGCGGCCGTGAACGACGACGACGATTCGGTCCGCGCGACGCACCGTCGACAGCCGATGCGCGATCACCAGCGTCGTGCGATTCGCCATCAGATGTTCGAGCGCTTCCTGCACCGATCGTTCGGCGGCAGAGTCGAGCGACGAGGTCGCTTCGTCGAGAATCAGAATCGGCGCATCCTTCAGCAGCGCTCGCGCAATCGCGATGCGCTGCCGCTCGCCGCCCGAGATGCGCACGCCCAGCTCGCCAACCATCGTCTCGTAACCGTTGGGCAGCCGCGAAATAAAGTCATGCGCGTTGGCGAGCTTGGCCGCCGCGATCACGCGCTCGAGCTTCTTGTCGCTGCTGCCGTACGCGATATTGGCGCGAATCGTGTCGTCGAACAGGAACGTGCTCTGCGTCACCAGGCCGATTTCAGCGCGCAGCGATTTGAGCCGCAGCTTGCGTACATCGATTCCGTCAACCGAGACGCGTCCCTGCTGCACGTCGTAAAAGCGCGGGATCAAATCCGCCATCGTCGACTTGCCGCCGCCACTCATCCCGACCAGCGCCACGACCTTGCCTGCGCCTATCGCAAGGTTGATGTCGTGCAGCACCCACTCGTCGCCGTAGCGGAAGCTGACGTTTTCGAACGCGACGCTGTGCGCGCCCGGCTGCAGGTCGATTCCGTCGGGATCGTCAGGGACCTCGCTCGGCAGATCCATCATCTCGAATACACGCTCGGCCGCGGCCAGCCCCTGCTGAATGCTGTTGTTGGTTTTGCCGAGGGCTTTGAAGGGCCGGTAGACGAGGATCATGGTCGTAAAAAATCCGGCGAATTGTCCCAGCGTGCGCGTGCCCGCTTGCAGCGATCCTACAGCCCACCAGACCACTGCGACCACCGCGATCGCGCCGAGCGCCTCGATTAGCGGGCCCGTAAATGCCTTGATGCGGGCCACTCGCATGAAGATTCGGAACAGGCGCTTGAGTTCGCGATTGAAGCGCGCGCGTTCGTAATCTTCCATCCCGAAGGCCTTCACCACGCGGTTTCCCTGGAAGGTCTCGTGCAGCAGCGATTGCAAGCCGCTCAACTGCTTCTGCTGATTCTTGGTTTCGCGCCGAACTTTTTTCGACAGGCTGGCGATCGGCAGGACGACGATCGGGAAGCCGATGAAGGCGAGGATCGCGAGGTGCCAGTCGAGCCAGAAGGCTGTCACCAAAAGCGCGATCAGCGACATGCCGTCGCCGAAGATCGAAAAGATTCCGCCGCTCAGGCTTGAAACCACCAGCCCGACGTCGCTGATTACTCTCGAAACCATGACGCCCGTCGGCGTGCGGTTGAAAAAACTCAGCGATTGACGCTGCAGGCTCTCATTCAGATCGGCGCGGATGTCCATCGTCAGCTTCTGTGAGATGTACGCGCTCAGGTAGTCGTCGGTGAAATTGGCGAGTGCGCGGAGCATGAATAGTCCGGCGAGCCCCAGCGAGTATTCACGCAGCTTCATCGCGCCATGCGCATCAAGCTGATGAGAAACTTTGAGATTGGTGACCAGGTCGACCACCATCTTTATGATCAGCGGGATTCCGGCGCTGGCTGCCGACAGCACGCCCATCGCGATACCGAGCAGCAGCACATAAGGAAAGAGGTATCGGCGCAGGTAGCCGAACAACCGCCATTGTAACGGGGTCAGCAGCTTCATGCGGCGGCCCTCGACGCGATCATCTCGAGCGCGATCGTCGCGACGCGTCCCGCCGCACCCGGCGAGCCGAGCTTCTCGCGCAATGCCTTCAGTGCGGCGACCGTTTCCGCGCGGATCGTGTCGCTGAGCAGCGGTTCGGCCGCGCGCACCAGCTTCTCGACGGTCACGTCGCGCTGGATCAATTCCGGCACGATCCTGCGGCCCGCGAGGATGTTGGGCATCCCGATAAAATCCACTCCCGTCACAAGCATCCGCCCCAGAATATAGGTAAGCGGCGGACACTTTGTAGGCGATGACCTCGGGACATCCGAGCAGCGCCGTTTCCAGCGTGGCGGTGCCCGACGCGACCAGCGCCAGCTCGCTCGCCGCGACGATATTGTAGGTGTCGTTCTCGACAATCTTGATTCCCGCGAGATCGGCGCGGCCAACTTCGGTGAGTTCCGCCTGCGTCAGCGTCGGCGCCAGCGCGAGCGCTATTTCAAGATTGTGATCGCGCGCGACGATCCGCGCCGCCTTGACCATCGGATTCAGCAGGTAGCGAACTTCGGCGCGGCGGCTGCCCGGCAAAATCGAGATGATGTGCGCGCGCGGCGGGAAGCCGTGGCGCTTCAGCGTTTCGTCGCGATTCTGCACCGTGGCGACTCGGTCTAGCAGCGGATGCCCGACGAATGCGACCCGATCGCCCGCGCGATGGAACAGTTCGGCCTCGAACGGCAGCACTACCGCCAGCCGATCCGCGCGATCGACCAGCTTGTCGATACGGCCGCGCCGCCATGCCCACACTTGCGGCGTGATGTAGTAGAGGACCGGCACTCCGTTGCGCTGTGCGGTGCCGGAGAGAATCAGGTTGAACTCCGCATAGTCGATGAGGATCACGAGGTCGGGCTTTTCGCGCCGGATGATTTGGCGCAGCATGCGAAACGCGCCGACGGTTCGTCCGATCGTCGAGGCCAGCTCCGAGAGTCCCAGCCCGTGGATGTCCTCGATCTTGATGATCGCGCGCACGCCGGCCGCGCGCATTTTCTCGCCCGCAATTCCGAACAGCTCGCACGCGGGTCGCGCGCGAGGATCTCACGCGCCAAATCGCCGCCATGAAGGTCGCCGGACGCCTCGCCGGCAACGATCATGATACGGCTGCTGCGCGCGGCCCTCGCTTTCAGACCTTGATCGTGCAGCGGCGGCGCTTCGGCATTCAACGGCATCGAAGCGATTGTGATTGAAAACCCCGACGCCGCAAATAGCCCCGCCGCTTCAGTTGTTCTGCGCGAAATTCCGGCGGATCGCGTCACGAATCTGATCGACCGGCGAGCCCTGATCCGCCATACGCTTAGCCAGCAGCACTTCTCCAGTGCAGATTTCGCACGCCGAGGCGTGCATGCCGCGATAACAGTCGAGCAGGCTCTGATGACCTTCGGCCTTGTCACATCCGCAATAGCAATGTAGTTGCGCCAGCAGCGCAGGATTTTCCCCCGCGTATTTGTAAGCCTCCCGTACCGGCCCGACGAACTGGCTTGGATCGAGCGTCAACCGCGGCTGCGCCCCATTCGCCGATGGAGTATCCGCGGCCTCCGCCTGTCCCGTGCAGCAGCAATGCCCCGCGAAACACATCGCACCGCGCGGATTTTGATTTGCCGTTGAGCCGCCGATCACCGGCCACAGATACGCCAGCGCCAGCATCGCAGCAACCGAGGTGCCGAAAATTATTGCGCGTCTCATGCTGCACCGCCCTTGTTCAGAGTCTTCTTGACGTCGTCGACGATGTCCTGTGCCTTCACGATTTCGCCGTTATACTCACGCACCAGTTTTCCATCCGCTCCAACCAGCATCATATCAACCAGGTGGCCCACCGAACCATCCGGCTCGACTTGCCGGCTGAGCTTGAAGCCGGCCAGCGCTTGATCGACGTCGCCGGGACCTCCGGTCAGGAAATACCATCCCTTCTCGTCCGCCCCTTGCTGGCGCGAGTAGTCGAGCAACTGTTTCGGGCCGTCATGCTCGGGATCGACGGAGATCGAAACGAGCGTCACTTTCGAACCCAGATCGCTGCCCAGCCGCAGCGCGACGTTGGCAAACTTCGCCGTCTCCATCAGGCACGGCCCCGGGCACGAGGTATAGATGAAATCCACCACTATCGGCTTGCCCTTGAGCGATGAGAGCTCGACCGTGTTGCCATTCTGATCGACGAGCTTGGTGTCGGTGAGCACACTGCCTGAGCCCTCCGCGGTTGAGCCGCGATGACATCCGGCGGCCGCGAACAGGCTAATCGATATTGCTACCGCCATGGTTATAGATCTGAGATTAAAGTGAGTACTCATATGAATTCCCGCTACTGACTATAATTCGTTAGGTACGTTACTCAGTGCGGCGGTGGTGTATTAGCCAACACCACCGACCATCCAAGCACAACCGCCGGCAGAACACACGGCATTCCGAGTCTCTAGTAGCGACAAGCGTATTTTGAAATACTGCCACTCGTTTTGAAAGAACTCTAACCTCCGCGGGGAAGAAGATGCTGACGAAAAAAATTGCGCTTGCAGCGGCCTCGGCGATGCTTGTGACGGCTGTCGCGTTCGCGACGGGCGCAAGCCCTGCATTCGCCGACGATTGGATCGATTGCAACACGGTGATGAACGAGGTCAATAGCGGCAAGCATGCGGAGGATATCGCTACGGATCTGAATATCTCGATTTCGACCGTCAATCGCTGCAAGCGGCAGACGAATGCCGCGGCCAAGGCCCCGACCACGTCGTCGAAGCAGGCCCAATCCGGCAACGAGCCGTCCCCGATGGCAGCGCCCACGAGCGCCGGTTCTCCAATGTAGGAATTTCGCGTTGGTGGCGCGCGAGTCGACGGCGGCGTTAGTGGTTGTCTTCGGTCACTTTTGCGGGGGCAGCAGCGGTTTCTCCGAAGGTCGGCTGATCGGATCCAGATAAATGAACAGCGCGCCCGCGAACAACGCGGTGTCCAGCACCAGCTCCAGCCACATCCTCGGTCGCGATGGCGCGCCGGTCCCGAAACAGCCGCAGTTGAGCGTGAGACCTCGAAAGAGTGCGGACGCCAAGGCGGTGAAGAATATTGCAGAAAGTAAAGTGATGGCGAGCGCACCGATCCGCCTGGTCCGCGGCCCCAGCATCAAGAGGCCGCACAAAATCTCGAACGGCGGCAGGCACAGAGCCAGCAAGCTAATAAACACCGCCGGCAGGATCCCGAATGCCGCGACGCTGTCCGCGAACTGTAGCGGATCGCGGATCTTGTCGATGGCCGCGTAGATGAAAATCCCGGCCATCGCGAGGCTGACCGCCAGCACTACATAGGAGTGACGCCGGTCGCCGGATGCGATCATCGTGCGCTCCCTGCAGACGCCGGCAGCCCAGCTGCCGACCACGCATCCCACCCGCCGGTGAAGACCCGAACATTGCTGAAGCCGAGACTCAGCAACGCGTTTGCGACGAGGCGGCTGTCATGACAGTCGCCGCCGGAGCAGTACACGATGATCGGCTTGTCAGTTGCGGCCTTCAGCACGCCGGACAGACTTCGATAGTCCCGCGCAAAGTCATCCCGCGCGAGATTGAGCGCTCCCGGCACGTGCCCCTGCTCGAAGAATACAGACGGCCTCGCATCAAGTATGAGTGCGCTTTTACCGTCGGCGGCCGCATGAAATTCATCGAGTCCCACGGTTGCCGCGGGCGCGATCTTGAACGGCGGCGCCGCCACCAGGGTCGTCAACTCGGCATCGAAACGCTGTTCCGGCGTTTGATAGACGAGAGGGAGCGGAGCGTGGGCAAACCGGTTCAACCCGAGTCCGGCGGCAATGGCCGCAATCATCAGCAGGGCAACTGCAACGAGGTCGCGCAATATCTGCGACCCAAGGCTCCTCTTCTGATGCGCGCGCGCCTGGTCGAGTATCGGTGAGACTGCTGAAGTCATCTGCGCAAGTCAGTGAGAAAGAGTTGATACATCTCCATCAAGCGCCCTTTGCAAAATGATTAGCTGGAGATTCGCGCCCGCCGTAGCCATCGAGCGACAGAGATCACTCCGGCGCGGATGCACGCCCGACCGGCGAGGGCTGCCACGAATGGCAAGAAGGATTTTATGCGCGCACCTCCTAAAAGATAAGCGATATGATGGCGCCGTCAGCGGCCGCCATCGGATCATGCGCGGCGGCCCGCTTCACGTCGCTCGCGACTCGATCCGGCTCGGCCTTCTCGCCCATGTACTGCAGCAATGCTTTGCCGTTCGCGTCTACCAGGAAGAATTCGAGAACATGATCTACCGTTCCATCGGCTTCGTGCTGTCGAATCAGGTCGAAATGTGCCATCACATCGTCGATCTGTTTTGGCGTTCCCGTCAGAAACAGCCAGCCATTAACGTCGGCCCCCTGCGCCTTCGCGTATGCATTAAGCTGTTCAGGGTGATCGTGTTCGGGATCGACGGTGATCGACACGATGCGCGCGTCGGTTCCAAGTTTTGGCCCGAGCCGATTGGCAATCTGTTTCATCCGGCTGGTGAGGACAAGGCATGGTCCCGGGCAGGTGGTGTAAATGAAATCGAACAGGACAGGTTTGCCCTTCAGCGAGGCCAGGGAAACGTTGTGGCCGTTCTGATCGACCAACGTGATATCGGGCAAGCAGTCGGAGGTGTTGCGCACCTCGAATCCTCCACGCTCCCCGATATCTTGAGCGTCCTGAGCCGGCCGGCGGCAACCAGCAAGCGTCACCGAGCCAGCGAGGACAAACAGCATCGTCAGAAATAAGCTTTTCCTTATCGACGAAACGGTTCGAGTAGATTGAATGGTACTTCTATTCATAAACTTCAGTGCGGACTCGACATCGCGACAATCGCCATGAACGATGCGCGATTGCGCTCTTGCTGCGCCTGGATCTCATATTCGTCGCGCTCTTGCTCGGCGATTTCGTTGTTTTCCGCGTCCGCCCAGGCGCGGCATTGCGAAATTTCCCGATCGCGCTCTTCGGCTGCCCACTGAGTCTGCAACTCAAAGGAAGCGTCGGGAGTTCCTGCTGCGGGCGCCGTTTCATCGCGGCTGCGGGTCATTGCTTCGTCGATGCATCGTTTCTCACTCTCGGCGAGTGCCAGACTCTTTTTTTGCAACTGCGCGATGCGAGCGTCCTGGTCGTTCGTCCGTGCGTTGGTAGAAGCGCATCCAGCCAGCAGGATGATTGCCACTAAAGCAAGCTTCTTCATTGTGAGCCCAAAGGTTTGGCGCCCGGGACACCTGGGTTTGATGAAGAATGCGCCGCGGGATTTTGCGGCAGCAGCGGCAACACCGCATCCGATAAGCTTTTCTCGGTAACTGGCGTCTGGTCAGGGGTGAACTTCGCGCGCAGGACTCCGCTGCTATCCACAACGAACGTGACGGGCAGTTCGTAGGGCGTGCCGAAATCGTTGACTGTCGCGTCCTCCAACATAGCCGCGGGATAGCTGATCGAGTGCGCGGCCTTGGCCACATCCGATCGGTCGTGCGGGCGGTCCGCACTCACGCCAATCATCTCGAGTCCATTGCCACGATAGCGCCGGTAGAAGGCGTCGAGCGTCGGCATTTCCGCGCGGCAGGGCGGACACCAGGTCGCCCAGAAGTTGACGATGACGACTTTGCCGCGCTGTGCACTCAGATCGAATGCCTTGCCGTCCAGTTCAGGCACGACCAACGCCGGTGCCGCGTCGCCAACGGTTGCGGACGCAAACGCCACTGCGGCCACAAACAGGATCGCGGCGAAGCCCGCTGTTGCAGCCCACATGGTCGTTGTTCGGCGCGGTTCAGCCATTTGTCAATTTCCCCCGGCGTACTGCCGGCGGAGCGAATCGCGTATCTGTTCGACCGGCGAACCCTGCTCCGACAACTGCTCCGCCATCAATGCCTCCCCGACGCAGATTTCGCACACCGAGGCGTGGGTGCCTCGGTAACAATCCAGCAGATTCTGGTGGCCGTAAGTCTTGTCGCATCCGCAGTAGCAGTGCAGTTGAGCGAGCAGCGCGGGATTTTTCTCCGCAACCTGATACGCCTGCCTTACCGGGCCGAGGTACTGGTCGGGATCGAGCGTCAAACGACCGTGCGTTCCGCTATCGGCAACCGTTTCTGCACTCGTACGGCCGCCACAGCAACAATGACCTGCAATGCACATCGCGCCGCGCCCGCCGCCGTTTTCCACCGATGAGGCGCCGAAGGCTGACCAGAGATATGCTACTGTAAGAATCGCCGCCGCCGAGGAGCCCAGAATTATCGCTCGCTTCATGCTGCTTGTGTCAACTTTTGTTCAGGGTTTTCTTGACGTCATCGACGATGTCCTGCGCCTTTACGATCTCACCATTGTATTCTCGCACCAGCCGTCCATCTGGTCCAACCAGCATCATATTGACCAGGTGGCCGACCGAACCGTCCGGCTCGACTTCCCGGCTGAGCTTGAAGCCGGCCAGCGCCTGATCTATGTCCGCTGCACCTCCGGTCAAGAAATACCATCCCTTCTCATCCGCCCCTTGCTGGCGCGAGTAGTTGAGCAATTGCTTGGGACCGTCATGCTCGGGATCGACGGTGATGGAAACGAGCGTCACTTTCGAACCCAGATCGCTGCCCAGCCGTAGTGCGACGTTCGCGAACTTCGCCGTCTCCATCAGGCACGGCCCCGGGCACGACGTGTAGATGAAGTCCACAACCAACGGCTTGCCCTTGAGCGATGAGAGTTCGACTGTGTTGCCATTCTGATCGACGAGCTTCGTGTCGGTGAGAACACTGTCTGAGCCCTCCGTGGTTGATCCGCTGTGGCATCCGGCACCTGCAAATAAGCTCGACATCAGGAGCAGCGCGATCGCGACAGATCTGAGATTAGAAGCGATATCCATATATCTATCCTGTACGACTAAGATAATTCTTTGATCGCTGATTAAGCTCCCATACCGAATTTCCCACGCTCGATGCGAGCGTACCCGGGAATTTCACTGTAAAGGTAAAGGCGCCTTTGGAAAGGTTGCCACGATGGTCAACCACCCCCCATTGTACAACAAACGCACCCGGCCTGAGGCTTTCCACACTTACCGAAAGCCGTTTGCGGTCCACGCTAACTCTTGGCGGACCTATAGCGTAATCGGCCCCGCTTTCATCGAGAACCTCCAGTTTCACGAACTGAGGATCGAGCGGAACTTCAAAATCCACAGCAACTTCGGTTGGCGAATAGGTTACGATGGTGCCGGGGAGGGGCGTCGCCGCAACTCGAACTGCGGCCGACACAATGGCTACCGCCCCCAGAGCGATCCCTAGCGCCAGTCTCGAGAACAGACGCCGGGGACTCATTGACGGACCTGCTCCCCGTCCGTCACCACGGAGGCCGATTTTGGCTGGTTCATCTCTCAATGACCTCAGTTATCATTCATTCATTGCGGCGAAGATCCTCTGCCTCGGTGTCGTCTACTGCGCGATTTGCTTTTCCTCGCTTTAGAAGCTGTAACTCAAGATAAGCTTGGTTGCGTAGGCCGCCGTTAGCTGATAGCCCCTCATGTTCTGAAAAATCGGAACCTCGATGTCCGCGTAGGCCCGGATGACTCCAATTTTGATTTCGGCTCCCGGCGCAGCGATAAAACGAGTGTAGCCGCTGTCGGCGGGATCCGCATTATTTCCCGTATCTCGCGTACGGTCGGAGGCGAGAAAGGTAAACATCGGAGCGAGTTCCTTGAGAAATCCGACGCGGCCGAAGTCGTAGTAGGTTCCCACCGCACCATCGACTTCCCTGCCCGGCGTGTATTGGTCCTGTTCCCACAACGGCAGATCATAGTTGACCTGCACGAAGTAGTTGAAGGGGCGCTCCTTGAAGGTCAACGGCACTATTCCCAACTGCTTCGGCAATGTTCCAACGTGGTAAACCCCCAACAGGAGATCGGTACTCCCAGTGCCGATCTGCGTATCCCGATCATAAGGTGGATAGGTCCAATCGCCGCTCGGGACCTTGACCCCAGCCAGGAGTCCGGTCGACATATCCTCCGACAGACCCGTATACATCCCCTGGATCCGAATGTCGCCGATGGAGTCGTTCTGGAACCAATGGATGTCGGCGTTGTTGCCGTCATAAGCCCCCTTGTAATCACGCGACCAGTAGGGCACCTCGAGCATCACTCCCCAGTCATGGTTGAACATGTATTGGCCGCCGGCTTCCATGAAGTTTGTTCGGATGTACTTATCGTTATTGTAGAACTCGGAGGCTGGCTGGGTCGCGTGAAAGTTTATGTATTGATCCATGTATTCATATTGAAACCACACCTGGCCTCCGGTCCCCGAAGGAATCAGTGCTTCGGTACCCACCTCGAAGACACCGCACCCGCATGCACACGCCCAAACCAGGCCGGGTGTTATACCGACGATGATGATTGCGGCTGTCAACAAGCGCCGGGCCGACTTCGCGGTCTGCGTCAAAGAAGTCGCCGTTCTGACCAAAAGTACAAACTCAGAGATCCGTCTCATAAACCTTCCCCCGGCGAACACCTTGCGGTACGCCGTCTACCTGGACGAAGAACGTGACGCCGTAACTCTCGCGGCGTCGGGCAGTCAAATCGGAGTAACCTGTCGAACGAAGTTTCTTAGACGGGGCGCTTCGGCGGCGGAGTGTCGGGAGCGACCTTAAAATCGACCAGTCGGAACTCCTTGTTAGCGACGGCCGACCCCGAGTAGTGGAGAATGAACTGCGGCGGGATAGCCGCCGGACGGGCAAGCGGAACCTTCGACACGAGGTCGAACGTTTGAAGCGGCTGGCAAATGTTAGTGGTCAGTTCTGGATGGCTCGGTGCCGAGACAATGACGAGCCCGACGGTCGAGGGGACGCTGGCCATGAGCACAATGATGGCCACGATTAACCCGAGGGCCCTTAAGTCCGTCTTTGAAAACAAATTTCTCATGCCACCGCGACCAGTCCTAAAACAGCCCTCGCTCGCGTTCAAGATCCGCCGGCTTGATGCTGACGGTGTGCCCGGTCACCTGCATCGGAAGTTTCACGGGCACGCATGACGCCAGCCCCGATTCCATCGCTTCCAACTTGTATCGATTGCCGCAATATTTGCAGACGAGGTACCCGTGTGAACTGGTGTACCCCTCGCCATACGTTGAGCAGCGTCGGCAGGCGTCGAGAGCTCCTTTGATCTGTCCCGCGGAGTCGCGGGCCAGCAGGAACCGAATCTTATCGCCCGCAGGATCGCGGTACGTATAGAAGCGAACATCACCTGGCCGTAAATTATCGGTATCAATGCTGACGGACGGGTTCGCGCTGACCGTGATGAATTGAGGACTCCTGGCCATCGCCGACATCGAGACCGCGACTGCAAGAGCAGCAGCAACAATGAATAGAACCGCACGCCGTCGAGATATTGCGATCGAGAAGGTCATTTCTTAAGACCGCGACTCCGGCGAGTCTGAGCCAATTTCAGAACGAAGGCAATGGCGTTGCCTTCTTAGGTAGTGTCCTAATTTGAATTTCCCTGCCGAAATCCTGCGACCACCCAACCGACAAGCAGTGTCAGTGCGACTGGCAGTGCGACCGCGAAAAACAAGTCCATCGCTCGGTCGTGTAAAGGGATCGCGCTGGGTATGTAGTAACCCATCGAAATCGGCGTTCCGTCCCAATGATGGTAGTCGTCAACCGCGATTGCAAAGCAAAAGAGAAGAGCACCGATCAGACCAGCGAGAACGCTCAATCTACGAAACCCGCGAGATATTCCCATAGGAGTTCAAATGCGACGCATAAAATCGACAGTACCAAATCCTGACTGGGCAAACGCTATCATCGAGCGATTCATTGAACCGATCTTAAAGTCTGGCGAGGCCAGCAATAATCACCTTAGCGGTCGTCATGATCGCCGCGCCGTTAGGATTGTGAGCAAGGTCCGGTCGCGAGTCGATCGCTAGGTCAAGACTCTGTAGGACACGTTCGCGAAAATTAGGAATTTCGGAATTGACAACGGCGAGGGCCGCGCCAACCGCTAACGCCAGTGCTCCAAGGTTCTGCGCCATGTCGGCGAACATCACTTTTTCTTGTTCGGTCATTGCCATGATCGTTTCACTCCTGTAGTACTTGCAGTATGCCTAAGCGCTCAAGGACCGGCAAACCTGACGTGAATCAAATGGCGTCGAATCTGATCGATGCGATAAGCGGCGACCTGCTAGTTGAGCCGAATAGCGGAAAAAATCAAGCAGCGGTCGTGCTTGGCAGGCTGGGCGGCTTGAAAGGCGGGAAGGCGCGCGCCGCGAAGTTGTCAGCGAGGAAACGTAGCGCGATTGCTCGTAAGGCCGCGCACTCCCGCTGGAATGAGAAACACGTCCCTAGTTGAGCGACGCACCGTAAAATCGAGAAATTTCTATATCGAATAGTCGTGCCATGCGGTGAACCATACGACGGCTCACTTCCTCATTTTTCCCGATTATAAGAACGTCGGAAATATCTCCCTTACTCACCATTAGGCGATCCGAATCGGGGCCATTTCCGACGGCCACATCATGGGCGATCAAGACGGCGACAACAATTTTGCGTGAGACGCCGCCAGGATTCATGGTCTTTCATTCACGCTGCCGCAGACTGTTCGTGGCGAAATTCAAGAGTATCGAACGGAAGCTTATCGCCGCTGATCGAGTGAATCGAAACGTGCGAGTACTCAAAGTGTGTTGATGCCAGATCGTAGTAAAATTCTTTCCATACTTCGACCGGCGCTGGCTTCAAAAGCTTTTGAATGTTTCCAAATATCGTAAGATGCCGTTCGATGGTCGCTTTGAAACCATCTTGGAATCGCTGCTTCACTTCCTCAAGAGATTTCCCCTGAGCGGCATAGTCAATATCGAGTCCCTGAGCGAACCAATTTCCGTCATCGTTGACGATCACTACTTTGAGGTTGCGAAATCCGACGCCATGCGCGCCAGTCTTTTCATCTACGCCATGAACTGCGACGGCCTTGTCGCCCTTAGTATATTTTTCTTCGTCTTTCATTTAGGCAGCTCCGACCCGTTTTGCGTTCTTCGGCGAAACATCCTGCCTGCCCGTTCCGCACTTCTCAACCGAGTTGAGTGTACACCAAATTCCATTTCGTCACAAAACACCCTTGACTTTGCCTGACCAGTCAAGCATAATTGCTATTATGAATAAGCTGGACGCTGGCGAACAAGAACGGGTTATCGCGGCTCTCGTGGAAGGCAATAGCATCCGCAGTGTAGAGCGGATGACTGGCATTCATCGCGACACGATTATGCGGCTCGCGGTTCGGGTGGCCGATGGTTGCGACAAACTGACGGACGAAATGATGCGCGGCCTGACCTGTCCGCGACTCCAGCTTGATGAGATTTGGGCCTACGTCGGCATGAAGCAAAAGACGGCTCGTAGGCTCAACCAGACCGACGAATTTGGCGATGTGTACACGTTCGTTGCGATTGATGCCGACAGCAAACTCGTTCCTTGCTGGCATGTTGGAAAGCGCACATGGAGCGACACAGCGCTGTTCGTGGACGATCTTCGTGCGCGCGTTATCAATCGCCCGCAGATTACGACGGATGCGTTTCCGGCCTACTACGGCGCGATTGGACGGGCGTTCGAGCACGACGTGGACTACGCACAGTTAATCAAGGTGTTTGCGTCCGAATTGAACGACGGGCGCGGTCGCTACTCTCCCCCAGTCCTGATGCAGTGCGAGCGTGAGCGCCTAATCGGACGCCCTGATCCTGACCATATCTCGACTAGCTACGTGGAGCGCCAGAATCTCACGATGCGCATGCAGATGCGCCGATTTACCCGTCTCACCAATGGATTCTCAAAGAAGCGGGCGAACCATGCCGCTGCGGTTGCCCTGCACTTCGCCCACTACAATCTAGTTCGCGTTCACAAGACGCTGCGCATGACGCCCGCGATGGCGCACGGCATTAGCGATCACATCTGGACGGTGGGCGAACTATTAGAGAGGATTTCAAATTAGGACACTACCCCTTCTTACAACCTGGTCGAGGTGAAAAAGGTCTTTCATAGTAATAGAACTGCTCCATGATCGGCCTCTGACCGATCGGCTGTCTCCATCATCATCCAGTTATGCAAGCCACCTCAAGGTGCAGTCTTGGCGTCCGGCGTTATTCCCGCCGATAGCTGCTTCGCAAGATACTTCGTTGGTGTTTTCACGAAAGCGTCGCGCTCCATGTCATCACAAAAGTAGTAGTCCTTCCCATTGTATGTAGCGCCTGCTGTGTCGGACTTTACGGTAAGATGCATCCCGCAATATGCGCAGGTTGTCTTCTTGCCAATGTCGCTAGCTGGCGCCTGCGAAAGAACGGCCGCGATTTCAGGTGAGGCCGCGCTAGCGGAACCTGAAACGTATAAAAAGCTACACAGAACCACGGACAGTATTACTGCCAAAGCAATCGCTTTGTTTCTGTACATTGCGCTACTCCCTTCCACTCCGGATTGATGTCAAAGTCACTTGTGTCTCCCAGTCGTAAGACTGACAAACAACACAGTTCATTAGTGGTCGACCATACTGAGCCCGCGGCCCGAGCTAAGCGGGAGATCGTCCCAATAATGTGGTTACGTCCCTTAGGCGAGCGACTTCGGCGGCGGCGGATCGGGAGCTTCGGAGAATTTGCTTTTCAGAATTAGAACGAATTGCGGAACTTCGTCTTGAGAAACAATTTCCGCGTCAAGCTCACGCGGTGCCGGGCGTGCGACCAGCACGGTGCCCGACGTTGTTTCGAGCGATTGCAGCGGATGGCACACGTCCATCGAGATGCTGGGCCCCGAAGGATCGGCAACGATGATTAAGCCGATCGACGGCAGACTCGCCATCATCATGACGAACGCCATCGCAGCGGCCAGCTGCCGCAACGAAGCACGATCGATCATCATCGAGGATGCCATCACACTCTGCTCTTAGCTTTTGCCGCGCGCGCGATCAACCTCGGCAACGAACGCGTCCGGGCTGACATCGAGCGCGCTGTACTGCCGAACCTGATGGCCCTTGGGTCCGCGCAGAAACGCCTCGATGGAACGCTCAATCGATCGGTCGCAGCGGATTGCAGGCGTCAAGGTGCGACTGAATCCGTCAGCATCACTTCCTTGATTCTCTCGGTCAGCTCCATCACGCGCAGTCCGTCTTCGGCGCTGACTGCGGGCGTTGAGCGGCTGCGAACCGACGCGACGAACGCATTGACCTCGTCGGCCAGCGGATCGCCTTCGCCGAACTCGATCTGCTCCGCCGAAATTGTCGGGAAACTGCGCGCCGCGCGCCGGCGGAGTTTTGCGATAGATCTGGATGCTGCGCGCCTCGTAATCGACCGAGATGTACGCGTCGGGCTGGAAGAAGCGAATCTTGCGCTCGCGCCGCGCCGCCACGCGGCTCGTAACCAGGTTCGCGATCAGACCGCTCTTGAAGCGGATGCGCGCGTTGGCGAGATCGATTCGATCGGTCAGCACCGCGACGCCGACCGCTTCCAGCGACGCCACTTCCGACGGCGCCACCGACAGGATCACGTCGAGGTCGTGCACCATCAGATCGAGCACCACGTCGACGTCGGTGCCGCGCTCGGTGAACGGCGCGAGCCGATGGCATTCGACGAAGCGCGGATTTTTCACGATCGAATGCAGA
Source organism: uncultured delta proteobacterium (assembly GCA_963721485.1). Classification (GTDB taxonomy): domain Bacteria; phylum Desulfobacterota; class Binatia; order Binatales; family Binataceae; genus Binatus. The sequence continues at coordinate 45,819 of CAVRJV010000011.1, read as the reverse complement.
TGCACGACCGCCGGATTGAAGCGCTCGAGATGGCCAATCTGAAGTATACGCCGGCTCGCTGAGGCGCAGCGCGGCCAGCTCACGCGCCTGCGCCAGCGTCTCGGCCATCGGCTTTTCCAGCAGCACGTCGATGCCCGCCGTCAGCATCGCGGACGCGATTTCGTGATGCGTGACGCCCGGTGACGCGACCGTGACGAGGTCCACCTTGCCCGCGAGCTCCCGATAATCGGTGAGCGGCGGTCGCGCCAACTTCCTGCGCCAGCGCCGCCGCGCGTTCGGCGTCGATATCGACGATGTGCGTGAGCTTGATGCCCGCAATCGCCGCGTATTTGCGCGCGTGCAGAGTTCCCAGCCGGCCCGCGCCAATTACCGCGGCGCGCAACTCAAACATCGGCTTCGGCATAGCCGTATATCGTCACGTTTTTCGATCGCGCGAGTTCGAGCGTGCGCTCGCGCTCGAGGATCAGCGCGACGCCTGCCTCGACGCCGATCATCGCAGCGCCGATCTCGGCGAGCAATTCCATCGTCGCCGGGCCGATCGCGGGACGATCGAAGCGCATGTCCTGTCCCGGCTTCGCCGCCTTTGCCACCACCAGGCCCGCGCCGACCAGAGCGGCCGCACGGCGCAGCGCGGCGTCGGTGCCTTCGACCGCCTCGACCGCGGCGACCATGCCGTCGCGGACCGCGACTGTCTGGCCGATGTCGAAGCTGCCGAGGCGGCGCGCGACCGCGAACGCGAGGTCGAGATCGCGCATTTGTGCGGGCGTCGGCTCGGGGCCGGCACCGCGCGCCGGCTCGTGCGATCCAATGTTCGATCATCGGCACCGGATCGATCATCTTGATTCCTTCGGCTTCGACTTCGCGCGCGACGCCGCGCAGCACGGCGTCGTCGCTGAAGCGCGCGATGCTCGCGAGCATCTTGAGCGCGCGCGCGTCGGGCGCGAACGAATCTTTCAGGCGTGCGCGCGAGATGCCGCCCGCCATCGCCGCTTCCGACAGTCCGGCGCTCTTGAACACGTCGATAATTTTCTGCAGCTCGCCGACCTTGATCCAGGTGACCTCATCGGCAACCGAGTCGAGCGCGCGATCGCTTTCATTCAGATGCGCGACGGCGATGACTTTCGCTCCGCGCGCACGGGCGGCGCGCGCCACTTCGAGCGGGAAGACGCCGTTGCCCGCGATGAGCCCGAGCTTATTCACGCTCGCGGCCAACGACTCCGCGCTTCGAGTGCCTGATGAAATCGACCAGCCGCCGCACCTCGGCGAAGTCGCCGTATTCCTCGAGCGTCTTTGCGATCGCATCCTCGCGCAGCAGCTTCGAAAAGAACAGCCTGCGGGTTGCGCCCTTGATCGCGAGGATCTTTTCGGCGCTGAAGCCGCGCCGCTGGAGTCCGATCTCGTTGATGCCGGCCAGCCGCGCGCGATCGCCCGCGACCATCGCGTAGGGCGGCACATCCTGCGCGACCTTGGCGCCGGCCGCGACGAATGCGTGCGCGCCGATGCGGCAGAACTGATGCACGCCGCTCATGCCCTCGAGACTCACGAATTCTTCGAGCACGCAGTGCCCGCCGAGCTGGGTCGAGTTCACCAGGATGCAGTTGTCGCCGATGACGCAATCGTGCGCGATGTGCACGTAGGGCATCACCAGCACGTGATTGCCGATCAGCGTGCGCATCCCGCCGCCTTCGGTGCCGCGATGAATCGAGGTGAACTCGCGAATCGTGTTGTCGTCGCCAATCTCGAGCGTCGCGGGCTCGCCGTGAAATTTCAAATCCGGCGTCGCGCAACCAACCGCGGCGAACGGGAAATATTCGATTGCGCTGGCCGATGGTGGTGAGAGACTCGATGACGGCGCTCGCGCCGATCACCGTATCCGCGCCGATCTTCACGTCCGGTCCGATCACCGCCCCCGGACCGACTTCGACGCTCGTGTCGAGTTCGGCGCGCTTGTCGATGACCGCGGAGGGATGGATTCGTCCCGCTATCGAACTTGCTCCTCGACTTCCATCGCGGACAATTCCGCCTCGGCCGCCAGCTCGTCGCCGACGCGCGCCACCGCCTGCATCCGCCACAGCGGGCGATGAAATTTCAGAATCTTCACTTCCATCCGCAAGCTGATCGCCCGGGATCACGCGGCGCCGAAAGCGCACCTTGTCCAGTCCGGTCAGCATGAACAGGCGCGTCGGGTCTCCGCCGACCTCGTTCAGCGCGAGTATCGCGCCCGACTGCGCCAGCGCTTCGACGATCAACACTCCCGGCATCACCGGATGCTCCGGGAAATGGCCGGCGAAGTACGGCTCGTTGAAGGTGACGTTCTTGATCGTTACGACGCGGCCCTTGACCAGCTCGACGATTCGATCGACCAGCAGAAACGGATAGCGATGGGGCAGCAGCCCCAGCACGCGCTCGAGCTCTGAGACTTTTGCATCCTCAGGCACCGGAGATTACTTCGCGCATTTTGTCTGCGGCGGCCTACTTCGAGATCGTCGATTTCTTGGCCGCATCCGAGCCGAAGTCCGACGGCTCCGACGCACCCGGCTGCTGCTAGCGCTCGCCGGCCTGAGCTGCCGCCGCCTTCGCCGACCGTGCCGATCGCCACGTGCATCGCATTGTAGCTGCGGATCACCTGGTCGGTGATGTCGATGCCCGGCGCGCCCCACAGAATCGAGCCCTTCTCGAACACCATCGTGTAGCTGTCGCGCTCGCCGAGCGTGCGGATGACCTGCGCGAGGTCATGCACGATCTTGGCGGTGATTTCCTGGTCCTTGGCCTGCAGCTCGTCCTTCGAGTCCTTGTAGTCGCGCTCGAAGTTCTTGAGCTTGTCCATGTACTGGTCCTGCAGGGCCTGGCGCTGATCGGCGTTCATCAGCATGCCCTTCTTTTCCATCTCATCCTTGAGCGCCTGGACTTCGTTTTGCTGCCGCTGCAGGCGCCCCTCCAGCGTGGTGACCCTGCCCTGGAAATCGGCCTTGGCCCGCTTGCCGGCGTCGCACTCGTTGAGCGCGCGCTGCACGTCGACGTACGCGAACTTCAGTTCGGCGCGCGCGGGAACCGCCGCGGACATCACCGCAAGGAACGCACCGAACATCGCACCGATGAACAACCGTTGCCTCATACAGCCCGGAAAGCCTCCTGTTGACGACCCTATCGTGAAAACACGTTCCCACGGCGCGCCACTCGTGCATGGGAAATATACACAATAGTACTTGATCGAGCATCAAATCCAGTTTCTGCGCCGGTTCGCCGATGCCCGCGAATACTCTACAGCGGCGAGCCGGCGCCGACTTCGAACACCGTACTGCTGGTCGGCGGGCCGCGGGTTGATCGGGAAAGCGATATCCACCGCCAGCGGCCCGAACGGCGATTTCCAGCGCACGCCGATTCCGGCCGACGCCTGCAGATCGTCGAATGTTGATCGAATCCTTGAGCAGGAACGATTGCCCCGCGTCGCTGAATATCACGCCGCGGATTCCCAGTCCCGACAGGATCGGGAAGGTGATCTCGTTGCTCAGCAGCAATTCCTTGCTGCCGCCGATGTTCTGCACGCTCTGCGGCGTGCCGTTCTGGCTGAACATCGTCACCTGCGGACCCAACGAATAGAGCTGGTAGCCGCGCACGTCGCCCGGACCGCCGACGCCGCCGGGGAAGAATCGCTCGTACAGCGGCAACTCGCCGCCGGTGCCGCTTTCGAGATCGGTCCCGATGCCGAAAGTGACGCCCTGCGACACCACGAACGTGCCCAGCGTCTGGCTCTTCAGGAACGGGTAGAAATATCTGAAATGCGCGACGCCCTTGATGAATGAGTTGGTGCCGCCGAGCCCGCCGAACTCCATGCTGAGCGTCTCGACCGTGCCGGTGCGCGGATCGGTCGGATTATCCACCGTGAAGCGCCGGATCGTCGGCGTGAATTCAGAAGTCTGCGTGTAGCCCTTGTAGCGCGCGATCTGGTAGGTCGTGAACTGGTTCAAGCCCGCTGATTCCGATGCTCTGAAATGAGTAGCCCAGTCCGGCGGTGATGTTTTTCAGCGAGAACGGGCCGAGCTTCTTGAAGCCCAGCTCGGTCAGCGGATAGGTCGTCGTCAAGGTGAAGCCCGCCGCCGACTGGTTGAAGCTGAGCAGGTAAGTCTTGTTGTCGAACAACTGCATCCCCGACGCTCAGCGGGATGTCCAGGAACCACGGCTCGGTGTAGCTGATGCTGTAGTTCTGGAACAGGAAGCCGACCTGCGCGTTGGCGATCAGCGACTCGCCGCCGCCGAAGAGGTTGGTGTTGCCCAGCGTGAAGTTGCCGAACAGCGACTGATAGCTGTCGAAGCCGCCCGCCACCTGGAACGACGCGGTGTTGGCCTCGGTCACGTTCACGTCCAGGTTGATCTTGTCGGGCTGCGTGGCCGGCGAGGTCGTGATGCGCGTGTCGCTGAAGAATCCCAGCCGGTCCAGCCGCACCTTCGAGTCGCGAATCTCTTCGGCGCTGTAAGGCTCCTGCTCCTGCACCTGGATCTCGCGGCGGATAACCTTGTCCGAGGTCTTGGTATTGCCGCTGATATTGATGCGGTCGATCAGCACTTCGTGGCCCGGATTGATCACGAACGTGACGTTGACCCGCTTGGCCGTGTGCACCAGCTGGGTGCGCGGATCGACGTTGACGTAGGCGTAGCCGCGGTTCGAATAGAAATCCGACAGCGCCAGCACCTGCCGCTGCAAGCTCGAGCCGCGGAACAGTTGCCCGCTCTTCATCGTCAGCTGCTTGCGCAGCTCGTTGCGCGGAAACTTCAGATTGCCCTCGATCGTGATGTGGCCGACGCGGTACGGCGTGCCCTCGTCGATCGATATTAGAATCGTGATGTTGGTTCCGCTGCGCACTACCTGCGGCGGCGGAATCTGCACGTTCAGGTAGCCGTTGTCGTAGTAGAACGCCGTCAGCCGATCGACGTCCTCCTGCAGTTTCTTCGGGTCGAGCGCGCCCCAGCCCGTGATCCAGCTCAGCAGCTTGCTGTACGGTCTCGGTCTCCATGTTGCCTTGCAGCACGGTCGACGAAAACGCATGGTTGCCGATGAACTCGATCTTCGTGATCTCGACCTTGGTTCCTTCGACCACGTCGAACTCGCCGAACGCGGTGTTGTCGGGCTGCGGGATCGCCTTGAAGGTCACCTTGGCGTCGGTGTAGCCCTTGTCCGCGTATATCGCGGTTATGTCGTTGATGGTCTCCTTGACCGCGGTCGGATCGAGAATCGTGCCCGGATGCACCTTCATCGCCGCGACTATCTTGTCGTCGTTCGACCGGATTGCCTTCATCCCGTAAAACTTGACATCGGTTATCTGCGGCCGCTCCTTGACCCGGTAAACCAGCACGTTCTGGCTGCCCTGCTGCACGACGTGCGCCGACACCCCGGAGAAGAAGCCCAGCCGGAAAATCGACTTGATGTCGGCATCGACCGCGCCTGATCGAGCGGCTGGCCGACCGGCTGCGTGATGTGGATGCGAATCGCGTCTTCTTCGACGCGTTGATTCCCGACGATCTCAATCTTGGAGATTATCGGCGCCGGGCCCTGCGCGCGCGCGACACCCGCCGCGAGCATCGCGGCCGCAATCATCACGATCAGCGCGCGATTCGCCGGCAATAGCCGGCCATGCGGACGGCGAAGCCCGCAAAATAGCGGCGCGCGCCGCGTGCGCGCGTTGGAATTTTCCGCTGTCACTCAAACACACCAAAAACGGCGACCAAACTAACCAATCGCTCCCCCCATGTAAACCGAAACGTTGCAATGCGATTGTTCCCCGTCCACAAGGGAAGAGGTTAGAGGCAGGTTTCTTCCCTCAGCGGCGCTCGTCGACCAGCTTCCCTTCGCTCAGCCGCAGCGCGCGGCCGACGCTGCGCGTCAACTGCTCGTTGTGCGTCGCTATCACCAGCGTGATTCCGAGCTCGCGATTGAGCTTGTGAAACAGTTCGTGCACCCCGGCCGCCGTCTGCGGATCGAGATTGCCCGTCGGCTCGTCCGCCAGCAGCAGCTTGGGCCGCAGCACCACCGCGCGCGCCACCGCGACGCGCTGCTGCTCGCCGCCCGACAGTTCCGCAGGCCGGCGCTGGAGCTTGTCGCCCAGCCCCACGATTTCGAGCATCTCGGTCGCGCGCCGGGTCGCTTCGGCGTCGTCGATACGGCCGATCAGCGCCGGCATCATCACGTTTTCCAGCGCCGTGAAGTCCGCGAGCAGGTAATGGAACTGGAACACGAAGCCGAGCTTTTGGTTGCGGAACTCCGCCAGCGATTTCTGATCGAGCGCGAACAAATCCTCGCCCTCGAAAAAAACTTTGCCGGCGGTCGGCTCTTCCAGGCTGCCGATAATGTGCAGCAGCGTCGATTTGCCGGTGCCCGATTGCCCCACCACCGCGATTTCATCGCCGGCCTCGACGTTGAGATCGAGATTGCGCAGCACCCGAATCTCGCGATCGGCATCGTAGAATGTCTTGTCGAGGCCGCGCACCTCGATAAGACGCCCCTTCGCGGACTTCGGTTTCGCTTTCGATGCGGTGGCGCGCGCCTCACTCATAGCGAATCACCTCGACGGGCGAGAGGCGCGCAGCTTGCAGCGCCGGATAGATCGCCGCGGCGAGGCACAGCACGATCGTCGCCGCCGCGACCAACATGAAGTTCCACGGATTGATCTGCACCGGCACGGCGCTGACCATGAACATGTCGGCGGGCAGATGAATCAAATGGTACTTGCCGATGAGGAACGACGTCACGAATCCGGCGCCGACGCCAAGCACCGTGCCGATCACGCCGAGCGCCGCGCCCTCGCACAGAAAGATCGATGCCACCGACGCTGCCCGCGCGCCCATCGCGCGCAAAATCGCGATCTCCTTGCGCCGCTCCATCACTACCATCACCAGCGTCGCGATAATGTTGAAGGCCGCCACCAGCACGATCAGCAGCAGCACCATAAAGTAAGTGAACTTCTCCAGTTTGAGCGCGGAAAACAGCGGCGCGTTGGCCGTCGTCCAGTCCGACACCTCGAAATCGGGCCCCGCCATCGCAGCGATCTTGTCGTGGATCGCAGGCGCGTCGAACATGTTGACGAGCCGCAGCTCGAGCCCGCTTTCCAGCGACGCATCGTCGGCCAGCAGCGCGCGTCCATCCTTCAATGCGACAAACACCAGCGTCGAGTCGAAGTCATACATGCCCGAATGAAAGAATCCCGTGACCACGAATCGCTTGAGGCGCGGCGGCCCGATTCCGGCTCCCAAACTCGCCGGCGAAATCAGGATCACCGGATCGCCGGGCCGCACGCCGAGCTCGAACGCCAGCGACTTGCCGAGGATCGCGCCCGGCAGTTCGACCGACCCGCTTGACGCCCTTGTCGACCACCGTCACCGGATGCGTCGTTTCGAGGTCCGCCAGCGTGCCGTTCTCGAGCGTGTCCTTCAATTCCGTCAGGACCGCATTGTCGTGCGGCTGGACCCCGCGCAGAATTCCGCCCGACACGAGGCCCGGCGCGCCGGAATCGGTGCTCGAGACCGCCATCACCTGCGACGTGACGAACGGCGCGGACGCCGATCACGCCCGGTATCGCGGCGATCTTTCTTTCAAGCTCGGCCGGATTCCAGACGCCGCCGTCGCTGCGCTCGATCGTTATCTGCGGCGTGAACGCGAGCAGCCGCGCGCGCAGATCTTTCTCGAATCCGCTCATTACCGACAATGCGACCGACAGCGTGAACGTTCCGATCGTGATGCCGGCCAGCGAGATGATCGCGATCAGCGAGACGAATCGCTCGCGTCGGCGCGCGCGCAGATATCTGAGTCCGATCAGGAATTCGTAGCGCAACTTTTGCTCTTGACCTCGCCAGTTACTCTACGGGAGAGGACGCCCGCCGCGTAGCGGACGGTAGCTGAGTGTTCTGCGTCACAGGACAGTAGTTTGGGCAAGGATGCCGTCGCATGCACTTTTTTGTCTTTTCGATTGAATCAAATCGGGCCGGTGATCGTCATAGTCGCCGGGGACTGCGACAATTGCAACAATCCGGGTTGCGCATCGCGGCAGTCGTGAAATATGCTCACGACGTTTTGATCCGAAATGCGGAGGATGCTCGCATGAGTCGTTTTTTGCTTGCGGCGCTGACCGCGGCATTGCTGTTCATTACTGCCGATATCCGGTCTTCCGCCTTCGCTGCCGACTCCGCTGCGCTGCCCCCGCAGAATACGATCACGATGAACTTTCAGAACGTGGATATTCCCGTTCTCGCGAAGTTTATTTCCGAGATCACCGGCCGCAACTTCATCATCGACGAATCCGTGCGCGGCAAGGTTACGATCATTTCGCCGACCAAGGTTACACCCGAACAGGCCTATTCGATTTTTCAATCGGTGCTCCAGGTAAAAGGCTTCACCACCGTTCAGGCCGGCAAGATCATCAAGATTGAGCCCGCGCGCAACGTGCGCTCGATCGCCAAGCTCACCCAATCGCAGACTCCGGCCGAATCCAACGGCGACGAGTACGTGACCCGGATGGTGCGGCTCAAGAATATCGATGCCGCGGCCGTCATCGGCGTGATCCAGCCGATGGTCTCGCACGACGGCCTGGTGGCGGCGTTTCCCAGTGACAACACCGTCATCGTCACCGACGACGCTTACAACGTCGAGCGCCTGCTCCAGATAATCGGCGCGCTGGACGTGCGCGGCGAGCAGCAGTCGATCGTTGTAATTCCGTTGAGGCTGGCGTTCGCCGGCGAACTCGCGCCCGAGATCGATCAGCTCATGCAAGCCAAGATGTCGGGCGGCGCCAACAACCCGCAGATGATACGGCCGCAGATGGGGGTGGCGGCTTCCGCCACCGGCCCTTCGATGGGCTACAAAGTCATCCCCGACGAACGCACCAATTGCCTCGTCGTCATGGCGCCGCCGCTGCAGATGCGTGAGATCCAGGAAATCGTAGCGAAGCTCAACGTCACGCCGCCGCTATCAACCTCGCGCATCCACGTCTACCGCCTCAAGAACGCGCAGGCGACCGAGATGGTCCAGGTGCTTAACAACCTGCTCAACGGCGGCAGTGGACCGACGACCCTCTCGCCCTCGACCGGCAAAGGATCGCTCGGCCGCTCGAGTTTCAACGACGCCGCCAGCGGCATGGGCAGCTCGGGCTTCGGCGGAATGAGTGGATTCGGCGGCGGGTCGGCCAGCAGCGCGAGCTTCGGCGCTTCCAGCGGCGGCGGCGGCTTCGGCGGCACCAACGGCTCCGGTGGCTTCGGTGGTTCCGGCGGCGGCGGTGGCATGCTCAACCGCAGTTCGTCGTCCGGTTCGTCGGGTCCTGCCTCCGCCAGCTCCGCGGGCAAGAGCATCGACTTCTCGTACCCGGTAAATGTCACCGCCGATCCCGCGACCAACGCGATGGTGATCAGCGCGTCGCCACAGGATTGGCAGACGCTCAAGCAGATTATCGACGACCTCGACACTCCGCGCGTCCAGATATTCGTGCAGGCCGTCATCGTCGAGGTTTCCGCGGAACGCCAGCGCCAGTTGGGAGTGAATTTCCATGCAGCGACTTCGATCAGCGGGAGTACACTCGCCGTCGGTGCACTGAATTTCGGAGGGCTTGGCGCGCTGAGCGACCCGCTCAGCTTGACCGGCCTTGGCCTCGGCCTCGCCTCGAAGAGTATGTGTACGATTTCCGCCGCGGCTCTCGCTGCAGCCAACTCGGGCACGAGCACCAGCACTACTTCTTCCAGCTTGAGTGTTCCGTGCGATATCGCGCTAATCACGGCGCTTGAAACCGACACTCACGCCAACGTGCTTTCGGCACCGACTCTGCTGACCGCGGATAACGAAGAGGCGATGATCGTCGTCGGCCAGAACCTGCCTTTCGTCGGATCCGCGGCGGCCAACGCCGGACTGCCGGGACAAATCTTCAACTCGGTCGAGCGCCAGAACGTCGGCATCACGCTCGACATTGTGCCGCAGGTTTCCCAGGGCGACTACGTGAAACTCGACCTCTATGAGGAAGTTTCCAACGTCGTCAACGGCACCCAGAACGCGACGCTCGGTCCCACGACGACCATCCGATCGGCTTCGACCACCGTGCTGATTCAGAACCATCGCACGGCGGTAATCGGCGGACTGCTCGCCAGCCAGGATCAGATCACCAACGAGGGCGTGCCGTTCGTCTCAGACATCCCGGTGATCGGCAATCTGTTCAGCAACAAGTCGAGCGACAAGCAGAAGGACAACCTGATCGTCTTCCTGACTCCGCATATCGTGCGTAACAAGAGCGAGCTGCGCGAACTCGCGCTCGACGAACGCCAGCAGTTCGTCAATTCGCTGGGCCGCAAGGAAATCCACGACATGCCGGCCTCGCAGATTCGCCAGATCTACAAGCCCAGCTTTTCGATTCCGGTTTCTCCCGCGGCCGACCTGAGCGCACCGTATGGCGGTCCGCGCGTCGCCTCCGGGTCCCGAAAATCCCAAGCGCCTGTATGAACTCGCGCCGTCGAGCGGCAACGCCGACACTCCGTTCAACACTACCGAGATCGGCCCGACCTCGATGAATGGGCCGACGACGACCACGACCACTGTCGGTTAGCGCGCCGTCGAATCCGACGCCGCTGGGTAGAGTCAGCGACGATTCGACGACCTGCATCGACGATGGCCTCGGCGCCGCCGTACTCGGCGTCATCCGAGCCGATACGTCACGTCACGCCGCGTCGGCAACGCCGTTCGATCCTGGCGCGGGCACAGTGTCGGCCGACGGCGTCGCAGCATCGCCTGTGCTTCGATGCGACCAAAGGCGTCACCCCGAGCATCTCGCCCTAGCGCGATCCGATGCAGGGACCCGCGTTCTTTCTTGAGGGCTTCACTTTGGGTGCAGCGGTCACGCCCTGCCTTGCGCGCCGCTGCCGGCTCTGAGCATTCTCGATCTTCCATGGCCAGGCAAATCGGTCCCGTTAAAGCCCGCATCGAGTACACGGGCATCACCGCCGTTACCGCAGCGCTGCGTGCGATGCCGTTGGAGCGAGCGGTGCGTGCGGGCGCGCGCCTGGGAGGATGGGCGATGAATTTCGATCGTCCCAACCGGCCGATCGCGCTCAAAAATCTCGAGATTGCTTTTCCCGATATGACCGCCGCGGCGCGCCTCAACATCCTGCGCAAGATGTATCGCAGTTGGGGCCGCGTGCTCGCCGAATGGACCCATCTGCCCGAGCTCAGCCGCGCCAACGTCGAGCGCGTCGCGACTTACGAGGGCAAGGAAAATTGGGACGAGGCCGAGCGCCGCTCCAACGGCCGCGGCTTGTTCGTGCTGACCGCGCACTTCGGAAATTTCGAGCTGATGCAGATTGCGCAATCGATCTACGGTTACCGCCTCGCCATCGTGCATCGCGCGCTGCGCAACCCGCTCATCGACGCCGCCATATGCACCCAGCGCGTCCGCTACGGCAACCACATCATCGAGCGCAAGGCGGGCGGGCGCGAGATGATGCGGATGCTGCGGCAGAACTGGATGATCGCGATCGCGCTCGACCTCGACGTGCGCAAGGGCGTGTTCGTGGATTTTTTCGGGACTGCCCGCCTCGACCAGCGACGGCATCGCGCGGCTGTCGATCGCGACCGGTGCGCCCGGTGATGCCGGTATTCATGGTGCGCCAGGGCGACACGATTCATCATCACATAAAAATCCTGCCCGCCTTCTATCCCGAGAAGCGGCGCGACCGCGAGGCCGCCGCGCTGGAATACACGCAACTCTATTCCAACGTGCTCGAGACGGCGATCCGCGAGCATCCCGATCACTGGAACTGGATTCACCGCCGCTGGAAAACTCGCCCGGCAGGAGAACCGCGCTTCTACTAGCCCGCGCTCATAATCTCCCGCTTTGGTAGTTGGCCCACAATGCGTTCGCGATCCTTATCGCGTCGGCGCGAATGCCGTACTTCGAAAAATATCCGCAGACATTTTCGAGGTCGCGGCCAGCAACGATCTCGCACTCGGATTGATCCGCGCATCGACCGCCTGCGGAAAATCGATCGCGACGATTCTGTCTTGCCAGTACAGGAGGTTGTAGGGCGACAAGTCACCGTGCACGAAGTCGTGCTTCAGCCAGAGCGTCACGTTATCGATGATCCGGCGCAGATGTTTTTCCGCTTCCTCGCGCGGGATCGCGACGCGACTGAGCATCGGTGCCGCGGCCTCCTCGTCGCCGAAGTATTCCATCAGGATCGCACCGTTCGAATGCGAAAATACCTCGGGCACGTCGGCGCCCGCCTCGTACAGCATCCGCAATGCCTGAAATTCTGCGTGGATCCAGATTCCATACTGGACGCCTCGCCCGTGACGAGTTTTGTTTCCAGCGCCAGCTTGTCGCGCCGCGAGAGCGCCGCGTCATGGCCGGGCTGATAGATCGCATCGTTGTGAAAGTTGCGCCGCTCGAGCGGACGATAAACTTTCGCCGCGACCAACCCGCCACCGAACGCGGCCGCGCCACGACAGCAATAGACAGTCGCTTCCTTCCCGCTCCGCACCACGTAAAGGACGTTCGTTATCGATCCATCACCGATGAAAGCGTCGAGTAATCCTTCGTCGATCTCCAAAGCAGTAGTCATTTCTAGCTCCAATAGTTGGAAGTTGTGTTCGAGCGTCTCCTGTTTTCAGTTGCACTCTTTCCCTCATGACTTCGTCCTCCGTTGATTTTTCGAAACGTGAAAAAACCGAATCGTCAAATCGCGCGCGCACGCTGAGCGTTACGGACGCAAAAAAGCCACGGGAGCTTTCGCCTCCGTGGCTACAATGTCGGTGAATATCCGGTTGGTTTACCGGCGACTAGTCGGCTTCGGAGGCGCACTCACGCGCGATTCGGCAAGATCTTTCATCTGGTCATTCATTGCGTATGCACCTCCCGTCGGGGAGTACATGGAAATATCCGCGCGTCTGCATCGCAAGTCAACTGCGGCGCGTCGTCCCGGCCTCGGCTCGTCGGGATAGGGTATGAATTTTTTGCCGATGGGCCTTGGCCGTATTTCGTATGAGGATTAAGCGAATCGTGCTGTACAACTTTTGATTTCCAAGGTTTTGTGCGATCAAGAGTCTGGCACCGATGATGCTTCCCAAAAACAGGAGGTCACGCGCATGGAACTCAAGAGAAAGCTGGTTCTGAGTTTGTTAGGCGGTGCGATGTTGGCGCTGCCAATCGCCGCACCGGCATTTGCGGAACCGGCTTACGGCCCAGATTCAAATTACATCCAGCAGGTCGACTGGTGGTGGGATCATTACAAAGGCGACCGGGACGGGTACGCCAATCATGGTTGGCATAAGGGATACTACGAGTATGGTGGCAAGCGGTATGCCTGCGACCGCGCACGCGCTCTGCAAAACCAGGTGTGGCGAGATAGGAGCACGGGGCATCCGGCGGCGGCTAATGATGTAGAGGCGGAGGCGGCGGCGGCGCGCGCGCGCTGCTACAGCCACTAGCAGTTTCTCGTACGCGATGGTCGAGCGCCTCGCCTCAAGAGCGAGGCGCTCGCGTTTATATCGCTGTGATTGTCGCCTTTCGAGATCCCTGCGCATCCGGTAAATCGTTTGCGTGACCGAATCTCCGACGAAGAGCGACCGGAAGTCTGAAATTTTCTCGGTGCGGCGATGGCTGACCGTCGACTACTCGCCGCATCCCGATGAGCGCACGTTCCTCGAGCGCGCGCAGACGCGCACCGAGGATAGCGTCGAGGCCACGGTTGCCGTGCCGAGCGACCACGAAAGCGATCGCGCTGTTCGGCGTCCGCCTCGCGCGCCATCGGTTGCAGGCCGTCTGGATTGAAGTCGTGAACGGCGGCGACGAACCGTTGTGGCTCGATCGCGTCCAGCTTGATCCCGGCTACTATACTCCGCAGGAGGCCGCCAACCTCGCGCATTTCAAGATGGCCACGCGGCTCGTCGCTTTCGGCGTTCTTGGATGGTTGTTCCTGCCGCTTCTCCACTGGTCCCGCTCAAGCTTCTGTCCGCGCGCGCCGCGAACCGCCGCATGAACGACCTCTTCCGCCCGTCGGGTTTTCCCAGCGGGCATCATCCCGCCGGGGAAGAAAGCTCAGCGGCTTCATTTTCACCAGGCTCGATGAAGGAGTGAAGCGCATCGATCTGCGATTGCTCGGCCGCAGCGACGCCTGTCGACTTCGCGTTCACTGTCGAGGTGCCGGGTCTTGTGCTACCCCATCCCGCCGAAGAGGCTGATCCGCCACCGGTACCGAGCAAACTCGACGAGGCCGCGCTTCATGGACTGGGTCGAACGGCAGCCGCGATGCACCAGCAACGCGCACGGAACCGTCGAGGGCGATCCGCTCAACCTGGTGATCGTAGGCGATCGCGCCAGCATCCAGGAATGCCTCAGCACATGGGACGAGACCGAGTCGATCACGCTCGGCACCTCTGGAAGACCGCGAAGGCGTTTCTGCTCGAATCGCAATATCGCTACTCGCCCGTGAGCCCGCTGTATCTTGGCGGACGCCAGCAGGATTTCGCGCTGCAACGCGCGCGCGATGAGCCTCAACCAGCGCCTGCATCTGCGGTTATGGACGACGAAGATTCGGTTCGAGGGCCAGCCGGTATGGATTGGCCAGGTCAGCCGCGACATCGGCGTGCGCTTCACGACGAAGACCTGGAACCTGACGACTCATCAGATCGATCCCAATGTCGATGAAGCGCGCGACTACGTGCTCGACGACCTGCTCGCATCGCGCCGCGTCTCGCGCCTCGGCTTCGTCAGGGGAGTGGAGGCGGCGGCGGCATCTTCGCCGCGCCACAACCTGACCGGCGATCCATATTTCACCGACGGCCTGCGCGCGTTCGCCGTCCTGTCCCGCACCCGCACCACCCCATCGTTCCTCTCGCGTTAGCTGTTAGCTACCTGCGACCACGACGATGTAGCCGTCAAGGTCACGCATCCAGATCTCGCGATGTCCGGCATTCGAATTCACGTGCGGCTCCTCGATGATTTCGGCATGCAGTGAACGCGCTCGCTCGACGACAGCGTCGAAATCATCCACCTCGAACCATAGCAACACTCCATGTCCAACTGGCGCAGCATCCGCGTTGACGAGATTCGGATGCTCCTCCTCGTCCCACGCATGCAGTTGGAGGATCAACTGACCGTCGCGTAGCAACCGATCATAGCTGTCGCGATGCTCGTGTTCCGGTAATCCGCTGACGTTCAGCAGTTGTTGATACCAACGACGGCTGGCCGGTACGTCGCGCACAGCAATCAGCGGCTGAGATCGCACCCCCGCTTTTCGCCGTTTCGGTTTCGTCATCTCTTGGCTCCCTGCAAGCTTCTCAGCGCGCGAGCGCAGGCCTTACCGTGTGAAATCTACGCCACCCTAGGGCTCCGGTTTGTGTTGACAAAGCGCAGTTCGACCCGTTTGTTCAGCACATGCGCGATGCGTCTGAGCATTGCAAGCGAGTGGCCCTGATAGTCGGCGTCTTCGAGTCGGCAGATGACAGAAGTCGTGGTACCGACGAGTTTGGCGAGCTGTCCCTGGGTGAATCCCGCTCGCTTCCGAAGCGCGTAGATCTTTCGCGCCACCGTATCGTTGGCCTCAGCTTCCGCCAGCGCGGTGATACGCTGCGGGCGCCCTTCATAGTGCCTCTGGTGGATAATCTCGATCGCATCAGTCGTTCGCTTCCGCTTTTTTCCAGCTTTCACAGACTCGTCACCCCTCGTACGTGTGGAGTCGGGCGCCCGCTCGTATCTCTGTTTTCGTGCCAACGCAGTGTCGATAGCGATGGCGGGAACTCGATCTTCTTTTGTTACGCCGTGCGCGAGAATCGCTGCGACCCGCCCGTGAAAGAAGTAGAGAATCCTGTAGTTGACGTGCTGCAACCCGACCCGTAATTCATAGATGCCATCGCGGAGAAGGTCGGCTTCCGGCCGCCGCAGCTCGTGCCCCAATTCTGACAGCCTCTGAATCCTGATTCTGCATTTGTCCTGCACCTTCGTCGGCAGACGATCGAACCACTCCAGCACCGGCACACTACCATCGGCCTCCCGATAGAAGACGACCGGTGTCTTCGGCACGTGTTTTCTCTTCTAGCAGATTTCGCAAAATTGCGAAAGTATCGCCTGCTCAATCGAAGAGTTCATTGACCTTCGATCGGGGCGCCGTCGATTCGGCTCTGCGTCCACACCGCGGGCAGGAATTCGTGATAGCGGATAGCGCCGTCGCCGATCATCACGAACACGGCCGGCCCGCGCCGCTCGAGTTTCCGCGCGGTGGTGCCCGGGATGACCTTGTCGAGGATTTGCGAATAGAGCTGGAAAAAGTTATCGGCGGCGCCCGCACTGCGGAAGTCGATCATCCAGAGCACGGTCAGCGCTTTGCCTTTCTGCAGCGCGACGATTCGATCGCCCGCCCATTTCTTTGCCGCTTCGACGTACGGCGTATCCTCGCCCATCGTGCGCTCGATCATGATCTTCAGCATCAGCTCGCCGAGCGTGTCCTCGTCGACCTTTTTCCAGTCGTGCAGAACCTTCTCGTAGCCCGCGAGCGTGACGGTTTTCGCGGGCGTCGGCGTGTCGAAGTAAAGCTCGGGATGCATGATCTGTTGCGTCGAAAGCGGTGGCCCGTTGAACAACGCATTCACTTCGTTCCACTTGCCGCGATGGTATGCCTCGGCGACAAAGCGCGCTCCTTCCGTGTACTGAAAAATGAACGGATAGGTCATCGCGCGCGGCTTGCCCTCCGTGCGTCCCATGAATATCGGCACGATGTCCTGAAGATGCGAGTCGAAGTAGTCGATCGTCTGGTCATCGACCCGCCCGGTGACCACCGAAAATCCGCTCAGTGTCGCATCGCCCTCGACAATCGACTTGTAGGCAAGTTCGCGATCGCTATTGCCCTTGTATTTCCTTTGCTCCGCCTCGATATCGAAGTGCTGGTCCTGCAACGCATGCGTCAGCTCGTGGCCCAGCGTCCCGACGGTTTCGAGTTTCTCGTATTCCGTCACGACATTTCGATAGCGCTCCGGCAGCTCCACCCTGAGGGGCCGGTCGATGATGACGATGTCCTTGTGATGGTCGTCGTAGAAGCCGGCCAGCTCGAGCGTGATGTCGGCCAGCTCTTTGCGCTCGATCGTGAGATCGGGCGGGAGCAGGCCGATCATCTTGTTCTCCTCGACGCCGGTGTCGATTTCCTGCTGGCTTATCTGCTTCGCGAACTGGGCTGTGAACCGGGCTTCCGTTTCCGCAACGCTGAGATACGTCACTGGCACGTCGGTCTTGAGCTTGAGCCCGCGGATCTTCTGCACGCGGTCCTTCACTACCGCGGCCTCGTCGCTGTTCAAGGCGCCATCCTGCGCGGCCGCGCGGTTGCATAACAACGCGGCCACGACGCATCCCGACGCCACTATAGCGACGAATTGTCTGAACCGGATTCCCCCCAAACTGCGCCCCACTCCAAGTCACTCCTGCTTAACCGGGATTTCCGTCGGAGGCAAACCGGTTTGTGGCTCCGATCCTTGACATCGCCGCACGCCCGTGAGACACGACCACCGGCGAGCGGCATCATCTGGTCGCTCCCGTGTTTCCACAGAAGTCTGAGCGTTCGCCAACGGAGTTGCGACCAAGGGGCAGCAATCCAAAAATTGTGGGGAGGAATCGTATGAAATCGAGTCACGCCGGCAAGCTGTATGTCCTGGGGGCCGCGGCTTTCCCAATTGTCATACTGGGAATCGCATTCAACGCACTAGCGGATTCGGCCGACAAAGCGCAAATCCAGGCGCTGGAACGGCAACTGGCCGCCGCGTTCGCCGCCAAGGACGCCGACAAGGTCATGCAGTGCTATGCTCCGGGTGAAGATCTGTTTGTGTTCGACGTTATTCCGCCGCGCCAGTACGTCGGCGCTCCTGCATGGCGCAAGAACAACGAAGGCTTCTTTGCGACCGTCGCCGCCGGCTCACTTACTGATGAGATAAGTGACCTCGACATCACCGCCGACGGCAAGCTCGCCTTCGCACATTACACCAGCCACGTGGTCGCGACCGACAAAAGCGGCGCGAAGACCGAATTGGTAATGCGGACCACCGACGGCCTAAAGAAGATCAAGGGCAAATGGCTGATAGTCCTCGAGCACAATTCGGTGCCGGTCGAACTGCCGAGCGGGAAGGCCGACCTGATGTCGAAGCCCTAGCGCAAGCGCGGAGTTCGCCGGAGGTGAACAATTAGTACAAACCCCGAGGTCGTAATTGTCGGTGCGGGAATCGGCGGCGGCGCGCTCGCGACCGTGCTCGCTCGCGCCGGCATCGCGGTGACAATCCTCGAGAAGTCGCTCGCTCATGTCGATCACGTTCGCGGCGAATGGCTCGCGCCGTGGGGCGTCGCGGAGACGCAGCGCCTCGGCCTGTACGAAACATTGCTTGCCGCCGGCGGGCATCATCTCGGGCGCCATATCGCTTACGGCGACGATGTCGACGCCGCTACCGCCGAATCGCAGCCGCTCGATCTGAATGCCTTCGCGGGCGCGGGTTTCAAGCCGCCGCTATGCATGCGGCATCCCGTGATGTGCGACTTGCTCGACGCCGAAGCGATCAAATCAGGCGCCGATCTGATTCGCGGCGTGACCGACCTGCAGGTAACCGCGGGAGCCACGCCCGAAGTGCGATTCCGGCATGACGGATCCGAGCACAAGTTCAGTCCGCGTATCGTCATCGGCGCCGACGGCCGCAACTCGACGGTGCGCGCGCAGGTCGGCATCGAACAGCATCGCGATCCGACGCATCACCTGATGGCCGGGATGCTGGTCGACAACACCACCGGCTGGCCGGCCGATTTGCAGATTTTCGGCACCGAGGGACGCGTCAACTTTCTCGCGTTCCCGCAATCGCCCGAGCGCGTGCGCCTCTATATATGTTACGGCACCGACGACAAGCGCCGCTTCGCCGGCGCCGACAACCAGGCGCGGTTTCTCGACGCCTTCCGCCTGGCGTGCGTCCCCGGCAGCGGGCATCTCGCGAACGGCAGTCCGTCGGGGCCGTGCAATTCTTACGGCAACGAAGACACCTGGACCGACGTGCCCTACGTCCCCGGTGTCGTGCTGATAGGCGACGCGGCCGGCCACAACGATCCGATCATCGGGCAGGGGCTGTCGATCACGTATCGCGACGTGCGTATCGTGCGCGACCTGATGCTCGAAAATCGCAACTGGACGCCCGACCTCCTTCGACCTTATGCGGAAGAGCGGCGCGAGCGGATGCGCCGGCTGCGCCTGACGGCCTCGACGTTTTCAATCCTGTACGTGGAATTCGGTGACCATGCCCGCGAACGCCGGATGAGAGTTCGCGAGGAACGCATGCGCAACAATTTCCCCGACGTAACTCCCGCCACCTTCATCGGTCCCGAAGTTCTGCCCGCTGAAATGTTTGACGAGGCGATACTCGATAGGCTACGCGCGATGTGAGGCCCTTATGATCAAACTCGTTTATGTAGTTGCGAAGCGCGCTGATATCTCCGAAAAAGATTTCCACGAGTACTGGCTCAAGCAGCACGGGCCGCTGGTGCGCAGCTTCGCGAAGTCGATGCGCGCGAAGAAGTACGTGCAGAGCCACACCGTCAGCGAAGACGCAGGCAAGCGAATTCGCGACACCCGTCCCGGAATGAAGCAGACCTACGACGGCATCACCGAAGTATGGTGGGACACTCTCGAAGCTTTCAGCGGCGGCGGCTCAGTGAAGGACGGTGCCGAGGCAGCGCGCGCCCTGCTCGAAGACGAATCGAAATTCATCGACTTCGAGCGCTCGTCGATCTTCCTCACCGAAGAGCACGAAATCTTCGACTACACCAAGTAGAACTTCCCTCGCCCGTTACACGGGAGAGGAGGCCGGCGGGCGCAGCCGCCGGTAGGTGAGGGTTCTGCGACTCGAGCAACACCCAAGGCCCGCTACTTCCTGAACCGTCGCTTCAACCAATCGACGATCGTCTTATTCACCTCATCCGGGAACTCCTGCTGGACCCAGTGACCCGCGCGCTCGATATTGTGCATCTCTAGATCAGAGCATAGCGCCGGCATCCCCGCAGCCATCCGCGGTGGCAGCGCGCCGTCCCACTCCGCGGTGATCATCAGGCACGGCAGCGTCAGCTTGGCGACGCCTATCTCTGGATGCTCGCGCAAGTTGCGATCGATGTTCCGATACCAGTTGATGCCGCCGCGGAACCCGCTTTTCTCGTATGCGTGCACGTAGGTGTCGAGCTCCTCTTGCGTGACTATCGTCGGAGTCTCGGCCTTCAGCTCCTCGATGCGCCGGAACGGGTTCATGTCCAGCTCGCCGCTCGCCATCGCACGCTTGGCGGATTCTTCCGGCGAGAGCGGCGCGCGCATCAGGCGATCGAAGATCAAGCGCGCCTTGGAATCCATCACGCTCTCGGCGCGTCCCGGTTCCTGGAACCAAACGATGTACATGCGTTCGTCCTTGCCGTTGACCATCGCACGCATGAGCGAGGTCGGCGGAATCGCCATGTACGGCGTGCATATCCCGATGACGCCGGCCGTCCGCTCCGGATGCAACACCGGCATCGCCCACGCGACGAAGCCGCCCCAGTCGTGTCCAACGAAGATCGCACGATCGATCTTCAGCGCGTCGAGCAATCCCACCATGTCGCCAGTCAACTCGGTAAGGCCGTAGTCGGTAATCGCCGGCGGCGCGCTCGAGTCGGCGTATCCACGCTGGTCGGGAGCGATCGCGCGAAAGCCCGCCGCCGCGACCGCCGGCAACTGATGCCGCCACGAGTACGCGAGCTCCGGAAACCCATGACAAAATACGACTGCTGGCCCTTCACCGGATTCGTGAACCGTGAGATCTATCGACAGCTGATTAGCCCGCGGCGAGAGCTTTACTGCACGGCCCTGGGGCCAGTTCAAATTGGACATCTCGAATCTGCCTCGCTCGTCGGAAGTCTTCTGCTGCGCGACTGCTCGCGCAAAATCTTTGTGCACGGTTTGGCCGCCGGATGCAATCGCACGTCTCCACGGTACCGCCAAAGTCGAACTAGAAGGCGTCGTGGATCGCGCGCAGTAGCGTGGCTTTGTTGATTGGCTTGCCCACGTGCGCGTCACATCCGGCCGCATGCGTCAGGCGCACCGCTTCGCTGAACACGGAAGCCGTCAGCGCGATTATCGGAGTGTGCGCACGATTGTGCTCACTCTCCCAGGTGCGAATCGCGCGCGTCGCCGCGTAGCCATCGACTTCCGGCATCTGGATGTCCATCAGCACCAGGTCGTAGTCGCCGGCGGCGATGAAGGCATCGATTGCTTGCCGGCCGTTTTCGACTTCGTCGAGACGATAGGGCGTCTTCTTCAAGAACGCGCGAATCAGAATGCGGTTGTCGACCGAATCGTCGGCAAACAGAATCTTGAGCGGCCGATCGACGATCGCCGGCGCACGCGCCTCGCTCGCGACCTGCGGAGGCTCCCGATTCGCACCGTCGACATCGCCGGCAATTGCGCGCCGGATCATCCGGATGAGTTCAGTCATCGCGATCGGCTTGATCAAGTAGCTTTCCAGCTTCATGGATTTCAGCCGCGAAATGTCCGCAGCCAGGTTGTCGCTGCGGATCATTGCGACGACTGGCGCTCCGCATTGCGAGGCCGCCGCTATCAACTGCGCCGGCTCGTGCGCATCGGACGCAGCGATGCGGTCGTCCAGCAGCACGATCTGTGGCGCCCGGCTCGCGCCTGCCGTCTGACTGATTACCGACAATGCCTCACGAGCTGACGCCGCCTCGGTGATGCTCGCGCCGCACTCATCGAGCATCCGGCGCAGAACCGCGCGTCCAGTTCGGTTGCCATCGGCCATCAGCACGGCAACCCCCGCGAGTTCGAGCGCCCGCGGCGCGCCGGCTGCGGCGGCCTGGAACTCGAACGGTGCGGAGAAGCCGAAAACACTTCCTTTGCCGGGTTCGCTTTCCACCGTTACTTCGCCCTGCATCAGACCGACCAACCGCTTCACGATCGCGAGTCCAAGCCCGCTTCCGCCGTACTTCCGAGCGGTCGAGGAGTCGGCCTGCGCGAAGACCTCGAACAATCCGGGAAGCTTGTCTTTCGCAATTCCGATTCCTGTGTCGCGAACGCTGAACTTCAACCGCAGTGGCTCGCCGGCCGTGGATTCGCGCTCGACCGAAACCACCACCTCGCCATGCTCGGTAAACTTGATTGCATTGCCGATCAGATTGATCAGTACCTGTCTGAGCCGCAGTGGATCGCCTATCAACGCGGTCGGCACGTCGGGTGCGATACTGACAATCAGCTCGAGCCGTTTGGCGTGCGCGCGGATTGCCAGAGACTGCGCCGACTTCTCCACCACGTCGCGCAGATCGAAGCTGACTTGCTCGAGCGTCAGGCGCCCGCTCTCGACCTTCGCCAGATCCAGGATGCTGTTGATCAGGTCGAGCAGGGCGTGGCCATTGTTGCCCAGGATCTCGATATAGCGTCGCTGCTCGGCATTCAGCTCGCCCTCAGCCAGCAGCTCGGCCATCCCGAGGATTGCGGTCATGGGCGTGCGAATCTCGTGCGACATGCTCGCCAGGAATTCCGACTTGGCTTGCGACGCCGCGAACGCCGACTCGCGCGCCGCAACCAGTTGGCGCTCGGTTTCCTTCAGCGCCGTGATATCGCGCGCGATACCGGCGACGCCGGTAATTTTGCCGGTCATATCGAGGATCGGAAAAATATTGACCGAGAGAACGCCCTCGGTGCCGTCCTTCTTGCGGGCATGGTGTTCCCACGATACCGGTTGGCCGGTCTCAGCGACGCGCCGGACTCTGGCGACGGTATCGGCGAGTTCGTCGGGCGGAACGAACAGCTCGATACCTTTTCCGATCGCTTCCTCGGCGGTGTAGCCATAGAGGTCTTCCGCCGCCTGGTTCCAGCTGATTATCCTGGCCTGCGACGACACATTGATGATCGCGTCGCGCGAAGCATTGACGATCGCGGCGAGCGGGAGCGCCTCGCGCTCGGCGTTTCTGCGTTCGGTGATATCGCGTTGTATCGAGGAAAGCGCGACGACGTTTCCTTCGCCATCGCGGATCGCGAAGCAGACGGTAGATGCTTCAATCAGCTTGCCGTCTTTTCTGTGGTGGGGAGCTTCGAAACGTATCACCTCGTCCGGCCGCGCCATCAGCCGATCGAAGATTTCCCGCGATCGGGTGCGGTCCTCCGGCGCGATGTTCTGCGTGAAGAGCTGGCCGATCGATTCCGCCGCCGTGAAGCCGAACATCCGCTCGGCGCCGCGGTTCCAATAGGTGATGCGCAGGTCCGGGCCGATGCTGCTGATCGCGTCATCGGAAGACTCGACGATCGCCGCCAGCGCCGCCCTTTGACACTCGCCGAGTTTGCGATCGGTTATATCGTGCCCGATGCCGGCGCCGCCTATGATGTTTCCGTCAAGGTCGCGAATCGGGAAAATATTTACCAACAACGTGATCCACGAACCGTCCTTGCGCTGTGAGACTTGCTCGAATGTCGCACCAATGCCGGTCTCCAGCAGGCGTCGGTCTGCCGCGAGCGCCAAGGGGAGTTGATCCGCGGACACGAACAGGTCGAAACCGCGACCTATCGCCTCCGAAGCCGAATAGCCATAGAGGCGCTCCGCAGCCGGATTCCAGCTCGTTATCAGAAGTTCCTTCGAAAAGCCGATGATGGCGTCGCTCGAGGACTCGACGATCGCCGCCAGCAGCGCGTGCTCGCGATCGATCGGGCCTAACACTCCGGCGTGGCCATCGTTCATTCGATCGCAGTTCTCGTCCTGGTTCTCTCGCATCGCTCAGAACCGGGACGACGCCGTCCGCCACAGCTCATTTCCAATCGATCGATTCTGCGCGACGAATTCGGAATCGTACTTGAAGGAAAAGCTGATCGGTAATTTCAAAATCGGAACCGTGACGCCGGCCGGCGCCCGAACATCTCACGTTGGTAAATGTGCAAGCGGGATGCCATCTTCTGTTGCTACCGAATCGACGCGCCAGCCGAACACAGACGACCGCACATCGCGTCGAGCGTCAAATTGAAACAGTGAGTGGCACGCACGCCGAAGACGACCCGTGCTACCGTGGCTACATGAGGCTGCATCTGGTCGACGGTACCTACGAGCTCTATCGGGCGCACTACTCGCCGCGCCCCAGCCATCGCGATCCCTCGGGGGTCGATATGAAGGCCACTGTCGGCATCGTCGAGTCGATGCTCGCGTTACTGCGCGACTCCGACGAAGCCGTCACTCACATCGCGGTAGCGTTCGACAATCCGATTCGCTCGTTTCGCAACGATCTCTATCCGCCCTACAAGAGTGACGAAGGTGTGCCGCCCGAGTTGCGCGCCCAGTTCGACACTGCCGAAGATGCGATTCGCGCAATCGGAGTGACGGTCTGGCCGATGCGCGAGTACGAAGCCGACGACGGTCTTGCCAGCGGCGCGCGCCGGTTTCGCGACGAAGTCGATCAGGTGCGGATCATCTCGCCCGACAAGGATCTCGGCCAGTGTATCCGCGGCGACCAGGTGGTCCAGGTTGACCGCCGCCAGAAAAAGGCGACGAACGAATCGGCCTTTCGCGCCGATCGCGGCTTCGCACCGGCGAGCATGCCGGACTTCCTCGCGCTGACCGGAGACAGCGCCGACGGCTTTCCCGGGTTGCGAGGCTTCGGCCAAAAGACTGCGGCGATTCTGATCGGGGCTTACGAGCATATCGAGCAAATCCCCGCCCTGGCGCACAATTGGAAGGTCGCGCCGCGCGGCGCTCTCCAACTCGCCACAACGCTCGCCGCGCATCGTGACGAAGCACTCCTCTATCGCAAACTGGCGACGCTGATCGAGACGGTCCCGCTCGAGCAATCACTCGACGATCTGAAATTCCGCGGCGTCCCGCACGATCGCTTCGAGCGATGGTGCCGCGCGCTCGGCGCGCTGCGCCTGCTCACCACTCCGCGCCGCTGGCAATGATCCGCTCCGCGCGCTGGACGGCTCGCACCTGAGACATCGATGTAACCTTTGCCCACGCCGAGCGTCTCCATGATATTCAAATCCGAGATGGGGACGTGTGTCCGCATCACAAATCGACAGACTTTTGCGTAGCGGCTCCGCACGTGGCCGCTCGAAGGAGGAGCTTCTCGCGAGCGTGATCGAATGAAAAAATTGCACTCTGCTTCTCGTAGGTGCGGTGTCTGCTTACCGCAATCAATGCGACGTTCCGTTCTGGCCCGTGATGCGCAGGCGCCGCCGACGGATGCGAATGCTCATCGGCAGCGTGCGCGAATCAAACCAGCTCGATTGGCGCGCAAACCTCGCCGCCGTCCGTCGATGTCAGCGTTTCTTCGCAGGCGGCGCACAAGTTCGAGACCAATCCCATCCTGTCGCTGCCCCAAATGTTCGCGCGTCAATGGATTCCCGACCGCGAGAACCTGCCGCGCGACTACTTCCCGCTGACCGAAGACAACGAGCAGCACAAGCTCAGCCTCAAGGAGACCATCTACCTCGCGCTGGAGAATAATCCCGGCCTGCAGTCGGTATCGTTGGACCCGGTTGCGGCGACCGAGAGCGTCGCAGGCTCGAACGCCGTGTTCGACCCACAGCTGAGCTCGCAAATCGACGTCGAGAAAGAAGTCACGCCCGTCTCGTCGCCATTTCAAAACCCCGAGCTCCATCAGCAACGTGGCGAAGTTCTACGATTGGAACTTTGGCATGAGCAAAGTGCTTTCGGCGAGCAACGCCACCGTCGGCATTACCTTCAACAACGATCGCGAGCTGACCAACAGCGGATTCAGCCCGGTCAATCCGGTCTATACGCCCACGATGGTGATGTCGCTGTCGCAGCCGCTGTTGCAAAATTTCGGTTGGCAGTTTGCCACGATCAATGTCCGCCTGGCCGAGTCGGCGCAGCGCTCGTCGCAATGGAACTATGCGTCATCGGTCAACGACTTCGTTCAGCGCATCGGCAACGACTATTGGGGCGTGGTGGCGGCTGAAGAGAACTTGCAGGTCGCTCAATCAGCCTTGAAGTTCAACGCCGACCTGGTGCGCGTCAACGGCGACAACGTCCGCCTCGGCATGATGGCCGCGGTCAACCTGTCGCAAGCGATGTCTGCTGCCGCGACCGCGCGCGCCAACGTATCCGCCGCCCGCGCCGGCCTTGAGATTGCCCGCACCACGCTGCGACAGGACGTGGCGCTCAACCACGCCGACGCGATGCTTGCTTCTGATATCGAGCCGCTGCAGCAGCCCGACATCCACTACGGATCAATCGAGACCGACAACGACGCGTTCCGGCGATGCTCGAAGACAGCCCCGCGCTGGCGGGCCTGCGCGAGTCGATTCGCAGCGCGTTGATCCAGGTCAAATTCGCGGAAAATCAAACGCTGCCGCAACTCAACCTCGGCGCGCAATTCGGGATCACCAGCGTCGCCGGCAACTCCAAATGCACCGCCTCCGGCACGGTGCCGGCCTTCGCCAATTGTTTCAACCCCGCCGGACCTACAGTGCCGCCGGGAACCAACAATGGAGCCGCTGCTTCCTTTCGGCGGCGACTACGGCACTGCGTTGAATAGTCTGTTCGATTTCAAATTTTACGACTACGCGGCCGTGCTGGCCTTCTCGATGCCGCTCGACAACGCCGCCGCGAAAGCCGCCCTCGCGCAGGCTCACGTCGCCTACGATCAGAGCCGGTTGCAATATCGACAGGCGCTCTACCAGTCCGTCTTGCTGGTCAAAAGCGCGCTGGCCAATCTGCGCGCCTATCGAGGAACAGGTCGACGCCACCGCCGAAGCTACCAAGTACGCGCAAAAGAGCCCTGCATGATACTCAGTCGCAATTTCGCGTCGGCACTCGCGACCACCAACACGCTGCTGCAGTTCCAAAGCAACCTGGTAACGGCGCAGGGCAACGAGGTGCAGGCCGATGTCGGTCTGGAGAACGCGCGCCTGGCGTTGTGGCATGCTGAAGGCACGCTGCTCGGCCGCTTCAATATCGATTTCCAATTGCAGAACCAGCGTCAGCCGCCGTGGTACGCGCGCTTTTGAAACTGTGCTGCCGATTTATGACTGCAATTAAAATCCATAGCCCTGCTTGCACTGGCGCTGATGCTGGCGCACGTGTGCGTCGTTCGCGCTCAACTGCCCGCGACCAATCCGCTCGTGGTGCCGCCCTTGCCGCCGAGCCCTCCAGCCCAATTGGCGGCGCCCGTCAGCACGGCGATCGCGCCGAGCCCGTTAGCGGTGCCGTCGCTGCCGGCAGCCTATTCGACTCCCGGCGCGCGCATTGTTCAATTGCTCGTGTTCTGGCCCCGGTCAGCCTACCCACTGGATGGGTACAGGTGACGGCAGCGTCGTACCTCAGCGCCAGCCAGAGCGCGAGCGGCGCCTGCGTCTCCTACAACAAGGGCAAGCTGCCATCCAACGGAACTGCCGGCGGGATCGGCGCCGGCAATATCTTCGGTTCGCTGCCCGGCGCGCAGGAGAACGCGGATGCGGCCAGAGGTTTCGGCTTTCCGGGAGTGGCGCAGAGTTCCGGATCGTCCACCTCGCTCGGCTCACTCCCGGGAGTGGCGCAAGGTATCGGCGTGGCTAGTTGTTCGGCGGGCCCTCAACCGGCCTGACGTACTCGAGCGCCCAGCAGGCGCGCCTATGCTCGACCTGTGGAGCGACTGAGTTGGCCCGGAGACGCGGCTAGAGATTTGCGATCACTGCGCGCGTGAACTCCGAGGTCTTCGCGGTGCCGCCCTGATCGGGCGTCAGCACGCGGCCTTCCGCGTATACTTTGCGCACCGCAGCATCGAAGCGCGACGCCTCGGCGCTGAAGCCGAGGTAGTCGAGCATCAACGCGGCCGACAGCATCGTCGCGGACGGATTGATGATTCCTTGCCCCATGATGTCGGGCGCCGTGCCGTGCACCGATTCGAAATAGGCGTAGTCCGCGCCGTAGCATCCGCTTGGCGCGAGGCCCGAGCCCGCCGATAATTCCCGCCGCCGCGTCGGACAGGATGTCGCCGTACAGATTCGGCGCGACCACCACGTCGAGCTCGTGCGGCGATTGCACGAGCCGCCGCGCGAAATCGTCGACGATGAACTGCTCGTACTTTATTTCAGGATACCTGGCCGCGGTCTCCTCGACGATTTTGCGGAACAAGCCGTCAGACTCGCGCAGCATGTTGTACTTCGACGTGCACGTGAGCTTGCCCTTGCCGCCGGCGCGCTTGCGCTTGACCGCGAGCTGGCAGGCGAACTCGGCGACGCGGCGCGTCGCGCGCTCGGTGATCACTTTGATCGCGTAGATGCCGCGCTCGGACGTATCGAGCGGCGCGCGCAGAATTTTGCTCATCAGCTTCAGCGGCGCGAGCGCTTCGAGCGGACCTTCGAGCCCGAGATACAGGTCCTCGAGATTTTCCCGCACGATCACGAAGTCGATTCCGTCCGGATTCGCCAGCGGGCTGCGAAATCCCTTCGAGTAGCGCACCGGCCGCACGTTGGCGAAGGTCTGCTTGCCCCATCGCAGATAAGTGATCGAGGTAGTCTTGCCCGACGTCGAGCCGAACAGCGTCGTGTCGGACGCGTCGATCGCCTTGCGCGCGGCCGCGTCGGTCTCGCCGCGCACCCATTTCTCGCCCGGCGGGAACTCGATGAAGTCGATCGGAAGTTTCAGCGCGCGCAGCGCATCCATCGTCGCGCCCATCGCCTCCGGCGCCGCGTCGTCGCCCGGCAGCACTACGACTTTTTTGTTTGGCCATGTATCCGTCCCAAGCGCCTCGCTGAGCGCCATCATGCACACGCCGGTCGCGAACGGCGCGGTCCCGATTTCGATCGAATTGTAAAAAGCAAAATCGCCCGGCGGCGTCTGCTGCGACACGCCCGTGAACGCGCCGTGCAAGTCTATCTTCGAACAAATTGCGCCGAGCGCGCGCGAGTACGCCTCACGCGCACGCGCCTCGTCGAGACCGGGCAGCCGCATCCGAAGCGCGCGCCCGAAGTGCGAGCGCGAATCCGGCGGCCGACGATGACTCCAGGTACGAGTCGTCGCGATCGATCACCGTATGCCACAACCCCGACTCATCTTGCAGCGCCACTATCTGGTTGAGTTGACGCGCCAGCGCCGCGCGAATGTTTTCAGCTTTTGCCGCGAGCGATCGAGCGGCGCCGGCCGCTTCGATTTCGGCGATCACTTGCGGCGCCGCGATCGAAAACCAGCTATTGCCGCGCGCCCACAGACATTGCGAGTGGGATTTGCGATCAACGTAAGCGACATGCCAGAAAAGCCCGCTGTCCGGATCGATCAGATGATCGCGATGAAGATTCATCTGATCCGCCGCGCGCTCGATCATCGCGGCGTCGTCGGAGATCCGGCCGAGCAGCGCCAAGCGCGGGCGCGGTGAAGTAGCAGACGTCGATCCATACTTCGAGCGCCGGCGGATGCGGCACGAACGCGCCGTCGGCAGTTCGCGCCGCCGAAGTTTCCATGAAGCCGACGATCGCGCGAGCATATTCAAGATAGCGCGGATCGTTGGTCTTCAGATGCAGGTCGAGCGCCGGCAGCGCCTCGGCCGCCCAGAACCAGAACCATCCGCTGGTGCGCGGATCCGCCTCGCGAGCTTCGGCTCGAACCATCGCTCGCGCAGCCTCGACCGGCGCATCGGATTTCAGCGCTCGCGCAGCGTACAGCAGCCCGTCGCACAGGATCGCGTCGCCCCAATGCGGCTGCTTGACGAGCAGCTCGCGGCTGGCGTTCGCCGTCAGCCGCTCGAGCGCACGCCGCATTTCGTCATTTTCTATCCGCCGTAATTCCATCCCGTCTCTTTCATCGTCAATGCGTCGGCGTCGCGCTTGATATGCGCCTCGGTGACTTTGCCGACGACGACGCTGTGATCGCCGAGCTCGTAGAAGCCGACCACTTCGCATTCGACCGACGCCGGCGCGTCGCTGATGATTGGCGCGCCATTGGCGCCCGTTCTCGAACGCGAAGTCGCCGAATTTGCCGTCCTTCGGTTCGACGTGACGAAAGAACGCGCCCGCGATTTCTTTCTGCCCTGCCCGCGAGCACCGAGAGCGCAAACTTCTTCGAGTCCTTCACCATCGCATGCGAGCCCGAGTCCTTCTTGATCCCGACTACCACCAGCGGCGGGTTGAAGCTGGCTTGCGTGACCCAGTTGACGGTCGCCGCGGTGGCGGTGCCGCCATGCGCCGCGCCCAGCACGAACAGTCCGTACGGGATCATCAACAGCGCTTGTTTTTTTGCTTTTTCATCCATCGTCGCGAAACTCCTTGTTGAAAAAATAACCGCTCCACAGCTCAGCGGAGCGCGGGTTATACTCACGCAGAGACTGCACCGATGGCGCTGTAAAGTCAAAGACTCCGAAGATCAAAGGCCTGCACGAAGTAGGGCGCTATGCCGTCGGCGTGCAATGGGTCGACGGCCACGACAGCATTTTTCCGCTGGAGAATCTGCGCCGCGGATGTCTGTGCGATGCATGCAAAGGCAACGTGAGCGGCGAGGTGCCGCCCGCGAGCCTGCGGATGCGCCAGTTGTCGCGGCTCGGCGAAGCGGCGGTGTTCATCGGATGGGTCGACGGCCACGAGACGATCTACACGATGCCGCAGCTCAGAAGTCTCTGCCGATGCGCCTACTGCGTGGCGGAGCCCGAGCGCCCGATCACCGGCGGCTAGCCTCGAAACCTCTTGCGCGACGGCCTATTGCGCCGTGCTGGATGCGGGCTGCTGCGCCGGATGCTTGCTGATGCTGCCGCGGCCGGTCGGACCGGCGTTCAACGCCTGCAGATTTGCCGCCGCAACTTTCAGATTGGGGTCGATCCGCAGGGCCTTCTCCCATGCTTCCTCAGCTTCGTCGAAACGCTGCAAATCATTCAGCGCCAGCCCTTTGGCGTTGTACAGCCGCGCGTTGGTGGGATCCTTGATGATGCCCGCGTTGGCCGCGAGCAACGCATCCTGCGGATCACCGACGCGCATATAAATATCGGCCAGCTCGATGAAGTTGCTGCCCGACGGATTCAACTCCGTCGCCGTGCGATACATATCGATCGCCGTGTCGCCGTCGCGCAGCACGCCGTAGCAGAAGCCGAGGTCCACGTAGGCCGAATCGTTGCGCGGATCGATCTTCAGCGCGACATGCAGTTTGTCCATCGCCTGGTGAATCAGTTTCGAGTCAACCGGATCCTTCTGGCCGGCCTGCATCACCAGAGTTTCCGCCTCGGCCACGACCGCGTCGGATTCGGCGCGATTGGCCGAGTCGGCGTAGCTCGACGATGCGATCGCCAGGAAAACCCACGCGGCAACGACGAGCGCCACACTCAATCGCGCCTTCGCGCTGAATCGACAAATCATGTTCACCATCACGATACCAATGATAATAGGCGGCGCGGGCGAATTGGCAAGGTTGAGCTGCGTCGCGCGGCTTTCGGGGCGCGAGCGCTCCTTCTACTCGCCGCAGTTTCCCATCGGGCTGATGACTTCAGCTTTGCCGCCGTTCTTTGGCGTGCAGGTCGGCGGACTGGTGTCGCTGCCGATGGCGGTAGAGCCCTTGGTCGCGAGCGCTGTTACGTTGTTACCGGTCTCCAGAGCAGACGCTTCCGCCTCGCTGTCGGTGCCCGACGCGGTCGCTTGAGCGTTGCTGCCGTTCGCTGCGTCGGCAGTTGCGTAGGCGTCATGTCCCTTCGCGGAGCTGACGGCCATGCTGCCGCTGGCCGCCGTCGGCGGTCGCATAGGAGTCCTCTCCCTTCGCGGTTGCTTCAGCATCGCTGCCGCCTGATGACTCGGCAGTCGCATCGGAGTCTGGTCCCGACGCGGAGCTGTTGGCCTGGCTGCCGCCTGTTGCATCGGTGGTCGCTTCGGAGTCCGTACCCTTCGCGGAGCTAACAGCCATGCTGCCGCCTCCCGCATCGGCGGTCGCTTCGGAATCCTCTCCCTTCGCAGTTGCTTTAGCATCGCTGCCGTCCGATGCGTCGGATGTCGCCTCCGCATCCGCTCCCGAGGCCTTGAGCCTTCGCGCCGTTGGGTCCGCCAGTGGCTGCATCGCAAGTGACTTCGGCACCGTCGGAGCTCGGACCAGTCGTGACGTCCGTGGTGGTCGTCGAGCATGACTCCTTGCCCGATGCGAACGCGTCGGTTCGAGCTACTATCAGAGCAATTGCAACTGCCGCTATCGCGGCCCCCATCACGGTGATTCGTGTCTCGCATGGATTCCCTCCGCTGACGACGCATTTAGCAGAGCGGCAAGCGACCGACAAATGCGTCGTCTGGCCGCGCCAAGTTGTTTCGAGCGGACTGCTCCGATAACTATGGGCTTGTGCCCCGCGACTCTTTTAACCGCGAAATCGACTACCTGCGGATCTCGGTGATCGACGCATTGCAACCTGCGATGCGTCTACTGCATGCCGCTGGAGGGCCTGCGCTTCCTGCCCAACGAAGAGCTGCTGACGCCGGCCGAATTCGAGACGGTGGCGCGCGCCGCCGTGAGCATCGGCTTTCGCAAGTTCCGCCTGACCGGCGGCGAGCCGACTCTGCGGCTCGACCTGGTCGAGATCGTCGAGCGGCTCGCGCGCGTCGCCGGCGTGGACGGACCTCGCGCTGACCACCAACGCGCTGCTGCTGCCCGAACTCGCGCGTCCGCTGAAACAAGCGGGGCTGAACCGCATCAACGTCCATCTCGACAGCCTCGATCCCGGCGACCGTCGAGCGGCAGATGCGATGGGGCAGTTTCGCCAAAATCTGGGCGGGATCATGGCGGCCGAAGCGGCCGGACTGGCGCCGATAAAGCTCAACGCGGTCGTGACGGCCGGCTACAACGAATCGATGTCGTCGACCTCGCGCGGCTGACGATCGAGCGCGACTGGCACGTGCGCTTTATCGAGCTGATGCCGCTGGGCGGCGGCGAATGCGCGACGCTGTCGATCAAGCGCTACGTCTCGAACATCGAGACGCGGCGGCGCATCGAGGCGGCGCTCGGTCCGCTGACCGAGCTCCCATCAGAGAACCTCGCCGACGAGGCGCGCAACTATCACCTCCCGGGCGCGCGCGGCGTGGTCGGCTTCATCAGCCCGGTCAGCGAGCCCTACTGCGGAACCTGCAATCGGATGCGCCTGACCGCCGACGGCAAGTTCCATCTCTGCCTGCTGAACGACGACGAACTGGACGTGCGCAAAGCCATGCGCTCAAACTCGGGCGACGGACTCGCGGGCGTCGCGCGAATCCTGAAACGCGCCGTCGAACTAAAGCCAACCGGCCATCATCTGTTGGAAGGCCGCTCGACGCAAGACCGCTCGATGTACCAAATCGGCGGATGACGCCGGGATCGCGGCATGGCGACTGAAGAAGAAATCCAGGCGGCGCATATTGGCGGGATGCGCACGCATAATGCTCCCATTCAACTCGTCGCGTACAGCGACGAATGGCCTGCGCTCTTCATTCGCCAGGCCGATCGCGTGCGCGCGACGCTTGGCGATCGTGCCCTGATGCTCGAGCATGTCGGCTCGACCTCGGTTCCCGGGCTCGCCGCGAAACCCATCATCGATATGATTCTCGCGGTTGCGGATTCCGCCGATGAGCCGGCCTACGTGCCTGCGATGGAGTCCGCCGGACATGTGCTCCGTATCCGCGAGCCCGAATGGCATCAGCATCGGCTGTTCAAAGGCCCCGACACCGACATCAATCTTCACGTCTACTCGTTCGGATGCCCCGAGATAGACAAGATGCTGATGTTCCGTGACTGGCTGCGCAACAACGATGCGGACCGCGAGCTTTGCGAGCGCACCAAGCGCGAGTTGGCGAATCAGACCTGGAAATACGTGCAGAACTACGCCGACGCCAAGACCGCAGTCGTAGAAGAAATCGTCGCCCGCGCCGCCCGCACCCGCCGCTGACACTCTTGCCCACGCCAGTTTTCGTAGACTGCTTGCCGTCCTCTTTACTTTTGTAAATTGACAGTAGGTCGACGTGGTGCGAGATTGTGCAGAACGCTCTAAAAGTAGTTTACCAGCAAAAATTTGCCGACGCGGTCAAATCGCGCCGCGATGGAGGGGTCCATGGCAGATCGAAATCGACGCGCTGCGCTTGCAGCAATTGCGCTGACGTTTTTGTTCCTGGCGATGCCGGGGTTGGCGCGCGCTGCGACGCTTACCGTCACTAACACCGGTAACACCGGCGCCGGGAGCCTCCGAGCTCAAATCCTCGCCGCCTCAAGCGGTGACACCATCGACTTCAGCGTCAGCGGGACTATCACGCTGGGCAGCAGCCTTCCTGCTATCGCGATTAGCTTGACGATCGATGGCAGCGGACAAGCGATCACTGTAGATGGCGCGAGCACGTATCAAATTTTCAGCGTGAACTCAGGCGCCACCCTAACCCTGAATGATCTGACCCTTGCTCACGGCTCGGGGGGCGTGGGAGGCGCGGTCGCCGTCAACAACGGAGGCACGATGCACGTAACCAACTGCACCTTCTCCGACAACACAGCCAACATCGGCGGCGGCATTTCCAACAACGGCGGAACGCTGACGGTCACCAACAGCACCTTCTCCGGCAACCGCGCCATCGTCCGGCGGCGGCATTTCGAGCAACGACGGGACGCTGACGGTCACCAACAGCACCTTCTCCGGCAACAACGCCACCTCCAGCGGCGGCATCTTCAACAACGGCGGGACGCTGACTGTCACCAACAGCACCTTCTCCGGCAACAGCGCCTCTTCCTCCGGCGGCGGCATTGCCAACTACGGGACGCTGACGGTCACCAACAGCACCTTCTTCGGCAACAGCGACCCGAACCACGCCATCGGCGGCGGCATCTACAACGGCGCCAGCGCCACGCTCAAGGGCACGATTCTGGCCTCGGAGCCCGACGGCGGCAATTGCGGTGGTAGTATCACCGACGCCGGCTACAACATCTCCGATGACGATACCTGCGGCTTCAGCGGCACCAGCATCAATAACAGCACTACCCTGAATCTGGACCCGACGGGATTGCAGAACAACGGCGGGCCGACGCAGACTATCGCGCTCGAACCGAACAGCCAGGCAGTCGATTTTATTCCGGTCGCCGATTGCACCGACCAATCGATGTCGCCGATGCCGCTGACGACCGACCAGCGGGGCTTCCCGCGTCCCGATCCGGGCAATCCTGACTTCTGCGATGCCGGCGCATTTGAATTACAGACAGTGCCCTTCGTGCTCGCGCCGAACAGCGAACGCTTGCAGATAGCGCGCGGGACCACTCCTAATTCAGACCAGGTCAACATGGCGTTTACCTTCACCGAGAACGGCTTCCCGATGTGCGACGCTGGCGACGACGCATTTAATGGCTTTACCGTCCTTCTGAGGTCGGGCAGTTGTGGCGCTCTCGTCGACGATGCCTCGCTGGAACTGATGTTGGAGCCATGGGTAGTGCATACGGTTAACCACGAGAGCTACGGAACTCTCTTCCAATCGATATCGCCCGAGACGGTCTCGGCCACGATGGTCGAGTTGCCGACGCCGGCAGCACCCGCGTGCGGTGAGTGGACTGTGAACATCGAGGTAGCAGGGATCGATTCGTCGGGCCTGGGTAACGGGCCGTTCGCATTGATACTAAGCAACCCGGACGGCGACACCGGATGCTTCGACATCACCAACGCGATCGTCGGGAATCAGATTCCAACGCCGGCGCGCAAAGTGAGGCGCGGCGTGCGGCGATGAACTCCGTCAGCGCTCTTCGCCGAACAGGAAGATCGAGATTGCGATCATCGCGAACATGAAATTCGGAATCCACGCGGCGACTACCGCGGGCAGCAGCCCCGATCGTCCCAGCGCCGACGTAATTCCGAGCGAGGTCCAGTAGGCGAAGCCGATAATTATTGCCAAGCCGAAACTGCGCCCGAGACTCAAGTTGCGCGGCAGCGGATCGAGGCTCAACGCCATCCCCAGCGCGACCATTATCACGCACGCCAGCGGCATCGCGTATTTCAAATCGCGATCGACGACGTAGCCGCCCGGGTCGAGCCCCTTGCTGCGCAGGTCCGCGATATAACGATCGAGTTCCCACAGGCTGAACTCCTCGGGGTCGAAGCGCAGCAACCCGAAGTCGGCGGGCGTCAGTCCGAGATCGAAGCGCGCGTCGCCGGTCTTGGTCACCGTGCCGCCTTCGGCAACCTCGAAAGAATTCAGCCCGACCTCGACCCAGTCGCGGCCGTCCCATCGCGCACTCGCCGCATGCTGCATTTCCTTGAGTCCGAAGGTGTTGTCGAGCCGGTAGTGCGTGATTCCGGTGAGCATCTGCTGCTTCTTGTCGAGGCTGTCGACCGAGATAAAGCCGTCGCGCACGCGCACCCAGATGCGCTTGTTGGCGAACACCGCCTTGAGCGATCGCTTCTTGAGTTCTACCGAATAAATATATTTCGCCTGACGCGTCGCGGCGGGTACCACGGTCTCGCTGATAAGAAAATCAAAGCCGGAAATCAAGATCGCGACCAGCAACACCGGCACCGCCATCTCCAGCCGGCTGATACCTAGCTGCTGGCATGCGAGCACCTCGCCCGATCGATTGAGCAGCGCGAAGCCGAGCAGCACGCCCGCCAGGCACGCGACCGGCATCACCTGCGAAACGATCAGCGGCAGCTTGAGCGCGAAGTACTCGAGGCCCAGCAGTCCGAGTCCGCCGTAGCGGATCAGGTCGTCGAATCGATCGAACATGTCGCCGAGCAGATAGGCCGCCGTGAACGCCGCCAGGCATACCATGAACGGGCCGAAGAACTGGCCCGCGATAAAGCGATCCATTACCGGCGACAGGCGCGGTCGAAGTCTCATGCGGCCTGCCTGCTGCGCTCGTAACGCTCGACCAGGTCCCAGATGATGTCGCCGGGGCCGCGGCCCTGGTCGGCCTTGTCCGACGCGGCGCGATAAAAGAACCAGAACGCCAGCGCCATAAACACCAGGTCCGGGATGCTCATCGCGATCCACGCATTGAGTCGTCCGCGCTGCGCCAACGTCTCGCCCACGCGCATCAGCGAGTAATAGAGAAAGAACAGCGCGACGCTGACGCCGAAGCGCTCCGAATGGCCGCCGCGGGCCGGCTTGAGCCCGAGCGAGATGCCGAGCAGCGCGAACAGCAGCGTAGCGAACGGGACGGTAAACTTGCTCGCCATCTCGGTCTCGGCGTCGTAATCCGGTTTGCCCTTGGCTCGCGCCGCCGCAATCGTGCCGCGCAAGACCGAGTAGGTCATCTCGTCCGGCTCCACGTCGGTGGCGCCCATCGATTCCTCGGAATTGACGCTGAGATCGTAGGTCTTGAAGCTGGTGATGTGGGTCGCGTTATCCTGCGGCTCGACGCCGAAGATCGATCCGTCATACAGCCGCAGCGTGATCGATTTGTTCTTCGTATCGGGCAGCATCGCGCCGCGCTTGGCGATTATCGTGTTCTGGTTATGCGGATCGCGCGCATCCGAGATCATGACGCCCTTCATGCTGGAATCGGTATCGGACATCTCGTCGACGTAAACCACCAGGCCGGGCAAGTTGCTGTTGAAGATTTTTTCCTTCATCCCGGCGCTGGTGCGGGTCTGGCTCAGCTCGTAGAGCTTGTTGCGCAAATTGGAATTCGCCCACGGCCGCAGCGAGAATGCGAAGTAGCTCGAAACCGCATACACTCCCAGCGCCACTATCATCACCGGCACCGCCAGCCGATAGAGGCTGACGCCGCAAGCGCGTGCCGCCGTCATCTCCTGGTCGCTCGACATGCGCCCGAATCCCATCAGCACGCCGAGCAGCAGCGCCATCGGAAAGGTGAGTTCGAGAAAGGCCGGCATGATGTACCCGATGATCCCGCACACCTCGCCGAGGCTGACGCCGTGGTTGACGACCATGTCCATCAGCTTGAGCAACTTGCCGGTTACCAGCGCAAAGGTCAGCAGCCCGACGTCCACAGCGAACGGCGCGAGCACTTCGCGCGCGACATAGCGGTCGATAATCGCAAATCCTGGAATTGCCAGTCTCATTTGTTTGATCCGAACCGAGCGCAGCGTCCAAGTTTAGACATTCGCCTGCACGATTGAAACTTGTGATTTCATTCGGTGCGCGATTGTCCCCTTTCCCTCGAGGGAAGGGGTTAGCGGTCAGGTTGCATGCATCGTTCACAAAAACTGATACGCGCTACTTCTCCAACGCTCTGATACTATCCCCATCGATGAGAGATTTTCGCGACAAGGACCGCCATCCGCGCTTCAACCGCAACGCACCGCGTCCGCCGCGGCGACAAGCGCCGCCGTCACCCGCCAAACCTGCCGCGCCTCCAGCACCGCCGGCGCGCGAGTATCGGCGCGCTGATACAAATGAACGCGATACTCATCGCCCCGCCGGTAACGATCGCGAAATTGTTTACGGCGTCGAGCCCATCCGCGAGCTGGTCGCCGCCGCGCCCGCCTCGATTCGCGTGCTCTACGTGAAGTCCGGCGACGAGCGGCGCTTCTCAGCCGAGATCGATCTCGTCAGAACCGGCGGCGGCCGTGTCGAGTTTGCCGATGAAGCTGGATTGGAGCGCCTCGCAGGCTCCGCCGCCCGCCATCAGGGGATCGCGGCCCTGATGCGCGAGTACGAGTACACGCCGCTCGAAGATATTCTGGCCGCGCAGCCCGATCCGATCGTGCTGGTCGACGGTGTCACAGATCCGCGCAACCTGGGCGCGCTGATGCGATCGGCGGAGGGTGCAGGCGTCACGGCGATTGTCATCGCGAAGGACCGCACGGCCGGCATCACGCCCGCCGCGGTTAAGTCATCAGCCGGTGCATGGATCCATCTGAAGATCGCGCGATGCGGCAACGTGGCGCGCACTATCGAGCAGCTCAAGGAAGCGGGCTACTGGACGGCGGCGCTCGCGCCGGGCGGCGACACCTCGATCTACACGCTCGACACCTCGCGCAAGCTCGCGATTATCGTCGGCTCCGAGGGCCGCGGCGTTCGCGACATCGTCAAGAAGGGCGCGGACTTCGTCGTCGACATCCCGATGCACGGCAAAGTCGGCTCGCTCAACGTATCGGTGGCCGCCGCGGTGGCGCTTTTCGAAATAGCCCGCCGTCGCGCCGCCGCAACCTAGTTGGTCAGGCGCAGCGTTCAGGCCTGCGGAGAGGGTCGCGATTTTTTCTTTGCGGATCTTGTTGCCGGCTTTGCGCGCGTAGGCTTGCCGTCGTTGAAGCCGGGGTACTTCCGTGCCAGCGCCTTCTTGATCGTGCTCATCCACTCGGATTCGTACTGGCTCGCGATTTTTCTCATCGAGCCCACCTGCTGACTGGCCTCTTTCATTTGCGCTTTGAGAGTCACCGCTCCCTTGACCAGGTGCGGATGAATCGCGTGCGCGTTGAGATCGGCCAGCGTCTTGCCGATCAGCTTCAGCTCGTCCTTGATACGGTCCGCGTAGACCCGGGCCCATTCGAGATCAATCAAAGCGCCGCTGCTAGGGAGTGGCTTGGATTTCGGCATGAGGATCACTTTTCCCGATCGACGCGGATGACCGCAAGCACCAAGATGTTCCGCGCGGAACTTTCACGCTCAGTCTTCGCGTCGAGCGCCGCGATTTGAAATTTTTCCCGATCGCGTCTTGCCCTGCCGATGCAAGAAGCAGACCCCAAACCTCGTTTAGCTTGACAGTCCTGCCGCCGCCGAATAGCTTTTCCTTCTTAACGTTGTTCGTTGTTTGCCGATGTAGCTCAACGGTAGAGCACCTGATTTGTAATCAGGTGGTTGCGAGTTCGATTCTCGCCATCGGCTTGGGCGGCATTATCGGCTTGGCGGGAGAGGTTCCCGAGTGGACAAAGGGAGCAGACTGTAAATCTGCCGGCTTATGCCTTCGAAGGTTCGAATCCTTCCCTCTCCACCAGTATAATCATGGGTTCGAATGGGGAGTGCGGGAATAGCTCAGTTGGTAGAGCGCGAGCCTTCCAAGCTCGGGGTCGCGGGTTCGAGTCCCGTTTCCCGCTTTTTTCAGTGAATCGAATCTAGGCAGTTACGTTTTGCTTGGAGTGTCTTTATCGATTGTTCAGGTTGAGTGCATTGACCGGGTGCCCATGTAGCTCAGTCGGCAGAGCACTTCCTTGGTAAGGAAGAGGTCACGGGTTCGAATCCCGTCGTGGGCTTTCCAGATTGATGCCGGCTGATCGGCGGAGAAATCTTTCGAGGCGGACTATATATAATGAGAGACCTGATTTCGCTTTCGTGCGAGACCTGCAAGTCGCGCAACTACACGACGACCAAGAACAAGAAGACGCAGACCGACAAGTTTGCGATCAAGAAGTTCTGCTCGCGATGCCGCGCCCACACCGTCCACAAAGAAGGCAAAGTCACTTAACGAGTAGAATTGCCGGCGGCTGGTAAACAAGCAGCAGCGCTGGCAGATCACGAATACGCGTAGATACTGAAAAAAGAGGGTCAGTAGCTCCAATTGGCAGAGCATCGGACTCCAAATCCGAGGGTTCCAGGTTCGACCCCTGGCTGGCCCGCCAAAATTTACACGGTTCTTGCGTTAGGCACGAAAAATGAATAGTCTGAAAAGTTACTTCAATCAGGGCGTAAGTTTCGTCTCGGAAGCGTGGACGGAGCTTGCCAAGGTCCATTACCCCTCGCCCAA
Organism: uncultured delta proteobacterium; assembly: GCA_963721485.1. GTDB lineage: Bacteria > Desulfobacterota > Binatia > Binatales > Binataceae > Binatus. The sequence continues at coordinate 5,240 of CAVRJV010000011.1, read as the reverse complement.
GGAAACCATGCAGGCCACGATTGTGGTGGTGGGTCTGACGTTTGTGATGGCTTTGTGGCTCGGAGTAATCGACTTTTTCGCGGTGCGCGGCGTGCAGATGCTGCTCCGCTAGGGAACGACGGACGCGGGGACCGCTGACGCCATTTTAGAGATTGCTCACTCAGATGACTGAACCGACGACAGAAACCGCCGCCAAGCCCGCGATGAAGTGGTATATCGTCCACACCTACTCGGGCTACGAGCACAAGGCCAAGGCCGCGCTCGAGGAGCGGGTACGGTCGCTTCATAAGGAAGACAAGATCGGCAAGGTGCTGGTCCCGATCGAGCGCGTGCAGGAACTCGGCAAGGGAGGCGCGCGCAAGGTCTCGAGCCGCAAGTTTTTCCCCGGATACATCTTCGTCGAGATGGTGCTCGACGACGAGACCTGGCACGTCATTAAAGATACGCCGAAAATTACCGGCTTCGTCGGGCATTCGACCAATCCGCCCGAAGTGCCGATGTCCGAAGTGGCGGAAATCGAGCAGCAGATGGAAGAGGGCGCGCTGCGTCCAAAACCCAAGGTGCTGTTCGAGGTGGGCGAGGCGATCAAGGTCGTCGACGGCCCGTTCCAGGACTTCAACGGCACCGTCGAGGAAGTCAAGCCCGAGAAGGGCAAAGTCCGTGTTCTCATCTCGATTTTCGGCCGCGCAACTCCGGTCGAACTCGATTTTGTGCAGGTAGAAAAGGCTTAACGACAACTAATCGATTCGCCGAGGGTGCGCATCGAGATGCGCTCTTGAGGCTAACCAACGCGGACATCTAACGAAATTTTTCGCCGGTCACCAAGCACGATACGGATTCAATGAAAAAGAAAAATGGCTAAGAAAGTAGTCGGATCGATTAAGCTGCAGATTCCGGCCGGTGCGGCCAACCCGTCGCCGCCGGTGGGGCCTGCGCTCGGCCAGCGCGGCGTTAATATCATGGAGTTCTGCAAGGCCTTCAACGCGCAGACCCAGAACATGAATGGCCTCGTCATCCCGGTGATCGTCACCGTCTATGCCGACCGCTCGTTCACCTTCATCACCAAGAGCCCGCCCGCCTCCATCCTTCTATTACGCGCGGCGGGAATCGAAAAAGGCTCGCCGATGCCGAACAAGAACAAGGTCGGCAAAGTCACGCGCGCGCAGGTCGAGGAAATCGCCAAGACCAAGCTCAAGGATCTGACAGCGGCCGATCTGGCGGCGGCCGTCAACACCGTGTCGGGCACCGCGCGCAGCATGGGCATCGAGGTTTCAGACTAAATGGCGGGCAAGAAATATAAGGAAGCGCTCAAGAAGATCGATCGCGAAAAGCGCTACACGCTCGAAGAAGCGGTGAAGCTCGTCGTCGATAACAAGGTCGCCAAGTTCGACGAGACGGTCGAGATCGCGGTGCGGCTCGGCGTCGATCCGCGCCAGGCCGATCAGAACGTCCGCGGAACCATAGTCCTCCCGCACGGCACCGGCTCGACCGCGCGCGTGCTGGTCGTGGCCAAGGGCGAGAAAGAGCGCGAGGCGCGCGAGGCGGGTGCGGATTTCGTCGGCGGCGACGATATCATCAAGAAAATCCAGGAAGAGAACTGGCTCGACTTCGATCGCGTTATCGCGACGCCCGACATGATGGGCCAGGTTGGACGTATCGGCAAAATTCTCGGGCCGCGCGGCCTGATGCCCAATCCGAAAGTCGGCACCGTGACCTTCGACGTGGCGAAAGCCGTCGCCGAGATCAAAGCCGGTAAAGTGGATTATCGCGTCGACAAGGCCGGCGTCGTGCACGCGCGCGTCGGCAAGACGAGTTTCGGCGATCAGAAGCTGCTCGACAATGTGCGCGCGCTGCTCGGTGCGATCGTTCGCTCCAAGCCCGCAAGCGCCAAGGGTAATTACGTTCGCAGCCTCGCGTTGTCGTCGACGATGGGTCCCGGCGTCCGTATCGACACGGCGCAGGCGGCGGCCAAACTGCTCGCGGCGGCGGCGTAGTTTTCGGTTTTTCGTTGGTGGAGCTGGATACAGTATAATGAAGAAATCAGAAAAAACCGCGCTGGTCGAAGATCTCGCGAGTAGCTTCGGCCGCGCCAGTATCGCGCTCGTGTCCGAGTACCGCGGGATGACGGCCGCGGAATCGACCGAGATGCGCAAGCGCCTGCGCGCCGTGCGCGGCGAGATGCGTATCGCGAAGAACACGCTGGTGCGCCATGCGATCAAGGGCACCAAGTTCGAGGCGCTCGACAGCAACCTTAGCGGTCAGGTCGGCCTAATCCTCAGTTACGAGGATCCCGTCGTCCTGGCGAAGACCTTCACCTCGTTCGGCCCGCTCGGCGAGAAGCTGAAGCTCCGCGGCGCCGTACTCGACGGCAAACTGCTAACGCCGGCTGAAATCGAAGCACTGTCGAAGCTGCCGTCGCGCGAAGTGATTTTCAGCCAGTTGCTCGGGCTGCTCAATGCGCCGGCGACACGGTTGGTCCGTCTGCTCAACGAGCCGGGTTCATACCTGGCGCGCGTGATCGACGCGATTGGCAAAAAGAACGGCGCCGGCGCGGCTCCAGCGGCGGCATCATCGGAACCGGCGCCCGAAGCGCCGGCGGCTCCGGAAACTCCGGCAGCTCCGGCTGAGGGTTGATAGAGAGATTTTGGTCGCGTGCAGAACGCGCGCGGATGATTAAGTTAAAAGATCCCGTTGATTGAAAAATAAGAATTCTGGGGCGCTCCCACACAGTCTCCCCGGATGCGTGAACAAGGAGAGAAGGTAACATGTCAGAAGCACAACTCAGCCGCGATCAGGTGAAGGATTATCTGAAGAACCTGACCCTCATCGACGCAGCGGCTCTGGTCAAGGAACTCGAGGCCGAGCTTGGCGTATCCGCCGCGGCTCCGGTCGCGGTCGCTGCTGCCGGCCCTGCTGCCGGCGGTGCTGCCGCGGCGGCGCCTGAGAAGGAAGAGTTCAATGTCGTGCTGACGGGCTCCGGCGACAAGAAGATCCAGGTGATCAAGGTCGTCCGCGAATTGACCGGACTCGGCCTTAAAGAGGCCAAGGACCTGGTCGATGGCGCGCCCAAGGCAGTCAAGGAAGGCGTCAACAAGGCCGAAGCCGAGGATATCAAGAAGAAGCTCGAAGCGGCCGGTGGCACCGTGGAGCTGAAGTAGGAAGGACTTAGTCTTTTTGACGCACAGCAAAGGGTCGGGAAATTCAACGGGCGCGGGACGAATCGGCGCGCGGGAATTTCAAACGGTCTTTATCGATGAAGCCGTGGGCACGGGGGACACCCCTGCGCCCGCGTTCTCTTTTTCTCGGTCTTCACGGCGCGCCGAAGTATGTGGCGCACGCACGGTGAGGTAGCAGATGGCCCAGGTTCACGTTACCAGTAATCTTCGCATTCGCCGCTCGTTCGGCAAGATCAAGAAGATCATCGAGATTCCGAATCTGATCGAGATTCAGAAGCGCTCGTATGACGATTTTCTGCAGGTCGGCGTCTCGACCGAGGACCGCGCCGACGTAGGCTTGCAGGCGGTCTTCAAGTCGGTCTTTCCGATCAAGGATTTCAACGAGACCGCGTCGCTCGAATTCGTCTCCTACGAGCTCGGCACGCCCAAGTACGACGTCGAGGAATGCCATCAGCGCGGCATGACTTACGCCGCGCCGCTCAAGGTCAAAATTCAGCTCGTCATCTGGGACGTCGAGAACGGCCGCCGCTCGATCAAGAACGTCAAGGAGCAGGAAGTTTACTTCGGCGAGATTCCGCTGATGACCGGCAACGGCACCTTCATGGTGAACGGCACCGAGCGCGTCATCGTGTCGCAGTTGCATCGCTCGCCCGGCGTGTTCTTCGAGCATGACAAGGGGCGCACCCACTCGACCGGCAAACTGTTGTACTCGGCGCGAATCATCCCGTATCGCGGGAGCTGGATCGACTTCGAGTTCGACCCGCGCGACGTGCTGTATGTCCGCATCGATCGCCGCCGCAAATTTCCGGCGACCGTGCTGCTGCGCGCACTCGGGATGACCACCGAGGACCTGCTCAACTACTACTACCGCAAGGACATCATCAACCTCGACCCCAAGCAGTACACCAAGCAGTTCGTCGCCGAGCAGCTGATGGGTTCGCGGGTGAGTCGCGACGTCAAGGATCCGAAGTCGGGTGAGGTGATCGCGCGCGAAGGCCGCAAGTTCAACAAGGCTATCGTGCGCGCGATGGAGCAGGCGAAGATCGGCGAAGTGCCGATTGCGCTCGACGAGATCGTCGGCAAGGTCTCGGCGCATGACATCGTCGATTCCACCACCGGCGAAGTGTTGATTGGCACCAACGAAGAGATCACCGAAGACACGCTCGAGAAGCTCAAGGCTCACGGCGTCAAGAAAATCGAAGTCCTGTACACCGAGGACGCGCCCGGCGGCGGTCCGCTGCGCCTCACGCTCGCGCAGGACAAGCTCGGCACGCCCGAAGAGGCGGTCATCGAAATTTACCGGCGGCTGCGCCCCGGCGATCCGCCGACGCAGGAAACGGCGACTACGTTCTTCAACAACCTGTTCTTCAACGCCGAGCGCTACGACCTGTCCAAAGTCGGGCGGCTGAAGCTCAACCACAAGCTCAAGATAGATGTGCCGCTCGAACAGGGCACGCTGCGCCGTGAGGACATCCTCGAAGTCGTGCGCTACCTGATGGACCTCAAGAACGGCAACGGCCAGGTCGACGATATCGACCATCTTGGGAATCGCCGCGTGCGCGCGGTCGGCGAGCTGGTCGAGAACCAGTTCCGCATCGGCCTCGTGCGCATGGAGCGCGCGATCAAGGAGCGGATGAGCCTGCAGGACATCGAAACCCTGATGCCGCAGGAGCTGGTGAACTACAAGCCGGCCTCGGCGGTTATCAAGGAGTTCTTCGGATCGTCGCAGTTGTCGCAGTTCATGGATCAGACGAATCCGCTGAGCGAAATCGCGCACAAACGCCGACTGTCGGCACTCGGACCCGGCGGGCTCACGCGTGAACGCGCGGGATTCGAAGTCCGCGACGTTCATCCGACCCATTACGGCCGCGTATGCCCGATTGAAACGCCCGAGGGTCCTAATATCGGTCTTATCGCGGCGCTTTCGACCTACGCGCGCGTCAACGAGTACGGCTTTATCGAAACGCCGTATCGCGAAGTCGAAAACAATCGCGTCACCGAGCGCATCCTCTATCTGTCGGCGCTCGACGAGGAAGATAAAGTCATCGCGCAGGCCAATGCCAA